>CAWENA010000005.1:0-6495 GCA_963810385.1 uncultured Chloroflexia bacterium | reverse complement strand
TTTATCAGTATAACGAAATGCCAGGAAGAATACAATAAGCAGTTTTTGGGGATAGGTCGATATGTGAAAAGTGATATGGGATCAGTGATTTGAGATATGTGAATTGACTGATCCCATATCATCTGTTATGCATACCCCCTTTGATATTTGAAATGAAATGACTTTTCGTGAAAAAATGCGTGAAGTATTTTTAGCTAACTTGTTCTAAATTAAGTATAAGCACAAAAGAAGAGCCTGTCGACCTGTCATCAATGACAGGTGTTTCGGGGATCAAATGATTTGTTTTGAAAGAAAGTGGGCTCAGTGAGGGGATGAGTGTTCATTAGGTGTTATAAACATTCAAAGATGCATGAATTTGATGACCACTTAATTTGTATGAAAACTGCTTTAAGGATTTGCGTGTTACTTCTATCATGAGTGAATAAATACTAATTCCTTATTAATTTACTCCCTGAATTTCTTACAGAAGCTTTAGAAAAGCTTCACAGTCCCTTTACCCCTGCCAGTTACACTTGATTCATAAGTTAAGAATTAATATCTGACAGGAGAATTTTAATGAAAAAAGCTTTAACGATCACTTTAGTAGTTATCGGCAGCATTGTATTGAGCGCACTGATCTTCGGGGCGGGTTTATTTATTGGCCGCAGCAGTTTGGGTTTTAGCGGTATTGGATCCACCGGCATGCCCTGGGGAAAAACATCCAGGATTGGAATGGGTTGGTTTGGAAATGATAACAACCCCGGTTCTTCAATGATGGGGGGCTTTTCCGAAAGACAGGGTAATAATTATGGAATGGGTGGTTTCCAATCTGGCAATAGTGCAGATGTTGCCCCCCTTTCAATGGATGATGCAAAACAGGCAGTTGAAAGTTATCTCAAGAGGTTGGACAACTCTGATCTCGAATTAACAGAGATCATGATCTTTGATAACAATGGTTATGCACGAATTACTGAAAAAAGCACGGGTATTGGAGCAATGGAACTACTGATTGATCCTACAAGCCTGGTGGTTTACCCTGAATATGGCCCCAACATGATGTGGAATCAGAAGTATGGGCACATGGGTGGATTCGGCGGCATGATGGGATCCAGTGGAATGATGCGATGGGATCGGTCTCAAAATCCTGGTGTTGCGTCAGAATCAATGACAGTAACACCTGACCAAGCTCTCGCGATTTCACAGGATTACCTTGATAAAAAGTATCCCGGTTATCAGGTAGCTGAAGACGCAGATCCGTTCTATGGTTACTACACCATGGACATCTTGAAAGATGGAGAACCGACAGGTATGCTAAGTGTAAACGGATACAGCGGACGGGTATTTCTTCACACATGGCACGGAACCTTTATAGAAATGTTTGAATAAAAGTGGGTAGTTTATATTCTCAGGGATCGGGACCACCACCGGTCCCTGATTTTATGTACAATAGAAATAGCTTTATCGCGCTGGTGGAGTAGATTTTATGTCAAAATGGTATTTGTATTAAAGGAAAAAGTTATGTCTGCGGCAAAAATTCTCTTGATCGATGATGAGCCCTCGACCCACAACGTCGTAACAGCTTACTTGAAAGCAGAAGGTTATGAGTATTTATCTGCTGTGGATGGCCTGGGTGGTTTATCCGCCGCGCGGACTTTCCAGCCGGACCTGATCGTTTTGGATGTGATGCTGCCGGGGATGGATGGAATTGAGCTGCTTGCCAATTTACGACGAGAATCGAATGTTTATGTCATCCTGCTTACTGCCCGCTCCGAAGAAACAGACAAGATCGTGGGGCTCTCTGTTGGGGCTGATGATTACCTGACCAAACCATTCAGCCCGAGAGAATTGATCGCAAGGATCAAAGCAGCCCTGCGGCGGATGCAAAGTGTGGAAAACCCGGAAATTGCCGGGTCTGCAATGACATTTCCTCACATTCGGATTGATCCGTCCGCTCGTAGGGTTTGGGTGGAGGAGCGATTGATCGACCTTACTGCGGTGGAATTTGATCTACTGGTTGCCCTGGCAAACCATCAGGGGATGGTTCTGAGCCGGGAACAACTGCTGGAGAAAGTCTGGGGATATGATTACTTTGGCGATACGCGTGTAGTCGATGTGCATATTGGGCATGTCCGTCAAAAACTGGGGAATGACATTTTTATTGAAACAATCCGTGGGGTTGGCTACCGGTTCGAAGACAAATAGGTGAACGCATGGTAAAGTATATTCGCACCCATCTGGGTATAAAATTATTCATTTCTTATGGGGTGGTGGTACTTGTCGGGGTAATTGTCCTGGTGACTGCCACCAACATATCTGTGCCCTCCGCTTTTGACCGACATCTGGCAGGGATGAGCGCCATGATGTCCGGGAACAATATGATGGGTAATGCTCAACCACTTGAGATTGAACTTTTTTCAAATTACAAAGCCGCTGTCACTGAAGCGCTTTCCCTTGCTGCAATCGCAGCAATGATCGCGGCAGTCCTTGCCAGTTTTCTCATCAGCCGGCAGGTTGTTGGCCCTGTCCAACAGATGATGAAGGTCAGCCGCCGCATTGCCGAAGGTGAATATTCAGAGCGATTGAAAATTCCCGGAGATGTGGTATCGAACCAATTGGATGAATTGGATCAGCTAACCCTGACATTTAATCAGATGGCGGAAAAACTTGAAAAGACAGAGAAGATGCGCAGCCAATTAATTGGGGATGTATCACATGAGTTGCGCACCCCACTGGCAGCGATCAAAGGTTATATGGAGGGTTTGATGGATGGAGTCCTTTCCGGCTCGCCAGAAACGTACTCTCTGATACATGCTGAAGCAGGACGCTTGCAACGATTGGTAAATGACCTGCAGGAACTCAGCCGGGTAGAAGATGGCGCATACCAGCTAAATCTTGAATCTGTTGCCATACCCGGCCTCATTACAAAAGTCGTCAGCTACCTGAAACCACAATTCGAGGAAAAAGGGCTCCAACTGGAAGAAAGACTGGAGATAAATCTTCCAAATGTATCTGTAGATCAGGACAGAATTACCCAAGTACTGATCAATTTGATCGGCAACGCGATCCAGTTCACTCCTACGGGGGGAAAAGTGGTCATTGGTGTCAATAGAGACAAGTCTGAAATGGAAATTTCCGTTACCGACACTGGAATTGGAATTTCTCCGGATGTACTACCAATGGTTTTTAACCGGTTTTTTCGGACAGATAAATCAAGGACTCGTGCCAGTGGTGGAACCGGGATCGGCTTAACAATCGCACAGGCCATTGTCAGAGCGCACAATGGTCGCATTTATGTAAAAAGTCAAGGCGATGGAAAAGGCAGTTCATTTCATTTTACATTACCGATCATGCCTAATTCCAATTAGAGACTTTTCAGAACTTCTTTACCAAAGCTTTACACTTCCTTTAAGGATACTTCATCCTGCCCTGTTATTCTTATATAGTAAGAATAATTATTAACAAACACGGGAGTAACCCGGAAAAGGAAGGTTTATTATGATGGGAAATTTTGGATATGGCGGCATGGGATGGATCGGAATGATCCTGGGTCTGGTTTTTACGATCGCCGTGATCATCGGTTTTGTATTACTGGCGGTTTGGGCAGTTCGGCGGGTGAGTGGAAATAATTCACAATCCGTTTCAACTAACCTGGCCAGCCAATCAGCCGTAGATATCGCAAAGGCACGTTACGCAAAAGGTGAAATCAGTCGGGAAGAATTTCAGCAAATTCTGGCAGAAATCAACCGTTAAGGAAGGTGTGTCATGATGGGAATGATCGGTGGAATGCTAATATTTTGGATTGTCCTGATCGGCGTAGGCGTATATGTTGTAAGAGGTCTATTTGTTACAAAGCAGACAAGAGATTTGAACCAATCTGAATCTGCCCGGCAGATTTTGGAACAACGCTATGCGAGAGGTGAGATAAGCCAGGAACAGTTTTTATTAATGCAGAAGGACATTCTTTAGTTGTTTCCGGGGCTCATCCCTCACCAATAACAGGTGTATTAATAATTGAGACGAAGGAAAAAGACTCTTTCGTCTCTTTTCATTTAACCTTTATACTGCCAGTTTATGTCCTCGTAATAATTGGGCATTTATGGCAACAATGACAGTACTCAGCGACATCAGGATGGCTCCAACCGCAGGGGAGAGAAGAAAGCCAATCGGAGCTAAAACTCCAGCAGCCAGAGGAAGTGCAATCACATTATAACCAGCTGCCCAAATAAGGTTTTGGATCATTTTTCGATAACTTGCCCTGCTTAAGTCGAATATCTTTACTACATCCATGGGATTGCTCTTTACCAGTATAACCCCCGCTGATTCGATGGCTACATCGGTTCCGCTACCTATTGCAATTCCCACATCTGCCCGGGTTAAAGCTGGCGCATCGTTGACACCATCTCCTACCATGGCGACTTTTTTACCCTGTTTTTGAAGTTCTAAAATCTTTTGGTCTTTATGTTCAGGTAAAACTTCTGCAAAGTATGTCTTAATTCCCAACTCATCCGCGACAGCTTTTGCCACAGCCTGGCTGTCGCCTGTCAGCATGGCGACTTCAATATTCATTTCATTCAATTTTTGGATGGCTGCCCGACTTTCAGGGCGAATTACATCTGCCAGGGCAAAAGCAGCCAATGCTCTCACTCCATCTGAGCCATCTTCAATCAGATTGACAACGCTCTGGCCTTTTTCACTGGCTTGCTGCTCAAATTTCAGTAGTTTATCCGGTAATGATATTTGCAATAACTCCAGCATCCGCGGACCGCCGACATAAACTTTTCGTCCATCCATGTTTGCTACAACCCCACGGCCTTTGATCGCTTCAAAGTCCGAAATTTTGGGAATAGTGACATGGCGGGATTCTGCTGACTTGCGAATACCGCGCGCTATAGTATGCTCTGAATCTCCTTCGATGGCTGATGTTAAACCCAATGCTTCGTCAGGAGTGATACCTTCCACTGTTTCAATTCCAACTACACCAAATTCGCCTTCAGTAAGCGTGCCTGTTTTGTCAAAAACGATGACGTTGACGAGGCGGGCTTTTTCCAAAGCCAATCTATCTCGTACCAAAATGCCATTTTTGGCTCCCATGGCTGTGGTGATAGATACAACAAGCGGAACTGCTAATCCCAAGGCATGCGGGCAGGCGATTACAAGAACAGTTGCAACTCGGGCAATGACATCCACTGTAAAACCTACGGCAATTATCCATGCGACAGCTGTTACAACCGCCACACCTAACGCCACAAAGAATAACCAGCCGGCAGCCTTATCTGCAAGAATCTGAGTATTCGATTTACTTTGCTGGGCTTGCTCCACCAGGCGCATGATACCAGCAATAGCAGTCTCATCGCCGATCGCTGAAACTTTCACCCGCAGACTGCCATCCCCATTTATTGTGCCAGCGATGACCTTGTCGCCCTCCTTTTTTTTCACCGGCAGAGATTCCCCGGTGATCATTGATTCGTTTAAATCAGATTCACCTTCGATTAGCTGGCCATCCGCAGGGATGCTGGCTCCAGGTCGGACCAAGACAACATCTCCTTTTTGCAACTTATCCACGGCAACCATTTCAGTACTACCATTCGATTGAACCAGTTCAGCGATATCTGGCATCAACTTTGCCAGTTCAGACAATGCTCCGGATGCCTGACGAATACTGCGCATCTCGATCCAGTGACCCAGAAGCATAATATCAATCAGGGTGACCAGTTCCCAGAAAAATGTAACAGAGGTTGGCAAAAACATTGCTGCGAGGCTGTAAATAAATGCAACACTGATGGCCAGTGAGATTAATGTCATCATGCCTGGTTGGCGGTTACGAATTTCAGGAATGGCCATTTGTAAGAATGGCAGGCCGCCATAGAAGAAAATGGCAATCGCAATGACCGGAGTAATCCATTCACTGCCCGGGAAGGCTGGCAGACTGTATCCCAACCAAGATTGGATGGTAGGGCTAAAAATGAGGACAGGAATTGAAAGCAGCAGCGATATCCAGAATTTTTTTCGGAACATTTGCTCATGTCCGCCATGATCCACATGATTCCCGTGATCAGTCTTTCCACTTTGCATCCTGTGGTCTGAATGGGAATCGTTATCCATTCGTGGTTTGTCTTTATCCTTTTGATGGGACCGCATATCCATATTGTGGATTACATCTGCTTCTTTTTCAACATGATCGGTATGTTGCTCATTATGGTCCATTTTGTTTTCCTTTCAACCTCAACATCTATTGGTCATTTCCATCCCTTTTAATACAATAACCCCTTGTACCAGTGTATATTTATTGGTGCATTGTGTAAACATTTCGTATAAGTATGAAAACGATACTGGATAGTTTAATAATCTCTGACCAGGTTGGATTGAAATATAATAAATCCATTTTCCCTGAGACAGCATTGCGATATATAATTATTATGTCGTGCATTCATAAAAGGATTACTCATACACACTGATCGATGGACCAATTCTTAAACACCGAAACTCTGATCATAGAGCTGCTGCTTGTTGCTTCGC
>CAWENA010000004.1:0-36555 GCA_963810385.1 uncultured Chloroflexia bacterium | reverse complement strand
ATTGATCTAACGGGAACTTCTGCGAAAGAATGTATGGAAAATTTAAAGCAATTTCGTCCAATGATGCCAACATCAGCAATTTTTGGAGCTGTATTGGACCCAAAGGCATTGGAAATTGCTGAAAGCTACTATACACACGAGGTTCAATATTTTAAAACTGAAGCAGAAGCGCTGGAATGGCTTCGAAATCAATAGGAGAATGAATTATGGCTCAAAGAATCGTAATCGATCCGATCACCCGTATAGAAGGACATCTTCGAATTGAAGCCAGCCTGGATGAAAATAATACGATCACTCAGGCATACTCTTCTGGTACGATGGTTCGGGGAATTGAAGTAATTCTTAAAGGAAGAGATCCGCGCGAAGCATGGGCTTTTGCCCAGAGGGCATGTGGCGTTTGTACCACAGTCCATTCTTTTGCCTCTATCCGTTCGGTAGAAGATGCGCTCGGAATAAAAATTCCAAAGGCGGCGAATCTCATCCGAAACTTAATGATCGCCCAGCAATATGTGCATGACCATGTTATGCATTTTTACCACTTACACGCTCTGGATTGGGTGGATGTCGTTTCCTGTCTCAAAGCTGATCCTGCTCAAACATCTGCCATTCAGCAGAAAATATCATCCTGGTCTAAATCATCACCCGGATATTTTTCTGAGGTACAAAAAAGAGTCCAGACAATTGTGGATAGCGGTCAACTTTCCATCTTTGCAAATGCGTACTGGGGTCACCCGGCGTACAAGCTGCCTCCAGAAATTAATTTACTAGCAGTAGCCCATTACCTTGAGGCTTTGGACTGGCAGAAGGATGCAACAAAGATCCATACGATTTTCGGCGGAAAAAATCCGCACCCCAATTTTGTTGTCGGCGGTGTTCCCATGCCAATAGACCTGAACAGTGACACGGCATTGAACGCTGAAAGGTTATCCATTATCAGCGACTCGATCAACAAAATGATCGAATTTGTCGATCAGGTTTACATTCCGGATTTGCTGGCGATCGCTCCATACTACCTGGAATATGGCGGTATTGGCGAAGGACTGGGTAATTTCCTGACCTGGGGAGAATTTCCCGGTGAAGATAACAGCGATATCTCGAAGTTCCTTGTTCCCCGCGGTGTTATCCTCAATCGTGATCTTTCGAATATCCAAATTCCGGAACCCAATGACTTTAACCGAATGCAGGAATACATTGCGCACTCCTGGTACAAATACGGCAGTGGTGAACAATCCGGGCTGCACCCATGGCAGGGCGAGACCACTTTCAATTATACCGGCCCGCAGCCGCCATATGACCTATTGAATGTAGATCTAAAGTATTCCTGGCTGAAAGCCCCGCGCTGGGCAGAGACTCCCATGGAAGTTGGTCCACTGGCTCGGGTTCTGACAATGTATGCAGGCGGTCATGCGCAAACACAGGAGTTGGTTAACCTCGTATTAAAGACTTTGAATGTACCGATCGAAGCGGTTTTTTCCACCCTAGGTCGTACTGCAGCGCGTGCAGTTGAGACGAAGGTTTTTGCAGACGCCATGAGAACATATTATGATGACCTGATCATTGAGATTAAGGCGGGAAACACGGCGACCTTCAATGGCGACAAATGGGAACCAACAACCTGGCCTGCCCGTGCGCAAGGATTCGGCTATATGGAAGCACCCCGTGGCGCTTTGGGACACTGGATTGTGATTGCGAATGGCAAAATCGAAAACTATCAAATGGTCGTTCCAACGACATGGAATGGTTCTCCACGTGACCACAAAGGTCAACCCGGGGCTTATGAAGCTTCGTTGGTTGGCACTACGCTTGCGAAACCGGAGTGGCCGCTGGAGATCCTGCGAACGATCCATTCATTTGATCCCTGCATGGCATGTGCAATTCATATGGTAGATGCCGAGGGTAATGAAGTTGGCGAAGTAGCCACCGGACTTTCGGTTTGTGTGAGTTGATATAAACATGACCATTGCAAAACGCAAAGTAGTTCTGGGACTTGGCAATATATTAAATTGTGACGAAGGTTTAGGCGTCCAGGCATTGAAACTCCTGGACGCCCAGTATAGTGGACAGACAGATTTTGAATTGTTGGATGGCGGGGTCCTTGGGTTAAATTTATTGATGATCGTAGAAGAATGCAGCCACCTGCTAATACTTGATTCTGTAAATGTTGGCGCCATACCGGGTACGGTTGTGGAATTGCGAAAAGAACAAATTCCACTTTATGCGGGTGTAAAAATGTCCCAGCATCAGATCACTTTTCAAGAAGTTCTTGGACTGGCAAATATGCGAGGATTTCTACCTGAACATATCCACCTTGTTGGCATTCAGCCGGAAAATCTCTCCATTGGATTGGATCTTAGTTCAAAAGTGGAACAAGCTCTTCCTGAAGTTGTTACAAAGGCGATCAATGTTTTGGAAAATTGGAATGAGAAATAACGAAAGGAGTTCACTGATAAATGGATTACTATTTTCTTGATGCTGTTACTTGGGAATACAGCCAGGCGCTTTATCATGCGGCTGCTCATTTGGGAAGGGAAGCTTTATTTATTCTTCGCCCGGCAACACCATATGTTTGTATTGGATATCATCAGGATGCCCAGCAAGAGATTGATCTTGAATTCACGAAGGCTAATGGAATCCCGGTGTTTCGCAGGGAAGTTGGTGGTGGTGCGGTTTATTTGGATGGTCAACAATTATTCTTTCAATTGATTGTTCGAAAAGATCACCCAGGTGTACCTGCGAAGATTTCAGACTTTTACAAAAAGTTCCTGCAGCCAATTATTGACACATTTATTAATTTTGGTGTGCCAGCGGAATATAAACCCGTCAACGATATAATTACTAATGGTAGGAAGATATCAGGGACAGGTGCGGCGCAAGTGGAAGAAATGATGATCCTGGTCGGCAATTTCATCCAGGACTTCAATTATGACATGATGTCAAAGTGTCTGCTTGTGCCCGACGAGAAATTTAGAGACAAAGTCCACAAAACTATGTATGAGAACCTTACGACTATGCTGCGGGAAACTGGATCCATCCCTGCAAATGCTGATCTGGCAATGGTATTGGTGCGTCAATATGAGACAATTTTAGGGAAAATGACTCCCAAAAAACTGGATGATGAACTGACGAATGAGGCAGATAAACTGCTTGCTGAAATGAATACGACTGAGTGGCTATTGGCGAATGATCGCCGCCGTCCCGATGCTAAAGAGGTAAAAATAGCCGAAGGTGTATATGTTATTCAGAAGATGCTCAAAACACCTGGCGGTTTGATCCGGGTAACAGCTGTCAATCAGGAAGGTATTTTGAAAGATGTACATATCTCAGGAGATTTCTTCTTTTTCCCTGCAGATGGTTTGTTAACGCTTGAACAAAAACTTGAAAATGTACCTTTCAATATTGTAGATATCAACCAGGTCGTTGTGGATTATTATGCACAAGAATCAATTGAATCGCCGGGCGTAGTTCCAGCAGATTTTGGCCAGGTATTAACCGGATAATTCCGGGTATGTGAAGTCAAAAGACCTCAACCAATTGATATAGGTGAGGTCTTTTTTCTTAATATAGTGCCTCGTAGATGCAATATCACTGACTTGACAAAATGACTTCTGGCTTGTAGAATGGGGAATTGGACAAACCAATTATCCAATAAGTGCTTGTAAAGGACGGATCATGGAAGCAAAATTTCTACCCATCGGTTTTGATAAGCAAAAGACTATTAAGCAAATGATGGTTGGCGGTTTGGATGGAGTTTTACTCACCTCTCCCGAAAGTATTTCATATGTCACCGGTTATCCCTGTTTACCATCGAGTGGCAATCCAATCCTATTTGCCATTCGCAATCATTACCCATCTTATGCATACATCAATGGCAAGAGAGAGGTGTTTCTGGTCGCCTGGGAATATTCATTGTTGGATATCGAATTAGGCGTAGATCACTTGATTAAACATGTCAATGCGGATCAGGCATTAAATGGCTTGCGAACCTTGCTGCTAGGTGACTTGGGTAAAGGGACGGTGCTTGGAGTAGAATCTACCTGTCCTTACCAACTAACTTCATTAATTAGCAGTTGGATCCCCTCAATCAAGCTTGCGATTGCCGATGATATATTTGACCAACTTCGATCGATAAAAACTACTGTAGAATTATCGCAATTGACGAAAAGCTGTCAGATAGCGGAAAAGACTTTTACGGACCTCATTCCCATGATAGAACCTGGTTTGCATCGAACCGAATTAGTAAGGGCTGCAAAAGAAGGGATGATCCACAATGGAGCCAGCGGGATTGGCCATTGTACCATCTCTTTCGGAGCATCAAACCCTGAGGTGGAGATCAACGAAGTCCTTGAAGAAGACCGGCTTGTAATGATAGATCTTGGCGCTTTGTATTATGGCTATGCCTCAGATATCCGGCGAATGTTATATACAGGTGTTGTTCCAGAAAAGATGCGGCAATTGCATAAGATAATGTGCGAAATTGTGGCAAAGGTGGGGGAAGCGCTCGTTCCAAGCGCCATTGTCACAGATATTTACAACTATGCTCAAAAGTTATTCATCGAAAATGGCCTTGACCCGAATTTTACACATTTCGGTCATACAATGGGATTGCAAACAGAAGAGATTTGGTGTGACAAAAAGAATAACATGCAAATCGCGGCAGGTATGTTGGTCAATGTTGAGCTTTACTCAATGATGGAAACTGGAGAGAATATTGGTGATGAAGAAACATACGTTGTGAATGATAATGGTCCTGTTTGTATTACAAAATTACCAAAGAAAATTATTGAAATCCTTGTATAAAAGGTGATCATTGAATAAAAAACTTCGGGTTGGAATAATTGGATTGGGTATCATATCTGCAGCACATGAGTCAGGTTTTAATTATGTTTCAGAGCAGGTAGAAATTGCTGCTATTTGTGATATTAACAGGGAACGCGCAAGCGAACGTGCCAAACCTTATCATGCAAGTATTTACGAAAATTATGAAGAGCTCCTGGCTGATGACACGATCGATGTTGTCGATATCATCTTACCGCACGATCTCCATTATCGAGTTTGTAAAGCTGCATTACTACGGGGCAAGCACGTGCTCATGGAAAAACCCATGACCATTGATCCGGAAGAAGCGTTGGAGCTTATTCATCTGGCAGAGAGTGCGAAATTGAAATTTATGATCGCTGAAAACACAAGGTTTGTTACAGCATACCTTGAATTGAAAAAGCTATTAGACCAGCGAGATCTTGGAGATATCTATCTTATTCGCACATTCATTGCTGGTACAGAAATATACAGGATGGTCGATCCGGCAAATTGGAAAGGGAGAAAAATTGGCTCAGGCGGGGGAGTGATTATGGATGCAGCACCGCATTCCTTTTACTTGCTGAGATGGCTTTTTGGAGATATTGACACCCTTCAGGCACATGCCAATCAGATAGTCCCGGGTAGCGAAGTAGAAGATAACGCGATCATTGTTGGCAGACTTGTCAATGGCGCTCAATTTACCCTGGAGTTTAGCTTCACAGCTCAAGCGCCTTGGACAGAACGATTGGAAGTTTATGGAAGCAAGGGCTCGGTGATCATTGATCAAATTCTCAATCCGCCTACAGTGCATTTCAGGGGAGCAGAAGACTATCATCCAACCACCCTTGCTGGCGTACCATATGACCCGATCAATTGGAAATCCAATTCAATTGCAAATGGTGTTCAACAGTTCATCAATTCGATCATTGAAGATACAGAACCTCCAGTAAAACTATATGATACCTATTATGCTGTTGCTGCCTGTGAGAGTGCGTATAAATCGCTGAATTCTAAGAATATAGAAAAAGTGAACATTTATTAATGGAAAGGGAATAACTATGGATCCTCTAATAATTATTGCTACACCAAATATTTGCTGGTTGAACCCCCATGAAGTGGACTATCCTAAAACTCCCGAGGCAATCGCCGACGAAGCTGTCTTATGTCGGAAAGCAGGCGCTTCGGTATTGCATACACACGCTGAATCACTTTGGAAAGAAACGATCGATGCTGTTCAGTCCAAAACGGATATTGTGTTGCAGCTTGGAATGTCCAGTTTACCTATCCCGGCAAGGGATGAAGTTTATCAAAATCACGGCGAGATGATATCGATCATACTCAATCACCATGATGAAGCTTTTGCCGAGACAGAATGCCTGGTGCTGCATTCCCGCGAGGAGCTGGTGGAGTATGCAAATATCTGCAGAAAATATGGAGTAGCACCAGAGTTTGAGGTCTGGCACTCTGGTTCCATTTGGAATTTGAATTATTTAATTAATAAAGGCTTACTGGATAAACCGTATATCACAACGCTATTTTTTGGTTGGCCAGGTGGAACCTGGTCTCCACCAACCATAGAAGAGTATCTTTACAGAAGAAAGATGATGCCAGAAGGCTGTGCGATCAACGTAAGTATTATGGGGAAAGAACAGCTTGAAATTGCTACAGCAGCAATATTAATGGGTGATCATGTCAGGGTTGGTACAGAAGATTATCCGTATAATCATCAAGGTGAAATTGCGACATGCCATGAATTAGTAGCGGAATTGGCGGAAATGGCCAAAGCACTGGGTAGAAAAATCGCAACTCCTGAGCAAGCTCGAGAAATGTTGGATATTCCAAGGGGCAGAAAATGAGTGAAAATAAAGTAGCGCTGATTACCGGAACAGCAACAGGTATAGGAAGAGCTTGTGCACAATTGTTTGCGCAAAAAGGTTATTCAGTCGGTATGTTGGAAATTAACGAGACAGAAGGACGGAATACTGAAAGGGAAATCCGTAATGAGGGTTGGGAAGGCAGCTTCATTCACTGTGATGTATCAAATGAATTGAGTGTCGAAAAAGCGGTAAAAGAAATATTAGCGAAATATGGCACTATTGATGTGCTGGTAAATAATGCGGGAATAGTTTTGGTAAAACCTTTTGATGAAATTGAATTAACTGATTTTATGCGCGTAGTGAATGTGAACCTGGGCGGTACATTCTTGGTTTGTAAATATGTTCTGCCGGTTATGAAATCAAAAAAATCAGGATCCATTGTAAATATGGGTTCCGTTTCCGGTCATGTTGGGCAAACAGAACATGTCGTATATGGTGCTACAAAAGGTGCGATCATTGCACTCACCAGGGCACTTGCATGGGAAGTGGCTCCCTGGAATATTCGGGTTAACTCCATTAGTCCCGGTTCGGTCGATACACCCATGTTGCGAAGTGACATCACCCTTGAAGCAAATCGAACGAACAAATCCTTTGATGAAGTGAAGAAGATTCGTGAGGCAGAGCAGGCTTTTAACCGTTGGGCTGATCCAATGGAGATAGCGGAATCAGTATTTTTTCTTGCAGGTGAGGGGGCATCATTTATTACGGGCAGTGATTTGCTTGTGGATTGCGGGTGGGTTGCAAAGTAATTCTGATCGTAAAAGTTTTTATATATAAGTAAAATTTATAAAAAGAAAGAATCAAATCGTATTCATTTGCCGTCTATTGACGGATTAGACAATCTCTTTTCAACATGACCAAGGTGATTCATCATGGCTTTCCGTGCTTCTTCTGGATTGTGGTTTGAAATGCTTTCAATGATCATAGCATGATCGAGTACCGTCTGCTCTCGTACACCCCGAAATTCATTCGTACGTTTTCGGCTAAAAATGCTTAATTTAGTGACTGATCGCATAAATAAGTTCAAAATTGGGTTATGCGAAATCTGTAGGATTTTATTGTGAAGATCAAGATCGCATTCCATGAATGCCGAAGGATCATCCACTGATTCTACAGATTTTTCATGGATTCGATTTAGTACTGCAATATCTTCTGGTTTGCACAACTCAGCAGCCAAACCAACAATACCAACTTCAATTATCCTTCTGGCCTCGAATAATTCTTCAAAAGTTGAGTCATCCAAAGAAAAGACAATATCCAGGTGTTCTACCAAACGTTCCGGTTCCAGAGATGCGACATATGTTCCTGAACCCTGTCTATTTTCAATAATATGCATTATGGATAAAGCCCGCAAAGCTTCTCTCAGTGATGGTCGGCTTACCCCCATCGTTTTTGCCAATTCCCGCTCAGGAGGAAGCAAATCTCCAGGTTTAAGCCTGGATTCTTTGATCATGCCAATAATTCTTTCTGCGATCTGTTCAGAAAGAATGCTGCGTTGAAACGTGCCAAATTCAACAGTTGATTTGTTCATAATCTATGCTCTCCAAATTGATGCGGTAATACCAATTAACCTATATATCATAAGGGGACACCTTTGTCAACGAAATGATACTTAGATGCCTCCAACACGACGTTCTTCGAATATTGAAGTCATTTGGATAATAGACGCCAGCCAACTTGAACGAATTAATTGACAATCGTTTCTGGATGTGATAAAGTCAATATAATTGGTCTTACCAATTATATTGACTTTATGATTTAATGGAAAGTTAGGAGACATGATGACATCTCATGAAAAATATTTAGTAACTGGTGGCGCTGGTTGCATCGGCGCGTGGGTGGTAAGAAACCTTGTGAAAGCAAACATACCTATTGTTTTGTTCGACAAAAATCTAAAATTGGACCGACTCGCTCTTATCTTATCTCCGGAGGAGATGAATAAGGTAAATATTGTTATTGGAGATATTTCCAATTTTGAAGAATTTTATGATGCTGTCAGCAAAAACGATATTACTCATATCATTCATCTGGCTGCGATGCAGCTCCCATTCTGCAAGGTAGACCCTGTTTTGGGGGCTAAAGTGAATGTTGTTGGCACCGTTAATGTATTCGAGACGTGCAAAAGGTTGGGGATTACTAATTTATCTTATGCATCCAGTACAGCTGTTTATGGGGAAAGTGAAGAATACCCCCAGGAAAAACTGGCTCATGACGCAAAATTACTGCCTAGGTCCCATTATGGGTACTACAAACAGGCGAATGAAGGGAATGCGAAAGTTTATTGGATGGATGATCATGTGCCGAGCAATGGATTAAGGCCGTATGTGGTGTATGGACCGGGACGGGATCAGGGAATGACATCGACGCCAACCAAGGCGATACTGGCAGCTATTATTGGAAAACCGTACAATATCTCTTATGGAGGCAGATATTGTTTTCAATATGCAGATGATGTTGCTAAGGTATTTATTCTTGCGGCTCAGAATGTCTCCGCTGGTGCTGAAGTATATAACATTGGCGGGAAATCAGTCTCCACTCGGGACGTCATCGAAGCAATAGAAAAGCAGGTACCTGCATCTAAAGGCAAGCTAACCTACTCAGATGTTCCTCTTCCGTTTCCAGCAGAGGTGGATAATTCTGAACTGGAAAAAATTCTTGGATCCTACCCAGAAACGCCATTGGATGAAGGAATCTCCGAAATGATAAACATTTTCAAAACTGCTCTTCAGACTAATCGAATAACAATTGAGAATATTGATCGACAATTACTGGGTTGATAAAGGGTAAATATGGAAAAGAATAAAGTGGTTACATTTGGGGAAATAATGCTTCGCCTGAATTCGCCAGGATTTCAGAGGTTGAAGCAGGCTTCACATTTTGAAGTAAATTATGGTGGAGGCGAAGCAAATGTGGCGGCATCATTGGCCCAATTTGGCTTAACTGCAAAATTTATCACCCGACTGCCCAAAAATGATCTTGGTCAAACCTGCATTTCCAGGTTGCTGGCTCTTGGTGTGGATACAAGCCAGATTATATGGGGCGGAGACCGATTGGGTATATATTTCCTGGAAATGGGTGTTGCTCAACGACCCAGTAAAGTATTATATGATCGGGCAGGATCCAGTTTTTCGACGTTACAACCCGGAATGATCAACTGGAGTGAGATCTTCCGGGATGCGAATTGGTTCCACTGGACCGGTATATCGCCTGCTGTGTCATCTAGCGCAGCAGATACCTGCCGGGAGGCGCTTGAAGCAGCAGAAAATGAAGGGCTGACGATATCATGTGATCTGAATTATAGAGGGAAACTTTGGCAATGGACAAATTCCCCGGGTGTAGTAATGAACGAACTTGTAAAGAAATGTAACATAATAATTTGTAATGAAGAAGATGCAGCTAAATACTTCGGAATAAATGCAGCTGGATCGGATGTTGAGGCAGGGACAATAAATGGAGAGACTTATCTGCCGGTGTGTAAAAAGATTGGGAATATGTTTCAAAAAGCCTCGAAAATTGCTATCACTTTACGGGGATCCATCTCTGCTTCCCATAATACATGGTCTGCGGTGATGTATGCCAAGGATAGATATTATCAAGGTCAAACATACGATGTTTCACCTATCGTCGATCGTGTTGGAGGGGGTGATTCGTTTGCCGCTGGATTAATTTATTCCCTGATCAACAATCCTGAGAACATCCAAAAAGCACTGGATTTTGCAATAGCTGCTTCTTGTTTGAAACACACCATACCGGGGGATATTAATTTTTCTTCTTTGCAGGAGGTTGAACAATTGGTTGGAGGAAATCAATCCGGTCGGATAACAAGGTGAATCTGGAAAATATTTTTTCTTATCAAGTCAAAAAGCCGCTATCAGTTATCTGATAGCGGCTTTTTATTATTCCTCAACCGTTAAAGATAATTCAACAATTCTTTATTGGTCGTTCGGTTTTTGGTCAGTATATCAATCACACCTGGATATTGTAAAGCAGGCTTTACAACACTATCTGGTAACTGTGATAAAGTATCCTGAATTGATAGATGAGCAATTTTTGAGATTGTTTTTAACAATTCTCGAGATGCTGCCTGTGGTTCACGCCGATGATCGGGATACCCTTTCCCGTGCTCGACAGCGAAATATTGATCGAAAATAAACATTAAATTGATGTTACTTGCCCAACCATATCCTTGGTTCAAAGCGAGCGAGATACAATTCCCATCATTGATTTGCGCAAAAAGCCAGGCATCGAGTGGAGTATGGATCAACGCGCAAGTTACACCGGTATATTGTACAGCTGCGTTTAGATATCCAATTCCAGTTCCGCATCCACCGACAACAAGATCCACTAAATTATAATTGAGCAGCAGGGCAGAAATTAGTCCCGTGTGAATATATTGAAGTTCTGGTGTTTCACCACTCTTTCTCATTCCTATGTTGATGATCTCATGCCCCCGCCCGTCTAATGCAGCATAAATATCGGCATTTTTATCAGCAGCGCTGGTTTCATTTACAATGGCAATTCGCATGTTTTTACTCCTTTTACTTTTTTTTCTTTAGCACTTCAATTGCAGCTTCAACAATATCATCAATACGCAATCCCATGTGGTCCATTAATAGATCGGCATCTTTCGAAGTGACAGAGAATTTATCATTGACACCAACTCTTTTAACGGGGACGGGACAATGCTCTGCCAAAACCTCTGAAACGGCGCCACCCAGTCCGCCAATGATTGAATGTTCTTCTGCTGTAACGATTGCACCGGTTTCACTGGCTGCCTTGCATATTGCTTCTACATCTATTGGTTTTAAAGTATGCATCTCCAATATTCTGGCAGAAATACCAAGTTCGTGAAGTTTTCCTGCTGCCAATTTACACCTTCCCACCATTGTTCCAACTGAAATCAATGTTACATCTGATCCTTCCTGAAGTAAGATACCTTTGCCTATTTCTGGCAGGATATTATCGGGATGAATAGGTAATGATTTGTCCCTGCTCATCCGAAAATATACAGGACCTTCGAAATCGGTAATGATTGGAATCCAATTTTTGATTTGATTATTGTCAGATGGAACAATGACAGTCATATTTGGCAAAGCCCGCATAACTGCCAGGTCAACGATACAATTGTGGGTAGGCCCATCTTTGAAATCTGATAACCCTGCATAATGCCCAACCAGTTTCACGTTCGTTTCTGCGTAGGCGATGCATGTTCTGACCTGTTCGATCGCCCGTAATGATAGGAAAGCAGCGAACGCATTTGTGAAAGGTATGTATCCACCCAGCGACATTCCAACACTGAAATCAACCAGGCAAGGTTCAGCTATCCCGATATTAAAAAACCTATCTGGAAATTTGCTGCCAAAGAAATGAGTCAGGGTAGAGGATGAGGTATCTGCATCCAGCACGACGATGTTTTCATTTACAGAACCATAATCAGCAAGTGCACGGCCATAAGCCTCGCGTTGTGGCATGTCAGTCATTTTACTTTTCCTCCATCGCTAATTCATTCAAAGCCAACTCATACAAATCAGGTTTGGGTACTGCGCCATGCCAGTGGTAATCATTTTCCATGTAGCTTACACCTTTGCCTTTAGTAGTATGGGCAATGATGATTGTTGGCTGACTATGAATTTCTTCTGCTAGATCTAGAGCATCGATGACTTGCCTGACGTTATGTCCATTGATTTCGATCACATGCCAGTTGAAGGCTTTCCAACGATCGGCTATTGGTTCAAGCGGCATGATCTCATGAACGGGTCCATCCAACTGAACATCGTTGTAATCGAGAATGGCCGTAAAATTATGGAGGTGAAATTTGGCAGCTACATTAGCAGCTTCCCAAACAATTCCAGCCTGCATCTCGCCATCGCCCAGCAAGACATACGTCCTATACTTCTTATTCTTCTTCAAAGCAGCCATTGCATTTCCAGCGCCAACAGCGATTCCATGGCCTAGTGGTCCGGCACTCATTTCAATTCCCGGGGTTTTCACGCGGTCCGGATGTCCCTGTAAATGGCAATCCAATTCTCCCCAGTTATACAGATCTTTCTCTGGAAAAAATCCCCGTCTGGCCATTGCAGCATATAACACCGCGGATGCATGTCCCTTGCTCAAGAAGAAGCGGTCGCGGTCTTCCCAGTTGGGTTCTTCTGGTCTCAAGCGGAGTTTGTGGAAAAACAGAACGGACATTATCTCTGCCGCGGATAATGCTCCTCCTGGATGACCTGAACCCCGTTTATAAATCATTTTTATGCTGTCTATTCTCAGATGCCGTGCTATTTCTTCCAGCTCGATGATTTTCGCTTCATTTACATAATTCATATGGATCTCTCCGTTATTTAATAGGTTTCTGATCTAATTCAACTTCTTTGTCAATCCGTGCAGATTCATGAACCCCCAGTGAAAACTCAAGCACATTCCTTGCCGTTCTCGCATCAAGTTTTGGATTTCCTCCCCTGGTGAGAATTTCAATTAAGTGATGTGTACAATCGATAAAACTAGCCTCCCATTCATATCTGGCAACCGGAATTTCTTTCGTTTCGCCGTTTTTGAAAAGAACAAGAGGTGGATAATCCAATGTTTTTGCAGTACACCGATTGATGATCAGGATTTCCCTTTTCACCGATGATCTCAACCCGGTCGTCATCGGAATAGTACTTGGTATCCAATACGAGGTTGGGTGCGTGAGTGAAATCAAGAGTTCCATATTTTCGATCTCCTTGAAACTGGAACATGATCACTGCAGGTGCATCAATATATATAGCCGGTCGTACCATGGATTTGTCAATCCAGGCGCTCACTCTTTTCACGGGACCCATAAGATCGTATGCCAGCGAAAATAAATGGTAACCGTGATCAAAAATCATTGGTCCGCCACCGCTTTTACTTTCGTTAAATCGCCACAACCAGGTGGAAAGAGGGATTTTCCATTCATTCTTCCCCTTGCCAGTACTCACATGCATCCTTAACATTTGTGGCTGCCCAATCTCGCCTGCCTGAATCAACTCCCTGGCTTTAACATTGGGAGGATAAAAGACGAAATTTTCATAAATCCGCAGGACCAGGCCGGATTTTTCAGCAGCAGTTATCATCTCATCTGCTTCTTGTAAATTCAAGGCCATTGGTTTTTGCACCGATACGTGTTTTCCAGCATTCAACGCTTGAATGGTCATTTCACAGTGCAAATGATGCGGCACTAATAATTCCACAAGATCAATTTCTTTATCCTTGAGTAGATCCTGGTAGTCCTTATATATCTTTGGTACCTGCCATAGCTTGGCTTTTGATTTGGCAACTCGCTCGTTTGTATCACAGATAGCAATCAAAGAAGCATCCTCCCGGTCAACATAGCCTAACTGATGAAGATCAGAGATCCTTCCGCATCCAACAATTGCAGCCTTTATTTTGCTCATAGTATCACTCTAACAAATCTATTCCACAGCCATATCTTTTAGTTTTGCCCTCAATTCTTTATGTGCCGCTCTATTGATCGGGTACCAAATTAAGAGCGGAAGCGCTGCCAGAATGAAGAATGCCGGTAATGGACCGAAGAATAACCGGATGCCAAATAGTGTAGAAGCATTTTGCTCGACATTAGGGACATAATGATACGCAGCCAGCATCCAGCCTGTACCAGCGATCGCCAGGGCTTCAGATATCTTCGTTGCCAATCCCCACACACCAAAATACATTCCGCTGCGATACTCACCGGTCTGCAATCTGTCATAATCAACCACATCCGGGATCATTGACCAGGGGAAGACCCAGTTGGCCGCAAACCCAATGCCAGCAGTTACAGCTATGACATAGATCAATACTGTAGGCTCATGAGGAAGTAGAAAACAGGCGCCAACCGATAAAGCGCCTATACCCATTCCAAGGCCATAAGCAGGTCCTTTGTCCCATTTCTCGGAAAGTTTTTTCCAGGGGAACAAACTAATCGCAACAACGACCAGCAAAATGCCCATAAATATGGGGACTTCCTTTTCCATATTAAGTTGGTAGGTAATGAAGTAGGCCATCAAAGTTTTAATGAGGGCAAAAGATAAATTCATAATTAGATACGCCGTTATTAGACGGACAAATGGTTTGTTCTTGAATGTAATCCCAAAGGCTTTTAACGGCGAGATTGTAGATTTATTCTCCACAATTTCAACTTTTTCGCGGTATCCGGCTGCAGATATGAGTAGTACCGCTGCTGCTATGACGCCATATAGGATACCAATAAAACCATAACCAGTGTATTTAACTGCAAACATGCCGACGATAGCCGGTGTTAATGCGGCGCCGATCAGGTATGCAGGAACAGCCAGGATCATTCGGAAGGATGTGAGACTGGATCTTTCATCATAATCCTCTGTAAGTTCTGTTGAAAGGGAGTAATATGGGACGTTCGTAAAGGTCCAGATCGAATCGAATAGAATGAACGTGAGTGCGATCCAAATGAAAACTCCTATTTGATCCAAGCCTTTGGGGACGAACCAGAGCAGCATGATGCTGATCCCCAATGGGATGGCACCAAATATCATAAAAACACGACGCTTGCCAAATCGTTTGGACACGGTCCTATCGGAGATCCATCCAAATAATGGATCATTTACTGCGTCCCAGATTTTCCCAATTAATAAGGCGCTGCCCACTAGGGCGGGTGGTAACAAAGCGCCATCAGTATAAAAGATTAACAGGAAGAATTGAACAGCAGAATTTACAATTGCATTTCCG
This sequence comes from uncultured Chloroflexia bacterium, assembly GCA_963810385.1. GTDB lineage: Bacteria > Chloroflexota > Anaerolineae > Anaerolineales > Anaerolineaceae > PNON01. The sequence continues at coordinate 21,160 of CAWENA010000004.1, read as the reverse complement.
ACATCACCAAGCCCATAAAATAATTTTGTTTTTACTGATAATTTATCACTGCTTAATGTTGTGTTCATCTGGCTCCTGATTTGAGTTAAAGTCCTAATTTGTGACGTAAAGCTTGAGTTTTTTCAGACCAGTTACCAACATTCCAGCGGCCAAAGGCTCCGAGCGAACCCAGCTCGTTGGAACCAAAATAAACCGGAAGATGAATGACAGACAAGCCAGTGTATTGCAGCGATTTCTCCAGGGCATCAATCAGACTCTTTCTGCTAGTCCCGCCATATAATGCATTTATTCCCTTAATTGCAGATGCCAATGCAACATAATCTACCTCTACTGAATCGTTCGTGGCAAAGTCAATCCCGTATTGATCGATTTGCAAACTGGAAATTGCAGACATACGACGGTTATCCATGACGATAATGCAGCCTTTAGCTTGGTGCTCAACTGCATCGATGAGGATCTGAGGATTCATCATGAAGGATCCATCTCCAGAAAAAGCCAGGGGGTAGAAATCTTTATCTGAAATTCCAGACGCCAAGACGGCGGATGCTGCAAACCCCATATAACTTGCTCCGCCATCAGTGATCCCTTGATTTGGATCGTTATCCTCGACAATCTGAAACCCATTTGCCTGCACATCGCCGGCATCAAAAACAGTTATAACTTTGTTCTCTCGAGCCCAGTCTGTGGCAATTTTCAAAGCGGCTGGCTGGGTAAAGACATCTTTTTGCCAGACAGGATCGAAAAGTGTCTCCTTATCAAACCTGATTTTCTTGAAGCTATTCCACTCGGATTTTTTGGCCTGGCACTCGGATGACCACTGAGAATTATTGCCAATAGGTTTAATACCAACATTCTTTAGATGTGTGATCAGCATACTCAAAGTTGGCGCAGCATCACCAATCAGCGCAGTTGTTCTTCCATAATGTGTTGCTGCATCAAAGTCAGTATTAATGTTGATGACGTGCTTTGTATTCAAATATCCTGTTCGTGAGCAATCAGATTGGCAGACAAATCGTGTACCAACGGCGATTAATAGATCCGCATTTTCCATGGCAAAATTGCCGGAAATAGACCCTTTGGATCCAGCAACGGACATATTCCTGGGATGATCATAAGGAATAACCCCGCTGGCAACTGGGGCTATAATAGCCTGCCCGTCAATTAAATCAAGTAACTCCAGGATTTCCGGGCCAGCGTTGATCGAACCGCCGCCAAGTCGAACAACAATTTTCTGTGCATTTTTTATTGCGCCTGCAGCTTCTTCGTATTTCCCGAAATCTGAGGCTGCGCCCAATTTTGGAGGAGCGCCTTCAGGTAATTCGTTTAGGTTGAATTCTTTCATGACCAATGGTTGGATGTTCATTGGCAATAACAGGAAAAACGGACCAGCCCGATGCGGGTGGTCAACGGTGTTCAACCCCCTCCTCAGGGCGGTACTCAAAGCTAGCGGTGTATGCAAACAGTAAGTATTATTCATTACACCAAACAGATCTGCAAATTGGCCCTGTTTGGGATGTGGGATTTGTTGAAAATTCGGACCTTCATCTTCGGTGGTTTCATCCCCTAGCAAATACCAGACACCCTGTCCATTTGCAAGAGGGACTATTGATGCAGCCAATGCCTGGAGCGGGCCTGGGCCAACGGAAGCAATAACTGCTGCTTTTTCACCCGAAATCCAGCGGAGTGCTGTGGCAGCGTGTGATGCTTCAATTTCACTCCGAACATTGAAAACTTTTAGCAGCCCTGCTTCTTGATAGATGCGGAGGACTTCACCTATATCTGTCGTGCCGTGTCCGAATACAGACAGGAATTTTGTGACTCCTTGCTTAAGAAGACCGAGAATTATCGCTTCCGAGACGGAAAGATCTATATACTCTCCTATGCTGCCATTGGCGATAGCTTCATTTACCCCTCCGGATGAAGCTATTATGGAAGCTCTATTTTTTCGCTCATCAAGAGGAAATTTAACAAATATCTTGCCATCAGGATTGTTCATGTTTTTCACCCAGGTTAGTTTTTTCAGCCAGATAGCTATAATATACAACAGTATAGCGCATAAGACAACTAAATGCAACAAAATCTTCAAATATGACGATGTTCTTTGTGAATTACAATTTGGTTGTTGCATTAATAACATAAACGTTGTATATTAAACATTAAGTGAAAAATAAATGCTGTTTTGTAAGCATTTATATTATTGACACATTGTGAATAAAGTGAAATAATGTAAATGGTAAGACCAAAGTGCCAATAAATTGTATTGTTGGAAATTTACCAATTCAATAAATTGATTAGTTATATGGAAAGAGAGGTGATTTTCACAAATTTTTGGAAGTTGGTTCATGTTCATATAATTCAAATCAGAAGTATTCAGAAGTTTTCAGGAGGATTCAAGATGAAAAAGCATTATTGGAATATGCTGGTCGGAATGTTAGTTTTTGTAATGCTCCTAGCAGCCTGTCAGCCTGCACCAGCTCCTGCACCCGCGGAACCGGCTGCGCCAGCTGAACCCGCTGCACCTGCACCGGCAGAACCTGCCGCACCAGCTGAACCTGCCGCACCTGCTGAACCGGTAGCTATGGATAAAGTAAAGGCCAATATTGTCCACTATTACTCAGGTGATATGGGTAAGAAGGATATGACCACGATCATCGATGGGTTTAACGCACAGAGCGAAAAATGCGAGCTTGTGGATAATACTACTGGCCATGAAGATTTTAAAACCCAAATTCTTGTTATGCTGGCTGGAGAAAACCCGCCTGATGTATTCTCCTACTGGGCAGGTGCTAGAGTTCAATTTGTGGTTGATAGCAATGCATTGCTCGAGCTTTCTGATTTTTGGAATGCCGAGAAATTTGCAGATACAATAGTTCCCGGTATCCAGGGCTCTACGCAATATAACGGAGGAATTTACTCAATTCCTCAAAACTTCCATTACACTGGCTTTTTCTTCAACCCCAAGGTTATGGAAGCAGCTGGTGTTACTGCGATGCCTGAGACATGGGACGAATTTATTGCAGCATGTGACAAAATCAAAGCTACTGGTGTATATCCAATCGCATTAGGATCAAAGGATCGTTGGCCGGCCCAGTTCTTTACTGATTTCCTGGTAAGCTATACAGCCGGACATGAATACAGAGCAAAACTCCAGGCTGGTCAGGCAGCATTTGATGATCCTGAGGTCATGAAAGCGATGGAACTGTGGAAGGAACTCATCGATAAAGGTTACTTCTACCCTGATGCCAATGCGTATACATACACAGATGCAGCTGACCAGGTTGCCAAAGGCGAAGCAGCTATGACATTGATGGGCACCTGGGTAACTGGATACTGGGATGGAAATGGACTTAAAGCTGGCGTGGATTATGACGTCTTCCCGTTCCCCATCATTGATCCAAACATTCCTGCTGCAACATTTGCATCGACAGATTCCTGGGTGATTCCCGCAGATGCAAAGAACGCTGACTGTGCCAAGGAATTTATTGCCTGGGCATTGACTCCTGAAATGCAGTTATTATGGTCAGTAGGTCAGGGTGCTCTTCCTGCTTCTTCATTAACTGATACTTCAACATTCAACCCTATTATGAAGAAAGCGCTGGATTACATTGCTGGCGGCACCATGTGGCTACCTGCATATGACCTATCCACAACCCCACCAAACGCTGAAATTGGTTTGGACCTCGGTGCATTGATGATGAACGATCCATCACAGTATGCAACATATCTGGCAGATGCAGAGGTGAAATCGGCAGAGGTGTTCAAGAAGTAATAAAGTCAAATTTTAGCAATGGGCAGCTCTGAAAGGAGCTGCCCATTCGTGTTCTTTCAGATCTAATTTGCTATTTTATCTATTGGCAATTCATTCTATAATAATTGTAAATCCAGAAAAATTTCTTTTATCTTACAAAACAGGAGTTGCCCGTGGCTTGGAACCGTCGTAAGTGGATCATCTTGTTCTCAATAGTACCGCTCGCAATATATACGATCATTGTTATCATTCCCCTTTTCTCTTCGTTTTATTATAGTTTTACAGACTGGAATGGATTTAATCCGGATTTTAATTGGATCGGTTTTGATAATTTTGCAAAAGTATTTCGAGATAAATTGTTCGCAAAAGCAATAGAAAATACTGTGATTTGGATGGCAGCGGCAGTTATTTTACCTGTTGGGGGCGGTCTTACTCTAGCGCTCCTGTTGCATGAAGGTATCTGGGGTGCTAACTTTTATAAATCGCTTTTTTACTTACCAATCTGCCTCTCTCTCGCGGTTATCGGTCAGGTGTGGATATGGATCTATCAGCCTGATTGGGGATTGATCAATACAGTTTTAAGGGGATTAAACCTGGGTCATCTGACCATTGCATGGCTGGCAAATACTAAAACTGCACTGGCGGCGGTTATTATTGCTTGGTCATGGCAGCAGATTGGACTTGCGATGGTTATTTTCTTAGCCGGATTGACTTCCATTCCATCGGAGCTAACCGAAGCAGCGGAGATTGATGGAGCATCATATTTGAAATCGTTGAGGCATGTTGTTATACCTTTACTAAGTCCCGCTACTATTGTTGTGGTTGCCCTGTCAATTATAAATTCATTAAAGAGTTTTGATGTTGTTTATATGATGACAGGAGGTGGGCCTTTCCATACGACTGACACCCTGGCGATGTTCATGTACCTTGAATCCTTTAAAAAATATTATATGGGTTATGGTAGTGCAATTGCGGTAGTCTTATTTCTAATCGCAATGGTGATCATTATTTTTTACTTCCGCCAGGTACGGAATTTGGAGCACCTCTATGACTAATAAAACGATTGTCGAAAATCAGCGTACAATAAGAAGTTGGGGTAGGTCCGGCGGTGTGAACGTTAGAAAAGTCCTTTTATATATTTTGATCACAATCATCGCTTTTATTTATATCCTTCCCGGATTAGGTGTCATTCTGACTTCCTTCAAATTAGATGCAGAGATCGCCAAGATTGGATTATGGACAATCCCAAAAGTGCTGCATTTGGATAACTATAAAGAGGTCTGGTTTGTGGCAAATATCCAGACTTATCTTGTGAACTCTTTCAAAGTTACAATCCCGGCAACTTTTATTTCTATATTTCTGGGAGTCCTTATGGGGTATGTTTTCAGTAAACTACCCTTTAAGGGAAGTGAATTGTTATTTATCTTCGTATTAGCGGGAATGTTTTTTCCTCCTCAAATCGTACTGATACCCCTCTTCAAGTTTTATAACAAGATAAAACTTTATGACACATTATGGCCAATGATAATAACTCACGCAGCCTTTGGTTTACCAATCTGTACGCTAATCATGCGTAATTTCTTCTCCTCGATACCCATGGCAATCAGAGAAGCTGCCATCATTGATGGAGCAAATGAATTGGATGTACTAGTTCGAATCATGCTTCCTGTCAGTTTACCTGCCCTTGCAGTGTTGGCTACCCTGCAATTTACTTGGATTTGGAATGATTTTCTATTCCCAATCATATTTACACAATCTGATAATATGCGTACTATTATGGTTGGGTTGATATCCATGAAAGGGCAATATCGAGTCGCTTATGGCGCCCAGGGGGCAATGGCTGTCGTCGCGAGTATTCCTACTCTTATTATTTTCATCTTCTTCCAACGATACTTCATTAAGGGAATGACGATGGGGGCAGTTAAGGGCTAAACCCGGGAGCACAATAATGTCAATAACACAAAAAGAACGCGTAATCGCTCAGATCAATCACGAAGAAACTGATCGCGTACCGTATCACCTGATGTTCGATCCTGGCTCAAATATTGAAGAACGATTGGATGAATTTTACGGAAATGACAAGTGGCGATCTAAGGTTGACAACGCAATATATCAACTTCCCTTGCCAAGCTCGGGAATTAATTTGGACCTTGGGTTGGAAACCTTTACTGATGACTATGGAAGTGTCTGGCGAACAGATCTTCGTCCATTTTCCCTGAAGCACCCGGCGTTAACTCAACCAAGTCTGGATGGATATACCTTCCCAAAAGTCGAGGATCTATTTGACGAAGGCTGGGATGAAAAAATGCTCCAGATAATTGAAGAACAAAAAGAGAAATTTGTTGTAGCTGCATATGGATTTGGTCTGTTTGAACGAAGTTGGGTTCTCAGAGGTTTTGAGAACGTCTTGATGGATGTCGTTGCTAACCTTGATTTTTATGAAGAACTGTTGGATAAGCTGCTAATACACCAGATGGAGATATTGGAAAGATTGTTGAAATTACCCGTTGATGGAATCTGGTTCTTTGATGACTGGGGGTTTCAACAGGGAGTGCTGATCGGGGCAGAAAGATGGCGTAAGTTGTTCAAACCAAAGTATGAACAACTATATAAGAAAACGCATGAATCGGGTAAGTATGTTTTATCTCATTGTTGTGGCGCCATTGATAAAATTCTCCCCGATGTAATTGAAATTGGATTGGATGTTTACCAGAGCGTACAACCGGAAGCAAAAAACAATAATCCGTATGATCTGAAGAAAAGGTTTGGGGATAAAATTACTTTCTGGGGAGGATTAGGTTCTCAAAACATGATCCCGTTTGGAAAACCAGAAGAGATAAAGGCAGAGGTGCGCAAACTTTGTTCCGAAATGAGCAACGGTGGAGGGTATATACTCGGACCTGCAAAAGAGATCCAACCCGAAACCCCCAGTGAAAATGTTGCTGCTGTTGTTGAAGCCTTTATTGAACAGTCATCGTAGGATAGAATATGATTTGTTTACTGTTTATTACCAATATAAGAATTAATTTATAGAAATATGAAGTTGAGGTATGAATGGGTGAAGTTCAATCATTAGCGCGTGGATTGCAAATTATTGAAAAGTTAGCACTGTCCCCCGTTAGTCTCAGCATAACCGAATTAGCTGAGGAGTATGGTGTTGATAAAGGAAGCATCTCTCGGATGATGCAAACTCTTGCCAATTATGGATTTGCAGAACGCGAGCCGGACGGCCGAAAGTATGTACTTGGTCCTCAGGTCGTTCGCTTAAGTCGCCTTCTCCTGATGAAAACACCATTACGGGATACCGCAAAACCTTTCTTAAAACAGCTTGTTACCCAAACTGGCGAATGCTCTCATCTCGCAGTTCTGTCACAAGGACAGGCGCTTTATATTGACCAGGAAGAATCTTCATCTGTATTACGCGTAACAACGGGTGTGGGAACAATTGCTCCCTTGCATTGCACAGCGCTGGGGAAGGTTTTTCTTGCTTACAGTAATGCACCAGCTTCGCCTGAGTTGACAGCATATACATTCCGCACGATCACTGATCAAACAATTTTAGATAGACACTTGGAGATAGTTCGAAACCAGGGTTTTGCAATGGACGATGAGGAATATAACCAGGGTGTTCGTTGTATTGCAGTGCCCATATTTGATTATCGCAATAAGTGTGTTGGTGCTATTGGCATATCTGGACCAACAAGCAGACTTTCACTGGAACAATTGCAAAGTGCAGCAAAAATTGTCGTGGAAGTTGGGAAAAATCTTTCGTCCAAATTAAGTTTTGAATAAGATCAATCAATTAGTGATCTGTTTTCGTAACTCATTATATATTTCAAAGCGGAGATAACTCTATGGACAAACTTCGAGTGGGTTTTATGGGTGCTGGCAGGATATCAGATTTACATGCAATTGAATATATCAACAATGAAAAAGCGGAGTTAGTGGCAGTTTGTGATGTCGATTTGAATATCGCAAAGGAGAGAGCTGAGAAGTGGGGCGTACCGTCAAAAAATGTATTTTCAAATTACCAGGATTTACTCGCCCTTAAAGAGTTGGACCTTGTTGAAATTCTCTTGCCGCATCATCTTCACTACCAGGCTACACTAGATTCTGCAGCAGCAGGGAAACATATTTCATTACAAAAACCGATGGCGATTACTGTCGATCAGGCTGATGAGATGATCGAAGCGACAAAGAAGGCTGGAGTTATTTTTAAAGTTTTTGAAAACTTCATTTTTTATCCGCCAGTGCTCAAAGCAAAACAATTGATTGATTCTGGTGAGATAGGAACTCCACTTTCTATTAGAATAAAAAGTAATGCCTGCACCTCACCTCATGCCTGGAAGGTTCCATTCAATGCACAAGTCTGGCGATTTGACCCGGATACCTGTGGGGGTGGACCACTTGTCTTTGATGATGGCCACCATAAATTTTCTTTGGGTTGGTTCTTTATGGGACTGGCTGAAGAAGTTCATGCCTGGATCGGGGAGACGCCAATCAATGATGGTTTAAATATAGGTATTCTGGATTCTCCCGCGATCGTTTCGTGGAAATTTCCAGGAAACAGATTTGGGTCTTTGGAAGTGGTTTATTCACAAGATATGGTTATGGATACCAACCATTACGCTCAAGATGATCGAATTGAGATTACTGGTACAAAAGGTGTTATTTGGGTTACCCGTGGACATGGAAAGTTATTGGATGAGCCACCTGTGGTTTTGTACAAGGACATGAAAGTACATTCATTTTCCGATATGGAAGTTGGATGGGAATCGAGCTTTGTAAATTCCACCCGCCATTTTATTAACGCCTATTTTAAAGGAGAGCCGCCTTCACTCACCGGTGAGCAGGGTCGGGATATCTTACGATTTACGCTGGCGGCCCAGGAATCTTCACGAACTGGTTTATCTGTAAAAATATAGTAGTTAGGTATACATAATGGGCTTACATATTGCTATAGTGGGAATTGGTATGGTAGGCAGGGTACATCTGGATGCATTATCAAAACATCCAGCGATATCTGCCGTCTCCGTTTGTGAGGCTGAATCCGATCAGGTAAAAACGCTCTCACAAATTTATTCTTTACGGCATATTGAATCGGATTATGAAAAATTGCTCGGGAATCCTGAAGTGGATATAGTGGATATTTGCTTGCCACACGACCTGCATTACCCCTTTGCCATCAAAGCGTTCCAGGCAGGGAAGCATGTTATCCTCGAAAAACCGATCAGCATTACTCTTGCAGAAGCGGAAGAAATGATAGCTGCTGCACAAAAAGCAGGAAAACGATTGTTTGTCGCATTAAATGAAAGGTTCCTACCCGTTTACCAAAAAGTTAAAGAGATCGTTTCCAGCGGTGCAATGGGTAAAATTGTCATGGCGAACCTGACAGTTGCTGGAAGTGAACTGCCTCGGATGAATATCGCTGAAAACTGGAAAGGAACTTTTGGCAGAGCTGGAGGTGGAGCTCTTTCCGATAGTGGAACCCATGTTGTAGATCTTGCGATCGACTGGTTTGGAATGCCTGAAGCGGTGCATTGTAGTATGGGAAGATTTGTTGTGAGCGCAGTGAATAAAGCCGATGATACCGCGAGCTTGATCATGCAGTATCCGGATAAAATTGTAACGATCAATGTGACTTATGCATCAACAGGGCAAAAATGGAGCGAAACACGCTCCATTTGGGGTGAAAAGGGAAGTATCCACACAGTAATTGAAGAAGCCAATCCAATTTCCTATTACCTTGACCAACAATCTATCCCAATCAATGTTGATCATTCACCTGATTCCTGGTGGGAAGATTCCGTTAAAGCCGGGATCAATCATGCTGTGGATTGTATGGCAAGCGGGATACCGTTTTCAGTAACACCTGAAGATGCTTTGAGAACATTGAAAGTGATAAAGTATGCTTATTTTGCCTCTGCCTTAAAAAGGGTTGTAGCTTTGAATGAACCAGAGATGTCACCCCTTATAACAAAAGAGATAACGTCATGAAACGAAAAATTGGATTCCTGGCTGGCTTGGATTTTGTAAATATGAGTCCGGAAGCTGTAACTCAGACCCTCGTGGCGGAAGGATATCAGGGTATATCATGGCCTCTTGTGTGGTTTGATCCCAGGAACAGATCGGATCATGATCGAGCCAGATTGCTTCGCGCAGTAGAAAAAGCCGGGATACATACCTGTGAATGGGTCATCCAATTAGATTACGTGACTCTGGATGAAAATTCGTGGTCCGACCGGGTTAAACATACTATTGAAACCATACAAGCAATTAGCAAAATGGGAGCAGATGCTCCAGTAAATTTATTCACAGGTCCAGCTCCATGGGATCCTTCTTCGCCAAGGCTACAGCGTGATATTTCCGAAGGTTCTGCCTGGGATCTTGTGAACAACGGGTTTGAACAGATAATCAAAGCTGCGGAAAAGGAAAATGTGATCCTGGCTGTTGAGCCAGTCTTTGGGCACCTGGTGCATGATTATTACACGCTGATGGAGTTATTTCGAAGATTTGATTCCCCTAATATTAAGGTCAATTTCGACCCTTCTCATGGGGTTCTATATGGCAATGATACAGGTTGGGTAATAAGACAGCTGGGAAATAAAATAGTCCATTGCCACCTTAAAGATGCTGTTGGTAAACCAGGTGGTTTGCCGGGAGACACTTTTCAGTTTCCATTATTGGGAGAGGGGGAGGTGCCCTGGAAAGACTTCCTTCAAAGCCTTGATGAGATTGGCTATGATGGTTTTCTTACAGTCGAGTTTGAATCTTTTAACTACTATCGGCAGATATTAAAAAGCAAACCTGAAATGGCTGTGAAACAGGCTATGGCCGATGTGAAAAGGTTGGTTCTTGAATGACCGCAATAATAACAATACGAATGGAATAAGCGTTTATTAATTGACGTAACTTATTGGTTCTTAAATCCCAGTCTTTATCATTGATTTAGGTATTTCAGAAGCAGCATACAGCGATCTCAAAGGATACTCAAAATCCTGGATTATAATAATATTTGTGGAGAAATTATGATTCCAAATCAATGGTATGTCATTCTTGAATCAAAACAACTTAAACAAAAACCTAGTAGGTGTGTTGAGACTGGGCGAGAAGATGGCTGTCTGGCGTGATGCAGATGGTAATGCGAATGTCATCGCCGATAAATGTCCTCATCGCGGCGCCTCATTATCACAGGGGAAGGTGGAGGGTGATATTTTGAAGTGTCCCTTCCATGGGTTTGAATTTGATTCAACCGGGAAATGCACTTTCATCCCTGCAAACGGACTCATCGTGGCTCCTCCGAAGGCGATGAAAACGACCACTTATCCAACAAGGGAATCTCATGGTTTTATCTGGGTATGGTGGGGAGAGGAAAGAGAAGAATACCCAGAATTACCGTGGTTTTCTGACCTGAATGAGGACGAGTTCTCGTATTCAAGCACCTATGCAACATGGCCGGTGCATTACTCGCGCTGCATTGAAAACCAGTTGGATGTGATCCATCTTCCTTTTGTTCATGCCACAACCATCGGGCGAGGAAATAATACAATTGTTGATGGCCCTATCACAAAATTCGATGGTAAGGAAATGCTGATATGGGTTAATAACCGCCGGGAAAATGGGATCCCGTCTAATAGGGCGGATGATTTACCTGAGCCTGATCGCCCCCCACAATTGAAATTCTTATTTCCAAATATATGGATGAACAACATTAGCAATGATTTTAGGATAACGATTAACTTTATTCCTATTGATAAAGGGAATACATTATTCTGCATGCGCAATTACATGCGAAAAAACTCAATTCCGGGTTTGGCAAAGCTGTTTTCGTGGCTGGCTATACCATCAGCCCGGGTGATCCTAAAGCAGGATGAACGCGTGGTGATCAAACAGTTACCAATTAAAAGTGATCTTAAGATAGGTGAAATCCTTATACCCCAGGATGCCCCGATCATTTTGTACCGCCGCAACCGGAAAGGTCTTATCCGCCAGAGTAAACCTAACTAACTTAAGCAGGTGAAAATTATCGTACCCTACGATTATTTTATTGAAATCCAATATTCGTTATTATCAGATCAGGAGAAGGAATGCCCGAAGAGTTGAAAATTGTTGTTGAGGTGATATTCAATTTATCCTATCTCTTGTTTATGTGGGGATTGGTGATCCAAATGCGCAGGCGATGGGCTCGTGTAGGGGTATCTGATGCAAAAATTGTCAATCGCATCTGGTGGATGTTCTTCCTCCTGGTTCTTGGTGATACGGGGCATGTGGGTTTTAGAGTAATTGCATACATAACCGGCGGATTGGAAGCAAATCCAACCCTGGTGGGGATTGGTGCTTTGGCTACGGCTGTGACAGTTACTTTCTTTTACATGGTCCTGATTGATGTATGGCGCATACGCTTCAATAAAAAAATTGGCTGGTTTGGAGTACTGCTGTTAATAGCCGGAGCTGTTCGCTTGATAGTGATGGCACTACCTGGAAATAATTGGGGAAGCATCGTCCCGCCGCAGTCCATGAGTTTGTTTCGGAATTCCTTCCTGGTAGTTCAAGGCATCGGCGTGATAGTGTTGATCTTCATCGATTTCTATCGCCGGTCTGACCAAACATATAAGGCGATCGGATTTTGTATTCTGTTATCCTATTTATTCTATACACCAGTCATTTTGTGGGTCGAAAAGATACCGGTTTTAGGGATGCTGATGATACCAAAAACCCTGGCTTACGTAGCGATTGGTGTGATTGCTTATCGGGCTTACTTCCGAAAAATCGTTTAGGTAATCATGGGTACAGCCAGAAACTTATATTCCTAGTCTTTTTCCAACCGGCTGACGGATGATGGTCTTTAGTTTTTCGGGGGCAGTTTTACGAGGATCACCCAAGTATATTTCGTGATGCAGTCCGCGGAGTATAAATCCGTTATCAGCAATAGACTGATGAAGCATTTCAATGGTGGGTTTCTCAGCCGAGTACGGGCCGATATGCATCACCTGGGCACACATGCCTTCTTCAAATTTTTCGAAACGAATGCTGTGATAGGCGGAATTGGGTTTCTTCTTTTCGCATTCAGCTATGGCGCCAGTGACGTCTTCTGCGGTGATGAAATCGGGTTGTGAGATCATCATGGTCCATTTCCATTTGTCTTTGTTTTCCACCGAAAAGAGATTCATGTCATCAACCCACCATAAGCCTTCGAGAGAAAGCAAGTTGTAATCGATTGCACGGGCTTTCTTGAGCTTGAATTTCAAGGTGTAGGCCACACTGTATAGCGCTGATACGGCGTTGGCATAATCCGTCGATATATTTGGGTCTCCCACTCCATTGATCATCAAGAACATCATCAGTGGAACATCCAAGAACTCCGCTTTTCCTGGTTTGGGTTGGTAAATGTTTTTGTATTTCTTCCTCTGATCAAGAGTTTCCATGGTATCCTCGCTTTAATTGGAAAATTATTATTAATAGGCAGATTGTACGAAGAATTTGTGACAGGTTTCTATTGAATATTATAATGATTTATCCTTATAATTGTAGTATCTAAATGACCGGAGGAAATGATGGCGACCGTAAAACACTTGTTGGGAAACAAAGGAAAAACAGTTTGGTCTGTTTCTCCTGCGACGAAAACTTTGGAAGCGTTAAAATTGATTGCCGATAAGGATATTGGGGCGTTGCTGGTAATGGATGGGGAAAGACTGGTCGGAATTATTTCCGAGCGAGACTTTGCCCGTAGGTTAGCTGCTGCCGGCGCTTGTGATGTCAATCAACCGGTAAAAGAGGTGATGATCACAAATGTTTATTATGCCAACCTGGATAACACTACTGAAGAGTGCATGAAATTAATGACCGATAAACACATCCGACATCTGCCAATTTTAGAGAATGGCAAGGTTGTGGGAGTGATCACGATCGGGGATATTGTCAAAGAAATCATTACAAATCAGCAATCCACAATAAAGAGCCTGGAAAATTACATCACTGGTCAAACTTTCGGGTTGTAAAAAAAAATCAGGTAAACTCTCATCAGGGCATCTTCAGTTCTAGATGCCCTGATTTTATATTATGGCTGTTTTAAGTTGTTCCTCGACAGGCTGAGGAGTTGCAAGGTCGCCGGATTGATCTTCAAGGGTGTAGATTATTTTTATCGTACCCATCAACACCGAAATTACCAGGCAGATAACGCCTCCTAGAACGAACCAGGTTTGGATGCCATATTTATCAGCCAGTGGACCGGCAATGAGCATAGCGATGGGCGTCAAACCGGATGTGATACTGTTAACCGTAGTCATCACCCGTCCCTGAAAACCAGGGTCAACTTTTGATTGCATCAGTGCGAAAAATGGTCCATTTGTAATTGAATTCATCAAACCAAGTAAGAAAACTCCTGCAACACCCATCCAGTACATGGACGATGGGGCGAACCCGGTTACAAGCGCGCCGATACCCATACCCGCTATCCCCAACATACTTGTCAGTATCTTTTTCTTAAAACCGCCCCAGGCACCTAATCCCAATCCTCCAATAACTATCCCAATCCCAATGGCTGATTCGATCCATCCATACTCAATAGCCCCACCGTGAAAGTGCTTGGTAACCAGTAGTGGTAGGAGTGTGAAAGCAGGATTTATCAAGAAATTGATCAGGACTGCAAATAATAGAACATAGAACAAACCTTTCCAGCGGAAAACATATAAGAAACCTTCTTTAATATCAGAAAGCATGGAGGATACAACCGGGCGCCCGCTACTATCAATGACCCGCTGCGGTTGAGGGATGATGACAATAAGCAAAGGAAGTACTGCCAGTAGAGCGGTAAGGATGTCAATGCTTAATACCCAATGTAACTGAAGAACTCCAATTAATAAAGCCCCGCTAGGAGGTGCAATGATATTCATCGCGCCGCTTAATGCCTGATTGATTCCGGCCACTCTCGATAGGTGTTCTTCAGGAACCAGCAGGGAAGTGGACGCCTGCATCGCTGGCCAGTGAAATGCCTGGCCGAGAGAGCGAATAAACATGGCTGCATAAATATGCCATGTCTGTAAATCTCCTAGTGCAACGATGAATACCAACCCCAGGGTGGTCAGCGCAACGAATGAATCAGCCAGGATCATCACCGCTTTTCGGTTGGTGCGATCCACAATAGCTCCGGCAAATGGACCCAGGAATACCTGTGGCAGGTATGCCACCAGGCTGGCCATCGCCAGGATGGTGGCTGAGCCAGTCTTCTGAGTAAGCCACCAGACCAGCGCAAATTGCACCAACATCGACCCGAACATCGAAAAAGCTTGCCCGATCCAAATGATGATAAAAGTTCTTAACCAGTGCTTTGAAATACCCGTGTTTACAGCCATGAAAACCTCAATAATAGGAAATATCTACTTGTGATTACGAATCCTTTGAGGAAAGTTGTGCCAGGCATTAACCTTTTTCAGTATATTTTATAACCCAAACGATGAAAGCAACATCAAATACATCCCAGTTTGATAAGACTTAGGTAATAACTAAAATAAATTCTAATAATGAAGTAATTGCTACACTTTGGGCAGATTGATAGCGCCGGATGTATCGGTATTAGAAAGATTTACGCCTTCAAGATAAGCCATCGAAAAATTCGTGTTCATCAGTTTCGCGCCATTCAAATTCGCATCTTCCAAATCGGCATCGCTGAAATCAGCTCCTTGCAAGTTGGATCCAGAAAGGTTGGCATCTGTAAGATTGGCAGATTGCAGAATGGCGTCCATTAAGTTCGCAGAAGAAAGGTTGGCATCTTCCAGTAAAGCGCTCATCATGTTGGCGCCAGTTAGATTTGAGGATTTAAAGTCAGCGTCTGTAAGTTTCGAACCCATCAGGTTGGCAGAGGCAAGGTTCGCGCCATTCAAATTCGCATCGATCAGAATCGCACATGTCAGGTTGGTTTCAGATAAATTTGCACCGCTAAGGTTCGCATCAGTGAGGTCCGCGCCCATTAGATTCGATCCAGTAAGGAGTGCTTTTTGTAAATTAGCATCGGTAAGTTTGGCTCCCATAAGGTTGGTGGAAGCGAGATTCGCACCTTCCAAGTTGGCATCCGTAAAATTAGCTCCTGTAAGTTTTGAATCACTTAAGTTGGCAGAATGCAGGTTCGCATCCGTGAAATCGGCGCCTGAAAGTCGGGCACTTGATAAGTTGGCTGACGCTAGGTTGGAATCCACAAGATCGGCATTCGTAAGATTGATATGTATCAAGTTGGCACCCTGTAAATTTGACCCACGCAGGTTGGCGCCTCTGAGATTGGCTTCGGATATATTCAACGACCGTAGGTCGTTGTCACTTAGATCTGCTTGTACACCGCCATCTTCTTTTCGCAAGTACTGTGCGTGCATATCAAGAATACCATTCAATTGTTCTTGTGTTATTTTTTTCATGTTGTTTCTCCAATTCTTAGTTCTATTTTACTCTTCGATGAATACTTCCACGTGTTCATCATCTTCATCATCAAATACATCTATGATCAGGCCGGTTTGTCCATCCCGTAAGGCATCAGAAACTACATCCATGTCCATACCTTCCATTTCTGGGGAGAATTTGGCTCCCATTTTCAGCCCTGCATTTACCAGTCCGATGGGCAGACGGATATTCGCCCTGGATTTTCCGGTACGTGTATCGGTTATTTTCACTCGAAACCAGCGGCCAGGTCCTCCGCTCTGATGGCTGAATGTTGTCTCTTCTGCTGTTTTCTTTGAATTTTCAAGCGCTTCCAGAAGAAGGATAGCTTCTTCTGCGGTGATCTTCCCATCTTGAACCAGCTTCATGATCTTCAGGCGTTCTTCATTCGTTGCCATTATTCAGCCTGTCCCTCTTCATCCCCCATGAGTAATTTTCTAGCCTTATCATAGGTGATCCTGCCTTCACTCATATCATCCAGGATTTTTGCACGCTCTTCAGTGGTTAGAGCGATAGGCTGCTCTTCTTTTCCGGGTTCGAAGCCAAGGGATCGAATCACATCGATCAATCTGTTGCGCAAAGTGGGGTAGGATAGTTTAAGTTCCTCTTCCATGCGGTTCAAACGACCTTCCAGCCGAATGAAGGTTAATGCAAAGTTGGTTTGTTCCGTAGAAAGCTGTGCGAATGGCCCTGCGTTTGTCGGGAAATTACCCTCGATAGCTGTTCCGCAGTGTTCGCAATATAGGCGGGTCACAGCAAGGGATTGTGTGCAAACAGGACATTCTGTGATTGATTTTTTCATATATCTCCAATAACAAAATCCATCGTAAATAATATTAATATAATTATAGGGAATAATTAAAAAAAGTCAATACAAAATTAATAAAATTTATACGAATATCAATAAAAATCAGACACCATCTCTCCCCAGATAAACCATGCCCCCTTACGATGATCCACGTCCTTTGCTGCCCTGTCGAAATAGATCTGGAAATACTGACTTGTATCAGTTTTTACAATGAAGTAATCCCTTCCAACACCCCATGATCCGTGTGTGCTGGCGACAGTGGCGTGATGCGGCTGCATATTACGAGCCATGCGTCCCCTACGAGTGTAATCGTGCCATTCTTTCACCATTTCCACAATTTGGTAATCTTTTCCGCGCCAGAGAAAAGCATCCGGGCAGCCTTGTTTCTTTTCTAGGAGGGGTGCATTGTCGAATGCTGGGATGATCGGTTCGTCGAAGAAGTGGAGAGGTTTGAGGTCCATAAGATGATTATACAATTACTCTTATCCAGCTTAACCAATTATTATTATCACCACAACTCAGGTTGGAATTCAGGCTGTTTCCCCTGGATCAGTATAAAAGGCGAGCATCGCTTTAAAGATATTCCCAATCTTTTAAGATCGTGTGATTTTCGAATTCCATTTATTCCGCGCTCATTAAGAATTTTATGAGCACTGTTCTTCCCAATTCCCGGAATTCGGATGAGCTGTTGAAAATCTACTCGATTAATATCCAATGGTTGTTCTGACAGGTTGATCCTTGCCCACGCCAGCTTGGGATCGACATCAGTTACCAGGTTGCCATCATGCTCGAAAGGCAGTTCTTCATAATCAAAATTATAATCACGTAATAAAAATGAAGCCTGGTACATACGGGCATGGCGCAGGTGTGGCAACGATGGCCTGGAATCGAAAGGAGTATCCGAGGTAGGTGAGAAGGCTGAGTAATAAACCCTGGACAATTTGAGCTTGTTGTACAAATAATTTGTGGTCTTCAGTATTTCTCTATCGCTCTCGCCTGCGGCTCCCATAACAAGTTGAGTGGTCAAAGAAGTCTTTAGCCATGATGGATCAAGTCCGCCCTGTTCTGCTTCCGTGATTCGATATACAGAATTGAGGCCGCCGATCAAGTCTTTGGCAAATCTCTTCTGCGGCGCCAGCTTTGCCAGGACACCTTCATTTGGTCCTTCAATGTTGATTGAAACCCGGCTTGCCAGCTTGACTGCTTCAGCGATTTGTGCATCTTGCGCTCCTGGTAACAATTTGAGGTGAATGTAACCGTGAAAGGCATATTTCTTCCTTAATATACTCACACAATCCAGCAGCCTGTCCTGGGAACGGATGGCGTTCCCAGCCACACCAGAACTTAGGAATAACCCTTTGACCAAGCCCTTGCGATAAATCTGTATGAATATCCCCGCCATTTCTTCCGGCGAGAAACCAACCCGTTGATAATTGCGGTCCTTGCGAAAAGCGCAATAATTGCAATTGTTCTCGCAATAGGTTGTTAGCATTGTTTTCAGTAGTGGAATGGTTTTCCCACCGTTCATCTGGGCATGGAATATCTCCATATCTTCCAGTTTTTGCCTATGCATGGAGAGTTTTATCCCGTCAGGGCCGGGCGGAGAAATCAGCATTTCAGGGTGATGAACTACGGCAGGTATTTCAGCATCACTGCCAATTTCGACCTCACAAGCCTGGCAAGCTACGGCCAGTTTTGAAAACATTTCCATTATCCGTTCTCCGAGAAACCGAAGGCTGGCAACAGGTGCTGCCCAACCCGGCGAAACGAAACAAAAGGCAGCTCCTGTGGACGCTCGCGGTCGAATAACCAATCCTCCAATCCGTCCTCGCTGAATCCCAGCGGCTGCATCAGTGTAAAAGCGGCCCGTAAAAAGAGGGTTTTGTAACGTTCCACGTCCAGGCGCTGCGGGTCAAATTTCCCGGGCAGGTCCCATGCGTAAACTCCCGGATTGCCAAGGGTAAAAAGAAAGCGAACCCGTTGACCGGGCCGCAGCGATTTTCCAGCAGCCTCTAGTTGCGCCAGCGCCGCGGCAGTAGGCGTGTTCGGTGCTTTGTATTCATCCAGGGTGCGACTCAACTTGAGTGACACCAGGTATTCATCCAGCGGTAGCGCACGGCGGTAGATAAGCGAAAGGCGTTTCAGCAGCAGTACGCGGACCTGTGGTAACAGGGCTGGTAGTTCTTCGGCACTCGCGGCTTTGGCCATCACCTTCAGCGTTTCCATCTGCATACCTGAGATGCAGGCCGGGGTATCTCCGCGCCGGGCTTCGATGCCGCGAATCTTGATGGTGCCATCCTGAAAGACGCCAAAGTAGCGGTTGGGAACCGGGATGCGCACATCACGTCGGGAAGGCAGAAAAGCTACCCAGCGGAAGATGCCGTCGATTGAAATTGGCAAGCCGGTATTGGTGGACACTTCATCCAGAATGGGTTGGAAATCCTGTACGGTTCTTAACCCAGGCTTGCGCACCCATAATCCATCCACGTACATGTGCAGCACCTCAAAGCCCTGCTCTTCCGCCACATCCTTGGCTGCTAGCAGGGTTTCGCGCCCGTAAGCGGTCACTGCCTGATGCGCTTCGATACGCCCGAAGCGAGCGTTCTTGTAGCCGAGGTACCCAAAACAGGTCACCAGCAGCCACTTGTGAGCTAAAGAGCACATTTTATAGCGTTTCTTGCGTGGATCCCACTCCGGCAGGGTGAGCATTTGCTCTTTGAACGCGATGCGTTTTTTGAGCAGCGGCTGGAGCGTCAGTGGCACCAGTCCCGGTGTGGTGCGATCAATGGTCATGCCAAGTTCGGGGATCAACTCCGCGTTCGAGGAGCGGCTCCCCACGGTTTCGGGAGAGATGTTGAAATGCACCATCACGCTGGGGTACATCGAAATGAAGTCGATCTCGCCGACGTGGCTGTGCAGCCCGATCGTGGGTTGGTACACCAATCCGCCCTGATCTCCATAGAAGAGGTTTAACGCACTGCGCGGGTCTTCCGCCTGCTGCTTGTGCCAGGGGATGAGCACGCCCATGTGCAGTGCGGTGGTCATTTGCATGGCAGAGATGCCGGATCCGGGCGAAACCCGGGCGGACATCTGTAATGGTAAACCGGTAATACGTCCCAACTCGAATACACCGTCCAACCCATAATCGCCCCACAGCATGGCGTTGCAGCGGTCGATGTGCAGCCGACCAAACAGGTGGATTTGCTGCCCGCGGTGGATGACCTGCCCGTAGGAGAAATATACCTTTTCCCCGCGCCGGGCAACCCCGCGCGCCGGTTCACGGTTGAGGGGCAGTGGCACCTTCCATTTTTTTCGACAACTTCATCAGGCTGGTCAATCAGCCAGGTGTCGCCCCAGTTGGTCAGTAGAATATCGGGATCGTAGGTTTGCAGGATGGATGCAACGTTAATAATGAAGGGGCGCTCTGGCTGCAGGGGGATGCGCCCAGTGCGCTTTTCGTAACGAATGAGCAGCTCGGTCGGGTCGCTGTGAGCGGGGTTGATATCCGGCTCCAGCGAAAGAATGCGCAGCGGTGGCGGGGGCGGGTCCAATTCCCAGGGTGTATCCAGCGCCGGACCGATTGGATGACGCCCTGCTCATCTGTGCTGACGCGGCAATAGGCCAGCGGATAGACGCCGGTTTGTGACTGGTAGCGCAATGAAAGCTGTACATCTGCATCGTAGAAGGTGACATCGGGAAAATCATGGCTGAGGCGTTGAAACAGCAGCGGCTGCAGGGTGGTCTGCCCCAGTTCGATTCCGAGCACAGAAATATCGGTGTTTACGAACAGGTCGCGGCGTCGTGTATCGAACAACCGCAGTTTGATGGGTTGCTGCGATAACTGGCGGCGCAGCTCCTGCAGCCGCGCATGCGGCGCGGCGGCATAGAAGGTAATTGGAAAGGGCTGTGTAAACCGATGGCGGGAGCCATCTTCGGACAGGAACCACAACACCAATCCTCGGTGAGGTGTCTCGAAGATATCCATTACCCAGCCCAGGTGATTGAAACCCGGTTGCGTGTCGATCAGCCCTGCTCCTCATCCGGCGGCGGGGTGATGTCGGTCAGCATCTCTTCTATCAACTGGCGCAGGCGCATGGTTTCTTTGTGCTCTTCCAACAGCATCGCCAGCAGGAAGGTTTCGAATGGCAGGGCATGCGCGGCGTAGGCGGCGGCGGCCAGGT
>CAWENA010000003.1:295000-1099548 GCA_963810385.1 uncultured Chloroflexia bacterium | reverse complement strand
GGGGCAAAAATTGGCAAGGGAGTGCTGATCCGTCCATCGGTGAAGTGCGTCTACCCCTGGAAACTGACAATTGGTGATCATTCCTGGGTCGGTGATGAAGTAAATTTATACACCTTCGGCGAAATAGAAATCGGTTCCAATACTGTCATTTCGCAAAAATGCTACTTATGCACTGGGTCACACGACTACACCAGTTCTACATTTGATATTTATGCCAAAAAAATCACCATTGGTAATGAAGTGTGGCTGGCCAGTGATGTGTTTGTGGCTCCGGGTGTGACCATTGGTGATGGTACTGTTGTGGGTGCTCGAAGCACAGTATTGCACGACCTTCCCGGTGGAATGATCTGTTATGAGCAACCCGGCGAAACCCATCAAACCACGTGTGATGAAAGAAAAGTGAAAATCCTTTTCCACGACTACGGGGGGTACGCCTTCAGCCAGCAACTGGCCGAAAGGCTCTCCCACACAGCATGACCATAAGCTACCTTTACAGCGCCGAATCAATTATCCAGCGCTGCGGTACAGGCGGAAACAGGCTGCATAGCCACCCTGTCACAGTCAGCCGCAAGCTGGCCAAGTACGATCTGGTCAATCGCTATCAATGGGAACAGGACTACGGCAGGCAGGTCGCAGAACAGATCAGACGTCGAACGGCCGGATGTAGTAATCTCTGCCAACACTCCGCTCAATTCCAGAAAATCATGATCCAGGCATCTGAGGCAGCCGGCTTCCAATTCATCTTCTGGTTTCAAGATGCCATCAGCCTGGCAATGGGCAGCGTCCTTCGCAAAAAGATCCCTGTGGTTGGCGGCTGGCGTCGGCAAGTATTATCAGACCATGGAACGAAACATTTTGTCGAATAGCGATGCCATTATTCTCATCAGCGCCGGGTTCTTCCCACTGATGGACAGTTGGAAGGTCAAGCGTGAAAAAACCCATGTGATCGCCAATTGGCGCCACTGGATATACTGCCAGTCACTTCCAGGGCAGAACGAGTAAGTCCAGGCAGTATGGTCTGGAAAGTTCCATCAATTTCATTTACTCAGGTATCCTCGGGTATAAACACAACCCCGAACTATTCATTAACTGGCTGAGCATTTCAGAGGAGACAAGCGTGTGAAAGTTGTCGTTGTCTCTGAAGGGGGCAGTGCCGATTGGCTGCGCGACCAACAAAAGCAATTGGAACTGCCAAACCTGGTGCTGTTACCTTTCCAACCCGCTGATGTATATCCACAGGTGTTGGCCAGTGCAGATGTATTGATTTCGCTTATCAATGCGGAAGCGAACCAATATTCGATCCCTTCCAAAGTCCTCACCTATTTGTGCGCCGGGCGGCCAATACTGCTTTTCCATGCCTCCCAACAATGACGCTGCACAGGCCGTAAAATCCGCAGAAGCCGGGCTGACAAGTGAACCGGGTGATCTCACCGGGTTTCTGGAAAATGCAGATAAGTTTATCAAGAACAAAATTGTTCTCGAATCCAGTTGGGGAAAATACGCAGGCATATGCTGAAAACCACTTCGATATCGACACCATTTTCACGAAATTCGCGTCCATTTTAAATCCATTTAGTTTAAAAAGGTATTACACAACCCAAAGAATATTTTCGGGTAATTAAAATCAAGTTATCCAGCAAAGAAGGGGATTATGGAAGAAGAACGGGTAAGCGCAAGTATCATCATCAATAAAGCAGTAAGGTCAAACAAAAGTTTTTTCAAAAACAGACGGCATTAATGCATTCAGCCTGGCTTTTTTCGATATTTTGAGCCTGTTGATCTCATACTGGCTGGCTGTCTTCATCCGTTTTCGATAATTGGGCAGGTAATTCCCTCAGTTTATGTTGAATTAGCATACCTGGCGCCGTTAGCGATACTCGTTTATTTGCTGGCCGGGTTATATAACCATAACTTGAGCGAGGTAGAAGAACTCCGCAGGCTAAGATCAATCCACGATCATCTACTTTTTGTGCCTCGCTGCTGTCGTTTTCCTGACCAAACAGGGGGAGTCTTTCAGCCGCTTATCCATGCTATTTTCGCTGTGTGATCAGCCTGTTTGCAGTTCCCTTCGGCAGGGAAATCCTGCGTACGCTGGGTGTCAAGTTCAAGTTCTGGGGGGACCCAGTTGCAATATTTGGCAATGGGATACTGGGGAATGAAGTTGCAAACTTCCTACTGGCGCACCCCAAGATGGGCTTTATCCCTGCAGCAGTGGTTGACCGCCGTAAAGTGCGCCGTGATCCTGCGCATCCAATGAAGTGATCCACGATGCCGAAGTTTCACCAACGGCATCAAGTCCTACCGAATGGCTGAGAAGGGGTGCGCACGGCATTCATCGTCACCCCCGAAACCAGAAATCGGTGCACGATATGCTCATAGCCGGCGTAAACAGACCATCCGCTTCGAGCAGCTCATCATGGTCACCAGCGCACAGAAGACCGGCAGCCTGAATGTCCAACCGCTCGATATCGGCGGAATCCTCGGGCTTGAAGTGGGGCAGAACCTGCTCAACCGCAGCCAACTGCTCACCAAACGGGTGATGGACCTCTCGCTCATTTTCCTATCGCTGCCGATCTCCATCCCCTGCTTGCGATCATCGCCATTTTGATCAAGCTGGATTCCCGGCGACGTCTTTTTCACCAGGAACGGATCGGTTACGGGGGAAAACATTCAAATTCTGGAAGTTCCGATCCATGTATGTTGGCGCTGAACAGGTGCTTGCAGAATACCTGGAGCCATCCCGGAGCAAAAGCTGAATATGACATCAACCATAAGCTTAAAAATGATCCGCGGATAACCCGCATTGGAAAATTTATCCGCAAAATGAGCATAGATGAACTGCCGCAGCTCATCAATGTGCTCCAGGGTGAGATGAGCCTGGTGGGTCCGCGTCCATTCATGGGAGAGGAACTCGGCCATTACGACAAGCGCTACATGCTCTATACCCACGTGTCCCAGCCGGGTGTCACCGGCCTGTGGCAGATCTCCGGCGGAAGCGTACAAGCTACACCACCCGCGTCAGCCTGGATGACTATTACCTGCGCAACTGGTCCATCTGGCTGGATATTCACATCCTCATCCGAACCATCACAGTGGTCCTGCGAGGTAGGGGGTCGATATTAACACAGTTCGCAAACGACCGGCGCCAGGTTTTATCTTCCGCTGGCTGCCTGTCATCCTGTGGGCGGGGTTCATCTTCTTCCTGTCCTCATACTCCAACCCGTTGCAGTCGCCGGTGGTGGTCGAAATGCAAGCCGAAGCAAACAGCATCGACATCCCCAATATATCCATCCGGCCCATGCTCCCAAAGATCAGCCTTACCGGCCTGGCAGCCATCGTCAACCACTCCGAGCTAACGCGCAGGGCTTTTCATCTTATTCTTTACATGACATTGGGCTATCTTGTCTATCGTGCGTTGATTTTATCCGCAGGGCGATATTCCATCTGGGTGGCATGGGGGGCCAGCTCGTTGTATGGCCTCAGCGATGAGTTTCACCAGCGTTTTGTACCAGGCCGCACCTTTCAATGGCTGGATATTGTTTTCGATATTTATTGGAGCTTTAATCGGGATTTTGCTGTATTATTGGATAGTCAGGCGCCGCCGCGCCGCAGAGTTGATCGCTAAACCCGCCCGTACATCTTAAGAATTCTTATGGAAAAAACCTCCACCGGACCCTTGCGTATCACCTGCCCCCATTTGGGCGCGCAGTATGATCGAACCACGGTTTATGCATATCCATCCCAGGTGAATACCTGCTACAACTGCAAAATTCCCACGCCGCCCTCAGACCTTCACCAGGAGAAATTCTGCCTCACCACCATCCGCAACGAATGCCCGGTGTTCAACCAGGATAAAACGCTGCCGTTTCCGCCAGACCTGGCATGGGCAGGTGCAGAACACCGATCACCTGCAACCCTCTGGCGTAAGCTGATCTGGGCCGGGCTCGGGCTGGTCGTCGTTATCGTTGCCTCCTATCTAATCTCGATCTATCTGCATTCCGGGAATGTAGCGTTGCCGGCCTTCCTGGCGCCGCAATCGGTGGTAGTCCTGCCATCCTCACCCACCGGTGCAGGAGAAAATATCATCCCAGTCACAGGAACATCGCCCACCTATACGCAAGAGAGTACTGCGACTGCTGGCGATCCGGTCAAGCCGACATCCGCCTCCACAAAAACCTCGGCCCCAACACTGATGCGAACCCTCACATCCACCCCAAAACCAAGTCCAACCCTTCCATCGCAGAAATACAGGCTGGAAACACCATTCACAGTGAACGGACATCAATTTCTCATTCACATGGTCAATGATGGAGAGAATTATGAGCTTTTAGCCCAGACATATAATACACGTATAAATGTGATTATGGCGATAAATTACCTGGCAACGTCCCCATTATGGGCCAAATCGGCCATTATCATCGCGCCTGATCTTCTCGTTGAAGACTCATCCATTCCTGTGCTCCAGGCAGACCTCATCGTAGAGCAATCCACCACGATCGATGAACGGGCTCAAAAATTCAATGCAGACCCGGCTCTGACCAGACTCTATAATAACTGTGTGGATAATTGCAAACTCTACGCAGGAGATTGGATCGTCATCCCTCACTCAAGATAGAAGTTAATAATCCTAAAAGGGGAAATATTGCCTTCCATAATTATTATTTGCACTGCCAATAAATTCCGCTCACCAATTGCAGCCAGCCTCCTCCAGCAGAAAATCGATCTGATGCCAGATTCTAAAGGGTGGCATATTCAAAGTGCTGGCACATGGACAGCAGAAGGCCAACCGGCCCCATCAGTTACAATTCAAATTGGGAAACGGCTCGGGCTTCCAGCGATAGAAGAGCATCGCACAAGGCAGGTAAATTTCAGCCTGCTGGATGATGCAGATCTGATAATCGTTATGGAAGCCAGCCAAAAAGAAGCGCTCACCAGCGAGTTCCCATCCATCCAGGGGAAAGTGTTCTTGCTTGCTGAGATCGTTGACGGCAAGGTATATGACATTCCCGATCCCGCCTCCCCCCTTGTTGATGCCGATGAAGTCGCAGATGAAATAAATCATCTCATTAATGTTGGTTCTGACAAGATATTTTCAAAAGCAAAAACTTTGCTCAAACCAACCGATTCAAATCTTTTAGGCAATCTCAAGCAACAGACGGATAAAAAATAATCATGGCAGGAAAATTCCAAATCAAACCAAAGCGCATCGTTACAATCATAATTCTTTTTGTGATCATAGGCCTGATCGTCTCCGTCGGGTTGTGGGCATATCCACGAGCAATAAAACTCAGAGACAGCTATCGAAAGCTCGATGCCATCTCAGACGAATTGAACCTTATGGTCCAAAAGAAGGACCTGGATTTTGAAAAAGGAAATTCTTTATTTGAAGAATTAAATGCAGAGATCAAATCTGTTCGGGAAGAAGTACATCCCTATTATGGGTTTCTAAAAAAGGTCACTGGTCTTCCCTGGGTCGGAAAATACGCCAGACAGGTTGAACCAGTCATTGAATATACATTTCACATCGTCTCAGCTTCTGAAAACCTCATTGAATTGATAGTTCCAGCAATGAACAATCCAATCTACTCCAAAAACAGCTCCAGGCTTGTTCAGCAGATCAATGATAATCAATCTCTCGTAGTTTCCGCCAGCGATCATTTGACCAGCGCCGAGGAATATCGTCAACTCATTCAAATGGACCTTTTCCCGGAAAAAGTCCAAAATAAAATTAGTAAGATAGAAAAAATCGAGCCTCTCCTCAAAGAAGCCATATCAGTTCTGAAGCTTGTGCCAGCCCTTACTGGAGCTGACAAACCCATAACGTACCTGGTAATGCTGCAAAATTCGGATGAATTGCGGCCGACAGGCGGGTTTATCACAGCATTCGGGCTTGTGCAACTGGAACAAGGTGAGGTCACCTTGCTCGAATTTAAGGACTCTACCAGTAATAGCTATATTTCGGAGCTAATTGAAGCTCCGGCTCCATTAAAACAGATATTGTTGGCACATTACTGGCTCCCCAGAGATGCAAACTGGTATGCGTCGTTTCCTGAATTTGCTGCGAAATTCCAGGAATTATATTATTACTCGACCGGCATAGAAACAGATGGAGTGATTGCCCTTAACCAGACTTCATTTCAGAAGATCCTGCAATTCACAGGTCCAGTTATTGTTGATGGAGAAACAATTTCAGCCGCAACAGTAAATGAGTTTATGATCAAACAAAAGATGGATTCAATAATCGCTGGAAATGCGAGTACCCGTAAAGAGTTTATTACCCCCCTCATGGAAGCAGTGATTGAATCCTTTTCCCAACAATCCGGAAGAGAAAATTTAATTAATTTCGTAAAACTCATCCAGAATTTGACGAATAAAGGCGATTTATTACTGTATTCGAATAACCAAGAGGCTCAAGCGTTGTTACACGAATATCATCTCGACGGTGAGTTACGTCCAGGACTCGGGGATTATCTCATGCTGGTGGATGCTAATCTGGGCTACGATAAATTGGATCTTGTTATTAAACGTAAGCTGAAATATACTGTCAACCTCGAAGATCCCGGTTCACCAACTTCCAGGATAGAAGTAGTTTATCAAAATCCAACGGAAGGTATCGTAACCTGCCGACAAGGAGGTGATATTCTGGCTGAAAAACCAGTCTCTTACGTGATACCTGGCTGTTATGGAAATTTTTGGCGCATCTTAGGGGCGAATGGGACATCCCTAACGAATTTTGTCGTTCCAAATTTTGATGATTCATATTTTCTGGAGGGTTATGGCTGGAGCCATGAACCTGAGTCAAATATTATCGGCAATGGTATTAATGAGGTGTCTGGATTGATCGTTGTACCAGCAAATTCCGAAAGAATACTCATTCTTGATAGGGGTTTGCCAATTTCTGTTATTGGTGAGATCAATAACCGATTAACTTATACCCTCAATATCCAAAAACAATCAGGGATTGATCAATTACCTTTTCGAATTGAGATCACAGTATCTCCTGATGCCATCATCGAAACAACAAAATCTGATCTTCCTCTATACGAAGAAGATGGGAAGTGGGTATGGGATGGCAGTCTTTCAAATACGCTTACTGAATTTCAGGTTTCCTTTATACAGAATTGAGAAATTATCAAATTGCATCACCTGGATAAGTAAACCATCCAGTCTTGTCTTTTTTGTTTCAATTCTTATAACTATTTAGTATCCCGATGAAATACTTAATTCAATAAAGGGTAAATATTATGATAAATATTCTTATTGCAGATTCCTTTTACCTTTCACGATCAGGCCTTGTTTCGATCCTATCCAATAAACAGGAATTCAATATTGTTTGCCAAACTTCAAATAGTAATCGATTAATGGCAGATATTCAGAGTCATCAGCCCGATGTGGTGGTTATTGATCTACAGCTTCAGCCAGATTCCCCATTCGACCTCATTCAAGAAACATGTAAAGCTGGAACAATTAAATTTCTCACTTTAGCAAATGATGCTAAAGATCCCAACATTATTCACTTCTTACAAGCAGGGGCTCAGGGTTGTATCCAAAAAGACGTGGGCGAAGAATCTCTTCTTCAAGCTATTCGGGATATAGCACAAAACAAATCACCACTCTCACCCAGTGTTGCCTGTGAGATCCTCGCGTATTTAAGAAGTATTAATGGAGCCGATCAAACGGCCATAGTAAAGAATTCCTCTCTTTCCCACCGCGAGGAGGCCGTACTTCAATTAATATCAAAGGGAATGCCAAATAAACTCATAGGTAATCATTTAGGTATTACCGAACGCACGGTCGAAGCACATGTGAGAAACATCCTAAAAAAGCTCAACGCAACCAATCGTACACAGGCTGTATTTCTGGCTGTCAAAAAGGGCTGGTTACCACAGTCAAAATAAGTATTACCTCGTATTATTTTTTCTACATTAAGTATATTTAGCTAAAATATAATAGCATTTGGCAAGGAAGTTAATGCTATAATTATCTTGTATATATGTAGCAATCGTCCTGAGGAGGAAACAGAATGAAAAAAGCTGCTTTCATATCACTTTTTATAGTATTGTTCTTTGCCAGCGTTGTCGGCGGACAATGGACAGTGGCAAACGCTCAAGGTACTATACCTCCCGCAATAATTCCAGTGACTGGCGCCCCAATTATTACAGCTGGTCTTGGTCATTCATGTATGACTGTTGGCAATGGTCAGGTTGTCTGTTGGGGTTTGAACACATCAGGCCAGGATGGTAATGGTACCTTTATCAATCAATTAATCCCGGTTTATGTAAAAGACCTTTCTGGTGTGGTTGATTTAACTTCTGGGAGTTTATTTACGTGTGCCCGTACGGCTGACGGAATAGTCTGGTGCTGGGGTGATAACACCTATGGCCAATTAGGCAATGGTACTACTTTGAAAAGTAACATTCCGATTAAGGTATCGGGGTTACCTGGTAAGGTGACAAACTTCACAGGTGGTCAGGATTTCACATGTGCACAATTGGAAACTAAAGATGTATACTGCTGGGGTAAGAATGATCTAGGACAATTGAATGACGGAACATCAACAAACCGATTATCTCCTATAAAATCAAACCTCATAAAGGTTCAAACAAATATTTCCGGTGGACAATCAACTCTCCTTGGCGAATCTTATGGTGATGTAGCACAATGGAATGCCATGAAAGAAGCAGGGGTTGCAAATTTAGATTTATCAATGGCAATATCTGCCAATCGTTGGGCTCCGGGCGGGTGCGCATTAACTGCCAACGGTAGTGTTGAATGTTGGGGTGGAGATTTGAAATCCGCTGGTATTGATAAGGCTCCATTGGCAGTTCTTGTGACATCCGGAATGGCTCATGGTTGTTCTATCAATTCAGATTTGACAGTCTCATGCTGGGGCGATAATCTATACGGTGAATTAGGCGATGGAACAAAGGTCACAAATTCAAGCGCTGTAAAAGTAATAGATCTCACAGATGTGACTAATCTTGCAGCAGGTGCGAAGCATAATTGTGTATTATTCGGCGATGGTATAGCCAAATGCTGGGGCTCGAATGAATTTGGGCAGCTAGGCAATAATTCCACCACCGATAGCTCTATTCCGGTGTTTGTGTTCCCACCTGTCCAATAATAGATAAGTAGTTGTTGTTTAACAAACGACTTTTCATAATTTTAGCATTAAGTCTAATAGGCGCTGCGAGCATTTTATATGAGCTCACAGCGCCTTTATTGTTAAGTTCTGCAAATTTTGGCGCAGATGGGGGGGATTATCTCGCAGCAGTTCTGACAAAAGGAGTACCCCACCCAACCGGATATCCACTCTATTTAATATTATCCGATATTGCTCAACGTTTCTTTCAGGGGAATTTTGTTTGGCGTCAGGTACAAGTGTCGATATTACCTGCTGCCATTTGCATTGGAATCCTGTTCGGCTTAATATTTATTCTCCTGAAAGGACAACCAACCAATATCCAGTTATCCAGTGGCGTCTTCGCTAGTTTGACTCTCGCGGTATCGCCATTATTTTGGTCTCTGGCAGTGACAATTGAGGTGTATGCTCTTAATGGATTTTTGATAGCATTAGGTCTGTTGTGGGTAGAAATAGTATTTTCCATAGGAGAGAATCCACCACGCTCTATTTATGTCCTAATTATCTGCCTCGCCTGGATTTGTGGTTTGGGATTGGGTAACCACCGCACATTTCTATTAATTTATCCATTGGTAGGAATTGCAATTTATTCTTTGTTTCGTGTCAAGCATGCGAAACGAACTGCCATCCTGAGTGCGATCGGATGGGTTTCAGGGATTCTTACTTACCTAATCTTGCCCATAAGAGCAGCTGCACAACCACCAGTCAATTGGGGCGATGCATCCACCTGGCAGGGTTTTACTTGGCTTGTCAGTGGTGGAGATTACTACAAATTAATATTTGGTATTGGGTTGCATGAATACCCGGCTCGTTTCCTTGCCTGGAGTCGACTTCTAGTAGATCAATTTGGACCAATAGGGTGCCTAATCGGTTTGTGGGGAATATTTTCTGAAAGAATTGGGAACCGTGTAAAATGGATGCTTGGCTATATATTTTGTGCCTTTACACTCTTCGCGTTGGGGTATAAAACCAACGATTCAATGGTTTATTTAATTCCCGCAATGATCGTATTCGCTATATGGATCGGTTGGGGAATTATTGACGCAGTGCAGATAAAATGGCGTGGAATCAGGGTTGGCTTATTAATACCAGTACTGCTCCTCCTTCAACTTGGATTAATGTTCCCTGGCCGATTTCAGGCATTCTCAATACAGTCAGGTGACCTGGCATATTACGCAGAAACCACACTGAATACTTCAAAACATGGTGCAATCATATTCCCCGAAACAGACGGCGAAACTTTTGCATTGTGGTATTACCAATACGGGCTCGGTGTTAGACCGGATGTAAAAATCATTTCCAATGGATTGTTACAATATCCATGGTATCGTAATCAGTTAATAAAGATATATCCCGATTATATATTAGATGATTAGTTTACTGGATTGTTAACCAAAACGTCGGAAATATGCCTGTATTATTTTTATTCTAGGTAAATATGAGCTTGATCTTTTGACATACATGTATTATGGATAATGAATTTGGGAAAGTCAGATAAAATTTTTAGCGTTAAGGCTATGATTAAGTGATAAATATTGAAAATTGCCTTATGACTTCATAAAACCTGATCTTGATACAACATTACAATTTCCCCTCAGTACACTCTGACTTGAATTTGGTCGCAGCTAGATAGATACTGGTTTGGTGACTTGGTTTTTGAACAACTCGACTTGAGTGTGGAGTTGTAAATGATTTATGCGACCTTTTAGTCAGAGTTTCGGTTTTCGTCGTTATAATCATCCTCTGATTGTCTCCCAGATAAACATGATATGTGGCGGTGGTTTAGAGGACGATAGCAATATATGGCGCTGTGCCCCCGGCGCGGGTCGAACGCGCAACCAACTGATTCGAAGTCAGGTACTCTATCCATTGAGCTACGAGGGCAATGATCGTGATTATAACCTAAATCTCCCTTCTGCGTCGATATTTTGCCTGTTATAATCTCACTAGCTATTCTGGAGGTGGATGATCAAGGCTATCCTTTTCGACTGGGGCAACACGGTTATGCGGGCTTTTCCGCAATTCCATGGTCCAATGGCAAAATGGCCAAAAGTGGAAGCCATGCCAGGCATCCTGTATGCATGCGATAGCCTTTCTCAGCGGTATAAATTGTATCTGGCGACCAATTCCGCGGACTCAACCACGGATGATATCCGTGCTGCCCTTGCCCGAGTAAAATTAGACACTTACTTCACAGCATTTTTCACTGCCACCAGTCTAAAATGTAGCAAACCTTCCACCCACTTTTACCAACAGATCCTATCTACTTTGCGCTTGCTCCCGGATGAAGTGTTGATGGTCGGTGATGATATCTTTTCAGATGTTCAGGGAGCATCTAATGCTGGAATTAATTCTATTTGGATCGATCTTGACAACAACCTGTCTTTAAATAACCACCCTGTACAATCTGCTGAAATACGTTCCGCCGAATCGTTACCAAAGATTGTTGACAATTTGTCCACAGACCCTATGCCAACTGTATCCAGGTGTATGAGACTGCTAGACAAGTACGCACCCGGTCAAAACCTCAACAAACACAGCCAGGTAGTCGCATATATTGCATATCTGATTTCTCGCCTCTGCGTGGAAAACGGCTTACAGATTAATCCCATCCTCGCACATCGTGGCGGCTTCTTACACGATCTGGATAAATTACTCACACTTGATGGAAAAACTCCGCATGGTGAAGTGGGTTATGACCTTCTTTGCGCAGAAGGCTTTCCAATACTTGCAAAAATCGCTCGCAGCCATCCAATATTCACTCCTCTTTATTCAATTGCTACCCCATCCACTTGGGAAGAAAAGATCGTTTACATCGCAGATAAAATGGTCGATATTGACCAGATCGTTGGGATTGATATCCGCATAAATAAATTGATGCAGCGTTACCCTGGTGCCACGATTCTCTTCCAGCAGATCAAGCCCACTGTAATGGAGATGGAAAATGATCTACTACCCATCATTCATATGAGACGTGAAGATTTGTTAAATTACTTACAGAGAAGTGTTGCCTTGATGGAGCAATTTCCCCAACTCAATTAATACTTGTACGGCTTTGAATACTTTCCCTTAGACTTTCGATATCAGTATGATCCATTTCTATATCCATATGGATCGCCTGCTGAGGACAAGCATCCACACACCTCCCGCAAGCCTTGCAGCGCCTGGAGACGATTACCGCGGGAGAGTGTAATTCGATCGCATCAAAAGCGCAGGCCTCCTGACATGCTCCACAGCAAATACAATCATCACCGATGCTTATGGTAACTCCCGGCAGCGGTTTCACGCAATCACGAAAAGAATCAGGTCCAAAAGCAATAGCGCTCTGCAAGGTGCAACAACATGGACAGCAAAAACAGATTCCGAGCATCCTTTTATAGTCAATTCCGAGGACAGCTGCGTCAAACCACGAATGGATGATCGTCGGCGACAGCGATAACTCAATCCCTCTCTGAATGTGTGCAACCGCTGCTTCTTTTGAAACCTGGTTTGCCATGCTGGAATGAATTTGACTGGCGCCTTCCCCTAAAAAAAGGCAGCCGAAATCCGTTGGGTAGGTGTCACACCCTTCCACCGTCCGGCACAGGCAGGATTTCATAATTACTCTACAAGAAGATTCTTCTATCAGTGTTTCCAATAATAGATACGGAATGATCGAGCTTTTAGAGATTGGAATATCCTGGTTGATTGGCAATACAATGGCTTGATTGAATTTTCCAGAATACGCTGGGCTGAACATTTTATCAAAAGGTTTCTGTCTGATCACCGGGTTCATCTTACGGGCGATCGGCCAGAATAGAGATAGGAACTGAAAGAGCGGTTTTGTCAAGCTCACTTTTTGTAAATTACGTCCCTCATTTTACGTTGAAATAGTTGTAAACAGCCTGAGATAGTTCTGCAACCATATTATTAGATGGGTCCCAAATGACCTGGACCGGGTCGTGCAAAAATACTGAGACTATATAATTGCCCCCAGGAGTATAAATAATGCCTGAATCTCCCATCGTATGGATCAAGCCATCTGATTCTGTTGCATAAGCGTGTTTATGAGCAATGACCGTTGCTTCTGGAAGGCCAGCTTGAAGAAGGATTGCAACTGTTTGATTGTTGGCAAGAAATCCGACCATCTGCTGGCACTCAGCCTGGCTAACCTTACCGGAAAATGCTGCCACCAGTGCCCCGCCGCCGCTTTCAGAACAAGTATAAATATCACCAAGGAGTTGTCCGATATCCAATGGGGTAGTCTGACTGAAGGGATCCGGGTCTGTATTGATATCGATCCGTTCATTCGCAGGCGTAATTATACGCTGCAGGAAGACTGGTTTCGCCATATATGCGCCTAGGAATGTATTTTGCAATCCTAACATTTGCATATCCTGGGTCACTTCCAACGGAGCGACTCCCTCAGACATAACAGCTTCCATTAGGATATCTGCCGGATCATTTCCAGATTGTTCAATCATCAAACCAATTTGATTACGAATGTTGTCTGGAGTAGGCTCATCCATCCTGCGAAAAATTGAAACCATTATTGGAATCTTGATTGTGCTCTCTGCAGAAAAAGCAATATCTGGTTCAACCGCCAAAACTGTGCCATTCTGATAACCAAAATGGATAGTGTCATTGGTCTGAAGATCTTCTACATAGATATCTACAATTCCATTGAATTTGTTAAGAAATATGATCTGTTGAAGCAAAATTTCCAAGTTCCTGAACGATGGCCGAGGTGCATTGGTATTTTCGAATGATAAATTGATTGTTCGATTTGTCGGGGATCGCAATGCCGTATCAATAATTTGTATTGTCCGGTCAATATCCAACACGCTGCCTGGTTTACCAGGCAAGAAGCTGGTGCTTCCCGGGATAGGAAGCGGTGGAGTAGGTGGAGTGTCATACCTGGAAGCAATTTCAGATTGCAAGAATGTTCTCAACCTGTCTTGTGCGAGGTTGGACTTTAATGGTACTTCCGTGGTGGGGATAGTCTGATTCCACAGGTAATCCCAAAAACCTGTCCAGAATGGTTGGCTGGTTCGTTGCAGATCGGCAGCCGTTAACATACCTTCGAGATCCAATTCAAAACCTGCGACATTGGGCTTTATCTGGATAATACCTTCATTGTATCGAAGCTCAACAGGTGTAGAAAATGTGATCAATAAGCGTTGTGCAGCAGCCTGCCTGTCCAATCCTCCCACCGGAACCCCGGCGATTGATAACCCTTTAGGAAAATTCGATCGAATGCGGCTGTAACTAATTAACTGCATCGTTGTAAGGATAACCGCGCTGAAAATAAAAAATACAGAAACCCATCGTAACGCAGAAAACGAACTTCTTCTTTTCAAAAATCCTCTTTTCAATAGAAGTATTTCATGATTTTACCAAATAATCATTAAATCGGATTAATATTTATGCGATTTATATTGCCATAAATTTCCAATAACTTATAATTATCATAAATGCAGGGACCTCAAACTTGTATTTATCCATCTAATAGGAAGTCGATTCAAAGGATGGTGCAAAAGTGGTAAAACAAAAACCGGCCATAGGTAGGTACAATCTGGTCTCGCCTGATCTTCAACAGGCTGTTTTTGAATCCATTATGAGTAACAGCCCTGTTGCATTTGTCTATATCGATATGGAAGGTGATGTGATCACATGCAATCCAGCTTTTGAAGGACTTTTTGGATATTCTCTCGACGAACTTCAAGGTCACAATATCGATGATTTCATCAGTCGCACCGATAATTTAGAAGAAGCTAGAGCGCTAACTTTAAGAGCTACTCAAAATTCCGAAATATTAAGAATGAATATCACACGTTACCATAGGGATGGCTCGATAGTTGAATTGGAAAGTCAGGGTATCCCTGTTATCGAGAATGGCAAAACGGTTGGAGTCCTGGCGCAATATCACGATGTAACTCATTTAAAGAACGCTGAACGGGTTTCAAACAACTTATACAAATCATTTAAATTACTGATGGACAGCATCGATACTGACGTCTATGTTTCAGATATGGAAACATACGATATTTTGTTCGCAAACAAACATATGGAAAGCTTCTTCGGCAAAGATTTGATCGGTAAGAAGTGTCATTATCTTTTCCGGAAAACAGATTCTCCATGCCCACATTGCACCAATAACCAATTATTAAATCCTGATGGAACACCATCACCAGGAGTAATTTGGGAAGGTTTTAATCCTATCTCAAAAAGATGGTATAAAAATTCAGACAGGGCGGTCTATTGGGTTGATAATAGACTTGTGAGGTTACAAATTGCCACAGATATCACAGACCTAAAAGATTCTGAAAAGGTATTAGCTCACATGGCAACACACGATTCGCTGACTGGGCTGCCCAACAGAACCCTTTTCCAGGATAGACTGCAACAAGCTATAAAGTTCGCCAGCAGAGAAAAGATCCGGTTTGCTGTTATGTTTTTAGATCTGGATAAGTTTAAGATGGTTAATGATTCCTATGGTCATCATGCTGGCGACTTAGTCCTGAAAGAAGTCTCCAGTCGGTTGAAAGAATGCTTGCGCGAATCTGATACAATCGCCAGAGTCTCTGGAGATGAATTTACATTGTTATTGGAACGAGTTGTAAGCATTTCTGAAGTGGAATCTATCGCAAGCCGAATTGTTGAATCTATTAAGACACCCATTTCTTATGAAGATTACAACATCCTTGTAAGTGCGAGTATTGGAATCAGCATTTATCCTGATATGGGTGTCGACATGGATACGCTAATCAACAGCGCAGATCACGCCATGTATAGCGCAAAAGCTTCCGGTGGAAGTCAGCATGTAATATTTGGTAATTGACTTGATCGATCAATTCCTTGTTGGGTGAAAATTCAAACGGAAATGCTTGCTTTAATAAAGGAATCTACTTGGTAACGTAGCCGCGACCGAGAATGTAATCTTCCATACTATTAATGGTTGATGATTTTTCATCCAGCAGGTTTTTTACAACATCACCAATCGAAATGATACCAATTAAGTGGTTGTTTTCAACGACAGGTAAGTGACGGATGTGTTCCTTTGTCATCCATTCCATACACTGGTCAAGTGTCTGATCCGATGTCACAGTATAAACCTTTTTTGTCATCAAATCCTTAACAGGGGAAATCAAGTCTGCCGCCCTTGTTTCCGCGGTTTTTCTGGCAAAGTCACGTTCGGAAAAAATCCCCTTGATCTCTCCATTTTCCTCAACCACAAGAGCGCCAACATTCTTTTTTGTCATTTTTACAAGTGCATCAAGAATTGTAGCATCAGGATTGATCGTCCAAACAGAATCGCCTTTTTGTTTTAACAACATACTAACAGTAATCATGTGGCCCTCCCAATAAAATGCTATAAGTTTATTTTTATTATATATGCAATGGCAAGTATTTATACATTCTGTATAAAGGGAAATTAATCCAAAGCTGGGAAGTGGAAATGGATACTTTGTTATAATACCCTGGTGATATTTATAACCGACACTATCCAAATTGATGATACGGAATTAAAGTTCGAGTATATCCGTTCTACCGGACCAGGTGGGCAGAATATCAATAAAGTAAGCACTGCTGTACAGTTGCGATTTGATATAAATAATTCCAAATCATTAGACGCTGGCACTAAACTTCGTTTATTAAAGTTGAGTGGAAACCGTGCTACCAGTGATGGAATTTTGATAATTGCGGCTAAAAAGTTTCGAAGCCAGGAAAATAATCGTCTGGATGCAATATCAAGGCTGATCGATTTGATCAAAAATGCAAATTTGAAGCCGAAAAGTAGAATTAAAACCAGACCTTCATTGACTGCAAGAGCGTCCCGTGTGGATGAGAAGAAACGCAGAGGGACAGTTAAGAAGACCCGACTTTATTCGGAAGAGGACTGGGATTAAAACATTCATGAATACTTACCGTTGAGACCACAAGTCGCGCTAATCCTTCCGCTTGGATTATAATAAAAATAAATTAAAGTTCTCGGCTGACTTATGTGAAATATTTATGAAATCTAAATCACCCTTATAGATAATTCGAGAGATCGGAGACAAAACTATGAAAAAAGCGCTAATAACAGGAATTACCGGGCAGGATGGTTCTTACCTGGCTGAATTCCTTCTCTATAAAGGTTATGAAGTACATGGGTTGATCAGACGGGCAAGTTCTTTTAATACCAGGAGAATAGATCACCTGTATAGTGACCCTCATATTAATGGCAAGAAAATTCCGCTTTACTTGCACTATGGAGACGTAACCTCCCCCGGTTCACTTGTGGACGTGATCTATAACATCAAACCGGAAGAGATCTACCACCTGGCAGCGCAATCTCATGTGCGCGTTTCATTCGATATGCCGGAATATACCGGCGATGTAACCGGTCTGGGCACAATTCGCATCCTTGAAGCCATTAAACAAAGCGGTATAAAAACCCGTTTCTATCAGGCCTCGTCCAGCGAAATGTTTGGCGGTGCCAAACCTCCTCAAAACGAGGATACACCATTTGAACCTCGCAGTCCTTATGCAGCAGCAAAAGTGTACAGCTACTGGGTAACCAGGAACTACCGCGAAGGCTACAATATGTTCGCATCGAACGGAATCCTGTTCAACCATGAGTCACCCCGCCGTGGCGAAACTTTTGTAACACGCAAGATCACACACGCACTGGCAGCCATCCTGGCTGGAAAACAGAAAAAACTGTACCTTGGCAACCTCGAATCAAGACGAGATTGGGGATACACCCCGGAATTCATCGAAGCACAATGGCTGATCACGCAGCAGGAAAAAGCAGATGATTACGTTATAGGAACTGGCGAAGCCCATAAGATCCGTGAATTTTTGGACGAGGCATTTGGCTACGTCAATATGGATTGGAAGGAATATGTCGAGATCGATCCACGCTATTTCCGGCCGACAGAAGTAGATTTCCTTCTGGCAGACCCATCCAGATCCAGGCAAATCCTTGGCTGGGAGCCAAAGGTGATGTTCCGTGAGCTGGTCCGGATCATGGTGGATGCCGATCTTGAACTAGCAGGGTTGGATTGCCCGGGCGAGGGGAAAAAAGTCGTGAATGAAAAATTCAACGGCTGGCACAAGTGGGAATCGCAAGTCGTTAGCATGGAGCGGTAGGTAAATACATGGCGGCGTATGTAATTGTAGATGTTTTAGTTACAGATCAGGAGGTATTCGATGTATATAAAAGCCTTTCTCCGGCAGCAGTAGCGGCCTTTGGCGGCAAATACCTGGCGCGGGGTGGAGAAACCGCAGTGCTGGAAGGCCAATGGATACCCAATCGGCTTGTGTTGCTCGAATTTGATTCACTTGAGAAAGCCAAAACCTGGTTGGATTCGCCTGAATACGCGCACGCGAAAGAATTACGGCATATTGCAGCGAGCACAAACATGGTTGCCATCGAAGGGGTTTGAGCAAGAATACAATTTAGTTAGGCGCTGCATATGTTATAATCCAATCATCCTCCAGGAGGAGTAAGATCATATCAACTGCCAGAGAAGGGTTGCCCAGGCTGAAAGCGCCCGCAGTCGTGAAGATCTGAACGTCGCCCGGTTGTAATGCCGAAGAAATGCAAAGAGTAGAACGGCACGGTTGCGCCCGTTATCGCGAATAAGAGAGCGCCCTATCGGGCGAATAGAGGTGGTACCACGGAAAAAGTTCCTTTCGTCCTCATGGACTGAAAGGTTTTTTATTTAATGGAGGAAGAATGGCAGAGATCGAACTGGCGAAGGCATACGATTTTAATACCACTGAACAAAGGTTATATGATTGGTGGGAAAAGCAAGGCTATTTCAAACCGGTTAATGACCCGAACGAACCGGGGCACGACCCTGATGTAAAAACATTCGTTATCACCATCCCTCCGCCAAATGTCACGGGCGAACTTCACCTGGGCCATGCCATGTTTGTCTCCATGGAAGACCTAATGATCCGCTATCACAGGATGCTGGGAGAATCCACGCTCTGGGTTCCCGGCAGTGATCATGCAGGTATCGCGACGCAACTCCAGGTGGAAAGGGATATCCTTCTTTCCGAAGAGATCACCCGGGAAGAACTGGGGCGCGAGGAATTCTTGAAACGCACCTGGGCCTGGAAAAAGAAGTATGGTGACATCATTTTCAAACAGATCAGGAGACTGGGCGCTTCATGTGACTGGGATCGCATCCGCTTCACCCTGGATGATGGCCTGTCTGTGGCAGTCCGCGAAGCATTTGTGCGATTATACGAAAAGGGATTGATCTATCGCGGACCGCGAATGATCAATTGGTCGCCAGGTTTAAAAACTGCCGTTTCTGACCTCGAAGTGGAATATTCAGAAGAGCCGGGCAAACTCTATTTCTTCAAATACATGCTGGCCGATAGCAGCGGGGAATTCATCCCGGTTGCGACCACCCGTCCCGAAACCATACTGGCCGATACAGCGGTTGCCGTACACCCTGAAGATGAACGTTACCTCCATTTGGTTGGAAAAAATGTTATCGTTCCCATTTTAGGACGGGAAATTCCT
The DNA here is from genome assembly GCA_963810385.1 of uncultured Chloroflexia bacterium. Lineage (GTDB taxonomy): Bacteria > Chloroflexota > Anaerolineae > Anaerolineales > Anaerolineaceae > PNON01. The sequence continues at coordinate 1,079,899 of CAWENA010000003.1, read as the reverse complement.
GTCATAGCTGATGACTATGTGGACCGCGAATTTGGCACTGGCGCTTTAAAGATCACCCCGGGGCATGACCCGAACGATTATGCCATCGGGCTGCGTTTCAACCTGCCCATCCTCACCATGCTGGATGAAAAAGCCAGGGTTACCAGCGTCGGAGGAAAATATGAAGGGCTGGACCGGTTTGACTGTCGTAAACAGATCTGGACAGACATGGGTGCTGCTGGGCTGGTGATTAAGGAACAACCATACACATTGAATGTTCCGCGAACCCAGCGCGGAGGCGAGATCGTGGAGCCAATGGTATCCACACAATGGTTTGTCAAGATCCAGCCCATGGCTGATGCCGCACTGGATGCGGTTCGCAATGGCAGCATCAAGATCATTCCAGAACGATTTACAAAAGTCTATTACAACTGGCTGGAAAACATCCAGGATTGGTGCATCAGTCGGCAATTGTGGTGGGGGCATCGAATTCCAGTCTGGTTTTGCCGTGTGTGCGGTGAGATGATCGTCAGCCGGGAGGACCCCACCAGTTGTCCAAAATGCAATAGCACAAAGATAGAGCAGGACCCGGATGTTCTGGATACCTGGTTCTCTTCTGGTTTGTGGCCATTTTCCACCCTCGGTTGGCCGGAAGAAACGCCTGATTACAAGTATTATTACCCGACATCCATACTGGAAACAGGGTACGACATCATCTTCTTCTGGGTAGCCCGCATGATCATGGATGGCATCGAATTCACAGGCAAACCGCCGTTCCACACGGTGTATCTTCATGGTCTCATTCGTGACGAGAATGGCGCCAAGATGAGCAAAACGAAAGGCAACGTCATCGACCCGCTGGGTGTGATGGACGAAATGGGCACGGACGCACTGCGATTTACCCTCCTCGTCGGTTCGACACCTGGAAACGATATGAATTTGAGTGTCAAAAAGGTGGAGGCGAACCGCAACTTCATCAACAAGATCTGGAATGCCGGGCGATTTATCCTTTCGTCTCTGCCGAACGCACCCAAAGATTCCCAGTCAGCACCGCAATGGACAATGGCCGACAAATGGATCCAAACCCGGATGAATCAATTGATCACAGATGTTAACCGGCTGTTCGAAGCTCATCAATATGGCGAAGCAGGCCGGCAGATCTACGAGTTCTTCTGGGGTGAGTTTGCAGATTGGTATCTGGAAATCTCCAAACAACAGATGGCTGCAGGCGGCGATCGCGCTTATTACACTGCTCAGAACCTCGTTGCGACGCTGGATTCCTCGCTAAGACTACTTCATCCATTTGTGCCTTTCATCACAGAAGAAATTTGGGGCTATCTAAAAACAACTTGTAATGATCATCCTGCCAAGTTCACACCGAAAAATGGCTGGAAAGATGCGCTGATGATCTCAGAGTGGCCAACTGCGGACAGCCACAAACCTGAAGATGACGAGGTAGTACAAAGTTTTTCTCTGATCATGGATATTGTCCGGGCAATCCGCAATTTCCGTACAGAAAAGAATGTTAAACCCGGCACAAAACTCGAAGCTCTGATCGCAGCGGGTGAAAAATCAGCTCTTCTATCGGAACAGGCCCCCACTATCGCCAGCCTCTCCCACCTCGATAAAGAGAAGATTTCTGTCGTGGAAAAACTATACAAAACTAATGTTCAACCTGGAATTGTTGTCTCCGGTGTGGAAATTTACCTCACGCTTGAAGAAGTGGTCAATAAAGAGGAAGAAGGTCAGCGCCTGCAAACTGAGCTTGGAGAAGTTCAATCGCACATCGAACGACTGGGCCAATTATTGAACGGCTCCTTTGCGGAGCGAGCGCCCAAGGCCGTGGTCGATAAAGAGAGGCAAAAGCTAATTGATTTTCATGATACTGCCGAAAAGATCAAGAAACAGTTGGATGGATTAAAATAATCCAATTCACTGTTTTGAAAGACGCTGAATTTGCTTTTATGGGATAAGAAAGGATAATAGAGAAAGGTATGATCCTTCAAAGAGAGTCTGAGTAATGGCTGATTCGCGGGAAATCATCAGTGTTGGTATTGACATCGGCACAACCACCACCCAGGTTGTATTCAGCCAGCTATCCCTCAATCAAATTACCCGTCCCGGGCAAATTCCGCGCGTGGATATCTCTGATCGAAAGATCCTGCATGAGAGCGCCATTGTTTTTACTCCCCTTCAGGATTCGGATACCATCGATGCTGAAAAACTTGCTGGAATCATCAGGCAAGAATACCAAATCGCAGGCATCCTGCCCGAGAATGTGGAGACCGGCGCAGTCATCATCACCGGAGAGACTGCCAAGAAAAACAACGCGGATCAAATTCTGAACGCGATAGCTGGCCTTGCTGGTGATTTCGTTGTCACAGTAGCCGGACCGAACCTGGAAGGTATCATCGCCGGAAAAGGATCTGGCGCCGCAAATTACTCTCGCCAGCATTTCACAACCGTAACCAACATTGACATCGGCGGTGGCAGCGCCAATAGCGCTGTTTTCCGGCAGGGCAATACAATTGCGACCGCTGCCATGAATTACGGCGGCCGGATCATCGAATTGGACCCCCAAACCGGGATCATCACCGGAATAACCAGATCAGGCGCTGCCATCATGGAATCAGCGGGGATCAAACTGGATGTCGGAATGACTGCATCCCTGGCAGACCTGGTGTGTGTGGCGGATGAAGTTGCCGTTGTCACGGTCAATCTGATCGAAGGAACAAGGAGTTCTCTGGCAGACAGGCTGTATCAGACTGCGCCTTCCCTTGTCTCAGGCGTCGGCAAACCAGTCATGTTCTCCGGCGGGATCGGTCATTATTATTACTATCCAGCAGATTGCAGTTCCATCGCTAGTATCGCAAGGCATGGAGATATTGGTCCGCTGGTCTCTCAGAGTTTGAAACAAAATTCCATCATTTCAGCATATACCATTCTGCAGCCCGCTGAGACCCAGCGTGCCACCGTCCTCGGAGCAAGTTCACAAACCTTGACCTTATCCGGTTCTACCATCTGGGCAGAATCTGCAATCCTTCCACTTAAAAACGTACCGGTCATTCGTTCAGGATGGACAGATCAAAACGTTGTTCCTTCAGAAATAGCAAGCGCAATCGAAGCAGCGCTTCAACGCTGGGATGTCAAATCAGCGGCAGATCACTTCGCAATTTCCATTGAACTTGATTTTTCTCTTGACTACCAACAATTAACCCGGGTGTCAGAAGGATTGGCGCAATTCTCAAAAGAGATTCCAGGCAATAAACCAGTAATTATCATATTGAAACGGGATTACGCCCAGGCGGTCGGTCAGACACTTAAGGGGTTGATCGGCAACAGACCATTGCTCGTCATCGATCAGGTTGGTCTTGAAGAAGGCGACTATATTGATATTGGTTCTCCCCTGATGGATGGACGGGTGGTACCCCTGGTCGTGAAAACACTGGTTTTTACGACATAATGGATCGGCTCCCATGTTATTGAGAACAAAACTCTTTGGCAAAATCTTTGAATTCCCTGACATTCGCGAATTAATGGGGAAAGCGAATGAGGAAAAATCAGGCGATATCCTGGCAGGAGTAGCCAGTATTACCACCCTGGAGCGGGCTGCAGCCAAACACGTTTTGGCAGAGGTGCCATTATGGGTTTTGAAGGAATCCCCGGTAGCGCCCTATGATCAAGACGAGGTGACGCGGGTTATTCAGGATGCCATTGAGCCAACAGTTTACGAAGAGGTCAAGGATTGGACCGTTGGCGAACTGCGTGAGTGGATCTTATCTGAAAAGAACGATGGGGAAAGTATATACCGAATCACTACCGGACTGACATCAGAAATGATAGCTGCGGTCACCAAGCTCATGTCAAATATGGATCTGATCTATGCAGCGCGCAAGATCCGGGTCGTGCGCCATTGTGTCAACACCATAGGGTTGGAAGGGACGCTTTCATCCAGGCTGCAACCGAACCACCCCACTGATTCCCCGGAGGGTATTCGGGCGGAAATATATGAAGGCTTGTCTTACGGCTGCGGCGATTCAGTCATCGGCATCAATCCGGTGGATGACAGCTATGCTTCTGTTGCCCGTTTGCTGGATATGACATATGACATCATTAAAACGTGGGAAATACCCACCCAGACATGCGTGCTGGCTCATGTAACCACCCAGATGCGCTGTATGCAGAAGGGATCACCAGTTGGATTGGTCTTTCAATCCATTTGCGGATCTCAAAAAGGGAATGAATCTTTTGGCATATCTGTCGGAATGCTTGATGAAGCGTCAGAAATAGCAAAGAAATTCTGTTATCCGGCTGGACCAAACTATATGTATTTTGAAACTGGTCAGGGTTCTGCCCTCTCTGCAGATGCTCATCACGGTTGGGATCAACTTACACTTGAAGCACGTAATTATGGCCTGGCTAAGCGGTATGCCCCTTTCCAGGTTAACACGGTGGTTGGTTTTATTGGACCAGAATATCTTTATAATACTGAACAAATCCATCGCGCTGGTTTGGAAGATCACTTCATGGGAAAGTTATCCGGAATATCCATGGGGTGCGACGTCTGTTATACCAACCATGCAAAAACCGACCAGAACAATAGCGAGAATCTGGCGGTGCTGCTGGCCGCCGCCGGGTGTAATTTCTTCATGGGTGTCCCATTGGCGGATGATTCCATGCTTTCTTATCAGTCCACTTCCTATCACGATACTGCAGCGCTGCGCCGAATCTTCAACTTAAAGCCAGCTCCAGAATTCGAATCCTGGCTGATAAAAATGGGCATTCTTGAAAATGATCGGCTTTCTGATAGAGCTGGCGATCCCACCATCTTCCTGGCACGGTAAACCATGGACGATAAAGAACTGAATGACATCATCAAAAGGGTGACCAGCGAACTAAACACTGCCGGTTTGATCAAAACCGAAACATCCACCCCCGATGCTAACCTGAACATGATCCACCCAGCTCAGGTATCCAGGATGGATGATCAGCTTTCGATTCAGTTGTCCATCGACCTTCCTGACCCCACAGCCGAAATTGAAAGAAACAAGCCTGGAATAGAAAAACCGGTTGATGCAGAAGGACTGGCTGCTTTGATGTCTGTCACTCCTTCCCGAATCGGCAGTGGAAGGGCAGGCGCTCGGTACCGCACCAGACCCTTGCTGTTATTCCAGGCAGACCTGGCCGTTACACAGGACACTTTGTATCGAGATGTGGACCAAAACCTGCTGGAATCCTTCCATCTGTTTCAGGTGCAGACTGCCATCACAGAGGGTAAAAAGGAATACCTGCTGCGTCCTGACCTGGGTAGAAAACTAAACGATGATGCAAAGAAGACAATTATTGATAAGTGCATATCCTCTCCCAATGTTCAGGTTTGTATCGGCGATGGACTAAGCGCTGCAGCAATTGAAGCCAATCTACCTAAAATCTTTCCGGTTCTCGAAGCCGGCTGCAAGATGAACAATTTAACTTTTGGAACGCCATTCTTTATTAAGTACTGCCGCGTCGGAGTGATGAATGATATCGGCGACCTTATCAAGCCGGATGTCCTGATCCTGCTAATTGGAGAACGCCCCGGGCTTGGCAGGGCAGAATCAATGAGCGCCTACATTGCATATCAACCAAAGTCCGGGGATACGGATGCCGATCGTGAAGTGATCTGCAATATTTTCGAAGGCGGGACCAACCCGCTGGAAGCCGGCGCTTATGCCTTGCAGCTTGCGCAAAAAATGATCAAACAAAAAGCATCCGGCGTGAAGTTGAAACAAATGGAAGAAGGATAGAAGAATATGGGAATCATGGATCCAATTATCGCCAACCCACTGGCTGTCAGGGTTATACCCCAGGCAGCGTCTGATTATGCGAAATTACTGAATTTGAAACCTGAACAGCACAGCCTCGGATTGATCACAGCTGATAATGATGACGCACTTTACGTTTCCATTGATGAAGCAACAAAAATGGCTGACGTGGAGGTCATCTATGCGCATTCTTTCTATGCCGGAGCCAGGCACTCCTCCGGACCCCTGTCGGGGGAGATCATCGCCATCCTCGCCGGACCGAATCCGGATGAAATCCACGCCGGGCTGGATGCAGCCATCCGATACTTGAAACATAATGCCTGGTGGTATTCGGCGAACCTGGATGGCAGCATTGCCTTTTTCCCGCATGTCATCGCCCAGGCTGGAGCTTACCTCTCAAAAGTAAGCAATATCTCTCCCGGATCGCCAATTGCCTACCTCGTAGCTCCGCCACTGGAAGGCAGCCTTGCCCTCGATGCAGCGCTCAAAGCGGCTGATGTTCAAATCGTGTCTTATACACCCCCTCCCTCCGAAACAAATTACATGGGCGTCATTCTCACCGGTGATCAATCCAGCTGTGAAGCAGCAGCGCTGGCATTCCAGCAATGTATCCTGGAAGTTGCATCCAACCCGATCGACTATTAAAGCAACAGCAGCAATTCGAAAAATGTGAATTGCTGCTGTTAGAATTAATATTCAATCAATTAAGCGGAGAGAGATTTTGGTTGATATTCCCCGAGTAAAAGACATGCTTCTGGTGGAAAATAAATATTAACAAGTTCATCGATTTTTGGCAGGATGAGGTGTGGTTTATTAAAAAGATCAAAAAAGAATCTGTTGTCACCCAGTTGGACCTGTATCCGCACAATCGCTCCGAGGAAAGTAACACTTTCCACTTTTCCCTTTAAAACTTCGGAGCCATTTTCTTCAAGCAGCGATAGGATCTCAGGCCGCAGTGCCAGCTTGATCACCTCTCCGGCTTTTGATCGTAACGGCTGGGTTGTTTTTATTACCTGATCATCAATGCTCACTTTACCACTGGCAACGTCAACAACTTTGGCATTTAATACATTTAATGTTCCCACAAATCCGGCAACGAATGGTGTGCTGGGGAAATTATAAATATCGAATGGTGTTCCAACCTGCTCCATCTGTCCAGACCGCATCACAACCACCCGGTCCGATAGCGACAATGCCTCCTCTTGATCATGAGTTACATAAATGGTTGTGATTCCCAACTTTTGTTGAATTGCCCTTATTTCGGTTCTTAATTCAAGACGAATTTTGGCATCGAGCGCCGATAACGGCTCATCAAGAAGTAAAACTTGTGGTTGAATAGCCAATGCTCTAGCCAATGCAACTCGTTGCTGCTGTCCGCCACTCATCTGATAGGGATAGCGGTTCATAAATTCCGACATGTGGATGATATTCAACATCTCCTTCACACGCTCAATAATTACTTCTGGTGGTTCCTTTGCCACCTTCAATCCAAAACCGATATTCGCTCCAACATTCATGTTTGGGAACAAGGCATACGATTGAAATACCATTCCAATGTTGCGCTTATTGATGGGTTTGTTGGTGAGGTCTTCGCCATTGATCTTAATGGTCCCTGAAGTTGGTGTCTCAAAGCCACCGATCATCCGCAAGGTGGTTGTTTTTCCACAGCCAGATGGCCCCAAAAAGGAAATGAACTCGCCTTTTTCCACTTCAAGGTTGAAGTTTTCAACAGCGTTCACCGATCCATATGTTTTATATAAGTTTTCCAAAGTTAGAAATGCCATGTATCATTTCCCTTGCTGTTAATGTGCGCCGGCGAGAGTTTGTTGTTCGCCACGATTAAATAATTGCAGGAGACCCATAAATGCCCATGTGAGCATAAATGAAATGATCGCCAGAGAGGAGGACTCATACGTTTTGTTCTGGCCAATCAAGGACATATAAGGACCGAATGCATTGATCCCCACCAGGAAGCTGGCAATCGTGAATTCGCCGATGACAGTCGCCAGGGTCAGGAATGAACCGGATAGAAGAGCTGCCCTGAGATTGGGGAAGATAACCTTCAGAAGGATTGTAGGCCAGCCTGCTCCCAGCGATTGTGCAGCTTCTGTTAGAGTTCGTACGTCAATGGCTCCCAATCCATTATCCACAGCCCTGAACATATAAGGCAGTGCCAGGACAGTGTACCCGGCGATAAGGAGTATATCTGTCCCAATCGATGTATTCGTCAGATAAAATGGCGCCCCGCTGAATACCCGGATCAGACCAAAAACCAATACTATCGCAGGAATCACAAACGGAAGCATGGAGATGAATTCGACTAAACCCCGTAACTGGGGGAGTTTCAAACGGATCCAATAAGCGGTAGGTACAATTAGAACCAGGCTGACCACGATCGTTAATACCGCCATAAGTAACGAAAATGAGAAAGTTTTCGAGAACAACGGATCTGTAAAAATCCGTTCGTATGCAAGAAAACTGAGGACACCTTTTTTTGCCCGGAGGGAAAAGTCAAAAGTGGCGATTAAGGGAATAATAAAATATAACACCCCGATGGCGATCCAAAACCAGTGCCAAAAACGAGTTTTTTTCATATTCGCAGCCACCTCTCGCTTCTTCTTCGAAGGAAATAATACAATCCCATTGAAACAGTCATGACAATCACCATACCAAAAGCCAAAGCATATCCAAGTCCGACATTGTGTAAAACATCGCCTTTGATTTGGGAACCGATCATAATGGGAACTAGATTAATGAAGCCGCCCGTGAGAGAGAGTGCTGTTGCATAAGCGCCGAAGGCATTACCAAACAATAGAATGATAGTCGCCAACAGCGATGGCATTAATATTGGTAAGGCAATATGCCACCAGAAATGGAAACCGGTTCCTCCAAGGCTTGCGCAGGCTTCACGCCATTCCTTCTTTACCCCATCAAGAGCTGGGGTGATCACAAGAACCATCAGTGGGAACTGGAAATACGTATAAGTCAGTGTCAATCCCCAAAAAGAATAAAGGTTGAAGCCATTATCATACAGATTTACATTGAAAATGGTTTTTAATACTACTGTGACAAGGCCAGTACGCCCCAGTGTAGCTATAAATGCAAATGCCAGGGGGACACCCGCAAAGTTGGAAGCAACTCCTGAAAATGTCGTTAAAGATGTCCGCACCCAACGTGGAAGCCCCCCAATGGTTACACCCAGAGCCATCATAAACCCCAGCAAACCACCACCAAGAGCCGTCGCCATGCTGATGCGGATACTCACCCAATAAGCAGATAGGATCGATGGGTCAGTTAGATCTACGAAGTTCTTTACTGTGAACTTTCCCTGCGCATCTTGGAAACTTCCCACGAAAAGTGAAATGGATGGTAACCCTATGAATAGGAGAATAAATAGAAAGAATGGGATCACCCCTAACCAATTCTTCCAGGTTGATAATTTTTTGGGACGCACAGTGTGTGCGTCCCTCTTGGTAGTAAAATTTTGATTAGGAGTACTATTTGACATCGGCGCCAACAGCGGTCATCCAGTTGTCTGCAATAACCTGTTTCGCAGCGTTGATCTGGTCGATTGTTGGAAATACAGCCTTGGCATATAGATCGGCGGGGGGTAGTTTTGCAGAAAGCTCTGCGGGAACCACACCACGGGATGCCATATCATTGTAACGGATGGGGTGGCAGTAGCCCTTCAGCCATTCAATTTGCCCTTCATCAGAGTATAGGTATTCCATCCAGAGTTTTGCAGCATTTGGATGAGGAGCATAGGCGCTGATTGCCTGAATATAAACACCGGCAATGACACCACTTGGTGGGATGACCACATCGATATTCGGGTTACCAGCAAGGGAATCCTTGTCGGCGAGAGCGTTATAATCCCAGCGCATGATGATTGGTGTTTCACCTTTCGCTACTGTGGCTTGCTTGGCAATAACTGGAACAAAATTACCGGCATCATTCATCTGTTTGAAGAAGTCCAAACCGGGTTGAACATTGTCCACTGATCCGCCATTCGCGAAAGCTGCGGCATAAACACTCATCTGAGCTTGAGCGGAGACACGTGGGTCCCCCGATAGGGCAATCTGACCCTTATATTCGGGCTTGAGTAAATCCGCCCAATCCTGGGGAACATTTTTAATGACATCGCTATTGACTTCAAAGGCTAGTACACCGTAATAATCTCCGTACCAATGTCCATCAGGATCCTTGGATTCGGCAGGAATACTGTCCCAGGTCGAGACTTTGTATGGCATGACCAATGCTTCCTCGATCAATTGTGGCCCAAAGCCAAATCCAACGTCAATTACATCCGGGGCTTGTGGTCCTTTGTTGTCTTTGTTCGCTTTGATCGCTTCAATTTCGTCTCCGGAACCAGCATCAGGATTTAGTTCATTGACTTTGAGCCCATATTTTGCCTTGAATCCTTCAATGGCACCGCCGTAGTTGCACCAGTCATGCGGCAAAGCTATAACAGTCAACTCACCCTCCGCTTTCGCCGCGGCAACCAATGCTTCCATTGGATCCGCTGAAGCTGCAGGTTCAGCGGGTGCGGCAGGCGCTGCTGGCGCGCAGGCAGTCAGCAACATTGAAAAGACCACTATTAAAGCAACAAATAGACCAAACGACTTTTTCATTTTTTCTCCTTGTTTATATTGTTGTTTACAAAATGGAATTTAGGAAAAACTGATCATTGAATCTTATATATTCCTCCTATTAGAAACTACCCAATATCAGGTTTTTCTTACTTATTAGTATCATAGTCCTAATCCAATTTAAATTCAACCGAAAATCAACTGAATTAGGTTAAGAGATTACAATCAGCCTGTTATATGGGTTAAATTAAATGAGATGATAGGCAAGACAAGGGAAAAAGCAACTAACTATTTTTAAAGCAATAGCATTTAAATTTGCTATACTATTGATGAATTTCAATAATTTAGTCGATATGTTGGGGTTGGTTTTAAAGGGTAAAAGATGGCAGAATCATTTACATGCAACGGAAGTTTACTATTTTCTATTACCCTACTCATAATTTTTTCCAGCTCGGGGCTGGGTATCTCCACCCTGGCATTGATAATCAGTTTGCATAACCCGTCTATCAGAGCTGGTATCTGGCTTTCCCAATCAGTTGAATGCTGGGTCGTAATACTGACTTTTGTATGGGTATGTTCACTGATAAATAAGAATTTCAAGTGTCCAATCGGTGCGCCAACATCATCAAGTTGTGCGATCATTGATTGGATGAGATCAACAATTTCACTTCGAATATTTGGGGATTCGGAAGTTATGGTAATCGTTTGATCCAGCCAGGCTAGTTTTGTTTCTCCACTCGCGTATTGAGAATAATCGAGATCGATAGAATTCCCCAAATTTTTTGTGTCTCTCTGACCAATTAGTGAGAGCCAGCCTTGGATACTCTCACCGCTAAGAGCGGAAGACATCAATCTTATCTTCTGTGGCCATTTTTCAGCTGCAAGAATCTCAAGTTGGTATAAATCAAGAGAATTTAATAAATCAATTTTATTCATCACCACTACGCCTGCCTCCTCTAGCTGTTGATCGAAAATGTAGGAGACGTCATTGCTGAATGGAAGCAATTCGCCCCGTAGGCGCCTAAGTAGCAGCCTGCAATCGGTAAATACCGATAGACTGCCGGGTATGAGCTTTTGCTTTCCAAATTTCAACAGTGGATTCATCACTGTACTAACCATATCCGCACAGGAGCCGACAGATTCTGCAAAAATTATATCCGGGTGAATTTCTTCAATCAGGGCATCAATGTTTTGATCAAGCTGCTGGTAATTGCAGCAAAAACATCCACCAGTTACTTCCACTGCCGGAATATTCTTCAAAGACACAAATGCTGTATCCACCAGGTATTTTCCCTGATCATTCGTGATGACTCCAACCTTCTTCCCGGATTCGATGAGTTGCAGGCAGGCATTTACAATCGCTGTAGTTTTTCCTGAACCAAGAAACCCGCCAACCAGGTGGATTATCATAAACTTTTCCTGATCTCCTCCACAAGCTCTGAATTGCCGGGGATGATCGATGAATACTTCAGCTGACCATTAATATACAGACTGGGCAGGTTTTTGACGCCCATCTTCATCACCCGTGCGATATTTTCCGGTATTGTGAATTTATACTCGTTCATATCCACCTGTCCAGCCATTTCACCAACCGCCCGTTGGGCAGCGCCAAGCATATAACCGCAGGCAGCGCAGGTATCTGAGTCCAGTGTAAACACTTCGACCAGCGGTTTTTGCAGGTTGGAGTATTCAGGGAGCTGAACTTCAATATCAGCAAAAGACTGGCTGTGATAATTTTGCAGCATGTCACGAATGCCATCCGGATTTCTTACAGCCTGGACGATTCCGATGACATTTTCCACAGGCGTGTCATAGGGCATATCACAGCCTGGCGCCAGGATGAAGTTATTATCTGCCAATTGATTTTCAGGATCACCCAGTTTTGCCAGAAGATCAACGACAAATTTCATATTGTCCTGTTGCGATCCAAGAAGCATGTGTGTGGTGAGGGGAATATTCCCGCCGATTGTGATATTGTATTTGTCGGTTATTCGTTTGGCTGCCACTAGATCAATGTTCTCATCGATGGATATCGAATCTGGTTTCGTCTGGCACATTTTTTCGAGGTTTTTGGTGGCATCCCCACAAACAAAGAAGGAAGAATAAGCGCCTTGGGATCTGATTGATCCAAAAATCCCCGAGAAAGGGGCAGATAAGAACTGCTCAAAATGTTTAGGAGATACTTGTGATACCACCGGATCAACGATGGCGATCACATCCATACCTGCCTCAATGTAGAATTCTGATACCTTAATGGCGACGCTGGCACAATATTCAAGAAGGGAATGTAGAAAATCCGGTGCATCAAATGTATCCATGAATATCTCAGTCCCGCGCAAATGAGAAGCCAGGGTCAGTGGACCGGTGACCAAACCGTATAATGCTGTGGTTTCCCCTTTGGCTTTCTTCATTTCCCGCATCACATTCAGGATCATTGGCAGTCTGCCATCAGTCTTTTGGGGCAATTTGACTGGAACAGTCTGGGTATTTTGAAGTGGATGGGCAGCGACCATCGGAGGCCCATTTTTAGGCCAAACCAATTTGCATCCAAGGATTTCAGCCTCCACTTGCAAGTCAAAGATAATTGGCTGACCGTCAGGATCATAAACATCATTCACTTTCAGCAAGGCATCCAGCAACTTCGTTTCATCCATCAGTATGTCCATTGCTGGATACCCGCACAATTTTCCTGCATGGACCCCTGCAAATGGAACCCAGGGGACCTCTGTCATTTTCTCGTGGCGCAATGCTGCGAGAAGTCTTTCTTTGCCTGTTATGTGTGAGTGAGAATTTGCAACCATTCGGGGATCCTTTCTGGATTACTAAAGATAATGCGAGATATTCCTATTATATCCTAATTGACAACGTTGTCAATTAGGATATAATATTCTCTGGTTCTTGCCATACAGCATTTTGGATATAATACTAATAACCTATGTCCATAACCATAAAAGATGTTGCCAGGCTGGCAGACTGTTCCATCAAAACCGTCTCCCGGGTCATGAATAATGAACCGAATGTTTCCGATTCCATCCGTCAGCGCGTATTGACCGCCGTCCGCAACACCGGATATGTCCCCAATCAGTCTGCCAGGAGATTGGTTCAGCAAAGGTCATTTGCACTTTGCATAATCATGTATCCGGGTTTTTATAACTCTTCCTCTGCCTTCCTTTCCAGATTGTTAGATCTGGGTTATGAAGAGAATTATGAGATCCTCATCCAAAATTATTATCCCAATCGCCCAAAATCCAGACAAAGAATTGTGGAACTGGTGAATGAGCGGCGTTTCGATGGCTTTGTGTCCACGCCACCCTGCGACTCAGATGAATTCTTGATCGATTTTCTATCCACGTATAAAATTCCGCTTGTGCAGGTTAATCCACTGGCGCCGATGACGGAAACGATATATGTCAGCGGCGAGGATGAGGAAGGTGCGTACCAGGTTTCCAAGCACCTTATCAGGTTAGGCCACGTGAGAATCGCATTTTTTGCAGGACCAAGAAACCTGCTTTCCAGCCAGGATCGCTTTTCTGGTTTTAAGCGAGCAATGAGTGAACACAATTTGACCATTAATGCAGACTTTATTCAGGATACTGAATACACGTTTGCCGGCGGGGCGACTGCGCTAAAAATTCTGCTACGCCAATCCACACCTCCTTCCGCCATTTTTGCCGGGCATGATGAAGCAGCCATCGGAGCCTTATATGCTGCCCGCGAACTTGGAATTGATGTACCCTCTCAATTATCCATAGCGGGCTTTGAAGATCTACCCATTTCAATCCAAATTTGGCCAAGGATGACCACTTTTCATCAACCTGCAGATGATCTTCTAGTAGAAGCAGCCCGGATACTGATCACGCTCCTTAAAAGCGCACAGGTACACCCAGTTCAACAAATAATGAAAGGGCATCTGGTCGTTCGCAATTCGACTGCCAAAATTAACGAGTGATATCCTGTGGTCAAGATCGAAATCTACAATTTACCGATTATGTTAAAATAAATTATGTCCTCCAGCGAGTACCTCTATAACCAGTTAGCCGATTCTTTCAGAAAGAAAATCATCACCGGTGAAATAAAACCCGGGGAAAAACTGCCATCTGTCAGGACACTGGCTGAAGTATGGTCATGCACAATCGGCACTGTCCAGAAAGCTTATCAAGTGCTATCGGATCAGGGACTGGTAAGCAGCCGGGCTGGGCAGGGAACGCTCGTAACTTACGGAATTGCGCCCAATCAATACCTGCCATACCGTAGAGCTCACCTTGTCCATCGATCCGAAACATTCATACTCGAAGCGCTGGGGTTGGGGTATGGACCTGAGGAAATCGAAGAAGCAGTTCGTGAGGTCCTGGACAGAATGAGGGTGATAAAAAATGAACCAGCTCAAATTGAAAAATCGACCATTCGCTTTAATGGCAGCCATGACCCCTTTCTTGCATGGATTTCTGCTCATTTTGGACAAATTTCTCCAAAGTCGAGGCTGGAATTATCTTTCACTGGCTCCCTGCATGGTTTGATCGCGTTGGAAAATAATGAGACGGATATTGCCGGTTGCCATCTCTGGGATGAGAAAACGGATTCATATAATCTTCCATTTATCCAAAAGATCCTCCCGGGCAGGGCATTAACCCTTGTCAACCTGGCTACCAGAACGATAGGTCTGATCATTCCTCCTGGAAATCCTTTCTCTTTAAAGTCACTGCAGGATTTACTAAAGGAAGGTATCCAATTTGTAAACCGCCAGGATGGTTCCGGGATAAGAGTCTGGTTGGACGCGCAATTGAGGAATTTGAAAATCCCTCACGAGCAAATCCACGGATTCGAGCATGAAGTCAACACCCATTCAGAAGTTGCTCTTGAAATTGCAGAAAAAAGAGCAAATGCCGGAATTGGGCTGCAAATCGCAGCCGAACAGTATGGTTTGGAATTCATCCCTCTGACGAACGAGAACTATGACCTCGTCTTTTCACAATCCGTTTTGTCCAAACCGCCAATACAAAAACTGCTTGGCTGGTTAATAAGCCCTGATTCGAGAGCCGAGATCAACAATTTTCCCGGCTATCACTCTGACCATACCGGACAAAGTATCACAATTCTTTAAGCATTCCAAATTATTTTCGAAGTTAGGAGTTCTGTTATGAACGATTTTGAACATAAAATGAAGTTATACGCTGATCTGGCAATACATGTCGGCCTCAACTTACAGAAAGGGCAGCGTCTCTTAATACGGGGGCCTTTGGTCTATGGCGCGCCGATCAGCGCTGTACCTTTGGTACGCGCTTTAACGAAGAGCGCCTATCAGGCGGGAGCCCGTCTGGTGGATGTGATGTGGGGAGACGAGCAAACCGAATTACTCCGTTTTCAGTACGCTCCGCGCGATTCGTTTGAAGAAGTATCGCAATGGAAGACAAATGGACCTTTTGAAGCGGTCAAACGAGGAGACGCGGTGATAAGCCTGTCAGGTATCAATCCAGACCTGCTCAAGGATCAGGATCCTGATCTCGTTTCCATCTATACGACCAACCTTTGGAGGAAATTGGATCCATTCCTAAAGATCACCAGTAGTAATCAAGTTAACTGGCTGGTAATATCCGTTCCCACCCCCGGCTGGTCTGCCAAAGTCTTTCCAGGTCTGCCTGCCGATGAGCGGGAAACGAAAATGTGGGAGACTATTTTCAAGCTGATTCGATTGGATCAGGCTGACCCGATTGCAGCTTGGAAAGCCCATGTTCATCAACTTGAGGCAAGAGCCAACTATTTAAATGCCAAACAGTATTCAGCTTTCCGCTATACCGGCCCAGGAACAGATTTCACTGTCGGATTCCCGGACGGCGCATTGTGGTGCGCTGCCAGCGAGAAAACCACAGGTGGAATTTCCTTCATTGCCAACCTGCCAACGGAAGAAGTGTTTACTTTACCGCACAAGGATAAAGCCGAAGGCGTGATCCACTCTTCATTGCCGCTCAATTACAATGGCGCCTTGATCGATGATTTTTCATTGAAATTTGAGAAAGGCAAAGTTGTGAATTCTTCCGCCTGCGTCGGTGAGAATGTATTGCAAAAGATGATCGCTTCAGACGAAGGCTCCAGCAGGCTGGGTGAGGTGGCGATTGTCCCTTATAGTTCACCAATATCTCAATCCGGTTTGCTATTTTACAACACCCTCCTGGATGAAAATGCAGCCTGCCACCTTGCCCTAGGCAATGCTTATCAAACCACGTTAAAAGGTGGTGGGGGTATGACAGATGAAGCCTTCGCAGCAGTCGGCGGAAATACGAGCGTAATCCATGTTGACTTCATGGTTGGGTCTAACAAAATGGATATTGAAGGGATCCTAACGGATGGCACAGTGGAGCCGGTACTGCGCTCTGGAGATTGGGCATTTACCGTATAAACGAATTTTCGTCCTTATTTCAACAATAAAAATCCACCGCTGGTGGATTTTTATTGTTAAGAGATTAATTATTTTTTATCTTTTTTCTTTTTTTTCTTGTCTTTCTTGTCTTTCTTATCTTTTTTGTCGTCTTTGTCGTCCTTTTTAAACAATACATTCAGAAACATTCCATCCATCGCTTCCTCCGCTTGGTATTAGTACTTTGAATATCCATCAACAATCCAAGAGATGTACGTAACTTTACACCCCATTTATGGATACTATACATTATTTATTATAGCATTCATGTCAATAAATCATTCCAATCACAAAATCTAGCATAATTAAACCCGGAAAACATTCATACATTATTCAAACGAAGTTCACATCTTCTTCAAATCTAGCGGATAAAATAATTAATAACAGAGAGAAACTCTGAAAATTACATAAGGAGATTTAAAATGAAAAGTATAATTATTATAAGCATTGCAGTATTCGTAATGGCAGCAGGAGTATTTGGATTTACATCCAATGTATCTGCCGATTACAATACACCAGGCACCCCCACTAACAGTGAACTTTTCGACCAGGGAGACCCTTTGGGAAGAGGTCCTCGGGGCGGAAGGAATGGAGTTGATGCACCCGGGGATGGTTTATTGCATGATGAATTGATCAGCGCATTCTCTGAAGCAGTTGGCGTCCCGGTGGCAGAAATTGAGACAAGAATTGAAGCTGGTGGAGACTCTGGCAGATATCGCAGTCTCAAAGGGATTCACCATTACAGAGTTCCGTGCGATAATGGATTCCATTCATAATGCTGCAATCGACCAGGCAGTCTTGAATGGCGATCTCACCCAGGAACAGGCTGATTTTATGAAGAATCGTGGAAACCGGATGAATGGTGAAAACGGTAACCGCCAAAATGGTGACTCCGCAAACACAGGGCGTGGAATGATGGGACAGGGACGCTTTTCGAACCCGGATTGTCCATTAACAACTCCCACCGCCCCATAATATTGATATACATCAATAGCCAACAGGATAATCCTGTTGGCTATTGATTCTTAGCATGAATCATTTATTGTTTTTCAATTGGTTTCCGTAACAATAAAGAACGAATTCACTAGCACTATACTCATTCAGAATTAGTTGCATTCTTAGACGATTGGGGAAAGGATATTTTATTCACAGTCACAATCTTTGGATATCATACAGTATATACAAAATAATCAATAGTGGAATGATATTCAGGTTTTGGTTATTCAATCAGGATGGGAGTGAAAGCAAGCCAATTTTTGCCGCCATCAGTGGTTTCAAAAATTAGTTCGCCATTGTCAGTAATCAGCCACCCAATGGTTTTATTGAGAAAATGAACTGAACTTCCAGTCGGTGCATCCTGTAGTTCAGACCAAGTCATACCGCCATCCCACGAGATGCTTGTTTGGTCCCCCTGGACCCAAAGACCATCCTCCGGTAAATACGACAGGTTTCCTGCTGGAATGGATTTTTGCACCCAGTTCTTTCCATCATCCGCACTGGAATATAGGTTTACAATCGGTCGATCCAACGGAGCAGACATCTTCTTGCAGGCAACTTCCAATCGAATCGTGCCATTTGAAGCATCCGGATATTGCGAGCTGCAGACTGAATCAAAACTTTGATACATCCCAGGATGGCCATCCGGATCATTAAGGGTCACTCTACTCCAGGTTGAGCCGCCATCTTTCGTATTGAACAGCAATACTCCTGGCGCAACGCCATTGCAGCTTCCGGTCAACCAGCCATTTTGTGCATCTTTGAATACAAATCCGTTCTTCTGGCAACCCTGGATCCCGGATGGGTCGTTCATTGGATCAACAGCGATTTCCCAGTTAACTCCCCCATCATTTGTGCGGTAAATTACTATGTAATCATGGTTCATCCCTGCACCAACATGAGACATAAACCAACCATGCAATGCATCAACAAAAAATATTTGTGTGATGTAAAACGACTCCATTAATTCATTTTGCAGGATCAACGAAATATTCCAAGTCGCGCCACTATCAGATGTCCGCCAGACAGAATTCTCAGACATCGGAAAGCGGGTCTCATTGAAAGGCGCGATCCAGGCGTTTTGATCATCCAGAAAATAGCCTGCCATCTGGAGTCCCTGATAGATGGATACGTCTATCGGTAATTTTGTATCCTTCCAAGTTCTGCCGCCATCCTGTGTCTGCACAACAATAGGTAAGTTTTCAGCGCCCCTGCCAATTCCCCACCCAATGGTTTCGGAGAACATAGCCATTTGAGTAATACCAACGGGTTGGGAATCACTCTCCTGGGTTGAGTTCAAAACTGGACCAGGTGTGATGGTTGGGCCTGGAATGCTAATAATTTGCGTTGGTTCTTCTGAAGTATCAAGTTGTTGCGGTAGAGTTGCCTCAATTATAGGAGTTGATGTTGGCGTGTTGCAGGATGCCAATATTACAGAAATGATGATTCCTGAAATTAGAATGAATTTTTTCATGTCATCAGCATAATTCAATCTTGGTAATAATTCAACCCCTTTATTGAGGTGACCAAAGAGAGTTATATGTATGAAATATATACATTGATATTTTGCATTGTATCCAGTGGGAATTTATTATAGAATAAATAATCTATAATATGCCAAGAAAAATTCTGCACATCGATCTGGATGCATTCTTCTGTTCAGTGGAAGAATTGAAGAACCCTGAACTGGTGGGTAAAGCCTTTGCAGTTGGAGGACAACCCGGCCATCGTGGTGTGGTAGCATCGTGCTCTTACGCTGCCCGGCAATTTGGCGTCCGTTCGGCCATGCCAACCGGCAAAGCAATATTGCTTTGCCCGGAGTTAATTTTCGTTTCCGGCCACCATTCAGAATATGGAGATTACTCCGACCGGGTCATGGCCATATTCCATGAAATCAGTCCATTGGTGGAAGAGGTTTCCATTGATGAGGCTTTCGTGGATATAAGTGACCTTCCTCAATCGGCTGAATTGATCGCCAGGCAGATCCAGGAGCGTGTGCGGCAGGAAGTGAACCTGCCCTGTTCTATAGGAGTAGCCACAAACAAATTGGTCGCCAAGATCGCAACGGATGCTGGAAAAGTCGAAAAGAAGGGTAGCATGGCTCCCCGTGCTATCAAAGTTGTAAAGCCAGGGATGGAGGCTGAATTCCTTGCTCCGCTACCTGTCAACGCGATGTGGGGGGTCGGGCCAAAAATGGCTGCCCACCTCAACGCCCTCGGCCTGCTTACCATTGGTGACGTTGCATCCACCTCCCCCGCCGATCTACGCCGTTGGTTGGGAAAGACAGGGGATTACCTTGCGCGCGCATCCCAGGGTATTGATAACGCCGCTGTCACCACAATGCACGGCCTAAAATCTGTCAGCCAGGAGAGCACTTTTGGAGCTGATACGGATGACATCCAAGAGATCGAACGAACAATCCGCTGGCTGTCTGAAAAAGTTGCTCGCCGACTGCGTGAAAAAAGCATCGCTGGTTGTACCGTGCGTATCAAAGTACGACTTTCAGACTTTTCCACATTCACTCGCCAGGATCATCTTGAGATCCCCACCAACCTTGAAAGCGTCATCCTCGATAAAGCCCTGCATCTGTTTCATACTTTCTGGAAACCTGGACAGCAGATCCGGTTGCTGGGTGTAGGGGTGAGCGACCTGGATGAGAGTTGGCACCAGATGTCTCTATTCGAACCTCAATTGGAGCGTGAAATTAAATTACATCAAGCTTTGGATGAGTTGCGCGGAAAATTCGGGAAGGCGATTTTACAGAAAGGGAAGATTCGCAAATGACAAAGACACTTGATGCCCCCATGGATACATACTGGGTAACCCCAGGCAGCTTTCTGGCAGGAGCATACCCTCTCTGGCTGTCTGGTAGCGGTCCTGATGATATTATTAATCAACTCATTTCCACCGGGATAAATACTTTCATCGACCTGACCAATGATCATGAAATGAATAATTCATCTTACCTGCCATTTCTCACAAAAATGCCCAAAAAACTTCAGATAAGGTATTTCAATCACCCGATCCAGGATTTTGGGATTCCTTCAATAGATGGAATGCAAAAGATTCAAAATTTGATCAAGCAGCAATTAAGCGAAGGCCGGAATATATACCTGCATTGCCTCGGAGGGATCGGGCGCACAGGCACTGTGGTCGGCTGCTATCTGGTTGAGCAGGGGATGAGCGGCAATCAAGCGCTGACACAGATCATTTCTCTACGAAGTGTACTCGGGAGGATTAGGATCAACAGCCCGGAGACAGACGAGCAAATCAATTTTGTCCTCAACTGGCAGAGTCACTGGTTCAAAGATCACTGATCCAGAGTTTGCATTACATATCCATAACTTAACGACAAAAGTAACAGTTTCAATCTTCGTCAATTAATAGAAAATCAACCTCATGCATTGATGTAAATGGTATAATACTGCGGTTGCCACCGTAGCTCAGTTGGTAGAGCAGGCGTTTCGTAAACGTCAGGTCGCGGGTTCGATCCCCACCGGTGGCTCTTTGTTTTTTCGGGGGTTGTAAATTTATGAACGTTCAAATGAGGGTGAGAAGAATTTAGTTATTTATTGGAATCATCATCATACTTAAGGCGGGTAGAAAAGTGGAAATGCTTTTCGGTGTTACATTGGCAGGCAGTAGGTATCAATGATTATCTGGGAGGTGACTTCACTCCCGGAAATGATCACCTCGCCAGTTTGGAACTGCCTGCAACACTCAGAACCATTGTTAGATTGCCTTTTCGCGAGTAAGACCAGTTTTGTTAAATATCTGATTTTGAGTCCAGGGGCTGACACTTGCCCAAATTAGATAGCTTTCTTCTTAGCTTTGATATCGGGATGCCATCAGAGGCTTGATCGAAGTCATAATCCTGTATTTTATTATTGATTAATCAACAATACAGAGGATAGACTGTTTAATTCTTCAACATCCTGTTACTTCTCAGGAATCCAGTTCCAAAACTTCAATATTCGCCGTTTCTATTTTTGTTGCGGCCGCTAAGAACTCCCAGACCAACAGATCCTCCCAGGATGACCAGTCCAACGATCATTGGAATGGCCCCTATGATCAACCAGATGACAGATCCAAACCATAATCGAAACCAAGTATTTATATAAGCTTCGCGCGGGTTTTCCGGCTGATACACAACTTTAACGGTCTCTCCTTCATCAAAATCGGGCGGAATACTGCCGACACCGTCTGTGAATCGGATACTTTCGCCAGTTTCGGTTGTGAACTTCACAACTGGGACATACGATGAGGTTCCATCGGAGAAAAGCTGCAGGTCGTTGTCTACTACGATGCCTTCGGTCTCCACAGCACCCTGAAGCTTTTTATTGGTATCATACACCTTATATACACCATAGCCAAAGAAGGGCAATCCAACCATAAATGGAATGCTCGAAAACAATAAACCCAATAGCGTCATGATTGACACAGATCTTTTCATATTCCCTCCAATGCTTAATTATGATGGGAATTATCCATCAATTTTTACTCCAGGCGATTGACCTCCCACCAGGCAGTAAAACCAAAGAAATCCGGGCCAAGAGGTTCACCGTCTGTGCAGTTGGTCGTTGAGATACCTTCCGAGCGGCGATGACCCGTCAAACCATCTGCATTGATGTATTCATCCATGCTTATCGTAACAAAAAGCAAGCCCAGAAAATCGTCGCTAAATGCATCATTTTCCCAACCAGTCATGCGAATATAAATATTGTTGCCATCCGGCACCGGAACTCGAACATTAAAACGTGAATCCTCGGTTGCAGGGTGTGCCAGGTTCTCTTCTTCAGTCAACCAGCGGTCATAGCGCATGTAGCCGGCTGCCGGGTAGCGCTGTCTGTCAGCAATCCAGGTGATATTATCTGAATCCAATCCATAACCTACAGAAAATTCGTAGCTATTTTCCGTGTACTGGCTGACAAAGAATTCACAATAAGTTGCCTGTATCTGTTCGAGACTGACCATCACCAATGTCGGTGCTGTGTATAAGTTGTTATCATCATTCGATTCTGTAATGCGATTGTCGGCATCAATCCATGCTCTGATACCATACTTGGGGATATCCGTCCGCGTGGATTGGAACCAGCGGCCCTCACCTGTTCCTATGGAGACATTCTCCATTATTAGGCTTTCCAGAAGATCGCTGGCATCCCGATCGTAGTAATCCAGTCGGATGGTCTGATTCATGATGGATCCACCCATATTGGTGACCCAGGCGCGGATCTGTCCGCTGCCCTCCACCAGATCAACCTCGGTGATTTGCAAATCCGGAATGTCGCCCACATCTGCCGCAACCAGCATATCGATCCAGTATGTCACCTCCACACTGCCACTGCGAAGGACATGATGCCCGGGCTGGATATCCGCGAATGGTATGGTTTCTTCCGCCCGGATGATGGTATCGGTGTCATGCCAGTCACGGTCGTAGATCATTGCACCGACGGTCAGGTCGGTATCAGGCGCCACCTCAACTTCCACAAATGTTACTTCCGGAGCTGAGTAATCCCGGCAGGTGAAACCACTACATGGCTGATCAAGTTGTGAGTGTATGGTGCTGAACAGGCTCCCAATACTCGTACTGTCATTGGTATTGATGGTGATTCCATGCGGATAAGCATTCCCATTGAATCTCAAGTCGCCGGTATCGCTGCCCTGCGCCCAGAAATTACCAAACACCGGTCCTATCTGGCCGCTTCGGCCTTCATCACCCATCCCATTGATGTAAATCCGCTCAAATGTGACACGCACTTTGCGGTCACATGGTCGTCCTTCCAAAACGACAGGATTACTTCGCATGGATTCCCGGTCACCAATTGCTGCAGATACTTCAAAAATATTCCTTACACCACAAATTGGTTCATAATCCGCAATGGATGTCAGATTGGTATTGGCTCTTACCGAGAATTGATGGCTTCCGTTAATATATACTTTGAAAGTATCTAACTCTGAATAATCGCCTATCCAGGTCCACAATAAATTCTCGTTGCCTGCAATCCGCATGTGACTGAGGTATGGTGCAGGAAGTTCAGTAGAATCACAGGTACCGGCACAGATGCGGTAGGTCGCCTGAAAACCTTCAGTATCGCCTTCTGCTGATCCAACCGGTTGGTCTACCGGGGAGACATCTGCTGTGAGGATATGTCCATCCCAATCTGATGCTGGATGGGATGCTGTATATCTCCCGATAAAATGAAATTCTCGGCTTCCTAATGGTCCACTATACCCATAACATTCTGCAAATACAGGCAGGCTCTCTTCACGCGGTACACCGACGGTGATGCTGCCCATGTATTCGGTAATATCCCAGGAAAGCTCACCTGCAAAATTGAATGGGCCATAGTGGTCAGCAGGACCTTGCGTGAGCGATGCGTAGCAGTAAACCTCATCGTATGGTTCATTTACTTCAAAATCAAGCGCCTGGAATTCAACAAAATCCATGATTTGGATTTCACCAAAAAGGAAGTCTAATGCCTCCAGTAACCCCTCATCCCCCTCCTCACCATCTGGAATGCCATCGCCATCCCGGTCGCCTTCCCCGCCAGGCACCACACCGCCTGCATCTTCCACGCCGCCGACACCTGCTGGACAGCCGTTGTTTTCATGTGGTCCAGCTTCAAATGGACATTCATCCGATTCATCGATCAATCCATCACCATCAGAATCTAATGTCACGGAATCGTCATCACCATCACTGCTCGAAGCTCCATCAGCGGGAACCAGGCAACCATCACTAATCACGGCTCCTGGCTCATCCGGACAGGCATCATATGTATCAGTCACACCATCACCATCCCGGTCATCAGCTGTCACATCCGGGCAGCCAGCTCCAGACGATGATTCTGAAGCGCCAATTTCATCCGGGCAGAGATCCTGATCATCCGGCACCCCATCCGTATCCCTATCAGGGCAGCCTTCGGCTATGAAATCGCCTGGCGTATCCGGGCATTCATCAAGGGTATCTTCCACCCCATCGCCATCCAAATCTGGAATTTCCACCGGGCAGCCATCCGGGCCAACACCAGCAATGTCAGGACACTGATCCATATCATTCGGGAACCCATCGTCGTCACGATCTGGTCCGGAGAGTGCGCGCTCACTGCCAACCCTTACAACGATCTCGCTATATGCCTGCCTCCCGTCGTTGTTGAATGCTCTAGCCACTAGCGAGTATTCCCCTTCCTGTCGCGGAGTCCAATCAGTGACGTAGGGGAAAGGAGATATTCCACTGACCAATGGGCTTTTCTTTGTGCCTTCGAGAGTACCATTGACCCAAAACTCAACTTTCGAGATCTTTGCAGAATCTGTAGCAACGATATGGATAACAGTCTGTTCTCCCGCTTGTAAGTTGCTATATCGGTCGGGAGTGTAGAAATATACCGTAGGTCTTGCAACATTCTGAGTGGATCTGAAATACCAGGCGCCTATCAATACTACAGCAACGATCAAGCAGCAAAGAAGGGAAGCTATCAATATGGCGATCAGCCATTTTTGGTTTTTTTTCTGCATGTCTACCCCTTTAACTCAGATCAATAAAATATGTGAACCAGTTGGACCACGCGCTTTTATTTCCAGAATTATCCACAGCCCGAACTGCCCAGCGATATTGCAGGCCGCAATCCACAGGCGCTTCAACCTGTTTACCAGTCACGCCATTCCATGTTTTAACCCTCTGCCAGGTGCCGCTCACATTCTTCAGTAATTCAACATCGTATCCACTTATACCGCTTGGGTCTGAAACAGGAAGCCAAACAAGGGTTTGACTTGCTTTGCAGGTAATATGCAAACCATTCGACGGCACCTGTGGTTGAGGAACGGGCGGCGGGGTAGTATCTGATGGAGCGTTCACGGTAATGATGATCTGTTCATAACGATACTCCTGGCCTTTGTTGGCAGACAGGTTATATTCGGTGGTTGTAGTTGGACAAGCTTGCGACGATCCGGAAGATGTCACCTGTGCATTATTCAACAACACTTCATTCGCATTCTGAACTGTCCACGACAATTGGACACACTCACCTGGTGTTATGGACAATTTGTCTGTGTAAAAACTGATGCTTATTGGTGTTTGCTGGGTTAATGTAACCGTCGGTGTTATTGTCGCCGTTGGAAGGTCAGGTGGAGGTGTTGGCGTGTCCGTTACAACTGGCGTGACGGTGATAACCGTTGGTACAGTTGTTGGATCATCCTGTTCAGAAGTGCCAACCCGAACACGGCTGAAAGCTGAGCCGCAATAATTTCCATTGACATCGTACATGGAAACATCCAGTGAATAAAATCCATTTTCCGCTGGCGCCCATGGAATTAAAAAGTTAGCAAATATTGCACCATCCACGGATGGTGTGTGTTGAGAATATGGTATGTTATTGACACTGAAAATGATATACCCGATACCAGGCGTCGCGGCAGCATGCGCAGTGACGGATATTGGTCCAGGTTGATTGAAGTGTGTACCGTCTTTGGGAAAATCGATCCAAACCCTGGGTGTGTGTTCTGCCGGAGCGCAGGCGACGATAGATGCGAATACCGATATAACTATAAACCTCAGGAGAAACTTAAGACTTGATTCAGGAACATTCATGTTTCCTCCCATAGAATCCAAATGGCATATACAACCAAGTGTTAAATTCGATCAGGCCAAGGTTATAATTAGTATATAGAGAAAATTCAGGTTTTTCAAGGCTGTCCAGACGACTATAATCACGGATTTGACAGAAGCAGATGAAATGTATTCAGGTATGGTCACTTATATAAAGTAAATTTAACCTGTACAAAGAACCTGGATACAACTTACCATATACTCTTTGTGATATACTGCGAAAACTCCGTAATTCCAAATTTGGCTTCAAAGATACAGATCGGTTGTGTTATCTGGGAGATAAAAATGAAAAACTACAAAAAACTTTACATAAGCTTAAATATTGCAGTGATTTTCCTGCTCGGGGCATGCGTCCCCACTCAAATTGCTCCGACACCCGCGCTTAGTCAAACCCCGGTAGTCCTAATAATAACTGCAACTGAGATATCCACTGAAATTCCCCCAACGAGCACTCAACTTCCCACTCAAACCGAAACACTCCCCCCACCTACAGTGACTCCGACAAGTCTCCTGCCGACCCTAACACAGGTGATAAATCCGATAGCAACCATGGAACCGGAATATTCATGCAATATTACTTCGCAAAAACCGGGTGACGATACTGAATTTCGGTCCGGGGATGACTTTGATATTCGATGGACAATTGTAAATACTGGAACAGAAAAATGGTTGGATGGAACATATCTAACATATCAAGATGGGCCACACCTGACAAGTAAAACCAAAGTTGCTTTGCCCAAATTAAAACCCGGAGAACAAATTGAAATGCTCTTTGATGCTACTGCCACAGGTGGCAGCGGAAGGAAAGTTATGCTCTGGGCTGTTACCGCGCCAGGAAAAAATGATTCGACCATTTGGATGTGTTATCCATACACAAGGATAATAATCAAATGATCGTTTAATTGTTTGTAGTGAACCAGGTTTTCTAGTTTGCCTTAATCCCAAATGAATTTCATGCACCTATGTTCGCTAACATAGGTGCATGAAATTCATCATCTTTATCAAATAATTAATTGAATTCCTCCAAGGCGGCACTATATCATCTTCACATCCAAACATTTTATAATGAGCGACTTCTTAATAATAGAGTAAGGCAGCTCAACCGGAATCAATTTGTTGGTTGTCATAGCTTATAAAGTGGAATAGGTGAGATATGGTACATGATACAATTTAGATATTCCAAAATGGAGTGTTGAACCAACTTTATGGATCCCCTAAAAATTACAAAAATTAAACGAGCAATTTTAATTCTGGCTTCAATTTGGATTGGTGCTATTGCCATCTGGATTTTCAAAGACGCATTAACTTCAAACATTTTTGAAGGTAAATCTTTTGATGAAATAAGCATCTTAAACAAACTAATTCTCTTATCTATTTCCTTGCCTTTGTGTTATGTAATAATTCTAAATTTGGTTGAATATCTTTTTCCCGACAATTTGCTTGAGTGGTTCCTTCACTTAATTAAAACGACAACAAGTATTGACCTTGAAAAAAACAAAGACTTATTGATCTCCAATAACCATCAAAGTCGGAGTATTTTATTAAACGCCTTTTCTATCGTTTTTTTATCTATCTTCCTTTTGGTCATGTCAGAGTGGGTGTTTTTATTCACCAAAGAATCATATATGTCGGGTATGGTGTTTTTTGAAAAAGCAGATATTCTCTTTCAATCCGCCTGGATTCCCAGTGTAATCATATATTTCATTATATTTATAATTTGGGTATTCTCAAACACTATCAATCTCCCGATCATACACAAAATCGCTATGTTCTTCTATCGCCTCATACCGGCGATTATTCTCGCGATTACAGCCATTCTGGTATTTGATAACTTTACATATATTATTTTTGGGGTTGGTATTGTGGATTCTTATTCTGTTTTCCGTGCCTCTTATGGACTTGGATTTATTCTTTTCGTCAATAAGACGTATACGAAAATCCAAATCCAGGACTGCTCGAGGAAGCTTAATCCGGGATGGAATATCATTTCTATCGTAGCCGTAGTTTTGTTTGGATTAGGAACAGTTTCTACCATAATAGGAATCCTTTCAGAGAAACCTCAGATGTTTAATAAGCCCAACCAGATAGCTTCGAAGAAGCCAAATATAATTCTGATCGGAAGTGATGGCGTAACTACAGAAAACTTGCCTATGTACGGTTATGAAAGAGATACAACACCGTTTATTACTTCTATTGTTGATCAAGCGCTCGTTGCCAATTCAAATTATGCCGAAACCGGCTCCAGTTGGGGATCACTGATTTCAATTATGACAGGCAAGCTGCCCACCCGAACAAAAGTGGTTAACATGCCCGATGTATTAATGGGAGACGAATCTTACCAGCATTTGCCTGGAGAATTAAAAAAGCTGGGATATTCAAATATCGACATCAATTATGAAATATATTCAGATGTCTCACAGGCAAATGTTCGAAACGGATTCGACCTGATAAACAATGTGCCAGTTAATTCGAACATTCTGGCTTCCTCTCTCGGAAAAATCCTGCCCGTTAACAGCCAATATAATCTTGATTTATTGATGGAACGTGCATCTGACAGATTGCAACATATTTTTTTCCTTCGTATTATGACAAACCATTATAAAGAAGTTAATTCACTCACTGGACGCAAGGACGCCACATCACGCATTCCTGCATTAATGAATTATGTGCAGGACGGAGAAGAACCATTTTTCATCCACATTCATCTCATGGGCACCCATGGTCCATACTACAAGACTAATTCAACCACTTATTCACAGGGTCGTAAACAGAAGAATGAATTTGAGGTTGACTTTTATGATGATGCAATTACAGATTTCGACACTTACGTGCATAACCTATTCTCCCTCCTTGAAACAACAGATAGATTAAATCACACTGTCGTTATCATATATTCGGATCACCCGCGTAAACGTTCAGCTTATCAAAACACTCCGTTATTATTCTGGTTTCCGGAAGGAGAGTTTGCTAAAACAATTTACGCTAATACTCAAAATATCGATATCGCTCCAACAATTCTTGATTACATTGGTGTTTCAATTCCTGAATGGATGGAAGGCGAATCTCTGATTGGAAAAGATCCAATACCCACCCGCCCGATTTTTAGCGTAATTTGGAAAAATCCAAAAAAGAACAGACCAGAAAATCAGGATTTCCTTCAATTTGGTTCTTTTCGGATGATAATCTGCGACCAGTATGTTGAATATTCTGCATTAAAGTTGAAATGGGAAACTGGAGAAGTGGAAGATAAAAATGGAGTCTGTTCGGAAGACCAAATAGTTTCCGCGGAAAAAATGAAAAATATGCTTATACTCCGTCTCCAACAGGATGGGTTTAAAACAACGCTATTGGAAGAGACTCGCTAATATTCTTTTCGAAAAAAAAATTAACCATACTGTAGTGATTCTTAAATGAGAGTTCGTTGAACTTGTAGTTTAGTCAGAATGTGCACGACCGATAATAATATTAGAACATTAGTGCTATAATATAATTATTATGCCGGTCATTTTTGAAAACCTGTCCCCACGTGAGATTGCTGTACTGCGCCTGGTTGCACAGGGTCTAAGTGTAAAAATGGTTGCCAAACGTTTAAATATGACAGCCCGAACAGTCCACTTTCACTTTGCAAATATCAAAGCCAAGCTGGGGGTTCACACGATGGAAGAAGTGATGTTTGTGGCCGGACGGGACAATTTGCTGGGTGAGTATTGGACCGGCGAGGGATTGGATGAAGGAGAATGAGGATTTGGGGTGAGGTTAATTAAAAATCAGATTCCAGAAAAGGTATTTGGTGGGTAAAGAAGTGAGGATAATAAAAGAAATGCGAATTTAACCGATAATTCGTTTTTCAAGTGAATTTCACCTCCCCATCAATTTGTCAATAAATGCATCCCGCAAGCCTAATATATCACACCAAATTCGCCCATCGGATTCCAACCAGTGCTTGGCCGCTGCCGCTAGTCTTTCATCTTCACTGCGAATATCCTGCGCAGCTTGCTCAATGACAGCAATCGCGATCAAATCGTATATATCTACATCTTCAGGTATTTCAAAAACCATGTCCGTTTACTCCATTTCTAATTTATCTATTTTTTATTAGATATTAGTACACTTGTTCTATATTATCTACTTTCCAAACCCATATACAAGCTGTCATTAATTACAGGTACGCATAAAAATCAGCCGTCGTTTATAATGGTCTTATGGAAAAGAAACCCACCCCCCTCGTCATAGGAATCGCCGGTGGAACCGGCTCTGGAAAGACCACCGTATCACAAGTAATTCTTGATAAGGTTGGTAGGGAACGGATAGCTTATCTGCCTCACGATGCATATTACAAAGACCTCAGCCACTTAACACCAGAAGAGCGCCAGCAAGTCAACTTTGATCATCCAAATTCACTCGAATCGGAATTGTTGACAGAGCACATCAAGGTACTTAAGCAATGGAAACCCATACAACTGCCAGTTTATGATTTCAAAAACCACGTTAGAACAACTGAACAACGAAGCATTTCTTCTCACCGGGTCATCCTGGTTGAAGGGATATTGATCTTCGGTGAAAAGAGCTTGCGAGAATTGTTTGATGTTAAGATTTTCGTGGATACCGACAATGACCTGCGTTTCATTCGGCGGCTCAAAAGGGATATTACTGAACGCGGCCGCTCTACCGAAAGCGTCATTAATCAGTATTTGAATACAGTCCGGCCGATGCACCTGGAATTTGTAGAACCATCCAAGCGGTATGCCGATGTGATCATCCCGGAAGGTGGATTCAACCTTGTCGCAATGGATATGGTCATCGCTCGTATCGAATCCTTACTGGCAGGCAGCCTCACTTAAAAACTATGGAAAAAAACCGCCGTGAAGTCATTAAGCGGCTTCTCCTACTACTTCCTATCCTCCTAATTACTGTTGCCGTTTTTATATATAGAGATAAAATCCAGGATTTTGGGGCATACGGTTATCCCGGTATCTTCATAATTTCATTCTTCGCTAATTCTACGATCATCATCCCTGTTCCCGGGGTAGTAATCACTTCAACCATGGCTACAGTATTTAATCCCTTCGGGGTTGCAATAGCCGCCGGTTTAGGCGCAGCACTGGGAGAGATCACCGGCTACATGGCTGGCTATACCGGACAGATCGTAATCGAAGGGCCGGGAAGGTATCAAAAGCTTGTGGAATGGATGCGGAAGAATGGCAGCTGGACCATTCTGTTCCTGGCTTTTATTCCAAACCCCGCCTTTGATATGGCAGGAATAGTTGCCGGAGCTCTTAAAATGCCGTTGAAGAAGTTCCTGGCTTATTGCGCGGTTGGCAAGATCATGAAAATGATGGTGTTCGCCTATACAGGTTCAACCATACTCAACTGGTTGGAAAAATTATTTACGCACTAATGATGGAAGATCCTATGAACAAATATGATGTATATATTCAAAATAATCTAGATTCAAGTGTAGAGGAACTATCCACTTTGGCGGCACAGCCAAGTGTAAGCGCTAAAAATTGTGGATTGGAAGAGTGTGCCGGGCTGGTAAGATCCATGCTGGAGAAGCGCGGATTTAAAGTCGAGTTTATCAGACATGGCGATTCTCCTCCGGTGATCTTTGCAACCATCAAGGGCAACTCGCATAAAACTCTGCTTTTCTATAACCATTACGATGTGCAGCCGGCTGAACCGTTGGATCAGTGGGTTTCGCCGCCGTTCGAACCGCAGGTAAGAGATGGCATCTTGTACGGCCGCGGTGTCAACGACGATAAAGGCCACATCGTCAGCCGCTTGTTAGCCATTGACTCGTTCCTGGCGATCGATGGGGAGCTTCCCTGCAATATCCACTGGGTGCTTGAAGGAGAAGAAGAGACTACAAGCGCCGCACTACATGAAATCGTACGAGACGAACCTCAGAAATTCAATGCCGATGCTTGTATATGGGAATTTGGCGGGGTGGACGACCAGGACCGCCCGATGCAGTACTTGGGGTTGCGTGGAATCTGTTATGTCGAACTAACTGTTGAAACTGCTAGCCAGGATGTTCACTCAGGATTAGGTGGATCAATTATGCCAAATGCTGCTTGGCGGTTAATTTGGGCACTGAATAGCCTGAAAGGACCTGACGAAAATATTCGGATTGCCGGTTTTTATAGCAAAGTAAGACCTGTTTCTGCCAGGACCAGAGCGCTAATTGAAGAACTACCGCCACAGGCAGATTATCTTAAAAAACAGTATGGCATCAACTCGTTCTTGAAAAATATGAAAGGGGAATCTGAAATTCGACTTGCTGAAGCGCATGAGCCGACATGCACCATCTGCGGGCTGACTTCAGGCTACCAAGGTGAAGGATCGAAAACGGTACAGCCAGCAAAAGCGTCAGCCAAAGTGGATTTTCGTCTGGTTCCAGGCCAAGTACCTGATGAGATTTTCGAATTACTACGCGCCCATCTGGATCGAAATGGATTTGAAGATGTCAAGACCGAACTACTGGCAAAGGATAGTCCGGCAGTGACAGACCCGGATGACCCGTTCGTTGAATTGGTCATAAATTCTGCCAGCGAAGTATACGGAAAAGCCGCTCAAATTATACCGAGTGTGGGTGGCTCTGGCCCGAATGCTATCTTCAAGGAATTCTTGGACTTCCCAATTGCTTCGTCCGGGGTTAATTATCCAGGTGCTCAGTCGCACGCTCCTAATGAGAATGTTCGCCTGGATCTTTATGTCAAAGGGGCACAACACATCGCGCATATCATCAAAGCGTTTGCAGATAAATAATCGACACTTTGGAGTTATCGTAAACGCAAAGATTGACCTGGATAAAGGATCCATGGGTAATACAACTGGTTGATCTGCGCCAGGGAGCGCCAATCCAGACCATATCTCTCAGCCAGCAAGATCAGGTATTCTCCGGGCTGAACACTGTAATACTCTGGAATTGCAGCTTTGGGGTCTGGTATCGTTTCAGGTTGATCCAAAGCTTGATCATCATTACTATTTACGCCTTTTACAATAACTGCCTGCTTTCCGAGGACTTCCCAGGATTTAATAAACGATATTAAAGAATAACTCTGACTCACACCTGAGTAAGAATCAAATACCTGTACACTTTCGGCAGAATACCCGGTTAAAACCATCGTATGCTCGAATCGGGCGGTGATTATATACGACCCATCTTCGGCGGTAAACAAAATTGGATCACCCGCCCACATTTGTCCAATTATCCATACAATTACCGGCCTTCCTGCCGCGATCTCTGCCCGCAGTACGTCCCATTCCAAATTCCTACCTTTTTTTGCCTGCAGTCCTAGTTTTCTCATCGTTCTTGCGACCGGGATAGCATGAACCCCATAAGATAGTGGAGGTATGTTTCCCCACCAGTCATCAGGATTACCCACAAATCCAGCTTCAGGGTTGGTTGACTTGGGCAGCATATCGAACATTTCGGCTTCTGTTACATTGATACCCCAATAAGCGGCGACATCAGCAGCAGACCTGGCTTCACAGGTGAGGTTACGTTGTTGGGCATATCCAATGAAGTTGGTGATATAAGCCTCGGTTGGTAGCTCATCAGCAGCTACGCTCAGGACATTCTGTCCAAGCAGAGAGATGATCAAAATTATCAAAGATAATGTTTTTAATCCAGAATATTTCATAGTGCCTATTGTACGATAATTTCCAGAATAAGAACAAGATACAGGTATAATTTGTAAATGGATGTTTTTGTTGAACAGGCAGAACAATTATTCAAGATAAAGCTTTCGAAATTTCAAGTTAGCCAGTTTTCACGTTACGAAAATTCGTTGTTAGAGTGGAATGAGAAGATCAACCTCACTGCCATAAAAGATGTTCCGGGAATTCGTTCAAAGCATTTTTTAGATTCGCTCAGTTTGGCTCAAGTATTCGGAAATAACTTCCCATCCACATTTATTGACATCGGTACCGGGGCAGGTTTTCCTGGTATCCCTCTAAAAATAATATTCCCGCAAACCAAATTTGTATTGGTTGAGTCGGTTGGGAAAAAAGCCAGGTTTTGCCAGTTGATCATTGAATCACTTGGTTTATCAGGTGTAGATGTGATCACCAGCCGTGCCGAAGATCTGGCCCGAGTTGTGAATCACAGAGAAAAGTACGATGTCGCGGTTGCCAGGGCTGTGGCAAATTTACCTGTTTTGGCAGAATACTTACTGCCCCTTGTGCGCCTCGGCGGTAAAATGGTTGCGCAAAAAGGCATCAGCGCACATGAAGAAACTCAAACGGCTTCCAATGCATTTAAGATTTTGGGCGGACAACTGGAAAATATCATTCAAGTGGAACTTCCGGGAGTTAGTGATGAGAGATTTATCGTTGTAGTTAAGAAAGTTGCAGCAACTCCTCCGAAATATCCTCGTTATGCTGGCATTCCAGCAAAAAATCCTTTGTAACAAAATAACTAAATCCTATAATAATCGGTTTACTGAGGTTGCACATTCTCAATCGACTTGAACCGATCCTGATGTAATTCGCCACAAGCGACTTCCTTGTCGAAAATCGGGAGTGAATAAGTCCAGGTCTGTAGTTGTCAGCAATGCCTGTTCATAGGAAGAGATCGTCTCTAATAATCCAAATCTGCGGTGTTCATCCAATTCTGCTAAGGTTTCGTCCAATAAAAGGACAGGCAGCTCACCGGTTTTCTCGCTCATCCACTGCATTTCTCCCAACTTCAAGGATTGCAGCGCTGTTCTAACCTGACCTCTGGAACCGTAATCGGCCAGATTTTGATTATTCACAGAAAAGCGCAGATCATCCCTGTGCGGGCCAATCTGCGTCACTCCCCGTTGGATATCTTGTCGTCTGGTGGATTGCAGCCTCTGCAAAAACGATTCTTCCAGTTGGTTTGCGGAGTATTCCAGCAACTTTTTATCTGAGGTCAAAAATGAGTTATTGATCGGTTTTCCAATGGAAGGATCGAATGCAGGCTGGTAAGAGATTTCCAAAAATTCTGTTTGAGAAGTCAGTCTGGAATGAACCGGAGCAGCCAGGATTTCGATTTCATTCACTGCCTTCTGGCGTGAAAGCATCATCCGGGCTCCTATATTCGCGATCAAACCATCCCAGTAATCCAACTGACCTGGATCTCCGCCCTGTTCTGCGAGCAATTTTAAGAGCGCGTTCCGCCGGGTTAATGCTTGTTTATATTTTGTCAGATCATCCGCGTAGCCGGATATCACCTGGCATAAAGTCATATTCAGGTAACGTCTTCTTTCCTCCGGTCCATTGTCAATAAACCGGGTCATTTGCGGAATGAATACCACAGCATTAAATTCCCCGATTACCTGGGTGGCCGGTTTTTTCATTCCATTCCAGAGGATATCTTTGCGCAACCTATGAGTGGAATCACCATTCGCAGAAGTAGATTTTTGCAAGATCAACCGAATTTCAAGCGTGGAATTCTTTCCGCCTTTTTCAAAATCAGCAACGATTCGAGCTACTGGAATATCATCCTGTCTGGTAGAAAAACTGACAACCTGGGTATCCTGGGAGGTTTGGAAGGAAGTAAATGCCGCCAGGAAGTAAACAGCTTCCAACAAGCTGGTTTTACCCTGTGCATTGTCACCGGCCAGTACTATTATCCCGCCTGGAATATCCAGATCCAGACGGGAGAAAGTTCGAAAATTCGTCAAGGAAAGGTGCGTGAGACGCATCAGTCTTTAATCAATGCTGCTTCTTCGGGAGTCGGTTTCCAAATCTTCTCCGCCCGATCAGTGAAAAGGATGCCGTCCAAATGATCAATTTCATGTTGGAAGATGCGGGCCAACCAATCGCTCAATTTGTATTTTACCGGCTGACCTTTTCGGTTCATACCTTTAACTATTATTCGGATGGAACGTTCCACATCACCTGCAAGGCCAGGCACAGAAAGGCATGCCTCAATTCCCATCTCAGTTTCCTCAGATCGCTGAACAATCTCGGGGTTAGCAACTGTGAATAGGCGCTTGGGTGCTTCATCATC
Source organism: uncultured Chloroflexia bacterium (assembly GCA_963810385.1). Classification (GTDB taxonomy): domain Bacteria; phylum Chloroflexota; class Anaerolineae; order Anaerolineales; family Anaerolineaceae; genus PNON01. The sequence continues at coordinate 1,043,532 of CAWENA010000003.1, read as the reverse complement.
TTCATCATTACCATATTCTACAACGATGAGGCGTGTCGATTTTCCAATTTGGGGGGCAGCCAAGCCAACCCCTGGCGCTTCTCGCATCGTCTCGATCATATCGTCCACCAGGGTTTGAAATGAAGTGTCGAAATTTGTTACTTTGTGTGCCTTGCGTCGTAATACCTCTGCCGGCACATATTTAATTTCTCGTAATGACATGAACAATATCCTTAATTTTGGTTATTGTTTAATTTTAACCTATAACTTCGGGGTTGGGGGATCGATGTGGATGTTGAGCGGTTGTTCGGAACTCATCCTGGTGTTGATGATAAGTTGCGATCCAGTCACCCACGCGCTCACGCTCTTCGTTGAGTTCATCATTCTTGTTTTTCTGCTTTCGCTCCGCCATCCTGGCGAAGAGATCTTGCTGGACGCTCGACGGATCATATACGTATTCAAATGTAAATGTACTTGTACCAACTGCTACAGAAACAGTACCAAAATTGAGGAACAATCCCATAATACCAAGTCGCTTGTATTCAATCGAGAGGATATTGTCCAACTGGGCTACTTTTTTTACTTCTTTCCCCAATGGCTTTCGTTCTATATCGATGATCTGGTCAGGTGTGATTTGATAAGTATCATTTCTCCAGTCCACATAATCATAAATCCACCAAGCTACGACACCTATCCAGGCAAAAGTTAATATCAACAACGTCTCGAGCATCGGCGTGAAAGTATAAACATCGAATATTCTGCCAAACCATAATAGTAAACCTATTGCGGCTGAAAAGGCAGGTTTCCAGGTTTTTCTGAGCAGGATAAACCAGTGCTTGCGGTAGGTTACCACGCCGCCGGCTTCGTATCGTACCTTGAAAAAATCTGCAAAGGTGGATTGTAGGTAACCAGGTTTCAATACCTCGCCCACCCTTGATGGACTGGTTTCTAAAGGGTTGTTTCTTGTGCCTGGTTGTAATCGATTCCGGAGCGTTTGCTCCATTTGAACTATCTCATCTTTTCGGTGGTTCACCTTGGAATACTCCCACTGCTGTTGGATCAATGCGGCAACATCATCCGGTGCATCCACATCCGGTAGGATCAATGGACCAGAGATGGTGCGCACAACAATATTGCCATATCCCAACATCCTGCCCAACTGAGATGTCTGCACATCTATGGATTGGAGGGAAGTCAACGGTGCTTCCTGGCGGCTATCGAAAAGTAATGCTACTTTTTCCAACCAGACCACGCGCAAATCAGTCACGATGGAATAATCATTCGACCAGTCGATGACCTGCCAGGCGGACCAGCCAAGAAACAATAAACCCAGAAGCATAGCTATTGCAAAAATGGCCATGCCGCCGGATAAAATTTCATCCAGAAAAATAAAGGTAAAAAGCGCAGTGAGGAAGAGCAAAAGGCCAGGCAATACCAGACGTTGTATCAGAAAAACTGGGTGTTTGCGACCCGCAAAGTATATTTCCTCTCCAGGCTGGAGCCATTTTAAGTTCAATTTCGCAGTAAGCATGTTGGAATGATTGAGAATCTGGATATTCGTTTCAAGGACAGGGAATTGATCCACCAGGCTACGCAATTGCGGCGCCGTGATCCTGATTAACATACTTGTTTTTATGACCAGGATATTGTAGTCCAACCGACCGCCCTCAAGACAATCTTCTCCCCAATGGTCGCCGTCTTCGAAATTTTGGACAAAGTATTCCTTTTTATGCTCAACTTCTGTCTGGCAAACTTTGCCCGAGTGAACGATCCATAGGGCGTCGTTATCCGCTCCCTGACAACATACCAGATCTCCGCGGTTTATTTGAAATATTTCCACGGACTCAGTTACCCGCAATAATTCCTCATTAGTCAGACCAAAGAATATCCGGTTACTTTTCAGTGCCTCAGCCAGATCTTCGGCAAAAACTTGTTCGTCATTCATAATCGATTCCTTTTTCATATAATAAAACGTGCACAATTTATACCAATCTCATCCACCACCGAAATAGAATTAAAAAAGTGATGCTGCAACTATTGCAGCATCACTGGTACACAATAATTTGTGTATTATTCGATCGTTGTTTCCGTTGATACTTGCACTTCCTCGACCTCCGCTTTTTTAATCCTGGTTTTGGCCTCTTCTTTCGTCCGGAAAACCAATTCATCCTTTGTGTCATCCACATCGACGATCACAGTCTCACCAATTTCGTGCTTTCTTTCAAGGAGATGAACCGAAAGTGGGCTTTCAACCGATTTCTGTAAAGCTCTGCGCAAAGGGCGGGCGCCAAAATTGGAATCATACCCGGATTTTGCTAACCATTTTCTGGCTTCAGTGGTCAGTTCCACATTCAAACCATGTTCCTTCAATCGATCCTGTACTTCTTTCATCTGCAGATCCACGATCATTTCCATTTGCTCGAGTGACAAAGGCGAGAACATGATGATCTCATCGATACGGTTCAAGAATTCCGGCCTGAATGTACCCTTAAGTGCCTTTTCGATCTTCTCTTCTGCTTCCCGTTCCTCATCCGATTCCTTCCGTTGCAGGAAGCCCAGGCTGCCGCCTTTGCGGACGAATTCTGTGCCCAGATTACTCGTCATTATCAGCACCGTGTTCCTGAAATCAACCGACCGCCCTTGACCATCTGTCAGCCTGCCATCATCGAGTATCTGAAGTAGTGCGTTCCAGACCTCCGGATGGGCTTTTTCCACTTCATCAAACAATATGACACGGTAAGGTCGCCTTCTAACTGCTTCGGTCAGTTGGCCGCCTTCTTCGTAACCCACATATCCCGGAGGTGCGCCAAACAACCGCGATACTGTATGCTGTTCGCGATATTCGCTCATATCGATCCTAATTAACGCATCTTCGTCATCAAACATGAACTCAGCCAGTGCCCTGGCTAGCTCTGTCTTGCCAACTCCGGATGGCCCAATAAATATAAACGAGCCTATCGGCCGACGCGGATCTGCCATACCAGAACGAGCGCGACGAATAGCATCAGCCACAGCATGGATTGCCTCCGATTGACCAATGATCCTTTCCGTCAACCGTTCTTCCATATGCAGCAGTTTCTGCGCTTCTGTTTCCATCATCTGCGATACCGGTATTCCAGTCCACTGATGGATGACTTCAGCAATATCATTCACATCCACAACTTCATCGAGTTTGTGGTCTGCTTCCCATTTATCTCGTTTTTCTTTGAACTCATCTTCCAAACGAAGACGCTCTGCCTTTTTGCGCGCAGCTCGCTCATAATCACGTTCCTGCCCGGCTTGCTCTTCCTCGATTTTCAACTTATCGAGCTCCGTTTTGATATCCTTTAATTCTGGAGGCAGGGAGTACAAAGCTACGCGCAATTTTGCCGCAGCTTCGTCCATTAGGTCAATTGCCTTATCAGGTAAGTGCCTGTCCGTGACATAGCGTGAGGATAAATGAACAGCCTCTTCCAATGCCTCATCAGAAAAATGCACCTTGTGATGAGCTTCATATTTATCACGAAGGCCCATCAGCATCCGGATTGTATCCTCAACAGAAGGCTCATCCACAAAAACTGGAGCAAAACGCCGCTCCAGAGCAGCATCCTTTTCGATATGTTTATGGTATTCATCAAGGGTGGTCGCACCGACGCACTGCAATTCGCCTCTTGCCAATGCCGGTTTTAACATATTGCTTGCATCCATGGCTCCTTGCGCAGCGCCAGCTCCAACAACAGTATGAAGCTCATCGATAAAGAGGATGATCTCACCTTCTGATTTTTGGATTTCTTCAATTGCTGCTTTGAGGCGTTCTTCAAACTCGCCACGGAAACGCGAACCTGCGATCATTGCGCCCAGGTCGAGTGATATCACCCTTTTTCCCATTAGGATCTCAGGCACATCATTGGACGCAATTTTCTGAGCCAAACCTTCCACGATGGCAGTCTTGCCCACGCCAGCCTCACCGATCAAGACCGGATTGTTTTTAGTCCTGCGGGATAAAATTTGCATGACTCGTTTGATCTCATTATCGCGTCCAATTACCGGATCCAGCTTGGCTTCCCGGGAAGCTTGTGTCAGATCCCGGGAATACTTCTCAAGGGTGCGATAGCGTGTTTCTGCCTGTGGGTCGGTTACCCTCTGGCCGCCACGCATTTGCATGACTGCGTCATTCACGCGGTCATGCGTCATTCCGGATTCCTCCAGAATACGCGAAGATACGGTGTTTTTCTCACCTAGTATCGCCAGAAAGATGTGCTCTGTGGAGATATATTCATCCTTAAGCTTATTGGCCTCTTCGTTCGCTACATCTATGATACGTTTGACACGGGGAGTTATAAAAATTTGCCCGGCACCACTCCCGAAGATATTCGCTTTGGGTGTATTCTTCAGTACATGGTCCAATCTATCTGTAAGATTTGCCGCATCGACTTTGAGGTACTCCAACAACTGTGTAACTACACCTTGAGGTTGTTCGATCAATGCGAGTAGAATGTGTTCTGTATCTATCTGGTTATGTCCATACCGTTGAATAAGCTCGGCTGCACGTTGGGCAGCTTCCTGGGCTCTTTCGGTAAATCTATCAAATCTCATCATAGGATTTTCCGTCCTTTAATAGTTTATTCCTCGCAAAGATTATAACATTCGCAATCTATATTAATTATCAGAGAATTATTAGATTCACGTAGGATATATCTTGATTTTATAATAAATCCTGGAATCAACCAAATAAAATCTCTTATCTTTGTTAGCTTGATATATAATTACATTATCTATGACATCGGGTGATCCATTAAACCTTTACACAACAGATTCACGGTTGCGTTCCGTCGATGTTCGCAAAGACCTGGATGAGATTGCGAATTTAATTGAAACCTGCTTCTTCCCAACCATGGATGAGGATGGAAAGGCCTACTTGCGTCAATTGCGAAAATCCGCAGAGGATGCCAGACGATTGGGTTGGGCTGTAAACCTGGTAGAGGAAAACCAGATACCGGTCACGGGTTTTGTTTGGGTGGAAAATAACCACGTTGTTGCAAACCTTACGCTAATTCCCACTCAAAAACAGGACCAGCGAATATATCTGGTGGCAAATGTTGCTGTTTTGCCAGAGTATCGCCATAAGGGAATCGCAAAAAACTTAACCCGTGCGGCTATCAATTATGTGAAAGAGAATAGAGGCGCGTCCATCTGGCTGCAGGTGAGGGAAGATAACCCGCCTGCCGAATTGTTGTACCGGGGACTTGGGTTTATAGAACGAACTCGCAGAACCACGTGGCACAATTACACAGGAGACCCGAAACCTGGAACCACCCCAGGATTTGAGATTACATCCACCTGGCCGGCTGATTGGAGCGCTCAAGTAAAAATGCTGGAGAATAATTACCCATCATTCATCCTTTGGAATTTGCCAGTAAGTATTCAAAAATTCAAACCCTCGCTGTTTGCTCAGTTTACCAGAGTGCTCATAGGAGAGACTTTCCGCACCTGGGCTCTCAGGAGAAACGGGATTCTGCAGGGAACATTAACCTGGGAAGCCGCCCGCACATGGGCAGATAATTTGTGGGTTGGCTGTAAACCTGAAAATCAGGAGACTGTTCTCAGCCACCTGTTGCCTCATGCTATGAGCGCTTTGCACCGAACACAACCACAAGCGATCAATTTTCCCTCAGGTGTTGCTGAAGATGTGTTTGAGAGATACGGATTTAAGAAACATATTACGCTGATATGGATGGAACTTGAGATTCCCTCAAAAGAAGAACCGCACGTTTCCGTTAGAGCATAAAAAAAACTGGATCTCAAATGCAACGAGATCCAGTTTTCAAATACCAGCTATTCTTATTTTTTATCTGCATCTTTGACAAGCAAACGAGCCAGGTCGAGAAATTCTACCCACTCTTCTTTGAAGAAATGTAGGGTAACATTATTTAATTCAAGGTGATATGTTGTTTCACCATCTGCTTCATCTGCTACCCAGGCCAGGTAATTTTCTGTTTCCACTACAGTATTAGTTTTGGGATCATTATCAGCCATTATCTGCTCCTTGTATGGTTATTTATATTCATTATCTCACAAATCTGGTAATTGGACACAAAGTAATATATATTATGGATGATCCTTCTCAGAAAGAAAGACTTTTTTATCCAACACCAGTCGAAAGCCTGACATCATGAGAATTTCCTGCGTTTTTGTTGACAATCCTGCAGACCAGCAAGCATTTTCATAACCCAACTCCGCACCTAATTGTCGTCAATTCTTCAGTATGGCAACTAAAATTTGCTGGCTGAATGCTACTACCTGGAAAAATGGTGTTTTGATTCCATTCCGGTTCGCCTAAAATACCATCAACAACCCATGCCGATCAGGCCACCCCAAGTAATGCTCACGCAAAATAGTTTTCCTGATGACCTCTTCATACACCAAACAAATTTCCCAGCCCACATCCAGAAATTCCCCAGTTTAACTTGGATTTATAATTTCTTCATAGAATTATTTAAATTCCAGGGTTTCATTAAGCATGACTGAAATGGGTTCGTTGCTTTTATCATTTAGTATATCCCTTCCAAAATGTGAATATCTCCCTCTTTTTGAAATCCGCATTTTTTTCGAAATGATGGCCAGAATAATTGACAGAATTTGTAATGAACAGCAAGGAGTCGGTGAAGAAATCTATACACTCAGATATCAGGAATGAAATAGGTGAAAATCTACCCTCATCTCTGAAAACCAGTGTTAATCCCTAGTCCTACCAGTGGCTGCGGCTCGGTGATAATTGCTGATGATTTAATTACACCTACGACATTTCTTGCAATTTCCACAGCGAGGAAACTACGTACAATGTCGTCTCTCCTATCATCTTGTATAACCGTCAGTAATCATTCCAGATCATTCTGGCAAACTTAATGACTTCCTTATTATCTTTGGGAGAAACGGCCAGCATGCCAACCAGTAATATTCCTGATGATCGTGCAGTGTCATTTATTTTTAATATTGGATATGGTCTTTTTTGTTCTTCTGTACAAATAATGCCAGGCTTTTACCAGCCAGATAACGATTCTAGGTGGTGTAACTGGCGTTTCTTCTTCCTCCAAACCTTCCCAGGGATCTTGGTCAAGCAGTTTCCGGATGACATATCGGAAGAAGAGTTTTAATGTCGCCACAACCGGTGATGCGAGTACAACTCCGATGAAACCGATCAGATTTGCAAGGATGATGGCAGCCACTAAAACCGCTGCCGGATGGATCTTTAGAGCTTTTGAGAGAATTCGTGTTGCTACAAGATTATCCAACAAGACATCGGTAAACCAGGATACACCGACGACGATCAGTGTAAAAACCAGCGGACTGATTCCAAAGGGGTGAAAACTTTGAAAAAAGCTAACAAATCCAAATGTCGTCCAGGCAATAGCAGGACCGATATAAGGAACAAATCGCGCAAGTCCTGCAAGCAGCGCCAAGCCCAGTGAATAACGAACACCAAGAATCGATAAAAGCACCATATACACAACAACGGTGATAGCGATGACCAGAAATTGCCCGCGCAAAAAAGCATTCCAAATTTTACTTAGTTCTACTGACATCCTGCGGAAATCTGCAGCATAGCCGGGTAAGTCTACTTTTAATAATTTTCCTGACGGTCCATCAGATTCTACTAAAATAAAGTATGATACTAAGAGAACAAAAAACAACCACCCCAAAACCTCAGCCGCACCGCCAGCTAACGCACCAACAAGAGATCCCATTTGCCCTAATAGTGGTTGAAGGGCGTTCAAGATTTGAGTTCCAACATCAGTCAGCCCATATTTTGAGAGGTCGATGTAAAAATTCCCTATTTGAATTCCCTGTGATGATATGTTATTTAGAAAATCTGGTAACAGAACCAATGATCGTTGTATAAAACTGATCAAACTTTGAATTTGCGATGCAATCGCCACCCCACCCCAGGTCAACAACCCGGCAAGAATCAGCACCATAAAAATATACAAAAGTGTAACTGTTGCTCGCCATTTAAGTTTTGTTCGTCTGCTGAGTCGTACTGCAATTGGATAAATTAGATAAGCCAATACAAAAATCAGCAGTAACGGGCCGATTATATTGCGGAAACGAATGACCAACCCGATAAGTATAGCTGTGAGGGTTAATGAAACAACCAGCTTAATTCCTGATCCCCATTGGGGTGATTTTGTTTGTTCCTGGACGGGATCAGTCATATACCTATTTCCGATCTAATATGGGTGAAATCCTCTGATGAAACGAATTAATCGTTTTATGGTATCTGGCAAGGTGGCCAGAATGGTAAGACATTACACCAAAGATAATTGTTATCTATATATATGCCGGCGATGATACAAACACAAATTACCAGTAATATGGCAGCCAGAATAAGAATAAGTAGGAGTTTGGGTCTTGCTTTCTTCTCAGGAACAAGTAGTTCTTCTTCGCTGACTGCAAATGGGTCAGCGACTGGATCAGTATATACCGGTGCAGGTGTCTTTTTTGGTGGTGGTGGAGGAGTGTCAACAGGCGATACTGTAGTCGCATCCGGATCAAATGAGGGTTGGCGGTCGAAAACCAACGAGATATGTTCACCCAGATTGACGATTTCCCCGGCAATTAATACATGCGGACCCATCAAACGCTGTCCGTTTATAACAGTACCATTCGTGGAGCCGAGGTCCTCTATGACATAACCTTCCGGCTGAGATTTTATCGAAGCGTGATGGCGTGAGACTTCTGCGTCATTGATTAGAATATCGCAATTCGGATCACGACCTATTATGATATCCTGCTTCATAATTGGATACACCTTCCCGGGCGTGGGTCCTGCTCGAACAACCAGCTGGTAACTTTGTCCTGCCATCTTATCCTCCTTAGTTCCTCTTAAAACAAAGTGTACTGATTTTTGTGACCCTGTCAAATAATTCCAGCTTACATGATGATTGCAGTACAATCTTGGACGATTACACCATCGAACAAGTCGTGCGAGTGGCTGTTCTTCACGTTTTTCGGATAAGCCTGCATGAACATTTCAGTAGATTGAAAGAGTCTTCGCAACCAGGCCTGAACACCTGTCGCCATCTGGCCACCTCCCTGGCTAACATGGCAGGCTGCTGCCTGGTCGCGGATCTCATGGACAGGCTGGTAATTAATTTTTGCATGCACTGGGAATTTTTCCTGTGCGATTGACACCAAATCTATATCATGATTCGTACCAAATTTTCGCGGATCTTGACCTGAGAGGCGAATCAATAATACACCCATGCGCAAAAAAGTTCGGGGCATTGTGTGAAAGAACATGCGCTGCGGTTGGTGGGCTGGCAATTTTTCAGGGTCAACATAAGATGGGTCGGCAGCAAGTCTGAAAGCTTCGACGGTTGCGCGCTGGATGGCGATATGGTCGGGATGCCGATAACCGCCAATAGGGTCAAAAGTTAGAACCACTTGCGGCTTTATCTTGCGGATATAAACAACCACTTTTTTGGCCACTTCATTTAAAGGAGCTGCTGCCAGTGCCAACGGGTGCGAATTATCAGGCGAACCTGGCATGCCAGAATCACGATAATCCAGAAAGTGAACTCCCGTTAATCCAAGTACTCCTGCAGCACAGCGCAACTCTGCCTCACGTACTTCTGCAATCGATGAGTGCCCTTTCATCAACTCCGGGTCCATTGCGCCAACTTCTCCACGAGTGGCACAAATTAGATGCACATCCACACCTTTGCGGGCATAATATGCCAGAGTGCCACCCATTCCAAATGTTTCGTCATCAGGATGGGCTAGGATTGATAAAATTACAGGTTTCGATGCTTGACGATCCATAAAATAATACCTTTATTGATTTAATATATAGCCATTTTTGTATCCATTCGTTCAGCCCAGGCGTTAATACCGCCTCGCAGATTGCGAATGCTTGCATATCCTGCCTTTTTTAATAATTCAACAGCTTGCAGCGACCGCACGCCATTGCGGCAATAAACCACAATGACACGGTCAGCGGGTATTTCTGTTAGGAGGTTCTCAAGTTCTGGAAGTGGCATAAGAATGGAGCCTGGAAGGTCTGAAATTGATTTCTCAAATTCTTCACGAACGTCCAACAGAATCGTATCCGGTTTATCTGATCGTAATTGAGCCAGCTTTTCCGGTTCAATATCGTATTCTGTCGCAGACAACCCGGATTGATCAGCTACACCTGAATGGCACCACTCTTCATAATCGATCAATTCATTAATCGTTGGATTATTACCACATACCGGGCAATTTTTGCGTCTTTGAATTCGTACCGTCTCAACACCCATTTCCAGCGCATCGAAAAGTAATAAACGACCAATTAACGGCTTACCGATGCCAGTGATCAGTTTAATGACTTCTGCAGCCTGCATTGAGCCAATGATGCCCGGAAGCACACCCATAACACCTGCCACCGAACAGGATGGGATCATCCCGGGCGGAGGAGGTTCAGGGAACATACAGCGGTAACAAGGTCCATCAGTAGCGCCAAAAATGCTGACCTGACCTTCGAATCGAAAAATCGATCCGTACACATACAGCCGCTTGGTAAGTATGGCGAGATCGTTCAGCAAATAGCGGGTTGGGATGTTATCTGTGCCATCGATGATGATGTCATAACCATCCGAAATTTTCCGCGCATTCGATTGATTGATCTGTACCGGCAGGGGAATGATCTCGATCTCAGGGTTGAGGGCTTTCAAACGATTTGCTGCAGAAAGAACTTTGAATTCTCCCTGTTGGCTTAAATCATGGATAACCTGTCGCTGTAAATTCGAAAGGTCAACTTTGTCATAATCCACCAGTCCAATCTTCCCGATTCCCGCGCCAGCCAGATATAAAGCGATTGGTGAGCCTAAACCACCTAATCCGACGATTATTACAGATGATGCCTTCAGTTTTTGTTGTCCGCGAACACCCACCTGCGGTAAAAGGAGATGGCGGGAATAACGTGATATTTCAGATTTCGATAGCGGCGGCAATGTCACATCATCCTCCTGCAATACTTGGAACCAGGGTAACGACATCATCAGGGTCAATTTCAGTATCCAGTCCCGTTATTTGTGGAATTTCTTCCCCATGTAAAAAGAGGTGTACAAAGACATTCAGGTTTCCTTTTTTATTGACCAAATGCGGCTTTAGTCCTGGATACTGGGCTCCCAAATCCGCCAGCATCTCACGGATGGTGCTGCCCGATAACTGCAGTAATGGTTCACCAGCTGTATATGATTGAAGCGGTTGGGGAATCTTCAGAGTTGGCATATTTTCATTCTATCACAGCAATCTTTATGAATAAATTACCCTCCAGAAGCTGTAGGCACAAAAGTAATTTTATCACCATGCATCACTTTAGTATCCATTCCATCCTTTGTGAATATCTCGTCATTGTTCAAATAGATAAGGACGTTGGCAGAAAGAATCCCCCAGTGTGTATAAAAATGTGGCTTCAGTCCAGGATACTGTTTGAATAAATCCGCCATTACCTCACCCACGGTCTTCCCATCGACTGTGATCTCCGTTTTCCAGTCGGTAAAAGGTTGGAAGTATGAGGGAATTTTTAATAGCATAAATATCAAATCCTTGGTCAAACATACGCAAGCATTTTCCTTATCTTAACAGTGCGGGATAATTTGTCAAGGTGTTTGAATATGGTTACAATTGACCTATGAAAATCATTCTTACCCACGAACAGGCTGATTTTGACGCGATCGCCGCCCTCCTGGCTGCTTACCTCATCGATGAAACATCTTTGCCTGTCCTTCCCAGAAAAATGAACCGGAATGTTCGTTCCTTCCTGGCATTATTCGGGGAAGAGTTTCCATTTATTAATGCACACGATCTTCCTGCGGAGGATATCGAACATATCAGCCTGGTCGATACACAAGCTCTGGTAACCCTTAAAGGCACCAATAAGAAAACAAGTGTTTCTGTTATCGATCACCACCAGGAAAAAGAGAACAGTGACCCATCCTGGTTATACCGGTTGGAAAATTCAGGAGCTGTAACAACCATTTTGGTCGAGAGCATTCAAGATCAAAATATTCTTATTAATCCCCACCAGGCCACCCTCATGCTATTGGGAATATATGAGGACACCGGATCTTTGAGCTATTCTTCAACAACATCCCGGGATATTCGATCAGCAGCATATTTACTTGACCAGGGCGCGAGCCTGAGAATTGCCGTCGACTACCTGAACCCGCCTCTCTCGGCAGAACAAAAATCGGTTTATGATCAATTGCTTGCAAACGTTAAAACGGAGGTCATCCATGGATTGAGGATTGTGATCTCTTTTGTTGAAGCGGCAGACCTGGTCGAGGAGATTTCTAGTATTGCCCATAAAATGCGAGACTTGCTTGACCCGGACGGCCTGGTGATTATTGTTGCGACAGAAGAGGGATACCGTATGGTGCTTCGGTCGACTACAGATCTGATCAATGTTGGTTCACTTGCTGCATACTTCGGCGGAGGTGGGCATGACAGGGCGGCTGCGGCCTTGGTACGGCGGCCATCCGGTCAGGGGACCGATAACGATCACGCCGAATTGGAGAAGATTGCAGGTGAATTGCAAAGAATTCTACCAACCATGATCCATACACCATTGACGGTTAAGCAAATTATGTCCCGCAAACCAAGATTGATTAAACCGACAATTTCAGCAGAAGAAGCGCTGGATTTGATGAAGAAGTATGGGTATGAAGGATATCCGGTCGTTGATGACGGCAAAGTAGTCGGATTACTCACACGTCGAGCCGTAGATCGCGCTCTCGCGCATAAGCTTAACTTACCTGCATCAAGTTTGATGGATGCCGGTGAAGTAACAGTAACCCCGCGAGATTCGATAGACCACCTACAGGCTATCATGACTGAACATGGTTGGGGGCAAGTGCCGGTTTATGATCCTGAAAAGAATGAGATCGTCGGAATTGTTACGCGCACAGACCTGATAAAAACTTTATCTTCACACACACCACGAGCACAAAAGTATAACTTGTCAGCCCAGTTGGAAACGCTGCTGCCCAGGGAAAGGTTGTTGCTATTACAAGCGGTTGCGGAGACAGCTTCAAGTTTGCACATGGCTGCATATGTTGTCGGTGGATTTGTCCGCGATATCATCTTAAATCGTCCAGGATCAGATTTTGACATCGTGGTTGAAGGGGATGCCATTGCCCTCGCCAAAATGTTGTCAACCAGTTACGGTGGCCGATTGGTTTGCCATTCGCGTTTTGGAACCGCAAAATGGTATCTCGATCGCACCTCTCCATCTTTGCTGGATCTGATTCCGCCCTTGAAGGCTACACCCGTAAACCACCATGATTTTCCCTCAAGCTTGGATTTGATCACAGCCAGAACCGAGTTTTATGAGCACCCAACGGCGCTGCCAAAAGTAGAACGATCCAGTATCAAATTAGACTTGCACCGCCGCGATTTTACGGTCAATACCCTTGCTGTACGTTTGGATGGAAGACATTATGGTGAGTTACTGGACCATTGGGGCGGCTATACTGACCTGAAAAAGGGGATCATCCGGGTTTTGCATTCACTTTCTTTCATAGATGACCCGACTCGTGCGTTGCGCGCTGTCCGATTTGAACAGCGATTCAATTTCGAGATAGACAAACGCACCCTGGAATTAATGGTGGAAGCAGCAGACCAATTAAAAACAATTTCAGGTGAACGAATTCGACATGAATTGGATTTGATCCTAGCTGAGGAAAATTCAGGTAGTATGCTGCAGAGGCTGGGTGAACTTGGTCTTTTATTCAATATCCACCCTGCTTTATCCTGGAATCCCACATTTTCCCAATCCATAACGAACTTATTGAATCACCCTGCCCCTGAAGATTGGGATATGCCCGAGAAATTTTGGAACTATCCGCTAAGGCGCATACTTGGATATACCTTCTGGCTTATGGACCTTCCAAACCAGGAATTGAAGTCAGTCTGCCAGCGCATCAGAATTCCAGGAAATATTGAAAAGGTGATCAGGCAGGCGCGATTGTTGAATGAAAAAATACATAGCCTGGTAAATATGCGCACATCCGAAATCACAGCTTTTTTGGATGGGATAAATCCGACTGCCATATTGTGTGTTTATCGACGTTTACAGAATAAAGAGGAGAAGGATGTAATTGAAACTTACCAGACAAAATGGCGCCACATCCACTCATCAATAAATGGGGACGACCTGATCAAACTAGGAATTTCAACCGGTCCACATATTAAAGATATGCTCATTCAACTGAAAGGAGCATGGTTGGATGGTAAAATTCAAAACACGAAAGAAGAAAAGCAATTCATTGAAGAACTTCTCAAATTATATTCATTCTAACTTATGCTTACAGCTCATAAACCCCAGCAAAAACAATCTCTCCAAAATGTGATCATTCGTCCATTAATCAGGTCCGATCTCCCCCTCCTGGAATGGGAAGGCGTTTTTACCCACTTCAGACGTCTCTTTCTCGATGCATATAACAGGATGTGCCAGGATCACGCCATGATCTGGATTGCAACCACAGATAATGACGTGATGTTGGGACAGCTCTTCACTCAACTCTCCTCAAACCAATTAGACCTGGCAGACGGCTATTTTCGGGCATATATGTTTGGCTTTCGAGTGAAACCTCAATATCGTCGAATGGGTATCGGTACCTTGCTGCTATTACAGGCAGAAAAAGATTTAGTCAATAGAAATTTCCACAGGGTGTGTTTGAACGTGGTTAAGGACAACTGGCGTGCACGGCAGCTGTATGGAAGACACGGTTATAATGTGATAAAAACGGACCCTGGTAAATGGTCCTACCAGGATAACGAAGGAGTCTGGCATGATGTAGAAGAGCCAGCCTGGCGGATGGAAAAAAGCTTTTCATCCATGTCAATAAGAATGGAATAAAAATAGAGGAAAGGATTTCATCCTTTCCTCTATTTTTTATTAGAAAATAATTGCTATTCCTCTTTTTTAGCTGCCAGGTCTTTCTGTCTTTCAGCGATGATCTCTGCAGCAACATGAGCAGGAACAACCTCATAATGGTCAAATTCCATTTCAAAGATACCGCGGCCACCAGTGATGGAACGTAGTTGAGTGGTGTAACGCAGCATTTCAGACAGTGGAACGTGAGCATTCACGATAGAATGGCCTTTTTCTGTGAGCATACCCTGGACACGGGCACGGCGGGAGTTCATGTCTCCTAAGACATCCCCCATATTTTCTTCAGGAACGGTGATTTTAACCAGCATGATGGGCTCATTTAATACCGGATTGGCGTCTTTGAATGCCAGCTTGAAGGCTTCTCGTCCTGCGATCTCGAAAGCGATAGGTTTTGAATCTACCGGGTGTTCCTTCCCATCAAACACAGAGACTTTCACGCGCTGAACCGGATAACCAGCAATAACGCCTTCTTTCATCACATTGCGAATGCCTTTTTCAATGGCAGGCATGTAACTTGAGGATACTGATCCTCCGAAAACGTCATTAACAAATTCGAAGTCGGCATCGGCAAGGGGTTCTACTCTCAAATGTACTTCGCCAAATTGCCCGGAACCGCCACTTTGTTTCTTATGGCGATACATGGCCTGTGATTTCTTGTTGATCGTTTCTGTATAGGGAACCTTGGGTTCTTCAGTTAAGAATCCTACCTGGAACTTTGTTTCTGCTCTACGAATGGCGACATCAATGTGCTGATCCCCCATCCCCTTTAAAATAGTCTGCGATGTAGCTGCCTCCTGATGCCAGGAGAGGGTGAGATCTTCTTCGCATAATCGTGTCAGAGTGGGGCTGATCTTGGTCGAATCTGCCTGGGTTTTGGGAAGAATGGCAACCTGATACAGGGCATTTGGATAATTTGGAACTGGTAAGGTGAAAGGATGAGCTTTATCGCAAAGCGTATTGCCTGTGGATGTTTCGCTCAATTTTGCCACCAGACCAATATCACCGCTGTGGACAACTTTGATAGGATTTGAATCCTTTCCACGGATCATTTGCAGCGCGCCGACTCTTTCCTCGATTTGTTTTTCGTTATTCCAAACCCGGGAATCGGCTGTCATAACGCCAGAATACACACGGAAATATGTTTGCTTACCCACAAACGGGTCAGCAGTAGTCTTCCAGGCATAGACCGCCAGAGGATTGGAATCCTTGGGCTCCAAAGTAGTTTCGCCCGCTTTTGTTTCAGCGACAACCATTGGGATTTCTGCCGGGGAGGGCATTAGCCGAGTGATGGCTTCGAGTAAGGGTTGAAGGCCAATTTCATGGCCGGCTGCAGCACAAAAAACCGGGACAAAAGAACCATTTCGAACAACTGCTTTCAACCCGGTTAAAATCTCCTTTTCTGAAAGTTCACCAGATTCCAGGTATTTCTCCAATAGTGAATCTTCGCCTTCGGCTGCAGCTTCGATCAGCGCAATCCGGGCGACATTTGCAGCATCCATAAACTCAGCAGGAATTTCTACAACCGTCTTACCATCCCCTTTGTACGCCTTCATTGAAATCAGGTCAATTACTCCCTGGAAAGCTGTCTTTTCACCCCATGGCAGTTGTACCGGGATAAGACGTGCTTCAGTGTTATTTTGTACAGAAGCCAACGCCTGCGCAAAATTGGCATTTTCACGATCCATTTTGTTGATCACAAGAAAGCGTGGCAGGTTAAATTGGTCGCAATAAGACCAACCCACTTCTGTTCCAACTTCGTAGCCAGACACTGAATCTACCAGAATTATGGCTCCATCAGCAACGCGGAGGGCGGATATCACTTCGCCGACAAAGTCTGTGTAACCCGGAGTATCCAGAATATTTATTTTATAATCATTGAATTCGACAGGGATAACGGATGTTGATAGGGAGATACTTCTACGTTTCTCTTCATCTTCGAAATCCGAAGCGGTAGTACCATCTTCAATTCTTCCAAGACGGGTTGTTGCGCCGGAAAAATGCAATAATGCTTCCGCGAGCATTGTCTTCCCTGCACTGGAATGCGAAACCAGGGCGATGTTTCTAATGAATTCAGTGGTGTATTCTTTCATTAATTAATACCTTCCTAGCTTTCAAATTTTGGGCGTGGGTCTATTTTAAGGTATGACTGCGCTTTTGTAAAGCAACCCTTCCTCCTCTGTTACGTCTATAATGAATAGACAGGTCTATGGTCTGCTTGAACGACATTTATACCCACCATCTCTATCGTTGATTGTGCCATCCAGTAAAAATTACTCTATAATGGTGGAAATGATTAAGACATGGCGGTATTTGTATTTTCTAATTGCATCCTTCGGGAAAGCCCGCTGGGATACAGGCATCTCACCGCCTGAATTAATACACTTCATTAAGGATCATGATCCCGGCCGGGCATTGGACCTGGGCTGCGGCACTGGCACGAACATAATAACGCTGGCACAAAATGGATGGCAGGCAACCGGCGTGGATTTCATTCCTCGCAGCATTCAACGTGCAAGAACAAAAGCAAAAGTTGCTGGAATTGCAGCAACCTTTCATATTGACTCTGTAACACGCTTAGAAAACCTCAAAGGATATTTTGATCTGATCCTTGATATTGGCTGTTATCAGGGACTGCCTTTTTCTGATAGAAACGCATACCAGAACAATTTGGTCCGCCTGCTTGCCCCCGGTGGCATATTCTTGATGTATGGATTCCTGCATGCCAGCGAAAATGGCATTTCTTTGGGTCTAAAGCGGCAAGATTTAATCGATTTTGATGGTTTATTAACTCTTATTAGTAGGGAGGACAGTCCGGATAATCGTGGTCTTTCCTCTACATGGCTGCAATACCGGCGGGAGTAAGAAACGATTTATCGGAAAGTGATTCGCAGGAGGTATAAAATGGCTGATAAGAAACCTAAGAAACAAAAAGAAGCTGAACAACCGGTTCACCAAAAAGGATTATCCAACAAGGAATATTATCGCGACCTTGACAAACTTCAAATTGAGTTGATCAAACTGCAGGAATGGGTGAAAAATAAAGGATTGAAAGTGGTCATCCTGTTTGAAGGACGCGATGCGGCCGGCAAGGGTGGGGCTATCAAGCGTATCACCGAGAGCATGAATCCTCGTTATGCGCGGGTCGTTGCGTTAGGTACGCCTACAGAGAAAGAAAAGACCCAATGGTACTTCCAACGTTATGTCGCACACCTGCCAGCAGCCGGTGAAATGGTTTTTTTTGATCGCAGCTGGTATAACCGCGGCGGTGTTGAAAGGGTGATGGGATTCTGCACTGAGGAAGAGTATCGCGAGTTTTTGCGTTCCTGTCCGGAATTTGAACGTATGCTGATACGCTCCGGCACCATCCTCATCAAATACTGGTTCAGCGTCAGCAACGAGGAACAGGAACGCCGCTTCCAGGATCGCATGAACACCCCCACCAAACGCTGGAAACTCAGCCCGATGGATTTGGAATCCCGGGCACGCTGGATGGATTATTCCAAAGCCAAAGACCAGATGTTCTCGTACACCGATACCAAACAAAGCCCCTGGTATGTCGTTAACGCGGATGATAAAAAACGCGCCAGGCTGAATGTGATTGCACATTTGCTAAGCCTGATTAAGTATGAAGATCTCACACCGGAACCGCTAACGCTGCCTCCCCGCCAACCGGATTCCGGCTACATCCGACCACCACTCAGCGATCAAACATTCGTTCCGGAAAAGTATTAATTATGCCGACATTTGACCATTTCGATTTTCTGGCGCCCATTTATGATAAGGTTATCAAACCCAAACCACCTACTGATCTTTTAGGCTATCTCAACTTAAACGGATCATCTCAAGTATTGGATGTCGGCGGCGGCACCGGGCGCATCGCCCAATCACTCGTTCCCCACTCCGCCAGGATCACAATCGTGGACCTTTCCTACAAGATGCTGCAGGAGGCTGCTGCAAAACCGGGGTTGGACGGTGTGATGGCAGGCAGCGAGCATCTTCCTTATGGGGATGAGTCTTTCGATGCTGTCCTGATGGTGGATGCTCTACATCACGTCATTGACCAGGTAGTGACTTTGAATGAGCTGTTCAGGGTAGTCAATCCGGGAGGGACCCTGGTAGTGGAAGAACCGGATATTAACACATTTGCAGTCAAGCTGATCGCCATTGCCGAAAAGCTATTCGGTATGCGCAGCCACTTTTTATCCGGTGAGCAGATCGCCGGGATGTTTGAAAACTGTTGTAAAGGTGCTCAAGTGTACCGGAAAGATTATTCGGTTTGGGTTGTGGTGAAGAAGTAAAACGCATAACTATTATTAACCCGATACGGACCATATTGCCATTGATGGAAATCTGCTTTTTGGTTGGAACAATATAGCTGGTCACTCTACTATGTCAAATACTAAGGTTGTCAATAATATATTATGAGTTAGATATTCGGTTCGTGTATAACGGGATTAGTGATCAGAATAATATCCATCCTGACCCTTAGGCAATACTTTACCTATTCCGTTGCAAAAGTTGAAGGCCAAAAATTAATACAAATCCGGGCTGTATAAAAACATCCGGCATCCAGGCTATTTGGGGCAATTAATGATCTTTCTAGGGCTTTCGGTATCATTGTCCAATTGGTTATCCATTTTGTTGATGATGTTCCCTGTCGCAATTGGCTATATCTACCGGATAAAAGTAGAGGAAAGATTTATGGCAGAACAACTTGGAGATATATATTTGAATTATCAAAAACGCACAAAAAGGATAATTCCGCTGATCTATTAAGGTTGTTTATTGCACCTAAGAGGTTGGGTGCCTCAGATATGGTATGTCCAAATTTTTATTAGACCTCGTTAGAAGACATAAGGTGTGTGGAGTGATGGATTTCACCAATTTACCTGGATCATTGCTAATCACTTGTACAACAATCTTTATTCTTTCTCCGGTAATACTTTTGTAAATTCACTGTGAATTCACTCCATGATCCTCCCAAACCAAACCAAAATTGTTATAATGACTTCAAGTGATAAAACAAAAGCATATAATAAGATGCTGTTTATTTCCTTCATAATATGAAAGATACCCTGACCTCTAAACGAAGATTAATAATCATCATTTCTGTACTTCTGGTATTTTCATTTACCTTCACCAGCATCCTGAGCTATAACGTCACAAGGGATGCCATCACTCGCAGCTCCAAAACAGAAACCCTGCCGTTGATCAGTGATAATATCTATTCAGAAATCCAGCAGGTATTATTCAAGCCAATCAATAATTCGTCATTGATGGCGAATGATGAATTTCTGATCGATTGGGTGTTGGCGGGTGAAAAAGACCCTGATGTCGTTGTGAAATACTTACAGCGGATCAAAGAGGAATACCAGTACTTCACTGCCTTCTATGTTTCAGAAAACAGCCAGAACTATTACTATTATGACGGCATTCTCAAAAAGATCTCTCCTGAAGATCCTCACGATGTCTGGTACTATGACTTTCGCGCATTGAACACCCCGTATCTCCTGGATGTGGATACCGATGAAGCCACAGCAGGGACAGTAACAATATTCATCAACCATCGTCTTGAAGATAATGCAGGAAATTTCCTGGGGGTAACCGGTGTGGGGCTAAAAATGGAATCGATCGGAAAAACATTGAAGGCATATGAGGATAAATACCTTCATCTGGTATTCATGATCGATTCAGATGGCCTGATCCAGGTTCACCCGGACGATTCCTTGATTGAAAAAATGAACATTGGCGAAATGGAGGGGATTGAAAGCCAGAAAGATGCCATTCTTGCTGCCAGGTCTGGAACGAATATTTATGAATATAAGGATAATGATCGGGATATCATCATCTCTGCCAGATATTTTCCATCCCTCGGTTGGTACCTGATCGTTGAGCAGGATCAAAAAGCTAGCATGAAAGGCGCTTTTGATAATTTAATAAGAAATATCTTCCTCGGTTTTGTAGTAACCGGGCTGGTAATACTGTTAGTTGTATTAATGGTAAATGGGTTTCATTCAAAGATCGAAGCCCTGGCCTCCCAGGATGAGTTGACCGGTTTATGCAGCAGGCGAAAGATGCAGGAAATCTTCTCAAAAGAAGTTTCGTATGCAAGGCGGTATCAGCATCCCTTAAGTATATTAATGATCGATATCGATCACTTTAAAGTTATTAATGATAAATATGGACACCAAATCGGTGATGAATACTTGAAACAATTATCAACAATCTTGGATTCTGGTGTTCGAGAAATTGACTCGGTTGGCCGTTGGGGAGGAGAAGAGTTCATTGTCCTTCTTCATAAAACTGATAAAAGCCAGGCTGTTCAAACCGCAGAACGCCTTAGGAAACTTATTACTGCCATTGAAATTAACCATTTCAAAGGAAAGGTGGGAAGTACAGTAAGCATAGGAGTAGCCACCGCAAATGGCGGTGAATTAGATATCAATGAGATGATTTCAATTGCTGATGAAGCGCTATACATTGCAAAAGCGAAGGGAAGAAACCAGGTTTGCTCAGATACCTCGCTATAATTTACATCCTAATTAATTTATCATCTTGAGGATATAAAGGACAGACGCAAAAATATCCAAATTTTGGAATTCTTTCTACACGCTAAGATGAAAAAGACCCCCGAAATTTCGGGGGTCTTTCTAAATTATCTACGATTGAAGCCGCCGCGGTCGCCGCCGCTGCGGTTGTTGTGATCGCCACCTGGCCGGGTACCGCGATTGTTACGATCACCACCGGGCCTGCCACCAGAACGGCCTCCGCTACCGCTGCCTTTACGATCTTTGGCCATGGCTTCTTCCGCAGTCCAACCTTCCAGAACTGCCTGGCGTGAGAGGCGGATTTTACCAGCCGGATCGATATCGATCACCATAACAGTGATCTCGTCACCCATATTGACAATATCTTCCACTTTTTCCACGCGTTCGGTATCCAATTGGCTGATATGAACCATACCATCCATATTAGGAAGAATTTCGACAAAAGCGCCAAAATCTGCTACACGCACAACTTTTCCAGTGTAAATCCGCCCGATTGTTGGAGATTCCGTAAGGGCCTCAATCCGTTCGCGTGCCATAGCTTCACCTTCACCATCAGTTGCAGCAATGTAAACTGAACCGTCATCGCCAATATCGATCTTGGTATTGGTTTCTTCCTGCAATGCGCGAATATTCTTTCCGCCGGGTCCGATGATCGCACCGATCTTGTCGATAGCGACCTTGATGATGGTAATTCTCGGTGCATGCGGTTTTAAATCTGCGCGGTGTTCTGCGATCGTGCTTGTGATCTCACCTAGAATGGAATGCCGGGCATCTTTTGCCTGGGCAAGTGCCGTACCCATGATCTCGGTAGTGATTCCCTTAATCTTGATATCCATCTGAAGTGCTGTAATACCCAGTTCTGTTCCGGCAACTTTGAAGTCCATGTCTCCGAGGTGATCTTCCAAGCCCTGGATGTCTGTCAACACCTGGAAGGTTTCCCCTTCTTTGACAAGTCCCATTGCAACACCGGCAACAGGCGCTTTGATCGGAACACCGGCATCCATCAGCGCGAGGGTCGATCCACAGACCGAAGCCATAGAACTGGAGCCGTTGGATGCTAACACTTCTGAAACCAAACGCAATGTGTAAGGAAAATCTTTTTCCAAGGGAATAACAGGCACCAAAGCCCGTTCTGCCAGAGCGCCATGACCAATTTCCCGTCGGCTTGAACCGCGTAATTGTTTGACTTCACCGGTGCAGTAAGGTGGGAAGTTATAATGATGGATGTAACGTTTTGAATCATTTGGTGAGAGGGTATCAATTTCCTGGGCTTCCTTGGGAGTGCCAAGCGTTGCCAGAGTGATCACCTGGGTTTCTCCTCGAGTAAACAGGCCAGAACCATGTGCCCGTGGGCTGGTGCCAACTTCACACCAGATCGGGCGAATTTCTGTTAAGCCACGCCCGTCTGGACGTTTCTTTTCATTTAATATCCGCGAACGAACAATAGTTTTGTAGTTTTCTTCGAAGGCAGCCTTCACTTCTTTCGTCAAGGTTTCATCTACCGCACAGAGTTCTTCCACTACTTTAGCTTCCAGTTCATCCACAGCATCATATAGTTCGGCTTTGGTATGAGGAGCTTCAAGAGCAGCGGTCAGAGGCCCTGAAATTTTATCGGCCACCTGCTTGAACAAAGTGTCATTACGGGGCTTAACTTCTATCTGGCGTTTTGGTTTGCCAATTTCGGCTGCCATTTTTTTCTGTTGATCGATAAGCGGCTGAATGGATTTATGCCCGAATTCCAAGGCTTTGAGCATTTCAGCTTCGGAAATTTCTTGAGCGCCGGCTTCCACCATGAGAATTGCATCACGAGTGCCAGCAATCCGAAGATCCAGTTCACTTTGATCGATCTGAGCAAAGGTAGGGTTGACAACAAAATCACCATTCACTTTCCCTATACGGACAGCCCCGACCGGGCCTGCCCAGGGAATATCGGATATCATCACTGCCGCCGAAGCTGCATTGATGGCTAAAATATCCAGCGGATGAACTTCATCTGCTGAAAGAGTGAACATAATGACCTGTACCTCATTGCGCATTTCTTGGTTAAATAACGGACGCAGGGGCCGATCTGTAAGGCGGCTGGTGAGGATCGCGTCCTCGCTTGGACGCCCCTCACGACGGAAGAACGATCCTGGTATCTTACCGCTGGCATACATTCTTTCTTCATATTCAACGGTAAGGGGGAAGAAATCGATCCCCTCGCGTATACCACCCAGCGTGGCTGCTGCAAAGACGATCGAATTGCCGTGGCGTACTGTCACTGATCCGCCAGCCTGGGCTGCTAAAGTACCGGTCTCAAACGTGATGGTTTGATCTCCGAGTGTGGCAATGTATTGATGATTTTCTGGTTTCATGTTTCTTTTCCTTTTATGAATATTTCCCGCCTGTTAGGGACTGAAAGCAAGCTAGGACAATTCACAATTGTCCTGGCAAAGTTTCAATTCCCAACCGATGGGTTTAGTTGTTCTTGCAATTTGTTAAGAACCTGATCTTAATGTCCCAAATAACGCAAATAAAGAGTAGATGGTCACACTTGCACCATCTACTTGATTTATTATTTCTTGCGTATGCTCAAGCGGTCTGTTACTGCGAGATACCGGGGGTAATCCGTTTTCCGCATGTAAGCCAGAAGCCGACGGCGGGTTCCCACAAGTTTGAGCAATCCACGGCGTGAACTATTATCATGTTTGTTCGCGCGTAAGTGCTCGGTGAGTTGTGTGATCCGCTTGCTCAATATGGCAACCTGAACTTCGGGGCTGCCGGTGTCTGTCTCGTGACGGTGAAAATCTGTAATAACCTGTGTTTTAACTTCTTTATTTAATGGCATGACGTTGCTTTCTCCTTAATATAATTTTTGCAAGTCTCCATTCCCAAAGCTTTGAACCGTAGGAAGGACAAGTCAACGATTAAAATTATACCATAAAACCATATGGATTTTGTTTTGAATAGGATTTGCGGAAGGTTGTTCAAATAAAATTATTAATTTAACGCTCGTCAGTTTTGTTGGAAAATTTGTTTCTAAAAAGTTCTTAATTGATCCTGGATATCCTCAGGAAAAAGCGGAACACACCTTTTTAGGAATCTGTCTGTCAATTGATTTTTTAAACCCGGTTTGAATGCAAGGTTTTTAATGAAATACACCGTTTCGGATCTGGATTTTCGGATCATCAATTTTAACATATGCAACAATTCGGTTAATACTACTCCGTCATTAATTTCAAGGATTTTTGACATCATTTCAAAAGCTTCTGGCAAACAGGATTCACCAATAACTTCCAGTGAATCTTCCATCGAATGAATAGTGCTGATCAAATTACTGGTTCTTTTTGATTCAAGCCAGATATTAACTATCCTGGCCCATTCATATGGTGCAAATTTTCTCAGAGCCCTGGAACCAACGGTTGATGTAATCTTAAGCACCGTAGGATCTATTGCTGCCGAGTACCATTTATTGAATGCTTCTACTACTGGTTCTACTGGATCAGAGGGAACATTGCCAAGAATAACCAGCGCTAATGTCTTTTCTTCGAGGCTGGGAGACTCCCATAATTGATTGGCGGCATCCAGGAATTGTTCCTGTGAATGCGCGCTCATTTGCGGAAGCAGATCCCTTTCAATTTGCCAGATCACGTGTGCTGGAACATGGTAACTGGGGGTGGCTTTAATTCTTCCTGCAACGGTTTGAGACCTATAAGTTCGGTTGCTGTATGCAACCAAAATTTCGCGAAACATCGATAGGAATATTTTTGGCTGGGATATCTTTCCGGCCAGGTTAGCGCTCTGCAGCTTTAATTTATCCAGTTCAACGGCAGGCATATCTTCTGTTTAGTACGCTTTTGCAAAATATACTTTTTGATCAGCTTCACTGCCACAAACGATGCATTTGCCTTTACCCTTTTCCTGATCTATCGGGATGCATCGTGTGGTTGCCTTCGAATCCTCTTTGACTTTAGCTTCACATTCGTAGCTGCCGCACCAGTATGTGTATGCCCAGCCGCTCTGAACAATAGTCTTCAGGTCTTCGTAATCTTTGGGTTCGTGGATATTTGCATCACGGAACACACGCGCTTTTTCCAGCAACGATGCCTGGATTTCTACTAACAGTTCTTGTACAACGGCTGCAAGGCCTTCCTGGTTTACAAAACGCTTGCCATCCCTGCCGGGTATGTCCCTGCGAGCCAGAGCTACCGAACCCTTTTCCACATCCTTTGGTCCGATTTCAATCCTCAATGGCACACCACGCATTTCCCAATCGTTGAACTTGAAACCCGGTGTGACTTCCGTCCTGTCATCCACCTTGATGCGAAGATCGGACAACATGCTGCTGACTTGATCTACAACGGGAAGAACCTTGCTGCGTTCCTCGTCGTTCTTGTAGATGGGAACAATTACAACCTGAATCGGCGCCAAACGCGGTGGCAAAACCAGACCTTGGTCGTCCCCATGAGCCATAATTATTGCACCCACAAAACGGGTACTTAAACCCCACGAAGTCGTCCAACAATATTGCTGCTCGTTATTCTGGTCCAAATACTGAATATCAAAGGCTTTGGCAAAATTCTGTCCAAGGTTGTGCGAGGTACCTGATTGCAGTGCCTTGGTATCACCCATCATGGCTTCGATCGTATAGCTGCGAGCGGCGCCAGCGAACTTCTCAGTAACACTCTTCATTCCCGGAATTACCGGGATGGCGCCTTCATTAACCGCGAAATCGGTATACACATCCAACATGCGGAGGGTCTCTTCTTCTGCTTCCTTTTCTGTAGCGTGAGCTGTATGACCTTCCTGCCAGTAGAACTCTAGTGTACGCAGAAACAAACGTGTTCTCAATTCCCAGCGAACGACATTCCCCCATTGATTAATGAGTACCGGAAGGTCTCTGTAGCTTTTGATCCACTTGGAATACATATACCCGATGATGGTTTCAGATGTCGGCCGGACAACCAGCGGTTCCTCCAATTTTTCGCCACCGCCTATCGTTACGACTGCCAATTCGGGAGAAAATCCTTCCACATGTTCTTTTTCCTTTTCAAGGAAACTCATCGGAATAAAAAGCGGGAACGCAGCATTCTGATGGCCTGTCGCTTTGAAGCGTTTGTCTAACGCCTGCTGGATATTCTCCCAAAGCGCCCAACCGTAAGGCCGAACCACCATACAGCCGCGCACCGGGGCATAATCTGCCATTTCGGCACGTTGAATAACCTGGTTATACCATTCTGAATAATTATCTTTGCGTGAGGGTAACTTCTCTTCTGCCATTATGTGTCTCGCCTTCGTATTTTAAAAATTAACTACACTGTTGCCTGGCTTCCAATTGGATAGCATTTCCATCCCCGTCTCGAGGGTATCTGCGAACAAAAGCCAATCTTTATCACGCATCGGAATGTATCCTCTATGGGATGCAAAGAGTTGTTCCACGACTTGGCGCCAGCCACCGCCAATTAGGATCAACGGTTTGGGTCTTAAGGAAGCGGTCAACATCAAATTCCACATTACGCTGATCTCAGCCAGAGTACCAACACCGCCCGGCAATGCGAATGCACCTTCGCAGATGTCAATCAAAGCACCCAGACGCTGTTGCAGAGTTTCATATTTAATTTCCTCCACCACCCATTCATTGGCTAGTGTTGGACGATAACGCTCAAGATCTGCGCAGGTGATTCCAATAACATGACCGCCGGCTTCACTGGCGCCGCGGCTAACCGCTTCCATAGTGCCGCAGTAACCACCGGTGACAACGGAATGCCCAGCCTTCGCCAGTTGTTGGCCCAGCATGTAAGCTTGTTGATAAGGAGCATCACCAGGTTTTGGGCTGGATCCGCCAAAAACAGTAATTTTCATCGATCACCCTTGTCTTGAATTACCCGATTATACATGGTTTTACCCCGCTTGCGGCCTACCGCAGACAAGAAAATAACATTTCCATTTAAATCTCAGGTAATGTTTGAAGATCCAATTAAATTCCGTTGGTTAGTTTTATCTATTATTTGATATTTTAAACCCAACCATCTTTTGAGCGCCCTCATCCCACAATCGCAATCGCAGCGACCTGAAGCTTGTTAGCAGAGAAATTGTAGGCACCTCTTGGAGTATGGGGTTGGCTTTGTAGCATTTCGGCAGATTATAATTTGGAATGCCAGGGTTGAGGTGATGGATATGATGGTATCCAATGTTTCCGGAAAACCAGTTCAGTAAGCGTGGTAGCTTAAAAAAGAAGATCCTTTCATTGAGGCGCTAATGAAGTCCCACTGCGGAGAGCGCGACCAGTACACCGATTCATATTGATGTTGAATGTAAAAGAGCCAGATCCCGAACAAACCTGCCAGCCACATCACAGGCAACTGAATAAGAACGTATGCCTTCCAGCCAAAAGCTGCGATCAAACCCCAGGCAATTCCCGCCAGAGCCAGATCGGTAAGGATCACACTTCGAATTTCTTTCCACTTCGCACCAGGATGGGGTATTCTCTGTCGAAGCATAAAAATGAAGATGGGCCCCAACCCAAACATAACAAGAGGATACCTGAAGAATGCATACACGGCTTTGGTTAACCAATTGCTATTCTGATATTCTTCCACCGTCATGGTCATCACATCACCGACGCCTCGCTTATCCAGGTTTCCAACGGTGGCATGATGCACTGCATGAGCATGCCACCAGGATTCTCCGGGTGTAAATGTTAATACTCCGAGAAAGAAACCCACATAACGATTGGCAGCTTTTGACTGGAAGAAAGAACCATGCCCGCAGTCGTGGAATATGATAAAAATACGCACCAGAAATCCAGCCGCTGGGATGAGCAGTACAACGGTTATCCAGTAAGAGTATTGCAGGCTGTAAATCATCAAAGCCCACAACGCCAGATAAGGCAGCAAACTGTTGGCAAGCTGCCCAATACTTCGCCCCAAATCGGAATTCTGATACGGCGCAAGCATCTTTTTCATTTTTATAATCAGTTTGGATCGTGCGATCCGTTCAATTGATTTATCCATTTCACACCTTCTCTTTCAGTATACAATGTTTGCCACCTGAATTGTTAAAGGTGTAGATATTTGGGAACTTTTTTCCCCTGATTTCGTTGGGATTTTGTATGGGTTGCGTTGTGCCAGGTCTACTTTTACTAGTGTATAATCGAAAAATATAAACGAGGAAAATAAATATGGAAGATTTGGATGCAAGTGATCTCGATGTATTTATTGAAGACAGAAAACCCGAACCCGGCAAGTGGCTGTTAAAGTTATGGATGAAACCAGCGTTCGTTTTTCGGGAAATCATTGCCGCGGACGGGAAAACCTGGTGGGTGCCTCTTCTAATCCTCTCTGTGTTCCAGTTGATCAAAAGCCTGGCTGAAATTTCCGCGCGCAGAGCTGCATCCATGATGGCATCTCCAGCCATTCCGGAAGGAATGCAATATATTTCTCCAGAGCAGCAAACTCAAATTGATCAGGGCATGACTTTTCAATCGGGGCCATTTTTTACATTTTTCCTTCCCTTCATTCTAGGTTTGGTAGGAATCTGGGTAATCTGGTTGATTCTCAGTTCAATTCTGCATCTATCATTAACGCTAAGTGGGGGGCACAGCAACAGCCGGGCAACTTTCAATATCACTGCCTGGTCATCTCTGCCGCTGGTTTTTCGCATGGTTATTCAGACAATGAGCATCCTGACCACCAAAATGCTGATAATTAACCCTGGGCTATCCGGTTTCATTAGTGTTCAGGGTCGAGCCACAATGACAGGTTCGCTGCTTTTAGGCTTGATCGATCTATTTTTCATCTGGCAGGTCACTTATCTGATGATCGGCACTTCCCAGCATAGCAACGTTAGCGGACGCAAAGCCATCTTAACTGTGTTGATCGCTGTCGTGTTCACAATGCTGTTATCGATCATTCCCGGTTTCATCTCATACACTATCTCTGGCATGAACATTACTCGCCCATTTTTCTTTTAATAACTAACCATGACAACAGATTTTATTCAAACGCGACAATTACGAAAGACCTTCGTGATGGGCAGCAATAAAGTGAAAGCCCTCGCGGGAATTGATTTGTCGATCCAAAAAGGCAGTTTTACAGTGGTCATGGGACCCTCGGGTTCAGGAAAAAGTACTCTGCTCTACCTGGTCGGCGGCCTCGACCGGGCTACATCCGGCAAAATCGATGTCAATGGTTTTGAGGTTGAAAGAATGGATGAGAATGCCCTCGCCATTTATCGCCGTCAGACCGTCGGTTTTATATTTCAATCATTCAACCTTATTTCCACCATGTCCGCTGTGGACAATGTCTCCTTCCCGATGCGTTTTTCAGGGACATCTCCTACCAAACGGAAAAAAATTGCCCTGGAATTGCTAGACCAGGTTGGTCTTAGCGACCGATCACACCACAAGCCAACTGAATTATCCGGCGGGCAGCAGCAGAGAGTTGCCATCGCAAGGTCGTTGGTGAACGATCCGCTGCTTATCCTGGCAGATGAACCCACCGGTAACCTGGATACTTCAAGCGGGTGGGGGGTTCTGCAACTATTGTCTAAATTACATAAAGAAGGAAAGACCGTACTGGTAGTGACACATGATCCAAGAATGGCTAGTTTTTCCACCCAAAACATTTATCTGCTTGATGGAAAAGTAGTTGACGAGGCTGTATATTCTGCCAGCCTGAGCGTTATTCAACCGGAGTAAAAATGAAAACCAACAAAAAAATTAAACTAAGCCTCATGGCCATTTTATCGATCTTTTTTATGGCGGTATTATTTCTCGCCAATATTCCATCAGTCCTGGCGCAAGATCCAATTGAAACTCCTACTTCTACTCAGACGTCAACATTAACCAACACACCTGTACCAACTGCAACCGCAACTGAAACTCAAGCGCCGTTCGGGCGCCCATTAGTGGTTTTAGATGGGTATAGCGGACCGGGTAAAACGATATCACCTGGCAAAACATTTAATGTCTCGATTAATTTAAGCAACCATGGATTGGTTCAAGCGTCTAATGTGGTTGTCGCCTTTTCTTCCGGAGATTTCATCGCTCGCGGTACCGGCGGGGTGCAGGCAATTTCATTTCTAAATTCAGGCCAGGCAGCTAACATCGGTCAACAGTTGACTGCGGCTGATTCCGTGATGGGTAAAACGGTGGCATATATCACAGTGAATATCAGCTATACTGACCCTTCAGGGCTTGGTTATTCTACAGATACAAGTCTTGCGTTCAATATTTCTAGTGGAGAAACGACCAGTGATGGCGGTGGGTACATCGCTCCAAGCGTCACTCCCACTTCGAGTAAGCGCCCCCAGTTGGTGATAGGCAGCTATCAAACCGACCTGGATCCGCTTCAACCAGGTACAAAATTCGGATTGACTCTGAACATCATTAATGTCGGCTCAACCAATGCAAAGAATATCACCATGATCATGGGTGGCGGCAGCGCCAGCTCATCCGGGGGTGAGAATGGGACAGCCATTCCAGGTGGGGTTTCAGGCTCTTCCGGTGAGTTTACAAATTTTGCCCCTATCGGCTCTTCCAATGTGCAGACACTTGGCAATATTCCACTATCAGAACAGAAACAGGCTATCCAGAACTTGATCGTTAATGTATCAACCAATCCTGGAACTTATCCAGTTAAATTCTCATTTCTCTATAACGATGACAGCGGAAAGACCTGGCAGGATGATCAGGTGATCACCTTGTTGGTTTATCGGCTGCCTATTTTGGATGTGAATTTTTATCGACCTCCAGACCCCTTTACTGCAGGTATGCCAGGCGTACTTCCCATCCAGGTAGTCAATCTCAGTCGCAACAGTACAATTCTGGGCAGCATGAAAGTAACTACCTCTGCCGGAGAGCTGACCAACGACAGCATGTTGGTTGGTCCGCTTGATGCAGGAGGGTATTTCCCCCTCGATGTGAACTTTACTCCCACCAATGAAGGCCAGGTGGAAATTCTCGTTACAGTCCATTACACCGATGATTTCAATCAGCCCAGGGAATTTATAAGTAAATTCTTTTTAGATGTTGCTCCTGCTTTTGATATGAGTGGAGACCCAGGAATGAATGGTGGCGGCGGTGGATTTATTGAAGCTCAGCCTGAAACTTTCTGGCAAAAAGTAGTACGGTTCTTTAAAGGATTGTTTGGATTAGGCAGCGGTATGCCACAACCAGTCGACCCAATGCAGCAGGAAATGCCGCCACTAGACGTCAACCCAGGACCAATGAAGGGTGGATAAACCTCGATGCGTTTCCTCGATCTTCTCCGTCTAATTCTCGAAAACCTCAATCGTCGAAAAGGACGGGTTATGTTGACCGCTGTAGGCGTGACTATCGGTACTGCCGCGGTTGTCATCCTCGTCTCTCTGGGTGTAGGTTTGCAAAAGAATTTCACCAGCCAGTTGGGAGGGATCGGCTCGCTCACCCAGATTAGTGTCTATCCAAATTATGGCGAGGGGGGACCTGGAATGATGGTAGGTTATGGCGGAGGTGGAGGTGGTGTAGAAATGGCAGTACCACAGGTACAACTCATCACGCCGCAGTCGCTGAGGGATTTTGCATCCATTACGGGTGTAACGAGTGTCATCCCCAGAGACTATGCACAAATTGGCATGATGATGAAATACGGTCAATTGGAATCATACGCCAATGTGGTGGGCGTGGGTACAAATGACCTCTCATTACTTGATTTCAAATTGCAATCTGGGACTTTGCAACTTGAACCGGGAACAGCCATTGTCGGCGCTCCGGTCGCCAACCAGTTCTATAACCCCAAACTGAGGCCAGGGCAGGAACCGCCCCAGCCTCCTGACCTTCAGGATCAAACGATCCGATTGGTGTTAAGTAAATGGACATCCGATGGCATAGAGATCAAAAAGACTATCAATGTTCGCGTCGTAGGAATCATCTCCGAAAGTCGCAACGAATCTGACTACACCATGTATATGCCACTATCCGATCTTAATACCATCAATGAATGGGGCATAGGCAGACGCATCAACCGCACCAAAGATGGTTTTCAAATGGCACTCGTGAATGTGAGCGAGGTTAAATCCGTTTTGGAAATCAGCAATCAGATCAAGGAACTTGGATATCAGGCAAATACTCCTCAAGAATTTGTGCAGGGGATCAATTCCTTTTTTGTTATCCTGCAATTCGTTTTTGGCGGGGTCGGCGCGGTAGCACTCCTGGTTGCAGCCATCGGAATCGCCAACACCATGGCTATGGCGATTTTGGAACGAACTCGCGAGATTGGGCTAATGAAAGCTGTCGGCGCCACTAATCGTGATGTATTAAGTATCTTCCTTGGCGAAGCAGCCGGGATCGGTTTTATCGGTGGACTGGGCGGAACTCTGCTTGGCTGGGGCGGAAGTTTAGTACTCAATTACCTTCTTATGGGATATCTAGCCAGTCAAGCTGCATCATCCGGTGGAACCATGCCAACCGGCGCCAGTTCCACGCCAATCTGGCTCCCGTTGTTCAGCCTGGCATTCGCCACCCTGGTTGGTTTGCTTTCAGGTTTGTATCCAGCTCTCAGGGCTGCTACCCTGCTACCGGTTACAGCGCTGAAGTACGAATAGGAAAAAAGTTAATCAACCTGTTACAAAATTTTCTTAAAGGTATTACTTACGAAATCCTCAAAATCCTTAGCTAAGTCTGAAATATCCTGGAACACTTTCCGCTCAGGCCTTTTTCCCTTTGCGGTGAAATATTTTTACTCCATCAATTACTATCAGGACAAAAATGCTGGCTGCCATACTAACCCCAAGTTCAAGCAAAGATAGAGCTGAAGTTTTAAAAATTCCCTGTAAGAATGGTACATATATGACTGCCATTTGTAACCCAAAGGTCAACAATACAGCACCAAGCAGAGATTTGTTGGTAAATATTCCAGCCTCCCATAGAGTTTGACTTTCAGAGCGGGTGGCAAGGGCATTTCCCATTTGCGCCATGGTTAATGTTGTGAAGATCATTGTCTGCCAGGCAAATTGATGATTATAATTGAATGCCCATAAACCTACGAGTAATGATACAACGCCCATAAGCATTCCAATCCATAGAATATCCAATCCCATCCCTCTACCAAAGATCTGTTCCTTCGGGTTCCGTGGAGGACGCTTCATCGTGTCTGGTTCTGCGGGTTCCTGGGTAAGTGCCAATCCAGGTAAGCCATCAGTTACCAGGTTAACCCATAGTATCTGCAACGGCAGTAAAGGCAACCCCAATCCAACAAATGGCCCAAGCAGCATCACAACGATTTCACCGAAATTTGAGGTCATTGTGTATTTGATAAACTTACGGATATTCTCATATATTCGGCGTCCTTCATGAACTGCAGAAACGATTGTCGCAAAATTATCATCCAGCAACACCATATCAGCAGCTTCCTTAGAAACATCAGTGCCTGTAATACCCATCGCGACACCGATATCCGCCTTCTTAAGCGCGGGAGCGTCATTTACTCCATCTCCAGTCATAGCTACGACCTCACCGTGATCCTGCAATGCCTGAATAATGTTTAATTTGTGCTCAGGTGATACTCGCGCAAAAACAGAGACCGTTTTTACCTTTTCCCTCAATGTAATGGAATCCATTTTTGACAATTCCATGCCCGTTACAACTTCATCATTGTCCGCAATTCCAAGTTCTTTGGCAATGAATAGTGCAGTCAGTGGATGATCACCAGTGATCATGATGGGGCGTACTCCAGCGCCTCTGGCTATTGCTACAGCTTCCTTGACTTCGGGACGGGCAGGGTCAATCATGGCAAACATTCCAACAAAGACCAGTTTACTCTCCAGTTGCTCAGTTACATTTTGACTTTCCAACTCTGAACATTGCCTGTAAGCAACCCCCAGAACCCGCATACCTTTTTGGGCGAGGTCATTGTTGGCTGCCAGTATACGATTTCGCCAATTGGAATCCAGTTCCACAACTTGGTTATCCGTCCAAACCAGGGAGGAAATTTCCAGCAGCCCATCCACTGCGCCTTTGGTAATCCCAAGGTATCGAAGTTCTGGCTTAAATTGTGGTGAAGAAATTAATCCACGCAAGACTTCCGGCAGATTATTGTCAGATTCAACCTTATGTACTGTTGTCATCCGTTTGCGCTCAGAGTCAAAAGGTAGTTCAGCCACCCTGGGAAGGGCAATTTCAAGTTGATCTTTCCAAATCCCGGCACGAACTGCAGCAACCACAAGCGCCCCTTCGGTTGGATCGCCAACCGAAGAAAATCCATTCTCAGTTTGTTCGAGGATCGAATCATTACACAGCGCTCCTCCGATCAACATAATGGCAACAGCGCCGTTCTTATCGATAATCGGGGCGATAGATTCAGCCTCACTAAGTGAAGGGCTATAATCACGCAATCCTTCCTGCAAGTCCAACCTGTTCCCTGCTACATCCACAAGAGTCACCGTCATCCGGTTTTCAGTAAGTGTCCCTGTTTTATCTGAGCAGATCGTGGTTACAGAACCCAATGTCTCTACTGCTGGAAGTTTCCGGATCAATGAGTTGCGTTTTAACATTCGCTGGGCGCCAAAAGCCAAGGCTATGGTAACCACAGCCGGCAAACCTTCAGGAACAGCTGCCACAGCCATGCTTATCGCGGTGAGGAACATCGTTCGGATATCTTCCCCACGCAACAACCCGAGCCCAAACACAACGATGACAATGGCCAGAGCAGCAATCGCCAGGGTCTTTCCAAGTTGGTCCAATCTTTTTTGCAGAGGTGTCTGTTCATTTCCAACATTTTGGATCATCTCAGCGATTTTGCCTAATTCTGTACTCATTCCTGTTTCAGTAATAATGACGGTTCCACGTCCATAGGTGACCAGGGTACCCATAAACAATCGATTATGCTGATCTCCCAAAGCGGGATTTTCTTTGTGTATCACTTCAACGCGTTTTTCAACTGGTTCAGATTCACCAGTCAGTACCGATTCTTGAACTCGAAGGTTGGCGTTTTCAACCAGGCTGCCATCTGCAGGAATCGAATTGCCGGCCTCGAGTAATATGATATCGCCAGGAACCAACTCCTGGGCACGTATTTCGCTCACCTTACCGTTCCTTCGAACCCTCACTTTTGGAACTGCCATTTTCTTTAAGGCAGCCATCGCTTTTTCTGCCCTGTATTCCTGACTGAAACCTAAAATTGAATTTAGGATAACGATAACAAGAATGGCTATTGCATCAGTGTACTCATGAAGGAAAATTGTTATTACCGCTGAAATGATCAGTATGACGACCATCGTACCTGTCAACTGCTCCCACAATATTTTCCACGGACTTTTTGTGCCACGATCCACTAATTCATTGGGTCCATATTGGATGCTTCGTTTTTCGATTTCTTCGAAATTTAATCCACTTGCTAAATTTGTCCCCAATTCATTAATAATTTCCTGAGAATTTTTTTCATACCAATGTTGCATTATTCACCGATCCTTGTCAGATTATTATCGAAATTCTATTAATTAAAACGACCAATACATAATATGTATTGGTCTTGCAAATGCTTTACGCATACAGGTCACCGGGAAATTTGCTCCGTCATGACGATAACCTGATCCTTTTTTGGAATGCTACTCCCCAATTGCTGAAATTATAGGTTTTCCATTTGTAATTGTCAAGTGTTTTACAAATATTGTATAGATACATACTTATTTGCTCGTTGGAAGAACTGGCATTAACGGACCTTGTATACCGAGCAATTCTGCCAGGGCAGCCTTTATTGCGGTGCGGTCATCCCAGGGGTATTCAATCTCGCCGAAACACATTGATTGTTCATGTCCCTTGCCACAAACGATGACCAGATCACCGGGTTGAGCCATTTGCACGGCTGACCTTATCGCATCCCCCCTATCCGGAACACAGAAATAGGTATTTCCTTTAACTGCCCCATGAGATTCCGCGCCTATGGCCATTTCTAACAGTATCTCTTCTAGTGATTCAGTACGCGGGTCCTCAGCGGTCAGAATGCTCACATCCGCCAGATCCGCTGCCGTCTCAGCCATCAAACGTCTTTTCTCACGGTCACGCAACCCTGCAGAACCAAAGACAGTGATGATTTTCCCTTTCGTTAATGTATGGGCTGTCTCTAAAGATCGTTTTAAAGCATTTGGTGTATGGGCAAAATCTACTAATGCAGTGAAATCCTGTCCCAAATTAATCAATTGCATCCTGCCGGATACTCCAGGAAGTGCCTCTAGGCCATCCTGGGCAGCTTCAATTGTGATTCCCAAACCACCAACGGTTGCTGCTATCGCTGCCAAACAATTAGAAATGTTGAATTCGCCTACCAGGTTGGATCTGAACGGAAACTTCCCCAGTGGGGTACTCACCATAAATGATGTTCCGCCAACCGATGCCGTGTACTCTTTTACCTGGAAATCCGCTGGTTGTTTCAATCCATAAGTATATT
The DNA here is from genome assembly GCA_963810385.1 of uncultured Chloroflexia bacterium. Taxonomy (GTDB): domain Bacteria; phylum Chloroflexota; class Anaerolineae; order Anaerolineales; family Anaerolineaceae; genus PNON01. The sequence goes on along the minus strand of CAWENA010000003.1, from coordinate 1,006,687 downwards.
TTCTAGCTTTGGTAATTTGTTTCAAGTACTCATACGACCCATCATCCATATTAAGTACTGCTGCACGCGGGTTTCCATTTTGCTTCTGAACAGTGGCCTCTAAACTAGTAAAGAGCTTACTTTTAGCAGCCCGGTATGCTTCAACGCTGCCATGATAATCTAGGTGCTCGTGGGTAATATTTGTAACAACGCCAATATCAAATTCACAACCGGTGACCCGTTCCTGGGATAACCCGTGCGAGGTTGCCTCAAGAACCACATGAGTTAATCCAGCAGCCACCATTCTCGATAGATATCGCTGTACATCAGGCGCTTCAGGAGTAGTGACATGAAAACCAGTATCAACTTCTTCCTTATCGATAATTGCATTTACAGTGGATATTATTCCTGCGCGAAGACCAGCCGATAGGAGAATTTCATAAATAAGATTGGACGTGGTGGTCTTTCCATCCGTCCCTGTTACACCGATAACACACAAATGCCTTCCCGGAAATCCATAGAAAGCTGCAGAAAACAATCCAAGGGCATGGCGCGTATCTGCCACCTGAATATAAGGGATGTCAAATTGTAAATCAGGTTTCGAACCGATCACCGCGACGGCTCCGTTTTTTATTGCCGATGGAATGTAATTATGCCCATCGACATTACCGCCCTTCAGTGCAAAAAAACAAAAACCTGCCTGCACCTGGCGAGAATCAATCGCAATACCTGAAATTTTTACATCCAGATTTTCTGGTTTTCCAAGCGAATCTATTTCTTTTAAAAGTTGACCTAATGTCTGTTTGAGGAATCCAGTCATCCAATCACCTATCTCAATTATACCGATATTTTTTAATAGAAATCATTATTCAATTTTCATCCCGTACAAGGTAATTAATTAAAAAATTTGGTTTTAGCTTGAAAAGAGCTAAAACCAAATTGGATATCAAGTATCGATCTATGAAAAGTTTTGACGTAGATCATCCAGTTTGCCAGCGACTGATCCATCTATCAGTTTATCGCCAACTTTGATGATAAGGCCACCCAATATGGTTGGATCCACCTTATACTCTACATTCCCCTTGGAAGACATGCGTGAAAAAACATCTTTTTGGATGACTTGTTTTTCCTCATCAGTAAGAGGCAGGGCACTGGTAATCTCTGCATCTGCCGTTTCTAGCTTTTGATCATCCAGCAAGGTTAGCTTACCAGCCTGAACACCAGAGAAGAACTCTGCCAGAAGAGCATGTTGGCGTTTTTCATCAAGTGACTCGCCTACAAGCTTTTGTGCAGCAGAAATGGCCAATGCGGCCACCTGGCTGCGAATTTCTCCAAGCATTCGGTCACGTTCCTGGATTGCATCTGCCATTGCAGCAGCTTTTGATTTTGCAACTTCTTCCTCTGCTTTTTGCTTCAAATCTTTAATCGTTGTTTCAGTTCGGCTTGATGCATCACGAATGATGGCGCCGGCTTGTGCCTGTGCATCTGATATGATCTTTGCAGCCTGATTTTCGGCATTTGCTCTAGCTTCTGCAGCAATTCTCGCATCTTCGAGACCTTTGGCTATTGCATTCCGCCTTTTTTCAAGCATGTTCGTTATAGGTTTGTATACCCATGCACGTAGCACAATGAATAGAATAACAAAGTTCGCTATCTGGATGATCAGGTAACCAAGATTTAATCCAAGCTTATCCAAGGGTTTCCTCCAGTCAATAATTAAAGAACGAATAGCATCAAGAAAGCGATAACCAGACAATAAATGGCAATGGCTTCTGAGAATGCAATACCAAGGATCATGTTGGTCAACAGGTTACCATATGTGTCTGGATTCCTTGCCATTCCTTCCAAAGCGCCCTGGACACTTAAACCAATTCCAATACCTGCTCCAGCTGCCCCGATCATGGCCAAACCTGCTCCGATAAATTTTGCTGCAAAAACTATGTCACCTGTCATGTTTTAGAACCTCCTAAACTGCTGATGGAAAATGATCTTTACAATTATGCCGCTACGTGTTCTTCACCGCCGTGACCGTGCGTAGCCATCGACATGAAGACCATGGTTAACATACCAAATACAATCGCCTGTATCAAACCGATGAAGAATTCAAAAAGTAGAATTCCGGATTGTACCCATGACGCACCTGCTGGCAGGATAGACCCAACCAGGAAAAGCAAAACCGAACCTGCAAATATATTGCCGAATAACCTGAAAGAGAAAGATAACAATTTGGAAAGCTCTGAAATGAGTTCCAATATCGAGATCAAGAGATCCATCAATCCAAATCCGGGTTTTTTAAATAATGTGGTTACATTGAAGAACTTGGTCAAATATCTTGGACCCTGGGCTCTTAAACCAATCACCTGGGTCATAACAACAGAGACAATGGCAAGAGCAACAGTAAAATTCAAATCTGTTGATGGAACGCGCAGATAAGGTATGATATGATATCCCGCCTCTCCTGCGTGTGCCGCCCCACCTGTAACTATCGCTGCCAGCCAATCGTTAATTTGCAGGAGTGGATAGCCATGCTCGCTGTGATGAATAATTCCAATGCTATCCACACCGGGGATGAGTTCCAGCCAGTTGGCAAACAACACCATCAAAGTGATCGTGGCAAAATATGGGAAGATGGTCTTGGTCCATTTTCCGGCTGTGGATTCTGTCAAGTTGTAGAGTACTTCGAGCAGCGCTTCCACCGCACCGGAGATCCCCTTAGGCACCATTTCTCCACTCCTGGTTGCAGCACGGACAGCCAATGCCATGGCAATCAGGATTATGTCCACGACCAGAACCGCCATTAATGTATTTGTGGGGATAAACCCTCCTATGATTGGCAGTGTGAAGATGGGATGCTCGGTTAAGGGTTCAGGGGCAACTTGAATATGCGGGCTGATCGCCGGGAAAAAGCTCACTCCAACGATAGCGAGCGCCATAAAAAGGAATACAAACCAGCGATTCACACCCCAGCGCCATTTACGCTTATTCTCCAAGGTTTTGTTCCTCCTGTTTCATTTGTTTGGATGGTTCCGTTTTCAATCTCTTTGTTGCTGATCTTACAATAAATATCATTGAAACCAGGCTAATCGGGATACTCGTTATTACCAAACCGATGGTAAACCAAGGTCGAGTATTTAATCTATTGTCCAGAAACAGGCCAAATAGAAGTGCAGCCAGAATGATCACCAGGGTCAGGCAGCCAACCTGACTTACAACACCAACCAGAGTTAGGTTAATAATCTTCTGCTTACTGGTTATCGGCTGTTTTTCCAAAGACATTAGCTATTATTATACCAAAACAATGATTAATCAAAAAATGCTTGCAACAGCCATCTGGGATAGATTGAACCATGGCGCAAATAAAATACCCACGAGCAATATTCCGATCACACATACCGCGAATGCGGTCTTCGCTGAACCAGATATTTGAAGCCCGGTTTCATCTCCTTCAGACCGATTGAGATAGACAACTTTCAACACCACCAGGTAGTAATATAAAGCGATAATCGAATTGATGATGCCAATGATCGCCAGCCAGGACATATTGACTTGGATAGCAGAAGTGAATAGAAGCACTTTACCAACAAATCCGGCAAAGGGCGGAATACCAGCTAGGGATAGGAATGCAGCTAGCAGTCCAAGAGACAGTGCAGGCGACCGTCTGGATAACCCGGCGTAGTCTTTGATCTCGTCAGAACTAAGAGTTTTACCAATAATGGTAACGATCGCGAAGGCAGCTAGGTTCGTAACCAGATAAGCTATCAAATAAAAAACCACACCTGATGTGCCCAGGAAAGACATCGCTGCCACTCCAATCAGAATGTACCCGGCCTGGGCAATAGAGGAGTATGCAAGCAATCGCTTGATGTTTTTCTGGTTTAAAGCCTGGAGATTACCGAAAGTCATACTCGCTACGGCCAAAACCGAGATGATTATTCCCCATACAGATGCTGAATCTGGAAAAGCACCAAACAATAAGCGTATTAATACTGAAAATCCGGCCGCCTTTGATGCTGTGGATAAGAATCCAGTCACCGGACTGGGCGCACCTTCATATACATCCGGCGCCCAAAAATGAAAAGGCACCACCGATATCTTGAAACCAATCCCAACCAGAATGAGAATGATAACGCCCGCAACTGGAACGAGCGCCACCTGGCGGGAAACCAGCATTGCCGCGATCTCATAGATCTTTGTGGTGCCAGTAAACCCGTAGAGCAGACTAAAGCCATAAAGCATCATCGCGGATGTCATGGCTCCGTACAGCAGGTATTTGAAACCCGCTTCCGTCGATTTTGCATCACGCCGCAGAAAACCTGCCAGAATATACAATGGAATGGATGTGGTTTCTAATGCCAGGAAGAGCATGATCAAATCTGCTGAAGATGCCATCATCGTCATGCCCAAAATGGAAATAACCATCAAGAAATAAAACTCACCTTTATTCCCGGCTTCGGAATGGTTCTTCATCAGCAATGCTGTGATCATTCCCCCGAATAAAAAGATCATGTTGAATGTAAATCCAAACCAATCCCAGCGGAGCATGCTCCCAAAAACCAACTCACCTTTCGTGGAGGGTTGAGCAAAATTGAGCATCGCAGCAGCAACAAGAACTAAACCAATTGACGTGATCCATGCCAATCTGCGTCTTTTGTCTCCTCTCCAAAGAAGGTCAAGAATAAATATCACCGCGGACAGGATGAAAAGTCCTATTTGTGGAGTGATCGCCCGGATTGTTGTTGGATCGAAATTACTAGCTGTCACCTATACACCTCCGAGAATTTGAAGCACATGCTGCACGCCAGATTGCACCATTCCACTTAACAAGGAAGGGAACAGTCCGATGCCTACCATGAAGATAGCCAGTAAAACGATTGAGATTTTATCCAGAACACCCACATTAGTAAGTCCATTTTCCAACTCGATAGGAATTGGACCAAAGAATACCTGACTAACAACCCGAAAGATGTAGGCTGCTGTTATGACGACCCCAATGATCGCGATGATAGCTGCCACCGGATAAGCCTGCCAAAGACCCATGAAGATCGGAAACTCTGCCACAAACCCGGAGAAACCGGGCATTCCCATCGAGACTAACCCGGCGATGATGAAGCCGATACCAGCGAAAGGCATCACTTTGATCAAACCACCCAGCTTGGAAAGTTCGCGTGTGTGTGCCCGGTCATACACCATACCTACAATTGCAAAGAACATAGCCGTCATAACACCATGCGAAAACATCTGCATCCCAGCACCGATCAGACCATTCTTATTCAATGTTGCGAAACCAAGCAGCACCAGGCCCATGTGTGATACAGAAGAAAAACCGATGACATATTTGAAATCTTTTTGGATCAGGGCGATGACAGCGCCATAAATCACGTTGATCACGGCCAATACAATAATCAACGTCGCCCAATACCTGGCCCCGTCAGGAAGCAAAGAAATAGCTACACGCAATATTGCGAATGCACCTACTTTCATTTCCACACCGGCCAACAGCATGGAAATGGCTGTCGGAGCTGCCACGTGGCCATCCGGCGCCCAGGAATGGAACGGGAAGATGCCCGCCAGAATGGCAAAACCAAGAAACACGAATGGGAACCATAAACGCTGAAATTCCGGGCTGAATTTTACTGTTTCCAGTAGGTTGAGATCAAAGGTGTTCAACCCTGAATGGGTATAAATCGCTAGCCCACCAACCAGGGCAATGACTGATCCGATGAAGAGGTAAAGCGTCAACTTCATAGCGCCATATTCGCGGGTTTTTGGCCATCCCCACACAATGATCATCAGGAATTTCGGGAATACTGCGATTTCAAAAAAGAAGAACAGCATGAAAAGGTCCATGGAAACAAATACTCCAAAGACGCTACCAGCCAGTATCAATAAGAATCCAAAGAATTCGCGTGGGCGTTCTGTGACTCCCCACGAGATCATCACACCCGTACACGCCACGATGCCGGTTAACAAAACCATTGGAGCAGAGATACCATCCACACCCACGAGATAAGAAATTCCCAGGGATGGCAGCCAATTCAACCTTTCAACAAACTGGTATCCTGCCAGGTTTATGTTGTACGAAAAATAAACTCCGATGGAAAGGATTAATGAGACCACGGTGGAAGAAAGCGCAATGATCTTAATTTCCCTGGCCTTATCTTTCGGCAGGAGAAAAACGATCACCCCGGCTATGATGGGAAAAAATATGATTATGGATAACACAGGTAACTGCATCTGTTACTCCGTTAATAAAGCATCATGACTGCTTTGTTTATGATTTCAAGTATCCAGGCCGGCCAAATTCCAATTGCCAGGATAAATACAATCAGTGGAACTAGAACGAATATTTCTCTTGTGCTTATTTCTGTCAAATGACCGACCCAATGAGTATTTAACGGACCGTGTAAAACTTTTTTTAATCCCAGCAAAATATAAGCGCCTGTGAATAGCAACCCGATCATACTTAGCGCAGTTGCAGCAGTGAATACCGGCCAGGCACCTCGAACGACCAGAAACTCCGATACAAAACCATTTAACCCAGGCAACCCGAGCGATGCCATCGAAATAAAGAGCAGCAATCCGCCGAAAACCGGTAGGATTGTAAATAAGCCCCCGAATTCATCCAGATTGCGGGTGTGTGATCTTTCATATAGCACACCCACCAGGAAAAACATTCCGGCGGATGAAAGCCCGTGGTTGAACATTTGAAGTACTGCTCCATTCAAGGCGAGGTGAGCATTTTCTGTTCCTGCAGCTGCGGCGCCGACGGCGATTCCTAATACCACAAAACCCATATGATTGATGGAGGAATAAGCAACCAGTTTCTTGAAATCCCGCTGACCAAAAGCGGCGAATGCGCCAAAGATGATCGCCATTGTGGCCAGGAACGCCAGCGCTCCTGAAAAAGTCTTTGATTCAACCGGGAAGAGCGGCAAAACCAGGCGTAGGAAGCCATACGCACCGAGTTTAAGGAGGACACCAGCCAGAATCATCGATCCGGGTGTAGGCGCCTCAGTGTGGGCATCCGGCAACCAGGTATGGAAAGGCCAGACAGGTACTTTGATGGCAAATGCCACCACAAAAGCCCAGAAGGCGATGGTTTTAACAGTGGAAATGGGAAGACCAAGCAAAGTTCCTGTAAGTCCAGTCCAGGTTTTGAATACCTCCGGCAAATCAAAGGTGCCGGATACGACGCCGATCAGTTGGATGGAGAGTAACAAACCAAGGGATCCAGCTATGGTGTATAAAATGAACTTCAACGATGCATAATTACGCTTTTCGCCACCCCATTGGTTGATCAGGAAGTACATCGGCACCAACCCAATTTCCCAGAACACAAAGAAAAGCAGCAGATCCAGCGAAACAAAGACTCCGAGCATGCCCGTTTCCAATAAAAGGAATAGGATCATGTAGGGTTTAATTCGTTCTTTGATAGAGAAAGAAGCCAACAATGCCAGCGGTGTCAGCAAGGTGGTTAATAACAGCATCGTTAAGGATATGCCATCAATGCCAACGTGATAGGTGGATGCAATCGATGGGAACCAAACTGCCTGCTCCTGAAATTGAAAACCTGATTGTTCCGCTCGAAAATTTGCCCAAAGGTTGACTGTCAGAACAAACGGAATCAGACTTAGTATGAAGGCTGTCCATTTGATCAGCTTCTCTTTATCTTTAGGCAACAAGAAGATGACCGCTGCAGCAACGGTTGGCAAAAACAAGATGAGGGTTAGAATGTGTCTTACGATGAAATCCATCGTTTGCTCCAGATAACCAGATTAAATCAATTTGAAAACTGCTAATAGAATTGCGGAGAATACCATAACAACGGTGATTGTCACCACCATATATTGCTGCAACTTTCCCGACTGCATCGGACTGATTGCAGAGCCGGTTGCTTTTACTGCATTAGCTAAATTGTCACCCCCTTGATTGATCACTGGAATATCAATATAGCTTCTGGCAATACCACCTAACCACAAGAAGAAGCGTGCAATCCCATGAAGAATGCCATCAATTACGATCCGGTCCATCCAGATACTTGTGAACACTTCCGATATCCACTCTGCCGGGCGGATGAAAACCTTTTGGTAGAACTCGTCCACATAATACTTATTAGCTAAGATACGGTAGATTTTCCCGAGGGAATTCACCAAAGGATCATTTTTTGATCGGATGGATTTGTATACCAACCAGCCCAAGCTTAATCCGCCAAGCGAGACAACCACGGAGACTAACAATGGGATAACATTGAAAGCTGCGCCGTGTTCTGCTTCACCCAGCATACTGCCGGTGAAAGTTTCGAACCAGTTAGGCAGTATGCCCCCCAGACCAGGGAAAGTTTCTGGTATGCCAGACCAGCCTGCGCCGATAGCAAAGATTGAGAGGACAACAAGCGGTAATATCATGGTCCAATGTGTTTCCTGGGCGTGTTCTGCCGATTTTGTCCGCGGTTTGCCGAAGAATGTAAGGGTGATCTGTCGCATGGTGTAAAATGCGGTTAACAAAGCTGCCAGCGCCAGAACAACGAATACTATCGTTTGGCCACTTCTGAAAGCTCCCGAAAGAATCTCATCTTTTGACCAGAATCCAGCGGTGATCAATGGGAACCCGGATAAGGCAAAACCGCCGATCAGGAATGTCCAGAAGGTAACCGGCATCTTTTTACGCAATCCGCCCATATTCAGCATGTTTTGTGGATCGATATCCTCGCCGGTGTGCAGCAATCCATGCTCCATTCCGTGGATCACAGAGCCGGATCCCAAAAACAGCAGCGCTTTGAAAAACGCGTGCGTTACCAGGTGGAAAATTGCTGCAGTATAAGCGCCTATTCCCAGGGCGGCTATCATATAACCCAACTGCGAAATAGTGGAAAATGCAAGAACGCGTTTGATGTCATTCTGGGCAACGGCGATGGTTGCTGTGAATAGTGCGGTAAATGCGCCGATTGCGCCAACAATGATCATCGGTGTAGTTAAAGCACCGCCTGATTCCCATCCAGCGGATAAAAGCGGGAATATGCGGATGGACAGATAAACACCAGCCGAAACCATTGTCGCAGCGTGGATCATGGCAGAAACCGGCGTTGGGCCTTCCATCGCATCCGGCAGCCATACATGCAGCGGGAATTGAGCAGATTTCCCAACTGTACCGATGAAAAGCAGCAGTCCAATCGCACCAGCAGTTGAAAGACCAAGAATTCCGGATGAAGTGGAAGCAAGCTGATGAAGCAGTTCAGGGTTGGCAAAGATCTCGCGATAATTCAATGTGCCGGCAGATGTATACAAAAAGGCGATGCCCAACAACATGAAGACATCACCGATCCTGGTTGTCATAAAAGCCTTCATCGCTGCTTTTTTCGCTGAATCCTTACCATACCAGAATCCGATCAGCAGGTAAGAGCACAAACCCATGATCTCCCAACCCACGTAAAGAAGGAGAAGGTTGTCAGATACAACAAGCACGTACATTGCAAAGGCAAACAGGCTTAAAAATGCAAAGAAGCGGGAGTACATCGGTTCAACCGAAGGTACGCGGTGAGTGTGACCATCCGCGCCTGTGATGGTTGCGCCATGCGGTGGCTTACCTGCAACGTCGTGATCACCCTTCGGTTGCCCAAAATTCTGATAACCCACGCTGTAAATGATAATCATCAGGATCGTCCAGGCAACAAAGAACAGCACCACTGCCGAAAGGTTATCGACCTGCACCCCCATCTGCAAGTAACCTTTTCCAGTCGGCAACCAATTGATTGCGCTGCCAATGGGATGTTCCGCAAGGTTCGGTCTGGCGACGGCGATGAAGAATACGATCATGCTCAGCAACCAGGAGATACCTGCCCCGATTATGGCAATTGTGTGGCTCAACCCTTTGGAGTTATTCATGAAAAGGACAATCAGGATAAAAGCCAACAATGGTGGAAGAGGTATTAACCAGACTAAAGTATCAACTGTCATAATGATCCGTTATCACTCCAAACTAGCCTTTTAATGCCGAAATATCATCAGTTACGATCGTCTGTTGCTTGCGGTACACAGCGATAAAGATCGCCAAACCGACCGCCACTTCGGCAGCCGCGGCGGTAATAACGATCACCACGAAAACTTGACCGGTAGCGTGAAGGGAGTCTACATAACGCCAAAATGCCAACAGGTTAATATTGACAGCATTCAAGATTAACTCAACTCCCAACAGCATCGCGATGGCGTTTTTTCGGGTAAGTACACCGAATAGTCCGATACAAACCATGGCTGCCGAGAGCATCAGATACCAGGATAATGGGATCATTTTTCACTCTCCCCGGAACTGCGTTCCCTGCCGATATAAATGGCGCCTATCAAAGCTGCTAGCAGCAGAATGGAAGCTACCTCAAAGGGAAGCAAATATTCATCTGGCGCTACTAAAGCTACACCCAGGTTGATTACCGCGTCCACAGGCGGCGATGCATCGACAATGATTGTTTGCGCGCCATTCCACGAGAAGATCATATAAATCAGTCCGCCGAAGAGCGCCAGACATACAATGGCCGCCAGTGAAATATACTTATTGGATTGCGCTCCTGAGTCTGTCATGGCTTTTCTCGTCAGCATGACAGCAAAGATCACCAAAACTGCTATCGCACCAATGTATACGATCACTTGCACTACTGCGAAGAATGGCGCCTGCAACAAAACGAAGATAACCGCAATTCCGGCTAATGCCAGGATGAGCCACAGAGCTGCATGGATCATTTTTGGAACAGTCACTACCAGAACTGCCGAAACCAGGATAACGACTGACGTGATGAGAAAAATAACCTGATCAAGCGTCATGTGTGTGCTCCAAAATCAAATTTTGTGATGATCGGTGCTTTTCTGCCAGCTCATCCAATTTCTTCCTGCGGGACCTTAGTGGTCCTCTGGCTATCAGGATGGTAATAGCCAGGATGACAAGGTTTGATGTAAGGTGAGCTGATATGCGCACAACCTCGCTTGATCCAGCAGTTAGCTTTTCAATGATAGCTGCTGCAGCAATAACAGCCAGTGCGATTGGCGTGAATATTTTCCAATTTAACTGCATCACCTGGTCTATGCGGAAGCGCGGGAAGGACCCACGGAACATGATCACAAAGAAATAAACCACCATCGTTTTAATGGCAAAATAAACAAAACCAAGGATGGGGATTTGCTGTGCCCAGGGTCCCTGCCAACCGCCGAGAAATATCGCCGTGAACAGCAAAGAGATAGTAAAGGCATGCAGGAACTCGCCAACATAGAACATGCCGAATTTCAGACCCGAGTATTCTATGTTGAAACCGGCAACAATCTCGGATTCCGCTTCTGCCAGATCGAAAGGCGCTCGACCAACCTCTGCTACCGATGAAATAAAGAATAAAAAAGCCGGAATTGGCGCAAGGACGATAAACCAGACAGGTTGAGCGATAACAATGGAATTCATGCCCATTGAGCGCGCCAGGAGAACGGGAACCAGTAAGGCGAGTGTCAATGGAATTTCGTATGAGATCAACTGCGCAACCACCCGGAAGGCTGCAAGCATTGAGTATTTATTATTGGAAGAATAACCTGCGAAAATAATCCCCAGCGAGCCGACAGCACCGGCAGCGATTAGATACAAAATGCCAACGTTGATATCCACTCCGTAAACTGTCACACTGAATGGCACAACAGCCCACATGAAGAGGATTCCGCCAACTGCCAGGATGGGCGCCAGGTTGTACGGTACAACGTCTGCTCCAGCAGGAGTGATATATTCTTTGGTGAATATCTTTGCCATATCAGCAAAAGGCTGGAACAATCCAAAGGGTCCAAGTCGATTCGGCCCCAATCTATCTTGCAACCGTCCGATCATCTTGCGTTCATACCAGATAAGGAAGATCACCCAGAGCATTGCCATCAGCGGTAATGCAACAACACCGAAGGCAGGGACAATCTGACCCGCGGCAGCTTCTTGCACGCCAAGAGTAATAAGCAATTTTTGCAGCCATTCGCTGATAAAAATTACCGGGTCACTCAAGAAACTCATTCAGACTCCTTTATTTCGCTTACAAGATCGTGAATAGGATCCAATTAAGACCACTCAAATGCGTTCTTTTTCCACGCATAAATCAATCCTGCTGCGAGGATGCCGATGAAGAGCAAACCTTCGATAACAGCGAAAATTCCGATCTTATCGAATGCGACTGCCCAGGGGTATAAGAATATAGTTTCAATATCAAAAATGAGGAAAACCAGCGCAATTAAATAGTACTGGGCTTTAAACTGAACCCAGGTTTCGCCTTCAGTCTCCAGCCCGCATTCGTATGTAGTTGTCTTGATTGAATTTGATCTTTTTGGAGCGAGCAATCCTGCCATAAAAATGGCAACTGCCGGTAAGCCCAGTGATACAACCATGAATATTCCGATGTAAAGCCATTCGTTGTTCATAATAACCCTCTAACAGAAGGATTGCAAAGATGTAAAGCACTATCGGTACAATTATTTTATCATAACTAGTTTTTATCAAACAACTTTTTCAATCCCAGTTTATTGAATATCAATACTACCAGGCCAATCAATATTGCTATCAAGCTGATAGTTTGGGATGTTTTTAAATCCATCCCAAGGATGGACCTGACCGGAACCACCAGCTCCCGGTTTAATAACGGAGCCTCAATGGTTCCTCCTGAAGATGGCAGAATTGTTAGATACACCCAAAGGTTGCCTGATATTGGCGCTTGCTTAATAGCAAGAATATTCCAATGGATTGCACGAATATTTTCCGGTGAGATAGCATATACAACTGTGCCGAACGGTTCTACAAATAGGCGTGGAAAATCTGGTTTTGCCTTTATCTGCATATCGATTTTTCCTGAATCAATAACGGATTCGGTTATTATCGGGGTAGGTTGGATTGCATACCCGAGTGTAATATGGCCTTTCCTGCCCAGCAGAACCCTTTTAGGCACACTGAGGTCAAGATTCAGGGTAACATTCTGAAGATATATTCGTTCATTATCATTTAGGACTTCGTCAGCATTATTTACTCCCAATTGGTCTATAATTGCTTTACCAGTGTATTGAAAATGAGATGTTTCTATCGGATCTGGTAAAAAGCCAATGACAAGCAATGTTACAGCCATGATGAATAAAATGATTGCCAGATGTTTCATTACGAAATTCCTTATTTTGATAACTAATACGCCAATTGTACAGGAAATTTATTAATGCCTTCATTATCAAAACATCACAGCATTGATCGCAGGGGATTTTTAATTAGGACAATTTCCTCATTCCTTGGGCTTGTTTTTGCCGCTCCAGTAGTATCACAAACATCCTGGAAGGGAATAGGTTATAAAGGTTTGGATCAAGCACTGGTAAAGGTGAAACTACCTTCAATAGCGGATCTGCCTGACCCTACCCTGGTGCGGATCATCGATACGACCCACCCCATCACCCAGGCTGAAATTGCAGATTTGGTCCAACCGTTTCTCATTCCCATCCCCTTGCAATTGGATGGAATCCGGGCAGCGAATGAGAATATTTATGTAAATTCGATCATTTTTTCTTCTCTGGCAAAACTTTTCGAACAGGCCAATAAAGATCGCACCGGTCTATTCATCCACAGCGGGTTTCGTACCTTCGAGCAGCAGGCAATAGCCTACAGCCAGGCTAATGACAAGCAGGTCGTGCTCAAACCAGGTACTTCCCAGCATCACTCCGGTCTGGCAGTCGATTTTACTTCCACAGATATTGGAAAACTGGTTGACATCAACCTGCATTTCGAGAACACCAAGGCTGGAAAATGGCTGATCGAGCACGCCTGGGAATACGGATTTATCCGCAGCTATACCGGCAGTCATGATGGCATCAAAGATGAGCCCTGGCATTACTTATATATCGGGAAGGATCTGGCTGAAGCGTTTATTCGATTAAAATCAAGTGGCTGGTACGGCGATGCATTCCTTTTGCAGCATGCTGTAAATCTGGGTATGCATCAGATCGTGATCGAGACCACATAAATATGGTTAATCACTTTTTAGCAATATATTTTTAGGGTAGAATAAGCAAATCCAAAATTTGTCCGGAGGAAAAATGATTAAACATCCAGCTGAACCATTTCGCATCAAATCAATTGAACCCATCAAACTGATCGACGATAAAGCCAGAAAATTGGCGATGAAAAATGCTGGATACAACGTTTTCTCCATAAAAGCTGAGGATGTATTTCTTGATTTTCTGACGGATTCCGGCACCGGCGCCATGAGCCAGGCTCAATGGGCTGCCATCATGGAAGGGGATAAATCCTACTCTGGCGCGAGGTCTTTCTTCAAACTAAAAGAAGCCATGGATAAGATCTTCGGTTTCGAGTTCTTTGTACCCACTCACCAGGGGCGGGCAGCCGAAAATATTCTGACCCAATTACTGGTGAAACCCGGCAATTCCATTCCATCCAATATGCACTTTGACACCACCGAAGGGAACATCCGTGGAAGGGGCGGTATCCCTGCCAACCTGGTCATCGATGAGGCATTCGACCCATCCAATCATCACCCCTTCAAGGGCAATATGGATATCCGCAAGTTAAAGGAATTCATTGAAAAGACCGGGAAGGAAAATATTCCCTTCGGAGCGATAACAATAACCAATAATGCCGGAGGTGGACAGCCTGTTTCGGTGGAAAATATCCGCCAGGTTTCAGGGGTCTATCGCAGCTACGATATACCCTTCTTTATCGACTGTTGTCGTTATGCCGAAAACGCTTATTTCATCAAACAACGCGAACCCGGCTACGAGAATAAATCAACTCTCGAGATCACACAGGAGATATTTTCCTATGCCGATGGCGCCTGGATGAGCGCCAAAAAGGACGCCATCGTCAATATCGGCGGATTCCTGGCAGTGCGTTCTGCAGAGCTTCACCAGAAGATCTGTAACGAATTGATCATGCGCGAAGGGTTCCCCACCTATGGTGGTTTGGCTGGCAGAGATCTGGCAGCCATGGCGGTTGGTTTATTTGAAGGATTGGATGAGGATTACCTGGCCTATAGGATTGGTCAAACGGCCTACCTGGGCAATAAACTGCTTGAAGCCGGCATCCCCATCATCGAGCCGCCAGGAGGCCATGCCATTTACATTGACGCAGGAAAATTGCTCTCGCATATACCCAACTCGGAATTTCCCGGGATTTCGTTATCCGGCGCCATGTATATTGAAGGCGGCATCCGCGCTTGTGAAATTGGCTCGGTCATGTTCGCTCATGCTGACCCGAAGACAGGACAGGTTGTATATCCCAAGCTGGAACTGGTCAGACTTGCCATTCCGCGCCGGATGTACACCCAGAGCCATTTTGATTATGTGGTTGATATACTAAAAGAGATCAATGGGAAGAAATCTACTCTTCGCGGATATAAGATCACTTACCAGGCACCATTGATGCGACACTTCACCGCGAAGTTCGAACCATTGGGTGATGATAACTGTTTCCCCGGTGAGAAGGTGATGGAGTCAAAAAAGAAAACTTTATAGTATGAAGACGTAAGAACGGTGGATTTGATCTCCACCGTTCTTTTCTTAATCCACTCCTATCGTATCTAAATCGTCTCCGTTCAAAACATTACAATAAGAACGTTGCTGATAAGTTAGAGATTAATTTTCCTATATTTCATCATTCCGTTTCCGTAAATTCATCCAGGTTATCCCTGCAAAACCGAGCAATATTGCTGCTGGAGAGCCGCAGACTGGGATAACAAATGGGGAAACTATAATAGGAGGAGCCACAATAGCCTCTGCATCATCCACTGAAAGTGGGATTTCTGTCTTTGTGGGCGTGCTAGGCTTCTCCGTCGGTTCCAAGGTTGTTGTATGCGTTAATGTTGTAGTACTTGTGGGTGTTGTAGTGATTGTGGGCGTTAAAGTCTGAGTTGGAGTAGCCGTTCTGACAAACAATGTTGGTTTTGGCTTTTTGGTCTTATGCTGTAGATCCCCATATACTCCATCTGAATTTAAGCCTCCAGCATAAACCTTCCCCGGAGTGAGTGTGAGTAAAGACACCAAAAATCCAGATAAACAAAGCAAAATCAGCCAGATTTTCTTCAAATTCATGATCGCCCTCCCAGTTATTTTTTACTGTTATTAGGATAGCATAAATTTTTTCCTGAGCCAAATCGATTGGCGAGTTGCCTGTAGTCTAGATGAAAATTATATGAGTGTTGTGAATGAGCCAGCTTCACTTATTCGTTTTTCGCCTCCTCCCAAAACTCATTCAGTTCATCTAAACTTAACTGACCTAACTCACGCCCCTGCTGGCGGGTTTTACTTTCGATAAAACCGAAACGTTTTTTGAATTTTTGGTTCGCCTCCTGGAGAGCAAATTCTGCATCCACCTTGCGCCAGCGGGCATAATTTACCACTGCAAAAAGCAAATCTCCAATCTCCTCTGCCAATTGCGATTGATTGGTCGTGACATCAACTTCCTGGAGCTCTTCCATGATCTTATCCAGCACCCCGCGGATATCCTTCCAGTCGAAGCCGACTCTGGCAGCCCGATCTTGCACTTCCTGAGCCTGGATTAGTGCCGGCAAAATATCAGGAACACCATCGAGCAGACTATTTTCAGCATTGCCATTCGCTTTCCGCTCCTCTGCTTTCATCTTTTCCCAATTGACCAACAAATGATCCATGCTTTCCAGTTTTACATCGCCAAACACATGAGGATGGCGGCGGACGATCTTCTGGTTGATGCCGCGCAACACATCCACCATGGAGAACGCACCTTTTTCATAACCGATTTGGGCATGCAACACGACCTGCAACAGGATATCTCCTAGCTCTTCAGTTAACTTTACTGAATCACCCTCATCGATCGCCTTGAGAGCTTCGTAAGTCTCTTCCAGTAAGGCTTTCCGTAAGCTCTTATGCGTCTGCTTTCGATCCCACTCGCAGCCATGCGGTGCACGCAGGCTAGCAACGACTTCTTGAAATGATTCAAATGAGGTGTCAGGTTCCAACGGTGGTAAGTAAACAGTCGCAATCTCTCCATTCCGGACAGATCCTGGTAACTCTTGTAAGTCAATCATTTTCACTTCGAAATTGCTACGACTATCTGAAACAACCAGTTTGATTGGTTTCTCCAGTGGGTAAATAGTAATTAACGTGGACATTACCTGCTCGGCAATTCGTCCCTCTCCTAAGGATGTAATAATGATAGGGAAAGTTGGTGGAAAATTTGGATAGTGCAAATTTGACAGCTCAAGCGCATCCAATCGGACAAAGTTGAGAGAAGGATCTAATGATAATATCTGGAAAACTTTATCAAGGATGCTGATACCATCTATAACTCGCAGAGGGATGCCTAGCTCCAGTGCCTTTTTGGCTATTTTTACGCATGCAGTATCATCCAGCCGAGGGGAACCGGGTACGGCATAAACAACACCACCGACACGTCGCCCAAGCGATATTATCTGGTCTGCTATCTGCACACTTATTTCATCAGGAATATTCTGTGAAAATTCAAGATTATCGAGAGTATGAATTGAGCAATCTCCGGGAATCACCTCAAACGTTGGATGGCGGTCAAAACGCGTATAGAGCTCTGATATGTTTTCCAGAACTTCTTTTGCTTCGAGAGTGAGATGATTAGGGTCGCCAGATCCAAGACCCAATAATGTGATTCCCTGTGTCATATATACTTCCTTTTTGGATTGGTTCATATTTAGAATACTAGATTAATACAAAACGCAGAGTACACTGAAAAAATAGTGTGCTCTGCGTATTAGTTTCTGTTAAGTATATATTCTAACGTTTTGTATAGGTTGGCGCCTTGCGAGCACGTTTGAGACCAGGTTTTTTCCGCTCTTTTACGCGTGGGTCGCGTGTGAGGAATCCACCCTTACGCATGGTTGGGCGTAACTCTGCATCCATTTTGGTTAATGCACGGGCTAATCCAAGCTGGCACGAAAAGGTTTGTCCAGTCACGCCGCCACCACTGACGATCACCGAAACATCATATTGGGCGCGTTCCTGTCCAGCTGCCTGCAGCGGGGAAAGGATGAGTTCCAGATCACCCATACGAGTGAAATATTCTTCACCGGTCTTGTTATTGACGGTGATATTGCCGGATCCACTCATTAAGCGAACTCTGGCGGTACTCTGTTTACGGCGTCCTATACCTTCAAAATATTGAACTGTCATCTTTCCTCTTTACTCTAACTCTAACGGCTGAGGAGACTGTGCCTGGTGAGGATGTTCCGCCCCGCCATACACTTTAATTTTCTTAATCAACTCACGACCCATCTTATTGTGAGGAATCATACCCCAAACTGCACTGCGAATAACACGGTCAGGATGATTCTTCAACTGATCTTTTAGACTGACAGATTTTAATCCGCCAGGGTAACCGGAATGGGAATGATAGAATTTCTCTTCCAATCGATTTCCAGTGACCTTAATATTGTCGGCATTAATTACAACTACCGAGTCACCCATTAATACACCCGGGGTGAAGGTGGGCTTGTGTTTGCCTAAAAGAATATGGGCTATTCTGGTGGCAATTCGTCCTAGTATCTGCTCGTTGGCATCAACAAGGACCCATTCACGTTCGATTTTTCCTTTTAGGACGAATGTTTTGTCCACGGTTATCCTCTCCACTTGCTCAAGGTATTCTTATTATTTTGTAAGCTGTTAACTGGCAACACTAGTAATATACTTTTATCAACTCAAGTCCATGTGCCGGAGCTATTCCTGGATGATCATCGAACCCGACTTCGAAATTTTCTTGAAGTCTCGCCGGATCTATCCTGGCGCAGCCAGCTTCGACTTGAATAAATACCAACCTGCGTACCATGTGATAAAGAAATGCATTTGCCCGCACGTAATAGTGCAGCTCGTTGCCTTCCCTTCGCCATTCAGATCGGGTGACACATCGTATTGTACTGCTTCCGGCCCGGGGCGGGGTTCCATATGCAGTAAAATCATGCACTCCCAAAATCATTTGCGCAGATTGTTCAAGTACAGAGTAATTCACCGGTTTATTTTGCCGCCAAGCAAATCGCTCAATGAGTGGTTTCCTTAGGGGATCGATCAAAATCCGATACCGGTATTCTCTGGCTATCGCATCGTACCTCGGGTGAAAAATATCTGCTGCAACCTTGATCTCTCTAGCTGATATATCCGCCGGGAGATAAGTATTCATTGCAGGTAAGATATCTACAATTGGATGGTTCCATTCCAGGTCAAATGTTATCACCTGCCCTGAAGCGTGTACTCCCGTGTCAGTTCTTCCCGCGCTGATGATGGATGTTGCGGTCCACCCCAGCTTGCGAAGCGCTTTTTCAACACAGAATTGAACCGTCCGCTTGATACCCTGTCGCTGGTATCCTTTGAACTCTGTACCGTCGTATGAAAGTGTTACCTGGTAACGTGCCATTCCATTCACGCCCTTTGGACGGAGATGGATATCCTGCAAATGCAGGATTTACTCTTCAACCAATTCCAACAGGACCATATCGGCTGCATCGCCAAGACGTGGTCCGAGTTTCAACATTCGGGTGTATCCACCGTTGCGTTTTGTGTAGCGCGGTCCAATATCGTCAAACAACTTTTTGACAGTATCGGCTGCGTTGCCAAGGTAGCTGGCTGCCAACCGGCGGGCATTCACTTTTTCAATCTCGCTTTTATCACCGCTATTTTTTGCCAGAGTGATCAATTCTTCGGCCTGACCTCTGATTGCAGAAGCTTTGGCGCGAGTAGTTGTAATCCGCTCATGTTCAAACAATTGTCTGATCATGGTGCGGCGTAAAGCATTACGCTGACCGGTAGTACGACTTAAACGATATCCAGATATCTGATGACGCATCTCAATTACTCCACAATAGTTTCTTCTTGCATGAAGCCTTTATCTTCCATTTTCAAGCGAAGCTCATCCAAACTCTTCTCTCCAAAATTGCGGATAGACATCACTGCATCTTCACCTTTATCCAACAACTCCAGCACGTCACCAACCGTTGTGATCCCAGTACGTTTGAGTGAATTGAATACCCGAACCGAGAGGTCCAGATTTTCAATAGGCGTTTCCGCTGCTTCACTCGATAAACGACTGCCGGCCACTTCTTTTTCCACGCTGCGTTCAATGATCTCGTCACTGACGCCAGCTAGAAGGCGAAGGTGTTCCATCAAGATAACCGAGGAATTCCCCAGTGCCTTTTCAGGAGAAATAGTGCCATCCGTCCAGATTTCGAGTTCCAACTTATCGTAGTTGGTGCTCTGACCTACACGTGTTGATTTGACATCCCAGTTGACCCGTTTTACAGGTGAGAATATGGCATCCACCGGCAATTCTGCGATAGGCAATTTGCCACTTCGTTCATTTGCAGGTGAGTAACCATGTCCGCGTTCAACGGTCATGTCTATTTCAAGGCGAGTATTTTTATCATCAACAGTAAAAAGGTAGAGGTCAGGGTTGACGATCTCAATCTCGGCTGGAACTTTGATATCGGCAGCGGTAACTACGCCTTCGCCGTGAACTTCCAGGTGCATGGACGCTATATCGACGTCATACAACTTCAAGCGGATTTGCTTGATCTGTAGCATGACTTGAATCACATCTTCACGTACTCCCGGAATATCGCTGAACTCATGCAGCACGTCATTTATCCGAATGGAAGTAACACAAGCGCCATCCAGGGATGAGAGCAACACGCGTCGCAGCGCGTTCCCCATCGTCACGCCATAACCGCGCTCCAATGGACCGATAACAAATTTGCCATAATTCCGGGCGTCTGCCACCCGATCTACCTTTGGCATTACCATATTACTTAAACCAGTCACTTTGCTTTCCCTCTTGCCGCCACACACATATACAACCGCGTGCCGACTTTAGTAGCTTTTAGCGAGAGTAGTACTCGACGATCAGCTGTTCGGTGAGGTTTCCATCGATCTCAGCACGATCCGGCAAGCGCAAAACTCGCCCCGACAGGTTTTTAAGATCCCGCTCGACCCAGGTGGGTATGGTGCGTGCTTCGGCGATATCCTTCAATTCCTTGAAGAAGGTTGTAGCACGGGATCCTTCTCTTACCATTACGACATCACCGGGCTTCATAAGCATTGAAGGAATATCTGTCCTTCGATCATTTACCATAAAGTGTCCGTGTGTCACCATTTCGCGAGCTTGAGCCCTGTTGGCGGAATAACCCATTCGAAAAACGACATTGTCAAGCCGAGATTCAAGGGTTTGGAGCATATTCAACCCAGTGAGACCGCGACGCTTCAAGGCAACAGCGAAATAACGGCGGAATTGTTTTTCGAACATGCCATAAATACGGCGAGCTTTCTGTTTTGCGCGCAACTGTCGGGAATAGTCAGATGACCGATCCCCTCCACGGCTGCCAGTGCGTCCATGTTGACCTGGCGCAAAACTGCGACGGTCAAAGGAACACTTGGCGGTGAAACAGCGCTCACCTTTCAAAAATAATTTTTCACCTTCACGCCGGCATAATTTGCACACCGGCCCTAAATACTTAGCCATAAATTGAATCCCTCTCTCTGAACATATTAGACGCGGCGTTTCTTTGGAGGACGGCAGCCATTGTGTGGAACTGGGGTGATATCAGAAATTGAATGCACCCGCAAACCCAATGACTGTACAGCTCGGATGGCTGACTCTCTGCCCGGTCCTGGTCCTTTGATATAAACATCTACTTCCTGGACGCCCATCTGTGCAGCGGCTTTTATTGCCTGTTCTGCGGCAAGGCGGGCGGCAAAAGGAGTGCTTTTGCGAGAACCCTTAAAACCAGCAGATCCTGAACTGCCCCAACATACAGTATTACCCTGTTTGTCAGTTATGGTAATGATCGTATTGTTAAACGAGGCAAATATGTGAATCTGTCCGGCAGACAAGCTGCGTTTTGCTTTGCGCGTTGTGGATGTTCGTCTTGTTGAACGTACGTTTTGAGCCATAAAACCTCTCTAAATTTTTTCTTTAAGCGGTCGATCGATCTGTACCTGGTCAGCCGTGGGGTCGAGGGATCCCTACCAGGCGGCGATCAATACCGGCTTATTTCTTGGTTGCTCCACGACGTCGGCCACGACCAGCAACAGTCTTCTTGGGACCTTTGCAAGTTCTGGCGTTCGTGCGGGTGCGCTGTCCCCGGCAGGGTAAATTACGGCGATGACGCATACCACGATAGCAGCCAATTTCAATTAACCGCTTAACATTCATGGTTACTTCTCGACGAAGATCGCCTTCCACTTTGTAGGTCTTTGTGATGAAATCACGTAAAGCCGCTACTTCAGCATCGGAAAGATCTTTAACGCGGATATCAGGATTTACACCGGTTGCTGCTAAAATTTCATGCGCACGGGTTAGACCGATTCCAAATATATACTGCACACCTACTTCGACGCGTTTATTGCGTGGAAGATCTACACCTTCAATTCTTGCCATAATCTCTTATCCCTGTCGCTGTTTGTGTTTTGGATTTTCGCAGATAATGAACAATCTGCGGTTGCGTTTTACAACTTTGCATTTAGCGCAGCGCTTTCGTATGGATGGTGACACTTTCATTCTCTACTTACTCCTTATCATACTCTTTTTGCGAACGAAGCCGCAAAGTTCAAATTATACCTCTTCACTTAGCTTTCGTCCAGATTACTCATTATATTTCTACAATAATGTCAGGATTACCGGTCCCTGGTCCGTAATGGCGACACTGTGCTCAAAATGGGCTGTGAGTGTTCCGTCCCTTGAAGAAACTGTCCACTCATCCGGCATCACTCTGGTTTGGTATGAGCCGAGGACGATCATTGGTTCGAGGGCGATCGTCATACCAACCCGAAGTTCCATGCCTTTACCGGGTAAACCATAGTTTGGAACAGCCGGGCCTTCATGCATTTGCCGCCCAACGCCGTGCCCGGTATATTCGCGCACAACGTTCATTTTGTTCTGTTCCACATAATCCTGGATCGCAGCACCAATATCTCCTACATGATTACCTGCGACCATTTTACTGATTCCTATCCGAAGAGCTTCTTCGGTAACATCCATCAATTTTCTTGCTGATTCAGAGATCTCGCCAACCGCAATGGTTACGGCCGAGTCTCCAACGAATCCTTTGTGAACTGTTCCACAATCCATCGAGACGATATCGCCCTCTTTTAGCTTACGCTTGCCCGGTATGCCATGCACCAATTCTTCGTTGACGCTGGTACAAATGCTGGCCGGGTATGGATATGGTCCCGGATATCCTTTGAAAGGAGAGAACACTCCATGTTTCTTATGAACTTCCTCCGCAGCTGCATTCAGATCTGCGGTTGTAACTCCTGGTCTGATGATGGATACAGCTGCTTGCAACGCTTCGGCATTAATTTTACCGGCTTCGCGCATTGATGCAATCTCTGTTGCAGATTTTATGTTAATTTGACGATCCCAGGACATATAACAATCTACTTCGACGCCAATGCTTTCAGCAATTGGGCGGTGACTTCATGAATTTCCAGGGTGCCATCAACTTCCAGTAGTTTTCCCAGATCTTTGTAAAAGGCAATCAGTGGAGCGGTTTGAGCCATGTAAACATCAATTCGTTTCAAAACTGTTTCAGATTTATCATCTTCACGCTGATACAACTCAGAACCATCTATATCGCAAATACCATCCAATTTTGGGGGGTTGTATTTTTGATGGTAAACATGACCATTTTGCTTGCAAGACCATCTTCCAGTCAGCCTTTCGCAGAGAACTTCTGCTGGAACAGATATATAAGGAACGCCGACTACCTCGCCACCGGTCTCCATCAGCATTTCGGCTAACGCCTCAGCCTGGGCTGGAGTCCGCGGAAAACCATCCAAAATTGCGCCATTTGCACAATCCGGTTTCTGTAAACGGTCCCTAATCATGTTTATAGTAAGATCATCAGGAACGAGTTCGCCTCGATTGATGTAACCCTGTGCTTGTTTGCCAAGTCCGGTTTGTTTTCCAAGGTTTTCCCTGAAAATATCTCCAGATGAGATGTGAGTCAGACCAAGGTTCTCGGCGATGATCTTTGCCTGCGTACCTTTTCCTGCCCCGGGAGGACCTAGAAGAACATAATACTTCGCCATCATTAACCTTTGATCAATTGCTCATCATAACCGTGCACTTTTAGCTCGGTATCAATGATGGTAAATGTATCCCGTACGACGCCAACCACGATCAACAGACCTGCAGCAGAGACCAGCAACAAACCTGACCCAGCAGCTGTAGGCAGGATCGCTCCCAGTATATAGGGAAGAACTGCAACAAGGCCGAGGAAAAGTGCACCCGGGAGGGTAATGCGCCGTTGGACTTTAGTAAGGTACTTTTGTGTCGGGGCTCCACGAATAACACCAGGAATTTGCGCACCCTGCTTCTTAAGGTTGTCACCGTAGTTCTGCTGTGTAAAGAGAACGTCAGTATAAAAGAAGGTGAAAGCAACTACAAAGATGAAGTATAAAACACCATACCATGGACTGGAGCCGCCAAATGTATCATTTATCCCCTTAGCCAGATTCGCGACCCAGGCAGTTTCAGAACGAAGAAAATAAGAGGCTACTATAGCAGGGAAAGTGAGCAATGATTGCGCAAAGATGATCGGGATCATGCCAGCCATATTGATCATCAAGGGCAGGTTACTTTTCACCGGCATTGACATCCGGTTACCCACCCGACGGCCAGGGAACATTACTGGAACATTTCTCCGACCTTGATTAACAAAGACAATGGCAAATACTGTTAGGGCTAAAATCGCTAAGATTGGAATTATCAACCACCGATTTTGTTGGTCACTCATGAGTGATACGAGATTGCCGGGCATTTGGGAAACAATACCCGCAAATATGATCAAAGAAAGACCCTGGTTTCTAATACCATACTCTGAGATCAACTGTCCAATCCAGATTCCCAACATTGTACCGGCAACCATACTAAGCAAAGTAGCGAGAGTCGGTAACAATGCTTCACCGGAAAATCCATAGGACCTCAAGATGGGAACGCCGCCTGTAAGTGAACTAAAAATATTGATCTGTCCAACAGCTGACAACAGTGCCATGGGGATGGTCAGGATGATTGTCCACTTTTCCATCCAGCTCTGTGATTCGCGTGGATTCTCCCGCATCTTCCGTTCTAGTGCTGGAATGATTGGGATGAGTAACTGCAAAATAATTTGCGCTGTAATGTAAGGATACACCCCCATCGCAAGGATTGAGAAGTTCGATACAGTACCGCCAGAAAGCAAATCCAACAAATTGAAGAGATTACCTGCCGCACCACCACCCGCCGCTATACTTGCAATTACTTCACGGTCAATTCCCGGAACAGGAATGTTTGCCGCGAGGCGGTACAAGATCAGCAATGCCAGGGTGATCAGCAGCTTTTTGCGAATATCTTCACTTTTCCATAGATAGCGCCAGGCTGACCGCTTCATGAAGGATTCTCCTTTTCGGAAAGTTTATTATCAGAGAGTCTCAATAGTGCCACCAGCTGCTTCGATCTTGGCTTTGGCCGATTTGCTGACTCTGTGTACATGCACCTTCAAAGCTACACCGATCTCACCTTCGCCAAGTAGGACGACGGGAGTCTTGCTCTTACGGATAAACCCAGCTTCAAAGAGTACTTCAGGTGTTATCTCACTGCCTGCAGGAAAGCGATTAAGTTCGAAGAGATTAATCTCTTGGAATTCAACGCGATTTGGAGGGGTGAAACCCTGACCACGCATAAACGGTAAGCGGCGGAAGAAAGGCAGATTGCCACCCTGGTGGTAAAGTCTAGGACCTGCACCAGTGCGGGAGCTCTGACCTTTGGTTCCACGACCAGAGGTTTTACCCTGACCAGCGGATGGTCCATGTCCTACACGTTTACGATCATTTTTGGCGCCCGGATTGGGCTTTAAATCGTTTAATCTCATCGTCTTACCTATTCTTCAATCACAATTAGATTATTGACTTTTCTCAGCATACCACGCAGTGTTGCAGTATCTGGGTGTTCCACAGTTTGATTCAAACGGTGAAAACCTAGGGCACGGATGGTTCCTTTATGCACCTTAGAGTAACCTATGGCGCTCTTCACCTGAGTGATCTTAACCATTTTGACTACAGGAGCGGTGACTTCTTTAGCCTTTTTTGCTTCGGGAGCGGCTACTTCTGCTGCTTTTTTTACTACAGGAGTGGCTACTTTTTTGGCTGTTTTCTCTACCAGTGTGGTTCCTTTTGTAACTGTTTTTACTGCAGGAGTAGATACTTTTTTAGCAGTCTTTACCACAGGTGTAGTAACTTTTTTTGCTTTTTTTTCTACTGGAGAAGTATCTTTATCAGCCATTTTTTCTCCTTTCCCAAAATGGCAAGACATCTTTCAAGTCTTTACCGCGGTTTGCCGCCTCCACATGGGGAGATTTCAGACTCTCGAGGGCTTTAAAGGTGGCTTGAACAATATTCAAGACAGTATTGCTGCCTAGAGATTTGGTGAGAATATCATGCACACCTACTGCTTCCAGTACGGCACGAACGCCTCCACCCGCAATAACGCCGGTACCAGGAGAGGCTGGTTTTAATAACACTACAGCGCCTCCAACCTTTGCCGTGATAGCGTGTGGAATCGTGGAACCGGACAGGTACACTTTATGCATATTCTTGTGAGCGCGTTCGGTTGCTTTACGCATTGCTTCAGGTACTGCATTGGCTTTACCGATTCCCATTCCAATTTTTCCATTGTTGTCCCCAGCAACGATGGTAACTCGAAACGAAAATCGACGACCGCCCTTCACTACCTTGGCAACGCGGGCAATTTCGATCACCCGCTCGTCATAACCAGCTTCTACATTTTGATAATCAATCGCATCCATAACCAGACCTTTTGAGTGCTAATTTGTTAGAATTCCAGGCCGCCCTTACGCGCGCCATCGGCCAAAGCTTTAACCCTGCCCATGTATCTGAAACCACCGCGGTCGAAAACGACAAGGGAGATTCCTTTATTTTTCGCGCGCTCTGCAAGCGCCTGCCCTACGAGATCAGCTTGTTCTGTTTTCTTCAAGCCTTTCATTTTGGCTCTCAGTTCTTTATCGATGGTTGATGCTGAAACCAATGTGGTTCCTGCTTGATCATCAATAACCTGAACGTAGATCTCTGACACACTGCGATAGACGCATACACGTGGACGATCTGCCGTACCCGAGAGGTTCTTTCGCACCCTTTGGTGCCGGTGAATACGTGCTTCTGAACGAGTTTTAGTTGCCATTCGTCATCACCTACTTCTTTGCCTTACCAGATTTACCAGCTTTACGGCGGATTTTTTCGCCTGCATAACGAATACCTTTACCATGATATGGTTCAGGTGGTCGATATTTTCTGATGATTGCTGCTATCTGTCCGACTGCTTCTTTATCTTTGCCGTGGATCTTGACCTGTCGGGCTTTTGCTTCCACTTCAAAATTGATTCCAGCTGGAGGATCGATTACGACCGGGTGAGAATAACCGATATGAAGAATCAGTTTCTCCCCATCCATTTCTGCTCGATATCCAACTCCTTCGATTTCAAGCACCAGGTCAAAACCTGTGCTAACTCCCACAACCATATTATTTATGATCGCCCGGGTAGTTCCATGTAAAGCGCGATGCTGGCTGGCATCTGAAGGTCTCTTCACGAGAATTTCTGAATTCTCAAGAGAGATCTCCATATCAGGGGAGAAAGCTCGGCTCATTTCGCCTTGCGGACCTTGAACACGAACATTGCTGCCCTGGATATCCACTTTTACATTGGATGGAACCGTTACCGGTAAACGTCCTATTCTTGACACAGTACTATCCTCCTATCCAATCTCGTGGGCTACCAGACCTTGCACAGGATCTCACCGCCAACTCCAAGTTGACGTGCGCGCGTTCCGGTCATCACACCCTTGGGGGTGGAAATGATGGCAACACCCATTCCCGAAAGTACATAGGGAATTTCCTGTTTTTGGCTGTAGATTCGGCGGCCTGGACGACTGACGCGTTCCAAACCGGTTATCACCGGGCGTCTTTCGCGGCGCTCGCCGACATATTTTAAGCGGACGCGCAATACCTGCTGTGCAGGCTTTTCGCCATCCACAATTTCAAAACCATCGATGTAACCTTCTTCTTTCATGATGCGGGCAATTTCCGCTTTCACTTTAGAAGTAGGCATCGCAACCAGTGGCTGCCCAACTAGCACACCATTCCGGATGCGGGTCAACATATCTGCAATAGGATCAATTACACTCATTCTCAACCACCTCCGTATGGGCTACCAAGAAGATTTGGTAACTCCTGGAATTTTGCCTTCCAGGGCAATTTCACGGAAACAAATTCGGCACAAGCCAAACCGTCGTATAAATCCGTGCGGTCTACCGCAACGCTGACAGCGGTTGCGTACCATATTTGGGAATTTCCGTCGCATTTCACGATACTTCATGCAAGTCTTAGCCATAAACTAATTTCCCTTCTTGAAAGGCATTCCAAGCATTGTCAAAAGCTCTCGCGCCTGATCATCATTTGGTGCGGTCGTTACGATTGTAATTTCCATACCTCTGACTTTATCAATCTTATCGTACTCAATTTCCGGGAAGATCAATTGTTCTTTTAATCCCAGGGTATAGTTCCCGCGTCCATCAAATGAATCTGGTGAAATACCTCGGAAGTCACGAACACGGGGAAGTACGATGTTTACTAATCGGTCATAAAATGCCCACATCTTTTCACCACGCAAGGTTACCTTCGCGCCTATCAATCTTCCTTCACGCAACTTGAAGTTGGCTATGCTTTTTCGCGCTTTTGTAACAATTGGCTTTTGACCTGTAATTTGGATCAAGTCATTTACCGCTGCATCCATCGCTTTCGCATTATCCATAGCTTCGCCGAGACCAATGTTCAAAACCAATTTTTCAATTCGTGGAATTTGCATGACATTTTTTAGGTCTAAAGCTTCCATCAAAGCTGGTGCAACTTCCTTCTGATATCTTTCTTTCATTCTGTTCATAATAATGCTCCCAGCCAGCCTATTCGTCGATCTGTTCGTTGCATTGTTTGCAAACGCGTCTAGTCTTGTCATCCGTTCGTTGCAAGGCTACCCTGGTGGGTTTGCTGCATTTTGGGCAGACCAGCATGACATTGGAAATATCAACTGGGGCCTCAAATTTAACAATTCCAGGTTTGATGGTTCGGCCTTGGGTTTGTACCTGCCTCTGGTGTTTAGTGCGCATATTTATTCCCTGCACCACAACGGTCTTATCGGTAAGTACTACTTTAATGACCTCGCCACGTTTTCCCTTGTCATCCATACGACCGCTGATCACTTCAACGGTGTCACCTTTTTTCATTTTCACGTCCATTGCTTGCTCCTGAATCCCTTCTAACTTAGATAACTTCCTGGGCAAGGGAGACGATCTTCATAAAACCCTTTTCGCGTAATTCGCGCGCTACGGGTCCGAAGATGCGTGTTCCTTTAGGATTCTGCCCATCGGTATCGAGGATGACCGCTGCATTATCATCAAAGCGAATGGAGGATCCATCAGCTCGCCGCCACTCTTTCGAACAACGAACGATAACTGCTTTTACGATGTCGCTTTTCTTTACCGAGCCCTGTGGGGTGGCAGATTTTACTGTCGCAACAACCACATCCCCTACCGACCCATAATGCCGGACTGATCCTCCCATAACGTGGATCACGAGCAGTTCGCGGGCACCTGTATTATCAGCGACTTTAATCCGAGATTCCTGTTGTATCATCGCTTATACTCCTACACCGGTATCTTCAGTGCGGCTTTCAGTGACGAGAACCGTTTCCACAACCCAGGACTTATCTTTTGATATTGGCCGTGTTTCCACGATCTGTACTTTATCGCCAATATTGCAGCCGATTTCATCATGGGCTTTTACACGTTTGCTCGAATGGACCACTTTCTTGTAGACTGGATGGCGATACGCGCGTGTGATTTCCACCACAACTGTCTTCATCATCTTGTTACTGGTGACAATACCAGTGAGGCGACGACGTTCGTTCATACTTCACCTTCCTTCATAGCCTTGAGCTCTCGCTCTCGTAGAATTGTCGCGTATCGGGCAATATTGTGTTTGGTGATCGGTAGCCTGCTGGTATCAGTTAGCTGACCTGTCACTGCCTGAAAACGCAAATTCATCAATTCATTTCGGGCATCCGATAATTTTGTTTTTAACTGTTCGATTGGCATCAATCTAATTTCAGCATTTTTCATCATTACTCTCCTGCCACATCGTGTTTCGATACAACCTTGGTCTTAATGGAGAATTTGTAGATCGCGTGATGCAATGCTTCCAAAGCCTGGTCTTCCGGCAAGCCGCCAATTTCGAAGATCATTCTTCCGGGTTTTACCACCGCCACATAATACTCCACATTACCTTTACCTTTTCCCATTCGGGTTTCAGGTGGTTTCTGTGTGTATGGTTTATCCGGAAAGATCCGGATCCAAATTTGTCCGCGGCGTTTCATGGAATGCACAATAGCCCGGCGGGCTGCTTCGATCTGACGTGCAGTCACCCAACCTGGTTCAAGAGCCTGTAAGCCCCATTCGCCAAAGCTGATTTCTGCTCCTCGCAGCGCTTTCCCTTTCATACGGCCGCGCATTTGCTTGCGCCACTTCACTCTTTTAGGCATCAACATAATAGCTACCTCTTCATCAAGTTCTGGAAATTCCCAGAATAGTATTATTCGCTAACGTACACACCTTCAGTGGATTCAATTTTTTCTTCCACTACCGGCATATACTCACCTTTGTAAACCCAAACCTTAACACCAATACGTCCGTATGTAGTAAGGGCTTCTGCCTTGGCAAAATCTATATTTGCTCGCAGAGTTTGCAGTGGTACGCGGCCTTCTCGCAGCCAGACTGTTCGAGCCATTTCTGCTCCACTAACCCGGCCTGCTACCTGGACTTTGATGCCCTGCGCGCCTTGACGCATTGCTTGCTGCAATGCACGCTTCATGGCACGTCGATAAGAAACCCGGCGTTCCATTTGTCCAGCGATGTTTGTGGCCACCAAAAATGCATCGGTATCTGGATTTTTTATTTCCTTAATCTCGAGGTCGATTTTCTTGCCGGTCAGTGCTTCAAGTGCTGTCCGCATTTTCTTGACACTCTCGCCTTTTCGACCGATGAGAATTCCGGGCTTAGCCGTGTGTACTGAGATCTTTACCTTTCCAGGAAAGCGCTCAACTTCGATCAATGAAACTCCGGCTTTTTCAGCCTCTGAATGGACAACTCTACGAATTTGGAAATCCTGATGCAGTTGTTCTACATACTGTTTTCCTTCAGCGTACCAGCGTCCTTGCCAGGGCTGGTTAATATTCAGACGAAAACCAATTGGATGTACTTTTCGACCCATAGTTTCTCCTGGTGTCTTCTCATTCTCCATTCCATAACGCTGGAAAAGGGAATGACAGACGCTCTACTCCTTTTCTCTCAATATTACCGAAATGTGTGAACTGCGGCGCAGTAACGGCTTGAACCTGCCGCGAGCTCCGAATCTTCGCCATTTACGGGTTGGAGCCTGGTCCGCGGATATTCTGTAAACAAACAGATTATCCCGGCTTACTCCGAAGTTCTCTTCAGCATTTGCTACGGCAGATGCCAACACTTTGGAAACCTGGCGCGCAGCAGCTTTAGGAATAAACCTCAAGATGTTTAGCGCGTCCACGGCCTTTTTACCTCTGACCACATCCACCACAAGTCGAACCTTCTGGGCAGACATGGAGACATTGTTGAGCGTTGCATGAATATCATTAGCCATGGTTTATTTTCCCTTAGCCGCGGAAGATTTATCTGAAAGATGACCGCGGAAATGGCGGGTTGGAGCAAATTCGCCCAGGCGATGCCCAACCATATTCTCGGTAATGTAAATCGGTACATGGCGGCGTCCATCATGGACTGCAATCGTATGACCAACCATCTGTGGGAAGATGGTACTAGCCCTACTCCACGTGCGAATGACTTTTTTATCATTCCGAGTGTTCATAACTTCAACTTTTTTCAATAGCTTGGGTTCAATGAATGGACCCTTTTTGAGCGATCGTGACATTTGTTCGACCTCTTTACCTGATCTTATTTTCTAGAACATCTTACCGGCTGGATTTATTGCGCCGTCGTACGATGTATTTGTCAGTCCGTTTATTCTTACGGGTTTTTAAGCCCAGTGTATATTTACCCCAGGGTGTTTTTGGTCCTGGCATACCGATTGGCTGACGTCCTTCACCACCTCCATGCGGATGGTCGCGCGGGCTCATTGCTGTACCACGAACTGCCGGGCGAATACCCATGTGGCGTTTGCGGCCTGCTTTGCCAAGCTTTATGTTCTTGTGATCAAGATTTCCAACCTGGCCAATTGTGGCGTAACATTTTTGGTGAACTAACCGCACTTCACCTGAGGGTAAGCGAATCTGTGCAAAATCACCTTCTTTAGCAAGGATTTGCGCAGCGCCGCCAGCAGCTCGAACCATTTGTGCCCCTTTGCCCTCTTTTAATTCAATGCTGTGAACCATGGTTCCGACCGGAATATTGGAAATTGGAAGGTTATTTCCGATTCTGATCTCAGCCGTTGGGCTGGATACGATGGTATCGCCTACGCGCAACCCCAAGGGAGCTACAATGTATCTTTTTTCGCCATCAACATAATATAGTAATGCCAGGCGAGCCGTACGGTTTGGATCGTACTCAATGGCTGCGACCTTGGCTGGTATATTCCGTTTTTCACGTTTGAAATCAACGATACGGATATAACGGCGTTCGCCGCCGCCACGATGGCGGACTGTAATGCGGCCATAGGAGTTACGGCCACTATTTGCTTTGCGGATCACAACCAAAGAACGTTCTGGCTTATCTTTGGTTATTTCTTCAAATGTGTACCCGGTCATTCCGCGCAATCCGGGTGTAGTGGGTTTATATACCTTTACGGCCATTACTCTACCCCTTCAAAGATTGGAATTCGATTATCCGGTGCCAGGGTAATGATTGCTTTCTTCATTCCACTGTCACGGACCATGAGACGGCGGCTGCGTGAACGACGAGTACGTTTTGCCGCTGTGTTGATAATATTTACACGAACAACTTTAACTTCAAAAACTTTTTCAATGGCGTCTTTCACCTGGGTTCGGGTTGCGTCTTTTGTAACTTCGAACACATATTGGTGCAGCTTGGTCACCATATAATTAGTCTTTTCAGTAACGATCGGTCGTCGGATAATGTCAAAATGAGTAGTCATAAAATCTCCTGCCTATCCCAAATTGGCCGCAATAACATCCAGCGATTCAACTGGAACGATGATCTTGTCAAAAGACAGTAGATCAC
This sequence comes from uncultured Chloroflexia bacterium, assembly GCA_963810385.1. Taxonomy (GTDB): domain Bacteria; phylum Chloroflexota; class Anaerolineae; order Anaerolineales; family Anaerolineaceae; genus PNON01. Next base: position 973,404 of record CAWENA010000003.1, on the reverse strand, counting down.
GAATGTTGAGATAGCTGGCCATTAAAGTTTTTGCATCGGGGATATTATTGGTCGACCTCATCACCTTCTCATATTCCTCATTCTTGACCGGAATGAGAATTAGAGCGGAGCTATTTCCAACCAATTTTTCCAGCGCTTGCACCATATATCGAGTCTTTGGTTCTGGAAGAGGCATGCCATCCAGAATAACAATGCTGGATTCCTGTGCCTTTACAGTTAACGCTGAACGTAGGGCTGCCCGGCGCATTTGACGCGGCATTTGCAGGGAGTAGCTGTGTGGATGCGGGGTATGTGCACCACCTCCGCCCTTCCAAATGGGTGATCTGCTCGAACCAGCTCTTGCACGCCCGGTACCCTTTTGACGCCAGGGTTTCTTGCCACCTCCAGCAACATTGGCACGGGTTTTTGTTTGATGTGTTCCAAGACGGGCATTCGCCTGTTGACGAACGAGCGCCTGGTGCATCAAATCAGTCTTAATTGGGGCTTCAAAGATTTCCGCAGGTAATTCAATTGTGCGGACCTTCTCACCTTGCATATTTAAAACATCTGCTTCCATAGTCTTCATGCTCCATCATAGAAAACAATCCAGGATCGCTCCTCTATTGTTTTCGAGCCTCCCTAATCATTACAATACTGCCACGGCCGCCGGGAACGGCTCCGCGAACACCAAGCAGGTTGCGTTCAGCATCGATCAATACTACTTTGAGTCTTGCTGCAGTTACACGGTCATCGCCCATATGACCGGGGCCGCGCGCACCTTTATAGACACGACCCGGAGTTGTTCCTGAGCCGCGAGATCCTGGTGCACGGTGTCTGTCTGATTGACCATGGGTTTTTGGACCACCACGGAAGTGATATCGTTTGACAGCGCCAGCAAAACCTTTACCCTTGGATGTTCCTGTGACATCCACCGATTCGCCTAATGCAAACAGATCAACAGAAACAGTATCGCCTTCGTTGACCCCAGGTTCATTTACCCGAAATTCGCGTAAAAATCGAACTGGGGGTAAATTGTGCTTCTTCAAATGTCCCAGTTCGCCTGATGCCAGACGTTTGGGTTTTGTCTCGCCGAAACCCAATTGGACGGCCGAATAACCTTCTTTTTCGACAGTACACACCTGGGTAACGTAGCAAGGCCCAGCTTCGATGATTGTTACTGGAATGGCCGCGCCACTCTCATCGAAAATCTGGGTCATACCGATTTTCTTTCCTATAAGCCCTTTTAACATCCCAATATTCTCCTTGTGAAGATTTAGTATTGACGAGACTGTCAGCCTGGGCCAGGCTGCATCATCTCCGGGCGTAATTCAGTCAGTTGAGATGCTGAGCCGATTCTTCAGCACATACATTTCTACTCTTGAATTACCTCTGAACAAATGGAAAACTTCTTCCATCTGGCACGAGTTTTGATTTTACCACCAATCTGGTTTCTTTACCAGTAATTGGTGCCACAGCAATTGAATCTGTTTGCTGTCTGTTTAGATCTTAATTTCGATATCGACACCGGCTGGTAAATTCAACCGCATCAGCATATCAATGGTCTTTGAATCCGGATCCAACACATCAATCAAACGATTGTGGGTCCTGATCTCAAAGTGCTCATGTGAGTCTTTGTCGATGAATGCGGAACGGCGCACAGTGAATTTTTCTATTTTGGTTGGCAGCGGGACTGGCCCGACCACCTGTGCACCACTTCGCTCTGCCGTATCCACAATCCGCTTCGCGGATTGATCAAGTACACGGTGGTCATAAGCCTTGAGTCTAATACGTATTTTCTGTTTAGCCATATTTACACCTAGTCCAGTATTTTTGTGATCCTACCGGCGCCAACCGTCAGACCACCTTCTCGAACTGCAAATGTTGAGCCCTGCTCCAATGCCACAGGTACGATCAATTCTACTTCCAGGTTCACGTTATCCCCTGGCATTACCATTTCTACACCATCCGGCAGTTTGATGTTGCCGGTTACGTCCATTGTCCGAATATAGAACTGCGGGCGGTAGCCTGTGAAGAATGCTTTGTGTCGGCCGCCTTCGTCCTTCTTCAATACGTACACTTCGCTCATGAATTTCTTGTGCGGGGTGATCGAGCCCGGCTTGGCGATGACCTGTCCTCGCTCTACATCCGTGCGCTCAATTCCACGCAGCAGTAAGCCCAGGTTGTCCCCGGCCATGCCTTCGTCCAGCAGTTTGTGGAACATTTCCACACCCGTGCAGACTGAGCTGCGGGTCTTTTCCTGCAATCCCACGATCTCCACCGCTTCGCCTACTTTGACCCGTCCACGATCCACTCTGCCTGTCACGACTGTGCCACGGCCTTTGATCGAGAAGACGTCTTCCACCGGCATCATAAATGGTTTGTCCACCGCACGCACCGGTTCTGGAATGTATTCATCCACCACTCGCATCAATTCTTTGATGCTGGCGTATTCCGGCGCTTCGGGATCGGTGCTGGTCGATTGCAATGCCTGCAGCGCTGAGCCGCGCACGATCGGGGTCGTGTCCCCGGGGAATTTGTAGGCGGTCAGCATTTCGCGCAGTTCAAGTTCCACCAGTTCCAACAGTTCAGGATCGCCCATCTGGTCGATCTTGTTCAAGTACACCACTATGCTGGGCACTTCCACCTGGCGCGCCAGCAGGACGTGTTCTTTCGTCTGCGGCATCGGACCATCCGGCGCTGCCACCACCAGGATCGCACCATCGATCTGTGCTGCTCCTGTGATCATGTTCTTGATGTAGTCACGGTGTCCCGGCATATCTACGTGCGCGTAGTGCCGTTTGTCCGTCTGGTATTCCACATGTGCGATGTTGATCGTGATCCCGCGCGCTTTTTCTTCCGGCGCGTTGTCGATCTGGTCATACGCTTTGAATTCTGCCAATCCCCGCAACTGGCTCCATTTGGTGATCGCCGCGGTCAACGTCGTTTTTCCATGGTCGATATGCCCCATGGTCCCTATATTCATGTGCGGCTTCGATCGATCAAATTTTTGCTTCGCCATTACTTACTCCTGTATCAATGTTTAAAAATAATTTTGATTAAGAATTAATAATTTTTTGGGCAACCGTTTCAGAAACGGGTGCGTAGTGATTAAATTCCATGGTAAAGACACCTCTACCCTGGGTTGCAGAGCGTAATTCTGTTGCGTATCCAAACATTTCTGATAACGGCAAGTGAGCCTGCGCTGCATGGGCATTTCCCTGCCTGGCTTCCATTCCTAGAATGGTTCCACGCCGTGAGTTAATCTGCCCTAAAATATCACCCAGGTATTCTTCTGGAACAACAACTTCCACTTTCATGATCGGTTCAAGTAGAACCGGCCCACCTTTTTGCATTGCTTCTTTGAAAGCAAATAAACCAGCCATTTTGAAGGCCATCTCGCTTGAATCCACTTCATGGAAGGATCCATCCACGAGGGAAACCTGCACATCCACAATTGGATAGCCGGCCAGGACACCTGTCTCAGCCGCTTCTCTAACGCCTTTTTCTACGGCTGGAACATATTCACTGGGAACAGATCCACCAAAGGTTTTGTTTTCAAAAACAATCCCCAGTCCACGTTCAATTGGGGCGACATTGAGAACAACATGACCATACTGACCTTTACCGCCAGATTGCTTAACATAGCGGTAATCAACTTTTGTGACAGGGCGGGTAATCGTCTCACGATATGCAACACGTGGACGTCCAATATTCGCATGTACCCGGAATTCGCGCAGCATACGATCCACCAGTACGTCTAGATGAAGCTCTCCCATGCCTTCGATGATCGTTTGACCATTTACTGCATCGGTGTGGACGCGGAAAGTTGGATCTTCCTCCGACAGTTTCCGCAGCGCTTCAGACATGCGTGACTGATCGGATGTGGTTTTGGGTTCAATTGCAATCGAGATCACAGGCTCCGGGAAGCTGATGTTTTCCAGGATGATCTGGTTGCTCGGATCGGAAAGCGTGTCACCTGTAAAGGATTCTTTGAGGCCTAAAATGGCTGCAATATCTCCTGCATACACTTCTTCAATGTCTTCCCGACGATCAGCGTACATACGGATCAAACGTCCTACCCGTTCTTTTTTGCCTTTAGTGGAATTTAATATGGTTGAACCCTGGCTAACCTTGCCGCTATAGACACGCAAGTAAGCCAAACGGCCTACATATGGATCAGTAACGATTTTGAATACCAGCGCACTCATGGGTTCGTCATCACCCTGAATACGAATAACTTCTTCGCCATTGTGGGGATTTGTACCCGTGACAGCAGCAACATCTGCGGGAGATGGAAGGTAATCGACCATAGCATCCAGTAAAGGCTGCACACCTTTGTTGCGTAGAGAAGAACCACAGAATATCGGAGTGGCTTTGTTGGCGATAACAGCTGTTCGCAACACTTTCTTGAGCTCTTCAACCGATATTTCTTCACCTTCAAGATACTTGACCGTCAAATCGTCATCTAATTCTGCAATACGTTCAAGTAATTTTTCACGCATTTCTTTTGCTTGCGGCATCAGGTCGGCAGGAATTTCACCTTCAATCGGATCCTGCCCCATTTCATCCTCCCAGGTGATGGCTTTCATTTCCATCAAGTCGATGACCCCTTTGAAATCGCCTTCGGAGCCTATCGGCAACTGCATGGGAAGTGGGTTTGCGCCCAACCTGGCTTTGATACTCTGAATTGTGTTCTCGTAAGAAGCGCCGACCCGATCAATTTTATTCGCAAAACAAATTCGGGGCACTTCATAACGGTCAGCCTGACGCCAGACTGTTTCGCTCTGCGGTTCAACACCCTGGACAGAGTTCGAAGATGACAACACCGCCATCCAAAACACGCAATGACCGCTGTACTTCTGCGGTAAAATCTATGTGTCCCGGAGTGTCGATAATATTGATCTGATAACCCTTCCACTCGGCAGATACAGCAGCAGAGACGATGGTAATTCCACGTTCGCGTTCCTGTTCCATCCAATCGGTGACAGTAGTGCCATCATCAACAGATCCGATTCGGTAGGTTTTTCCTGTATAAAATAAAATACGCTCGGTGGTTGTTGTTTTACCAGCGTCAATATGGGCAATGATGCCAATATTTCTGTACTTCTCAAGTGGAAATTTTCTTGCCATTCTTGTTTGCTACACCAATATTACCTTCTAAACTATCCTGATTACATTCTATAGTGAGAGAAGGCACGGTTGGCTTCAGCCATCTTGTGTGTTTCTTCACGCTTTTTGACTGCGGAGCCTGTGTTATTGGCTGCATCCATCAATTCGGTCGCCAGTTTCTCTGAGTAGGACTTGCCGGCGCGGGTATGGGATGCATCAATGATCCATCGCATTGCCAGGGTGGTACGGCGGGAGGATGGGACTTCCATAGGAACCTGGTAGGTCGCTCCACCAACACGGCGGGGTTTTACTTCCATCACTGGTCCGACATTTTTCAATGCCAAATCAAGGATTTCCATAGGTTCCTTGCCGGTTTTTTCTTTAACAATATCCAGCGCATCATACATCAAGCGTAATGCCAGGCTCTTCTTGCCACGTTTCATCATACGATGAACAAAGAAGGAAACTTGGGCGCTCTGATAACGAACGTCTGGTTGAACTACTCGCTTATCGGGTTTAGCTCTTCGCGACATGCAACTTACTCCATCACTATAGATATCTTTAATTCGCTGGCTTTAGCCAGCCCGTCATAAAACTAAGCTTTTGGTTTTTTGGCGCCGTATTTTGAACGCGCCTGTGACCGTTTTGCAACACCGGTTGTGTCCAATGTGCCGCGAACAATGTGATAACGTACACCTGGGAGGTCTTTTACACGACCACCGCGGATCAATACCACAGAGTGCTCCTGTAATTGGTGACCTTCACCTGGAATGTATGCAGTCACTTCAATGCCATTCGAAAGGCGGACACGAGCAATTTTCCGGAGTGCGGAATTCGGTTTTTTCGGTGTCATTGTACGAACAACGGTGCAAACTCCACGTTTCTGTGGTGCGCCGTCGGCGTGTTTGACCCGGCGTTGATTCATCGAATTCAATGTATATTGCAGAGCCGGCGCTTTGCTTTTGGCCTTCTTGGTTTGGCGGCCTTTTCTTATTAATTGGTTAATCGTGGGCAATTCAGCCTCCCAAAAATGTAGTGCGATTTTTCATCGCATGATAAAAAGATTTTCAATAAGCGAGGCCATCGCAAGTGATGATGGCCTCACCTGGTATACCTGATTCTGTATGGGCAAGAGATTTAGTTACCTCAAACGCCATCAGGACAACGGGGAGTAATGTTACCACGCACCATAAGGTACGTCAAGGAAACAGGCTCCCTAAAGATCATTGAAACTGCCAAGTCCAAGCAAACCTGTGCCCATCCTAGGAGGTTTCACCTTCTCTTCGTCTTTTCCAAAGCGAATCACATCGCTAGTTTCCGTAACAGCTTCTACGGCCAATCCCAAGCTCTGAAGTTCTTTCACCAAAACCCGGAATGAAGCGGGGATGCTTGGTTCTTCAATCGGATCACCCTTGACGATCGCCTCATAGGTGCTGACGCGCCCGGTAACGTCATCGGATTTTACGGTGAGCATTTCCTGCAAGGTATAGGCAGCTCCATAAGCTTCGAGCGCCCAGACTTCCATTTCTCCAAACCGTTGGCCACCAAACTGGGCTTTTCCACCCAGAGGCTGCTGCGTAACAAGACTGTATGGACCTGTTGATCGGGCATGGACTTTATCTTCAACCAGGTGATGCAGTTTGAGCATCGTCATAACACCTACAGTAACCGGTTGATCATAAGCCTCACCGGTTTTTCCATTCCGCAATGGTTGTTTGCCTAATGTGGGCATTGGTCTGCCGGTTTCGATCATCACTTCCTGCGCTTTTTTACGCAAGTCTTCGTTGGTGATATCTTTAGGATCATAACCGAGGTCGCTCAACCATACCCTGAAACATGCATTGATGGCATTAATATTGTATTCACGTTTGGTTTTGACATTGTCCTTCGAGTCTTCGAAAACAAGCATTACGTCCGGGTCAAAGCCTTTATCTCGCAGCCATTCCCGCATAAAAGAGCGGCGGGCAAATACTGGTTCGGATGTCAAACGATAAACATCATATCCACGCTCGCCCAGGTATTCTTCAAGGAAGAGTAAGCGGACTTCATCGTCATCTTCAAGGGACTCTGGAGAATAATCCTTATCCTTCAGCCATTCCCAACCTTTTTCTGCTGCTTCTTTCCAGGCGACATCTATCATCCATGCGCGGGCAAGCTCTGATTCGATCTCAATTTCCTTGGCGCCATCAAATACCGGGGTGATTGCACGGAATCCGAGTTTTTTTGCTGCCCAGCCAAGGTGAACTTCCAATACCTGGCCAATATTCATACGCCCTGGAACACCCAAAGGATTCAAGATGATGTCTACAGGAGTGCCGTCCTCGAGGAAAGGCATATCCTCTTCGGGGACTACTTTGGAGACGACACCTTTATTCCCATGACGACCGGCCATTTTATCGCCAGAGGTGATCTTACGGCGTTGAGCCACAGAAACACGCACCATCCGTTCTACTCCGGCAGCCAGGTCAGTGTTGTCTTCGCGCGTGAACAGCTTGACATCCACAACCTTGCCGCGTTCTCCATGTGGAATGCGCAGCGAAGTATCTTTGACGTCTCTTGATTTTTCGCCAAAGATCGCCCGTAATAGTCGTTCTTCAGGGGTGAGTTCTTTTTCACCCTTGGGTGTGATCTTGCCAACCAGGATGTCGTTTGGCCCTACTTCTGCACCAATACGGATGATTCCGTGCTCATCAAGATCTTTGATGGTATCTTCACCCACATTTGGAATGTCGCGTGTGATCTCTTCTGGTCCAAGTTTTGTATCCCGGGCTTCTACTTCATATTTTTCAATATGAATGGATGTAAACGCATCCTTCTCCACCAATCTTTCAGAGATCAAGATCGCGTCTTCAAAGTTGTATCCTTCCCAGGAAATAAAAGCCACAACAACATTTTGACCCAGAGCAATATGGCCCTGGTTCGTAGAAGATGAATCGGCGATAATATCACCTTTATATACCCGCTGTCCTTTTGTAACCGCCGGCCGCTGGTCTATACAGGTGCTTTGATTTGAGCGTTGATACTTGCGCAGGTTATAAACTTTCTCGGAATTGTCTTTATTCTGCAGGGTAATGGATCTGCCGGTCACTGATATTACCTGTCCATCATCTTCGGCAATGACAACCTGACCTGAATCCAGCGCAGCGCTGTATTCCATGCCAGTAGAGACGAGTGGGATATCCGGGTTCACCAGCGGCACAGCCTGCGCCTGCATATTCGAACCCATCAAGGCGCGGTTCGCATCATCATGCTCTAGGAATGGAATAAGCGCAGCAGAAATTCCTACTACCTGGTGTGGAGCTACATCCAAATAATTGACATTATCCGGATTTGAGAAAATGAAGCTTGAGTGGTAGCGGCATTCGATTCGGTTCGTCTCAAACTCTCTAAACTCGTTCAATACGGCATTCGCCTGAGCAATAACGAATTTATCTTCACGGTCAGCCGAGAGGTAATCCACATCATCTGATATATAAGGTACGATCAAAATTTGCGGTTTATCGATCTTTTGAAAAGTTTTAAAGATCTTTTCAGTGATCATTTCGTCTGGTTTGAGGATCACTTCGCCGGACTTGGGATTGGTGATCTCTTCCCTGGAGTGTCTGCCGATCAATCTTTCGTCAGCAACAGGCATGGATTTTAATACCCGGCGGTATGGTGTTTCAATAAAGCCATATTCATTCACACGCGCGTATGATGCCAAACGCCCGATAAGCCCAATATTTGGACCTTCAGGGGTTTCAATCGGGCAAATGCGGCCGTAGTGGGAATGATGAACATCACGTACATCAAAGCCAGCCCGTTCACGGCGCAAGCCGCCTGGTCCTAGTGCAGATAGAGTACGTTTGTGACGTAACTCTGCCAACGGATTGGTCTGGTCCATAAACTGGGACAATTGGGATGATCCGAAGAATTCGCGCAGCGCGGCAACCATCGGGCGGATGTTAATTAAAGTGGTTGGAGTTCAGGTCTTCCTGATCACGGATCGACATGCGCTCTTTGATGACGCGTTCCATTCGGCGCATTCCAATGCGTAATTTATTCTGGATCAACTCACCAACGGTTTTCACACGTCTGTTACCTAAGTGGTCAATATCATCTGCAAATTCAATACCGTTGTTGATGCGGATCATTCGCTTGATCAGCTCTATGATGTCACGCTTGCTGATCGTGCGATGTGAGATCGGAATAAATTCCTGCAAATCAAGCTTCTGGTTAAGTTTGTAACGGCCCACCTTTTCGAGGTCATAATGTCTCTGATCGAATAGTTGTTCTTCAAGGAATTGCCGGGCGTTATCCAGTGTAGCCGGGTCACCTGGGCGCATCCGCTTAAAGAACTCGATCAAGGAGGCTTCAGCAATTGTCTGGCGGCCGGTCAATTCCCATGCGGGTTCCTGTTTAATGGAAGAGGCTATGAACATCCGCTCCGGATTGTTATCAACATCCTTGAACAACGCAATGATCTCTTCATCAGATCCAGTGGTCAATGGAGAGTCTGGCAATCCATCATCCACGACTGAGAGAGCCCGCAGGAAGACTGTTATTGGAACTGTTCGCTTGCGGTTGAATTTAAGGATGATGTAATCATTCTTACGGGTTTCAAATTCCATCCAGGCGCCGCGGTCAGGGATCAACTTGGCCATGGCGAGGGGACGCCCGGTGGCGCGGTCAGCCGGCGCTTCAAAATATACACCCGGGGAACGGATCAATTGAGAGACGACTACGCGTTCGGTACCATTGATAATGAAGGTACCCTTTTCGGTCATCTCAGGAAAATCTCCAAGGAAAATTTCCTGCTTTTTGGGTTCTGGCACTTCGGAACCAGCCAGCAAAACTGTGACCCACAATGGAGATGCATAAGTTAAGTCACGCTCAACACACTCTTCTATTGAGTGTTTGGGCGGATCAAATCGATAGCCCAGGGACCACTGTCGAGATTCTTCACTTCTGCTGGGAAAGAATAGTTTCATTCCCTTGTTGTATGATTCGATTGGGGATAATTCGTGAAAGAGGTCGCCCAATCCTTCTTTTTTTAATCTGACAAATGAGTCGAGCTGGACTTCAATAAGTTTGGGTAATGCGAGACTAACGGGAATACGCGCGTATGATTTATTTGGTAAATCAGAAGCCATAGAAATCTCCTGGTTTGAAGAGTCTGGTTGGATAAAATGAGAAAAACCCCTATTCTGGGTCTTAATAGCAAAGATTGATTATATCGAAACCGACTTGATTAGTCAATAGCGAATATTCGAAATATATAAGAATTGCATGAGAATAACCAGTATTTTTGTATAATGTATAGATTTTGGATGGTTTAGCCAATTAGGCTTTTACTACTTCCTTCCCTTCACGGTACACGAATGCGATTAAAGCTTGTGTTACCAAACCAAGATACCCGCCTCCTATAACAATAACAAATGGCAGCAGACACCAGAGAACCAACGTCATATAAATCAATTGGAAAGCGAGCATTAGGATAGTAAACAAGCCTAAGATCAAGACAAGCGCAATAAAATATCCGCCCAGATTAGCCCGTAAAACCTTCCACCACTGGCTGACTTCAAAAGCAGCTTTGATCGATCCTTCGTCCACTGTCCGCCCGAGCGCTGGAGGAAGAATGATCATAGTAAAGATACCAAGCAGGATGGTCAGGAATATTGCAGCAAAGAATAAAACCAGGAAAACGATCATGAGCGTTAATAGCAGTGATTCATTGCTGTTTTCTGCAAGGATGAAGATTGAGAAAATATATCCAAAGTAGAGGATGTATCCAAATGTAAGAACGATATACATTGGAATGCTGTAGAGAAAAGTCACACAGAACATTCTCCAGCCGTCAGAGAGCAATTTACCCCAATCTGCCCATTCCGGCATGGCAGTTTCGCCATCTTCATTAATGATGCGATGCATGATCTGGTAGCCATAGCCCATCAGTATCATCATTGGAAGCACAGGAATGATAAAGGCAGACAATGTGATACCGCAGTAAATTAAAAACTTCACCTGCCAGCCCGGTGACTTGAATATAAATGCAAACGGCTTTCGGATGCTTTCGGTAGAAAATGGTTTTGTCATATTTTCCATTCGTAATTTCCAGATGTTTGAATCATTTTACCATTGAAGTATCAGCGGGTATGATCCGCTTTATACCACCAGAGATAGATTGCAACAATGCTCGAAATAAATGCGAAAGTTATTATGAGATAACTTTGGGGCCCAATAAGTTCTGCGGACGGACCCGCCATGCCGGTGTACATGGCAGGTATGGACCAGGGGAACCATCCTCCCCAACCCAACACAGCAGCGATTTGCCCGGCAGCAAGCGATAGAAATATCCAACCCAGAGAGGAAAGATATCCACGACCAATGCTGGCAAACAGAGCAACGAAAGGCTGAAGCAAATACGTCAGAAGCGATGTAATGATTATTCTCCAAAAAGCATTTCTTTCCAGCTCCTTAGACCATCCGGGGATATCCACCCATCTCCCGATCACAAAACTCAGTAAGAAGATCCATAATGTAAGTCCAATGACCCAAATGGCGACCACTAACAGTTTTGCTGAAACCGTATTTGCCCGTGAACATGGCAGGGATAGCAGGTTTTTGATCGTTCTATCAGAAAATTCCCGCCCAAACACCCACGCAGTTATAAACCCGAAAACAATAGCCCCCCCTATTGCCATCCCCTGGGTGATGATCCCATAAAAAGTTGGCCAATCGGCAACCCCGGCGGTCAATTGCGCTTTTGTACTGATCAGCCCCATAGATTGTGCCTGTTCCGGGTTTTTCAATATGACCATAAATAATCCGCCAACCAATGGAAGGATCGATAAACCAAACGTTGTCAGGATGAGAACTATGGACTTGCGAGCTTTGAGGAGCTCACAATACAAAGCAGGCCAAAAATATTTCATCGCTCAGCTCCTGTCAACCTCAGGAAGTATTCCTCGAGGTCTTCCTGTTCAACTGCCAACCTGGTCGGTGGAACTCCTCCTTCCACAAGGAGGACAGCCATTTTATCCGGTGAGTGGATCGCCCTATCTTCATATAATGAAATGATCTCATTATGCAAATGAATCTTGTACCCCGCTTTGGTCAGTATGCGACTGGCAGCTTCATTGTCATGAGTGGAAATTTCAAGGTGTAAATTACGCATCTCCTCCATTTTGGCAGCGTCTAGTTCTTCGATCAGCCTGCCCTGATGGATAATGCCAATTCGTGTGGCCATGCGGTCAACTTCAGTCAGGATGTGGCTTGACATAAAAACCGTTGTCCCTTTTTCGCTGGCAAGATTGGATAATAATTTTCGAATCTCCACAACCCCTGCAGGGTCAAGCCCATTGGCGGGTTCGTCCAGAAGTAATAATTCGGGTTCATGAAGCATCGCCCTGGCTAAACCCAAGCGTTGCAAGTTCCCCGATGATAAGTTCCCCGCTTTACGGTGGATGTATTGTGTGAGGTTCAAATGTTCCAGCGCATTTGAAAGGGCTGATTTTGATTTGATCCCGTGTAAACGACGGGATATTTCCAAGTTTTCAATAACTGTCAAATCTGGATAGGCGGCCGGCATCTCAACCATGTGGCCAACACGCTCCCATGGACCGCGCCCATTGTGGCCCACCTGGCTTCCTAATAACCTTATGGAGCCGGAATCGGGGTGGATCATCCCTAACAAAGCTCGGATGGTAGTGGTTTTCCCTGCACCATTCAAACCCAGAAAACCGTAAATTTCTCCCTGGTTGACATGTAAATCAATGGAATCAACTGCCTTTACAGGCCCATAGTGTTTGACTAAACCTTCTGTTTCGATGGCATATGGCATTTGAAACCTTCCAGAAACTTAGAATAAAAACCGATGGAACCTCTAAGATTAGCTTTGGTCACCCACGTTCAGGTCAACTTGCGCGAATAAAAGTCCTTTCCTATTCTGGCCGACCATACACCATCGATGCGTAGCCTCCAATTACTTTGCTTCAAGAGCGCTGAGTTGTTGGGTGTGTTACACATAATCTGATTTGAAATGAAATGACTTTTCCTGATTTTACCGAACTTCCTTATTAGATAATATGTTCTATATATATTATAGGCACAAAAGGTGTACTGTCAACCTATCATTTATGACAGGTTGATCTGAAAACGAATGGTTTGAATTATGAAAAATCTCCAGTGCATGCCGTGGATATTTCGGCTGCCGCACGGGTAGGTTATCCTCAGGATGCTACGAACGAAGTCAATGTACGAGTTCAGGACACATACAGCAAAGGATACTCATGAAACCTTAGACCATCCTTTAGCATTTGGCAATTTGGCTGCAGATACTGTTTTGCTTTCTTCATCTAAAAACAATCTGACATTTCCACAAGCAAGACAGATGTAAGTATCTGCATAGAGTGTTATTGCATAGGGGGCTGACAAATCTATAGGGATGCACACTTGATGCTCATCTCTCAACCCTCCTAGCTTTTCTCGAACTTTTCCGAAATAAACTTCTGTTGAATTACATTCAGGACATGGGCTAATTTTCATTGTTTTTCTCCTTTTTGAATATGACTGAATCATGAAAATTGTTGATTGTTTACAAAAGCAAAATGAGAATTTGTAAAGCAAGTATCCAATGATGAATATAATAATTTTCTATGGTGGCGTTGGAGAAGGCAGTGGTGCGTTGAGATTGGGTTGTGTTTGTAAAAGCTGAAAACCTTGTTCTGAGTAAGAGCTGGAATACTTTAAGACATCCTCTCCTTGAACCTGGATTGTGATAACAATATTCCATGGGACATCCTTACTAGCCTGGGTTCCTAAGATACTGAGTGTGCCCCGCGCATTTGGGCCACTTAAAGATGTCCTTAGACTGGCAGAGCCGCCCCCATCATATAACTTTTGTGTTGTACCTAGAACGGAGAGACCACCCTTGATTGGCGATCCAAAATATTTGAGAACTGCTTGATCATTCTTTACAATGTTCATTCCCTGGCGGTAGACAGTGTGGAAGCGAAGGGTGTTAACACTAAGTGTGATGATTCCGAAACCTAAGCCAATGATGATGATTATGGTAAGAATTCTACGTAGTTTTCCTTTATTCATTTTTGTCCTCCTACAATCTTCGTTCACGCTAGTCTGTTCATCCTTTTTGCGGAGCTGAAAGAACCTGACCGAGCGTACGACTTTGACCGTGAGGTCTTCAATCAATCATCTAATCCCTCAATTGATAATATTGATAAATCAACATTAATTGCAGATAACCAATATCCAGTTTGTTCCCAAATAGATATTGCGCCTCACACATGAGGTTCGGTATTCGATGATAGGAAGGAACCGCGAAAAATATAATCCACCCCGGACCTTGACTCTTCTTTATTCAAGCATAACTGTATTATATATCGGATAATCTGTGGAGCGTAACAAACGCTCCCTATTTACATATTTAGTACGCCTCAACCAATCCCTGACGCGCTAGCCGATCGAACCTTGCAGGTAAGCTTTCGTACGCTCCTGCTGGGGGTTATCAAAGACCTCACTTGCCGGTCCCTGTTCAACCACATCACCCATGTACATGTAGACTACATAATCCGCCAGGCGGCGTGCCTGGCGCAGTGTATGCGTCACCAGCACGATAGTATATTTCTCTTTCAATTCCTGCAGCTTACTCTCGATATGCTGCGAGGAGATCGGGTCCAGCGCGGAGGTGGGCTCGTCTGCCAGGATCACTTCCGGTTCAAGCGCCAATCCACGCGCCAGGCACAAGCGCTGCTGCTGACCAATGGAAAGCGCAGAAGCAGGGTCATGCAGTCGTTTGCTCACTTCCTCCCACAAACCAGCCATCTCCAGATAATGCCGAATGATCGGTTTTAAATTACGGCTGTTGTTAATGCGATGGATACGCAGCCCGTAAGCAACATTCTCGTATATTGACATTGGCAGTGAAAAAGGGCGCTGGGCTAATAGTCCTATCCGGGTGCGTATCTCGGTAACGTCCACATCCGGATCATAGATATTCCTGCCATCCAACAGCACCTGCCCGGAAATCGACGAGTTTTCAGTCAATTCAAGAAAACGATTCAAGGTGCGCAACATGGTGGTTTTCCCGCAACCGGATGGCCCAAGTATTGCTGTCACCTGTCCGCGCGGAATATCCAGGCTCACATTGTTGATGATCTGTGTGCCGGCAATTCTTACAGTTAAATCACGTACATTTATATGATATTCCATATTAAATCCTATTTCACTGAATATCTTGACAATCTGGATGAGAGCCAGCGGGAAACCACGCTGATGAATAAAACCATGAGCGTCAATACTAAAGCCGCTGCATACGCCCGCTGCTGCACTTCGGGAAAGGGTGTGGATAGCTGGAAGAAAACCGCCAATGGTAATGAAGCGGTGGGATCCATCAACGAAGTTGGGATGCGGTCTGTATAACCGGCTGTGAATAATACCGAGGCGGCATCCCCGATGCCTCTGCCAAATGCCAGCAATGCAGCAGTGATTAATCCCGGCATCATTTGCGGAAGGATGACCCTTAGCGCTGTCTCAATTTTTGTCGCACCAAGGCCGTATGATGCATGCTCGATATCTTTTGGCATCAGGCGCAGCACCTCATCCATCGAACGGATCATGATGGGCAATTCGACCAGCGCCAGGGTGATGATTCCGGCCAGAAGTGAGGCACGCATACCCATTGCGAGCATCACTGTGAAACCGAAAGCGCCATATACGATGGATGGAATTCCCCACAACACATCCAATGCTGACCTGACGATCATAGCCCATTTGGACCGGCGTTTCAGGTACACATTTAATCCCAAAGCTATTGGTAAACCGAAAAACAACGCCAGGGTCGTACCCCCGATTGCCAGGTATAACGACCCGATGATCGCGTTGAGTATTCCACCTTCTTTCCCAAGATAAAAGCCGCCCTGGGGGACCTGGGAAACCATTGCCCAGGTAAGGGCTGGCGCTCCTTTAATTACGAGAGTTAGCAGAATCCAACCAAGGCTGCCGGTCACCAAACCCAGGCAAACATACATGACCCCCATTGCCACCATTTCTTCAATTTTTCGACGTGAGAGCTTCTTCATTCGTTTGCCTTTCCTGTTACCCGTCGCAAGACCAACGCTGACGAAACATTGAATATCAAGACAATGATCAAAAGCAAAAGAGCCGAACCGAGCAGAGCTGAATCATATAAAGGGATGGACATCATTTCACCATAATTATTCGCGATCAACGCTGGCAGGGGATAAGCTGCATCCAGGATGGATTTTGGTATGGTGGGATTATTTCCGATGACCATCAACACCGCCATCGTCTCTCCAAATGCGCGGGATGTTCCCAGAACAACTCCGGCTGCCAAACCTGAGATAACCCGGGGAAAGACGACGTATCGAACCGTCTGCCAGCGGGTTGCGCCAACAGCCAGTGATGCTTCATGATATCCGCGTGGTACCGTTCGCATCACCTCATAGGATACTGCGATAATAAATGGCGTAACCATGACAGCCAGCACTAATCCGCCCGAAAGAATGCTATATCCGGTCGGATTTTTGGATTCGAAAAATGGAATAAAACCGAGAGCACTTTCGATAAAAGGGGAAAAGCTGTCCTGTACCCAGGGAACGATGACCAAAACGCCCCACAGACCATACACAACAGATGGAATGGCAGCCAGAATGTCGATCAGCGGTTTCAAAACGGCGCGGGTCAGGTTCGTGGCGTATTCCGACAGATAGATGGCACACATGATGCTGACCGGAGCAGCAATGAGCATGGCAAGGCCAGTCACCCAGACCGATCCTGCAATAAAAGGCAAAAAGCCGAACGCGCCCTCCGATGGTCGCCAAACCTTACCAAATAGCAGGTCAAAAATGTTCTTTTGTTCCAATATCGGGAGTGATCTGCTTACAAGAACGGCCAGAATAATGATGAACAGCACGATTGGAAAGAAAGTCAGCCCTCGAAATAAACGGGACGCGCCTTTCTCCTGCTTTTTTCGGGAGGCCAATATCTGGCTGACCTCCCTGTTATTTGGTGTATGTGAGCCAGGAACAATCTCCATGGTTATTTAAGTTTTTCCATTGAAGTAGCAAGTTGATCTGCCGAGAGTGCAATATAACCGGCTTCAGAAACAAACTTTTGCCCATCATTTAATATCCAACTGATGAATTCAGCTGTCGGACCAACGGGCTTTCCCTTCGTCACCAGGAAAAGCGGACGGGCGGGGGGAGAAGGATAACGGCCCGAACTTACTGCCTCGACTGCCTGCTTATGGGTTTCGAGTATTTCATCTGCGTCAACCTGTCCGTTTTCATCGATATCCAATTGGATGATTGCCGCACCATTTACCGGTAAACCGCTGCTAATATCATAGGCATAATTCAGATTGTTGTATCCTATGCCAAGCGGGTCTTTGATGACTGCTCCGAGAACGCCCGGGTCGGCATTTACACCAATGCCTTTAAGCTCTTCCTGCTTCTTGCCGCCCAGGTATTTGACCCACATTTCTGCCGCGCCGCATGCATCTGAACGTGTGTACACATGGATCTCATCTGTGATGTCAGGCTTGCCCAACACCTGTCCCCACGTGGTTATTTCACCGGTTAAAAAGATACCAGCCAGTGTCTTTTGCGTAATTCCCATTTTTGCAATTTCATCCAGATATGGATTAGAAGTGCTCAGTGTTCCAAAAACTGCATCCCTCGTTACCCCGATATCATATGCGCCCAGTTCAACTTCTTCTGGCGAAACGTCACGGGAAACCATGCCGATATCGACTGCGCCAGCCAGAGCATCTGCCATGCCTTTACCAGCACCACCTGCTGACACATCTATACGCACATCCGGATTCGCGGATTGATACACATCCGCCCATTGCACCATTAATGGATATAAAGCAAATGCCCCTGATACCGCAATCTTTTTTTGCGCCTGTTTTTGGGTTCCTCCCCCACAGGCTGTAAGTAAAACTGAGATTACCAGAACGAGAACTAGTAATTTGGATGGAAAGTGTTTCATTTTTTCTCCTGAAAAAGATGATTTGATATGTTTTCCTGGTGAGCAACGTCTGCCAGGGTCTTATTATCGAGAATATCCGAAATTGCATTGCGAACTTCAAACATCACGCCTCGCAACCCGCAGGTACTTTCATCCGGGCAGCTGCACGGTTCGTAGGCCATCTGGCTGACGCAACGGATCGGAGCCAGCGGTCCATCCAGGAGCCTTATGATCTGTCCGAGAGTGATCTGATCTGCCGGTTTAGCCAGGTAATAACCGCCATTTACCCCCATGCGGCTGCCAACCAGGCCGGCATTCTTCATAGCTCGAAGGATTTGTTCGAGGAATTTTGTCGGGATATTCTCCCGCTCGGCGATCACTTTGATCGGGACATGGCTTTTTTCCTGCGTCCAGGATGCCAGGTCGATCATAGCCCGAAGCCCATATTCACCACGCTTGGATAATCTCATAGTTCTTCTTTTTGATGTTCTATAAAGTCTATTGTTTTAGTAGGATATTCAACAGTATATCACAAACATTTCTATAATTCAAGTAATGAATTATAGAAATTCATACCCCAAAACAACGAAAACTCATTATATTAAATCTGTTACAATCAAAATTGATGCATAAGAAAATCTTATTATTCAGCCCCATCATTCTCGCCATTGCTGGTTTGGCAATGATTGCCTGGTACCTGTTCAAGCCTATTTCAATACGTGTAAATGATGCAACTCAGGTGGTTCGGACATCAGGCTTGACCGTAGATGCCATCATCAGGACTGCAGGTATAAAAATATATGCCGGAGACGAGGTATCCCCGCCGCTTTCTTCATTATTTTTAGGCAATCAGGGGATCAGGATCAGGCGAACATCCAGCATCGCAGTATGGATAGATGGACAACGAATAGCAGCATACAGCAGCGATATTTATCCAGCCAACATATTAATGAATTATGAAGTAAACATCTTCCCCGGGGATACTTTGACAGTAGATGGAAAAAATATTTCAGGCTATGAGAAATTCATTCCTGGCAATTATCACACTATTCAGTATCGGAGTGCAGGTTTCAACAAAGAGATCGAGGCTGACTCAACACTTCAAATGGACACGGTGGGAATCAATCTAGCCAGGGAACGTCAACCATTAATGGGTCTGGACTATGCCATTCCAAACGAAACAGCGGAATACTCTCAAAGCGGCGCGAGAATTGTCCGTGTAGAAGACACGATCGTACTGGAACAAAAGGTGCTCCCGATTGAGTATCTCACGCAATCGGATGACGAAGTGGAACTGGATCTGCAGGTCATTACCCGGCAGGGTGAGAACGGCCTGGCAATAGATCTTACCCGCATCCGGAGGGAAAACGGCAAGGAACTTTCCAGAAAAACGATCGACAGTACCACTATCCGACCGTCAGTGGATCAAATTCTCAGCTTTGGTACGAAAGCAGTAGTAAAACAACTGGAGGTTGGCGGAACGACGATCGAATACTGGCGGGCGGTACCAATGTACGCCACCTCATATTCCCCATGCCGCTCGGGCATAGACGGCTGTTCATACGGAACGGCAGGCGGCTCGAGGGCTGGCAAGGGAATCGTTGCGGTAGTCTCGCGCTGGTTTCCATCCATGCGGGGTCAGCAGGTTTATATTCCTGGTTATGGTTTTGCAGTGATCGGCGATACAGGCGGCGGCATCCCTGGCACAACCTGGATTGACCTTGGCTTTGATGACGATAATTATGAAACGTGGCATCAATGGGTAACGGTTTATTTCCTGACCCCCATACCAACGAATATATTGTATATTTTAAATTGATATGATACCTTCCAACGGTGGATTACCACACCTGAACATACCCTGGATCCTACGCCAGGCAGAGATCAAACCATCCCGCGGGTTGGGTCAAAACTTTTTGTCGGATGATAACGTCCTGGGTAAGCTTGTCACGCTTGCAGATGTAAGCCAAAAAGATGAGGTTTTGGAAATCGGGCCTGGATTGGGCAGCCTGACCCGTCACCTCGCCATCCGTGCGAGGAATGTGACGGCAGTTGAGATTGACAGGAAAATATTCCCGATTCTGACTGATATTTTAAAGGATTTTTCGAACATTCAACTTGTTTGTGGGGATATTCTCGAACAGCAGCTAGAAAAACTAGGTTTAACTGATGGATATCTGGTCGTTGCCAATATTCCATATTACATTACCTCTGCTGTCATCCGGCACTTATTGGAAGGCAAGATCAAACCAGCCCGAATTGTGCTCACTGTCCAATTGGAAGTCGCACAGCGCATCTGCGCAATTCCCAATGATATGAATTTGCTGGCATTGAGCGTTCAAGTGTATGGAGTTCCCAAAATTGTAATGCGTATTCCCGCTGGCGCATTTTACCCCCCTCCGAAGGTGGATTCAGCAGTCGTACGAATTGACCTAAACCCTCAACCTCATGTGGATGAAAACCATATTGATCTGTTCTTCCGGCTTTGCAAAGCCGGATTTGGGCAGAAGCGGAAAACTTTGCGCAACAGCCTTTCGCATGGATTGGGGTTACCAACACATATAATTGAAGAGCATCTCAACATGGTCAATATCGATCCAGGACGTCGCGCTGAAACTTTGAGCCTGGATGAATGGATAGAACTTACCAGCATCTGGAAATAAAAAACCTCCTGCCTGAAAACTGCAGGAGGCATGAAATTCACACCTGCTCAATCAATTTTCTCAAACTTCTCTCTTGGTGCGCCACATATCGGGCATTTTTCTGGCGGGGTGCCAACGTGGGTGTGCCCACAGATAGGGCAAACGTAATATTCCACATCTTCCTGAGGTTTATCCAACATTTCAAGCGCTTTCTTATAAAGCTGTTCGTGGCCCTTCTCCACTTCCCAGGCATAGTTAAAGCTGCGTTCCGCTTTGGTATCCCCTTCAGCTTTGGCATCAGCCAGAAATTCTGGATACATGGTTGTTACTTCGTAGTTTTCGCCACTTATTGCAGCTTGAAGATTGCTGCGGGTATCGTTGATTCCACTCAAAGCACGCAGGTGATTCCCGGCATGGACAGTTTCAGCTACTGCCGCAGCGCGGAATAATTTCGCGACCTGCGTGAAACCCTCCTGATCCGCTTTTTTGGCAAAATGAAAATACTTGCGCGATGCCTGTGATTCTCCTGCGAATGCTGCTTCCAAATCTTTCTGTGTTTTTGACATTTTTCCTCCATTAAAACAATTATAGGTTCTTGTGTAATCCGGGAAGCCGCCATACATTTATGGCAGCCTCCAACTGAATTTTTAATGACATTTTAGATTTCCCAAATTTTCGGTCAGCAAAATGGAAAGGTATTTCATTATATCTAATTCCCAGTTTTGATGCGACATAGATCATTTCCACCTGAAAAATGTAACCATTGGATCTAATGCTATCCAGCGGCATCCGGGAAAGTATTTTTTGTTTCCATACTCGAAAACCACCTGTAACATCTTTCATCGGAAGTCCAAGGATGAGCCGCGCATACACATTGCCAAAACCGGAGAGAATCTTGCGCCACAAGGGCCAATCATGGGCGAGGCTTCCACCCGGGATGTATCTTGACCCAAGCGCTACATCCACATCCCCTTGAACGGATTCAAAAAGCTCCAGAATCTTCTCCGGTGGGTGTGAGAAATCCGCATCCATCTGCCCAATTAAATCAAAACCATTTTTTATGCCATATTGAAAACCAGAAATATATGCGGATCCCAACCCCAATTTACCTTTACGATGCAATACATCTACCCGGCCCGGGTTATCAGCTTTTGCAGTTTCCGCCAATGCACCTGTACCATCCGGGCTGTTATCATCAACGATAAGAATGTTCAAATCATTTAATGGGAGTGAGAGTAAAGCAGAGATCATAGGATTCAAATTCTCCGCTTCATTAAATGTTGGGATAACTACCAGTAATTTCAAAAAACCTCGTATTAAACCAATTTGGTTAAATCTTCCGCAGCGCGACGCATATCCAGAAATATAAGTCCAAGTTTGGCGTGGTCACGCGCCAGAGCTGTCAAGACCGCGTCCTCACCAATCGACATAATGATCACATAACCGGCATCGCCTTTGATATACACCTGGTTCAATGACCCCCGTCCTAGTTCTCTTGAAATCTTTTCTCCCAGGCCGAGCATAGCGGCAGACATGGCCGAAACCCGGTCTTCCTCAATATCATCTGGAAGCGCCGAAGCAATTGTCAATCCATCCACGCTAACGATCGCAGAAGCTTCAATATCAGGCGATGAAGCCTGCAACTCGCGCAACCGATCCACCATAAGCTGAGTGCGTGTTTTTGTCAATTTTGCGCTCCTTTAATGAGAATGTTCTAGGTGACCAACATTAAAAATTGTAGAATAGCCACCCTTTAATGTCAAGTTAATCATACTCTTAACCTGCAAGATTATAACATTATTCGGTGGTCTTCACGTTATTTGATACAATAATGACCTGACAACAATTCTAAATTCTGATCATATGGGATAATTATGCAAAAGTTTCTTCTGGTAATTTCAGTCGGCATGATCTATTTTTTCACCCCTCATTATTCTGTTCTTGCAGATTCCTTCCCGCAATCAGAACCATTTGCTGGTGAAGGTATATGTTTTCCGGGTGTATATGAAGGGGATCAGGCCTGCCTGGCATACGGGCCATCTGAAACGCTCTCTGAATGGGCGGCTAGCGGCTTAAGCTACCCAATCAAAGGATTGCCTGCTTACGAACTTGATGAAGAAATTACAAAAATGCCTTATTTGTATGCGAAGTTGAATGTTGACCCAAAAAATCCAGTCAACACCTTTCCATCTTTGGAAGCCGCTGTCGAAAATGATAATCCCAGTGGATCGATTCCACCAGGCGCTACTAGGTATGTAGCTTATACCGGGCAAGTAGATGTGAACGGCGGGCATTATTTACAACTAGCCGAATCCGGCGAGTGGATCCGCGCCTCACCTGCAGAATATACCCGCTTTAGAGGTCTGGCTTTTTATCGCACCCCGGATAATGAGTTTGGATGGTTGGTGGATATTGGTAACACCCGTGTTGCACCTGGGAGTGAATCTGCTTATTCAGGTAAAACATATTATCGCAACACACTCGTCCAGATTTTCGCGACAGCAACCGCAAACGATACAGAATGGTACCAGGTTGGAATCAATGAATGGCTGGAGCGCAGGTATGTTCGCGTGGTCCACATTGACACAACACCCCCTGATGGAGTGACTGGAAATCGGTGGATTGAGATCAACCTCTTTGAACAAACGATGTCGGTGTACGATCAAAATCAGTTGGTTTACGCAACCATGATTGCCACCGGTGTCGCCCCCTTCTACACCCAGCCTGGCCTGTTCCAAATCCAGACAAAAAAAGATACAGAAACAATGACCGGTGCCTTTACAGCAGATAAGTCAGATTTCTACTATCTAGACAAAGTGCCTTGGACTATGTACTTTGATAATGCCCGCGCATTGCATGCCGCTTACTGGCGTACACTCTTCGGGTATGAGCAGAGTCACGGTTGTGTAAACCTCTCTCCGGGAGACGCCCACTGGCTCTATGATTGGGCATCTGTTGGTGATTGGGTGTATGTATGGGATGTCTCAGGGAAGACACCAACCGATCCATCAAAATACACTCAGGGCGGTGCGTAGTTAATATCCATATCACATGAATTACAAAAAGAAAAAGGGGTTTTGCTTAAAATTGCAAAACTCCTTTTTCACTATTCTCGACTAGTGGTTTTTTCAATAATTATGAAATTATTTATGGGTAAAGCTTGATTAAAAGGCTCGAGACTCCAATATCATTTCCACTTCGGATGTCAATTTGGTGCATGATCAAACGTACCGGTCTGAATCCACTAACCTGGTAGGGAATATCCGCTTCCAGGGTCTGGTATTCCAGCGCTGGTTGAAGAATTCTCAGGAAATACATAAGAACCAACGATCCGGCCCTCTTTATCAACCAGTTCCATGTAGATTGTGCTTGCTGTTCTTGTCCGGGTGACTCCCCTTACTTGAAGGATGCCGTTGTGGCTGCTGGTTTCGGGATATGGCACACGGATGGAAAATGGTTCACTAAGATTCGGAGATTCCATCAGGTCGGTTTCACCTATTGTAATCAACAATATATTTTCGGACGATAATGCAACAATCCGCCCATATTCATCAAGAGTATAAATGGTTAACAGAGCTGCTTCTGCCACGCCATTGATCATTAACTGATATTCTTCATCGATTGTTATTCGTCTGCCATTCGCATTCCGAAAAACCCATTTCTCTTCCAGGATCGTTCTCCCGCCATCGCCAGTCAGGCGCATATAAACGTTTCCACCAGCACCCGGGATGACCGATGTCAGAAGTTGGAAAGGATTGGCAACTTTGGAATATGAGGGAGGGATGAATATCCGAATCGGGTTATCTTGAGGAACAGGCGTGGGTGGAATTTTTGTAGCAGTGGGTGTTTTTGTCGGCGCTTTTGTTTTCGTAGGTGCCTTTGTTCGGGTTGGATATTTTGTCTTTGTACTGGTTTTTGTGGGAGGGGACGGCGTTGAAGTCTCCAAAACTATTTTAGTTGCTGTGTCAATTAAATGTTCCCTTGGAAAAGGAATGAAAGTTGAGGTGGACTGAACAGGCGTATTTTTATTATTGGAAGCCGCATTAGTTATCTCGGCGATAGCTGTTGAGTACACATCGGTTAATACCTGGGGAGGTATGGATGGAATTTCATTTGTTGAGCCATTTCCGCAGGCAGACAAAACAATAATGAGAGGAACAAGAACCAGGGTGAAGATCGATATTCGCCCTTTAATATTACAATATCTGGATTGCATAACCTATGCAGTCGTATATTTTTTTATGGAATCCATCAAAGTCTGAAGGGGGACTGGTTTTGTCAGGTAATCTTGTGCGCCTGCAGCCTGACAAACAATTGCATCATCGAGGCTGGCTCCGGCTGAAAGGACGATAACAGGAATATGCAATGTTCTTTCATCCTGTCGCAAATGCCCAAGAACTTGAATTCCATCCATGTCCGGCATCATCAGATCAAGGAAGATCATTCCCGGCGCTTCTTCTTTGGCTTTTTCCAAAGCATCTGCTCCAGTGCGGGCAAGAATGGACTGATAACCAAGAAGGCGTGCGGCTTGCCCCATTAGTTCAAGTGTAACAGGGTCGTCATCAACAAAAAGGATTTTAGGCATGGTACCTCTCAGTAATAATAATTGCAACCTTTATGCCTAAGTACTTAATTCGAGTAGAACGGGTGGATATTCATGTCGAGAAATCCACCCGATCTACTGATTTCTATAAATTGTAGATATCTGAGTACTTTGTTTTCAAATACCGTAAGTATGGCTCTGGTGAAATCTTTGAACCGGTAATTTTCTGAACCATCTCCTGTGGATCGTATTTCGCTCCATGCCTGTAAATATTCTCCTGCAACCATGCCAATAGTTCTGAAAACTCTCCAGACCGGATATTTGTCGGTATTGCAGGGATATCTTCAAGGATTTTTTCCCATAGTTGGACAGAGACCAAGTTACCCAAAGCATAAGTCGGGAAATATCCAAAACTCCCCCCTGACCAGTGAATATCCTGCAACACGCCTTTGGCATCATTGTCCGGAGAAACTCCCAGATAATCGTGCATTTTTTCATTCCAGACTGCAGGCAGGTCTTTTACCGCCAGGTTGCCTTCCATCAAAGCGATTTCAATTTCCAGACGCAGCATAACGTGCAAATTGTAGGTCGCTTCGTCAGCCTCCACCCGTACAAGAGATGGCTCCACCTTGTTGATCCCTTTGTAGAATGTATCAAGGGGAATATTTGCCAGATGCTCTGGATGGAGCGATTGAAGCCGGGGATAAAAGAAAGTCCAAAACTCACGCGATCTGCCAACCAGATTCTCCCACAGGCGAGATTGTGATTCATGAATCGCCATGGATGCGCCATTGAAAAGGAGGGATCTCCGCAGATTCGGGCTGACACCCAGTTCATATAAAGCATGTCCACATTCATGCATGGTGGAGAAAAGTGATGATGTTCCATTATCATTCAGAAAACGGGTCGTGATTCGAGTATCTCCATAACCAAAAGTTGTGGTGAATGGGTGCGGCGCTTTATCCTGCCGTCCGCGCTGCCAATCATATCCGAATCGGGTAATGACTTCCACCCCAAATTTCCACTGTTTTGATTCCTCATAGTTGGTCATGATAAAGGAGTCATCCACCTGCGGTTTTGAGCTAATTTGTTTAATCAGACTGACTTGCTCTTCCCTCAATCTTCCAAAAATTTGTTGCACTTCTTTGGTCTTCAAACCTGGTTCATAATCATCAAGCAATGGATCATAGACATGATCATAAGGTTTGAAGAAATCTGCATATTTACGTCTAAGATCAACAATTTTTTCAAGGTAGGGTTGAAATTTGGCAAAATTGTTCTCTGTCCGTGCTATCACCCAGGCATCCTGCGCAACAGCGGTTAACTTGGCAAAATCTGAAACCCAATCGGACGGTACTTTGGTTTGCTTGGCATATTCGCGCATCGTCACCCGCACCAAACGGGCGTCATCAGCATCAGGATCCTGAAGAGAAGCTGTTCTACTTAAACCATCCAGTAACTCACCAATGCGAGGCGAAGTAAATTTTGTGTGTGTTATATTCGCCAGCGTGGATAATTGCTCGCCTCGAGTTTCAGAACCACCGGCTGGCATATAGGTTTGCTGATCCCAACCCAGTACAGCCTGTGCGCCATTCAGGTCAGAGACTTCACCTAACAACTCTTTTAATTCCTTAAGCTTTTTATTCATATTCCTCCGTGTATTTATGCCACTTTCCAGCGTAACATTTCTCCATTTAACGCATTTATGACTTCTGTAGAAATATCAAAGGCTGCCCTGTTTTGAGCTTCGGCGGTTTGAGCGCCAATATGTGGAGCGCCAATTACCTTAGGGTGGCTCACCAGGTCTGTCAATCCCGGTGGTTCAGTTGCGAATACATCAAGCGCTGCGCCGGCTACTTTCCCGGTATTCAATGCATCCAGCAAAGCTGCCTCATCGATGACGCCGCCTCTTGCAGCACACACAAGATACACACCATTTTTCATTAGGGAGAAGCTGCTCTTATTTACCATATTTCTGGAATCAGGTGTCAGTGGGATATGCATAGTGATGACATCAGCTTGTTTGTATAACTCCTCAAGGGTTACTGGTGCAGCGCCCCTGGATTGAATCTCGGCTGCAGGTATGAGTGGATCAAACCCGATCAAGGTCATTCCAAATGCTGCTGCCCTAACACCAACTGCCGAACCGATTCTGCCCATACCGATGATTCCAAGCGTCTTGCCATTCAGTTCATTGCCTTCAAATTCTTTTTTCAACCACTTGCCATCTTTTAAAGAATGATCGGCACGGGGAATTTCCCGGATCACCGCCAACATCAATCCCATGGCAAGTTCCGCAACGGCCACACTGGTCGCCAGCGGCGAGTTGACCACAGTCACTCCGGCATCCCTGGCTGCTTGCAGGTCAATATTATCAACGCCAACCCCGGCCCTGCCAACAACTTTCAGGTTCTTTCCGGCATTAAAAACTGCCGCGGTCACTTTAGTGCGACCGCGGACAATTAATGCATCGTATTCACTTACTTCTTTCAACAATTCTTCTGTGCTGATACCACTTTTGTCAACCATTTCAGTGGATTGTTGCAAAAGAGTCTTACCATTTTCTTCCAAGCCATCTGTCAGTAATACTTTGAATTTGCCCATTGTACTTCCTCCAGTCTACAAGTTGATAACCTAGTTTCTCCATTGATTTTACACGATTTTCAATCTGACTGGCATAGGCTGTATTGGCAATTATTCATATCTCAATGCTTCAACCGGCTCAAGTCCTGCTGCCCGATTCGCCGGATAAATTCCAAAGAACAAGCCGACCGCCGTTGAGAACAATGTTGCCATCAGGATAGAATCCAATCCTACATTTGGGGTCAAAGGGGTGCCACTGGCCAGGGCAATTCTTCCAACAATCGTTGCTATCAGATACCCCAGTCCAATTCCAACTACCCCTCCAAACAGGCTCAATAGCGATGATTCTGTAAGAAATTGAATGAGAATGTCACGCCTTCTCGCCCCAAGCGCTTTTCGTAGACCAATTTCTCGGGTCCTCTCTGTGACGGAAACCAGCATGATATTCATAATGCCGATTCCTCCGACAAGAAGGGAAATGGCTGCAATACCCCCAAGGAAGATGGTTAGAACGCCTGTAATGGATTGAGCTGTTGCCACAAAATCCTGCTGTGAAAAGACGGTAAAGTCGTCTTCGCCAATTTTTGAACGGTGACGCTGCCGCAATATTTGTGAAACCTCATCAGAGGCTGAATTTACTGTGTCCGCGCTCGTCGCCTGTACAAGGAGAATATCCACCTCCTCACGGTTTGTGTTGCGTATTAATCTTGCCTGTGCAGTTGTAAAAGGCACAAGGACAACTTCATCCTCACTGCCAAATCCACTTCCACCTTTCTTTTCAAGCACACCCAGTACTCTGAAGGGAGAGCCTTCCAAACGAACAATTTCTCCGCTTACTCCTTCAGCTCGTCCGAATAGTTGGGTTGCTATATCATATCCCAATACAACAACTGAAGCATTCCCGTTCAAGCTCTCGTCAGTGATCAAATCACCTTCGTGTAAAGTGTAATTACGAATTGTTTGATAGTTTGGGGTAATACCGGTCACTGTTATGGTTTTTTGCTCACCGGCATAGGAGATTTCTCCTGTTCCATTTATCGCGGCTGATACGTCCTCAATCGATGGAGCCTGGAACCTATCCATCAAAGCCTCAGTATCTGATAGTGTTATAGGTTTCGGATTTCGAATATCAATATTCTGGTTTCCTTTGAAAACGAATAACAAATTGGTTCCTATACCGCTGATCGATCCGGTGATTGAATCTTGAGCGCCTTGACCCACTGCCAACATCGCAATAACAGCGGCAACGCCAATGACAATACCCAGGATTGTTAAACCGGAACGGAGCTTGTTGGATACGAGACTTTCCAAAGCCTCAATGATTGCCTGCCCGAGGTTCATGCCGACGCCTCCACAATACCATCCATTAACCGGACAATCCTTTGCGTTTGAGCAGAGATCGTTGCGTCGTGTGTAACAATGATCAAAGTAGTTCCCCTGACGCGATTAAGTTCCAAAAGTAAATCCATAATTTCTTTTCCTGATTTTGAATCCAGGTTGCCGGTAGGTTCGTCTGCCATGATGATGGCAGGGTCATTTACCAGCGACCTGGCAATGGCAACCCGCTGCTGCTGTCCACCGGAAAGCTCGGCTGGTCTATGTTTCGTTCGATCCCCCAAACCAACAAGTTCCAGTGCTTCGCGTGCTTTTTTACTGCGATCTTGTTTTATGCCCGCATAACGCATCGGTAATTCAACATTTGCCAGTGCAGTCTGCCGGGGCAGCAAGTTGAAATTCTGAAAGATAAATCCTACCTTTCGGTTACGAATATCAGCCAGTTGATCATCACGTAAATTGGATACACGCACATCATCCAGATAATACTCACCCTCTGTGGGGTGATCCAGACAGCCAAGAATATTCATCAATGTAGATTTTCCGGATCCGGACGGCCCCATAATGGCAATGACTTCACCTCTTTCGACACAAAGATCAACACCATCAAGAGCACGCACTTCTACTTCACCCATGGTATATATCTTTTTAACTTTATGAGCAGAAATTACACAATCAGCCATGGTATTACCTTGTCATTCCCATTCCCTGAGGAGGCCCCATGAACATAGATGTCGGAGGATTCAGAACAATTATATCGCCTGGCTTTAC
This sequence comes from uncultured Chloroflexia bacterium, assembly GCA_963810385.1. Taxonomy (GTDB): domain Bacteria; phylum Chloroflexota; class Anaerolineae; order Anaerolineales; family Anaerolineaceae; genus PNON01. The sequence goes on along the minus strand of CAWENA010000003.1, from coordinate 943,452 downwards.
ATCCCCGGAAATAAGTTCGCTAGAGTTATCCGAGTTAGCACCAACTTCTATTTCAGTTAACGTAGGTACGCCATTCTTCAGAAGATAGATCACACGTTTTCCATCGACAAGCCGAACTGCCCTGTTGGGGATGAGCGTTACATCACTTAGTTGAACTACCACGATGTTTACTGCTGCTGTCATTTGCGGCAGCACAAGTTCATCCGCATCATTTAATTCAACGGTTACAGTAAAGTTAACTACACCCTGGTCAGTTGAGCCAACCTTGGCTACTTTTGTTACTGTACCGTGATATTCCTTTGATAAAATGGCGTCAAACGAAAGCGTGACTTCCTGCCCGATGGTTATTCGATTAATATCAATTTCAGAAACAGCTACATCCACCAGCAAATGGCTTAAGTCATCAAGCCGCATGACCTGTGTGCCGGTAGATACAACATCACCTGTCTTAACTGGTACATCTGTAATGGTTCCGCTGAAAGGCGCGGATATATTCTGCAAATTGATCGTCGCCTCTGCAGCTGCCACCCGCGCTTCAGCTGCTGCGATGTCACGTGGATCCGGGCCATCTACTAGTCTGTCCCACTCCCGTTGTGCATCATCCATCTTAGCTATAGCTACAGCTAGCTTGGCATCTGCATCAGTCAATTCCTTTTCCGTTGCATTTCTTGTCGTCTCCCGCTCGCGTGGACCGCGGGTTGTCTTTTTTATATAAGTATAAGTAATTTCATAATTCAAGGCCTCACGGTCTTGAAGTTTATCTTCATACTCGTCTGTTGCCTCTGCAAGTGCGAGTTGCGCATTTGCCGCAGCCAGTTGAGATTGTTGCAAATCTTCAAGCGCTTTCTGTGCGGAAACTAGGTCTGCTTCAGCTAAGATAATATTCTGCGGCAAGGAAGTTGTGTTCAAATCTGCCAGGATATCGCCAGCCCTGACCATATCTCCCACCTTGAAATTGACGTCCGAAACAGTTCCACTCGTCTGCCACACAAGCCAGGCTGATTGGTTCGCATGAACAGTACCCGTTGCGCCAACAATACCTGTCAACTCACCTTTTTCAACAGTGAGGGTCTGGAATGTCGAGTCCACCTGTGCCTTTTTAGCTTGATTTTGGAAATATAGAAATGCCCCGAGACCAACGATAACTACTGCAACTGCAATGTATATTAATTTTTTCTTCATCTTATTCTCTCTACATTATATTGATTAGGTGTCCTAATATTATCACAGATTATAATGGGTATTCATTATAAATACGTAAGAAATGGCTAAAAGGTTTTACAGGAAAAAATTTATAAATGGAAAACGCTTATTACTATTTTCGCAGATTCATGCGCTTATTTATCACATTTCTTTTCCTTCTGTTGACTGTACAAGGGAGCAATTTGCCAACAGCCGATCAGACTGAAAACATCCGGAAATTCACACGCCAAATTGAATTTGATTACTTAACCTGGACATTGGATGCTGTAGTGGTAAAAACTGGAAATTCCTCCATTGATCCTGCTGACTTAATGAGCGTTACCCAACAGCATCATTTTGTCGAATCTTATCTAGATCTTGTCCGAAATCTTCGGAAAGTAAACAATGAAATTGTAACAATATATTCAGATCCAGCGGTTATTGACCCGGAGAAAATAGCCGGATCGCAAATCCTGCAGAGGGATGAAATGCTCAGGCAAATGGTTAGTACAGGACCGGTCGCCGAAGGTATCCTGCAAAGACAAATAGCCTCAGCCCTCAATGATCTTTTCCTCACCAAACTTGGCAAACCTATCCCACCGGTTTTATACCACTCCACACCATTACCCTACGCTTTGATCGTATCTCCTCGCGATGTGATCCGTCAGGACGCAAACATCTCCATTATGCCCGGATTGACGATCGAACAGATCATCCACCTTGAGGATGATGTCACAAAAAACCTGAATGTTTCTGCCCTGGTTGAGGAAGTTGGCGGCATTGGCACATACCCGACCATGGTGCAGGAAACGGATGATTTGAACTGGTTGATCGAAGTCATTTCGCACGAATGGATCCACAACTATCTTACACTGAGCCCGCTGGGAATAAATTATGATACATCCCCGGAACTGCGGACGATGAATGAAACGACTGCCTCTCTTGCTGGAAAGGAAATAGCAAGCGCTGTGATTGCAATATATTACCCGGAACGGAAGACTCCACCCCCGCCGCCTGTTGCGGAAACCCCACAAATGGAAACTCAGTCCGTCGAGCCTCCTTTACCGCCGGAATTTGACTTCCGGGAGGAAATGCATGAAACCCGCCTGAAGGTCGACGAATTACTGCTTGCCGGTAAAATAGATGAAGCAGAAACTTACATGGAGCAGCGCCGTCAGTTTTTATGGGAGCATGGGTATCAGATCAGAAAGCTAAACCAGGCATATTTCGCTTTTCATGGAGCCTATGCGGATGTTCCGGGAGGCGCCGCCGGAAGCGATCCGGTTGGTCCGGCGGTTAGAGCATTTCGGGAAAATAGCGCATCCCTCTCCGATTTCATTATCAAAATTGCCCGGTTATCCTCTTTTGAAGAATTACAGAAAGCTTTAATAAATTAGTCCAAACCTGAAGGAAAGCCATCCCCGCTTCCCAACCCTGGCATTTGTTTCTCGATCTCATCCGGTGATTCGCCTTTCTCTAACCTACCAACAACCTCGTCAAATTCAGGCGGCAACGGTTCGCCGGTTTCACTGCTCATCTTCCGCATCATCCGACCCAAAGATTCCGGGTCTTCACCTATGTTTCCCAAAACAGATGGGTCAGAGAAGTTCTCCACCCGGCTGTCATCTGACCTGGCAACCCGGATGCGGCCAATTTTTCGATACACATCATTGCTTCCACAATGACTGCATTTTATATCAACTTTTCCATAATCTGCATAACTAAGTAAAATGTCGAATCTCTTACCACAACTTTTACAGCGAAAATCATACGTAGGCATTCACACCTCCAAACGAATTAATCAGAACAGATTATAATCAGCAATCAATAAATGTACTACAATTATGTAATCAACTTCCAACAGGAGCCTATGAAAATCGACCCCATCTCATTCGATGTATTGCAGCATCAACCCCTCTTAATAGTAATTTCAGGCCCCTCCGGGGTCGGGAAAGATTCAGTCGTCAAAGATTTGCTGCACAGAAATGATAGCCTGGATTTTGTAGTAACTGCAACTTCGAGGGCAATGCGGGAACATGAGCAGGAAGGCGTGGATTATTTTTTCAAAACAAAAGACGAATTCGAGCGAATGATCGATAATGGTGAGTTTTTGGAACATTCCCTTGTTTATGATCAGTATAAGGGAATACCCAAAAAACAAGTCCTGGAGGTTTGGTCAACGGGTAAGGATGTGATCCTGCGTATTGATTTTCAAGGCGCCAGGAAAATTAAAAAAATGTATCCCGAAACACTAATGATCTTTTTACTACCAACCACTGAAGATGAGCTCAAAAAACGATTGACGGATCGTGGAACTGAAACCGTGGAAAGTATTAATCTTCGCATGGCAACTACGCGCAGTGAGATGGAAAGCATTTCGATCTTTGACTATCTTGTATACAACCCACACGGACGGATGAAAGAAGCAGTAATGAATATTGAATCCATCATTAATGCTGAGCACCACCTCGTAAAGCAACGCAAGGTAAAAATATGAATTCTGATATAAAGAATGAAGAATATCCAACCCAACCTGAGCCGGAGCTTATAAGTCCAGATGAACTTAAACGGCCTCAACCCCAGATCCAGATCAAGTTCAAGGGGAGTAAACCCATCATTGTCTATGCGATCATGGGGATTACGATACTCATTTACATCCTTCAGTACCTATCGCAACAGTTTCTTGGCGTGGATATCCCGCGTAGCCTCGGACTAAAAGTAAATGAATTGATCGTCGCCGGCCAGTTCTGGCGGTTATTCACACCCATGCTGCTGCATGGATCGATTCTCCACATTCTGCTAAATATGTATGCATTATATATACTTGGCCGGGGTCTGGAATACAATTTTGGCCATTGGCGCTTTTTAGCCTTATACATAGGTGCCGGCTTTGCCGGAAACGTGGCATCCTTCATATTTTCACCGAATCCATCCCTGGGATCATCCACCGCGATCTTTGGCTTGCTGGCAGCAGAAGCTGTATTTGTTTTTCAAAACAAGAAGTTTTATGGCGCGCAGGCAAAACGAATTTTGATCAATGCTGCAGTGATCGCAGGCATAAATCTATTCCTGGGACTATCACCCGGAATTGACAATTGGGGACACCTCGGCGGCCTGCTGGGAGGAGTTCTCTTCACCTGGTTCGGCGGACCCCTCTGGGAAATGCAGGGGTTGCATCCCAATTTTGAGATCGTAGATCAACATACTTCCAATAATGTTTGGATTGCATTTGGTTTGACAATGCTCGTCTTTGGAGCGGCGGTCCTTGTCAGGTTGTTCGCAATAAATTGACCTGGCAATCCATATTTATCAGGGTTTCATGACATTCAAAAAAACCTCCCATCCGGGAGGTTTGATGATTCCAATATTATACAAATTGTTCCGCGTAGTGACATGATACCTGGTGACCGGGAAGCAACTCCCTGAGTTCAGGTTCGACCTCAGAGCAATCAGCTTTCGCAATCGGGCAACGTGGATGGAAACGGCAGCCGGATGGCGGGTTGAGCGGACTTGGAACATCTCCCGAAAGAATGGTGCGCGGTTTTTTCAATTTTGGGTTCGCCACTGGAATTGCTGATAATAATGCCTGGGTGTATGGATGCAACGGCTTTAGGAACAATTGCTCCCGACTGGTGATTTCAACGATCTTTCCCAGGTACATCACTGCCACCCGGTCAGATATGTGTTCCACAACGCCCAGGTTATGTGCTACAAACAAATATGTTAATCCCATATCCTTTTGCAGCTGCTTCAAGAGGTTCAATACCTGGGCTTGAACTGATACATCCAGCGCAGAGACCGGCTCATCCAGGACGAGGAATTTAGGGTTGAGCACCAAAGCACGGGCAATACCAATTCGCTGCCTCTGCCCACCCGAAAATTCGTGCGGATAGCGGAGCGCATGGTAGTCTTCCAAACCTACTTTGCTCATGATGGAAAGCACCATCTCAAATTGTTCCTGATTTGACCCAATTTTGTGAATTTTCAATCCTTCAGAGATGGAATCCCCAATGGGCAGTCTTGGATCCAGGGAAGCGTATGGGTCTTGAAACACGATTTGCAAATTCTTGCGCATCTGCTTCATTTCCTCCCCTTTCAGGGAAAAAACATCCACACCGTTAAATTCCACACTGCCACCGGTTTTTTCAAGCAAACGAATCATTGTGTGACCAACCGTTGATTTACCACAGCCGGATTCACCCACCAACCCAAGCGTCTCGCCTTCTTTGATACTAAAAGAGACACCATCCACAGCCTTTACCTGGGCAACCTGCCTTTTAAAAACGCCACCCAGGACCGGGTAATATTTGACCAGGTTTTTTACTTCTACAATACTTTTACTTTTTATGACATCAACATTCATGGATCAAATTATCCTGTTCAGATTATTTCGTTCTAATTTTTCATCGGAGCTTTGTGGCCAGCCGCATCTTGATACAACCAGCAACGCGTGAAATGGGCATCTCCATGTGTTTCTACCAATTCAGGTTCAATCTTGTTGCAAATATCCAATCCATATTGTTCACGTTGCGCACATCTTGAAGCAAAACGACAGCCTTGCGGCAGATCAATCAAGTTAGGCACATTCCCCTGGATGGTATCCAATGTATCCTTGATCTCTCCCAGTATTGGAACCGAAGAAATCAAACCCCGGGTATATGGATGCTTGGGGTTGTCAAACAATTTTTGAACAGCAGATTGTTCGACGATCTTCCCGGCATACATGATCGCCACACGGTCAGCCATTTCAGCGATCACGCCGAGATCATGGGTGATTAAAATGACTGACGTGTTTATTTTTTGCCGCAGGTCAGCCAGTAAATTTAATATCTGCGCCTGAATGGTGACATCCAGCGCTGTGGTTGGCTCATCAGCGATCAATAATTTCGGGTTGAGCGCTAACGCCATGGCGATCATTACTCTTTGAGCCTGTCCGCCTGACATTTCGTGCGGATATGCTTTTGATTTCCGCTCGGGGTCTGGAATTCCGACCACCTGCAGCAAATCTACTGCCTTCTTTGCCGCTTCATCTTTCGTGAGATTTCCATGAATACGGAAGACCTCTTCCACCTGTGCGCCAACTGTAAAAACCGGGTTCAAGGAGCTTTGTGGCTGCTGAAAGATCATTGATATTTCAGCGCCTCGGACTTTTTGCATCTCCCGCTCATTTTGTTCCAGCAAATTCTTTCCCTGGAACATGATCTTTCCGTTCACAATTCTGCCCGGTGATTCGATCAACCCCATAATTGAGAGCGATGTAACACTTTTGCCACAACCGGATTCCCCCACCAAACCGATAATTTCACCCGGATAGACTGTAAAATCCACGCCATCAACCGCTTTGACTACACCTTCATCGGTATAGTAGTATGTCATTAAATTTTGAACATCCAAAAGGGGAGGGTTGTTGTTATCCACTTTACTCACTCCATTATTCCGCAGACCGCAAACGGGGGTCAATCGCATCACGAAGACCATCACCGAGTAGATTGAATGATAAAACAGTTAGCATAATTGCAATTCCCGGGTAAAAAACCAGGTGCGGGGCTGTGAAAACCTGATTTCGCTCGCTTCCCAACATCTGCCCCCATTCTGCCAGCGGCGGCTGTGCCCCGAGACCGATAAATGAAAGCGCTGCAGCATCCAGAATGGCAGTTCCTATACCTAACGTTCCCCTAACGATCAGGGGAGCCATGGCATTAGGCAAAATCCGCTTGAATAAAATATGCGATCCATTGCCGCCCAAAGCTTTGGATGCCTGTACATAAGCATTTTCTTTAACAGATAGCACACTTGCCCGTACCACCCTTGCATAGGATGGTATTGAAACAATGGCAATGGCTAACAAGGCATTTTGAAGACCTTTGCCCAGCACTGAAACAATGGTGATCGCAAGCAACAGCGAAGGAAATGCCAGCAATACATCGAGGAAGCGCATGATGAGGTTATCCAACCAGCCGCCGGAATATCCAGCGATGGCGCCCATGATCGTGCCGATGATGATCGCCACTCCAACCGTGGAAAAACCAACAAAGAGGGATATACGAGTGCCATGAATGATGCGGCTAAATTGATCGCGGACGTTGCCGTCTGTCCCCATGATATGTTGAGGTTGGTCAGCCGGGCAGCCAAACAGGTGAATACAGGGCGCCTGGCGTTTACTGACATCCTCCACCCCGATTAAAACCTGTATTGGGTCGTACGGCGCGATCACATCAGCGAAAGCAGCCACAAACAATAAGAAAGCAAGGATAATCATTCCAATTATTGCAGACCGCTGGCGCAAAATACGGCGTAAGGTTAGTCGCCACAAACTGTTGGAGCGATAATCTTTAACTTCAGTATCATTGATTGATGAAGATTTGACGGTCATTGATGCTACTCCAACCTGATCCGTGGATCAATGAAAACGTATGACAGATCCACGAGTAAGTTAATAAATACATAACCGGCCGCTATGACTACGGTGAAAGCCTGAATGATGGGATAGTCACGCGCGGTAATTGCCTCATATAGAATTCTACCAACACCCGAAAGGCCGAAAATCGTTTCGGTAAGCAAAGCGCCAGCGAACAGCACGCCAACTTCCAACCCAATGATCGTGATGATAGGCAACATGGCATTTCGTAGCGCATGCTTTAAGATCACAAGATTGCGCTGCAAACCCTTGGCGCGGGCTGTGCGGATGTAATCCTGTTTTAGAACTTCAAGCATGGAAGATCGTGTCATTCGTGCAATGATCGCCATGGGAATTGTTCCCAATGCCATTGCTGGGAGAATGAGGTGCTTTACACTATCGCCAAGTACCTTCCAATCACCAGTGATCAAACTATTAAAAATAATGAAGTTAGAAAAAAACTGCAGGGCATAATGACCGAATGTACCTGCCAAATATGGAATATTCCATAAATCAAAAAATGGAATCGAAGTTACTCCGGCAGTTAATCTTCCCGTAGGTGGTAACCATAAGAATGTATCTTTTAGTAGCAAGGCAAATGCATATGCCAGCATTAAACCAAGCCAGTAAACTGGCATGGAGACACCGATATTCGATATAACCATCACGCCCACATCAAGCGGAGAATTTCGTTTTAGCGCAGAAAGAATGCCTGCTGGTATGCCAAGGACACAGGCGATCAACAAAGCAAAAGTCCCCAATTCAATTGTTGTCGGTAGCCGTTCGATTAAGATCAGGGCGACTGGACGGCTGAAGCGGATCGATTCGCCAAAGTCACCTTTTACCATATTACCCATAAAGATGCCAAGCTGCACAATGATGGGTTTGTCCAAACCGTATTGTTTTGTGAATAGCTCGCAGACCTGAGCTGTGGCTTTCTCTCCAAGCATGGCTTTGCAGGGTTCACCTGGAATCATGCGGGAAAGTGCGAATGTTACTATCAGAATTCCCAGTAGGACCGGAATTGCAAGAAGTAATCGGCGGATCGTGTACTGTATCATAGTTGTATTAATCCACTTACCGTTTATAGAAAATGACAACGCGGAATGCTGAGCTAACTGCAATCCGCGTTGTCAAAAGTACTCATTTACATAATTCTAATTCTTATTACTCTACGTTGATCAGGTTACCCCATAGCGTGGTCATATATTCAAATGAACCAGTGTTACCTTTGTGCAGGGGGTTCTTTGCATCCAAAGCAACAGCCCATGACATAACAACATCGCTGGCGTCAAGCTTGGAACCATCGTGGAAGGATACACCATCACGCAGGTGGCAGGTCCACTGAGTTAGCTCTGCATTTGGGTCACAAGATGTGGCCAAACCGGGTTCAACCACGGTACCCCCGACTGAATAACTCAGTAAAGCTTCAACAACCTGTTCACAGGCTCGCAGAGATTCACCATCGGTTTCATCTGTGCAGTACAGTGAGATTGGCTCGGCATTTTGCATCCAGACGAAAGTCTCACGATCGCCTGGTTTCATCACTGCAAACATTTCATTGGTCAATGGGCTGGCATGAGCGCCTTCAACATCCGCGCGGAAGGCTGTAGCAGAGCCAGCATGTGATACAGGAAGCATTGGTACTTCGAGCTTGATGGCATTGTTCGCTGCAACATAGAATGGTTCAGCTTCCTTGGCATCAGAGATCTGAGCACCCTTCTGGAGGTTTTCATAAACATCCGGATATGGTGTGCCAAATTGAGCCTGGTTCAATCCAAAGTGGTAATCCAGGAAGTTGGTTACGTGCGGGTAATCAGCGCCCCAACCGAGCAAGTGTAGACCGCCAACAGACCCAGTGGAAGTGGCATCAATGAAAGCACCGGATTCCATCACAACGATCTCAGCGTCAATGTTCAAATTTTCTTTTAATTGTGCCTGAATATCAGTGGCAACTACACCGGGTTCAGGTAGGTATCCACGAACGACATCACGCATGGTGATGGTTGTGGAGAATCCATCCGGAAACCCAGCTTCAGCTAATAAGGCTTTGGCGGCAGCTACATCAAAATTATACCAATCATCACCAACACAACCGTTCGGAATGGAGCAAGGAGTGAAGTGTGACGCAACCTCTGAGCCTTTGGGCAGGAAGTTATCTACAATCCTCTGGCGGTCAATTCCCATCGCAACAGCCTGGCGAACTTTGACATTATCAAATGGCGGGTGAGAATTGGTCATGCCGATATAGAAGACATTCAAAGCTTCACGCTCTTTGAATTGAAGAGTAGCATCACTTCTGATCTTATCGAAATCATCAGGAGTTGGGTTGTCAATACCGTCAACTGTTCCGGATTGAAGTTCCAGCAAACGAGCAGCACCTTCTGAAGCCCACTTGAAAACAAGTGTTTTGGCTTTAGCTTTCTCGCCCCAGTAATTTTCATTACGGGTGAATGTGATACTATCACCGCGAGCCCAGGATGTTAACGAGTATGGACCAGTGCCAACAGGAGCTTCGAGGATTTTTCCATCCATCATTGCATATTCAATGTATTCTTTCGGTTGTACAGAGAATACCGAGAAGGCAACTTTAGATAAGAAAGCTGGGTCAGGAACACAAAGATCAAATTGGACAGTCAGGGCGTCAACAGATTTTATTTCTTTGATGATTCCACCATAATCGCAATTCGGAGCTGCGACACTCATTGGAGCAAAATCCTGCTCCTTGTAAGGTTTGGAAGCTGTCTGGGATGGTGCGCATGAAGCGATCACCATACTCATTACAACAACAACTGCCAACAGGGTAAATAATGCTTTTTTGTTCACTTTTCTCCTCCGTAAAATGTTAGGGTACGCAACACTTCTGAATTGAAATATATTTATTCAACCTAGTTCAAATCGTCAGGTTCTTCTTTGATGTATTCAATTGCGGCGTGTCTTGTATTTGTTGTATTATACAACCTTTTACTATAATACAACATTGTATATAAAAATGCGAGTATAGACTTTGCAGAGTGTTTTGTTCATTTGGAACATAACGCATATTCCTCCCGGTGTTATCTTTTCAGAGCATACAAGTCAGGGTATACTCACAATCATACCCCGAAGGAGGATGATGAATGAAAAGAGCAGTCAGCATCAGTATTGGATCATCCAAAAGAGATAAAGCAGTCGAAATTGAGCTGCTTGGAGAAAAGGTCAGCATCGAACGCATCGGCACAGATGGTGACATGGAAAAAGCCTCCCAGATGTTCCGTGAGTTGGATGGAAAGGTGGATGCCTTTGGAGTCGGCGGTGCGGACCTGGGAATTTATGTTGACCGGAAATGGTATCCGTTATATTCTGTTCAATCTCTTACACGATATGTAACCAAGACGCCAGTTGTTGATGGTACGGGCTTAAAAAACACACTGGAATGTCAAGCCGGTCCTGCCCTGGAAAAATTCGTTGGCGAAAAGATTACCTCCCGAAAGGTTCTGGTTGTTACTGGTGTCGATCGCTGGGGTATGCTGGAAACATTTTCAACACCTAAGTATGAATGTCTCTATGGGGATATGATGTTCACACTGGGCATCCCTTATGCCCTGCGCAGCGTCAAATCTGTAAAAACCATGGCAGCCGTACTCATGCCTGTGGCCGGACGAATTCCGTTCAGCTGGATTTACCCAACCGGAGAATCCCAGGAAAAACGGACTCCCAAGTGGGAGAAATATTTTGAATGGGCAGGAATCATCGCTGGAGATTGCCATTACATCACGCGATATATGCCTTATCGTTTGGACGGCAAGATCATCGTCACCAATACAACAACCCAGGATGATATGAAATTGTTCAAAGATTGCGGTGTGAAATACGTCATGACGACCACCCCTGTCCTTGATGGTAGATCCTTTGGGACAAATATGATGGAAGCAGCCATTGCAGCCGCAATGGGACGCAAAGAACCGGTCAATTATGCTGATCCAGGTGATTATTTTGATATCCTTGGCGAAGTTGTTAAGAAAATTGGCTTTGAGCCGCAATTACAGGAGCTAAATTAATGGATGTCCTGATCACAGCCGGTGGAACACCTGCGACCGGTGAAAAGCTGTATGAATATGCCAATGGCTTACCCAAAGCTATGATTAATATCGCCGGAAAACCCATGGTGCAATGGGTTTTGGATGCTGTTAGCCGTTCCAGCCATGTGGACCATATCGTGTTGATTGGTTTAAGAGAACTTGGCGGTCTCACTTGCCCCAAGCCATTGACTCTGATGCCCAACCAGCCGGATATGATATCCAATGTTATCACTGGAATCAATCAGATCAGCCATTTGAACCCATCTGCAGAACATGTCCTCGTCGTTGCATCTGATATTCCATCCATCACAACTGAAATGGTGGATTGGTTGATCGATATCGTGGAAAAAAGTGATGCTGACCTTTTTTATAATGTCGTTACCAAAGAAATCATGGAGAAGAGGTACCCTACATCCAATCGTACTTATACAAAGCTGAAAGATACAAACGTCTGTGGTGGTGATATGAATGCCGTTCGGGTGGATATGATTCAAAATCGGTCACCGCTATGGGATGACCTGATCTCTTCAAGGAAAAATCCATTTAAACAGGCATCTATTATCGGTTTTGGTCTACTTCTCAAATTATTATTCCGAACGATAGATCTCGCAGATGGTGCCAAATCAATCAGCAAGCGTCTTGGAATTAATGGAAAAGTCATCCAATGTCCTTACGCAGAAGTGGCGATGGATGTTGATAAACCGCATCAGTTAGAGATAATCAAGCAAGATTTAACCAGGATTGGTAGATCTTGACTTTGCAGAAACTCATTCTAAAAGACGAGGAGCTTTCCCGCTCTTTGCGTGTACTTGAAAATAGCAAACGCATCAAACCGATTGCCGCCATTTTTGCCCATTCAGGAGATTCGTGGTTTTGGCTGGCAGGTTTAATCCTCGTAGCCGTTTTTGGAGATACATACTGGAAACCCTGGTCATTTATTTTGATCTTTAGCCTGGTGGTACTTGCAGTCTTCGTGATTGCGCTTAAGTTCATCATCCGCCGCCGCCGGCCGGAAGGAGAATGGGGACAGATATACCGAGCTACCGACCCGCATTCTTTCCCCTCAGGTCATGCCGCCAGGGCATTCTTGTTTGCTATCCTGGCGATCGGACTTGGCCCAACCTGGCTTGCCTGGATTTTGATGATCTGGGCGCCATTGGTTAGCCTGGCCAGGGTAATGCTAGGTGTCCACTATCTATCGGATGTGGTTGCGGGGATTTTGATTGGAATTATTTTCGGATTAATCATGCTTGCCTCCCTTCCCACCTACCAGCCAATTTTAAATTCCCTTCTCGGAATTGTATAATTATTTACTGCCTTCCACTTATTTAATAAGCTTCCAGAAACATAGCCATAAATCGTCTTGATGTAACACAAGTTGGGGGATAGGAAAATGGACAAACAGCTTATTTTTGTTCAACTTTGGGAATAGCATTATGAAGAAATTTTTATTATCCGAAAAATTCACCAAAGCGCCAAAAATCCTATCAATGGAAAATTATTTGCGCTATCAAGATCACCCTATCCCGAGTCATCCTGACGCGCGAACACCCAGAATTGTCCCTCTCGTTGTGATTGATTACGGCAGTTTTATGGCACGGGTCAGGCAAATGAAATTTGTTGGCAGGTATCTGGTCGGATCTATTAAGGAAATGTATCAAAGCGCCAGGAGTATTCGCAGCAATCCATATAAAGGGAAGAATACTATCGACGCTTATGAATTAGTGGAACTTGAGGAGTATGCAAAAAGCCTCGGAGTAACGGATATCGGTTATACATATGTCAATCCTCGCCATATATTTAAAGGATTCAAATTACTGTTTCCCAACGCCATGGTGTTTACGATGGAAATGGACAGGGAAAAAATCAAACAAGCGCCAGCAATACCATCCTTCATTGAGATATTCCGCACATATTATCAACTGGGAGTAATTGTCAATTTGATCGCAAAATTCTTGCGTGACCATGGATATAATGCCCTTGCCGGCCCTGCCATTGGTGGTGATGTGAACTACATCCCGGTAGCGATTGATGCTGGACTTGGCTATTCAGGAAAAAACGGTCTCCTGATCACAAGAAAAAATGGTCCACGCGTCCGGTTGGCTGCTGTTTTTACAGATATTGAAAACTTACCATTTAATCAAATCAATCAATATCTCTGGGTCAGGGATTATTGTGAAACCTGCAATAGCTGTATTAAGCAATGTCCATCAAATGCCATCTTTATGCGGACGAAGACACATACGGATGGAGGACCAATATTCATTGATCACAAACTTTGCGCAGGACCCTTTTCAAATGACAATGGCTGCTCATTGTGTATAAAACACTGTCCATTCAGCTTCGCTGATTATGACCAATTAAAAACAAAGTATGAGGTTGGTTAACTACCTGGTAAATATTATTGAGAAAACGGGGGAAGTAATATCCTCTTATTGGGGGAGTATTATGCGGTTATGTTTTGGTAATGGCTTTCTTTACTAATCGATCAACTCTTTCATTTAATTCATTTCCCGCATGGCCCCTGACCCAGCGCCACTCCACAAGATGGTTTTGTGTCAATTTGTCCAGCGTCATCCAGAGATCCTGATTTGCAAGCGCTCCACCTTTACGCTTCCATTTACGCTGCCGCCAGTTTGGCAGCCATTCAGTAATGCCTTTTTGCAGGTATTCCGAATCCGTATGCACAGAAGCTTGTGTGCCGGGAGGTAAGGCTTCCAAGGCTTTGATAGCGGCCGTAAGTTCCATACGATTATTTGTGGAATTTGGATCCATACCAGAGATTTCAACTTCCCTATCAGGAAATTGGATCAATGCAGCCCATCCACCAGTGCCAGGGTTGGGTATACATCCCCCATCAGTATAAATTGTCACTCTCATGGTTTGGTTATTTCCATTTCCTGTATCTCGGTGAATGTACGGTTTAATTCGTCAATAATGGATGGAATACTATCAATCGTTGTTTCTGGTTGGAATAATTGTTTAAATCCATCTGCCAGGATGGACTTTCCATAGACCCAGGCTGGATAGGATGGCGTATCACCAGAGTTCAAGGAGGTTTGGATCAATGCATCCAATACTTCCCCTTCGCTTGAAAAGTCTTGCAGACGATCAAGGGCGGCCGTATCTTCAGGAATAGTATATTGGTTTGCGCCGATATATGCCTGGTGATCAGCATCCAGCATCCAGCGGATGAACAACCAGCCAGCCATTTGTTTATCCTGCTCTTTCGTCAGTAATCCATACGAATATCCACGAGCAATATTCTTTGAAGTATTATTGAGGTGCGGATATGGAATGATGGACCAATCATCAGCCATTTTGAGCGCTTTCATATGAATGATCATTTCAGGCAATTCATGGCTTGAAGCGCTGATAAATATCGCATTTCGGTTTACAAAATAAGGTACGGGATCGCTTTTTATTCCAATCCAGGAGTATCCGGCGTTTTGCATCGACTTCAGTTCATCAAATGCTGCCTGCACAGTTGGTTGAGAAAATATATCTTCCTCCCGATTGCCATCAAAATCCGTTCCCATCCAGGCCAGGGCTGTTTCAGGCTTGAAATCGATAAGCCAACCGCCTGTCCCACGAAATGATATATTTTGATGGGTGATGTTGGCTTCAAAGCCAGCCCTGGATTGGTCTGTAAAATCCTCAAAAGTTTCAGGTGGAGATTGATACCCGAGTAATTTTGCCCAACTTGTGTTATACAACAGGAAATAAACATTCTTCTGAGAAGGGATTCCAATTTGTTTGCCAGCGGTCAACAGGTTTATCCAGGATTCATGAGAAATGGATTGCATTTGTTCGCCGGACATACCGATCAACGGATCAGAAATATAGGGTAGCAGATCAGTAAGCCCGATCTCAGCTTCCATAATTTGCAGCAGACCATTCTCAGCCATGATGACATCAGGTAATTTGCTGGACGAAGAAATCGCATCCAGCAATTGATCATCCGAATAAAAACCCCTGTCTTCCACAATGATCCCGTCCGAATTGTTCCTATTGAAATCACCAATCAGCGATTTGATTAATTCAATGTTGGTCAGGGGATAGGAATGCCAGAAGGTAATACTGGCAGCTTTAGCGATTTCACGATCCACACCGATGGTGGCAGTCGGGGTTAGAATCGGGGGAACCGTACTGGCTGGCGTTAATGTCGGCGGCAAACAGGCAACTCCCACACAGGGTGTCTCTTCAGTCAGCGTCGGCGCGATTGATGGAGCACAACTGGAAAACAGAAATCCGATGAGAAAGATCGAGGTCAAGAAATTGACAATGGGTCTTTGCATTGTTAATTAACCAGAACCAGCGGAACAGGTGTAAAAACGAGGATAAATAGGAGGAGCGCCATCACGCCGAATATTTTTCGCTTCCCATCCAATGGTGTGATCTGATCCAAAGGTTCAGCATGGACTCGACCAAAAAAAAGGATCAAGACAACCCAGAGCCACCAGCCATTCCAAATAAAACCAAGGGCGGCTAACAGGAGGACGATAACGGGTAAGATCCTCTTTGCCCAGACCCTGTCAAACAGGACATAAAAGATGTGCCCGCCATCCAGTTGCCCGGCTGGGATCAGATTCAAGGAAGTTACCAGAATACCTGCCCATCCAGCCCATGCTACAGGATGCAACATCACATCCACTCCGCCCAAAGGGAAAGGTTGGCCGGTGAAAAAGTATTTTATCCAGTAAATCACCGGTGCAACACCACTGAAAGTTGCTGGTTCAGGAAGTAGTTTCCCAAAAGTGATGTATTTTAGGAGCAAATAGATGACCGAGTTACCTTCAATTTGAATTCCCTGACCTTCTGAAAATACATTCGGAATTGGACCAACCTTTGAGAGCGCCAATCCGATTAAGACAACCGGTACAGCAACAATGAAACCTGCTATTGGCCCGGCCAGACCAATATCCAATAAGTGGTTGCGATTTCGCGGGATTTCCTTCATTTGAATGAAAGCGCCCATAGTACCAAAAGCACTGAATGGAAAGGGGATAAAGTAAGGCAGTGTAACCCGTGTCTTGTGGAATCGTCCTGCGAAGTAGTGCCCAAATTCGTGCGCGGATAGTATGGCCAAGAGACTGATGGTAAAAGGGATTCCTTCTGGCAAATGCCGGAATAAATCGAGCACAATATTGATAAATCCAGCATCTGGTGGGCTGGAATAAGTGAATATCACTCCGCTAATAAGGACGGAAAATATTGTTAATGCAAACAATAGCAGGTTGATAACAGGACTGCCAATTTTCAATTTTGGGGCTTCTTTAACCAGATATATGACCTGTTCTCCAGATTCGATCCGAAAAAGTGGTGTTAGCTGATAAGGGGTTAGGGTTGAAAACAACCTGTCAAAAGCGGCAGCAGAATCTTCCTTATAAAGTTTTCCTGAATACTTAACAACGAACCTGTCATGACCGGTTCCGGTGACCATGCTATTAACGGAAAACTCTCTTGAAACAATTTGATGAAAAACTTCGGTCTGTTCAAACATTCAGCCTCGATATTAATAAAAAGGCGGGAATGGATGGGTGTCGAACCCACAGCGGCCCGCAACGCGACCCGCCACCGGTTTTGAAGACCGAGGAGCCCACCGGGACTCAACCACTCCCGGATTAAGGATACCTTAGCACCTACTCTTTGACAAGGTAGGATTGGTATCACATGTCCAAGCTGCATCCTATCATCCAGGCACTCAAAATCGGTTTTTCTGACGAATTTCGTTCATAAAAACCAAAATAATTTGCAAATTGGAAATAAATTATCACAAATAAGATTACATTTAATACACTTAAAACCTTGCAATTTATGGGAATAGTTTTATACTATTTTTTTGATGATAATAAAAAATCAGGAGTCAATAATAATGGATGAAATTAAGCAGTACGAAACTGATAGTGAAGAAAGCGATAAACCTCCCAGTAGTAAACCGCGCCCGGTAAAACCATGGCGGGTTGCAATCGTCGCGAATCTACGACCAGAAACATCGCCCCCCATCTATGGACCCGATGACGCCGGCGCGGAGTTTGACAAAGAAGAGACAATTGATGCCATAAGAGCAGCAATTGAATCGGATGGTCATCATACCGTATTTATCCCAGCTGATATCAATTTACCAAATACCCTCAGAGATGTCATTCCAGACATTTGTTTTAACATTTCCGAAGGCCTCGGTGGCGACGGGCGTGAAGCTCAGGGCCCGGCAGTCTTTGAGATGATGCATATTCCTTATACAGCATCCCGGGTTACTGCTAACGCGATCGCCCTTGATAAAACATTAACTAAACGAATTTGGCGGGACGTGGGTCTACCAGTAGCCCCGTTTCAAGAGTTTGTTACAGGATTGGAACCAATAGACCATTCCTTGCGCTACCCAATGTTTGTTAAACCATCCCGCGAGGGAACCGGCATGGGTATGAGCGGTGATTCCATTTGCAACAATAAAAAAGAGTTGCGCGCCAGGATTAAGTGGGTGATAGAGAAATACAATCAACCCGCCTTAGTAGAGGAGTTCCTTTCCGGGCGCGAGTTTACTGTTGGCATACTGGGACGTTCGGATGGAAAGCAATACAGTCGTCATCCTGAATACTACCAGGCGGATGGCTTCCACCGTATGCCTGTTCTCGAAGTGGATAATTCAAAATCTGTTACTCCTGGAGTTTATGGGCATGATGCAAAGACGCTCGTGGTGGGTGAAGAAGGTGTACCAGGTTTCATCTGCCCGGCGAAGATCTCCGCAGTGTTTTCGAAAACTATGCAAAATCTCGCCATTCGAGGACATCAGGCAATCGGGGCTGTGGATGTTTCTCGCATCGATTTCCGCTGCGATGCAGATGGGAACCCTTTCCTGCTGGAGATCAACTCACTACCTGGATTATCCCCAGGATTCAGCGACTTGTGCGTAATCGCAAATGCCGAAGGTATTTCTTACCAGGATTTAATTCTTGAAATTCTATATTTAGGCGCCTCAAGGTTTGGACTTGTGCAGCAAGCCAGCGAGATCCAACCACAGCTGGAAATGATTTTACCCTATGCAAATAATCGACTCCATAGAACAAAATCACCAGCAACTCAAACAGTTCCCCTCAACACAAGGCCCTTGCTTCGACAATAATAAAGAACAAACCCTCACTTAGAAGTGAGGGTTTGTTCTTTAATGAAGAAATTTGTTGGTAATGAGGCGACGAGGGGATTTGAACCCCTGATGAGGATTTTGCAGACCCTTGCCTTGCCACTTGGCCACGTCGCCTAAATAATCGGCTGATAGCAGATGGAGAACCAGCTTACCACCACTATCAGCCTCGATCATCTGAGCGGGCAGTGGGATTCGAACCCACGACCTTCTCCTTGGCAAGGAGACATTCTACCAACTGAACCATGCCCGCTTGTACTGCCATGATGGGTCTTGCCGTTGGTATCCCATTTTATTCATCATTTCTAATGAACGACAAAATTATACTCAAAACAATATGTTTCGTCAACCTATTGTCCTATGCACGAGATCAATAAAATGATGTCGGCACAAAAAAAGACATCCGTTTACGAATGTCTTCTTTTGTGCCGAGAGCCAGAATCGGACTGGCGACACTGCGATTTTCAGTCGCATGCTCTACCAACTGAGCTATCTCGGCCTGCACCCTTTTTGAATGCTGCGTGATTTTAACAAGGTATCCCCCGATTGTCAAGCTGATGACCCATATTCGGGCAGCGCCACCGTGAAAAGTGAATTTCGCATGGGAGATATTGCAACAAAAATTGGCATACATCACCGTTTTTTCGGAGGCGCATGTCAAATTTTTATTGTATTTATGAACCAGGTTTTCTTTATGGTAAAAATTACTTATTCTGCGTAACCAATCAATCCAACTGCCTGAGGGCCGGTATGCGTCCCAAGTACAGGTGAAGCGTAGGTTATGAAAATTTCCAACGGCGAAAATTCCTGCTTCACTCTTTCGTAGATACGCCTGGCTTCTTCGATAGCATTGTTATGAACAACCGTGATGTGAAGTTTTTGCCCCACCTGAAAATGCCTGGTAAATTCTTTATACAATCCATCCAGCGCACCCTTTCGGGAGCGGGCAGGAATGGATGCTCCAACGGATCCGCTGTCGGGTTTTACATATATCAGTGGTTTGATCTTTAGAAATGAATTTACAAAACTTATCGCTCCAGCAATGCGCCCGCCTTTGCTGAGATAATCAATGGTGTCTAGCGTTACATAATAAACCATGCTGGTTCGCACTTGTTCAGCGGCAGCTTCCATCTCTGCCAAACCGCCGCCACTCTCACGAGCGCGCGCCGCAGCAATCACTTGCCAGCCCAGACCCATGCCATTATTCCTCCCGTCCACGACCGTCACTGGGATCGGGGAATCTTCCACCGCCTGCCTGGCAGAGATGATCGTTCCACTCATAGCGCTGCTGATTGTAAATACTAATGCCTGTTCTGCACCACTGACTTTCGCTTTTTCGTAGGCTTTCAAATAAGCTCCAGGCGTCGGTTGTGATGTCGTGGGATGATGTTTGTCTGTATCCAACTTCTGGTAAAAATCCGCAGCAGACAATTCTACTCCATCCAGGTATGGTTGGTCGCCAAATACGATGGAAAGTGGAATGATCTCAATCTCATACTGTTCTACCCACTCCAATGGAATATCACAGGTGCTGTCAGTTATTAAGGCGATCCGGTGCGGCATATAGTGCTCCAATCATAGTAATATTGTTAGAAAAAAGATATTTTTATGTTAATCTCAAAACTCGACAATTTCTTACCCGAAATAAAGAGCAGGACTGATAATATGGTGCTAATTTTATCAGGATTCCACATCAGCCGTTTAATGCTTTTATATGAAGGTATAATAATTTTCTATGGCATCGAACTCATCACAACCAAATGAATCTCGCAGGAACTGGGTCGGATTATTCAACCTGGTAATTGTTTACCTTGTATGGGGCAGCACATACCTCGCAATACGCATCGGAGTGCAGGAAGGGTCAGGGTTCCCGCCTTTTTTTCTAGCAGGTTCGCGTGTCATCGTTGCCGGAGTGATTCTGCTCGTTATTGCCGCCTTACAAAAGAAACGGCTCAAACCTACCAGGCAGGAGCTGATCTTACTCTCCATTTCAGGCTTATTACTTTGGGTGGGTGGAAATGGTCTGGTATCTTATGCTGAACAGCGCTTGGATTCAGGCATCGCGGCTTTGATCATCGGTTCAACACCCATGGGCGTTGCTCTGATGGAATTCATCATCGATAAGCGCCCGCCATCAGTACTGTTGATTGTTTCCATGCTCATTGGCTTTTCAGGTGTCGGTTTACTATCCGTTCCAGCTTTCAGCACCGGTGTTCGTGCTGATGCCGTATCTGTGATTGTCATTCTCACCGCGTCAATGTTATGGGGCGCTGGCAGCCTGTTACAAAGTCGCAAACCCGTAAAGCTTTCCCCCGAAGTCAGCTCTGCCTTCCAACATCTGGCTGGCGCAATCGGGCTGATCATCGCCGCTTTCATTATGAAGGAGTCTTTCCCACAACCCATTAAGGAAGCCGTCTTCGCCTGGGGATACCTGGTAATATTCGGGTCGGTGATTGCCTTCACGGCATTCGTACGGGCATTGCAAATGCTTCCTACGAACCTGGTGATGACATACGCTTATGTCAACCCGGTGATCGCAGTTGTCTTGGGTTGGCTTGTACTGGGTGAAAACATCACACCTTGGACAGTCGGGGGAATGGTATTAATACTTGTGGGGGTTGCAGGTGTCTTTCGGGCAAGATACAAACGTAAAACGGAATAATTTATTCAAACATCTCAATTATTTTATTAGTGGTTGCATCACAGACCCCAGAATAGTTTCAATCCAATCACTAGCATTGCAAAACTAAGGATGGTAATCATCCAACCTATGCGAGCAAAATCGCTGAAACGATAATTTCCTGGTCCGATCATCATGATGTTGACCGGATGCGCCATTGGCGTCAGGAATGATGCCGAGCATCCTATCGCGGTCGCCACTGCCACTGCCTGCGGATTTACTCCCAGAGTTATCGCCGCGCCGATTGTGATCGGACCGGCTACCAACGCTGTGATCTGCCCTCCCATCACCTGGGTCAAAATGGCGCTAAGAATGAAAGCTCCACCTGCCAGACCAATCCCTCCTAATGGTTTAACAGCGCTGATGAGGATTTGAGCGGTCTTATCCGCCAATCCGGTATGGATCATCGCCAGGCTGACAGCATACATGCCGGCAATCAGGAAAATAGCCTGCCAGTGGATGGCTTTGTATGCTTCTTCAATGTTTATGACTTTGAAAAGTATTACAATCAGAGCGCCGGCCAAAGTCGCGAGATAGACCGGAACTCCAGCAATTGCAGCTATGATTGCTGCAGCCAAAGCAAATCCCGACACAACCGCAGTTTTACGATGGATAGGTTGATCAGCTGGGTTTGGTTCGATGATAATGAAATCATTGTATTGTTTCAGCCGTTCAATGTGTTCCTCATCTCCAATAACGAGGAGTAAATCACCATAACTGATCGAGATATCGCCGACATCTGTACGCTTGGTCTGCTTAAGATGACGAATTCCAACGATGGTTACGCCATATCGTTGACGAAAATCCAATGCTTTCAAAGTCAGATCCTGGAATATGGAATGCGGGGTTAATATGATCTCAACCACCCGTATGCCCCTGGTTGTAAGGTGCAAACCAGTTTGGACCAATTGGCTCTCCACCCCAAGTTTCTTGATCTCGCTTATCTTATCTTCACGCCCAACTATTAACAAAGTATCGAAGTGTGTGAGAATAAGGTCAGGATAAGGCAAGTTATAGACATTCTCACCGCTTTTTATTGCTGCAACCGCAACACCCCATTTTTCGCCAAATCCGATCTCACGAATGCTTCTATGCTCCAGCGGTGAACCGGGCATCAACCTCGCTTCCCATAAGCGGTCACCCAGTTGGTAGAAATCTTCAAGCTCACTACCGGTCAGACGCGCCTGACTTTGCTGGTAGGTCAACTCACGGCCTGGTAATAATTTATTGCCGAGAAGCCAGAAGAAGAGTATCCCGGCTAATGCGATCAGCCCACCAGTCGGGGTGAAATCGAGGAAGCTGAGGGGTTTTTGAGGAGGAACAGCGATCTTTAGCAAGTCGCTCATTATGATATTTGCGGTAGTAAAGTAGGTGGCCGCACCGCCAAGCAAAGATCCATACGCAACGGGAATGAGTAACTTGCTCGGCTTAATCTTTGTTATCCGCGCAGTTTCCATTGCGCTCGGCAATAGCAAAGCCCCGGCAGCGAGGTTGTTCATGAACAATGATAAAAGCGCACTTACAAAAGTAAAAGAGCCGATCAATAATGTGTAATTGTCACCACTCTTTTGAACAATCCTTTTCGCCACCCAGCGAGGAATACCACTATTCTCCAGGGTGCGGGTCATGATGAACAGGGAAATCAAAGTGATGATGACAGGTTGGCTGAAACCGGATATTGCATTAATAGCATCTGAGGGGGTATTGACGCTGCCAACCATTTGCAGTCCTGCCAACTGGTATATTCCAAGCAGGCAGGCAATAGTTAATGCAGCAACATCCATCCGTAATTTGTTAACAGCCACAAGGAGAATTGGAATAGAAATAGTAATAATTAGGAGGATGACAGGTAGCGTCATGACAAGATTAACCAACCAAGATCAAATGAGATACATCCCCATTATATAACGGGAAGCGGGTTGGCAAACAAAGATATCTATGTAATATTGGGAATCTAACGAAGCCTGGCCTGGTGAATGAGGTATAAACCGATCGATCCGGCTACAGCGGCATTCAAAGAAGAAATCCTGCCTTCAAGTGGCAGGCGCATTAGAACATCGCAACTCTTCCGCACCAGCGCGCGCATACCTTCCCCTTCACTGCCGACTACCAGGGCAGTCGCACCATTAAGGCGCAGTTTTTCTGGTGGTTGAGCAGCCGAACTTCCTTCGAGTCCAACAATCCACAAACCCGCTTTTTTTAATTCTTCTATTACTTGAGCCAGATTGGCGGATGCGATCAGCATATGTTCCGCAGCTCCAGAGGATGCATTGACTACCGCTGGTGTAACTCCACTCGTGTTCCGTAATGGGAGTACCAATCCATGTACGCCGAATGCTTCGGCTGAACGCAATAATGTACCCAGGTTTTGGGGGTTCTGCAAACTATCCAGGATGAGGATGAAGGGTTCTTCCTCTTTTTGTTTGGCGAATTTCAGAATGGAAATCAGGTCACTGTATGGATAAGCTGAGACTTCTGCTGCAATGCCCTGATGGTTATCGCTCAAACTATCCAACCGGGGGCGTTTGACAGACTCAGCCTGTATCTTGTAGGGTTTAACAATTTGTAAAATTTCGCTGATCCGCTCATCGGGTTTTACCCCTTCGGCGATTAATAGCCGGAAGATTTGGCGCCTTTTTGCGCGCAACATTTCATAAACTGGATTACGACCAGTGATCCATTCTTTCATATTTACCTCTTGTTCCTTGAGAAACTCTAATGACCGTTGTCGGTTGACTCTTCAGGTTTGGCGAATATCATTCTGCCAGCAGCGGTTTGCAAGATCTTTGTGACAACCACATGAATTTCCTTGCCCAGATAGTCGCGGCCATATTCGACGACAACCATGGTACCGTCATCCAAATAACCTACACCTTGATTCTGTTCTTTGCCTTCCTGGATGACACGAATGATCAGGTTTTCACCCGGAAGCATCACCGATTTGACGGCATTGGCCAGCTCGTTGACATTCAAAATGGTGACGCCTTGAAGCTCAGCGATCCGGTTCAGATTGTAGTCATTGGTAAGGATCGGGCATCGCATTTGCCGCGCCAGGATTACTAATTTGTCATCCACTTCTTTGACGCCATCCACATCAATGTCATTGATCTTGACTGGGGTAGCATTATCTTTTTGTAACTGCGCCAGAACTTCCATGCCGCGGCGTCCACGCTGGCGGCGTAAATTATCAGGTGAATCAGCGATGTATTGCAGTTCATTTAACACAAAGCGGGGGATAAGCATTGTGCCTGGCAGAAAACCTGTTTTGGCAATATCCGCAATGCGGCCATCAATGATAACGCTGGTGTCCAGTAAGATATTGCGACCTTCCCCCCAACTTCCACTTGATTTATGGTCTCCACGAATTGTATTGAAGAGATTAAAAAAATCAGTTTGACGGAGAGTAAAAAGAGCAATTCCTAAATAACCAAACACGATGACACCGACAAAAGGAAATATCTCTCCAAATGGTTTTGGTAATAGCGATAGTGGAAAGGCCAGTAATGCAGCAAAAAGCAATCCGCACATCAAACCAATTACTGATGCAATCAAGATTTGGGCGGACAGTCGTTTTAACAACCTGCGCATTGCATTGAATGGACGAGTTGTGATGTAAGGTGTGAGGATCAATCCAATCAACGCCCCAACCAATCCAAGCGTAAAGCTAATTTGGGCAGAATTGAATTGGACGTCTCCAGCCGCAGGGATCGTAACTTTTGAAATATTGATCCCCCAAAAAACACCGATAACCGTAAAAACCACCATACCTATCAGGCGGAAGATAAAATCTATGCTCATGATTGCTCCTAAAAAAAATAATAAATAATAAATCCTAAATCGATAATAGCATGCGATTAGATTCAAGTCAATTGAAAAATGACCACAAGTATAATAAAACATCTCCAAAAATGGAGATGTAGAAATTCAATGCTTCGATTCCCGCAATGGAGGCGGGGTTTTTGTTATTGGATGAGTTTTTCTTCTGATTTTTGGTGCAGGTTTTCCGGCATCCGGGTTGAGAAGCATATTAACCCACATGACTGCCTGGTGATCATATTCGCGCTTGCCGCATACATCGCATACCCAGGCGGGAAAATTTTGGACGGTAATTAACTCTTCGCCCAGCCATGTGAAGTAGGTGACATACCGGCGTGATAAAACGCCTGCCTGACAATCTATACACGGGTAAGTAGTTTTTTCTGAATTAATCATAGCAAGTATTGTAAAGTATATTTCATTTTATGGATATGTCAAATTCCTGGAATAAGACAAATCACCATAATAACTGGACGGCAAATTTATGGGGCAGCTGTAACAATATTTGAATGTTGTAATAGCGTCGCTTCTGATAATGGCCAATAGATCAATACTGCTTTTCCGATAACATTTGTCAGGGGAACAAAACCCCATACATGAGAATCCGAGGAGGAGTTTCTGTTATCACCAAGAACGAACACCTTGTCGAGAGGCACATCCCATTCTCCATAGTAAACAGGCACATCTGCTACGTAATCTTCTTCCAATTGGAAGTTGTTTACAAAAACGCGACCATCTTTGATGAGTACATTATCGCCAGGAGCGCCAATCACACGTTTTATGAAATCTTCCCCGGGTGTCGGGGGAGCATGAAAGATGATGATATCACCAGTTCTGGGTAAGTTTTTGCTGTAAGCTAGTTTGTTAACTAGTAAAAATTCACCTTGAAAAAGGGTTGGCTGCATACTAACATTTTCTACTCTCACCCTAGCGGAGACCTGATTTATGGCAAAGGTTAATACCAGTGCAAGAACAATGGTTTCCGTGATATCGATCAAAAAATGCTTCCAGCTCGATTTGTCCTTTTTGCTGGTTTCCTCTTGAGGAGGTGTTTCTTCAATTAGTTCATTCACTCTATATATTTCCTAAGGGTCTATTATATGCCCTTTGTTATCCATACAAAAGGGACAAATCTAACGTCTGGGCTTCATAACTATTCGGATTGGGGTGCCTATGAACCCATAATCTTTGCGGATCTGATTCTCCAGAAAGCGATAGTAACTGAAATGAGCCAGTTTGGGGTCATTGACGTAGATCATGAATGTCGGCGGGTCGCTGCGGACCTGAGTGCCATAATACATTCGCAATGATCGTCCGGCATGAGAAGGAGATGGGTGAACATCCTGCGCATGCTGAATGGTCTTGTTAATCTGGCTGGTGCTTAGCCGGGCTAATCTTTCTTCCTGGACTTTCAAAGCAAGGGGCAAGACCTCATCCACTCTTTTTCCGGTCTTGGCTGATATGAATAGAATCGGTACATAAGCGACAAAGTTTAATTCTTCACGGATGTGGTCGGTATATTGGTTCAATGTTTCATTGTCTTTTTCAACAACATCCCATTTATTTACAATTACAACCGCGCTTTTCCATGCTTCGATAATATATCCGGCAATATGCGCATCTTGAATGCTGAGTGGGTCTGTAGCATCCAATAATAATAAGGACACATCCGCTCGTTCAATGGCGCGCATGGAACGCAATACACTATACTTTTCTACTCCCGGATTTACCTTTCCACGGCGTCGGATACCTGCGGTATCGATGATTGTGACGGGGATACCCTCATAAACGAGTTTGGTATCGATCGCATCACGGGTCGTGCCGGCTGTGGCGCTGACTATTGCCCTGTCCTCTCCCAAAAGTTTATTAAGCAAGCTGGATTTCCCAACATTTGGTTTACCAACAATGGCAATCTTAACAGAATCGTCGTCCTCCACTTCACCCTCTTCAGGGAACTTAGCGATGACTTCGTCCAACAAATCGCCGGTGCCGGTACCATGTAAAGCAGAGATCACATGCGGCTCGCCCATCCCCAGTTCATAGAATTGGGCAGCTTCATTACGATGTCGTTGGCTATCTGCTTTATTTACCACAAGGAGGACTGGCGGTACAAATTTACCTCCCTCTTTTTTTTGATTTTTTCTAAGGATATTCGCTACTTCTACGTCTGCCGGAGTAACACCAGCAGCCGCGTCGGTAATGTATAAAACTACATCAGATTCCCGGATAGCCAGCAATGCCTGCTCTCGGATTTGATCAATATATTCAGCCGACCCGATGGAAAGTGGTTCAAGAGAACTGGAAACAGACGCGGGATCAATACCACCGGTATCGATGATATCGAAAACATGGTTCAACCACTCTGCTTCTGCAAAAATTCGGTCGCGGGTTGTGCCAGGGATATCATCTACAATCGCCAGGGGTTCACCTGCCAATCGGTTAAATAATGTACTCTTGCCAACGTTAGGCCTTCCCACTAGCGCTACAACGGGTTTTTTCATTTTTTTCCCTACTTCTAGATTTAATTTATTGGGCAGTTTTTGTGATAACCACTTCAATAGTTCCAGGTATGACTGATTCTACCTTAATTTCCTTTGTACTTATCTGGACAACTGGAATAACCTGATATGTTCCGGGTTCTTTCCCTTCCAGGTTGATGGTCACTTGAATTTCCTGCGCTTTCAGGATATCCAAAACAGGCAGGGGGCCAGATAAAATCACATCCACAACCTCCGGCGAGATTTGAACTGTATATCCATCTGCCAATCCCAATGGAATGATCGAGATCCGCGAAATTGTCAAACTGGATTCTATCGGTTCCACTGAGGCAAGCACGATAACCACCTGATTACCGACCAGGGTTACACCCGCCGGCAGGTTCAATTCGGCTGGAACACTTAGGTTGTTTTTTATGTTTTCAAGAACGATCGGCTGCGTTTCGACGTAACCCGGAAGGTCTCCCACCAAGGCCGGGTTTGTTGAAAAGACTGTTATATTTGGAGGAAATACTGATATATTCGTCAGGCGATATCCATCTGCCAGAATTCCCTGGGTGACTACTTTTACGACGACATTCCTGTAACCACCTTTTTGGGTTATTGGTTGATTAACCATTACTGTGGATGGATTGATTGTTAAACCTTCCACCGGGTCGCCATTAATATCCACCGCATTAATTTCGAGTGAAAGATTAATGTTCTCTTGCGCTTGTGTCAGGTCTACAATCGTCCGTAAATTGGTCACTTGTTTGACCAGGGATTCAGGTCCAGAGATATCAGCAGTATCCGGGTCCAGGCTGTAAGACTCTGCCTGATAACCTACCGCCGGTTCACCTCTGGTAACAATTTGTAGTGGGAGCGATTTTGTCACGAGCGATTCTAGCGTAATCGAGATCGATTCAGGATTGAGAGTAACAACTTTCACTGGTTTCAAATTGATTTTCAACTGGAGCGGTACCTTGTAACTGCCTTGTTTTAACCCAGAAAGGTCTATGAAAGCCTGAATCTGATTTGGTGTCGTATTAAATTGCTGCCAAACGGAACTCGGTGCATTCATCGTGACCCGCACCGAGCGGATGCTGTCTCCTACGATGATCAGGCCAGTATCCTGTCCCAGTACTTCGATCGGAACAGGTTGCAAATAGGTATGAATCTCGTTCGGGTCAGCAGCAGACACCGCAGCAATCCAGGCTGCCAGCGCAAGGACTACCGCAGTTATTAATGAAGGGAATGATTTGAGTGCCTTCTGAATAAATGACAACATTATTTTGATACTCCAGGTTTTTTGCCAGTGGCAAAAAACTTACGAAACCAATTACTATCCTCCGAAGCGATTCGTTCTGGCCGATAAAAAGCAGCCAGGATGTTTTCAAGTCTTTCTCCATCCAAACGCCGTATCATTCTTCCGGCATGTGCTACAGATATGGCGCCATTCTCCTCGGAAACAACCACAGCTATCGCATCTGTCGCCTCCGAAATTCCAAGCGCTGCACGGTGTCGAAGTCCCAGCTGACGATCGGGCGTACTGTTTAATACTCCGCTTGCAGAAAGTGGCATCACACAGGAGCCAGCGACAAGTTCGTTCCCAACGATGATCACAGCGCCATCGTGCAATGGGGTATTGGGGTAAAAAACCTGCAGTAACAATTCTGGAGTTATCGTGGCATTCAATTGGACGCCAGTAAGAATATATTCTTTCAAATTATCAATTCTTTGAAGGACTATCAGAGCGCCGTGATTTTTCGATGCTAACCTTGTAGATGCAGAAACAACAGATTTGATCGAGTCCTGCATTTCCAAACCATTCGGTCTTTTACTAAAGCTGAATATATACCCGGCTCTTCCGATGCTTTCCAGACCTCTACGAAGCTCAGGAGCAAAGATAACCGGAACAGCGAGGAGCAAGGCTGGCAGGGTAGTTTTGATAAGCCAATTAAAAGCAGGTAAATTGATGACGGATGTAAGGATCGATAAAAAAATTGCCAGGATGATAATTCCACGTAAGATCACAGCAGCTTTAGTGTCGTTTATCAACTGAAGAATCGCAAAGAATATAACTGTAACCAGAACTATATCCAGGATATTTAGCCAGTTAATTCTTTGGAATAATAGAGAGAGATCGCTAATTATATTTGTCACGGGCGTCGTACCGCATTCCCTTGATTATTGCTTTCTTTCTTATATTGGCCGCAAGACTCGATCCTGTCTGAGCTGCTTGAAGAACATCTTCGTCCCGTAAGGCATGGATTCAAGAGCGGCTTCCTGCCAGGCCTGAACTTCGAGTGAATGGGGAGTCCTAATCTCGTATCCCAATGGCTGCCAGGTATCTTCAAGCCGTGATAATGGCGGCGAAAGAAATATTAATGAAGCTTCGCACTGCAGGTCTTTTGCAGCATTCTCCACTTCGGTGATGAGCATGGGAATGGATTGATCAGGAGGAACGGCTGGGTCAAGGAAAATATCTGTTGTCCGGCAAACCAGGTTTTCAATCTGCCATCCTAGAAACCCAACCAGTTTGTTACCAAGCTCCAGCATCAAAAAGGCATTATCATTCAATGTTGATGCAAATTCAGTCTTGTTCCGCTTGCGGCCATCGGGATCCACGCGATTAACAAGGGAGACGATGCCTTGAAAATCTCGTGGATTTCCTCTTCGAATCTTAAGTTCCCCACGGGTCACTTCAAGGGGTGGAATATTAAGAATGCTGGTGGGTAGGGCAATCTTTTTCCACGCTGACTGAACCAGCTTCCAGGTATCCTCAAAAGAGCCATTGTTCTTGATGACCACCTTTGCGCGGATTATTTTCTCTTCCTGAGATGGCTGTGAATTTATGCGTAATTCAGCTTCGTCCGGTCTTAATTTCCGTTGATTTACCAGTCTCGCCAGCTGGACATCTCGATCGGAGGTCACCACCCAAATGGTATCACAATTGTTTGATAGACCACTTTCCAACAATTTGATCGCTTCAAGAACGACAACATGTTGTGAAGCCCGGCGGATAATAATATCCACCGCCTGGAAAACATACGGGTGAACGATTGATTCCAATTGATAGAGAGCATCCGGGTTATTGAAAACAACACTGGCCAGGCGGCCGCGGTTGATCTGTTGGTCTTCGTTGAGGATCCACCTGCCAAATGTATTGAGGATTGGCAAATATGCAGGTGCATCTTTGGCCATTGCACGGTGACTTAAGGAATTGGCATCAATACCGAACGCACCCAAGCGTTCCAGCATTTTTCGCACCACACTCTTCCCCGTGGCAATATTCCCGGTCAGGCCAATTACATATTTATCCGGCCAAATGCTCACATTGACTCCATATCATTGATATCAATAATCGAGATGCAAATATCGTTCCAATTCATTTTAGTATGACGGGGTGAGAATGTCAAAGGTAATTGTAAATGAACAAACCCTTATGTGAATCAAAAATTCCATCAATGATCACCTTTATTATTCTACTTCAATATCCGCCAATACCAAAAGCGTTACAACAATATCGTAAATAGTACTAGAAATCAGTTTGGGTAATGGGAACAAAATCAAAAAGGACTCTTTCAATTCTCAAAGAAAATCCAATGCCGCGGTGCAACGCACCATGGACAGACTAAATTTATGTAATTCCTGCCAGTTCGAATAATGTATTTCTGAAGTCGCCAGGTAAACATCCGTTCCAGTTTGTACAGCTTCTGGTTTGGTTTACACCTTGAAAATATACAATTACATCAGCCAGAACCGATCAAATAAAAAATATCAACCCGGAATAAAGTTGGCAGAACGTTCTGCCATTTTTCAATCAAATGGACCTAAGGAAAATCTCTGCCAATATCTTGAAGAAATTAGAGATTGGTGCGGAGAAAGCGTAAACTTCGCAATTCGAGACGGAGATGAAGTGGTATCCATTCGGATCGTTTGGGCGTTCGTAGGTGCGGGCTCCGATCCCGAGCCTACATTAATTATTTTCAAACAGGTATAGCCGATCCTTCGTGCAAATGGTCACTTAATATGCACATTCATAAGAATTATTATAATCATTCAGGCGAATCGTTTTTCGTCTATGGTCCATCTTGCCCCCTTACCTGGTCAACCTCACGGTGTAACGATACCTATCTCCCCTGTAAAGTATTTTGACGAATTCGATCGCCCGACGATCATTGGTCCAAAGCACCCGCTCACTTAATAAAAGCGGACTTCCTTCTGAAACTCCTAATAGCCCAGCCTCACGCTGTGTGGCGATGGTTACTTCGAGAGTTTCATCCGCAGCTGCCAGGGTGATGTTGTACTTTTCCTGTAGGATCGCATACACCGATCCATTTTTCTCCAGCTCTTCCCGTGTGATGGTTTGACCCGGTAAAAGTGCCAGATAAGAACTTTGCAAGCCGATGGGTTGTCCATCCCCGGTGCGGATGCGCTCCAGGTGCAAAACTGATGTTATCTCAGCTGGCAGTTCCAGGTGCTTTCGAATGTTGTCGGGGGGATCTACATCTGCCATTTCCAGGATGACCTGCCCCGGTTTTAACCCGCGACTGATCATATCCTCGCTGAAACTGGTGAGCTCGACCAATCCCTTCTGCAATTTGACCGGGGAAACGAATGTTCCCTTACCATGCAATTGATACACAAACCCTTGCCGTGAGAGCAAACCAATCGCCTGGCGGATGGTCGTCCGCGAGACCCCGTAAAGTACTTCCAACTGGCGTTCAGATGGAATGGCTTCATGAGGCTGCCAGTCGCCAGCTTCTATCTTTTGTCGCAAGATGCTTACTAGCTGATAATAACGGGGCAAAGCGTGATTAGGATCGATAGTGCTTGACATTGTATTTTCTTTATGCTAAACTGTGAAAGTGGTAATGTGGTCACTACCAGTTACATTATGAGGTTATTGATTGCATTTGTCAAGTAGTCCTCTATAATTATAATATGGCTCAAATATCCGATTCTGAACTCCATCGCATTGTTGAAGAGATCGTCCAGCGGACGATGGGAGTTCTCGACGTCATCCACCTCTGCAAAAGCAGCGGAAGATCAATCTTCTGCTACAACATCAGCGAACAAAGAACTTCAGCCATCCTCCACGAAAACGGTCGCGCTAGGTTCCGATCATGGTGGTTTTGCTCTAAAGGAATTGCTAAAAATCTTTGTGACAGAATCAGGTTTCAACGTTATTGATTGCGGTACGACGGACGGCAAAACCGCGGTGGATTATCCGGATTTTGCGCTGGCTGCCGCGCTGCTCATTCAACAAGGAAAAGCCTGGCGTGGAATCGTGATAGACGGCGCCGGGATTGGCAGTTGTATGGCCGCCAACAAAGTGCCGGGAGTTCGTGCAGCCCTTTGCTATGACTATGCGACCGCGGTAAACAGCCGGGAGCATAACGATGCCAACCTACTGACTCTTGGAGCCGGATTGATCGGAATAAACCTCGCAAAACAGATCGTTCATACGTGGCTGTCCACTGATTTTGGCGGAGAACGTCACCAGAAACGTATTAATAAAATTATCGCGATAGAAAAACGATTTAACAAGGAATAAAATCCATGCCCACTGAAATGCAAATGGTAGAACAACTGGTAGAGATCATCACACGCGAAGTGCTGGTGGCGATGGAAGAGCAAAAATTCCGCAAGGTGAATGTGGAAGGCGAAAATTGCAGGATGGAATGCGCGGATGGACTGTGTGTGCGTACTTGCTTTGACAAGGTCGGCAATGTAGTTAGCGCCGGCGCCGAGCGGTTGAGCACACAGCTCGGAGCCATCCCGGCGGACCTGTCAATCGCATCCATGATCGATCATACATTACTCAAACCGGATGCGACACCAGATCAGATCGCACAATTGTGCTTCGAAGCCCGTAAATACAACTTCGCTTCGGTATGTATCAACCCTGCCAATGTGAAATTATGCGCAGAGCTGCTGCGTGGCTCGAAAGTAAAGGTATGTTCGGTGATCGGCTTCCCGCTGGGGGCTAACACTCCTGATGTAAAAGTTATGGAAGCACAACTGGCCGTTCAACAAGGCGCCAGTGAGATAGACATGGTAATCAATATCGGCGCGCTCAAAGGCGGAGATCTGCAACTGGTGGCACGGGACATCCGAGGCATCGTACGGGCGGTGCATTCAGCCGGAGCGATCTTAAAAGTGATCATTGAAACAGCTCTATTGACCGATGAAGAAAAAGTAACTGCCTGCCTTCTTGCAAAAGAAGCCGGTGCGGATTTTGTAAAAACATCTACAGGATTCTCTGGCGGTGGCGCAACTGTGGAAGATATTTCCATGATGCGAAGGGTGGTCGGCCCCGCGATGGGTGTCAAAGCGTCTGGCGGAATCCGCACCACGGAAGATGCCGAAAAGATGGTGCAGGCTGGCGCAACACGCATTGGCGCAAGCGCCAGTGTAAAGATCGTTCAGGGTGTGGGTCAGCCAGCTCCTACTCAAACCAGCGCGACAACTGTTACTTCAAAGGGATATTAATGAGGAATAAACTATGTTAATTGCCAGAGTAATAGGAACGACTGTTTCCACGATCAAGGATGAAAAACTGGTCGGGCGTAAACTGTTGGTCTGCCGCCCTGCAGATGAAAATGGCGAAGCCAGCGGCAAACCGTATGTGGCCATCGATACAGTGGATGCTGGAATAGGCGATCTGGTTTTGACCGCAGCTGGATCAAGCGCCCGCCAGACCACCATCACCAAAGATACACCGGTGGATGCAGTAATCATGGGTATTATTGATTCACTCCACGTGGACGGAAAAGAAACTTTCCGCAAATAGGATTTTATGGATTCTGATCTCATCTCGATTCAGGAAGCGCGCGATCTTGCAGCTAATGCACAGGCAGCCCAACGCACCTGGGCAAAAGCCAGCCAGGAGCAAGTTGACCGTGTCTGCGCTGCGATGGCATCAGCAGCTTTCAATGCCTCTGCAAAACTTGGACAAATGGCACATGATGAGACAGGATATGGCGTTGCAGAGCACAAGAAACTCAAGAATGAATTTGGTTCACAAGCCGTCTGGGAGAGCATCAAGAATATCAAAACAGCCGGGGTGATCAACAGCGATGCTGCTCGAGGGATTACTGAAATTGCATGGCCAGTCGGAGTGGTTGCCGCACTGACTCCCAGTA
The DNA here is from genome assembly GCA_963810385.1 of uncultured Chloroflexia bacterium. Taxonomy (GTDB): domain Bacteria; phylum Chloroflexota; class Anaerolineae; order Anaerolineales; family Anaerolineaceae; genus PNON01. Next base: position 908,550 of record CAWENA010000003.1, on the reverse strand, counting down.
CGAACCCTACTTCGACTGTAATGTTTAAGATCCTTATCTCAGTCAAAGCCCGGGATGGAATTGTTGTCGCCCCGCACCCCAGTGCGGTGCACTGCTGTTCTGAGACCACCAAAATCATGGCCCGGGCGGCAGAAGATGCCGGCGCCCCACGTGGATTGATCAGCTGCCTGGAGCATGTCTCACTTCCGGGCACACAGGAGTTGATGAATCACCGCGCGATTTCACTCATCCTGGCAACCGGCGGCACACCCATGGTTCGCGCTGCACATTCTGTTGGCAAACCGGCGTTTGGAGTCGGTCCCGGTAATGTGCCCGTTTATGTGGATCGAAGCGCGAATATCGTTCAGGCTGCCAAATTCATCACCGCCAGCAAGGCGTTTGACTATTCCACAATTTGCGCAACCGAACAATCCGTGGTGGCTGATAAACCCATAGCTGCTCAACTGCGGGATAGTATGCAAGCCGAAGGCGCTTATTTCGTCTCAGCGGAACAGGCACAAGCGTTACGAACTTTGCTCTTCCACGAGAATTTAGCGATTAACGCTGCCACAGTTGGAAAATCCCCCCAGGTCCTTGCGGCGATGGCCGGGTTTGACATACCCGCTTCCTCACGGATCATTGTTGCCCCGTTGACAAAAGTCGGCAAGGTTGAACCACTCTCCGCTGAGAAGCTGACAACCGTACTCGGGTGGTATGAGGCGGATGGTTGGGAAGCCGGCTGCGAGCGCTGTATTGAATTAATCCAATTTGGCGGTAAAGGTCACAGTCTTACGATCCATGCCACTGATGAGAAGGTCATCATGGCTTTCGGGCTGGAGAAACCTGTTTTTCGAATTCTGGTCAATACCATGTCAACCCTGGGAGCAATCGGACTGACCACCGGGGTCATGCCATCACTCACACTGGGTGCTGGCGGCATCGGCGGCTCGATCACAGGTGACAATATCACTGTGCATCATATGTTCAATGTCAAGCGCCTGGCTTACGGAATTAATGCTCCTCCTACGCAAGCCCTCGTTCCCGGCGCCCCCCCTTCTGGACCTACTCCGCAGCAGATCGAAGCTGTGGTTCGTCAGGTAGTAAATGAAATACTCAATGCGAAATAATTATAAGGAGAAATGAAAATGCCACTAGATACTGCACTAATCGCTTTAGGAATGGTTGAAACCAAGGGTTTGGTAGGCGCGATCGAAGCCGCTGATGCCATGGTCAAAGCTGCCAATGTTGTTCTGCTTGGTTCAGAATATGTCGGCGGAGGATTCGTCACGGTTATGGTGCGTGGTGATGTCGGAGCCGTCAAGGCTGCCACCGATGCAGGCGCTGCCGCTGCCAAGCGTGTTGGCGAACTGGTTTCGGTACATGTCATTCCACGGCCGCACACGGATGTGGAAATGATCCTGCCGCGCCAGAGCAAAGGTTCCATCGGCGGACATACCACCGATAAAAAATAACAAAATCCGGTGTTTGATTCTGTGTCCGCGCTTCTAACCCTGGAAGCAGGATTTGACCTTGATTCGTACCTGGCACAGGCTGAATTTGTCATCCTGCCATCACACCTGGCTGATTCTGCTCCACCCATTGAGCCGCCTTCAGGCGAACTGTTTACAGGGGTGGACCTGGGAACAGCTTACCTGGTGCTGGTTGTCCTTGATGAGACAGCAAAACCGATTGCAGGTGAATATCAATTCGCCCAGGTGGCCAGAGACGGTCTGGTGGTTGATTTTATCGGCGCGGTGGATAGATTGAAGGAGATGAAAGCCCGGGTTGAAAAACGCATTGGCCGAACGATCACCCATGCCGCCAGCGGATATCCACCCGGTGTGCCTCGGGCAGAAGTCCAATCCACGATCAATGTATTGGAAGCAGCAGGTTTCGATTGTTCAGGAATGATGGATGAGCCATCTGCCGCAAATAATTTGCTTCACCTTCAAAATGGCGCCATTGTGGATGTTGGTGGAGGCACCACGGGTGTGGCAGTTGTACAAAACGGTGATGTGATCGCCACTGCAGACGAAGCCACTGGTGGAACACATTTCTCCCTTGTGATTGCCGGCTCGCTTGGTATTACATTTGAGGAAGCAGAGAAACAAAAGACCGATCCCGCACGGCAGGCTACACTTTTCCCTGCCATCAAAGCTGTGATGGAAAAAGTCGGGGCTATCGTCAACCGTAGTGTAGATGGGTATTCAGTACCCCGTTTGACGCTGGTAGGTGGATCGAGCGCTTTTCCCGGGATGGCTGACGTCATCCAGAGTTACACAGGCATTCCAACGAGCGTTCCCCGATATCCGCTCTTTATCACCCCGATCGGGATTGCACTGCAAGATTATTCTTAGGAGGTTTTTATGGCTGATTCATTTTCACTTCGTTGTTACGCCTACCTGGACCGCATGCAAGCCCAATATGCGGCTTTTATCGGGACCATCACCCAGGGCGACCTGCCAACTGAAGGGATGGCGGCCTTGTACGTTGAGGTTGCTCCCGGCAACGAAGTTTTCAAACTGGTGGATATCGCCGTAAAAGCCACCGAAGCCAAACCAGGCGCCCAGATCGTTGAACGCGAATTTGGCATGTTTGAGCTACATTCCCATAATCAGGCTGCCGTCATTGAAGCCGGAGAGGTGGTGCTGGCGCGGTTAGGCCTTAACCCTGCCAGCCGCATCAAACCCGCCATTGCATCTGTACAGGTCATCACCAATATTGACCCGTACCAGGCGCAACTGCTCAACCGTTTCCGCCGTGGATCAATGCTTGTGCCCGGCGAAACCATGCTGGTATTGGAATGCGCCCCCGCGGCATACATTAACTATGCGGTCAACGAAGCAGAAAAGAGCTCCAGCATCAAGATCGTTCATATTTCCTCAGTGGGTCGCTACGGACGCATGTGGTTGAGTGGTTCTGAATCTGAGATCGTCACCGCCCGTGACGCAGCCGTCCATGCGCTTGAATCACTGGAAGGCATTCCCGGATAAGTGGAGGTTCCATGGCAAAAATATTTTATACTGAGCACGAAATCGAAGACCTTTACAAGGGTGGTGTTTCACGACTGGAGATGAATGATAATATCGTTCTCACCGGATTAGCCTATGAAAAAGCCCAAAAACTGGGCATGCAACTTGTTCAACCCAATGAGATGCCATCCGATGCTCCGATCAGGCCATATATCGCCAAAGAAACCGCCGTTAATGCTTCTTCCTACCTGCATTTGCAGGCACCCGCTCCTGCAACAAATTTGTCCGTACCTGCTGACTTATCCGCAAGGATAAAGAATGCAGTTCTTGCCAAACTCGGCGGGCAGGTGGATCCCGCATTGCTGGATAAAATCATCCGCCGTGTGCTGGATCAGGTGAAAGTGTAATGTTATTCGGTCGCGTGCATGGTAAAGCGGTTTCGACCCTTAAGTATGAAGGATTGGAAGGAGTCATACTGTTAATCGTTCAGCCACTCGACAGCCGCATGAAACCGGTTGGTGGATTGGTCGTAGCGGCTGATACGGTCATGGCAGGGGAAGGTGATCTGTGTGTGATGGCCCGTGCCCGAGAGGCAGCGCTTGCCCTGCCTGATGTCAAATTCGTTCCGGTGGACCTTGCCATCACCGGGATCGTGGATGAACTCACAGTGCGCCCGGATGGCGAGTTCGATTTCACGCTCAAACCGGGTTGGAACAGGTTTTCATAATGATCCTTGCCAGAGTGACCGGAACCGTCGTGACCACCATCAGCACACCCGATTATAAAAATCGCCGGTTGCTGATTGTGCAACCGTTGATATTGCAGGGGGAAACCGCAAACGAGGATTTCATCGCCATTGATAATACAAATGCAGGTGTCGGTGATACCGTGCTTATCAATCGCGAAGGAAACGGCAACCGTCATGCGCTTGGCAACCCCGATGGCTGCGTCAATTCGGTCATCGTTGGCATCGTGGATTCTGTGGAGATTGGTTTCTAAATGAAATTCATTGGTTCATATCGCACCAGCAATTCTTCCATTCTCCTTTTTATTGCCATCATTTTTTCTCTGCTGCTTTCCACCTGTGGTATTACAAAAAGATTTACGGCTAAAATTGAACAAAATCAAGAGAAATGGACAAAGCAGGAAATTGCAACTTACAGGTTGGAAGTGCTGGTAGTCAACAGCATTTGGCACGCCCAGACCATTCAAGTGGAAGTGAACGACAACCAGGTTGTCGCCCATTCAGCGACCTGCGTTCCAGCGCCGGCTGAAACTGGCAGCTGCGAAATCCAACCTTACGAAGCTGGCGATTTTACCGTACCGGGGTTGTTCGCCCATGCCAGCGATCTCGCAGAGAACCACAATCAAAAGTGGGTAAAGATCGAGTTCAATACACAATTCGGTTACCCGGACGAGATCTCATTCGACGACCCACAGATCCTCGATGAAGATACCTCCTGGCACGTCGCTTCTTTCGAAGTAAAACCGTGAAGATATCATCCATAGGTTAAAGTAAATTCCCCTTTTTCAATTGCACCAATATCTCGTTGGTGTTCACAACAAAGGCAACATTGATTCATCGCATCTTAATCGGTTATGAAAAGCGATTAGCTTACTATAGAACTTAGTTTTAGGAAAAAAATCGTTGGGCTGACCCTGAAAAACACAGAGCCAGCCCAACCGAAGTACTGCTTGCTGATTGCTGAGTTCTATGGCAAGTGCGCGATCACCCACAGTGCATCTGCTTTAAGTAAAGCAGCCGCCTCAGCTGTCACATGCTTGCCACTTTGAGCCTCTACCTCGTTGATGAACGCCTGGAGTTTATTAGCGAAATTCTTAGAATTTCCTTTCATCTCCAGTTTCTTCAACAGGCTGTTCAGGATTCCAGCATTATCAATCTTACCTTCCGAGAAGAATCGGTTAAGACTGGCCGCCAGGCTGTCTGTAGTTGCGGTGATGCTGAAAGCGACAGTCGTTGTTGCCTCATTGCCAGCGTTATCAACCGCTTTCACTTCGAAGGTGTGGTCACCCAGAGCCAGCGTGTAAAAATCGATGATCTGTCCATTAGTCACCACTACGCCATCCAGTTTGGCTTCGAGCGTCTTCACGCCGGAAGTGTCATCCACAGCGTTGAAATCGAGCGTAATCTTTTCAGGATGCGTGTATGCCTTCGCCTCAGGTGAAACTATTGTGATGACAGGAGATGCTGAATCGTAAATGAATGTTACAGATTTACTACCTTCGATATCGACGTTATCGACAGCCTTCACAGTGAAGACGTGCTCACCTTCTGCCAGGGCTGTCAGGTCGATCACCTGGCCATTGGTAACCACGACGCCATCAAGGTCTGCTTCAACACTCTTTACCCCTGAGACAAGATCCTCAACGGCGAAGTCGATCGTAAGCGTATCTGCCGGTCCATATGCCTTGGCCTCTGGTGATATGATCGTGATATCCGGCGCCATGGAATCATAGTTAAAGGTGACTGTTTTAGATGCCTCAAGCCCGACTTTATCAACAGCCTGAACCATGAACGTGTGTTCTCCCTGTGCCAGGGTCGCCAGATCGATGGCCTGTCCGTTTGTAACCACAACGCCATCCAGTTTGGCTTCAGAACTCTTTACCCCGGAAACTGCATCTGAGACAGCAAAGTCTATGGTCAAAGTATCCACCGGGCTATAGATTTTCTCGACCGGGGCATTGATCGTAATCTCTGGCCCTTGAGTGTCCGAGATGAACGATAGCCGTCCTTCGACCGCCGGTGAAACAGTGCTCTCATGCTTGATGTAGTTGATGACAGCATCCCTTACATAGAGCTGCGAGTCTGCCACCAGTTGATCCAGTGGCCACAGACTGACGCCGGCGTTATTAAAGTTGCAGCTGCCCGCCGCCAGGTAATTCACCGTAGAAACACGGTAGAAAGTAGATGCATCGCTGAAATCGACTTCCGTGCCGCCGAAGTTCAACGAAACCACATTATTCCCATTGGGAAGCTCCGGTTTTAGATCGTTATATGTGATGATATTTCCATTATTGGTATCCAGCATACAGGTCGTGTAATAAGAATACCCGCCGTATCCGGGGACATACTTATAGTAGTAGTAGTTGCGATAAGCACGCTCCAGTACAGCCTTAAGCTGCGGACCATTCATTTCTATGACAACCAACGAGTTCTCATACGGCATCAGCGTGAACATGTCGCTGACCTTGAGAGTCACCGGACTGGATGGTGTGGCAGTAGCCGCGACCTTCTTGTTGGTCATCGCGCCGGAAAGATGGAAGTCCACATCGATGCCATTGGATTCCAGCTCAAAGACAGATGCATCTGCCTGTATATTTCCACCGGTGGTTTCTTCTGTGAAGGCAGTTAACGCATCGATTGGCGCTGTTGTCTGGCCTACTACTGTATTATTGTACGAGGTCAGCAGTGCAGAGTATGGATCCACGATCGCCTTGATGGTTGGATCTTCTAGTGTGGTTGAAGCTACAGTCAGGTATTGTCCTGCACGGCTAACCACTTCGTACCCTCCGCCATCTTTGGCCCGCATTCCCAGGATGATCTCCCCCAGGGTGTTGTTGTAGCGGTATGCCTGGTTGATGATTACTGGTGTATTGCCAGGTCCGCCAATGATGGTGGGCAGATACTTGTAGTCGCCAAAGCCTGTGGCTGGATTTGTATGGCTGTGGCTCCCGATAATGGCATCTAAACCGCTCACTTCTGCTGCCATGATCGTATCCACATTATTGTCAACCTCGACACTGGCAGGGTTGGTTGTGAAACCAATATGAGTTAATGCGACAACAGCATCGTTTGCCGGCTGCAGAATATTGGAGAAATCCTGCGCAGTGGTAATTGGATTCGGGAAACTAAGCCCCGGTATGTTGCTTGGCAATTCGTAGTTGGGAACCCTGTGATTTCCTATTCCCAAAATTGCCACCTTAATACCCTCCGGGCCAACAGTTTTTTCCACGTAGGGCACCACAGGAACTGAAGCAATGCCATACGAGCCATCGTCTTCGACATTGGCCTGTAACATCGGGAAATTTGCCTGGCTCAGGACAGAAACAAAGACGTCCTTGCCGAAGTTATACTCATGATTGCCTACGGTCATGGCATCATAATTCATGGCATTCATAGCCGCAATGACTGGATTGATATTCAGAGGAGGATCCAGGACTGTGCCATCAACAGCAAAACCGGTTGGAGCAGTCTTGAAGTAGTAGGACATTGCATCGCCCTGGATGTTATCCCCGCCATTCAGGAGGATCGTCCGATCAGGGTTGTAAGCCCTTTCCTGTTTAATGAGGGTAGCCAGTTGGGTATAACCGACATACGTACCCTTTGCCAGGTTGCCATGCATGTCGTTGTGGTGAAGGATGGTAATTGGGACAATGCTGCCGCCAGCATCATTACCATCGCGTGTAATCCGTCCATCAAGCGTACCATTGTAGGCGGTCGCAATCGTACCATAATTCGCGCTGACAAATCGTTCAACGCCATCCAGCATGTCGCCCCAATATGTGATATTGGTCATGTATTTAAATGGCAGGAAGCCATCCTGACCAGCAGGAGCCAGGAATTCATTAGTAGCTACTTTATATGTGGCAGCCAAATCCAATGGATCGCAATTGCTGCCATTGATGACACAAATATCGTACGCACCCCATGCGAAAGTTTTTGATGGAGAACCACCTGCGTACCTGTAGAATTTGTATCGTACTCCAGCCACTTGTAGGGCGCCTCTATAGAGGGAACCACTCTGATTAAGGAGCTCCACTATTTGGGCACCTGTCATATTTCCAACCACTGTCTGGTTTCCAAACGGCAGAACACTGTATAACGAGCCATGCGTCAGAAGGCAAGGAGGAGTATCACATGCGATATCAGCTCGCAATCCACCGGCATTATTGAACACCATGGATACATCGTTAATCCCGATCCCATCATTGTTGAGGTCGTAGTAAATGGCATCATTGACAAATTTTCCCATCAATGAATCGCCATCATAATTTCGGATTAAGGGCACATTGGTGTAACCAATTTGCTGCGATATCAAAGCTTGATAAGTTGGATCGCTGGTGTATGTTGCTATCAAGGCTTCAATGGTTGGATCAGGTGTTCCTGAAGACGTTGGATTAATCTTAAACCAGTTGACAGTAACTGCTCCAGCCGGTGTTACCGTGATATCAGCACGCCCCACCTGCCGGCCATTATATCTAGCCTGGACGACGGATGTTACTCCTCCAACCTTTACAACTGGGATGGCAACGTCTGTATGGCTGTGCCCGCCGATAATCAGTGGAACCGGTTTGCCAGCGGTGATCAGTTTTGAAGCAAGGGTCTGATCTCCATAAACGGGTAGGCCATAACCATAACCACCATCGACATAGCCAAGGTGGCTAAGGACAATGATCACATCCGATTGCGCCTTTAGTTCATCATAGTAATGGATGATCGAATTGGCTGGATCTTTGAAACAAAGTCCGGCTGTTGCCGAAGCAATCGTAATTGTTGGGGTTTCTGTTGATGTAACGCCAATTAACCCTACCCGAATAGTATTCGGCGAGGTACCCACAGTTTTTACAACATACGGCGTTGCAAAGGATGGTGAGGTCCAGTTAGATGAATCACACGACCCTGAAACAATATTCGCCGAGACATATGGGAAATCTGCCTGTGTGGTACGTTCTGTTAAGACGGTCTGCCCCCAGTCAAATTCATGATTGCCCAATGTCGCAACATCATAGCCCATCGCATTAAAAACTGCGATGGTAGGTGCTCCAAACTGCAGGTTAGAGAGCAGGCTGCCTTGCATTTCGTCTCCTGCATCCACAAGGAGAACGTTATCTGCGCCAGCAGCAGCACGAACATCATTAATGACTTTTGCAACCCTGGCCATACCCGGGTTACTTGTGCTGCCGCCTGAGTTCTGCTCCAGGTTGCCATGAAAGTCATTGGTGTGAAGCACTGTGAATGTCGTATCTACGGAAGGTAGCGATGACGGCTGAGCAGAAACTGCCGCGGGGAACATCAATGCAAGAATTACAACAAGGCTTAAAAAGCTACTCGTTTTCTTTCGCATTTTCTTTTTCCTTATATTTAAAATATGTACGTTAATTGGATACTACCCACTTATTAAAATCCGAAACAAATTCAAGTCTCGATAAAGTCCCTCCCTTCGATCGTATGACTAGTATTTGCTATGTTGTGGGGTATTGAGAGAGTCCCATTATATAAGACAAATTTTTCAAATGCAATACCCCTTTGTTGTTCAAAAAAACTTCAACTTCAGGACAAGAGTTTCTTAGATCATTCTTAACAGATTGATTATCCCTGGGGTTTCATGGAAACTTCCTTCTTGAATTGAAAGTTCTACCGATGTATGATTAATTTAACATTTTAGTATTTCCAGCTGGCAAGTAGACTGATCACTGACCAAATCCATCACTAGTCCCGTTCAAACTCTCATCCAAATGCATCCGTCATGCTTCCTTGCCCGCCCGGAAAAAGGAGCAAAAAGATGACCCGTCATACAGATTACGTCAATCGGTGTTCGGATATGATTAAGAGTATCTTGTTCCGAAGTGGCAGCCTGAGGGAGGCATTAGCATCATCTGCTGATCATTGTTTTGATCATTTCCCTTTAAAAGATGTTCCATATGGCGACGATAGTAAATGCGAAGAGATACTGAATATTATCACTACGAACAGGACAAGAAGCATTACAGAAACTATTCATTTGATGAATGATAATGAGATCAGAAATGTAATTGAAATGATGTATCAACTGAGTATCGATCTAATCGAGGATGAGGCGACGCAAAAAGTTGATAACCTCTGGAAAATTACCTATCTTCGACCTATGAAATTCCACAATTAATTACAAGTATTGCAAGAAATCGTGTTTGTTTACCGGATCATGTGGAGGCTTGTAAACTGAGTGCTTATCACCTCAGCAATAGGCCAGCCATTTCGGCTATATTGATGATTTCAATTATCTATTGTGAATAGATAGAAACTATTCACGTGTCATCCATCCTTGAGAATACCAGATCAGGTACTCCTCGCCATGGCTGGACCAATAATATTCGTTATGGGACCCTTTATTCAAATGCCACTCGTGTGGGTACGAATATTCTGACAGCCGTATCTCAATTTTCTTCGCGGAATCTTTTACAAAATCCAACAGTCCAATATCCATATAGATGCGGGGGAGGTTTTCTTCGGAAGTTTTTTTTCGCCACTTAGGTATATCGTAAAAGTCGCCAGGAAATTGTGCAAGACTGTGCAAACCAATACTCCCGAAAAGTTCAGGGTGCGATAATCCAATCCTCAAAGCCCATCCAGCTCCACGAGATATACCTCCTATGGCCCGATGAGATTTATCATTCTGAGTTGGGAATTGTTCTTCCACCCAAGGAAGTAGTTCTTCGACTATTGCATAGCCATATTTTGAAGTGTGTGTATCTTCCAAGTAAGCACTTTCTTCCGGCATAACGATGATCACAGGCGGTATATGTTCATTTTCAATTAAAAGGTCAGCGCTCTCATCCATCCCCAATCGGTCCCACTGGTCATCATTAAACGATTGTCCATGGAGCAAATATAAAACTGGATATCGTGTTTTAGCGTAGGGATTGAAACATGGTGGCGTATAAATACGCAAGAAGAATTCCTTACCCAAAGTTGTAGAATCAAAATTGAATAGTTGAACTTCACCTGTTTTTTTCGAACAGTTATTTTGAGGGTCTTCGATGTTCGTCGTATGTGTTTCTGGTCGGGCGATTGTTCGCCGAACTTCTTGTTTTTCGTATAAAAAATTTGTTGGAAATACAAAAACTGCCAGAATCAAAACCTCGCCGATTTTTTTGAATAGATAGCCTCCCATTTATTGCTCCTTAAATTAATCCCTGGGTGTTTCTATATAAATATATCAGAATATTTTAGGGAAGGTGTCTAAAAAAAAATCTGTAATTTTCATGAATTTCTAATGGGTGGCCTGAGCAGATTATGGATGGATACACAATTTAGCTTAGATTTGATGAGGTAAACCCTTTCATTGAAGTATCTTTAATCGGTCACAGTCCTTCGGGGATGGGATTTTTTAATCGATACTTCTAATCTTTTCCGCGTAATAGTTTTGAAATATAGATTTCCATCTACAACGTATCCTGCAATGTAATATTGTGTATAAGGATATTTTCGCTTTGGCAGGATGGATAGCGGATAATTAACATATCCTGATGATTGTTTCTCACCAGAAAGGCGTATCCAAATGAAAAACAAGTTATTCACAATTGCTGCGTTGGTATTCTTAATTACAGCCTGTACCCCGGCACTTGAACAAAACACTCAAACGGCGCTTCCGGAAACTGCGCCATTGGTACCAATGATTACTGTAATAGAAACGCCAATGGAATCTGTGCCTACTAAAAATCCGACCACCCCCCCTGTTGAAACTGCCGCCGCCGAGGTTATCGAATTGGTCGTTTCACCTGATCAACCCATCACCCTGCCGGACGGCTTTGGGATTGGTGTGTTTGCAAACGGATTGAAAGATCCGCGCATGATGACAATCGGCCCGAATGGAATGTTATATGTAGCCGAGCGCGGCGCCGGACGGGTCATCCGTTTACCGGATGCAAACCAGGATGGACAGGCTGACGGAGTTGAGGTCATCGCTAAAGGGTTCAGCCAACCAAGCAGCCTTGCTTTCAGTCCTGATGGCTCGTTATACATTGCTGAAACGACCCGGGTCTGGCGATTGTCCAACCCTGATTTACAAGGCATCTTTCAAGACCGCATCGTGGTTATCGACAACTTGCCCAGTGGGGGGCACTCCACCCGAACGCTGCTCTTCAGCCCGGATGGATCAAAGTTGTATGTATCGATAGGATCCTCCTGCAATGTCTGCATAGAACCAGATAACAGGCGGGCCACAATCATGCAATACAACCTGGATGGCAGTGATGGAAGGGTGTATGCCATCGGGTTGCGAAATGCTGTTGGTATTACATTCCAGCCAGGAACTCTGGAAATGTGGGCAACAAATAACGGCCGCGATAACATAGGCGATGACTTCCCTCCCGAAACCATCTACAATGTCGAGGCTGGAAAAGATTACGGCTGGCCATACTGCCACGCCGGGCACATCATTGACCCGGATTTTGGTTCTGTAAATAGCTGCCAGACCATTGAAATTCCAGCCATCGAATTGCAGGCACACATGGCGCCCCTGGGGTTAACCTTTTACACAGGTAATCAGTTCCCTTCTGATTACGATGGCAACCTGTTCATCGCACTACATGGGTCCTGGAACAGGAGCGTGCCGGTTGGTTACAAGATCATGCGCGTTCCCATCATCTCCGGCAAGGCTGGCCCGGCAGTGGATTTCGCCACTGGATGGCTAACATCGAGTGGAAGTGTGTGGGGCAGGCCAGTCGACGTTATTATGGCACCAGACGGGAGCTTGTTCGTTTCAGATGACGGTAGTGGGTTGATCTATCGCATATTCTATATAGGATGATTGAACCAAATAGGAATACCAACGACAGAAGTAAATGCGTACTATAGAAGTTATCAGTGGTTTAATTTTTTGTCAGGAATAATGGTTCGAACAGAAGCAACCACATTTCTCAAATCAGCGCTGTGTGTTTTTAGAGTGTTGACATCTCCCGCTACCAATCCACTCTCAACACTACCAGAGATTTTCTGAGCATTCTGACAGGAAGCGAGGAACTTATTGGTGATGGAATTCAGATCTGCAAGGAATTTTGGGGTTGCTTGGGGATGAAAGGCAGGTTTTGAATCACCGGTATTATCATATCAAGGAGGTTATTATCGATGTTTGCATAATTCAACTAAGGAATGCCGGATAGAATATTATTGATCGGTGATCCATCTTTCCTTTGCCTCACTGTTTCCACTTTTGCTAATAAATTCGGATAAAAATTAACTATATACCTCAATTTAATGGAACATTTGTTGAAAATATTCGGCTTATACAAGATTTGTGATGGGTTGTACTGATCATAAACAGCAAGTAATATTAATATTAAATTCAGGAGGTTCCAATGATAAAAAACAAACTACAAATAGTCCTTATATTTTCGGTATTGGTCCTATTCACATTGGCGTGTGGATTCAGCGCGAGCACAGCAAATATAAATAATGCATACATGGCATTGGACGAGCAAGGTACCAGAACAACAACACTCTATCCACAGGATTCAGTATTTTACTGTATTGTAGAACTTGCCAACGCTCCTGATGACACAACTTTGAAAGCCGTGTGGACAGCTGTGGATGTACAGGACACAGAACCAAATTTCACCATAGATGAAGTATCTATTACATCTAGTGACGGGAAAATCCCCTTTATACTGACAAACGATGGCCTCTGGCCTACCGGAAAATATAAAGTTGATATATATTTAAATGATGAATTGAATCAAACTCTGAATTTTGAAGTTCCATAATTGGCTTACAGTAAAAAAAAATGCCTTGAGAGATCGAATATTATCTCAAGGCATTTTTTTTCGATAATAATGTCAGCTTTTCATTCCCACAATCCATTAGCCTTAGAGACATCTTTATACCAGTAATAACTTTGTTTTGGGATTCTCTTCAAAGTAGGATAATCTACGCGTATTAGACCAAAACGTGGTTTGTAACCCTGGGACCATTCGAAATTATCCATAAGACTCCAGGCGTAATATCCCTTCACGTTTGCTCCATTTGCGATGGCATCATGGACTGCAAGCAGGTGGTCCCTCAGAAACATGATGCGCCCGCGATCACGTACAAATCCATTTTCGTCTGGCGTGTCTTCCGCAGCCATCCCATTCTCTGTGATGTACATTTCCGGGTTCCCATAATTTAACTGAACATCCTTGAGGATTTCGAATAGGCCGGCAGGATTCACCCCCCAATCCATTTCCGTCCTACCCCAGTAAGTATTTGAGATCAAGGTTTCTTTTAATTTTAGAATCCCGCCATCCTGATGATACTTTACACTGCTGGTCATATAATAATTCAACCCTACAAAATCGACAGTACCCTTTATCAACGCCATATCTGAGGGTTGCTGGCATGGTCCCTGGGGTTCCAGCCATTTCATTAGTTCAGGGGAATATTCACCGTGGAAGAGTGGCTTAAGGAACAAACCATTATTAAAATCATAAGCTCTCCTGCAGGCTGCAATATCCTCCACTCTAGCGCTATCCGGGGTGTAATGTGTAACATTTAGAACTATGCCTATTTTTCCGGAGCAACCCAACATTCGGAACCGTTGAACAGCGTTCGCATGTGAAACTAAAAGGTGATGAGCTGATTGAAAAGCTTTACTGAGTTCAGTGTACCCAGGAGCCATGGTGGCGTAATAATTCCCCAGGAATGCAGCCACCCAGGGTTCATTATGGGTTGACCAGAATGGTACACGATCACCAAATTGCTTAAAAACCTTTTCTGCATAATCTCCAAACCAATCTATGGACTCCAGTGTCACCCAACCGCCCTTATCCTGCAATGCCTGTGGAAGGTCCCAGTGGTTCAAAGTGATATTCGGTTTAATACCAAATTCCAGAAGCCGATCGATAATCCGCGCGTAGTGATCCATTCCTTTTTGGTTGATTGAACCAATCCCGTCCGGAATTATTCTTGGCCATGAAAGAGAAAAGCGATACGTATTGTTATCTGTTTCCTTGATGAGCTGTAGGTCTTCTTCCCAGCGATGATAGCTATCGCAGGCTACATCCCCATTGTCCTCACCCAGGACTCGTCCGGGCGAGTGGGAATATCGATCCCAAATGGATTCACCTTTACCCTCTTCCCTGGCTGCCCCTTCTATCTGATAGGCTGATGTTGCAGTACCCCACAGAAAATTTTCTGGAAATTGTTTAAATGCCATTAATCCCATCCTCATTAATTTGATTTACCTAGATGGAGATAATTATAAGTGCTTGTAATGCAAATATGGAAAATCGAATTTTGAGAAAACCAATTATTCGATAATCACTCATTCCGGGAAATAAACATCCTGGGGAAAAGTGACTTCAATTGTTGTCCCCACACCTTGTTGGCTATTGATCGAGATCACACCTTGATGGGATTCCACAAGACTTTTCGCGATCGTCAATCCCAGTCCTGCTCCGCCGGTTCCCCTGTTTCTTGATTGGTCCACCCGGTAGAATTGATCAAATACATGTGGCAAATCCTCCGCGGCGATGCCTGCACCGCTGTCTGTAACTGCAATGTGAATCGTTTGATCCACCCTGTTTGCGCAGACTTCAACCCTGCCTCCGCTCGGAGTATAACGGATGGCATTCGAAACCAGATTATTCAGAACCCGATTGATCTGATGAATATCCATCCATACGGGGTCAACCCCATCCTCAACACAACCTACCAATTTGATGTCTTGTGCCGCAGCAGTTTGATGGAAAGATTCAATGATATCTGATATGAGGTCGTTCAAATTATTCGGTTGAATATTGAGTTTCATGCCTCCGGCGTCGATCTGTGAGAAAAGAAACAGGTCATTGATCAACTT
The DNA here is from genome assembly GCA_963810385.1 of uncultured Chloroflexia bacterium. GTDB lineage: Bacteria > Chloroflexota > Anaerolineae > Anaerolineales > Anaerolineaceae > PNON01. The sequence continues at coordinate 893,045 of CAWENA010000003.1, read as the reverse complement.
GGACAGTTCTTCGATCTGTTGCCGGGAGGTTGTGAGGTAACGCTTCTCAGTCTCTTGATCTTCGATCAATCCGTCTGAAAGAGCTTCAAGCATGGCCCGGATGGAAGTGAGGGGTGTTCGTAGATCATGGCTTACCCAGGCGATCAGGTTCTTGCGCAACGATTCGATTTTCACTTGCTCCAATCTTGCTGCTTCCAGTTCCGCTGCCATTTTATTGAATGATGTTGAGAGTTGTGCCAACTCATCCTTACCGCGAACCGGTACCCGCATTTTCAAATCACCATCTGCGATTGAGAGGGCAGCTTTATTCAGGTCCTGAATGCGCGTGATCAAGGATTCCGAAAGATAAAGTCCAACAGGAACAGCGATCCCGGCGGCGAAAACCAACAGAATGGTTGCCAGTTGCAAATCATGTGGACTGGCAAACATCAATCTTGCGATGATCCAGATATTGATAAAAACCACAATCGCAGATACAACGCTTCCAAGGATCAGTGTTATGCGCATGGATGGAATTTGAAGTACCCATCCCAATCGAAATGCGATATATGTTAACAACACAGAAAAAACTGCTGTAATGGACATCAACCGTAGCATGACGGTAAACTCTGTCATTGGTGGACGCATGACAACATAGAAAAGAACGAGACCAATGATCAGGGCAGGCAGAACATTCAACAGAATGCGAAAAAAGTTGGAAATATTCTTTCTGGCGCCTAATTCATTCTGATTCATAACTGAATTTATATCCTACTCCCCAAACGGTGTGGATAAAACGCACATTCTCAGGTTCCACTTCCAGCTTTTCGCGCAGGCGGCGGATGTGGACAGTAACTGTTTCTTGATCTATATAGCTGGCTGTTCCCCAGACCTGATCAAGGAGTTGATCCCGGGTAAATACGCGCTGCGGGTTTCTTGCCAGGAACAACAAAAGGTCAAATTCCTTTGCTGTCAAATTAATATCGTTAGTATTCAGGCTGACAATCCGCGAAACCGGGTTAATTGAGAGGTTATTATATTTAATGGATTCTTCCATATCTTTGGGCTGGGAGGTGCGAACACGTCTTAATACTGCCCGCACCCGACTTACCAATTCCTGCGGGCTGAAGGGTTTCATTACATAATCATCGGCGCCCATTTCAAGGCCGGCAATACGATCCATCTCTTCGATACGTGCAGTAAGTATAATGATCGGCACTTCACTACGTTCCCGCAACCAGCGGGTAATACTCCAACCGTCCTTGCCGGGCAGCATCAGGTCCAGAATGACCAACAACGGCAATTCTTTTTCCAGCTCTTCCATGGCTAACTTTCCATCCGGAAAGGTAACCACGTCAAAACCTGCTCGCCGCAAGTAAAGAGCAACAACTTCGGCAACATTGGGTTCATCTTCAACGACAAAGATCTTTTTCTCATTCATGCAATGGGTTTTCCACTATCTATTCTATCTATCATTTTAATCCTAGTCGAATTCAGTTTCTCACGCAACCTCATTATTCCTTTTTTGACAAACGGAAGCCGAATACCTAACAATATCAAGACTATGGCCCCATATATGACCGGTTTTACCAGATTTCCGCGCAGTCCCAACAGGTCACCTTTTTGTGCCATGGCATAATGAAGTACGATCAAAATCGAGACCGGATACACCAACCGATGTAATCGTTTCCAATTTTTACCTAGTTTGCGCATCCACCACTTAAACGATGTGATAGCCATCAAAAGTAATACCAAGAATGTTGCCAGCCCTAACAACAGGTAAGGTTTTTGACCAAACGTAGTGAATATTCTCGATAACACCAATCCATAGTCAATAATTGTGAAGATGATAAAGTGGATGCTAGCATACAGAAAAGCATAAAGGCCCAGTGGTTTACGGATGTGGGCAACCAGAGTTGTTTTAAAGAGTATGTTAATCGGAGTGCACGCCAGCATCAGCACAAGCAGCGTTATGGCAGTGCGTCCAGTGCGTTGGGTGGCTGCCTGGATCGGATTGGCTGTTAAACTAAAGGTGAAATAATCATAAACCAGTAACGCAAGTGGAATGAGAGAACCTATGTGGGCACCCCACCGCAGCACATGCCACGTCCAACCTTGCTTCGATCTTTTTCTAACTTTCACTGATTCTGACATTCTTTTCCTTTACTATCATAGGTTCCTGCTCTTTACATTTTTTTAATTTTGCATCGAAAAATACAAACATTATCAAATTAATAATTTTCGATTAGATCCATGCCTTCATAAAGAGGACTCACCTGGTTATCATAACCATTAAACATGAGTGTATCCACCCGGCCGGCACCGCCAATTATCCTTTCGGTGTCCTGCGACCACCTCGGGTGTGGACGGTTCGGATTCACATTTGAGTAAAATCCGTACTCATTCGCACCGATGCTGTTCCACAGCGTGGCTGGTTGCTCTGAAGTTAATGTAATTCGGACTATCGATTTGATACTTTTAAAACCATACTTCCACGGAACCACCAGACGGACAGGGGCACCGTTCTGAGGTAGCAAGTCTTTTCCATAGATTCCTGTGGCCATTGTTGTCAGACTGTGCATGGCTTCATCCAATCGTAAACCTTCGGTGTATGGCCAGGGGTACCATGTACTTTTTTGCCCGGGCATCTGTTCCGGCCGGTAAACCGTTTCGAATGCAACGTATTTAGCATCACTGGTAGGTTCCACCTGCTTCAAGATTTCTGATAATGAGAATCCATTCCAGGGGATGATCATGGACCAACCTTCAACACAGCGCATGCGGTAAATTCTCTCTTCTTGAGAAAACCCTTTAAGTAAGTCTTCCAAACCAAATGTTTTGGGTTTGTTTACCAGGCCATTTACTTCAACACTCCAAGGGTCCGTCTGGAAACCCGAACTCATCCCGGCAACACTTTCTTTATCGGTTGTGAATTCGTAGAAATTGTTGTAGTTCGAAATAAATTGATAAACAGTAGCTTTATTCCCCAATTCATCCATTAGAGACCCGGTAGCGATTGGGACTCCAGCCGGTGTGGACACCGTCTTAGGTGCGCATGCAGCTAACGTTGCCGCAGCAACCACCGCTCCTGCCCTCCCCAAAAATCGCCTTCTATTTATATAATCAACTTCTGGCGTTATCTCAGAAGATCTCAAAAAATTGTTGTTTCTAATTTTAATTATCATTATTACTCCTATCTTATTCTTCTGCCAGTAATGATTGGATGGCAGCTTCAGTTTCCTGATACTTTCCTTCCCCTATATGGGTGTAGCGGATACGGCCATTTTTGTCTATCAAATATAACGATGGCCAGTACCTGTTATTGTAAGCGCGCCAAATAAGTCCATCATTGTCCTGTACAACCGTGTATTCGATCTCAAATTCATCTATTGCTTTCTTCAGGTTATCCAGGTCACGTTCCCGATCAAACTCTGGGAAATGATTGCCTATTACCACCAACCCCTCGTCTTTGTAGGTTTTGTGCCATTCCCTCAACGAGGGAATCACGCGTTGGCAGTTAATTCAACCATATGTCCACATATCTAATAATACAACTTTCCCTTGCAGATCAGCCAGTGTGAGCGGAGTATCAACGTTGATCCAGGTATCAGATTCAAGTTCAGGCGCGGCTCCCAGGTCCGGAAGTGACGATTTGGATGCTTGGGTTGGAATAGAGGGTCGCGCAGCACAACTGCTCAAAATCATTAACATTAGAATTGATGCAATTATTTTCATAAATTTATCCTTGGAGTGATTAAGTTTACTCACCTACTTAAGGTATATCCGAAGGATATTAAATTCTTGCGAAGTAATTCTTGCGAAAGTATTAACGGATTTTTCTATTTGTTTTGACTTTTGTAATCTTTCATTCCCTCCGGCGTAAGGTTTCTCTTTCATAATATAAACATCTAATTAATCAATAGGAGGTTTTTAATGAAAAGATTCAAAGTTGGATTACCCATAATTGTAACCGCCATGATATTTCTATCGGCTTGCAGCCCAGCAGCGACAGCCACACCAGAGGTCATGATGGACAAACCTACAGAAGAAATAATGGATAAACCCACCGAAGCGATGATGGAAAAAACTGCAGAACCAATGATGGATGAAACAAAACCGGCTGAAGTGAGTGTTCCTCAGACACCTGACGACACAATGATGGAAACCATGCCCGCCTGGTTTAGCGCAAAAATGACAGATGTAAATACCGGGAATGAATTCAGCATCTCTGACTACAAAGGACAGGTAGTTGTTGTCGAGACTCTGGCCATGTGGTGTTCAAACTGCAAGAAACAGCAAGGCGAAGTACTAAAGTTGAAGCAGGAGTTAGGTGATCAAGTTGTATTCGTTGGCCTTGATATCGATCCCAATGAGAACATGGATAAATTAAAAGAATACACAACTGCGAATGGCTTCGACTGGGTATATTCAGTTGCATCTGCCGAGATTAGCAATGAATTGGCTTCACTTTATGGAAACCAGTTTCTGAATCCACCTTCGACACCTATGCTGATCATCGACACAGAAGGCGAAGTACATACACTACCGTTTGGAATTAAAAGCGCCGAACAATTGAAGGAATTTGTGACGCCGTTCCTGGGAATGTAATTAGTCGATTTTATCAAATTCGGTAGCCGGTCCAGTAATTATTGAAAAATGTTCCGGCTACCGAAACAAGTCTAGAAACGAGATTAAAAAAATGAACATAGCCGATATTTGGACAAGCATCACACTCGGATTAATTGCTACTGCCAGTCCTTGCGTTCTACCGCTTTATCCCGGTTTCCTTGCTTACCTGAGTACACAATCAAGTGCGGACAAACCCCATAAACGGTATTTGTTGGGTTTCTTCGTGCTGGCCGGTGTATTGTTTATGATGCTCTTACTAGGTGGACTCATTGCTTTATTATCACTCTCCATAGGCGAAGCGCTTACATTCGTCATACCAATCTCAGATATTCTTATCCTCAGCCTGGGTATTCTTCTGCTGCTAGACCGGAACCCATTCAAGAAACTGCCGCAAATGCAAGTGCCTTTGCTCAAGAATCCATACAGCCGCGCTTTTGTATATGGATTGATGTATGGGCCAATTTCACTTCCATGTTCTGGCCCATTACTGGTGAGTATTTTCGCAGTATCCATTAATAGCGCCGAGATGTTTAGCCGAATGGGAACTTTTTTGTGGTTTGGCCTGGGATTTGGTTTACCCTTGTTGGCGTTATCTTTCCTGGCCAGCGCAACCGCCAGATATATCACCAGTTGGCTGGCGAAACACAGCAAATTGATCAATCAGATCGGCGGAGTACTGTTGATCGGCATCGCGATCTACGATGTAGTCCAGAATTGGGATATGTTCAAAAATATTTTTGGATTGTAGTAATGTTTTTGCAATCCCCTGTTTCAAAAGCAAAAAATTAACAAGAACAAAAGATCCTGTGGGATTGTTTCAAACTCACAGGATCTTCAAAATGAAATTTCTCTACTTTTCTTATGAAGATCACCTCCAAGGTAGCCATTTCCTCTACAAGTGCATCACTTTGCAATGAAATGCCAGCATTATAGGTATCAAGGTCAATATATTGTGGCACATAAACTTCATCAGTTGCCTGCCTAAGCTGGAAGTAAATGCTGGCAGGTGGTGTAAAGAAACATCTTTTATGTTCTGAAAGGCGTGGAAAGAATCCTAATTGGTTGATTGAAACAATCTATTGAATAGACCCAGATTTCAGATATCTACTTCGTGTGTTGCACATCCAGCTTTCTGACCCTGTTTAATCGTCGTTCTGCGATAATATTACGTATTTGTTGTGGAAATTTAATCATTCGTGAACTCCATGGGCCTTTAATTTGAATGCCCTTCGATTTGAACTACGCATCAAAATTTCCTCATTTCGTTATACGATGAATTAAAATCAATATTCAAATTAATTATAATTATTACAATGGTTTTGATCTATTCAATCTATATAACAGGAGGAATTAATGGTAGATATCAATAAAGCAGCAGAGAATCAGCTTAAGAATATTCAGGAGAGGACAGGCAAGAATCTTGAAGAGTTATACAACATGTACAAATCCAGCGGTTTGAAGAAACATGGTGAAGTACGAACATTTTTTATTAATGAGGTTGGCATGGGTTACGGTGATGCGACCAATTTAGCCTACTATTTAATGAATTCTGGAGGAGACCTAACTGGCACGATTGTGGAAGCAAATCTGGATACTGCAATCGATGGAATATACGCCGGAGCAAAAGAAGCTTTGCGGCCAGTCCACGAAGCAATAATGCAAAAGATCAACTCTCTCGGTGAATTTGATATAACACCCAAAAAAAGCTACCTTAGTTTACGACGAAAGCGTCAGTTTGCCATGGTTGGTCCAGCCACAAACTCGCGTATCGAAGTAGGCTTGAATATGAAGGGTATTTCACCAACGGATCGTTTGGAGCAAAATCCACCTGGTGGTATGTGTCAATATAAAGTGAAAGTTACAAGTTTGGGTGACGTTGATGATGAACTTGTCGGGTGGATAAAAACTGCTTACGACAGTGCAGGTTAGTTACGAAGCCTGCTTTTGTAAGAACTGCTCAACCTAATCTGCTTTAAATTCAGAATTATTGTTTCTAACGATACTGAATGAGGAAACAATACTTTTCTCCTCGGCCAGATCGCTGAGGAGGTTAGAACTAAATTATCCTTACGCAGAAAACCAGCCGTTGGGGCTGGAGATTTTTTTTGGAAAAATCCGGAAAGAGAAGATTTGTCTGCCACTGATTGACTTTTCCCTTATACCCGTTATAATCTCAGATAACAACCTGACCTGAAGCATGGAGTTTGATACCATCCCCAGAGAGTCTGCGGTTGGTGTAAGCAGATGATGTGACATTCTCCTTCCACTTCAGCGCCCGAATGGGCAGGTTCCCCCGCAGGGATGCGTTGTAAACTTGACGCTCGTAAAGGGGACGGATTCGACCGTTAGCGCGATCAAAGGTCCCACCCATGGTGGGATGAAAGCAGGTGGCACCACGAGCAGCCCCCTCGTCCTGCACGATGAGAGGGCTTTATTTATTCATGACCTGGAGGTGCTATGTTAGACATCAATCTTATCCGTGAAAAGCCAGAATTAGTGAAAGAGGCGCTTGTCAAGCGCCAGATGGACCCCGCCCCGGTGGAGGTCATTCTAGATCTCGATTCCCGCCGCCGTGCAGTGCAGTCTGAAGTGGAATTATTGAAAGCGGAACGAAACACGGTTTCCAAAGAGATCAGCCAGATGAAAGACAAGGATGCACGTCAAGCAAAGATCGATGCGATGCGAGATCTGGGCGATAAAATCAGCGGTTTGGATGAGCAATTTAAACAACTGGATGAGGAATTATTGGCAATCATCCATACAATCCCAAACATCCCCGATGCTGCCGTTCCACTTGGAAAAGACGACCATGATAACCCGGTTATCAAAACATGGGGAGAACCAAAGCAATTTGATTTTGAGCCCAAACCGCACTGGGACTTGGGTCCTGACCTGGGAATTATCAATTTTGATGAGGGCATAAAACTGACCGGCTCACGTTTCTACACATTGAACGGTGCAGGCGCCCGCTTGCAGCGCGCCATCATCGCCTGGATGCTGGATCTGCACATTCGTCAGGGGTACACCGAAAAATACACACCTTTCATGGTGAAAAGCGATGTTCTGTTCGCTTCTGGACAGCTGCCCAAATTCCGTGACAACCTATACCATGATGCCGAAGAGGATCTCTGGATGGTGCCCACTGCCGAAGTGCCGCTGACAGGTATACACATGGGTGATTTTATCGAAGAAGCTGCACTGCCATTAAACTATACAGCCTACACCCCCTGCTTCCGTCGCGAAAAAATGAGCGCCGGCAGGGATGTGCGCGGGATCAAACGGGGACATCAGTTCGATAAAGTGGAGATGTATAAATACTGCAAACCTGAAGAATCAATGCAGGAATTAGATAATATGATTAGGGACGCTGCCCAAACCTGTGAACAGCTTGGACTGACTTACCGGATGATCCAGCAGTGTACCGGTGATCTGGGATTCAATGGCATGATCGCATACGATCTCGAGGTCTGGGCGCCCGGCTGCGGCGAGTGGCTGGAAGTATCGTCGATTTCCAACGTGGGTGATTTCCAGGCACGGCGCGCAAACATCAAATACCGCCCGGCAGATGGCAGCAAACCACGCTATGTGCACACGCTCAACGGATCTGGACTCGGCTTGCCGCGAACCCTCATTGCAATTTTGGAAACATACCAGCAGGCAGACGGATCCATCCTAGTGCCGGATGTGCTTAAACCGTGGATGGGCGGAATAGACAAGATAGCAATCTGATGGAACAATTTACTTTAACACAAGTTTTGATATTGGCCGGGGTTTTTTCAACCATGCTGGTAGGATTGATCGGATTGGTTATCCCTGTATATCCCGGCTTGAATATCATCTGGATCGCCGCGTTGATCTATGCGATCGTAGATGGTTTCTCCTGGCCAGCATGGCTATACTTTTCAATTATCACAATTTTCATGTTAATTGGAAACCTTGCAGACAACTACTTCATTGGGGCCAGGGCACGCAGAACCGGTGCCAGTTGGCTTGCAATCGGTATAGGGTATGCAGCGGGTATTGCCGGCACTTTTATCATTCCAATTATTGGAGGGATTGTTTTTTCAATTCTCGGTGTACTGGTCGTGGAAATGATCCGAAAAAAGGATTGGAAGATCGCCTGGCTGACCACAAAAGAAATGGCTCTCGGTTTTGGCTGGGCAGTGGTTGTCCGGCTTGGCATCGGTGCTATAATGATTTCAATATGGTTAATTTGGGCGTTTACAAATCGATAAGGAGGAAAAATGGGTGATACATATGTAGTGATCTCGCAGGTAATGACAATCATTGGTGTGCTTATCCGGTTTGTCGGAGTGATCATTTTCGGCCTGGCCATTGGCTGGCTGACTTTGACCGCCTTCAAACGTGAAACCCCCTGGTATTATCAGGCAGTCCTGCTGGTCGTATTTTTCGGCTTTTTTGCATCGATATTCTGGAAATCTGACCCAGGACTGCTGGGTGGGTTGACACTCGGAACAGGTTTGGCGCTATTGATCTGGGGCATGCGAAAACCAAAAGACAAAGCTGAACCCTCCGAACCCGCTCTACCAGCTGAAGTAAAAAAAACTCGCAAGGTAGCATAAATACCAATCAACAATAATTCAAAGTGTTACTTTTTTTAAATAATAAAGCCCTGGCTACGCCAGGGCTTTATATGTCTTATTAATATTTTATTCGTGAGCGATGTAGGCTTCCATCATCAATAAGTTCTTTTCACCGGATTGTTTTACTACACGCAGGAGGTTATCCATGGTGCTGATCTCTTCCAACTGTTCGGTGACAAACCAGCCGAGGAATTCACGTCCAAGGTGATCATTTTGCTTGATCGCCAGGTCCATCAGGGCATTGATCCGGCGGGTCACTTCCCATTCCCAATCCAGTGCATATTGCACAGCTTCTTCAGCAGTGGTAAAGGCTGTTTTTCCGGCTGGGATCGCTGGCAATTTTAGTTCTCCACCGGTTTCCATAATGTACTTTACAAACTTCATGCCATGTTCACGCTCTTCATTTGACTGTTTCGTGAAGAATTTCGCAACACCTTTGAGGGATCGTGAATCAAAAAAAGCCGCGAGTTGCAAATATTGGTGTGAAGCCTCAAATTCGTGGCCGATCTGTTCATTAATGGCTGCATTTAACTCTTTACTGATTAACATATTATCTCCCTTTCAATTCTAATTTTCTATTCTAATTATAGCATCGCATGGTGATATTGCATTCAACCTGTGATACATTGCTTATACATTGTTTATTTTCATATCTTATTGATGATATAGTTATGAAAAAGTTACAATCATTTGCGGAGATCAGAATGACCTGTCCAGAAATGAAAAATAACAATAATCCTACCGGTTGTGTAAATTTTTCTCTTTTTTCAAACCTTGAAAAGCGTCCAAAAAAAATCCTAAATGACCAATTCGAATACGCCTGGAAGTTACGCGAGCTGCCACCTGATCAGCATTTTTCAGCATTCCTGCTCGCATGGAATCTCCTCGCAATCACAGCAGAGATTACGGCCGGAACTTCCAACACGGATGACTGGTATGGATTGATCAGGATAGACTCTACATGGTCAGGTAAATTCAATACTGTCATGGAAAATCCAAAGTCATTATTGCGAATGTATTCCAACCGCTTCGCCGGGTTATGGCCGATCTTCGATTTAGATGAGCTCGTCAATAAGAATTTATTAATCTCTGATCCATCCACCCGTGCCGAAACCATAAATTACTATCATCTTCATAATGCGAATAATTACCTACCTGAATGTTGGATGCGGCATCACAACGAAGAATCCAAACCACTTCCAGATTGGGAGCACACACTATCGGCGTGGTTCGCGGTGCGTTGGAATCTGTTTAGAGATCCACAATGGGTCAATACTGAGAACAACACCCGCATTGTATCGAACGCTTTTCTTTCCCTGATCTATTTCTTCAAGGAGAGCAAGTTGTATTTCGAAAGCCCAAGCCTCAAACCGGATATCTTTGACCGGACACAGGTGCTCTCCAGCTTATGAACGAGCATCCTACACTGAAACCCATATACACCCGTATTTTGGACATGGTGCGCCAGATTCCTTATGGCCGCGTTTGCAATTATGGAGGGATAGCTCTACTGACAGGCGGATGTACAGCGAGAATGGTGGGGTATGCGATGGCATCATTGCCAAAGGAATCCGATGTGCCCTGGCAGCGTGTGATCAATTCAAAAGGAAAGATCAGCCCTCATGGATATGGTTTTGGTTCCCACATGCAGCGGGTGATTTTGGAAGAAGAAGGGGTTGTTTTCAGCTCAGATGGTGTTATCGACCTGAAACGCTTCGGTTGGCCAGGGTAACCGGATGGATCAGGATTTGGCCAAGTTTGAGATGATTGCGGTGATCCTTTTATTCCGTGTTTCCAAAGTCTTGGCATCCTCCACCTGGCGAACAAACTCTTTTCTTTTTGAATAAGATAAACCATCGAAAACCGCTTTAGTTCCAGAAGTACCTTCAAGAACTGCCGCCAAATCCGTAGGAATCTCAACTGTTCGAATTTCTGTATCGGGCTCGATATATAATACAACATTATCTCCCGCTTTCACACCTGCCGCATTCCTATTTTCTGCACTGAGAGGAAGCATGAATTGCCCCTCATGAAACATGATGGTGCTTCGAAATGTGTAGCCATTAATTTCTACTTTGACGGGAGGTTTCCTGCCGCTGGCCAGTTTCAATACAATTTCTTCGGGCACCTGTATCCCGGTTGCATTTTTTCCACCAGCCAAAACTTGTGTTGATAATTTTAATCCCATTGTTATTATCTCCACTATTCTGTTGAGAAAGTCAAATTACTTTCTCGCATTGATTTTTCCAGCATAACCATCGCATTTGGACCTATCCCATGCAGCCTCTTAATCTCTGATTCTTTGTAATGTGTTAATTGTTCGAGACTGAAGATCCCGGCTGCGACGAGCGCCCTTTTTGCCGGATTTGATAATTTTTCTGGCAAGTCATTTTGGTTTTGGTCTTGTCCATTCTGGTTGTTTTTAAAGTCTGATCGCATGACTATCATTCCTTCTATTTATTCTTTGCTTTTTCAAGCAGCTCTGCCAGGCGATCCATCAATTCTCTGGATCCGGATTCCATGCCCATATTTAGCATGGCATCCCTGTCGGCTACGGATTGGAACACCATTTGATCGCACAATCGCGTCCTACCGCTGTAGTCTTCAAAGTTGATAGTCTCAAGTAAAATATGTCCAGGTGTTCCCTCAAATTCAAAGGTGTAGACCAAACTCTGTGGTTCATTCACCTGATGATAAAACCCGTGAAAAGCATATGCATTCCCTTCGTTGTCAACCTGGACAAAACGCCATGCTCCACCTGGTCTTACATCCATACTTTCAACTGTGGTAGCTAGCCCTCGTGGACCCCACCAATGAGGCAGAAGGTCCGGGTCGGTTAAGGTTTTGAATACCAATTCACGCGGTGCATCCAATATACAAGTTAAAGTCACTTCCTGCTCGACAGGATTAACAACAAGTTTCATATTAGCCATATGATTTTTCTTTCTTTAGTACACCGATCAATTTTTCCAGGGAGGTAGTCCAACCATTCGTTGTCACTGCTGCCATCTCTGAAGATGGAAATGATGCATGCCTGAGTGTTACCTTTGTACCACCGGGTACTTCTTCGAATGTGATAGTGACTAATAGATTATCCAGCGGATCATCACCCATTCCGTAATACGAAGCCGGTACCGGGTTGCCATCCGGGTCTGAAAATGAATCAGTATAAACAATGCGGTCTTTATCTACCAGCTCTTTAATCACACCGGTGCTCCAAGTGTCGCGCCCTTCCGAATCCCGCATACAAAATAGGTATTTTCCACCTATTGTTGGATTAATTTGGATTATTGGTGCGGTAAATTCTTTTGGACCCCACCATTGCCTTACATACTCTGGGTCAATAAAAGCTTTAAATACTACCTCGAGTGAAGCTTCGAATATCATTTCAATTTCTACCGCATTTGAGTTCGTTTCTCTTTTTGAAAGGTTTGCATTCATATATTGTTCCTTTTCGAACTATCAATATATTGAGGAGAAATTGGTCGATAGTACATTCCGATTATATTTTTTAGAAATTTTTGCAAATCTGCAAAAAAAGTCAACATCAGGAGTGAACTCTCTCATTTGTTGTCCGGTTCATATCTAACAAATATATTGCCGGATTTGTAAACCTTTGAGTCAATCAACTTCAATCTGAATCCGTTACCATGTCCGCAAAATAACGTTTTTCCATATCCTAATACCACAGGACAAATGATTAACTGAAATTCATCGATCAAACCTTTCGCTGAAAGTGTTGATACCAGAATGCCGCTGCCCAGGATGATCATGTCCTTGCCAGGCTGTGATTTTAATTTAGTTACGTGTTCGAAAGGATCAGTTCGTATGATGGAAGTGTTTCTCCAACCTGTACTGGTTAATGTGTTCGAAAAGACCAGCTTGGTCTTTTCATTCATAAACCCTGCTGTAATCGGATCTTGTTTGGCTGCCTGCGGGGTTGGCCAGAATTGTTCCATCAATTGGAAGGTTACCCTGCCAAAGAGGATCGTATCTACGGACTCAAAACGCAAATGAACATCCGCATTAAATTCTTCATCGACAACGTGCCAATCGATCTCGTGGTTCGGCCCTTCAAAGAATCCATCAACGGAAACAAGATTAAACATCATCAATTTCCGCATAATTCGGCTCCTTCAGGTAATTCAACAAGAAATCACCTGGTAGAGTCAAATATAGCAGGACATAATGGGGAAATAAATGAATTGTATACAGTTTACTTGGACCTCTAATGCAACTTCTCTGTCTCTGGTCTGACATTTTCATGGGAGAGTAAAAGGGTCTTATAGATAATTATTCAAGCCAGTTATGCCAGATTAATTTAATTTCTTGATCAACCAGGCCATATTTTCTCCCAGAACCTTCATTATCTTTAATCCTTCTTTATCTTCAGAGACGGTTCCTCGCTGAAGCCCGAACCCCATATTCCAATAGACCGATCCAGGAATGATCATTTGATTTATCAGGAACAACTTGTTGATTGCATCGAAAACATCTGTTGCGCCTGCCCTTCGCACAGCTACTACCGCTGCGCCAACTTTTCGCTTGAACATCTGATCGTTGGCGATTGCCACCAAACCAGCCCGGTCGATCAATGCTTTGATTTCTGTGCTGACATTTGAAAAATAAGTTGGAGACCCAAGAATAATGCCGTCAGCTTCAATCATCTTTTCAATGCAGTCATTGATGATATCTTTGTTGTTGGAGCATCGCATATCCTTGTTTTCGAAGCATTTATAACAGGCCAGACAGCCTTGGACTTTTTTTCCACCAAGCTGAATAAGTTCTGTTTCGATGCCTTCTTTTTGTAATTCTTGAAATACCAGGTCGATCAACAAGGCTGTATTCCCATTTTTTCGCGGGCTTCCGTTAAAAGCGATGACTTTCATGAATAACCTCCAAAATTTCAGTAGTATTATGTGATTGTACCTGGAGCCTCATTTTTGAATTGTGTCTGGTAAAGGTGCGCATATAAACCATTTTTGGTCACCAGCTGAGGATGAGTCCCTTTTTCAACGATCTTTCCACGGTCGATCACCAATATTTGATCGGCGGCCAAAATAGTGCTCAGTCGATGAGCAATGACAATACTTGTGCGTTTTTCCATGACCCGTTTGAGCGCTTCCTGGATGAGCCGCTCCGACTCACTATCCAGGTTACTGGTGGCTTCATCAAGCACAAGGATCTTCGGATCCTTGAGAATGACCCGCGCAAGTGCCAGGCGTTGTTTCTCTCCTCCGCTTAAACGGTAACCACGCTCTCCTACAACCGTATCATATCTCTCTGGAAGCTCCTGAATAAAGTGGTGGATATTGGCAACCTGGCAGGCTTCCTCCATCTCTGACTGGGTGGCACTCAACCTGGCATATTGCAGATTCGTACGGATTGTATCGTGGAAGAGGTATGTTTCCTGGGTGACCATGCCGATCTGACTGGAAAGCGAATCGAGGGACACATCCTTCAAATCATAACCATCTATCCGGATCACGCCTGATGTCGGGTCATACATCCGCGGTATCAAGTATGTCAAAGTAGTCTTTCCTGCCCCGCTTGGACCAACCAATGCCACCAACTGTCCGGGAAATACTTTGAATGTCACTTCCTCCAGGGCGTTGGCTCGCGCCTGACTGCGATCTGTAGATTCTGTTATTTTTTCTGATTCTACCGGTTCAGAAAGTACATTTGTTACACTATCCACACTTCCGTAACGGTGAACATCGCTGAGTAGGATCTCATCACCTGTTTCATAGATAAAGCTGACATCTTCAAAACTAATCTCGCCCTTTATCTCATCCAACTCAATCGAAGACACTTTTTCAGGGATGTCAGCAGGCAGGTCAATAACTTCAAAAACGCGTTCAAAACTGACCATGGATGTGGCAAACTCGACCGGTGCATTGGTCAGATTTTGAAGAACGCCATAAAGGCTGCCAAGATAAGCTCCCAGGGCTACAATCGTGCCGATGGTAAATTGCCCAAGGATAACAAAATAGCCGCCCAAGCCGTACACTAAAGATGTCCCCACAGCAGTCAACAGACCGATTATTGTAATAAAGATGGAGCCCATGAATGCCCGTTGGATGCCAATATCGCGAACCGACTTGGCTCGTTGGCTGAATCGATCCACTTCAAAAGATTTACGACCAAACAACTTAACCAGCAAAGCCCCGCCGATATTGAGAGTCTCACCCATTAAGGCATTCATTCTGGCGTTTGATTCCATCTGGGAACGGGCAATATCGCGCAGCCGGTTACCCATGCGGCGCGTGGCAAAGATAAAAAATGGCAGAACAGCCACACTTAATAAAGTAAGACGCCATTCAAGATTAAGCATCACTAAAAGTACCAAAACACCCTGGATGATATTGGTGATGATCCCAACGATTGTATTGCTTATGGCATTTTGTGCGCCAACCACGTCATTGTTCAGGCGGCTCATCAACTCTCCAACCCTGGTGTTGGTAAAGAAGCGAAGGGACATACGCTGCAAGGCAGCATAAAGTGAAACGCGCAGATCGTAAATGACCCCTTCGCCGACTCTGGCTGAAAGCCTGCGTTGAAGTACGTTTAATCCACCAGTGATTGTGGGGATAAGCAATAAAGCAATCGACAACAATATGAGGCGATTGATGTCCTTGTCCGGGATGGTACGATCAATGAGGTCTCGCATGATCAGCGGATTGAATAAGGAAAGCGCGGAATTTACCAGGATGACCAGCAAGGTGAAGATGATCAGCCTTCGATATGGAACTGCATAATATAAAACACGCTTCAATAACGGCAGGGTCACTTTTGGTTTTTCATCCGTTGCCCTGATCAAACTGCGCATTCCACCTCTACCACTTCCCTGCATATACCACCTCTTTCAGATTGAGGTTGATTATAAGACATTGCTGTCAAATAATATGGGTGTGCGGGGACAAAAACAATTTCATATTTTCTGTTGAAGAGCTCACAACCGCAACCGGGGAATAAAAAAGAGTTGGATTTCAGGCTTATGCCCTCTACCCAACTCAAATAATAGTCAATTCTTATCCCGGCTGGGATACTTCCTCACCCTGAATTGTCGCTGGTCCTGGTTGAAGGACAGCCGGCTCCTTCAAACGGAAGGAAAGAATTAGAGCCACCAGCATCAATCCAATTAATGCGTAAAGCGGTACCGACATTGATCCAGTTGTCGGAGATTTAAATGCATCCATCGCTATGATAAAGATTATTCCCGAAATCTGACCCATCATTAGCAGCAATCCATTGGATGTACCTTCCGGGGTAGGGTATGTGATCTCCGCGCCATATTGAAAACCGATGGGACCGGAACTTAGCAAAAAGAAACCAAGCATTGCTGAACATGTAAGCAGGAACCAGTAGGAATGGGCATAAGTGATGCCGATCAACCCTGCGGCTGCTCCCACCAATGCAATCATAATGAAAGGTACCCGCAGTCGAAAGCGGTCTGAGAGTGAAGGGATGATCAGCGCGCCAACGATACCACCGGCGATCATGACACCTCCGCTGATGCCTGCCTGCACACTGGTGAAACCATGCGGCCGCAGGATATCTTCGATCCAGGTTGTCACTGCGTTGAAAATACCGAGGCCAATGAAGAAGATGACCAACAGTGTAACAAAATCCCGGATATGGAAGCTCTTTCTCAAACCATCCAAAACCAGGCTCCGCACTTCCATTTCTGGCGGGCAAGGCGCCGTCGCAGGTTTTCCTCGAGCAAAGATGAGAAATAGAACTGCACCGATCATGGCTGCCACGCCATATAAAACCAACATGCCGCCAATTTTCTGCTGCAAGACCAGGATGGGTGTGAGAACCAATCCCGTGAAGATACCCAGGTAGGTGGCCAGCGAGGCCAACCCGACAGCCGTCCCCCGTTCATTTACAGGGAACCAGCGTGCTACAACCGAGGTCCCCGCATTCAGGATGAAAGGCTGCCCGATGGCGATTCCAATCTGGGCAATGAGCACCAGCGAATAATAGTCTGCCCAAATTCCTCTTAGGATTCCGAAAATTCCAGTCAGAACCGCCCCAATTCCAACACCAATCCGAATGCCCCAGGTATCGATCGCCCAGGAAGCCGGGATGGATACCACAAGATAGACGACCATGAAGACCAGCGAAAGCAACCCAATGCTCAGGTCAGTAACACCATAGAAGGCAGCTGCGTCCTTCGTAATGGGAGCAAATGTGATCCATAACATCTGGTTTAAGACCGTGATCAACATAAATGCGATGAGAACCATCCAGCGATAGCCATATACTTTTATCGGATTTTTCTGCACTGAAACGCCTCCGTGAAATTATTAAGTTACTTAATATATCAAACACGATGCGGGATATTTGGATGCGAAATTTCAAAATCCATATGATTGTAATGCATTTAAGAAAGAGGAATTAATGGCTTTCTCTGACATCAGTCAATTGCAGATATTTCCAAATGAATATTAATGACACAAATTTAGCGAAAAGGTCAGTCTGGATAAAAGTCTTTGCGGTTAATATGTGGGAAAGTCACGGAAATCGGTTGGAATGCCGTTGGGCTGAAGCCCAACCTACTTACTAAAATCCAATAGCTAAAGAATATCGTCTCTAATCAGTGATTTCGTATTCGCACTGGATTGATTCACAGGAGACAACCAGACATAACCCGTGAGCACAGATCATGAGTTTTGAAACGAGAGCGGGTGACCGGGCATGAGCTGTAAAAGATCCCATAAATTGCCATAAAGGTCTTCAAATACAGCAACTGTCCCGTATTCCTCTTCCCTGGGCGGCCGGATAAAGTTGATGTTGTTGGCAACCATCTCATTGTAATCTCGCCAGAAATCATCCGTATTCAGGAATAAGAAAACTCTTCCGCCTGTTTGGTTGCCAATAAATGGTTCCTGTTCCGGTTTGGAAGCCCTGGCCAGAAGGATCGTAGTCCCGGTTGAGCCGGGCGGGGCGACGACCACCCAGCGTTTATCCTGTTCCGGCTGGTAGGTATCTTCGAGCAAGCGAAAATGAAGCTTTTGCGTATAAAATGCAATCGCTTCATCATAATCTTCAACCACCAGTGCAATATGGACGATGGACTGCCGCACACGACCTCTTTCTTTTCACCAGGATGATCCAACGCCAATTGGTAATGTTGAAATTATAAGCCTATTTTGACACACACACACCCGTTTCTGCCAGTGGGCTGGCAGGGGGAATCCATTTACAAGCCGTAGAATGCCTGAGACAAACTGCCTCATTCACATAAATACTGCATGGGTCAGTTGGTGATGGAGTACTGAGCACAAACGGTGGCTGACGAATGGGAAGCGAATCAATATCAAAATTTGTTTCTCCAAGGTAGCTGGCAACCCAACATCGGGTTCCTTTTCTCTCAGTATAAAGCCAGAAACTATCTGGACTTTGAGCGATCACATTCAAAATATCACCTTTCAACCAGGAAGTCGTTACTTCGTATTCCTTGCCTGGTCCGGACCGGCAATTTGTATTCTGATCAAGGATGATTTGGGGTTTATCACTGATCACTCTATAGCTGCATATTTCCGATTCCGCTGAAGATGTCCTATCATCCCCTTGCCAAAATGTCTGTACATTCCAGTCTCCGATTTCCTTTGCGAGTAACGGAAATGAAAAACCACTGCCTCTGATGATCGGTGCGTTCTCAATATACTTCTTGCCACTCGGGCTTGTAAATTCAAGTGCGATATTGCCTTTTGATACACTCGGAGATAAACTGCCTGTGATATTAATTTTTGATCCCTCATTGACGGACTTGGATAGAGTCCTGCATGTAATTGTAGAGATATTCACCATACAACTGCGGAAGGAGAATGCCTCAACAGGTATATTTATGTCATCCATCAGGGCGCTGATAACCACACCAGTCTCACCGCATTCTCCAGGCTTGGCATCTCGTGGTGGAATACTACTTAGTTGTATTTCCTCGGTAATATTTGGCTGGGCAATTCCTTCCAGTTTCGAGATCTCCATGACCCAATCCCGGCGTGAAATGGCGTTGGGTTTGATCGGGTACAGGTAGAATGGTATACCCATAAGGCAATTGGCTACTGCTTCTAGCGTGATCAAATCCTGGCTGAATCCGGAGATTGACTGATAGACCACAGCGCTCATGCTGCCGCCAATATCAGTGACCGCTTGAAATTGAGAAGGGTATGTTTCTTTTGCTATATTATTTGCATGTGTGATCTCGCCGGCATAATCTTCAATGACCACCGTAACAAGTGCAGTTGAATTTAATTTTGGAGTCCATGGTACATATCCAAAATAAATCTCGCCCGCTTCCAGGTGATCGATCACCACACTCCCAACCAATACATCGCTCATTATTTTCGGTCCCCGGCAGGTAATCCCGGGAATATAGACCGTTAGTGGCTGCCTGACATAGATATTAACCCTGGCATTGTCTGCAGGGCCGTAGCCATCATTGCGCACTTTGAACCTGATACGGTTCTCGTGGTTTACCCAAAATGGGTCGCCGAATTTGGTAGGTGCAACCTGTCCACCTTCATTCGTGTATGCGTTGTTAAAGGCGTAGGTGTCCCAACCGTTCTCCTGGGAGTCCATCCAGATGTCATAGGAACTATGGCCCAGTCCACCACTGTTCTCTGCTGCAGCCAAAGCACCCTTCATTAAAAGGTCCGGCGCTGTGATTTCTCCGCGCGTAGCTTTGATATTACAATCGTTCGTCCCTGTTTTTGATACGTATGTGATCGTAATATCGTTCACCTCATCCACAAAAGACTCCCCCGGTGCCAGGGCGGCATCCGCCGTAAAAGGATTTGCATTCTGTTTAATTCCTCCGCCTGGAAATGCGAGTTTCGCTGCATTTTCATATCCCGATGCTGTATCAATGCTCGTGACCAGCACTCCCGCGTCCGGGATGTTTGAATCGAAACCAATTTTCGAGCGGCACTCGACGATATAGCCAACAAAGGGATTTTCGGTGAAAGGGATTCGCAGCAGGTTGTTGCCCTCGCGTTCCAGGGTTGTGAGGCTGGTGCTGATCTCGCACGGTCCCTGGATGCACGGCATGTTTGTAATTCCCGTCAGCCAGCCAGCAAAAACTTTGGACCAACCATTGAAATGTGTTAGCACATCGCTGCCACCCATCTGATCATAACGCCACATAAATGAATGATACAGGCTGTGTACGTGGCCAAATTCATGTGCAACGACCGTTGAAAACCCGGTATCGTCCGGGTTTTCTCCCACAGCCACCAGTGCAAGGTTCAGTTGGAGTGATCCGGTGCTGATGGGGAAGGAGACGAAATCGCCGGGTTGAACCCCGCCATATACCTGTGTAAATCCGTACAATACCTGAAAGTTTTGCACAACCAGCAGGATGTCATAATTTTGAAGATCGCTGCCAACGATCGGATATGCCTGGTCTAATGCATCGACAAAAATATTGGCAGTTTTCTGGTTGTATTCGTACAAAGAGTGAGGTGCGTCAAACCAACCATCAGCACTATCCGGGTTAACGATGGCATCAAAGGTTAGGTGAACTTTGTTATAAGTCACTTCGTCGTAAAAAGCACTGATACGGAAATTTAATATATTTTCGTATTGAGTTGCAGTATGACGCGGCGTCAGAATGGCATCCTGCACCGGCTGAGGAAAATCTGGTAGGCAGTCCGACTGTATAAGACAGATCGGGGAAGAATGTTTCAAGAAAACAACCGCAACCCGCTCATTCTTCTGGCCTTCCGGCTGGTTATCAATAAAACCGGAACCAAACAGCACCATTAACAGCATGCACAGGAAAGTTTTTGGAAGCGATCGGACGTGCATATTCCCTCCCTTTTTATTATTCATAAGAATAACAGATTTGAATGCTTTATTCAATTCCTATCCGGGATATTTAATTTTCACTCCTGAATGATTGGCTTTGGTGTAATCCATTAACAATGTTGGGTTTCGAATAAACCTGCCCAACCCTAACTGTACCCTGGAAATTGGTAGAAGCGGAGGCCTATCGGTCAAAACCCCGCGCGCGGTGTCCCCCCCGTTTCTCTTCGGGGAGGCTGCGCGCACACCGGCGCGAACGATGGGTTTGGAGATGATGGAAATTTCGTCGGGAGGGAGGGATGGTTGAGTCTGAGAAATCCCATCATAAATGGGAAACCTTTGATCTCGCGGATATATAAATAAATCCTAAGAACCACATATTTATTACTCAATAACAGTACATAGCATCAAGTGTAATTAGGTTTACTGCCCCTTTGGTTATACTTTGCCTGTTAGGTCAAATGATTACGAACATCGCACCTACCATTCACAAAATTGGCTTTTTGAATTAAAAGTCTATTTCATTTGAATCTCTTTGGTGATAAGCATGATAATATGAAGAATTCCCATTGTCAGGGAGTACCGTTTGTGTTTTTATCCGGAACTGGAGTTGGAACATCTTCAGGCTCACGAACAAGATTAAGCTTGGTTTGCATTTCCTTGATCAATTCCTGCGATGCCGCATCTTCAATCAGGTTGTTCAATTCATATGGATCCAGCTGTAGATCATAGAACTCACTTCGGTCTCCCTGAGTTTCAGCGTATACATACCTCCCGGTTGTTATAGCTGAATAGAAACCACGTGCTGGCCAGCCTTCCAAAAGCAAGCTATCGCGCCATGGAACTGTCTTATTCAGCAAACCCACCAGGGACATACCATCCATGGGCAATCCCCCGGGTTTTACTTTCGATAACTCATAGATTGTTGGAGCGATATCTATGTTAGCAACCAGATGGTCATCCACATACGGATGAGGAATCAAAGCCGGGTAACGAATTGCAAAAGGAACTTTGACGGCCTCTTCATAAAAACTATTTTTGGAAGCAATACGGTGTTCTCCCCAGAATTTTCCATTATCCGACATGAATAACACAAAGGTGTTATCCAACTCGCCTTGTTTGTCGAGAGAATCAATCAACATTCCCACTGCACGATCTAAAGACACAAGTGTCAGAATCTGATCACGGCGAAATTTATCAATTGCTGCAATATCTGTCTCATCCAATAATGGTTTCTTTGCCAGCCAATTAGGTTTGTCAGATATATCCGCTTCGTTAAAGGAAGGGGGTCTGTAAGGTTCAAGGTCGGTATACAAGTTTTGATCACCCACGAATGGTTCTGCTGAATCATGGGGTGCTATTGGTGTATAGATCAAGATCCACGGTTTTTTTTGTCCTAGCGCTTCTTTTACAAACTGCAGAGAATATGTACCCAGAATATCAGTGATATACCCGAGATGGGTAAACCAGCGTCCGTTGGAATTTAACCTTGGATTAGTGTAAGGAGATTCACCCCTGAAGTAGGTTACCCAAAAATCATACTCCGGTAATGGATCTCCTTTCCAGGAATTAAGGTATTTTCCAACCAGACCAGTAAAGTATCCCTGGGCATGCATATCCTGGATTATGGTCCGGTTAAAGTTTTTATCCGCATTGGTGCGCACAAGAGTATTATGGGCGTATTTACCTGTTAAGATCCCTACCCGTGAAGGACAGCATAATGGGGAGGTAATATATCCACGCGTAAATGTTACTCCCTGGTCAAAAATCTTTTTCTGAGTTTGTGGCATATATTGCATTGTGTCAAAGCGCTGATCGTCGGTGATAATGATCAAAAAATTAGGTCGATTATCTGCAAACACTTTTTGGATGTAAGGTTTTATGGTCGTACAGCTTTGCAAAACCATAGTCAGGACCATAAAAATGCTAATAATTGACGCAGATCTTTTTTTCATATAATCCCCGATAATTAAGATTTTATGTTCGCAATTTATTATACTTGCAAAGCCCTCAACTTATTTTAGAAACAAACTGGTTTAACAACTCATAATTTTCATTTAATGCACTCAGATTATTGTAAAGAAATATCGACCAATCGAAATTCCAGAATTGAACAGAGGAAACTGTCAAACTAAATCTCCTGATTTAATGGATTTCCAATGGCAGGGATGAGAATCACAATATTTGGATTGTTGGAATCGGGATTAAGAAGGGGTATATATATGCCATAAATTGAAATTGACAAACGCTACAAGGTTTTATGATGCAGGTAAAAAGTAATTCGGATTGCTTATAGATGAAGGCACCTCGATCTCAATGACCGAAGGCAGTTATTTTGTCGAGGCGAAGTGATATTAGCATCCCTAAATGGGAGAACCATCGATAAAAAAAAGGCAGGATCTCTGCCTTTTGTCGGGGCGGAGGGATTTGAACCCTCGATCTCGCGGTCCCGAACCGCGTGCTCTAGCCGGACTGAGCCACACCCCGAGTGAGAGAGATTATACCATGCGATTAAGCAATATCTGGTGATT
This sequence comes from uncultured Chloroflexia bacterium, assembly GCA_963810385.1. Taxonomy (GTDB): domain Bacteria; phylum Chloroflexota; class Anaerolineae; order Anaerolineales; family Anaerolineaceae; genus PNON01. The sequence continues at coordinate 869,488 of CAWENA010000003.1, read as the reverse complement.
AGAATGGGAAAAATTAGCTTAAAAATACACGTTGGGCAGCGCTGACCTGCTCGGTATTCATCGGCAACATGAAGGTAAAATTGCTGCCCTTGCCTTCCACGCTTTCCACGGTGAGTTTGCCGTGGTGCATTTCGATCATGCCGCGCGCGATGGGCAGCCCCAGACCCATGCCTCCATGCCGGCGGGTAAGATGGGATTCCACCTGGAAGAAGCGATCAAAGATGCGTTCAATATCTTTTTCGGGGATCCCGATTCCGTTATCGATGACTGCCACTTTGACAAAGCCGGGAATCTGCTCGCCGGTGATGAGGACCCGGTCGCCAGGATCGGTGAATGTGAGTGCGTTCTTAACAAGGTTGCCCAGCGCAATGCGGATCTTGTGCGCATCGCCGTCCACGACGACATCAGCTTTGGTAGCCGATACCCTCAGGGAAATATTGCGCTCCCGCGCCAGCTCCTGATAGGAACTGACCACATCCTTGATCAGGCGGTCTATTGCAAAGCGACGATGCCTGATCTTCCCTAATCCGGATTGGAATTTATCCACATCTGCCAGGTCTTCAATGATGTCCTTGAGGTGCATGGCGTTGCGAACAATGGTATCCAATTGTATCCTGACTTCGCCGGTGGCTTCCTCCTGCAACAGCGATGCATGCCCGAGGATCAACCCGAGCGGGATGCGCAGCTCGTGTGATGAGATCGCGATAAAGTCGGATTTCATGCGGTCCAATTCCAGCAACTGGCGGTATGCCTCTTGTGCATTATCCAGCAGTTTCTGGCTATGAATTGCAACGGCTGCCTGAGCGGCCAGCGTTTCCAGGATATAGACATCCTCTTCGGTGTAATTGGCGTGATTAAGCTTGTTGACCGCTTCCATCACCCCGATCGGTTCACCTTTGATCATCATCGGAACCACACAGATGGAATACGTGGCTTCTTCCAACACCCGATCCACTTCTCGAAATATTCGGGTATCGTGCAGTGCATCCTGGATGATGAGCGGCTGCTTATGAGTGAAGACCCAACCATCCACACTTTTGTCCAAAGGAATGCTCAGGGGTTTCAACTTATCCAACCGGTACCAGGGGGAGGCTGTATAATGAAGATGATCGCCTTCCGGCGCCAGCTCAAGAATGGATGTTTCAGTGCTGAAGGTGAGCTCAGAGGCGGTCTCGATGATGGATTTAAGGTAAGGATCGCGATCCAGGTTGGCGTTCAAATTTCGACTAACCTCGATCAATGCTTCCAACCTCGAAAGACGGTCCGAACGACGATCAACCATTGACACACTCCTTTAGAGCTAATAGGAATGATGTTAAAATGGTTGGTAACTTGTATTTGGTCATTGAATTAAAAAGATAGTTATGATAGACACCATTAATCGCCGATGTTCCATGAAAATTGTGAGCGGGTCACTCGCAGCAGTTAGTTTTGGGTTAGCGTTTGATCCCACCATTGCATTATATCCGTCTTCTGGTTCGGTGCAAGTTTTAAACCGCGCTTTCAGGTCTGCAACGACCCTGAATCTGCTCATGCTGCCAAATATGACAAACAAAAAATTCCGTTCTCTGGCAAGCTACGAGCTTGTGATGGATGATACCTATCGCGAAGTGGTAATGATGACCTACGATGATGTTTTGGACAATGAAAGGCTTTCCCACCTCTTGGATGTATATCAGAAGTATGGCGTAAAATGTTCTTTCTTTATTATCGGCATTGATCTGGGAAACTGCAGAGTGACATTAGCCAGGTTGATCAATGAAGGACATGACCTGAGCTGCCAAGGCTGGGTGTACGACAGCGTTTTCACCTCGCTGAGGAACAAAAGCATCCACGGACAAACCCAAAAGGTCGCTGAATTAGTGGCAGTGATCCGTCCTGGAAACCGGGTGGAATATATCACGTCGACATATCGCAATTGCAACCAACCGGTGCCCGATACCAGCGCAGTTCGGGATATGCAACACACTTTGTGGATCCTTGAATCCGGCAGTCTGGATAATACACAGTGCATTATGGAGTGGTCAGGGTATAGAACAGGCGAACGATTTATGCCACTCCCACCGCTGTTTTGACAATAATAATGCCGACGAGATCTTAAAAGATTTGTTCTGTAGGAATTACAGCCTGGAAACAATCTCTTCCGGGATGGACTCTCAGGATAATTGGGAAAAGCGGTTAGAATATTGAGAATTGAAATTAGAATATGAGAAAGCGTATTTGAGATTTGAATTTTCCAAGTTGTATTTTAAATTACATTTGAATGGGAACAAAGATGACATTGTTAATGAGAATGATAATTATAGGTATGGTCGGGATTATCCTATTGTCCGGATGCGGCAGTATTGCTCTACAGCCTACTGAAACTCAGGTTCCAACGGCTACATTCACTCCCATACCGCCAACTGAAACGCCAACCCCAACTGCCACTCCCATTCCACCGACACCAACAGCTATCCGCACACCACCTGCGCTGCCGGGTGTTTTCCAATCACCAATTCTCAATCCACTGGACACTCCGCACACCTATATTTCTGATACCTGCCAATATTTGAAAATGAAATGGGACCCGAACAGCAGCGCTCCCGGCACCGTGGTGATGGTCATCATGTTCCATTCCATCACCGATGATTCAGGCACATACAAAGACAACCAGATCGGACAGGATTATCATCAACAGGCGATGCAGCATGCTTATGATCTGGGCTTTAAAACCATCACCCCCACTCAACTGGCGGACTTTTTGGAAATTAATGCCAAAATTCCACAACGATCGCTTCTGCTATTATCTGATGACCGCCATCAGGCAGAATTCTTCAAGACACACTTTACGACAATGCTAAAGAAAAATGACTGGACGAGTGTCACAATGGCCTGGATCAGCACACATGATACTCCGGAGGTATACTTTCCTCCCCTCCTTAAGCTGGTGAAACAAGGTATCCTTGATATCCAGGCTCACGGAGTAGTTCACAATGATCCCATCACCGAATTTTCGACTGATGATTACATCCGCAGCGAAATGGCTGGTTCCATCAGTTTTATTCAGGAGCATTTCGGTACCACACCCCTCGCATATATCTACCCCGGGGGTGGTTTTACAAAAAGAGCCGCAGAAATTGGACGGGAAGTTGGATACAGACTGGGATTTACCGTCAATCCACGTGGACCGGTGATGTTCAACTGGGTGCCACTAAGTGATGCGAAAGATCCGATGCGCCCCAGTTACATGCCGGAAGGCCAGATAAGTGATCCGCTTATGGTTTTGCCACGATACTGGAGCACCGACATGGACTACCGGTTTAACGATGTAATTTCTGTGGGCGATGCAGCCGCCGCTGAGGCAGCTGCCAACCGGGATACCGAACTGTTATATTATGATATTATGTGTAAAGATAAGCTTGGACCCATACCCGCACCATAAGAGAGGAATGTATGAAAGAAGATTGCATTTTTTGTAAGATCATTGCCGGGAAAATCCCAAGCCAGATTGTCTATCAGGATGAAAAGGTTACAGCTTTCAAAGACATCCAACCCATGGCGCCTGTCCACATTCTGATCGTTCCCAACCAACACATTGATACGGTCAATGAGTCCTCTGTAGGGGATGAAACATCGCTGGGTCACCTCTTCACTGTTGCCCGGATCATCGCCGAGAACGAAAATGTAAAAAAAACGGGGTACAGGTTGGTTGTAAATAACGGCGCTGGTGCGGGTCAAACCGTTTTCCACTTGCACATGCATCTACTTGGTGGGAAAGCAATTTCCAATAAACTGATCTAAGGTAGTAAATTGATTCAAAAAAAACTGGTCTGGGGAATAATCGCTTTAGGAGCAGCCATGCTGGCCTGTGCCAGAGAGGCGCCCGCTGCCACTCCATGGAATCCGTCTAATCTGGACATCATCAAAACTCCATGCCCGGCCGGGGTGGATGTTTCGGGTGGCTGTTTGACCACCCCCACACCAACGACACCATGGTTCCTCCCTCCAACCCGCAGTCCGGAACAACCCATCCTGACCCCAACACCAGATGCGCCCAGAGTCGTTCCTACTTTAAGGCAGGACCCGGATGAGTACATCGTTCAATCCGGTGATACGCTGGTGATCATCGCCAATCGTTATTCAGTCTCCTATGAAGAGATCGCAAAGTTAAATGACATAACCGACCCAAATAGTGTTGGAGTAGGGCAATACCTGTTGATCCCGGCACCAACCCCTTCAGGCGCAGCTCCTTCCTTTAAAATCATCCCGGATTCAGAACTGGTTTATGGACCGATGAGCACCACCCTGGATCTGCCATCTTTCATCGACGAGCAAGGCGGTATATTAAGCGGCTACTCTGAGGAAGTGGATGGTGTTCAGATGAGCGGTGCTGAAATTGTTCAAAAGATCTCTGAAGATTTTTCGGTGAATCCCCGTTTGTTAATTGTTGTCCTGGAATATACTGGTGGCTGGGTTCGGTCAAAATCAGTGGAAGGTGGCTACGAAAAATATCCGATCGGTTACTTTGATGATAATCGCAGTGGATTGTATAAACAGCTTGCCTTTGCAGCAAATAACCTGAACCGTGGATTTTACCTGTGGCAGATAAATGCCGTTCCGGCCTGGCTATTGGCGGATGGATCGATCATTCCGGTGAATGGCAGTGTCAATGCAGGTACCGCAGGCGTTCAACAATTGATGTCAACTCTTTATTCCAAAGATGATTGGAACAACGCCGTTTCTGAATCAGGTGTTTTCCAAACTTATAATGAACTCTTTGGATATCCTTTTGATTACACTGTAGAAAACATGATTCCCGCTGATCTGAAACAGCCAGAAATGCAATTGCCATTCGAGCCTGGAGTAGAATGGTCCTTCACCGGTGGTCCTCACGGCGGTTATGGCGAAGGTTCCGCCTGGGCGGCAATCGACTTTGCCCCTCCCGGAGAGCTGCCTGGTTGCGTTGATAATGATTCCTGGATCGCCGCTGCTGCCAGTGGACTGGTCATAAAATCAGGTAACGGTATCGTTCTTACAGATTTGGATGGAGATGGTTTCCCTCAAACTGGCTGGTCGGTACTATACTTGCACGTTAGTACCAAAGACCGGATCAAGTCCGGCGAATATGTAAAAGCTGGAGATAGAATTGGGCATCCATCATGTGAGGGTGGTGTTTCAACCGGTACCCACCTTCACATCGCCAGACGCTACAACGGAATGTGGATTTCTGCGGATGGTGATGTACCATTCAACCTGGATGGATGGGTCTCCAGAGGTTCCGGTAACATTTATGATGGTTATTTGGTGAAGGATGGATTATCAATTGAAGCGTGGAGTGGAAAAAGAGAGGAGAACCAGATCCAACGGTAAACAATCTTACCGAATCCTGTTTGGATTCATGGCAATCCTCCTGGCAATTTCTCTCACAGGCTGCAATAATGACTATGTCTCCCTCGATGATATACAAAGACCTACCCTTCAGGTAGTACAAATCCAACCAACTGATCATCCAATCATTGCTGTTCTTCCCACCGAACCTGCCCCAACACTTATAGCTTTAGCTCCCGGTATTGGCGGCGGAATGGAACTGAACGATCTTCAAGCGACTGAGATTCCCATTATCACTGAGACGGAGACAGTAACAGAAACGCCATTGTTTGACCCAAACCTCGAACTTCCCACAGCTACTCCAGAGCTGGAAATTACTACCGAGCCATCTTTGTCACCAGAAGAACCAATTTCTGCATCAGCTCAGCCAACAAACACGAGTGTGCCGCCGCTATTGTATTACACACAGGCGGGAGATACTCTTCCTGCGATTGCCATTCGTTTCAAAGTTAAAGCAAAAGACATCATTTCTGCCGAACAACTATCAGCTACGGGTTTTCTCGATCCGAACCTGTTATTGATGATTCCACCGACACTAAATAACACAAGTAATAATTTAAAGCTCATTCCAGACAGCGAGATCGTTTTTTCCCCTTCGGCTCTGGACTTTGACATAGACGGGTTTGTTGTGGACGGCGGTGGGTATTTAAGCACATACCGTGAATATTTAAACAGCACTGGCTGGATCAGTGGCTCAGGAATCATTCGTAAAGTCGCCATAGAAAATTCGATCAGCCCGAGGTTGTTGCTATCGCTTTTGCAATTCAAAAGCGGCTGGGTTTACGGTCAACCTATCAATCAGAAAGGTATAGACTATCCGCTCGGGTATGTTGCACAGTTTAAAAAAGGATTGTATTCTCAGTTGACCTGGGCTGTCAGCCAGCTTTCCTTCAGCTATTATGGTTGGCGTGAAGGAATTATGACAGATATTCCATTCATGGATGGAACAATTCTTCGTGCGGCACCTGATCTCAACGCTGGTACATTTGCCATACAGTATTTGTTTGCGCAAATGTACGGATCTAAAGAATGGGAAAATGCGCTTTATGGAACAGACAACTTCGCAATGGTGCATGAAAGGATTTTAGGGAATCCATGGCTGCGAGCGGTTGCTGTTGAACCATTATTCCCGGCTACGTTACAACAGCCAAATCTGATCCTCCCTTTTGAACAGGGCGTGAAATGGGCGCTCACAGGCGGCCCTCATTCTGCCTGGGGTCCACAAGGAGCTAGAGCGGCCCTAGATTTCGCTCCAGCCGGGACAAGTGGATGCTCTGAATCTAACGATTGGGTATTGGCCGCGGCTTCAGGAGTTGTAGCCAGGACTGGCGGTGGCGTGGTAGTCCTTGACCTGGACGGCGATGGCAATGAACAAACTGGCTGGAATTTATTCTATATGCATATTGCCACTAAAGACTTGCCGGTTGTTGGCCAATGGTTGGAACAAGGTGATAAACTTGGCCATGCCTCTTGTGAAGGTGGTGTATCCACAGGAACGCACTTCCATTTTGCCCGCAAATATAACGGCGAATGGATACTTGCTGGTGGTCCGCTTCCAATAAACCTGGATGGATGGATAGCACACGCAGCGCCAGAAGCTTACAAAGGTACATTGACTCGCAATGGAAAAGTTGTCACGGCGTGTACCTGTGCCACAGCAAACACTAATATATATAGGGATAAAAAAGAAACAGAATAGCAAATTTCGATTACAATAAGCGTTAATGCAAAGTATTCGAAGACTAATAAACTCCACAGGGGCAAAAAATTCAATATTTTTTTATCGACGGCTGACCATGTTTTTCTTGATCAGTCTGCTAATTCTGTCCGCGTGTATTCCCACCTCGCCAATCATCCAAACCCAGGAGGCAAGTAAACCCGAAGAGCCAGTGGTACAGCTTAGCGCCACACCGCTTCCCACTCGCGAGGCTTTTGGTCCAGGTGAACTCGTTGATTACACCGTTCAGGATGGCGATACAGTTCCTGCGCTTGCAGCCCGATTTAATACAACAATCGAAAAAATTCAAGCAAATAATCCAATTTTGCCGAATACCACAACCACTCTGCCGCCTGGTTTACCGTTAAAGATCCCGATTTATTATTTACCCCTTTGGGGGTCGCCTTATCAGATCATTCCTGACTATCTTTTCGTCAATGGTCCAGCACAAATCCCATTTGACACGGTAGATTTTGTTGCTAAAACGGATGGCTGGTTAAAAAATTACAGAGTGTACGCATACGGTGGATGGAGAACTGGGCCGGAAATGGTGGCTTATATTGGCCTGAGCTACAGCATCAGCCCTCAGGTATTGCTGTCACTGCTGGAATATCAAACCCAAGCGCTTACCAAACCAACTCCACCGGGAAATGTGGACAGTTTTGCCTTAGGGTATGTTGAGGATTTTTAACGAAAATCTCTATCTGCAACTTTTGTGGGTGGCTGATGTATTGAATGAAGGATATTACCGCTGGCGACAAGGCGATCTCCTTTCTATTGAACTTCAGGACGAGAAATTAATGCGCTTTGACCCATGGCAGAATGCTGGAACAATAGCTCTGCAGAATTATTACTCGATCATTTACCCCACCGAGAAATTTGAAGAGGCGATCTCAGGAAATGGCTTCGCAGCGACATATAAATCATTGTTCGGTGAAATTCCCGCCCAGACTGCTGAATTAATTCCCGGTAGCCTTACCCAGCCCGAAATGACGCTGCCATTCACGCCAAACAAAGTATGGTCATATACTGGCGCCCCGCACCCCACCTGGGGAGAGATGCATCCGTGGGCTGCCATAGATTTCGCCCCACCCTCCGACCTTAGCGGTTGTGTGCCATCTGATGAGTGGGTTACCGCCGTTGCTGATGGCGTTCTTTCACGAACTGAACTCGGATTAACGATCCTTGATCTGGATGGTGATGGTGATGAGCGCACTGGTTGGGCTGTCCTTTACTTGCATCTTTCCCGCTTTGATGCCGCCCAACAGGGGAAGAAGGTCAAAGCCGGGGATGTGCTCGGTCACCCATCTTGCGAGCGTGGAAAAGCGACCGGCACACATGTCCATATCGCTCGAAAATACAATGGTGAGTGGATTCCCGCAGATGGGGTATTACCTTTCAATCTTGAAGGGTGGGTGGCGCATTCTGATGGAATTCCATATAAAGGAACATTGACACGTTTCTCGCAGATTGTAAAAGCCTGTACTTGCTCCGATAGACCATCCATGATCGAAATCGGAAAATAAATGGGGAATTGAGATGGACGAAACAGCAACCATTGAACTCATGGAGAATCCGAATACAAGGCAATCTCTAATTGATGAGCTGAAAGCATCGGGCATCATGGCTGGATCAACCTTGCTGGTGCATGCTTCACTTAGCGCTTTAGGATGGGTTTCCGGAGGCGGTGTGGCTGTCGTCCAGGCACTCATGGATGTTGTCTCGCCAGTTGGCACGCTGGTCATGCCGGAACACAGCGGTGATTTGTCTGATCCATCCTTCTGGCAGCATCCACCTGTGCCGGAAAATTGGTGGCAGATTATTCGCGATACAATACCCGCTTATCACCCGGCTTATACTCCTACCCGCAAAATGGGTGTTATCGCCGAGATATTCCGCACCGTGCCAGGTGTGATCCGCAGTGACCATCCTGCAGTGTCTTTTGCAGCCTGGGGAAAAAACGCAGAGTTTGTGACGAAGAACCATGTATTGGAGTACTCCCTGGGAGAAGGATCACCGCTCGCCCGGATCTATGACCTGAATGGACAGGTGCTATTGTTAGGTGTTGGGTTTGGGAATAACACATCCTTCCACCTTTCAGAAGCGCGCGCGAATCTTTGCAAACTCGAAAAACAGGGCGCTCCCATCCTGTTAAATGGAGAAAGACAATGGGTGGAGTATTCAGATTTTGCTTATGAAGATCAGGTTTTTGAGCAAATCGGGGAAGAATTTTCCAAAACAGGCCTGGTAAAAAAGATCCGGATTGGCGGTGGCGACTCTTACCTGTTCGAACAAAAGCCAGCTGTGGATTTTGCTGTCAGCTGGCTTATTAATCAATCAAGTAATACTTTTCAGATTAAACCTCAGTAATTTCGTAACGGGTTGTGATTGGGAAAGCTTTGCCGAGCATGGCGTGTGCCGGGCAATACTTGGTGCTGGAAAGTTCGATAGCTCTTTCCACTGAGGCGGGATCGATATTTGTCCCTGTGATGTGGAAAACAATCTCTGCCTGAATAAACACTTTTGGATGTTCTTCAGCACGCAGTGCATGAACCGTCACTTCGAACGAAGTTACCTGCGTTCTTTTTTTCTCAAGGATGGATATGACATCCATGGCGGTACAGCCTGCCAGGCCAACGGCTAGTAATTCCACAGGCCGGAAGCCATCGTTGGGTGTTCCTTTCTCAGTGTAGCCGCCCAATGGAATTGTGAACCCACTATCGGCTGTACCTGTAAAACCCAATCCAGATTTCCAAATCACTTTAGCATCCATCTCATCTCCCTTAATTAGTTCTCTATTGCTCGTTTGATTTCTTCCACCAATTCTTCTTCGGGACCGGAGCCAACGAGTGTGCCTTGTCCCAAGTTGATCGTGGTTTGCGGCACACCGCTTACTTTAAATTTATTCGTAAGTTCCGGAAATTCAATCGCTTCAATCATTTCTGCTTGAACATGTTTGTTCTCAAATGCCATTGCATGAGCCAGGTTCACGGCTGGCGGACAATAAGGTCAGGTAGGCGTAACGAACACCTGCAATAGGATATCCTTATCCATTGTTGATAAATATGCCCGCGTATTATCATTTAATCCCGAATTTCGTTGCGAAACCATGATGAGATCATTGATAAGTGACGTAAATTCATGCCCTGATGGCATTCCAGCATAACGGATTCCATAATCATTAATCGCTTCACCTTCCCTGGCGGTGATAACAATTCCAGGGGTTTTATTCACCATATACTTTTCTGCTAATTCAGGTTCTTTATCAATATCATGAACAGCGAGAGATAGTTTATCGTTTAATGGGACTATTTCCTCTAGTAAAGAGAGAGTTGGTTCACAGTATTCACAGCGCGCTTCACTGCCAAAAAATACCAGGTGAACAGGATTTTGCAATGTCTCTTTGAATACATCCTTTACCTGGGCTGAGACATCATCATCCAATAGTTTTTCCATCCATCCTCCATCCTGTGACCGGCACGCCAGTCAATTTATACTATCAGGTAAACGAGCCTGGTTCAATATATCCGCATTCCTTGCATACCAGGTTCGTAAAAAAGTCGAAGCCAATATTATCTGATCCGCACATGGGGCAACAAATTTTATCAGAAGCTGTGCCCGGATGTGATCCGCACCCCATGTTCATTGAATTTCCACTACTGATCGATCCTGTTTCATTTGATTCATTAATGCAATTCATACTTGATCCTCATGCGGCAGGTAGTCTTGCAATTTCAACTTCTTGAATAAGTTTTCTTTTACGTTACCTGGAATGCCATCGCTTTCTGCTTTTTCATGGTAGAGATAAATAGTTTTTTTCGTTGTATCCACAACCACACGGCAGTTATCACATTCTTTAATGTGTGCTTCCAACTCAGCACAATCCTCCGGGCTGATTTCACCATCAATATACTCGCCAATTGATTTTAGTAATTCGCTACAACTCGTATGTTCCATTTCACACCTTTATCCTGATTGACGTTCGACGAAGTAATGAGATATATTTTCCCTTAACATCAATCGCGCCCGTAACAACCGGGTTTTTACTGCTGATTCTGTGAGCCCTAGTGTCAGGGCTGTGTCTCTGATCGACAGATCCTCCATATCCCGTAGGATAAATACGATCCGTAGTTTTTCTGGCAATTTTTTGATCTCCCTGTCCAAAACATTGCTCATCTCGCTGGAAACAAATTCTTCTTCGGGAAGGCAGCACCAATCAACGATTTCCTTTGGAGGTAAAGCGCCTTCGTCATCCTCAAGTTCCTCATCAATGGATACTTCGATCCCCTTTCGTTTACGGATCAGCATTAAAGCTTCGTTTACAGCAATCCGGTATATCCAGGTTGAAAGGCTTGAGCGTCCTTCGAATGCTTTCAATCCATTCAACACTTTAATAAATGTTTCCTGAATAATATCTTCAGCGTCCTGAGGTGAACTGAGGATATTCAATGCGATGCGGTAAACCGGGTTTGAAAAGTGATCTACTAACTTTGCAAGCTCAGCGCGATCGCCTTTTTTTAATAATTCCAGCGAAAAATCCGGTTTTTCAGTGTTGGTCATTAGATGTAATCCGTTAACGAAAGTTTCAAATTGAGGATAGCGGCCAGGCGGGAAGAGCGTCCATATCCATGGAAGAGACATGCCCGGCAATATACCGCTGATATCCGGCAGCGCCAATCATGGCCGCGTTATCGGTGCAAAGAGAAAACGGAGGGATATGGACAGGAAAAAGGGTTTGTTCTGTAAAAGCAGATCGAAGCGCTTTATTGGCAGAAACACCACCAGCGACAAGGATGGCTTTTGCGTTGAATTTTTGCGCCGCCCCCAGAGACTTTGACAACAATATATCAACAACCGCTGTTTGAAAACTGGCGGCGAGGTCTGGCACAGGCAGAGACTTATCGTTTTCTTCAAACTGTTTCACTGTTCGTAAGACCGCTGTTTTTAGTCCGCTGAATGAGAAATCCCAGGTTCCTTCCAGCCTTGCCCTCGGGAAGGTAAAAGCTTGAGGATTACCGCCTTCCGCCGCTATCTGGATGGACGGTCCGCCTGGATAGGAAAGCCCAAGCAGCCGGGCTACCTTGTCGAATGCTTCACCGGCGGCATCATCTAGTGTTTTTCCAAGCGATTGATATTGCAAATGGTCTTTAATAAGTACCAATTCTGTATGCCCGCCTGAGACCAGCAAGGCTAACAGGGGAAACTTGGGAACATCAGGCAACTTCTCACCGTTGGCATAATCTGCTGCTTTATAAACCCATGCGGAATAAATATGCCCTTCGAGATGGTTGACACCCACGATTGGAATCCCTCGTGCCAGAGCAACAGCTTTTGCCATGTTCAATCCAACAACCAGCGATCCGGCCAGCCCTGGCCCCTGGGTAACCGCGACCACATCAATATCGTTCATGGTCATGTGCGCCTGTTGTAACGCCTGATCTACCACGCCGTAGATGGTTCGTATGTGCTGCCGTGAGGCCACTTCAGGGAATACGCCACCATATTGTGCATGCAGGTCGATCTGGGTTGCGATCACACTCGAAAGAAGAGCACGGCCGTTTTCAAGCACAGCCGCTGCGGTTTCATCACATGACGATTCAATTCCCAATACTCTCACGGGAATGTTCATTTTTTTCCTTCCAAAATCACATTTTAACCGGTAAGACTAAATCCATTGGATAATGGGCGAGTATTTCTATCTTGCCATCCGGTTTTACATAATATGTATCTTCAAGGCGAACTGCCATACCGCGATCAGGGTAATATAGACCTGGTTCGATGGTAAACACACTCCCTGGTTCGAGATGGTCGTTGAGATCCATATAGGTACTGAACCAGGGCTGTTCATGTACGTCTAATCCCAGTCCGTGTCCCAGGCTATGCACATATCCTTCCTGTGTGCCGGCATGCGAGCGAATCGTTGGATGACCCTGATCCTCAAAAAGATCACATGTGCGGGTTTGATATATCTTGCAAGCCTGCCCGTTTTCGAGCTCGCTGACGACTGTATCGTACACATTTTTTACATCCGAATAAAGCTGCTGTGTTTGATCATCAGCGTAACCCATACACCAAGTGCGGGTGAAATCATAGAAATACCCTCCGCCTACTTCACAGGGGAAAATGTCAAAAATGATCGTTTTTCCCAATTCAATAACATCATCTGGATTGCCAGCGCTATGGGGGATGGCGGCGTCGCGGCCAATGGAAAATATGGTTCCTTCAGGGTTTTCCAAACCGGCTTCTGCCAGCCAGAGATTTATCCAGGATTTCACTTCACCAATTTTCAGCGGATCCCCTGACGTATTCAGCAAGTGATTGCCGTGTACCCTGGATGAGCTGAGGCGGTCAGCGACACGTCCGACGACGCTGGTTGTTGTCTTTCCCATTTGACGAATACGTTCAATTTCTGAGGCCTCTTTTGTAGAGCGTGCCCGCATCAGGATCGATTCGTCACCCTCACCGACAAACTCAAATTCAGGTGCTATTTTCTTTATCTCTTCCAGCAAAGCGAGAAAGTATCCAAACTCCACGCGACCATAAAAACTAACCCGCCCACTGTTCAGGCCGGAGTCATTCAACATCCAGCGATATTCTGGAGCGAGGTTCTTCAAACCACCTTTGACATTGTTGTGTAATACGGTTTTTAATCCCGTTCGAGCCGCTTCTTCTCTTTCCATTGGGTAACAATAAAGAGTCGGATCTTTACCGGTTGTTTTGATCACAACTCCATCAAAATGACCTCCCCCGGTCATGTAAATCATCGCCGGATTATGATCACCGGGCCCGGCAATAATTATTGCATCCAGGTTGTGAATTATCATTTGTTCATCAAGTTGATTTTTCATTGACCTATCCTATATTTGGGGTAAACCTCAGAAATTTGGGAGAGGAGATCAGCCTCCTCAGCTTCAAAAACGGTACGCGGGTCAAATACCACCATGTCATTTACAATTCTGCCGACTACTCTTGGAGGCTTACCACGCAGCGCTTTGAGCATATTATCCGCTGAGCGAACCTTGAATGCAAGCAGCCAAGTTGGGAGTGTTTCACCGGGCAGGCTGCCACCACCGATGGTCAATTCACCCGAAATGACTTCACCTGCGCTTAATTGATCCTGCCAGTAGAGCGCCCGTTGTTTGATCACATCTGGTTTCAGACTGATCATGCGCCAGACTGGTATTTCGGTTTCTGCCTCACCTTTCAGATAATGCGCCAGTGTGGCGGAAACACCAGCCAGGCAAAGTTTATCTGCGCGAATGACCCTTGCCAGTGGGTGCTTCTTTATTTTATCCAACAGCGTTTTGCGCCCCACGATGATTCCTGCCTGTGGACCTCCCAGCAACTTATCGCCTGAGAAGCTCACTACATCTGCACCTGCGTTTATAGATTCCTGAATGGTTGGTTCGTGTGCCAATCCAAAAGGAACGGTATCCATGAAAGTTCCGGAACCCAGGTCATCCACTACAATTGCTCCCACCCGGTGGGCATCTTCAACAATATCTGAAAAATTCGGCTCACTGCTGAAGCCAATAATCTTGAAATTGGAAGTGTGCACCCGAATCACACCGGCAGCTCCTTCCAGAAGGGCCTCATTGTAATCGGAAAGATGCACCTGGTTGGTCGTGCCAACTTCCATAAGCTTGGCGCCAGATTGGCGCATCACGTCCGGTATACGAAAACTACCACCAATTTCCACCAGTTGAGATCGCGAAATTGCCACTTTTTTTCTATTGAACAACGCTGAGAGTATAACCAACACCGCGGAGGCATTATTATTGACGACCATGGCCGACTCCGCTCCCGACAAAAGTGTCAACATCTCCTCACAGTGTAAATGCCTTGAGCCCCTGCTGCCGGAATTCAAGTTGAATTCCAGGTTGGAGTAACTTTGCGAAGCTATTTCGATCGCCGCGATGGTTTCTTTACTTAGAGGCGCGCGACCCAGATTGGTGTGCAATATCACTCCAGTCGCATTGATCACCTTTTCCAGGGTCGGGCTTGTAATTTTTCTTAAACCAGCTTCAGTTGCCTGGAGGATTTGCAAATCATCAGGAATGCCCTTGATCTTATCCTCACGTATCTCGTCCAATTTGGTCCTTAATTCCTTAACAAAAAGAGAATGACCAAATTGCAAAATTAATTGTTCGGATAATGGATTTTGTAGTAATCGATCCACTGCTGGAAGTGAGCGTAGATCTTTCATCCAAGGATATCCGGTGGGTCATTTTCAGAGCGGTCTTCCGCATCCGAACTTTCTTGCGGCGCCCAACGGCTCCTCTCACGGAATCGAATCAATCCTTCAACAATTACAAGTCCGACCGCGATTGCAACGCCTATGCTGGTGGTCAAGATACGCCCCAACTGCAGCCAGACCAGGATACCACCGTATACCCCCGCCCAACACGCCTGGCGAATGACAACCGGTACCCCTATTGGAGGAACGCTGGGAAAACGAATGTTCAAATAGTAAATCACTGGCAGCGAAGTACCTGTCAACCCAAGCACAACAAAGAAGAAAAATAACCAGCGCGGACCAAGGGTAGGCAGTGATAAAAATATCACCAGAGCCAGACCAAACCACCCTGTTATTCCAATTATGAACGAAAATGGGAGGACTGATCGAAAAGGCGGCAACCGGGATGGATTATTCATGGGTATTTGATGTTGATTATATCTCAAGTTGTTTTGAGAGGAAAATGGAATGGGATATACTAATTAATGGAAAAGGAAGATAGGATAATGGCTTCAGGTCTGGGTAAGATGCATATTTCGGAAGATAGAAAGCCATTTGGCTCGGTCATGCGGATCATGCTGGTTGGTTTGATGACCATCGTAATCTCCTCCAGCTGCACTGGATTCACCCGCAGATTAAACCCAACTCCAAGCCATACAATTACAGCATTGCCAAATCCCACTCCAATATCAACCATCATAACAGCCTCAACTAATACTGAGCCACCTATTTTGAATGGTGTACCTAAGCCATCTTTATTTGATACCGAATGGCTGGATCGGTCAAAGTTTGTAAGTGGTCTTGTTCCTGTGGCAAGAAACACCCTCGACGATAGATTTGACCGGAGTGTTTACCACCTTGCAGTGGATATTGCGGATAATTTCCAGAGTATTGAAATCCATGAGGAGCTCCTCTACACCAATCATGAAGATACAGTATTGGATAAGATCATACTGCGGATGTATCCCCCTTTGTTTGGAGCTAAGGTTAAATACAATGAATTCATGATAAATGGACAGGAATCCCAGGCGCAAATATTGTATCAAGCAAGCGTACTGCAATTCAACCTGGAACATGGATTGGGGGTTGGCGAAAGCATAGTAATTTCGATCAAACTGGAAATGGAGATGCCGGAAGATCCCAGCGGAAATTATCAAATCTTCGGCTATGTAAATGACCTTCTAACGCTGGCCCATTTTTATCCAATGGCTGCTGTTTATGATGAATCTGGCTGGCACACTGAAATACCACCTCCTTATGGAGATGTGACCTATACAGATAGCAGTTACTATTTGGTGCAGGTCAATTTACCACAAAACGCCACCGTTGTAAGCTCGGGAAATATCATATCAAAGGAGTTTGCGAATCAACAACAAACCTTCACAATTGCAGGCGGACCGATGAGGGATTTTTATCTGGCGGCTGGAACTAACATGGAGGTGTACACCAGGCAGATCGGCGACACCAGGGTAAACAGTTATGCTCCTGTTGCACTACGGGAAGGTAGTGTGACCGCTAATGACGTCGCGTTCGCAGCAATTGATATTTTTTCTAGAGAAATCGGTCTGTACCCTTATACTGAGTTCGATGTACTGGCAACTTATACTAACGCACTTGGAGTTGAATACCCGGGGATAACGGCCATCAACCAAAACCTCTACAAAGGCGGTCAGGATTTGAGTGGGACGCCAAACCAGGTTTACCTTGAATCGACTGTGGCACATGAAGTTGGCCATCAGTGGTTCTATGGTGTCGTAGGAAATGACCAGGTGAATCAACCCTGGCTGGATGAATCTCTAACCCAGTATATTACAGGATTGTATTTCACAGAGCGCTATGGCCCGCAGGTTAGCAAAGAATATCAATCTTCGTGGTTTTCCCGGTGGGATCGGGTTCAGGAAGAGACAACACCCATTGGCCTTCCAGTAAGCGACTACGATCAGAAAGCATACAGTGCGATCGTGTATGGGCGGGGTCCAATATTCTTTTCAGTATTAGAAAAGGAAATCGGAGAGACCGCCTTTGCATCATTCCTACGGTCATACTATTCTGCCAATTTATGGGAAAATTCAAATTCTCAACAAATAACAAAAATTGCAGAAGAAGCATGTTCCTGCGATTTAACCCAACTATTTGATGAATGGGTGAAACCTTAAGACCTTATTCAACCGGTTCCGCGATGATGAAAAGCCTGCCCCAGGAACTTTCATTGCCCTGGGCGATGCAGGTCTGAAGTGTCAGGTGTCCTTTGCCACCGTACATTTTCTTGAACAACGAGCTAGCAGAGAATTTCTCATTCGTTTCGAGATCAAGAAAATTGGAGCTGGTGCTGTTTGGCTGCAAAGCCTGGAAACTGGCGATCTTTGTAACAACAAACTCTTTGATAGTTCCATCCCCAATGATGACATTCACTTTAGTTCCAAGAGTAATTTTTGAGAATTCAGCGCCTGCTGCAAAATTGTGAGCCAGTAAACCAACTGTGCCGTAATTGGATGCCATCCCGAATTGGGTTACAACTCCCTGAATTGCTGAAACATAGCCACTTTGACCTTTTGGCTGCTGCACTACACGAAAAGCCATCACATCTGAAACATATACGCCCCGGACAGATGTATTGCCATCTTTTACAACCGATACAAAGTCGGTCAAAGCCATGATCGAGGACTTCTTTAATGCTGCCGGGTTGGATGATGTGGCCGGTATCGAATCTGCGGTGACAGGAATATTCGCGCTAACCACCGAAAACGGAACAAAACTTAGCAGAACCAAGCTTATTAAGGTGATGTAGTTGACGAACCTGAACCATTTTGTAGCCATTTATCTCTCCCGGATAAGGGCTTCGCAAAGGTATGGGTCAACCGCCTTGGAAAAAAATGGGAAGGTGTTCCAGTGAATTCGGCGGCCTGGCAGTCATAACCTCATCGGTGTTAGACCCATAGCTTTGCGTCACTGGCTTTCGCCAGTTTTGCCCTTATCGATCGCGCTTTGATAATGAAAAAAAGACCCGGATCATCATCCCAGGTCTTAGTCGTACAGAAATTTGTACTTTCGGTAACCTGGCAATCATTGTCAGTTATTCACTGACTTTAGATCCATAGCTTTGCGCCGCCGGTTTTCACCGGTTTTGCCATTATCGGGAACGAATTGTTAATGAGCTGCTTTTTGTGACTATATATAGTATAGGCTGATCACTAGGAAGATAAATAGCTAATACCTTACAAACACTTAACAAACTATTTTCTAATTTATTGTTGAATCATCCGATGATGGATCTGCAATGATAAACATTCTCCCCCAGGAGTTTTCAGTACCCTGCGTGATACAGGTCTGCAAAGTCAGGTGGTGTTTTCCCCCGTAAACATTATGGAATAGTTCTTCGGCCGATAGTTTCCTCTGAGTGGATAGGTCGACAAATGTGGTGTGGGGATCCTTGGGGCTGAGAGCTTGATATATTTCTATCGACTTAACAATGAACCCTTCTGTCTTTCCATCATCATAAGCTATATGGATTCTGTCCCCGATGTTGATTTCGGAAAACCTGGCGCCGGCAGCATAATTATGTGCCAGTAAACCAACAGTTCCATGCTGTGCAGCTAAACCAAATTGAGTAACAGAATCAATTTCTTCTGAAACGAACCCTGCCTGATCTTTCGGCTGCTGGATGACATCTAAAAGCAGCAATCCCTCAACATACACGCTGGATGCTTTCGGTTTGCCATCTGTCAACAAGTTTCTAAACGCTTGATAATAAGAGTTTATTGTTCCTTCTGGACTTGAGACAGTGTATGGATCTGTTTTTCCGGTGGCTGGAACTACTTGGACGCTACTGGAAAAAACGAATCCGGTATTGACTACAAAACTTACAACCAATAATATACTTCTCAACCAATAATTTTTAGACAACAGATTTTCCTTACACCATTTATGAGTTACACTGAACGCGATTATAGAAGGAAAAACCGCAGAAATTTCCATATTTCCTTACATCTACCTTACAATCTCACCAATCATTATCGTATTTGTTATATTTACTCTTTACAAAAACCGGACAGTAACATCTATACTGATGGCTCTAACCTCTTGCGCAAGTATTCAAGCTATAGGACAATAAGAGTGGTATTGCTAATACCTTACTCATTGAAAGGAGTAGTATAAATATGCCCACTGAGAATAAAGTTGTTAAGCAAAAGTTTATTCCAACCCCTTTAAAGTTAAAAACTCCTGTTCCATCAGACATTGATATCGCTCAAGAAGCAACCCTAAAACCAATCTCCCAGGTCGCAGCAGAAATGGGAGTATTGCCAGATGAACTGGAACTTTACGGTCCATACAAAGCTAAAATTAAACTTGAGATCCTGGAGCGCTTAAAAAGCGTACCCAATGGGAAATATGTTGATGTCACTGCCATCACTCCCACCCCGTTAGGAGAAGGCAAGACTACCACGACTGTAGGTTTAAGCCAGGCTCTAGGAGCGGAGCTTGGCAAGCGTGTCATTACCTGCATTCGCCAACCCAGCCAGGGTCCCACCTTTGGAATCAAGGGCGGCGCCGCAGGCGGAGGATACAGCCAGGTGATACCCATGGAAGATTTCAACCTCCATCTCACTGGAGATATTCACGCCATTACAGCCGCCAACAACCTTCTGGCAGCGGCGTTGGATGTGAGAATGTATCATGAATCCAGCGCAAGAGATGATCAGTTATTCGAACGCCTTTGCCCGCCAGACAAAAACGGCGAACGAACTTTCGGCCTGGGGTTGATAGGTCGGTTAAACAAGCTGGGAATAAAGAAAACTAATCCAAATGACCTTACAACAGAGGAACGCTCCAAACTTTGCCGTTTGGACATTGACCCCGATACGGTCACATGGAAACGTGTAATGGATACCAGCGACCGGTTTTTAAGGGGCATCACAGTTGGAACAGGCCCCCAGGAAAAGGGATCCGCTCGTGAAACCGGCTTTGATATCACAGTTGCCAGTGAGATCATGGCCATTTTAGCACTAACCACGAGCCTGAAGGATATGCGTGAGCGATTTGGAAAAATGGTCCTCGCATTGAGTCGGGCCGGGGACCCTGTTACCGCTGAAGACCTGGGTATTGCAGGAGCGCTGACAGTATTAATGAAAGATGCCATCAAACCCAACCTGATGCAAACCCTGGAGGGTACGCCGGTATTTGTACACGCCGGACCCTTCGCAAACATCGCTCACGGTAACAGTTCGATCCTGGCTGATCAGATTGCGCTGAAATTAGCTGATTACGTGGTGACCGAATCTGGCTTCGGCGCTGACATAGGTATGGAAAAATTCTTCGATATCAAATGCCGCACCTCTGGTTTGATCCCGAATGTTGTAGTCCTCGTGGCAACTGTACGCGCTTTAAAAATGCATGGCGGTGGCCCAAAAGTGGTGGCTGGTAAGCCATTGGCTCCTGAATATACAGATGAAAACCTGCCTCTATTGGAAGCTGGTATGTCCAACCTGCTGCATCACATCAAGACAGCCAAAAAGTTTGGCATTCCAGTCGTGGTGGCGATCAACCGTTTTGCCACAGACACCGATGCAGAGGTTGAATTAATCCGGAAATCTGCAATAACAGTAGGTGCCGAGGATTCTGTGGTCAGTTCCCACTGGGCATCCGGCGGTGTTGGAGCGAAAAAGCTGGCCGAAGCGGTTGTTAAAGCGGCGGAAAAACCTGCCAATTTCAAATTCCTTTATCCGCTTGAGATTAGCATCAAGAATAAGATCGAAACAATTGCTAAAGAAGTTTATGGCGCAGATGGAGTGGACTATTCAGAGGATGCCGAAAAACAAATCGCGGATTATACCCGCCTCGGCTTCGATAAACTGCCGATATGCATGGCTAAAACCCACCTATCCTTGAGTGGTGACCCAACCCTAAAGGGAGTTCCAACCGGTTTTAGAATATCGGTCAGAGAAGTTCGCGCATCAGTAGGTGCAGGATTCTTGTATCCGCTGCTGGGTACTATGAGCACCATGCCTGGTTTGCCCACCCGCCCAGCTTTCTATGATATTGATCTGGACCTGGAAAGTGGCAGGGTGCTGGGCTTGTTCTAAGATCGCTTTCTGTGAATTGAAATCGAGATTCCAAAGGTGAGAGGGCAGGTTGAATATTATCCACAAGAATAAGTTGCATAGCTATCAACGGTGAGCCATACCGCAGGCTCACCGCCTTTTATATGATTTGAATGAGGTTGCTCATGAATGGTCATAAATCTGGAAATTACAACTTAATTGTTGCCTGGGTAATCATAATTTGCACATCCCTCCTTCCAAAAGTCATCCTACAGGAAGTCTTTCATCTAAATGTCACAAATTTATTGCAGAGTGCTATCTCCATTGGTATTGCTCTTAGCGGTCTGTTGTTAACATATCTATGGCCATCCATCCGTAAACTGCGAATATTCGTCCTCCTGCTTTTTGTCCTTATCGTAATTGAATATCTTGTTTTTAATCACCTGGATCAACTGGGTTTTTATCGATCCTGGCTGAACAATCCTTCTTTTAATGTTTATATGCTCGCAGAGCAATCATTACGTTTGGTGGTAACAATCGCGATTATTGCCACCCTTTTTATATTCAAAAAAAAGCAATCGGCTTTCTTTCTGGTCGCGGGTAATGTGAAAGCAAAGGTCGAAGCCGTCCGGTGGCTGGGAGTTGGGCAAGATGAGAACTGGAAAAAATTTGGTTTGATCCTCTCACTTTGCATCAGTCTTGGAACCCTTGCATTTCTCATACTTGCCGGAAGACCCCCTTTGGATATTGTCGTCAAAGCTTTACCTTTCCTTCCCGCAGTGCTTTTAGCTGCGGGGTTGAATGCCTTCAACGAGGAAATGACGTACAAAGCTTCCTTCCTTTCGGTGTTGGAAGAGAGCGTTGGTAAAAAGCAGGCGTTGTTATTGATGGCTGCTTTCTTTGGGCTTGGTCATTATTACGGTGTACCATATGGTATAGTCGGAGTGGTCATGGCTGGTTTTCTGGGTTGGATCCTTGGAAAATCGATGCTTGAAACCCGCGGTATGTTCTGGGCGTGGTTCATCCACTTCTGGCAGGATGTACTTATCTTCTCCTTTTTAGCCATCGGATCCATTACCGCTGGCGGCGGATAAATCAGAACTTGGACCAACCAGTATATGCTGGTTTAGATTCACATTCTTCGACCCCAAATAAGATTATATGAATTGTGTAAATGGCTATCACAATGTGCTAACCTATACTTCCAAGATAAATAAGGATGATTATAATCATGTACGAGTTAAAAACTAAATTGAACGACAGTAGTGTTGGTAGTTTCCTGGAATCAATCCAAACCGACAAGAAACGAAGTGATTTATTCCTCATCGTTGATCTGATGCGTGAAGAGACAGGCGAAGAACCCAAAATGTGGGGATCCAGCATCATTGGCTTTGGCAGTTATCACTACAAATCGCAAAGCGGTCAGGAAGGTGATTGGATGCTGGTTGGTTTTTCTCCCCGCAAACAAAACCTAACACTCTACATCATGCCGGGTTTTGAACGATATGGAGACTTGATGGACAAACTTGGCAAATACTCAACGGGGAAATCATGCTTATATATCAAGAAAGTCGAAGATGTAGATCTGGATATCGTTCGCGAGTTGGTCAAACGATCTGTGGCGGTGATGCGAAAATCCGCAGGGATTGTGGCATAGGATTGATGGGAAAAGACCAAGAATGAGAGAACAATCCGATAGAATTGTTGTGGAAAATATCAACGTTCCTGGCTATACTTCCACGGTGGATGCTGTTATGTATCAGGCCATGTATCAAGCTTTGATGATTACGTTACCCGAAGATACACCCGGGCTTACCCAGGCTGAAATGATCGAAAAGGTCGTTCAGTATCTTCCGGATGACCTTTTCCCTGGTGGCGCCAAAGCTGGATGGTGGGTGAAATGCGTTCAATTGGACCGGGAAGTAAAAGGGGATATTATTCGGGAAAATGTAAAGCCATTGCGCTGGCATCGAAAATAGAGAAATACCAATAGTAAAAAAATATGGCCGTATATCTATAAGGACGAATAGTCATCAGTTGAGTGGTTACTGGTAAAGCAAGTCTCAATGCAATCTTTTCCTTTGACTTGTAAATCCGAATGAATTTTATATTACTTCTGAAAGAGGTTTTTGAGCCTTGTGTATAATTAATCCAAAACCCCAAAATAAAGGAGTCATGCATGCCAATTGAACCAGGACTAACCGGAGAAATGCAACTGGTCGTTCAAGAGAGTGATACTGCCAGGTTTAGTGGTGGGGATTCCCTACCGCCTGTTTTTAGTACTCCCCGAGTGATCGGGACACTGGAGAGAACATCCCATAACACAATCCTGCCACATCTCGCCGAAGGACAGGGCAGTGTGGGCATTGTAGTAAATATCCGCCACCTGGCTGCCACTCCGATCGGATTTAACATTCGCACCCGTGCCGAAGTGCTCGAAGTTGATGGCCGAAAAGTAAAATTCAAGGTGGAAGCCTGGGATGATTTCGAGAAGATCGCCGAAGGCGAACACGAACGCTTCATCATCGATATGGATAAGTTCATAGGACGGGTTGAGAAAAAACGACTCGAACATGGTCCACAAGGGAAATAGATGCATGATTTTTGATTAATTATTTACTTTCAAAACCAGACAAAAAAGCATCAAGGTGCAAAATCCTTCGATGCTTTTTTCTTAATTCTTTCAATAAAAGGATTATTGTTTTTGAGTTTTATCCTCTCGCACCAGTCCGTGCTCGAAAAGATAAAAAAGGAACAATACCAAAGCGCAGAAGACCGCGATCGTTAGAAATGGATCGACATGCCACAGGTCTGGGATGACTACATTACCGAAGTTGGCAATTTTCACAATTCCTGGAAACACCGCTGGGTAGGATAATCCAAACAGGATCGCGCCAGCAATCAAACCGAAAAAACCACTAAAGAAGTAATCAAGTTTTCCTTCACCGCACCCGGCGGCTATTGTACCCGGTCAGTAACCGGTAAGAGCCATCCCAACCCCGAACACCAGACCGCCAACAAGATTGCCGACGATATAAGTAGCCGGGGCAGCAGGCAGCTGGATCAGCCCAAACCCGCGCATGGTAAATAATCCGGTCATGGCGACCATGATTGCTGTGAGCATGAATTTGATGACAGTTAGATCCGTAAAGCGGAAAACGCCGACGATGCGATTGTACTTCGTCAAACCGCCGCGGTTAAGTGCGAAACCGAACAAAATACCGATCAAAAGAGGGGCAAGTGTCTGTCCCATTAGTATCTCCTGCGATAGATGATCAAGCTAACAATGATTCCTGAAGCAAACATGCCAGCCATGAAAATAAACGCGGAGGGAGCAAGCAGCATCCCGCCAGAAATAGCCAATCCACTGGTGCATCCACCGGCAATCCCGGCGCCGTATTGAACGATGACCGCGCCTAAAAATCCCAGCAGCCAGCGTTTCCAGCGCTTTGGACCAAACACCTTTATCCACACCGGATCCTCATGCCACCGGAATCTGAATGTCTTGCTGGTGATTGCTGCCAAAAATCCCCCGAGAGCAATTCCAAGAAGCAGAATGACTTCCCAACCGAAACCGGGTGGCATGATATATTGAAAATACACGGATTTTTTTGCCGCCCCGGGCAGGATGGTATTATATAGCGTGGATGTCAGGATCGCGACCGGTCCGGAAGCAAACAGGAGTCGATTAAAGGCAACAACCGAAATGATACCAGTCAATCCGAGCAAAATACCAGCCATATAAGGCGACCAGCTATCTTTTGTTAACCACTTCAATAGCCATTTCATAAAGTCACTCCACAATCATTTATTTATCTGCCCCTTTGTCATGCAATGATCCCAGAATTTTTTCTGCCTCATCTGGATCATCCAAAAGCCTGGCTAGTATTGCCTGACTATCTAGCGAAAGTCGCTTGAACTTGCTGGAAATTTCCTCATCGTCGATTGGCTCCATTGCACCATTATCCAGGTTTTGACCCTGTTTATTTAATGGCAAGAAATGGTGCTTTTCGTTCTTGTATATAAATACCAACCCACCCAAAACGATGGTGATCAAAGAGATCTTTAGGATCGTATTTCCAGTTTGGTTCACAACAGGTTCTGCGATTGGTGAAGAAGGTGCACTTGGCTTGGAAAGTTCCGGTGTTGGAACATTCAATGCCGGGTTTGCAAACAGATCACTACCTTGAAAGTATGCCGGTGTAGGCGTACAAATGGCGCTGGCGATTGGAACATCCACCTGAACACCCAGCACGCCGGAATATGCCTTGATATGAACATCCAGATCGGATGTGTGACAATTGGTACAGGATTGGGTTAGATCGGCGAATGACGTTTTTACTCCGATATGAGCGGTTGTTTTATCAGGAGCGACCTTGTTACCGCCATGGCATACATCACAAAAATCGTACAAAGCGTGCTGTGAATGCCACTGGCCGGAACTGGAAACCGGAAAGACTCCCTGCACTTCATGGCAATTCTTGCAGGAAGATACGGTTTTACACTGCGCCTGGACGGAATCCACAGATAACTGGCTGAAAGAAGCAATCATCAGGGTAATACTGATTATGAAGATGAAAACAAAATGGGTTTTTTGAAGCCGCATAAACGCCTGCGTAATTCAGAGTGATGCTATTTATTTAACCACTTTTCCGCGACTTTTGGAAGGTCCACGACAGAACCAATATTCATCTTGCATCTCGGAATCGATTCCAGGAAATATTTGCCATATTTCTTGCTCAAAATGCGTTTGTCCAGAACAACGACAATGCCCCGGTCAGATTGGGTGCGGATGAGCCTGCCAAATCCCTGGCGGAATTTCAAAATGGCTTCAGGAAGTTGATACTCATTAAATGGGTCTTCGAAAGTTTCAGAGCGTGCAGCGATGATCGGATCTGATGGGACGTCGAAGGGAAGTTTTACGATCACCAGAACTGAGAGTGACTCTCCGGGAATATCGACGCCTTCCCAGAAAGAACGGGTGCCAAGTAAGACAGCTTTATCGGCTGTTTTAAAATTATCAAGTAAAGTGGAGGCGGAGGCGCCCTCTCCCTGTTCATAAACTTCGATCCCGTTACTTGAAAGGGCAGGACCGATACTCTGGGAAGTCTTGCGCAGTTGAGCATAAGACGTAAATAGAACCAGAGCACGGCCGTTGGTGGCCTTGCATAACCTGATAATTGCGCTACTCACTTCTCCCTGATGTCTGTCGCCCTCTGAAGGTTCAGGAATATCATTCACAAGATAGAGCATGGCGGCGGTTTCGTAATCGAAAGGCGAACCTACAGCCAGTTCATCGGCGTCTGCAGCATTAAGCCTGCCCCGCAGATAACCAAAATCCCCGCCAGTGGTCAGGGTGGCTGAAGTTACGATAATGCTGCTCTTTTGATTCCACATGTGCTGTTCCATCAATGGACCAATGTGGAGCGGGGCTGCCTGCAAGCTTAACCGATAACCGTTAGGGGCAAGTTCCGCCCAGTAGATACGATCGCTTTCAGGGGCGGAAACCAACCCGTTCAGATTGACCTCTACCTCCAGCAGCCGGCGCACCATGTTGCCGATCGAGCCTTGAATATCCATCAGATCATCAGAAGCATCTGCGAAATTATCGCCAATCCATTGCACGATCTGGTTGAGATTAGTGTTCAATTGTTTGTATAAATTGAAGAGATCATCCCAGACGATTTCCACCTCAGTCCAATCCGGTTGGACGCGCGTGGCAGCTGTGATACGCACCTGCTGGGAATAAGTACCCAGTTTGCGGCCTTCACGTTGGTTTTCAAGGAACTGATCAATGGTAGTAAAAAACCGCTTGGTTAAGTTTTCCACCTGGAATGCGTAATCTGTGGTTTGTCGGATTTGAGCTTCCTGCGCTGCGATATCTGATGGCGGAGCTATATGCCGGATCGCTGTCAGATAGCGGCCAAGCACACCAGAGGAAGAGCCGCCCAATTCACGCAACAGCCTGTCCACATCCAACTGGTTGGTCCTGAAGCTCAGTGCGCTGGTAGTGGCATCCTCAAGGTGATGGCCTTCATCCACGATAAGATAATAGAACTCAGGTAATACGCGGCTGCCGGTGGAGATGTCCGCCAGTAGCAAAGCATGGTTAATGACAATAATATGCGCGGATTGTGCAGCTTCGCGAGCCTGATAAAATGGGCAAGCGCCGCCATTGCGCTTGACACAGACTTCCATTTTGCAGGCATCATCCTCTGCTGAGAGCTTGGACCAGGAATCTCTCTCAGCCGGACCATTGAGGTTTATTTCACTGCGGTCACCATTACCGCCTTCTTCCAGCCAGGTGAGTACCTTGGCCAGCACCCTCAATTCATCAAGCGAGCCGGGTAAACGCAGCCTGGCAGCTTCGAACCGCCGGGGACACAAATAATTATTGCGACCTTTCATCACTGCGGCTTTCAGTCCAATTCCGAGGGCTTTGGTCAGATCAGGAATGTCTTTTTTGATAAGTTGATCCTGCAGGTTGATGGTGTTCGTGGATACAACCACCCGGGCATTGTTTTTCATCGCCCATAGCGCCGCCGGAATGAGATAAGCATAGGATTTCCCTGTGCCGGTTGCCGCCTCAACCAACAGGTGACCGTTATCATTGAATGCCTGCGCAACCGTTTTTAGCATTTCCACCTGCTGCGAGCGATACTCGTATTCAGGAAAGTATTTTGAGAATGGACCCGCGTGTTCAAGCAAAGCAGCAGCTTCATCAATATCAATAGGGGTGAATTCCGAATTTGCTTTGAGCGGAGCGCTGCGTTCGATCAGCTTTTCAAACAACGGTCCGGAAAATCCACTGCCTCCCCGGCGAGCCTGGACTGGCTGACGGCTTTTCTTACGGAGCGCCTGCTGGAAGGGATAAGCCCCCTGCCAGTCGAAGGGTTCACTTAATCGGACGATTTCTGCCAGCAGTTCAATGGGAAGCTCATCGATCTTCTCTACCATTCTTTGGTAAACACGCATCGTTACGCGTGCGTCGTTCAGGGCGCGGTGCATATCTTCCACAGGGATTGCCAGGTATCCAGCGAGAAACGTCAGGTTATAGCGGGTGGATGTAGGGAGTAAAACACTCGCCAGATCGTATGTATCAATTGATTGGTTTTCTTCCAGAATGCCCCGTTTTTGAAGGAAGCTTAGGTCGAAATTAACATTATGCCCAATGACGATTGAGTTATCAACAAAGATAGCCAGTTCAGCCAGTGTCGGGCGCAGTTCTGGCGCGTGACTGACCATTTCGTTCGAAATTCCAGTCAACTGGGTAATGAATGATGAAATTGGACGGCGTGGATTCACCAAAGACGAGTACTCGTCTTCCACCCGGTTTTCGTTAAATCGGATGGCACCGATTTCAATGATGGTATCTTTTTCCGGGTCCAGCCCGGTAGTTTCCAGGTCAATGGCTACAATTGATGGCATGGGTTGATTATACCAGTGAGGTAGTTATGGAAATGGATCATTCTTCTATTGAGATTTGACCTTTCATAATTCAGACATAATGTGGTGGGGGTTTTCCCACTTCCCAGTATGAAACCAGAACAGGCACGCCATAGCATGCCTGAATTAAAAGTCATCATTCTGTCCCCGCCCCATACCCATACCAGATGGTCCATGCCGTGATTGCCTGCATTCTGTTGGGACACAAAATGCAAGGCTATCATGGAAATTGAGGCTTTTCTGACACAATTACATGCAACTCATTGAGTTACTTCTGCCAACCTGAAATCAGTAACCCATAATTTGAGATGTGCCACTCCTTAATAACCTGGTCTATTGGCAGGGCTTTCAACCAGACTTAACTACTGCTTTGTTTAGGTAACTTGGGTATCAACCAGTTTATGAAAGCATCCTGGCTCCGCGTTTGAAGTGTCAACATCCCTGGCCCGGTCAGTTCTACCACAAGACCTTCACCACCGAATATTGTACTCTTCCATCCCGCAACCTTCCTGACAACAAAATTGATTGTAGAATCAAAAGAAACCAGGTGTCCTGTGTCAACCACGTACTTCTCGCCAGCAGATAAATTTACCTCATGGATGGCACCGTAGCTGGAAATGATCAGATTTCCTGATCCACTCACTTTTAACAATATCAACCCTTCCCTGGCAAAAAAGGTCTTAGCCCCGCCCCAGCTTGTATCTACTGTAACTCCACTTGAAGATGCGAGATAGGATCCAGATTGTAACAGGATTGTTTGATTGGAGAGTTGTAGCTCCACAATGTCCCCTGGAAGCGAAGGCGCCAAAGATATCATACCTCCAGCCGCAGAAGCTGTGAAAGTATTCATAAAAAAGCTCTCGCCTCCCAGCGCAGCTCTAGCCAGTGATTTGAAAATGCCGCCTTTTGCCTTTGTTTCCATCGTCAGGTCTGCTGACATACTGACCATCGCGCCGCTCTCTGCCTGGATCGATTCGTTCGCCGAGAGATTTACAATGGCCAATGCGTAAGCTGGTCTATACAATACTTCGGTCTTCATTTTTCACCTCCGGGTTATTTCTGAATATGAATGTTACATATTAATAATACTTCATCACTCGCTGCAAACAAATGAAAAATATATTGAAAGCAATTCATGTATAATGCACACCATGATTCAAAATCCTGTCGTACCATTTTACAAGACCCTTGTAAATTTATCGATTCCAATCGCCATTCAACAGCTTTTCGTTGCTGGATTGGCTATTGTCGATGTGATGCTTGTTGGTCAACTCGGAGATACCTCAGTAGCGGCAGTTGGCCTTGCAACACAGGTTTATTTTATACTTTCGGTGCTATATTTCGGAATGAGCAGCGGATCGGCAATTTTTACAGCACAATACTGGGGAAAAAATGATGAAGAAAGCATTCAGCAGGTTCTCAGCTTAAATATCATCTCAAATATCCTGATTGGTGTATTCTTCACAGTCATCGCTCAGATATTTCCGGAATTTATTTTAAGCCTGTTCAGCAGTGACCCGCAGGTAATTCAGGTCGGAAGCGAGTATCTACGGATTTTTTCGATTGGTTTTGTTTTTACCGGGATAAGCTACGCCATATTCACAGTATTGAGAAGCACAGAAAATGTAAAAATTCCAATGCTAGTGGGCGGATCAATACTAACTTTTAATACCCTGCTGGGTTACATTCTGATTTTCGGTAAATTGGGTGTACCTGAATTGGGAGTCAACGGCGCGGCGATAGCCAATACATCTGCCCGCATTCTTGAAGTTTTTGTCATTATTGCCATAATAAAAATTCGATCATCCACTGTGGTCATTCAGCCAAAGATCGTTCTAAAGATCAAAACCGAGTTTATCAAGCGTTATATATCTACAGCCATGCCTGTGACGATAAATGAACTCGTATGGGTTTTAGGCATTTCTGTGTACACATCAATATATGCTCACATTGGCACCGAGTTCGATCACAGCGACAAATATCGCCTTTACCATAGAAAACCTTGCGGTTGTGCCATTTTTTGCGCTGGGAAACGCCTACGCAATAATAGTTGGAAAACGGATTGGGGCAGGAGATATTGATGTTGCTTTTAAGTCCGGCATACGTGTAATCCTGATCAGTGTAAGCATATCCATAGTCATGAGCATGCTGATCTTACTGAATAAAAACTGGATACTAAGCATTTATAAAATTACTGAAACCTCCAGGTACTATGCGCACCTAGTACTTATCGTCCTTGCAGTCGCATTGCTAATCAAATCCACAAATATGATCATGATCATCGGGATAATTCGAGCTGGAGGTGACACAAGATATGGATTGTTCGTAGAATGGCTTACAATGTGGATCTATGCCGTTCCTGCGGCATATATAAGCGCAAATTACTTTCAGCTGCCAGTATATTGGGTGGCAACCATTGTAGCTTTTGAAGAAGTCATTAAATTTTTTCTGTTATTCTCCCGATACCGTTCAAAAAAATGGATCCATCAGCTTACACAGCCGGTTCTCGAACTGTAAAATAAATTACCCTGTAATCCTTTTAAGGTAAGTATTCTCTTTCTTTATGGATATTAAAGAAACTAATAAACTTATTCCGAGTATTGCTGCCCCGCCATAATACAGTGTGGATATATTATATTTTCCCAATATTGCATAACTCACGATTGGAGCCAGGGCTAGCCCAATATCTGCCGATGTGGCCATGATACCCAGTTTCAACGACCCCTGACCGGTGACATTTTTATCAATGAGGATAGCAGGAATAATGGTTTGCACAACAGCGCCGTTCAAGGCAAATGTGAGTATTCCAATAATAAAAAGCGCCGGTGTATGGACATTTACAATGATCACCAAGCCCATTATGCCTGCCATCAACCCAAATGAAATTACGATCCAGCGATTTGCAATATGGTCCGAATACTTTCCAACAAGTGGAGATAATATTGCTGAAGTTACAGCTCTTAACCCAAGGACCAAACCTCCTGCCGTTGCAGCTGAAATCACTAGTAATCCAAAGTTCAGAGTCGCCCCGTAAACATAGAGAAAATAATAGGTGATCGTGGACATTAAAATCCCCTCACCCACAAAAAAAGTCAGTCCATAGATCACATTACTTGAAGCGACATCGAAACTTCGTATCTCGCGGATGATGGTTGAAAAGCTAAATTTCTGCACTAATTTTTTTTGTTGGACAGGATCATTTTTCAGATAAACGCTCTCTAAATCTGAATATGTTTCAGGAACAAATATCCAGGCTTCAAATGCGCCAATAAAACCTAGTAAGGAGCAAATAAACATCGTCGTTTGAAAACCAAGCCATCCATACAGGATCGCTCCCAGGAATGGCATGATTGCCAATCCAATTAGGTAGTAGGTTTGCAACAAACCCGAACTTCTCCCTCTTTGTTTTTCAGGAGTAATATCCATGACCATGGAATAGGCAGTAATATATGATAGCGAAAAAGCAACCCCCCATAAAATACGGCCTAAAAGAAAAATCCAAAAAGTTTCGTAGAACTGGTACAAAAGTGTTGCAAACGCTCCTAACATCAAACCTGCAACAATAAATTTTTTTCTGCGATACGAATCCAACAAATATCCTACGATCGGATTGCTGATAAAGCGGATGAACCGATTAGCAGATAGGATTACCCCAATGCCGGATAAGCTCAATCCTGCCGCCACTGCTACCATCGGAAGGATAGCGTACAATGACAAATCTCCTGCCAGGGAAAATATAAGTGCAAATCCAATAGCCGCTATCACTCTATCAGGATTGTGATTGATTATCATGTTAATCTAATCTTTGAGATATTTATATGACAAATTATGGGATATTCAAAACTTGGCTGGCATTTTCATAATAGACTTTTCGCAGTATGTCGTCAGGCAATCCCAGCCCATAGATTGACCACCTTCCCTGCGATGGGATATGTGAACTGGAGTAATTAAAATACTCATCATCGGTTTCGAGGAAGCGATAAGAGATCTGATATGCAGCTCTATCAATCCCCATATCCAATCCAAACAATATTCGATCTGAATATTTATGAAAGAATCGTCTGGCAGAATATGGCTGCCTGCCAAGTTCTGCAATCCGCGCAGAAATATCTATGAAATAGTTAGGGTTTTTATCAAGCATCTTTCCAACCCATGCCAGATTCTCTGCATAACAACCAACATGAGCTCCAATAAATTTTGTCCTTTTGTACCTATTCACCATTTGAGAGAATCCATCCAGCACAGTCTTCATTGACGGATAAGGCGGGGTCGGAAAATGCCAGTCCGGATTTTCATCCAATTCTTCCCAACGCTCATTTCGAAAATCCAGTGGTTCAAAGAAGGCAGCCGGGTCCGCAACATGAATCATGACTGGCCAATTCAATTCAGCCGCAGTCTCCCAGATTGCATCCAACCTGCTGTCATTCACATCCACCAGTTTCTGGTTCTGATCCCGGACTGATAGACCCAGGGGTTTCCAAATCTTTAACCCGGTCGCCCCCCATTTTGCTTGCTCATGCATTCGTTTGGACGCCCAGTCCGGAAAACCATTCCCATAAGTCTTCCATTTTTCCCAATTTATCCCGCCGAAAACTTGAAATCGGTCAGAGTGTTGCGCCCTGAGCTTTGTTAGATGTTTTTGAAGAATTTTTTCTCCCCAACCGCCATCCAGATCAATGATCATTTTCACATTGACGGAATCCATCGCCTCAATGATCTCACTCATGGAACGGTTGATCCATCCTCCACCGAATTCATCATCCAGGTGGTTGTGGGCATCAATTACCGGATAACGGGCTTGCTTAACAAGAGTTTTCTTTAAAACCAGCATTGGGATGGGATCATACTCTTCAAGTTGCATTGTTTCCTCATAATTATTTCTGATATGTAGCTTAGAATACTCTCACTTTGCTAAAGAATCAAGCTGGATCAGCTATTTCATAAAATTGCATATAAACCCAGTCTCCGCAAAACAAGCTCTTAACTAAAATGATATAATTCTGCTATTATTACACCTGCATCAGATTAATATATAGCTTTTCACCAAACCAATCACAATCGGAGACTTGAATATGGAAATATTGAATTTACCAGGTCCAAAAGCTCGCGAGATGATAGAACGCGACCAGGCTGTAATTTCGCCATCTTACCCCCGAGGCTATCCATTCGTTATGGATCATGGGTTTGGAACTGAAGTTTGGGATGTGGACGGCAACCGTTTTCTTGATTTCGCTGCGGGAATTGCAGTGGCATCAACGGGCCATAGCCACC
Source organism: uncultured Chloroflexia bacterium (assembly GCA_963810385.1). Classification (GTDB taxonomy): domain Bacteria; phylum Chloroflexota; class Anaerolineae; order Anaerolineales; family Anaerolineaceae; genus PNON01. Next base: position 835,410 of record CAWENA010000003.1, on the reverse strand, counting down.
CCAAAGTTGTAAGAGCTATACAAGAACAAGCTGAAAAATTCATTCACATCTCATCAGATTTTTATCACCAAAAATGGGTGGAGTTAGGTGAAAAGCTGAATCAAATAGCTCCATTCGATGAACCAGCAATCTCATTCATGACCAATTCCGGCACCGAAAGTGTTGAGGCAGCTATCAAACTCGCCCGATATACAACCGGACGTTCTCAGTTCATTGGTTTTCTGGGTGGGTTTCACGGGCGTACAATCGGCGCTGTATCATTCACGGCAAGCAAGTCTTCATACCATCGTGGATTTTATCCGTTGATGAATGGGGTAGTACATGCGCCATTTCCCGATCCATATCGTCCAATCCTACAGCCAGGAGATGGTGAAGACGATGGGGAAACAGTTGTAAGATATATTGAAGAGCAAATATTGGGTCGAATACTCCCTGAAGACGACGTCGCCGGAATCCTCCTCGAACCCATTCAGGGTGAAGGAGGTTACATCGTTCCCCCACCCGGATTCTTTCCCGCGCTGCGGAAACTTTGCGATCGGCACGATATCCTGTTAATTGCGGATGAAGTCCAGGCTGGTATGGGCCGCACAGGAAAGTGGTGGTCCATTGAAAATTTTGGCGTTGAACCGGATATTATCTGTATCGCCAAGGGAATCGCATCCGGAATGCCTTTGGGGGCTATGGTCGCCAGGAAGAGCATTATGGATTGGCCGAAAGGGTCGCATGGTAATACTTATGGTGGAAATCCAATTTCATGCGCTGCAGCACTGGCCACAATCCAATTGATCGAAGAAGGCATGAAAGACAATGCATCAGAAGTCGGACAGTACACCTTAAAGAGATTGAATGATATCGCCAGTCGGCATCCCAGCATGGGGCAGGTGCGTGGATTAGGATTGATGATTGGAATTGAATTTGTCGTTGATAAATCCACAAAAGAAGCAGCGCCAAAACTGAGGGATAATGTCGTTGACCTGGCTTTCGAACGAGGATTGCTATTGTTGGGGTGTGGAAAAAGCGTCATACGAATTTCTCCCCCACTTTGTGTTACTTGCTCAGAAGTTGAAGAGGGACTCGGGATCTTAGAAGAGGCAATTCGAATTGCAGAGAATGGATGATGCTCCCTGATTTTCGTGTTAGACAACGTGATTACCTGCTGGAGATTGCCAGGGCTTTAACTGAAGAACTGGATCTGGACAAGCTGCTCGGCCGTATCTTAAAGATTGCGCTGGAAATGATGGCCGGCCAGGCTGGCTTGATTGCATTGCGAGGGGCTGGCGAAGGCTGGCGTCTGGCTGCCACAGATGGTCTGGCAGTATCTTTTATTCGTTTTCTCGAGCCATTATTAAAGCATATACCAGATCAAGACGACCCGGCGGCTTCTGAAATTCCTGCCATCAGTCGCATCATTAATGAAGTAAGCAAGCTCGCTACTTTTGGATTGCTGACAGGCGTCGGCCTTCCCCTTGTTGCACGCGGTAATGTGATCGGGGTCATTTTCATTTTTCGCAGCTACCAGGGTGTTTTCTCCTCCAATGATCGCACATTATTGAAAAGTTTTGCCAATCAGGCTGCAATCGCCGTTGCCAATGCGCAGCTCTATCAGCAGGTTAAAGAAGAAAAACACCGTTTGGATGGGATTCTCGAGTCAGCCGCTGATGGCATCTTAATTCTTACCCCTCAGCTCATTATATCCCTTTGTAACCCATCTTTTTCCGCCTTTTCTCAAAAACCTGCTGATGAAATCACCAACCGAAATCACGCTGAGGTCGTGCAATGGGCTAAACCACCCCAGGGGACGACACTCGAAAAAGCAATGGAAGGTGGCTGGCCTCTTAGCCAAAGGGCTTATCTATATGTCGAAGGTGACCTGGTCAGGCCTGAACCCTGCGTGCCGCTGCCAATTGGCATTACTTACGCTCCTTTATTGAATGCAGATGGAGGGCTGCTAAACATTATCGCAACAGTCCGGGATATTACACGATTCCGGGAAGCGGATGAATTAAAGAGCACTTTCATTTCCATTATCAGTCACGAGTTAAAAACTCCTGTGGCGCTTATCAAAGGTTATGCCGGCACCCTGCGCCGGAAAGATGCGGATTGGAATAGTGAGATCGTGGATGACAGTCTGACTGTTATTGAGGAGGAAGCGGATCGTTTGACCATGCTGATCGAAGATTTATTGGATTCTACACGGCTCCAATCAGGCGCTTTAAAATTAAAGAAGACCGATATATATATTCCCGACATGGTGGAACATCTGATCGAGCGATTGAAAAATCAGACAAAAGTGCATCTATTATCAACGAAATTTCCACAGAATTTTCCTGTCATTCTCGCAGATGAACAACGCTTGCGCCAGGTGATCAGCAATCTCATCACAAACTCCATCAAGTATGCGCCTACCGGCGAGATCATCATCAGCGGTAAGGCTCTAGCAGATGAGGTCATTGTCAGTGTTAGTGATGATGGCCCAGGTATTGAAGCCACCGACATCCCGCATGTATTTGATCGCTTCTATCGATCTCCCGAATCTGCCAGAAAAACAAAAGGCGCCGGATTAGGTTTGTATCTTGCTCGGTCGATCGTTGAGGCTCACGGTGGCCGGATCTGGGTGGAACAAAGGGAGGAAAATCGTGGTGTACGAATTAGTTTTTCGTTACCTCGATAAACCTTTCACTCCTGAGATCGAAATTATTTGCAGATGGTATAATTCAAGCATAAAAATTTGAAAAGAGAGAGAAAATATGCCCCAAACACGAACTTCCTGCCCACGCTGTCGGCAGCCCATAATGGCTGATATCACTCAGCTCTTTGATACAAATATTGACCCCCAGGCAAAACAAAAAATATTATCTGGCCAATTTAATATAGCCAATTGTTCAAATTGTGGATACCAGGGCAATTTATCCACACCGCTTGTATATCATGACCCGGAGAAAGAATTACTGCTGACATTTTTTCCTCCCGAACTTGGGTTGCCTGTAAATGAACAGGAAAAGTTGATCGGCCCAATGATCACCCAGGCAGTCAACAAACTTCCTTTGGAGAAGCGCAAAGCTTACGTCCTGCGTCCGCAGACCATGTTCACAATGCAAGGTTTGATAGAAAAAGTCCTGGAAGGTGAGGGCATCACCCGCGAGATGATTCAGGAACAGGAGAAGAAAATCGCCCTTATCCGTGAATTGATGACAGCAACCGAAGCAGATCGTCCTGCTGTTTTGGAAAAGCAAAAAGAATTGGTCGATGAGAATTTCTTCTCCCTATTTAGTCGCATATTGGAGTCTGCAGCGGCCAGTCAGGACAAATCCAGCGTTGAACAATTAGCTGCGGTTGAGCATTTACTGCTTGAAAAAACGGAAATTGGGCAGGAAATGAAGAAACAAGCTCAGGAAGCAGAAGAAGCCGTAAAATCACTGCAGGAGGTTAGCAAATCTGGGTTCACAAGAGAAAAGCTGCTTGATCTGATCATACAGGCACCAAATAATATCCGCGTAGCCACAATAGTGCGTATGACCCGTTCTGGAATGGACTATAACTTCTTCCAGATGTTGACCGATCGAATTGATTCCGCAAAAGATGGCGATAAAGAAAAGTTACTAACTCTACGCGAATCGATCCTGAAAATGATTGAAGAGATAGATAAGGAAACCCAGGCTCAAGTAAGCCAAATTGAACAACTGATCGATAAAGTGGTTCAAGCGCCTGATATTCCAAAAGTGATGGAACAGATCCTGCCTGCGGTCAATGAATTGTTCATTGAAGTTCTCAAGAACCAGTTGGACGCCGCCACAAAGAAAAACGATGCCAGCCGTTTAGGCAAATTACAAGAGATGGTCGCAGTTATTCAACAAGCATCAACACCGCCGCCAGAATACGAATTCATCGAAAAACTATTAGATGCAGAGGGTGAAATCGGCATACAAAAACTGTTGGAAGAAAATCCGCAAATGATCACTGGCGAATTAGCCCAATTAATACCTGGTTTGATCAACCAGGCAGAGACACAAAAAGAAGCGCCAGAAGTCTTGGACAAATTACGGATGATCAACAAAATGATCTTGAAAATATCCATGCAAGCCAACCTTGCCAAGTAAGTTTTTCCATCCCATAAAGACACTTCACTAATAAATGAAGTGTCTTTTTTTGAGTTTTACCGGGTTTTATTATTAGTTCCATTGTTTGGATGATTTGCTTCATTTTTTGACATTTTACTTGAAGTATGCTATTTTTAACGCATCTTAGATTCAAGTAGGAATAATGCAAAGAGAACGTGTTTCGGATAATGTTTACTGGTTCCAAAGCGATGTTTACGCCCAGGTCACGGCTGGAGTCATTGCCGGTCCGCAATGGGCAGTATTAGTTGATACGCTTGCCTTGCCAGAAGAAACCCTCGCCATGCGGGATTTTATTGAAACAGAATTAAGTGTACCTGTGCGGTATGTGATCAACACACACCACCATGCCGACCATTGCTGGGGTAACAGTTTCTTCCCCGGTTCAACTATCATCGGACATGATCTTTGCCGGAGATTGCTTCTGGATGCTGGTTCTGCCGCCCTCGAACAAGCGAAAAAAGGGAACCCGGCCTTAAGACAGGTAAAAATTGTAGCTCCTCATCTCACATTCAATAACGGATCCATGTCCTTGCGGGTTGGCAAGAAAAATCTCGTTATGATGAATTTGAATGGCCACAGCCGTGATGGAATCGGCGTCCTGGTAGAAGAAGACCGGGTTTTATTTGCCGGTGACAGCTTCATGCCGCTGCCATTCATCGTCGATGGAGAATTTGATGAACTGGCTGCTACCTTGAAGAGTATTGGCAAAATGGGATTGGAAAATATTGTCCAGGGACATGGAGATATAATCCTACGAGGAGAAATTGAAGACGCCTGTAAGGATAACTTGAACTACTTATCCTCAGTACGGAAAGCAGCAAAAACTGCTACAAAAAGACGGAATCCTTTGGAGTTTCTGGCTGAAGTTGATATTGAATCTTGTGGAAAAAGCCGGGTGCTCTTAGGAGGTTTGGCTGCCGATCTGCACAAACGTAATTTGCGTTATCTATATCAGCTTTACTCAGATGCAGAGATAGTTCCTGAGGAAATCCCGCTTTAATGTGCTGAGCTTTTTACTTATTTTTTCCGTTTTGCCAACCAGGATCGAATTCCGACAACTCGCTCATTCCCGCTGAGGAGTCTTTTTATGTTGGGAATTAATGCAATTATCAGAAGTATTTGGGCGATGACGCCATAAACAACATAGGCCCAAGGTGAATCGAAGTATATTGCCCGGATGGTAAAGAAAATGATCGATAGGAAGGCGACAGATAATGTTGTGACAGAAGCATAGCCTACCCCAAACAGAATTAGTAATCCGATTGGGAGGATGATAAACAGGCTGAGAGGGTAGAAAGCGAAGGAACCCCCCAAACATGGCGCCCCACCCGCACCACCACGTAATACGTACTTTCCGGGTGCTGGCCGCTCCATTAAGAAAATCGAATAATTATGGCCAAGAATCGCAAAGACGGCAGCAACCATCTCCATCCATGGATTGCCCGGGAAGATGGATTGGGCGATCATAACCGCTATGATTGCCTTTACAAAATCCATTACAGCAGTTAATACACCAGCGCCAATTCCTGCAGCCCTTCCAGCATTCGTTCCACCAGTTCTTCCACTCTCAATTGTCCTGATGTCAAACCCTTTAAGGATTTTTACGAAGATCAATCCAAATGGAATTGAACCCATGAAATATGCAAGCGCAATAATTGTAATTACTTTTAAAACGATCATTATCTTTTCCTATTAACAAAATCAATAACACTTGTAAAGCATTTAAGTTTCAAACAAGGTCATTTTCAACTTTTAATATTGGTACTTCCGTGTAAGCAGCGCCATTTATTATATATCCTTTTACCTGCCAATCGCATATCTCTTTGGATACAATTATTTTAACAACCATCGGATAGTAATCCTCAGCCAAGTCAGTCTCTGATGGCGTCGTTGGACCATTCGGGTGACTGTGGTAGATTGCCAGCAGTTCCTGGTTATGCTGTTCCATCCAGTTGAAAGCTGCCAGCATTTGCTGTCCATCCATAAAGAATTTATCCGGACTATGAAACGTGTTGGTGATCGAAAATTGGCGCTGAACTTTATTTCCTTTCCCGGAGAGCAAACCACACACTTCTTCTGGAATCCCAGAATCGGCATCTTCCAAAATCGTCTGAATTATATCCAACGGAAGAATCAGTTGATTAAAAGGTGATTTCATCAAGTGAATATCATCCAATGATCAATGCGAGAATTAATACAACGCATAAAACAATACCCGGTTCAAGCAATGCCGTTTTGGAAAAAGTCCTCTGGAGAACCGATTCCGAAATGGATATCAATCCATACAGGAAACCGATCAAAATCAAACCAAACTGGACAGATGAAACAGGCAGGTAATGCAGGCCAGCAGCAATTTGAACAATGAACATCGAAATTCCCAGCCCCCAGGAATATTGCCAAATATTGCCCGACCGAAGGTATAAGATCCGTAATGCGACAAGACCGCTTCCAATTCCCATGGCAGGCAGAATTAAATATAACCGAATGCCTGTTGCTCGTATACTGATTGCCAAAATCAAAAACAGAACGAGTGAAAGTGCAGACAGGCCTATACCAACAAGTGTATTACGTGTATCTCCGGGGTCCACAGTGATGTATTCAGCCAGGATCACAAGTATAAGAAGAATGCCGCCAGATAGGAAGACTCCCCACCAGGTCAATCCTGCCTCAATGGAATAAAGAGGAATTCCGATCACCCAGGCAGTCAATGCTGGCAACATCCAGTGCTGCATTCGATCTCCGGCGACTTTGTTCGGGTGGTCCGAAATGATCCAATCCATCCCGGTGGCGGCAAGAAGCGCGACAGTAATGGTAACGAGGTGTCGAAATTCAAAATTTAAAGGAATGAAAATTCCTGGTAATTGGATTGCTATTTGGTTTACTGGAATCGCAAGATATTGTGAGATCGCATAAGCTAACAGAATTACCCCCGTAAGCATGCTCAACCGGTTTGGATCAGGAAAGTGGGTACTTTTTTCCATTTATTCCATTTTACTCTCAATCCCGCTTATGGTAAAATAAAGGATTGTATGGCAAACCATCCCGACCTTAATCTTGAGTTAAAACCCAAACTTATTCCCAGCATTCTTGCGGGTTTTGAGACTGTTGCCAACCACCTAGAATTGATCATAATCCCCGTTGTGCTCGATCTATTCCTCTGGTTTGGACCGCATGTCCGAATAAACAATATTATTCAACCCCTTATCAATGGATTAATTTTGCCTGTTAGTCTGCAAAACAAGGAGTTTGAACAGGTTTTTACCACAACCCGGGAACTCTACCTGCTGATCGCCGAGAGATTCAATATCTTTTCAGCATTTCGAACACTACCGGTCGGCATCCCAAGTTTAATGAATAATATTTCCCCAATTATTAATCCTATTGGGTCTCCCTTCATCCTGGAAGTGAAGAATTTTTCGAGCGCTTTTATGATGTGGCTGGTTATCGGTCTTGTTGGATTAATTGTAGCCAGTTTCTTCTACAATGCTATCTGCCAGGCTGTTTCAACCGAAAAAACAAAATTAACTCCCGGATCGATCGGTTGGCAGACACTGCAGCTTCTTTACCTCACAATATTATCCATACTTTTTATCCTGGTCATTGTCTTCCCTGCAATGATGATCGTATCCTTCTTATCACTTCTAACTCCATTCCTTGGGCAAATTGCCTTATTTGCAGGTGGACTACTTTTGATCTGGATAATTACCCCGATGCTTTTTGCACCGCAGGTAATATTTATGCAGCATCAATCTGCCTTAAAAGCAATACTAGCAAGCATTCGCATGGTACGCTTCGCCTTGCCAACGACTGGCCTATTTTTTCTGGTGGTTTTACTCTTGAGCCAGGGATTAGTTCTGTTATGGCAGATACCTGGTGAAAACTCCTGGTTCACGCTGATTGGGCTTGCCGGGAATGCCATCGTGAATACCAGCCTTCTGGCAGCGATCTTCATTTATTATCGTGATGCTGTGAAGTGGATCCAATCCATTATTTCAAAAAACAACCTATCTCAGGCTTTCCCTGTTGAAGGACCGAAGAACGTATAACGGAGATTTTATGAATAACTCGTCAAACATCAGTTCTTACGGCGCAAAAGATATACAAGTATTGGAAGGTTTGGAAGCTGTGCGCCGCAGACCAGGTATGTATGTAGGTGGAACAGATATCAAAGCATTGCATCACCTCGTGTATGAGGTGGTTGATAACTCAATTGATGAAGCCCTGGGCGGCGGATACTGCGATCGGATCGAGATCACAATCCATTCTGACAGCAGCGTAACTGTCGAAGACAATGGGCGTGGAATACCAGTGGATATACACCCTGAGAAAAAGAAATCTGCATTGGAAGTGGTCATGACCATCCTGCATGCGGGTGGTAAATTTGGCGGCGGAAGTTACAAAGTCTCCGGCGGACTGCATGGAGTTGGTGTGTCTGCGGTAAATGCACTATCTGAATGGTGCGAGGTTGAAATCCGCAGAGAGGGTAAAGTTTACTTTCAGAGATATGTACGTGGTGTACCACAAGAACCGGTTAAAGAAATTGGCAAAAGTGACCCCAATGTCACCGGGAGCAAGACCACCTTCAAATTTGATCCGGAAATTTTCAAAGAACCCGGCATAGATTATCGCTTTGACACCCTTATCCAACGTTTTCGGGAAATGTCCTTCGTCACCCGCGGGGTAACCATCCACATTTCAGATGAACGCTCACATAAGGAAATGACTTTCCACTTCGAGGGCGGTATCAGCTCTTTTGTGCGCTACCTCAACCGCAACCGCGAACAACTTCACCCTGTATTCTATATTGAAAAGGAGATTGAAGGGATCACGGTAGAGACTGCCATCCAATACACTGATTCGTATTCAGAATCTGTTTACTCATTCGCAAACACTATCAACACAATCGACGGTGGAACTCACCTCACGGGATTACGGACGGCCACCACTCGTGTAATCAATGATTATGGTAGGCGGTCCGGGCAATTAAAGGATGCAGATACGAACTTCACCGGAGATGACACCCGCGAGGGCATGACAGCCATTGTAAGTATCAAGCATCCTGACCCCCAATTTGAAAGCCAGACAAAGGTCAAGCTGATGAATCCCGAAGTTCAAACGTATGTCACTCAGGTTGTGGGTGAAGGATTTGCACGTTTTCTGGAGGAGAATCCACAGGCTGCCAGGTCCATCATTCAGAAATGCCTCACCTCCGCCCGTGCCCGCGATGCCGCCCGCAAAGCCAGGGACCTTGTCATTCGCAAATCTGCCCTCGAGAGCATGACCCTGCCCGGAAAACTGGCAGACTGCTCCGATCGCGACCCAACCAAAACTGAGCTTTATATCGTTGAGGGAGACAGCGCAGGCGGCTCGGCCAAACAAGGTCGTGACCGGCACTTCCAGGCCATCCTCCCCTTGAGAGGAAAGATCCTTAACACTGAACGAGCCAGGCTGGATAAGATACTTGGAAATAATGAAGTAAAAGCATTGATCTCTGCGCTAGGGACGGGTATTGGTGATGGGTTTGATATTTCCGGCTTGCGTTACGGAAAAGTTGTCATCATGACCGATGCCGATGTGGACGGCAGCCATATCCGCACACTATTGCTTACCTTCTTCTTCCGCTATATGGTGCGCATTATTGAAGAAGGGCATCTGTTTATTGCACAACCACCCCTTTATCGCATGAGTCACCGGGACAAGGTGCGTTATGCCTATAATGAAAATGAAAAGGAAGTCATTCTTAAAGAATTAGGCGTCAGTGCTGATAAAGCCAACCTGCAGCGCTACAAAGGTCTGGGTGAAATGAACCCCACCCAATTATGGGATACTACAATGAACCCGGAGAATCGCACCATGCTTGTGGTGGGAATTGACGATGCCGCCGAAGCCGACCGCACCTTTGACATGCTTATGGGAGAAGCAGTACCCCCCCGAACCCGTTTTATTACTACCCATGCGCACGATGTGCGTAATTTGGATGTATAACTTTATTCGAACTTATTCTCAAACTTTACGCCATACCCCCGCAGAGTTGTAATGTAATTATGCTCGGGATCAATGCTTTTCAATCGTTGGCGCAATCGGCGCACCAGCGCATCAAACGCCTGGTCTGATACCCCTACTGCCTCATCCATTCCCCACACTTTGGGTATAAGCTCATCCCTTGAGACGACCGCACCTTCCTGTTCGACCAGGAGCTGCAATAACCGTAATTGGGAAGCTGAAAGAGGAGGCAACACCTCGTTTTGGCCGATCCATACCCGGCGGGAGCGATTGTCAAAATGCAGCTTGCCGGACTTTTTCTGTACCAACGGTAATTGGCTGGCATCAAGCGGTAGTGTAGATTCGGAGCTTAAATATACAAAATGCTGGACGAGTGCCATTTGCACAAAATCCCCATCAGAGAGCATGATCGAGTTTTCCACTTTTTTACCATTACAATACGTACCGTTTTTGCTGCCCAGGTCTTCGAGAATTGTCCCATTGGCTGCTGGCATGATATTCGCGTGAAACCGTGATATTTGCCTGTCTGGAATAACGATATCACATGAAACATCTCTCCCAACCACCATGGTCTTCGAGATTGTCCATCTTTGACCATTAAGCGGCCCACTCTGCCCAATAAAAACGGGAATTTCATCTCCCCTGTTGACCATTAGCGCTCCTCAAAGTTTGGCCGTTGAATACCAAGTTTTCTGATAAGATATAATATAACAGAAAATGCAATAAAGGCAATATTGATCCTCGCCGAAAATAATGGTCAATAATTTCTTGTCAATAAATCGAAAGGTTCCATGCCTGTTTCTCTAAAAGCGGGTGAAGTTATTCGCGCAAGATACAAAATATTCCGGATAATTGGTCAGGGTGGGATGGGTAGCATATACCTGGCAGATGACCTGCGTCTCGAAGGACGTCAGTGCGCCATAAAAGAAGTGGAGCATGATAAGACTCTGCCGGAAGAACTTGTCCGACAGGCTCGCGAACAGTTCCAGCGCGAAGCAACTGTCCTCGCCCGCCTGGATCACCCAAATCTGCCCAAAGTATCAGATTACTTCTCAATCGGTCCAAGGGACTATCTGGTGATGGATTTTGTACCTGGCAAAGACCTTCGCACATTAATGATGGATGCCCGCAAAACGGAAACTTTCCTGTCCGAAAAGGACGTCATCGATTGGGCCAGTCAACTGGCAGATGCACTCAGTTACTTGCACAGCCAGCAGCCCCCCATTTTGCACCGGGACATTAAACCAGGAAATTTAAAGATCACACCAGCGAACTTATTGAAACTGGTGGATTTCGGTCTCGTGAAGCTGGCTGCACCTGGCGAGGTAACCATCACTATTCTGCAGGGACGTGGAACAGCTCTCTATACTCCGTTGGAGCAGTATGGAGGAGATAGCGGTCACACGGATACCCGCTCCGATATATATTCGTTTGGAGCGACTTTGTACCATATCCTTACAAATCAACAACCGATGGATGCCCGCGAGAGATTTCTAAACCCTGATGCAATGACCCTGCCGCGTCAAATAAACCCCAATATCAGCCTCCGTACAGAGAGGGCTATATTATGGGCGATGGGCCTGCACCCCAACGAACGACCACAAACTGTGGAGGAATTTCGCCAGGCGCTGTTGGGCGATTATATCCCTTCAACAAGGACTCACCACACCAAACCGTTGGTAAAAGTGCAGGACTTCTTAAAAACAAAACCTGAAAAGTATCTGCTTTACGCTGCCAGCGCTTTGTTCGGTATCAGCTTATTGGTAACTTTAATGCACTAAAAGTTAATTACCTGGGCGCCCTGAAATGGCATGCCAGAGTACACCAACAGCCAGGCCTAAACTCATACAGAAGATTACTACGATCATCAAGCCGGACGTACCGGTAAGCCTCAACCAGGCTTCTCCTCCAGGAAAACTTGCAGTTAAATAAATATAACTGGTGAGTCCTCCAATCATCGAGCAATAAGCCCAGCGCACACCCCAGCGGATGGAATAGATCTTTCTTCCGAGGGTATAAACCAGGGCAGATACAATTCCTGTGATCAAGATCACCAACAACCATTCCCAAATAGTAGGCTGTCCGGAATTATCATTTTCATTGTTTGGAACTTGGGTCTCATCAATGATCGGCGTTATGGAAGGTGTCGGTGTAATACTTGGAATGGGAGAGGGTGAAATAGCTGTGATTTGGGCGGCTTCGCCGAGCGGTATATCCAGTTGTAAAATTTCAGATGTAAGTGCAGGCTCGCTGATGACTCTGATTTCGATAAATCCATTGGACGGTATCCTGTATACCGCTCTTGCTATTCCGTTTGTCGTAGTTGCCTCTATCTGCTGTGAGGTACTTGTATCCGCGTCATTTCGAAATATGAAGCGCACCAACGTGCCGTCAGGAACTGGATGTTGGTTATGATCAAGAATTATTCCAGTTCGAATCGGTATTACATCTCCCAATTTATATTCCTGAATCATCGCTGATTCCAAAGATGCTGCAGGTGTAATTGTTTCAGCAGTCTCTTCAAGGATATCCACCCTCAACTGGATAAGCTGATTCGGGTCAGGCGCTGTTGCCGTGATCAATTCATACCCCACACCCGGGATGGACACTGGTGGAGCGCTGTGCGGAGATACTTCCTGAAATAATATCCTTGCAGCCAGGTCAATGAAAGGCTGTAGTTTGGAGTAAAGAGCATAATAAGCTGTAATTTTTGAGATGTCTGTTGCATCAAGGTAGTATGGAGCATTGAAGGCAAAAACCACAACTTTTTTATTCCGTAAGATTTCTGAACGTTCAGTGAGCAAACGTTTGAAAGCCATTGAGTATGGCCTTTTTGCATCTCCATCTTGCAAGCCAACAACAACCCAATCTGCCTGCTTTAGATCAGTCTCAAGGTTTTCTGGTGGTTCTATGTTATCGAGCCATTCAGATACATTCTTTAATGAATAAGTCGTCAAACGAAACTGAATAACCTGGTTTCCAGCTGTTGGGCCATACAATCTCAATATTGCATTTTTCAATGAATCAGCCCCCAGAGTTGTTACCTTTTCACAGGTACTACACTGTTGGTATTCTGTTGAATCCATCAAGAAAATGATACGCTCCTGATAACTTGGAGGATCTGGCAAGACATTCTGCATCTCGGCAGGCGATGGATTGATTAAAGCAGCCGAAGATTGTGCCGTATCCAGGACAGCCTGGTTTTCCTGATCTAGGCCATCCAACCCAGAAACCAGAGGGATAACACCCCCTATGGTGAAATTAGGATAAAGTTTGATTTTTAAGGTGAGAATTTTGAGGACTGATGCATCTACCCGCTGGGCAAAGGTGGGGTCTTCATTGTACTTCTGGGTGAAATAATTCAGGGTGTTTACTATGGATGTAAACGAATCCGGGTCGCCTGTAGCTGTAAAATTATCAACGAATAGCAGGTCATTTCCCGCCAAAAAAGCGCTGCGTGCTGTTTGCCGGGCATCAAAAGCGAGCATGGTTGGATCATTGAACTTGCGTACAGCGCTGCTGCCTAGATCATCGCTTACAATTACTCCGCCTGCATCCCGCCAATTTGTGAATTGCGGTAAAGATAGAATTTGAGACAGTGCTGCGGGGTCAAAGCTCACAGGCTTGGTTGTAACCCTGATGTTTCCCTGGAAACCCTGATAACGAATATGAGAAACAAGCAAACCATCCGCATTCTCGTTTGGATCTTCTATCGCTCCTGTTATTGCAAAGAATGGAGCCAGTTCAATTTGTTTCAATTGTTCAAGGGATTTTTGAACGGTCGCAACTTCCTCATCCAAAGGTCTGTCTGAACCGCCACGACCAGGAAAATGCTTTGCCATCACAGCGATTCGATTGCCACTTCCCTGGTGAACCCCCCGAATATAGGCTTTTCCCATCTCGCCCACCCAGTATGGATCTCCGCCAAAAACACGCGTTCCTAAATCCTCGCCGCCCTCCTGTAGAGGAAGTTCAAGTACATCCATGGAAGGGCCAAGCAGTAAGTTTACCCCCAGCTTACTTAACTCTTCCCCGAGGATCGCACCATTTTCTTCGGACAGTTGCGGATTCCAGGTTGCGCCGATTGTCATCGCATTTGGGATCTGACTAAGGCCAGTGATAATCTGAGAGAACTGTCCGGCCCCGCCCTCTTGCGATATGCCAATAAATAACGGAATGTATGAGTTACCGGAATTGCCCTGAGTGTTTATTCCAGGTATAGCTTGAGAATTTTGCCAGTTAATATCTTGCAATGAGGATATTAGTTCATATGCAGCAACTGTTGTGGAAGTCTTATCAGTAAAATTATCGTTCTTTCTTTGAAGGACTACTCCTCCAATATCATATCTGGTTATTAGTGAAAATATTTGGGAATTTTCGGTAGTATCCATGCCATTGAAAGTGACCAGGAATAATTGTCCAACTTTTTCTTCTGGGGTCATTTTTTCAAGGAGCAGTTCGGCTTTATCCTGTGGATTGATGCCTTGCGAAAAATTACTTGCGTATATGGAATGAATTGGCGCGGAAAGGAATCCAAAAAGGATAAAGATAACGAATATCCTGGTTACTAATCTAGAAATGTTATAGTGAGTAATATGCATATACTATAGACCCTGCCAAGTTCGGATGATCCATCAATTAGCTATCATTTCCTCTCCATTTAGCCAGCACATGTGATACACACCAATTTTACCATTGAGGCAGTCTGCAAGGATAGGAACGTCAGGTTTTCATCAAAATTTGAATTTGCCTGAAAGGAAAATTCACCGGTTGTCATTACCGGTAGCCTGGTTGTTTCTAATTGAAATTGGATGCTTTTGTGATTAATGAGGTAGCGACATGCAATCATTCTGCTGACCGAAGGGTGGATTGTGCCAACCTGGGGTCGTCAGTCATAATCATATCAACACCAATCTTATGTAATCTTAGCGTTTCTTTTGGATCATTCACGGTCCAAACATTCACTTTCTTACCATTTTTATGCATCCTGGAAATTGAAACAGGAGATACATCAGAGAAGTAAGGATGGAGTGCCTCGTGTGGAACATTTCGAGCAATGAAAGATCGGCTCAGCCAGCCGGCTATGCCTGGCATTGCAAGTAAACCGCTAGGAATGGAAGGGCATAAACTCCGGGCTTTTTTCAAATTCTTCCAACTAAACGAAGAAATCATCACATTCGAAGTGTTTTTTACTTGATTTAGAATCCTAGCCACATTTTCTATCAAGTCATCTCCCAGGGTGGCATAGTTGGTCAATTCGATATTTATCCCTATTTTCCCGCCTATTGCTTCAAATACTTCTTCCAGGGTTGGAATTTTTTCTTGAGAAAATTCTTTAGAAAACCAGGAACCAGAATCCAACTTGCGCAGATCATTGAAAGAGAATTTCTTGAAATTACCATTCCCGGTTGTCGTCCGTTGAAGGGTTTGGTCATGCAAAACGATCACCCTGCCATCAAATGTGATCTTCACATCAAATTCTATACCATCTGCGCCATGTTCAACAGCGAGCTGGAAGGCAGAGATTGTGTTTTCAGGAGCATACGCCGAGGCGCCGCGATGAGCATAAACCACAGGTACCATATCTATTTACAACTCCAGCTTACAACTCGACAAAATAGGATTCTGCCGCCCGGTCGATCAGGTCCTTGGTCATAGCGCATTCGATTCCTTCATATTTGGAAATATCAACAATTTGATCGCACAGATCTCGTGGGTGTGAAGCTCTTAGCTTTCGATCTTTCTTGATATACCATTCTTGTAACAAGTGTGCGAGGGCGGTGTCGTTGTATTTTACTTTCTTATCAACAGCGACACGTTTGAATATCTCCCGATAGTCTTCATATGATGGATCGCCAATTTCGATCTTATGCCTTAAGCGACGGAGGAAGGCTTCATCCACCAGGTCTTTTGGCGGGAGATTTGTTGAAAACACAACAAGCACATCAAATGGTACTTCGATCTTTCGACCAGTATGTAATGTCAGAAAATCTATGCGGTTTTCCAGTGGTACGATCCAACGGTTAAGCAGGTCGCGTGGACGCACCTGTTGTCTTCCAAAGTCATCGATAAGAAAGATGCCGCCATTGGCTTTCACCTGAAAAGGGGCTTCGTAATATTTATGAATATCATCAAACACCAGGTCCAGTCCTGCTAAGCTCAATTCACCACCGACAACAATAAACGGTCTTCTAATCTTAACCCAGCGTGGGTCACGACGAACGCCCCGCAGAGTTCCGGTCCCTGTATAAGTCGTCTCCTCATCAGGCGCCATTTGATGGTTTACAGAATCATACAACTTTACAACCTGCCCGTCGATATAAATGGAATATGGAATATAAATATTCTGTGAGAGGATCTGGTTGCCAATTGCCCGCGCTATGGTCGTTTTTCCATTTCCCGGAGGTCCATACAGAAACATGGATGTCCCAGAGTTTAATGCAGGACCAATTCGCTTAAATGTCTTTTCAGAAAGTACCAGGCTGCTTAATATTTGCCGCATGATTTTTTCGGTAACAAGCATTCTGCCGCGGCTTTGTTTGCGTTGCGACTCGTTATAGTCACTTATCGGGACAGGGGCTGGACCAGCATATTGACTTCGATCCAGAGCTTCTCTTGCTCTGGAGATGCCTAATCCGGTAATAGCCCATTGATATGCCCCTTCTCCGAGTCCGACCTGTGAGGATTTCACTTCAACAAGTTTTTCTCTTTTGAGCACTTCCAACAACTGATCCACAACCCCAACGTACGGAAGAGCGATCTCTTCTGCCAGCTTAAAGCCAGTCATATAACCTTGATAATAAAATACTTTTAAAATCAGATCCTGCAGCCACAATGGGGATAGTCCAGTGTCTTCGATCCGTGTTATAGGCGGAGGAAAAAAAGGCATATTCGCTGCTGAGGATGCAGCAATTGGGTCTGGCTGTTTTTGGCTTACCGTATTCATTTTTATAACCTCCAACAAAGAGCCTTACGGAAAAATCAAAATGAGTTTCCCCGATAAATTATAGCACGCCCATCCTATCTAACCAAATACAAATTTGATATTGTATTCACAAATTATCGGAACGTTTTCGCAAAAACCTTAATCATATTTTAGCCAAATAAAAATACTTGCCCAAAATCAGATGCTTGCTTATAATCCACATATGGAAATCACTGTCATAATCCCCGTTTATAACGAAATACAAACCATAGAAGAGATCATTCGCCGTGTAAAAGCAACCGGTCTTGTGAATGAAATTCTTGTTGTCGATGATGGCTCAAAAGATGGCACTCGTGAAAAACTTGCAGAAATTGAAAAAACCGGTCAAATTCGGGTCATATTGCATGCTGTCAATAAGGGCAAAGGCGCTGCGGTAGTTACCGGGATCAAAGCTGCCACCAAAGATGTGATCATCATTCAGGATGCAGACCTGGAGTATGATCCACGCGAATATGAGAATCTATTAAAGCCAATTCGGGAAGGGAAAGCAGATATCGTTTATGGCTCACGCTTTCTCGGCGGCGCCCGCAGGCCAATTTTATATTGGAACATGGTTGCTAATAAGCTCTTAACTTTCATGACCAATATTCTCTACAACAATATCCTCAGTGATATGGAGACGGGTTATAAGGTTTTCAAACGTGAAGTGATTAAAGATATCCCACTTCATTCAAAACGTTTTGATTTTGAACCCGAATTCACTGCAAAAGTACTAAAACGCCGGATCCGTATCTATGAAGTGCCAATCGATTTCAACCCCAGAGACTACTCTCAGGGCAAGAAGATCCACCTCAGCGATGCGTTTTATGCAGTATGGGCTTTGCTCAAGTACCGTTTTGTAGATTAATCTGAATAGATTTTTATCCACCAGCCAGAGCTTCAACAAGCTGCTGGGTCTTTATTGAATCCTCCAGATTTGTCATCGGTTGCTTGCGGGTTTTCACGCAATCCAAAAAATGTTCTACCTCTCCCACAAAACCACGCCCGGAAAAGGAGGTTGAGCCAGCCTGGTAATTTTCACTCCAACTGCGCCGTTCATCCCCCTGAAAGATGGTAAGCCTGGAAAATGGGTCAACATCCATGGTCAAGCCATCTCCACTAATGGTATAGTTCTCCCGCCACTGACCGCTTCGCATGCTGTTCTTTACAATAGCAATCCCGCCACTTTCAAGATTAAACATGCCCGTCACAGTGATTAATTGACCTTCAATTCGTACTTCTCGATGTGCCAATTCTACTTCGCCGCAATAATACCGCATCGTATCCAGTAGATGGATCGTGTCGTCATATATATGGTTGCGTGTGGAATCATGGAATGGCTTGGTCCGCAGTTTGGTGAATTCGGCCAGTTCAATTTTGCGGTTCCCCCAATACTCTTTTCCGCGTTGGTGTATGGGAGCGAATCGTCTGTTAAATCCGACCATGCATATTTTTCCCTTTGCCAGCTCAGCCAATTCCATAGTCTGCTCTACATGTAATGAAGCCGGTTTTTCGACAAAAACATCAATACCATTGTATAGTAGCTCCTTCACAATGTCGTAGTGTGAGGAAGAAATAGTCAGCACAAAAACTGCGTCTGGCTTCCAACGAACAACATCAGCGATATTTTCAGCCATGGATGTGATATTCCATTTTGCAGCATTATATTCCACAGTAGTTTTTGTTCTGCTAAAAATTTGCAATTTCATATTTTCGCGAATGGAAAGGATTGGCAGGTAATAATCTTGCGCGATACCACCCAACCCGATGATTGAGATATTCATAATCTCTCCTTTCCGCTGATACCACTGCTAAATACGAAGGTTTATCTGTCCAAAATATCAGGAATTACCACATCGAAAGTAGCGAGCCAGGAAATATCAAGGGTCCATTCCTGTTCGCTCCGTTGTTCAAATAATTTGAAAGCTTCTTCAAGGTATAACTCCAGGGTACTCTTATCCCATTGATTGATCCGCATCATATGGGCTTCGGCCACATCTTCCCAACCTTTGTGCCGTGCAAGGGCCATGTGCTTCGCTCGGTGGCAGGCTTTACACAAGGCAATCAGACCGCTAAGTGTTTGGGTTTTTTTTTCATCATCGTAATTCCATATCTCATGGCACTCCAATGAATAGCCATTTCCAGACGATCCGCATATCTCACAGTTATTTTCAGCATTACTTATTGTCAATTGGCGCAGCTTTTCCCAATCTTTCTTGCTGAGATTGCTTCGAAGGTTTGAGAAAAAACAACTACGCGGGACGAGCTCAACGATCAATAATGGTTGGTGCACCAGATTCTCCCTGTTTGAATATTAATGATTTGTAAATTTCATTATAATCAAAAATTTTGGTAGTAGCATTTGCTTTATTACCTGTTCGATGATAAAACATACACATTGTTCAATTCGCAAAAGGAAAAACCATCACCCGATATGTCTGACCAACAAGAAGTGACTGCACTCTCGCATGACCATTCACATTCAAATGAAATCCTGTCTATGGTTGCACATGAGCTTAAAAATCCTCTCTCCTCCATTCGGGGATACACTGAGCTGCTTCTCAGTAACGCAGTTGGTGACCTGAATACACAGCAAAGGCAGTTTCTCGCTACAATTCAAGCAAATATCGCCCGCATGAACGACCTGATCATTGATCTATCGGAAGTATCCCTTGTAGATTCCAACCGTCTCAAGTTTGAAAAAACAATTTTTTCGATTCCAGATCTACTTGAGGAATTATCGAAGTTCCTGCTGCCCCAGTTCGATGAAAAAAACCTGAAGTTTAAGCTTGAAGTAAAAAATGGCATTTCCAAAGTTTATGCGGATAAAAAACGAACCGGTCAGATCATATTGAATCTCATAGGTAATGCTGCAAAATATACGTTGCCCGGCGGAAGCATAGATGTGCATATCTCACAGGATCATAAATCCGATTTCGTTGAGGTGTCCATCAAAGACTCCGGCATAGGGATAAAAGATGAAGACAAAGAATGGATTTTCCAGCGCTATTTTCGATCTGACGACGCCCAGGCTCGCGATATCCCGGGTACCGGCTTGGGTTTATATATTTCCAAACGGTTTGTTGAATTGATGGGTGGAAAAATCTGGTTCGAGAGCAAGTATAACCAGGGCTCGGTATTTAATTTTATGCTTCCAATTTCCAAATCTTAATTCATCATACCTGAAGAAATTCAGTTTGTTCTATGCTTTTCCAGGTTTCTTTTTCATTCACTTTAAGATAGTTCCCAAGGGTTGGATGAACCCTACTAATTTCAGCCGCAATCCGTTGAGCAACGCGGCGCGCAGAAAAATGCGCGTTAGGTGAGCTGCGGAGAGCGCAAAAATGATAAGCTTCCCGGAAGTTCATTGTCAGCAATATTCTTCTGTTGAATCCATTCGGCACCATGTACGATGCAGCGCTGGATATCGCTGATTCAAGTTTCTTGTACTTCTTCTCAATTGCATCCATCATAGTGCAGTATTCATCATAATAACCGGCTGGTTTTAGCATGGCTGGGACTGCATAACCAAGTTCACAAGTAAGTTCTTGTGGTGTTTGCGTCATCATCCGATGGCGTTTGATCTCGAAATATGCCCCCTGGTCCATGACAATATCAAAGGTATAGGAGATATACTCTAACTCGCGCAAAGGTGAATCGAATTTACCCAGTTTTTCAAGAATATGGCTTATCACCCTTTTCTTTTGCTCCTGGTTAAAACTTTTGACGGATTTCAATATCTGGTCATATGGACCATCGGTAACGCGGTAAAGAGCTGCGGCTACAACCTTGTCTTCGCCATCCTCCTGCCACTCGATCAAATTACACCAGTCCCCGCTTTGTTTCTTGTCAATATTCAAAGATTGGGCATCCCAATTGAGTTCCATAGGCGCCTCGATAAGATATGGGACAATGTCAGCATATTTCACCAGTGTCGGCACTTCCTGGATCGCCACCCTCTTAATTTGCTCGCCAATCTCTCTCACTTCCTGAAGCGGGCTCGAAAGCATTTTACGGATCATGCTTTCCAGTACACGCGCATTGACTGTCATTCCTAAATTTGCAAGGGATGCCGCTGGCAATACGAACCGGCAAACATCCACGTAGCTTGACCGTATTCGTCGCTCCCAGGTCGCTTCGTTTTCATCCAATTTCTGCGGAGAATTTTTTTGAACCACGCGTTTACACATTTCGAGGGCTCTAGAATATCCATCAAATAGCTGGCCGCAAATCTGATTGAATTCATTCACCAGACCTGCTTGCACCACCTCAGCCGGGACATGGTATGCGTCCGAGGACCATTTCTGATAGCGGGTGGATTTCTCGGTGTAAGATGCAAGGCGGGTTGATTCTATCGTTTCCACAGACAGACGGGAGACGTTTTCTATTGCTAGGTGCAAAACAGCATGTTCAGCGACTGATGAATGGCCATATCCAACAACCCATTTTTCATGGAAGTCTGCACTTTTCTCATCATTGAGTTGTCTGGCAATTTCGCGAAAAGATTCAGGTGATCGGGAAGTTTTTGCAAAAGCGACTGCAATTGTTTCCGGACTGTATTCTTTTGGATTCAATAGATAAACTTGCCTATCGTTCGCCAAGTAATGCCTCCCTTGCTGTGAGAACATCCCGGGAAATTTGCTCTTTCAATTCGTCAACGGAATTAAACTTGATCTCGCCACGAATATATTTTACAAACGCCACCTGAACAAACTGCCCATAAATATCAGAATTGAAATCCAGGATATGTACTTCCAGTTGGAGTATTGGATCTGGAAGATTGAAGGTTGGGCGGTAACCAATATTCGCTACCGAATTATGATTAACTCCATCTATTATAGTAATACAGGCATATACTCCTGGTTTTGGCAACAATCGTTTTTGTGAAACTGCAATATTTGCGGTTGGAAATCCCAGAGATTTACCACGTTCGTCCCCGTGAGATACTATCCCGGAAATGGAATAATTCCTGCCTAAGAATTGGTTAACATTCTCCAGGTTCCCAGCCGAGATCAACGATCGAATTTGGCTTGATGAAATTGTCTGCCCATTAAATACTACGTGATTTAAAACATCAACTGTGAATCCCCTTATTTCTCCAATTTTTGATAAAGTTGATACGTCACCCATACGACCCCGCCCCAGGGCAAAATCATTTCCAACGATCAATCTTTCAAGTTTCATGCTTTCTGTCAATAATTGGATGAAATACTGTGCTGTATAAGAAGCTACTGTCAGATCGAATTTCATACTCACGCAGTGATCCACCCCGAGCAATTCTAATAGTTCAAATTTATCTTCCTGACCTGTAAGATAAAATGGATCGTTTTTTTCCCGCAAGACCTCTGAAGGGTGGGGGTGGAAGGTTAATACAACTGCCTGGGCGTCATTCGTGTGGGCGCCATCGACCAGTTTTTTAATCAATTCTTGATGTCCCAGGTGGACTCCATCGAACGATCCTATTGTTAACCAGGTTTTGCCTGTATTCAGGTCATTTAGCTTAGTGTATCGCTGCATTCCGTAATCGACCCACTGACTTGCTTTGTTTTATGAGAAAAATACTTTTTTAGGTTGCCATTCCGACGTTTCATCATCGTGTTGCAGAAGGGCAACCAGTTCGCCCTGTTCGGATATCCCTCTCGCCCAGCCTGTGGACTCAGGTGTGGAGGGAATGCGATGTCCATGCCGAATCGCATCCATTTTTTCTACATCCAGCTCCACGATCGGCCAATCTGAAAGCGCTTCAGCAGCAGGGATTAGATATTGATACCAGCTCCCATCCTCAAAGGCGTCCCGTAATTTTCGTAATGGAACTGCATCTCTCAGTGTGAAACGACCGCTTTTTGTTCGGCGTAACCCAACCAGGTGCGCGCCACAACCAAGGGTTGAGCCTAAGTCATTCGCCAATGATCTAACATAAGTTCCTGAAGAACAATAAACATCGATTACTGCCTCTGGCGGTGCCCATTCAAGTAATTCAAGGTTATAGACATTGATGATCCGGGGAGTGAGTTCAACTTCTTCGCCTTCACGCGCCATTTCATAAGCTTTTTTACCATTTACCTTGACTGCGGAATATGGCGGGGGAACCTGTTCAATCTCGCCAATAAATTGCTTCAGGGCCGTTTCAAATTGTTCTTCAGTGATCTCGACAGGTGAATTTGAAAGAACACTACCTTCTTCATCATACGTATCGGTTGTCGCACCCAGACGGATGATTGCCTGATAGCGTTTATCTGAGGCAGAAACATACTCGCTTAAACGAACTGCTGGTCCGACAAGAACCACCAGCACCCCCGAAGCTCGTGGATCTAGTGTACCAGTATGTCCAGCCCTTCTAATATTTGTTCCTTTTCGAATAACCTGTACAACATCGTGCGAGGTCAAACCTACTGGTTTATCGACAACCAACACCCCCGAAATTGCATTCTGCTCAAACCTGTTATCTTTATTCATTTTTGTGATCTCTCCATTAATTTTCGACCCTGATTATATATTACTCGTTTTTGTAATGGGATTTCAATAGTTTTTCAGTGGTGTCTAATACTTTCTTTTGTATCTCTAATAGAGTACCAGGAATGTCAGCTCCCGCGGCCGCAGGGTGACCGCCGCCACCAAATTGCACAGCGATCTTCGAAACATCAAAACCAGGGATTGAACGCCAACTGACCTTTACAGAACCATTTTTTTGCTCAACAAAGATCATTGAGACATCAAAATCGTTGATTGCAGAAATGATATTAATCAAATCAGCATCGTCATTCCCGGGGTAACTACAAGCTTCCCGCGATTCCAGGCTGAGAGTACCCCAAACCATGCCATTTTTTCGTTCAAGTGAGGATAACCCTGCTCCCCAATACTTGGCAGCAGTAAATGATCGTCGTAATAATGAATAACTGTATTGTTCAGGGAGGTTGGCGCCTTTTTCCATCAGGTCTGCTGTAATGCGCATGGTTTTCGGCCGCATATTTGAAGTACGAAAACCTAATGTATCAGTTACAATGCCGGTGATCAATGAGTTAGCTACTGCTGGTGTGACCTCGAGTTCCCACTTAATAAAATTTTCCGCCATTATTTCTGAGGTGGCAACTGCTTCCGGTTGGATCAAGTTGAGAGTACCAAAACCATTGTTGGTCACATGGTGGTCAATAACAATATCTGGAATTGGGTAGCCAACCAGAGCTTTTCCGGTGCGCTGAAAATCTGAACAGTCCACCACCACAATCAGATCAACATCGCCTTCAGCTTTTTGCTTGACAAGATCCGCCCCCTCCAGATGCTTAAAACTGCCAGGCATCCCATCCGTCAATACCATTTGCACTTGTTTTGACCTGGCCAACAAGCCTAACCCCATCGCCAGTAATGATCCAATGGCGTCCCCATCCGGTCTTACATGTGACACGATCAATACACGTTCCGCTGCAAATATTTTGGAACGGATCTGTTCGTGGATATCATTCTGCATCTTTTTTTATTTCCTCAATCTTGTTTAATTCAGGGCGAATACTCGCCAGGATCTTTTCAATATGATCAGCATGCTCCGGTGTCGGATCCCAGCGAAAGCGCAGCCTGGGAAATGTTCTTAATTCAATTAGTGAAGCAAGTTCATGTCGTAAGAATCCGCTGGCATGTTTGAATCCATCCAATACTTCCTTTGATCTCTCTGCACCTTCCACAGAAGAGACATATATATCAGCAAAAGCAAGCTCACGATCCACCTTGACGTCATTCACATATACGCCAGATAGCCGCGGGTCATTCACTCTCTGAACGATCAGATTGGATAATTCCTGTTTTATCCTGTCTTCAATTCTTTCCATTCTTACTTTTGAAGGCATCTTTACTCCAATAAACCACTCTTTAGAGCTCCTAATTTTTCAACGGTATAGCTTACCATAATATCTCCGGCTTCATAAGCCGAAAAATTCTTCAATGAGATACCGCAATCAAAACCCTGGCGAACTTCTTTAACATCATCTTTTTCATGTTTCAAGGAAGAGACTTCCCCTTCATGAATGACTTCGCCATTCCTCATCACGCGCATTTTTGCATTGCGACGAACTTCCCCACTGTTCACCCGGCACCCTGCTATGTTACCCAGTTTTGTGATCTTAAACACAGCCTGAACTGTTGCCTGTCCGATGATTTCTTCTCTAAACTCAGGAGCGAGCATACCTTTAAGCGCTTTTTCCACATCTTCGATCAACCGATAGATGATCGTATATAGCCGAATGGAAACACCCTCAGTTTCTGCCAGGCGTCTCGCTGCAGTATCCGCATTAACATTAAAACCGATTACGATCGCTTTCGAGGCAGAAGCCAGCAAAATATCACTCTCGGTGATATTTCCAGTTGTGGCATGCAGAGTATTGATTCGAATGGCGCCTTTACTCAAATCACTCATTGATGTAATAATTGGCTCAAGTGACCCCTGGACATCCGCTTTGATGATCAGGTTCAGCTCCTTCAAAGCGCCATCTTCAATCTGTTTAAAAATATCTTCCAGCGTCGTCTTGGGTGCCTGAACTACTACATTACTCGCAATCTTGATCAAACTAACTTTAGCGCGAGCATCTTTTTCAGAAGGAACCACCTCATAAACATCACCTGCTGACGGAACATCGCTTAAACCCATAACAGAGACGGGTGTGGATGGGCTTGCAGATCGAATTTTCTTGCCTTTGTAATCAAACATTGCTTTGATCTTGCCGTGGGCAGTTCCCGCTACGATGACATCACCCATTTCGAGCGAGCCATTCTGTACGAGTAACGTTGTAATGACACCCTTTGCTTTATCTAGCTCAGCTTCGATCACAGATCCGATCTTTTTTCCATAAGGGTTGGCAAGAATATCTGTTGATTCTGCGATGATCAGAATGGCTTCCAATAAATCTTCGATGCCCTGCTTTTGCTTCGCAGAAACAGGAATGACCATGGTATTTCCATCATAATCTTCCGGTACAAGGCCAATATCTGCCAACTGTTTTTTTACAAAATCAGGGTTGGCATCCGGGCGGTCCATTTTATTCATTGCCACAACAATGGGAACTTGAGCAGCCTTTGCGTGGGCGGCTGCTTCTTTGGTTTGCGGCATAACACCATCATTCGCAGCCACGACCAGAATAACGATATCTGCTCCCTGTGCTCCACGTGCCCGCATGGCAGTAAATGCCGCATGGCCGGGAGTATCCAGGAATGTGATCGTCTGGCCTTTATGTTCCACTTGATAGGCTCCAATATGCTGGGTGATACCACCTGCTTCACCACCGGCAACATCTGTGTGTCGGATCGCATCCAATAGAGTCGTTTTTCCATGGTCAACGTGACCTAATATTGTTACAACAGGTGGACGTTGAACCAGATTCTTTCGGTCTTCCTTCTCAATCTCTTTTTTCCATCCAGCCTGGGAGCTTTCATCGAGAACTTCTTCCTGTTCTTGCTCTTCCAATGCTACTTCAAAACCTAACTCTGCGGCGACAATGGCAGCGGTATCGTAGTCGACCGTTTGGTTAATATTGGCCATGACACCATTGGTCATCAATGCTTTAATCACCTGGATAGGGCTGGATTGAAGTTTTCCGGCAAGATCTCTTACAGTTATAATGCCGGGTATTTCAATAATGTTTTTGGTTGCTTCTGTGGTTGATTGCTCGCTCATGTGGCACCTCCTCAATTCTTTCGTGCTCACTTGCATATAGATCTGGTTTAGATATCCAATTGATATCTGTCCTGATGAGCGAGTTTGGTATGGAATGATTGTCAGGTTTACATTAGCTTAGATTCCTGCTTCGGGTCCATCCGTGCTTCGCTCATCTCTTTTTCGGTTAATGTGGATGCAAATTTTGCAATCCGTTCCTTATCCTCGTTTGTTAATTCTGTTCTAAGGGCATTTGCCAACGCACCTTTGACTGCTTTTTCCCAGCAGGAACGGTTATCGTGCAAATAAGCGCCTCGTCCTGCCATTTTTCCTGTGTGGTCCACGACGATTCCTTCAGCTGTTCGCACCACGCGGATGAGCTGCCTTTTTGAGAGAACTAACCGGCAACCTACACAGGTTCTTTGCGGTACATGCTTAACACGTTTTCCTGCTTTGGCGTTCATGTTTTAATTTCTGGCAGGAAATTCCTTAGACTTCCCATTCATCCCATCCACCATCTGAGCCACGTTTGTGTTTCTTTTTCACAACCGTCATATCACGGTCTGGATCATAGGTAATTTCAACATGTTTCTTCTTTTTCTTTTTGCCAGCTTCTTTCTTCTGCAGCTCATCTTCATCTTCATCCATCGAAACAGTTGGGACCAATACTTCCGGATTCAATTCAAAGATCTTATTCAAATCAGTGGTAAGGTCTTCATCCTCTTCAACTGGTGTTGTTTCAACTGGAGCAGTTTCTTTATCTCCGACGAGTTGAGCCTCGGCTTCACCTTCGGTCACAGGAACAGCTTCAGTTTCTATCTCAACAGGTGCTTGAACCTCGACCTGCGCTTCCGGTTGGACTTCCTCGCTTAGGATGATCTTCTCATTGTGCAGCGCCAGATTTATCTCAGACATCGCTTTTGGACCGATGCCCTGCAAGGCCAGGATACTATCAGCATTGAGTCTTATTTGCAATGCCAGATCGCCGACTGTGACATAACCTGCCTCAAGCAGGATATTGGAGATATGATCTTCCAGTTTTAGCTCATCCAAAGCCATTTCAAAAGCCCTGACTGGGAGTGTAGCCACTGCCTGCTCGCGTAAAATATCTTCTGGTTTCTTTTCCGCCAGGCGTTTTATGGCAGATTTTTTCTCGACCCGGTCGACAAATTTTGCAAGAAGATCATATTCTTCCGGAGGAAGTGGCCTTCCCTCTGCCTTGCGCTGCAAGATTTCTTCAAGTGTTGGTAAAGCAGACTCTTCTGCTTCGGCAATTGCTTTGTAATCGTCATTAGTCTTGAGCTTATTCATTGCATCGGCGGCGGCTTCCGGCAGGCTCTTAATGTCAATGCGCCAACCCGTTAACTTGGCTGCCAGACGTGCATTTTGACCGTCTCGGCCAATCGCAAGACTTAATTGGTCTTCAGGTACAACTACAGTAGCAGTTTTTCCACCACTGGTAGCATCATTCAAATAGACACCATTCACCCTTGCTGGGCTGATGGCTTTGGAAATGTAAACCGCCGGGTCACTACTCCATTCGATCACATCAATTTTTTCGTCATGCAATTCCCGCACAATCGCCTGGATGCGAACTCCACGAATACCTACGCATGCGCCGACCGGGTCGATTCCCTGCTGGGTGGCAGCTACCGCCACCTTGGCACGCTGACCTGGTTCACGGGATATGGAGCGGATTTCGACGACTCCATGATAGATCTCAGGTACTTCGGTTTCCAATAAGCGGCGTAAAAAGTTGCGGTGTGCTCGTGAAAGGATGATTTGCGGCCCACGGGCTGTGTCTTTCACCTCGAGAAGTAATGCGCGTGCCCGGTCATGGATTCTGAAATCGTTCCTGGGGGATCATTTCCTTCCGGGGAAGTAAACCCTCCGCTTTAAGATCCAGACCAACAGTGGCTCCAGTAGAATTGACTGCCTGAACAATACCGGTGGCAATTTCACCCAGTTGTTTATTGTAGTATTCCATCTGTGAAGCACGTTCTGCTTCCCGGATCCGTTGCTGGATCACCTGGCGCGCCGTTTGTGCTGCTATCCGGCCAAAATCAGTTGGCGTCGATTCAACGACAACGAGGTCGCCCAACTCTGCGTCAGGGTTAACTTTGCGCGCCTCTTCAAGAGTCACTTCAGTCCCATCCATCATCACAGAATCAACGACTTCTTTTTCGGCATATATGGCAACCTTGCCAGTTTCAGAATCAATCTTCGCTTCGACCAGTTGTTTGCCGGATGCATTTACAGCTCGCCGATAAGCCGAAACCATGGCTGACTCTAGCGCCTGTAAAATTACTTCTCTCGGAAGTTGTTTCTCTTCCAATACTTCATTGAAAGCCAGTACAAACTCGTTCTTCATTCGTGCCCATTCTCCACAATAGTTTACTAGGATAATTATACGCAGAAAAGTGGGGGAAACCCACTTTTCGGTGAAAGCAATATCGGTAAGTGTTAATGCATTTGTATTTTAACACAAGTTATTAGCGTAAGCAAGTAAATTGTGAAATGCAAAAGTGAAAGTATACAGATGAACACTAACCCGATTACCAGGGAATTCTTCTAGACGGCCGATTTTCTCCATTTCGCAGTCGAACCTTTCTCATTTTACACATTGCCTATCATAAGAGTCAAAGTAAACCAGAATAAAGCATGCGACCACTTGACTTCAATATGGATTATTTGCTATCACCCATAGAAATACCCAAATCCTTCAAATCATAATTCACTTCCGAAATCAATAAGAGGGTTGGATGGAAACGCCCTGACTCCTGTCAGGGTCGGGTTCGAACCAGCATCTTTATCTTTATGTCATTTCAGTATTTGGAAAAGTGGGCGGAATAGGGCTCGAACCTACGACCTCACGGATGTCAACCGTGTGCTCTAACCAACTGAGCTACCCGCCCGGGTAGAAAGCATTATACATAATCATTCTTAAAATGACAATGGTAAATGATCTTCCATATTCCCGCGGGTAGTCCTGAACCAATGGATGGAGTATAATTTCAGTGGAGAAAAGCGATAAGGACAATGCCCACTCGCAAACGAAAACCCGTTGATAGTCTATCCATATCTGAGTTGCGCCGCCTATTATTGGAAAAGCAGCATAATGCTCACGATCAACGGCTTGCACATTACCAGAAAACTGGCCGGATCGTTCAAACTGCCAGCGATTCCTCCATAGCCACTTCCTTTCCTCTTCAAGCGGATACCATTGAAACCATTGATACAACCACAAAAAAACGAACCTTACGCAAATCCCGTTCCCGCGTATTAGATCGGTTCCTTCTTGTGGTGGAAGCCATAGCGGTGATCGGCTTGGTTTTTGTGCTTTTCAACGGCTTCACAGTTTTACGCAATCTCAACAATGAAGTTGTAGCAGCCCTTGAGCAGCCCACCCTCGCTCCAACTCCGCTCATCGTTGCAGTTGTACTACCAAGCGGGCATACGCCACCAATTGGAGCTGAAGGTGCCCAGCCTAACAATGCTGAGATTCCGGAGCACCTTATGCCAATTGTTCAGAGCCTGGCAAGTATACCCATCCCGACCGCTAGCCCTGAACAATCCATCCGCATTCAGATTCCCGCTATCAAAGTGGACGCTCCAGTTGTTCAGGGCGACGGGTGGGATCAGCTTCGCAAAGGAGTCGGCCAGCACATTGGGTCAGCAAATCCCGGCAAAACCGGTAACGTGGTCCTCTCTGCGCACAACGACGTCTTTGGTGAAATATTCAGGGACCTCGACAAGTTACAAAATGGCGATCAAGTGATATTATTCACTTCAACCAGGCAGTATACTTATATCATCCAACAATCGTTGATCGTTGAACCAACCCAGGTGGAGGTAATGAAAGCAACAACCGATCCGACAGTCACTCTGATATCATGTTATCCCTATCTGGTTGATAAACAAAGGATCGTGATTCAAGCAATTTTACAAAACTAAGGAGCGTTATTTATGAGCAGCAAAACGAAAAGAAGAGTATCCGGTAGAGTAGCAGCCTCCGCAGAAACACAGGGCAATCCAAATTTGACCAGGCGTTTTAGCAGCACCACAGAATTCAACCCCGATTACTCCCAGGTCAAAGTTGGTCTAAAAAGGATCGGTGTTCTGGCTGCCAGCTTCATTGTTATTTTGATTGCGCTTACCTTTATTTTGAAGTAAATAATTGGTGATTACATCCGGCAGTTGTCGGAAGGTGATTCGTTTCATATCCAAACCATTACAAAAAAAAAGGAGATTGGCATGTCACGAATGTTTGTTCCAGGACCGGTTGATGTAGCAGATGATGTATTGACTGCGCAGACCAAACCGATGATTCCGCATCGGAGTAAGGATTTCGAAGCTGTTTTTCGCCATTGTGATGAAAAACTGCGTCAGGTCTTTTTCACACAACGGCCAATTTATATTTCCACTTCTTCAGGATCAGGATTGCAGGAAGCCGGAATAAGAAATTTTGCCAACAGTACAGTTTTATCGTGCGTAAATGGCGCCTTTGCTAAACGCTGGTACGATGTCGCACTCGCTAATGCCAAACAAGCCGATAAGCTTGAAGTCGCCTGGGGCGAAGTGATCAAACCAGACCAGTTGGCCGATGCATTGAAACAAAAGTATTATGAAGTGGTCACCATCGTCCACAATGAAACATCCACCGGCGCTGAAAACCCGGTAAAAGATCTAGCCGAAGTTGTACACAAAGTAAGCCCGGATACGCTTATCCTGGTGGATGCTGTTTCCTCCCTTTCTGGTTCAAAGATCGAATTTGACGCATGGGGATTGGACTTTCTGTTGACATCTTCACAAAAATGCTTTGCCCTCCCACCCGGTTTGGCATTTGGCTCAGCCTCTGAACGTGCCATGAAAAAAGCAGAAACGGTACAGCATCGCGGATGGTATTTTGACCTGCTGCTTCTAGAGAAGCACCGGGTAAAAGACTCTACCCCCATGACCCCGGCAATGTCGCTAATCTGGGCTTTGGATGTTCAACTGGATAGAATCCTCGCAGAGGGGTTGGAAGAAAGGTTCGCTCGCCATACTTCCATGGCAAACATGACACAGGATTGGGCTGCCGCACAAGGGATGCTCCCTCTCGCTCCGGAAGGTTACCGCTCAAAAACCGTGTCAACTATCAACAACACCAGAAATATGGATATTCCAGCCTTGAATGAATTCCTCAAACCTAAAGCAATGCGAATTGCCAACGGCTATGGTGATCTTAAAAACAAAACCTTCCGCATCGCCCACATGGGTGAAGTATCACTCGCGGATGTAGATAAACTCCTGACGGCAATGGATGAATTCTTGAAACAAATGTAATTTATGAAAGATTTTTTGCAAACAGCAGAGGGAAAACACCCTTCTGCTGTTTTATTTATTATCAGACAGATATAATAACCTGATGAAGTCAATCCGAAATATTATCCTTGGAATAATTATCCTGGCTGTCCTTGCCTTAATCTCTTGGAGAGTTGCTGTTTCGCAAAACGGATTGCGTGATAGCGATTTCTTTACTTTCTGGCTGGGTGGCAAGTTGGTCATGGCAGGTCAAAACCCATTCGATCCAACTGTTTGGAAATTAGGACATGATCTGGCGGGTTCCACCTGGCTTGAGAATGAGATTTTCTGCTACCCGCTACCGCTGGCTTATTTAATGATAATGATAGGTGCCTTGCCTGTTGTTTGGGCTGGACCAGTCTGGCTTTTTCTCTCAGGTTTCAGCATTCTTGCCGCAATATTGTTCATACAATCCCAAAAGCCCTTGGGTTTGGAAATAAAACACCTTTTTCCTGTTGTTTTGGGATTAGCGTTATTCCGTCCGGTATTGATCACTATCCGAAATGGCCAACTTGGCGGGTTATATTTGCTTATTATTACACTTGTACTTCTTTTTATCTCAAAAAAGAGATGGTACACGACAGGAATCATCTCCTCCATTCTTTACTTGAAACCCACTCTCGGCCTTCCAATTCTGGGTCTATTATTTATCTGGTTAATTCGTAACCATGGTATAAAAGCCGTTACCTCAAATATCATCGCTGCTATAGCCATATTTGGTGTAAGTATTATCCATCGCCCCGAATGGATCAAAGCATTCTTCTCGGTCGGACTAAGAAAAGGCTCCGATGTATTCCAGGCAACACCCACAACCTGGGGTGTTTCAGGAGCAGTTTGCGGATTGAATAGTGAATGTACACAGATCGTCGGTAGTGTTATTTTTGGGATTCTTGTCCTGCTATCTATAATCGTATTCTGGCGTTTTTCAAGTAAGTGGAATATCTGGTTAACTGGCAGTATTGCAATCATTGTATCTTTACTAATTACACCCTACCTTTGGGCATATGACCAGATACTTCTGATTATCCCGATACTTTACATCACAAAAGTGTTATCATCATTGAAGTACAAGTATTTAATTGTCAGCACCATCCCTATTTTTTTCAGTATAATCTCCCTCTTTTTGCTGTATATTGCAGAAATAAGCCAGCATGATGTTTACAGCATATTGCTTACTCTTTATACTGGTTTACTCTTGTTTTTGGTTGAGTCCTGGAAAAGGAAAAATGATTATGGATCAGAACAAGTATGATCTGGCAATAGACAGCATTACCAACGGCGGTGAAGGTATTGGCCGACTACCGGATGGACGGGCTGCCTTTGTCCCATTCACCATTCCCGGAGAAACCGTTCGAATCGAGGTTGAGGAGGAAAAACGGGGTTTCGTGCGCGGAAAATTACTGGATGTGCTTGATCCCTCCCCGAAACGCATCAAACCACGCTGCCAGCATTTTGGTATATGCGGTGGCTGTCAGTTTCAGCACCTGGAGTACACCGATCAAGTCCATATTAAGACTGAAATATTGAAAGATGTCCTTTCCAGGGTTGGCGGTCTATCTGAAGTAAATATCAAACCGATGATTTCCAACCCGCATCCATGGGAATATCGTAATAATGTGCAACATCATTTGCATCCATCAGGAAAGTTGGGTTACTTACGCCAATCATCCAATGAAGTCATCCCGATCGAAGAATGCCTCCTCCCAAATCCTTTATTGGGAGAATTACGCACCGTGCTGGATATGGAGATCGAGTCAGGAGTTGACCGTGTGACTCTGCGCGAAGGGATGA
Source organism: uncultured Chloroflexia bacterium (assembly GCA_963810385.1). GTDB lineage: Bacteria > Chloroflexota > Anaerolineae > Anaerolineales > Anaerolineaceae > PNON01. The sequence goes on along the minus strand of CAWENA010000003.1, from coordinate 801,554 downwards.
ATGCAGACATCATGGTCATCCTTGAAAGCGGCGATTACGAATTACCTGAAATGGAAATTGATCTTCCAGCCTCGGTCGTACATTTAAGCAAAGCCGGGAAGATCGTCCTGGCAGGTAGCGACCATCTTTGGATGATGATCAAAGACAGGCAGTTCAAGGTATCGGCGGAATCCTTTTTCCAGGTCAACCTGACTGTAGCTGAAGCAATGGTGGATCACGTTATATCATCGTTGCCTGATGGTGAAACAAACTGTATTATTGACCTATTTTGCGGGGTTGGTTTGTTCAGCGCTTTTGCTGCACCAAAAACAAAACACCTTATCGGCGTTGAATCCAGTCCATCCGCAGTTATGGATTTTGTCTGCAATTTGGATGAATTTGACAATGTTGAGATCTACGAAGGATTGACAGACACAATTCTGCCTGGTTTGAAAAAACACGCGGATGTGGTCATCGCAGACCCGCCCCGGGCAGGCATCAGCCGCACGTCTTTGGACGCCTTGCTCCTCATGAAACCATCCCGGATCATCTATGTCTCATGCGATCAGGCTACTCTCGCCAGAGACGCTGCCAGATTGGTGAAAGGCGGATATACATTTGCACATATCACCCCGTTTGATATGTTCCCTCAAACCCAGCATATTGAATCTATCAGTTTATTTATGACCCCCTAACCAATAAGATGACCATAATCCCGCTCATTTTGGTCTGATTGTTGCATCCGAAGGATATTCAATAAGCATCCTTTTTTCGATGCAGGAGGCAGTATGAGATCAAAAACCCGACCACTTTTCTTATTATTCACAACCATATTCGTTGTTTCAGCTGCTTGCAACCTGCCTTTGATGACAACGCCTACGCCTTTTGTTTTTCCAACCCCCGACATGACTATGACCGCATTATTTGCGCCAACCGAAATCATGCCAACTGATACCGCCGTTCCTGCCACAGCCACACCTGAACCAACCGAATCACCAATGCCGACAGCGACAGATACTCCAACGAACACGCCCACCAATACAGCAATTCCTGCCACAGCCGTACCCCCATCTCATAGATCCAGCCCGCACATAGAAGCTCAGTATGTAAAAATAGCACCTGAGATTGATGGCGGCTGGGGAGGATGGGTTGCAAAAGAATACTCTGCCAATTACGTAGTTTATGGCGCCAACAATTGGAAGAATGCAGCTGACCTTTCCTCTTCAATCAAGGTGGAATGGGATGAAAATTACCTGTATGTTGCGTGGAAGATTTATGATGACAAGTTTGTCCAGGTTTCCACTGGCAATGATATATATTTGGGCGATAGTGTAGAAGTCCTGCTGGACACCTATGTCCAGGCTGATTACTGGTATCAATACCTCGATTGGGATGATTTCCAGATCGGCGCTTCACCCGGCAAGAATACCATTGGAAATAAACCTCAAGCTTATCTCTGGTTCCCCTATGATCGAGCCGGGACAACCACAAAAGTACTCGTTGGATCAAAGAACTTTGCTGAGGGTTACCGTGTCAGCATCGCCATTCCGTGGAAAACACTAGGGGTTACACCTTATGTCGGGGCTAGATACGGATTTGCAGCCTCAGTTTCGGATGATGATTCTAAAAATGGCGGCAGTCAGCAAAGCATGGTCTCAACTTCCCCCAACCGCATCCTGACAGACCCAACCACCTGGGGTGATCTAATCCTAGTGAAATAATTTGAATGATGTAACTTAAGTATAAACAGGCTTGACCCCAACAACTTTATAAATATTAAGAAGAATAAATCGAATTTACTCGATTCATTCTTCTTAATATTTAATGGCGTCTCCTAGAACAAAATCGTTGCCAGTTCCGTCCGGTATTGCCTGGCGTCTGGATCATCATCTCCAAGCATTTGAAGCAGTGCGAGGACGATCTTCCTGGCGTTATCATTTTTATATCGCTTATTTTTCCGCAGGATATCAAAGAAACCATCCAGAGCGGAGGGGATATTTCCCCTGCGAGCCAGACGAATATTATTCCAGTACGCGGCTTCAAGTTCATCATCGCCTGGTATTGTGAGGTTGTCAGCCTGCTGATAGGCTTCAACCAGCGGTTTAAGTAATTCTGCAGTTGTAAATTCATGGCTGGCCGGAAAAATCCGTAACAGTTCCGCTGCTTCCTGGCTCTTACCCTGCCCTGTATAACTGATCAACAAACCCAATAAACCCTTGGAGCTATTTTCATCCTGGATCAGGACCTCCCTGAATACGTTTTCCGCTTCCTGCCAGTTACTCATCCCTATGAGGGAGAATCCTTTTTCAACGCTTAGATCGGATGGGCTGGGGGCGATTGTCCGGATAAATTCACGCAACTTTGGTTCTGATTGAACTCCGGAAAATTCTGCGACCACTTGCCCTTTCATAAAAGCCTTTACTGTCGGGATCGTGCGAATCCCGTAGCGGATGGACAGATTCTTGTTGTAATCAACATCCACTTTTGCAAGCCGAATGGATCCTCGACCTTCAGCAGCAATTTTTTCGAGTAACGGGCTCAAAACCTTGCATGGGCGGCACCACTCTGCCCAAAAATCCACAAGTACAGGGATATTTTGTGAGAATTCAATGACTTCATATTCAAAAGTCGTTTCGGTTACATCCAATACAAAATCGTTAGACATTTACGCGCCTTTATTTCTAATTATACAAGCTTGAGCATCAATTTCCAGTGGTCTGCAATCATATATTTGTTTACTCAATATTTATTCATCTTCCGGGGCTGCCCGGGAAGGTTGGATCACATCAGTCACTTCACCATGGTGGTTAATGATCACCTTGAAACCCAACATTCCCATATATGCCCGGCCATCTTCCGGAATACCGGTCTTAAAGAGCTGCTCAAATTGTTCACCAATCTGTTTCAGTTGGTTGTTGATCAATGCCCTCGAGAAAATATCCTCCTGACCGAGTGCCTTCGCAGTCTGCTCTGCCAGTAGATCTTCGTGACCCTTGATCTGATCTTGCATCAAATCGAGTACTTGCCGATCTACCTGTTCAGAAGGGATATGCCGCAGGAAACCCGCATCGTTAACGACATAACAAGGCTCACCACCAATCTGTGAAACCTCCACAATTTGATCATCCTCATCAAAGACTAATCCCTTAAAAACCGGTTCTCTTGTCATTAATTATTACTCTCATTAATTCAGGTTATTCATGAACGTTAACGAGCGTGCCAACGCTTGCCCAATTATAAAGCCATCCTGCATCTTCAGTCCGCAAGTTTATACAGCCATGACTCATGGGTGTGCCAAAGTTACTATGCCAGTATGTACCGTGAAGGCCATACCCATCATAAAAATACATGGTATATGGCACATCCGGCAAATAATAGCCTGGTCCTGCCATATCTGTATACCGATACTTGACGTACACATGGAATTTGCCCGTCACGGTGGGATGTTGCCAGGTTCCTGTGGAAACAACAAAAGTATTTATATTGCTCTGACCTTCATATGCCGAAACAGTCTGGGAACTCAAGTCAACATCGATCCAGCGTTCCTTTTTTTTGACATTGGGTAATTCACCCGGTTCATACACATAATACTCTTCTATATAGGTTGGCGGTGGAAGCGGTGTATCGGTTGGATATGGGGTATTTGTGGCTGTTGGAGTGGCTGTCGGCGTGGGCGTGTTTGTGGGTGTGGCTGTGGGAGTGAAAGTTGCCGTAGGTGTAGGTGTATATGTTGGCTTTATATAAACACCGGCCGGAAGGGTGGAGCTTACATTTTTGGCTGATCCGCGTAACAGCGGTGGCAAGATAAAAAACCCGATCAATCCGATGCCTGCTAGTACAACTGCCATCACCCAGGAAAGCATTGATACTCTCGGCAGAGTATATGCATGATCAGAAATTTTCGGGAAGACAATTCCAGGTAATTCTGTTGAAATTTCTTCTTCCTCATTCGGTTGTTCCAATTGCGCTGAATCTTTTGGAGATGCACTTTCATTGGAAATCGTATCAAGTGCATCAATAGGGGTTTCCTGCACATCGATGGTTTTTGGTGTTTCAACTAGATTCACCCTGGTTTGAACCTGTTCCAGTTCAAATTGGATCCGCCGTTGTACAGCCCATTGCATCCCTTTCTGCGCCCGGTCACTTGCTGGATTTATCTCAAGTGCTTTACCCAAATACTCTACTGCGGCATGCGGAGATGCAGATGCAGCCATAACCAGCCAGGCATCTTCCAGGTTCGGGTCATTTTGTACTGCGAGCATTGCAAAACGTCTCGCCTGAGCCGTGTTTCGTTTTACGATCGCTTTTTTTGCAGCCGAAACTGCCTGCATGGCCTTTTCAGTAGAATACATTGTCATGGGGTTGTAATCTCCCCGGAACCAATATCCTGGTTGCGGATATAGCACAGAATGCCATCAACAATCCCTTGCGCCGGTTTTTCAGGAGTTTTTGTCAAAAATTCCCGATCCAGGTTCAAGAAACCGGTTTCGATAACCACCGAAGGGGTTCCTGCGTTGATTTCATCGAAGGAATGGAATGTGGACATATCATCGGTCACATCGTTTACCAACCTCGAACCTGTTACCTTTTGATAACGGTCAGCAAGGCAGGCTGTCAATCTGGCAGCTTGATCTGGTTGGGATCTAGCAAAAAGGGTTGGCGCTACTTTGAAGCCTGTAGCATCATTATCAATGTAGTCACAAGAGTCGTTATGGATTGAAACGAGTACCAGACCGCTGTATTGCTGTAATTTCGGATCAAACTCTTTTAGCAGGTCAACAGAAAATCCCTGTTCCAGCAATTTCTGCCGAACTATGGTGGCAATAGTCAAATTTACATCGCCTTCCGTCAAACCATCTGAACAGGTGAACCCGTTATCTTTGCCCCAATGCCCTGCCACAATAGCAATATGCGGTGTGGGTGGAGACGTCGGTGTAACCCAACCCATGCGTGGATTGTTACGATTATTGAGTGCCTGAGACATGCTGTCGGTCAATCGGTTGGAGAATAAGCTCGATGGGGTCCAAATTGTAAACAGAGTAGCTACTAAAATAGCAACACTCAAGACTGTTCCAAGCGATTGCCAGAAATTAAATTTGGGCTCTCTGGCGCTTTGAACCAGTGGTTTTCGAATTGGAATAGGCGGTTGGTTTAACAATTTAATCCTTCACCATTAATCCATTTTACCAGTTGAAAAAAAACATGCAAGAAAGTTATAAACCTTTCCAACTTATATATTATAGACAATTCTCTACGCGGTTCGTTCCACTTGACGTTGGCTATACTGCAATGTATAACAATACTATAGTTAAGATCAGGAGAATACCATGGCAATCAAGGAAACATTATTCAGACAAACCATGCGGTTATGGACCACGGGTGTAACTGTCGTTACAACAAGTTTTGAAGGACTCCAGCATGGCATGACTGTCAGCTCATTCACATCTGTTTCAGCTGTGCCGCCCGTCGTTTTGGTTTCCATCAATCAAAATGCCAGGACGCACGAGTTAATGAAGAAATCAGGCGTATTCGCGGTATCGATACTTGAGAAATCACAGAAATCAATATCCGATGTCTTCGCCGGTCTCGTTGCTGAAGCAGATGACAGGTTTAAGGGCATCAAGACAAAATCTATGCAGACTGGATCACCTATAATTTGCGGCGCTGTGGCAAGTTTTGATTGCAGGATCATCGAAACCGCTGGGTTTGGTAACAATTCTGTGTTTTTTGGCGAGATTCTCGATGCTGAATTCAACGATGATTTGAAACCACTCCTTTACTCAAACCGTGCTTATAAAACATTGCACAAATAATGCCATCAGCTCCCCTCACCCTGCAGGAAAAAGAATTGCTGCTTGACATCGCCAGGCAGGCACTTGAGGATGCGGTCAATCAGAGACCTCAGCAAAAATTGGATTTAAGTCAGATGTCCGAAACGCTACAAGAACCAGGAGCTTCCTTTGTAACCCTGACCCTTGGCAAAAATTTACGTGGTTGCATTGGAGCATTGGAAGCTTTCCAGCCTTTGGTTTTGGATGTACAGGATCATGCAGTTGCTGCAGCACTGGAAGATTACCGTTTTCCACAGGTCAGCCCGGAAGAGTTGGGCAGTATTCAAATTGAAGTCTCGAGATTAACGCCACCACGGGCATTGGAATATCAAGATTCTAATGAACTAGTGGAACTACTACATCCTGGTATTGATGGAGTAATCATTCAGAATGGCCGTCAGCGTGCGACTTTCTTGCCGCAGGTTTGGGAGAAAATCTCTAAACCAGAAGCATTTCTGAACCAGCTTTGCTTGAAAATGGGTGTAGAATCAAACACCTGGCGAAAAAAACACTTTGAAGTCTTAACTTATCAGGTGGAAGAATTTCACGAGTAACTAAATTTTTCGATCGTACGGCAACCTGAGTGACAACCTATGGTGCCTCTCCAAATCTGACTACCTATCAAAACAGGGCTTTGCATAATCGCAAAGCCCTGTTTTATTTTACTGAAGTAATTATATTGCTTCTTCGATTGACTCGTTATATGCCTGGCCATAAAAGTGGCCGGATGCCAGGCTGATAAACACGGTTGCAATCGCCATTCCGTATAATGCGCCAATACCAAGCGCGATTGCTCCGATCGATGAGAGAATGGATGCAGCAATTCCGCCAACAATTCCAACTAGAATGACTCCAAGCAGAGCTAAAAGATAGGGTACAGGTTTTTTGAAAGCAGCTTTGAAGACTTCTTTGAATTTCAAAGCAGAACCGATCGTACCGAATTGAGCGTAACGTCCATAAATGGCAGGGGTAATAAATGCAATTAACAGACCGTAAAGCACCATGATCAGAACAATACAACTTACAAGGATGATGACGATCACACCAGCCGCTCCAGCAGCTCCGATATTGTCATTATTTGAACCCCAGATTCCTACTCCACCACCAAGGGCGGAAAGAATGGCAATAACGATACCCAGGATTGCCATGGGTATTCCATAAACAAGTTGCACCACCCAGATCTTTAATCCATCCATGAATTGGGTACCAATGTCTAGCTTGGGGACTGTTGGAGTCTGCTTGGTAATCACTTTCCTGACGATATCGATCAAAACACCTGAAAAAACCAGAGCCATGAAAAGGGTCCCGATGCCAGGGATGAGTTGAGCAAAACCGAGTAAAGCCAGCATGGCGATCTTTTTTAACCAATCTGGGTCTTCAAAAACAAATGAAAATGGCTTTCCGAATTGCATAGTTCCTCCTTTAGTTTATTAAACTTAATGTTAGCATAAGTTAGCTATAGCACAACATAATAATTATACGAATTTTTTCAAAACAAAGTTTCTAATTATTGTAAGGGCCTGTCCATCCTCCTCAACTTCTAGTGTTTTGGTATAGCTTGAATATTGTTAAAACTTCTTCGAATCTGGCAAAATCATCATTGCACGACATAACCCTGATTATTAAAATCCTATAGCTGAATATGCTTGGCAACATTTAGAACAAAGATCGTAGCTTTCTTCTGGTTTGGATCACTGCTGATCGAACACGTATCACGGACGATTTGCAGTGCCTGTTCCACCTGGTCGTCATCCAAGCCTACCAGCAGGGTGGAAGAACCTCTTCGTAGAAATCCGCCAGTGGAAGCGATTTGAGTTACTCTGAATTTCATTGAGGTAAGGGCTTTAGAAACCGGGTCTGTGTCTTGATCTTGTATGATTGCGATTATCATTTTCATGTTAGATTTCCTCAAACTTTTCAATTTCCAGGGAGAATACTTTTGCACCGCCGATGGTTACTGGAGTTGGCGCGGGTAATGGCAACGGAGCGCTCTCCAATGGTATTGAAATATATTCCACCCGTTGGCGGCAATTCTTCTGCAATTCCTGATATGCTTTTTCCTCTTCACCCTGTTTTATGCCAATCATTAATGTAACATTTTTTCTGCCTAGAAAACCTCCCACGCTTGGTAATTTGGTAACGCTTGCTCCTAATTTTTCCAACGAGTTTGAAGCATTATCTGCATCCTGTGATTGGACTACTGCGATGATCATGATATTCGTGCTCTCAGGTTCCATGCTCCTCCTTTCTTTGTTTTGGCTTAAGAATCCTCTTCTAAGCTTTCACTACAAATATATTTCCCGAAAGGCTAAAATTTTGACTTAAACAACAGTGATAGCCTAATAATATTATATACTGCTGTGCACCATTTACAACCTTGCGAAGCATAACAACTTGAATCGGGAACCTTAATACTTTAATATCCGTTTACATAATATGGCCACCAGCATTGAAATACGGCAAGCTAGTTGCACCATTTATTATTGATATGTTGTTCTCAATTCATCATTTTTTTATTCCTGGTTAGCGAAATTCTGGGTTCATTGAGGCAAATGATCACTTTACAAATAGCTATACCTGTTTCGGAATGTGCTAGAATTTGAACAAGTAGATTGAGGTGAAATGACACAGGACAATAATTTGCGCGAAGATGATAAAAAGGATTCCACTGATAAATTTCGCAGGATATTGAGCTCCCAGAATGAAGAGTCTAATTCCCTGAACGATTTTGAGTTACCAGAAGGCTTCGAGCTGTCTGAGCCTATCGATCCCGGCGCTACCAGTTGGATGGAAGATGTCAGCAGTACTCCATCAGATCCACTAATTACTGGTGAAACACCTAATTCGGGTACACCCCGGGCTAATCCAGCGACCGAGAATCAGCCACCCAGGAATGATCCGTTTCATGACCAGCTTGACGTGAACGGACGTCCCATGCTCTCACAAACCCCCACCCCCGTATACAGGAAACCCGCGGTGGATGCGAGCGGTATGCCACTTCCTCGGCGCGTGGATGAGATTGATCAGAATGCGACCAGGGTTATTCCCATCCAACGGGAAGTTACACCGGTTTCAAAGCCAAACCTTCCATCTCAACGTCCTCCGTTAAACCAGCAGCAATCCCGGCCGATCACCCCGCCTCGTCCTCCTACCCAGCCTCCACGCCGTACCTCTCCGCCTTCGGGTGCCAGGCCAGCGAAAAGAAGCCTACCGAATGCCGGTTGCATTGTCAAAGGAATCATCGGATTGTTATTTGGTATTGTATTTTTATTCGTAGTCGCAGGGTCTGTGATGGTTTTTGAATATTTTCGGATTGCTGCTTCATTACCAGATATCGAAGACCTTCGTTCGCATGCCGCTCAATTTGAAACCACCCGCATATTGGATAGGGAAGGAAATTTACTTTACGAAATTCTGGATCCAAATGCGGGTCGCAGAACTTATGTCCCATTAGAAAAAATTTCTCCCTACATGGTTGCCGCCACCATCGCAACTGAAGATCAGGCTTATTACAGCCATCCAGGGTTCGACCCAATTGGCATTGCTCGTGCATTTATTCAGAACTATACCAATCAAGAGATTGTGTCTGGCGCTTCCACAATTACCCAGCAGCTTGCCCGAAACCTGTTATTCTCCCCAGAGGAACGTTCACAACAAACCATCAAACGCAAAACGCGTGAAATCGTTCTTGCTGCTGAAATAACCCGGCGTTACACAAAAGATGAGATATTAGAGTTGTACTTAAATGAAAATTTCTACGGCAGCCTCGCTTATGGAGTTGAAGCCGCCGCAGAGACATATTTTAATTCAACTTCAGCAAATTTAGATTTCGCGCAATCCGCCTTTTTAGCTGGTTTGCCACAGGCTCCTTCAGTTTATGACATACATAATAATCGTGAAGTTACCCTGATCAGGTTCAAGCAGGCACTTGGTTTATTGCTTAAAATGAGTAATGAGAACAACTGCATCTATGTCAGCAACAACCCGCAGCCAGTCTGTGTTACCGAAATGGACCTCCTTTCAGCCGTCGCACAAATCGATGCATATGCATTTCAACCTGTTTCGGTTAAAATGCAATTTCCTCATTGGGTCAATTACATTCAGACATTGCTGGAAAGAGATTACGATTCCCAGACGATCTATCGCTCTGGTTTCACAATTCATACGACCATTGACCCAACGCTTCAGCAAAAAGCCGAAAAAATTGTATTAGACCAGATCAATGACCTGGCAGACCGGCATGTAACTGATGGCGCTTTGATTGCCATCCAGCCTTCCACAGGCCAGATATTAGCCATGGTTGGTTCAGCAGATTTCTATAATGAAGCCATATCAGGTCAGGTGAATATGGCGGTCAGTCCGCGCCAACCGGGTTCATCAATCAAACCACTCACCTATGTAGCTGCCTTTGAAAAAGGCTGGACACCCGCCACCCTCATTTGGGATGTCCCATCAGAATTTCCACCATCTGGCAATGCTGATGACCAGCGCCCACCCTATCAACCAGTGAATTATGACGGTAGATTCCATGGACCGGTAACAGTCCGCTCTGCACTCGCAAACTCATATAATGTGCCGGCTGTTAAGACGTTAAACTTTGTTGGAATTTATGATAATCCGAATACCCCTGAAATAGATGGATTTATTGAATTTGCCAAGAAAATGGGCATAACAACCCTCACCAGGGATGATTATGGCCTGTCGCTGACTCTCGGTGGCGGCGAAGTAACCCTGCTTGAAATGACCGGAGCCTTCGGCGCCTTTGCCAATAATGGTGTATTAGTTCCCGGTGTGGCGATTACAAAGATCACTGATTATTTGGGCGAAGTCGTTTATGAATACAAACCAAAAAATGGAACCCAGGTTGTCCGTCCGGAACATGCTTATCTCATCAGTTCCATCCTGTCAGATAAAAAAGCCCGGATACCCATGTTCGGCTCAGATCCAGTCATAAACCTCCCATTCCCCGCTGCGGTTAAAACCGGCACAACCAATGACTTCCGCGATAACTGGACAGTAGGTTATACTCCGGATGTCGCCGTAGGGGTTTGGGTTGGAAATGCTGACTACACACCCATGAATAACACAACTGGTCTCACCGGAGCAGCGCCAATCTGGGCACAGTTTATGGAATTTGCCATTCAAGAATTGACTGGCGGCAACCCGATGCCTTTTAATATTCCTCAGGGAATAATGGAAAGAAAAATATGTTCCGTTTCAGGCGCCGAACCATCCGAATGGTGCCCTGATACGAGAACAGAAATATTCGCAGCCGATCAACCACCACTTACCAAGGAAAATGATCTTTGGCAGGACTCCATAATCGATACATGGACCGGTCTGAGAGCAAATGGAAACTGTAGTGATTTTGTAGATGAAAAGTTCACAGCGAATATCAGTGACACTACTGCCCGTAAGTGGATCAAACAAACCGACGATGGCAAGCAATGGGCGAAAAACATGGACTTCCCGCGGCCAATCGTTTATACACCAGGAAAAGAATGTAGTCCAGATACCTCACGCCCGGTGCTAAAATTCACAGGATTGTCGGATGGTCAAACGATAACCACGACTGAACTTGATATCGATGTGCAGGCATTTGTTCAGGATAATTTTAAAAGCGTCAGCCTTCAATATGGGTCTGGCCCAAAACCAAAAGATTGGAACACCCTGGTTGACCCGATTAATAATCAAATCAAAACACCGGATACCATGTACACATGGGATCTGACAGATTTGCCGGCCGGGGAAGTTACCCTTAGATTGATTATGGAGAGCACAGAAGGCGGATATGTTGAAAGGAAGATTGTCCTAAACCTGCAAGTGCCTACCCCTACCCCGACATTAACTCCAACCCCGACGCTCACACCAACTCTGTCGCCGACAGACCTGCCGACTGAAACACCAATACCTACCAACACACCTCTTCCGACGGCAACACCTACGACGACTTTACCCATTCTGCCATCGGTTGCCCCAACCCTGCCTTGAGATATTGCCTGTCGCTAAAATAGGAAAAACTGGTCCGGATTACTTTCAACCGGATCAGTTTTTATCATAGCGGCAAAACTTTCCAGCGTTATCAGCGGATTCTCTAGCACACGGCTCATTAATCTGAACTTGACGACATGCCAGTTACCGGATAATAATATTTCCATGGCTGGAAATTCTCTTATCTTGTAATTTAGCAGGTCGAGTTGGCTTGCAGGGATGACCAAAATTCCCTGGGAGTCTGTTTGTTCACGTGGCAACGAAGCTCCGAGGAAGGCCGTGTGATGATATACATAAAATCGATAGATGGGTTGATCTTTCTCATTCAGCCAGATAACCGGCTGTGAACCTTCCACGCGGCAATTTAAACTTTTACCAAGAATCTTGATCCTATCTATAAGCTGATTTACTTTTTGCTGTCTTTCTCTCCCATCTTCTTTTTCTTTAAGTATAAATAACCTTGCATCTTCAAGACTTTGCTCAGCATAACTGGCTACGATATGCCGTATAAAACATTTGACTTCTCCAAAGTAGATTGGGTGGTTAGTCCGTATCCTTTTTTCTATTTCTCTCAATGACATCCAATCGCCAGAACTGAGGATTTCCAATACTTCCAGCTCAACAAGATCAGAAAACACCTTACCTCCGAAAGGATCACCCTTTAACCACCAGTGGCCACTTTCCATAGTTTGTTCCCCCGGTCCTATGTGCTTAAAAACCGTTGGATTCGAGAATGCAGTTTTTAACTGGGTTTGCACCGAATTGGGATTCTGATCCACAATCACCTGATGGTTAAATTCCAATTGCATCAATGAAGCGCAGGTCATTTCCAAATAATCCGCCGGTTCTCCTTTGTATTTCAAGTATGATTCAGCCCCTTTTTCGAAATTGTGAGGCAACTTGCCAGATCGGATCGTCTCATTGTATGTGCCCTGCCATTGGATTTCTGCCAGGTGGTCTTCGGGTGAGATCGCAAAGCTGCTTAACTTCCACCCTGCACGATGCGCAGCAGGGAGGACACTCGAAAGGAATGCCGGTTCAACTTCCGAAACTAGCGTGAAAAGTCGCTTCTTCACCTTGTGAGATTCGCGGAGGGTTTGGAAGGTGCCAAATAATGCGTTGGCGTGCCATGACCAATCATAACGATCTCTGATGATGATTCGGCTGAATTTGTCACTTTCGTCCCTGCCCAACAACCAGGCAGACCAGGCTGCAGATAATTTCCAGAATGCCTGGTTAGGTCGTGGAACCGCGGTCACTACTATGTCAAATTGCAGTGTATCCTGGGCTGAAAGGAGATCTCTTACTCTGCCTGGATATATGCAAATTTCTCCGGGAGCGGGTATATCGGGATATTGGACTGTTCTTATACGGGTGTCTAATTGTGAACCAGCCCCAGCCACTGACACAAGCATATTCCACAGGTTGAACTCCCGGAATTGAGTTGGAGTTGATAATAACTTAGGTCTGTGGTTGGGTTGATCCACTGGCCAAAGTGTATTGGCACAATCCATAACCGCGAGGAGCAGGGATTGGAGAATGCTCTGCTTCTCGCGGCCGATTTGTAATGCATCAAGCCTGGTAAATAAAGCAACGATCACATAAAGCGCACGAGCCAAGTGTTCATTGGTTAACTCTTTCGCATCCTGCTTTAAATCTGGATCGGAGCCAGCGATTCGATCAACAGCCAGTGCCCGGTATAGCGGTGTACCTAAAAATTGATCCAGGATATCCCTGTCAAAACCTGTGGGTTCGTGTTGTTGGCTTAAACCGCAGGCTGAGCATTCGTACACAACCAGGTCGGGATATTTTGCTCCCTTCTCCCAGAGATATTCGTCTGCCTGGATTGTTGCCCCGCATGCATTACATCTCGTTTTATAAAAAGATTGGATGTACTGATCGAAGCGAACATCTTCCTTTATCGACCTGGCAAGCTCTTCAACTACCACCTGATATTCAGATATTGAATAAGCATGGCAGCCAACTTCCAGCAGGAGCTTGACCACCGGGTTGAGAACACAGGTTACCACCCGATATCCTTTTCTGGCCAATTCGGTGATGAGGGTGGGAGAACTGCCAAATGGATCCAGAACACAGCTTTCTGCAGGTATAGAATTGCCGATCCAGTTAGCCAGCAAACCACCCTTTACCTCTGGCAGGTAACGTTGCAGCAGCCAGGAGGGTACATCATCCTCACCCATGATGAAAGGTGTGCACAATTTGGCGTAATCTATATGGTTGTCACCTACATCGATATTGACAACCATGCGGTTACCTCCCGAAATTTCGAATTTATGAAAGGCTAATTACCAGGGCATGACCGGGTTGTAATTCTATCCATTGCGATGACGAATCAATTGGCGACGTTTCGGGTAATGTATTGATTAGAATTCTATATTGGTCCATGTCATATCCTTCTGGTAGAGTAAAGTGTACCTTTTTTAATCTAAAATTCAATAGGATCAATATTCTCGTTCCAAATAGATCCCTGGTGTATCCAAGTATTGAAGCAGGCAGTGATTCGACCAATTTAAACGACCCACGCCTAAGACAATCAAGCGTGTGCCGCAAATGTATGAGCTTTTTGTAATAACTTAGCAACGAACTCGGATCAGCCAGTTGGGCTGAGACATTTCTTTGCTTAAAGCTTGGGTGAACCGGTAACCAGGGTTTGGTCTCAGAGAATCCGGCATTTACATCTGCATTCCATTGCATCGGACTGCGGCAGCCATCCCTGCCTTTATAAAATGGCCAGTATTTTCTCCCTGGAGGATCAAGTATTTCTTTCCTTGAAAGCGAAATATCACGCATCCCAATTTCCTCGCCGTAATACAGGAACGGCGTACCACGCAATGTGAGCATCAAGGTTGCAGCGACTTTTGCCAGCCGGTCTTCCCTGTCAAAATTGTAACGGGTACATGATCGTTTTACATCGTGGTTGTTTAAGACTTGGTTTGGCCACTGCCTCCCCTGGTTAAGATCATCCCATTTAATTATCGCCTGTGCAAATTTCACAGCATTCCAGGGTTTGGAAAGCATCGTAAAGTTGAACGCGGCATGCAGCTTTTTTTCGCCGGTGTAGTCGACGGTCTCCTCAGGTGTGGCAAGATATGTCTCCCCAATAACATACTTTTCCAAATATTCATCCACGATCCCGCGAATTTCTTCCACCAGCGGGAACATTTCAGGTCTATTGGCATCGTATATATGTTTTTGTCTATCAAATCCTCGAAGGCCAAACCGGGGTGGATTGTCCCTCAGATCGGAATCCTTAAAAAATACGTTGAACACATCCAGCCTGAATCCATCCACACCTTTATTCAACCAGAAACGAAATACATTTAATATCTCATTTCTCACCTCCATATTGCGCCAATTGAGATCCGGTTGTTCCTTCGTGAACATGTGGAAGTAATACTCGCCAGTTTGGTGATCAAATTCCCAGGCATTTCCGCCAAAAGAAGCCTGCCAGTTGGTGGGTAACTTGCCTGCACCTTTGCCTGGATGCCACATATAGAAATCTCGATATGGGTTGTTTATGCTGCTACGGGACTGATCGAACCAGGGGTGCTCATCAGAGGTGTGATTCAAAACCAGGTCCAGAATGACATGGATCCCACGCTGGTGCGCTTGCGACAGAAGATCCTCAAAATCCTGCATCGTTCCATAACGCGGATCGATTCCCAGGTAATCACTTACGTCATAACCAAAGTCCTTATCCGGGCTGGGATAAATCGGCGAAAGCCAAATGGCATCCACTCCCAGGTCCGCGAGATAATCCAACCTTGAAGTGATGCCGCATAGATCGCCAAATCCGTCATTATTGGAGTCTTGAAAAGACCGTGGGTATATCTGATAAATAATCCCGTCCCGCCACCATAAATAGTCATCTGCCATTTTCCACCTCACAACAGGATATTTCCACAAATATTCAATTCACCTGCCTGTTTCCGAATCTGAAAAGAATTTTTCACTGATTGGATGAGACTTCAAATAAGTATAAGGATGAACCATCTCCATTCAGGTAATAAACCTGGTTTCCAATGGTCCTCATATATTTCAAGATGTAAACCTTATCTTTTTGAACGAATTCTGACGATTGATGAGAAAAGAGTATCCAGATTCTCCCATCATGATTTAATTGATCGATTTCTCCTTTATACAATTTCGGCTTTTCATTAGAGCGTTTTCCAATGGAATATTCTTCTTTTGTAAATCCAAACTGCTCAGAATAATAAAGGAAGGCAGCTGCTGCAGAGTAATGTACATAAACAATATCATTCTCTTCCCATTTGGACTGAAGACTTGTTAAGAGCGCTTTTGTGTTTTCCTTTTGAATCGGGTGAGATATACGACCAAACGATGCCTGTCCAGGTAACAAGATTAAAAATATTACTAATACCACAGTTAGCAACCGAGCAACTATTTTGTTTTTACATGAGAGAATAGAATGAATTCCTTCAAGTCCTGCTGTTATCATTAAAAAAAGGATGGGGAAAATAAATAATAATAATCGTCTAAAAAATGGGTATTTTTCCATGCCACTTGCAACCAGGATCAACAAAAAGGGGGATAGAAGAAGTAGTGACTTTATGAACTTCTGCTTTGATGTCGACAAAACACCCACAAGAAATATTATTGAAACTCCAATCGTAAGGGGATTATTTTTATAACCTAAAAAGAAAATTAGATCCTTCCAGGTTGAAACGAACCAGTATGGATTACTCCACGGCGGCACTGGCATAAAATAATCACTCCAGTATGTGTTTAATCCTGTCTGAAGGGCAATTCCCCGTAGTGAAATAATATATTCGAATCCAAAGCTAGCCAACCACACTGTGATTATCCCAATCAGTAATAGAATTCCAGTTTTTTTCCTCCGCATGAAATGATCAAAGAGTAACGCTAACCCAATACCACTTAGAATAAAGATAGAAGGATGGGAAAACCAAATAAGAAGTGCTCCAGCAATACCTAAAATGAGTAGTTGGCGGAAATTGCTTTGGTCTTCAAAAAACTTTATAGCCAACAAAAGGAGAATAAGAACCACAAGGACATCGAACGAATATTGTTTTACCTCGGATGAATAATAAATCAGCCGATCATTTATGCTAAACAGGAGCAGTGGAATTAATGCGAAGAAATTGTGAAAGAATTTCCTGCTAAGTTTCCACATTAATACCATTGAAACAATCCCTGCTATCAATGGAAAAGTCCTCAGTAGCAGATCCTGGTTTCCAGGGAGCGAAACCATGATCTTTTCGACCCATAGGAATCCAATTGGCGCACTTTGGTTGCGGTCCAATACTTTGGTTAGCTCAAAAAAAGACCGGTTGATAATATTAAGTGCGATATATGCCTCATCCAGCCAAAGTGACCGATTGCTTGAAAATGCAAAAATACGGAGAAAACCGCCAATGGCAATGATCATGCTGGCGAATAGATGAATTACATTATCCTTATTGATTCTATTAATATACTGGGAAAATTTTTTATTTGAAAATTTCATCAAGTGTTTTCACTGAGCAGAAGGATAAGGTATTAAGCACTTCCTTGTTTTTATACTCGAATTCTTGCACATGTCAATCGTCTGGGGTTGTGGTGGATATTAATCCACTTTCCCATTCTGATCCAATTTATGGATTTCTTCCTGATCAGGTGAAAATTCGACCATCGGCATTGTTAAACTGACCTCCAATCCTAGCCCCGGATGTGCTTCGATTTTCGATTTTCCCATGATTATTCATTCAGAATATCCTGAACCTCTTTATCTCATATTCCCATCCATTGTAGCCGTTAATCTCCCTGGATACTGGTCATAAGTAATTCGCATTTTGGAAAATTCCCTGGTCCAAATTAAATGACATTTTTTATTATGTATCCATTCGTCACCATGCTAGAATTTATTGGTATCAGCAAAGCACGATTGCTCATATTATTGTTTGTTCTTCCGAAAATTCTGCACTTCTGGAGGTGGAAGTTCACGAAATCATTGTTTCAGGAAATTTCGACTTTGGCAAATTTTATTTCGATAAACTTGATTAACTGAATTTAGAGGAAACGAAGATGAAGAAAGTGCTGATAACCCTGGGTATACTGGTAATCCTTGCAATACTTCTCATTATTCTTATCGCCCTGCTCCTCCCCTGGATGGATCGGTGGGGAACAACATCCGAAGAGCGGGCAGCCAGATTTTCAACCGATGATTTGGTTCCTGGACCGCTTTTGATTGCCAATCGTGGTATCACGATCAATTCCTCACCGAAAATTATCTTTCCATGGATACTGCAAATTGGCGCGGATAAGTCTGGTATGTATAGCTACACCTGGTTGGAAAACCTGGTCGGCTGCAAGATGGCCAGGGATGAGACAATCCGCCCGGAGTGGCAGGCTCTTCAAGTCGGTGATTTGATGAAGATGTGCGCCGGAGATTTTGCCCCTCCGCCGTACATTGTAGCTCACATTGAGCCTGATGATTCTGTCACATTTGGACACAAGGAAGGAGAAAATTGGGTTGAAATCTTGGAATTTCTCCCTGATCCCGCAGGCAGATGGGACCACGCGGTTGATAACCCGTACCCGTACCATGATGGCTACTGGATTTTGGCAGGTACTTCGCCCAATTTCGTTTACTATGGAACGAAAAATGTTATTAACGATAAAGATGTTGGCAGAGCAATCAAAGTAAGATCTGACTTTAGAATTATGTAGTATTTTTATCTGCAGGAATGATTGCATCCTGCGGATATGTTTCTTGTCCAAAACCGTCCATCGTAACCCCCTTATCTGACTGTTGCAACATGACAGTCAGTTTATGTTACTTCGTCTTCCACTCTCTCAACCCAAGCGCCAGCTTCTGATACAGGTAAACAATACCCCCGGGAGTCCATACCCGCTTTGCGAAATTCTTCCACCATCACATCTGCCACAGCCTGCATATCCTCCAACCCGAAAGCTATAATAGATGGTCCAGCTCCAGACAGGACAGCAGCTACTGCACCTTTATTTTTGGCTGCCTGGATCGCTTCTTCTGCTCCAGGAATCAATTTTAGGCGATATGGCTGGTGCAGCCGGTCTTTCATAACCTCGCCCAGCATCATCAGATCACCTTCCACCAATGCTTGAATAACCAGTGTTGTCATTCCCATATTAAAAACTGCATCTTGCATTGAAACCATTTTTGGCAATATACTTCTTGCTTCCTGAGTGGATAATTCCATGTCCGGTAATACCACGGCAGTCTGTAATATCTCCCCTCCCACCCGAATCATGCCCATTGGATGAGTGATCGTCTTCTGTCCATTATTTCCATTGATAACCAAGCCGCCATAAACTGCGGCAGCGGCATTATCCGGGTGCCCTTCCATATCAAAGGCGAGTTGAAGGGCTTCCTGGCGTGATAATTGCCCTCCGCATAATTCATTTGCCCCAAAAATCCCGGTCAACACTGCAGCGGCACTCGACCCCATCCCTGAACCAAGTGGAATCTGGTTATCACATCTTATTGATATTCCGGCTGGGGGCTCACAACCGATCAATTGAAATACACGTTGCATGGATTGATAGATCAGGTTGCTGCCATCCCGCGGTAGATTTTCACTACCAAAACCATGAATTTCGATATTTGCCTGATCTCCATCAGGTGAAAACGTGGTCGAGTTCCACAGGTCAAGTGCAAGCGCCAGGCAATCAAAACCTGGTCCAAGGTTGGCAGTTGTGGCGGGAATATGAACAATGACAACAGACATACTTAATTAACCTTCCCGGAGATCACCGCTTCGATGGCACTGATCGTCGATGGCAGGGCTTGGAAGCTGAAGCCGCGGGTTACAATTTCGGGATCCTTCAAACCATGCCCGGTGCAAATCCCTACAATCGTTTTACCTTTCGGATCGAATCTATTGGCTTCGATCTCATGTTTTAATCCTGCCAATCCTGCCGCTGACGCCGGTTCAACCCATAATCCATTGGATGCCAGCATTTTCTGCATCGCAAGAATTTCGTCGTCGCTGACAGCAATGATACGTCCCTCTGATTCCTCTGCAGCCTGTAATGCCTGCTCACCCCGGGCAGGCTTTCCAATTCGAATGGCAGTTGCCACCGTTTCCGGGTGATCGATTGGATGACCTAAAACCAACGGCGCTGATCCTGCCGCCTGCACCCCCAGGATTTTCGGCAGCCCGGTTTGCTTGAGTCCATGAAATTGTGTGAAACCCATCCAGTAGGCGCAAATGTTTCCAGCATTTCCAACAGGCAGGCACAACCAATCTGGCGCCGCACCGAGAGTATCACATATCTCGAAAGCGCCTGTCTTCTGTCCTTCCAACCGATACGGGTTGAGCGAATTCACAAGAGCTATTGGATATTTATTCGTCAATTCTACAACCAGGGTCAATGCATCGTCAAACGAACCCTGGATCTGCAAAACCTCAGCACCATAAGCGATTGCCCCGGCCAGTTTGCCAGCCGCGACCTTGCCTTCCGGAATTAATACAATACAACGCATCCCTGCTCTGGCTGCATAAGCCGCTGCCGAAGCCGCCGTGTTCCCGGTCGAGGCACACATCACAGTCTTGACTCCTCTGCCATCAGCCTCGCTGATCGCCACAGTCATCCCTCGGTCTTTGAAGGAGCCAGTCGGGTTCAGACCCTCAAATTTCACAAACAATTCAAACCCGCCTCCCAGTTTCGCTGCAAGAGTCGGAACTGGAATGAGAGGTGTATTACCTTCCAACAGGGTGATGTTTGTTGTATGTGCCGGAATATTAAGCAACGGCCGATAGGATTGAATGACACCAGGATACGACATGTTTTTTCCCTTGAATCGAATGATCTTATAGTTAATATATAAACACTAATTATATTGGCAAATTGAATAGCTGGATACAACACTTCTCTTCAGCTTGCTAAACTCAACCCAACATACTATAATAACATCACAAAGCAATAACCGGGACGAGTAACCGTAACAGTGCATACAGGAAGGGCGCCAATAACTGAAAGCACGCCCATGCAACAAACGGTGAAAACCACCCGCGAGCTGAAACCAGAAAACCGAATCGGCAAGTAAGGAATCCGGCAGCAACCGTTATCTGCACCAACGAGATGCCTTGATGTAAGGCAAATCTGGGTGGAACCGTGTGAGCCAAGCTCTCACCCCAGTGTGGGTGAGAGTTATTTATTTAAGTTAATGACCCTGAATTCTTTCCGTACAAGGGAGAGGACAGGATAAAGACAAGGAGAGAAAAATGGAAGAAAGTTACGAAGACACCAAACTTTACCGCATCCGCCACTCGGCTGCACACATCATGGCCCAGGCAGTGACAGAGATGTTCCCGGATGGAAAAGTGACCATCGGTCCACCGATCGAAGACGGGTTCTACTACGACTTTGACCTGCCTCGCGCCCTAACCCCGGAAGACCTGGCCGTGATCGAAAAACGCATGCGCCAGATCATTGCTGCTCATCACCCATTCGTTCGCAAGGAACTCAGCGCAGACGAGGCACGCAAATTCTTCAACGATCAACCATATAAAGTGGAATTGATTGAAGGACTGGACCAGGGCGGACTGGATGAATACGGTAATCCTATTGATGAAAAACCTGTGATTTCTACCTATACGCATGATTCGTTCACCGACCTTTGCCGCGGTCCCCATGTCGAAAATACCGGGCAAATCAATCCATCCGCAGTCAAGCTGATGAGCGTTGCCGGCGCCTACTGGCGTGGTGATGAAAAAAAACCCATGCTGCAGCGCATCTATGGCACCGCCTGGGAAAATGCCGCCCAACTGGAAGAATACCTTTGGAAATTGGAAGAAGCCAAAAAACGTGACCATCGTAAATTGGGTAAGGAACTTGGCTTATTTTATTTTTCAGAAGATATCGGCCCTGGTTTGCCACTCTTCACACCCAAAGGAGAGATGCTGCGCCACCTGATGGAAACCTATGTCCGTGATGTTCAGACCAAATATGGCTTCCAACATGTCTGGACTGGCAACCTGGTAAAGGAAGATCTCTATAAAAAATCTGGCCATTATGATAACTATAAGGATGTTATGTTCCCGCCGATGGTGGATGAAAACGTTTCATTCCGCCTGAAACCAATGAACTGTCCCAGCCACATGACACTTTACAACGAAATGGGACGCCATTCCTACCGTGAACTGCCCATGCGTTTTGCGGAATTCGCCACCCTGTACCGCTATGAAAAAACCGGTGAACTGAGTGGCCTAACCCGAGTCCGTGCCTTGACTCAGGATGATTGCCACACATTCTGTACTCCTGAACAGATCGAAAGCGAATTCTCGTTGGACCTGCAGGTCATCAAAGAAGTGCTGGAGCGCTACAAATTCACCGATTACCGTGTCCGGCTCTCACTACGCGGTGAAGGAGGAAAATACGTTCAAGATCCTGAGAAGTGGGATTTGGCAGAAGCCGCGTTGCGTGTTGCTCTGGTAGCGAACAAGGTTGATTTCTATGAAGCCAAAGGTGAAGCTGCATTCTATGGTCCCAAAGCCGATTTTATGGCAAAGGATGTGCTTGGTCGTGAATGGCAGTTATCCACCATCCAGGTGGATTTCATTCAGCCTGCCAGGTTGGAATGTACCTATATCGCAGAAGATGGCCAGGAACATATTCCTGTTGTTTTACATCGCGCAGTCACAGGAACTACCGAACGCTTCCTGGGCGTCATCATCGAACATTATGCCGGAGCTTTCCCTGTCTGGCTGAGCCCGGTTCAGGCAGTCCTCATCCCCATCGCCGACCGTCACATGGATTACTGCAAAGACCTTGCCGCGAAACTGCGAACAAACGGATTGCGGGTCGAAGTGGATGAACGCAGTGAGCGTATGAACTCCAAGATCCGGGACGCACAGAAACAAAAAACCCCGTATATGCTCGTGGTTGGCGATCAGGAAATGGAGAATAACCAGGTGGCTTTACGTTTGCGCAAAGGCGAAAACCCTGGAGCAATGAGTCTTTCAGATTTCCTGTCGATTGTGAAGCAGGATATCGAATCGGGAGATTAAGTTTACAATCCCCCGGATTGTGAGGTGGTTATCCTGCCATTATCACAATTCTGGCTGATTTATTCAAAACACTGTGTTGAACAGGCGATTAATTTGACGATTCTGATGGATTTGTGTTATCATCATGCACAATTGTTGCCGGTTTCAGACCGGTTTACTATCTATAATCATATAGGAGAGAGCTATCAGTACAACTACATTCAGGGTTAATGATACCATTCGAGCATCTCAAGTCCGTTTGATTGGGGCAAAAGGTGAAAACGTCGGTGTAATCGACACATCCGCAGCCATGCGCATGGCGCGTGAAGCGGAACTAGATCTTGTGGAAGTGGCGCCAAACTCAGATCCTCCAGTGTG
The DNA here is from genome assembly GCA_963810385.1 of uncultured Chloroflexia bacterium. Classification (GTDB taxonomy): domain Bacteria; phylum Chloroflexota; class Anaerolineae; order Anaerolineales; family Anaerolineaceae; genus PNON01. Next base: position 778,363 of record CAWENA010000003.1, on the reverse strand, counting down.
CAGGATCATGGATTTCGGTAAATTCCTTTACGAACGAGAAAAAAAGGAAAAGGAAGCCCGTAAAGCCCAAACAAAGATCGAAATCAAAGAGATTCGCCTGCGTCCAAAAACGAATGAACATCATCGCGGATTCAAAACCCGTGATGCCCGAAAATGGCTGTTGGCAGGCATGAAGGTAAAAGTCACCATTCGCTTCCGGGGTCGTGAGATAACCTACCCTGAAATTGCGCTGGAAGATTTACGCGAGATCGCTGAAGCTTTATCCGACATTGCTATTGTTGAAATACCGCCTTCAATGGAAGGTCGGGTCATGAATATGGTGTTAGCTCCAGGCAAGGTTTCTAAAAAGAAAGCTGTCGCAGAACCAACGCCAGAATCACAAGAAACACCTGAACCAGTACGGGAATAATCATTCTGTGATTAGAATGTTAAGGCCTGCAACAGAAAAACTCTGTTGCAAATTCATTGAGAGGAGTATGCTGTGCCCCGAAAGCTAAAAGCAGGAAAGATCAAAATGAAAACCCATAAAGCGACATCTAAGAGATTTCGCCTGAGTGGGTCCGGTACGCTTCTGCGAACCAAAGGCGGTAAAAGCCACCTTCGCAGACGCACTTCAGACCGCACCAAAGCTTTGCTTGCTGAAATGGTCCCCGTTCAGGGCGACAATATCATCAAGACTGTGCGGCGTCTGGCGCCATACATGAAATAAAGCTAGTATGGTGGTCGTCAAATTCCCGAATTCCTGATTCGTGGAATATCATTAGTGCTGCTGTTGGGTGCGTGCAACTGGTAGAGTAATCACCGGCGCCCAGGGGTATGCAAAGGAGTAATTTATGGCACGTGTGAAAGGTGGACCACAAGGTCACCTGCGACATATCAAAGTTCTAAAAATGACCAAGGGCTACTTTGGTTCTCGTCATCGCCTTTTCCGAAGGGCGAACGAGGCAATGTTAAAAAGCCTGTTTTATGCGACCCGCGACCGCAGAGTCCGCAAGCGCGACTTGCGAAAACTGTGGATCACCCGTATCAATGCTGCTGCCCGTCTCAATGGCTTAAGCTACAGTAGATTGATAGCCGGTATGAAAAAAGCTCAGATCGAACTAAATCGCAAGATACTAGCCGACCTGGCTGTTCGCGATCCAAAGGCCTTTTCAGCAGTTGTTGCCAAAGCTAAAGCTGCGTAACACAACTCTCTCAAACCAGACCGGGATAATATCCCGGTTATTTTTTTAATGCACCTAACCAACAAGTAAGTCCCGGTAAAGGGGGTGGCAATGTGCTAAAATTCAAGCAGGATTAATTGTATGATCACCTCCATTCATAACCCAAAAATTCAGAGGATTCGCGACCTTCTAGCCCATTCGCGTTCTCGAACGGAACAAAACGCATTTGTTCTGGAAGGAATTCGTCTTGTTGAAGAAGCAGCCCAGTTTGGCTCCACCTTTGACACTTTGTTTCACAGCAGTCAATTAAACCCGCGTGGATTGGAGCTGATTGAAAAGCTTAATTCAGTTGGCGTCATGATAGAAGAATTGGACACTGATCTGATGAATAGGATCAGCGCTACAGAAACATCCCAGGGAATTATGGCTATTGTCTCCAATCATAAACCGTTTGTCCCTTCAAATTTCGATTCTTCATTGGTTTTGGACTCCATCCGCGATCCCGGGAATTTGGGAACAATTTTACGAACCGCATCCGCTGCTGGCGTTCAGGTTGTTTTTCTCACCCCGGATTGTGCAGATTATCTTTCACCCAAAGTTCTGCGTGCAGCTATGGGCGCCCACTTTCACATCCCGGTGATAACAAAAAATTGGCTTGAAATTGCATCTGAATTAACAACTCAATCAACAAAACCGAATATATACCTTTCGGATGTTCAATGTGGCAATTCGTTATGGGAATGCGATTTTCGCCCGCCAACCACCATAATTATCAGCAACGAAGCAAATGGCGCATCATCTGAAGCACAAGAGCTTGCTAATGATAAAGTTCACATCCCCATGCCTGGCGGTTTCGAAAGCCTGAACGCTTCCATTGCAGCAGCGGTTCTCCTCTTCGAGGTTGTCCGCCAAAGGAAATCATAATGAAAATTCGTTCCATTACATATTTTATCAATCCATCCAACCAACTGGAAACAAAGATAGCCAGGGCAGCACTTATGGCCAGGCAGACCAGGGAAGCCCTGGCAACTGCTGAAATGGAAGTGCAAACCTGCCGCATTGCCTTCACACCATTTTCTACATGGTTGGACATTAATCACCCCGCACAATCATTGCAACAATTACATCAATTGAATGAACAAACAACAATGGCGGGTTTTGATTTTGTTTCCATCGGCCCTGCATTAACAGACAACCTCCCTGCTTTTGAGCTTATCCCGGAAATTCTGTCATCCACCAATTTGTTCGCCAGCGGGATGCTGACGACTTCCAGAAAAGGACTGGATACACGAGCGGTAAAAGCTAGTGCACAGATCATTCACGAATCCGCCGCAGCATCATTGGATGGTTTTACTAACTTACGTTTTGCCGCCCTTGGCAATGTGCCTGCCGGCAGTCCGTTTTTTCCATCAGCTTACGCCAGCTCAAGGGGCGAAGGGTTCGGACTCGCTATTGAAGGCGCTGACCTAGCGGTCGAGATCTTTTCCAGCGCAAAAAGTATACAAGAAGCACAAAAATTGCTCATTGCAAAAATTAACGAAGAGGCGAAGAACCTGATTGAGATATGCTGCCCATTTGCTGAAAAAGGTATGGAATTTCTTGGAATAGACTTTACGTTAGCGCCTTTTCCGGGTGATGGGATCTCAATCGGAAATGCCTTGGAAAGTCTTGGATTATCATCACTCGGAAAGGCAGGCTCAGTTACTGCTGCCTCCATTTTAATGAGTGTTATGCAGCAGGTGAAAATTCCAAGAATTGGTTTTAACGGTTTGATGACGCCAGTTCTGGAAGATAGTTTCCTGGCAAAGCGCGCTGCAGAAGGAACGCTTGGCATCCAGGACTTGCTGCTTTATGCCACCGTCTGCGGCACAGGTTTGGATACGATTCCCCTACCAGGGAACACATCTGTCGAACAACTTTATGCAATTCTATTGGATATTGGCGCTCTATCCTTACGTTTGAAAAAACCGCTCACAGCACGGTTAATGCCAATCCCGGGAAAGTCCATCGGAGACGCCACAGAATTTGACTTCAGCTACTTTGCAAACAGCCGTGTGATGGATCCAGACGCAGGGGCACTAACCGGACTTTTGGCAATGGACGGCATAATACCTATCTCGCCTCGCAGCTGAGAAAAAGTAACGAGGGACTATTTCACTTGCTTAAAATTGATAATTGTCAGGTTCTTATCGCAGCTAGCGAAAGTGGGAAAATAGATTTTGTCGGATAATACACCACCAGCCTGATCCAGCAATTGCAGCCAGAGGGTTCTTTTGGATTCCGTCGGAAAATCGGATAATACAATTTCATATCCAGACGGACCATACCGATTGACTGTGCCTGTGATACTGGTAGCCTGCTTGATCTCGCCTTGCAGGGACCCGTACAATTGAACTCGCAAACCAACAATTGGTGCTCCCTGGAGGTCCACAGCCTGGCCGCCAACGCCCAACCAGTTACAACCTACCTCCGGTTGCATAATGCTGGAGGAAACAGATGCCGGGCTGCCTGGTTGAGCAACATAGCGGTAAGCGCTTTCGGTACTATTTTGCCCGGGCAAGGTCGGCTCAACTGATATGGTGGGTAAAATGATCACAAAAGGCGTATTTATTGTCTCCGGGGTGGGTGTCTGCATTTCGGTTGGTTCCATCGTAGCTGTAGGTAGCGGCGTCTTTGATGGTTTTGGCGTGAAGGATGGTAGCGGCGTCTCTGTCTTTGTCGGGATTTGTACCGGCGGAGGAATGATAACAGGCGGATAAGGATTGATCCCAGCCTGTGGATTGAAAAAAATCCAGGTAAATAGAATAGCCATCAAAACCGTACCGCCACCTAATATGTAGGTAATAATATCCCAAAGGCGATCCGGATTATCAATTTTGTTTTCTTCTAATTCCTGTTCATCTAGAAATGTCATTCAAATCCTCTGAAAGCTTACGGGCGATGTTATTGTTTAACAACGATCTCAGAAGCGTTTCGTTTTTCTTCCAGCCAGTTGTTTATTGCCTGTTTCTGCATAAATAATAAAGCACCCGGTGTCAGTTCATGGTTGTTATCTTTTTCGATGACCTGGATGATGTGAAAACCGATATCGGTTTGAATAACCTGGCTGATATCACCTGTTTCCAGGCTGAATGCAGCATCATCAACAGCTGGCTGAGTCAGGTACCCACGGGGAAACCAACCCAGATCGCCATTGGTAATTGGGTCATACTGTAGAGCTAATGTTGCAAAATCCGAGCCAGCCTCTATTTCCGCAATTACACTACGCGCGGTACCCTCAGACTGAACCCTGATCTGCCTGATATGCACCTGGTCTGCTGAGGTGGGAACATTTGCAATAATTTCATCACGCATCCAGGTTGCGTATACTGAACGTTCATAAGCAATACGAAATGTCTCTTCTGTGTAAAAATTCGCCTGTTGCCAGGCAGTTAATCCATCCATACCACCCAGATTTGATACCAACTTGTCCAGCCTGGCTTGAAATGCTTCCTGAGTGACTGCATACCCCTTATCAATCGCGCCTTGTTTCAGCAGCAACTGATTCGTTAGCTCCAATCTTACCTGATCTGTTTGTTCGGTTGCCTCCGGTAAAGTGATGCCAGCTTTTTTCAATCCATCCTGATAACGCTGGATTTCCTGGTCAAATTCAACCTGGCTGATCCCCTCCCCATTTACCCTGATAGCCATCACTTCTGTTGTTGGCGATGGCTCCAGTGGAATAGAAGTTGGCACGTCTATTGTAACTAATGGTTCTGTGGTTGTTTGCAGTTGTGGTTTACAACCTGCAGTTACGATGACCATAAATAGCAATACGATCAAGGTGTTGGAGAAACGATATTTGGTCAGAATCATGGAACAAATTATAACCTATAGTGAAATTGATTAAAATATAAGTTCATATGAACATCTCGTACCAACTTTTTATGAGTGTGGTATGAATTATTAGAAGTTATTTTATTTTGGTACCCACGTACCGGGAGCGAAAATGATGTCAAAAAAAATGATGGTGATCATCCCCCTCGCAGTATTAGCTTTACTCATTTTACCGATCAGCGCCGCGCTGGCTACGGATAGCGGAACTATCCCCAGCATCTCCATCGTCAGCGTCGTTCCTGGTGCAGTGGTTACCGTGGAAACGCACAACTTTCCGGCCGATCTCGATTTTGACGTGACCATTGGACCTTATGGTTCTTATGGTATCGATGGAACCAAAGTAACCACCACAAATTCTAAGAATGGCGAGACATTTACAGTTACCTATGATATTCCAGAAGAATTAAAAAATTCTGCTCGTCTGGCAATACGATTGTACAATCCGACCAAAGGTTATTATGCTTATAACTGGTTCGAGAACATGAGCCCTGCCCCAGCACCAACGGCTGTAAGTGATGTAAAATCAGACATTCCCGATTATGAGGGCTTTCCATCCTTCACAATCACACAGGTTGAAGCGGACAAATCTGTGAGTGTGGATGCCTTGAATTTTCCATCCAAAACCAGTGTTGAAGTAACAATGAATGTCGCAGGAACTTTTGGCATCGGTGGATATGAGATCAAATCACAGACTACCAGTGAAAAAGGTTCATTTACAGCCACTTATAGTATTCCAGAAGAACTCGCAGGTGTCTATTTGATCTCCATCAGAATTGAAGATCCTGCATCCGGTTACTATGGTGTAAATTGGTTCTTTAATGCCACCTACCCCATCAAAGTTGAAACAACCACCGCCCCAGAAACTACTCCCAAACCCGGTGAAACCCCTGCCTCTGGCACCGATGACAAAACCACGACGGATGTTGTTGAAACTTATGAAGGTTATCCGAGTGTGGAAATTAATGCCGTGGAAAAGGATATAAAAGTAACCATCAAGGCCATGAACCTACCCAAAGACCAGAAATTTGATGTATTCCTCGGAAATCTGGGAGCGATGGCTGACGGTGGTACTAAAGTTGCTTCAATGGATACCGGAAAAACTGGAACTGTCACAGCAACTTATGATATCCCGTCAGATCTGGCCGGTTTAGGTCAAATCTCTGTCAGGATTGTAAATCCAAAGACAGATATCTACGGTTACAACTGGTTCTATAATCAAACCTACCCGTAAATTAATCTTGCGTTTCCTCAAGCATGTGGATTACTTGTCCGCATGCTTTTCTATTAATAATCGGGCATATAATTGTTAAGTTGCCACCTTGACTGGCAATGTATATTTTCTTTGATATTAATAGTCGCATCACAGAGAACAGCATGAAAAAAAATATCACCTCAATAATATCCTTAACTTTACTGCTTGGAATTGCTATTTGCGCATATTTGGTGGCAAATCAAATGATCGATGGTATCTATGACTTCCGCAGCCCCATCTCCGGGCAACCACCTGTACCGGGAGATCCTGTTGGCAAACCAATATCTGAAAAAGTTGTCCATGTATTGATCGATGCGCTCAGATATGACACATCCCTCGATCCTGAAGTAATGCCTTACCTCAACAAACTCCGGACAATTGGCGCGTCTGCTAAAATGCACAGCCAAACACCATCCTATTCCGCCCCGGGCTACTCGACCATTTTTATCGGCGCATGGCCATACATGCATGATGGCCCGGCTTTCAATTTGGAATATAACGACATCCCCGTTTGGACACAGGATAATATTTTTTCGGCTGCTCACCGCAACAATATCACAACCGGTATATCTGCATATAACTGGTTTGAAAAATTGGTTCCTCAACAGGATGTGGATCTGCAGTTTTATACTGCGGGCGAAGACAATGCTGCTGATGAAGATGTTGTGAATGCTGCCTTAAGCTGGTTGGAGAAGCCGGGACACCAATACATCCTCATCCATATCGATCAGGTCGATTACGCCGGACACTATGAAGGCGGAGCAACCGGTCAGGGTTGGCGGGACGCTGCCAGTCGTTCAGACGCACTGCTTGAGAAAATTGCTTCAAGCTTGGATTTTGGTAAAGACACGCTCATTATTCATAGTGACCACGGTCAGATCGAAGCTGGCGGCCACGGCGGCCATGAAGATGTCTGTTTAACTGAGCCATTTATCATGGTCGGCAAGGGCATAAAACCGGGAACCTATCCGGATATCCAGATGGTGGATATTGCCCCAACCGTCTCCGCGATCCTCGGTGCGAATTTTCCAGCAATAAGCACCGGGCATGTGCTCCAAAATATGCTTGACCTGCCGCAAGATTATTTGAACGCATACACGAGTTTAGAAGAAAACGTTCATTCAAATATCAGCAGGATCTATAGTTCGCAGGTGGATGAACCACAACTCGCAGGTCAATCGCCTGAAGATATCAGATCTGCTAAACTCGCAACCGAACGTGCATCGCGGTTGCCTTTTATTCTGGCTGTTCTGATTATTCCTCCAATGATCGCACTCATTAAGAAAAATAAATTTATCAAATTTTGGCTAATTGGCGCAATTTTCACCATTACTATTTTCTATACCCGCTTCGCCTTGCTGGATAAAAAGCTGTTTTCATTCAGTGTCATTGATTCACCAACAGCATTCATCAGCTACACCGCGATCACAACTGTGATAGCAGTAATTCTTGGCTATTTTGCCCTGTTGCTTATTTTGAAGCCAAATGTAACTGGAAGATTGGACGCAGCCGGCTTTGCAACTGGTTATTCATTTACAACGATTTACCTGCTGCTTATTCCAATTGGCTGGAATTTTTTGGAAAATGGTTTTATCCCAACCTGGACACTGCCTCGCCTGGATGCTTACTTCGTCGGATTGCTAGCAGTGGTAGTGGTTCTGATTGTCGCGCTCAGCGGGTTTCTTTTAGCTCTGGCCTCTTATTCTTTAAAGACATATCTATTTAAACCTTCTGGCTGATCTTTCTTTTTTCTGGCGATCAGACTTGCTACAGCTTTTCTTCCACCGTGATCAGAATCGATCCAACCCTCGCTATACTCGACCAATTCTAAAGAAGGAAATAGGTCGTGAAGTTCCCCCGGTCTCAATAACTTTTCCATATTGATATCCGGTTTGAGAGATAGCATTTCTAACGTGAGTGTTTCGATGAGGAGGACGCCTCCCTCAACCAAAGAGCGCTCATACTGCGCCCAAAGATTCCGATCAAGATAATAAAAATTGCAGATCAGGTCAAATTTTTCTACCGGCAGTCTGTAAGTTCCCAGGTCCGCCAAAATAACGCAGGTATTTGGATATTCCCGATGGACATGCTTTACAGCAACTTCTGAGCGATCCACGCCATACACTTGATAACCTGTTTCGATGAGGAGAGGAAAGTCATTTCCCATACCCATCGCCGCGACAAATGCCAGCCCACCTTGGAGCAAGTGCGGGTTATTTCGTAATAGCGCACGCGGTGGTCCTGCCCAGTTTGTGGACTCTTTAGAATAACGTTCGTTCCAATCCATATTCCCTTTCGTGTGGGTGACCTTTAAGAATTATAATTACTTTACATCAGTTTTTTCAAATGAGGTGTAGTGGCAGCATTAGTCAATAGTTCGTCTACAAAGCAGATTTTTGCATCCTTTCAGCATCGTAACTACCGCTTGTGGTTCATTGGACAGCTCATTTCACTGATCGGAACCTGGATGCAGATCACCGCCCAGGGTTATCTCATCTATACGCTCACACAATCATCAGCATACCTTGGATATATCGCCATCGCATCCGGCATACCCGCATGGTTTTTTACGCTATATGGAGGTGTCGTTGCGGATCGCATACCGCGTCGGACGTTATTGGTCATCACCCAATCGGTTATGATGGTGCTGGCATTCATTCTTTCATTTCTTGTCTTTACGAACATAGTTCAACCCTGGCATATTCTCATCCTGGCTTTCTTACTCGGTATCACCAATTCATTTGATGCTCCCACCCGGCAATCATTTGTTCGGGAGCTGGTCTCACGTGAAAACATGACCAATGCCATTGCATTAAATTCGTCCATCTTCAACCTTGGCACTGTTGTCGGCCCGGCGATCGCCGGTCTCACCTATGCTGCCATCGGCCCGGCCTGGTGCTTCACGATCAATGGCATTTCGTTTATTGCAGTGATTGGCGCGTTGTTGTTGATGAACATCGACCTGCATGTCGTTAGGAACCAGAACTCCAGCGCCATGCAGGAGCTGAAACAGGGCATATCTTATGTCGCTCACAACCGGGTCATCAGGTCGCTTATCTTGAATCTTGGCTTTATGAGCTTATTCGGATTCGGAGTTGTCGCATTGATACCGGCCTGGGCTGTGGAAGTGCTACACGGTGGTGTTCGGATGAACGGCTGGCTGCAATCCGCCCGCGGCGCCGGCGCCTTGATCGGCACCCTCATCATTGCTTACATAGGTACGCGCAATATCCGTGGGCGTGTCTGGGCTGTTGGCAGCCTGGCGCTTCCATTGCTCTGGATGGCCTTTTCATTCATCACTCGCGTACCAATTTCGCTTACCGTGGCCATGTTTATCGGTCTAACCTTTATCCTGTCAGTCAACCTGACGAACGCCATGATCCAGACCGAGGTAACGGATGAGTTGCGCGGACGGGTGATGGCCATCTTTACACTCACCTTTTTTGGGCTATCACCTATCGGGTCTTTGCTGGCGGGAGTTCTTGCAGAAATTTATGGAGAACAAACTACTGTCTTTATCAGCGGATTGATTCTATTTATCCTGGCTGTCTTTACCGCCATTCGCATGCCCTACCTGCGCAGGTTGGATTGATCGACTGATCAATATCTCATTATTATCGCTTGGGCAAAGGCATCTATTTTAATGGATAAGAACCGTGGGTTCTGGCCGATTTAAAAAGCGCGGCGATATTTTTCGCTGGTACATTGGAGCGTAAATGCCCGGAAGGTGAGAGAACATATCCACCCTCCTGCCCAAGACGTTGGATCATATCCGCAACACTTTTATCGATCTGTTCCTCTGTGCCCGTCAATAAGGTTTCCGGGCTGATCGCTCCCCAAAAACAGATCCGGCTGCCATATTTCTCTTTCAGAGCAGCCAGGTCCATACCCGAATGTTCGTCACACCCATGGATGATATCAATTCCCATGGCACATAAGCGGCTAATGAACAATTCGATATTCCCGCCGGAATGAAAGAGTATGCGGCTGCGCGGAGCTGCATTACGGATCATATCCACCAGGATTTGCCAGGAGGGTGCAAAGTGCCGGTCAAACATCCGCGGAGAAACCAGGGGACGGTCTGTCGCATAATCATCCCCGGGTAGTTCAATCACATCCAGGTAATCGCCAGCCTCGGTTAGCAGGATCTCCAGAGAACGACTCATCACGTTAGTCACTTTTTGGATCAGCGTGTAAGCAAATTCTTCGTCTGTGATCAGGTCGGACAGGAATTTCTCTTGTGAGCGGAGTGCACAGCAACGTTGGAATACGCCTAATGTATCAATTGCGCGCCCAACAACAGCATAATCAGTTTCCTCATGCAGGAATTTCGCCCTTGTTTTGAATTCATCGATGCGCATATACTTCCAGGACACGGGAAAAGGATATCCCTCCAGGTCTGCGGTTCTGGCATTTATCAAAGGCGGATCAGATGGGAAAAGCTTTCCATCCCGTTCCTCATATTTCACACCCCAGCAATCTTTCCCACCGCTGCGTGTTGCACCACCGAGGTCGGTGAAGCCGGTATCCACATAACGGGTATCCACATCCAGGGCATCCAGGATGCGGTCATCCATATAATTGAAATCCACCCCCTTAAAACTGCGGGCTGGTAATATTGGCTTACCTATGGATAATTCTTTGAGAAGATCAAAATAGACGGAATCAGAGACGCTGTAATTGCTGCCCCAAAGCGCGACAGGTATGCGGTCTGGTTCCCGTAAGTTGACTGCCATCATAACTCTCTGACGATGATCCATTCAATATCCTTGACTGTTTGGCTGCCGGATTACTTGAAGTAGTGATAATTATATGACAGAACTTTGAATCCAATAAATGTGCTGACTGGTTATCTGGTCTGGCTCACCCATTGCGCAACGCCCAGGATCCCGGCATTGTTGCCCAAGGTTGCCGTAACCAAATCCACCTGGTCGACCGGCATCACCCGTACACGCTCTTCCAGTGTCTTACGGATTGAACCAAAAAATAGATCGGATGCCGGGGCGACGCCGCCGCCGATGACCACTTTTCGCGGACTAACGGAGATCAGTAAGGTGGATATGGCGATGCCGAAATATAGTCCAACCCGGTTAAAGATATCTAAGGCTACTTTATCCCCATTTCTGGCGGCTCTGGCGATGACCTCAGGGGTGACCTTGTTCAGGTCGTAATCAACCATAGCGCCAATTTCTGTAGTGGTTCCCTGGACAACTGCTTTTAATCCCATCGCTGATATGGCTGGGGCGGAAGCAAATGCCTCCAGGCAACCGAAGCTGCCGCATCCGCAGCGTGGACCATTGTAGTCGATGGTGGTATGTCCCAATTCACCAGCCGTTCCGCCGATTCCGAGATGCAGTTGACCGTTGATGACCAGCCCACCGCCAACGCCTGTGCCGATGGTGTAACAGGCCATGTTATCCACACCCTGGCCGGCGCCAAACTTCCACTCGCCATAGGTGATTGCGCGCGCGTCGTTGAGAATATCCACCGGCAAACCGGTTTGACTGCTCAAGATGTCGCATAATGGCACATTTGGCCAGGTTCCGGGCAGATTCGGTAAAAAGAGGGTCGTTCCTTTTTCCAGGTCAAGTACGCCGGGAACACCAACCCCGATCCCGCCGATTTGCCCTTTGGTAAAGCCATTCCCAGTAATGATCTCATCCACCAACTGTGCCATGCGGGCAAGAACTGAATCATGCCCATCTCTGGCCAGGGTCGGGATGGATTTGTTGGCAACAACATTACCGGTTTCAAGGTCAACGATCCCTGCCCGCAAATTCGTACCGCCCAAGTCAATTCCAATATATTTCTTCATCCACTCTGCCAATCATTTTGTGATTAAGTAATAGGAAAGCCGCTGCTTCCTATACATTTATTATTTCCCACATCTATTTTACCTGATGGCAATTGGATTTGGGATAGATAGTTTATCTATCAGGATGGCGCTGCTTGAATTCTTCAAGCATGACTGCAGTTGTTGTCGCGCCGGATCGGGTCACCCCCGCATCGATCATCGCCAGAAGTGCATCCAGCGTGCGCACACCACCGGCACATTTCACCTGCACCTTACCACTGACACTGGATCGCATCAGGCGCACATCTTCCAGTGTGGCACCGGTTGATGCATAACCGGTGGAGGTCTTTACGTAATCTGCGCCAGCTTCTTCCACCAGATGGCAGGCTTTTACCTTTTCGCCATCGGTTAGAAAAGCATTTTCGAGGATGACCTTGACCAGCGCGCGTCCTTTTGCTGTTTCCACAACCGCCCGGATGTCTTCCCGAACATAATCATAATCCATGGATCGAAAGGCTCCGATATTGAGTACCATATCCAATTCAGTGGCGCCTTCCTGGATCGCCTGCCTGGCTTCAAAGGTTTTCACACTGGTGGAAGAACTGCCATGCGGAAAACCAACCACGGTGCCAACAGCGACATCCGAACCATCAAGGATGGAACATGCCAGTTTGACATCGCAGGGTTTAACGCAGACCGAAGCCACCTTATATTTTTTAGCAAGCTCGCAGCCAGTGATTACTTCAGCCCGGGTCATTTCGGGTTTCAAAAGTGAATGATCGATCACTTTGGCAAGCTGAGCCAGGGTGATGTCTTTGCTGTTTAACTTTGTCATTAATCTCTCCAATATCAATAAAATTCCGGATACCCAACATCAGATCAAAGATATTGAGGGTTTTATTATTATAAATACTCTATATAATGATTAAATCACATAGTTTAACAATATAGGAGAGAGAATGGACACTAAAAAGGGTTACCGTATGATTCCCATAATTCTTGCCATGATCGCCCTCATCCTTGCCTGCAGCATTCCCGGTCAAAATCAGATCCCTGAGGCGACTATTGAACCAGCAACACCTGCGCCACCGATCGTGATAACTGTGATCGTGGTGGCCACGGCTCAACCTGCCGATATTTTACCACCAACCGATACCCCGAATCCCCCCACCGCAGAGCCGCCGGTCGCCCCGACAGCTACCATCAGCCACATCCTCACACCCGCATCCTCATCCAAGAATGGCGCCATCATCTATGATGTCACCAGCAAAGATACTGGACCGGAAGGACGGGCGCCATACGGCGATTCTTACGATATCAACCGACTGGAGAGGCCATTCGACCAGAAGATGGTGTATAACCCTGATCTGGATATTGTCACCTACAATCTTTTGCAGGACAAGGACTGGTATTACGTCTCGATCGAGTTGGTCGGGTTTGACCCGAATAACCCGGTTGGCATTAACTACGGCCTGGTATTGGACCTGAACCGCGATGGATTCGGGGATTACGCCATCATCGCCAAACCGCCATACTCTCCTGCGTGGAGCACCACCAACGTGCAGGTCTATAAAGATGAGAACCATAATACCGGCGGCCTATCCGCCGCCAAATCGGATGCACCTTTACCTGGAGACGGCTATGAAAAGGTGATCTTTGACAGCGGCATTGGCGACGACCCCGACCTTGCCTGGGTGCGGATCAATGCCGGAAGAAGGGCTACTGTCCAATTCGCATTCAAGCAATCGCTCTCCGGCGGCAAGTTCATGATGGGTGTGATGGCAGATGCCGGATTCAAAGATGTGGGCATGCTGGATTACGTTGATCGTTTTACCCGGGCTGAAGCCGGCTCACCAATTCGGGGCAACATGGACTTCCCATTGAAAATGTTATTCAATGTGGATAATTCCTGCCGCGAGGCTTATGGCTTCATAGCCAGCGGATTAGAACCGCAGCTCTGTCCGCGCGATGAGCCCACGCCAGAACCTGGAACGACGGAAGAACCTTGCCAGCCGCCTCCTTACTGCACGGGAAACTATTACCAGTGGTACCCTGACCTCTGTATATGCGTGGCCACCCCCTGGTAGGAGAACCGTATTCCATTCATTTTTAATCTAAATCCAAAAGAGCTCAGAGAAATTCAATATGGCTCCTACGGCATAACCCATTCTCCTCATCACTGCCGATGAGGAGAATTTTGTGCTGCCAGGTGAGAATTATAAAATGAAATGATTTAATGCATTTTGATGGTTTTCATCGGCGGATAATATTTTTTCTTCTACTAATAGGATACCTTGTGCTAATATTTGGTCAAGCTGTCATTAATTACAGGTGGCGATTGGGGATTTAAAACGCTAAACTTCAGGATGATAAGACCGACGCGTACGAAAGAACTCATGCAAAGAAAGACACGAGTTCTTTTATATATGCTTCATTAACGTGCATTGAGCACAATTTCTTACCGGATGAATTGCGGTACTCCTTGATAGTACGGCGTGCTATGCCTCGTATTATATTCAGGGTCAGCCCACCAAAGATGCCACCTAATTATTAAGTTGGCAGCAGTTTTTCTCTGCTCACGAATATCCATATTCGACCTACCTTTTACAAATATATATCTATTGGATATTTGTGCGGTCTTCGCTGCTCGAGGTTTGTGTGACTCTTTCAATAGGACCACGCGGACGGTAGAAAATCACCCAGATCGTTCTTTCAATTGCCCAGGCTATCAAAGCGTAGATGATCATTGCCAGGAACGAAGATAGTTCCAATTGCATGTTGCCAGCTGCCGGGGTCGGGAATATTCCCTTAAATGGAAAAAGGAATAAATCCGTGAAGCCATAGATAATAGTTGTTATCATACTCTCTGCATTAGCCGCTAACAACTTCAGCATAATACGCAATCCGATCAATACTTCGAGTAATCCGAAAAGGAACCACACCATTTGTGTCGCTTTAAACGTACGAATTCGTTTCTCACGCTCCGGTTCTCTCTGGACTGACCTTACTTCTGTTGTTCTGTTTTCGTTAGTCATTACATGCGCCTTTCCTTTGGTTGAGTTTGGGTTCATCAATTGAACCTCTCGGGGGAGTAAACAGCATCCCTGATTAATAATTTGATCAGTTTAGTAGTTTGCTTAATTACTTTTTTGCCCTTGGATCGTGATTAGTTAACCATTTGTTAATCTCTATCTCTGCCTGTGCTTTTCCATACCCATAACGCTGTTGCAAAACACCTGCGAGTTCTTCAGTCTTTCCGCTCAGTTGGGCAAGATCATCGTCTGTAAGTTTGGCCCACTGTTGACGCGCCTGGCCTTTGAGTTCATGCCATTTGCCTTGTAAGATATCTTTGGTTGCATCCATATCAGTTACTCCATTAATGTTCATAATTACGGTTATGTTATCTTTTATCGTGACACCCTATCATATGGTGATTGAATTAGAGCTTATTAAATTACTCCCAATAAATTCAATATGACCAAAATGATGGCAATTACGATGAGAACATGAACCCAATTGCCGGTTTTGGGGAAGCTTGAACTAATATTTCGGCCGAAAAAGCCTAGCAGCCACAGGACGACTAAAACAACAATGATGGTCCATAACATGGAATTTCTCCTTTTTATTTGTTAATTATCAGTAGTCAGATCCACTATCCTGACGATTGTTTTCGTTCAAATTCATTATTCTTGGTATTACCGGCCCAGTAAGATGAATATCCCGGCTGCAATAGCAAGCAACCCCATGATCACCCCGAGTCCTGCAAAACTTAATCCTAATACCGCTATCAATCCATATATGATCAGCCAGATGGCCAGTAAAAGCATTCCGATATTTCTAGTAATTCTCATTTATTTGATCCTTAAATTTGAGTAATTTAATTGGTTTTTCCTTGAATTTTAGTTATCAAGGAATAGTTGGAGGGTGTTGAAAATTTCCAATACCAGACACTATGTGATGGGCGAGGTATTGGAAATTAATTAGAATTCTCCCAATGTTTAATGCCTGCGACTCCTCCTGAATAGACGGACTATTGCCAACAAAATTATAGAACCCAGAAGCGTAACCAGCATGGTAGGAACTGTAATTGCATCATTGATCGTTCCGACTTTGAATATGGGGCTCAGGAAGTATCCAGCCAGGAAGGCGCCTAAAACTGCCACGATAATATTGATCAACAGGTTGGATCGGTCGTGCATGAGTTCTGTTGCTAACCAACCAATTACTGCCGCTACGATAAGATAGATAAGTAAATTCATTCTTTTCTCCTTTGATATATGTTACAAAGCACAAGATTGAAAGTATTCTTGTTGCTCTATTTACTATATCGATGTATCCGGTTTCCTGGTATCGGCGTGAGGCTTATTTACCTGTAAGTCAATGTTGATCTTTCTTGTAAGTATTTGTCCTACACCAGGACAATAATGGAGTTTTATGAGTGCGATTCAGAAAATCTGAGGCTATAATGAAAATAGATTCATAGTATTTTTTCAGGAAAGGTTGGTTGTCCTTTGAAATTTGAACCGGTATCTTTGTCCGCTGAAGACGAACTCCGCCTACAAGCGCAGCTGCTGAATTCAGTTGAACAGGCTATTCTGGTTGTTGACTTAACTGGCACCATCGTTTTTTGGAACCATTATGCTGAAACTCTTTATGGTTGGAATGTTAATGAGGTGCTTGGCCGCAATATTGGAGACATCCTGTCAAGCCCGCAGTTGATGGAGGCGACTCACTCGAATTTAGATCAGCTCCTGCGGGAACAATGCTGGCTGGGGGAGTTCCTCGTTCAACGCCGGAGTGGTTTATCCTTCACGGCTCATTTCACTGCTTCTCTGATCCAAAGTGAACGCAGGACCCTGGTCAATATCGTTGGAGTAACCACTGAAAGAACCGAATATCTTCGACTTCAAGAAGCCAACCGATTATTGGCTGAGGCCAGTGCTCTTCTGGCTGATGCTGTGGATTATGAAGCGCCACTTAAAACTCTGGCCCAGCTTGCAGTTCCTCAGATTGCAGATTGGTGTGCAGTACACCTCCTGCAGTCGGATGGTTCGATTGAACAAGTGGCACTAAGCCCTGCTGAAATAGCAAATTTGCAAACTGCTTATGACTGGCTGCAATATCATCTGCTAAATGATGATGCAGAAGGATTGCCCGCAGTGCTGCGTAGTGGTAGACCTAAACTGGTTACCGATGTGACCCCGGATAACTGGGCTACTGCGGCAGAAATTAAATCATACATGACGATACCTCTAGTCGTTCATCCGCAAATCCTTGGCGCTGTAACTTTTGTTAGTGCGAAATCAGGGCGCCACTTTGATCTGACTGCGCTGGCGCTAGCTGAGAACCTTGCCAGCCATATCGCCATCTATCTAGATAAAGCCAGGTTGTACCATGAAAGCCAGCAATTGAATTCCGAACTCGAGAAACGAGTGGACGAAAGAACGCTTGAGTTAAGTTCTACAGTCGCGCAGTTAATACATTCCGAAGCAACCATCTTAACGCTCTTCCGTATCAGCAACAAATTGAATGCTACCCTGAATATGGATACGATCCTGGATGAACTCGCCCGGGAGGCCATCAGTATTGTCAATGGAGAGAGCGGCTTTTCCGGCCTCCGAACATCTGAAGGTATGAGTGTTCACAAGTATTTCAATCTTGGTGAAATTATCCCATTTGAGCATACTTGGCCAGTTGGGTCAGGAATCCCTGGATGGGTGCTGCAGAATAAGATCCCGTACGGAACCAGTGATGCTCGCAATGACCCAATTATCGAACATGACCTTGCCATTAATTCAGCTGTGAATTCAATTATCTGTACGCCAATACTCAATTCAGCGGGCGAGGTGTTAGGTTATTTTAACATTCGAAATAAAATGGATGGAGACAGTTTCACGATAAGTGACCAGGAAATGCTCATGGCGATTTCCCCCGTCGCTTCCATCGCTATTCAGAATGCCCTGGCATACCAGCAGCGTCTGGCAACCGTTGCAGAATTAAAAGAGTCTTCAAAACAACTACAGGCCCTTGCGGGCAATATGGAATTGGCGCGCGAGGAGGAACGGACCCAAATCGCACGGGAACTGCATGATCAATTAGGGCAAGCACTGACTGCTATGAAATTCGACCTGGCTTGGTTAACTGATCGCCTGGTACAAAAGGATACTTCTTTAGCACAGAAGGCTAAAGTGGTTACTGATCAAATGGACACGATGATTAAAACTGTTCGCCGCATCGCCACAGAATTACGCCCGGGGATGTTGGATGACCTTGGATTGGCAGCTTCCATCGAATGGCAGGCAAGGGACTTCGAAAAACGTACCGGCATTGTTTGCGATGTGATCATTACACCCTCAGATGATTTCCCCGTTCCCCAGGCTCAATCCATGGCCCTGTTTCGAATATTCCAGGAAGCTTTAACCAACGTTGCGCGCCATGCCATCGCGCAGCATATCGAAGTGAAACTGGATATTACCCCGGAGATTGCGTCTCTCAAAATTTATGATGATGGACGCGGTATAAAGGAGAATGAAATTTCGGGCACGCAATCGTTGGGTTTGTTAGGAATGCGGGAACGAGCCAAGCGGCTAGAAGGTTCATTTGACATTCAAGGTATATCGGGAGAAGGTACCCTCCTCAAAGTAATTATTCCACTCCACCCCGGATCATGATTCGAAGGAAATTGGTGAAAATTGATGTTAAAAATTCTACTGGCTGATGATCACGCAGTTGTCCGTCATGGTGTAAAGCAAATTCTCGCTCAAGCATTCACCCAGGCTACATTTGGGGAAGCACAAAATACGCATGAACTGCTTGAGTTGGTGCGAAACGAGCGCTGGGATATCGTAGTATTGGACCTGGCTATGCCCGGCGGGAACGGATTGGAATCATTAAAGCAGATAAAATATGACCATCCGCAAATGCCGGTGTTGATCCTGAGCATGTTCCCTGAAGATCAATATGCGGTTCGGACGATAAGAGCCGGTGCAGCAGGTTATCTGAACAAAGAGAGTGCCCCTGAAGAATTGGTCCAGGCTTTCCGGAAGATCCTGCATGGCGGAGAATACATCAGTGCATCAGTCGCCGATGAGCTGGTGATGTATGCCCGTCATGAAGATGATCAACCGATTCATAAGCACTTATCAGATCGAGAATATCAGGTATTGTGCCTGCTTGCTTCAGGGAAGGAAGTTAAGGAAATATCCACAGAACTGATGCTCAGCGCGAAAACGATAAGCACTTACAGAACTAGACTATTGATCAAGATGAATATGAAAACGAATGCAGAGCTGACATATTATGCTATTCAGAATGGATTGGTCTAACCGGCAAATATTGCATCCGCCCCTTTGGCAGTCGCGTATTCTATGGGGATTTAAAAACAAATAATGCCGGAGACTTTTTACGAAAACTAGAAATTTCCCTGCCCCCATGAATAGGAATAGGTATTTGCCTGCCAAACTTGATACAAACACACATTAATGAGTTGGTGCAGTCGTATGATATCTATTAGTCATAATATTAAGAAAATCATACGATTACAAATTGGATACCAATGAAAAATTCACTCCTGTTAATTGGCTTAATCTCGATATTCATCACCGGCTGCGCTTCACCTACAGCAGTAGGCCAGACACCCCAACTTAATCCATCTGCCACTCCTGTCGATCCAGCCGTTGAAAATATTTCGACATTTCCTGTGTCCTCGTTAGCCCCGACACAAACTCCATCACCATCACCCACTCCCTTACCTTCACCGACTGCCACCCTGCCTGGAATCTCAAAGGATAATTTTTTCGATTTTGCGATCACCACTCAATACCTGGCAGCAGTAAAAAAAGCAGTCCCTAACCTTCAGGATGATTTTGTGGTGGATGGGCTGGAGATCAGCCCGGATGGCGGTCTTGTCGCCATCGGCGGATGCACCAAGGGGTTTAGATTTAGCTGCCCGAATGATGTTTATGGGAGCCATGCTTTCCTGGTCATTATCGACGCTATGACAGCAGAACCGCTCAGCATCCTTCCAGAAAAAGAAACGACCATCACCGGGTTGCAGTTCTCCCCGGATGGCAGCCAACTGATCTATGCCGCCTACCCGCAGCGGGTTGTGCTCTGGAATATTGCCGGTCAGAAGATCGAGAAGACATTGATCAATAACGATAAAGCAAAAACCAAATTGAGAATGAAAGTGAATCCGGATGGCAGATCAATATCCGTAATTACATCTGACAGCCTGAAGATCATTGATTATGCATCCGGCGAGGTACTGAAGGAACTTCCCGGGCATGGTTACGTTCCGCATTATAGCGCTGATGGTTCACGCCTGGCAATGAATACTTCGGAAGATGGCAGTGAGATCACGGTTTTCGATACTGCATCCTGGACGGAGATCAGCCGATTCCAGCTTCCGGATCCACCTGGATTCGGCAATTCGGTGGATATCTCGCCGGATGGAAATTGGATCGTCACAAATCCGGGAATCGACCAACCTGTCATCCGGGTTTGGGATGCCAACACCGGGCAGCAGTTTAAAATCTTGGATGGGCCACCCGGGCAAATCCTTTCCATTGAATTTTCTCCAACCAATCAGTTGTTGTTTGTCAGCATTTTCACCGATCTTGAAGTGATGACCAAGATCACCATATGGGACGTGAACACCTGGCAGCAGCAGGGGGTTTTAAGTAGTTATTCAGATAACGGCAACCTGTCTTTTTCCGCGGATGGTGAATTTATGCTCGCCACGAACGGCAAAGATATCTGGCGTTGGAGCCGTATGGATCAACAGATCATCCAATCCCGCGAAGTGGTGAAGGATTTCTTCGATGCGCTCAGCCGCGGAGATTACGAAGCAGCGGCAGCCCTGTACCAGCCGGATAAATATGAAGTCGACAATTTGCAGTCCATCGGATTGGATACATCTGATACGGTCAGCCTGCTGGAACAGATCTGTGCCGGCGGGACGCGCATCTGCCTGCCGGTGCTGAATGTTTTGCCGGGCGGCGGGTTTTCCCAGTTTGGTCAATACGAAGTCCATGTCCAATTCCAAAACCCGGATGGATCGATCTTCACGGATTCGTACGGGGTTTCCGATATGTTCACAGATGTCGGCGTGGATTCCGGGCAGACCATGAAAGTACTATTATATTCCGTACAATGAATAAATAGACATTGTGTCTACGACAATTCAAATACAAAATGATTTGAATTGACAACCATCAGGGTGCTTCGCGCAAAATCGCATTACATGGGAGACTTACCGGTCACATCCGCCCCGTCTATCGGTCACAACCGCCCCGGATAAACCACCGGGGTTTTCGCTTCGACGCGCGGTCAAGACCACAAGAGGTGGAAACACCGGTGTAGGTGAGGGCTATGGTACGCTTGTACACAGCTCTAGCTCTGGTCGTAAATTCAGGCCAATATTTTGAGCATGGAGTAATAATTTTAAAATAATTTTTGTATAATAAAAATAGAAAAAGATTTCTCAAGACGACAGGGATGCTCAATATCCAACATACCTAATCCGAAATCATAAAAGCTGACCTTGTTGATTGCAAAATACTACGACAAAAGCGTGGAGAAGAATACCAAAATAAGCAATTCTTGATGTAAATGTGGACGATTAATGAATCCAATGAGGTGGGAAGAAATGAGCAAGAACAAAATATTACAGTCGTTAATCTTTATGTGTTTGTGTATAGTGCTTCTGGTTGGGTGTAACACTCCAGAAAAACATACTCAGCCAGGGAATTCAACCCTTAATGGGAAAACTGAAAATTCGCCAACCGTTACCCTTCCTGTTCAGAAATCCACAATAACACCCACTCTTGAACCACCTGCTCCTATTTGGAATGTAATTACTCAACCTCGGTCAATATATGGAATTCGTGACATGACCCTGGGGAATGACCAAAGCCTGTGGTTAACTGGTGATATTGGGGTTGTGCAATTAAATCTGGAAACAGGTGAGTATTTGCTCTTCGACTATAAAAAAGATATGCCCGGGTACAGTGGCAGCGATATCCTGACTGATTCTCAAGGAGGAATTTGGGTTATTTGGGATCATTCTACCTACAAAGGTTACGGCGTGTCGCGCCACTTTGAGGGAAAATGGTTTCATTTCAACATGAGCACCGGATTGGCAAACGATATTGTGAATGATATGGCATCCTCAGAGGATGGCAAAATATGGTTTTCCACACCTAGCGGAATATCTTGTTTTTATAACGGAAATTGGAAAACATATACCAACGTAGAGGGTCTGGCTTCAAATGACATTGGAGTTATCGCAGTTAGTCCCGATGGTGTGGTTTGGGCGCATACTACAGAGGGAATGGCGTCATTTGATGGAAATAGTTGGACGGTATACGACGAGGAATATTTCAAACGCGTTATTGTAAATGACATATTTTTTACCTCTGATGGTATGGTCTGGTTCGCTACCACCAGGAATTTTTCCAGATTCGATGGGAAAGAATTTATCGGTTCCAGTCCACAAGAAGGCGCTCAATCTTTTGATTCTTTTACAGAAACAACTGATGGAACCTTGTGGGCAAGGGGGAGTTCAAGTTTCAATGCTGACAGGGGTATATACGCCTGGAAGAACAACCAATGGTATTTTTTTCTCGAAGAAACTGGCCTTCCCACTTTCGGGGGAAATGGATTACTGGCCGCCCAAGATGGTGCGCTTTGGTTAACAACTACTAGAGATGGATTGATCAGAATTACGGATTGGACTTTTTACAATTCGGGAATTGCTACATCTGCTTCTCAACGGTTTTGTACCAGTGGCACCGGTGTTGTACTGCAAGGGCATTTTTCTGTATCGGATCTGAAAGCAGAGTCTTGCCTGAACGAACGCAGTTATTATGGGTCCGGTCTACAATTACCTGATGGTCGGCAAATATATTATTCACACTATGGGGTTTTTATACTTAGTCCTTCTGGAGATTATCAAAACCTCAGCCTGCCGGTGCCAGACCCCGAGCCTGCTTTTGTAATTCCGGCATTTGATCTATTTGGTGACAACGATACACTTCGCCTCGAATTTCCAAATTTATTTCAATTTAATGGAAAAGATTGGCAAAACTTGAGTGAAAAGGACAAATTGTTTGACAGCTCCCAGGTAATTAAAACCGCCCCGGATGGGAAGGTGTGGGTCGGGTCAGTTCATTCGCTCTCTGCTTGGGATGGAAAAGCCTGGGAGCATTGGTCGATAGTTAAAGGGAATGGGGACTATGAAGATCTTGATATCTTAAAAATTGCTTTTTACGGAAAAGACGTCTGGGTAGTGGATAGGTTGAGGGGTATCAGTAAATTGATAGGAGGCAACCTGAAGAATCCACAATGGGAGCCACTTATCACCCCAAAGTATTTTTCAGATCCACAGTTTTTTGAAATTGATTCTCAAGGTGGGCTTTGGGTGGCAGATTACAAAGGACTCCCGACGTACTTCGACGGGACAAGTTGGCAAACATTCTCCGAGGATGAATACAAGAATGTAATCGTTACAGCAATGGCTGTCGCACCGGATGATAGTCTTTGGGTTGGATTCAAAGATGATCTTGGCTACGATTGGTCGAAAATCGAAGACCTGTACGACAGTTATCTTATGCGTTTTGATGGAAACAATTGGTACAATCCGGGAATAGATTTAGAACTTCCCCCAACTAATGTTCAAGAAATTCTGTTCACCCCTGATGGGGATGCCTGGGTCAGTTATCTTGACCATGGTGTCATCCGTTTTGACCCTAAAGGTGAATCCCAAACCCCATATAATACGTCGAATGTTTTCTTCACTAGCGATCAAGTGGGAGCCATGAGACTGGATGATAATGGGGCCATATGGTTCCGTTTAGGTGATGGCTTTGCCCGGTATGGTTTACCATTCGCTGAAACCATTAGCCAGTAGCCAGCCCATAGGTTGGGTAGAGTGTTCTTTGCGAAACCCAACAATATCAACAACCTGAGGATGATTGCGATCATCCCACTCGTTGGAGGTTGATCAAGAGTTATGTTTCGAGAAAATTCCCCAACCGGCCCGTTAACCAACCAAAGCAGACGATCCAAAGGGGAACAGGGGATCTGGCAATGACGTTATTGGGAACATACCTGCCGTAATCAAGAGGACCTAGATCATCATCTGGATTACATCCATTACAACCCGGTAAAATATGGTGTTGTGATTGCGCCAAATCTATGGAAACATTCCAGCTTTTTGAATTTTGTAAGTGAAGGCCTTTACCCCTTGGATTGGGCGGTAAAAGTTCCCATTAATTTGAACCTCGATCAGGAAGGAGAATGATTTAGTCGGGTATCGCAAAACCGCTCAACCCAACCTACGACTACGACTAATTCAATTCTTTGTTGCCCTGATTAACCTGTAATTAATGACAGGTTGACAACATTATTTTTGTGCTTATAATGATTATAGAACATATTATCTAACAAGAAATTCATGAACTATCTAAAAAAGTCATTTCATTTCATATCAGAAAAAGGGAGGTGTGAAACCAAATCAAAAAACCTATTATATAGGGGTTTGTGAGCGAGGAGCCCTACAGGGTGCTTCGCGAACGGCTCGAATATCATCCCTCGATGGGGCTCTCAACCAATTAAACAAAAACACCCCGATTGGGGTGTACTTGTGAGCGAGGACATGGCTCGAATATCATCCCTCGATGGGGCTCTCAACCAATGAAACAAAAATCCCCATTTCTGGGGACTTGTGAGCGAGGACATGGCTCGAATATCATCCCTCGATGGGGCTCTCAACCAATTAAACAAAAACACCCTTTCAGGTGTTTTTTAGAATCTTGTGAGCGAGGAGAAGGCTCGAATATCATCCCTCGATGGGGCTCTCAACCAATTAAGCAAAATTCCCCATTTCTGGGGACTTGTGAGCGAGGAGATGGCTCGAATATCATCCCTCGATGGGGCTCTCAACCAATTAACAAAAACACCTTTTCAGGTGTTTTGTAGAATGCTTGTGAGCGAGGAGAGGCTCGAACTCTCAACCAATGGCTTAAAAGGCCACTGCTCTACCATTGAGCTACTCGCCCGAAGTTCAAGAGATTTTACCACCGACACAACACAACGTCAACCGTAGTTTTTGCCGTTATAATTAACTCAGGAGATATTTCATGACTAAAATTGCATCTGTAAACGATAAAACCCTGCCCAGCCTGCTGGCCAGTTCCACCCTGCCGGTGCTCATCGACTTCGGCGCCACCTGGTGCGGTCCCTGTAAAGTGATCGAGCCATATGTTGAAAAGATGGCCGAGAATTGGAAAGACAAGGTGACTGTGGTCAAAGTGGATGTCGATGATTCGCCCAATATTGCCATGCAATACCAGGTGATGGGTGTTCCCACCCTGATCCTGTTCAAAGACAATCGGGCCGTCGAACGGACAAGCGGGATGCAGCCGCTTGAAAAACTGGTGGAACGCTTCGAGAAGCACCTATAATCATTTCAATAAACCGTGAATAAAAAATCCAGCCCATTCGGGCATTGGGAAAGCTCGCTCACCCCGGCAGTGATCGCCAACAAGCTCAAGCTGCCGGATGTGCAGTACACAGCCGACGGTTTGCTGTGGCTGGAGGGGCGCCCAAATGGCAGCGCCCTGGTTCTGCAAAAAGCTGCCACCACATTCGACCTTGATTCCAGCCATCAACCCCGCGGCGGATTGGGCTACGGCGGTGGGGAATTCCATACACACGCCGGCGTGGTTGTTTTTGTTGACAAAGACGGCAGGCTCTACCGCACCTCCACCCTTCAAAATGCCCCATGCCAGCCCATCACACCCGGCTTCGGCAGTTCCTCTTCCCCAACCATTTCCCCGGACGGTCAGACTGTACTGTTTCTCCACTCGGACGGCAAGGATGATTCCATCGGACTGGTGGACCTGACCACACCAGCCTGGCCCACCCGATTGGTGTATGGCGCAGATTTTTACATGCAGCCAGCCTGGCATCCGAACAGAGCCATCATCGCCTGGGTGGAGTGGAACGCACCTCAAATGTCCTGGGATGGAGCGCTGATCAAAACCGCCCGATACAACCCGAATACAAAATCCATTTCAAATATTCAAACGATTGCCGGCGACCCTTCCACCCCTGTTTTCCAGCCCGAATTTTCACCTGACGGCAGGTTCCTGAGCTATATCCAGGGTGCGGAAGATACGGATGAACTGGTCCTGTTGGACCTTGCAAGCGGCGCCAGGACGATTGTGCTGCAGGGCGAGGTCCTCATCCAGCCCGCCTGGTTGATGGGTCAGCGTCTCTACGGCTGGTCTGCCGATTCCACCTCCCTGTTCGTGATCTGCCAGAAACGCGGCGCGGCATCCATTTTGGAAGTGGATGCTGCGGGTGCAGGCAGCAAAGAACTACCCATCCCGGCTTACACCACATTCTCTCAGATCAGCATGTCGCCATCCAGAAAGGCTTTCGCCTGCATCGCCTCATCCCCGCTCATCCCGACCGCGGATCATCGAATGGGATAATGGCACGATCCGCGAGATCAGACGCAGTGTTGACCTTGATTTTTCCCCGCAGGAGATCTCGATACCCCAACCGGTGAACTGGCAAAACCAATCCGGTGAAACGGTCTTCGGATTTTATTACCCGCCACTCAATGCACATTTCACGTCCGCAGGGCTGCCGCCTGCCATCGTCCACATCCACGGCGGGCCGACAACGCAGGCTGACACCAGCTTTTCATTTGACGCAGAATTTTATACCAACCGCGGTTATGCAATGCTGATGGTCAATTATCGCGGCAGCAGCGGCTATGGGCGCAAGTATCAGCAAGCCTTAAACAGGCACTGGGGAGAATTCGATGTGGAAGATGCCGTCAGCGCGGTGCGGTTTTTAATTGACAACGGTCTGGCGAACCCGGATCAGATCGTCCTCAAGGGCGGCAGCGCGGGCGGCTACACCCTGTTGAATACGCTGGCGCGCCATCCAGGGATAATTCGGGCGGCGGTTTGCTCTTACCCGGTGGCTAACCTGAAGACGATCATAGATGAGACCTTCAAGTTCGAAGCCCATTACTATGACTCGCTCATCGGCCCCTATCCAGTTGAAAAACAAAAATACACGGATTGGTCGCCGATCAATCACGTCAATAGCATCCGGACACCAATGCTTTTATTCCACGGTGATTCGGATCCGGTGGTTCCCCCTTCCCAATCTGCAGAGATCGCAGCAGCCTTGAGCGTGAACAACGTTCCGCACCGTTATCATGTTTTCACCGGCGAAGGGCATGGCTGGCGTAATGCAGAAACCCTGGAAACGTATTACAGCATGATCGAACAATTCCTTATAG
The DNA here is from genome assembly GCA_963810385.1 of uncultured Chloroflexia bacterium. Taxonomy (GTDB): domain Bacteria; phylum Chloroflexota; class Anaerolineae; order Anaerolineales; family Anaerolineaceae; genus PNON01. Next base: position 750,953 of record CAWENA010000003.1, on the reverse strand, counting down.
ATTTCGTTGTGAATTCATAGGATCTGACCCATGTCGCGACTCACAAAAATAACCATCCTGCTCGCCGCATTCTTCGCGGTGGATAAAGTATTAGCGATCACCCGGCAGCTGTTAACTGCCAGGATCTTCGGCCTTTCCGCGGAATTGGATGCTTTTAACGCCGCCAACAACCTGCCGGACCTGCTCTTCGCACTCATTTCCGGCGGCGCGCTGGCCATCGCCTTCATCCCGGTTCTCTCCGAAGTGCTGACAAAATCCGGCAAAAATGCCACGTGGCTGTTATTTTCACGTATTGCAAACCTGGCATTTATCCTGACCGCTTTCCTGGCGGTGATCATTGCTCTGACCGCGGAACCACTGGTCGCCTGGCGGTTGGGGATCGCACCCGGTTTCAACCAGGAACAGCAAAAGTTGGTGGCCGAATTGATGCGCTTGAATCTGATCGCCACCCTCATTTTTTCAATCAGCGGACTGGTCATGGCCGGGTTGCAGACAAACCAGCACTTCCTGTTTCCCGCCATTGCACCACTGCTTTACAACCTGGGGCAAATCTTCGGAGCACTCATCCTCGCCCCGGCAACCGGCTTCACCATCGGACCGATCCAACTACCTGCCTACAACATGGGAGTGCATGGTCTGGTGTACGGCGTCATCGTCGGAGCGGCAATGCACCTTCTCATCCAGATTCCGGGATTGATCAAATACCAGTTCAAATGGACGCCCAGCATCACCCTGCGCGATACAGAAGTTCGCAAAGTCATCAAGCTATTGGGGCCGCGCCTGATCACCATGCTGTTCATCCAGTTGATCTTTATCGCCAGGGATAATCTGGCTTCCGGGCTTTCCACCGGCGCAGTTTCTGCCCTCACCTATGGCTGGATGATCATGCAAGTGCCGGAAACCCTGATCGGTACCGCCATCGGCACTGCCCTGCTGCCAACATTATCGGAATTTGCTGTTAAACAGCAATGGGCTGAATTCACTAAAGTCATTTCAAGGGCGGTCCGCATTTTGACAGCGCTGACCATTCCCATTTTCATCGTCCTCTCGCTGGGATTGCGTCCGCTCATTGCGCTGGCATTCGGTTTCGACCCGGCCGGCACTGACCTGATCCTCAACGTCAGCCGCGCTTTTCTATTCGGTCTGGTCGCCCACTCGATCATCGAAGTTGGCGCACGCTCTTTTTACTCGGTTCAAAACGCCAGGATTCCGCTGCTGGCTTCAGCAGTGACAGCCATCGTGTTCGTTATCAGCGGTATATTGACTGTCAACAAATTCGGGGCAATAGGAATCGCCGCCTCTGTAAGCATCGCCTTCATGGTGGAAATGCTTTTGCTTATCGCCATACTGCTTAGAAAATTCCATTTCAATCTAGCTCTCACCCCCACACTCACACGCACCATCCTCGCCAGTCTTGCCGCGGCAGTATTGATGACAGCGATCTCCATGTGGCGGCCAATCAACTCCGCGCTGATGTCTGTGATCAGCATGGCTGCCGCTGGCGTGGCTGTGATCCTCATCAGCCGCAAGGATATCATGGAACTTCGCAGCCTTTAATTCGTTTTACACATGATTGTCGCTCATTTTGTTTAAGGTATAATAACCAGCATGTCAGATAATTCAATGAATGAAACTCAACCAGTCAATCCGGTACCTGTTAAACCGGATAATGCGATACCCCCAATGGCGAAACCTGGTAAAAAAGGCGTCAAATGGTGGTTGATCGGCGGCATCGTAGGCGTGCTGCTTATTACTGCATTTGGCGCCCTGGGAGGATACTACTCCGGTATAGCCAACCGCCAAGCCATCGCGCAGAATAATCGATCCCTGGCCGCAAGCATGCAATATCAGCTCGGTCTCACGGATATGCAAAATGGCAATTATGATTTTGCCAAACAACGCTTTGAATATGTAATTCAACTTGATCCGGGTTTCCCGGGTGTGCTTGAAAAGATGGCTGAAATTGCAATTGTTATGAATGCGACAGCCATACCAACTGACGCTCCAATCGCTACGGCTGCTCCCACCCTGGACCTGAGTGGCGTCGAGAACCTGCTGGCTCAATCCAAGCAATTTCTGGTTGCCGAGGATTGGACAGGCGCTATGGCTGCGCTGGATGCGATCCGTAAAGAAAACCCATCTTTCAAGACATTGGAAGTGGATGGCTTATACTACCTGGCTTTACGGAGCCGTGGCATTCAAAAGATCTATCAACTAGGAAAGCTTGAAAGCGGCATTTTCGACATCACCCTGATGTCCCGTTTTGGACCTATCGACAAAGACTCACGCGACGCATCCGAATGGGCATCTCTCTACATCCACGGCGCCGCCTGGTGGGGAGTAGACTGGCTAAAAGTTGTTAATGACCTGGCAATTGTTTACACGAATTTCCCGAATATGCTCGATAATGGTCGCCAGACAGCCATCGAACGTTATCGCATTGCACTGGCCGGCGTGGGGGATACACTGGCAGGACAAAGCAAATGGTGCGAGGCAGTGCCTTATTATCTGCAATCTTTACAAGTGGGCGATAATGGAAAAGTGGGAGAGTTATATACAAAAGCGAACAATAAATGTATCGCATTAACCCCAACCGAAACCCCAACTTTGGAAGTTCTGCCTACAGATACACTAGTTATTCCTGATCCAACAGAATCTCCGACAGTCGAGCCAACCGTTGCTCCTTAATAATTTCTAATAACTGTTTGGTCGTCTTTTTCAAACCTACCAAACACGACTGATTATTATAAATAGAACCGGCTTCCCTTTGAAAAAATAGGAAGCCGGAAAGTATAATTCAGCTTAGAGCAGGGCCAGCCTGGCGGTGCGTTGAGCCAACGCCCGGATGGAAAGCCTTTCTTTTCCTTTCAGATATGTCTCCAGCAGATCACCCAGGGGTTCTGCCCATTCTCGTGGAACATCCCGGATCAAGCCCAGAACATTCCCGACCAACCCGCCATTGCAGTCCACATCCAGGCCGGCTTTTGCCAGGTATGAGAAACTTGCGGTCATATCACCGTTTCCGTACCACAGCGCATGGATGACAGCCGCGATGTTATTGTGCGCATCGATCCAGTTATATTGTTCATACCGCTTCTCAAACACCTTCCAGGCGGCAGCCGGGTCTTCCTCACCGGCCAGGGTGGTCAGTGTGTCTCTAACAACGGCTGCATATTGACTCCGTTGTGGAATATATTCAGCAGCTTCCAACAGGATACCCCTTGGATCTTTCCAGACAAATGCCAGGGAGGTTAATACGGCAGCATAAATTTCTCCATATACGCCGTTGTTGTCATGGCTGACAACACCATCCAGGTGAGCCAAACGGGCGGCTTCCATCGGCCAGGCAGGTGCAAGCATGCCGCAGATCATTCCCCGCATTTGTGCGCCGATCCAGTTGGAATAAGGGTTTTGGAAAGAGCCGGATTCTGGCGGGAAGATACCCATATTCAGATTCCGAAGAGCCACCCATTCAGCAGACCAGCCGAACGGGATCTGTTTCACCCATTCCAGCCCCAAATCACGGGAAGTTATTCCCCGTCCCATCCGCTCGAATACATCCAGCAGGACCAGTTCATAGATGACATCGTCATTGGTGGTTTCAGGTTGGGTGATATACGATCGTACATCACCATAGACTTTGTAAATTTGCTCTCCAGTGTACCCCTCAATTGCTGTGCCAAAGGATCCGCCAGCCAGTTGGCCTAGCCAGCCCTGATAGATCTTTTCCCCCAGATCTGGAATATTTTTTTGTAACTTGCCATCTTCCACCTTACCCAGCGCTGACTGAATATCACTCCAGGTTTCGGGGTGATCGTATTGATGGAACGGGTGACTCGGATCGATCGGTGCGTGCATGATGACATGCAACAGTTCAGACGTCAGAACCCGCAAGTCATCCATCTTATCCGACTTTGCAAGGGCAATACCCTTGAGGATCAAATCGCTGGCGGCAGATGTATCGTAACCTTTATTGTATTGCGCCTGAGCCATTTCCCGGTAAGGTATTTCCGGCGCTTGCGATCCGGGTACATTAGAAAACCAAAATTTCCGGATCAGTGTATCGCCATATGGAATTTCCATGTCGCTGGTATACCATTCTGATTCATGAACGCGGCGGTCCACTGGAATTGCAGCGTCGCGGAATTCCTTTTCCAATTCCCAGGCAAGTTTCTTCATGACATTTCTCCAGTTATACAGTCGTTAGTTTTTTCTTTAGTCGAATGGAATATACGAACAATGCCACCAGGGTGGCTGCGTAAGGAACCATGGCAGTAAATTGGGAGGGCATCGTTTTTTGCATGAACAATCCCAATCCGTCTGTGAACCCGAACAACAGTGAGATCAATGCGATACCGGTTGGGTTGCCCGAAACGAGAATCACTGCAGCCAGTGATATCCATCCACGCCCGGCTGACATCCCTTCCGAGAAAAGCGTAACATACCCCAATGACAGGTAAGCGCCTGCGAGTCCGCATAAAACGCCGCACAAAATCAATGACCATATCCTGATCTTATTCGCGGAAACGCCACTCGTATCCAGGCAAATCTTATTGTAACCAGCTGCTCGTAAACGTAACCCGAACCGCGTTTTAAAAACAATATAAGAGACCAAAATGGTTGCGAGTACGGTCAGATACACGATCAGGTTATGCCCGCTCAAAATCTCTCCCAGAATTGGAATATTCTTGACCCACGGAATATCAATCTTCGGAACTGAAACGATCTCAGGGCTGGTAAATGCACCTTTTACTTTGAATATCTGGCGCAGCATGTATGTGGTTACACCAACCGCGAAAAGATTCAACCCAATTCCGGTGATGAACTCATCCATTTTTAGAACGACAGCAAAGAGGATAAAAACCAGCGCCATAAGAATGGCTCCAAAAATGGCACAAAGAATTCCCATCGGCCAGGAGTGGAAGTAATACGAACCCAGCATGCCAAAGAATGCCCCACTCAACATCATGCCTTCCATGGCAATATTAAAAATACCTGCATAGTATGTAAGCGAGCCGCCTAACGCAGCTAACAGGATAGGCGTGGCTGAGGAGATCATCCCATTGATCAAACCGGTAAAGATATTCATGTTGCTCTCGCTTTCATTTTTCTTCGCGCTTCAAGATTAGCAAAAAATGTTTCAAAATATCCCCTGCCGGCTACAACAATCAGGACGATCACTGCCTGCAATACCTGGATCAATTCCCTGGGCACAGCCGTGATTAACTCCATTCCAAGCGATCCTGTTTGCAAAATACCAAAGAAAAATCCGAATATCAGTGTTAATATAATGCCGCTGTTGGCAACCATGGCGATCATGACACCATCCCAGGCGTAGTTGGCACCCAACCCTTTTATAAAGCGGTGTGGTCCAGACATTACAAGCAGTCCACCAGCCAGCCCGGCTAGAGCACCGGTGAGAAGCATGACCAGGATGTAATTCTTGTTTACATTTACTCCGCCCAAACGGGTGAAAAGGCTGTTTTGGCCCGATAACCTCCATTCATAGCCTACAGTAGTGTGGTTCATGATGAACCAGATAATAGCGACTGCAATCAACATCACAATGACACTCGTCCCGAAATTTCCCCAATCCGGCATCCATCCACTTTTGGCAATAAAAGGTGTTTGCGGGTAATTGGCATTAGCTTCAAAAAATGGATAACTGATCGCCCAGAATGTAAAGTAATCCGCGATCATATTCAACATCAATGTGGTAATGAACTCACTCATATTGAAAAAATGTTTAAGTAAAGCTGCCACACCCGACCAGAGTGCTCCACCCACCATTGCCAGGATCAGGAGAAACGGGATCATTAATACTGGCGGCAAATCGATGTAAAGACCGCCGATGGTAGCAAGTAATGCGCCCATCAAGAACTGCCCGGGCTGGCCAAGATTAATAGGTCCCGAGGCGAACGCAACTGACGCAGAAAGTCCAGTCAGGACGAGTGGCACAGATTTGGTGATGGTGTATGATAATTTGCTTGAAGTGGCCAGAGAATACTCAAACAGCCTGTAATATGTTTCAAGTGGATTGTAACCCTGCAATACCATTACCAATGCGCCAAGCAGGAAGGCCAGCAATATACCGACAAGATTGATGATCACTTTACGCTTCATACGCCATTCCTTCGAGCATCAGGTAACCAACTTCGGTCACATTCGTTTTATCGGTCTCCAATTCAGCAACCACTTTTCCGCGATGCATTACGATCAACCTGTCTGATAACCGGAAAAGCTCTTCCAGATCGGCAGAGATCAAGAGCATACCACGTTGCTGCGCCCTCATCTCGATGATCTGCTTGTGCACATATTCGATCGAACCAACATCCAATCCACGGGTAGGTTGGTCCAACAAAATAAACGGGGCATCTAAAAGCAGTTCACGACCGAGAATTACCTTCTGTTGATTGCCACCTGATAAAGACTTGAATATATTTTCTCCACTTGACATTTGCACATCGAATTTATTTTTTATTTCTTCGGTAAAGCGAATAACCTGTTTGGAATCAAGAATCCGACCAGACCAGTTAGTAAAATTCCGATTCAACCGGTGATGGGTCATGATCGCATTTTCTGAAATTTTGGCTGGGATACATGCTCCCATGTTAGCCCGATCTTGGGATACAAATGCGATATTTTTTCTTTTTTCCAGGATGGTATCACTGGTCAAATCTTCGCCACTTGCAGTGATCTTGCCCGATTGCGGCTTGATCAATCCCATGATCACATTCACCAATTCCAGTTGCCCATTTCCTTCCACGCCAGCTATCCCAACGATCTCCCCCGCCTTTACCTGAATATTGATGTCGTGCAATCTCGGTTTTTTGTCTGGATCGGTATAGTTCAGCCCGGAAATTTCAAAAAGGATTTCGCCCGACTTTTGAGGAAGTCGGATGGATTCGAAGATGACTTCACGCCCAACCATCATCTGGGCAAGAATTGCTTTTGTGGCATCTTTAGTTTCGATGGTCCCGATTTTCTTTCCCTTACGGAGAACTGTAGTTCGATCAGATAATTCAATCACCTCATCCAGGTGGTGGGAGATAAACATAATGGTATGACCATTATCCCGGAGCCGTTTTAACTCTCCAAATAGTTGAGGTATTTCTTGCGGGGTAAGGACTGAGGTTGGTTCATCCAGGATCAGAACTGATACATTTCTGAATAACAGCTTGAGTATTTCAACTTTCTGCCTGGCAGCCACGCTGATATCTTCCACCCTGGCATCGGGGTTCAAATTGAAGTGGAACTCTTCGATTTTATTTTTAACCTGCTGCCGGGCTTTGTTACTATCCAAATGATCAAAGAATTTTACCGGTTCGATACCTAGTACGACATTTTCCCACACAGTATATTCGGGGATTAATAATATTTCCTGATGAACCATACCGATTCCACCTGCAATTGCTTCACCGGGGTCATCAAAATTTTTCTTTTTTCCTTTGAATATGATATCGCCAGAATCAGCCGGCTGCATGCCATACAAGATCTTCATCAGGGTGGATTTTCCGGCGCCATTTTCTCCAACAATGGCATGGATCTCACCATCGCGAAATGTAACATTGACATCGTCCAGAGCAACCAGAGATGGTGGGAAGATCTTTACAATCCCCTTCATTTCAATGATATCGCCCAATGGAAAAATCCTTTCATTCGATAATGACTGGAATTACCGATTTTCTCAGTAATTCCAGTCGCATGTAATTATTGTGTAAATTTAAGGAACGTAGATCTCAACCTTTAGGTCTCCATTAATGATCTGATTACGAACTTCATTCACTTTGTCAACAATCGTTGCCGGGAGGACGTTTTCATTTCCTTCAAAGACAACATCAACACCTTTTGTTGACAGTCCATAATTTAGAACCTGTCCAGGCTTGTAAGTACCATCTTTGATGGTTGCATAAATGTTAGTGATCGCCAGGCCGATATCCTTGATATCTGAAGCAACTACATGACCTGGGACAATCCCATTTTGGTTGGTATCCACACCGATGGAGTAAAGATTGCGTTCGCCAGATGCCTGCAATACACCCATTCCAGCTGCAGCAGCTATTTGGAAAACAATATCTGCGCCCATATCATAAAGCTGGAGTGTGGCTTGCTTTCCTTTTGCAGAATCTTCCCAATCGCCCAGATACTTTCGTTCCATCACAATTTCCGCATCGACAGACTTGGCACCATTTTCATAGGCAAACATGAAGGCGTCAATGACTGGGTCGACATCGCCACCAACTGCACCAATGATTTTTTGTTCGTTTACATTTGGAATGCTAGTATCCGTGGTAAGCATCCCAGCTACAATACCGGCCAGATAGGCGCTTTCCTCTTCAATAAAGTCAACAGATGTGACAGTTGCTTTGTCATTCTGGACTACTGTATCCAGGTTTACAAAAATCTTGTCGGGATATTTATCGGCATATTCCTTTACCAAATCTTCGTAGCCATAAGAAATGACAAAGATAACATCTGCATAGCCAACTGCAGCTTCAAGGGAGGGTTCATATTGGGCTGCGTCATATCCACACTCGATGGTGCGAATTTCAACTCCGTATTGTTTAGCGATCTGATCCATGCCTTTTTGACCCGAGTCATAGAATGCATTGTCGCCCAACGAACCATTGATAAGATACACTACCTTTTCAGCTTTGGGTGCAGCAGGGGCTGGAGCGCAACTTACCAGACTGGCAATCACCATCACGGAAATTAAAAACAAAATAGTCTTCTTCATAATATTCTCCTTTTATCTAAAGTTGATTTGACATCCTACATCAGAATTTACTTAATTATCACCTCCTGGAATGTTTTGATCCTTGAGGAAATGCTCGAGTTCCTGTAGGGTTGGCAAGCTGGTTTGAGCACCGGCTCTTGTTACCGCAAGCGCCCCGGCTGCGAGGCCATCTCGAATTGCAGAATCCATTTCCTCACCTTTTACGAAAGCAACAGCCAGAGCGCCAATGAAAGCATCACCAGCAGCAGTTGTGTCCACTGCCTGGACAGTATAAGCAGGGTAAATGATTTCTTTTTGATTATCAATATAATACACTCCGGCATCTCCACGGGTCATCAGCAAGCGCTTGACTCCAATTTGAAGCATTTTTTCAGCTGCCGCGCGTATCTCCAGCATTGTTGAAACAGGAAGACCGGTTAATATCGCCAATTCGCTTTCATTTGGAATGAGGAAATCAATACCGGCAAGTACGCCTTTTTCCAAATGTTGCGCTGGCGCAGGATTGAGCATAACAGGAATTTTATGTTTTTTAGCCAAATCGATCGCATGAGCAACCGTTTCGATCGGAATTTCCATTTGTAGGACTACGAGCTTGGAACAAACTATTTGAGATTCCACTTCGTCCAGATCCCGGGGTAAAAGAGCATGATTCGCACCCGGTACAACAATAATCGTGTTTGTTCCTTGATTATCTACAGTGATCAAGGCTGTCCCTGTGCTGCTTTTGGAATCCTCACCTACGGCGGTGATATCGACATTATTGATTATGAGGTTTTTCAGGAGTGATTTTCCGAATGTATCGCTTCCTACACGTCCAACCATCTTAACCGAACCCCCCAGGCGGGCAGCAGCGATTGCCTGATTTGCTCCTTTTCCGCCTGGAAAAGTGGCAAATGACTTACCCATTATTGTCTCACCCGTTCCAGGAAGGCGTTCGGCAGAAACCACCAGGTCCATATTTAGGCTGCCAATAACGATGATCTCTGCGCTCATGTAACTCTCCGGGTGGATTGGCGAATGATTAATTTATTCTGAAGAACGATACGTCGGGGAGAAAGACCAGGATGTTCAATTCTTTCAAGTAGTAAATTAATTGCGGTCTCGGCCAATTCTTGTAAAGGTTGGGCAATTGTCGTCATGGCAGGTTGAATATATGATGCCATTTCAATATCGTCGAATCCAATTATTGACAGATCAGCCGGGACAGATAATCCAGCTTCGTATATGGCGCTCAGTGCTCCAATCGCCATCAGGTCATTACAAGCAAATATTGCCGTTGGTGGTGAAGGAATTTTGAGGAATTGTGTCGCGGCTGCATACCCGGATTCAGAGTGGAAATCTCCGGTTATTTCGAGCGCAGGATCAACCGAAATACCAGCTTCTTCCAGGGCTTGCCGATAACCGATCACCCTCTGGGCGCTGGGGGTTAAATTTGATGGTCCGCGGATGATGCCAATCCGTTTGTGACCATATTCAATTAAATGGGTCGCTGCCAAATAACCGCTTGCCCGGTTATCTGTGATGACAGCATCCACATCCATTTGGTCAAGGATCCTGTCAACAACTACCACCGGCAGCTGGTGATCAATAAGTTCCTGTAAAGACTGGGAGTCATCGCCGGCAGCCATGAAAATAATCCCATCAACCTGTTTATTGAACAGAACTTCGGAATAGAGGCGTTCTTTTTCAAAGTCGCCATTGCTATTACAAAGTATCAAGGAATACGATTTTTGAAAAGCAACCTCTTCCAGTAATCGCGCGCTTTCAGCAAAGAAAGGATTGGCCGAATCGGGTAAAATTAAACCTATGGTTTTTGTCTCTCCGCGTCGTAATGAGCGTGCCAGGGAGTTTGGCCTGTAATTTAATTCACGCATCGAAAGCCTGACCCGCTGCTCCGTTTCGGGGGCGACGAAGCGGGTTTGATTCACAACATGCGATACTGTAGTGATCGATACTCCTGCTCTTTCTGCTACTTCCCGAATATTGGCCATAATCCCTTTGTTGCTGAAAATTGCTAGGAAAACGATTGCGCAAACGATTTCCTTCACAGAATACAACTTTCCAAAAGACATGTCAACCCCCAATAATTGACCATTTTTGTTAGCATGCCACACTAATTTATTACGACGAAAAGAACCTTACAGTTTTGTAAAGTCTAAAAATAAATTGGGAGTTGACAAATTCCAAAATGATTTGTATGATGTTGTATGGTAGTCAGACCACTAAACAAGGTAAACTATGCCCATAAAATTTTTAGAACACAGATCACTCACTGAGGTTGTCGCAGGTAAGATCGCCACTTATATTCTTGATGGCACTTACCCGGCAGAAACCCAACTTCCATCCGAACGCGAACTGGTGCAGGAATATGGCATCAGCCGCTCAACGCTGCGTGAGGCGCTTAAGATCCTCTCCGAGCATAAACTCATCGAAGGCAGGCATGGAGTTGGCTGGTTCGTCAACCGCATCAATCCCACCAATCTCGCAAAATCGCATGAGCTGGCTAACATTCCCAAAGAAGACACCCGTCCACGGCCAGCTTCGTTGGATACCAACCTGCCTGCCGGGCCGCGCCGTTTACCGGTTGCCCCTGAAAAACCACTCCAGATCCCGAATATGCATTCAGACCGATTGGCAACTTTCAAGCTCATTTCCTGGTGGGAACGGGAAAAGGTTGTAAACGCGAAGGTCCTTGTGGTCGGAGCAGGAGCTCTCGGCAACGAGGTCATCAAAAACCTGGTATTAATGGGCGTGGGTAATATTTACGTTGTTGATTTTGATAAGATCGAAATGGCCAATCTCAGCCGATCCATTCTCTATCGCGAATCAGATACCGGCCGGGAAAAGGCAGAAGTAGCAGCAGCCCAGGCAAAAGACATCAATCCAAATGTCCACGTGCAGTATTTGCATGGGGATGTATCAACCATGCTCGGCCTGGGTGTAATCCGCCGCATGGATGTCGTCATCGGCTGCCTGGATAACCGCGAAGCACGCCTGGCAGTCAATCGCTTTTGCTACTGGATGAACATTCCCTGGGTGGATGGTGCGATCCAAGAGTTTCTTGGCCTTGTACGTGTATTCGTTCCCGGCGAGGGCGCTTGCTTCGAATGTACGCTCACTGAACAAGCTCGCAGGGATTTATCCATGCGATATTCCTGCCCATTACTTGCCCGCGAAAATGTGTTGCTGGGTAAAGTACCCACCACACCCACCATCGCCTCGATCATCGGCGCCATGCAAGCCCAAGAAGCATTGAAGCTCATTCATAAGCTACCGGTGGAAGCTGGCAAAGTCATCCGTTATAACGGCATGACCAATGATATGTACACCAGCGCCTACCAGGCTCGCGAAGATTGTGAAAGTCACTGGATCTATGGCGCTATCACCGAACTGCCGGCAAGGGCCGAGCAAACCACGTTTGATGAAATGCTTCAAATTGCCCACGCCGACCTGGGCTCTGATGCAGTTCTTGAACTGGACCAGGAAATCATCCTCTCATTGCGTTGCCCAAAATGCGATACAACCGAAAATGTATTAAAACCAATTTCTGATGTCAGTTTCCAGGGTGCGCATTGTGCAGTCTGTGGCATCTTGCGGGAGATTGAAATGACCCACATGATCACAGGCAATGAACCCTTCCTGAACCGATCATTAGCCAGCATGGGAATCCCCAGTCTGCATATCATTCGGGCGAACAATGGCGTTGAATACCGATTTTATGAATTAACCGGCGATCTGACAGATGCCCTGCACTTCAATCACTTCAATAAACCGGATAGCGGTTTCGTACCCCCGAATTTACGCATCCGCCTGGGTGATGAGATCGAAGAAGGTTCCCAACCTGAACAAAACGCTCCAGGTAGAATAATTCTAAGGGATGAAACATGACCAGCATGGCTCCATCTCCAGCCACCCGATCTGACAATGTGATGGTCAAATTTCTCAAGAAATTCCTGTTGCAAATTACCATCATATTTATCGTGATCCAGTTATCGTTGGCTGCCAGTTGGGGTTGGACCTGGTTAATTCTGTGGAACAACATTTTTGCAGACTTGTTTCTAAAAATAGCAGGGGTTGTTGGTTCAGCCATCCTGGCAGGGTTGATTTCCAGAGTGATCTTGAAAGACCATATACGAATAATGCGCTGGTTAAGTGCCCAGATTTCAGTGGTTTTCAGCCTGGTCATACTTTCCATGCTAACCCAAAATCAGGTTGGTTTTCGATTAGCGCTCACTCCACCTGCAGATGCCAACTGGGAAGGGGTCTGGCAGTTCAGCCTGGGTGCATTGATCTCCTGGCTTGTCATCTATTCATGGAAGCCCGCTCGTACTACGTACGCACCCGTGACAGAACCTGTTGAAGTACCCGAGTCGGCTATGCCAATAGCAGCTACTACTGTGCAATCTGTCCAACAGAGTAAAGCCAGGTCCAAAGAGAAAACCAGGGTATTGAGGCAATCACCCCGGCCAAAACAGCAGACAGCAGCTCGAATGCGGGTACCCAAAACAGTAAAAAGAAGCGATGCTCTCAAATTTTTGAAGAAGATTCAAAGTGATTCCTTGAAATGGATCAATCAGCTCCAGGTCCCAGAATTTTGGAGGAAGATTGCTATACAACCGCAACCCACCCTAAGAACTCCACCACCTGTTCCCGAGGTAGTTAGAGCAAAAAGTAAGAAATCACCAAAACGAACAGCAGCTGCAAACTCAGGAAAATCCATTCGCTTAGTGGGAATGGAAGAACACCGCTGCCCGTATTGTTTGGAACTGGTTGAAGCACAGGACCCTGCAGGTGTAGTTATCTGCCAGGTATGCCATGCCTATCACCACAAGAATTGTTGGGATGTCTCCGGTACCTGCCAGGTACCCCATCTACAAAAATGATTGATCGATCAAATATGCAATTATCAAATTGGAGGAGTAAATGGTGGATATCCCAGTAACGATCGTACTACCCAGCGGCGGCGCCCGTAGAGCCGATATACCAGATGATGTTCCAGTGGGAGAGATCATTGAAGAACTAACCTCCCTGCTCAAACTGCCAATCGTAGGACCGGATGGCCGCCCAATGGGTTACCGCCTAGACAGCAAGGCGCTAGGTAAAGAACTGACTGAGAAGGAAACCCTCGGCAGCGCCGGCGTTCCGGAAGAGGATCGTCTGATGATCTCGGCTGACATCACTGCGGGTAATGGAGTATCAATCGATGCCAGCCCACGCATGCGGCGATTAAAAATGGACTTCCAGTTGATCCAGGAGTTGAATGCCCGCAGCGACCTGATTCACATTGAACCTCAAATTGTTCGCCCCGGGATCCCCCCGGAACATTATATTGTAACGTTCAAATGTAAAAGCATCGTTGGTATCGACCGTCAGGGCAGCCCAAAATACGCGGAAAACCACAAAGTGGATATCTACCTTCATGCCCAATACCCTCAACGGTGGCCGGGTATGAAATGGCTGACGCCGATCTGGCATCCAAACATCAACCACTTGAATGGCAGCGTCTGCATTGATGCAGCCTGGTGGGCTGCATCCAGATCGCTGGATAGATTGGTGATCATGCTGGGTGAGATGCTGCAATACAAAAATTATCATGATGATCCCACCAAACCGCCGTTTCCCTGGGACCCGGAAGCGGCACGCTGGTGCAAGGAGTATCGGGAGAAACATCCGGATGTATTTCCCCTCGATAAACGCGAACTCCTGCGCCCGGAACGGATAAAGATCAAGAAAGTCGTTCCAGAAAAGACATCACGAATACGTTTGAAGTAATCAATAAAGAGCGTTCCTAGTAAATGGTATATAAAAAAGGAGAATAAAATGTCTGATATTAATGTAACTTTGGTGCTGCCTTCCGGTGGCAGTCGTGTAGCAGAAGTCCCTTCTGATGTCGCAGTAAAAGAACTAATTCCTGAACTTGCTACTTCTTTGGAATTACCGACCACCGGGCCAGACGGGCGCCCCATCAACTATCGATTGGATAGCAAAGCGCTCGGCCGGGAATTGCAGGAAACTGAAACCCTCGCCGAGGCTGCAGTTCCAGAGGACGATCGCATCATGATCACTGCTGACATCACTGCTGGATAAACAAATTGTTTCAAAATCACCCTGCAAAGGAAATGTCATGTTTAGCAGTACTGAACCAGTAAAGTCCAACATTCGTTTGCTTCCACCGGAACGACCGTTACCACGGGGATCCAGGATACCGTATCCCCGCGCAATAGGCTGGAATCCGACCCATAATGGATTGGATAAAGCCGAACCTGCGGTAACGGTCTTCATGACCCGGCCAGCTTTTGGAGAGTGCTGCAGTCATGCCGCGAGTGACATGGAAAACGAGGTAGGCGGATGGCTTCTTGGAAAATGGCGCAAGGATAAGCAAAGGAATGAGCAATTCATCATTGTGGATGCGATCTTACCCGCTCAATTTGTAATTCACAGCAGTTCGTTTTTAACTTTTACACAACAAAGCCAGGTGGATCTTCGGAAACACCTGGATGAAGACTATCCAGATAAAGAACTTGTCGGGTGGTTTCATACCCACCCCAAAATGGGACTCTTTCTCTCCAGCTACGATACCTGGCTGCATAAGCATTTCTTTCCTGAAATCTGGCAGGTGGCTCTGGTGATCGAACCTCATTCAGACACAGGTGGTTTCTTTATTCGGCAGAGGGATGGCGTATTGGATGCACGTTCGTATTTTGGATTTTACGAACTGACTGACAATATCAATCAGAGCGTGGTGGATTGGACCAACCTGTCACCCTCGTTCTAACCCAAAAGAAATGGAGCATCTCATGACGCGATTAATGCGTTTGTATTATTACGGCGTTTCTGGCGCAATCGGAGGGCTGCTTGCCTGGCAATTGAGCAATACAATCGGCCTCTCCTTTACACCCAATATTTATCTGACCGAGATGATCGTAGGCGCTCTCATCGGTCTTTGCATCGGCGTTAGCATTGGTATGGTGGAAGGTGTGTTACGACAAAACCTGATTTACTCTTTGCGATCAGTGGCAATTTTTGCCGGTCTGGGCGCAGCCGGCGGCGCCATCGGGCTTCCATTAGCAGAGGTCTTGTTCCAACTGACCGGCGGAGTTTTCTGGGGTAGATTGATCGGCTGGGCAGTATTCGGCATGCTAATCGGTGTTGCTGCCGGCGCGATGAGCGGTGCGCAAATCTGGAAAGGTGGGTTGGGTGGGTTGCTGGGCGGTTTTCTTGGTGGCGTTTTCTTGAGTGTCCTGCAGGGTTGGTTGGCAAATCAACTGCTCGGCAAGGCATTTGGCTTGATCCTGTTAGGAGCTTCGGTTGGTATTTTCATCGCCCTTATCGTTTACATGCTCTCCAAAGCCTGGATCGAAGTGAAAAACGGTAAGCTGAAAGGGATGGAATTCATCCTGGATAAGTTCATGAAGCAAAACAGCCCCAGCGCTTTTATCGGAAGCGATGCGCTTAAAGCGGAGATTGTCCTGCCGGACCCTGACATCGCTCCTCAGCATGCCATGATAAAAGGCTTCGAAACCCATTTTACTATCAAAGATATGAGTATGAATGGGACGTTCTTGAATAATAAGAAGGTCGAAGTGGCACGCTTGAGCGATCATCAAGTTATTCGCCTTGGAAACACCGAAATGGTGTATTACGAAAAGAGGTAAATGATGAAGCTTAAATTAAACAAAGGAATTCTGACATTTGCCAGCCTGTTACTGATTTTCAGCTCTGCCTTCAGTTACCACCCAGCGCCCAATTTACAGGATGGAGGTGGAATCAACCTGAAAGTTACCCAGGTGGATACATCCCATTTTCCAAAGATTGTTGTTTATGTTTCAGCCGTGGGTTCCAGTGGCGAACCTGCCTTTATCAATCCAGGAAATATCGTGTTAAGGGAAAACGGTAAAATAGTAAAAGCAGACCTGGTCGAAGGTGCCGGAGACAGCGGCCCATTGACAACGATGCTTGTGATGGATACCTCCGGCAGCATGAATTCTGGAAATAAAATGACTATGTCCAAGAAAGTAGCAAAAGAGTATATTTCCCAGATGAGATCGAATGACTTAGCCGGAATCATTACTTTCAATACCCAGGTGAAAGAAGTCCAATCTGTCACATCAGAACATGACGTTCTATTGAACGCCATTGATGACCTGCGCGCCAGCGACGATACAGCTATGTATGATGCTTTGATCAAAGCTGCAAACATCCTCGAACCTTTGGAAGGGCGAAAGGCGGTGATCGTACTGACAGACGGCCTGGATAATCGCAGCAAGAATTCACCAACAGATGTGATCAACAGTATTGGAGGCGCTGGATTGTCAATTTCAACCATCGGCTTGGGCAATCCAGGGCAGAGCACCGGCAACTTAACAGCTTTGGATGAGAAGACTCTGACAGCCCTCGCTGAAAATGCAGGTGGCAATTACAGCCTGGCAACCGACCAGGCAACGTTACAGCAGATATACGAGAAGTATGGACGGGCGCTCCGCAGTGAATATGCCATCACTTATACAACCCAATCCACATTGAGAGATGGTATCAACCGCAGCCTATCTGTTTCCCTTGAAGCAGGCGGTATCTCCTCCTGGACAGAACCGGTTAACACAAAATTCAACCCGGGTGGATTGGTGCCAGAGGTTGCACAAGGCGCATCCTGGCCGATCTTCTTCATCCTTCTTGTTGGACTGGCATTTTTGCTTTTCGTTCCAACCATCTTGCGTCAATTCGGGAATAAAAAGGCAGCAGTATCCAGCAATTCACCTTCGTCTGCGCAAAAAACCGCAACCAGGGTGAAGCTTAAATAATAATCTCCACCAGTGGAAATTAGATACATGGATTAAAAAACATTGTGTCCAATCATGATAAAAAGACCTCGCCATCAGAAATGTCGAGGTCTTCAAATATATGAATACTTTTTCAACTGATGACTGATCCAGTAAGGTCATGCACCATAGCCCCATCTATGCGCACGGGTATGATCTCTCCCAACGGTAATTCCTGCTGAATAATGACCATCCCATCGATCTCCGGCGCATCCCGATAGGACCGGCCAATGCTGATCCCATCCCCCGCGCCTTCGACTAGAATATCCAGTTTTTTGCCAACCAATGCCTGGTTGTTCACCATGGAGATGCTTTCCTGCAGCAGCATCAGACGTGTCAGCCTTTCCTGTTTGACTTCGGCGGGAACAGGGTCGCCCAATGGCTCGCTCGCCGTCCCGGGTTCAAAGGAGAATGGAAAAGCCCCGACATGATCCAGCTTAAGTTCATCCACCAGGTCTAGCAATGCCTGGAACTCCGCTTCAGTTTCGCCTGGATAACCCACAATAAAAGTGGACCTGATGGAAAGATCCGGCATGGAAGTTCTCATCTTTGCGATGGTTTTGCGCACCCAATCCACATTATGCGGGCGATTCATCCTTTTCAAAGTGGCGGGGTGTCCATGCTGTAGTGGAATATCAAGATAATGCAACACTTGCGGTTTTGATGCCATAACATCGATCAATCTGTCGGTCACGTAACCAGGGTATGCATACATCAATCGAATCCATTCGATTTCCGGAACACTGTCGGTCATTTGTTCCAACAACTTCGCCAGACCATTGGAGACTCCCATATCGCTGCCATAATCGGTGGTATCCTGTGCAATTAGGACCAGTTCTTTGACACCGGCTTTTTGCAATGATTGAGCTTCCTGGATGATCGATGCGGCTGGACGGCTGACGGCGGTACCTTTAATCAACGGGATGGCGCAAAAGGCACATGGTCTGCGACAACCATCGGCGATCTTGATATATGCGCTGCCACCCTGCCGGGCTGTACGCAGAATTCCGTCCACTTCGCCGCCAGAATCAGGCGCTTCCGGCAGATGGTAGAGCGGCATTTTATCTTTTTGATTGCGCAAAGCGTGAATTACGGTAACCACATCCATCCAACGGCGGGTACCCAGCATTCCATCAATACCAGGTATTTTATCCGATACCTGCTCGCGATAACGTTGGGTCAGGCAGCCGGCAGCGATCAACAGTTGCCCTTTCCGTTTGCGGGCGGTCAAATCCTGCATGACAGAATAAGACTCGTCTTTGGCATCGCCTATAAAGCCGCATGTATTCACAATTACAACGCCTGCGTTTTCCGGTTTATCCACCAGACGGAAGCCATCCCTTTCCAGAAGTTGGGACATCGAGTTTGAGTCGACTGTATTTTTCGCACAGCCTAACGAGATCATACAAACATCTTTATTTTTCATTATTCCCTTTTTAGAGAGTAGGAGTTCGTGTTGGTGTCCGAGTACGAGTCGGATATGGCGTCGAGGTTGGTTTGGGTGTTTTGGTTGGCGGGTATGTGTTTGATGGCATTGGTGTTTTGCTCGGCACCAGTGTTTGTGTTGGTGTTGTTGAAGGGGTTAAAGTCGGTGTGCCAAATGCATTGATGGAGAAGATCAAATGCAAAACGGTGCCCTGCGGCCCGAGGCTACCCAGGTCATTTTGATTAAATAACACCTGGAGTGCCGCTGCATTGCCGCTGATCAATTCCACCTGTTTAGCACCATTGAAAAGGTACGGGTTACCGGGAATGACACGGCCATTGAATGCTACTTTACCATCCACCAGGACCTGCATATAAGCCCGCTGATTCGCCACTATAAAGATACTCACTGGCGAATTGGAAACCGCAGGCGCCTGGATCGTTTGGGTCGGTCCTTGCTCAGCTACAATCACTTCTGCGGTACTAGTTGCTGTGATTTCAACAGTCGGGCTGGGTGTCAACGCCGCATCAGCCGTGGCTGTCTGAACCAAGGCATCGATCAAAGCCTGGGCTGTTTTTGTCGCTTTCGGATCGATCTGATAACTCACGATGGCGCTAGCGCCCCAGATCAGGCTGCCAAATGTGACAACGACCAGAAGGATCACAATCAAGATATCCAGGGAAAAGATATTTCGAGCAGGCGCCAATCCTTGCTTACGCATTCCACCAGGTTTTGGAAGGTGAAATGATTTTTTCTTTTTCGTAGCAACCACTGGTTCAAGCGCTTCCTTGCGTTTTAGTTGAAGCGCTTCAGCATATTTGATCAATATATCATCTGAATCCAGATCCAGGAAACCGGCATAGTTACTCAACATTCCGCGGCCTTGAACCGGGGATGGAAGATCGTCAAACTTTCCGCTTTCAAGAGCTAATAGGTAGTGCGAAGGAATGTGCGTGATTGATTCAACACTCTCTATCGACAGGCTGATGCGTTCTCGCTGATTCCTTAATTTTGTCCCGATTTCATCAAATCGGGACTGATATGAAATATTTGCACTTTCTTCACCTGACGGAGGATCTGAGTCCGGTATATTGCCATTTAGTTCAGTTTGCCGGGTATGATCACTGGTTTCAATGAATTTATTTTCAGGCACTGCAATAACAGCAGGTGTGCTGGCGGGATTTAATATTGATTCAAGTTGACTGGCAGGCAGCTTCAGGTAATCCCAATACATGCGGATAAAACCTCGCCCCTGCACCCTGGAAGGCAAATCATCAAAGCGGTCTTCTTCAATGGCAACGATATATCGCTCTTTGATCTTTAACGCGCGATAAACCTGCTCCAGGGTTAGTTTTTTCTGGTTGCGGGCTCTGGCAATGATTTGACCAATACTATCAGACATGGAATTTATTGATTAAAAACAAGCCGGTCTGGCAGGTTAAAACTGATGCCAGACCGGAGATAATTAATAAAGCTTAAATTCTGGCTTAAGAATATTGGATATCCTATTCCTTAGATTCTTCAGCTTCAATTTCTTCAACTTCTGATTCTACAGCTTCTGTTTCTTCTGTTTCTTCGGCTGGCTCGGCTGTAACTTCAACCTCAACGACTTCTACAACCTCAGCTGCAACTTCTGTGACTGCTTCAACAACTGGCGCTGTTTCAGCGGCGGTAGTGACGACTTCGCCTTCGCGGTGAACAAAAATCTTGACTTCGGGCATGAGGTCAACAGTTAGACGAATTTGAGCTTTCTTCTCACCCAGGGTACGGATAGGTTGAATATCGATCTGGTGACGCTCAACTTCCACACCGCTCTTCTCTTTTATTGCATCGGCGATCATCTGATTGGTAATGGATCCATAGAGTTTGCCTGTTTCGCCTGCTTTTGAAGCAAATGTAAGGGTGAGCTTGGAGAGAACCTCGGCAACACTCCCCATTTCCTGATTCAAAGCTGCTCTGCGGATGGTAGCCTGCTTGCGGATGCTTTCAGCCTGTTTCATGGCTCCCGTGGTGGCAAGGACAGCCAGATTCTGCGGTAGGAGGAAGTTGCGGCCATATCCATCGGCAACACGTTTCACGTCGCCGGCACGGCCTAATTTATATACATCTTTGAGTAATAGAACTTTCATGGGTCTAGCCCTTCAATAATGAGTACTCTAATGCGAAGGGTACAACGCATCAGGCGTGTGGAGTATACCACAATGGGGGGCAGTGCGCAAAAGTCTTATATACGCTAAAGTGGCAATGTATTCATCACCTTTCCCTTAATCCTCCAACGCCTGCCCAAGATCCCACATGATATCCTCGATATCTTCCAGACCTATACTTAAACGGATGAAGTCTGGAGTCACACCGGCGCTTTTCATTTGTTCCTTGTTCAACTGGCCATGGGTGGTGCTGGCCGGATGGATTGCCAGGCTTTTCGCGTCGCCAACATTGGCAAGGTGGCTGAACAATTTCAAGCTGTCTATGAATTTTTTCCCGGCAGCAACCCCGCCTTTGATGCCAAACCCCAATATGGCACCAGCTCCTTTCGGTAGGTATTTAAGTTTGGCTTCATAATCCGGACTATCTGGCAAACCAGGATAGCTCACCCAGGATACACAGGGATGCACTTTCAAGTAAGTGGCCACTTTCTCTGCATTTTGCACATGGCGATCCATTCGCAGGCTTAGGGTTTCCAGCCCCTGCAACAGGAGAAATGAATTAAAGGGGGAGATGCAGCCACCTATATCACGTAAAATCTGTACACGTGCTTTCGTGATGAATGCAGAAGCGCCTAGATCAGCAAAGACAAGACCATGATAGGACGGGTCTGACTGGTTGAACGCTGGAAAACGCAGGTTATTCTTCCAGGTAAAATTGCCGCCATCCACAATTACACCTCCGATGGATGTTCCATGCCCGCCGATAAATTTGGTGGCGGAGTGGATGACGATATTAGCACCCCAATCAAATGGCCGGAATAGATAAGGGGTCGCAAATGTATTATCGATCATTAATGGAATACCCGATTCTCTGGCAATTTCAGCAACTTCTTCGAAAAGGAATATGTTAATACCCGGATTTCCCAGTGTTTCTCCGTAGATCAGTTTTGTGTTGGGTTTTATCGAAGTACGGAAGTTGTTCGGATCACGCGGGTCTACAAATGTCACCTCGATTCCGAGGCGCGGTAATGTGTATGCAAACTGGTTGTAAGTCCCGCCATAGAGTGTGGATGCGGAAATGATATGATCTCCGGCACCGGCGATGGAAAAAATTGCCTGCACCTGTGCGGCATGTCCAGAACTGACTGCCAGGGCTCCCACCCCTCCTTCCAGACTGGCCATGCGCTGCTCGAAGACATCGCTTGTCGGATTCATGATCCGGGTATAGATATTACCGCTCTCCTCAAGGGAAAACAACCTTGCGGCATGATCGGTGGAGTCAAACAAATAGGATGAGGTCTGATAGATGGGTACTGCCCGGGATTTTGTTGCAGAATCCGGCGTTTGACCGGCATGCAACTGCCTGGTTGTAAATCCGAATGGTGGATGTTGTTCTTTTTGGCTCATCGTTATCTCCTTCTGTAATCAATTATTTAGTGAGCTGATTCAAGTCGTAAGGTGTTTCCTGGTAAACATAGTAGTTGATCCAGTTGGCGAAGAGCAGGTTGGCGTGCCCACGCCAGCGGACAACGGGGTCACGCGCAGGGTCGTCGTCCGGATAATAATTGACCGGTACGGAAATCGGTAATTTCGCGGCAATGTCGCGATCGTATTCCTTCTTCAAAGTAAGCGGGTCGTATTCAGAGTGACCAGTTACGAATAGCTGGCGGCCATCGGTCGTGCCCACGATGTAAATCCCTGCATCATCCGATTCTGCCAGTATTTTCAAGTCCGGAATTTTATCAATATCTGTTCTACGAATTTCAGTATGCCGGGAATGCGGCGCATAGAATACGTCATCAAATCCACGCAGTAGTTTTACATTTTTCTCCAGAATATGATGCGCATATGCGCCGAATTGCTTGTCTGGCAGTGGATACTTGGGTATACCAAATTGATGGAACAACGCCGCCTGTGCCGCCCAGCAAATGTATAAATGCGCGAATACATGGGTGTATCCCCAATTGAGGATTTCAGTTAACTCCTGCCAGTAATCTACCTCCTCGAAAGGCAGGTGCTCTACAGGAGCGCCAGTGATGATCAATCCATCGAATTTTTCATTCCGAATTTCCTCGAAAGTTTTATAGAAGGCCAGTAAATGCTCTTCGGGGGTATTCTTGCTATCATGCGAACTCATCCGCACCAGCACAGGTTCCACCTGGATGGCTGTATTACCGAGCAGTCTTAACAACTGGGTCTCGGTTGCGATTTTTGTCGGCATCAAGTTGAGGATCGCAATCCGCAATGGACGGATGTCCTGGTGAATCGCGCGATTTTCGTCCATGACGAAGATATTTTCACTGAGTAAAGTTTCCTTTGCCGGTAATTGATCCGGGATTGTAATTGGCATATTTGTTCCTTTCTGAATGTTATTAACTCATTTTGTTTCATAAAAAAAACCACCCAGCCTGGTCAGGTTGGGTGGTTTAGGTTAATAATACAATATCAATCTATCCAGACGCTCCAACCTTAATCTCGCTCTCAAAGAGAGCAGACATCATAACCATAGGCATCATGGATACGAACTGACTGGTTGGAAAAACTTTAAGTTCTGTCTTTTTCATTAGATAAGAGTTTACAACGATTAATGGGTAAAGTCAAGCAATGTATCTATACGCGATAACCATAAATTTGATCCAACCTGGTTGTTTGTAAACAAACTCCAGGCGCGAATTCTCACCCGGAGTTTTTATTTATTGAGGGAAACTATTAATAACACAAAATCCATCTTCATGGCGGTAATGCAGGGATTCGGCGCTGGAAATTCATCTCCAACACATAAACGATGAGGAGGTTTAATCCCGCTTATTCTTCCCAGGGGAAACGAAAACCAGGCCGGTCAAACATCATCGCCTCCTGGATGCCTTGTTTGTATTCCGGGAGTACATCTCCGACCGCAGCCAATAAACCAAAACAACCGGAAATCATCATATCCCCGAAGGGAGCTGGGTAGTAAGGGCTGAGCTTTGACCCGTGCATCATTCCACGGCGAGGACCAGTGACGATCACCCCAAAAGGATTTTTAGGGTAGATGTATTTTTTATCCGTATATAGCAATGCGCCATGACCATGATCGTTAAAAATGGATTGATTTGTCAGGCTTCCATCAGCCAGGCTGATTAAATAATTTTCCAATGTATCCCTGTTTAAGAAACCTGTATGATGCTCAAATAATCCTTCTATCCCTGCAGGACCTAATCGAAAGGCAAGGGTATGAAAGTTGCCAACATTCGTGATGACCTTGCTTGAAAGTTTATTCACCAGTGGATCAAACAACGCCCCCAGGATTGCGGCTGGCGCTGTGTCCATGACGACCAGCGGCATTTCCAAATTCCTTGCAGAAGCAGCTATGGAACGAAGCCGAGTCATACTTGTCGGGATATTCTCGCGGCTGAATGCAAAAGAGCTCAACCGATTCTCCTGCTTTATTCGTTCATCCAGGTAATCAAACCGGAATTTTCGGTCAGATACATCCACAGGAGCGGCTCCATGATCAAATACCGCGACCGCTAGTGCATCCAAACCTTTCAAGCTGACACCATACAGCGCAAACGTCTGTTCGATGGTCGAAAAATCCAGATCACACAATTCCAATCGTTGAATATCAGCAGGCAAGGCATTGACTTCATCTTGAGAAAGTATTACATACCCATCCGCAGTGACTTTTTCGAGATCGTCATTAAAGGTCCTGGCAGCATCTTCGGTAATGAAAACTTTACCACCATTTTTTAGTACTGCTTCCGCGCCCCAGTTGGACGGCCCTCCCCCCATGGTGACGCCCGTCAATGCAACAGATTCGCCATGTTTTGCGGCAATTTTCAATTTGCGGTTCACCATCAAGGTTGGAGAAGGCAGCACGAGCTTGTAACCGTTCTCGATATCTTGCCTTGAATCAAACAGGTAGATGTCCTGTGTACCGGTGCCGATATCCAGACAAAGTATTTTCATTTTGGATTAGTTCTTAACATGGAGTAATAATCTTCCAGAAAGTCAACAAAGACTCAAGCAGGCTGATCTTCTCAAGCAGTAATCTTAGTCATCTTTTCTGCCCAAACCAATTACACGCAAAACCGGCAGTACAACCAGAATTCCAGTTCCATGAGAGTCTAAACTACCGGTGATCATCTCGGTCGCAGCGATAACATTTTCGAGAACTTCATCCCCTTCGATCACAGTGAAGATGGTGCGGTTGAGCGTCTCTCCAGTTTCAAAGATGGATGTTAATGTTGGCATAAGAGGCAAATCCTCCCTCAATGCGATCTGTTCCGTTAATTGACACATGCCAACGCTTTGGAGGACGGTGGTCCCTTTCACACCGGCTTCTTTCCAGGCGGTCAGAAGTGATTCCAGTTTTTCTTGATCGTGTAACACGTGAAGTACAAAGTAGTTCATTTCTACCTTCTTCCTGACAACGGAGTGATCAGGCTGATTCTGACGCCTGATCCGGCTTTTTAACAAACAATGCCTTTAATAACGGTGGTGTAACAATGGTAGTGACAAGGACCATTCCAATGATCGCAGAGAATTCATTGTTATTCACTAAACCTTCAGCCAGGCCGACAGCTCCAACGATCAAACCAACTTCTCCTCTTGAGATCATTCCAGCCCCAAGTTGGGCGGATTCTCGGAAGGACAACCCGGCCATTTTCGCACCAAACCCGGAACCCAGCCATTTTCCAATGATGCCTGCCACAGAGACAGCGGCGATCAGCCAGAGGGCGCTTGGTTGGACTTCCCGCAGGTCCACAGAAATACCAATGCTTACAAAGAAAATTGGTACGAAGAAACTATAAGACAGTGCGATCAATCCGGGTTCAAAACGGTTCTTCTCAGGGCTGCGAGCAAACATCAAACCAGCGATAAATGTGCCTGTGATGGCAGCCATGCCGCCGATAAGTTCCGCCCCAATTCCGTATAACAACATCACAACGATGGCCAGGGTAAGCGCACCCTGGCTGATGGGCAGGCGGGATACTTTCCTGGCAATTCTTGGCAGGAGCCATGTTCCAATACCTATAGATAATGCCAAAAATAGGATGATCTTGCCAAAGATTATCAGAATATCAACAATCCCGCTGCCACCACTTACGACCGCGAGAAAGATGGATAACAAAATGATCACAAGGACGTCATCAAAGACAGCAGCACCCAACAAGCCCAATCCAACCTTGGATCTTAATACTTTTAACTCCATCAAGGTTTGCGCCGAAATACTAACGCTCGTGGCACCCATGGTCAAACCAAGGAACAGTGCAGCTGTATTCCCCATATTAAACAACAATCCAGTTCCCCAACCGAGGAGGACCGGAAGGACAACCCCCAGGATACCGGCGTAAGCTGATACTTTGATGTGTGCTGCCATCTCGTTGATATGCAACTCCATCCCCGCCAGGAACATGATCAGGAGGACGCCAAGTTCACCAAATTCGATGATGATCTCCGTCAGATGTTTGTCAGTCACGTATTGCAGATGTGTGATGTTAATCAAAGTTGGGCCGAGGATGATACCAATAAGTAATTCACCCAGCACAGATGGCTGCCCGAGTTTGTTTGCCAGATATCCAGCCAGCTTGGCTGCAGCAAGAATTATGATGAGAGTGGTTGCCAGTTGAAGAAATGGTGACATAGTTTAATTAGGTAAATAATTCCTTAATACGATTGGTAGTTTTGTTAATATTATTATACATGACTAAACTGCAATTTTCCGGTAAACAGAAAAGTTGAATTTTTCTTGGTCATTCTACTTGCTGAGAATGTTTAATTTCGTTCAATCTTGTAAAAAATGTTTCAGATATTGCCCGGTGTAGCTAAGTTTGTTTTTACAGATCTCTTCAGGGGTACCCTTGGCAATCACCTCGCCTCCCCGATGACCGCCATCTGGTCCCAGGTCAATAATATAGTCCGCTACTTTTATAATATCCAAATTGTGCTCAATGATGACGACACTGTTACCTGCATCCACCAGCCGCTGAAGGACTTCGATCAACTTATGAACATCGGCGGCATGCAGCCCAACCGATGGTTCGTCCAGCACATAGATCGTTCTGCCCGTTGCTCTACGGGAGAGTTCTTTTGCCAATTTCACACGCTGTGCTTCCCCACCGGATAGTGTGGTTGCTGGCTGCCCAATGCGAATATAGCCCAAACCGACTTCCCGAAGTAAGGTTAGTTTGCTGCATATTGCCGGGAAGTTGCAGAATACCTCCATTGCACTTTCAACAGTGGCATCGAGTACATCGGCGATGGAGAGCCCTTTGAAGTGAACCTGTAGAGTCTCGCGGTTGAAACGTGCTCCATGGCAGACATCGCACGGAACATACACATCCGGCATAAATTGCATTTCTATGCGCAGTTGACCCTGCCCCTGGCAGGCTTCACAGCGGCCGCCATGCACATTGAATGAGAACCTGCCAGCTTTATACCCTCGCATTTTGCTCTCCGGCAACTCGGCAAACAGCGATCGAATCTCATCGAACAGGCCTGAATATGTTCCAGGGTTAGAGCGAGGAGTACGTCCGATCGGTGACTGGTCAATATTAATGATCTTGTCGAGGTATTCTGTACCTTCAATCCGGTCGTATTCACCGGGCTGAGTATGAGCACCGTTTAGTTCACGCGCCAGGGCATTGTATAGCAGATCGACCATCAGCGTGGACTTTCCAGAGCCGGAAACCCCTGTGATACAGACCAATTTGCCAAGCGGAATTTCCACGTTGATATTCTTCAGATTGTTGGAATGAGCCCCTATTATGGTAAGGTGCTTTCCATTTCCCAATCGGCGTTCTTCTGGCATGGGCACACTCATACGTCCTGAAAGATAGGCACCGGTCAATGATTTAGGATGAGCCAAAATGACTTCAACCGGTCCTTCAGCGATCACCTCGCCGCCATGTTCACCTGCTGCAGGGCCCAGGTCGATGATCCAATCGGCGCTGCGGATAGTCTCTTCGTCATGTTCAACCACCAGAACGGAATTGCCCAGGTCGCGCAAGCCTTTAAGGGTCTCAAGCAGCCTGCCATTATCGCGCGGGTGCAATCCAATGGATGGTTCGTCCAGGACATAAAGCACCCCCATCAAGCGCGAACCAATCTGGGTGGCCAGCCGGATGCGCTGCGCCTCCCCACCTGAGAGCGAACCCGCCGGTCTGCGCAAGGTCAGGTAATCCAGGCCGACATTGACCAAAAAACCCAATCGACCCTGGATTTCCTTCAAGATGCGTTCAGAAATGATCCGATGCCGTTCGGAAAGGGTTGAGTTTTCTCCATCCAGGTTTTGAGCCCAGTCCAGCGCCTCATTAATCGGCCAGTCAGTTACCTGGAGAATATTTACATTGTTAATGGTTACTGCCAATGCCTCTGGCCGCAGTCGATTGCCTCCGCAGGTTGGGCAAGGTTTGTTGGACATAAATTCTGATATCTTATTACGAATGTATTCCGATTGTGTTTCGCGGTATCGTCGCATCAGGTTGCCAACGACACCTTCGAATGTTGTCTTGAAGCTGGATTTACGATCTTCCCGCTGGTAAGCTATCGAAACCTCTTCACTGCCAGTCCCGTTAAGAATCAGGTTCACTTTATTTTCTGCTAAATCCTTCACAGGTGCATTGAGATCTATTCGATAATGCTTTGCTACTGCTTCTACGGCTTGCCAGTAATACCCCCCCTGCTCTTTGGGACCACCCCATTCCATGGCAACTATCGCACCTTCATTGAACGATCGATCTTTATCTGGAATGAGTAGGTCCGGGTCAATCTCCTGTCTATTGCCCAAGCCCTGGCAATCCGGGCAGGCACCATGTGGTGTATTAAAAGAGAAAGTCCTTGGTTCGATCTCTGCCAGAGAAACGCCGTGTTCAGGGCAGGCAAGATGCTCTGAGAAAAACTGGTCAACTGGCGGATCGCTTGAAACATTCTGAATCGTCAAATATCCTTCACCAACCTTCAAAGCAGTCTCAACGGAATCTGTCAGGCGTGATAGCGCTGATATTGATTCTTCGGAGATTTCGGGATTGCTGATTACCACCCGATCCACAACGGCTTCAATCGTATGCACTTTATACCTGTCCAGGGTAATTTCTTCATCCAGGGAATAAACAACCCCATCCGCGCGAACTCTTGTGAAACCGGCTTTTCGGATCTCTTCAAATACGTTTTGATAAGTGCCTTTGCGGCCTCGTATGATCGGCGCCAGGATCAATAACTTGCTGCCCTCGGGTATTTTTGCTATGGCATCGACAATCTCTTGCGCAGATTGTTTGACCACCTCCCTTCCGCATACTGTGCAATGCGGGATACCGATCCGAGCGAACAACAACCGAAGGTAGTCATAGATCTCCGTGACCGTCCCTACTGTTGAACGGGGATTGTGTGAGGTAGCTTTCTGATCGATGGATACTGCCGGGGAAAGACCGTCTATGTAATCCACATCCGGCTTGTCCATTTGCCCCAGGAACTGGCGCGCGTATGCAGAAAGTGATTCAACGTAGCGGCGCTGCCCCTCTGCAAAAATTGTATCGAATGCCAACGAGCTTTTGCCAGACCCGGATAAACCGGTGATCACAACAAATTTGTCGCGTGGGATTTCGACGGTAATGTTTTTTAGATTATGCTGCCTTGCCCCTACTACCCTGATCACATTTTGACTCATATACAATCCTTAACGAAAATTCATCAACCAGTAATTATACCCCTTCACACCTCAAACATAACCTTACCGTACACCTTGTCGGAGTCAAATATCATAGAACAATTGTACTATTTATTATTCCTTATTGCAATATATTTACCCTGTTAGTCGATAAAGTTGTTAAATTATTTATCTAACAGAAATCAGTATATTGTCAATCATTAATATGTTTCCTGCTATATAATCATCATGTAGTTATCATTTCTTTAATGCACCATTTGAAAGGACTCAATATGGAAGAAAAAGCGCATAAGCGCGCCATTTGGGCGTGGACGATGTATGACTGGGGTAATTCCGGCTTTGTTACCACCATCATGGCAGCCGTGCTGCCTGTTTATTATTCATCTGTTGCGGCATCAAACCTCGCGCCAAATGTGGCGACTGCCTACTGGGGCTATACGACCAGCCTGGCAGCCCTTTTGGCTGCCGTCGTCTCGCCGGTATTAGGCGCGATGGCAGATTTCAGGGGCAGCAAAAAAAGGTTCCTCACAATCTTTATGATGATCGGCGTTACAGCTTCTGCGCTGATGTATTTCATCGGAACCGGTGACTGGCTTCTGGCATCTCTTCTGTTTGTCTTCGGTCAGATCGGCTTTGCAGGTTCGCTGGTGTATTACGATGCACTGTTGCCTCACATTGCCCGGGAGGATGAGATCGATATGGTCAGCAGCCGTGGATATGCCATGGGATATATCGGCGGTGGTATCCTTCTGGCTATAAACCTGGCGATGATCATGCTCGTTCCGGAAAACCTGACAGGTTTGATGACCCGCCTCAGCTTCCTGACCGTGGCTGTGTGGTGGTTCATCTTTACTCTGCCACTACTGCGTATCGTATCCGAACCCAAACGGCGCATACTCGCCGGTGAAGAGAACTTTCAACCCCTGCAAGCAGCTTTCTCACGCCTTTCGACAACATTCAAAGATATCCGAAAGTATAAAGAGTTATCCAAATTCCTGCTGGCTTTCTGGGTGTACTCAAATGGTATCGGTACGATCATACTAATGGCCACCATCTATGGTGCAGAGATCGGCATCAGTCAGACCACACTTATCGGAACCCTCTTGATGGTGCAGTTCCTGGCAGCACCGTTTGCCATCTTCTTCGGCTGGCTTCCAAAAAAGATCGGTACCAAGAATTCGATCTATATAACCCTTGGCATTTACTCGATCATAGCCATTGCAGGTTATTTCCTGCAACATGAGTGGCAGTTTTGGGCGCTTGGCGCCGGCGTAGCCACCGTGCAAGGCGGGGCGCAGGCATTAAGTCGCTCATTGTTCGGGCGAATGATGCCAAAGAGCAAGAGCGCGGAATTCTATAGCTTTTTCAGCGTCTTCGAGAAATTCTCCACCATTTTGGGCCCGGCCTTGTTTGGTGTTGTCTCGATGATCGCAGGTGAAAGTCGCTTGAGCATCGTTTCATTGATTATCTTCTTCCTGGTTGGTTTTTACATCCTCACCCGGGTCAATATTGATGAGGGAATTCGAGTTGCAAAGGAAGATGAGCAAGAATTACATACTGTTTGACATTGTAAATAGTTGAACAAATCGCCCCAAATGAAAGAATTCAACATTTGGGGCAGTCACTTTCTTAATTCACTATTCAACTCATCAACAATTCCAGCGACCTACTTCGTCACTTCATACAATTCCAATAATACCCCACCTGTCGCCTTGGGATGGACGAAGGCCATCTTCCGGCCGGGTTCTTCTATGGGGATCTCGTTGATCAGCCGGAAGCCCTTTGCCTTGAGGTCTGCCAGCATTTCATCAATATTGTCCGTCTCCAGGCAAAGGTGATGAATGCCCTGACCCTTATCCGCCAGGTATTTCGCCATGGTCGAAATCTTCGGCGGTCGGTGTCACCAGTTCCACGTCGCTTTCACCGACCGGCAGGAAGGCCACTTTGGATTTTTGTCGAGCTACTTCTTCCACGTGGTGCAGCTTCATTCCGAGCCCATCCGTCCAGAAAGGCAACGCTTCGTCGATACTATTCACTGCAATCCCAACATGGTTTATCTTCAATAATTTCGCCATTTTTTCCTCCTGATTAATTCACTGCAAAGTTCGCCAAGTTTTCTATAGTTTCATTTATTCTTTGTGAACTTTGCGATAAGTTTTTAAATTTATCCCCAGGCGGGGGTATGATATTCGCCCCAGACCTGCCGCAGGACTCCTGTGATCTCTCCCAGGGTGATGTCATTACTGACACACTCGATGAATAACGGCATCAGGCTTTCTTGTCCTTTTGCTGTCGCTTCAAGTTGGCCAAGCAATTCGCTGACTTTGCCGTTATCGCGATTATTGCGAAGTTCAGCCAGCCTTGCGCGCTGATTCTGTTCGATGCTTGGGTCCACTTTCAGGCGCTCCATATCCAGTTTCTCTTCCACCTGGAAAGCATTTACACCGACAAGAGTGGATTCCTTGCTTTCCAAGGCCCGCTGGTATTGATAAGCAGCATCCTGGATCTCATTCTGCATGTATCCTGCCTCAATGGATGCCAGCGCTCCGCCCATACTATCAATCTTGGCCAGGTATTCATTGGCGCGTTTTTCGATCTCATCTGTCAAATATTCAACTACATACGATCCAGCCAGCGGGTCAACGGTATCCGCCACACCAAACTCATAAGCAATCACCTGCTGGGTACGCAACGCAACCTGGACAGATTTTTCAGTCGGCAGCCAGAGCGCTTCGTCTTTGCTGTTGGTATGCAGGCTTTGAGTTCCTCCCATCACAGCTGCCAGCGCCTGGAGTGTGACCCGCACCACATTATTATCCGGCTGCTGAGCCGTGAGCGTGGAACCTGCGGTTTGGGTATGGAAACGAAGCTGCCAGCTCTTTGGGTCTTTGGCGCCAAATCTTTCTCGCATAATACGCGCCCACATGCGACGGGCGGCACGATATTTGGCAACCTCCTCCAGGAAATTATTATGTGCGTTGAAGAAGAATGATAATTGTGAGGCGAATCCATCCACATCCAGGCCGGATTGGATCGCAGCCTGTACATAAGCAATCCCATTTGCAAGGGTGAATGCCACTTCCTGCACTGCAGTGGAACCCGCCTCACGGATGTGATAACCGGAGATGCTGATCGTGTTCCAACGTTTAACATACTTTTCGCAGAACTGGAATGAATCCGTGATTAAACGCATGGACGGCTTGGGCGGGAAGATATATGTGCCGCGGGCGACATATTCTTTTAGGATATCATTTTGGATCGTTCCCCTCAGCTCTCCCATTTCAACGCCCTGTTTTTTGGCAACAGCAATATACATTGCCAGCAGGATGGCAGCCGGCGCGTTGATGGTCATGCTTGTTGATACTTTATCAAGTGGTATTTCCTTGAAGAGAAGTTCCATATCCGCCAAAGACGAGATGGAAACACCCACCTTTCCAACCTCACCCATCGCCATGGGATGATCCGCGTCATAACCTATCTGGGTAGGCAGATCGAAGGCGACAGACAAACCCGTTTGCCCCTGCTGCAATAGGAATCGATAGCGCTTGTTGGATTCCTCGGCGCTGGCAAACCCTGCATACTGGCGCATTGTCCAGAAACGTCCGCGGTACATATTTGGTTGTACCCCACGGGTGTAAGGAAATTCTCCCGAAAACCCCAATTGCTCACTGTAGTCAAAATCATTCGGGGTGGGGAGGACGGGTATTGGAATCCCGGATGGAGTCTGGAATTCTAATTTTCTTTCTTTATTTTTCGTAACTGCTGGAATTAAGACAAATTCTTCCCAACGGCTCTTCTCTGACTCTATAGTCATGCTCACCTCTCTGCTGGAAATATTGTGGATTATCAGTGCCTACAATAGTATATATCAATCCATTTTACAAACAAAGTGAAAAAAATCATATTACATTTATTAATAATAAATTCTGATTTATAAGAGTAAATTTATGCAGTATTAATAGCCTTTAATTTTATTGAATATATAATCTGTATATGTAATATTTTAAATCCGGTATAAGTCTCCTACTCTCATACAGATCAAACAAGTAAAATGACCATTAAGTGCCATATACTTAATCTGAATGCAAGGGGAGATGTTTTAACCGATTGATTTATATATATTCATTATTGGCGATCTACAGCCTGTTTTTCTTTGCTGATTCATTTTGAATTAGTGAAGAATACTCGGTGTTTGCCACGATGTATTCGAATATTTAGTATATTGACAGGAATTTTCAAAATTAATTCATGAGCTATTTTAGAAATTCAAACGAGGTATAAAGACTGTGGAGAATAGTGTTGAATAATCAATCCGGGAATGACAAATCTGAGAACATTGAAGTTGAATTATTGCAAATTTGTCAAACTTCTACAGATATATTGAATCTGGCGAATGATGTTATCACTGTCTTCAAAAATCAGAGCGGCTGTGAAGCCGTTGGAATTCGACTTCACAAAGGGAATGATTTCCCATATTTAAAAGCTCTTGGATTTCCAGCAGACTTTATAGAAGAAGAACGTTATTTATGCTCACACAATCCTATAGGCGAGTTTGAGAAAGATGCAGATGGGAACCCTGTTCTGGTCTGTATGTGCGGGGTTGTCCTGAGTGGCCGGGTTGATCCATCCATGCCTTACTTTACAAAACATGGAAGCTTCTGGACGAATTCGATATCTTCATTAATTACCTCGCTCCCCTCAAGCGATAAGCAATTGTTTTCTCGGAACCGCTGTAATCAAAGGGGTTATGAGACTCTTGCCCTTATTCCTATCATCTCACACGGAAAAATATTGGGGTTATTCCAATTCAATGACCAAAATCGAGATTTGTTAAGTAAGGAGAAAATCGGAAAGCTTGAACTACTTGTAGATTACGTAGCTCTGGCTATTGCAAATCTGGAAGCCCGGGAAACATTAGCAGAAAGTGAATCCCGCTTCCACAGACTCGCAGATAATGCAGTGGATATAATCTTCCGTTATGATATCGTTCCTATCCAAAAACTGAGTTACATTAACACCACAGTTGAATCTGTCCTTGGTTACTCACCAGCTGATTGCTACGTCAGCCCAAATGTCTTTGTTAATTGGATCCATCCTGAAGACAGACAACAAATGGTTGATATATTGCAAACTCTTCAACCTCCGGACTATCCACTCACGCTCCGCTGGTTTGGAAAAGATGGAGGGATCCATTGGATGGAAACCCGCATGGTGCAAGTAGTAGGTCCAAATGGCAGAGTAATCGCGGTGGATGGCATATCCAGGGATGTTAATGATCGCAAAGTCGCGGATGAAAAGTTGGTAAGGGAAAAAGAGAGACTCGCTGAGATCATTAACGCGACAAACGTTGGTACTTATGAATGGGATATTCAAACCGGAGAGAATATTTTTAATATGCGCTGGGCTGAGATGATTGGTTACTCCCTGGAGGATATTTCCCCAACAACACATGACACATGGATAAAATTTGTTCATCCGGACGATCTTAAGCTTTCAGAAGCACAATTGGAAAAACACTTCAAAGGAAACTTGGATTACTATACCTGTGAAGTTCGCATGCAGCATAAAAATGGAAACTGGATCTGGGTCCTTGATAGAGGTAAGGTTACGGAATGGGCAGACAACGGTAAGCCATTAATCATGTATGGTACTCATCAAGATATCACGGAAAGAAAGTTATCAGAAGAAAAGATTATCATGCAGCAAAAACTTCTCGAGGAATCGCAGGAAATTGCCCATTTAGGTAGTTATGTATTTGACCTCGAAACTGGTGAGACTATCTGGACGAAGGAAACATATCGAATATTTGGTTTACCAGATGACTTACCGCCACCTACTGGTGACGCATATAGGAAATTGATTCATCCGGAAGATTTGGAAGATGAAAATGAAATGTTCATGGAATGTATCCGTTTAGGCACAAGACTGGATATCACCCATCGTATAATTACAAATGACGGGGAGATAAGGCATATCAGGATCATTGGAAATCCGGAAATTAATCCTGCTGGAAAAATTACTGGGATCAGAGGTTGTATTCAGGATGTTACAGATAATAAAATACATGAAGAAAATATTTTACAGGGCAGTCACCTCCTGGAAGAATCTCAGCAAACTGCTCATGTTGGAAGTTTTATTATCAATCTGGAAACCGACAAAAATTATTGCACCCCGGAGCTTTTTCGAATATTCGGTTTAAAAGAATCCTTGGCAACGCTCAAATTTGAGGATTTTAAATCATTTATTCATCCTGAAGATATTTCTGATTTTTACGAAGCTTTTCAAAAATCCATTCGATCGGAAGACAAATTAAACCTGATATATCGTGTTATCAGGAATGATGGCGAGATACGCTATTTGCATCATATTGGGGTTCCACAAAAAAATCATAATGGCATTGTTAATAGAATGACCTCTACGTTCCAAGATGTTACCAAGAGTCATTCCCTTGAAAATATCTTACAAACTTCCCTCCTCGAAAAAGAAGTTCTCCTAAGGGAGGTTCACCATAGGGTAAAAAACAATCTGGCAGCGATACTTGGTTTGCTTGATATGGAACGTCAGAATTCAAAAGACGAAAAGGCCGACAAACTGCTTATTGATCTTGGAAACCGCATCAAGGCCATGTCAACTGTCCACGAAAAACTTTACCGGTCTGAAAACCTGGCGAGAATTGATTTTCAAGATTATATAAAATCATTCCTTTCCCATTTGAGGACAACTTTCCAAACTGACAGTGATTTACACACAATAGTAGATATTCATGGAGTGGACCTCAGTTTGGATACTGCCGTGCCTTGCGGATTAATAATCAATGAACTAGTGACAAATTCTCTGAAATACGCCTTCCCGGCGGGTAAACCGGGTAAGGGGATTAAAAAGAAATGTGAAATAAAAATTACAATGAAAAAAGATGGCCCAGGATACAAAATGGTTATATCAGATAACGGTATTGGTTTGCCTGAAAATTTCAATTGGCGTGATTCGAATACATTGGGTATGCGTCTTGTAAGAATGCTTGGTGAACACCAGCTTGGTGGTGAAATCGACCTGGATGGTTCTTCTGGAACCCAATTTACGGTCATTTTTAATGATCGATCATAAAGAGGCAATTATGACAAAACCAACAATTCTTATTGTCGAAGATGACGGGATACTGGCTATACACCTGGAAGATCTTCTTAAACGACAAGGATATTCCACGCTTGCACCAGTCGCCAGTGGAGAGAAAGCCATCGATATTGTTATTACTCAAAAACCGTCAATTGTCCTGATGGACATTGAGCTTTCCGGAAAAATGAATGGGATTACAGCAGCTGAAAAAATATCGGAAACAACTGATACGCCTGTGATTTTTCTTACTGGTTTTTCACAGGACCCCATGCTGGAAGAAGCAAAATTTGTAGCCCCGTATGGCTATCTCGTCAAACCTGTTCCCGAGCGGGAATTGGCGGCAACAATTGAAATGGCATTATATAAACACCAACTAGATCTATTAGTCAGGCAGAATGAAACGAAGTATAGGACTTCTCATCGAACAGGCTTCGGAGGGGATATTTCTTGCGGATATAAATGGAAATTATTTAGTTGTAAACCGGGCATTCTGTGATCTGCTTGGATATTCAAATGAAGAAATGTTAAAAATGAATATGCAGGATATATTCCATGCAGAAGACATTGCTACAAAACCATTATTGCAATTGAAAGTTAATCCAGGTGCTGAAACGTTCTTTGAACGCAGATTGATTCAAAAAAACGGTTCGACCATACCTGTAGAAATCAGCCGGAAAATCCTTAATGATGGAAGCTATCAGGGAATCGTCAGGAATATCACCGAACGAAAAGAAACTGAACGTCAGTTGCTTCAAAATGAAGCCAGGCTCCAAATTCTGCTGGATATTAGTCATTTTGAGGCCCAAGATTCACAGGATTTATTAGATTTTTCGCTTACCAAAGCCATTGAGCTTACCGGAAGCAAAATTGGTTATATTTATTATTATAACGAAGCAACTCAGGTTTTTACGCTGAGCAGTTGGTCCAAAGATGTACTGAAATATTGCGATGTACAGGATCAGCCAACCAATTATGAAATGGGAAAAACCGGTATCTGGGGAGAAGCCATTCGCCAACGCAGACCCATTTTGGATAATGATTACAGGGATCCTGATTTACTTATTAATGGTTATCCAGAGGGTCATTTTCCCATTACAAAATTTTTGACCATTCCTGTATTCATTGATAATACGATTGTGGCTGTTGTCTGCGTTGCAAACAAAGCAACTGATTATGTCCAGACGGATGTCCTTCAGCTATCATTAATGATGGATTCTGTTTGGAAAATCGTTGAAAGAAAGCAGATCCGGGATAAACTTGCGGATAATGAAGAGAAATACAGCAAGCTTTTCGAAAACATGGTTACAGGTTTCGCCCTACACGAGATCATTGTTGATGATGCCGGGAACCCGGTTGATTATCGCTTCCTTGAGGTGAATAAGGCTTTTGAAGAATTGACCGGGTTGAAATCCAGTGAGCTAGTTGGCCATACCGTAAAAGATGCTATGCCTGATACAGAAACATTATGGATTGAAATTTATGGCAAAGTGGCTTTGACCGGCGAAAATATTCATTTTGAGCAATTGAGTAAAGTCCTAGATAAATTCTATGAAGTTTCAGCCTATAGCCCGAAACCCGGGCAATTTGCGACAATATTTGTAGATATTACACAACGGAAAAAAGAAGAAGAAAACATCCGCAAATCTCAGGATGCATTGAAGAAAGCCCAGGCTGTTTCTCATGTGGGAAGCTGGGAGTGGAACATCAAAGAAGATTTACTTACATGGTCAGATGAGATGTACCATATTTTTGGTATAGATAAAGATACTTTTAATGGGAAATTGGATGATGTCATCCCACTCCGGATCCACCCGGAAGATATTGAAAAAGTAAATAGCTCAAATACCGCCGTGAAAGATGAATTAAAACCTGCCCCGTTAGAGTACCGGGTGGTTTTACCAGACAACACCATCCGGGTTGTCTGGGGGGAAGCAGGGGAATTGATCGTTGATGAAAACGGCAAGCCTGCGATATTGGCCGGGATCGTCCAGGATATTACTGAACGAAAAAAAACATTGGAAGTTCAACAGAATCTTGAAAATAAATTCACAAAGATCTTCCAGACAACACCAGATGCGATCGCGATCACCCATCTTGAAAATGGTAAATTCATTGAAGTTAACGAGAGCTACTCAAAAATCTTCGGTTATTCGTCGGAGGAATTAATAGGGAAAAGCTCCATCGATATTCATTTATGGCAGGATCCAAACGATCGAGATAATTACAAAAAGCTGTTAAAACAGCATGGTGAGATATCCAACCTGGATATTATTTTCCGCAATAAAAATGGAAAATTAATGAACTGCCTGCTGTCTGCACGCGCAATCGAGCTGAATGGAGAAGCCTGCAGTATCTCGATCACACGTGACATGACTGATTATAAACAAGCTCAAGAGTCCATATGGCTTCAATCCAGCGCACTAAATGCTGCTGCTAATGCCATCGTTATTACAGACACTAATGGCGAAATTCAATGGGCAAACAAAGCTTTTTCAAGCTTATCCGGTTATGCCCAAAGTGAAGCTCATGGTAAAAATCCTCGGGATCTGGTCAAGTCTGGTGTCCACGATAGTGATTTTTATAAGAACATGTGGACAACCATTCTTTCCGGTAAAGTGTGGCAGGGAGAAGTCATTAATCGCAGGAAGGACGGGTCTCTTTACTCTGAAGAAATGACAATTACTCCTGTAGTAGATGTTGATGGAAAAGTGTCTCAATTCATTGCCATTAAACAGGATGTTACAGAACGAAAGAACGCACAAAAGGATACGCAAAAATCGGAAAGTAAGTTTATAAAAATATTCCAAACCACTCCCGATGGAATCGCAATTACACGGCTGAAAGATGGCTTGATCTCAGACGCAAATGAGGGATATTTAAAATTATTTGGCTTCAGTCTGAACGATATCCTGGGAAAAACAACCTTAGAGTTGGGCATTTGGCCAAATCCAGAGGACCG
The DNA here is from genome assembly GCA_963810385.1 of uncultured Chloroflexia bacterium. Taxonomy (GTDB): domain Bacteria; phylum Chloroflexota; class Anaerolineae; order Anaerolineales; family Anaerolineaceae; genus PNON01. The sequence continues at coordinate 711,108 of CAWENA010000003.1, read as the reverse complement.
GAAAAAATTAACTAAAAAGCTGATTGAGCAAGGCGAGGTAAATGATCTGGAGCTGCAATTCCGTAAAAAGAATGGACAGATAATTACTTGCCAGTTATCCGGTCGAACCATTGAACTTGACGATGAAATGTACCACCTCTCCATCACAAGGGACATTTCGGAACGAAAACAAATGGAGGATTCACTACGAAAAAGTGAAGAATGGTCAAGGTTCATTCTCGACCATGCAAATGATGGTATTCACATTGATACCCCCGACGATCAGATCATTCAAGTCAATACGCGATTGTGCGAAATAATGGGTTACAGCAAGGATCAGCTTTTGAAGATGCATGTAGCCGATCTAATTGCTCCAGAATCTCTGAAATATTCTGAAAATATCATTGTAAGTGACCTGTGTACATTCGGAAATGCCCCATTTGAAAGTGTAAACCTACATTCGTCCGGAAGAAGAATTCCAGTAGAAGTAAGTGTTTCCAAATTTGTAAGCCCCGACGGTGAAATGTACATTTCCATCGTCAGGGATATCAGCGAAAGAAAAAAGGCTGAAGAAGATAATAAAAAACAGGAAAAGCTCATCCGCACAGTTTTTGAAACTGTACCTGTTGGAATATTTATAATCAACGAGGAAGGCAAGATCTCTTTACTTAACCGGGCTGGAAAGGATATTTGGGGTGATGTGAGGTATGTTGATAGTGATGGATTGGATGCATACAAAGGTTGGTGGCGATCAAATGGAGAGTTGGTAGCTGCCCATGAATGGGGCTCTGCCCGCGCATTTGAAAAAGGGGAGGTAGTACTAAATGAAGAGATCGAAATCGAGTGTTTTAATGGTGACCATAAGATCATTTCTAATTCTGCCTATCCATTATACGATGAGGGTAACCACATCAATGGGGCTGTTGTAGTCATTCAAGATATCACTGAAAAAACTAGATTTGATGAAGAGCTCCAAAAGAGAAATAACTACCTGGTAGCCATGCAGGAATCAACGTATGAGTTGATTGAACAATTAGACCTGGATCGGTTACTAGAAAACATTACACATCGTGCAGGACAAATGATGCATACAACTGCCTGTTTCCTGGACCTGATCGACCAGACCACCGGTCAATTAATTCCTCATATTGGACTTGGCGCTTTGAAATATTCACTTAAGTTTAAAGTTCAGCAAGGTGAAGGTGTGGCAGGAATTGTCTGGCAGTCAAAAGAACCATTCCTAATAGAGAATTATGATAAATGGGATAAGAGGGTAAAAATATATCCTGAACATGAAATTCAATCCATACTTGGTGTACCATTGATTTCGGGAGAAGAGGTTCTTGGGGTTCTCGGGTTGGCGCATGAATATGGATCAAACCAAAAATTTGACCCTGAAGCAATTCAATATCTCAACCAATTTGCCCGTCTGGCTACGATCGCGATCAAGAATGCCAAATTGTTCACAATTGCACAACAAGAATTGGCAGACCGTATCGCTGCTGAGGAGGCACTCAGGGAAAGTGAGCAAAGGTTCCACCAGATGTTTGTTGGGCATAACGCAATTATGTTGTTGATCGATCCAGAATCGTTGGAAATAATTGATGCAAATCCAGCCGCCAGTAAATTCTATGGATATTCTGTTGAGAAATTACATTCAATGAAAATTCATGAGATTAATCTTATTCATATAGATAAGATAACAGGCTCTATGCAGTTAGTCCTTCAGAACATCCAAAACAACTTTGTTTTTCCACACAAACTGGCAAGCGGTGAAGTTAGGACCGTCGAAGTCCACTCATCGCCAATAGAAATAAGTGGCAGGAAAATTCTTTTCTCGATCATTCACGATATTACTGATAGATCAATTGCTGAAAAACAAGTGCAACAGCAGTTGGAGGAATTAAGACGGTGGAACACAATAACATTGGGACGAGAGACAAGGGTACTGGAACTAAAGCATGAAGTGAACGTACTTCTCACAAAATTAGGTTCTCCCATGAGGTACCAATTTACCAAGGAGCCTGAAGATGAATGAGTCTTCATTTATTGCGCTTATTCATAATGCATCATTGCTGTTCGCCCTGGCGCTCATATTCGATTCAGTTGCACATCATTTTCCTGTTAACAAAATAAACGCCTGGCAGATCCCTCTGGGAATTGTCATCGGTGTAATTGGTATCAGTGTCATGGAGTCTCCCTGGTTATTGATGCCAGGAGTCATTTTTGATACGCGCTCGGTGCTGCTGGGTATTTCAGGCTTATTTTTCGGGTTACTTCCAACAATTATTGCGATAATCATAACTGCTGCATGGAGGATACATCTGGGTGGTGAGGCTGCCATAATGGGAGTCGCAGTTATCCTTTCAACAGGGGTTATAGGTATTCTCTGGCGTCATTTATCAAAAAGAAAACTTCATGAGTTTTCATTTACCAACCTCTTTCTATTTGGATTCGTGATTCACATAGATATGTTGCTAATGGCTTTCCTCCTTCCCTGGCATACTGCTCTTACAATTCTAGAAGATATCACTTTACCAGTCTTGATCATCTATCCTGCTGCAACTGCCCTGTTAGGCTTACTGATGACGAATCGATTAAAGCGGGAGCGAATTTCAGAAAAATTGGCTGATAGCGAAGAAAGGTTGAGGTTGGCTGTTGAATCAGGAAATATCGGCCTGTTTTTTAGTGATCTGAAATCAAACCATTTTGAAATATCTGGTGAGTGGAAAAACCAAATTGGTTATGAGGATCACGAAATTGATGAAAACAATATAGAATGGGAAAACCGATTGCACCCTGACGATAAAGACCGTGTCCTGGCAAAATTAAATGCCTGCATAGCTGATCCCAATTCTAATTATGAGTGTGAGTATAGGATTCTTCACAAAGATGGTACATACCGCTGGATCCTCGCAAAGGCTTTAATACACAGGGATACTCAAGGGAATGCAGTCCGCCTGGTTGGTACACATATTGATATTACACAAATCAAAAATACAGAGAACGACCTTCGTGATAGCCGCGAACAATACAGATTATTAACTGAAAACATCAAAGATGTTGTTTGGATTATGGATGCGGAAACAAAGCAATTCAAATATGTAAGCCCCTCCATAGAAAGGCAGCGTGGATATACTGCTGAAGAGGTATTATCACAGCCAGCCTTGGGTGCAGTCATTAATGATGTCCAAAATGAAACTGGTGAACTGATCCAAAAAAGGTTGGATGATTTTTCCAAAGGTATCATAAAAGAAGATCACTTTTTTACTGACGAAGTACCACAATCCTGCAAAGATGGATCCATTGTCTGGACAGAGGTGATCACTAACTTTTATCTCAATCCTGAGTCTGGACGAGTTGAAGTTCGGGGAGTCTCCCGTGATATCAGCGACCGCAGACAGACTGAAGAAATCATGGAAAACGCTCAACATGACCTTCATCGCATGCTTAGAGAAGCGGATCAATCACGCCGTTCATTGCTATCTGTGGCGGAAGACCAGAAAATTGCGGAAGATGCGCTCCGGAAAACCGCGAATGACCTGATGGTGGCCTATGACGCCACATTAAAGGGGTGGTCAACAGCTCTTGAAATGCGGGAACGGGAAACTGCAGGTCATAGTATGCGCGTTGTGGAACATACCCTGGAGCTTGCTAAATTAATGAACATCGATGGGGAGGAAATGATCCACATCAAACGTGGTGCCTTATTACACGACATTGGAAAAATGGCAGTACCCGATAGCATTTTGCTTAAACCCGGACCACTCACAGACGATGAATGGGTTGTTATGAGGCAACATCCAACTTATGCCTATCGACTATTATCTAATATTCCATATCTGCTCCCCGCTTTGGATATACCATATTTTCATCATGAGCGCTGGGATGGCTCCGGCTATCCGCATGGTTTGGTTGGAGAAAATATTCCAATTGAAGCCCGAATTTTTGCTGTGGTGGATGTCTGGGATGCACTATCATCGGACCGTCCCTACCGACCAGCCTGGACAGCGGATGCTGTTGTCAAATACTTGAAGGATCATACTGGCAAACAATTTGATCCGGAAGTTGTGCAGGAATTTTTGAAGATCATTATTTAAAATTACCATCATCCTACCAAGGATTATTGTCGAAAACGAAAATTTCATTACAGAGGTACTACGAATGGTTTCTAGTAACACAATATATATATTCATAGCCATAAGCCTTAGCATCATATGCTTATCGGTCATTGTTTATTCGGTAAAGCATAGGACGATTCCTGGAGCCGTACCATTAGCGATCATGATGTCTGCGATCCTTGCTTATAGCGTCCCATACTTCTTCCAGTTGAGCAGCAACAACCTGCAAACTGCAATAAATTGGTACAATGCCTCATTGCCAGGTGCAAATCTGATTGCCCCTGCCTGGATAATGTTTGTGGCAACCTGGTCAGGCTACAAGAACAGTCAAACAAAACAAAGAACTACTACCCTCACTTTACTATTGTTTATTATTCCAATATTAGTATCCATAGCCGCATGGACAAATCCAATTCATGGACTGTATGGGGCAAATTTTCAATATGATGTGTTTTCGAACCCCCACACTTTGATATTTTCTTATGGTTTGATATTCTGGATAGGTGTCATCTATGCATATTTTCTTACCTTCGCTGGAATATTGATTTTCTTATCTGCAATTGCCCAAAAATTAAAAATTTTTTACACCCAATCCATTTTAATTTTATTAGGAATGTCGATTCCAATCATATTCAATCTTTCATATTATCTGGGAAATTCCCCAATTATTAATATCGACCTGGCACCATTTTCATTTGTGTTTACAGGAATTATCTGGGGAATTGCTATTTTCTTCTTCCGCTTTTTGAAAATTATTCCGATTGCCTATCGAAGTGTGTTTACTCATATGCCTTTAGGTTTGATCGTTTTGGATAAGGAAAATAGAGTCGCAGATATTAATCGGAGCGCTGCGGATCTGGTTAAAGTTCATCCCTTGAAGATATTAGGACATCACTTACCTGATGATTTTGTAAATAAAATAGCATTAGTAAATGACAGCAAGGAAAAGAATGAAAGTACTCAGGTTATTGAACTGTCCGTAAATGGAGAATTAATGTATGTGGAAGTTCGACAAACTCCGTTTTATGATAGAAATTCTTTATCTATCGGAATTCTATTGCTATTGACTGATAAAACATCTCAGCATCTGATTGAAAAAGCTCTTAGTGAAAGTGAATCAAGCCTCCTGCGCGCTCAGGCGGTTGCAAAAGTAGGCAACTGGGAACTTGATCTCCAAACTCAAAATGTTCATGCATCGGAAGAGGCTTACCACATATATGGCCTCGAACGCACTTCAGTGTATCTTCCTCTGAAGGATATTCAACAAATTCCATTAGCTGATGAACGCGAGCGATTGGATAATGCCTTGGCTGGATTAATCCAGTTCAACAAACCATATGATACCGAATTTAAAATTAACCGCAAATCAGATAATCAAATAAGGGTGATACACACCGTTGCCAGTGTAATTTTCGATGAGAAGCATAAACCTGTAAAAGTTGTCGGCGTCATACAAGATATTACGGAACGAAAGCTTGCAGAAGAGGCTTTACAACTAAGTGAGCTTCAGTTCAGGTCATTTTTTGAGCAGGCAGCGGTTGGAGTGGTCGTAACAGAGGCAAAAAGCGGAAAATTGCTTAAAGTAAACCAAAGGTTTGGAGATATGCTTGGATATCAGCCGGAGGAACTCCTAGGCTTGCACTTTTCAGTATTGACTCATCCTGACGATGTAAAGATAAGCCTGGAAAAAGTGGAATCGCTGTTTAACGGTGAATTTCGTGAGTATTCCATTGAAAAAAGATACGTGCATAAAACTGGTGCGTATATTTGGACTTCCATTACGACTGCTGTGATGTGGCAGCCAGGAGAGGTACCAACAACTTATATTGCCATCATCCAGGATATATCTGACCGCAAATCAACCGAAATAGCCCTTCAAGAAAATGAAATCCGCTTCAAGGAGCTGGTCGAGAACCTCGGTGAAGGTATTGCAATAGTCGATGAAAATGAAACTTTTACATTTGCAAACCCAGCATCACACAAGATATTTGGTGTCCCGCAACAATCTCTTATTGGACGAAATTTAAAGGAATTTCTGGACCCTGAAAACCAAAAATATATCGAAGGCCAGACAGAGGATAGACGACAAGGCAAAACAAATATTTACGAAATTGAAATCATTCGTTCACGCGGAGATAAAAGAATAATTCAGATTTCCTCGCGCCCTCAAAAAGATGAACAAGGTAATTTTCAAGGCTCTTTTGGTATAATTCGGGATATATCTGAACAGAAAAGATCTGAACAAGTTCAGCGCGTAATTTATAAAATTGCCCAGGCAATGATCTCCGCAATTGGGATAGGTGAACTTTATGCTTCCATTCACACCATCCTCAAGGAATTGCTGCCCGTTGAAAATTTTTACATCGCTCTTTATGATCAAAACACCAATTTGATAAGCTACCCTTATGTTGTTGACGAATATGATGATCCACCCGAACCAAAAGCGCCTGGTTGTGGGTTGACTGAATATGTGCTACGAACAGGTGCTCCAATATTAGTCACACCGCAGGTATTTGATCTCCTAGTCGATCAAGGCGATGTCGAACCTTTGGGATCCGATTCGATAGATTGGATGGGCTCACCGTTAATTGTGGACGGACGGATAATCGGTGTAATGGTTATGCAGAGTTACACCGAAAGTTTACGTTTCAACCACGAAGATCTTCACCTGTTAGAGTTTGTCTCCAACCAGGTTGCATTGGCGATCGCGCGCAAACATGTTGAAGAAACCCAGCAGCATCAGAGCACTCACGATAATCTAACAGGTCTCTATAACAGGCAGTACTACGAAATGGAAATCCAACGGTTGCAGCATAGTCGTCAATTTCCTATCAGCATTCTAATGATGGATGTGGATAAATTAAAACGTATCAATGACGCTTTTGGACATAGCGCCGGTGATGAGTACCTTCGACGGATTTCGTCCATATTAAAGACCGCTTTCCGCCCGGAAGATATGGTGGCCAGGATTGGTGGAGATGAATTTATAGCCATACTTCCAGAAACCAACTCTGATTCTGCCAAACTGGTTGTTAATCGATTATTGCACTCTTTTGATAAACATAATTTGGATTATCCCGCCGATCAGGCAATAGAGATTTCGATTGGTGCGGCTTGTGGAGATGAAAATTGCCTGTTAACCGATGTTTATAAACAGGCAGATAAAGCGATGTATGTAGTCAAAGCAGAAAAAGGTATCAATCTGCGGCCAAGAACTCCGACTCGCACAAATTATTAACTTCAGGTAGAATCACGATAACAGGGTTGATCAACTCTGTCAGCAATAATTGCTGATCTGATAACATGATAAAGATATAGTTTTGCATACAGGGAAAACTATGAGTAAAAAAGAATCTGCACAGGATGTAATTACTACATATAAGAAAAGACAACAATGGGGGCCGTTCATCATTGGCGCTTTGGCAGTTGTACTGGTGGTCGCTGGTATCTTTATTTTGATATTCTGGGTGACAGGTACCGGTAAACCAATATTGCCATTTCTGGCTTCCAAAACACCCACTCCCACGAGCACAAACACACCCACCCCGGTTACACCCACCAATATTCCGACTGAAACACCAACTGAAACCCCAACTCCGACCATTACCCTCACACCGACGGCTTCAGGGCCATTTGAGTATGTTGTCCAGGAAGGTGATACATGTTTTGATCTTGCGGTCAAATTCAATGCCGATCTGGCTGTACTGGTGAAACTGAATGAAGCAAATTACGGCCTGAATTGTAATGTCCCGGTGGGGGCAAAACTGCTGATTCCACAACCGGATGCCAAACTGCCGACTGCCACACCAGTGGATCTCACGACGATGGCGAATGGCTTTATTTTCAAAGGCTACGAGGTGCAATCTGGAGATTCACTAGGAATAATTGCCGAGAAATTTAACAGCACTGTTGACGATATAACAAAATTGAATAAGCTGGAATCAAACAACATCCAAATTGGACAAGTCCTGGATATCCGTGTGAATATCATCACTCCTGTTCCAACGCGGCCTGCCACCATCACCCCAACTGCGACAGGATCTGCACTTCTCCCATCGTCCACCCCATGACCATGAGTTTCTCCAAAAAATAACTTGTACTGAGCGTTTTCGATGCAACAGGTGCATAAGAAAGCGCTCAGTCCTTTTCATTAGATGATTGATCAAATCCATCCCAAAGAGCTTCCGCACAGCCGAACTTATCAGTGGATCGACCTCGTAACAGCAGCATTTGTTGCAGTGTTATTGATCTCCAATATCGCTTCTACGAAAATAGTCCAAATGGGTCCGTTTTCTTTTGATGGCGGCACGATCCTGTTTCCCCTGGCTTACATATTTGGAGATGTATTAACTGAGGTGTATGGCTACCGCCGCTCAAGGAGGGTAATTTGGACAGGTTTTTTCTGGATCCTCACCGCAGCCGCGATTTTAGCCCTTGTCGATAAACTGCCAGCTGCTCCTGGATGGGAATTGCAGGAAAGTTACCATAGCATATTAGGGCAAGCCCCGCGGATTGTCCTTGCCAGCCTGGTGGCATATTTCGCGGGAGAGTTTTGTAACAGCGCTGTGATGGCAAGTTTGAAGGTGCGTACAAACGGAAAATGGCTTTGGTTGAGAACGATTTCATCAACGCTGGTTGGTGAGGCTATCGATACGGTACTTTTTCTTCTTATTGCTTTCTGGGGAGTATTACCCCCTGCACTGTTGCTTGCTGTATTTATTTCGAATTACATTTTTAAAGTCGGCATTGAAATTATGTTCACTCCTCTCACTTATCGAATCGTTAATTGGCTTAAAAAAGCGGAATCTGAAGATTATTTCGACAGAGGAACCAGCTTCAATCCGTTTGGGTGGCGTTGAGACCATCCCGGTCAACATTCTAATCTCTATTGACAGATCAACTTCCAGAGAGATATAATTGATATTGATAATAATTATCAATATCAATTATGGCGGTACAATGAATGAAGAAAGTAATAATGTAATCACCGATTGGATGAACACCATCCAATCTGATGGCAGTAGAATGACTTTATCCAGAAAAGCGGTGATTGAGATCCTGGCCGGAAGTGATCGTGCTATGGATCCCATCAAGATCTTCGATGAAGCCAGGCGGTTACATCCCAGGCTAGGATTGATGACCGTATATAGAACTCTCGAAAAAATGGAGGATACTGGTTTGATCCAGCGAGTGCACCAACCTGGCGGCTGCAACATGTATTTCGCTGCCCCGGTGGGGCATCAACACCTATTGCTATGCAAAGGCTGCGGTAGGGTTGAGCTCTTTTCTGGCGATGATATTGAACCACTGCTGGAACAGATCGGATCAAGAAAACATTATGAAATCCAAGATCACTGGCTGCAATTATTTGGCCTTTGCGCTAAATGTATGAATAAGGAGTGAAATGCTTCGAAAATTACTGTTATTATTCATCACATCCACCCTCCTAATTTCCTGCTCTGGGAAAACTCCACAAGTACAACAAAGCCAACCATACCGTGTTCTGGCGGTTGAATCCTTCATTGCGGATATCGCTCAAAATGTTGCCGGGGATCGAATCACCGTGGAGAGCCTGATCCCGCTCGGGGTGGACCCGCATGGGTTTGAACTTACACCGCAGGATCTGGTCAAAATGAATGAGGCAGACATCATCATCATGAATGGTTGCGGAGTTGAATCCTGGCTCGAAGATTCCTACTCGAACCTTCCAAAAAATATCACAATAATCGAAGGCTGCCAGTCATTGGATTCACGCAGCCCCGGCAAATTAGAGATCGTTTCTGACCATGAGACAATGGATCCACATTTTTGGCTGGACCCCATTTCAGTTATCCAATACGTCGAAAACATCAAAGCTGGATTCATTGCACTTGATCCTGATTGGAAGGATTTTTACCAGGGCAACAGCGAAAAATACGTAGTTCAATTGCAGGATTTGGATACTTGGATAAAGGACACGGTATCCACAATCCCGATTGCAGAGCGAAAGATAGTAACAAATCATGAAAGCTTTGGCTATTTTGCTGATCGATACCAATTTCAGGTGATCGGAACCATCATTCCTGGATTTAGCAGTAATGCTTCACCTTCTGCACAGCAGCTGGCGGAACTCACGGATCAAATTCGTCTCACCGGTGCTAAAGCAATTTTTTTAGAGACAGGTACAAATGCTGCCTTATCCGATCAAGTTGCTGCTGAAACAGGAGTCAAGGTGATAACCGATTTATACACACACTCCCTTACAGGCCCAAACGGGTCTGCCCCATCGTATATTGATATGATGAAGTGGAATGTAAGCCAAATTGTATTGGCGCTTGGATCAAAATGATAGAAAAATCACAAGACCTGCTGAATCATCCAGCCAGGATGGAATTTAGAAATGTAACAGTCACCTATGGGAATCGGAATGCCATAGAGAATATCTCTTTTCAAATTCCACATGGCGCCCGGGTGGCTGTTGTCGGGCCAAATGGCGCAGGCAAGTCCACGCTTTTCAAAGCGCTGGTTGGATTGCAGCCGCTGACGGCAGGTTCCATCTACATCCACGGCGCTCCGTTAGGCCACCACATAGATTGCGTTGCCTATGTTCCCCAACGGGAAGAAGTGGATCTGCGTTTCCCGGTAACAGTTCGGGATGTAGTGATGATGGGCCGGTATGGCAGGTTGGGGCTGCTGCAACGACCCGGAAAAGTTGACAATGAGATCGTACATCAGTCTCTTTCACAAATGGATATCTCCAATCTCGCCGATCGATCTATTGGTGACCTTTCCGGCGGACAGCTGCAAAGAGCATTTCTGGCGAGGGCATTGGCACAGCAACCACATATCTTGCTAATGGATGAGCCCTTTACAGGAGTGGATGTCTCCACCCAGGAAACTACATTGAGACTATTGGATGACCTACGTACCCAGGATGTAACGATCATGGTTTCAACTCACGACCTGAATCTTGCCAGAGAGCGGTTTGATCAGGTTATTTTACTCAATCGGCATCTGGTGGCTTACGGATCGCCAGCCGAGGTTTTTATTACTGAACATATCTCAGCCGCCTTCCACACGCATATGCTGATGCTGGATGGTGCTCTTGTTGTTGACCAGTGCTGCGGCGGGGATGAGCACGCGGAGCAGCATTCATGATCATCCAATGGTTAATCGACCCCTTCACTTATGCCTTCATGCAGCGCGGCTTCCTGGCTGCCATCATGGTAGGTGTCCTATGCGCTGTGATCGGCTGCTATGTTGTTTTGCGGGGAATGGCATTTTTGGGTGATGCCATGGCACACGCCATATTGCCAGGTGTGGCAATTGCTTATTTGTTAAAAGGTAATTTACTGGTTGGTGCTCTCATTGCAGCGATCGTTGTCGCGCTTGGCATAAGCATCTTTTCTAAAAATGGAACAGTCAAAGAAGACACGGCAATCGGGATATTTTTTGCGGCAGCGCTCTCACTGGGTATCGCGCTGATAAGTGGGATCCGCTCGTATGCGGTTGACCTCTCGCATATTTTGTTTGGTAATGTCCTGGGTGTGAGCGTAAATGATCTCTGGCTGACTGGTATCCTCTCATTTGCTGTGATAGCAGCCGTCATCATTTTATATAAACCATTCCTGGTGATCTCTTTTGATCCCATCCTGGCGGCTGCATTACGAATGCCAGCCAACCTGTTGAGAAGCTTACTTCTGATATTGATCGCATTGACAGTTGTGGTCTCCATGCAAACAGTTGGCGTTGGGCTGGTTGCAGCCATGCTGGTGACACCTGGAGCGGCCGCCTACCTGTTGACGCGGAGGTTACCTCGAATGCTGGTTTTGTCAGCCATAATTGGCGGCGTCTCCAGCATTGCTGGTCTGTATTTGAGTTTTTACTTGAATATTGCCTCAGGATCGGCAGTGGTGTTATGCGCCACTGTATTCTTTCTCGCTGCTTTTCTTTTCTCTCCGGAAAAAGGTGTAATTAGCCAGCGCAGGAAGCGATCATAATAGAATCCCCAGGTATTACCGGTACTCCACGGACAGGGCGAATTTTCTTATACCTGTTAGCTTCCTAACTGATCCATCGAGTTTTGGATCTCCTCTCTTACGTCTTTACTTCTTTCTAGAAGCAATCTCCTCCCAAGGGATTGAATTGCATCCTTTCCACCGATCTGACCTATCGACCAGGCGCTAGCGCTTCTAACAGTTTCATTTTCATCATCCAATAATTTACTCAATGCTTCCATGGCTGCAATAAGTTTTTTATTGCCTGCAGTAATCACCACATTCCTGACAAAGCCCGTGTGTTTCGCCCTTAAGATCGGGGAATCGGCAAAGTGGGTATTAAAATTAGACTTACTCATAGATAACCCTTCAATGAGATCCACAATTCTCAGCTCGGATGAACCTTTTTCAATCTTGCTTTCAATACCTATGCGCGGTTTGTTCCACGGACAAACCGTTTGACAGATATCACAGCCAAAGACCCACCCTCCTACCTGCTCCCGCAATTCCATAGGAATCTGCCCTTTTTTTTCAATCGTCAAATACGAGATGCATTTGCGCGAGTCTATTGTGCGGTCAGGTTGAATACACCGGGTCGGGCAAGCTTCCACGCAGCGCGTACACCCTCCACATCGATCAAACTCAAATGGGTCGTCCGGCTCTAAAACCAGGTCTGTAAATACTTCAGCCAGCAGGAAGAATGATCCATTTTCCGGGTTGATCAAACAGCTATTTTTTCCTATCCAGCCCAGACCGGCTCTTTGAGCGAGCTCTCTTTCGAGGATGGGTGCGGAGTCCGTGAAGGATTTATATGCGAAAGGCATTTCTGCCGATTGGACCACCTTGTGCATGAGTTCATCGATTTTGGCAGGTAGCGTGATATGATAATCTGGCAGCCAGGCGTAAGATGCCACCCTGCCGATATTTACATCTCCTTTATAAAGATAATTATTCGCATTGGGATATGGATAAGCCAGGCAGATCACAGTTTTGCATTCCGGCATCAATGCGCGTGGATTTTGCCGCTTAACCAGCGTATCAGGGCGAACCAGATATTCCATTTCTCCATGATGACCGGCAATTATCCACTTCTCAAATAAATTATAATGGTCGGGTTTATCCGGTGTGGTGATGCCTGCTAGAGAAAAGCCGAGGTTTTGAGCCTCGGCTTTGATGTATTGTTTAAGGGTTAAAGTCGGTTTTACTAAGGACATGTAAATGTAACAGGAATCATTGATGCAGCTATGGACCCTCCAGTAATATATACTTTCGCAGAATATGTATTTCCAGATAATCCAGCAGCGTTGAAAGTGGCTGCGGGCAGAGTTCCGAAGCTATTAAAAGTTACAGAGCCATCCCCACCATACTTATCATCATTAATGGTATAGAAATAATTGGCTGTGTAAGGCAAAACTGCAGCGCCGCTTGTAAGAGTGATCGATCCATTCAAAGCTACATTACCGCTTACATCACAAGTTCCTGCTGTAGCTGATGTGGACAAACTGCCAGTAGTCGTGGACCCACCTGTCTTACTTACCTTGATCTGGACATACCAACCGGCGCCGTTAGGGCCGCCAATTCCGAAGGGTTTTCCTTCGCCATCCTGCATTTTCCAAACCTGGGTATAAGTGCCCTCTTCCTTGGGCGCAGTCATCTCAACAGAAATAACTACGATGGCACCTGGTGCAACGGTAGTCTTCATGCTTGTAGATTCCTGTCCGGTTATTACAGGCGAAGCTGGATCATTGCTGAAGGCTAATGCGGAATACAATGTTGACCAGGAGCAAGTGCCGTCATTTTTAATTTTCCAGCTTTTTGTAAATTTTGCGCCTGGTTTAAATACAGTACCATCCGGAACATTTTCATCGCTGATGAAATAGACCCGGTTGCATTCCGTACTCCCTGACGAAGTTGGCAATGGGATCAATGTGCTGGTTGACAGTGACAAAGTGGGAATCCCTGTCAGGTTGAGGGTTGGTACAGCCAGTGTAGCAGTGGCTGTTGGCATCTCAGTTGGCAATGGCGTGGCAGTGGCGGGTGGTGGAGCCATTTGTGTCGTGAGCGCCTGTACAGTCGCTGCAGCGATGGTATTGATCTGGTCAGGTCCCATCTGGGTTGGACTTGCGCCTTGCAGGTTACATGCGCTTAGAAGAATACTGAGCAGCACTAACACTGAAGTTGCAATCATTGTCTTTTTCATTTTTTATCTCCTTGGTTGCCCTGACGGAAATCCGAATCAGGGTCATTTTGCAATTTTACGACAAACTTGTCTTCCAATCAACATGCAATCTGTTATTGTATCATGCATTTTTTCATTTATTCATAGATAGTTGATTCCTTAAAATTGGTTCATTAATTTGTACAAACAATATTGTATTTAACCCGGTCGAATCCCTGATGATTGGGAGAATCGATATACAGGCGAACATAGGCTTCATGGTATCCTCGATAATATACCCATGAAGATGTCACTGTTGCTTCATCCGCTCCATAGAATTCAATCTCTTGTAGAGTTGAGTCGGCATCGCCATCCAGGCCTACCCAGTGGTAGATCACGTTTCCAGCTTTATTAGTTTTTATCTTACCAATAAAATACACCGTAAATCCGTTCTTACCGCAATTACCTTTGAATGTTGTCGGAACTGTTGATACACGCACAGATGTGACTTTGAATAGTTCATTCGTCTCCGGTCCGACATAGATCTGGATATAAAAAGCTTTTCCTTCCTCGCCTAATCCAAATCTCAACCCATTAGAATTCGTAATTTTCCAGAAGCCTACATGTTCTCCCACGGCTTCAGGGGCTGTCATCTTAATTGAAATCGTGACTGACTCGCCAGGTTTGACTTCTTTTTTAACAAAGGCAACCTTAGTGGAAGTCGTCATGGCTTCACCATCAATAAAGACCACCCGGTAATCATTGTCCCACGTGCACGAACCGGAGTTTCTAAGTGTCCATGTCTTGACAAATTCTTTTCCCGGAGTCAATTGGGCTTTGTCAACTATCGTTTCTGATAAGAATTCAGCGTTATCGCAGGTATTTAGCGGTATGATCGGTGTGGGAAAGGTTGTTCTGGTAGAGGTGGGCAGCATTGTATCGGTTGGCATCTGGGTGAATGTAAGAGATTTAATTGTTGCGGGTGTTTGCGGGTAGGGTGTCGATGATTTTTCAATATAACCTGATAATTTAGTTCCCAGCACTTCGACTGTTTTCATAGCTGCCGTGCTGGATGCGATAAGCGCCTCATTGGCGTTATTCGTTCCCGGTTGGCAGGCAGTACTAAGAAGCATGAGTACTACAATGATAAGAATTGTCGAATTTTTCATTTCTAAATCCCACCAATCATGAACTCTCTCAAAAAATGATTCAATGATTGGTGTATTAAATATACCATAATGACGTTTTATTCCAATAATAGTTCCAATTTATTGACATTATTTGGAAACCGACTTTTTGACAGTTACCCTTCTACTCTACACTACCGAATAAAGCCTTAATGAACCTCTTGTTGCTGAATGCCTGCCCGGAAAGGATCACCTGGCTGCGAAATAAATTGGCAATGACCCGAATAACCCAAATGGCAAACAAGATCAAAAGAATGGCGGATACCGCGACCTGCCACCAGGGAACAGTTACAACTGCCATCCGGGTCAACATGGCCACTGGCGCTGTGAATGGGATGAAGCTGAGCGTCACAGCTAGAGCCCCATCGGGTGACTGGATCAAACTGTTCATCATGACCAAAGGCACGATCATCGGCATGATAACCAGTGTTGTCGCCTGTGAAGCCTCACGTAGGTTCGGAACCATTGCGCCAACTCCTGCCATCAGGCTTGCATAGAGCAGATACCCGCCCAGAAAAAATATCAGTGACCAAACCAAAAAGGATGTTGGAATGTTTATCGCATCTGGCAACATATTCATCTGTCTCCCTGTTCCCATCAGCAACATGCCGGAACCCAACCATACTCCCGTTTGTAACAAACCTACAATGCCAAGGGCTATGATTTTCCCCGTTAATATTTGCCTGGCTGTCACTGATGACATAAGCATCTCCATGACCCGGTTCTCTTTTTCCTTCGTAATGCTATGCAATAAAAGTGTTGCACTTGATACCAAAATAATGTAAAACAGAACGGTGATAGCGGTTGGGATTAACAAACTGGCAGCGCTCTCCTGAGCCTGCTTTGGGTCAGGGTTCTTATTGATCAACTCAACATTCAATGGATTTATATATCGCTCAGCAGTTTCTGGATCATCGACCAGCAGGTTTTTTGTGAGCAAATCTTGAAATTTTCCTGCTTGCTCAAACGCAGATAATGGATTGAAGTCCATTTTTACATAATCCAGTGAACCGTTGACAATGAAATCCTCCGGAATCACAATGTATCCACTGATCTTTCCAGATGCAAGGTCTTTCCTGATTAACTCCTCACTTTCATATTTTACAAGCCGTGTATCGTCTCCTGGATGTGTGATGATGCCGGATTTATCCAGGTAACCAGTTGGAAGTGTATCCACCGCCGGACTGAAAAAGCTTTCCACCTGCCCAGATTGGTTACGGCCAAGGAAACCGATCACCCCAAAGATCAAGGCAGCGATCAATGGTAACCCAAACAATGTGAACAGGAAAGAAGGCCGCCGGATTGTGGTCACGATCTCATAGACGAGAATGATCAATGTTTTACGCATGTTTAACCCCCGGCCTGCCAAATAGCTCTTTGAAGGCGACTTTTTTGCCATATCTCACCATCCCCAACCGATAAGCTCTTGCTGAAAGCCAGATGGCTCCAACCGCAGAAAGGATGAGGATGATTGAACTCAACAGCACCTGCCAGTAGGGTACAACTGTCATGGCAATACGAATGCTCATTGTCACAGGTGCAGTCAATGGGAAAAAGCTCAGGGCAACTGCCAGATCCCCATTTGGATTCATGATGAGTGGCGTGGCCAGCCAGTATGGCGCCACAACCGGCAGGTTAATCAACCCGACCATTTGTTGGGCTTCACGAGATTCTGTCACAGTTGATCCGATCATAGCCATCAAAGCAGCAACCAGAACAAAAGAAGGCAACATGATCGCTGCCAGAGAAAGGATTTCTGCAAAACTAATATGAATACTCTGCAGCCAGGTTAGCTGGCTCCTCCCGAGCAGGTAGGCAACAATGATGGCAGAAACCCAAACCAGCATCTGAGTGAGACCAACGCTAAGATTTCCAAGCACTTTCCCGGCCATCAACTGGTTTGTGGAGACAGACGTGACCACAATTTCCATCGTCCGGTTCTCTTTTTCCTCCACGAGGGCAGACATCAAGTATCCAGAGCTAGTAAACAATACAACAATAAACAAAATTCCGGATGTAAAAAGGATGACCATATTGATCCAGTCATTCTCGCCAACGCGGCGGCTGCCATCCGCGGAGATTAATGTCAGGTTATACCCTTGCGTCAAACGGCTGACGATCTCGGTTGGCTGATCTTTCAATAAACTCTTTCTGATTTGCGATTGAAATTGCTCTTCAACCCGGGTACCGGGATATTTAAGATACACTAGCCTGGCGTTAGCTGTTTGGGCATAATCACGGCTAATGACAAAATATGCTTGAATAGTTCCACGATTTAAGTCTTGATCGGCACTTCTTTCCGAATTATAGGGAACAAACTTAACGTCCGAGTTAAAAAACCCTTCCTGAGGTGTATCTGGTTGAAAATCATGCAAGATCGATGATTCAACTATATAACCAACAGGAGCCGAATCAATACTCGCCATGGAAGATATAATACTGGCGCCCATGATCACACCCATGAAAAGCGGCATGGAGATCAATGCAATGAGAAATCGCTTCCGCAACACATGCCGAGAGTATTCGTACTTAAAAACAAGCCAAATCTTGTTCATCGTACAGCCTTATCATTACCGCCCTGTTTTACGATTTTAATGAATATTTCGTCTAATGTCGGAACAGCCACTTCAAACTGCTCAATGTCTACATTCTGCTGTACCAATTGTCTTAAGAATTGCTGCGGGTTGGTGTTTTCGGGCAATGCAATCTTAAACGTATTGCCATTATTTTTTTCAATGATCCGAATATCACCAATCGATGATAGGTCACTTCCCGACTTTAAGATGATGTCGCTTCCGGTATAAGTGTTTTGAATTTCACCCAGGCCGCCGTACAACATAATTTTGCCATGGTCTATTAGAACAAGCCTGTCGCACAACTCTTCCACCTGGTGCATCTGATGGGTGCACATGACAACCGTCCGATTCTGTTTACGCAATTCCAACAGAATATCTTTCACCATTTGCGTGTTGACCGGATCAAGCGCGCTAAAAGGCTCATCGATGATCACAATTTGCGGCTCATGCAACAACGCGGAGATTAACTGCGCTTTCTGCTGCATCCCCTTGCTTAATTCCTTAACTTTCTTATTTGAATGTGCCGAAAGGTCAAATTTATCCAGCCAGGATGCCACCCGGCTTTTAGCATCAGCTCCGGACACTCCTTTAAGAGTCGCAAGGTATACAAGACAACGATCCAGTGGGATGTCCTGGTAAAGGCCGCGTTCTTCTGGCAGGTATCCGATTAGTTCCTTCTTCTGTTCACTCATTGCACCGCCCAATACTGAAACTGAGCCGGAATCCGGTTTGAATATATCCAGCAAGATCCTTATGGTGGTCGTCTTTCCAGCGCCATTAGGTCCTAATAAGCCAAAAATCTCACCGTTATCAACTTCGAACGAGACACTATCCACCACTTTTTGTGAGCCAAATGATTTAGTAATCGTATTCACTTCAATCGTTGACATGTTTATTCCTTAATGGCTTAGTAGAGAAAGTGTGATCATCAGAAACTTGATTGATTAAACCTGAAAGCACAGATTATTCTGATGGGTTAATAAATTTTACCTTAAAAATAATTTACGTAATTTCAAAAGAATAGTTGCCAACATTTATATATTATGTAGAATGCCTTATCAAAATTGATACAGGCCAATACCTAATGCTATAATTTACAAATATACCAAAACAAATGAGGAAAAAATGCCGCTTACCCCCCGTGAACGAGTATTAACTGCCATAAATCATGAAGAACCTGACCGGGTACCTATCATAATTGGGACCAGCAACACCACAAGCATAAAATATCCTGCTTACCTGGGCTTAAAAAAGCTTCTTGATAACAAATCTCCGGATAAATTTATCTACGATTGGCCTGAGCTTGGAACCGTGCTGCCCGATGAAGCGATCCTCCAACGCTTGCATGGCGATGCCAGAGGGGTTCTGGATCGTTATCCGCATTGGATCTATCTAAAAAACCAGGCCAGGCTGGAACATTCACCATTCATTGATGACTGGGGAACTGGCCAGAGTGAGATAGAGCCTGGCATCTGGTTTCCCGGCATTCACCCCATGCGGGAAGCAAAAACGATCGCCGAAATCGAGAATTATCCCTGGCCGGATATGTCAGACCCTTCCAGAGTGTCTCATGTCAGGGAAGCTGCAAAAAAACTTGCAGACCAAAATGAGTATGCCATCATTGGAACACCCTGGTTACTGTTTCCGCTGGAACGTGCTTTTGCGATGCAGGGTATGGATACATTCTTATTGAATCTTGCCATGGAACCGGCATTTGCCGAAGCATTGTTGGTAAAGATTGCACAATTATGCAAAACGCTGATGGGTCATTTCCTGGATGAGGCGGGAGACAACCTGGATATCATCAAAATTGGCGATGATATTGGTACACAGGACAGCCTACTCATGTCACCCCGGATGTACAGAAGGATACTCAAGCCCATCCATGCGGATTACATACAATTCATCAAGGAACGCACCAAAGCTAAAGTATTCTTTCATACAGATGGCGATGTTTTCGACCTGATCCCTGATTTTATCGAAATTGGGGTGGACATTCTGAATCCCATCCAAACCTCTGCGGGAAAAATGTCCAACTTATCTGAACTGAAATCCCGTTATGGGGATAAATTGACCTTCTGCGGAGCTGTGGATACACATCGTGTTCTCCCCATGGGAACGCAGGTGGAAGTCAGAGATGAGGTAAAACGGGTGATCGATATCATGGCTCCCGGTGGTGGGTATATGGTTGCATCCGTGCACACCATCATGGATGAAGTTCCTCCTGAAAATATTTTGGCGATGGTCGATGCAGTTGAGGAATTCGGCAAGTATCCTATAAACTAAAATTTACCTTAAATAAAAGATAGACGACCAAGGCCGTCTATCTTTTTCTATGGAAAGATCATTCTTTTTCGTAAGTCTGTCCGCCTGCTGCCGGAGGCTGGCCTCGCCCAACAACACCAGCTAGGACTATCATTGTTACCAAGTAAGGCGCCATCTCGAGGAATTTGTTTGGAATGGGAACCTTTAAGATGGCCAATTTGGAAGCCAAAGAATCAGCAAAACCGAACAACATACCCGCGCCCAGCGACCCGATCGGGTTATAGTTTCCAAAGATCATGGCTGCCAGTCCAACAAATCCGCGTCCGGCTGTCATCACTTCATCAAAACGACCCACCGAACCCAGCACAAAATAAGCACCGGCAAACCCGGCCATGGCGCCGCCAAGGAGGACGGAAATGTACCTTGTGCGGTTGACATTAATTCCCAGTGTATCTGCAGCCTTGGGATGTTCACCCACAGATCGGGTCCGCAGGCCCCAGCGTGTGTAAAAGAACAAGATGGTAAGCAGAATGGTAAAAATGAACATCGCATAAATAAACATGTTATGGCTAAAGAAGACCGGTCCAATAAACGGTATTTGAGACAAACCCGGAACATCCCATGTGCCGAACCGTCCCGAATTATTTAAAGCTGCATATTTCTGCAAAAATTTTGCGGATAAGAAAGAGGTCAAACCTGTCGCAAAAATATTAATGACCGTTCCAGAGATGATCTGATTTACTTTATATTTTAAGGATAGTATAGCCAGGATCAACGCCATCAGAGCGCCAGAGAGGATGGCGGTAAACAGCCCAAACCAAATATTCACCAGGCTGCCAAACAGCGCAGCACAAAAAGCCGCGGTTAACATCATGCCTTCAATGGCAATGTTGAAAACACCGGCCCGTTCGCAGAAAATACCTGCAAAAGCGCCCAGCGTGAGTGGAACAGCTCTGACCACCGCCACTTTGAGCAATCCTGCTATGTTTAATGAGCCACCAGAAGCGCCCCAGGCGATAAACGCAAAAATGAAAATCGCAGAAACCAGGCCGAGGATTGTATTGGTATATCGCCCAAATCCTTTCGCCAATTGATACACGCCAAGCGCTGTTCCCAGAAAGGCAAGGATATCAAGCATGGGTCTTGTTTGAAAGATCCAGTCAGCTACGGTTACTTTTGAGCCGCCTGGGGACAATACAAAAGTCGTTTCTGATCCGACAGTCAATGAGAGGGAAAATACCAACCAGATGCTCAATGACATGACCAGGAATATGATACCCATAACAGTACGGCGTTTGGGGGATATATAGTCAGATGGTCTGACGATCCGAGAAGTTGTTTGAGCCATGAATTATTTCCCTTCCGTGGATGCTGCAACCACTAACTCACCGGCGGTTTTAGGTTCTTTAAGGCGATAGATCGTTCTGATAATGGCTGGAGCAGCAATAAACGCCAGGATCAAAGCCTGTAGAACCGAGATAATATCAATTGGGATACCTGCTGTAAGTTGCATTTGAATAGCGCCGTTCCGCAGAAAACCGAACAATAATGATGCCAGCACCACTCCAAGGGGATGGCTGTTCCCAAGTAAGGCAAGCGCTATGCTATCGAAACCGTACCCCGAAGAGAATGCCACTCCAAGATTGTGATTGACACCCAGGACCTCGTTCGCACCGGCTAATCCAGCCAATCCTCCTGAGAGAAACATGGTAATGACCATGCTGCGGACGATATTCATACCTGCGTATCGTGAAGCACTTGGATTGGAACCTACAGTGCGTAGTTCAAAACCCCAGGTTGTTTTGAATAGTAAAATATAAACCAGGACTGCCATCAATAATGCCACAAAAAATCCAAGATGGAAACGGTTCGGATCTTCAAAAAACCGTGGCAGCCAGGCACTTTTCTCGATTGGAGCACTGATGGGTGTCACCTTGTTTGGATCACGCAGCGCGCCGTTCAATAAGAACTCGCTCAACCGGAATGCTATGTAATTCATCATGATCGTATTGATCACTTCATGCGCACCGGTCTTCGCTTTTAACCAGCCCGGGATCATGCCCCAAATTCCGCCGGCAATTCCACCAGCCAGCAGCGCAACAGGAATATGGATAATTGCTGGCCATCCTTTGAGGGCTGTCGCTGCCCAGACTGTAGCCAGGGCGCCAACGAAAATCTGTCCTTCTGCACCGATATTGAACAATCCAACTCGAAAACCCAGGGCAACAGCCAATCCGGCGAATATATATGGTGTGGATTGTACAAGCGATTCAAAGAAAGGGGTAAAAGCCCGGTTTATCAGGTTGGCATCACCAGAACCTAATGCCGCTATGATATCTGCCGGCACACCTACTGAACCGGTAAAAAGCGCTTTATAAGTATTACCAAATACTTGCAAGCCGGCTCCGATTCCTTGAAAAAAGGAGACTTTAAAGGCAGCGTAAACTGATTCTGTGGTTACTGCTGCAATTAAGCCGCCGGCGATTAATCCGGAGATGATGGCAAGAATGGTGACTGTTAATGAATTCTGCCGTAATTCCTCGATGAAAATTGAAATACTATTTGGTTTTTTTACAACTTCTTCATTTTTCGTCATTGGGTATCCTGTAGCCTTTCCCTTTGATTAATGGGCCGTTGGGACAACGCCAGCCATCATCAAACCAATCTCTTCACGAGTAGTCGATTTCGCGTCAACGATTGCCAGAATTTGGCCACGATACATGACTGCAATTCGATCAGAAAGCTGCATGATTTCATCCAGTTCATTTGACACAAGCAGGACTGCACAACCTTCATCCCGCTTTTCGAGGATTCGGTTATGAATATATTCAATTGACCCTACATCTAGGCCTCGGGTTGGCTGCGATGCCACCAGCAGTTTAATTGGCCTTGAAAATTCTCGGGCAACGATTACTTTCTGCTGGTTACCACCAGAGAGATTCTTGGTGTTGATTAGAGCACTTGGAGTTCTGATGTCAAACTTTTCCACAAGCTCTTTGGCTGAATTAAGTATGACATCGCGTTGCAGAATGAAATTTTTCGCAAAAGGAGCTTTATACCAGGTATTTAATATCAAATTGTCTTCAATTGTATATTCCAGTACAAGACCATCTTTTTGCCTGTCTTCTGGAATGTGGGCTGTACCCGCTTCTGTGATCTGCTTGACTGGAGCATGGGTAACGTTTTTCCCAAGCAACTGAATTTTTCCTTCAACTGCATGCTGCAAGCCTGTGATCGCACGCACCAATTCTGTCTGACCATTGCCCTGAACCCCAGCCACACCTAGAACTTCCCCTGCGTGAACTTCAAAGGATACATTATCCACCGCAATATGATGATATACGTTTAAAACCTTCAGTTTGTTTACGCTGAGAACTATGTCCCCAACTTGTGGTGGGTTCTTATCAAGGTTTAATTCAATTTGCCTGCCTACCATCATGGATGCGAGTTTGAATTGATCGGTTTCCTTCGGAGTGGTTGTACCCATGACTTTGCCGCCCCGAATAACGGTGATGCGGTCTGCAAATTCGATCACTTCCCGCAGTTTGTGGGTAATAAAAATGATGGATTTGCCCTGGTCAACCAGCTTTTGCACTATTTTGAAAAGCTCATTTACTTCCTGCGGAGTCAATACAGCAGTTGGCTCATCCAGGATCAGAATGTCTGCATTTCTGTAAAGAAGTTTAATGATCTCGACCCGCTGCTGGATGCCAACAGGAAGATCTTTAATATATGCCTTTGGGTTGACATCGAGATTGTATTTTTCGGAAATTTCCATGATCTTGGACGCGGCTTTTTTTCGATCCAGCAAACCGCCTGGCAGGAGTTCTTCATCACCAAGCATCACATTTTCAGTGACGGTAAAAACCGGCACAAGCATGAAATGTTGGTGGACCATTCCCACTCCTGCCTGGATGGCATCCCGGGGGGTTTCAACAACCAATTTTTCCCCCTTAACATAGATCTCCCCTTCATCCGGCTTATATAGACCATACAAAATATTCATCAGGGTTGTTTTTCCGGCGCCATTTTCCCCCAGCAAGGCATGAATTTCGCCTTTTCTTAAATCGATCGATATGTGATCATTCGCCAACACCCCCGGAAATCTCTTTGTAATACCTCGCAATTCGAGAACTGTTTCCATGAGCTCCTCGGAAAAGAAGAAATGAATTCATTAATATAAGATTAATGACATTATTTTACCATATTCGTTTGGGTGAGTCATTTCTTTTGAAAGCCTAAAGGTAAAAAAACAGAGCCATTTCTGGCTCTGTTTTTTTATTGTACTAAATTTTAATATACGCCTTCAGGAAGGGTCTTGATCTCGCCAGAAATGATCATGGGGATCAATGCTTCGATCTCAGCCTTGAGATCAGCAGGAATGGATGCGCCAACTTCAGAGCCGTAGGTCAATCCTACGCCACCGTTATCAAGTGTACCAATCCAGTTTTCGCCTTTGAATGTGCCATCAATCACCATACCGATGGTGTTGGCAACAAAGAGGTCCATGTTTTTCATGGCGCTGGAGAGAACGTATTTTGCCTTGTCAGGATTGGCAAGTGACCAGTCATTATCAACACCGATCAGCATACCGAAATCGCGTTCTTCCATTACTGCAAGTGTACCTGCACCAACGGGGCCGGCAACAGGCATGATGATGTCTGCGCCTTCGTCCATTAATGTCTCGCCCATCTTGCGGCCATCATCGGTGGATTCAAAGTTACCCACTTCAAGACCCTGGCGGGTTTTGTAATCCCAGCCCAATACCTGGACATCGGTGCCTTTTTGAGCATTATAGTATTCAACGCCCAGAGCAAAGCCATCCATGAATTTGGTTGTAGCTGGGAATGCGATACCAACGTATGTTCCCACTTTGCCAGTCTTGGTCATGGCTGCTGCAAGGTAACCATTTAAGAAGGTTGCCTGGTCAATTGCAAAGCCTGAACCACGCAGGTTGGGGAATGCAAGATAGTCAACGTCAATGATCGCAAACTTCTGATCCGGGTTGGCTTCTGCTGCTGCAGCGGTTGCGTCAGCGAGTAAAAAGCCTACAGGAATGATGATGTCACATTTTTCGGTTATGAAAGCGTTAATGTTTACTTCATAGTCAGCCTGCTGTTGTGATTCAAGGAACTTTCCTTCCACATTGCCATACATGGCTTTAGCATCTTCAATGCCTTTCCATGCAGTCTGATTGAAGGATTTATCATCAATACCACCTGTATCAGTTACCTGGCAGGCTTTGATCATTGGAACTTCTGGCATTGCGGCTTCATCCAAACCTGTGAAGTCACTCTCGGCATAGTAACCTGATTCGATCAAAGCGGCTTTGACATTGGCCTTATCAACTGTTACGACTGCAGATTGGATCGCAGGAACGTCGATCTTGCCATTGTTGTAGGAACCCTTTGAAACAGGGGTTTCGCCCTTGACGAGCGCAACAGCAGCGGTGATCGCATCGGCAACCAGGGTACGGACGTCTTTGAAGACGGTCATGGATTGCTTGCCATCGACGATGTATTGTACGGAAGCTTTTTCAGCATCCTGTCCGGTTACGAGGTAGCTGGAAACGTCCTTGTCGGCGCCAAAGGTATCGGCGATCGCGCGGGCGGTCCCATCGTTCGGGGCTAGGATGAAGACATCACCTTTGTCTGCTGCGGTTGCAACAGTCAGGTTGGCTTCGGCTAAACTCTTGGCGGCATTGAAGTCCCAGTTCGTGGTGATCTGGCTGATGATCTTGCTCATCTCATCACGCGTGAGGGTGGCTTTGTCCTGCAATGCTACGGCTTCGGCAGAGTTCTTGATGACAAATGTGCCATCTGCGATCTTGGGTTGGAGAACTCCCCATGCGCCTTCAAAGAAGATGAAAGCGTTGTTGTCAGAGGCGGCTCCAGCGTACAGATAGAGTGGGAGTCCGGTGCCTTTGGCATTGTCTACCAGGTATTGAGCCTGGGCTGCGCCAACGGCAATGCTGTCGAAGGTTACATAGTAATCCACGGCATCGGTGTCTCGGATGAGACGGTCATATGAGATGACCTTTACTCCAGCGGCACGTGCTGCCTCAACTGCGGCTGCGGCGGCGGTTCCGTCCTGTGGGCAGATGATGATGACTTTGACACCCTTGGTGATCAAAGATTCAACATTGGTTTTTTCCTTGGCGGAATCACCCTGGCTGAACAGGATCTCTACATCATATCCCGCGGCAGAGAGGGCATCCTTGAATCGGGTTTCATCCTGCACCCAGCGGGGCTCATCCTTGGTTGGCAATACAATACCAACGGCCAGTTTGCTTTCCTCTGGGGCGGGTTCTGCTGGAGCTGCAGGTGCGGCTGGCGCACAAGCGGCGAGCATCATGCTGGCCAACAGTACAACAGAAACTATTGCAAATAACTTTTTAGACATTTGTTTTCTCCTCCTAATAGGATGAAAAATATGGATTTTGGGGTATCCGCATCATGAAACACGGCGTGAAACGATTCCTACCCCATTTTCAAATAGTATACTACTTATTGAAATCTACTGCAATAATGAACTCTCAAAACGCTAATATGCCAGTTACTATGGTCGCACTACAAGAGTTGGAATCTTCGCCTCTCCACGTTTCACACCTACCATTAATATCAATGCAACCAGCATCAAAACAGGTGAAACAATCATGATCGCGTTGTAATTCAGTCCGCTTAATTGCACGATCCAGCCATTCATATTAGGACCCACGATCGCAGATAAGGTGGAAAAGAGATAATACAAACCGGTATAAGTGCCGATCCTTTCATCTGTAGTCATATCAACCACCATCGGCAAAGAATTAATATTGATCAGTGCCCAACCAGCTCCGGCTAACATCAAGATCACACCGACAACTGGAACCACCCCTAATACAGGCAGTTTTGTTAGCTCAAGAGTAAGAACTGCAGGAGACATGAAATACATTAAAGTTGTGCATGCAGCCATGATGATCAATCCGAGTGAAATTGTCACTCTTCGGCCGATTTTTGCACCAATGTATCCGGCCGGGAGGGCGAAGATCACAAAAATGAGGGACAACTGTCCTAATAATCTGGCGCCGTCTGCTTCCTCCAACCCGAGATGTTTATATGCATACAGACTGAAGAAGGCTTCAATGGCTGAGTAACCGATGAACCAGAAGAAGATCGCAAGCAGAATCCGCAAGGCGCTTTTATCAGGATCTTTCCAAACACTTTTTAAGCTTTCGAGCATTCCCGGCTGTTTCTCAACCTCTTCATAGACTTTTGGCTCTTTAATGAATATGATCAACAACACGGAGGAGATGATCACCAAAGCTGAACCCATCCAGAATGGAAAACTCGGGTTTAATTTATAGAGCGCTGATCCGCCCAGGAAGGATATGATCGCGCCAACGCCGCCCATGAAATTGATGATGCCATTCGCCTGTGAACGAAATTTCGAAGGCGTGATGTCTGGCATCAAAGCGACGACTGGCGTGCGCCATAAAGCCATGCTCAATAGCAGCGTACTGGTACATGCAACAAACAACGGCAATACGGCTGCCAGGGGGATCAATCCGAACGCCAATGCTCCAATTGGAGCGCCTATCAAAATGAATGGCATTCTTCTGCCTAGAGGCGTCCTCAGCTTATCAGACCATGCACCTACCGGCGGCTGTATCAATAAGGCAGCGATATTATCAAGTGTCATGAAGAATCCGATCCAGGCTGGCGCCAGGTCGAACTTGTTGGCTAGGAACAGGGGTACAAAAGCGTTATAGACTCCCCAAATTACACTTACACCAAAAAAGCCAAAACCTAACAAGAAAGTTTTGCCATAGTTCAATTTCATGCTGATGCCCCTTCCTTTTCAATGACTACAGCCGTGCCATATGCTAGCACTTCGGTCACGCCATCCATCACATCATTGGCATCATAACGCATACCAACAACCGCATTTGCACCCATTTGTTGGGCATGCTGCATCATGAGGTCGAATGCTTCCTGACGGGCATGCTCGCACAACTCCGTATAGACTGAAATATTTCCACCCACCAGAGTTTGCAACCCACCAACAAAATTTCCAATCACACTACGGGATCGAACTGTGATTCCCCGTACCACGCCCAGATATCGTCTTATCGTGTAGCCCTCAAACCCGAATGTTGTTGTCACCCAAAGCTGGCTCGCCATTTTTTCTCCTTATTGAATTCAATAATCTGTTGCGGTTTGTAAATTAATTATCTAAGGGAATTGCGCCAAGGGAACGTAAAAACTTCCTATCTTCCTCTGTTAATTCAGCCTTCAATAACATATCCGGTCTGCGCAGGAACGTCCGCATTAAAGATTGCTGCCGGCGCCACTTATTGATCTCAGCATGGTGGCCAGAGAGTAAGACATCTGGCACGCCCCAACCACGAAATTCAGGCGGTCGGGTGTAATGTGGGTATTCGATCAATCCACTGGCATGGGAATCATCCATGGCTCCATCCGGATCGCCCAAAACACCGGGTACAAGCCTGGCAATTACATCAACCAGGATCAATGCCGGCAGTTCACCACCGGTTAGAACGTAATCTCCTATGGAGATTTCTTCGGTTACAAGATACTCGCGGATGCGTTCATCGATCCCCTCATATCGTCCGCAGATCAATGCCAGATGCTCATGTTCCGCTAATCGATAAGCCAGGTTTTGATCCAACACTTTTCCTTGCGGGGTCATCATAATCACCGGGCACTTAGGCGGACTCCCAAGGATCGTTTCGACCGCTGTAAACACCGGCTCTGGTTTCATCACCATTCCTCCCCCTCCACCGTATGGCATATCATCAGCGATGTGATGCTTATCGGAGGTAAAACTGCGGATGTCATGCACCGACACTTCGATAAGCTCCCGTTGAATAGCCTTCGCAAGGATACTGGAATTAAGGTAAGGCGGGAATACATCAGGTAAAAGGGAAAAGATATCAAATTTCATAGGATGATTCTAGCTCGAAGCTGGTATAGGAGCAAGCAGTTTGATGAGAATTAACTTTCTAGTGCATCCGAGGACATGTATATAATAAATAAATCTCAATAACCTTGACAGATGTTCATTATTAGGTAAAATTGGCAACTATATATGATAACAACTAACTTAGCTCGTAAGAATCATCGTAAGCAACTGCACCTTTCCACCTGGAACAGGTCACTTCTGCTTAATGAGCTAAATTAATTAGTCAACCGTAAAGCATAAGAGGTCTTCCAGGAAGAAAACCTGGAAGGCCTCTTTTTATTTTATTTATTTACGGAAGGCATGTTAGGAGGAGCCTGGAATTGAATGGCAAATAAATTAGTATTTTCACAAGAACCAAAAAAAACATAATTTTAAGGAGAAGAAATGAAAACAACAAATTTTTCTAAATTAGTATTTTTATTGATGGCCGCAGTATTGGTACTGGGTGCATGCGCCCCGGCAGCCACAGCCGAACCCACCGCTGTACCAGTTGCGCCTGAACCTGCCGCAACAGTATATCGTATTGCCACAGATGCCACCTACCCGCCTTTTGAGACTGTTGATGAAATATCGAAAGAACCGGTCGGTTTTGATATCGACCTCCTTGCAGCCATCGCTGAAGAGGCCGGCTTTCAATATGAGCTCGTAAATGTCAATTTTGATGCACTATTGGCAGGTATGGCCGAATGCCAGTTTGATGCAGCCATTTCCGCCACCACCATCACAGAAGAAAGAAAAAAATCCTTCAATTTCTCAAATCCATACATCAACGCTGGTCAAGTGGTCACAATAAATAAAGAGACCACTGATATTACAAGCGTAGCTGACCTCGTTGGAAAACGGATTGGTGTTCAGATCGCCACGACTGGCTCCATTGAAGCTGATAAAATCGAAGGCGCCGAAGTCAAAACCTACGACACAGTAGATCTTGCCTTCCAGGACCTTGCCAACCGCCAGGTGGATGCAGTCATTGCTGATTATCCAACCTCCCTTGCCTTCATCCAGGTAAATCCTGAAAAACTGGTGACTACCGGTGATGTCTTCACCGAAGAAGAATACGGACTTCCGGTTTGCAAAACCAACACCGAACTGTTAGACCTGATCAATACCGGTCTGGCTGCTGTTCAGGCCAAAGGACTGATCCCTGTGCTCGAAGCGAAATGGCTTTCCAGCGCTGAATAAGGTTGAGAACAAGATAGATTAACAGAGATTTCGTAATCCAAATGAGAATCCTTCTTAAAGGGGGGTTCTCATTTTTTGGTTCCAATGTACATTAGGCACATTTAAAGTAACAGGTAATATT
Organism: uncultured Chloroflexia bacterium; assembly: GCA_963810385.1. Lineage (GTDB taxonomy): Bacteria > Chloroflexota > Anaerolineae > Anaerolineales > Anaerolineaceae > PNON01. The sequence continues at coordinate 680,579 of CAWENA010000003.1, read as the reverse complement.
CCCAATCCAACTGATCAATTGCTATATAATAAATGGAAAAAGGAGAAAATGTGAATAATCTAATGAAGGTATTCTCTCTCACGGCCATTCTGCTTGTCGCATCAGGATGCTCCATTCTCCAGGCAAAACCAGCTATCGGCTTACCATCTTCGCAAAATTCAACCTTAGCGCAAAGAACCATTAATGTAACCGGCACCGGTGTCGCTACAGCTACCCCGGATATTGCCTACTTGAATATTGGCGTTCACACTGAGAGTTACGAAGCCGGAACAGCCGTAAATCAGAACAACAACCTTACGCGTAGTGTAAAGGAAGCCATAATGGAGTATGGTATTGAGGATAAAGATATTCAAACTAGCAATTTCAGCATTTATCTTCAATCTCCATATTCCGGGATTGCCGGCGAACTATCAAAGATCATTGTAGATAATACAGTCCTGGTAACTGTGCGAGACCTGAAAGATCTCAGTAAAATGCTAGGTGAAGCCATCCGGTCGGGAGCCAATAATATTTATGGCATCACTTTCGATATTGTGGATAAGCAAACCCTGCAAGACGAAGCCCGCTCTAAGGCTATGCAGAATGCCGAAAAACAAGCGCAACAGCTTGCACAACTCTCAGGCGGTAAACCAGGCAAAATCATTGCGGTTACGGTAGTTACTAACAATTTCAATAATCCGTACTATGGGGAAGGGTTGGGCGGAGGCGGTGGGATGGCGAATACATCCAATGTTCCGGTCTCTGCCGGAAATATGACCATCACTGTGGATATCAATGTCGTTTATGAATTATTGGACCATTAATTAAAAAGACTGCGGAGATCATCCGCAGTCAAAGTTACTTTATCTAATCCGAATCCCGATTACGCAAATGAGGGAAGAGGATCACCTCCCTGATAGAATGATTACCGGTTAAGAGCATCACAAGACGATCAACACCCATACCGAATCCACCATTGGGAGGCATGCCGTAAGACATTGCCCGCAAGTAGTCTTCGTCCATAGGATTGCTTTCTTCATCATCTGCTGTATAATCCTGCCCCATCTCAATAAACCTGGCTTTCTGGTCCAGCGGATCGTTCAATTCGGTAAATGCGTTGCATAATTCCATTCCACCAACAAATCCCTCGAACCGTTCCACTGTTTGAGGATCATCGGGCATGCTTTTTGCGAGGGGAGAAATATCACGTGGATAATCATACAGAAAGGTTGGTTGAATAAAGTTCGGTTCAAGAAAATCGCCGATCATGCCATCGATCAACTTGCCGCGATTGGCGTTTGGATTGAATTTCAACCCTTTTGCATGCATGGCAGCCTGCAGGCTGGCTGTATCTTTATATAAGGAAATATCAACCCCGGTCGCATCCAAAATCCCTTGCCTCAGCTCGACCCTTTTCCAGGGCGGTGCAAGGTTGATTTCCTGTCCATTATAAGTAACCAGTGTTGTTCCCAGAACTTGCTGGGCCGTAAAAGCAACCATCTGTTCCGTTTGTTCCATGATCTTCAAATAATCGGCGTAAGCCTGGTAATATTCCAATTGGGTGAATTCTGGGTTGTGTTTATAAGACACCCCTTCATTCCGGAAATCACGTCCAATTTCGTATACTCTTTCGAAACCACCGACGAGCAGCCGTTTTAAATACAATTCAAAAGAAATTCGCAGAAATAAATCCTGTTTTAATTGATTATGGTGAGTTACAAAAGGTTTTGCTGCTGCCCCGCCATAAATCGGTTGTAAGATCGGAGTTTCCACTTCGATAAAATTGCGATCATCCAGAAATTTTCGCAGCGCTTTGACAGTTTCCGACCTTACCCTGAATATTTGCCTCACTTCAGGGTTCACAGCCAGGTCAGCGTATCGCTGTCTGAACCGCACCTCTGGATCGTTCAAGGTTGCATGTCGGATGACCACACCATCCACAATTTCATCTTTTGCCGCAGGCAACGGCGCTATACTTTTCGCTAATATCTTATAATCGCTGACATGTAGTGTGATTTCTCCGGTTTTTGTCCGGAACAAACTGCCTGACGCCTGGATATAGTCACCTATATCAAATTCTTTGGCGAAAAGGTCCATCATTTCCTGTCCCAGGTCGTTGATTCGCATGAACAACTGGATGCGCCCAGAGCCATCTTCTATATGTGAGAAAGTGATCTTTCCCATTGGACGAAGAGACCTGATCCTCCCTGCAACCACAACCATTTCTTTTTCAATTTCCTCACCAGCAGGAGTTTTCTGTTCCCGTTCTTCGAATTCCGCAATAGCATCAATGCTGCGGTGAGAAACATTCGCACGGGTTGGGTATGATTCCATACCGGCGTTTCTTAACCGTTCGATCTTATCGATCCTGTTCTGTTCCAATATATTTTTATCTTGTTCCATTTTTCTGCTCTTATTCTTTTTTTTGTATGGATGTATCGAAACTCCTGATTAAATAAAACTACCAGCCGGAGGTTTTAGGGTTCATCTGACTGGCAGTAAATTTCGTAATAGAATTATCCGATTTTGATGATCTTTACTTCAAAGGAACCCGCTGGTGCATCAACTTTGACCTTGTCTCCAGCCTTGTGGTTAAGTAATGCCTTGCCAATTGGAGATTCATTGGAAATCTTCCCGCCGCGTGGATTCGCCTCCGCAGCGCCTACAATTGTGTAGGTCTCTTCGGTGCTGCCTTCTTCTTTTATGGTAACTTTCGTACCTACCTGCACAGATTCACTTTTTTCTTCTTCAGAGATGACTCGGGCTGTGGCTAAGAGTATTTCGACTTCTTTTATCCTTCCTTCCACAAAAGCCTGCTCGTTTTTCGCATCCTCATACTCAGCGTTTTCAATTAATTCCCCACCTTCCATGGCTTCATGGAGACGATTGGCAATTTCCTGTCGTCTTACAGTGCGCAGATGCTCTAATTCTTGCTGCAGTTTTTCAAATCCTTCTTGTGTAAGGAATGTAGTTGCCATTTGTTTTTCCTTGTCAGGTTCTGTTCAACCAACTTCTTGATACCCCGATGGGTCAATATGAACACAAACAGCGCCCCGGAGGGATTCCCTCGAAAAACGCTGTTCACGAATAATACCATAAATTAATATCGAAAGCAAGCACAGTTTTTTAATGACTATTGCAGTTTGTCTGAGACTTTTACTATTTCAATCTGCAAATAACTTGTAAGGGTTTCGACTTGTTCGAAAATATCCATATGTTATAATTTGTCAAAATTAATTGTTTTCCGGGGGATTCCAGGGAAATTATGATAAATAAATCGAAAAAAGTGCTTGCTTTCAACATAATGCACGAAACTCCTTTATGGAAATGGGGGATGTTACTGTTCCTTGCCTGTGGTTATTTTGTTGCAGCCTTTTTTCCCGATAGATTAAATGTTTCCCAAATTCAAGCCTGGTTCCCGGCAGCAGGGGTGGCTTTTCTCTTAGGGATTCTATATGGGTGGATTGGTAGTGTGGTTGTAATTATTGTCAGCATACTTGTAGGTTTACTCGCCGGATCGAGTCCATTCGATTCAATTTCGCTTATCAGCCTGGTCTTTCTCGCTCTGACCCTTACAATTTTGCCAAAAGCCCTATTTGATCGCAACCAAATTGATGCTTCTCTAACTACCAGTCGTGATCTGAATTATTTTCTGGTGACAGTTGTTATTGTTGCTTTTATTGGCGGAAGTATTGCAGTATTTTCACCGGTTAGTACTTTCCCCCTACCATCCGCCAATATTTGGGCAGCATGGTTATATTACTCATTACAAATAAGTATCGGCGTTTTGACGATCTACCCTACAGCAATTCTATTACTGGACCAAATTAATAAAACACGGCTTCTACCTGGTTTTTCTACCAGGAGAACCTCGGAAAGTGTTAGACGAAATTTACCTTCCTGGAAAAAAACATTCGAATTTATATGTGTTTTGGTCACATTCATGACAATAACGATTATCGTTTTTCAAATTCCAGGATTAAATTCATTAAATTCATATTACTTGTTCTTTGTCCCACTATTGTGGTTGTCACTAAGGTTTAACCAATTGAGCGCAATACTTGGAGTACTCATCGTAACTTCAGGGATAATGACAGCTGTTCGATCTAACACACCTTCGCTGGTAAACGTATTAAATATGCAATTGTTTCTATTTATCCAGGCGACTGTGTCAATAATTACGAGTCACTTTGTTGAAAAACAAAAAGAAGCAGAAAAGTCAATTTCATCAAGTGAAATTCTTTTTCGGTCTTTCATCAACAACCTGCCCGACCCTGCCTGGTTGAAAGATGTTAGTGGTAAATACCTGGCGGTCAACCAGGCAAATTGCGATCTTTATGGTTTTGCTGCTGAAGATTTTTATGAAAAAACGGATGAACAAATTTGGGGCTTGGAAAGGGGCAGGGAGTTTTCTGTTTCTGACCGTTATGTTATTGACAACATGCTCCCGGTGCGTTTTGAAGCAGATGTGACATTAGTCAATAATGAAACCATTTGGCATGAAGTAGTAAAAACACCCATCCTGCAAAATGGAATTGTGATTGGCACAACCGGAATAGCCAGAGATATAACTGATCGCAAGCAAACCGAAACAGCAATGATTGAAAGTGAACTGAGGCTGAAAGCCTTACTGAATAACATTCCAGACCTGGCATGGTTAAAAGATATGAAAGATCGCTTTATAGCGGTCAATGATGTGTTTTGTACAACCTATAACTTTAAAAGAGAAAACATTTTGGGAAAAACAACCGCTGAACTTTTCCCCGCTGACCTGACTGAAAAATTCCTTGCTGATGATCGCGAAGTCATTACCATAGGACGACCAAAAATGATCGAAGAAGAAGTCCCTAATGGGTCTGGTTATTCCACCTGGTATGAAACTATTAAAATGCCTATCTTCAATGATAAGAGAGAGGTCGTCGGGGTTACAGGTATTGCGAGGGAAATAACCAACCGCAAGCGGGCGGAGGAATCTTTACACCAACGACTTTCGCTCGAAGCAGTTATAACAAATATTGCGTCCAACCTGAATCAATTCAGAACAGAGACTCTTGAGACTGATCTGATTTCCATGTTTCAGGAGGTAGCTGACTATCTTCGAGTGGATCGTTGCACACTGACGACATTGGACGAAGATTACATAGCAGCTGATATCCGAGTTCAATGGACTGATAAAAATGTCCCTGTCAGAGAGCTGATCGTTTTATCTCCTGACTGGTTCACTTTTAAGTGGTTAAAAGCGAGCGTTGAACAAAAAGAGACTATCAAATGTTCCCGTATCGTCGATCTGCCAGCAAACGCTGATGCAGAGATTGAATTCTGGTTGAAGAATGGCATTGTTTCCCTGCTTGCGGTTCCATCATTCTCAAATGAGCAAAGCACAAAAGCATTAATGACTGCTGAAACAATATCCCATGAAAAAGTTTGGAGAGATGAAGAAGTCCAGTTTTTTCAAATAATCGGTGAAATGATATTAACAACCATTTCCCGCCTCGAAAATGAAAAGAAACTCAAGCTCGCTGAACACAGATACCGGCTGTTGGCTGAACAGATCGCTGCTGTGGTTTATATTGAAGCGCCAGATGAGACCGGACGAATAACTTATATTAGCCCGCAGGTAACAGATCTGACCGGTTATTCGCCTGAAGAGTGGATAATTCCGCCTTCGCTCTGGCAAAAGATCATTCATCCGGAAGATAAAAAATCAATCATCAAGAAGGAAAAAATAAGTTTAAAAACCCGCACCGATTTTAGGGAAGAATATCGGCTGATCACAAAAAGCGGGGATGTGATCTGGCTGGAGGACCAAATGTCATTCATGCCACAAGAAGGCGGTGCAGGTGTTTGGCATGGTGTAATGTATGACATAACCACGCGAAAGGAAACAGAAAATGAGCTTTCCCAGAGCAGGGCTAGATATCAAGAACTATTTAATCATTCTCCTGTTTCGCTATGGGAAGAAGATTTTTCACATATCAAGAAGCGCATAAACATGCTTAATAAAGAAATGCAAAAATGGCATTCGTGAATACTTAATAGAAAACCCCAGGGAAGTAAGCCGTTTGTTAAGTATGCTTAAAGTCATCCATGTCAATCAGACCACGCTAACCCTGATGAAAAAAGGGTCGTTTGATGAGTTGAGCACCATCCACAACCCAACTTTCAACCTTAAACCTACTGACCTGTTCATTGAAGAGCTTGTCGCTATATCAGAAGGTAAAACAAATTTCGAGGTTGAAGCGCCAAATGATGTCAGAGATGGCGTAGTGAGGTATCACAACCTGCATTTCATGGTGGTTCCAGGTTATGAGAAAACATTTGAGCGGGTGATCATTGCCATCACCGATATCACTGATCGTAAATTGACCGAAGAAAAACTGACTTACATGAGCACACACGACAGCCTGACCGGGTTGTTCTCGCGGAGTTTCTTTGAAACTGAGCTAAATCGTTTACAAGACAGCCGTCAGTATCCAATAAGCATTTTAATGGTTGATGTGGATAATTTGAAAATTACAAACGACACCGACGGCCATGCTGCCGGTGATTTACTGATCAAACGAACTGCTCTAGTATTGCGGTTGGCTTTTAGGCCGGAAGATGTTGTTGCCAGGATCGGAGGTGATGAATTCGCGGTCATTATTCCCAACGCAGACCGATTCTCAGCAGCGAAGTTTACTCAAAGGTTGAAGGGTTTGTTGGAGATGGAAAACACATCAAATCCAAAATTAAAACCATTAGATCTTTCAGTTGGAATTTCAACTGCGGAAGCTGGTGATCTGTTGACGGATGTTTTAAAAACCGCAGATTACCTGATGTATCAGGATAAAGAAAATAAGAAAAAAGAAAAATCAGATAAATTGAAGGAACACAATCAGAAAAGAGCTGATAAAAAATACTCAGCCCAATAATCTATGGCACACAATTAATTACCAGATCGATTCTGTCATCTTTAACCTCATAAGGGGAATTAACTCTGAATCGCACATAGCCAACCGTTGTAGTTCCAATGACCATAACTTCATTAAATCCTTGCGTGCCTGCATTAACGAATTTAAATTCTTTTTCGGCAAATGGATAAGCAAAGTTTGCAGCCCACTGATATTTTACTGTGACTGGTTTGGATGTGGTAATGCTCCCAATTAATGCAATATTGACAGGGCAAGCGCCCGTATAATGTAATGGCGCCGCATTCGAATCTACTGTGATCAGCGCGATATCTGGCGTGGGGGTTGGAGCTGGGGTTAATACCGGCAAACTCGTAATATTTCCATCAACAACTGTTGTTTGTTTCCAAACCCAGCAATACTTTCCTGCGTCATCCGGATTTTGAATATACCACCAGGAATTGTCACTTATTCGGCCACGAACTTCGACAATATCCCCAATTAATAATGCTCCCAGAATATCATAAACATACCCGGGCCACTGCGGCAGTTTGTATTTGTCGTCGCACGAATCATCGGAACGGATGGGGTATTCGTGGCCGGAGGTTCTGGTGTGTTGCTTGGGTATGGAGTATTCGTAGGCTGTTCAGATATCGCAATGGTTGGAGCGATCCCTGGTGTTTCAGAACCGACTGGCACAGCCGGGGTAGTTGTCTGGTTCAAATTTGCAAATAAGGCTCCAATAGTCAATGTGGTCTCTATTGTTTGAGCAGCTGCTGTATAAATTTGGTTTTGATCCAAATTATTCTGTGCCACATTCCCGAGTGGAAAGCTGCACGCAGCAATGAGGAAGAGCATGAAACCGGAGATGGTTGCCATAAGTATTTTTTTCATAAATCTACCTCCTGCTATTTTTGAGCACAGTTTATATGCTCAATATAACGATATTTTCATTAAAATACAAATTTTGTACAATCCCATCAAAAAACCAGGGCATGAAAAGCCCTGGTTAATCTTGGTTAATCAGTAACTATTTTTATTTTTTGCAGGAGACTGTATATTTGACTCTTTCAGAGAATATTCTTGTTGGATATAAAACCTGTAATTGCATCGACCCACCAGAGGTACTGTTCACATAAAATGATGTCGAGATATATGCTGAACCATCCGCAGCAATGGTAACCCAACCTTTATCCACTACCCTGCCGCCTTTTTTGACCCATTGATAACGAACCTGCCCACCCTGATCGGTGCGGATGACACCCGCAAAGACGACTTTTATCGGACAAGATCCAGTTTGTTTTCCAGTCCATGCAGTAATTCCAGTAGAGATATTTGCCCTGCCCGGTGTAGGAGTCCATGGGTCGAAATACACGGGCAACGTGTTAACATCTCCTTCAACGACGGATGTCCACTTCCAAACCCAGCAGTGGTAACCTGGATAAGTGGGGTTATCTACCCACCACCATGAGTGACCATCATTTATTCCCCGAACCGGGAGCACCATGTCGGTTGTAATGTACCCTTCTACACCATACATGGGGCTGGGGCCAGCGCGACAGTTCGTGCTTTCAGTTACATGGAGTAATGGTACATCCGACGCTTCGGTTGGAGCTGGTGTTTCAGTGCTTACCTCTTCAGGAACTTCTACATAGTCCGTCGGTAGCATAATTGGTGGTTCCAGGGTGGCAGTTGGTTCAAGAGTTGCTGTCGGTGGAGCCAGGGTTGGTTCGGATGTGCTCGTTGGTTGCGCTTGAAGTTGCCCCAATGCTCCGAGGGTCAACGTGATACTGATGGTCTCCATCGCATGTGTCGATTCAGCAGCAAAATCAACGGTTGGAACTTGAGGCGCCTGTGGCAGCAAACTGCAGCCTGTGATGAGTACCATTGGTATCAATAACAGTCTGCTGAATTTATTAATTGGTTTCATATTCCCTGCCTCTCGTACATTGATTCATTTGGACGTTTAGTTCGATTAATACTATTATGGACAATTATTTTTATTTTACAAGATGTAAACATATTAGTATAGTAAATTCGGGTGGTAAATAAAAGATGTTTAGATCTCAATAACAAAAAACCCTGGTGGAAATCCACCAGGGTTAGGCAATAGTCATTATTTTTTATGGGCAATCGAGTGAGAAGTTGGCTTTCCCGGATTTAGTTGTCATCGGGCCATCGATCTTCAGTTGCATCCAACCTGTGATATCTCCATTGAATACCTTGGTTAAAGTTACCGTCTGCGTACCATCATCAAGGAATTCTACAGTTCCGCTGTCCATCACATCCCCATTATGTAATACGAACTTGTAATTTAGTATTGTTTCCCGATCAGAGGTTATTGTGCCGGTGAACACGAATGTTGTAGGACATACCAAAGATGTGGCAGGAACAACACTAATAGCAGCGGTCACAACTGGTTTTGATACAACAGGTGTAGGTGGTGCGGTGATATATGGCACCATATCAATGCTTCCAGTCACTTTAGTGCTTTCTGCCCAAACCCAGCAGTACTTCGGGTCGTCGTGGGTGATATTTTTAATCAACCACCAACCACCGCCGCGCAACCTCCCATAAACATCAGAGGTTTCTCCAACTCTTAATGCTCCAACAACTTCGAACACTTTATCAGGGCCGGTCCGGCAATTGGTATCATAAATTGCGTTTATGGTCGGATAGCTTGATCCACTTACTGGTATCCACAGGGTGGGTGTATCCATCGGTGTCCCCATAGCAACAATTTCTCCCGGGGTAGCGGTTGGAAGGGCCAAGGTTGCAGTCGGAGCGGGGGTTTCTGTTGCTGTTGGGATTAAAGCAGCTTTGCGGGTTGATTCGACTTCGTAAGTTTGAACGGCAGCAGTGTAAACCGGATTAAGGTCAATTGTGGGTTGGACCAGAGTGGGTTCAATGGTGGCAGCCGCAGGAACACATGCGGCGAGAAGTACTATAAGAATTATCGAGTATGTAATTTTTCCAATCTGTTTTTTCATTAGATTGTCTCCTTTACTTTTGCTATTATTACACACTTTAAGCTATTTGTCGAAATGGCTATATAAACAAAGAGACCCTTTAAGAAGCAATGTTGTGTGCTGCAAGCTTAAAGGGTCTCCTCATTTTCCCAGCATTTGGCTGGGTAAAACCAGGAAAGGAAGAGAGGAAATTCGTTATCTAGATCATAATCGAACCAGGAAAATCCAGTAAGTGATGTATATCACTGATTAATGTAATGTTGTTCTACAGCGTAAATTAGTACTGAGTTATCACTATCAGCTTGCGATTATTTTCACAAACGAGAAAAGTTCTGCAACAAACTCTATAAATTGACTATTGCTTTTTTTATAAACATGTATAATATTACTGTAATAAACCTTATTCAGTGGAGGATAAAATGGCGGAAGAAGCATATTGTGTAAAATGCAAGGCAAAAAGAGAAATGTTGGAAGCTGAAAAAGTGACCATGAAGAATGGCCGCCCCGCAATGAAAGGAAAATGCAAGACCTGCGGTACCGGTATGTACAAAATTATGAAGAAGTAAAAATAATCACCACGAATAAAAAACCAGGTTCTTTTCAGAACCTGGTTTTCCTTATTCAAAATCCTCTGGGCCCTCTTCCGGACCGCCCCACGAAACCCTTCTTTGCGGGAACAGCCTGGAAACCCACTTCCCCAGCAGTTTAAGCAACATAGAAACTGGCTTGAGCAACCAATCGAGTATTGTGTTGAAGTTTGCCATTCCTTCGCCTATCCATCTTAACGCTGGACGCAACTTTTGCATTGGCTTTGAATGAGCATAGATGATGGCCAGTAGAATGGTGAGGACAGATATTCCGAATCTAAAGAATCCGTTCAACTCAACATGGTATATCTCAGCTGCAAGTAGTTCAATCCCAATATTGAAGACCAGTACATATGCAGCATTCTTGAGGATCGGTTCCCTTTCAACAGCATAACTGAACAGTCCGGCCGCAAACCTCATCATCAAAATGCCAATGCCTACACCCAAAAGAACCACCCACAGTTGATCCGAAAGGGTCACAGCTACAACCACATTATCCAGGCTGAAAACCAGGTCGGTGATCTCAATCGTTAGAACGATGCTCCAGAAGTTGGTCCCTTCCAAATGATGAACATGAGCTTCTTCTTCCGATTCCCCTTCCCCGGGTTTTCCCAGATTGTCACAGGCGAGTTTGATGAGATATATTGCACCGATAACTTTTAGCCATGGGTTATTAATAACAAAATTAGCTACAATCAGCATCAATCCGCGGCCAAGGTATGCGCCCAGTAATCCAACTCTTAAGGCCGCAGTTCGCTGGTTTCCAATGTATTTATGCAACCTCCAGCCAATTTTTCTTAATGCCGTTGGCCAGGTCACCGGGCGGTCATCTGGAAGGTGCACAACCATAGCCCCCAAAACAGCGGCATTATCAATGGAAAGAATGCCTTCCATGAATATCAACTGAACAATTATCAAAATAATGGCAATATCCATTATGCCTCGGTGAAAAGATTTTTTAAACTGGTCGAGAATTATTGCTATTTTCAATTATAGGATGATTAGCATGGAGAATTGTCATTTCACACTCTTGAATTATCCAAACAAATGTCATGTATGCAATATTCCATCCGGTTCTGATGTTGTATAATTCTTGCATTGGTTGAGGTTGATTAGAGCTAAGTATGGATGAACAAAAACTCATAGATGCTGCCATCAAAGGTGACCTGGATTCCTTCAATCGCCTCGTATTGGAATACCAGGACTTAGCCTACAATGTTGCCTATCGTATGCTCGGAGATGAATTTAAGGCGGAAGAATGTACACAGGATTCTTTTTTTTCTGCTTACAGACATTTAAAATCGTTTCGTGGAGGTTCATTTAAAGCCTGGGTGCTGCGGATGGTTACAAACGCCTGTTATGATGAATTAAGAAGGCAAAAAAGACGCCCTACTATCCCATTGGAACCCATAAATGAGGAAGACGAGGAAATAGAATCTCCGGTCTGGCTTGCTTCGACCGACCCCTCTCCTGAAGGCGTTTTGAACTCACGTGAAATAGAATCTGCTATTCAGCATTGCATGAAGACCCTCATGCCGGATTTTAGATCGGTGATTGTCCTCGTGGATGTGGAAGGATTGGATTATGAGGAAGTGGCAGTCGCGCTTCGATCTCCGCTTGGAACAATAAAAAGCCGTTTGGCACGCGCCAGGCAAAAAATGCGAGATTGCTTGTTGGGTTTTGAGGAACTATTACCCTCCGTTTATCGTCAGGAAAGGGAGGGCAGATAATGGTTTTTAAAAAACAACTCAACGAGCAGGATAGGTTATCAGAATATCTGAGTAACCGCTTATCTGCTGAAGATTCAGCTGCCATTGAAGCCAGATTATCCACTGATAAGGAACTTCAAGCCTCCTACGAAGCATTGCTCGCTATGAAAATTCTTCTGCAGAGTGCACCAAGAAGAAAAGCGCCACACAATTTTACAATTTCAAGGCAATTAGCGGTCAAGATCAGAAAGGAAACCACAACCATTCCGATCTTGCGATTTTCATCTGCCTTATCTGCATTGGCATCAATAATTGTCTTTGCCTTTGCGTTCTTCCTGAGCCGTCCAATTTTGAATCCTGCGCTGATGATGGCGCCTGCTCCCATGGCAGAGAAAAGCGCAGACGCACAACCAGTTGAAGAACCGAAAATAATCACCTGGGGCAACCCTGCCAATGGTATGGGAGGTGGTTTCGGTGGAGGGGAAGCGATAGGTAAGGGTGGAGGGGGAGCTGATTCTGCGGGAATGACAGCTGAAGCCCAGGCAATGGAGGCTGGGACTTTACCACAATCACCCTCGCCAGAGGTAGTTCTCCCGCCTGCAGCAGAAGAATCCTTCAGCATGGCTGCTCCTGAAGCACCAACAGATGTATTACCAGAGCCAACAGCGCAACCTGAAATGCCCGCACCTTCAGAACCAGGCGCGGATTCTCAAAGGGTATTGCAACCAACCGAAGAACCACAAGTTTCACAACTGCCAGAAATAACCGGGAGCGGACCAATTCTTGGACTCAATCCAGCCCCGTCAGAAGGTACAGAAGACAGCGCCGTTCAAAATGTGTATGAGCAGAATCTTAAACAAAACTCGGCTTTAATAATTGTGGGGTTAGCTCTTATTTTCCTGGCTGTAATTACAGGGATTGCAGCCATATTAGTCTCAAAAAGAAATAAAAATGCCATTTGAACCAAAATATTGCATCTCCTGTGGAACAGCGCTGAAGGATAGCCTCTACCATGATGACCATATACACCCGGTTTGCCCGAATTGTGGCTGGGCATATTTTCCAGACCCAAAAGTAGCTGCAGCCGTCATCCTGAAGCGAGATGGTCAAGTGCTGCTTGTAAGAAGGCATTTTGACCCGCAGCGTGGAGATTGGACATTACCAGCCGGCTTCGTAAATGCAAATGAAGACCCCGCGAAAGCAGCCGAACGTGAATGCCATGAAGAGACCGGTTTGAGAGTTCGCGTTACCAATTTTCATACCCTGATCACGGGTAGGGATCATCCGCGTGGAGCGGATATTGTTCTCGTTTATGACGCTGAATGGATCTCGGGGGAGGTGGAAGCCAACGACGATGCAGACGAAGCAGCCTTTTTTTCATTGAATCACCTGCCCACCCTTGCATTCAGGGCAACAAAGATCGCCCTGGGTATCGAGTGAAATCCTCTAGTTAAATGGGACATCAGCTGCCCTGCAACAGCTGATGTCCGACCTAAGGAGGAGAACAAGTTTTATGCTTTGGATGATATTTTCTCAATTTATGGAGAGAAATATCATGTTGCAATCAACCAATTTCATCTTAACATTTTTTCTTAAGAATTCGCTAAATTTTTGATTAATATCAGGCTAAAATCGCGTAAACTCCGCGATTTTTCGCCATTTCAGGATATTTGTCATGTAAGAATCATCTTTTCCCGATATCTGTCATGATCTACCTGAAACCATGCTTGCACATAGCTCCAGGATCGACAATGGTTCATAGGATTCAAATTTATGGAAAACTATTTTCTTATCAGTTTGAATGGTTTGCCGGTGATCGCATGATAAATGACTTTTCCTAATTCCAGGCATTCAAAGACTAGTATTATTGCTAACAGAATGCGAAAACCCAGATAAGCCTCAGGAAAAACTTCTGCCAGTGTTTCCAATACGCCAGGTAAGGCAGATTGGTCGATGATTGGTTTAGTGAAAATTGGAGGTCCTGAAATAATTACCAGCCAGCAAGATAACATTTAATGCTTTGATGACTGATCTGAACCAGCGTGTCCACTTTTGCCATGTACCTGCCCTGAACAGTAGAAATACAAAGCAGTATCTCAAGCGACCAGAGCACTGTTAATGCCGGGATATACCCAAAGAATGTCTCTGACAGGAAGTTGAACCAATACCACTCTCCATTTTGAATAAACCCAAATTTTAATAATTGAGGATAAAAATTGAATAACAAGACTGCAACCGAAGACCAGAAGATGATCCACACCTGCTCCACTCGGCTGACCTTATCTAGTTCCTCGATCGACTGCATGGTACGCGGATCCCAGTCTTTCTCCTTCTCAATGCCCTGGGGAACAAACCGTTCCACGATCGCGAAAACGAATACTACATTTCCAAGGGCTGCCAGTAATGACTGAATAAGATTTCCACCGGTGCTAACGAATATCTCGAAAACACTCTGGTACGGAGAAGTACCCTTAACAGCATCGACTACCATCCCGATCACCGCAAGGACAAGCATTATAGCGCTGACGATTTTTAATACCATGATGAAGGTTGGATACAACCTGGGGCCAATCAGGTATTGGGTGGGCATGTATGAACCGGCCATTTTGGCTGGCGGGCCAAATTCCTTTAAGACTTCGACGATCATGTCATCATCGATTTGCCGCCCTGTAGATCTGCTGCGCTCTTCCAGCGTGTCCTCTATCAATGAACGAATCTCAGTTTCCAGATCCGCCCGTTTCTTTTCAGGGAGGTTTGCGCCAACTTCATTAATATATTGCTCTACTAGTTTCATCTTTCTTCTCCTGCAAAATATATTTTGAATTAATTTACTATGGCATGAACTGCCACATTGATCTTTTGCCACTCATTTTTTAACTTCTCGAGCATGATCTGTCCGTCAGCGCTAGTTTTATAGTATCGCCTGGGACGAGCTTCTTCCAATCGCCAGTCTGAGAGCAATAAACCTTGTGATTCGAGGCGGCGAAGAAGAGGGTAAAGCGTACCTTGATCAACCTCTAATCCACAATCTGCGAGCTGCCGCATAACTGAATACCCATATCCTTCGTTTTGCAGGATACTGAGTGCTGCTAACACGATGACGCCACGTCTTAGTTCAAATACTGCGTTATCAAATATATCATTCATAGTATATCACCTTGTGTAATACTATACTATGTTATATACAGTATGTCAAGTACTAAAATACCCTGATTTTCACCAGGGTATTAAAATTGTTTATAAACCTGCTGCAGACCGTAATTCTGCGGCTTTGTTCGTAATTTCCCAGGTAAAATCTGCTTCCTCGCGGCCGAAGTGCCCGTAAGCAGCTGTTTGCTGGAAGATAGGACGGCGCAAGTTCAAATCTCTCAATATTGCCCCGGGGCGCAGGTCAAAGATGTCTCTGATCAGGTCAGAGATCTTTTCATCATCAATTTTGCCAGTGCCAAAAGTTTCAACATTGATGCTCAACGGATGCGCAACGCCGATGGCATAAGCCACCTGGATCTCACAGCGGTCTGCCAAACCAGCGGCAACGATATTCTTGGCTACCCATCTGGCAGCGTACGCGCCCGAGCGGTCCACTTTCGTGGGATCTTTCCCCGAAAAAGCGCCTCCGCCATGTCTGCCCATGCCACCGTAGGTATCCACAATGATCTTACGGCCTGTAACTCCGGCATCGCCCATTGGTCCACCGATAACAAAACGACCTGTGGGGTTCACATATACTTTTAGTTTTTCGTCCACGAGTCCTTCCGGTAAAACCGGATTGATAATGTACTCACGGACTGATTCAGCAATCTCGGCGTGCGTAACATCGGGGGCATGCTGGGTGGAGACGAGGACGGTATCGATCCGTTTTGGTTTTCCATATTCATACTGTACGGTAACCTGGCTTTTGCCGTCAGGGCGAAGCCAGGGCAGCTGGCCGGATTTTCGAGCAAAGGTTAGTTGGCGGGTTAATTTATGCGCGTAATGAATTGGTGCTGGCATTAATTCCGGTGTTTCGTTGCAAGCATACCCGAACATCATTCCCTGATCACCGGCGCCGATCTTTTCGATCTGTGAGTCAGACATCTCGCCAGATTTTGCCTCAAGCGCATTATCAACTCCTAGGGCAATATCATGGCTCTGCTCGGCAATCGCCACCTGCACAGCACAAGTGTTGCCATCAAAACCTTTATCAGTGTTGTCGTATCCAATTCCCAGAATGACATCACGAACAAGGCGGTCAAAGTTGATATCGGCATGGGTCGTAATTTCCCCAAGAACCATTACAAAACCTGTCTTGGTGGCAGTTTCGCAAGCTACCCGGCTGAAGTTGTCTTCTCGCAGGCAGGCATCCAGCACAGCATCGCTGACCTGGTCGCATAACTTGTCAGGATGCCCTTCAGTGACCGATTCGGATGTGAACAGATACTTTGGCGACGACATAAAGGTTGTAGTCATATTTTGCTCCTTTAATAAAGAAATAGTTTGCCCTGCGGTTAACATTCTTGAGGGGCAAACTGTGAAGTCGGCTGCCCTCTCATCTCCCAGAATATTTCCTGCCGGAATTGGCACCGACGGAACAATGTTTAAATTGTTCCCGGTTGTCGAGGTATCATAGGGCCGGTCCCTCCACCTCTCTGGATAAGAGTGCCGCAAAGGGCTATTTAGTTGATAGTGAGATTATAACATTAATCGAGTTCACCTCAATATATTTATTCCTGAATTCTTATACAACTACTCAAATATGGTTTTCATATTTGCAATTTGGTTGACAACGAATCAACTTTAGGTATAACTAGTATGTATCGATATTCAGGAGAAAACCACATGCGTGAAGTTGTGCTATCAGTCAAACATTTTCAAAAATCGTATGGCTCGAATATTGCCGTTAACGATATTAGCTTCGATATTAAAAGTGGAGAAATTTTTGGGTTGTTAGGCCCGAATGGCTCAGGAAAAACAAGCACCCTCGAATGTCTAGAAGGTTTGAGAAGCCCGGACAAAGGCGAGTTGCAGGTGCTGGGTCATGATCCTCAGAAACAACAACGGGGCCTTTCAAACCTGGTCGGAATTCAACTTCAAAGTTCTGCCTTGCCGGCGAATATGACGGTTAATGAGGCAATGAATTTTTTTTGTGCTTATCACCAAACTGCACCGCGTTATGATCTGATCGACCGCCTGCAGCTTGGTCCAAAAAAGAATGCACAATACGGCAGCCTTTCCACAGGCCAACAACGCCGACTCTCCCTTGCATTGGCAATCGCCCATCGTCCAAAATTCTTATTTCTAGATGAACCTACCGCGGGATTGGATGTGGCATCGCGTGTTGAGTTGCACTCTGTAATGCGTGAACTCCAACAGGATGGTACCAGCATTATCCTCGCAACTCACGACATGGCAGAAGCCGAAAAAATGGCAGACAGGGTGGCTATATTATTAAATGGAAAAATAGCATCGATTGGAACACCACAAGAATTAACCGCTTCCGGTGGAAGCTACACCCGAATTTCAGTCCATACAGAAAATAATATCCTCACATCTAGTGAAAACAACTTCCCCGGAGTAAGGCACTCATTGGTGAAAGACGGATATGCGATCTATTTTTCCACCGATCCTGGCGGCTCGGTCACAGCAATCATCCAATACATCGATAATAATAATGATAAATTGATCGACTTGCGTGTTGAGCGCCCCACACTGGAAGAAAGATTCCTTGAAATTACCAAAATCCAGTAATTCATTTAAGGAGTAGCACCATGAATGCTTTTGGACAACATCTATCTTATGACTTCCGCACTGGATTACGCGATAGATCCATGCTTTTGATGAACTACCTTTTTCCAATTTTCTTTTTTATCATGATGGGCTTGTTAATGACTCAGGTGAATCCCACTTTCAAGGATTCTATGACACCTGCCATGATCCTGGTTGCCATCATGAGTGGGACTCTCCTTGGATTACCGAATCCCATACTTGGGTCCAGAGAATCAGGCGTTTTTCGCAGCTTTAAGATCAATGGCATTCCATCATTCTCGATCATTAGCATCCCCGCACTAACTTCTGTCCTCCATATGGCTCTGATTTCCGTAGTCATTACTGCAGCGGGTCCGATCTTCTTCGGTGCTGTTCAACCTGCGAACTGGTTGTGGTTTGTTGTCGTTTGGATTGCCAGTGCTTTTGCGTGTGCAGGATTGGGGATGCTCATCGGTGTGGTCGCACCAAATTCACGAGCAACGGTATTGATTGCCCAATTGATATTTCTTCCATCCATGATACTAGGCGGATTGATGATGCCGACATCCGTTCTCCCCGCATCACTTGCAAAAGCAGCCCAATTGTTACCAACAACTCACTCCATGGCAGCTTTCAATAGCCTGGCTATGGGGCAGCAGATTGGTCACGACCCGTTCATAAATCTTGCCATCCTTTTTAGTGGTGGTTTTATTTCTTTCGGACTGGCTGTTTACCTATTTCACTGGGATAACACCACTAAACCAAAACGCAACCCCTGGCTGGGATTAATTGCCCTTCTTCCATACTTAGCTACATTTATCATTAATTAAGTTACTGAGATAAGATTTTCCGTCCCGAAATACACACGAGTTTAATTCGAATATTCGATTCGGCCAAAGAAAACTTAAAAAGAGAAACCAAAATCCGGTTTCCCTTTTTGTTATGAATCGAAAAACTTCCATAAACCAAATAACTCCAAAGATTGTTGAGCAAATCGGTAATTTGCCAAAATACTCAGAATAGATGCGAGTGATAAATTTCTTTAATTTATTATCCAAAGAGATTAACAACAATAAGCCCAAATATTGCCAAAACTTTCATCTCGTTTTTTTCAATCTACAGATAGGAGGATATATATGGCATAATAAGTCTTGGAGAAACGCCTGAATGACTAGGAACTTATTTTTCATAACCATTTGCTCCTGCCTGGCGATAACACTAGGTTCCTGCCAGGTGGCCACACCGGAACCCACCACTGCTCCGACGACGATACCAACAGCAACTGTCGCCCCTACCGTACCGGGGCCAACCTATACTCCAACCATCGAACCAACCATTCCGCCACCCACTCCCGAAGTGCCCACGGCAACCATTACGCCCGAAACCATCATTGAAGCAACCAGTGAAACCCCTGAAGCAACTGTGACAACTGCCGAACCTGATCCATATATCACAGCATTAGATGATACAAACTGCCGAACGAAACCGGATGCAGAGGCTAATGTTGTGGGTTTTTTCACCAGAGGGTTCGATCTCCGATGTGCTGGCCAAGGACGAACACGAAATATGGGTATATAATTGCCAACCCCCAGTTGGATGGGGAAAAATGCTGGGTTTGGATCGGTAAATCAAGGGTTACCGGATCCCTCGATCAGATCAGAATAATCCGATAGCCGCGCCAACTGTATCACTTATAATGGAGTGTCGATGAATACTCTAAATCGAGAAATTGTTAACCGTCTGGAAGCTGGGGAAAGCCTGGTCCTTGCTTCAATTATTACCCGAAACGGGTCTGCTCCAAGATCCGCAGGCGCCCAAATGATCATCATGGCTGATGGAAGTATCTCAGGTACTATCGGCGGAGGATTGCTTGAGGCTCAATCGATCAAGCTCGCAATGGATGTGTACTCTGATCACATAGCAATTGTTAAACCTTTCCACCTGACTGGAAAAGATGCTGCATCATCGGATATGATCTGCGGTGGCGACCAGGAAGTGTTGCTGGAATTTATTGATCCAGCGGATAAGGATTTGCTGGCAGCATTAAAAGCATCGTTACATCAGGAATTGACCCGCCAAAAAGGTTGGTGGATCTTACAAGTGCCCAATGCCGGTGAGAGCATGGAAAAACTTCCACGCTGGTTTATTGCTTCTGACGGAAAGATAACCTCACGACCAGGATTAAGCTTCACCACCAACATTGTGCTGGATTCTTACGAAGGTATGCCGATGGCCTCATCACTTGAGCAACCAGGCATCTTGTTGGAACTGGATAAGGTTATCAATCATGTCACCCTTCCCCATGAGCCGCAGGTGATCACGATTGGAAAAAACCGTTTTTATATTGATCCGATGAGTAGCTACGGCACAGTTTACATCTTCGGCGCCGGGCACGTTTCGCAAAAACTGGCATTGCTGACGAGCATGGTCGGATTCAGAACGGTGGTGTTGGATGACCGGGCTGAGTTTGCAAACAAACTGCGTTTTCCTACTTCTGATGAAATTATCGTCGTAAAAAACAATGAGATTGCTTTTAGTGATCTTCCTTTGGATTCGGAAAGTTACCTGGTCATCGTTACCCGCGGCCACTTGCATGACAAAGTCATCCTAGCCCAGGCTCTCTCTACGAAAGCAAAATACATCGGTATGATCGGAAGTAAAAGGAAACGGGATGAAATTTACAAAACCCTAAAATCTGAAGGCTTCAAGCAGGAAATTCTGGATGAAGTTCATTCGCCTATTGGTTTGTCCATCGGCGCTGAAAGTCCGGAAGAGATTGCCATTAGCATCACAGCAGAATTGATAGAGATGAGAGATTCATTCAGATCAAAAAGAATTAATCATTAATGACTATTGAATAGCAATAATTTCAATTTTTATTAAAATGCAAATTTGATGCATTTTAATATTTGACAATAACGTTGAGGTTGTATGAAAAGAATTAAACTTTCAGACTTCTACCCATTCTTAATATCACTATATCCAATTCTCACATTAGTTTCCCATAATCTTGACTATGTCAAAATTAATTCTATTTTGCGCTCCATTTTTCTTTCCATTCTGGTTACATTATTCCTTGTGATATTTCTTTCAATAATTACAAGAAACCGGGATAAGGGTAATTTGTTAACCGCCATAAGCATGTTTTCCTTCTTTTCTTATGGCCAGGTGTATGAGTTGTTGGTTTCTACCTTTGGCAGCGGTGTTCGCCATCGATATCTAATATTAGGTTTTCTATTTCTCTTTCTGCTCGCCGGTTGGTTAATTCTCAGATCCAAATCGATATCGAAACAACTTATCAAGTTTCTCGCGGTTTCCAGCCTTACGATGTTGATAATTGGCGCTTATCCCTTTGCTTATTCGTCCATAACGAATGCCATTATTAGTAGCCAGGGAGAAAAAGCGCCGGCGCCAAACTCACAAATATCCGAAGGCGAATACCCGGATATTTATGTGATTATCGTGGATTCATATACCAGAGCTGATGTCCTTGAATCAGTCTTTCATTATGACAACACTTCATTCCTCAATGAACTTCGTGGAATGGGCTTTTTTGTTGCAGATTGCAGCCAGAGTAATTACCCTGGCACCAGGTATTCACTCTCATCGCTCATGCAGGGCAATTATTTACAGGCAATTAATCCTGATGGTTCACTTTCTCCATTTAGCCAGACAACGGTGATAAAAGCATTGCGAGCTCGTGGTTATTCCGTTTATGCATTTGAAAATCGTTCCAGGGGTCATTTTGAACTGGGTGAGGATAAGCTTTTTTCTCGAAACAATCCCTCATTCGGATTTAGCCTGCTCCACGAAGGTTTGAATGAGTTCGAATCAATGTTGTTCAAAACGACAGTATTCCGAATTCTCTCGGATATGCCTCAGCTTGCTCCCAACCTGGATCTCGTCCAGGCAGAGTATTACGAACATTTCCAACAGGTAAAATATACACTGGCAGAACTTCCGAAGTTACCAGAACTACCCGGTCCCAAATTCGTCCTGGTGCATATTCTAGTCCCGCATGAACCCTATATATTCTCAGCAGATGGCAACTATAAATACACAGCAGATGTTTATAAAGGTTATCCATCCAATGTGTCGTATTTGAATAATGAACTTCCAACAATACTTAATGACATTATAAACAAATCTAAAACACTTCCTATCATTATTGTCCAGGGTGACCATGGGCCAAACCTTAAATCCAATAAGCCTGAAATCCGTCATGCTATTTTAAATGCCTACTATGTCAATGATGATACAAAAGCGCTTCTATATTCTACAATTACCCCGGTAAATTCTTTTAGGATTATTCTGGATTCGTATTTTAATGAGAATTTTGAATTAATTTCGGACAAATCGTATTATGCTTATGGCACTAAAGAGATGAGAGAAGAAAAGTTAGTTCCAAATGTATGTAAACAGTAGAGTCATGGTTTGCACAAAGGTATGTTGGGCTTTAACTATAAGAATTTCTTTTATATATTTACACTCAGGCGATCAACTTGTGAATATTGAATAACTCTGTTGTCCTTACGTATTCTTTTTAATTCTTCAGCGGGAATACCGCATCTCCAAACAATCCAAAGGTGGAGAGATTTCGCCCGCAATTCTTCCTTATATAATCGTACTTTCGGAAGGTAGTAATAACAACCACAACTTTCAAATGCCAGCTTGTATTGAATAATGAGAATATTCGATATAATGAAAGAATGAAAAGGAACCTGGCATTTGTTTTAGGTGGAGGCGGTTCTCGGGGAGCCATGCAAGTGGGTGCATTGCGTGCATTGCTGGAAGGCGGATACATTCCGGATATGGTGACAGGCACTTCGATCGGAGCAGTAAATGGCGCTTTCTTTGCTGTGAATGGTTACACCTTGCAGGGAGTGGAAAAGGCGACCCGGGTGTGGCAGGCAATTGCAAGTGAAGACCTTATGCCCATAAATAAGTGGTGGGAGACTGCAAGAGCATTCTTTCGGCATTCTGAAGGTATCGCCCAATCCAAAATTCGGGATTTTGCCACAGACCATGGGTTAAAGCCAGATCTCTTCTTTCGAGATCTGTCTGGTGTGATGCTGTATCTCGTAGCAACGGATATGAATTCAGGACGACCGATCATATACGGGAAAGATTCTGCCGAGTCAATTCTGGAAAGTATGCTAACATCTATGGCCTTGCCTCCCTGGATGGCTCCTTTCGAGCAGGAAGGACAGTTTCTTGTGGATGGTGGTCTCGTCAGTAATTTGCCAATCGAGACCGCACTAAACCTCGGCGCAACAGAGATCATTGCCCTGGACCTGTTTGACCCTACCGAAGTGGATCTGTCGCTACACGGGGTTTCCGATCTGATCAACAAGTTGTACAGAACTGTGATCGACCGTCAACTTCAACTGGAATTACAGCTAGCTGAAGCGCGCGGAGTGCACGTGCGACATATCAAACTGATCGCGGACCCTTCTGTTCAGATATGGGATTTCAGTCGCTCCTTGGAATTGATTGAACATGGATACGATCTCACCCTTGAGGTCATGGCTACATGGCCGGTAAGGAAGAATCCGAAATGGTTGAGCTGGAAAGAGATAAAATCCAGGCTGGATGGTCTTTTGGTGGATGCAAATCAAACTAAATGAAGTAAATCCTGACTATTTTTGACAGGGCTGTACCATTCCTTTCCACATTCAAAGAGGTTCTACTGCAACGACTTGGTCCTCTTGCCCATAATCGTTCCAAGGTTACTTCGCCTCCGGCATCAAATCATTTATCAACCTCCCCGATAGGTAATGGAATTTTGGTCCCTGGATATCCAATTTGAACACAATCTGCATAATTGAAGGGGAATTCCATTTTCGTTCTCAGTAGATGCTTTGATAAATTAGAAATCCTCATCCTGATCCCAGGATCGCGCCGGGTAGAATGTTGTGTTTCAACAAATAGGGAAGCACCTATTTCCATGCAAAACGGGACAGACAGGTCAGCGCAGAGATCTGCTGGATGTTGGACCATAACCCAACCATATCATACTGGCATTCATCCTTGGACCGTTTTTTCCTATCAATATAGATTATTAATTGGAAAAAGGATTGCCAACCGATTCGTACCGATCATTTCTTTTGACTTGGCACCCTGGAAGAATTGAGCGACTCAGCCGGCCAATTTGAATCAAGCACATAGATATTTCGCAAAATAGAGATCGATTATTTAGACTGATTCCCGATGGATTAAACCAAGTAATAAAGTCGGAGACCTTCCGCTTCAGGATGAGCACGGCACAATGGCAGCAAGAAATATTTTTCATTACTTTGTTTCTGGATCATTTTCCAAGAGGCACCTTCTACATATAGAAGTTGTTTTTCTTATTAATGCTATTATGTAAGGGAGGATCAATATGGTTCTCTGCAACAGGAACTTCCCAACTATGAACAAGACAACGAACAATTTCAAGATTTTGAGGGAAAGTTTTCCCAAATAATATATGTGTTTTCCAACATAAGGAGAGAAAATGGAAAAATTTGCATGCAAGGATTTAGGATTGGAATGTGACTTTGTCGCAACCGGCGCCAACAAGGAAGAAGTGCTAAAAAAGGCTATGACCCATGGTGGCACCGTCCATGCTGACTTGATGAAAGGTATGACCAAAGAGCAGTCCGCGCAATTCGCTCAACAGTTAGATGCAGCGATCAAGCCAGTATAAGCAGTTACTTAAATATAAAAGCGCTCAGGTCAAATAACCAGGAGCGCTTTTATATTTGTAACGCAAGCGCATAATCAATATTCTGGATACTCACATTTTCGTCAATATAATCATCATTTAATCATAGCTGAAAAGGCTGATTCATGGACTGATTGTTTAGCAGTTTAATCTTGTCTTAATATCAAGCCCACTACATAAGTACTAATTATACAAAACTTGGTGCCTGATTTTTTTAAGATTGGATGATTCTGTCACTTAAAACCTGAACATAAGTCTTGAAGAAATTTTACTGCCGAATATCGGAACAAAAGCAGGTTCGGCATATTGTCCATTGACCCGGAGGGACGAACAAAAAAATAAGCTACAGAAATGGGCGAAGATAAGTTGGTCGTCGTCATTCGTCACGAATGAACAGAGGAAATTCTAAGGTCCATATTTGCGTGAGTCATCCTGATCGATAAATTGTTCGTTTACGAGTGCAATGATATTCACCACTGGTTGTTCATAGGGGTGATTTTCGAAAATAGCTTGCAACACCTCAGGAATATGTTCGTGCTTGCAATTCACTTCAATTTTTATCTCGGGTTCAGATGATATCTCCCCTTCTTTTCCCAAATAAGGCTGCGCACCTGAGAGCGGACGCCAGTAGCCAGTAACCCAAACTGTACTTGCTGTATGATCGTAAGCACCCAACCTGCCAGCCCCGGCCCTGGCTATCGCAGACATAATCTTTTCCACAGCTTTTTCTGGTGCAAATATCTCAATTTTGTATACATCCATTGCTTTCATCGAGTAAACTCCATTCTGAGTATCCATTCATTATAAGAAGGATTTCGCAAAATTCAATAGTTAAACAAGTGGCTTTCCAATAATTATGAAACTACGCTGTGGTCTTAAGCACAAATCTCATCTAATAGTTACCAGAATAACATAATCGTAAACTCAATTTTGATCTGCAATTTCTTCTAATGAGCGCCCCGTAGTCTGTTGTTTTAACCCGGCGAGGATCACCATAGTAACTGCTGGAGCGGCTGCCAGAATAGTAAAAATAGACGTCATGCTCCCATTCAATTGAATGAGCCACGCAACCAGCACGGGAGCGAGAACACCTCCGAGCCGGCCTACTCCTGTACCCCAGCCTGTAGCTGACCCGCGAATGGATGTTGGGTAAAGTTCTGCAGAGAATGGGTGTGCAAGCCCCCACGCCATCCCATTAAATATCATGATGAGAAAACCAAATATTATTATCCAGACAGTATCCCTGGAAAGAGGGAATATCAATGTTGCTAATCCAAGTAATCCAAGCGAGAAAATGATCAGCTTCTTTCTCGAAAACTTGTCCGCTACGTAAGCCACCAGCAATGTGCCAGGGATTTGCCCCAGGCTAATTATCAGAGTTAATAGAAAAGAACGGCTGGTCGCATTGGATTCCCCTGCCAATAACGTTGGAAGCCAGATAAATATTCCCTGATACAGAAAGTTGAGTGAAAACCACAATAACCAGATGGAAAATGTGGTTCGCGCAAACTTCTTGGACCATATTCCATTCCTACTTTGCTTGTTCAAAGATGTCGAGCCTGCAATGGGATCTGGTTCAAGGGGGACCAGGTGGTCATCAACCAGCCTGACCCGATCAGCCTCCTTTTGCGCTGCCTCAAACTGCCCTTTGTTTTCAAGGTATCTCAGCGATTCAGGTAGAAGCCATCTTACCAAAATCCCGGATAGGATTGCCAGCATCCCGAACAACATGGCAGGCCGCCAACCCATTTGCAAGATGAGGAAATAACCGATCAAGGCAGCCAGGGTACCACCCAATCCCCAGAAACCGTTGAGCAGTACGAGCAACGTCCCTCTTTGCCGGGTGGGACTGAATTCAGCCACCAGTGTACCGGCAATGGGTATGATTGCCCCTAATCCTATACCCGTGAAGAAGCGTAAGACCAGCAGCAAATGGTAATTTGGTGCAATAGCACTGAGTGAGAACATTAATCCCAGGTAGAACATGGTCATGGTAAGCATCCGGCGGCGGCCAAAATGGTCGGACAATGTTCCAACGACGACTGATCCAGCAAGCATGCCTAACATGCCGATACTGGCAAGCAACCCCAAGGCACTGGAGGAAACTTGCCATTCATTTTGCAGCGATGGCAGCATGAAACCAACGATCGTAACACCATAAGCCGCCCAAACCCAGCATGAACCAATGATCAGCATGAGCTTCAAGTGGAATTTGCCTAATTTTGCATTATCAAATCGACGAAGTAAGGTTGGATTGTTCATATCCGCAATTTTACCTTTTAATTACCATGTGAGAGCAAGTGAAACAAAACTTTGCTCATATACCTGGAAGTTTTCAGTGCGGATCCAGGGAAATGGAAACGGGGTTAACGCCATCCAGAAGACAAAGTATTGATTTCCCGAAATAAATAACTATACTCAATGATATATGTAAATGGGGGTTTGCCAACCGCCATAGTTCAAAGGAGGAAAAATGGATAAGCGATACTCTTTGATCATCATCATCCTTTTGCTCGGGATGACATCACTTGCCTGTGCTCTACCGTTTTCAGGAAACCAGCCTACACCAACGCAGGTTGAAACAGAAGCAAGTGTTACCTTTATTCCAGAAACGCCGGTATCGCCAACCTTTACCCCTTCACCAACCGAAACCCCGGCCCCACCCACCCAAACGCCATCCCCAACCGCAACCGTACAGCAAATACCCTGCAATTTGGCAGAGTTTATCATGGATGTAAATTATCCGGATGGATCATCCATGGAAGTAGGCACAAAATTCACCAAGACCTGGCGCCTTAAGAATATTGGTTCCTGTATATGGGCATCCGATTACTCGCTTGTTTTCTTCAATGGAGATGACCTGAAAGCACCGGCAAGCGTCTCACTCACGGGTGCTGTCTCTCCCGGAAACTCTGCCGATCTAAGCGTCAAATTACAAGCCCCTTCGACTAAAGGAACATACCAGGCGAATTTTATGCTGCGAGCTCCTGACGGCGTTCTGTTTGGTTTGGGTACAGATGGATTAACCCCATTTTATGTCTTGATCAAAGCGACAAAAGCCAATGATATTCCAGCCTTATCACGTAATTTAAAACTGAATATGCAGGGTGAGGATGTAAAATTGCTGCAGGAACGCCTCGTGGTGCTTGGATACAAACCTGGCACACCAGATGGCATCTTCGGTCCTAAAACTGATATCGCAGTGCGCGCTTTCCAGTCGGATCATGGATTAACAAGCGATGGCATCGTGGGTCAATTGACCTGGACGAAGCTGTTTGAGTAAATTATTCCAGCCCTGATCCTTTTTCCAATCTGGAAATCAGGTCTCCTACAAATGTAAAGGCCGGCATCCCGTCAATGACGTTATGATCGATGGCGATCGTGAGATGGAGGATATCCCGCTTTTGTATTGATCCCTGGTAAATGGCTGGTTTTTTATTAAGAGAACCTATGCCAATGCTCAAAGGATGCATACTCGTTGGCATGATCCATCCTGATATCTGGCCTACAGTCCCCAACGAAGTGACCACAACAGTTCCCATCATTTGCTGCATGCGGCGTGGGTTCCCAAGGATGAAAAGCCGCATAATGAGTAACCTGATCCACTGCGGCAAAGCAGTCGCCAAACTCAACAATTGCGCATTTTCACCTTTACCCAAAACCAGGTTGCCTTCATTTTCCACTGTTTGAGAAACCGCTGATCGGATCTCATCATTCAATTGGAACTGAGTCTTGATGTTCGCTTCTCTGAGTACCAACGGCAGTGGCACAGCAACACCATCAACCTTTTTTTGAACGATCGTTGAAACATCTACACTCTTGAAAACCAGCACGGAATTACGTCCTTTTTTGATGCCGTTGATCGGTGGATGCTGCGCAACTGTATCCGCCACCACCTTTATGAACCAGGCCTGAAAGGACACCTTCCTGCCTGGAGCCCTTAATTCTTTGAGTTTGTGCAGTGCATCGGTTACATCCACTTCCAAAAAAGCCCGTACATAGTGTTTTTCCCTGTCAATTATTCCAGTGTCCGCTGTGAATTGCCTGACGGATGGGTATTTTATTTTGATGAAATCTGAACTTTCCATTATATCTCTCCCGTAGAAAATAACAATGAATATGATATGCCTGATAAATTTGCGGCGATTATCTACTTCAAGAGTTTTTTAATCCATTCTGGCTAAAAATACAGGTGTTTGACAGTCAAGCCGTTATTGATAAGCTCTTTCAATGCATCGATACCGATCTTCAAATGCATATCCAGGAATTGTTCAGTCACCTTTTTATCGCTCTCTAATGTTTTGATCCCATCGGGGATCATCGGCTGGTCGGAAACGAGCAGTAAAGCGCCGGTAGGTATTTCATTGTAAAAACCGGCGCTGAAAAGCGTAGCTGTCTCCATATCCACAGCCATAGCACGAATATTGCGTAAATATTCCTTGAAAGCTTCATCATGTTCCCAAACCCTGCGATTAGTGGTGTAAACTGTTCCTGTCCAATAATCCCTGTCGAAGTTCCGGATCGTGGTCGATATGGCTTTCTGCAAATTGAAGGCTGGCAAAGCTGGCACTTCTGGCGGGAAATAGTCATTGGATGTTCCCTCTCCTCTTATTCCAGCTATCGGCAGGATAAGATCGCCAATATCATTTTTCTTTTTCAAACCGCCGCATTTACCCAAAAAAAGCGCCGCTTCGGGTTGGATGGCGCTCAACAGGTCCATCACGGTGGCAGCATTAGCGCTGCCAATACCAAAGTTGATCAAGGTAATGTTTTCAGCGGTGACATTGGGCATTGGTTTGTTTATCCCGCGAATCGGGACTTTAAACCATTCAGAGAATTTGTTAAGGTAATCTTCGAAATTAACCAGCAGGATGTATTTCCCGAAATCTTCCAGGGGGGTGTCAGTATAGCGCGGCAGCCAGTTGGCAACGATCTCTTCTTTCGTTTTCATTAATCCTCCAGGGTTGTTTTGGGAAGCAGTCTGCTGCTCACTTCAATTATACGCTGGAAAGAAGAATGGAAAACGGTCTCAGAAGGCTACCTATCTGGGCAATAATGATCATGGTATCTAGGTTTGTTATAATCTTACAAACATGTAACTGCGAAAAATCAACCAATTTTTTATTTGATAGATTTGTTTTGCTATCAAAGACATAGTAAAAAGAATGAAAATTAATACTAAAATAATTTCTAAATTGCCTATCCACCCAATATTATTCGCGATTTTTCCGATAATTTCACTTATGGGTCACAACAGCGGACAAATTAGCCTGGAGTATATTGTTCGTCCTCTATTGTTTTCGATAATTTTTACCATCTTTTTTATGGTATTAATACGCTTATTAATGAAGGATTGGCGAAAAGTTGGCCTGATCGTCACGCCAACCATTATCACCATTTCTTCTTTTGGTATCTTGTTTGACCTTATAAAAGATCGATATATCTTTGGGGTAAGCCTGAATCATAGGTACGGTTTAGTATTTATTCTGGGATTACTTCTTGTGGTAATTGTCGCAAGTGTTGCTAAAAGTAAAAATAATCTAAAGACAATCAACCAATTTCTTGTGATATCAGGGCTGGTTGCAGTATTAATCCCATCAATACGCATCATCTACAACATAATCACATCATCCAGGGTAACCATCTCAACTGATTCCAAAATCAGTGCAGAAGATCTTGCCCCAACAATAAGAAACGAACAACCAGATATTTACTACTTCATTCTTGATGGTTATTCACGGGCAGACCAACTGGAAAAGACATTCAAGTTTGATAATTCCAATTTTATCCACGACCTTGAAAAGAAAGGTTTTTACATAGCTCAGTGTAGTCGATCTAACTATTCTAATACCAGGTTATCCCTTGCATCTTCATTGAATATGAGTTATTTGAGTGATATTGCACCGGAGTTAACACCTGACATTCAGAATATTTCAGCCGTAAATAATCTCATTCACTACAATAATGTCAGGGCTGATCTAAAATCATTTGGATACAAAGATGTCAGTTTTCAAACTGGATACTTATTTTCAGAATTTCATGATGCAGATTATTATATTAAGACATCGTCCATTTCATTGAACCAACCGTTTCTTACTCCTTTTGAAAAATTATTATTTAATGCAACTATTTTTAAAGTATTGGATATTTTTCCGGCTGTCCAAAATTGGTCAAATACAAGTTCACAATATGGCAATTATTTGATGGATAAAAATAAAATATCACTCGTGAATAATTTGGATTTGCCCTCCCCAAAATTTGTATTCATTCACCTGACTCCGGCGCACTACCCTTACATGTTCACACCGAATGGTGATTTGCAAGAAGATGAGAGATATTACAGCAAAGACAATGGCTGGCCAGTTAGTCAGGGCATAGGCAGAAAAGGATATATTAATGGAATTATGTATCTAAATAGCGCCATGCTCCCGATTATCGAAAATTTACAAACGTCAAATAATCCACCAATAATTATTATTCAAGCTGATCATGGAAATATGATTTTAAAACAGCAGGAAATCCTGAATGCTTATTTCTTTCCGGATCAGGATTATCAATCCTTGTATTCGAATATATCTCCAGTTAATAGTTTCCGGGTGGTGTTTAATAAATACTTCGATCAAACCTACCCTTTATTACCAGACCGATCCTTTTCATCAGGTCTTGTCCAGGATCCATTTGATTTCACAGAAACCAAAGAAAAGTTTTCATCGTGTATCATTGATTAGTTTCGTGGGCGAGAAGGCCGGTCACTTAAACATAGACATCAAAGCAGAATACCCAATAAAATCGTTATGTCAATCAACATTTATCCAATACCTACGCCATATATGGGTAGTGTACCAATTCCTTGTGCATATATGGTGGATTCCTTCTCTAAATTACTTGACACCCACCAGAAATTACTAATAATTATTATGTATGGAGAATATCGATCAGGAGGGACAATTCCGCGATAATTGAAGTTTCATTCGTCACAGACTCATCGGAGGTATAATCGGAGAAATGCCCCGGATGCCTATTATAATTACTATATTTACTGCTTTTATTGGAGAAAAAGATGAGAGAACCAGGTGAAATTTCAATTAATGGTGTAACACTGGATAAGATTATCGCCATCCCGCTCTTAGATATTGATGATGGGATGGATATCACTCCCACCCCGGCTAACCTTGAAAACGCCGACCTATCCGACACTAACATGTCTGAAGCAAACCTGCGGGGAGCCTGTTTAAAGGGAGCGATACTAAAAGGTTCCATTTTGACTGGAGCCGATTTGAACGGCGCCGACCTGACTGGAGCAAATCTGGAATCTGCCGATATCAGCAATGCCTGTATGGCCAGGTCGACCTTATTCATGGCAAATTTAAAGGGTGCCATCCTGAAAGGGGCGGACCTCTATGGCGCGAATATGAAATTGGCAAATTTAGAGGCCAGCGATCTAAGAACAGCTAACCTTTCCAATACAAACCTCACCGATGCGATCCTTAAATTTGCCGACATGTTCAGCGTTCTGTTGAAAGGCGCTAATCTGACCGGGGCCAACCTTCACTACGCCAACTTGTATCGAGCTCAACTCAATAATGCGAATCTAACGAACGCAAATTTTTCCGGGACGAATATGCGCAGCGCCACACTTACAGAAGCCAATCTGGATAACGCATTTCTGAACAATGCCAATTTGACCAAAGCGGATCTGACTTCCTGCTCATTGGTCGGGGCAATTATGGCAAAATGCATCCTTTATCGAGCCGATCTCAAAAACGCCAACCTGGCAAATGCCGACTTGACTGAGGCAATTTTAAGATATTCAAATCTCATGGATGCAGTTCTGAACAATGCCAATCTGTTTAATGCCAATTTGTATTGCGCAAACCTGAAGAATACCTCCATGAAGAATGCAATATTAGAAGGCGCTGACTTTACTGGAACAGTATTGGAGAACTCAACTTTATTCTCCGGAATGTAATAACCTTTCCATCCTACAGTTTTCCCGTAGAACGCCAATTACGAGGGCAGTTGGTTTTCGGCTCTCTGAAAATATTCCATTGGATCGACAACTATACTTTTATAACTTATTCGGTCAATCATGCAGGGTGACAGGAAATCCCTAATAATAATAGACCCCAGAACGGCGTTTCCAGGAGTAGGAGAGGAATAGGCTCCTCGACCAGGACTCGATATCACTTCCTCGCGAAGCACCCCTTGTGGGCATCCGGGGAACCAGGAACCTGATACAAAATCCCCCAGCCGGCGTTGCTGGGGGTGGGGGATGTTATAGGCTCCTCGACCAGGACTCGAACCTGGAACCTAGCGGTTAACAGCCGCTCGCTCTGCCAATTGAGCTATCGAGGAAAGCGTTGCAAATTATACGTTTAAGCATTATGGATGTCAAGCAATACGCTTCAGCAAATCTCTTTCGACAGTCCGGTTACAGCATCCAACGTTTTATTGTATAATCCATGAAGAATTCTGGAGGTCACATGGAAATAAATTGGTACGGCCATTCCTGCTTCCGCCTCAGTGAGCGGAACATGGCAAGTGTAGTAACAGATCCGTTTGATTCTAAAGTCATCGGTTACGAAGCGCTCAAATTAAAAGCGGATATCGTTACCGTTAGCCACGATTCTCCCGGGCATAACTTCATCTCCGCCGTGAAGGGAGAGCCACGAGTGATCACCGGTCAGGGAGAATATGAGATCGGTGAAGTATTCATTACCGGCATTCAGACCGATGGCAACGACAAGGTAGACCCTGTTTCAGTCAAAAACACTCTTTATGTTTTTGATTATTATGGATTAACAGTTGCCCACATGGGAGATATGAGCAGAGTACCTTCGCAAGCCGAAGTGGAATCTCTCGGTCCTGTCCACATTGCGCTCATTCCAGTTGGCGCTGGTGGCAGTTTGAACGCCGCCAAAGCCGCGGAAGTCGTCAGCCTGCTTGAACCCAATATTGTAATTCCCATGCACTTCGCCACCGAAGCTTCCCTTCCCGAGCTGGAACCATTAAGCAAGTTCATTAAAGAAATGGGACTGACAACTTATGAAACGATTCCCTCGTTAAAGATCGTCAAATCATCTCTTCCAGAAGAGACCAAAGTTTTCGTCCTCGAATTTGACCGAAATCGAAATGGCAATGCCTGAACCTGTTAAACTGATCATGACCTGGGATATCGCCCCCACCCGCGAACGGGAATATTTTGAGTTCGTCGTCAGGGTATTTATTCCGGGATTGCAAAACCTGGGACTCGAAATCAGCGAAGCCTGGGCGACCTCTTTCGGCGACCGGCCACAAATCCAGGTCGGCGCCAAAATGGCAGATTATGACCAGATGCAGCAAACCCTCAAATCCAAGGAATGGGGTGAGCTCCATGATCAGTTGCAGGATTACATCATCAACTACAATCAAAAGATCACCCGCTTTCTAACGCGCTTCCAATTCTAAAATGGCAATTCATCCTATCGCAGCCCTCCTGCTGGCATGGTACAGTCAAAATGCCCGCCGGCTCCCCTGGCGCGAGTCGAAAGATCCGTATGCTGTCTGGGTCTCTGAGATCATGCTCCAGCAAACCCGGGTTGAGACCGTCATTCCCTACTATAAACGATGGATGGAGCGGTTTCCAAATATTGAATTACTTGCCAACAGCGATCTTCAGGAAGCGCTCATTTTCTGGGAAGGTCTTGGATACTACTCCCGCGCCCGGTGCCTGCATAAAACGGCCGGGTTGGTGCTGAAAGAACACAATGGAATCTTCCCATCCACCTATGAAAATCTGATAAAACTTCCCGGCATTGGGCCAAGTTCCGCTGCAGATATTCTTTCAGTGGTTTTCGGTTTGGATTATGCCGCCATGGATGGCAACATCAAAAGGGTTGTATCCAGGCTATACAATATTACAGAAGTATTGGATAGCCCTGAATTCCTTGATATAGCTTATAAAGCGCTTAATGACCTGTTGCCCCACAACCACGCCGGTGATTTCAATCAGGCTATGATGGATCTGGGAGCAACAGTCTGCATGCCAAAAACTCCGATCTGTTCATCCTGTCCATTAATTGATTACTGTGAGGCTCATAGTTTTGGGGTAGTATTGGAACGTCCCACAGCCAAACTTCGTAAACAAATCCCGCGTTACACTGTAACTGCCGGCGTAATAATGTCTGAATCAATTTCATCTTCCACGGTCTTACTGGCCAAACGCCCTGCTGCTGGGTTATTGGGGGGCATGTGGGAATATCCCGGCGGTAAAGTAGAAAAGGATGAATTGCTCGATGCCTGTCTTCGCCGGGAATTACTTGAAGAATTGGGGATTGAAGCCTCAGTTGGGGATATTCTTGGAATTTACCGTCACGCCTATACGCATTTCCGGGTGATACTGCATGCCTTCTTCTGTCAGATCACAAAAGGAACACCTGCTCCACTTAAAGCCGATGAGATCAAATGGGTGAAGTTATCCAACCTGGGAGATTATCCAATGGGAAAAATTGACCGGTTGATCACGAATGCGATTCTAGACTCAACTACCATCCCAAATTCTTAATCTCACATTGCTATAATGATATGGATGAACAGTGATCATCCGGAATGCCACAACTTCAATTTCGAACGCGATGAAATGGTGGATCTACAAATTCGCGGCCGGGGAATTTTCACACCTGCTGTCGTGCAAATAATGAAACTTATTCCCAGGCATTATTTTGTACCACTAAAATTCAAGGAAGAAGCTTACGAAGACTGTCCACTGCCGATCGGATTCGATCAAACCATTTCGCAGCCTTATATAGTTGCGTTGATGACAGACCTGCTGAACCTGAACGGGGAAAAAAAAGTGCTAGAAATTGGTACAGGATCCGGCTATCAAACAGCCATCCTGGCTGAACTGGCGCAATTTGTCTTCTCGCTCGAACTGGTGGAGCGCCTGGTCGAACTTGCCAAAGAAAAGCTCATCGATTTGGATATCACAAATGTATCCATATTGAAAATGGATGGCAGTCTCGGTTACGCGGAAGAAGCCCCGTATGACCGCATCATCGTCACGGCAGGAGCGCCATCGGTGCCTCAAAAACTACTCGATCAGCTCGCTCCTTTGGGCAGGATGGTCATACCAGTCGGTGGGAGGACTTCACAGGTCATGCAAATATGGAAAAAGGATGTCAATGGACATCCTTCGTGTGAAAATCATATTCCCGTTTGTTTTGTTCCCCTGCGTGGGGAGTTAGGCTGGCCTTGAAATTAAGACCGTCCAATTGAAACCATCACAACCGGTCGACGGCGGGTCTCACTATTGATGTAAGTCCGGCAGGCTTGTTCGATCTCGTTGCGATCCTTGCTGCCGTTGCGCTTGATCGATTCCATCACCTTTTTCTTTAATCCGTTGTAAAGCTCGCTATTCTCCCTGGAGGAGATGAATCCACGGCTGATTACTTCTGGCTCACCCAAAGCTTCACCGGTAAAGCGATCCACGTTCACATTGAGGAGTACTATGCCATCGCGTGCAAGTGTTTCACGTTCTCGCATGATATCTTCGCTCACATCACCCACTCCGGAACCATCGACAAATACATATCCGGCTGGCACTTTTTCTGCCAGCTTCATGCCATTTTCGCTGATCTCGATTACCTGGCCGTTCTCGCTGACCAGGATATTTTCCGGCTCGATACCAATATCCTGGGCTAATACTGCATGCTGTTTCAACTGCCGCAGCTCGCCGTGGATGGGAATGAAGTATTTTGGCCGCACCAGGTGCAGCAAAAGTTTCATCTCTTCCTGGCTGGCATGCCCGGAAACATGTACGTTCGCAATAGCTTCATAGATCACATTAGCGCCTAATTGGAACAAACGGTTGATCATGCGATAGATGCTTTCTTCATTTCCTGGGATGGGATGCGAAGATAAAACAACCGTGTCGCCATCTTTGATGTCAAACTGACGGTTAGTGCCCATTGAGAGCCTTCCCAGAATGGATGAAGGTTCGCCTTGCGATCCGGTGCACATGATCACCACATCCTTGCCCGGCATACTTAATGCCTGGTCGATCGGAATCAAGACATCTTCAGGAATATCCAAATAGCCAAGTTTACCAGCCATTTTTGCATTTTCGACCATGCTCATCCCGGCAAAAGCCAGTTTACGGCCAAACTCTGCCGCAACATTGATCGCCTGCTGCATTCTGCTGATAAGCGATGCAAAAGAAACAATAATAATGCGGCTCTGCGCCTCACGGAAGACTTTACGAAACGCATCGTCGATCACCTTTTCTGATGGAGTCCAGCCCGGGCGTTCCGAGTTTGTCGAATCAGACAAAAGTGCCAGTACGCCGCGGGAAGAGAAATCTGCCAGCTTGGAATAGTCACTCGGCCAGCCATCCACTGGAGTGTGATCAAACTTGTAATCACCTGAATGTACGATCAGTCCAAGAGGTGTGGTTATTCCCAAGCCAACCCCATCGGGGATGGAATGGCAGACGTGAAAAAACTCCACAGAGAAAGGACCAATTTCCACTTTATCACCCGCGTGGACGGTATTTAATACAGCCCGGGAAGCCAGGCCATTTCGGCCAAGTTTAACTTCTACCAATCCCCGGGTCAGAGGTGTGGCATAAATTGGAGCATTTATCTCCTGCAAAACGTGGTGAATCGCCCCGGTATGATCTTCATGCCCGTGAGTGATAACGATCCCGTCCACTTTATCTTTTTTATCCAGCAAATAGCTGAAATCTGGGATGATGTAATCGATCCCCAGCATATCATTTTCCGGAAACATTAATCCTGTGTCCACGATCAATATTCGGCTGTTGTATTCATACGCCATCATATTCTTGCCAACCTCACCGAGGCCGCCAAGCGGTATTATTCTTAATTTCTTTTCTTTCATATTTTCCTTATATTAACAAAACACCCGGGCAATTTGCCTGGGTGCAATTTAGATTATCATAATAATAATTGCAAACACCACTAGCATACCAAAAATTCTATCATGAGGGTGATACACTGTCAAAGTGCTTCAAGTATTCCCCTGATGATATGAATTATACCCTACTCTCAGATCACATCAACCTGATTGAGCTTCTACAAACGGCTCTGCGACTATGATCAATCGATGAGTATTGCTTCGTTTTGGCCAACAAGTCACCAAAGTCAATCGTTCATCTTCGCCTGGTGAGATCCATTTCGCATTTTCTTTGCGGATTTCCAGCGAAACGTCTTTTTCTTTCAATAATTGTATTTCGGCGACCTTGTATGTGAACGTTACACCGCCAGAAAAAACATAGATTATATCACCCGGTTCCAGTTTGTATAAGTTTGAAAATACTTTCCCATACTCATTATGGTGTCCACCGATGACCGTATTACCGATGGCGCTTAATGGGGCAGAATTCGTTTGCCAACCCGCAGCAAACTCATCCGGCACATTCCATTGCTCAAACCATCCATCCCGCAATTCAATGGTTGAATAGGTGGATTGGGTGATTGGAGCGTCCAAACCGATTGCTGGAATAATGATACGGTCAGGAACATAGCCTTTGATAACTTCTACGGGCATTGAAGGCAACTCTGTAGGATTTGGCGTAACAATGACCCGTTTCTCAAGTGGTTCTGCCTCTTTTATCTCATTTGGCAGTGTTTCTGCCAGTGGTAATTTTTGACCTTCATCTTGAATCTGTAAGGAAGGACCGGATGAGGTTTGATTCGTAATCTGGCTACGTTGAAAATTGTATGAAGCGATCAGGTCGGGAATATCAATAAATAAATTTACTATGGCAAACAATGCTAATAGTCCCCCGAATATTATTAGATATAGCCCTTTATTTTGTCGCATCTTCTCAATCGTTTCATTAATGTATCAGAAGGACATTCCTTCTGATACATTAATTGTTGGTTATTTAGCAATACTATTTCAGCTTGAACGAAATTCCGTGTGTCAGTAAAGCCATTCCAAAGAATATGAATCCCAGGTTGATCAACAATGTTCCGAGTGGTGTATTCGAAAATGGGTTACTGAAATCAGCGCCTGTAACAGGGATCAATAACTCCTGAGATGGGTCAAAGGTTGCTTCGAGTGTTGCAACAAAGGTTGGTCGTGGATCTGACAAGCGGTTGGTTACAATAGTCGTCTTTTGTGATGTCGGTGTGGATGTCGGGTCACCACCTGGATCCGGGGTTGGAGTATTCGGATCACGTACCGCACAAGGGCTGGTCGGGCTGGTGGTCATATCCAATGATTGGCTAATTTCACCGGTGCCGATCCAACTAACTGTGATGGTTCTATAACCACCAGCAACATAGAAATTGATACTGCTGTTAGCAGGAACATCAGCGCTTCCAGGTCCTGGACCGCTCGAGAAGGACCATGCAGCATTCACTAAGAATCCATTAGGGTTGGTGATTGTCCATAACTGCTGGCCTTCAACGCATTGCCAATCAACGCTCAATCGTCTAAATGCAACTTCCACTTCCGTAGGGGTTGCAGTCGCGGTTGATGTTGCTGTTGAGGTCGGAGTTTCAGTCGCAGTTGACGTTGCTGTAGCAGTAAAAGTGGCTGTGGCAGTGTGAGTAGGCGCTTCTGTGGCCGTCGGTTCATATGTCGGCGTGAAGGTTGGTTCTACAGTTTCAGTCGTTGTTGGGGTATTTTCAATTGTACCCGTTAGAGTTGCCTCAATTTCGACAGTTTTTGTTAGTGTGGGCGTCTCCTTTACTTCGGTCGGTTCCTTTGTTTCGGTTTCTTTCACCTTAGTAGGTTCTTTAGTCTCAGTCTGGGTTACCTTTGTAGGTTCGTTGGTTTTTGTTGGTTTTGGCGTTTTTGTGGGGTCATTTTCGCCCTCGCCACACCTCGAATCGTTTGGTCCGGAGATTTGGAAATCGCCTGAATGACCATCGTGTCCATTCCAGCCATTTGCATCTACATTGATCGCATTAGCGTTGCCCGGGTTACCTGGAGGAACGTGACATATCCAAACTTTATTCGTATTGTTGCCATTTTGTGAAGAAGCATACACTGGTTGGCTTACAACCGATAGCAAGACACCAATGATTAAACTCACCACTCCGGCAGAATAGCCGAGCGAAGCTATTTTTCGTAAAACTTTAGAAATTTTGTGATTCATAATGAAACCTCCAGATAGAAATATAATAATACTAATAAGATAATATTTATCTTATTATAGAGGATTTGAAACTATTAATCACCTTATAAAAGTTCAATTTCTGTCTTTGTATAATGATTGGTGCTAGGATTTTCTTTGGTTAGTTATTAGTTTGTTACTCAGAGGGTAAGATCACCGGGTGCGTACTATCGATCGGTCGAATGACATTCATCCCCAAATTGTATCCCTTTGAAAGTTTGTCCGGAGTCAACACTTGCTCCGGCAAGCCTTTATCTTGAATCCTGCCCTCAACCATCAGCGCTACATGATCCGCATATCGCGAAACAAGGTTTAGGTCGTGGATCGCCAGTACCACAACCAGGTTATCTTCGTGTGTCAATTTTCTGATCAGATCCAATAGATTCACTTGGTAAAGAATATCCAAATGAGTGGTTGGTTCATCCAAAAGCATGACCCTTGCCTGTTGGGCAATTGCCCGTGCCAGCAAAACCCGCTGAGCCTCTCCCCCCGATATTTCACCCATGCGCCTAGCAGCCAAGGATACTGTAGCAGTACGTTCTAAAGCCTGATCAACAATCTCAAAATCCGCATTGCTAAACTGTCCAAACCAGCCCGTATAGGCTGTTCTACCCATCATTACCACTTCGCGAACTGTAAATGCCGGCGGCAGGTTTCTAGCCTGAGGAATAACAGATACAAGGCGGGCCCTTTCTGCCGGTTTCAACCTGAAAATATCATATCCATTTATCTTAACAGTTCCGCTCGTAACTGGAAGAATTCCTGAGGCTGCTTTGATCAAAGTGGATTTCCCCGCTCCATTTGGACCAATTAAAGCAGATACCTTCCCCATCTCAAACTGGATGGAGATCTCCTTTAATACTGGACGCTTCTGGTATCCGGCGCTAACTTTATTAAACGTGAGTGTGTAGTTTTCCAATTTCATACCTATTACCAGAATGCCTGCTGTTTTGATTTCTTTAACACCCACAGAAAAAACGGTGCTCCCACCAATGCTGTGATTATTCCCAGGGGAATCTCCTGGGGTGGGATGAGTATCCTGGCAATGATATCTGTGGTCAAAAGCATAAAAATACCAAATACAATCGAAAGAGGGATCAGTTTTCGGTAATCCGGCCCCCAGATGCTACGAACCAGATGTGGAACGATCAACCCGATAAAACCGATGATCCCGGTAAATGCCACAGCCGATGCGGCGGCTAGTGATGACCCGATAATGATGATCACCCGGGCTTTTTTAATATCGATACCCAGTTGAGCCGCCTGTTCTTCACCAAATTGCAGAACATTCAATGGATAACCTGAAAGCACTATGGCGCCCAGGCCAATCACCGTATACGGCAGCATAGCTAATACAGGTTCCCATCCAGTCATGGCCGACCCGCCTAAGAGCCAGATGATAGCCCGTCTCAGCTCACTTTGGGACTGGATCATCAGGTACGAAGTCAAGGCCGTGCAAAAACTGCTGACCGAGACGCCTGCTAGTAATAAATTTGTGATCGGGACCGATTTTCCTACCCTGGCTAAGATGTAAACGACCACTACGGTCAGCAAACCAGCAATAAAAGCTGCGAATGGAATCGGGTAAAACCCAAGCAATTTTTGTGGCCATTGCACGCTCATCGCAATGACTGCGCCCAAACCAGCCCCCGATGCGACGCCGATCAAGTATGGATCAGCCAATGGGTTTCGAAACAATCCCTGGTAGGCAGCGCCACTGCCCGCCAGGGAAGCTCCAGTTAGTGCGATCAACGCTGTTCGCGGAAAGCGAAGGTCAAAAAGGATGGTTTCAAAGGATGGTGACCAATCAGGATTAATCTGAAAAAAGGGGAGTTTATCCGCGAGCATACGGATAAGAGTCCCCAGCGGAATAGGAACAGAGCCGATGAGTAAGCTGAGCAATCCGGCGAAAGAGGCCAGGACGACTGCAATCAGCATGGGAGAGAATTTTAATTTCACCATCAGCTCCAGTTAATGTTATTGATTAAGTAATTTCACTAGCTCTTCCAGCCCATCCACCAGTCGGGGGCCAGGACGGCTTACGAGGTTGTCATCGAAAGCAAACACCCGTTTGTTTTGCACAGCAGATATGGCATCCCAACCCGTCCTTGCCGCGACGCTCTCGGCGGTTACGCCGTAAGCTGCATCACCCATCAAGATCACATCCGGGTTGGCAACAATCAGGGCTTCCTGGCTGTATTGGATCCAACCTTCACCGGCATCATTGGCAACATTAACTCCACCTGCCATACTTAGAAGTACATCAATAAAGCTGCCCTTTCCAGAAGTCCAGGGTTTTGAAGGATCGCTGCCATCCAGCTCATAGAACACCTTCACCGGGGTTGAATTTTTAACCTTGGCTGCCTCAACTACAACATCAACCCTGTTTTGCAAAGATGAAACAAGATGATCAGCTTCTTTCACCTTGCCCGTCAATTTACCCACCGTCTGCAAGTTGCCATACAAACCCTGCATATCCTTTGGGTTCGAAAGATAATATACGATCAAACCCAGATCTTCCATGGATTTTACCTGTTCAGCAGTATTGATCTCCGCCGCTAAAACAAGATCCGGCTGTAACGCGGAAATTTGTTCCAGGCTATATTTTCCCATTGAACCACCGACACTGGCGATATTCTTTGCCTCTTCCGGGTAATCAGAAAACTCGTCCCTGCCTACCACCTGTGCGCCAGCGCCAACTGCAAATAATAATTCTGTGTTCGATGGCGCCAGTGAGACTATTTTTTGCGGGGTTTCAATAATGGTTACTGATCTGCCCAACCCATCTATCATCTCAACACCTATAACGCCATTTGCTTCTTGCGATGCAGCGCAGCCAGTCAATATGATGGATGCAATTACCAGCACGATAATGTAGAATTTTTTATTTTTCATATCAATCCTTGAGTAAAATTAATTAATAAAAAACCTGTCTCTCGACAGGCTTGGGGAAATTTTCTGTTGTAATTCAGTCCGTTTCCACCTCCTTAACGCGAGAGTGTGGTGACGCAGAAAAGGTGGGCGACCTGACTTGGAGTTTTGCTCCCTACAGTTGCGCGACAGCGCCGGACTTGAAATAAAACTTCTTACCGGCTTCGCCATTAAGTCTTCCCATCCGGGGGAAAAGACGCCTTATCCGCATTATTCAATTGTAGAATAATTGTAAATCTGTTCTTGACTCAAGTCAACTAATTATCGCGACATATTTAATATTGTAGTATCCCGCTGGTCATTTTTTACGAATATTCATCAAAGCTTCGATCGTTTTTTGAATTCTGGATGACCGAGTCTCAAGTTTTTTTGCATCGAGAATAGCGTCTACGTAATGCTTCTGGTGCGAATATGACAACTTCTTCCAATTCTTTCGCGCTTGAATATTTTTCGCGAGGGCAGCCTCCAGGTCTGCTGGTGGTGTAATGAAACGTGGACCGGTGTCAATTGACATTTCAACTTCAATAATATCGCCGGCTTTTAACCCGGCTTCCTCACGAAGCTTCCGGTTAATGCCAAGGTAATGAACTCCTCCATATGGTGCGATGCTGCTCTTGTAAGGATAGCCGTTGAGGGTGCCGATCACAGGAACCCTCGAATGGGTACCAAAAACCGTATAGACGTTGAAAGGGATCATTAGAAAAGTTGCAGAGCTATCCGGCTCCCTGGTTAGGGTTGCCTTGAAACGAATAACTTCCGGATTATTTTCATCTGTCATAATGCGTCCAATATAATCGCATGTTGTGACTCCAAAAAAATAGTTTGTCCTCAATAGGTAATTTTATCAGTTCTCAAAAAGTATTGTAATCAAGCGTGGTCAGGAAAAAACCTACTTGGACGAATAAGCTATCGGCACAACAATGAGAATAACGATACTCGTATCATTATTTTATCTGTAGATCATTCTTGGCTACAACTCTATTCTTACCGAACTTTTTTGCTGTATATAATGCCCGATCAGCTTGTTCAATCAAACCTGATAATGTAGTCAAAGTATCCCCAAGGCTTGCCACACCTACCGATGCTGTTACTGTTGCCATTCCCTGCGCAGTTTCGATTTTAACTTGTTCCAAATTTCGGCAAATTCTTTCCGCCGCATCAATCGCACCCTTACTATCGTTTTCAGGAAGTAGAATGATAAACTCGTCACCGCCATACCGTGCTATGAGGTCGACATTGCGTAATTTACACTTAAGCACATCTGCCAATCTCGTTAATAATCGGTCTCCTACCGGATGCCCGAATGTATCATTGATTTCTTTAAAACCATCCAAATCGATCATTAATACCGATAATGCATGATTAAACCTAGCTGCACGTTCTACCTCCCTCGCTCCCATCTCGAAGAAACTTCGACGATTTTTGAGACCAGTTAATTCATCGGTTTCTGCTTTTAACTGTGTTGCTGAATATAAGCGTGCATTCTCAAGGGCGATTGCGGCTTGATTCGCAAACGGTTTCAACCTTTCTGAGTCAATAATCGAATAATAATTTTTCTCGGCTGAAAATAGACTAATAAATCCGATAACTTTTTCGTGGATTTTCAATGGAACACCAATGTAAGATTTCGCCCAAACATTCTCTGGTAGAGGATCCCATCCCGGGTAATCAATTGTGTCAGGTATCGCTATCGGTAAACCGCTTTCGAACATATCCTTCATATTTTGTCGTTCATTAATTCTGAAAGGCGGATTTAGTGTAATATCACCATAACCTTTTTCAATATACCCTCTACCACGAATCACTTTTAGTGATCCCTTTTCAATTAATAGTATTGCACCTGTATCACTTGAGAGAACGCGATCGGTATTTTCTAAAATTCTATCCAAAAGGGTTTCCAATTCCAATGTGCTATTCAGCCCTTCTGATGTAT
This sequence comes from uncultured Chloroflexia bacterium, assembly GCA_963810385.1. GTDB lineage: Bacteria > Chloroflexota > Anaerolineae > Anaerolineales > Anaerolineaceae > PNON01. The sequence continues at coordinate 636,030 of CAWENA010000003.1, read as the reverse complement.
CCAGTAATGCCTCGATAAAGGTCCGTTGGTCTTTCTCAGACTTTTCCATATTCTTTTGTTCAGTCTTATCATAGAAAATGCCGCCTACCATGACACCTCGTGAGGTAATGATGGGAAATGTAAGCATATCGGCAATTACAATACACCCGGTACTGTTTTGCATGGATAATTCTAGTATTGGATAGTTTGTTTCTATTCCACTATTTCGCATCATCCTCGAATAAATTACTTTTATTAGTTTATTCAATCTTTCAGACCGATTCTCGTGCGGAAGCATATTTTCCAACACATCATCGTAGGATTGATTTATTGCATCCTTCTTCTGTAAACCTGTTAATTTTTCAAGACTACGATTCCATTCAATCACATTACCTTTTTCATCTAATAGGAATATTCCTACGAGAGTTTGTTCAATAAAACTTCTGAACTTGGATTCACTCTCCACAAGGGTAGTTTGCGTATTTTTAATCTCAGATATGTCTCTGAATATTCCATATGTGGCTAAGAATTTTCCGCTGGCATCAAACTGAGGGGTTGCAGTGATAAGGATAGGAATAACTGATCCATCAGACGCATGAATATTGAGTTCATAGGACGATTTAATTCCATTTTTTCGCTTATTTGTTTCTATTTCCAATTTTTCAATATCCGCTTCGTCTAAGAACTCCCGTAAATTGCGGTCAACCAGCTCTCCGGGCAAAACATGGAAAATAATATCTGCAGAAGGGTTGGCGAACTGTATTACTTGATTCTCGTTAACGATGGTGAGTCCTTCCCCCTGGTTTTGGACTATTAATTTATAGGAATCCTGGATCTTTTCCAATGTGGTCAATAACGTATTGATGCTTTCTCCTAAAGAGGATATTTCATCATTTCCTTCTATCAAAGATATCCGTGCGTCAGATCTTTTTAGTTTATTTATCTTTTGAATATCTTTACTGAGATACAAAATTCGTTTGAAGAACAATTTGTCCAGCAGAAAATAAAAAACAATAAGTACGATCAAGACAAGTACTAGCAAAATCGAAAACAAGTAGTAAAGCGTGTTTATTCCTTGCTGATAAATATCGCGAGTTAGCTTAACCTGCAGGATGCCAGTTGGCACGCCTTTCGCGTCCCGCAAGAGTGTATATCCGGCAGATTGGTTTTCGTCTATAACTTTAGTCGGGTGAAGGTCTCCATTTTCCAGCTCCATTTTCGGTTTTTGAAGATCGAATAGATCATCAGTAATTGGGTATGGAAAATAGAGAATTGTTGTACCAGTTTGTTCTGATAATTTGTCAAATAACTGCTGGTCAAGGATTCTACCAATTATTAGCGTTCCAATTTTTGGACCGGAGTAATCACTATGAATAATTGGAGAAGAGATGATTAATATATTTTGATCATTAATTTCTGCAATCCCAAATTGTTGAGGATTATTTGATGGTGATTCCAGAAAAATTGGGTATTTATTAATAATGTCAACTTTGTTTGCATTGGAAGAGTGAACACCGTTTTGATCTTGATACACAAATTTTGAATAAACCGTATTCCCTTGATTATCTAAATATTGGAAAAGATTGATTTGCAGAGAAATTAATGTTTCATCCAATAGATACGAATCTATGTAATTTTGATTGTTATCTAAAATAAATTGATATGTAGCATCCCAATATGCCCAATATCCACTCGTTCGCTTCATCTCGTTGACCAAAGATGCAAAAGTGTTATCTAAGCGAATCAACTCCTTTGCAGTAGAAATCTCTTCCAGCTTTGAATAACTTTTGATCAGTATGAAAGATGCCGTACTGAAGAGGACGGCAATCGACACTATTAATGAAATCAATAATGTCAGGAAGGATTTTTTCTTTAATGGCATGTAAATAATTATATAAACTGGTAGGAATTATATTAATTACCTTGAATTTGAGTTTACCGTATGGTTGAAATCTTACCTGTAGATATGAGGTAAATTTCTGCTAAATTCTATGTGAAAATTGATTTGACATGTGGATTTTCGCTTGGCATGATTCTAGCAACTTAATCAACGTTCAACCTGTATTATAAGGAGTTGGTTAATGAAGAAGCCACAACGGTTACTTATGCTCACTGCAACTATTATTCTCAGCCTGATATTAACACCTGTCTATTCGGTTTTTGGTGAAAGCCCGGATTATCGCACCACCATCACCTACCAGAATATTGGGCTGGAGATTGCTCATATAACAATCTTGTATTATCCGGAAGGTCAATCCACGCCAATTTCAATTCCTCGGCCAGATTTACCTGTAGGCGCCAGCGCTTCCGTTTCTATTGGAGACCTGAATACATCTACCTCAGGACAAAAAGGTTCCGCAGTGATCAAGTCCGATGTCGAAGTTGCAGTGCTGGTGACTCAAATTCCAACCACGGTAAACGTTGAAGCCAGGCCAATGGCCGCCGTTTCTACAAATGGAACTCCAAGCCTCTGGTTGCTCTATGTAGTTAAATACCCCGGGATATCACAAATCATTTCTGTTCAAAATGTAGATAATACCCCCGCAGATCTGAAATTTTCATTTTATGGTGGAGGAAACCCGGTAAGTATCAACAAAACCAATATACCAGCCGGCGGAGCTGTATATTTTGACGTATCCGAACAGGAAAATCTCGGTAGTCAATTTATAGGCGCAGTATTTGTTGAATCTGTCCGGCAGGGAGAAACCACACCAGGAAAAATTACTGGCATGTCATTGAAATCCTACGGCACAAACACAGAAGGCTCGGCTACTGAAAGTCAAACCGGTATAGGATCCAAAATCTATATGCCCATTGCAAGTTGTTATGGCCTTGGAGGAATGAATAGTTCTTATTACATATTCAATACTGATCCCGCCCAATCGGCAGCGGTAACAGTCACATACAATACAGGAAAATTTGAAAAACAAACCTTGCTTAGTAGAACTGGCCAATTCTTTAGTGCCTGCAATCCTTCCGGTACAGCAAAGGGATATACTGGCTATGCCGTCATTACCAGTACCAATTCTAATTTGATGGCACTTGGAATATTAAAACTAAAAGGAATGAGTGGAACATACATTGGCCAATCCACTGGAACAGATAGACTTGCGTTTCCTTATGCCTCCTATTCCAATTCACAATATACCAATGGCCAAAGGTCTCGAACAACAATTTCGGTAATGAACCTGGGCGGTGCACTGAAAGCTGGCACAGTGAAGGCAAAGTATTTTGGGAAAGACGGCACACTGATTGGCACATATTCATTCCCTACATTTGCTGCAGGAGCAAAAATTGATACATATGCCGCTCAAATAGGCGCTGCAGGAGCTGAATTTGGCTATTACGCAGATGGATCTACCGGGGGAAGTGTAATTATCGAAGGTCCAGCTGGGAGTTCCCTTATGGCTATCGCCTGGGTTATGAATGTTGTAAGTTCAGGTGTTTATTCTGGTGAATTGTATAATGGTGTCCAACCAATCGGTACACCATGATACTCATTGTTTAATTAGAAATGCGGTTTATAAAAAATAGAACACCTCCTTCGAGTAGTTCCGGGAGGTGTTTTCATTTCCTTACCATATATAAATTACTTAATGCTTATTTGTTATATTGATTATGTCAGCAAATGGGTCAACAATATCCTTATGCCAATTCCAATAAGGATTGTCCCACCTAAGATTTCCATTTTCTTTCCAAATTTCGCACCAAGCCTGAATCCAACTAACAGACCACCCAGGGAGAGGCCAAACGTGATGGTCCCTATCAGCAGTGCAGCTCGTAAAATTGAAGTGTTGAGCAAAGCCAGGCTTAGTCCTACTGCCAGTGCATCAATACTTGTCGCCACAGAAAGCATCACCATCAGACCGCCTTTTGTGGGGTTGGTTTTGTAGGATTCTGAATTCTGATCAAATCCAGAGCGGATCATATTCACTCCGACCATGAGTAATAACCCGAAAGCGACCCAGTGGTCAAATTGAGCTATCCAGCGCGAGATAGTGCTTCCCGCCAGCCACCCTAGGAATGTCATTAATCCTTGAAAGAGCCCAAAATGAAAAGCCAGGCGAAGCACGGACCGCCTTCCCTTTGCTGCGCCATTTGTTCCAACGCATAAAGAAACCGCAAAGGCATCCATTGCCAGGCCAATTGATATGATGATCGTTCCGAACAAATCCATAATGGGAAGTATTATACCCACATGCACATGTTTCTGTTGTATAGTATTGGAATGTATTTGGTCGTGAAAAAACTCTATCTTTGAAGCGACCCCAAATCTGTGACCTGATTCGGTTGAATTATCCAAATTTTAGCCTGACCTTCATCATCGGTTATAATTTTGGATGATACAGCCGAATTTGCAATAACAATGATATATTCCCCGGTTGGTACCTTTGAAAACACAAAGTGTCCATTTTCATCCCCTACAGCCGATGGACCATTTGCTGTGTCAAGCACAAATATAGCCCCGTCATCACCATGTACAACCTCTGCCAGGTGAACGGCAACACCCACTGCTGATGTGCCACCCTCGCTATTTATCAATGTTCCTGACAAATCTCCAAACCCGGGTGGAATTTTTGGGATTGCAGATTTTTCTGATAGTATTGTGTCATCGAAAACTACATGACAACTTGTCAGTAAGAGGCAAAGAAGTAAACTTACAATAAGATTTTTTTTCATCAGTAGTCCCTCAATTTTAAAAAGTGCAAGATATTGACCAGAGGAAAACTAATTAATATACATTTTATTGTAATAATTCAAGAATTGGACGATAATTTTTATGTTATTGTATAAATTAAAGGCAGCACTAATTTATGTTTATTCTTAAAAAGCTGGATCCACAAAAATTCCTTCGCTGGGGCAATAATCATAAAACCAGGGTTACATCTTGGGCTCTTTTGGGAATCATCTTAACCGCAGTCATAATCATTGGTATCAGTTTGTTCGGGGATAAGTGGAACACAATCCTCACAGCAGAGGAAAAGCTTTGGCTGGATACACACCCTGAAATCTTGTTCGCTCCTGATCCTAATTTTCCTCCCCTTGAATACTTTGATGAGGACGGAGAATACAAAGGTCTTGTCGCTGATTATTTTATGCTCATTCAAAAAAAGCTGGGGATAGATATAAAAATCGTTCGCCTAGCCTCATGGAATGACGTATTGTCCCAGGCTGAATCCCGCAAGGTTGACGGAATTACAGCCGCCCAGATCACGCCCGAAAGACTGAAGTATCTGTCGTATACAACTCCAATTGTTGACATTCCCAATGTTTTGATCACACAAAAGGTCTATACAAATTCCTTGAGCCTGGAAGATATGGAAGGTTGGACTATTGCTATTACTGAGGGTAATGCAATGGAGGAATATGTAAGGAAAAACTATCCTTATATCACTATTAAGCCAGTAAAAAGTGATCTCGAAGCACTTGAATGGGTTTCCTTTGATCGGGCAGATGCCACAACGGTAAACCTTGCCATCGCATCCTACCTGATTGATAAACATGGCTTTACAAATTTGCGAATTGCAGGTGATTCAGATAGAAGTAATCCACTCGCAATCGCAATCAGGTCAGATGAGCCAATCCTTAAAAATATTATCCAAAAAGGTCTAAATTCCATTTCTGACAGCGAGAAAAATGAAATTTATGATAAATGGGTTGGTTTATCAGGCACTGGGTCAGTTTTTACCAGCCAGGTTTTATCTTTCATTTTCTGGGCTTTAGCCGGACTTGCAATTTTTATTTTTGTCTCCATTTTCTGGAATATGTCGCTTCAAACTCAGGTAAATCAGAAAACCGGTGAACTAAACCGTGAACTTGCTGAGCGAAAGAAAACAGAAGCCAAACTTAACCAGCAACTCGCAAATATATCTGCTCTGCGCACAGTGAATTCTGCCATCAACGCCAGTATGGATCTACAGTTAACCCTTAATATTTTGCTCGATCAGGTTAGTTCCAAGTTACAGGTGGATGCCTGCGATGTCTTGCTACTCAACCCGTACACACGCTCCCTTGATTACGCTGCAGACAGAGGTTTTCGCACTCCCTATATTCGAGGTACAAGTTTGAATCGGGGGGATAGCTTTGCCTGGCAGGCTATTCAGAACAGGAAGATCATCTTGATTGATGACCTGAAAGGTGAGCCTGGGCCCCTCAATGGATCATTGATCCAGGAATCTGAGGGTTTTATTTCCTATATAGGCGCTCCTCTGATCTCAAAAGGAAACATAAAAGGTATTCTGGAAATATTCCACAGAGACCGGCTTGACCATGAAGAACCCTGGATGGATTTTCTCGAATCCATGGTTGGGCAGGCAGCCATCGCCCTCGATAATAGTTCAATGTTCGAAGATCTGCAGCGTGCCAACCTGGATCTGACACTGGCTTATGACGCAACAATTGAAGGGTGGGCCAGAGCGCTCGAATTAAAAGACGGCGCTACAGAGGGACACTCTCAACGGGTTACACAACTGACACTTGATCTCGCATCCCGGTTAGGAATTGATGATTCCGACCTTGTACATATTCGTCGTGGCGCTTTATTGCACGATATCGGCAAAATGGGCATACCAGATAGCATTCTTCGAAAACCGGGTAAGTTATCGGAAGAAGAGTGGAATATTATGCGAAAACATCCAATTTTTGCGCGTGATATGCTGAAAAATATCTCCTACCTTCAACCTATTGTTGATATTCCTTATTGCCACCACGAAAGATGGGATGGAAACGGTTATCCTCAAGGTCTACCTGGCCCAAGAATTCCACTCCCGGCACGAATTTTCTCAGTCATAGATGTGTGGGATGCTCTTTCTTCCGACCGTCCCTACCGTGGACCCTGGCCTGAACATGAAGTCTTCAAGTATATAAAAGAAAATTCAGGCACTCAGTTTGACCCGAGGGTGGTTGAAGAGTTTTTTATCCTGATGAATCGCTGAACATATTCCGCAACTGGCAAGAAATTCCGCAAATAAACTTCTGTCCAAGGTAATTGTACAGTCAGGAAATAAATGGCAAAACATACGCCGGTGACATTAAAGAACTTCATAATCTATTCGATTTATGTTCGTAATCACTCTCAGAGTGGCACATTTCGCGAGGTGATCATTGACCTTGAGCGGATTGCATCACTTGGTGTGGATGCCATCTGGTTAATGCCAATCCATCCGATTGGAAAAAAGAATAAAAAGGGATCACTGGGTTGCCCGTATTCCATATCAGACTACAGGTCAATCAACCCTGAGTATGGATCGGTGGAAGATTTCACAGAGCTGATCACAAAAGCACATCGATCTGGGTTGAAAGTGTTGATCGATGTGGTTTACAATCATACATCCCACGATTCTTTACTTATCAAACAACATCCCGAATTTTTCTTTCAGGATAAATATGGCAGTCCAATGACAACCGTTCCAGAATGGAGCGACGTGATCGACCTGAAATACCTCACCAGGGAGTTGACAAATTACCTGATAGATTCATTGAAGTATTGGGTCTCTTTAGGTGTGGATGGTTTCCGTTGTGATGTAGCCTCGGTTGTTCCACTAGAATTTTGGAAGCAAGCACAATCTGAACTGAACAGTGTAAATGAAAACCTTGTCTGGTTGGCAGAAAGCGTGGATACAGCATTTATTGAGGACCGCCGAAAGAACGGCCAGTATGCAATGTCTGATGGAGAACTCTATAATGTTTTTGATATTACTTATGATTACGATATCTGGCCGTTATTCGTAAGTACTGTAAAAGGGCAGTCACCCGTTGAACGTTTGCTCGAAATTTACCGATTCCAACAAACAATCTATCCTGAAAACGCCATCAAGCTCCACTTTGTTGAAAATCACGATCAGGTCAGAATCCAAAAATTCGCGAAAGGCCAGGACCAAGCTTTGGCATGGACAGCATTCCAGGCATTTAACGACGGAGCCTGGCTGATCTATGCCGGATTGGAAGCCGGGGAGGATCATACCCCCTCACTATTCGATCGCGACCCGATCCACTGGAAGGATCGACCATTCCAGGATTATGTCACCAGATTGTGCAAAATAAAAAAACATTCCCAAATCACGAGTGGAAAGTTGATTTTTCTGGCAGCTGATCCTTGTATCCAGGCTGCCTGGGTATCGGAAACTGGTGTAATATTTGGTATATTTAATGTCAGCAGTTCGATCGGTAACATGAAAGTAAACATACCTGATGGAACCTATAAAAACTTATTGGCTGATTCCTCTGTGCGGGTGATGAATGGAACCATCGTAAAGCCAAAGACAGCCTGCATTTTTGAAGTCCCTTCTCTTTTGGATGATACATCCATCCATTCAGAGTTGATGGACAAAACTTTGTGAACTCTTTTGGAAAAAAAGAAGGATGAATTATGACAATACCAACCAAACCGAACGAAGAATTATCGCTTACTCTCAAACTACCTGTTGCCCCGGAAGTTGTATACAACGCTTGGATCAACAGCATTGCCCACCGCGACTTTACAGGTGGGAACGCAGCAATTGACGCCAGGAACGGCGGAAGCTTCTCCGCCTGGGATGGTTATATTACCGGGATCCTGCTCAAACTGGAACCCTTCAATCGCATTGTCCAATCCTGGCGGACAACGGATTTTCATCCGATGGATCCTTCATCATCCCTCGAGATCATTCTTGAAAAAGAGGAAGATGGCACGTTATTAACTTTGCACCATACCGATATTCCATTTGGCCAGGGGGCAAAGTATGAGCAAGGTTGGCACGAATTTTATTTTGAACCCATGCTGGGTTATTTTACAATCCTGGCTGATGAAGATAAAAAGTAAGAGGATTAGGAAAATGTTTAGCCAGCAATAATTTTGTAAGGTAAGTATTACACCTGCCGAGCTGGACAACAATAAATAACAAAAAAAGAGGATGGCCTGAGTTCAAGCCATCCTCTTTTTTTATCCTTTGACCCGGTTTAGTACTCGGGTGGGGGCATTGGCATCGATTTTTCCTTTTCAGGAACATCCGTGATCAATGCTTCGGTTGTCAAAATCATTGCTGCAATGGAAGCTGCATTTTCGAGGGCGCCGCGGGTAACCTTGGCAGGATCGATAACGCCGGCTTTCACCAAGTCAAGATATTCTTCTCTAAGGACATCATAACCAGTGTGCAGGTTCTTGGTTTTCTTCTGTGCCTGGCGAACGTTTTCGACGACAACAGAACCGTCTTTCCCGGCGTTCTCTGCGATCTTGCGCATCGGAACTTCGAGGGATTTGCGGACGATGGCTACGCCGATCTTGGCGTCTTCATTATCCACTTTGAGGTTTTCGAGACCGGCCATTGCATTGATCAATGCAACACCGCCACCGGGAACGATACCTTCTTCAACAGCCGCGCGGGTTGCGGAGAGAGCATCTTCTACGCGGTGTTTCTTTTCTTTTAGCTCTGTTTCAGTTGCAGCACCTACACGAATAATGGCTACGCCACCGGAGAGCTTGGCTAAGCGCTCTTGCAGTTTTTCGCGGTCATAATCGCTGGTAGTGTTGTCAATTTCGACACGGATCTGGTCGATGCGGCCTTTAATAGCCTTGCTATCGCCTTTGCCGCCAATGATGGTGGTGTTATCCTTGTCAGCTTCCACTTTTTCAGCATGACCGAGGTCAGCTAAAACAGCAGTTTCCAGCTTGCGGCCGGTCTCATCAGAGATGACAGTCGCGCCGGTGAGAATGGCAATATCCTGAAGCATGGCTTTTCTGCGATCGCCAAAACCGGGGGCTTTGACTGCCAGAACATTCAGCATACCGCGTAATTTGTTGAGGACCAGTGTGGCAAGTGCTTCACCATCAATATCTTCAGCAACGATCACGAGTTCACGTTTGCCGATCTGCACGAGTTTTTCGAGCAAAGGCACGATATCGGTGGCTGCTGAGATTTTCTTGTCATAGATCAATACGTAAGGATCAGTGATGACAAATTCCATGTGCTCGGTATCAGTCACAAAATATGCGGAAATGTAACCACGGTCAAACTGCATACCTTCAACATATTCAGTTTCGAATTCAAGACCTTTGGATTCTTCAACGGTGATAACACCGTCTTTACCAACTTTATCCATAACATCAGCGATCAGGGAGCCGATGTTGCGGTCCTGAGCGGAAATGGTGGCGACATTGGCGATTTCATCTTTGGTTGTAATCTCAATGGATTGTTCTTTGATCTTCGCAGCTACGGCTTTGGTAGCAGCTTCAATGCCACCCTTGAGCAGCATTGGATTGGCTCCAGCGGCCAGGTTCTTTAATCCTTCTGTAACAATGGCATGTGCCAGTACAGTAGAGGTGGTGGTGCCGTCACCGGCAATATCGTTGGTCTTGGTCGCGGCTTCTTTAAGTAGCTGGGCGCCCATATTCTCAAATGGATCTTCGAGTTCAATTTCTTTTGCAACCGTCACGCCATCATGAGTGATGGTGGGTGAGCCAAATTTTCGGTCGAGGGCAACATTGCGGCCCTTAGGACCAAGGGTTGTTGCAACAGCGTTGGCAACCATATCGACACCGCTTTTCAAACGACGGCGGGCATCTTCACCAAATACAAGTTGTTTTGCTCCCATAGTTATATCTCCTTCATTTATCAATTAATGTAAAAATTACTTGCCTTCAAGAATTGCGAGAATGTCTGATTCGCGCATGATAAGCAGTTTTTTGGAATCCAATTTGATCTCGGTTCCGCTGTATTTGGCATACAAAACAACATCGCCCACTTTTACGTCCATGGGGATGCGTTTGCCATCTTCATCGCGGTCTCCAGCGCCAATGGATAAAACTGTACCTTTTTGGGGTTTCTCTTTGGCTGTTTCCGGAAGGACGATTCCACCAGGAGTGACTTCTTCCTGCTCAATTGGTTCGACGACAACACGGCTACCCAGGGGTTTCATATTTACTGCCATAAATACCTCCAATCTTAGAGTAAGTATAAATTTTGTTTTTAGCACTCGTATAGCTTGAGTGCTAATTCAATGCTAATAATAACCGTCTTCAACATTGGAGTCAAGTGAAATGATCGGATTCTTATACAACTCATATATTTGGGAAAGTGCCTCTTGGAAGGATGGATTGTCCCGATCTGAGCAATTCACCTGTAATGGTTGGGGCAATTCTTCGAGATTGCAAGATCATATCGCGGCGTGAGTGGGTAATTGTAACGGCTCGCGACTAAGGAGTGGGAGTCACCGTAGCCTGGCTATAATCACAGATCTGCTCACCCGCCTGGACGATGCTCATAATATCATTATCGCGAAAATATTGCGCCCGAATTTCCGTAAATACCCTGATCGCCTCGGTGCAATAATCATTCGTTGTTCGGCTGAGACCAGCCAGGACGGAACCATAGGTATAATAATACACAATTGTCGAATTTGCCATCGGCATTCCAGTGATGACGATCTCTGGGTCTGTGTCTGGATCACACTCTCTGGCCGCACAACTCTCTGCCGCATTGCAGCCATAAATGGCACATTTCAAGGCTGGGATTGCACCCTCGTAGTTCTTGGCTTTGAAATATATAATCCCTAATTGGCCATAGACATCGGGGCTTGAAGGGTCCAGTGACAGCGCTTTTTGCACATTACGCGATGCTATAAAGAATTCACCCATCTGGGCATAGGTTTTCGCAATGGCGATGTATGGGATGGGGTCATCTATCTGGATCTGGTTGTTAACATTGGCTGCTTTCTCAAAGTATTCAAGAGCACTGATGTAATATGGAGAAGCCGGATCATTGGCAGCCATTCGGCGATAATTTGCGCCTATGTAAATGTAGAGAAATGTCATGTTGGGCATGATCTCTGCGGCGATCTTATATTCTTCAATCGCCGACGGATAATCACCCAGGGATTCCCAAAGCTGCCCATAGATACGATGCACATCCATCAATGTGTCATCCTGCTCCACCGCCTGCTTGATGTATTGTTCAGCCTGGGTCCATTTCAGCGAGTCAGTCAAAATCTCCGCGTAGTATGCCAAAGCAAGGGTATTTCGATTATCCAGTTGTAATGCCCGCACAGATTCCTGTTCTGCCTCGGTGAGATAAGCTTGCGCCTGGTCACCTGATATGCCGGGATTCGCGTTCCAATCCAATACAAACGCGCGAATGGCGTGTACGTTGGAATTATCCGGGGATAATTCGCGCGCTTTGTTTATCGAATCCAGGGCTGCCAGTAAACGTTCTTTCCTCAGGGCATCCGTCGTTAAACTCGCTGAAGAATAAGTCTGTATTCTCGCCAGTTCTGACCATAAAGCCCCATCGTTAGGCGCCAGTTGGATCGCGTCCTGGTATGCAGTTATGGCTGCGTTCAGGTTGCCAGCCTGAAAATGGGTTTGCGCTTCAAGAATGTGCGACCTGTTCGTTCGGGTGGCAGTAGGGGTAGGGGAATAAAGCGGTTTGACGGCTCCATTCTCTACAGCCCGAATAAGGAGCAATCCACCTACGATTAGCGCAAGTAGGAACAGCACACGGTAGGGATTAAAGTAACTCTTTTTAGTATGGAAGTTAAGATTCTTACCGGTTAAATTCATATTATGGAGTCGGAGTTTCTGTTGGCTGGTTCTCTGTAACCAGTGCTGGATCCGGGGTGTTCGTCCCGATTAAATTCGCCTGACAAATGTTAATCATTTCATTCGCATTAAAAACTGCGGTTTCATCCTCACTCACACCCTGGATCAGCAATTGAGAAATTTGGATTGCCTCGTTACAGCTATTTATTCTGGCCAATGTCAATCCGTACAGGTAATAGTATTCCGCGATACGTCCATAATCCAATGGCAATCCTGGTACAACCTCACCGCTATCCGGAACATTCCCTCCCCGAACAGCAAGTTTCAACGGATTGACAGCATCTTCATATTGGCGATTTCGGTAGTACATCGTCCCGAGATTCCCCCACATAAATGGGTCTGTCGGGGCATCATTCACTGCCTGATCTGCAAATTGGATCGCCTTGGCATATTCACCGATCGTTACATATGTTCTGGCAATGTAGGTATCAGGAAGTGGATCGGCTGGATTGAGTGCATTTGCCCGGGTGAACTCCTCAACAGCCTTATCATATTGTGGTGGATCCAGGGCCCGGTACGCCAAACCGAGTGACATGTGCAAGTCTGGCAGATTCGGGTTAAGCTGTATCGCAGTCAAAAATTCCTGGATTGCCTGATCATAATTGGCGGTATTTTGCAGAACGATCCCTCGCGCCCGGTGAGTTTCCATAATATCCGGCGCCAGCGCCAGCGCCAGTTTGGATTCATCTGCTGCCTTATCCACCGCACCGATGGGAGCCTGATCGGCTTCGATCATCAGCATTAATAATTCGGCATAGATGGCATGCGCCAGAGCATTGTTGCCATCCAATTCAAGGGCCCGTTTGACTGCTGCCTCCGCCGGTAGGAAATCATTCAGCATGGTCAATGCCCAACCACGCAAAGCATGTGCCTGAGGATTATTGGTATTCAGGAGTAACGCATTTTCAGCGCTGACCTGTGCATCTCCATACATTTGGCTGTAAATTTGAATTTTGGCAAGATTCACAAAATTTGCTGCATTGGTGGGATCAACCTGGATCGCCTCTTTATACACTTCAATGGATTGAATGAACTTACCTTGAATTGCCAGCGCTTCTGCATCTGCAATGTATGTTTCTGGTGCCCGTGTTGCAGTTGGCGTGGGGATGAAGAGTGGCGGTGTTTCAGGTACGATGACAGCGTTGATATAAACAGCTCCTGCAACCAGCGCTATTAGGAAGAATATCCGCCCCAGCCTTAAAGGCCGGCTTTTTTTCAGCATACTCCACTTGCTGCCTTTTAAATACATGAAGAAATATTACCTTTTCCCCATTAGAGAGTCAAGGAAACAGGATGCCAGGTTAATAAAATCTAATAATACTGAAAAATTTGAAAGAATATATAATCATTCAATGGCAAAATGGTGGCAGGCTCTCCGTAATTGGGCGAAGCAACTGGAAACTGAAATTTACGCACTATATTATGCCTACCGTGATAAGCGAACTCCATGGTTTGCCCGGCTTTTTTGTGGATTTGTTTTCACTATGGCTGTAAGCCCTATCGATCTAATTCCAGATTTCATTCCCATTTTGGGTTATCTGGATGATGCAGTATTTCTCCCGCTTGGTATATGGCTGGCTGTCAAAATGATTCCAGCACAGGTTATGAAAGAATCTCACGAGAAAGCCAGGCTGCTCCCACCAGAGCAAATGGCCGGCAAGCGGAATGCGTTACTTATGATTATCTTCCTTTGGGCAGTTATAATTGGAATAATAGCATGGCTCGTTGTGCAAACATTTTCAAGGTAATAAATGAAAAATGATTCCAGTGGTTTTCCAACAAGTGTCAAGGCGATCATACTGATGTCAATCGCCTTTTGTTTTTTCTGTGGTCTGGGGACAATTATTTATGTCCTCTACAACTGGGAAAACCGAATATGGACATCAGCTTTGCGGTTTGGCGGACTCGGTTTTGGAATGATCATATTACTTGTCGGAATTTGGTTAATCTTCTTCACACGCCGGAGAAATAGTCAAAAAATAATCACTAAAGAGGAAAATCCACTAGCTGCCATGAATATCAATAGACGATCCATATTACTATCAGTCGCATTTCTATACTGGCTAAGTCTGTTCTTTTATATACCCATTCTTCCAACACATGTACAGGAACGTGTAGGGACACTTTCTCAACTCGGATTTGTCCTATCAATGTATGGATTCTGGCAGATGGTCAGCCGCTTTCCAATCGGAATCATAGCTGACCGCATGGGTTGGCGAAAACCGCTCACCATTGCCATGCTTGTGCTACTGGCAGGCGGGTCATTAGCCCTGGGGATGGGTTCCGATTTCTGGGGCTTGACGGTTGGTCGGTCGATGATTGGATTTGCCGCAGCCGCATGGGTATTGCTCATCGTGCTCTATACATCTGAAGTCGAACCGGGAAAATTGGTTCAGTCAACCGCCCAGATGACGATCATTTTTGCAATTGGTAGGGTGACGGCCAGTCTCGCTAGTCCATGGCTGGTTGCCACCTTCGGGCAGATCTCCCCATTCTGGTTCTCCGCAGGGTCGGCGCTACTGGCTGCACTCATTCTTGCTTTTACTCCGCTAAGAAAAATGCCAAAAGTGGTTGTATCTTATCAATCTGTCAAAATGGTTGTGCTTCAGGCCGGGGTAATAATTCCCTCAGTGATCAGCATTATCCTGCACTATGCGGATTGGTCGGCCACATTCAGTTTCATTCCTGTCCAAGCTAAAGTATTTGGCGCTACGAGCAGCACATTGGCTTTTCTGGTGAT
The DNA here is from genome assembly GCA_963810385.1 of uncultured Chloroflexia bacterium. Classification (GTDB taxonomy): domain Bacteria; phylum Chloroflexota; class Anaerolineae; order Anaerolineales; family Anaerolineaceae; genus PNON01. Next base: position 620,740 of record CAWENA010000003.1, on the reverse strand, counting down.
CATGGAGTTATTGATCATCATCCCAGTGAACAGTCTTACCCCAAAATTGGCACAAAAGATTGGAAAAATTCCAGTTATCGCCATCAGTATAGGGATTCAGGTTCTGGCCCTTTTTTTGATATTTTTGGCGAAAGATATGGCGTGGCTTTGGATATCACAAGGGCTGCTGGGGATCGGTTATGGATTAGCGTACCCAATCCTGTTGGGAATGACCATGGAGTGCACCAGACCGGAAGAACATTCGATTGCAACGGGGTTTCACCAGTCCGCCTATGCCCTTGGGATGTTTGCCGGACCCTACATTAGCGGTTTGATTGCCACGGCGGTTGGCGTTCAACCTGGCTTTGCAGTGACAGGCTGCATCGTCCTTTTAGGCGGTGCGACAAGTATCCTTGCTCTTAAAAGAAAATCCAGTAGCCCGTCACCCAAAATTACGCACTGATGATGATTATTCCAGCGAATTCCAAACAGGCTTCACTACAAGATAGACCAGAACGATCGGAAACACATGCACCATGGCGACCAGGTATTCACCTGTGGCCAAAAAGAACATCACCTGCAAGATGATGATTCCCATATAGGCATACGCAATATCCTTCAATCTCTTGCGCCAGAAAATAATAATCGTGATTGCTGCGATCACACTCAATGCGCCATCGATCCACAGGACGGTCGACATTGTGATCATGGCATTTTTCACTGAAACATACGCGGAATAGAGATTTCCAATTGCTGCCAGAAAAAGTAGATAAGCCATGCTTTTCCATTGCAGTTCAAATTGGCTTTCCGTCAGGACCTCTCCTTTTTTCTTTGGCATTATTTTGGGTGGTCGGACAGGGTTTTCCATCTCCTTTCGCTGTTTCAATATTGCTTTACGAGTAAAAATGACAACGAGTAACAGGATTCCTACAACGAGAAAGATGGTTTTGTAGTCAGGCATGGGTTTTTCCAATTATTCAGATCGTTTATTATATAAAGTCTAGTTGGTTTACAAAAATATCTTCAAAATAAGCATCCGAAGCCAGCGCTTCGGATGCTTATTATAACTACTTCAACAACACAAATAAGTGATTTTGGTAATCAAAAACATAACCAGATTAGGTAATCTCTTTTTCTTCTTTGGTGATCTTACGGAAGGCATCTCTGATGGGTAGTAAACCAAAGTTAAGTTTAAGGCTGGGATCAAGATGCTCACCGTAGTAATCCACCAATACTCTTGGAGGACAAGCTTTTTGGCTTGCAAGGGATACAACTATCATCAGGATCAAGGAGGTGAAGAAAGCAACGAATGAGCCAATGTATACCGCGTCCCACAATGAACACCACCACCCATCACTATAAATTCCCGGATCAGCAGCCAGTTCACAGACCATTGCAGTCGACTGACCGCCCAAGCCATTGTTAAAGAAGTAGTAGATGGCCAGCCCCCATGTCAGAAAACCGCCAACAAAAGCTGCCACGGCTCCCCAGGAATTGGCTTTTTTCCAGTACATACCAAATGCAAAGGGAACAAACAAACCGACCAGCAAAAGGGACCATGCCAGAATGGATAGTTCATAGATCGTTTGCGCCCACAGGGCTATGGAAATTCCAACCGCTGCATTGAATACCACCATGATGCGCGTACCCCACAATGCTGTTTTGCCTTCCAGTTTCTTGCCTGTGATCGCCGGAATGAGGTTCTCGGTCACCGCGGAAGCGCCAGCAAGTAGTGAACTATCAGAGGTGCTCATGAGAGCGGATGTGAGGGCTGCAATGAAGATGGCAGTCAGGATAGGCGGCAGGTGGGTCATTGCTGCGGAAACCAATAGGTAACTGGTGTCCTCCAACCCTGGGCTGAGTTTATAGACCATGATACCGATCAATGGAGACATGATACCGAAGAACAGGTAAAGCACGCCAGCGCCATAAGAGCCGTATACGGATGTCGCCTGGTTGCGGGCTGCCATCGAGCGCTGCATTAGATCCTGCGTTGCAACAGAGCCCAATCCAATGGCCATCCAGGCAGACATCCAGTACATCCACCCGGTAAGACCCGTATATCCCAGATATCCTTCACCGGCAATGGGAAGCAATGTGAAAGGTTCAGACACGTAAGTCGAGCCAGCTCCTTCCAACAGTCCAGGGAAACCGCCGACTGCGGCAAGCATACTGATGAAGACCAGTGTGATTCCACCGGCCGTCAGGAACATCTGGAAGAAGTCCAGCAGTGTATCCGCGAGCATACCACCCATGGTTGTATATGCTGCTACAATCGTGATAATGATTACCATTCCCCAGGTTGGATCCACCCCGAAAATTCCCTGGGCAATTGCGCCGCCTGCCACGATTTGGGCAGCAGTCCATGAAAAGTAAGTCAGCATTTGCGCAACGACCGAAAGGATGATCATGGTTTTGTTGTAACGACGCTCAAAAAAGTCCACAATGGTAATGTATTTAGCGCGGCGCATCAGGCGGACGAAGAACAAACCTGATATGAAAAGACAGAATGCGGCGCCAAACGGGTCAAAAACGACACCCTGGAAGCCATAATCATATGCTGTCTCAGATGCGCCCATCAGTGTTTCTGCTGCAAACCATGTCGCCATGATCGAAGCTGCCGCCATGTGAATTGGTAGGCGCCTCCCAGCCACTACATAATCAGTGTTGTCCTGAACTTGACGTCCAGCCCAAATTCCCACTCCTAGCCGGACTAAAAAGAATAAAGCAATGAAAAGAATTACTAACCAGGCATAAGGGTAATTTTCAAGAATCATTTTATCTTCCTCCAGAAATAAAAATATGATTAATTTTGAATACCACTACAAAGTCTTATTCACTTCATTAAGCACGTCTTCCAGTTTATTGAGGACACTATCAATTTGTTCATAAGTGATCACCAGCGGCGGCTCTAATCGGATGGTATGCGCGCTCGTCAGCGTACCGGCAACCAGAACACCGCGTTTAAACAAACCGGATGCGATCTGGTAGCCAATTTCCGGACTCTTGAAGTGTTGTCCAATGAGCAAGCCTTTGCCCGAGATGAAATCATAGATTTTCGGGTAGCGTTTTTCAAATTCACTCAATTTGGACATAAAGTAAGTACCTTTTTCGGCCGCCATCTTCGGGAAATCGTCCCGAATGGCTACATTGATTGCTGCAATGGCTGCGGAACATGCCAGAGCCCCGCCGCCCGTGGTGGTGGTGTGGATGAATGGATTCGGGTACATCATCACCTGCCAGATCTCTTCAGTTGAGCAGAATGCACTGATCGGCATCACACCGCCGCCCAGGGATTTGGCAACTGCCAGAATATCAGGAACAACTCCCCAGTGTTCCACGCCCCACATCTTCCCGGTTCGGCCAAGGCCAGTTTGCACTTCGTCAGCGATGAGCAGCACACCATGATCTTTTGTGGCTTTGCGAATCCGCGGCCAGAAATCATCCGGTGGGACGATTGCTCCGGCTTCACCCTGGATGGGCTCCATCAAAACAGCAGCGATCCCTATGCCCACTTTTTCACAAATATCAAGTTGTTTCTCGACAGCATCTGCATCACCGAAAGGCACATGATAAACCGGGCCGCCATACATCACGCCTACAGGCTCACGATAGTCAGCTTTACCCAGCATGGATAACGAACCCATTGTCTTGCCATGAAAGGCTTTTGTGGCGACGATAAAGCCGGCTTTTTTGGTATACATCTTTGCCAACTTGATGGCGCCTTCAATGCTCTCTGTGCCGCTGGCGCAGAAGAAGGAATACTTCAGGTCACCTGGTGTGATCGAGGCCATAATATGCGCCAGAACGCCGCGCAGTGGATCAATCAGCTCCTGGCTGGGCATGGGTGTGCGTTGTAATTGTGCTGCAACTGCAGATACCACGTCCGGATGGCTCCAACCATGATCCATCATGCCGTAGCCGCCCAGGCAGTCGATATATTCCCGATCTAAAACATCTTTGAAGATGGCTCCCCGTCCGGTCCATTCTACAGCTGCCCAGTCCCCTGCCTCTGTAACTGATTTCCTATAGTCCAGCCAACCTCTATTGAAGTATTCTGCAAAATTATTTTTGCACTCATCAATAATCGCCTTACCCTCATCCTGTGTGACAATTGGTTTTTTGATGATACCAAGCCAGCGGTCAGAATAAGCCAAGGCTTCATTAAAATTTTGCGGCATATCTCCTCCTTTGGATTAGAAAAAATGGATGTCGTAAAGCTTGTATTAAATTACTGGTTTTGCGGGGTTACTCTTGTAATCTTTCCGATATCGCAGATATATAATGGCAACAATACCGATATTACATAAAACACACACTGAAATGTCATTATTTCCCACCCTTTCATTATGACAAAGAATGGGTGGATGTCAATGTAATCCCCATGACATATGTCATATAAGATGGGTGACAAATGTCACGTTGCTTTGATGGTGACTTATTCGGAATTAAACTGTCTGTAGTTGATGCAAAACCATCCAACGTCCAGCAAACTTATCGGAGAAAATAGGCGTTCAACTTCTTTTTGCCAGGAAAGTGTCAAAATCTCTGGCAACCACAGTATTTGGGAATATCGCCTCCGCCTCAGCCTGGACATCTTTTTCGCGATAACGACGGGAGATGTGTGTCAGAACTAGCTTATCAACATTACACGTTACTGCCAGTTCAGCGGCGCTCCTGGCTGTTAGATGCGCAAACTGCCTTGCCATTTCCCTCTCTTCGTCAAGGTATGTCGCTTCGATCACCAGTATGTCCGCTCCCATACATTCTTGAACCAGGTTCTCAGTCTGCCCGACATCTCCCACATGCACCAGCTTTGTACCGGATTTCGGTTCCCCTAACACATCACCAGGCCGGATCACCCTCCCATCTGGCAGTGTGACTTCTTTGCCTGAAACCAGGTCTTTGCGCAACGGTCCGGCTTGCACACCTAGGGCATCGGCTTTCTCAGCCATAAAAGGCTGTTTGCTTTTCTCTTCAAACCGGTAGCCATAACAATCCTGTCCGCGATGGTAGACTGTGAAAGCCGAGACCGAAAAATCATCTTCATCCAGGATGATCCCCGGGTGGACTTCTACCAAATTAATTTTCATCGGCGCAGGAGTATTTCTCAGCACAACCCCGTAAAGCAGGTCATAAATCCGTTCCAGCGAAGATTTGCCTCCGTAGATATCCAATGAATCGATCGCCTCCCAGCGCATGAATGTGGAAAGCAGGCCGGCCAGCCCCAGAATATGATCCAGGTGCCCATGAGTGATTAATATTTTGTTTAAATGCTTGAAGCCCAGTCCGGATTGTAGAATTTGGCGCTGGGTTCCCTCGCCGCAGTCAATCAGGAATCTGTGTTCATTATGTTTGACAACCTGGGCTGAGAGACCACGGTGGATCGACGGCGCTGAAGCTGATGTTCCTAGAAATATTATTTCAAACAATGATTGCCTTCTCTTCGTTTTGTTACGGTCCTTTGAATTTTACCTTATTTGTAAAAATGATTTGATGATTGATATAATAATGCCATGCAAAATGAAGCCGTAATCAGAAAAAATATTCTGTATAAACGTAAAATAGGCTTGCTCATCGGAATTCTCGGTGGATTTATTCTCTCCTTTACCCTTTGGGGATTAGATGGTATCCAGATCGGTATTTCACACGGTTATCTCCCCTGGGTGAAATTCATCCCCGGTACATTGATCATGATCGCTGTTGGCGGGCTATGCGGCTTGCTTTCAGCCATTTCGGGCAGGTCTATCATCACTGCCTTGGTCTGGTTTATATTTGGGGTTTTTACCGGGTGGATCGGCAGCCGCCTGCCATTCTCTTTCCAGGGCTCCATGATCTCACTCATCAACCCGACACTTGGAAGTGAGGTCAATTTTACAATGCCGGTTCATCATGCCGCCCGTCTGGCACTGGGATGGGTGGTGTCCATTGGTGTTTCAATGATGGTGGCATTCTTCTTTTCTAGTGTATTGGAAGGAATATGGATGGGGTCCAACAAAGGATCCCTTCTATTGAACCTGTTTTTCTGGATCGTATTTTTTACAACCATTGGGCTGACACTGGATAATATTTACAATTCTTCCATGCGCAACGCAATTCAGGTGACACACGATACAATTCAGACCGCCAGGGCGAATGAAGCGAAATTTGATAAAGGTGCAGAAGCTGCGAAATTGAGAATTTTAGGTCTGCGGCCGGTCCGGCAATTAATTCACAACCCATATCAGATCGTTATCAAAGATTACAATGATCTTTTGGATACGTTCAAAGTCTGGATAGACTTCGACGGTTATTGGGTCACCTGCTCCATAGCGAATGGACAGGTAAATTTATGTAAATAAACCTCTACCGTTAATGAATTACTGCGTTTTGTTCCAGAATGTATGATAAACCACACCGCTGGTATTCACACCCTGAATCCTTAAATCCAACTTTGTTGCGCCTTTGTATTTGCTTGGGATGGCATACGTCTTGAAGAAAGAGGTACTACTGCCTGGAATAAATGAATCTATATAGACACCGTCCAATGCGCCGTGGCCGCCCATGGTGATGTAAACTCTGTACTTTTTTCCTTTTATTGCATTTGTTACCTTGATTTTGACAGTTTTATTCTTAACAACGCTCTTAACACTAAAATCGATGGCTTGCACCTGAACATCGCTGGATCCATATCCATTAATGAAGGTGGAATACGCCGTCCTGCTGGAAATTCTGGAACTGATGCGCACCGCCAGGCAGGATGTCCCATCCAGGGATTGCGGAATCTTGAACTTGCCGCTATAAGAGCCGGCTACGCCGTCCGTTTTAATCTTGCCCACAATGTTTCCATTTACACCTGTGTTGGCGCAGGTCCCAATGAGCACGTCAAATATTTCTTTTTTGGGAAGGTTCGAAGTCTTAATGCTGACATTCTTGTCTTCAACACTCCCGGTGACGGTAACAGAAACCCCGTTGCTGCCGGTCGTTCCAGCAGCAGCCCCAGAAATGCATAAATGTTGACCGGTATACACCCAGTATGGATATCCAATGCCATTGTTAGCGGCAATATCCGGCCAGCTGACTCCATATCGCAATCCAATTTTGGACAGGGAATCTCCCCACTGGACAACATATTCGGTATCACAATAACTGCCGGATTGACGACTCGCAGCCATGCCAGGGGTGAAATTCATTGCTGTTAAGCAGAGCGCCAGAAGAACCGTCAGCACGATCCGTTGAAAGCTGGTTTTCTTAATCTCATCCGATAACATTTCTCCTCCCGTCTCCAACCTGTTCTATATCCCAACTTGTATGGACAAGACAGGTATGAATATTTTAGCACGAGTCGATTTAGATTCAAGTAGGTGAGTCGGGTTGGTGGCTGCCACTTATTCATCGTTCCATTTTTTCGTGCTGTTAAACAAAAAAACAGCAGGCACATACCTGCTGCTCTTTTCTTACCTAATTGTTGTTTACTCTACTGTAACTTCAGGAACAAGGCCTTCCAGGATCATCTCCAGGGCCATGGTATGACTGCACCGTGATCGGGTTTGGAAGAAATCGCAATCGCACTGCCAGGTTCCATTATCAAAATGGACAACGTGCGGATTATTTGTGCCTTCAAAAGTTACCGTCATCGAATTAAAGTGGATTCGATTTCTTTCCTGTGCATATCTCTTCGCTTTTTCGATCTTCCCGATCATTCCATAATCCATTTTATTTTCTCCTTTTAAGGTTGGAAAAAAAAGCAGCACGCGTGAATTTCCGCATGCTGCAGTTAATATCCTCTACTTTTTTGAGATAAATCTCGCATAATGGTGCGCTTGGCTCCTGTAATTTAGTATATGACATTACCGGATGAAAGTCAATTAAGAAATCATTAAGAATTTTTAAAAGTAGATGATGGGTGTCAATTTCCACAACACTCATCATCTCAGTATTAGAAATATCTATATTTGGATGGATTGCCCAAGAGCAGCATGCGCTGCTTCCATGATGATCTCGCTCAATGTTGGATGGGCATGGATATTCGAAGCGATCTCCTCTGCTGTGAGCTCCATCTTTTGCGCAAGTGTAAACTCCGGCAGAAGTTCTGATACTTCCGGGCCGATCATGTGGGCGCCCAGAATTTCGCCATACTTGGCATCGGTGATCACCTTGCAGAATCCGCTTCCCTCACCCAGGCCTAACGCTTTGCCATTTGCCTGAAGTGGGAATTTCCCCACCTTGATCTCATAGCCCTTTTCTTTCGCCTGGGCTTCAGTAAAACCAAAAGAGGCGATCTGCGGATGGCTGTATGTCGCACGCGGAACCATGTCGTAATTGATGGGCGTGGTCTTCTTGCCAGCGATCGCTTCGGCAACCAGAATGCCCTGGGTGGAAGCAACATGCGCCAAAAGCAATTTCCCAGTTACGTCGCCAATTGCCCAGATTCCGGGAACATTAGTAGCCATTCGGTCATCCACTTCCACATGGCCTCGTGAAGAAAGCTTAACTCCCACAACATCCAGTCCCAGGTTGGCGGTGTTGGGTTTGAAACCAATCGCCACGAGCGCCTGTTCCGCTTCGAGAGTTTTCTCTCCATCTGGGCCTGAAACCACAACCACGACCCCTTTATCCACTGCCTTGATGGATACTACTTTATGCCCGGCAAGAGATTCAATACCGCGTTTCTTAAAAGCGCGTTCCAATTCCTGGCTCACTTCCTCATCTTCTAACGGCGCAAGGCGTGGCAGCATTTCAACCAAAGTGATCCCGGCACCGTATCCGCTCCAGATTGTTGCAAATTCCAACCCAAGCGCTCCCGCCCCGATGATTACCGCTGTTTTTGGAACAAAATCCTGCAGGATCGCCTCGTTGTAGGTCAGCACTTTCTTGCCATCCACCTCAATACCAGGGATGCCGCTTGCTGAAGCCCCGGTGGCAATGATGAAATTATTAGCTTTGAGGGTTTCAGTGGTTTTATCTTCTTTGGTAACCAGAATTTCATGTGCGCTCACGAATTTCGCACTGCCCATATATACCTGGATGTTATTCTTCTTCATTAAGAAGCCAACACCCTTTGTGAGTCGCCCGGACACCTGCCGGCTGCGTTTTAAAGCCGATGCATAGTCCAGCGTCAAATTATCAAACGAAAAACCGAATTCCTTGCCACCTTCCCGCAGTAATTGGGCTACATCAGCATTTTTCAATAGGGCTTTGGATGGAATACAGCCCACATTCAAACACACTCCTCCCAGCCACTGCTTTTCAATTATGGCTGTTTTCATACCAAGTTGCGCAGCCTTAATAGCAGCCACATAACCGCCGGGTCCGGCGCCAATAACGATCAGATCAAATTCTTCCATGTTACTTCCTCTCTCATGCTATTCAGGTGATTGACACCTGGAAACAAAAATGATTGTTATTAATATATTCGTATTATAACTGTTTCAATTTCAGCTTGCCACTGATTTATACGCATGATAGACTATTCTTATCGAACTATTTGATAGGAAAAACTCATGCCTCCCACTTTGATCTTGATCGATGGTCATGCCCTGGCATACCGGTCGTATTTTGCGCTCAACCCTGCAAATTCGCCTAATAACCGCTGGATAACCAGCAAAGGTGAATCAACCGCCGGCGTATATGGTTTCGCCAGCGTCCTGCTTCGCATCTTTGAGCAGGAAAAACCCGATTACATTGCAGTTGCGTTCGACCTGGGGAAAACCTTCCGTGATGATATTTTCCCTGAATACAAAGGCACCCGTGAAAAGATGCCGGATGATCTGCGGGATCAGATTGAGCGGATAAAGGAACTGGTGGATGCCTTCAATATTCCGCGCCTGGAACTGGAAAACTATGAGGCCGATGACGTCCTGGGCACGATCTCTGTTCAGGCTGAAGAACAGGGGCTGGGTGTCAAGATCGTCACCGGGGATAAGGATTTGCTGCAATTGGTCACCAACCGGGTCATCGTCAACCTGCCCGGTGGCAAAATGGCAGATGCCAGGGATTTCACACCTAAAGACGTGGAAGCATTTCTGGGAGTACGGCCTGATCAGGTGGTCGATTACAAGGCCATGGTTGGTGATAAATCCGATAACATCCCTGGAGTGGCCGGGATAGGAGAAAAAACAGCTTCTTCACTGCTCCAAACCTATCAGACATTGGATGAGATCTACAACAATCTGGATCAACTGGCCCCGGGTGTGCAGAATAAACTAATATCGAATAAGGAGATGGCATATAAAAGCCAGACCCTGGCCAGGATCGTTACCAACGCCCCAATTAATCTGGATATTAATAAAGCAGTAACCACGAATTTTGATCTCACCAAAGTTGAAAACATCTTCCGTGAACTGGAATTCCGCACCTTGATGACCAGGTTGCAAAACCTCGTAAGAACATTCAAGCCCGCAGCGTCCACCCAGCAGTTATCTTTGTTCGATGCAACCCCTGCAAAAGTCGTTGAATCGGCGCCTACTTTGTTAAAAACCAGGGTCGTTACCACACCGGAAATGCTTGATGATCTGGTCAATACTTTGAACTCGGCGGGGCTGATCGCATTTGACACCGAAACAACATCCACAGATCCAATGCAAGCGGACCTGGTTGGGATCTCTCTCTGTGTTCAACCGGGAACCGCTTTTTACATCCCTGTCGGACACCACACCCTGACAGCAAGACAACTCCCCCTGGAGCAGGTTGCTGCCAGGCTGGCGCCTGTTCTCAGCGATCCAAAGATACAAAAAGCTGGCCACAATATTAAATATGATGCACTGGTATTAAAACGCCACGGAATGCCGGTTGCACCGCTATCCTTCGACACGATGATTGCAGAATGGCTCGTCAACCCGGCCAGCCGCAACCTGGGTCTAAAGAACCTGGCCTGGGTCCGCCTTGGTTATGAGATGACTCACATTGAAGAACTCATCGGCAAGGGAAAAAATCAGCTCAGCATGGCAGAGGTCGAGGTCGAAAATTCAGCACCTTATGCCGGTGCAGACGCAGAAGCTACGTTGTTGTTAATCCCACAACTCAAGAAAGAACTTGATTCATCCAAAGCCGCCAGCATCCTTGAAGAAATTGAAATGCCGCTCGTCAGCATCCTGGCAGACATGGAGGAAACCGGTATCGCCCTCGATCTGCCCTTCTTTGAGAAGATGGCCGGTGAGTTGCAAAAAAGGCTGTTTGAAGTCGAAGAAGAGGTTTATAAACTTGCAGGCGTCAGGTTCAATCTCAACTCCACTCAACAACTCTCCAAAATATTGTTTGAGGGCTTGCAGCTCGATCCGCCGGATCGTGGGAAGAAGACCTCCAGCGGGCATTTTTCAACATCAGCGGATGTCCTGGATACCCTGCGCGGCCAGCACCCCATAGTGGATTTGATCCTGGAGAACCGCGAATTATCCAAGCTGAAATCCACATACGTGGATACCCTCCCGTTGCAGGTCAACCCTAAAACTGGCAGAGTGCATACCTCTTATAACCAGACCGGTTCGGTCACAGGGCGTATCGCATCCTCTGACCCAAATTTACAGAACATCCCCACCCGCACAGATCAAGGGCGTAAAGTGCGTGAAGGCTTCATCGCAGCCCCTGGCAGTGTGCTGCTCTCTATAGATTACAGCCAGATCGAGCTGCGGATCGCCGCCCACATGTCTGGCGATAAAGCCATGCTGCAGGCTTTCAAAGATGGACAGGATATCCACACTGCGACTGCCGCTGCCATCTATGGAATTCCACTGAACGAAGTGACCAAAGATCAACGACGCCATGCCAAAGCCATCAACTTCGGGTTGATCTATGGCATGAGCGCATTTGGTTTGAGCCAATCAGCAGAACTAACGCTTGGGGAGGCGGAAAATTTTGTAAAAGCCTATTTCCAGCAGTTCCCGGGGGTTAAAGCATTCCTCGACAGCCTGCGAAAGTCCGCTGCGAGCCAGGGTTATGTTGAAACCATGCTTGGCAGAAGACGCTATTTTCCAGGCCTTGCAACCCAGACCAATGTCAACCTCAAAAATCGGGAGGAAAGGGAAGCAATCAATGCGCCGATTCAAGGCACAGCCGCGGATATCATTAAACTGGCGATGCTAAAGATTCCATCGGCGTTGGCTACTGCCGGATTGATGGCCAGGATGATCTTGCAGGTGCATGATGAACTTGTTCTCGAGTGCCCTTCGGAAGAACTTTATCAAACCATATCCATTGTCCAAAGGGAAATGGAAAACGCTTACCCGCTATCAATTCCGTTGACAACGGAAGCAAGATCTGGAAAAAACTGGGGCGAAATGAAAGTAATTCAGCTATAATGTAGTATATTAATTATTACCATGGTATATTCCAATATGCACCAGATATCCTATGCAAACGCAGGGGCAAGGTAAATCGATGGCTGGACGGCAGGACATTTTCCAAGAAGCAATGAATAAAGGGCATTCTGCAGCCTGGGATCAGCAATGGGAATCAGCTGTTAAGAATTATCGCCTGGCGTTGGAAGAATTCCCCAACAATCACGGGGTTCTAACAAGCCTGGGTATGGCTTATTTTGAATTAAAGGATTTCGAAGAAGCGCTGGTTATTTATCAAAAAGCCGGGCAAATTTCCCCTGATGACCCGCTGACAGCCGAAAAAATCGCCCAGGTGTGTGAACGTCTGGGTAAACTCCACGAATGTATTCAATCTTCCTTAAAAGCAGCCGATCTCTTCCTGAAGAGTCGCGATACAGAAAAAGCAGTCAACAACTGGATGCGAATTCTTCGCCTGGATCCAGACCACCTCGGCGCACACTCCCGCCTGGCGATGATCTTTGAACGCAGCGGCAGGAAAACCGATGCCGTAAACGAATATCTGGCCATGGCAGCCATCATGCAGCAGAGCGGCATCGTGGAAAAAGCCTCACAGGTGGTGGAGTATGCGTTGAAATTACAGCCCGGCAATGCCAAAGCAGAAGAAGCCTTGGAACTTTTGAGCAGTGGCAAGAGCCTGCCCAAACCGATCCGCCCCAGGGGTGGAACAGCTCCAATCATGATGGGCAAGGCGCCGGGTTACGATGTCGTCAAAAAGGAACCGGATGTTCCTGAAAAGGTGGAAGCCAAAGACCCGATCAGTGAAGCCAAGCAACGCGCTATGGTCAAACTGGCCGATATTCTTTTTGAACAGGCTGAAGAAAGTGTGACCGGTCCGGTCGCTCGCAGAGGCTTGCAGGCCATAATGCGCGGAACCGGGTCATTATCTTTGGAACAGGCTGAGCGTAATAAAGTGATGATGCATCTAGGCCAGGCAATTGATGCGCAGACGAACGGGCACGATGCCAATGCGGCTGAAGAGCTTGAAAAAGCCATTGACACAGGGCTGGATCACACCGCTGCATATTTTGATCTCGGGTTGCTGCGTTACCAGAACGACAAACTGGATGCCGCCAGCCGATATTTGCAGCGCGCTATAAAACACCCGGATTTTGTATTTGCAGCACAGTTGCTGTTGGGTATGACCTATAAGAAGATGAACCAGCCGGTTGAAGCTGCCGTCCACTTTTTGGAAGCCCTTAAACAGGCTGATTCAAGGTTGGCGACTGAAGACCAGGCAGATGAGATGCGGCAATTGTATGAACCTTTCATCGAGGAACAGTCCAAATCCACCGACCTGGCTGCGAGCCTGGCCTTGTGCGAAAATATCGAAACGCAGTTAAATTCCCCCCAGTGGCGCGAGAATATGGAACACGCCCGCGAACAATTGCCTGAACAGCCTGAAGGCAGCCCACCGCTCCCTATAGCAGAAGTATTCCTGGAGCTCAAGAGCAACCAGATTATCACTGCCTTATCCTCCGTTAAACGGCTTGGCAACAAAGGATTGTATCGTTCCGCCATGGAAGAAGCCTACCTTGCTCTGCAATTTGCTCCCAATTACCTGCCGTTGCATATTCAGATGGCTGAGCTGCTGGTCAATGATGGGCAGATCCGCGAAGCTATCGAAAAGTATATAGTGATCGCGAACACTTTCAACTCGCGCGGAGAATTTACCCAAACCACCAGCCTGCTTAAGAAGGTGGTCGCCCTTGCCCCGATGGATCTGACTGCCCGCGCACGATTGATCGACCAATTGATCACCCAGGGCTCGATCAAGGAAGGCATTGCCGAATACAAGGAACTCGCCGAGACCTATACCCGCCTGGCAGAGTTGGATATGGCGCGCAAAACTTTGAGCATTGCCTTGAAGTATGCCCAGCAATCCAAACAATATCAGGCCGAGACGGTCGATATCCTTTTCCGCATGGCAGATATTGACCTGCAGCGGCTCGATTGGCGGCAGGCCATCCGCGTATTTGAACAGGTGCGTACGGTTGATCCGACAGATAAAAAGACCCGCTTCCAACTGATCGATCTGAACATGCGCCTTGGTCAGGATACGACCGCCCTAGCCGAACTGGACAGCTTCATCGCTTATCTTGAATCCACCAAGGCCCAGGAGAAAGCCATCACCTTCCTGGAAGATCTCACCAAAGACCACCCCGATTATCTTGAGTTCCACCAACGCCTGGCCGAATACTACCGGCTGGCTGGCAGGGTTTCTGATGCAGTGGCGGAGTTCGACCGGGTGGGAGACCTGTTCCTGGATGCCGGGAATAAGACAGCCACCATTGCAGTCATTCAGACCATCATTTCGCTCAGGCCGCCCAATGTCTCTGATTATCGCGCCATCCTGGAGCAACTGCAGGGCGACAGCCAACCGCTGTAATTTATCGGGTTTGAATTATTCGAAACAGAGCGGTCATTAACCTCTCTGTTTTTTTAACCATGCAGCAAATTGCTGCAGATCATCGAAAAAGAGGTGAAAGGTCTTCACCTAAAATATATATTTTTGGGTGAAATTATTTAGCAACCTGTAACTCGTTATGTTATAATCCAGATGAAATTTGGGGGGATGAACAGTCAGGGCCTGTAGCTCAATCGGTCGAAGATACCCGATAGGGCACGGGGCAGTGGTATGAAGTTTAGTAATTTAGGGCCTGTAGCTCAATGGCGGAGCAGGCGGCTCATAACCGCTTGGTTGAAGGTTCGAATCCTTCCGGGCCCACTTTTGACGCCTTTTTTATACCTAAATCGTTCCAGGTATTATGTGATTTTTCAATAATTCCCTCATTTCTCTTAATTCAGCCATAATATCTTCTTTACTTAATTCCTCTGAATCCACTTTTTTGCCCAGATTAGCTATCCTTTTTCCAACATCGTCAACAGAAAACATTCCATAAGTTCCATCCGTTGTGCTTAAATTTGAGTGCATTAGGTTTTGACTGAGTGCTTTAACATCTGCAATATCTTTAGCGTGTTGTAGACCATAGACAGCATGACCATGACGAAATTTATGCGAAGAATGGTAAGGTAAACCATTTCTTAGATAATAAACTCCTTTATATCTTTGTTAAGCCTGGATATTCTACAATTCCCTACTTCTGTTATTGATGGATCAAAATTTCCGGTTTCTGGTGACAATGGAGCGAACCAATAACTTGTTTCTGGTAAATTATTCCTAATATCATCATCCCATCTTTTAATAACTTCTATACAGATCGGGAATATCTAATAAATGGGTTGTCGCTTTTTTACTAAATTTAGTATGTACTCCTAGACTAGGCCACTGGTAAACCATACTTCTTGTCTAGATTAACTGCCTTTATCGGTAAAGTTACAAACGCACCGCCACGCATTCCAGAAAGATACAAAAAGACCATTGCAGCTTGTATTCTTCGTATCCCGCATAGAAATTACTGGAACTTGAGAAATTGCCCTTATTTCGTCCAAAGTGACAAATTCGTGCTCATTATCTTCACTTTGTGTACGATTGGGTTTTAGAGTATCCATCCATGCTAAAGTAATATATTTTTGGTATTGTGGGTATTGTTTTACTAACCACTGAAAAAACCGAAGTAGCAGCTCCTAAAACTTTGCGAGTATAAATTGCTGAATAGCTTGTTTGGCCATGGTTCTTTAAGTATTCAGGAAAGCTTGGTTTAATTTTTGGTGAAAGCCATATTGGATTATCGTTACACCATTCTAGAAGATGTGCTAAACAACATCTTTCCATATTCATCGAGCCAGGAACTAACCTATCAACTTCCGTTCGATTTTTCTTATAAGCATTGATCAATTTCCAATTCTCTCTGATTTATCATCCGTTTCTTTTCCCCCTGGTGATAATCTTAGCTAACTTACGGCCACAATTAGGACAATAACAAGTGAAATAGGATAATCGCCCATCTTCTTCCCTAATTGGATCAACCATATTTACCGGTTTATAACAAGTAAAACAAAATGCCTCTTTGCTGGTTAATTTATGTTTTTTATATACTTCTACTACCCATTCTCTAAATGCCTTACCATTGATCCAAAAATGATTGTTTTCATCTTTGACTGTAGGACAGCCTGCAGGGATATAAACCCTGTATACTTGTCTTTTGGTAAATCCGATTTCCTCAGCCAGTTCTGATGGCATGTATAGCATATCCAGGAGCCTAACAAGTTTATTTTTTTGGTCTCCATTTAAGCGCCCTTTACGAAGTATTACTGAAGGATCATCCATAATTTTCCCCAATGGGGCACCTACCCCTCACGGGGTACCCTTCCCCATGGGTAAATTATTTACTAAAGCATCCAGTTTTGGGTTTCTGTTTCTTCTTCCGTCCTTTATCATTGATGACATCTCATCACCTGGTAAGATATCTAAAACAGCAGAAAAAGACGGCATAACCTGTGTTTCCAACCATTTTTTTAATTTGTTGAGTTCAACAGTTCTTGGTTCTGAAATTGTTAGGTAAGCCCTTCCATTTCCTTTTGTAAATTCATCCCACCACGTTTCATTAACTTGAATAAAATCAAGCAAATGAGAAATCATCACCGGAAACAATTTTTCTATATTCTGCATATTAAATAGTTCTATCCCGATATGATGAGCTCTATCATCTGTTGTTTCAAGTTCTATCCTTGTAAACCCCCTTTTATCGTAAACTCTTACCATTCGATTAGACGAGCGAGAACCAAACGTTACCGTATAACAACCTAATTCCCCGTTATCTTTTAATTTGTTTGGGGAATTGTGAATTTCCAAACTTTTCCTTTTTGCCAATGAGCGGATATTATCGGAAAGCACTGCTTGCTCGAATTGCTGAGGAGTGAACGGTACATTATCAAAAGCTAAATCAATACGTTTGAATGAGTATTTTCCCGGCCAATTCAATATTCTTAAAAGTAGATTTAATATTGAGGGTTCGAACGCCCCTCCGTAGCCCACATCCCAAATAATTTTTCTGGGATGCCAGGCTCACGCCGGTCATATCCTCCTTGACGCATGGCGAAAAGGATAAGACTCCAGATTCCTTTTATCGCAACGAGATTGAGAACAGCACTACTTAAGAATGGGTTTCCCCAGGAAAGTGCGCGCCTCCGCCGCTGGAACCGGATGGGAAATGTAATATCCCTGCGCAAACCTGCAGCCCAGCTGCTGCACAAATTCCATCTGCTCCGCCGTTTCGATCCCCTCTACCACAACAGCCAGATTCAGATCATCCGCCATGCTGACGATGGCTTTCAGCATCTCCCGATCACGCCCCTCTGCCTGGATGCGGCGCGAGAATTCCTGGTCGATCTTGATCGCATCGATCGGAAACTGGTGCAGGTAACTCAACGAAGAATAACCCGTGCCAAAGTCATCCATGTAAATTTTCACCCCCAGGTTTTTGAATGCATTCAGGATGACCATGGCCCCGTTTTTATCTGATATGATGGCGCTTTCTGTGATCTCGATGATCAGGCAGCTGGCGGGCATGCCCATCTCCTCGAGGACGGTTTTTACGTAGCCTACAACTTCAGGGTGGGCAAACAACCTGGCTGAGAGGTTGATACTGATGGAAAAACTATTTGCCGCATCGGTGAGTTCCAGCCACTCCTTGGCCTGCTGTAACGCATGCTTGATCACCCAGTAGGTGATCTGAATGATCTGCCCGTTCGCCTCAGTGATGGGGATGAACCTGCCGGGGGAAATCATGCCCAGGGTGGGGTGATTCCAGCGCAGTAGGGCTTCAAATCCATATAGACGGTCCTGGTGCAGGTTTTGGATCGGTTGGTAGTGCAAAGTCAATTCCTGTCTTTCTATGGCCACCCTGAGATCTTTTTCCAGCATCAATTTGGTCATGGTGTGACTTCGCATCTCGCTGGTGAACACCATGGAACGCGCCTTGCCGCTCGCTTTGGCCTCATACATGGCAATATCCGCATCGCGCAGGATATCCGCCGGCATCTCGTATTCAGCACTGCCGGGGACGATCCCCATACTTACCGATGTGTAAACTTTCTGGCCGTCATACTCAAAAGGAGCTGCAAATGAAGCGATCACCCTTTCTGCCGTACGATTCAGATCATCCTTCTTTTCATACCCCTCAAGCAGAATGATGAATTCATCACCTCCAAGCCTGGCCACGGCATCTCTCCCCCGGATCATCCCTTTCAATCTTTCTGCCACCTGAATCAGCAGTCTGTCGCCGGCAATATGCCCCAGAGTATCGTTGATGACCTTGAATCCATCCAGGTCCATGAAAAAGAGGCCGTAATTGAAATCCGTATCAATGTGCTGATGTCGAATGGCTTGTTCAAGCTGGTCATTGAGCATTCCGCGATTTGGGAGGCCAGTCAGCGCATCATGCAGATTTTGAAATAGCAACATGGCCTCACGCTCGCTCAGTTCTAAGTTTGCATGCTGCAGTTCACGCGTTCGTTCTGTGACTCTGTGTTCCAGCCCGATATTCAGTTCAAACAGGTCTTCGTTTAATCGAAAGATCTCACGCTGTGAAAGATAATGCCGTAATAAAACCAAAAAGACGATAACAGCCAGCCAGATGGCATTAACCCTCGGTTCAAGCAAATTGTCTTTCACCAGGCTGATGAAAAGCACGCTAAAAGCTAAAACCATCCCGATATATGGCATTAGCATCCTGACATTTTCCCACCTCATAAATTGGGGGTTGGGCTCAGCAGGAGTATATGGTTCTGAAATGGATTTCAATTGCTGCAAAGCGCTTAAAATAATGAATCCGAAACTGATAAGCAGGAATATTTCCCGGATTGAACTGCCCCTCATTTCCGTACTGGCAAAACTTGGATGCCCGTTGGCTACGTCATAAGCGATCAATAAAACCATGGCTGCAGTCAACCACCAGAGCGGTTCTCTGCGCTGCTCAAGAAATTTCTTAGACAACATCAGCATGATGGAAGCAAGAATGAGAACATCCCCAATCATGTTCATGAAGAAAATGATCTGAACTTTTTCAGGCACTCCACCCGAATGAATGGCAGTAGCCACTACAAAATTCCAGAAGAACATTGCAGCAGAAATGATGACTACGAATGCATCCAAAAGCCATTTGGTTAATTCATGCTGCCGCCTTTGCATTGATGGCAGCAATGCGATCATGCCTAACAGGAAAGGATAATAAAGCCAAGCGAAGAATTCAGGGATGGATGGATATTGCAGGCTGCCGCCGCTGAAATAAATGATGATACCTATCACGAAAGCTAGCGGGTTGACGCACAAAGCCAGGAAATACATCAACCATGGCAGGAATAAACGTGGCCGATGAAGTTTTACCTGGCGCGCTGTATATCCCAGCAGGAAGACTATACTGATGGAAGTGAAGGTCAGGGTGACTAGATTAATATTCGAGCGCACCTGGTCATTGGTGATCAGGCTCAAAGCAGTAGTCTGTAATAGGATGAGGACGGCCAGCAGAGTAAAAGCCCGCTTGAAACATCTTTCCCAAACGGTTGTTCTGAATAAAATATCCCCTCTATTTATGATCCGCTGAAACAATGTTGGCATATAACAATAGCATCTCCAATCCAACTGGTAAGTACAGTTTCAACTATCCTGTATCTAATATATTATCGGTAATACAGACATGTCCTTGAATATATTTAACTTATTATCGATCGAATAGTGAATCAATGTGATGAATTTAACCCTCCTTTGTTAATAAGCAAGCGTTGGCTTGGCCTTGCTTTTTTCCCCGGGGTAAGACCATATGTGCTTCGACTATATCCAGGTGTCCCGGTTCACACCGGTCACCATTTTTGATTGAGCGAACTGTCTCAACCGGGAAAATTACCAGTTCATTGCCCTTATTAGTACAATAATCCACAAAGAGATCGATGCTACAGTGCTGTATATTGCAGAAGGGGATAACGCTAATATTGCTCCCGAATATGCATGAAATAGAACATAAGGTGATAAAAATGGCCCGGCTGCCATGGCAGGATGAGCTCTTTTCGATAGGAATGCTTTAGCCAACAACAAAATTCCAATTGGAATCCCTAACGGCCAAATGCTGGAATTATATTCATTCGTGAGTGAAATCGTTTCCCTGAAACGTAGCGGCCAGAAACCAAAGACAAGAA
The DNA here is from genome assembly GCA_963810385.1 of uncultured Chloroflexia bacterium. Classification (GTDB taxonomy): domain Bacteria; phylum Chloroflexota; class Anaerolineae; order Anaerolineales; family Anaerolineaceae; genus PNON01. Next base: position 600,356 of record CAWENA010000003.1, on the reverse strand, counting down.
ATGAGAGGACCAGCACAATGGAAAACGGTGCAAATACCCTGAATACCTCCCGAAACCCACCCTTATTGAATGACGCAAAGAACCAAAATATCGTAATTCCAATTCCTATTTGAGGTTTTATCGAAACAAAAAACAAACCAATTTGAGGCGGAAGAATGAATCCTAGAATTGGCAGCCATTCAATGTTCGAATTATAAAGACAATGTATTACCGGAGGAGATAATAAAATGGAGATTAAAGCAATCTTATTTCCCCCCAACTTGATTGTAGTGTAAGAGAATGCGATGAGTCCAACGACGAAAATTGCACCTCTGCCAATTTGTTCTGGAAGCAAAGCAAATGGCAATAAAGGTATCAATGCCCACGGTGGTGCAAAGTATATGTCCACAGTATAAGGAGATTGCCCATTTAATAGCGCAATGGAGGCAGGTCTATATGTATTAACCCAATCTACCCCTTCCGGCAGGAATATGATGCACAGGATGGTCAGGCAGATAATGCACAACCCGGCAAGAATATTTTTGTATTTATTAAATAAATGTGCTGCCAATTTGTTTTCCGCCAGCCGTTATAGGGAAATATTCATACAATTCTATTCTACATGAACTTTGGTATAGTTATGTTGACCTCGCTCGAACATTATTCTTCTTTCCCCTTTTGTTTAAGGTTAGTAAATATATTCAAAGCCTCAATACGATACAATGGAAATCACGAATATATTAATTTAAAAACGAGGTTACGCTATGCCCGCATTCGTAAAAAGCACCCTGGTCGGTTCTGACCCCGAAACCCTTGCAACAACCCGCCATGATTCCATCACCCTCACATTCGAAGGAGTCGCTGGGGATATTCATGCCGGTTACACTCGGGCAGCCGACTCCCGCACGCCATGGTATCCACGCGGAATGCAGATCCGCAATGACCGCCAGGTTTCGCTTGTTTCGCTGGAAGAACTGGCAGAGGTCGCCGCGATAATGAAAATTTCTGAGATCAAACCAGAATGGCTGGGTGCTAACATAATGATTTCTGGCATTCCCAACCTATCGCTGCTGGCGTGGAAGACGAGGCTGGTTTTCAGCAGCGGAGCTGTGCTTTCGAATCTACGCGAGAACAATCCCTGTCCCGGGCCGGCCAAACTCATCGCGCAGGCTTACGATCGGCCGGAATTAACCAGCCTGTTTCCCAAAGCGGCCATGCACTTGCGTGGGATCGTCGCAACTGTAGAACTACCTGGCATAATAAGTTTAGGTGATGAAATTCAGGTGATAACCAAGCATTGATTTATGGATGGTCCCCGGGCGCTGAATTTGTGCGTGTGGCATTAACTCGATCTACTCAACGAATTAAATAATTTCAAGTAATCCTTCAAATTTCTGCGCACTGCTCCTGATGATGTGCAATAGCCCGTGCAGTGGATCAACCCTTTGCGCAGCTCCCTGGTCCGCGCGGAAAACCAAATCTCACTGATCTCATCCGTTTGAATGTTGCCGATCGTGGACTCCACCAGGTCGCACAGCATTATGCTGCCGTCCGGCTGGATGGTCAGATCGCGAAGTACCACCGGGCAGACCCCGTTCCTTTCCTGTACCGGGTCATTAAAGTGGGCTTCCCAGGCACGCACCTGGGATTCCGTATGCAGGATCGGGTAATCTTGCCGGATCATTTCAACCATGCGGTCGATAGTGCGACGTAATTGCGTCATATCCACGCGGTACATCTCTTCGCAGGCCTTGTTCCACTTGAGAATCGGCTGGAAGATCACACCAGCCATTTTGTTCTCGGCGCAAAACTCCACGACGCCTTCCAGGTCATCCAGGTTTTCCTTGAAGACATTGGCTTTGATCATGATGGGGGTTTTATTCTTGAGCGCTGCTTTCTGCTCCAAAAGGTAAGCCAGATTGAGCTTTACCTTTTTAAGTATACCCGGCACGCCTCTGAATTTATCGTGGACGGATTCCCTCATACTATCTATAGAGATGTGGATGTTGAAAAGTTCCATCATCATTAACCGGTCAACAATGGCTTTTGTCAACATAGAACCGTTTGTTGTGAATCCCGCCATGATGCCCTGGTCGCTGCAATATTGCATGATCTCCAGGAAGTCCTTTTTGAATAACGGCTCGCCACCGGTAAAATTAATGGTGAAATAGGGGTTAAATTTCTGAACCGCAGTTAAAAACCTGTTCCAGGTAGCTGCATCCAGTTCAGGCGGGTCTTTCTCACGCCAACTATCGCACAGGATGCATTTGGATGTACACCTCCGGTTAATGATGGCGTAAATCTGGTTGGGTCTCGTGAGGTCAATGGTAGTCGCGCTATAAAGTTTCTCTGCCGCCAGGTTTTTTATTGTTCCGTAGCTTACTTTGTAAAGATCTCCCGACACCTGCCAACCTTCCGCGTGATGACAAAAAATAATCGTTTACAGGACTCTATAATAGTACGAAATGGGTTTGAAGCAAAGTATCAACATTGATTTTCATAGCACTTAAACTCACAACGGGTATCCTGATGGCTGTCAGTAAAATTGCGGTTTGACACGGTTTTTTTAGAATGAGATAAAATAACAGCAATATATCCAGATTCCAGGGAGAATTTATGGAATACTCAAAAATCTGTGTACTGGGGATGGGATACATCGGCCTTCCAACCGCCAGCACATTTGCTTCAAAAAAGATCCATGTCACAGGCGTGGATGTCAATCCACAGGTGATTAACACCCTTCAGCAGGGAGAATTGCATATTATTGAACCAGGGTTGCGCCCACTGGTGCAGGAAGCGATCAAAACCGGTTTCCTTACTTTTTCACAAACTGTTACTCAGGCGAATGCTTATATTATCGCGGTTCCCACGCCCTTTAAAGGCGAAAAACTTGCAGACATGTCCTATGTCCTTGCAGCAGCCGAATCCATTGCTCCGCACCTGAAACCGGGAAATCTGGTCATCCTGGAATCAACATCTCCACCACGCACCACGCTTGATCTGGTTGCACCCATCCTCGAAAGGTCCGGCCTGAAAGCAGGCATTGATTTCTTCCTGGCATACTCTCCAGAAAGGGTCCTTCCTGGACAGATCTTGCGGGAATTGATTGAGAATGCCAGGGTGGTGGGAGGCGTGAACAGCGCTTCAGCCGAGGCGGGCAGAGACCTGTATGCATTGTTTGTAACGGGTGAGATCGTTCTCACTGATTCCACCACCGCAGAGATGGTGAAATTAATGGAAAATACCTCACGGGATATCAGCATTGCCATAGCCAACGAATTTTCCAGGCTGGCAGACCGCTTCGGAATAGATGTGTGGGAAGCGATCAGTCTGGCCAATCGGCATCCACGGGTAAAGATATTGAACCCCGGGCCGGGTGTGGGCGGCCATTGCATCAGTGTGGACCCCTGGTTCTTTGTTGAATCAGCCCCGGATATCACTCCCCTCATCCACACCGCCCGCATGGTAAATGATTCACAGCCTGAATTTGTTGTGGATTGGATGGAGAGCAAGCTGGGAAATCTCTCCGGCAAACTAATATGTGCTCTTGGATTAACTTATAAAGCGGATGTGGACGACTTCCGGGAAAGCCCTGCCATTGAAGTGGTTAAGTGTCTTACCGAAAGAGGTGCTGTGGTGAAAACATATGATCCTTTCACCATGCGGGATCATATTGATGGGGTAACGCCCTCTAGCGACCTGCATCAAGCTTTGGATGGAGCAGAGGTTGCGCTTGTGCTGGTCAGACACCGCGAAATTCGGTCAATTACCGTTCAGAAACTCAAACAATATTCAGCGTTGCATACGATATTCGATACAGTAAATGTAACCGCGGGTCCGGAATGGGTAGTAAAAGGGCTAAAAGTGTACAGGCTTGGGTCAAACAAACCTGATTGAGAAGGATGATGAAAAATAGCAGGATCAAGGTTCTCACAGTATTAGGCACCAGGCCCGAGGCGGTGAAGCTCGCTCCGGTTATCCGGGAATTGCAATCCACGCCGCAGATCGAGTTGTTGATCTGTGTTACTGCACAGCACCGCGAAATGCTGGATCAAGTCCTCCAGGTTTTTGGCATAAAACCTGAATTTGACCTGAATCTCATGCGCCCCAACCAGACATTGGCTGAACTGACCGCGGCTGTATTTACAAAGCTTGATCCGCTGTTAAAAGAAATTAATCCAGATTGGGTTTTTGTGCAGGGCGACACGACCACTGTGATGGCAGCCTCCTTGAATGCATTCTACCGCCAGATCAAAGTCGGCCACGTCGAAGCCGGTTTGCGAACCTTCGATAAATGGCAGCCCTTTCCTGAAGAGATCAATCGCAAAGTGGCTGGCACTGTCGCCGATCTACACTTTGCCCCAACATTGTTGAATAAAACGAATCTGATGAATGAAGGTGTTCCGGAATATAAAATTGCCGTTACCGGTAACCCGGTCATTGATGCTGTGCGTTGGATTTCTTCCCAGCCTGTGCCTGAAGAAATTTCCAATTTGCTAAAGAAGCTTGAGGTAGGCACAAATGGATCCAACCACCTTGTACTTGTAACCGCCCACCGCCGGGAGAACTTTGGTCAGCCGTTGGAACAGATCTGCACTGCGATCGAACAGCTTGCTGATGAATACCGTGGAAGTGTACGATTTGTATATCCGGTTCACTTGAACCCGAGCGTGAAGGAACCGGTGTACAAAATGTTAAGCCGGAATGAGTATGTCACCCTTCTGCCTCCTCAGGATTATTTGCCTCTGGTGCATCTGATGCGTAATGCAAAACTGGTGCTAACCGATTCGGGTGGCATCCAGGAAGAGGCGCCAGGTTTTGGCATCCCCACCCTGGTGCTGCGTGATGTAACAGAACGTCCCGAAGGAGTGGAAACTGGCGTTCTTAAACTGGTTGGTACAGATACATACCAAAATCGTCAATACCGTCAAAACGCTTCTGGATGATGACGGCGAATATCAAAAAATGGCCCGATCGGTCAATCCATTTGGCGACGGTCACGCTGCAGCTAAAATTGTCCAGGCCTTGCTGGATTACGGTAACCAAATCCCATCATAATGAAAGATCACTCGAATACGATAATCGGCATCATACCTAATGTTCGCGGGGTGGGAGGTCCGGCTTCCTTCAACGAAAAGCTGGAAATCGGCCTGACGAAATTGGGAGTTGAGGTTACTTACGACCTCGCCAGGACTGATCTCTCGGCGCTACTGGTGATTGCCGGTACCCGCCATTTAGGCGTGCTTTCCAATATTAAGAAAAGAGGGATCCCGATCGTACAGCGCCTGGATGGGATGAATTGGGTGCATCGCAAAACGTTTACAGGCCTTCGCCATTATTTTAAATCAGAGGTCAATAATTGGATCTTAAGGGAAATTCGCGCGAAGTATGCCGACAGGATCATCTATCAGAGCAAGTTTTCAAGGGATTGGTGGAATCGAGTTTATGGCGAATTGTCCATTCCGGATGCTGTGATATATAACGGTGTTGACCTGATCAGGTACGCTCCGGCTAAAACCAGGAATACAAATTCACAATTCCTGAATGCCATCGTTGTTGAGGGGCACATTAAAAACGGGTTGGAGCTTGGATTAAAGAATGTGATCCAGGGATTAAATGCATTTACGACCAAAAGCCAAAAGAAAGTTCAGCTATTTGTTGCAGGTGAAGTGCCGCTGGATATTCGCAAAAAACTTTCGGAGGGCGTGAAGATCGAGATCATCTGGAGCGGAGTAATCTCCCGTGAGCAAATCGCGGTGCAATTACGCCAGGCGGATGCCTTCTTCTCGGCGGAATTGAATCCACCCTGCCCGAATTCTGTGATCGAAGCTTTGGCCAGCGGGTTACCGGTTGCCGCTTTTGATAGCGGTGCCATCCGGGAGCTTGTTTCAAAAACCTCCGGCATCATCGCTCCTTATGGAGGTGACATCTGGAACCTGGATGACGCAGAACCGGAACGATTGGCGGCCCATCTTTCTGACAACCTGGATGCTCTTCCCGAAATGGGAAAGAAAGCCAGGCTCCGCGCGGAAAGAATGTTCGGACTGGACCGCATGACCAGAAAATATCTGGATGTCCTGGCAGGATGATATGAAAGATAACTTCGCTGGAAGACTTGGAATCCAACAACGGGTGCTGCCCTTTTACCGGGCTCCTTTTTTTTCAGCGCTGACAGAAAAGTGCGCCGATGGACTGGAATTGTTCGCTGGTCTGCCCCGTCAGGATGAGGCAATCGAGGTGGCTGGCAAACTGGAATGTGGCCGGTGGGTTTATGCTCAAAATATCCATTTGCTGAGAAGCTCCCTGTATATGTGCATCCAACCCGGGTTCCGGAGCTGGTTGCAGGGTTTTCAGCCGGATGTGTTGATCGTCGAAGCCAATCCAAGATATCCATCCACTCCCAATGCCATTCGCTGGATGCATTCCCGGAACAAGCCCGTCATAGGCTGGGGTCTGGGTGCGCCGCCCATGAAAGGCAAGTTTGCCGGTTTGCAAGCCGGGTCTCGTAAGAGGTTCCTCTCCTCCTTGGATGCCGTGATTGCTTACAGTCAAAATGGTGCAGAGGAATATGCTTCCTGTGGTATCTCACCTCAACATATTTTCATCGCCCCGAATTCGGCAGCGTTTCGGCCAGTCAAACCACCTGAAAAGAAGCCGGATCGTTGGGAGGTGCGTCCGCAAGTTTTATTTGTCGGTCGTATTCAATCCCGCAAACGCCTGGACTTGCTTTTTCAGGCCTGCGCCCAACTTCCGCAGGATTTGCAGCCCATGGTCACGATCGTCGGTGACGGGCCGGATCGTTCACTTGTCGAAAAAGCGGCGGCAATTTCTTACCAGCACGTAGCGTTCACGGGAACAAAAACCGGGGAACAATTGGAAAACATCTTTCAAAGCGCAGACCTGTTCGTCCTGCCAGGGACCGGCGGACTTGCCGTTCAACAGGCCATGTCTTTTGGTCTCCCGGTGATCGTAGCCGAAGGGGATGGCACGCAAAGTCAGCTTGTAAGACCATCCAACGGCTGGATTGTTACCCCGGGCAGCCTGGAAGAGTTGGCCCGGGCGCTAAAGGATGCCCTCTCTGATCCCCAAAACCTTCGGGCAAAAGGGATGGATTCCTATCGCATTGTTCGAGACGAAGTGAATATTGAGAAAATGGTTGAGGTTTTCATTCACGCGGCCAACACGGTGAGACTGAAATGAAGATCCTTTTCCTCGCGGATGGCAGGTCAGCGACGACCCGAAGTTGGATCAAGGGACTACAGCCATACGATCATGAAATTCATCTTATTTCCACATATCCCTGCGGAGAAATCGAGGGGGTGAAAAGCGTAACCTTCCTTCCGCTGGCATTCAGCGGTGTAGGTAGAAAACCTCAATTAAACCAGGAAACAACGCAAGAAACTTTACGTCCCAGCAGAAAATCAAATATCGGAAAACTCATTTCCCGCTTCAGAAAAGCTTTCCTGTCCGCACGTTATATCCTTGGCCCGCTCAGCCTGCCTTTTACCGCGATCAAATTCAGAAAATTGGTATCTGAGATCAACCCGCACCTGATACATGCCCTCAGGATCCCTTACGAAGGGATGTTGGCTTCATATACACCTTCCGCGTATCCTTTGATCATATCCTCATGGGGAAACGATTTCACCCTGCACGCAGATAAATCTCCGCTAATGAAAAATTCCACCCACAGGGCATTAATAAGGGCGAATGGCTTCATGGCAGATTGCCAGCGCGACCTGCGATTGGCAGTGATATGGGGGTTATCGCCATCAGCTCCGCGCATGTTTGCTCCCGGTTCTGGCGGCCTGAACATGGAATGCATCAGTAAAAAGCTATCATCTGGCGTGAAAAGGGAAAGTGCTGTGATCAATCCGCGTGGTATTCGCCCGGTATATGTCCGCAATGACGAATTCTTTCAATCATTGCTGATTGTGCTCGAAAAGCGTTCAGAAATTCCCATTTACTGTGCAGCGATGCAGGGTGAACCGGACGCCGAAAAGTGGCTCAGCAAACTGAACCTGGGTGCAAATGTACAATTGCTGCCAGGGATGCCGCAGGATCAACTTTGGGAATTCAGCTTGAGGTCCAGGGTGGTGGTCTCGCCAGCGATCCATGATGGCACACCAAATTCGGTGCTCGAAAGCATGGCGCTTGGATGTTTACCGGTGGTGGGAGATATCGAACCGCTGCGGGAGTGGATCGTGGATGGCGAAAATGGCTTGCTTGTTAACTCTGATGATCCAAAATCCATTGCAGCTGGTATCTTACGCGCCCTCGAGGATCAGGAATTGTACGAACGAGCAAGGCAGATCAATTCCCGTCTTATCTTTGAAAAAGCTGATCGAGCCAAAGTGATGCTGGAAGTGCAATTGTTCTATGAACAGGTTGTGAATGGCTTTAGTCAAATTTAAGATCTTTTAGAGAAAAGACCGGACCATCCACACACCCTAACTTAAACCCGTTTTTTGTCCTAACTGCACAAATACCACACTCTGCAATACCCGCGCAGGGCATGTTGGAATACACCAGCACCTGGGCATCCATCCTGGTCATGTCTTTGCTACCGCATTGGAGCAGGTTACCGAGGAAGCGAATTTTGTCTAATGGTACATCGATCGCGATGAAATCAGCCCACTGCAGGAGGACATCCAATTGGTCTGTTGGTGCCAGTTCCACCTGGGTTGGCAGCGCTCTGGTGACAGCAGCACTCGGTACGAAATCTCCAGCCAAAACAACATCAGCACCGGAGTCATTACCAGTTTTTATCAATGGCATCAGGCGGCCGGGATGCGAATCAAAACCCACTAATAAGTAACGCCGGTTCGCCATGGAAAGCTGAAAACCCCGCCCCAGTGGTCCGCGAAAATTGATGGTCAGTCCAGGCTGCCAGTTTAGTGGAGCAGGGCTGCATGTAAGAATTTCCCCATCCATAATTTGTTCTATGAATAGGGATTGGGGGAGTTGATTGATCGGGTCTTCTTCGGCCGAGGCAGCCAGAAATTGCCCGGGCTGCCAGGCTAGGTTTTGATCTACCTTCAATGTGATCATATGGAGACCGAACCGTTTCGCAGACCGGTGAATTACTGCCTTATACGTCTTCATATAAATAACATTTTAGGCGCCAATCCCGTACCTGTCAAAGCGAGGTGCTATTGACCAAAAAGCAAAATGATACCAACCAGAGAAACGATCACTCCGCCGACTGCACGAAGGCTCAGCTTTTCACCCTGGAGGGCAATGATTGGCAGAATAAACAATGGGCTGGTCGAGAGCAATGTCTGGGCGATGGCAACCGGCGCGAATTGGATGGAGATACTCTGCAGCCAGATCGCTGAATATGTCCCCAGTAGTCCGACCAGGGCGATCATTCGCAGTAATTTCCAGCGCGGAACGGATTGTCCGGATTGCTTTTTATGCAGCCACAAAAATGGAGAACGCCTTGTAAGCTTGATAAAGATGATGAGGTAGACAATCCCCGCCAATAGTCGGATGATGGAGATCTGCAGTGCAGAAACAGTGACATCGGCAGAAGTCATGGCGTAACGGGTAATGACCGCGCCAATCGCCTGTGCCAAGGCTGAGATTACTGCAAACTTAATCCCCTGTTTATAGTTGATCTTAACCTGGTTTTCACCAGATTGTTCCTCAGAAATGACCCAGATGATGCCGGCCATGGTGATAGTGATACCCAGCCATCCGGTCCACTTGATGGTCTCTCCCAGGAATATCCAGGCGATGGCGCCGGTCATCGGAGGTGCGAGCATTGCCAGGAGCAATGCCAAACGTGACCCCATGTGATTCAAAGATTCAAAATACGCCGTATCGCCAATTCCGATTCCAACCGCACCGCTGACAAATAAAAGGGATAGGGCAATAAATGGCATCTCCGGAAGTTTTTCGCGCAACAGCAGGGTGGTAATGATCATCAAGGTGACCGCAAAACTGCCTTTTACCAGGTTCAGTTCTGCTGGCGGGATGTTTTTGCCCAGATTGCTGAAGATGATTGCAGAGATCGCCCAGAGTAAGGCCGAGATCAATGCAGCCAGGCCGCCGAGGATGATAGGTGATTGGTTTAAGGGCAACGCTGGCATGATGGAACTCCCACTTTGAATAGAATTTTCGAATTATAGCACGATGAAAATACCTGCACGATTTTTTGGTTATTATTAGGAGGATAGAGGCCTCAATCCAACGATCTAGCATTCTTGAATATCCACGTCTCCTACAGCGAGTTCGGGAGCAAGCATAATTCTGCTGGAAATAATAAATTGAAATAAAGGGTCTGATTTCTTGTTGGATTGAACTGCTTGCAGAGTATAATTAAGAATAAATTCATATAAATGGAGACAGCAATGAGCGATGGGAAAATCCGTGTATTAATTGCAAAGCCAGGCTTGGATGGACATGACCGCGGTGCGAAAGTGATAGCAAGGGCGCTGCGTGACGCCGGTATGGAAGTAATCTATACTGGCTTGCGGCAGACACCGGAAATGATCGCCGAAGCCGCACTACAGGAAGATGTGGATGCAGTTGGATTGTCCATTCTCTCCGGCGCTCACATGGCTTTGGTACCCCGCGTGTTGGGTCTATTGAACAAACAGGGTCAGAAACATGTCGCCCTCTTCCTTGGTGGTATCATCCCCGAAGAAGATATCCCTTTGTTAATGGAACTGGGTGTAGCCGCGGTTTATGGCCCGGGAACATCAACCCAGGTAGTCGCAGAAACTATCAAGAAAGTAGTCGAGCAGCAACCTGCCTGATTGATCATGCGCATAAAATTGGATCCTCAAACGCTGGCCGGTAGCATCCTGGCTGGTGACCGTCTTGCCTTATCGCGTGCCTGCACCGAGATTGAAAATGGAACGCCAACAGGTGAGCAGGTCCTTTCCCTGTTGTTTTCCAACAGCGGCCGGGCGCATCTTGTAGGAATCACAGGTTCCCCGGGAACAGGCAAGTCATCGCTCGTGAATCAACTGGCACGAATGTATCGTGACCTTCATCCGGATGCAAGGGTGGCCGTCATCGCAGTTGACCCGACCAGCCCCTTCAGCGGTGGCGCTGTTTTGGGAGACCGGGTGCGAATGCGCGACCTGGCTGGTGATGAGAATGTCTTTATTCGGTCCATGGCAACCCGCGGTGCGCTGGGGGGCTTGTCCCGGCAGACCACTTCGTTATCTCTGCTTTTTGATTGTGCCGGTTACGAGGTGGTATTTATTGAAACAGTTGGCGCTGGCCAGAGCGAGGTGGATATTGTTCGTCTGGCCCACACAACGATCGTTGTGGAAGCCCCCGGTCTTGGAGACGACATCCAGGCGATCAAAGCCGGCATTCTCGAGATCGCCGATATCCTGGTTGTCAACAAAGCAGACCATCCGGGTGTTGAGGCAACAGAACGTGTTCTAAAAATGATGCTTGAAATTAAGCAGGATAGAATAAGAATTAACGACGGTCACCACATTGCAAATAACGCAACAAATGAGATCGTAGCTGATTTAGAGCATGCGGATGAATGGCTGCCAGCTGTATTTCGAACTGTTGCCACAGAAAATACCGGAATCTCAGGCGTCATCGAAGAAATATCCAGGCATCGAAAGTGGTTAAGGCAAAATGGGTATTGGGATAAGAAAGAGCGGCAGCGCATCCGGGCAGATATGGTCAGTTTGCTCACCTCAAGTTTATTTGATCATTGGATGCTTGAGAATACAGAAGAATCCTTGAATCGAAAGATTGACCAGGTACTCGAACGGAAGCTCTCACCTTATCAGGCGGTAAATGAGCTACTTGATTACAAGTAAGCTTTCTCTCCTATTTTTATGATGTGACAATTCATTCCTTCTGCCGTGTAATGACGTATAATTACGAAAATCTTAATCACAATCAACAGGGATTTATCCCTGCCTTTTAGATGTTTAAAGTTTGGAGTAGAAAATGGAAAGAACCCTCATCAAAGATCTGCGCGGTCAGGTTGCCAAAGAAGTAAAGATTAAAGGCTGGCTGCAAAAGCTTCGCGACCAGAAGAAAATGCAATTCCTCGTTGTGAGAGATCACACCGGCGCAGTGCAGGTGGTTTTCGAAAAAGCTGCCAATGAAGAGTTGGCTGCCAGGATTTCAGCATTAACCACTGAGAGCGCCATCGAAATTACCGGCCTGGTGATCGACAACCCGATCGTCAAACTTGGCGGATTGGAAATGCAGCTACAGGGGATCAAGGTGGAAAATTTTGCCGAATCACCATTGCCGCTGGATCCGTTCGCTGAAACGATGCCGGATATGGATTACCGCCTGGACTGGCGCTACTTGGATATCCGCCGCCCTGAGGTTGCACTCATATTTAAAGTCCAGACTACTGCGGAAATGGCCATGCGCGAATACTGGATCAGGGAGGGTTTTCGTGAAATGCACTCGCCCAAGATCATGGGTTCCCCCAGCGAAAGCGGAGCTGAACTTTTTGAGGTGCTATATTTTGACCGCAAAGCTTACCTTTCCCAGTCTCCTCAATTTTACAAGCAAATGGCCATGTCTGCCGGATACGATAAGGTATTTGAGATCGGCCCCGTTTTCAGGGCGGACCCCAGCTTTACATCACGCCATATGACTGAATTTACCGGTGTCGATGTGGAAATTAGCTGGATCGACAGCCACGAAGATGTGATGAAATTTCACGAAGAATGGCTGGCATATATATACCAACGTGTCAAAAATGAGCATGGCGAAGAGATCAAGGAACGCCTTGGTCTCGAGATCGAAGTACCTGCAACTCCATTTCCCCGCTTGAGCATGAGCGAAGCCTATGCCATCTTGAAAGCGCAGGATTATGCGCTGCCTCCGGAACGCAAAGGTGATATCGATCCGGGTGGAGAGCGTCTGCTGGGTAAGTATGTAAAAGAAAAATATGGAAATGATTATGTCTTCATTACAGATTGGCCAATCGCAGTGCGTCCGTTCTATCACATGCGCCACGCCGATAATCCTCAATTGACCATGAGCTTTGATTTGCTGGGGTCCGGGTTGGAGATCACCACCGGTGCGCAGCGTGAGCACCGCATTGATGTATTATTGACACAGGCGAAGGAGAAAGGCCTTACCCCGGAACCGATTCAGTTCTATCTGGATTTCTTCCGTTATGGCTGCCCGCCGCATGGTGGATTTGGCATGGGTTTCAATCGTTTGTTAATGGTAATGCTGGGATTAAATAATGTTCGCGAAGCTACCTATCTATTCCGTGGACCAAATCGCTTAAGCCCGTAATCTCAATGCCCGTAATTAAGTATTGATCAGGAGTTTTTACTATGATCTATGGCAAGAATATTCGATTTAGAGCGCCCGAAAAAAATGACATTCCCAAATGGGTGGAATGGCTGAATGACCCGGATGTGATCAGGGGATTGACAATTCGACATCCATTGGGCTTGGAAGACGAATCGGTCTGGTTCGAAACCATGATGAAACGCCCCACGGAAGAGCATCCAATGGTCATTGAAGTTAAAGATGGCAAAACCTGGCAGATGGTAGGCAACATTGGTTTCCATCAATTCGATTGGTTGAGCGCCAACGCCGAAGTAGGAATTTTTATTGGTAACAAGGATTACTGGAGCAAAGGCATTGGCACCGAGGCGATTCTGCTGATTCTAAAGTATGGTTTTGAATCTTTAAACCTTCACCGCATTTGGCTGCGGGTTCTCGAAACAAATGAAAATGCCATTCGTTGCTATTTAAAAGCAGGATTTGTTAAGGAAGGCACATTTAGAGACGGCGACTTTAGGCACGGGAAATACATCAATGTCAATATGATGAGCGTACTGCGTACCGAATGGAAAATTGACTGGGCACATGGGGTATGATCACTTCATAAATTAATGATTTCAACAACCAGTGCAATCTGGTTGTTTTTGAATCCATGCATAATGTTATGTCATAATCAATAACATTCTAAAAGGATTTTATGAAATTCATCATATAGTATTAAGATTTGGTTTCATATTACAATAGTATTACTTGAATAATTCTTACCGTTACCCGAAGGAGCAGATTAATGAGAGATGCCCGTCATGATGTAGGTATGTATGGTGAAATCAAGCTGTATGCTGGAACTTCCTGCCCCGAATTATCGCAGGCTGTGGCATCCTATCTGGATAAGGACCTTTGTGGCCGGGATATCATCAATTTTCCAAACGACAATTTATTTGTTAAACTGCATTCCTCTGTACGTGGACAGGATTGTTATGTGCTCCAAACCACTTCAGCTCCCACACATCGCAATTTAATGGAAATGTTGATTTTGATCCAGACCCTGCGGCTGGATTCAGCAGCACGGATTACGGCCGTTGTACCTTATCTTTGCTATGCAAGGTCCGATAAAAAAGATCAACCGCGCATCCCCATTACAGCCCGGCTGGTGGCAGATATGATCGAGATCGCCGGTGCGGATCGGTATATCACCCTGGACCTGCACGCCGGTCAAATCCAGGGATTTTTCTCAATCCCTGGCGATGTTTTATCAGCATTCCACATTTTGGTCGGTTACCTGAAGGAAAAAAGAAGTGAATTTGAAAATCCAGTCGTATTGACCGCAGATTTGGGTTTTGCCAAAAAAGCGCGTGATTTTGCAGTCAACCTTGATGCACCGATGGCCTTCATCGAAAAACGCCGCAGTGGAAATGACGCAAAATCAAAAGCGATGACCATCATTGGAGATGTGCAAGGGCGTGATGTGATCATTGTGGATGATGAAATTGATACGGGCGGATCGATGGTGCAGGCAGTTAATATCGCTGCGGAACATGGCGCTCGAAATATTTATATAGTATTTATTCACGCCGGTTTAAATGCGAACGCAGCAGAAAGATTATCAGCTTTACCGGTAAAGGAATTTATTACAACCGATACGATCCCAATTCCAGAGGAAAAGTCGAAATTTTTCGGCAATCGGCTGAGGGTTCTTTCAATTGCTCCTTTGTTGGGGGAAGTGATCTGCCGGGCACACGAAGGACGAAGTGTCGGCGAGATGTTCAACGAATAAATAAAATATGCCTGAATTACCAGAAGTTGAAACGATTGCACGCAACCTGCGGGAGGGAACCGCAGGTTGTTTTGCATTACCAGGTCTTACAATATCCGGTTTCACGCTCGGTTGGAATAAAACCCTGGCAAATACAACTCCAGATGAATTGTCAACGATGCTTCCCGGGCAGGTGGTGAAAGCGATTGGGCGCCGGGCAAAGTATCTCATTATTTCACTTACCCGCCATTTCATCCTGATACATTTACGCATGTCAGGAGATCTGATAACATGCTCGGATACAACTCCCGGGAATTTCAAACATGTCCGATTTGCTTTGGAGTTCCTTGAAGGCGGTCGTTTGTTGTTTAATGATCCACGCAAGTTTGGCCGAATTTGGTTTATAGAGAACCCGGATGAAATACTCTCGAAGCTGGGACCAGAGCCATTTGACTCATCTCTCACGTATGAACATTTTTTTGGTCTGTTGAAACACAAGAATCGTATCCTAAAACCGCTTTTACTGGACCAGACCTTCATAGCCGGACTGGGCAACATCTACACCGATGAAGCGTTGCACCTGGCTGGAATCCATCCCTCGGCAATTGCTTGTAACCTTGAGTTTGACGCCGCTGCACGTTTGCTGGATGCTGTCCGACATGTATTGCTGGATGGCATTGAGAGAAACGGCTCAAGCATCGATTGGGTGTACCGCGGTGGCGAATATCAGAATAATTTCAGGGTTTATGGCAAAACCGGTAAGCCATGTTTGGTCTGCGGCACCGGCATTCAGAGGATCGTTGTTGGGCAGCGTGGAACCCATTTTTGTCCCCTTTGTCAACCTAGTTTCAAATAGTATAAAACAATCAGCTTGCAGATGATTTAGCCTTTAATTATTCATATATAATGGAGACAAACAAGGAGCGTTATGAATAAATCTTGTCAATTCTGCACATCATTGATCCCATCGGATGCTGAAAAATGCCCGAAATGCGGCGGTCTTCAAATTTCAACTTCTCCCATCCCACCGCCATCGCCGTATTTTGAATCAGTGATACCAACAGAACCGCCGATCGTTCCAGACACTATCGAGCCTGTTTCACCAGCTCCAGAAATTCTTACTGGTAAGCCTGTTGCAGCACCGGCACAATTAAGTAAATCCAACATGGCCACGATTGGCCTAGTTCTTGGTGTTGTCGGAATCCCGGTTGGATTTATGCTGGCGGGTTGCACTCTTCCAATCAATGCCATAGGCATTTTCCTGGCCTGGATGGGATTGAAATCTGAAAAACGTGGAACAGCTATCGTTGCGTTGATTTTAAATATTGGGACGATCATCGTCGTCATTCTTTTCTATTTCGTGCTTGCATTATTTTTTGGTTATGGTTTGCTTAATGGGAATTTGACAAATTAACCTGTGTATTTCTTGGGTTTATAAGTTATTCTAATGCAAACGCTGATTACGTTGGTACTATAATTGCAATTACCTTCGTAATTATCCCGGGTACAGGAATAACAGGTGTTTGATCCAAATAAAACTGAACAAAACAATAAAAAACAGTCAGAACTCGGCGGATTCTCAAAGCGTCAGATGAATTTGCTGGTCATTCTGGTTGTAACAACCATCGCAGTACTGAGCGGTCTTGGGTTCACTATCAATAGCATAAGCAGAAACCCTTACCCTATCTCGGCAACTTTGGATCCGACCCTTTTCACACCGCTGGCTTTGCCTTCCTTCCCTGCAACTTGGACGCCTTACCCCTCTCCAACCAATTCACCTGTCAATCCTACTTCAACAACTGCCCCGACAAGAACTCCTTTTCCCAGCTTTACACCATATGCAACTTTTGAGGTCACTTCAACGATTCCGCCATTCGAAATTAGCGGGAAGCCTGCAATTATTGGGACTTCGGTGGAAGGTCGTCCGTTGGAAGTGTTCCGCTTTGGTACAGGTCCTTCCAACCGCATGATCGTTGCCGGAATTCACGGCGGTAATGAGTGGAACACCACCGCCCTGGCGGATCAGATGATCGAACATTTTCAGATGAAACCGGAAATGATCCCTCCCGAAGTATCTTTGTATATTTTACGCTCTCTCAACCCGGATGGACTTGCCAGGGTGTTGGGACCGGATGGACGGGTAAACGCCAATGGGGTGGACTTGAACCGCAACTGGGACGCGGAGTGGCAATCAACATGGGACAGGGATGGCTGTTGGGATTACCGCCAGACATCTGCTGGTCCATACCCGAATTCTGAGCCGGAAACCCAGGCACTGATCAACTTCCTTTTAACCACTCCAATGGACGCTTTGATCAGTTATCATAGCGCAGCCCTGGGGATCTTTGCAGGCGGGATTCCGCCTGATCCCAACTCAGTGTTGTTAGCTGAACAGGTTGCTGCTGTCACAGATTATCCTTACCCGCCTCTTTATACCGGCTGTATCTACACCGGTACTTTGGTCGATTGGACTGCATGGCAGGGAATACCTTCGATCGACCTCGAATTAACCAATCATAAAGATACAGATTTTGAGGACAACCTGCGGGTTTTGAAAGTATTTTTAAGTTTCACTAGAGAATACTAGAATTCATTCAAACATTCCCCCAATAATTGATACTAGAACGGTTGCCACACCTGGTAAAGTGCCAGGTTTCCTTCGCGTCCATCACTGTAAAAGGTTTCGATTATCTTAAAATCAGCATCTTTTGCATACCCGGCCAGTTCATCTTCTGAATAGTGATGAACATACCGGTAACCGGTTTTTCCTTCCTCTGCGCGCCAATCCAGTAATGTATCGCCTTCATCCACCTGTGTGCTCGCAATGCCGACCTCCTCCCAGGGGACAACACGTTCCGCCAACTTTTTGCTATTCATGAACTGCCAGTTTGAAAGGATAAAAAAACTATTCGGTAGGAGCAGCCTTCGGATGGATGCAAACAAAGAATTTCGCAAATGAAGACTCGGTATGTGGTGCATCACAGCAAAAGAGACGATGCGATCAAAGCTGGCTGAACCAAAATTTGCATCCCAGTCACTGGATGTGATGTCTCTATTCTGAAATATCGGCGAAAATTGGACAGGTTTCGGGACTTTGCTGCTATATCCGAGCAAACCTGATGAACTATCCAAGCCGGTGTATTCTCCCTCATAACCTTGCTTTCCCAGGTATCTGGCAAATTCCCCATTTCCGCAGCCAATATCCAAAATAGAATGGCTGACTGACCCTTCTGCGTTAATAATGTATTTGGCAGTAGTTAATTTCACTCCCGGTTGTACAGAGAATCGCGTGCTGGAAAAGGAAGTCGAAAACCTTTGGTAAAATTGATGGTTGAGATCTATGAGTTTTTGTGCTGTTTTTTTATCCATTTACAAACCCGTTGTTAAATTGTGCATTGATTATAT
Organism: uncultured Chloroflexia bacterium; assembly: GCA_963810385.1. Classification (GTDB taxonomy): domain Bacteria; phylum Chloroflexota; class Anaerolineae; order Anaerolineales; family Anaerolineaceae; genus PNON01. The sequence continues at coordinate 581,971 of CAWENA010000003.1, read as the reverse complement.
ACGAAGTTGAAGTATGCTTGTTTTGGATAATTTGGATTGGAAAATTGATGGTTGAGTCCCAAGATTGGTTGGAAGCGCGTAAATACACACCTGAAAAACTTACCCAGGCGCGCATTATTCTGGATGATATTCGCCTGGGAATGCCAGTCAGCGATGCTGTCAGAAAACATCCGCTGCCTGAAGCAGGCGGCCATGTAGCCAAGCATGTGTTGGTTCACCTCTATCGCAAGCTTGTGGAAGATGGGGAATGGGATCCTGACCCCGAATTTCTCCAGCGTATTCGCATGAAACCCATGCGGACTCTCTCCGGTGTCACCACAGTTACAGTTCTAACCAAACCATACCCATGCCCTGGCAATTGTATTTTTTGCCCTACTGAAGATTGCGAACCCAAGAGTTATTTATCTGATGAGCCTGGCGCCCGTCGAGCACTTCAGAATAATTTTGATCCCTTCGCACAGATCAACAGCCGCTTGCAAGCTTTGCAGGCTGTTGGTCACCCCATTGACAAGATCGAATTATTGATCCTCGGTGGAACATTTACAGCTTATAGGAAAGATTACCAGGCCTGGTTTGTTTACCGTTGTTTTCAGGCATTCAATCAAAGTAAGATCGAGTCTCTCCCTGGCGCAGATCAATCAACCCTGAAAGACACAACACTGCAAAAAATGGAATCTGTGGATGAAGTGCCGCCACTTGAGACTACCAATCAGTTGCTTGTAAAGGAACATAATGAAAATGTCAGCTCGGCCCATCGCAACGTTGGACTTGTGCTTGAAACCCGTCCGGATGAGATCACTTACAAAGAACTTGCCTGGCTGCGCTCCCTGGGTGCAACAAAACTCCAGATGGGAGCCCAATCCCTGGATGACAGTATCCTGCAATTGAATAAACGCGGCCATACAGTAGAGCAGACCATACAGGCTATGCTGCGAACCCGCGCGGCTGGTTACAAGAGTGTATTGCACTGGATGCCAAACCTGCTTGGAGCTACCCCCGAAGGAGATGTGAGAGATTTCGATAAATTATGGGGTGATCATAACGGCCAGGGTGGCTTATGCCCGGATGAGATTAAGATATATCCCACCCAGTTATTGAAAAACAGCCAACTTTATGGGTATTATTTGCGTGGCGAGTATCATCCGTATTCTGAAGAGACCTTAATTCAATTGCTGGCTGATGTGAAAGAAAAGATTCCGCCTTATTGCCGGGTAAACCGGGTCATCCGTGATATCCCGAGCAACAATGTCGTTGAGGGGAATAAACGAACCAGTCTGCGCCAGGACGCATTAATTGAGCTGGAGAGGCGCGGCAAGCGCTGCCTGTGTATTCGCTGCCGTGAAATTCGCGGCAGCCATGTGGATAATGATTCATTAACCCTGACAGATATTGTTTATGAACCAGCAAAACTGCCCGGTGAAGCTTCATCAACGGAACATTTACTTTCCTTTGTGAATGAAACGAACCAGATAGCCGGATATTTGCGTCTCTCCCTCCCCCACTTTTTCCCTGATGGAATTGCCGAACACCTTCCAGACCTGTCTGGAGCAGCAATTATTCGTGAGGTGCATGTGTTTGGTCAATCGCTTGGAGTCGGGGTGGACAAAAAAGGCGCAGCCCAACACATTGGACTGGGTTCACGGCTGATCCAGCACGCTGTCGGCATTGCTCAAAATACTGGGTTCAGAAAACTGGCAGTTATCTCAGCTATTGGCACGCGGCAGTATTATCACAAACGTGGATTTGTTAACGGTGCCCAATATCAGGTTATGGATTTGTAATTGGACAGAAAACACTCATTAAATTCATCGTTGACAGTTTTCGCATATTTCTCTATAATAAGTTGTAATAACAGGATTACAAGGATTGAATTATCTGTTGTTACAAACCTTCACCCAAATTCGACTACCAGAACACCAATCCGTAAGATCGACTAGGAAAACACGGTAAAAAGGAGACATCACCTGATAAAAACTTCAATTAGCTCCAGTATTTGATCTGTTTCACACTTCAACATCCCCTCTTTAATATTCAACACTAATAGTATTATTAGTTTAAATACCACAAATATCCGAACAATATTTTATTCAGAAAGGGAAATAAGACATGAGAATTGGCATTTTTTCTGCGACCTACCTGGACTTGAAATTGGACGAAGTATTGAAAATGGCATCGGGCCTGGGTTATTCGGCAGTGGAGCTCCCTGCTTTTACTGACAACCCGCACCTGGATATTGAAAAAGCTATTAGGGACAGCGCCTATGCCAAAAGCATCAAAGAACTGGTCAATAAGAACGGTATGATCATTTCAGCGCTTGCCAACCACCCCGAAGGACAGATCGTCCTGGGACCTTACGGCAAAGATACCGATGGCATTTTCAAAGGTACAAAAGAAGAGAAGATTAAATATGGCACTGAGCGCATGATCAAGACTGCCCAGGCAGCCAACGCACTGGAATGTTCAGTGGTCACCGGTTTTGTTGGCTGCGAAAACTTTGGCCGCTTCTTCCCCTGGCCATATTCAAAGGGCTGGTCGGATATGGAGCAGGAATTTGTCGAACGTTGGAGCCCGATCCTGGATAAATTTGCTGAGTATGGCGTGAGATTTGCTCACGAACCTCACCCCAACGAGTTGATCTATAACGTCGAAACCGCCGTCCGCGCCGTGGAATTGATGGGCAATCGCAAGGAATTCGGATTCAACTTCGACCCCGCCAACCTCATTTACCTAGGCATCGATGTTGAAAACTTCATTGACACCCTGCGCGAACGCATCTATCATGTCCACGCCAAGGATGGCGAAGTGGTCGCGCACAATGTTAAACATTCCGGTGTCATCCCGCAGGGCGACTGGCAGCGACTCGGGCGTGGTTTCCGCTTCCGCATCCCTGGTTGGGGTTCCGTTCCCTGGAAGAAGGTCATCACCGAGCTATCGCTCATCGGTTACGATTATGTCATGTCCTATGAGCATGAAGACGTCACGATGAGCCGCCAGGATGGCATCACCAAGACCATTTCATACCTCAAACCTTTGATGATCGAAAAACCATACGAAGGTCGAAACGACGTGTTGTTCAACTAATTGAGAGGAGAATATTTTCTATGGCTACTATGAAGGCTGCTGTATTTGAGAAACCCGGCGTTATTACTGTTAAAGACGTGCCGATCCCCGAAATTGATGATGATGAAGTCCTCATCAAAGTTAAATATACTGGTATCTGCGGCACCGATTGGAGTATCTATAATGGATGGTACTCTGCCGATAAACTCCCCATGATCCCCGGTCATGAATTTTCCGGTGTTGTCGAAAAAGTAGGCAGCAAAGCCATCGGTTTGAAACCTGGCGACCGCGTCACCGCCGATATCAACATCAGTTGCGGCACCTGTTATTATTGCCGACGCAACGAGCCGCTACTATGCGATAGTTTCCGTCAGCTTGGCATTCACATGGCTGGAACCTTCGCTGAGTTCGTTAAAGCTCCCTGGCGCAACATCTACAAACTACCCGATAATCTCAGCTTCGAAGCCGGAGCTTTCGTTGAGCCAACCTCCTGCACCATCCATGCAGCCAAGGCTATGAATGCAAAAATCGGCAGCAGTCTGGTTGTCATTGGCTGCGGCTTGGGTGTGCTGCACGCCCGCATGGGCGTCCTGCGTGCCTGTGCCCCGGTCATCGTCATTGGCGACAACGAACGTCGCTTGAAAGCGGCCAAAGAGATGGGCGCCGATTATATCTTTGACATTCATAAAACCGCTGATCCCGTTGCTGAAGTCATGAAGATCACCGAAGGACGCGGCGCTGACTACGTGATCGAAGCTGTTGGAAAGATCGCCACTTATGAACAGGCATTCAAGATGTTGCGGCGCGGCGGAACGCTATCCGCCTTCGGTATCGTCGGCGAAGAGGATGTGATGCAGATCCGTCCATTCGAATTTGTGCTCGGCGAAAAGAAGATCACTGGCTCCTGCGCAGGCGTCGGTCAGGATGTACCCGATGCGATTACACTGCTTGCTAACGAACGCATTAAACCTGAGCCGCTCTTCTCGATGAAAGTCGGTCTGGAAGACCTGGATTGGGCGCTTCATGAACTTCGCAAAGACCCCAACCTCTTCAAGATTTTTGTCTCGGCAGAACAAACCAAACGGGAAATCCTCTAAAATCTCTTGCACCTGCTGGTGTAATCATCCACCAGCAGGACCATCTTCAGGAAGGTTTACCCTTGAATATCCAGGTAATCGATCATATCGCGATCAACACCAACCGCTTTGAAAGATCAAACGACTTCTATACCCGTATCCTCGGGTTCGATCATCTCGAAGCGGTGGACTGCGGTGATTTCGACATCCACTATTATGCGCTGCCAAATGGTTCCAGGCTGGAGTTGTTCGATTATCGCGGTCTGTCAAAAAGCACCCCGCGTGAAGAGAGCGAGGTCGGCTTGCGCCACCTCGCATTCCAGGTGGAAGACGTGGCAGCCCACGAGAAAGCCCTCAAAGCTGAAGGGGTTGAGATCACCCTATCCACTTGTAACCTGCCTAACCTGGGCGCCAGGGTACTTCTTTTCCTGGACCCGAATGGTGTGACACTGGAATTCTGTGAAAAACTATAATGGTAAATTAATCAGGAGGCACTAAAGAATGGAAAAACAGGAAGTTAAAGATATTCTTCTATCCCCCATCAAAATTGGGAATAAAGTCAGCCAGAACCGCTTTTTCATGCAGGCGATGGAATGTACAGATGCGGATGAACTGGGCAACCCAGCAGAACTGACATACAAACGCTATGAGAATCTTTTCAAAGGCGAAGCCGGTTTTGTAAGCCTGGAAGCGATCTCCATCACCGACCGCAGTCACTCCAGAGCGAACCAGTTGATGATCATGAAAAGAAATCTGGAACCGCTTACCAAATTCGTCCGTCACCTAAAAGAGATCAATCCCAACACCCTCTTCATCTTCCAGTTGACCCATTCGGGTGAGTTGAGCAATCCCGAATTCTCCAAACGTGTTTCGGTCAAACCATTGCCCACCTTTGATTCTGAGATCCTGACCGAAGAAGAATTGGATAAGATCTTCGAAGATTTTGTACTGGCTGCTCAAATCACTCACGACGCTGGCGCGGATGGTATCGATATGAAATTCTGTCACGGATACCTGGGATCCCAGATCCTGCGCCCGTATAACGACCGCAAGTGGAAGTACGGCGGTCCATGGGAGAAACGCCGCCAGTTCGCCTTTGACCTGTACGAACGTATGAACAAAGCTGTCAACGACAAGAATTTCCTCATTGGTTCAAAGATCTCCGTCTGGGAAGGCTTTCCGGGTGGATTCGGCACCGTTGGTCCGGATTCTCCCATCTTCGACCCCACCGAGCCGATCGACCTTGTCAAGGGGCTGGAGGAACGCGGCGCGCAGTATTTTATCCAGTCTGCCGGCAGCCCATCAATTACCGTCAGCCTGACCCAGGCCGATAAATCCGCACCTTACTTCGCATATCTGCATCAATACTACGCCAAGTTATTGCGGGAAAACCTCAAGAAGGAAACCGTGGTCATCGGCTCCAATTATTCATCCTTCCGGGATGGCAAGAACAAGTTATGTGCAGTGACCGAGGAAGATAGCAGCCTGTTCAACTTTGGTGCCCAAAACATCCAGCGCGGCTATGTGGACATGGTCGCTCTTGGTCGCCAGTCTTTTGCTGATCCGCTGCTGCCCAAAAAGTACCGCGAAGACCGCGAAGAAGAGATTAACTGGTGCTCCGTTTGTGACAACTGTCTGGAACTGTTGATACGCCAGCAACCCATTGGCTGCTGCACCTACAACAAGTATTACACTGATGTGCTAGTTAAGACCCGCAAGGAAATGGGCAAACTAAAGGTAATGCATACTTAATAACAGAATAAATAGTATGTAATTATGGGACGGACTTTTATGTCCGTCCTGTTTTATTGGTTATCGATAATGAAAATGCTTACGAATTGAAAAAATTGCGCACATGCCTCAGCCAAAAATCATATTCATGTGCTCACCGCTAAGTGAACTGCAAATTCGAAAGAATAACGACCCTTTTCGCCAGCACTCCAATTTCGATTTGAAGGCATTCGAGATCGAGAATAAATGGTTCAGTAAGCGCCCCGTGGTGGAAATCCTCAATATAGCGGGGCTGACTTCTGAAATGATGGGTATAAAATCTTGGAACGGCTGGAAGGGAATTTCGTTTCAGGGATTCAATCTTTGTGATAAAACTGAACAACCATTGAATTTTTCGACTTCCAACCTTGACTCTGCTCAATTGGAGTTCAAGCGGATACCTGGCAAATCAACACCCTCTGGGGTAATCTTCGTCCAAAAGCGGATTGCAGCCAGCCGGGAATTAAGCATGATCGATAAAGCTGGTTCTTTCGCTCCGTAATACTTTGATACCCATCCGCGAGTGCCGTTCGGGGCTGCCCGGATAACAGTGAAATCTCCTGCACCGGATTCAATCCCCATTTCCATCGTCAGCCGTTGTCCGCCATTTAAAATATTCAACCCATAACTATCTTTCAATAGCTCGTATGGCAGGTCTTTCAGAAGCCATTGCAGGGAATATTGATGCATCTGTTTCCCTGTAAGGTGGTCTTCAATCATCCAGGCATCATTCCCCAGGCGGGTTACAGTACGGACGTGCTTCACCGGGTCAGGCAAACGCATATATCCAACGTGTTCAGCCTGCCATGTCAGTTTGCCATCCATTTCACCAAAATGAAGCGCCCGGCCTTGAGCCCAGTTGCCCCAAGTGAAGCGGCTCAATTTCAGCATCTGGTCAACCCCGTCCACACAAACGGTATTGTGCACACCTGTATGTGCCAATCCATTTTGCCAGATACCCTCGCCGTGATACAAATATGTCCCGGCATCACAGACAATATTCACTCCTTGCCACCACATATCCATGTGAAGCTGATCAGCGTGGGATGGACGTCCTTTGAAACCAGTGCAATGCAGCACAGCTTTGCTGTTTTCTCCATGCATTACATACACCCCTGCATCCTCAAAAGCGGCTTTTTCCATTGTTGGAGGATCGGCCAGTTCTGCTTGCAAAGCACCAGCGCCCGCCAGCCAGAAAAGGTCTTCATCCCAGGGGCCGCTTCCTAGCAACCGTTGCCCGTGCGCCACAAAGTTTGCCAGTTGCAGTACCGGGCGGAAATCCGAGTAATCACAGGTATCCATGGGCAGCGCCAGGGCGCCGTCATTCGATCCGTATCCCGGCGTTTCGCCGCTTTCCCACACCACCAACTGCCTTAAGTAGCCTGCCGAATCGGACAGCTTCTGATAGGTTGCATCCGAAAAGCGTTGATCATTCACCTCTCCCAACCGCAAGGCTGTGCATAGCAGGTGCAGGACAAAACGGTGGTAATTGATGGAATACATGGCATAGCCACCATCCGGCAGGATCTGCTTTGCCACTTCCTGCTCGAACTTTTCTTTCCCATTGTTTAGATAATTTTCGGCGTTTTTCAATTCAGGAAAGACCATGCCGGACAGCCACATTCCAAAGGTGACCGAAATTGCATGGTTGGTGCGGCTGTGGATAGCAAAATCAAGATTTTCGTAAATGCGCCCTCCAAGAGCTCCCGCCAGGCAGGTCAATTTGCCGATCCGCTCTGGTGTTGAAGCGGTGGACGTACGGAAAGCGTAGTATCCGAAACAAACTGCCATCAACCGCAGTGCAGCTTCCTGCCCATCGATCCAGTTGACACCCGATCCTGGCGGGTTTTGCGCCATCCAATCTTCAACCAATTTCCAGAATGCTTCGGGGTAGCGCTCATCCGGCTTTTTCGCGTATGCCCGCACCAGTGTATGGACCATGCTCATGCGGCTGGCTTCCCATACATATTTGATGTCGTAATTTCCATATTCGTCGATCTCCGACCAGTGTGCGGTGGGGTCAAAATGGTATCCTGTCACTGGATCCGTATGCCAGTCCGGCGGAAAGCCTGTCTTCAGCCAGTCATGTGAGAAATATTGCCATTCACCCGCCAGGACACGCTTCGCATCCTGAACAGCCTTCTCTGCATCCCAGGGAACATCATCCGGGATGGGGCCTGCCGTACCGAAGAACCATTTTGGAGCATTTTGCATCCGCCACCGGGCAAAGGCCTTAATCTCTGATGGGACCTCAGGCTTTATCCAGGTGGAAAGTGGCACATCTGACCAGTCATAAGCCGGGGATTCCCTTCGCAGGTTGCCCGTCTTCTGCCGAAGCATATACTTCAATCGGAAAAGCGCCCAATCGAGCCCCATGCTGCGATAGAGCGAGAAATATGCCGTCAGCTTTGTCCAACCATCTTTACGGGTTCCGGCATAATAGAATACACTCCAAAACAGGGGAATGCCTATAAGGATCAGCCAGTGTGACCAGACATCCCCGGATATCCAGCCCCGCGCCAGCAGCACCCCAAGTATGGTGAGAATTATGTAGATTGAACTCACTGCAGCGTGGCTCATCCCTCCGATCACCATGCGTTGATACAAATGTGACCGGTGTGCCGAGAACAGGCGTTCATGTCTGGACGCCCGGCGAATAAACGTCACACCCGCATCTATGATAAAAACCCACACCACCAGGATGCCCGGCATGAGCGGTTGAACTGTTTTGTTTTCCACCAGCAGGGGTAAAACTGCAAAACTGTACCCCAGGAAAACACTGCCGACATCTCCCAAGAATATCTTTGCCGGTGACCAATTTTGGAGTAAAAATCCCAGGCTGGCGGCAGCAATGGCAAGCGCGATCCAAAATGCCAGTCCTGTAGTAGTACCGCCGCCAGCCTGGATCAAAACCACCCAGCCAAATCCCGCTGTTGCAGCAACTCCACCAGCAATTCCATCAATGCCATCCATAAAATTGAATGCGTTCGTGAGTCCGACGATCCAAATGATCGTCAATAGAATGCCTAAAACACCGAGCTCAATCTTGCCTATGAATGGAAACGGCAGCGCATCAAAGTAACCCAGCCCTGTAATCGTTCCGATAGCCACCAGACCCTGAACAAGGAATCGCACCCTGGCCGGCAAGGATCTCACATCGTCCCGCCACCCCAGAAAGGCAAGGATCGCACCTCCCGCCAGGTAAACCAGGCTTTTCTGCCACCCGCCATTCAGTAGGCTAAATATTAAAACCGCCACCAGGGTTATTACTACTATCGCCAACCCACCGCCGCGCGGAGTTGGAGTGGTGTGCGAACTGCGTTCGTTGGGAATATCAAAAATAGCCATGCGGCTCGCCCATCGCCGAATCAGGAAAACAAGTCCATATGAGGCGATTATGATTACAAGGAAAATAGATATGGGTGTCATATCAGTGTGTATCCAGGTTTTTTACCATATCCAGCATCAACTGCATCGTTTGGCTCATTTTATCCTGGCGATCCATGTGTTTCACCATGTAATTCCTGGCAGCTTCAGCCATCCTTGCGCAGGTTTCGGGTTGCAGTGATAATTGATGAATCGTCTCAGCAAGTTTGGAATCATCTCCTGGTTGCACATAAACTCCTCCGCCTGATGTTTCAATCACTTCCCGTATTACGCCATCGATCACAAGGATGGTTGCCTTCCCTGATGCCATATAATCAAAAACCTTGTTGGGATAAGTGGTCCTGAACATGGGAACATCCTGCAGGATCGCAAGGCAAACATCTGCCGCCGCCACCGCTTGCGGCATTTCTTTCTTTGGAATTGTTCCTGCAAAGATCACATTCTCCAGTCCCAACCTGTCTGCCTCAACTTCCAAATTCTTCCTTTCCTTACCGTCACCCAGAATTAGGATGCGAATGTTTTTCACTTCTTTAAGACGTGAGGCTGCCCGCAACAGGGTTTGGATATCGTTTGCCTGACCCAACGCTCCGGCATACAGGATGACAAACTGGTCTTGGAGATTGTATCTCTTTCGAAAAGAATCTCCAGTCAAACCCGGGTTGAACATGTCGACATCCGTTCCATATGGGATAAAAGAGATCTTTTCTCCTGACACATTTTTACCCTTCATGTAGTCAACATAAGCCGGTGAATTAACCAGGATCCTGTCCGCCATGGCATAAAGGAACGCTTCCAGCCAGCGCGAAAGTTGGATGACAATCGGATTTTTCAGTACACCCATACTGATGCCAAATTCAGGCCAGAGATCGCGCACTTCCAATAAAAATGGTTTGCGACGGAGAAAGCCGATCAACCATATTGAGAATGCCTGAAATATTGGCGGAGTGGTACCCATCACCAGGTCAATGTCCTTAATTCGTATGGAAGCGACCACAGAACTGAACATGAATGTGATGAACGAAAGGATGCGCCAGAAAAAGCTCTTGTGCAGTGAAGGCAGTATAGTTGCCCGGATCACGCGCACGCCATCCAGCCACTGCTCTACAGCTATGCCTTTGTGGTGGACGATCCGTTCTCCAGTCTGATAGTTGATATCACTTCCGACAATGATCAGATCATGCCCATGCTGCCTCAAAAACTGCGCTAACTCAAAATGTCGGGTGTGCCCCGGCTCGTCTGGCGATACGAATGCCTGGTTAATGAGAAGTATCTTCATTGATTTGATTTCGAGTACATATTGAACAGTATCCCAGTAATTTTTCCTATCCGAATTATAGTATGGAATTGCTCACTAAGTGTGACCAAGCCCGTGGCACAGTCTTCGGTTCCTATATTGGGTGAATGACTATATAAATCCTAAAGAAGACTTACAAATTCCAAGGGATGCTTCTTTAGATAAACTATGATTTTATGAATGGAACCCGGATCTATTTTCCAAACTGCTTGATCAAATCCTGTTTGCCAATTTTGCCTGTCGGGGTCATTGGCATTTTTTGAATGATGAAAACATCAGCCAATGTACACTCGTCGCCCTGAATCGCTTTACAGTGAGCCAGTAATTCCTCAGATGTCACAATTTGATCCTCCCAGAGCTGAACGACACCAACAGGAACATGGCCCATGGATTCATGCACCCGCCCGATCACCCCGGCATAATGGACTGACGGATGGCTCAGCAAAGCTTCTTCCATGTACCGGGGGTAGATCACCTTATCGTCCATGATGATTCGTTCGGACCAGCGACCCAGCAGAGTGAAATAACCTTCATCATCCATGACGCCCATGTCGCCAGTATGCAGCCAGCCGTTTTTTATGACGGAAGCGGTTTTGTCAGGCATGTTCCAATATCCAAGCATTACTCCGCCCCGGATCACAAGCTCACCTGGCTGGCCGACCGGTTGTTCATCATCGGCTTCGTTAACCAGTCTTGTTTCCCTATCCGGCAGGCCGGGTCCAATGGCAAAGAATCGTTTTTCGGGTTCCGTTTGCGGATAACCTAAGGCTACAAAACCGCCCAGTTCGGATTGCCCGTAAGATTCCACCAGGTGTACCCCCAGTTCATCCCTGAATGCTGTTTTGAGATCCGGCGGGACTGGAGCGCCGCCGGATATGCATGCCCTGAAATGTGATGGTTTTCGTCCCCGGCTGCGGATTTCTTTAAGCAGGTCACCCAATACCAGCGGATTTCCAACCAACAAAGACACCTGCCGATTGTCCATCTCCACCCATACTTCTGCTGCGTCCCAGTTCTTCCGAACTCCGATATTCACGGCGCGATGGATTCCGGGCAGCAAGTTGGCTACTAGATGATATGAACTCGAGAGAGAAGTAACACCCAGGGAAATATCCTCACTGCTCATTCGGAGACGTTCCGCAATGGCATTTGTAGCCCGGGCAGTATAACCATGTGCCAGCAGCGCCCCTTTCGGTGGGCCGGAAGAACCGGAGGTATATGAAAGGTGTGCTGCATCCATAGCATCCACATTCACTTGAGGCATGTTGGGAGAATTATTAATTAGTTCTGACCAATCCAAACCAAAATCTTTTGGTCCATCGAGGCATATATAGTGCTTGACTTCTGGGGCAGTTGGCTTCAACATCTCGATCACTGGATGCATATCACCGGTATATATCAATACATTCGGGGCAGAATCATGGATAAAATAAGCCAGGTTATCTTTTTGCAAGACACTGATATGCGCAGAAATAGCTCCCAGTTTCCAGGCTCCGTACATCGCCATGACATAATCCACGCCATTATGGGCAAAGATGCCTACCCGATCTCCCTTTGCAACCCCAAGGCTCGACAACGCTCCTGCCACCTTGTCCGAAATCTGATCTCCCTCTGCGTATGAAATTTGCCTATTGCGGTCAGACCAGTGGATAAATGTCTGATCAGGTTTGCGCCACGCAGTTCTTCGTAACATATCATTGAAAGTTGTAAACTCCATCTCAGCCTCCTATGAAATTTATTCCAATAATGCTAATTGATTCACTCATCCTTAATATCAATTTGTCTCTTAATTCGGGTAGAATTGAATCATTATATTATTGTATGGGTGGCATTACAAATCAAACAACCAATCAATAATAAACACCTGATAAACAGGAGAATAAGATGTCAGAATCAAATTTTACAACTGAGGAGTTTCAAATCAATGGTGAGGAGGTCATCTCCAAACTCAAAGAGTTGATTCGTGAAGGAAACATCCGAAGGATCACGATCAAGAATGAAGAAGGAAGATCATTGATCGATATTCCCCTCACATTTGGGGTGGTTGGTGTTTTTCTTGCGCCACAACTGGCAGCCATCGGTGCAGTTGCAGCCCTTTTATCCAAATGTACACTGGTTTTGGAAAAAAGTGAATAGTCTGCACAATATATATATGGCAATGATCATTACAACATCAAATCTGGTTTTAGGATAACAGAATGTCCACTCTGGTTATGAAATTTGGCGGAACATCCGTCGGGACTGCAGATGCCATCAGGCAATGCGTTCAAATTATCAAGGATTCACAGGCAAAATGGGACGATACCATTGTGGTTACATCGGCCATCTCAGGAACAACTGATCTATTACTTAATGCGATAGGCGCGGCCGAAGCAGGGAACCTCAAGGTCGTCGAAACGATTACCACACAAATTCACGATCGCCATTTTTCGATTATCAAAGACCTTGTTACCGAGTCTAATGAGTACCATTTGGTCGCCGGTGAGATCGGGAAGCTGCTCGATCAGTTTTCCAACTTGTGCGAAGCAGTCATCGTTCTCGGAGAAGCCTCCCCACGGGCCAGGGACGCCATAGCCAGCCTGGGCGAAAGGATGTCTGTTCGGGTTCTTGCAGCAACTTTGAATGGATCAGGGGTCAGCTCGCAGGCTGTTGAAGCTTCCCAACTTATCATTACCGATCAAAATTATCAGGCTGCCAACCCGGATCTTTATGCCAGCCGAACCATGACTCAAGCCGTCCTCCAACCAATTATGTCAGAAGGAAAGATTCCGGTCGTTACGGGCTTTATAGGCGCTACACCTCAAGGAATCACCACCACCCTAGGGCGCGGCGGCAGCGATTATACAGCAGCGCTGCTTGGCGTATTTCTTGAAGCAACGGAAGTTTGGATCTGGACAGATGTTGACGGAGTCATGACAACTGATCCACGGATTGTGGCGGAAGCCAGAACGATTGACCAACTCTCATTTCGCGAAATCTCAGAATTAGCCTATTTTGGAGCAAAAGTATTGCATCCCAAAACAATTCGGCCGGTGATCGAGGCTGGCATCACCTTGCGGGTGCTCAACACCTTTAACCCGCAAAACCAGGGAACTCTTATCCTGCCTGATATTCAAGTTCAGGAGGAACAAAATATCAAAGCAGTCAGCATCATCAAAGATCTGCGGTTGATCACGCTTGAGGGCCGTGGAATGCTGGGTGTGCCGGGCGTAGCCGCCAGGACTTTTGGAGCCATAGCTGCCACCGGGACGAGCGTGCCGCTTATTTCTCAGGCTTCATCTGAACAATCCATATGTTTTGCTGTGCCATCCAGCGCGGCACAAATGGTTGTTGAAAAGATCCAAAATGAATTTCAACGAGAAATCGATCGCCGGGATATTGATTCTGTTTGGCCAAGCGAAGAGGTGGTCATCATCTCAGTAGTGGGGTCCGGAATGAAAAGCATACCAGGCGTTGCTGGTAAAGTGTTTAGTAAACTGGGCGAAAACAACGTCAACGTCATCGCCATTGCCCAGGGATCATCTGAAGTGTCAATCAGCTTTATTGTTTCTGCTCAAGATGGAACAAGGGCGGTGCAAGCGCTTCATAAGTTATTTCAATAACAGTTTGTCCGGTTTCCAGCCGGATAAAATACAGGTCAGGTGTATCCATGAAAGAAAAAATACCCGTCGCAGTGTTGGCAGCTACCGGAAGTGTTGGTCAACGATTCATCCAACTCCTGAATAACCATCCATGGTTTGAGGTGACAGCCATTACAGGATCGGACCGAAGCATTGGCCAGCCCTATGGAGCTGTCTGCCGCTGGTTGCTGCCAGAACCGATACCGGATGGAATTAGCAGGATGAAAGTCCTTCCCACTGAACCAGCAAGCATTAGAAATATTTCACTGGTTTTTTCGGCGTTACCCACAGACATTGCCAAAGAAGTGGAGCCTGGTTTTGCCCGCGCGGGTATGACCGTTTGCTCTAACGCCTCCGCCTACCGGCGTGAAGTGGATGTACCTATTCTGCTGCCTGAGGTAAACCCGGACCAATTGTCCGTCCTTGAAGCGCAAAAGAAACGTAATGGCTGGAGTGGCAGTATTGTCACAAATTCCAATTGCACCAGCACCGGATTAACGATAGCTCTGAAAGCCCTTCAAGATTCTTTTGGTTTAACAAAACTATTTGCCGTTTCCATGCAGGCATTATCCGGCGCTGGCTACCCGGGCGTTCCATCCATGGATATTCTGGATAATGTGATTCCAAATATTGGTGGTGAAGAAGATAAGGTCGAATGGGAAACTCGTAAAATGTTGGGGAGAGTTGTGGGAGATAAGATAGAACTTGCAGATTTCACAGTCTCTGCCCATACCAACCGGGTCGCTGTCAGCGATGGACACATGGTGTGTGCCTCAGTTGAACTGGAAAATAAAGCAAAGATCGGGGAAGTAATTTCAGCCTTTAGAGACTACCAGGCGCCGGAAGTCAGCCGTGCACTACCTTCAGCGCCAAACCCGGTAATCCGCTTCCGCGAAGAATATGACCGGCCGCAACCCCGCCTGGACCGCATGGAAGGGCAAGGCATGGCCACGGTTGTTGGCCGCGTACGCACCGATCCATTATTCGATGTGAAGTTTGTAGTTTTATCCCATAACACAATTCGCGGTGCAGCCGGGGGTTCCATATATAATGCCGAATTGATGCTCAGCAGGGATATGGTGGGGTAAATCTCCCGAAACCATCCAATTTTTGTATATACCTTATTCCTTACAAACCCCCTTGCCTGTGGTTGTATAATGATATTAAGCATCCCATACTCTATAGGATAACGAAAAGGAGGCCGGATGAACAAGAAACTGTTATTTACAATATCAGTATTACTGGCAATTCTACTCTCCACTGGATGTCAACCTCAAAAGCCGATCAACCCCGTCACTGGCGCAGACAACCCGACTATTGTGCCGACCAGTCCAGCCCCGCCAGAAACTCCTCTCACATCAATACCTGAAGTTCCCACCGAAACTGTAGCGCCGTCGCCAGAGCCAGTCCCACAGATAATGGAGGCGGAAGTGGCGGCTGCAACATTAAACCTCCGTGGCGGGCCTAGTTTGCTTCACAATATCATCAGTCAGTACCGTCAAGGCGAGGTGGTCACTGTCCTGGCCAGAGCGCCTGGAAATGAGTGGGTGAAGATCCTGGCAAAAGACAACAAGACCGGCTGGATGTCGGTGGCCCATATCACCCTGAAGTCGGATCTGGCATTACTGCCCATCTATGAGATCAATGAAAGCCTTGTGGTAAATGGTACAGTGGTGGATGCCAGTGGAAACGGTATCCCCGGCATCCAGGTGGCCGTTACAAGATTGGGAGGTGCGCAAAGGGTTCGTGTGGATGGTATTACGCTGCAGGATGGCGACTTCTATGCTTACGCTCCGATTGAATACCAGGGCACCTGGCTGGCTTCTGTCGTTGGTGTAAATTGTGAATCTCCGATTGTAGATGTCAATTGTCGCTTTGCGGGGGTTTTCTCACCCGTTGAAGGATTCAACATCACCTTGCCAACCTCTGAAGTGATCCAATTCATATACAAATAGCATAAAGCAAATAAGTAACAGGAAAGTTTACACAGCGAGTATTATTGTACTAACTTTGCTCGTACTATTAGAGTATGGAGGAATTTATGAAACCTAAAATAATAATTCTGGTAATGGTGTTGATAAGTATAACAGTCCTATTTTCAGGGTGCGCTCCGTCCGCAGCTCCTGCGGTTAACGACGCATCTGCAGCCGCTCCTGCCTCCCAAAGTTTGGATGGCAAAGCTCTCATGGAAATTCAGTGCTCAAAGTGTCATGGATTGGATAGGGTTACCTCCCAATCGAAAACTGAAACAGAGTGGACATCCACCGTCGATCGGATGATCGGAAAAGGCGCAGAATTGAATGACGCTGAAAGAGCAGCCGTGATCGGTTACCTATCTGAGAATTATAAATAATATGCCTTCCTATCTAAGTAAACGAATTTCTATTGCTGCAATTATACTGATCTTGGCTGGGTGTACATCGACCCCAACCACTGGCCAACCCGTTCCTCCAACACAGACTGTACCGCTTGCAACAACAACAGTTACGACTGCCCCAACTTCTATCCAAACCATACAACCCACAATTGAACCAACCTTTACGGTCATGCCAGCTACAATCATTCCAACTGAAACACAAATTTTGGATACCCTGGCTGGAAAAATGATGGCTGAAAGTGTGTGCATCATCTGTCACAGCTTTGACAGGGTGGAGATTTCGCAAAAAAGCCTGGCGGAATGGGAAACAACTGTTAAACGCATGGTGGGGCATGGGGCGGTGTTATCGCTATCGGAACAACAGTTGGTCGTCCAATACCTGGCTCAAACATATAAATAGCCATTTTAAAATAAAATAAGCCCTGGAAATCCAGGGCTTATTTTATTTTCGGATATATTACATCCCGGCCATCCATGCAATACTGACCGTGCCGGGGCCTACGTGGCTACCCACAACCGGGCTGACTTCAGAGAGTATTAATTCTACCGGGTTAAATTCCTTCTTGCAGCGTTCCATGAGGTCATTCGCTGTCGGGAGATCCAAAGCGTGGAAAACAGAGATCCTCACTGGAGTTTGCCCATTGATGCCTTCACCCACCAGGTTTACGAGTCTTTCAAGTGCTTTCTTTCTGGTGACTGCGGATCCCGAAGCTTCGATCTTACCTTCTTTGATCATCAAAATTGGTTTTATGCTCAAAGCAGATCCCAATAGCCTTTTAGCGCCACCGATACGCCCGCCTTTATGAAGATACTTGAGCGTATCAACCGTAAAATAAACGCCAATGTGTTTATAAGCCTCAATGGCTGTCGCTTTCACTTCTGCCAATGAAGCGCCGTTCTCCGCGGCTCTGGCAGCAGCCAGCACCATAAAACTTAATGCCATGGATACAATCTGGGTGTCGATTAGATCCACTGGTTTGCCGGCAAAGGATTCTAAGGCTTTGACAGCATTGAAAAAAGATGCAGAGATACCGGAAGAGAGGGGCAGAAGCATTACTTCATATCCCTCATCCAACCATTTTTGTATCGCCTGTGTGTAATCATGGATGGATACTGCGTTTGTAGTGGGTAGTGTATCGGCATCCTTCAACTTCGTATAGAATTCGGCCGCCTGGATATCTATGCCATCTCTGTAACTCTCGCCATTCCAGTTGACTGTTAGCGGTATTATGTCTATGCCATATTGATCAACATATTCCTGGGGTAAGTAAGCCGTTGAATCAGTAATAATTTTTACTTTCGCCATAATTTCTCCTAGAATTTAATAATATTAGTATAACCGAAAATAGTATGAAACCATCATACCTACCCGGCAAGCGCAGCATACCGCATTCAAGAATTTACTTACCTGAGAAATTGAGTGAAGAGAATGGCTAAAAGCAATATTAGGAGGATGATTCCAAGAGACACACCAATGATAAATGGGGTCTTGAATGCATCTTCAGGTGCTAGCTGAATACGGTGACTTTCACCAGGCTTAACAAAGTCCTCATTTACTGTTGGATTTCGGTCAGCCTCAGCCTTAAATGGAACTTTGAGGCTGGTCGCTACTGGGTTAAATCCATCTTGCAGCTCGCCTGCTGTGCCGGATGGGTTCGCTGTGCCATTTAAGGCTATTTTGTCCAATCTATTGGATGAGGAAATAAATGGTGAAGCTTCAATGTTCTCACCATTTTCCTGGGATGTATCAAACTTCATTAATTGTTCGTCCACCGCCTCAATGAACATCACACTTTGCTGATCTCGCAAACTGCTTGCAACATCAGCGGTTTCTTGCTGATTTTGTAAACCACCACCTTCATCAGCTTTTTCTTCCTGCTGAGGTGGTTCCATTTCATCTAATTGAGATTGCAACTGACGAACCCCCTCGAATGCCATCTTTGAATTGGGGCAGTAGTGCAAACAATTTCTTAAGGCTTTCACCTTATCTTCAACCGTGTCAAAACTATTGGCGTACCATAACCACGCCTTTTCATTTTCGGGTTCCACTTCCAGCAACGGTCGCAGTAATTTACGAGCATCCACCGCTCTCCCTTGTTTGGAAAGTTGAATTGCCTGATTTAGCGTTTCTTCATCCATAGTTATTTCCGATTAAAAAATGGTCTTATAAAGTTTGTATGGTCAGGGCGCTACAGCGAGCTGAACTAAAGTCGGTATCACAAAATTATCTGTGTATGTAACGACCTCAGTGCTGACTGCCTGCATTTTCGGAGGTAATATCACAAAAGTAATCAGCTTCTCGCTATTGGGAGGTATTTCCAAATTGAAAGAATATCCATCCCCGTTATCGTAAGAATTTTTAGTGCTGACTGATGGATCTGAGCCAATAACATTCATATTATCTATGATCACCTTTGGCAGTATTACCTCCCGGACGGTCACAGGCATATCGTTGGGATTCATTATTTGCAGCACCAGGGAGAATTGAGTACCGGCAATGATCTGCTCTGGTGTATGCAAGGCTACTTTAACAGGCTGTTCCACTACTGGGATTTCTGTCGGCGTTCCCAAACCAACCAGAAGTGGAATGACTAATCTGGAACCAAAAATGATTATCATTACAAGCAGAATAAGATCTATTACTCCCACTAAAATGAAACCCTTCTTATAATTGATACCCATCGAATTTAATCCACCTCCCACACTTCTTGCTTTAACTCAGATATTCTTTTAAATTCCGGCTGCGGGTTGGATGGCGCAGCTTTCGAAGCGCTTTCGCTTCGATCTGTCTGATACGTTCCCGTGTGACATTAAAATATCTGCTCACTTCCTCCAGGGTGTGGTCTTTGCCGTCCGTTAAACCAAATCGCAGCTCCAAAACCTGCCTTTCTCGTTCAGAGAGAATGGCCAATGCATTTTGAACCTGCTCCCGCAGCATTTCGCGGGCGGCTGCATCCATTGGCTCGAGAGCGTCATCATCTTCAATAAAATCACCCAACTGGCTGCTGTCCTCATCTCCTACTGGTCTTTCAAGAGAAACAGGCTCCTCAGCAGATTGGAGGATCTTCTGCACTTTAGCAGCGCTCCACATCCACCTGCGTTGGACTGCCGGGTCAATCGGTTCTTTGTTCGCCATGGACTTCTTAATGGACTTGACATCGGTTTCCTCTAAAAAGCCTCCTTCCAATGCCAGCTCCTCATTGGTGGGCTCCCTGCCATAAACCTGAACCAGGCTTCTTTGAATCCTCAGCAACTTTGTGATCGATTCAAATAGGTGGACGGGGATGCGAATCGTTCTGGCTTGTTCTGCAATATAGCGGCTGATAGATTGTCTGATCCACCAGGTTGCATAAGTACTGAACTTGAAACCCCGGGTCGGGTCAAACTTATTCACAGCTCGCAATAATCCGAGATTCCCTTCCTGGATCAGGTCCAGAAATGATATTCCCCTGCCAAGATATCGCTTGGCTATACTGACCACCAATCGCAAATTTGCTCTTATGAGGGTCTGATTGGATTCGTCTGCACTTCTCTGAATATCATATAGCTCGTCATCCAACAAATCCGAAGAGGGTAGATTTTTAACAAATATATTTTTTGGCGGAAATTTTTTCTTTTCCTGCAGATAGTCTAAAATTCCTTGAGCAGTTTGCTGGGGTAGTAGATACATGCAAAGGTATACTGCAAAGGCATTTTTTACCAACCCACCCCACTCGGGATCTTTTCCCCAGGTGCCATTGTCCAGGTAGGCTCTGAGATATGAAGGGTCATCATTCTGCCATTGCTGACGCAGCATTTGCGCTTCTGCCAGCACAATACCTGGTTCAGGATATCCGCCTAGTTGATACCCCAACCTTTCTGAATCTTCCCCCCAGGCTTTCCAAAAGGCAATCATTTCATCATATACACACATGAAGATATTTGCATTGAGTTTTTCAGGTTTACAATCTTCTGTGCATTTTTCTCGGATAGTATCAATAAACCGGATCGCTTCAATTCGCGCAGCCAATCGAAATTCACTATCTGCATCCAGTAAGTTAATTTGCCCAATCTCTTTCAAGTACAGCCTTACCGGGTCTTCAGATAACTCCATCACCGCGTTTGTAGCGCTGATCTCCTCGAGTGCATCCGCAGCTAAGAGTTCACCAGTTTCAGCGATGGCAGCCGACAGCGATTGTTCATCTGGCTCATCAGGATCTTCATTATCATCTATTTCAAAACCAGTCTCTGCGCCGCCGTCCGCAGTTGTTATTTCATCATCCAAATTGGCAGCGTTTTCATCAAACAAGTCTGAACCTTTTCCGTTTCCTCGTTTTGACTTCCGTTGTACCTTAGTTTTTGCCGAATCGGTTACCGGCTGTTTTACCTGTTTTGGCATGATTAGTAACTTTCCTATAATTGCTTAATTTGTTGACTATTCAAAAGCGCCCGATTGAGCTTAAATAGCGTTTGGGTATGATTGACTACCATTTCCTGGAAAGGGATGGAAGAAGTATTCGTTTCACTTTCCTGTTCCTCTTCCTGTAAGAATCTGAGCTGCTGCAAATTTTCCTTTATTTTATTATGCCGTAGCCTGACTATCGTTCTAAAAAGATCTGTGGTCAAATCATCTTCATTAATTTTATCAGTATTATAAGAATCCAAAATCTTGCCAAATTCTTCCATTTCTGCGAGAGGCAAGTTTTCGATGATGTAATCTGTCGGATCAAATTCATCCTGGGTAATTGATTTGGATACTAACAGGAACACTTCAATTAAATCCATATTTGTAAAATCAGATTCACTCAGGCGGTCCAAACCGGATTGCTGCAATATTCGATCCAACCGGTATATCAACTCTGGCTTTTTCGTGAGCAGAGCCAGACTGTGTTTTTCCATCTCCGTATTCGGTTCAAGGGTAATTTTTTTTCGCTCACCCAACGCTTGTTGTGTTTCAGCAGTGGTTTGATCCGTCTCCCTGAATGATTTTCTGCGAACTTGAGCAGATTTCTTCACCCCGGTCAACGCATCTTCATCTACGCGCAGCAAGCGCGCCAGACGCTGACGATATGCATCACGTTCCACCGTATTTGGCACATCCTCGATCAATGGGATCATCTGGCTCGAGATCTCCCTTTTAACCTTTGGATCATTAATATCGCGCGACTTGGCCAGCGACTCCATCACGTGGATGACCAACGGCGCAGCATTAGAGATGATCTTTTTCCATTCTTCCGGGTCACGTTCCACAACCTCGTCCGGGTCCATCCCCTCAGGCAGCGTGGTTACACGAATATCTGCTTGCAATCGTTTTTCATAACGCATTAGACCATGAACATCAAAAACAATTTCGGTATTATGATCCATAGCTTCGCGAGCAATCTCCAATCCGCGCATGGTTGCTTTATCACCCGCGGCGTCGGCATCCAAAGCAAGAATTACCCTGCGGGTAAATCTCTTTAAAATCCGCATGTGATCTTCAGTCAATGCTGTTCCCATGGGAGAGACTGCATTGGTGAATCCGGCTTGATGAAGTGCTACGACATCCAGGTACCCCTCAACGATGACTACCTGATCCTGAAGGCGGATTGGCTTTCTGGCTTTATCCAGACCGTAAAGTAGCCGGCTTTTATCAAACAGCGCGGTTTGTGGGGAGTTAAGGAATTTCGGCATATCTTCAGGGTTGAGTATCCGGGCGCCGAAACCAGCCATTTTTCCGTCTGCATTTCGGATGGGGATCATGATACGGTTCCTGAAACGGTCATAAAAACCGCCATTATCTCGCTCTGTAACCAGACCGCAATCTAATAGCGTGCCTGTATCCACTCCGCGTGAGGAAAAGAAGTTGATCAAAGTATCCCACGCATCCGGTGCAAATCCAAAGCCAAATGATTCCAGGGTGTCATCTCGTATCCCCCGCTTTTGGATGTAATCCAACGCAACCTTACCAGCAGTGGATTGAATGAGTTGATTCCTGAAGAAAGTAACCGCCTGTTCCAGAACACTTTCAAGCCGGTCATTTTCTGCTCGCGATTGCTCAAGTTCGGGGGTTGGTGGAGTCAATTGAACCCCGGCTCTATCTGCCAGATACTTCAAAGCCTGGCTAAAATCCATCCCTTCCCGTTTCATCACATACTTGAATACATCTCCACCTTCGTTGCATTGACCAAAACAGCGCCAGGTGCCGCTGTCAGGAAAAACAACAAAAGCAGGTGTGCGGCTGTTTGGGTGGAATGGACAAAAACCGCTCAGACTTTTGCCTGAGCGGCGAAGTTTAACCGTCTCCGAAACGATATCTACTATATCAATCCTGATTTTTATCTCGTCTGTTACAGTCATTATTTAAGAATTATATCCATCCTTAATTGTATACTCGTTTTGCCATCTTTCCCGAAACAATACGATTGGGTTTTATTGACAGGCTGGCCCGTAATCCATTAGCTCAATATTCCATAGGTCACTTCGGGTGGTTGGGTCCATATTGAAGCCGCACATATCCATCCTTGCCGCGCCAACTTCCAATTTCTGATAGAGAGGGATGGAGGGTAGATCAGTGTTGAAACTGCCTTGCGGTGCCTGCTGGATTGCAAAATAATCCGCCTGGCCGGGAAGAGCGCTCCTGGAAGTTTGACAGGCTAAATCAAATTCTTCCGAACTGTACCCATTTACATTGGAACCTATCCAATTATTCGCCACTTCTGGTATTTGGGATGATTCATAAAGGGAGCAATTGGCTGCGCTGCCAATATCCCAGTAGAATTGGGCCAGATCAAAACTTCTTCCAAATATCTTACCTGTAGGTCCGGCTGCGAATAATTCTTCGGGGCTAAGATAGATAAGATTGACCTTAAATCCACATTTCTGCAAATCGGCGCTGACCATTTCACTTACTTTTTTCCGTAAAACGGCATTGGTAGTCAGGTAATTCACTTCCAGAGGCGCCCCTGCATAAACATTTCTCACGGTGAACGCCAGCCTCGGTGTGGATGGATCCTGGTCATGTTCGCGCCAACCTGTTTGTTCCAACAGCGCTGCTCCCCCTTCCGGGTCATAAACTGTAGGCAGGAGTTGCGGGTCATTGAGTGGATCTCCGACGGGAAGAAAACTAGCCGGAACAGCGGAATACCCTCCCAATAGATCATTAGTGATTGCCTCCCGATTAATACACATGGCCATTGCTAGGCGAACATTTTTATCACCAAATATATCAGGACGGTCACCTGCTGCCACGTTGTAACCATCATCATAAGAAGCAGGTGTGATACCAACAATGAGCTGCTCTGTGAATTGAGATAAACCGACTATTGTATTAAGCTTTCCGGCTCTCTTCAATTCCAGCAGCGCGGTCAGTTGGTCATCCAGCATAGTGGATTGATCCAACACATCACATTCGCCATTCAAAAGGGCTTGCAGGCTCTGTTCCGGGTTGTTTCCCAGGAAACGAATGGTGAGCATGTCCATCTTCGGCAACCCCTCTGAAGCACGGAAATATGCTTCATTCTTCTTCAAGGTGATGTGATCTCCACGCGCCCAATCTGTAATAACAAATGGCCCCCAACCAATGGGTTTTTCAGCCACTTCAGTGTCCGTTGCCAGGGTGGTGATATCCTTGTTTGCCATTACATGCTGTGGCAGAGGCAGCCAGAAGCGGGTGGCATACTGCTGATCCATGAAACCTGGCAATCCTTTCCATTCGACTGTTAGCTCATCAGTCGCTGTGTAAGAAGCCGTCCTTCTAATAATTCCCTTGCTCACAGGAACTTGAGGGGAGGCCGCCAGGGTATAAGAATAGACTGAATCCTGCGCGGTGAGAGGAGTTCCATCAGACCAGGTGATTCCCGGTTTTATCTTGAACTTGACAACCAACTGATCCATCTGAATTTCTGTCTTACCATCATAATCCACGACGCAATCTGATGCAGAGCAGCCGCTTGGGAAAATCTTGATCCCCTTTTGCAGGGTCATCAAATTCCCATCGGCATCGATTATTTCCATACCTTGTTTGACATCAACTGGATTTAGTGAAGCATCGCCATCTACCAGGTTTGGCATTTTCTCAAGCAACACGGGTTTGTACTCGTAATTCACATAATCCACCGGGCCGTCATAGATCGCCTCCAGGATGGACCACATCGACTGGCTATAGCTGCCATTATAGATGAACAAACTTGAAGGCTCCTGCCCGACACAAACAGTCAGGTTCCTGGGGAGTGGCGTTGGCGTCGGGGGGATGGGTGTGATGGATGGTTGAACGGTTGGAATTTCAACGATGGGTGTCGCAAAATCCGGAGAAGTGCAACCGGCGAAAATGAAAACAAAGAGAATTACGATGGAATACTTAATAAATAACCGGGACATGGTTTCCTTTAATGGATAATTGTTTGGAAAGAAATTACATACTTTTATGAATCATTATAATTATCAATAGTGAAATTATACACCAGTCATAAAGTTCACCCTGGATAGGATAGTATAAGCTTTCGCTCCCTTGTTACACTTCAATTTTGGATGATCGATACTATAAGCTAACAAAAAAACCTACCTGAGCCTCGATGAGATGTTCAGATAGGTTGGTTAATTATTCGCGTTTATATTAGGTTTTGCCGCGCATACGTGGATCTAAAACATCACGCAAGGCATCACCCACCAGGTTCCATCCCATAACGAATAGTACCAGGGTTATACCTGGCCAGACCACGATGTACCAGTAATTCTGTAAGCTGGAAATCCAGTTGCGGGCGAAGCTCAAGACCTGGCCCCAGTCTGCATACCCGATCTCCGTTCCAATACCCAGAAATGATAGCGCCGCAAAACCGAGCACAACATCCCCGATACCCAGTGAGGCTAACACCAATGTTGGGAAAATGGCATTTGGAATAATATGCTTGAAAAGGATTCTGCTATCCTTCACACCCACCACCCTTGCGGCCAGGATATAGTCCCTCTCCTTGACAGAGAGGATATCGCCACGGATAACCCTTGAATAACCCATCCAACCGAAGGAGATCAAGGCGATTGTAGCCGGGATTAGACTCCTCCCGATCAGCGGTGTGAGCACTGCCGCCATGATCAATGCCATCATGATGTACGGCAGAGTCATAAATACATCCACAATCCTCATAATGACGTTATCCACCCATCCGCCATAATAAGCAGAGGTTGATCCAACAATAATACCGATCAGGAAAGTAAACAACACTACAATGAAACCGGTGCGAAAGGCTGTTCTTGTACCCCAGATGATTCCGTAAAAAATATCATATTGACCCTGAGCTGTTCCAAGCAAATGAACCCACTCTTCATTCCCAGTAACTGCTTTGTACCAAAAGGGGATATCCGGAACATTGCGTTTCCACTCGGTTCCCATGGGTTGAGGTTCCCCTGAAAACCCATCCCGTGGTATTTTAAACGGGTCTTTTCCCACAGGAGGAGCAATAACCGGTGCAAAAATGGCAATTAAAATAAACAACCCTATCAAAACAAAGCCTCCAACCGAAGCTGGCGTTTTTAGTAAGCTTGTAACGATCCGGTAGTTTTCAGGGCCTAAAAACTTCTCCAACCCACTGATCTTGCGATCAGGGAGGGTATCTTCCATATATACTTTTGCTCCACCGGGTTTAGTATTCATAGTCATGTTATCTCCTTAATCTAAACGTACTCGGGGATCAAGTAATCCATAGAGGACATCAACCACAAGGTTGGCTACGATGAGGATAAGTCCATTGAAAATCGCGAAGCCAAGAACCGTCACAACATCCAGTTGAGCGGCAGCATCCGCCGCGGCTTTCCCTATTCCAGGATAGTTGAATACCGTTTCAGTGATGACGACACCTCCAAGCAAACCAACGATGCTAAAACCAGCCAGGGTTGTCACAGAGATCATCGCATTCGGACGGGCATGCTTATTGATGACATCACTCTCCTTCAACCCTTTTGATCTGGCTGTCACAACGTAGTCCATTCTCAACGTTTCGAGCATGGACGACCTTGTCACTCTCACAAAGGTAGCCCAACTGATATAAGATAGGGTGAGAATGGGGAGGATCATATGCCTCAAGGCGTCCCAGAAAACATCCAAACGACCGTTGAGCAAAGCATCTATCGTCAATAGTTTAGTGTAAGAATGGAATTGATCTGTAAAGATCAACTGGCTGACCCAGTCTGACATCTTCCCCGGAGGGAACCATTGTAGATTTGCGTAAAAGATCATCAACACCAATAGACCAAATACAAACACCGGGAAGGATGTCCCAACAATACTGAATATTCTAGCCGCCTGGTCAATCCACCCATTCTGGTGAACAGCAGCCTGCACCCCCAGCCAGATTCCGACCGATAACATTGGAAACACCGTCCATAAAGCAAGGTCCAGCGTGTTCGGAAAACGATCCTTAATAATATCGATCACGGGCTGTGATCCGGTCCGTGAATATCCGAAATCGCCAAATACTATCCCGCCAGTTCTTTCGCCGGTTAGTGCATTTTTATGTCCAACGAGCCATAACCAGTATTGTTCGTAAGCTGGCCTATCCAGTTTATACCTCTTGATAATGCCCTGGATCTGATTATCATTCTTTGGAAAATCTTTTACATATAGAGCAGATCGTTCCACTGGACCTAAGAATTGCAGCATGCCAAAAATAATGACTGTCACGCCAAACAGCAATATGGGAATTAGAAGAAGCCGGCGGATAATATAATTGGTCATTTATTTACCTCTATTATGGTTTTTTTACCTTCCGGTATGGTTGGAAATTGATTTTCAAATCATACCGGACCGTAAAATCTGGCGTTTCATGCGGGAGCCTGATAAACAGGCTCCCGCAATAAAGCTAAATTACTACCCAGATGTGTGACTACTCAATCAAGAAGTTGAATAACACAACATCCTGGGCAAGACCAGGTCGGCCAATGTAGAGGCGTAATGGTTGGGTGCTGGCAGTGTCACATGTAGTAAAGCGTGCCAGTCCCAGTAGGGCTGTATCAACACCACAGACATTCTGGACATCGCCATAGGCATTAGTATCAGCATCATAGACGCGCATTTCTGCAACCAGAGGATCAACCTGTGAGCGATATTCTGCGGGTACTACGATGATGTCTGCGTCACCAGCCTGAAGCATGGAGAAGCGGGTACCGAATTCAGCGATTTCCTTGATCAAAACACGGTCAAGTTTGGCCGGGTCGCCCCAGTATGATTCATTCTTGGCGAGGACAACTTCGGTTCCTACTGCCCAGTTTTCCAGGAAGTAAGGGCCGGTTCCATTTGCAATTGGTGTGAAGGTGTTTTCTGCTGAAACAGGGGCATAGAAATTCTGCCATGTATCGCAGGATCCATCCCAACCACCATTTTCCTTAACCCATTCCATATCCATGATGGAGCCCCATGATTGGGCGATCGTGGGCAGGAAAGGACCCCAAGGTTGTGCAAGGGTCATCGTTACAGTACCGGCAGCGTCGTCAGCAACGATTGCGTTCACAACCGTATCACAGGCAGCTTTGAGGACTGCGGGGTCATTAGCGACAAGAGCTTCGCGGTCATCAGCGGAGGCGCCTTCATCAACCAGGAGGGTGATGTCATCCATGCCAACGCCAAAGAATGGTTCGGCCAGCAGCCACTGCGGGGAGGAATATCCACCCTGCAGCAAACCACGCTGGAAGGAGTATGCAACATCGGATGGGGTGAGGTCTCCACCTTCGTGGAATTTTACACCCTTGCGAATGTTGAATGTCCAAACTGTACCATCATCAGAGGTAGTCCATGATTCAGCAAGCTGTGGCAGGAATTTATCTGTGGCAATGCCATCATAGAAAACCAGGGTTTCGTAAACGTTCTGGATCACTTCGCCACTGGCAGTATCATAAGCAAGGGCGGGATCTAGTGTGTCTGGTCCACCTGCAATGGTTGCGAAAGTGAAGGTGGTCGGGTTCTTGGCGCCGGCTGCCTTCGACATTGTCTTGTAGTATTCACCGGAGAACAACGGATTCAAGGTTCTACCTTCAACCCAGGTTTGTTCGTAACCATGCGAGGTTGCAAGAACTACCGGGAAACCAGGAACATAGTCGTAGTACAACTGATTGAATTTTTTATAGACTTCGGCACGGGCTGCGGGGTCAATCAGCGCAACACCTTCGTCCAACAATTCCTTGAACTCAGCTTTCATGTCAGCGGGCATGTTTTGGCGGGCGCCGTATGTACCAGAGGTGTATGGTTGATACCAGTTGTGTGGATCATGAATATCTTCTTGCCAGCCGGCAGTCATGATGGGAATCTTGTGGGCGCGCTGGGCAGCCAGGTAGGATGGCCAGGGCAAACCAAGGATTTCAACGGAGAATTTCTCGTTGACTGCGGCCAGGTTTTGCTGAAGAACTTCAGCGAAGATCTGGCGGGTGGTGTTACCGGTGTTGTAAAGCATCTGAACACGGAAACCCATCTCCCAGACATCATCCGGATCTTCACCAGCGGGAACGCCGTCAAGATCGAGATCTGCCAGTTTGAATTCTTCGGCGCATTTATCAAGATCAAACGTGTAGTGCGGTGCAGCCGGATCAAAGCCAGGCATACCGGTCAAAGGAAGAACTTTGGATTGAACAGCTTCGCCTTTGTATACTTCATCAACGATTACGCTCCAGTCAAAGCAGTAAGAAAAAGCTTTGCGGACATGGACATCATCAAAGAAGGTATTAGGAATACCATTACCATCCAATTTATTGGAACCAAGGTAAGGATTCATGACTGCTTCGGCGGCGGGTTCTTCAACAACCGGTGCCTCGGCAACGGGTGCTTCGGCCACCGGGGCTTCGGCGACGGGCGCTTCAGCGACTGGTGCAGCTGGGGCGGCTGGTTGGCATGCAGCAAGGAACATGGATGCCAGGATCAGCACTGATACAAATACAAAAAGTTTAGTACGCATTTATCTCCTCCAATTAGAATTATTTGACTTTTTACATACAACCATCCTATTTTAAATGGCTGTAATTCTCAACATCTATCCTCTAGATATCACCTCCTCTCACAATATTTGTCTATACAATATTCTATAACTTTACCATGTGACATGCAACTGAATGACCGGGAAGAACCTCTCTGAATTCAGGTTTTTCTTCCGCGCAAATTGCAGCAGCCAGTGGGCAGCGGGTTCTAAACCGGCAGCCGGATGGCGGGTTGACTGGAGAGGGAACATCGCCCTCTAATATTATTCTTTGACGTTTTTCTTCGATGTTGGGGTCTGGAATCGGGACAGCGGATAGCAGCGCCTGGGTATATGGGTGCAATGGATTGCGATAAAGCTCTGTTCGATCCGCCAGCTCAACAATAATACCCAGGTACATCACGGCCACCCGGGTGCTGATATGGCGCACCATGGAAAGGTCGTGGGCTATAAACAAATAGGTGAGTCCCAATTTTTCCTGCAGGTCTTCCAACAGGTTAATTACCTGCGCCTGGATGGATACATCCAATGCGGAAATCGGCTCATCGCAAATGATCAGCGAAGGCGTTAAAGCAAGCGAGCGAGCTACACCAATTCTTTGACGCTGACCGCCAGAAAATTCATGCGGGTATCTATCAATTAACCTTGGCGAGAGTCCAACCAGGGTGAGTAACTCTGCCACTTTCTCTCGAATCTCTTTGCCGGGTAGAATCCCGTGCACTGCGAGTGGTTC
This sequence comes from uncultured Chloroflexia bacterium, assembly GCA_963810385.1. Taxonomy (GTDB): domain Bacteria; phylum Chloroflexota; class Anaerolineae; order Anaerolineales; family Anaerolineaceae; genus PNON01. The sequence goes on along the minus strand of CAWENA010000003.1, from coordinate 551,743 downwards.
GCCTACAATTTCTCCAACAGTCATACGCGGGTTTAAGCTGGCATATGGATCCTGGAAGATCATCTGCATCCTGCGGCGCATAAAGCGCAGATCTTCCCCTTTCAAATTGACCAGGTCGACACCCTCAAAATAAACATGACCGGATGTAGGACGATAAAGTTGCAGCAATGTTCTGCCAGTGGTGGACTTTCCGCAACCGGATTCACCAACCAAACCCAATGTTTCGCCTTTATATATTTTGAACGAGACATCATCAACTGCATGAACTGCCCCAACCTGTTTCTGGAAAACAATTCCCCGCGTGATTGGAAAGTGCTTGACTAAATGGTCCACATGGACCAGGACATTTTCTTCATTCATCTGTATCATTATCGTGCCCTCCCGGTCTGTGGATCAACCCAACAGGCAGCTCTATGATCTGTCCCAACGTCAATCAGTGGCGGATTTTCAACTTTACAATGATCAATGGCATATTCACATCTGCTTATGAAAGGGCATTCTCGTGGTTTGTTCAATAATACAGGCGGCAAGCCGGGAATGGACACAAGTCGCGTCCGGCGGTCATCATTAAGTCTCGGCAAACTACCCAGCAATCCCAGAGTGTATGGATGCTGCGGAGAATCATATAGCGCTTTTACGTCAGCTTCTTCTATAATATAGCCGCCATACATCACATTCACACGCTGTGCCAGGCCAGCCACGATACCCAGATCGTGTGTGATCCAGATAATAGCCATACCCAGCTCATCACGCAGGCGCTTCACCAGTTCAATGATCTGTGCCTGGATGGTTACATCAAGCGCCGTGGTCGGTTCATCAGCGATTAATATCTGTGGGTTACAAGACAGAGCCATGGCGATCATAACTCTTTGACGCATACCGCCGGAAAATTGATGCGGATAATCATCCAGGTGCATTTTCGCTTCAGGAAGGCCTACCAATTCAAGTAGTTCTACCGTACGGTTGCGGGCTTCTTCTTTGTTCATACCAAGATGCAGTGCCAAGGGTTCCGCGATTTGCTTGCCGATCGTAATCACCGGGTTGAGTGAAGTCATGGGATCCTGGAAGATCATTGCAATTTGAGCTCCCCGGACATGCCGTATGTCTTCTTCAGGCATGGAAATCAGGTCTTTACCTTGATAAATGGCAGTACCGGCAACGATCTTCCCGGGAGGTTGAGGGATAAGCCTTAATAAGGAAAGCATCGAAACGCTTTTACCACATCCACTTTCCCCAACCACTCCTAAAACTTCCCCTTCAGAAAGGTTGAAGTCGATACCATTTACTGCATGAATTGTTCCTTCGGGAGTTTTGAAACGTGTTTCCAGACCTTGCACCTTAAGTAACTCTGTCATGCAATTGTGTCCTTTTGCTTAAGAGATTTTATTCTATTTGGTTTCACGGGCATTGCCAATTCGGCGTGAATTTCTGATAATACACGAAATAAAGTATAACTGACAAAAAGTTAACTGTCAACACAACCATGCTGTAATTTTCACTGTCTAGCAAACGTAAATTGCGATTTAATAGTTCCTCCGACAAACAAATTCTCAATATCTTGTCTCCTGCTTTTCGTTGATTATTCTTATTTAAAGGAATGCTCATTCCTTTTTTATGTGATTTTTCTTGACGCATAATTACCCTTATGCTATCCTCAATAAGTATTGTTATGTAAAAATGGGTTAGGAGACAAAAATGAGAATTACCTCAACCTGGTTATTTGTATTAATCTCTGTTCTGGCATTATCTGCATGTCAAAGATCAGTTGGAATCGGCGCTACTGCCATCGTTCAACATGAATCCCCTGTGGTTTCAGAGCCGACTGAAAACCATGCGCAGGGACAAATCGGCGCTACCCAGACAGAGCTGGCTATGCCGACAGCTACGATTAGCATGCCGGCAACTGCCACAAAAGAGCCAGCAACTGCAGTAACCCCGGCGGAGATTGTCGCAACGATAACACCAACAATTCCAGTTACTCCAACCATTGAAGAAATCATGGTTCCCACACTAAAAAAACCGTTCGCATATGACCTCAAAGAGCACGAAAATACCTACTGTATCGCCCGCCGGTATAATGTGGATATTGGTGAACTTCTCAGCATTAATAACCTGACCACAGCCAGTCAACCGGAAGTTGGAACATCCATCAAGTTGCCTTCTACAGGTCATAGATGGTCATCCGGCCCGAAGGCGCTTTACCCCCACCCAACTCAATATACCGTTAAGAATGGGGATACTCTTAATAGCATCGCCTGCCTGTTCGGGGATGTGAGCCCGGAGGCTATCATTTTTGTCAACAAGCTTGCTGAACCGGTAACATTGACGGTCGGCAGCATTATCGATATTCCGTAAACTTGAAAGCATTAGTGTTTAACGGGAGGCTAATGCCTCCCGTTTTATTAATCCTTGAGGCACAATATGAAAAATGACAAGGTTCAGAAATTTCAAACTATTCGATCAGAAACAGGATATCAGGGTCGTGCCTTCAAAGTAAGAAAAGATACTTTAAGACTGCCTGATGGCCGAGAAACCGTGTATGACATCATCGATCATCCGGGCGCGGTATCGATCATCCCGGTTGATGATGCTGGCAATGTTTACTTCATTCGGCAATTTCGCCCGGCTACCGGTGAGATCTTGCTGGAATTACCAGCTGGAACTTTGGAAAAAGGGGAAGACCCGGCTGCCTGCGCTGCCCGTGAAATTCAGGAAGAAACCGGGCTTGCGGCAAAGAAGTTGATTCCATTGGGTGGGGTCTGGCTTGCCCCGGGCTATTCGACCGAGTTTTTGCATTTCTTCCTGGCCATGGATTTGTACGACTCCCCACTTAAAGGGGATGATGATGAATACATATCGGTCGAGGTAATTCCTTACTTAAAAGCCCTTGAGATGGCCTCATGTGGTGAGATAAAAGATGGAAAAAGTCTTGCGGGATTACTGTTGATCGGGGGAAAAATTTAGATCGGTTTACTAATCAATGATCGCAATACCTTCGCGTTTGAGTCTCTCCTGGATCAAATTGATCAGATCCAGTTTCATATTTGCGCCATTTCCAAAAGTTGCCCGTGCCACGATCTTGAGTTCCACTTTGTTGGTTGTTAGGTCCGATGGGCTCATGATCTGCCAAGCTTCTACCAGGTCAGGTACGGTGTTATAGGCTTCTTCGCTCAGTGTTTTCAGAATACTGATGCTGCGAGACATATCCTCAGTGCCAACGTATAGAGAAATATTGACAACTGAGAATTTCCCGCGGCTAAAATTACGAACGATACGAATTTCACCATTCGGCAGCGTATATTCTTCCCCCGATGGTGCCCGAACGATGGTGCGAGTGAGGTTGACAACCTCAATCACACCCTGAATATTATCGCTTGGAATAACAAATTCGACTTTCTCACCTATATCAAAAGTGTCACTAAAGAGAAATCCCATACCTGCCAACAGGTCGCTGACCAAAGGTCTCGCTCCCAGGCCAAATGCAGCGCTGAAAAGGCCGAAAATCCAAATGAGGGTGCTGGCTTGAACAAACAAGGAGAGGGAGGCCATCGTAGCAATGATAAACGCCAGGAAGGTAATGAGGCTGCCGACCAGCACCTGCAGTTTCCGGGTCCGTTCAGCGGATGGGTCTTTCTTGCGGGGAGACCTTCGGCTAAATTTTATAATGCGCGGGATCAATACTTTGGCAATCCAGGAGATGATCCATGCCAAAAGGAAAAACCCCACAATTAGAAGAAGGGTCGTTGTACCTGGCAAGGTAATGGATAGAGGTTCAGCAGGAGTGGTCATTAAAAGATACTATAACCCATTAAATAAATAATTTCCAGTTCTCGAAAATTATATTCATATCAATATTGGACTTAAATGAGATTCAGAAGTTGCAGAAGATAAACCAGTAGCGGCGTGGTGAAGAGGGCGGGAATAAAGCTGCCAACCCTGATCTTATACATATTGAGAACGCTGGAAACTCCTACTGCCATCAGTACCAATCCGCCAACCGCAGTCATTTCACTTAACATAATACCGGATGAAAGGGGTTTCAGTTGAACAGCCAGGATCGTCATCACACCCTGATAAACAAAAACCGGCAAGGCTGAAAATGACACACCAATTCCCATTGTGGAGGCAAATGACAAGGCGATGAAACCATCCAGAATGGATTTAACCACCAGCAATTGTGTATCACCATACAATCCACCCTGGATCGATCCCAGGATGGCTATCGGACCGGCACAGAAGAGAATCGATGCTGAGAGGAAACCTCGAACAAATTTTTCCTGCCCGCCTTCGGCTTTTTGCGGCAATATCCGTCGTTCAAGCCAGGCGCCTAAGTTGGTGAAAGCCTCTTCAATTTTCCACCACTCACCCAGTAATCCACCGATGAGTAACCCTCCCAGGGGAAGGATGGAGTTGGTCGTTTTCAGGAACATTTGAATGCCGAGAGCAATAATAAAAAGGCCCATGCCAGCAATGACTGTGTTTTTAACTCGATCAGATAGCCTCGCGCCTAGAAAGACACCGAGTGATCCACCGACGATAATTGCTGCAAAGTTGATCCAGGTTCCTAACATAATCTGTCTATTCTACAACAGGAATGAGAATCGTGGCAGGGGGAAAACAATTTCCGTCTTCCCATCTGGTAAATAACCTTCAACTTTGTCAAACCTTTGACGATCTATTTAGGGACATTCAATTCAAGTGTATCGCTCAACTGCAAATTCCCCGCCAGATCTGCAGCCTTAACCTGAAAAGTGTGTTTTCCTGAGGAAGCTTTCCACAGGTATCCGTAAGGTGAAGCTTTGAGTGGTTCTTTTTCGACACCATCCACGATAAAAACAACATGCGTCAAACCTGTTTCATCCTGGATTTCTGCCGAGATTAATACATGCTGCCCAACTTCGACCGTAGATCCTGTTGCATCCATCGATGTCTTTAGTATTATGACTGGTGGATTGTTATCCACGGTTACTTGAATTGTGCTGGTCATCAACCTGTTATCCTGGTCTATCACCTGCAATCGTAATGCATACAACCCATTCTGTCCGGTCGTGTCCCATACTGCCAATTGCCGCTCAATTATCGGTTTTGTACCCGTCTCTCCAATTTGTACCCAGGCCTCCGGGTTCAACCCCATACCTGCTTCAATCTTGTACGAAGCAAAATCCTTGCTGCTCGCAGTTCCTATGATTGACACCTTTCCGTGGATGTATTCAAACATCAACGGTGCAGAGAAGTGAACAGCAGGGTTTTCAGTATCCTCGCGGACGGCATCATACGAATCTGGTAAAAGGGGTAATCCCGCTTTTTTTGACCAATCCAGATATTGCTCAGGAACATTCAAAAATACCTTCTCCTGGATCATTTCTTGGGGTGTAAAAACGGTTGCTAATTTTCCTGTTTCAAAATTTATTGCCCTCCGGATATACAGGTCATCATATTGGGATGGTTCATTACCTGAAACGAAAATTTCCGGAACGATGTTGGGGCAGTCTGCAGTCGGAAGCAAACCGGATGGATCACATACATCTATATGGACGATCCCGGGTGGTTCACTCCAATTTGTCGCTGGCAAGTCGGCTGTACTATATTGCATGAGAGCGCGCCAATTTCCGGCTGCCCATCGGGCGTTGATCTCCACTCCAGAGTCGACCCAGTCCATGTTTCCTACCCATGTGACGATCACCCGCTCCGGAGAGTACCCGGCTGTCCATGCGCCATGCTTGTCTTCAGAAATTCCCAATTTTGCAGCCGTTATTTTGCCGATTTGAAGAATACTTGGATATCCTAAGGAAGGGGCACGAGCCAGGTCATCACTCAAAATATCATTTATTAGATACGCCAGTTGCGGGCTGATAATGGCTAACTCGCCGGGGGTTTCCCAATCCAATATTTTTGTACCCTGCTCATTCCAGACATTCAAGATGAAAGATGGTACCAGTGACAAGCTTTCATTACCGGTTTCATTCACACCTGCCTGTATCCCCTGGTTCGCTAATATTCCATATGCTCCTGCTGTTTCCACCAGAGTTGCGCTCATCACTGGATATTTTTCCGCCTCTGAGACCACTGGGATTTCAAAGAAACCAAGAGATCTGGTTAATCTCCCAAACGACGATATGCCTGATTGCGCCAGGACATTTTTAAGTGGTTGCAGATAGTCATTGGCCAACGCTGTCCTTATCCTCACCGGACCATTGAATTGGGCGGAGTTATTCTCTCCGTTATTTTGTCCATTGATCGGTGCGTCCCAGACGAGTGTGGATGGGCTGAATCCCTGCGCAAATGAATTCAAATAGATGAACGGGGTGATCAAACTGCCTGTTGGAAAACTTTTTGTTGTTGAGTAATCCTGATTTATTTCTGTCGTATCGTAATAAGCCAATATCTGTCCGTTTTGCGGGTTCAAAACCACTGCTCCGGCGCGGATACTCCCCTGCGGTAATGGTGTCATGGGCGGGAGCACTGGTAGCAACCTGGCAGCCCGACATGCTGCAGGTGGTAAAGTCGACTCTGCTTGATCCTGCGTTAATGCGGATGATGATTCTCGCAATACACAGTCTGTTTGGGTTTGTAAATCCAGATCCAGGCTGGTTTGAACCAGCAATCCTCCGCGTTCCACCATATTCTTACCCAGCGCTTTTTCCAATTGGCTGATGGTTTGTGCTGTGAATGCCGGCCATTTCGAGGAAGGGTTGCTTTGTTTCTCGGTGATTTGCACAGGCACTTGCAATGCCGTCCGGAATATTTCGGTTGTGATCATCCGCTGGACAGCCATCTGCTTCAGCACTTCCTGTTGGAGGACTTTGGCGCCAGCTTCAGAATCCCACGGGTTGATCGCCGGAGCCAGGCTCACCCCCGCCAGCATTGCAGCATCAGGCAGAGTTAATTCAGCGCTGGTCTTTCGAAGGTAAGTTTGAGAAGCCGCTTCGATTCCATATGCATAATGTCCAAACTCCACCGTGTTCAAGTACCATTCCAGTACCTGCTCTCTTCCATATTTTGCTACCACTTGCGAAGCCAGTAGTTTTTCTCGAAGCGCGCGATTAAGGTCTGGCGCTTCCTGGGATAGCAGCAGTGCAAATACCAACCGTTGTGCAATGGTTGCATGTTCATTCGGGTTGAATGACCTCAATGAAAAACCTGGACTGTTCCAGAAATTCGGCTCGGTGGATGCAACCACGGCGTTAATAAAATCTTCTGAAATATGGCCGTTTTCAGTTAATTTTGTTGTACGGTAACGGCTTTCAATGCCCGGTAAACCTAACTCTGCCAGCACTGCGGTGCCAGATCGATCCATCAAACGGGTTGGTTTGGAGAAAATACCGCTTATCGGATCAAGCATTCCAGCCAGATTTTCAATCGATGGTAATTTTCGGGTGATCAGGGAGAATTGCCAGGTGGTGTAGATCGCAGCCGCTGAAACCAGCAATAACCCGAACACCGAGAGAGCAAATCCAACTTTACCGAAAACACCCTGCCGATCGATGGAAGATCGATCCCTGCGCTGTTTTCTATGCTTGATATGCAATAATAGTTGGAGTCTCTTCATTTTCGCTAATTTGTCACAGTTTATTTTTTGATTGGTTTGACCCTCGTGATCGCATCCGTCATTCTGGCAACTCGCACCATTTGTTCAACATCATGGACGCGGATGAGAGCTGCTCCTCTGGTAATTCCGACAGCGATCGCTGCCGCCGTTCCTTCAACTCGATCCCCGGGAGGTAAATCCAGGGTAAAACCAATAAATGATTTCCGCGAAGGGCCAAGTAACACCGGAAAACCCAGCCTGCAAATCTCGTCAAGATTATTGATCAATTCAAGATTTTGATCAATTGTCTTGCCAAAACCAATGCCAGGGTCAAGGATGATATTATCGCGATCCACCCCAGCCTGAACAGCGATATTCACCGAATCCAAAAGTTCTCTTGAAACATCTTGTATCAGGTTTTCATAATCTGAGCCGATGTAATGACCTCCTAATCGGGATTGCAATATTGCCTCTGCCGGTTTGCTGCGATTGTGCATGATGATAACTGGAGTATTCCGTTCCGCCGCTAACTGTGCCATCTCGGGGTCGGCTCGCAAGCCCCAGACATCATTGATCCAATCCGCTCCCGAATCCAATGCCGCCCTGGCAACTTCTGCCTTGAATGTATCGATCGAGATCGGCACACTGGTTTCTTTTCGGATGGCATTGATGACCGGTAAAACACGCTCTTTTTCTTCGTCCGCCGATATGCTTCTTGATCCAGGCCTCGTAGATTCTCCACCAACATCCAGGATGTCTGCACCTCCTTCGGTGAAATGGATTGCCTGGGATACAGCTGCCTCGACCACCTTTGCACCTAAAAGAATCCCATCCCCTGAAAAACTATCCGGGGTAACATTGATGATCCCCATCACGTAAGTTCTTTCACCCCAGTGGAAATCCGAAAGATCAGCCAATTACTTCCTCCACTTTGCGAATCCCATCCTGTCCGACTTTTTCGATCAGGCATTCAAGTGATTCTGTTACGCCTGGAATCTTTAAGCCTGGGTTGATTTCTGCTAAAGGGACAAGTACGAATGCCCGGTTGATCATCTTTGGATGCGGAATAACCAGATCCGTTGCTGACAGCTCCAAATCATCATACATAAGGATGTCCAGATCGATGAGACGAGGTCCATACTTGAATGACGGTTTTCTACCGATCTTATCTTCCACATTTTTCAGCTTATGCAAGATATCAACAGGCTCAAGGGCGGTTACAATCTTTGCGACCTGGTTATAAAACAGCGGCTGGTCTTCAAATCCCCACGGGAAGGTTTCGTAGATGGCTGAAAGGCTGATCACATTACCAATAGTCCCTAACTCTACAACCGCCAGCTTGAGATTGCTTGTTCGATCACCAAGATTTGTCCCTAATGAGATGAATACCGTATGTTGTGCCATTAAATTAATCTATCATTTGATGGTTTGCAGCCAGTCTGCGAACAAGCCATAGGCAGTGGTTTCAGGTCCGGGATCGGATTCAACAATACCAAGCCCGGGCAGGGAATCGGTTTCAAATTGCACATAAGAACTTGTGCCGTTGATACTGAACAATGGCGAATCTGCAGAGACCATTTCCGGGCTTACTTCGGCCTGGACGGTAGTTCCATTCCTCTTGGCGCTGCAAACAAGTTTCCACCGTTTACCCTGCTCTTTTGCAGTTCGTATATCATCTGACGTGATTTTACGAATTCCTTCACGGGTAACTTCCTGCGGCAGAAGCGGAATCCCCATCAGCACGGTCGTCAGGGCGGCCACCTTAATTGCAGCATCCCAGCCATCCACATCGGCGCTTGGATCTGTCTCAGTAATCCCAATGCTGCGTCCATACTCGATTGCTTCATCGAAGGTATCCCCGCCCTCCATCCGGGTCAGGATCATATTTGTACATGAATTTAAGATGCCGCGAAAACCGCGCAATTCGAGACCGGGTAAGGCTTCACGGAAAAGCGAAAAAATCGGTGCACCATCCATAACCGTTGATTCAAATAGGAATTTTTTGCCTTTTTGAGCAGCCAGCTCCGTCAACTGCTGATACCCATGCACTACCGGGCCTTTGTTGGCAGTGATCACATTCATCCCCTGCTCCAATCCGGTCTTCAAGTGGTCGATCGCCGGTTGGCCGGTCTTATGGTTGACAGGTGAATTTTCAAATAACACATCTCCGGGGCAAGCCCGAATGAATTCCATACTGTCAGTTGGGCAATCCATTTTTGATACCGAATTCAGCGTTTTGCCATCTGAAAGTAGTTTAATGGCCATCGGCAAATCAAGGCCATCCGGATTGATCGCAGCGCCATGCCGTTGGGTGAATATTCCGGTAACCATGAAATCCACTCCGTACATCCGGTTGACCAGTTCTCTTCGTTCCATCAATAAGCGGGCAAGCGCTTTCCCGACATTCCCAAATCCTAAAAAGACTATTCGTTGAATTTTCATGCTGACTCCTCGTAAGTATTAGTGTTGCTTAATATCATAACGTAAAAACGGCTTTTATAAAGGTGGATATGGCACCATTCTTCTGGTTTGATCATATTCTGGCAGAACGGGATTGGCGATCAACTGTTTGCAGCGCTCCCTCAATGCTCCAATTTCAACTGGAGCAAGTAATCCGGATAGCTTCTCCACCAGGTCATTATTATCTTTCAATGAAGTTTCCAATTTAATAATATCCTTTATGAAATTTTCTGGGATGTGACGACCGGCAAAATCCCAAATTACCGTCCGTAATTTGTCTTCTTCGTGGAAGCACAAACCCTGGTCAATGCACCACAGATGCCCATCTTCATCCTGTAGAATATGGCCGCCTTTCCGGTCTGCGTTGTTAACCAGCAGGTCGAATGTGCAGACTGCCACGAGTTCTTCTCGAACGGAGCCGGTTAAAGTAAAAAAGTGAATAGCCGGATCATGCCGAAAGAAGAATTGTAGTGACCCCGGCCCAAGCGGCATTTTTTTTGTTCGAAATACGGTCGGAGGGACCAGTTCCCATCCCAGGAATTGACTGATCTCGTAAGCAGCGGCTTCCCTCTTTCCAAGTGAGTTCGCAGGGAAGTCCCATAACGGCTGCTCACCTTTCGCAGGTTTATAAACTGCTTGGACTGAATTTCCAACGCCATCTTCGAGGCGGGTTAAAAATGTATAGTTCGATCCCTTCAAGAACATGCCTTGCAGGCTTGCTTTTCCAGTTAACAATATTTCTTTCAACAATTGATGCTCCATACATCAATTAAACCATATTGGAAAATAATTGGTGCATTAAATGTAAAACCGGTCCTTGGCGTAGTCGGGTTACTCGGACCGGTTTTGAATAGCAATTAAAATTGTTTACCCTACTAAAACATCATCAATAGCCCGCAATTCTTCAAAGGTGAATTCCAAGTTTTGTAACGCATGGATGCTGTCTTCAATCTGTTCCGGGCTGGAAGCGCCTACCAGCGCCGAGGTGATCACAGGCTTCCGTAACACCCAGGATAATGCCATTTGCGCCATGGTTTGGCCGCGCTTTTGCGCCATGATGTTGAGTTTGCGGACTTTGGCTACCACATCCTCTGAAACATCGTTGGCATTCAGGTAAGCTATGCGCCGGTTTGCACGGGAATCTTCAGGAATGCCCTTCAAATAGCGGTTGGTTAGCAAGCCCTGGGCAAGTGGTGAAAACACAATGCAGCCAACGCCCTCCTGCTCCAGTACTTCCAGCAATCCGTCCTCCACCCAACGATCGAACATATTATATGAGGGTTGGTGGATCAGTAGCGGCGTACCCAATTTTCGCAATATCTTCACCGCTTCCGCCGTCTGGGATGGACCATAGGATGATATACCCACATACAATGCCTTACCGGCCCTAACAATTTGGTCCAAAGCGCTCATGGTTTCTTCCAATGGTGTTTCCGGGTCTGGACGGTGATGATAAAAGATATCGACATAATCGATGCCCATTCTCTTCAGGCTTTGATCCAGGCTGGCGATGAGATACTTACGCGATCCAAAATCGCCATAAGGGCCAGGCCACATATCCCAGCCCGCCTTGGAAGAAATGATCAACTCGTCCCGGAGCGGCTTGAAATCCTTGGCAAAGATCTTTCCAAAAGTTTCTTCTGCCGCACCATAAGGCGGGCCGTAATTATTGGCCAGGTCAAAATGGGTCACGCCTAGATCAAACGCCCGCCGCAGGATGGCTCGCCCATTCTCAAGTGGATCGACACCACCGAAATTGTGCCACAAACCCAGGGAAATATGCGGTAGTCGGATGCCGCTCCTTCCGCAGCGCATGAATTGCATTGAGTTATATCTATTTTCTAGCGGTGCATAAGATGGGGTGATAAACATATTTGTTTTCTTTCTATTTATATATTAATTATGTATTTCATAATTATATAACACTAGCAGACTTCATCAGAAATGACACTTTGAATTTGATGTTTACCTGTAATTTTAAATTATGCATTCCTTTCCAATTTTCGCGGGATGTCAAAATAAAAGTAAAAATCCTCTTTCTGTAGAGGATTTTATTATAATTACTTCGTGAAAAGGATTTAATTTACAAATCACTGACCTGAATCAACCAGCGTGCTTCACGTATGGTATTGGTCTCTCCAACTATGGTAAGTACATCACCGGACGCGATTGCTGTATCACCTTTGGGGATGATCACCTGTGCGCCGCGTCGCAGACTGACGATGACAAAATTCTTAGGCCAGGGGATATCCTTTACTAACTTTCCATCTGCGGCAGCTCCTTTATCAACAGTCAAGTCTTCAACCTGGGTGACTTCGGTTAATCCGTCCTTCAATCTGTCTGGCAGCGATTCCTGCGGCATGAACCAGAATGGTCCTCCACCCTCATCAAGTGTGGCGTCAATTTCAGCAGAGAGTTGTTCATAGACATCCTCCGAGATCACGCCATCTCCGCGCATACCCTGGTAGGCAGAACGCTGGGCGCGGAGGATCTCTCTTCGGGTGATATCCAGCTCCTCCTCTTCCAATTTAGGTTCTACTCGCAACAATTCGCGTAATGAATCCGCGAGAAGCGCCGTCTGTTCCTGAAGTTTCGGTTTTATCCTCTCCCACGCCGGGGCAGAGATCAAACCTTCCCGATAGCGGCGCTCAACATGGGTTTCTGCCGAACGCAGCGCGTTCAAGCGGGCATGGCGTTGTTCATAATCGATCTGTAGCGGGTCTTTCATGATGATTCCCAGCCGGCGTACCAGGCCGCTCATTGTGGTGGCCTGAATTAATAGAGTAAACAGGGCAACCCCGAAAGCCATCGTTCGCAGCAATTCCCGGTCCGGACCGAATGCCGCTGGCAGGCTGAGAGCCAGAGCCAGACTCAAAGCGCCGCGCAACCCGCCCCAGGCCAGTACATGCCGCCACCGCAGTGATATTGGCTCGGAAAGCTTTCCCGTGATCCAGCTTAAACCATAGACAACGATCACACGCGCCAGGAGGACAGCACCAATCGCAATGCTGATGGGTTTCCATGCGAGCAGTAGCGCATTCAAATCCACCTCGAGGCCAATCAAAAGGAAGACCAGCGAGTTTACCAGGAAGGTGATGTATTCCCAGAAGTTATATAACACAATGCGGGTGGTGGGGCTCATGCCCTTCGGGCTTAAACTTCCGGTGATCAACCCGGCCGCCACTACGGCCAGTACACCGCTGAAGTGGAGCTGTTCTGCCAGCAGATAGGCGCCATATGCAAGGACGGTGGTAAGTGTGATCTCGATCAGGTAATCATCAATGCGCGCGATCAGGCGTGAGATAGCCCAGCCAAGGACTAATCCAACCACGATCCCGCCGATGGAAACCCTCAGAAAATCCCATAAACCTGTCATCAGGTTGAAATTGCCTGTAAGGGCAACAGCCAGCATCAAGTTGAATATCACCAGCGCAGTGCCGTCGTTAAACAGGCTTTCGCTCTCAACCAGTACAGCCAATCTTTTCGGTACCCCCAGTAATCGGAACAAAGCCACGACAGCCACCGGGTCTGTGGCAGCGATCAGCGCACCAAAAACCATTGCTACCGGAAGGCTTAGTGATGTGCCATACGAGACCAGGCCGCCGACGATCAGGGTGGTTAGGAGAACCCCCGGAACAGCCAGGACAGCGATTTGGATGGCATTGCGTTTAAGTTCGTTAAAATTAAGGTGGAAAGCTGCTTCGAACACCAGCGGGGGAACGAAAAGCGCCAGAATCAGCTCGGGTGTCAATTCGAATTTAACGGTGGATTGTGTGGTTAAGAACAACCCCACTACCACCAGGGCAACGGTGTATGGAATCCGCAGGCGCCGTACCACGATCGCCACTAAAGAGGCGATGAGAAGCAGTTCAATGATGAGTGTTTCTGTGTTTAAGAATTGGTCCATGTGTTGATCAGACTAATGCTATATATTTGAATTACTTTACTAATTATATTCGCAATTATGGCTGCTGGAGAATGGGATCTGTGTCCTCGCCGCCGGTGAGGATGGCGGGTGGGGTGACGCAATATAAGAATTTTGTTCGCGCCGGTCTGCGCGGAGCCTCCTTGCGGCAAAGAGAAAGGACCCGACCGAGCGTCGGAGAGCAGCGGTGCACAAACCCTTACTCGCTCCCTTCAAATCCTCTGTGCCCTCTATGGTTAAAATCAAACGGTCATTAATGACAGCGTGCCAACCTCTCTTTTGTGCTTAATCTATATATATTACAAATTATCTAACAAGACTTCAGTGCATTATCACGAAAAGTCATCTCATTTCAAATCAGAAATAGGGTTGCATAATAGATGACTTGGGATCAGCCTATTCACATTTCCCTATTCACTGATCCCATTCCCCTTTTCCCTTACCACCGACCCCTTTTCCCAAAATCTGCTTATTGTATTCTTCCTGGCATTTCGCTATACTGATAAATGGCAGGTGGTTTTACCAGATATTCCTGCGTGGAGGTATATGAACGCGATCCTCGAACCCCTCAAAGTCAGCAATATCAAAGATGCCTGCATCCAGCGCCTGGAAGAGTTGATCCTTTCCGGTGAGCTGAAAGCCGGTGAAAAACTGCCATCGGAGCGCGACCTGGCACTGCGCCTGAACATCAGCCGGCCGGTTTTGCACGAGGCGCTGGTCGACCTGGCTGCCAAGGGGCTGGTCACCATTTTGCCTCGGCGGGGTGTGGTCGTCAACGATTACCGCCGCACAGGCTCCTGCGCCATTCTCTCAACCCTGCTTACGTACAACGAAAGCCAACTCGACCCGGCCTTTATTGACAGCCTGTTCGCCATGCGCCTGCTGGTGGAAGTGGAAGCGGCTGGGATGGCAGCCAGGCATGTTACCCGCGCTCAATTGGCCGAGCTCCAGGAGTTGATCAACGTCAAACGGGGTTTTGCCGGTGGTGAGATCCAATCGCTGACCGACCTCGTTTTCGACTTTCATTTGCTGGTCGCCATTTCTTCCGGCAACCTGGTCTATCCCCTCATTCTCAATTCCTTTAAGAATGTTTACACCCACTTCACCGGTGAATTTTTCAGACGCTGTAATACTGAAAAAGTCATGCGGGAAGTCTTCCAGTTTCAAGACCGGCTGGTGGATGCCATCAGCAATAAAGATTCTAGCAAAGCATCCGACGTCATGCGCCAAATGTTGATCCACGGCGAAAAGCAGTTGAAAGGAGCATTAAAATGACCATTCGCACTGATAATTAAATCCCGCTTGTCCCCAAAGAGCCGATTAATCTATCTGAAAGGATACGCTGGCTGCGCGATTTCTACTTCGAGGGTGTCAAACGCATCTGGAATATCGAGTTCACGGCCTGGACGACCGGCACGCCATGGGACTTTCAGTTCAACGAGATGATCTTCTACATCATACCCGGCCTGGCTGTGTTGGGTGGTTATATCTATTACAACTCGCTGGATGAAAGCCATCAAAGAACCATCAAGAACCTGATCAGCCAGGTGCCAGATCTACCGGGACGGTATGTGATTTAACCTGGATTAAATTCAAATAACCGCTGCCAGGTGCAGAAGAACAAAGAGAAATTCAGAATGAGCCATTTTCAATCGGCATTCTGAATTTCTCTTTGCAATAATAAATAAAGATATATTAATTACAAAAGTAGAAAGACTTGTTGAATTAATAGTGATTTTGTTTATAATCATTTATTGAATAATCAATAAATGATTATTTTTTGGAGATGAAGATGAGAGCACTACTGAGAGTATCCAGATTATTGCTTGTGGCATTTATTTTGGCGGGTTGCAACCCGACCTCCAGCCTTTCCCGCAATTATTCTGACATTCCATTACAAACTGCAGCAAAGCAGGAAAACCGTACACTGACTATTCTGGCGGCAGCCTCCTTGACCGAGCCTTTCACAGAAATTGGTAATCTGTTCATGGAACTAAACCCGGGGGTGGAAGTTGTAATCAGCTTTGCTGGGTCGCAGCAACTAGCTCAACAATTGCAGCAGGGCATAAAGGCAGATCTATTCGCCAGCGCTAACCAAAAATACATGGATTCAATCATCGGAGCAGAAAGAGTGGACCCCAGTAGTGTTCAGACATTTACGCAAAATCGTCTGGTGGTTATCCACCCGGCGGCCAACCCCGCCGGTTTGATCTCCCTATTGGACTTAGCTCGGCCAGGTATCAAACTGGATCTGGCCGCAGAAGAAGTTCCTGTCGGAAAGTACAGTTTGGAATTTTTGGATAAAGCTTCTAATGATCCGGGTTTTCAACCTGATTATAAAGAAAAGGTGTTGAGCAATGTTGTCTCCTATGAGGATAATGTCAAAACTGTATTGACCAAGGTTTTGTTAGGCGAAGCAGATGCGGGGATAGTATATTCGAGTGATATTAGCAAGAAAGTTGCTGAGGTAATTAGCCGGTTAGAAATACCCGATGAGCTGAACGCGCTGGCCAGCTACCCCATCTCTCCATTGATTGATTCTAAAAATATGGATCTTGCCGATGGATTCATTGATCTTATCCTCTCCGACGAGGGACAGGCAATCTTAAGAGATTATGGATTCCTAGCTGTGCGAAAAGATCTGAATTAGTAATCACCCAATTGTTTGGCTAGTTTCTGAAATGATCATTGTATGATGCTGCCAAGATTCAAGACCAAACCTGCTATAATCCATTTCGCACGCTTACGTATATCACAATAAATCCAGGAATTGTATATGGACCTCGTTCATAAATTTCGCCAACCATTCAGCGGATTATCACACCTAATAGGAGCTGTACTTTCATTTTTCGGGTTAATATATCTACTGGTCCAGGGCTGGGAAATGCCGATTAAGGAAATATCCTATGCAATTTACGGCATCAGCCTGATTTTGATGTTTTCAGCCAGTGCTGCTTATCATTTGTCCAACTCCAGCGAAAAGGTGATGCTAATTTTGCGTAAACTGGATCACACTGCCATTTATCTGCTAATAGCCGGAACATACACCCCGATGTGCCTTATATTCTTCACGGGATTCTGGATGACGGGGTTGCTGGCAATCATCTGGGGATTGGCATTTGTCGGGATCATTGTAAAGCTATTTGTGATCAAAGCACCGCGCTGGGTAACAGCTGGTATATACCTTATCATGGGTTGGTTATGTGTGATGGCTGTTGGAGAAATGATCCGCTCCATGCCGGCAGGAGCCATCACCTGGCTGATTGTGGGGGGATTATTTTATACCGTTGGCGCTGTCATCTACATCTCAAAGAAATTGGATTTTGTGCCTGGTGTTTTCGGATTTCATGAAGTCTGGCATATTTTCGTGATGTTGGGGGCATTTAGCCATTTTATACTTATTGCCGTTTACACAGTGTGAATTGATTAATTTCCTTATATAATTAATTCGTTATCATCAATAAAGTGTGGGGTAATGACCTTTCAGGTTTATCCGTCACATTATCATTGAACTCCTTTCATTACCTCATGTCAAAAGCATAGTGCGATTACTCAGGAGGCGGGGTATGGATCAAAAAATGTGGCAAATCACAGGTGTTGGAATAGTACTTTGCATATTGATTCTGGCATGCAGTACCGGGGCTAGGACAACTGAAGTTGATGATCTAAAAAGCACAATAGAAGCTCTAAAAAATGAAGCTGAACCAGAAGTCCAAAGCCAGCTAGAGACTGCATTTCCAGGCATTCCGTTTCCTTCTGAAAACTCTTCCGCTGGAACAACTAATCCTCAAATGCTGGAGTTACTTGGTCAGCACGGTGGCAGCTCCGGGGCAATTACGGTGGATGGAGGGATTGCATATATCGGGCAAGGTCCCCGAGTAGTTGTCGTAGATATTTCCGCTGCCGATGCACCCAGGGTTATAGGTGAGACAAAAGTACTTCCGGGCTTGGTGGAAGGAATCAACCTGGTTGACAAAACGATCTTTGTTGTTACCAAGTATGGCGGGTTGTATAGTTTCGATATCAAGGATCCTACAAATCCAATGTTGCTCGGTGAGTTTATTCCAGAAAGACCTGGGTGCGATGCTATTGAAATTGTCGCTGGAAAAGCATTTATAGCTTGTAATGCCGGGGGATTCTTGATCGCTGATATTTCAGATCCGGCAGAAATGAAGGAAATTGGACACGGCACTGAAACTGGAGCAATGACCTCCATTAAAGTAATTGGGGATTATGCATATATCGTCGATATGTCCGCGCATGGCTTGGCAACATATGATATTTCTGATCCGAAAAATCCTGATTTAACTGCGTTATTTAGTGATGAGGATATTCAAGGGGAATACCCGGATTTTTACGGTTTTGTTAGTGTTCGACGATGTGGCCAGCTTCTTTGTCTTGCTGGTGGCGGATCGGGATTAGTATTGCTAAACCTGGATGATCCATCAAAACCTGAATTTGCCGGGAAGTATGCTACGGGATCAGCTTCCGGCCTTGTTCAAATTGATAATTTAATCTACCTGGTGGATGATATCGAGGGTGTGTACGTGCTGGATTATTCGGACCCTGACGCAATTAAACAGGTGGGAATGCTGCCGGCAACTGTTGGCGGATGGGAACTTTCCATAAACGAAGTCTATGAAAGGCCTGTAACTGCATATGCCCAACGGTTGTATATTGCAGATCAGACCTATGGTATCACTATTATCGATGCATCGGATCCAGGGAATATTCATCGCATTGGTCATTACCAGACACCTTCTCCCGAAGCATTATTCGATATTACTGTCTTTGGCAACAATGCCTATATCATTGGCAAAGAAAGCGGATTCCGCGTTCTGGATGTATCCGATCCATCAAAAATGACTGAAGTAGCCCACGATGACAGTCGGAAAAACCTCTACCTTCAGAACCCATCCGGGCTGGTAGTTGATGGAAATTATGCATACATATCTGATTCAAATTATCCATTCCATATTTATGACATCTCCAATCCATCTAAACCGCTGCAAGTAGGCGCAGTTTTTGATCCCACTGCATCAAATGGAGCTTTTGACATCGCCAAAGCAAGTGATTATGTTTACCTTTCCGGTTGGGGCTTGAAAGATGCATTTTATCCCGGTAATGGTATCTGGGTGATCGATGTTTCCAACCCGAATGACCCCAAGGCAGAAAAATTTGTGGATATTCCCAACGAGAGATGGAATTTGGATATCAAAGGGGAAGTGTTATACGCATTGGACGGCAACGTAGATGAGAAGGATCCAGAACCCCTCTCTCTGCGGGTATTCGACCTTTCGGATCCAAAGAACCCGGTTGCTTCGGGTATATACCCTGTTCCATTAGAGCATTTAGCACCTTCCGATCTTAAAGTTGCTGGTGATTACCTGTATGTGTCTTTATCAATGCAAGGGATTCTCGGGTTTGATGTTACCAACCCGCTCAACCCGGTTCAAATTGGAACCTTGCCAGGTATGAATTTCTCCGGCAGCCCCAGTCTGGATTGGTCTGATCCATATTTGATTAACGGCGGAATGATGTTATACGACATTTCAGACAAACCGACACCTGAACTGGCAAGCATGGCATATCTGCCAGGTGCTTGGGCAGCAGATTTGGCGGATGACAAATTGTATGTAGTTACTGAATTCCAGGGATTATATATATTTCAATTAACTAAATAACTACTTCATAATATGGGATGCCATGTACTCAGAAAATGACAAATTGACCAACTGGTTATTAACCGGACCAGCCTTTGTTGAATATCGTGTTAGATTGGATCTGCTCGGGCAGGCTGATGATGACCCGAAAGTGATGAGTGCCCGTGTCAGAATGCTATCAGATCCTCTGGTTGCTGGATTGATCGAGGAACTGGCGGGCTGGCCTGGGCAGGTGATTAGCAGCCATAAATCTGCCGGTCAGCATTATCACAAGCTGAATTTTCTGGCAGATCTGGGCATTAATGGCGCAGACACTGGTATGCCACAGATTGTAGAAAGGGTCCTGGCTCATCAATCAGAAGAAGGACCGTTTCAACTGCCCACATGTGGTGCCGGTACATTTTGGTGGCAGTGGTGAGGAGACATGGGCCTGGGCGTTGTGTGATGCGCCATTGCTATTGTATGCGCTATCGAAACTTGGATTTGGAAATGATCCGCGCGTGCGCCGTGGTATTGACTATTTGACCAGGCTGGTGCGGGATAACGGCTGGCCATGTGTGGTATCAAAGGAACTGGGTAAATTCCGCGGCCCTGGGCGAAAGGCAGACCCCTGTCCTTACGCCACACTTGCAATGCTCAAGTTGTTGAGCTTGAATCCGTCAGATCGCGAGAGTATCCATGCCAGAACCGGTGTGGAGACACTGCTGACGCACTGGCAGCAGCGTGAAGAGCAGCATCCTTATATGTTCTTCATGGGGACGGATTTTTGCAAGCTCAAAGCGCCCCTGGTATGGTATGACCTGTTGCATGTATTGGATGTCCTTGCTAATTTTCAAGTTTGTTCTGCAGATCCGAGGTATCTTTCGATGCTTGAGATATTACAAAATAAAGCCAATCAGGACGGACGCTTCATTCCTGAGTCAATCTGGACCGTTTGGAAAGATTGGGAATTCGGGCAGAAAAAGATACCTTCCTACTGGGTCACCTTTTTAGCATGCAGGATCATTAAGAGGTTGGTCGAATAAACCTCAGCCGAAAAACTTTAAAAGACAAAATGGGCGAACAAAGCTGGTTAAACTTTCAAAAGGAGCGAAAATATGCCTGCTTCCAATAATAGTCAATCCCGAAGGGTTCCGCGAATTGCTTTCCTTCTCTCACTTGCAGCAGTTGTTATCCCGATATGTTACATGATGATTATGATTGCCACACAACCATACCACCGTGGTCCCCTGTATATTGAGGTCCGAATTATCATCCTGATACTTGGTGTTTCATCAGTGACTCTAGGAATTATTGCCTTGGTGAAGAGGACTAGATTAAGAGCTTTGTCAATTATTGCCATTGTCCTTGGCTTTATCACTCCTATTCAACATGTCTTATTCTGCGGCACCAGCGCCTTGCAGCAAAAATACATCCTGTTGTGCCCGATGCTTTGGGGGATCAGAATTCCATAACGATCAGAACAGAAATCGAATAAAGGACGATTGCCTGAAGATGATCAATAGATGAGTTAAAAAGTTTCTAATCATCGCGTAACAGATGAGATGGCAATAGACAACACCCAGGGCATGCCTCTATTGTAGATTGGTCTCTTACTATTTCGTATTGTCTATTGACTTAATAGAACATTTATTCTATACTATGAAAAACGATTCAGGAGGGATGATTATGGAATACCAGTGTGATATTAAAGATCAGCCGGAACAACCTGTTTTTTCGTTACGGACAAGATCGTCGGTTGTAGCTTTGCCCAAGACTCTCGGAAAAGCTTTCGTAAAATTGGAAAAGAGGCTGAAAGAACTGGGCGAACAACCATCTGGAGCGCCATTTGTGGCATATTACAACATGAACATGCTCAATTTGGATATCGAGATCGGCTTCCCTGTGAGTAAACTACTGGAGAGCGATTCTGAGATTCAGACCCGAACAATACCAGCCGGGAAATATGCCATCACAGTTCACCGCGGACCGTATAACAAAGTAGGACCAGCTTATGCTGCGTTAAAGAAAAAGGTCAAAGAAGCTGGTCTGACAGCCACAGGTGTGGCGTACGAATATTACCTCAATGACCCGGGAGTAACCAAACCGAACGATCTTTTGACCCAGGTGGTCTATCCAATCAAAGAAACGAATTGAAGATATGAATGAGACACCTCCCGAAAATCTTATCAAGAGGTGTCTTTTTCAAGGAATTGGCACTGGCTCATCTTTAGGTTGTGGGGCGAAGCGAGGCTGTTTGTGCAGCACAAGATTTAGTCCAGCAAAACCTATCACCGCCACCCCCGAGATGATGCCACCGGCATACCAGACCCAATCCGGGTTGTAATTATCCAGGATCATGCCGGCCGCCCACGGCCCGATGGATGAAGGGAATCCCCATGCAAGATTATAAAATGCCATATACCGTCCCCGCATATCTTCAGGCGCAAACTTGGCTGCAAGGTACTGCCCTACAGGTACAACGATCATTTCACCAATTGCTGTGATGACAACCGCGGCGCCAAATAGCCAGTACACTTTGACAAATCCGAACATGGTGAATCCGATCAGATAGAACAACGTTCCGAAAGCCATCATTAAGAAAGGTGGTTTGCCCTTTGTGCGCCTGGTCACCCACAACTGGGTGAGTACAACAGTAATGGCGCTGATCGTCAGCAAGAGCCCATATTGCTGAGTTGGGATGTTGTGGCTATCACGAAGATAGACCGAGAGAGTGCTGTACAGTTGCTGATAAACGATCAGCATCAACATGGAAACAACCAGGTAAGCCACGTATGGCGCGTCTTTTGTAACTTTCCAATAGCCTGCCAGAGTTTTGAGAATGGATTCTTTTGCCTGTTCAATGGTTTTCTGTGGCATGGTTTCTGGTATGAACTTGAAAACAACCACTGCAGTGATTGAGCTGAGGATGGCATCCAGGATGAAAAGCATCAGATAAGAACGGGCAGCGATTATCCCGCCAATAATGGGACCGATCATCCAGGATATATTAGCGACCACCCGAAGAATGCCGTAACCATCCTGCCGCTTTTCCTCAGGCAGCATATCAGCGACCATCGCTTGGTGCGCTGGTCCGGCGATGCTCCCTAGGAACCCAATAATAATGACCAGCGGATAGAGCACTGACAATTCGGTCACTAATCCGATGGTGAGTGTGCTGAAGGCGCTAAAAACCAACCCAAACAGTATGATACTGCGCCGGCCAAATTTATCCGTTAACGCGCCTCCTATGGTCCCCCCCACCAGTCCGCTTATCGAGTTGAGACCAAGGATAATGCCAGCGGTCGCCATGCCAACACTGAACTTTTGGGTGATGTACAGGGCAATGAAGGGAAATAGAAGCGTCCCACCGATCATGTCTATAAAGACAGTGATGACTAGGATCCAGAACTTCTTTGGGAAGTTATGATAGGTTTTTTTTAATTTTTCGATCATTATTGCCTTTAACAGAAATATCCAGCCAAAATTTCTAACCAAACATTTATAAAATAGGTTGGATACCAGTAAGAAATGAAAGACCGATGTATTAAAGTAATACCGAATATCAGTAAGCCAAATTGTAAATTTTCAATACATCGGACTGGTTGAGTTTCACAAAGTTGCCTAGAGTGTTTGCACCGGAAGCAGTTGCCTTGGCGGCCATCTCTCCAAATTTCGAGTCATCGATCCCGGTAGCGCTGATGCGGACGGGCAAACCCAGAGATTGCCAGAATGTTTCAAGGCGGGCAATGCCTTTCAGGGCGGTTTTTTCCGGGTTGAAGTGATCATTTTCAACATTCCAGACGCGCACTGCAAACTGGACAAAGCGGCTAAGATCCTGTTTATATACATAACGCATCCAGGCCGGGAAGATGAGCGCCAACCCGGCGCCATGCGCCATATCATACAATGCGCTAATCTCATGCTCGATCTCATGCGAAGCCCAATCACCGACCCGGCCGGTGTTCAACAGGTTATTGTGGGCGACCGTACCGGTCCACATAAATTCTGCCCAGGCGTCGTAATTCTTTGGTTGGTCCAGCACAATGGGTGCATTATTGATCATTGTTTTCAAGGCAGCTTCAATGAGGCGGTCTGTCAATTCGACCGGGTGCGAATTCGTGAAATAGCGTTCGAGCAGGTGCGCCATGATATCCACCGCCCCACACGCGGCCTGGAAAGGCGGCAAGGTGTAGGCAAGCTCAGGATTCAAGATCGAAAAGCGCGGATAGACATGGATGGAGTTGAAGGCACGTTTAAGCATGCCTTCCTCGTTTGTAATGACCGATCCTGTGCTGGCTTCGCTTCCGGCGGCAGGGATGGTCAACACGGTGCCAAGCGGTAATGCCTGCCTTACAACTGATTTCCCGCTGAAGAAATCCCAAACGTCGCCATCATAGAGAACACCTGCAGCGATCGCTTTGGCAGAATCGATGACACTCCCTCCCCCGACAGCCAGGATGAAACCTATGCTCTGTTCTCTGCAGATGCGAATACCTTCATTCACCATTGCGAGCAATGGGTTGGCTTTTACACCGGAGAGCTCGAAGACCTCAATATTCTTTTCCTGCAATGATTTGACCAGCCGATCGTACAATCCACTAGCCTTAATCGAACCACTGCCATAATGGAGCAAAAGCTTCTGCCCGAAGGTTGCGGATTCTTTTCCGACAGCCAGTTCTGCATCGCGGCCGAAAATGATCTTCGTGGGATTTGAATATGTGAAATTATCCATGCGGGTCTCCTCAATTCCATATTAACCAAATAAAAACACCTCATTATAAATGTAAAAATGCTGTTTTGTTAAACCAAAAACATGGCGCTAACCCGCCATGTTTTTGGTTTATTTAACGAAAGTCAGCCAGTTTTTTGCAGGCGGTTGGTTGGCAGAATTCGGCTGAGAGCCAGGAAGAGCAGAACCGCGCCGGCTGCAATAAACCCGGCAGCGTTGAGGGTTGGTTCATCTGTCCAGCGGATTGAGATGCCAACGAACGCCCAGATCAATACAAGGCTGTAGGCAATATCAGACCGGGCAAAAGACATTAAAGCAGAGATGACCACCCCTGCAGCCAGCATAATCAAGGTCCAGGTGAGTGGGCTGACACCCCAACCATTCCACCCCAAATATGAGAACAAGGCAGTTGCATTTGCGATGGTTGCCACTGTAATCCACCCTAAGTAGAGGCTGAAAGGTATTGAGATCATCCATTTCTCTGTTGTGCTGAATTTTGTTTTGCCAATATTCAGACGAAGATAAATGACCAGCAGAGAAGCCAGCAGCGCCAGCATCACTACAAGTGTGATCGTGTAAAAACCATAATGCCAGAAGTAGATCCAGGCCCCGTTCGCAAGACTGCTAAGAGCCACGATCCAGCCGGTTTTCACAAGCAGTGGATTATTTCGTTGACTTGGGATGGAGTGATAGATGGTATAAGCGATCAAGCCGATATAGATCAAGCCCCAGATGGAAAAAACATACCCGGCAGGGACAAACAAAACGTTGAAGCTATCCGAAATTTCGCCGGTCCCGCGGCCATTCAACGGGATGGCATTTGCTGCGCCGTTCATGACCAATGTAAAAATGGTTGTAAAGATTACAAAGAATTGACGTAATGGATTATTTTTCATATTGATTCCCTTCTTTTCCTTATCATAATGGGGAAAAATATTATTGTATAGCGTATGTACAAGCATTTCGGCTAATAGTTTGCACTATTTATGAGAAAGAAATATATAAATGACATTTCATTTTTCGAGAAGATGCTTTGAATGGTTCAATATGGCTGAGGTGGTTCAGCTTTTGCTAAACGAATGATCTGGATGACAGTGGAGTACAGAAAAGCGCCATATAAAAGAAGAATCAAGACAAAAAGCAGTGCTTCATAAAAGGTAAAATTTCCGAATGGGAGATGAATGAATCTCGATCCATCATAAAAAACCCAGATACTGGCGATAATGGTCAGAATCCTGATCTCTGTTGGGCCAAGGTGGGCGTATGATATCTGGAATTCGCGTGATGTGAAATTGGCTAGAGTAGTATAAAGTGTTAACAGCAAGTATCCTATCACACCGACAAGGGCTATATCCATCCTCACATAACCAGAGAAACCAAGACCAACCATGATGATGGTTATACAGATCGCGTCGATACTGTGGTCCAGGAAGTATCCATACCTGGGCCGTTCGATCTTGCGGAATCTCGCAAGGGTGCCATCCAGGCTGTCGCCGTACCAGTTCAAGATCAAACCCGCGCAAGCAATCCACAAAAATACCGGATATGATTTTGACAGTATGTAACTGATGCTGATCAGAACTGCTGCGAACAATCCAAGGACTGAAAGATGGTCTGGGGTGATTTGTCGGGGGGTTCTGGCTGCCAGCCATGCGAGTACCCGCTTTTCAACTGGCGCAGTCCATGTCTGGATAATGCGTTTATGACGGAGCTGCTTATTCTTATTCTTCTTCTTTAGTAATGGCATTCTTAGTCCTTCCATCTCGATCAGAAGCCCCGGTTTGGATTTGTGGCCAAACTGGGTAAAACATTGACCAATGCTCCGGACTTTTTATTATGAGCTCTTCAATTATATCCAGGACTTTTTCAGCTTTGTGTCTCAGTCCAATTTCGGAATCATCCGTTCTATCCATCGTGATCGGGTCACTTACCGATAAATGATACCGGGGGGTGGCAGCAGTGTTACATAATATCACACGGATGACTGCTCCTGTTTTTGTGGCCAGGCGAATATATCCGGTGGGCAATGGAGCTGGATTCCCAAAGAAAACTGGCTGGCTACTCGAGTCTCCCAGTGGACGATCAACCCCAGTTAACACTGTACCGCCATTATTTAAGCGTTTGGCTGCCTGACGTAAACTGGAAACTGATACTGGCGTAACTTCGATGCCCATAAAGTTGCGAAATTTGTTTTGCCATTTATATGAGTGTCCCGGGTTTGGATAGGAGAGAACTTGCATTGTTAAACCTTGCATGGCTGCTGCCCTGGCTGCCAGCTCATAGTTGGAAAAATGTGGCATGACCAGAATTTGGGCTTCGCTGTAAGAGCGGCTTTTTTCGATTACTTCCAGAAATTTATCATCCAATGAAATTAATTGTCTAATTTTTGCGGGGTTATTAAAATACCTATAAAAATCGTACAGGCATCTTGCATGATTGATGAATACGGCAGAGGTGAGATTAGCCAGGTGCTCTGAAGAGATTGTGCATCCGCTGGCAACCCACTGATTTTGACGTACGTATTGAACAATGGATGAATTTTTATTCCTGGCAATGAGCCTTCCCAGATATTCAGCAATCGGATAGCCGATGGGGGAGGGCAGAAGCCTGGTAAGAACCACTGCCACCATCACCCCCAATGGACCATTGATGAGATTTTGCAATCTCTGATTGCCTTGCATATCCATAGAATTACCTCCACCGTCTGGCGACCATTATCGATTATATTATCATTATAGGGGGCCAGTCAACAAGCGTCATACTTAATGTAAACAAATGTGATGCTACCCTGTTGATCCTCCGTTTTGACCAAATATGGTTCAGCGACGAAAATGAGTGATAGCTGCAATTCTCCCGCGAGGATGGAATATAATGAATAGGAGCGTCAAATGATTTGCGGTTTTGGTCTGAGATTAGGAATTTTTTCGAGCCATGATGCCAGCAGGTTTTTCGCGATGGAGCGATGTTTTAGGAGCATATTTTGATCATCATTATCGTGAATTCGTTAGCTGTACTGGTTATGATGTATTTTGCAGTTACAAAACCAGTCGATCGTTCTGTTGCACTTGGGAAGTTCTCCTCATTTGCATTTTGGACTGGATTATTGCTGTTAACCCTTTATGGGGCAATATGGCTGGTTTTTGGTATTGGAGAAATTTCCAGCGGAGATTTTAACGGAATAAGCCACCTGGTTCCGGCATTTCTAATCTATGTATTGATCTATCTCTGTTGGAGGAGGCCATTTGAAGGTGGTATTACGCTACTGGCAACTGCAATCATATTTGGAGTATGGGAATTACCTGCCTACTCCACTGGAATGGTTGGATCTCCTGCCATTATTATCATCGGTGTATTGCCACCACTTCTGGCTGGATTTTTCTTAATCCTTGCATGGACTATCGCCAGAAGATCCAAACAATAGATAGTTGTCTATCCAAATAAAATAGCAATTCCCAACATGGATGGGCATATTATTTATTGTTGGTGATGGGAAGAAAATGTCAACGGTTCAACTGATAATCCGTTTAATGAACCAGTTAGGTCTTGGAATATGAGTATAATAAATGGGTTGAGTTTGCATGTTCCTGTTTGAAAATTTTTCCAGAACGATTAGTGATGTAGTGAAAAAAGGAGTAATACATGAATAAAAAATGGGGTTGGTTATTATTTGGGCTGGTAATTGTTTTGATGCTAACAGGATGCTCCGCAAATGCTGGCGATGCCACTCCCACAGCGACTCTTGATGAAGGATCGTTCAACCCGGTTGTAAACGCGACAGGAATGGTTGTTCCGGCTCAATGGGCAATTCTGAGTGCACAGACCTCTGCGGTCGTCGAAGAGGCACTCGTATCAGATGGCGAGGTTGTTAAATCTGGTCAATTGCTTGTCAAATTAAGTGGAAGTGAAACAGCACGGGCAAGAGTGGCTGCCGCCCGCTTGGAACTGGCAGATGCTCAAAACGCATATGATGATCAGGCGAATGTCTCTGCGGAGCTGGCTGCAAAAGCACAGGCGGATATCGTAAAAGCGAATGAAATGATCATCGCCGCAGAAAGAGCGCTTGATAAATTTGAGGAAAATCCGTATTTAAATGATGTGAAGCGAGCCCAAAAGGATGTTGTACGGGAGAAGAACCAGCTTGCAGATGCCCAAAAGAATTTTGACAAATACTCATCACGTCCCGAAACGGATTCCACCCGCAAGTATTTTGCAGATAAACTGGCAGATCAGCAGCGTGATTATAACGCTCAGGTACGAGATTTAGCAGAGCTGGAAAACAAAAAACAGAACGCCGAAGCCAATCTGGCTGCCGGACAGGCGTTGCTTGCGTCATCACTGGTGGAATATGATACCCGAAAAGCTGGCCCATCAGCTTCCGATCTTCAACTGGTTGAAGCCCGCTTGGAAAACGCAAAAGCCCAATTGGAGTCAGCTCAGACAGCCTTCGATCAATTATCCATCACGGCGCCATTCGATGGGATCGTGAGCAACCCAACCTTCCGGGTTGGAGAGTTGGTAACACCGGGGCAACCGCTAATGTATCTTTCGGATCCATCCACCTTGCAGGTCGAGACAACAGATCTAAGTGAGATTGATGTGGCGCGTTTGGCAATTGGCGATTCTGCTATCGTAACATTTGATGCGCTGCCGAATGCCACCATTAATGGAACAGTTGCCAGAATAGCAACCAAGTCGTCTGAAGGTTCGGGTGTAAATTACACCGTGGTTGTTACTTTAGACCAAATTCCGGAAAAACTTTTATGGGGTATGACTGCATTCATGGATATCAGCATAGAGAAGTGATCTGTTTGCCTGTTCATCCTGAAATATTATTCTAGCCATCATAAACATGATGGTTAGAATTTTAAATTTCCTGATTTATTTGTATCAAAATTTATAAGGTGTCGTGCAAAGTACAAGTGACAAATAGGAGTAAGCCATGAAAACAATTGGATTGATCGGCGGAATGAGCTGGGAATCTTCGCTGGAATATTACCGTCTCATAAATGAGATGGTGAAAACCAGGCTTGGGGGTTTTCACTCTGCAAAATGTTTGATGATTTCCGTGGATTTTGCAGAGATTGAGGAAATGCAGGCTTCCGGAAGATGGGATGAGGCAGGAGAGGCTATGGCAACATCAGCCAGATCTCTGCAATCGGGTGGCGCTGATTTTGTGGTTTTATGCACCAATACGATGCACATTTCCACCACGTATATTGAATCTGCCATCTCTATACCATTTCTGCACATAGCAGACGCTACAGGTGAGCGGATCAAACAAACTGGCCTGACTAAGGTTGGGTTGCTTGGCACCCGTTTTACGATGGATAAAGACTTTTATCGCAGGCGTTTAGCAGATCGTTTTGGGCTGGAAGTGGTCATACCAGATGAGGATGACATGGAAACCATCCATAAAGTGATATATGATGAGCTAGTTATTGGCATAATTCGGGATGAATCACGGCTGGCATATCTTGAAATTATTTCCAGTCTGGCAAAGAAAGGCGCAATGGGAATTATTCTTGGTTGCACCGAGATCGGATTACTGGTCAAACCTGTTGATACGAACATTCCATTATTTGATACGACAATCATCCACGCTGAGGCAGCAGTAGAGTATTCCTTAATCGATAAATGATTACCAAATGGTTATGTTACTATATCCAAAAATATTGTGAACTGGGTACCAATCCCGATTTTGCTATTCACCTGTATCTGACCCCGCTGCATCTCAACTAGACTTTTTGCAAGTGATAAACCAAGGCCGGCTCCCCGATTCTGTGTTTCGATATGTGATGGCACTTTATAGAATCGCTTGAATATTTGTGGCAGCGCCTCCTGTGGAATCCCTGAGCCGGTATCAGAGATCATGATGGCTACTTGCTTTCGTGAGATGGCTGCGCCAAGTTGAATTTGGCCTGAATCAGGTGTATGTTGAATGGCATTATCAAGCATGATCAACAAAACTTGCCTTAATCGATCCGGGTCAGCCAGAACAAAAACATCCTCATCAATTAGTTTTGTTTGAACAATTTTCCCGCCCGCAATCATTTTAGCCTGGCTCTGGATATCCTTGAGCAATGTATTCACGCTGGTTGGTTTTAAAGTGATCTCAAGACGCTTATTATCAAGGCGGGACATGAGCAAAAGGTCTTCGACCATCTTATTCATATAATCAACATCCTGCATAACTTCCGCAAGTAACACTTTGGGTTCACCATCAGGTAAGGAGCGAGACGCCAATTCTGTACCTGCGCGTATAAGTGTGAGTGGTGTACGTAATTCGTGACTCGCGTTTGCAATGAACGATTGCTGTTCCTCCAATGATCGTTGGGCTGGCATAAGGGACCTGCCAGCCATCCACCAACTTAATATTCCAACAATGAAAAGTACAGCGAGTCCGATCATTATCAAGCCCATGAGATATTGGTTTAATAATCGTATCTGATCATCGATTGGTCTCCCCAGTTGCAGATATTTTGTCTGGTAACCCTCAGGCAATTTGTAAGTTAATAACCTGACAGGCAGTCCATTTTCTGTCTTTATTGTCCGAAGGTCTTCACCATTGATGGATGCAGATTGAATTGCTGCTATTTGTGGCCCAATTGGGTAAGGTTGGACAGTTATGATTTGTTGGATATTCCCATTATTATCCAGAGGAATGACAAAAATCAATGCCAACTCACCTTCTAGCAGGGGGCTGGTTTCCAGATCCCCATCTGAAATGGGAGTGGGCGTTGAACTGATAATTTGAGGATATTGGCTATTGAGCTGGATTCGCTCAATTGAAAACGATTTTGTAAATTTTTGTAACACCTTTTGGTTTAAGTGATCCCCCCCACCGCCGCTATCTTTATGTTCTTCCTCGGTTTCCTGCTCCGGCTCATCTTTGGTGGAAATGACAGTTGGTTTTTGGGTTGCAGTGCTTGTACTTTCCAGAGGTGTGTTTGTTTGAGTCTTTGTCGGAAATCCGGAATTTATCTTGTTAATCCAGTCTTGCTCCGCTTCTTCAAGGTCTGGAGTTATTGGAGCGCTCAATTGCCGTAATTCCTGGGCTAAGCGGTATTTTAATGCCAGATCTGTCGAGGTTTGAAAATAACTCGTTAGACGCCAATATAATCCTACTCCCATAATGGAAACCAATAGAATCCCGGCCAGAAAATAGATCAATGTTAATTGAATTCGTAATGTTCTAAGCATAATTTGGGTCTAATCGGTAACCAACACCACGAACTGTTAGAATGGGATCGGCTTTGCCGGGGATATTAAGTTTTTGTCTGAGGTAAGAGATGTAAACATCTACCAGGTCGGGGCGTACAGTGCTTTCATATGACCAAACGTAATCCAAAATGTTTTGCCTTGCCAATACCTGTTGGGGGTGTCGAAGTAAGTATTCGAGTAGATCCCATTCTGTCTTTGATAGATCCAGTATTTTGTCTTCTCGGCGGCAAGTATGTAGTCGAATATCCATTACTATGGAGCCTAGCCTTAGTTCGAACGAATCTCCCGATACTTGCGAGAATCGGCGTGAAATTGCCCTTATTCTGGCCAATAATTCATCAAAGGTGAATGGTTTAATGAGGTAATCATCAGCGCCGCTATCCAACCCTGCTACACGGTCTTCAACCTGGCTGCGGGCGGTTAGGAGGAGGATCGCCATCGGGATTTGGGCTTTGCGAATGTCCCGGACGATTGACGGCCCATCCCTACCCGGCAGCATCCAATCAATTACAGCGACTTCATGAATTCCGCGGAGAGCAAGTTCCAATCCCAAGTTTCCATCAAGGACTGCATCTACACTGTACTTTTCGTCCAACAATACTCGTGTAATTATTCCGGATAATCTTTGGTCATCTTCTATGAGAAGAATCCGCATGGCTTACACTTCCTTAAATATACAAAACTTTTTTCCAATTCCTGTCATAACTTTTTCAACGAACAATACTTTTATAGTTTAGCACGGGAAGATTGGAAATTGATTGGAAAATGGCACTTGATTCTCAAGCATTTTATTAACTAAGCTTGATATCGTTGTATAGGATGTCAAAAAAAAGGAGACTATCATGAAAAAATCAGCAATAATCATATCGATTCTTATCACTGCTTTTGTTCTGGGTACGGTTGGTGGAGTTGTAAAAGCAGTATCCACATCTCAAACAAACGCAAAAGTCCAGGAATTGGAACAAACAATTCAAGCGCGGGAACAGCTCTACTCCCAAACCATCGCTGAAGCAAATGCAAGGCTGACTGCTGCGAATAATGAACTTAACGGAGTAGGGAAAATTCTACCAACAAATTCGTTGATCGGACCAGACCAGGCCATTATGAATGCCTCTGCTGCTGTTGGGAGTTTTGGTCTTACTGTATCCAACACGCCTGAATTGGTCAACTACAATGGCGTATCAGCATATGAAATAAAGTCCGCTGATGGAACGCTGTTATATATAGACTCCCTTACGGGAGGGGTTTTATATAACAGCCTTACAGGTAGTGCGGCCAAAGTAATTACCGACCAGGAAGCTGTATTGGCCGCGCAGGATTATATGCCGGGGTATCAGTTAAGTAAAGTGACTCAATCGGTTTACAACGATCAGCCAGTCTATATTGTTGAGTTTACAACTGGCGACCAGGTATTTGTCAATTTAGCTGGTCAGGTTGTATATGTTGTTCAGGTCCAGGTACAAACAGCCGGGAATGGCTCTGGTGGAAATAACGTTAGCGCTGCAAGTTATTCCTATGATGATGACTATGAGCACGAAAATGAAAGCGGTGATGATGATTGATCATCAAACATGCCCCGGAGTTCAATATAACATTGGAGAAAACTATTATGCAAACAGGAAATCGAACTAAACCGGAAGCTGGCACACTGAAAGCAATAAAAATTGTTCTTGCGTCAGGTGCAGTTGTTGGGGCGGTAGGAATATGGAGCGCCTTGGCTGGCAGCGCAATGAGCAATTCATCAACAGAGCTTCAAAGCCCAGGCGGCAATAATCTGGCGCCTTTACCCACACTGGTTCCTCTAGTGATGAATCCTACTTCCAGTCAGGGAATTGATCAAGCAGGAATTATTCAAAGAAATGTTACAGCGCCTGAACCTGGCGCAGTAATACAAACGCCTGTCATTCAAACGATCATAGTCGGAGGTTCTTCAGGTGGTGGTGGGGCGAAACCCGCAGCCAGAACAAGGTCGTCAAGATAATGATCCGCAAAATTGAATTCAGAGCAATGGGCAGCCAGATGATGGCTGCCCTGGATTCGGAAACTGAAGAAGCTGAAGAAGCTTTGGGTTTGGTTCCATCCTGGTTTGAAAAATGGGAACAGTCGTTAAGCCGTTTTCGTAGTGATAGTGAATTATGCCAGCTGAATCGATCAGGCGAAAAACCATTTCTGGCGAGTGAAACCTTAATGTCAGTATTGAAATTAAGCTTCGAAATTGAAATGCGCAGTGATGGTTGGGTTACTCCCGTTGTTCTAAATGCCTTAGAAACAGCAGGCTACACTATGGATTTTAACGAATTCAACCACTCCACAATACAAACCAGCAAAGAATTCTCATTAGCGCCAACTATTACTGAGATCGTGGTAGATGAAGGAAATAATTTAATAATATTACCAAAAGGTCTCCGTTTGGATTTTGGCGGCGTAGCTAAAGGCTGGGCGGCGCAGCAGGTGATATTAAAATTAAAGAAATTTGGCCCGGCTTTGATGGATGCCGGTGGCGATATCATGACAAGCTCAGCCATGTTGGACGGGAATCCCTGGCCAGTTTCAATCGCCGACCCGACTGATCCTGATCATGACCTTAAAGTGCTTCAGCTGGCAGGAATTGGGGTCGCAACATCTGGGCAGGATTATAGAACTTGGAATGTAAATGGAAATAGAATGCACCACCTCATTGATATTCGAACCGGTAAACCTGCAGAGAGCGATGTTTTCACCGCGACTGTTTTAGCGCCAAATGTTATCGAAGCGGAGATGGCGGCGAAGATGGTTCTGCTCCTGGGAACAGACGAAGGATTAGCCTGGTTGGAGAAACAAACTTCATATGCTGGTTTGGTGGTCAAAATGGATAATACGAAAATAGTAAGCAGTAAATTATCGTCTTTTTTATGGAGGACAACGTGTCCAATACAATAAATTTACGCAATGACACAAACTTGGAACTCGATCTTGAGAATAGTAGTAATTCATATATTTTGGCAGCGATTTCCATTGTAATCGGCCTGATTCTCTCAGGAAATCTTAATGCCAATCCTCCTGCCTGGGTTGGTAACTTCAATTTCAGGATCGGATCCGAAAGTATTTTGGTATTTATCACGTTCATCATCTATAATTTCTTACTTATTCCTATGGGGTTCAATGTTATTTGGATTACTCCTTTCCAGTCGAACTGCAAAAATTTGGCCGGGGGGCTTTACTGCAAATGACCTTCATCAATTCATAAGTATTGCAGGTTTATCTGCCGGGTTATTTCATGGATTGATCTTAATGGGTGATAAGTATATGAATATAACTCTCGTCCAGGTGCTAATTCCGTTTGCCAGTTCGAATTATCGCCCGGAGTGGGTGGGAATAGGACAGCTGGTTTTTTACCTTTGGGCAGGGATCCTTTTATCTTTTTACATAAGAAAACAAATCGGAACAAAAACCTGGAAGGTAATCCACTACATCAGTTTTCTGGTATTCGCAGGGGCTTTGATTTATGGGGTGACTTCTGGCTCAGATTCCAGTTCCTTATGGATGAGTATCATTTATTGGGTTACTGGTGCCAGTGTTTTATTTCTGACTTTTTATCGCATATTTTCGACCTCCCAAACCCCAATAACGAATCGCGCAGAAGCAAGGGCCAAGTAGAGTCATAAATCCGGATTTCATAGTTTTCCATAATCCAGGTAATAATCGTTTACTATAAGAACAATGACAGTCGGGTCGTTGTTCTTATTCGCTAATTGTGTTTATAATTAGCTCCTAGCATTAGTCAAATTTGCATTCATTTGAGGTAGTCAATGGCTTTTTTCGGTGGTATTGAAGCAGGTGGAACGAAATTTGTGTGTATGGTATCAACCAGCCCGGACCACATTGTAGCTGAGACAAAATTTCCGACCACGTCGCCTGAAGAGACCATTTCCAGAACAAATAAATTCTTCATGCCATTTATCGAGCGTAGAGAACTGGCAGCAGTCGGTATTGGATCTTTTGGCCCACTGGATTTAAACCCGGCTTCTGAAACATATGGTTTTATCACAAAAACCCCAAAACCTGGTTGGAGTTTTGCAAATCTTTTTGGCGGGGTACATGCTGAGCTGAAGGTTCCAGTTGCTTTTGATACAGATGTTAATGCGGCAGCATTCGGGGAATATTTCTGGGTGAAAGAAAATGAAAATCTTGACCCCCTGCTTTACATCACTATTGGAACTGGAATTGGCGTAGGGGCAGTGGTTAATGGTCACCCTGTACATGGATTGGTGCATACAGAAGGTGGGCATATTGTCATTCCACATGATAAGGTCGAAGATCCTTTCGAAGGAAATTGCCCGTACCACAAAGACTGCTGGGAAGGTTTAGCCTCGGGTCCGGCCATGGCCAAACGATGGGGAATGCCTGCTGAATACCTGGCCGATGATCATCCCGGATGGGATCTGGAAGCAAAATATATTGCTCTGGCAATAGTCAATCAGATTTATTTGTACTCACCACAACGGATTGTTCTCGGGGGAGGTGTTTCGCATCACCCGGGGTTGCTGAAATTAATTCAGGATAAAGTACAGCAGATCCTGAATGGTTACGTCCAATCAGATATGATTCTCAATCACATGGATAAGTATGTTGTTTCGCCAGGTCTTGGTAAACGATCCGGGGTACTCGGCGCAATTGCGCTCGCTAAAACATTGCTATCAAAATAACCTGCAAGTCTAAAGATTTCCACAGGTTGTCAATAATAGATCATATATCTATTTCGAATACTCTGTACTTTCGAAATGGTTTCGCGCCTAATTTGAGAATGGCATTGTTCATTCGGTCGTTGTCTTCCAGAACATAGTTGATCTCAAGGAATAGATCTGCGCTGAATATGGACTCGTACAAAGCTTTGTAAAGAAGGCTGTCTATGCCTTTGCCTTGATATTCTGGAATCACTCCCAGCGCAAACATACGATAACTTTTCAACTTGGGTAGTTGGGTCAGCAATGTGATCCAACCAAACGGGAACATCCGTCCTTTGATCTTTTTTAAGATCACATTCACATCGGGAATTGCAATGGCAAAGCCAATCGGTTTGCCCTCGTTTGTTTCCGCAAAAATCACACCCTGTGGGTGAATCACTGGCTTTAAATCATGAGCCATGGTTCGAACTTCTGCATCTGTGACCGGCGAATAACCCCAATTTTGTTCCAATGAGTCGTTGGAAAGGGACATGATCGTTTCCACCTCCTCATCCAATTTTCTCATCTCAATTTGTCGAACATGGATGCCATACCTATTGGCGACCTTGTCTGTAAGAGTAAGGATCCTCTCCGGTATGCGGTAACCTTCAGTTGCATCGATGTAATATACAAGAAGATCTTTCACCTTGGATAAACCGAACGAAGCGTACTGATCATTGTAATATGGCGGATTGTACGGACTCATCACGACCGGAGAAGGCGCGAATCCCTCAATCACCGACCCCCATTCTTGAGAGACAAAACTCCACGGACCACGCATGGAGGTCATACCCTCGCCTTTTAACCAATTAACAGCGGTTGATAACAACATCTGTGCTGCAGAAGAATCCGGAGGACATTCATAATAGCCAAACAATCCTACTCCCTCCCCCCAAAAGTCATTTGCAAGGGTATCGTAAAATGCTGCAATGCGTCCGACAGGCTCCGATCCTTTCCATATTATAAAAAGTGCATAAGTGCAATGGTTCAGAAACGGATTTTTTTCATGGTCAAACTGACCTGCTAAATCACTGCGCAGCGGTGGCACCCAAATGGGATCATTTTTATATATTGAATAAGCCAGTTCTAAGAACGTCTTCAACTCTTTGGGTGATGCAACCTGGGTGATTTCCACTTTTACTCCGTAGTGAGATAAAATGAGAAGAAATTACTAGAGTATATAATAGCAGAGTATTGTGGCAATGCAATGCTGCTATGGATTTATTCAGGTTGGAGAAATCAATGGTAAAAACTCAAAATCAATATATCCTTATCCTTGCTTGTGCCACCTTCCTTTTTTTTGGCATGGCAACTGCTGGTATCGGACCTGTTCTGCCTGAGTTGGCAGCGAATGCTGGTTCGGGCTTGACAGCCATCGGGGGTGTGCTTTCCGCATTATTTCTGGGGGCATTGGTATCCAATTTGACGGCAGGACCGATTTGCGACAAGATCGGCCATAAAAAAGTAATTATCACCAGCCTGCTAGTGTTATCAACAGGATTTTTCGCATTTACTACAGTTAGATCGCTATGGCTGATCCTCGGCCTTACTTTTTTCGCAGGATTGGGTCACGGAGCTGTGGATTTGACCACCAATCTGTTGGTGGCGCGTGTGTTTGAAGAAAAGAATGTTACAACTTTAAATATCTTGCACTTTTTTTTTGGCGTCGGAGCTTTTGTCGGTCCAGCCCTGGTTAGTTTATCGCTAACACTAACTGGACAGGGTCTTCTAGTACTGTGGATCACAGCTGGAGCCCTTTTGATAATTGCCATATTATATATGTTCGTTCAAGGGTTGCCGCCAGTTCAAGTAACCATTCAAAAGCAAGCCAACTCAAAGAGCGTGTATCGAACCCTGCTGATATGGGTATTTGGGCTGCTTATTCTGCTGCATGTCGGCGTTGAAAATGGCATGGGCGGTTGGATAACTGTCTATACACAGAAAACGACCCTTGTGAAAATTGAAACAGGAGCTTTGTTGACTGCTGGTTTTTGGGGCTTGCTGACCCTGGGCAGGTTGGCAGCAGCATGGATTGGCATAAAACTTACCGCGATCAGGATCTTGACGATTTGCCTGGTATTATCTACTATTGGGGGCGTGATTTTTGTTGCGGGGGTTGGCAATCTTCCAGCCACAATTATCGCAGTATTACTGATCGGCTTTAGTTTTGGTGCGGTTTATCCTACAGTGATGGCCATCATCACGTCTCGCTATCCAGCAAACCCTGGCAAGGCAGCCAGCATATGTGCTGCAATGGGCAGTGTCGGCGGTGTGTCAATTCCCTGGGTTCAGGGGTATTTGCTGGATAATATATCGCCAGCCGGAAGTGCCATTTTTATTGCAGTGATTTTGGTGGTTATGCTTGGTATTGTCTTTGTACTTTCAAGAATGACCCATGTTGGTCAAAGAACTCCGCAAGGAATTTAAAGAGGAATTTTAAACAATGCAAAAAAAACCCGCTGAAATCAGCGGGTTTAATGATTGTTTGCCCTGGGTTCTAAAGTAGGGTAACGTTTGCAGCCTGAAGGCCTTTTTGACCTTTTTCGATATCGAATTCGACTCTCTGACCTTCTTCAAGGGAACGATAACCATCGCCCTGGATTGCGGAGAAGTGAACGAATACATCCGGGCCGTTTTCCTGGGAGAGGAAGCCATAACCCTTGGTGCTGTTAAACCACTTTACTGAACCTGATACTCTATCTGACATTTTCTTTTTTCCGTTTCTGTTCTAATTGATTGATATTTTTAGTAACGGCGTTGACCGCCGCCACTTTCGTTACGATTTCGTCCACCACCGGGTCCGCCCTGTCCGCCGCCACGATTTCCACCGTCACGTCGTGGGCCACCAAATCCACCTCCACCACGACCTGTTTCTTCGCGGGGACGTGCTGGAGAAACTTTTATTGTCCGGTTTCCAAGGTCATAGCCATTGAACATATTGATCGCTTTTTCTGCTTCCGCTTGATTGCTCATCTCTAGAAAAGCAAATCCTTTGGAACTGCCAGTAAAACGATCTTTGATTACTTCCACAGAGGCAACAGTGCCAGCTTCGGCAAAGAGGTTTTTTAGTTCCTCGTCTGTGGTTGAGAATGCGAGATTCCCAATATATAGTTTTGTTTCCATCTTTCTTCCTAACGCTCCGGCTCTACTCGCCGGCTATTTTTGCCGCAAACCATAAACTAGGTCGTGGCATTTGCAGACAAACCTTGTCTTAGACAGAAGATATTATACCACACACTACTTTTTACAATTGCGCAAGATTAATCATTGCAATTTTTATCACCAGATTGAATGTCATTATTTTTAATAAATCTGTTATGATAGCTGGAACTTAATTTCGTAAAAGGGATAAATGAACAAGGGTATTATTGTCAGTATTATTTCCTATGCTTTATGGGGATTCTTCCCGATTTATTTTCACGCTCTCGGCGGTGTGCCAGCTTACCAGGTAACAGCCCACCGTTTTGTCTGGTGCTTTATTTCCATCTCAATAGTGATCCTCCTCCGAAAAGAAGCCAGGTCCTTCCTTGCTTCGTTGAATTGGAGGGTGTTTGGAATTTATCTCTTGGCCGGTGTCCTTCTGGCTGTCAACTGGGGTACTTATGTTTGGGCTGTTGGTAAGGGTCTGGTGGTTGAAACCAGCCTAGGATATTTTATCAACCCGATCGTGAGCGTACTTCTGGGGGTGGTTATCTTGCGTGAGAAATTGCGTCCCTGGCAGTGGGTGGTTGTTGGGTTGGCTATCCTCGGGGTGTTGTACCTCACAATAATTTATGGACAACCACCATGGATAGCTCTGGCGCTGGCATTTTCTTTTGGCTTTTATGGCTTCATAAAGAAATTAGCTCCGCTCGGATCATTGCATGGACTGGCAATGGAAACAATGATGATCTTCATCCCCGCCTTGATTCTTCTGCTTGTCACGGAATATAACGGCGTCGGTGAATTTGGACATACAACCCCGATCATCACACTGTTGCTTGCCCTCACAGGTATCGTAACCGCCATCCCATTACTCTTGTTTTCGGTTGGCGCGAAGATAGTACCCCTCTCGACGATCGGAATCCTGCAATACATTGCGCCAACAATCCAATTTTTTCTTGGGATTTTCTTCTTTAAAGAAGCATTCTCAGATTCTCACTTTTTAGGGTTCTCATTGATCTGGCTTGCGCTGATCATTTTCTCTGTGGAAAGTTTTCTATATAGCCGAAAAGCCAATCACAGGAAAATAACTGCTTCAACAGTAGGGATAAAATAAAGAGTCATCGGAATACATAAACAGATACTAGAAACGTTTGTATTTCGTTAACATCCCGCATTGAAAGATCGGGATGTTTTTCTTTTTTGATTGAAAAAATCATGCGATAATGAATGCAGTATCGGAGGCAATTATGAATGAAACCATCAACCTTTTGATGAACCGTCACTCTGTTCGTGCATATATTCCGGATTCGGTTTCAATCTTAGAAAAAGAAGCGATCTTGAATGCGTCTTTCCGCGCCCCAACCGCCGGGAATATGATGCTTTATTCAATTCTTGATATCACCGACCAAGCCTTGAAAGAACAACTGGCAGAGAGTTGCGACCATCAGCCTTTTATTTCAAAAGCGCCAATGGTTCTAATTTTCCTCGCGGATTATCAACGCTGGCATGATTATTTTATTCATTCAGGCGCAAAAGATGTCTGTCAAAAAGCGAATAAAAAATTCCGCACTCCAGAGGAAGGTGACCTGATCCTGGCTTGTTGTGACGCCTTGATCGCCGCACAGACTGCGGTTATGGCCGCAGAATCTCTGGGTATCGGTTCCTGTTATATCGGTGATATTCTGGAAAATTTCGAGACACATCAGCAACTGCTTGGTCTTCCGCGTTATACCATGCCTGTCACAATGGTTTGCTTTGGAAAACCTGCTTCAACAGAAAAGGTCGGTGCATGGAATCCCCGGTTTGACGGGAAATTCATCGTGCATACAAACAAGTATCAACAATTGATGGCTACCGAAGTGGCGGAAATGGAAAAACCTCTACGTGAAGTTTATTATCCTTCCGGTAAATTTCCTGCAGGAGCCGTTAATATGGCTCAGCACTTCTATAATCGTAAGTTTTCATCGGATTTCTCAATGGAAATGAGCCGGTCTGTAAGAAAGATGATCGAAAACTGGAAACCGGAAGACTGATTTCTGAACCTCGTAAACAGGAGAATTATGGTAGCCAATAATGTAATCAGATGCGATTGGTGCAAGGGTGATCCTTTGTATATTGATTATCACGACTTGGAGTGGGGAACGCCTGTCCATGACGATGTGAAGCTGTTTGAAATGATCGCATTGGATGGCATGCAGGCTGGACTAAGCTGGCTTACAATATTGAAGAAGCGTGAAAATTTTCGCAGAGCATTTAATGGGTTTCTACCTCAAATTGTCGCAGATTATCCGCATGAAAAAGTGGAGGAGCTGATGCAGAATGCCGGCATCATTCGAAACCGGGCGAAGATCAATGCCATCATCACTAATGCCAGACTCACTCTTGATATTCAATATGAGTACGGCTCATTGGACAATTATCTTTGGCGCTTTGTGGATGGCGAGCCAGTCGTGAATTCCTGGAAATCCATGAACGAGATCCCAGCCAGTACACCACTATCTGATCTGATCAGCGCTGAAATGAAATCCCGCGGATTCAAGTTTTGCGGCACGACCATCACATATGCCTTCCTGCAGGCTGCCGGCCTGGTGAATGACCATGTGGTTGATTGTTTTCGCTATAGGGAATTACTAAGGCGGTAATAGCGCGGAACGGTACCCACCTGTTAGGTGGATCTTAGTAATGGCTCGTATTAATCCTCAGTGCGGGTATGATGTATTGTGTCCATTACTCTATCTAAACATTGCCAGAACCGCCTTATTCTCTGCAGCTGACAGCTTCTTTTTTTCGCCTGTTGTCAAAGGATTAAAACCCACAGCAAGCCAATCCTTTTTTAGATCGGTCTCAATTAAAAATGGTAGCGGAGCAATCCATTCATCTGATTGCAATGGAAGATCAATCCTCTCACCACTTCGAATAACCCCTTATCTCCGCTCGCATGTTAGAAGCATTTCGATCAATAACGGCAGTAGGAATTTGTTCCGAGGTGTCAGAATGCGGCAGGTGGTTCCAGTCAACTGATGCAAGGCTGTATTAGCTGCGTTGGGATATGGCATGCAGCCTGAGACATTCTTAGCAGCAATACCCTCAAGTGTCTTTGCACAGGTCCCTATCGCCAGAGTTTTTGGCTTTTGGTGGAAATCATCCATCGTCCGCTAAATATGACCCCTGTCCCTGAGAGCAGGCTGGCGACGAAAGCCAGGATATTTTCCGGTCCTAGGGGATCGATTCCAGCAGGAATGCGATTATACAATACCTAGGCCGCAAGCCCGATCCCCCCCCAACAATGATTCATACACTTCTTCGGGAATGATCTCTTTAGAGGATTTTCCTGTACAGCAATCCATCCATAATATCTTACCAATATAGCCTTTCATCCATGCGCTCCAATGAAAAATGATGCGTCTCAGTGTTCAAAACTAATATTATTTATTCTTTACGTTATGTTAAATTGCAACCCCGCATATTTTGGCAGGTTATCAATTATTATATCTATAAATTTGGAAGCTTATTTCAAAATTGCCAGGACCAACTGGACTCAATTATCTGTCGATTCTGAATGAAGTGGGTTGTACCATTAATCCAATATTATATTTTATGGCTTAAGTTTGAATATTCTGATAGAGTAAATACGAATTCCATAATATTATTTTTGGAAACGAAAAAGGATCACCAATGAACACCCATAAATTTAAACACCGCGAGATCTTAGAGAGAATTGCATACCGGGCAATGTTGGAAAAAGGACTTTTCCCGGATTTTTCCGCAGCTGTGCTTACCGAACTGGATTCCCTTGAGAATCAGGCGCCAATGCGAGTTACAAATATTGGTGCTGAAGAGGGAAATAGAGACTTGAGAAATTTTTTATGGGTTTCCATCGACAACGATGATTCCCGCGACCTGGACCAATTAACATCCGCAGAAGTTTTACATAATGGAATGGTGAAGATCCTTGTCGCAGTGGCAGACGTGGACTCATTCGTAACAAAGAATACAGCCATTGATGACCATGCTAAATCGAATACAACAACGGTTTATACAGCTGCAAAAATATTTCCCATGCTGCCTGAAAAACTCTCAACAAATCTAACCTCCTTGAATATGAATGAAGACCGGTTAGCAATTGTCATTGAAATGGTGATAAATCCAGATGGTTCCTTGAATTCTTCAGACATATATCAGGCTTTGGTTAGGAATAAGGCACAGCTGGCATATAACAGCGTCGCTGCGTGGTTGGATGGAACGAGCACCATTCCTGACGAAATATCCCGCGTGGATGGGCTGTCGGAGAACATTACAATCCAATGGAAAGCCGCTCATCAATTAAAACGAATGAGGCATATGCATGGAGCGCTCAGCTTTGAAACGATCGAAGCAAAACCCCTCATTGTGGGCGACCAGGTTCTTTCGCTCGACGTAGAAGAAAAAAACAGTGCGAAGGAAATCATTGAAGACTTCATGATCGCAGCCAATGGTGTGGTAGCCCGCTACCTTGACTCAAAGATATTCCCATCCATTCGGAGAGTGGTCCGGACGCCGAAACGATGGGACAGGATTGTTGAAGTTGCAAATGAACACGGATTCAGGCTGCCTGATGCGCCAGATTCCAAAGCATTGGAATTGTTCCTACACAAGCAAAAAGAAGCAGACCCAATTCGATTCCCGGACTTATCCCTTGTGGTTATCAAACTCCTCGGGGCAGGTGAATACGTTGCCGATATTCCGGGCGAAACACCTCCGGGGCACTTTGGGTTGGCTGTTAAGGACTATACCCATTCTACGGCTCCAAACCGTCGCTTTACAGATTTGATCACCCATCGCCTGCTGAAAGCTGCATTGAAGGAAAATCATTTCCCGTACGATGTGGCAGAATTGGGAGTCCTGGCCAGGCATTGCACAGAGGTTGAAAATATAGTAAACAAAATCGAAAGGCAGGTTGGCAAATCAGCGGCGGCGCTTTTGCTTGAATCCAGGATCGGGGAGCATTTTGATGCCATTGTAACAGGTGCTGCCCCAAAAGGTACCTGGGTAAGATTAATCAACCTTCCAGTGGAAGGAAAGCTGATCAAGGGGTACGAAAATTTGGATGTCGGTCACAAGCTACAGGTTCAGTTGGCATCTGTGGATGTCGATCGTGGCTACATTGATTTTAGAAAGCTACAATAATATTTCTATTAGTATCTTCCCCTGCGTTTATGTTCGGGCAGGTCGGAATCAGCCTTCACAGCTTCCGCTTTTTCGATCTTTACTGCACAGATCTTATACTCGGGGATCTTCGCACGCGGATCAATGGCATCATTAGTGAGGATATTCGCGGAAGCCTCCGCAAAAA
Organism: uncultured Chloroflexia bacterium; assembly: GCA_963810385.1. Classification (GTDB taxonomy): domain Bacteria; phylum Chloroflexota; class Anaerolineae; order Anaerolineales; family Anaerolineaceae; genus PNON01. Next base: position 507,056 of record CAWENA010000003.1, on the reverse strand, counting down.
AGAAGGGGATGAAGACAACTCCAGGCCTGGTTTTTTCCTGGATTGTGGCCCGAATGACAATGCTGCCCCGCCTGGAAGATACCCTAACTTCATCACCCTCCATCACTCTCATCTGGTCTGCATCCTTCGGGTGTAACTCCATCAACGCCTGCGGATAGAGATCATCCAATTTGGAGGCACGGGTTAGCGATCCGCCATGCCAGTGCTCCAGCACCCGGCCGGTGGTGAGAATGAACGGATATGCTGCATCCGGCAGTTCTGCAGATGGCTGGTATTCCAATGGATGAAATTTCCCGCGTCCGCGCGGAAAACTATCAGCAAAGAGAAACGGTGTACCGGGATGGTTTTCATCCGGTACAGGCACCTGTAAACCCCAGCCTTCAAGCCGATTGTAGCGGATGCCGGCATACTCCGGGACGGCTTTTCCCATTTCTTCGATCACCTCCCCGGGATGACGATAATCCCAGAAGGCGCTCTTTTTTGTATTGAGTCTGGCTTCGATTCTCTTTGCCAGGTCGGCAATGATCTCCCAATCTGGTCTGGCGCTACCGGGGGATTCCACTGCTTTGCGTATTCGTTGAACGCGTCTGTCGGTATTGGTGAATGTACCATCCTTTTCTGCCCAGCCTGCCGCTGGTAGGATGACGTCCGCGTAAGCGTGTGTTTCATTGATGAAAAGGTCCTGCGCTGCAAAGAATTCCAATTGTTCGAATTGGTGCCGTGTATGGGTGGAATTTGGCTCAGACATGACCGGATTCTCCCCCATGATAAACATGCCTTTGATGCCGCCAGTCCCAAAAGCTCCGACGATCTCGGTGTTAGTTAAACCAAGTTTTCGGTTCAAGCCGCCCGGTTCAACATTCCAGAGCTTTTCCCAGCGGTAAGCGTTTTGCTCGTCATCCACCAGTTGATAACCAGGATAATGCCAGGACATGGCGCCACAGTCCGAGGCTCCCTGTACATTGTTTTGTCCTCTCAGCGGATTCAACCCGGTGCCTTCCCGCCCGATCTGTCCTGTGAGCAGTGCCAGGTTGATCAAAGACAGAGCGTTTTCGGTGCCGTGTGTGTGTTCTGGTATTCCCAATGCCCAGTAGATGGCGGCATTCTTTGCGCCGGCATACATCCTGGCTGCCTGAACGATCAGCTGCCTGTCCACCCCGGAGATTCCTTCAGCATATCCGGGTGTGAACTTTTTCATGGAATCAGCAAATTCCGCAAATCCTTCGGTGCGGTCATCGATAAATTGCCGGTTATACAGCTTCTCCTCGAGGATGACATGCGCCATTGCCGAGAATACGGGAACGTCGGTGCCGGGCTGCTGCTGCAACCATAACGCGGAATAATTAACCATCTCGATTCGACGCGGATCAACCACGATGAGCCTGGCGCCATTCTTTTCAATGGCGGCTTTCATCTGCAATCCAATGATGGGATGTGTTTCAGTGGTATTCGATCCGGTCACTATAAACACATCGTTCTTCATAACATCCGAGGCCGGGTTGCTCATTGCTGAGGAACCGACAGCCATTTGCAGCGCCACGACCGAACCCGCATGACACAACCGGGTGCAGTGATCGATGTTGTTGGTTCTCAACACAGCGCGGAACATCTTTTGCAGCAGATAATTTTCTTCATTTGTAGATTTGGCGCAGGAGAACATCGCCAATGCGTCAGAACCATCCTGTCTGTAGATGCGTGCCAGGTTATCCGCCACCAGGTCAAGGGCTTCGTCCCATGTGGCTTCACGCCAATCGGAAGAATCTTTTGCGGGTTTGCGTTTGCCCGGCAATTGTTTCTCCTTACGGATGAGTGGTTTTGTAACCCTGCGCGGGCTGTAAAGAAAATCGTAACCAAAACGCCCTTTCACACAAAGATTCCCTTGGTTGGTCGGGGAATCAAACGGGGAGGTTACCGAAAAAATGGTATTGTCTTTGATATGCAGTTCAAGGTTGCATCCGACTCCGCAATATGGACATACTGTGGAGACGATCTTTTCGGGTTTTATCATCTTACTTTCCTTCCATCAGCCATTCACGTCTGGGTTTCAGCGCCCCGGTTGGGCAAACTCCCACACACTGGCCGCAGAATACACAGGTGGTTTCGGTCATTTGTTTATCAAAAAAGGTCGAAATGGATGTGTCAAATCCCCTATTTTTAAGGTTCAACGCAAAAGTGTATTGTGCATCCTCAGCACAAACCTGTACACATCGCCAGCACAGGATGCATTTTGCATAATCCCTGATATACATTGGATTATCATCCAATACCGGTGGTTTTTTTTCAACAGATCCGGGGAACCTGTCCGGCTTGGCGCCATATTCAACCATCATTCGCTGCACATCTGGAGCATCCGAAAGATCTACAGAAACAGCCAGCATCTCCAGGATGGTTTTTCGGGCAGCCCTGACACGTTGGGTATCGGTTCTCACGATCATTCCCTCGGATATCTTTGCGATGCAAGCCGGTACCAGGGTTCTGGCGCCCTCCACTTCGACCACACAGATCCGGCAAAGTGCATTTGCTGAACAGTATTCATGAAAACAGAGCGTGGGAATGACGATGTTGTTATCAAGTGCCGCATGATAAATGGTTGTACCTTCGGAGGCAATCATTGTATCATCGTCGATTATAAAGTTTATTTTGTCAGACATTAGAAACCTCCTTTCACAGCGATTGGAGATTCGAAAAGATCCGGCCAGCGTTGGATGGCGCTCAATACAGCCATCGAGGCTGTTTGCCCAAGACCACAGATAGATGCATCTGTCATGCAGTGCCCTACCTCTAGTAATCGTTGAATATCTTCCGCATCGGCACTACCTTTGGACATGCGTTCCAGGATCTCAACCTGTCTCTGTGTTCCCAGTTGGCAGGGGTAACATTTTCCGCAGGATTCCTCAGCGAAGAAATGCGCCAGCCGCAAAACAACTTTGCGAAGATCGCGGGTCTCATTGAAAACTGTGATCACCCCCGCACCAAGCGGAATTCCCGCAGCGCGCATATCTTCAAAACTTAGTTTGACATCCAGGTCGTCAGGTACTGCAAATGCCCCGGCTGCGCCGCCCACCAATGCGGCTTTGAAAACATGCTTACCGCGAACACCGCCGGCAAGGTCCATTATCAGATGCCGCATCGTGACCCCAAAAGGTACCTCAAACAAACCGGGGCGTTCCACATCTCCAGAGACGCAAAAAAGCTTCGTACCGCTGGATTTTGCCGTACCCCTGGCTGCATATTTTTCAGCTCCATTTCTCATAATTTCGGGAATGTTGGAAAGCGTTTCTACATTATTGATCACGGTCGGCTTTCCAAATAATCCATGCGTGGTTGGAAAAGGCGGCTTGACCCTGGGCATTCCCCGTTTCCCCTCAATCGACTCGAACAGCGCAGTTTCCTCGCCACAGATATAAGCTCCAGCTCCCTGCCGAAGTTCAAGGTCAAAATCGAAGCCGCTTCCCAGGATGTTCTTCCCCAAAATGCCATTGCTGGCTGCTTCTTCGCAGGCCCGCTGCATGATCTCCAACGGTTCCGTGTATTCCCCGCGGATATATATATACCCTTTATGGGCCTGGATGGCGTATGCGGCAATCACGATCCCTTCGATCACCCGGTGTGGGTCATCCTCCATGATCACCCGGTCTTTGAAAGTGCCCGGTTCGGCTTCATCCGCGTTGCAAACCACATAGCGGGTGATCTCAGCTGTTGCTGCCGCCCCTTCCCATTTGATCCCTGTTGGAAAAGCCGCGCCACCTCTTCCTACCAACCCCGATTTTTTTACTTCGGCAATGACATCAAAGGGAGTCATTTTTAAAGCATTCTCCAACCCGGCATAGCCCCCATTTGCACGAAATTCAGATAAATTTGTGGATTTGCCACGCCCGCAATTTCTTGTGAGGATGGCAACGTCACCGGCCACCAGAGTCTGATGTTTACGGCTGGTATTGGCAACCATCTCACGCCAGCCCTGCTTCTGACCCTCCCTGTGAAAATCTCCCTGGACCATGACAGAGGGCGCAATGTCGCACAATCCCAAACACGGCGCCCGTTCTATCGTGACTGTATTTTCATTTTTGCCCTGGATAGAATCCCTCATCATCTTGAAATATCCATCTGCCCCGGCCATGGCACAGACTGGATCATTGCAAACGTGGATGAGTGCTTTTGAAATCGGTTTGTCGTGGAAATGTGAATAAAAGGTGATCACACCATAAATATCCGCCAGTGGAATACCCAGGGTGGAAGAGACCTCCCTCGCAGCGCCTTCCGGGACATAGCCATAGATTTCCTGCACTTTGTGGAGGACTGGCAGCAAGCCAGTCCTGCCGGACATTGCATAAGGCTCAAGAATATGCTGAATTTGATCCATATTCATTTCTGGCATTCGGGTTCCTCCAGGAAAGACATAATTGTTGGCAATATGGGAAGGTTGTTATGCTTGAATTCAAACCAATAATTCATAATATAGTGCTAGAATCAAACTAATAATTTATCAATTTTTTATTGACGAATACATTTGATTTAATTATACTGATTTTATCCGATTTTACTGGTGATTGGAAAAATAATGGTATATCATCCAAGAAAAGCAATTCCTCAAAAAGATCCCCTCAATAATGATCAACAGAAAGACATCATCGATCATGTAATACAAGCTAGTAAAAACCTGCCTGGCTCAACGATGGTCATTCTGAATGAGCTGCAGAGTAAAATTGGACACATCTCCTGGGCAATGCAGGAGTATGTCGCTGAGAAATTGAATATTCCACCAAGCAAAGTTCATGGGGTGGTATCGTTTTATTCTTTCTTTACCACCACCCCGCGCGGAAAACATACCATTAAATTTTGTATGGGAACAGCCTGTTATGTTGGCGGCACACAACAATTGTTGGATAAAGCCAAACAAATTACAGGAATCGGCCCCGGGCAAACGACTGAAGATCAAAACATCACATTGGAAATCTGTCGTTGTGTCGGTGCGTGCTCCCAGGCACCCGTGATAGTTTTTGGTGATAAACTCCACGGCAGGGTCCGCCCCAATAAATTGGTTCGAATGGTTAAAACATATACCGAATAATCAATATCCGTTAACCTGGTATCCGATCGTATAGAATTGGAGATATCTTTTATGAATCGTATTTTATCTGCTTCCGATTTGCAACGCTTTCGGGCAGAGGCAGTTGAAAAACTCAAGGCTAAGACGGGTTCACAGAATACGCTTTCCTGGGATGCCCCTTCGCATAATGAAGCGCCAGTTGAATACTTTGGTGATTCAGAACTGGCAGCCCCAACTTCAAAAGAAATTCGAGTGGTACTACGCAACTGCAATTTAATAAACCCGGAAAGTATCGAGGAGTACATCATCAATGATGGTTACTCTGCCTTGGTTCAAGCGCTGAGTTCCATGACCCCAGAACAGATCATCGATACAGTGCTCCGATCAGGCCTGCGCGGCCGTGGCGGTGCGGGATTCCCAACCGGAAAGAAGTGGCAGTTTACCAGGAATGCCCAAAATTCTCCAAAATATATCATCTGCAATGCCGATGAAGGCGATCCTGGGGCTTTTATGAACCGCCGAATTCTGGAAGGCGACCCGCATTCTGTGATCGAGGGTATGCTCATCGCCGCTTACGCCATCGGGTCCTCACAAGGGTACATTTATTGCCGGGCAGAATATCCGATCGCGGTTCAAATGACGAATCATGCAATTCAAAACGCTAGAGAATTGGGCTTGCTGGGTGAGAATATATTGAATAGTGGATTTTCATTCGATCTATCCGTCCGGATGGGTGCTGGCGCTTTTGTTTGTGGTGAAGAGACCGCCCTGATGGCATCCATCGAAGGAAATCGCGGAGAACCTCGCCCCAGGCCGCCCTTCCCGGCTGTCAGCGGGTTATGGGGAAAACCGACAAATATAAATAATGTGGAAACTTTTTCCAATATTCCTCAGATAATTCAAAATGGCGCGGATTGGTACGCTTCGATGGGTACCGAAAAAAGCAAAGGCACCAAGACATTTGCCTTAGCCGGTGATGTCAATCATACCGGATTGATTGAAGTTCCTTTCGGCATCACATTGCGCGAAGTCGTCTATGAGGTGGGCGGGGGGATAAAGGATAACAAAGCTTTCAAAGCTATTCAAACCGGTGGGCCCATGGGAGGTTGTTTGCCTGAAGGATACCTGGATTTACAGGTAGATTATGAATCGCTTGCTGCGGCCGGTTCGATCATGGGATCGGGCGGTATGATCGTCATGGATGAAGATACCTGCATGGTGGATATTGCCCGCTTTTTCATGGAATTCATCCAGGAAGAAAGCTGCGGAAAATGCACCCCCTGCCGGCTTGGCACGTACAGCATGTTGAAGATCTTATCAAAAATCTGCGCAGGGGAGGGAGAACCTGAAGACATTGAAGAGCTTGAAAAGCTTTGCAGCGTCACCCGCCTCAATAGCCTCTGTGGACTTGGTCAGGGTGCGCCAAACCCGGTGGAAAGCACGCTCAAACATTTCCGTCAGGAATACGAAGCGCATGTATTTGAAAAACGTTGCCCGGCCAAAGTTTGCCGCGCCCTTGTGCGCTACGAGATAGAACCAGAGCTGTGTACAGGCTGCGGAGCCTGCTTGCGCAATTGCCCGGTTCAGGCGATCACCGGAGTTCCCAAGGAAGCACATTTGATCGATCAATCCATCTGCATTTCCTGTGACATCTGTAAACAGGTTTGCCCAACCGAGGCCATCCAGAACTATTCCTGACGGCTATTCGATTGGCCGCTTCCTGTGAAAGGTAAGTCTTAATGGTAAAAATTTCGTTCAACGGTAAACAATATGAGGTCGAAGACGGGTTGACTGTACTCGAAGCTGCCCGCATGGTTGGGGTTTCAATTCCAACTTTATGCTACCATCCCGACCTGACACCATACGGCGGCTGTCGATTATGCAACGTCGAAGTAAGCGGGGCGAGATTTCCTTTGAGTGCCTGCACTTTACCTCTTACTGATGGCATGGCTGTGGAAACAACCACCCCGCAATTGATTGAAGACCGCAAGCAGATCCTCGAACTGATCCTTTCCAACTACTATCAAAATGATGATCCAACTGATCTTCATGGCGTGAATGAATTGCTCGAACTTGCAAAAGAATTTGGAATTAACGTCGAAACGAAAAAGCTAAAAAAACCACATTACCCGATTGATAGTGATGAAAACCCCTTTATCAGGGTGGACCTGAACAAATGCATATTATGCGGACGCTGCGTTCGTGCTTGTGCAGAAATTCAGGGGCGCTTCGTCTGGGAGTTTTCTGGCCGGGGCATGGAAAATAAACTCACTGCTGGAGCCGGGGTCAGTCTATTGGAAGCGCGATGCGAGTCCTGCGGCGCCTGTGTTGCCTACTGCCCAACGGGTGCTTTGGACCTAAAACCTTCCACCCATCTTGGAAATCCGGATAAAGTGGTCACCACAACCTGTGCCTATTGTGGAGTAGGTTGCAATTTTGATTTTCATGTGAAGGAAGGTAAGATCATTCGCGTGGCATCCAACCCCGATGCGCCTGTTAATGGCATGAATCTGTGCGTAAAAGGACGGTTTGGCTATGATTACATCCACCACCCTGACCGCCTGAATAGACCATTGGTACGCGAATATATCCTAACCGGGAACGATAAACCCGGTCGGAAGTCGGACAGTCCCTGGGTGGAAGTGAGCTGGGTCACTGCCTTGGATCTTGTGGCGAAGCGGCTGCATGAAATTAAAACAGATTTTGGATCAAATTCCATCGGTGTTCTCACCTCCGCGAAATGTACCAACGAAGAGAATTATCTGATGAACAAATTTAGCCGGCAGGTTTTAGGAACCCATAATATCGATCACTGTGCGCGTCTCTGTCATTCCTCGACAGTTGCCGGATTGGCAATGTGCTACGGTTCAGGTGCAATGACCAATACCATTGCTGATATCTGCGATGAAGCACAGGCAATTTTCATCATTGGTTCCAACACTACCGAACAACATCCGGTGATCGGCGCGAAGATCCGCCAGGCTGTATTAAAACGCGGTGTCAAGCTCATTGTCGCTGATCCACGCAAGATCGATATCACTGAGTTTGCCATACTGCACCTGCAGCAAAAACCGGGCACGGATGTGGCTTTGGTCAATGGGATCATGCACATCATTCTGAAAAACAACTGGCAGGACCAGGCATACATCGACGAACGCTGCGAAAACTTCCCCGTATTTGAGGAGGTTGTTCAACGCTACACGCCAGATGTTGTTGCAGAAATAACCGGTGTATCCGAAGAAGATCTATACGAAGCCGCCCGGATCATGGCAGAGAATCATCCCATGGCTGTCTTCTGGGCGATGGGCATTACCCAGCATACAACCGGCGTTCTCAATGTTCTCGGGCTGGGCAATCTGCAAATGCTGCTTGGAAATGTGGGTATCCGGGGTGGCGGCATCAATCCATTGCGCGGGCAAAATAATGTGCAGGGTGCCTGCGATATGGGCGGCTTACCCAACTATTTCCCGGGCTATCAAATGGTAACGAATGAAGAGGCTCGTTCAAAATTTCAGTCTGCCTGGGAAGTTACAACACCGGATGGAATAAAACCCGCACTCTTTGATGATAAACCCGGTTTGGCCGTTACAGAGATGATTCCGCTTGCCGGTGAAGGCAAAGTAAAGGCGCTTTACATCCTGGGCGAGAATCCCGCCATGAGCGACCCGGATGTCAATCACACTCAGGAGTGTTTGGAAACTTGTGAGTTCGTGGTCTTGCAGGAGATCTTCTCCTCTGAAACAGCCCCGTTCGCGGATGTATTACTGCCGGGTACGACCTTCGCCGAGAAGGACGGCACCTTCACCAATACTGAACGCCGTGTTCAACTTGTACGACAGGCGATTCCCCCAATGGGTGAATCGCGGGTCGATTGGGAGATCATCAGCGAGCTTGCCAACCGGATATTAAAGCTTCAGAATTTGACTGCAACCGGCAGCCAGGCTGGATGGAATTATCAACAACCGGCAGATATCATGGACGAAATAGCTGCGACCACCCCAATCTACTCCGGAGTAAATTTTCAGCGGTTGGAAGGCGGAGCACAACTTCACTGGCCGGTGCGTGGAGTGGACCATCCGGGCACACCGATCCTGCATATGGGACAGTTTACGCGCGGCAAAGGAAAGTTTCACCCCACCGAGCATCTCGACCCCAGAGAATTGCCCGATTCCGATTACCCATTCATATTAACCACCGGCCGAGTCATCTACCACTGGCATGGTGCTGAAATGACGAGGCGATCAAAAGGCCTGTTGGAGGTGTATCCCGAAGCGCTGGTTGAGATCAATCCCGAGGATGCGATAACTCTCGGACTGAATGGCCGCAATATCGTTCGTGTCTCCTCACGCCGCGGGGTGATGGTCGCCAAAGCTGTGGTAACTGATCGGGTCTCAAAAGGGTTGATCTTCGGCAATTTCCACTTTCCCGGATTGCAAAATGTGAATAATCTCACCATTGGCGCATTGGATCCAACAGCGAAGATCCCTGAATATAAGGTGTGCGCGGTCCGCGTAGCGCTTGAACCGTAGTTTGTTTCATCCGTATTGGAATTGGAATTACAAGTTTTCGAGTTCCGATCCATCGCGCGTGTAAGCGACACGATCATCCGCTTCTCCTGGTGAAAACAATCGTAGAATTTCTATTATCCGATCCATTTTCATTTTATTAATAATCAATCATATACCCATGCGGGGTAGGGTGGACTTGAGCGCACCGAGTATAACCCGGGACACACCGGAGCGAATGAGTTCTCCCCTATGCTCTTTCCGCGCCGGTGTTCTCACCTGTGCACGTTATTTGACCGCAAGGTCGCCGGTTTTATTACAAGATTTTCGCTTCGTTATGCTCGTCTTAGTCTTGCCTATGGCTAAATTTCCAGGTGGGGGTAACATGGCCCTGAAGAGCGCCCGTTCAAAGTAATCACCGTTGATCGACAGTCCTTCATACCCGACTTTAAGCAATGCTTCCAGGAAAGGCGTGAACTGGCGGTCATAATGTTCCATGCATGCTTCGGGGTGGATGCCGGGCCAGCTGTAGCAGGTAACCGTTGTGCGCCTGTTCCCGGATGGAACGCTGTCAGGAACAGTTTCGTCCCATTCCACATCCTGCGGCTCAAAAATATACTTGTTCAGGTTGCCCTGGGGTATTCCCTCGACCCCTCTAACAACCCTGGGGGCGTGATCGAGCAAATAGGGGTCAACTGCCAGATCCACAACCACCGCGTGTTCCGGCAGCCAGCCGATCCATTCATTAGGAACAACAGGCGTGCTGGTGTCATGGCGCTGGGTGGCATCCACCAGGATATCGGCTTGCCGCATTAATTTCTCCATTTGAGCCGGGTTTTGCGTTATCCATCTTCCGACGCTGGTGGCAACAGCTCCAGGGCCTTTCAATTCCATGTGCCTTAAATATCGTTCGACTTCACCCAGTTTTGTGGCAGCTTCAATGGCGTGCTTGCCAACCATTCCGGTTCCCAGGATGAGTACATTGAACGGTTTATCTTCTTTCCATAACAGTTCCGGCCAGGTTTTTTCTAGCACGTCAAATGCGGCTTCCAACCCGTTCCAGGCCACGGCACGCATATTTTCAACCATGCGCTGATTGTGATCATCCACAATACTATCCAGGGAGATGGAATGGATACCCAGCTCGTTGAGGATCTTGACCCGTGACGGCCTGGTTGGGTAGTGGAGCATGGAGATCAGGCAGCTTCCCTTTGGGATCTTTTTATAAGTCTCCTCCCGGGGAGACCGGAGCATGATCACATAGTCTTTCGTAAATGCTTCATCCCTGGAAACTTGAAATACAGCGGGATTCCCTTGACGATAATCATCAAAACTGAATCCTAATTTTCCACCATACCCTTCCGCGAGGTAAACATCAGCAAACTTTGTCAGGTGCTGGATAAATTCAGGGAGGAAAGCTCTTTTCTCCCCGGCTTCCTTTTGCATATGAGGAAACCCGATCGTGATTCGCTTATTTTTCATTTGATTTACCTTCTGCTTGTTTAATTTTGGAAAGCATTGCGCGGCTGATCACGCGTTGGAAGTAATTTCCTTTATGCCTGATCTGGCTCACTCCGCCAGCCAGGGCAATTTCGTGCAAAATTGGGGAAAGCTGTTGGCCATACAGATCCATGCATTCCGCGGGGTGTATCCCCGGCCAGGAATAGCAGGATACCACATGCCTGCGATTGAAAGTGTGAATGCAATCCGGCAGGTGGTCGAACGCCGGGTCATCAGGCGCGAACACATACTGGTCAAGGTTCCCCTGCGGGATGCCCTCGATCCCTTTGGTGGATATGATCTCGCTGCCGCGGCACTCGTATGGATCAACGGATAGATCTAACAGGATGGCGTGCTGGCGCATTCCTCCGATCCAATCATTGGGCACTACGATCCGTGAGGCATCCGGCCGCTGTGTCGCATCCACCAGGATATCTGTGTATTTGAGGATCTGTTTTAAGATCTCAGGGTGGTTGGCAAGGTCGTAGTCCAGGGCAGTCACCTGCACGCCGGTAGCCCCAAGCTTCGCCATGCGCTGCCAGAGTTCATTATCACCATAGCGGATGGCAGCCTGGACAGCGAACAAACCCACTGCTCCGGCGCCCAGTACGGTTACCTTCACTGGCAGGCGGCCTGGGTCTTCCAATCCGGGAGGTGGATAGATTTTCTTTAAGAGGGCAAAAGCGGTCTCCATTCCGTTCCATGCCACGGAGCGAAGGTTCTCAACCACACGTCTCCCCACATCGTCCTTGAGTGAATCCAGCGAGATCGCTTCCAGGCCCTTTTCCAGCAGGTATTTTACCCGCATTGGTCGGGTTGGATAATGCAGCATCGAGATCAGGCAGGCCCCCGGGCGCATGTGTACGACCGCTTCATCGCCGGGATAACGCAGCACGATCACGATGTCCTTCTCAAATGCCTCCCGGTTTGAAACGAACTTCAGGTTCGGCACTGCGGAGGTGTAATCAGATTCTTTAAGGCCAATTCCAGCACCATATCCATGTTCGCAATAAATTTCGTAACGGTATTTGCTAAGAGTCTTCATGAAGGGTGGTAAAAAATCGCGCTTTTCACCTTTTTCACGATGCATGAGCGGAAATCCGATTGAAATGTTATTTTTGATCATAGGCTGGTCCAGAAAAATTGATATATTTATAATACTATAAATTTACCACGAGGTATTTGACGATGAAGGGCAGGACTATTCCCTTAGTTCTTGCTGATATGCCTCGAGCATATCCATATAGATTTGAAACGGAAGGGACCTCAGCCTGCATCGGAGTAAAGCAAAGCTCCCGATGGTTTTCCGGCAAGCGCAATTGGCCGCATGTCTCCGGGGTTTGGTTTTATCCATGGAGATCATAATAATTGATTTATTGTTCCCGGAACCAGTGATGCATCAACCCAAAATCACTTGCGCGCAAATTTGTTACCCCACTATCCCCTAAATCCAGTCATTCAAACGCAAGAACCTGTCATTAATGACAACCGGTCAGCATTTATGAAAGTCGTACTATACTAATATGTACTTGTATTCTTTGGAAATATGGAATGGTTTCCAGGAATTGGATCATCACAATATCCCGATTCCCGGGTCATTGCACAAACAAAAGGGAAAAAGATGAAATTCAATACCGATCCTCAATTTGTCGGGCTGGACAAGCTCAAACAGGAGCACTCGAAACAAATTTCCGATTTTGAAGGATGGGCAGCCGCTGGAAATTGGAAAACGTTCCACGACGAGCATTACGACTGGTGGGCTTTCCCCATCCACAAACCCAGCGCACATGGTCTGGCCTGGACAGTTTACGACGGCGATGTCGCCGCGCTCAAGCAGGATGCCGATTTCATAAAGCATTATCTGCGCGGGGTGGAGCTGGTGGCAGCTTCCTGGGGTTGGGACCTGCAATCGGCGGATTATGTGCCTCACCCGCAGCCCGGGCAATGCTGGCATCACTGGCCGGTAAGGCTTTTCAAGGTTTCGCTTTCAGTTCAATTGTTCGGATATGAAGACCAGTTCAACTCCCTCAAGGAATACGCTTTGATATTACTGGCGGAGGGTGAGCCATTTGAATTCAACGGGCACGATCTCGGCTGGATCTTCACCACCGGGATCGATCCGCGGTCATAAAATTTCACCTCATGGGTGTTCCTATCATCTTTAAACAATCTAACATTCTTCTCAACCTTCGTAGTATCATGGATCAATCATGTACTCATTAGTCATTCAAGCCGGTGGAAGGTCTTCACGCATGGGGCGGGACAAAGCCCTCCTGCCATTTCTGGGCCAACCCTTGATCAAGCATGTAGCATCAAAATTCACACCTGTCTGCGATGACATTTTGATCATCTCCCCGCTTGTTGAACAACTCTCCCATTTTGGCTGGCCGGTGCATCCAGACCTGACACCCGGTGTTGGTCCATTGATGGGTCTCTATACCGGTCTATTCCACGCAAAGCACGCTGCCGTTGCAATGCTGGCCTGCGATATGCCATTTGCCAGTCCGGCTTTATTCACGGAGGAAGAGCGCATTCTCCTCAGCGGCAACTACGATGTGGTGATCCCGGTGATCGCTGGCAAAGCTGAACCATTGCACGCCATATATCGCAGGGAATCCTGCTTAAGGGCGATTGAAAATGGATTGTCTGAGGGCATGAAACGCCTGATCGAATGGCATCCTAAGGTGAGAGTGTATGAGATAGGTAAAGCAGAGATCAAGGCTTTTGATCCACTGAGACGGGCTTTCTTCAATCTCAACACCCCGGAAGACTTGCGTCTTGCAGAAGAGATGGCGGCCAACTACCAGGACATGTGAATCTATAATTACACCAACCAGTTACTTGTTTGCTGGTCTAACGAATTACCCGCTTATTTGTTCAGGGTGAGCATACACTTTGAAATTTTCAGGTTCAGCGTAACCGATTAAAGAGATACCGAGCTGTTGCGCCAGCTCAACCGAAGCAGCGGTTGGCGATGTACGGCTGATCACAAAACACGTTCGCAGCATGGCGGCCTTCTGCATCATTTCCAGGCTGATGCGGCCGGTGGTGACGATGATCGGGTGTGATGTTTCGTCACCGGAGATCAATTTCATTCCAGCGAGCTTATCCAGGGTATTATGCCGTCCGATATCTTCAGCGAGAAAGGACAGCTTTGTCCCCGAGAATATAGCCGAGGTGTGAACCCCGCCGCTGGCCTGGTAGAGCGGCTGGCTGGCATAGAAAGCGGTGAGTATCTGTTCAACTTCGGCGGGTCTCAGGGTGAACTTTTCTGCGCTGCTTAACTGTGGCAATTCCACCTCCGGAACAGATACCCCGCCGCTGCAGCCTGAATTCTTTTGCCATAGCTCTGGTTTCTTTGCTGGATGCGATAGCCACACATCCAGACCGCTGCCATCCGCGCATATCTTCAAAGAGGAAATCTCTGCGTGTGTTTTGATGATCTGTGAGGTGAACAAAAAACCAACCGCCAGCGCCTCCAGGTACAATGGGGTGCATAAAAAGTTAAACCATTCCTCACCATTGATCGTAAGGGTGACGCTGGTTTCTGAGATCACATTTTCCTGCGTTTCTGATCTTATGCCCTGGTTCACTTTTGTTACTGCAAGATATTCCAAAGGCGCTGGTATGGATGCTTCTGTTGTCATATCACCTCATGCGAAATTATAATTTATCATACAATAGATGTTACATATCCTGATGAATGGATACAATCTTTGCTTCACATTTTCTTCAATTCGATCAATCCGGTAGTTAAAGGAGCGTTTCACCATGACCAGATATCCTTTTGCCCACACTTATTCGATCGTCGCCCGAGACCCGGTGACAGGAGATTTTGGCGTCGCGGTGCAGTCGCACTGGTTCTCAGTTGGAACTGTTGTAACCTGGGCTGAGGCAGGTATAGGCGCCATCGCCACCCAGGCAATGGCTGAGATCAGTTATGGTCCGCTGGGACTGGACCTGATGCGCGGTGGTAAGACCGCCGCCCAAACCCTCCAGGCATTGCTCTCAACAGATGAAGGCCGCGACCTGCGCCAGGTGGCAATGGTGGATAAATGCGGTGAAATAGCCACCCATACCGGAAGCAAGTGCATCCAAAAAGCAGGACATATCACCGGGGAAAGCTTCTCGGTGCAGGCGAATATGATGCTTAACGATACTGTTTGGCAAGCCATGTATGAGACTTATCAATCAGCATTAACCAACCCGGCTATTGATCTGGCGGAGCGGATGCTCCTGGCTCTGGAAGCGGCAGAGAGCAGCGGCGGCGATATCCGTGGAAAACAAAGCGCTGCCATAAAGATCGTATCCGCTGAACCAGGTCAAACATCCTGGGGCGGGGTATTGATGGAATTGAGGGTCGAGGATCACTCCACGCCAGTTCCAGAACTGCGGCGGCTGGTGGGCATCCACCGGGCGTATGAGTTTATGAACAAAGGTGATGAATTTCTCGGCAAGGGTGCGAAAGAAGAAGCCATGCAGGCATATGCATCAGCGGTCAAGTTCGCCCCGCAGATCGTCGAAATCCCCTTCTGGAATGCAGTGACCCTGGCGGACACTGGCAACCTGGTGGAGGCGTTACCGATCTTCAAGGATGTGTTTGCCAAAGAGCCAATCTGGAAAGATTTGCTGATTCGACTGCCCGCTTCCGGTTTGATCAAGGATGACGCAGCGATGCTGAAAAGGATCTTATCTGGGTAAGAGGTGGATTGCGCTCGCTTTGAAATTAGCTGACACATCCAATCCGGGATTTAAATTCATCTCCAAGGCACTTGTTCGGGTGACCAGAGAAACGATCTTTGCAAAGCCACAATCCAAAAACACTCTAACCAGGGGTCCTTTAGGCTGAAGAGTTAAAATGCGGCATTGGATCTGGTTTCTCGCACTGGAATGTTTTTTGTCACCATTACTTTGAAGTGTGATATCTTCCGGACGAAGGCAGATGAACACCTTTTTTCCAACAGGAAGGTCACTGACGGCCTGGATCATATGATTCCCCGCGCAAACTTCAACCAATCCTTGAGAGGAGGATGAGATATCACCTGCAATGATCGTTTCCACGCCAACAAAATCAGCCACATCAGAATCCGCGGGTTCACTGAAGACCTGCCTTGGAGAACCTGCCTGCCTTAATTTTCCATCAATGAGTATGGCTATTTGATCGCCCAGCATTAATGCCTCATCCAAATCATGGGTGATGAAAATGGCAGTTTGCTGGCTGGCTTTCAATATGGATTGGAACTCGTTCAACAAGGTGAAACGGGTGGGAGCATCCAGAGAACTAAACGGCTCATCCAGCAGGAGCAAATCTGCGCCAGTGGCAAAAGCCCGCGCCAGGCTTACCCGTTGAGCCTCGCCGCCAGACAGCCGGTATGCCTGTCGACCTGACAGGCTGGACAAGCCAAAGACATCTTGCCAGTGATCCACCCGGCTATTTATTTCATCTTTTTCCATACCTCTGAATTTACATCCGATACCAATATTTTCACGCACTGAAGTATGGAGAAGCAGCGGTTCTTGAAGCACAAGCGCGCATTGTTTGCGAATGTTGACTTCGACAGGATCGACGGATTTCTTATTAATCGTTATAGAGCCTGTGGTCGCTTTGATCAGCCCGGCGATGGCCAACAAAAAAGTGCTTTTTCCTGCGCCATTCGGGCCGGCCACAGCCAGAACCTCCCCCTCCAGCAAAGATAATTGCGGGATATCGAGCACCAACCGGTGACCACGATGCACCGTCAATTGCTTTACATCGAGGAAAAGTTGCGGGTCAGCCATTCTTCTCACCTCGGAGCTGAATGAGTGTCAAAGCCAGGTTGACCATGTATGCAAGCAACAAAAGGATGGCCGATAGCGCCAGCGCGATCGCAAACTCACCACGGCTGTTTTCAAGTACAATGGCCGTGGTCAAAACCCGCGTATCTCCCTTGAGGTTTCCGCCAACCATCATGGAAGCGCCCACTTCAGATATGACGCTGCCAAAACCCGCCATTAACGCCGCCAGCAGCGGCATCTTCGCTTCGCGCCATAACAACCAGATCATCTGCAACCGGGAGGCGCCCAATCCATACAATTGCAGCCGTAGTCGTGGATTCAATTGCTGGATGGCTGAAATCGTCAACCCTGTGATGACTGGCGCGGCGATGATGGTCTGTGCGATCACAATCGCCGCTGGTGTGTACATGATCCGTAGTGATCCAAGCGGGCCGCTGCGCCACAGGAAAATGGAAACCACCAAACCGACAACCACTGGCGGAAGAGCCATGCCTGTGTTTATCAGGCTGATCCACAATCTTCTTGATCTGAATTGCCCCAGGGCAAGAGCAGTGCCCAGGGGCAACCCTATGAATAAACTGATCACTGTGGACAGGCCGGAAATTTTCAGGCTTAAGAGGGTGATCTGCATGACTTCAGGATCACCCGAGAAAAGTAGTCTTATCGCCTCAACAATTCCCTGCCAGATCAAAGTCATTTAATTAATTTCCCAAAGAGTCTTCTGCTTTTCCCGCATCAGAAATAAAGAGAGGTTGACCATAGTCTGATACACCAAATTCTCCGATCTTCGTCTGAGTATCCTTTGAGATCAGGAAGTTGGCGAATGCCAGGGCGCCATCATAATTTACGAGAGGCCATTTGTCCGGATTAACAGTGATCACATGGTAGATATTGAGCAAAGCACGTTCACCTTCAACCAGAATATCCAATAACAGGGTATCCTTTAATGCAAGGTACGTGGCTCGATCGGTCAATGTGTATCCGTCTTTTTCTGAAGCCACCCGGAGGGTATCACCCATGCCCTGTCCGGTGGACACGTACCATTCCCCTTCAGGTGTAATTTCAGCAGATTTCCAAATTGTGAGCTCTGCCTTATTGGTTCCAGAATCATCTCCTCTTGTCACGAAAGTTGATTTGGATTCTGCAATTTTGGCGAAGGCTTCTTTGGCAGTCGTCATTCCTTTGATGCCAGCCGGATCTGATGCCGGGCCAACGATCACAAAGTCATTGTGCATTACAAGGACCCGGTCTTTTCCGAATCCCTTATCCATCAATTCCATCTCGGATTTTGGCGCATGAACCAGTAATACATCAGCATTGCCTTCTTCGCCCATCTTCAACGCTGCGCCAGTGCCGACAGCCACCATTTTGACCTTTATGCCGCTTTGAGCTTCAAAAATTGGCAGAAGCACATCCAAAAGACCGGAATCACGCGTGCTGGTGGTCGTAGCCAGGATCAACTCGCCAGAAGCCAGTGGAGTGTTTGCCGAAGGTACACCAGTCGCAGGTACAACCTCAGCAGGAACTTCGGTGGGGGCTGGCTGGCTGGTTGGTGTTTCCGGTTCGATTGTCGGAGCAACCGCTGGAGTACAACCGGTAAAGATAATAGCAAACACAGCAAGAATTAGAAGCCATTTGATTTGTTTCATTTTTTCTCCTGAGTGTATAGTATGTATGGGTACATAGGATAATTATAACTTGATGGCTCCATCAAGACAATACAATTGGGATAATGAATTGCCCCGGCAGGTTTAACTAGTGATGGGTGAGGTTCTTTCGCTCGAGCAAAAATAAAAGAGGTTGCTCAATAACTTAGGCAACCTCTTCTTGCACCGGGTGTTCGTTATATGATTATCCAGACGTATCTGGTTTCCAAATCTTCCATACCTTTCCGGCCAGTTCTGGCCCGGGGGTCAAAGTTGGCTTTCCCGGCTGCCAGCCAGCGGGGGTTACCTCACCCGTTTTGCGGACATACTGGAAAGCATGGATGTAGGTAATTTCCTTACGCTGTAATACATCTTTTGCGTCCAACGCGACCCCGGTGACCAGATTGTGGGTTTCAAAAATTGTATCGCGCATCTACACTGAGAGAAAATGGAAATACTCTTCAATTTTCCGGATCGTGTTCAAACAGGATGTCCCATATTAACGAGCTCGAGCTATACTACCTCACCCTGACCGGAAAAGACACCGGTTTCAGAACCTCCACACTGCTGAGATCTCGCAGTCAAATGTAAAGTAATTTGGGCGTCCTACCTGGGTGGCGGGATGAGGGTTGATACATCGGTTGGTAAGCGCGGTACGAGAGTAAACCCGCCGGGTGGAACAACAATGCTTCCGCGACAAGTTTTCAATGAAAGATCATTGTAGCTTGGGCTTCGGCTGATCACCTTGCTTTTCGCTCCAACCACGATAAATTGATATACCACTACAGAAGATGAAAACTGGTTGGCGCCAGTGATGGCACTGGATTTCAAAGTAATCCGGTATAACCCATTCCCGGCATCGGACATCACTCCATACGAATCCCAGGCAGTGGAATTTGAGTTATTATCATCCAGCAACCTGACAAAAAATTCGACATTATTGATTCCAATCGTGTTGGATAATTGAACAGTCACATCCACCTGGTTGGGTTGGCAGCTGCCAAAGTAAAACTGGTTTATGGAAAGACCGGGAATATATGTAATTTCAGACGGAATCGGGGTGGGAGTTTTTGTCTCGGTCGGTGTTATTGTGGCAGTCAGTGTGGGTGTGTCTGAAATTATTAGTGTAGGTGTGTCTGAATCAACAGGTGTGGGAGTGTCGCTTGGTATCAGGTTGATTGTGGGGGTGGTTTCTCCTAAAAAAAAGACAGCTTCATCAATCTCGCTCCACTTGTTGGCATTATTCTTCGCCCGAACCTGCAGGGTGTAAGTACCCGGTCCAGGAGGGGTCCAGAGATACATGAAAGTCGCTAATATTTCTGCGGTATTCTTAGCATCCACAATACCCAGTGAAGCACCATCCAGGATCCATTCCAGTTGGCTGATGCCACCCTGATCTGTACCGTGGGCAACAAACTCATATGGAGCAAGTGGAATATGCATTTCAGGCAGCGGAGCATCGATCCACGCTTGCGGAAGGTCTGACCCTGGTGGATTGAATGCCTGGCGGACTACCTGTTTACCAGTGCATCCGATGAGTATCGAGCTTATGAGAAAGGAGATTACTATTATGTGGTTAGTTTTCATCATGGCTCCACAACCTCTTCAATTAATGATCCAAAATTTTTGGGATTGTCAAACTCCCAATAGTCTTGCCCGCCATCCGTGCAGGGAACCCATTCCCAGGAACTTCCGGTGCTGTAACAGACTTCAAAGGCTTTCATTTTGGTGACACCGTTGTAGTAAATTGGTTTCATGCCTTCAAAATCCTCAAATTGACCACATGAACCGTTGTTTTGATTAGCAATTGAGCATGGCAAAAGTGGAATATATATAGTTGTCGATTTACCCGGCAGCAGGTCAGGAATCTCATGGAGGACAGACCCATACTCCTTAAATTCCGTTTGGCTGTAACCCATTTTGGATAGGTCATTCGTTACATTAACACTTAAAGCGAGGCGATATTTGGAAAAATCCGGTTGTACTGATTCTGTTTCGTTACCAGCCTTTCGAGTGACCCTGACTGTAATTACCGCAGGATAATTGCCTGACCCGGGAGCGGCATGCATGACGATGGACGGATCCAGGCAGTTAGGAACCTGGCCGTGATACCATGCTTCCATTCCACCGCTGCAACTTTTATTTGCCAGGTAGGATTTAGCTTTCTTATACTCACTTAAAAATTTATCGCTGATGATTTTTTTGCAATCCGCAGTATCACAAAAAATCTTTATAGCCGATTCATCCATACCAGTGTAGTACTTTTCGGCTGCTTCAGCAGCATTCACAAACATTTCCCCGATATTGTCTGCAATCAATTTCTCTGATGAGGGCATAGTGGGTGGTAAACCGGTCAGGTATGATGCTCCGTAATCTACACCTTTTTTTATCGCGCTCTTACACCAATCTGCGTCTGAACATCCTGGCAGGAGGCTGGTAATGCCTTTTGCCAGTTCAGCTTTATAAGTTTCATAGGCCAAACTGAATTGGTCATACAGAAAACCGAGTGAGTCTCCAAAACCTTCTATCAAGCAAATGAGTTCATTTTTTCCTTCACAGTCGTCCTTTGGTGGTACCTTTCCCGGGCAAACCGGTTGCCCAGGATAGTATTCCCCTGTCGGGTCTTCATCTATGATCACACAACCCCACTGATCAAATACCTCAAATTCCGGGGGAATGTAGCTATCTCTCAGGATTTGGATATCGTACAGACTGGGCAAAGTGGATGCCAAAGGAGGCAGCTCGGATGGTACTGGAGGGGAATTGCGATGCAGGACGACCGTATTACTAAATTTTGCCTGTGGATCAAAATGATCAGATTTTGGCTGAACCCGTACGTAGATGGAGAAGGGGGATCCCTCTGTATAGTCATCCTGAAGCCCATTGGAATGGTAATCAAAGACCTGACTACCAGCGCCCCATCCATGGAATTCTGGCTGGTCGGTCGGGTAGAGCAGGTTTCCCACCCACATTGAAATAATCTCTTCGTTTGACTCAGTGTATTGATTATTTTTTATTATGTAACTGCACCAGGATTCAATTGGACTTTTTACGTCATGGTAAAAGTCATTTGGGTATGGACTATCAGCGAATTGATAGCAAACCCGGTCTGTCTTTTGAGTTCTGGCTGCTGATCCATTTGAACATATAGAACTGGTCTTTGACTGGTTTCTGATCTGAGAAATTGATCTCAGTCAGCCATGCACCGTCCCCATTACCGCTGCATTTGCCTTCCCCTTCCTCTGAACAGACCAACAGCACCGACCGATGAATAGTGGTCTTATAAGTCCCAACCAATTTCAGGTCAGAACCGATCCAGCCCCATACTTCCATCGAGATATCAAAATCAGCCGCAGTGAAAGAATCGAGCAGTGTATCAAAATAATCATCCAGGTTCAATTTCATTCCGCTATCAGGAAGGAACATGCGGTCCCCTTCGGGGATGCGGTACGAGCGGGCATTATTGATGGACATATACAAATATGCCAGGTCCATGGAGTAGGGCAGGATCAAATTGCCATCAGTCAAATGAATTTGTCCTAATGCAGCTCTTCCACGGCTCTTAGCAAGACAGTTATCCTGGTCCATCTGCAAGGTGACCGGCGCAGATGTCGTTTCACCAGCCGTATTGAATGCTGAAATGGTATATGTAACCACACCGAATTGTTCCGGTATCGAGTAACCCTGGTAATATTCCCAAATAACACTACTGGTCACTGCAGGGAGTGTAGCGATCCGTTCAAAAGGTTTCCCGTCCTGTGAACGGTAAACAAAAAAACCGCTTTCATAATTACTCTTATCCATCGTAGGATCACTTGAATCACTAAATACCGGACTATTAATATTTAGGGTAACTACACATTTATTTGTTTTAGGAAAAATTACCGGTTCGCGAGGAAGCGATACCAAATCTTCCGGCTTTTTCTGGTCCATCCAGAATTTCAGATCCTGGAAGGACGCGATGCTTAATCCCTGCGGTTTTTCTTCTTCTGGAGGTGGCAGGTTGCCCCCTTCACTATTTGGCTCAGCTGGTGCGTTTGTGTCCGATGGCGGCAGATCAGCAATTTCCAACTCTGGAAAACCGGAGATGATATTTGGATTGTTAACCGGAGATGGCGGGTTGGGTAGGTCAATTTGGGTATCGACCGGAATAATCTGGTCCGGGTTTACAAAAGATGGGTTGACTCCAGCCAGATCAGCGAGGTCAATCTGTTCATTCGCAGCGATGGTCTCAAGTGTATCTCCCTCTTTTGCCAGATAGGGTGAGATATTCCCAACCGCGTCAACCACTTTCAGGCTGACGGGTTCGGAAACACCCGTTGCTCCCATTGTATTTGTAGCTTTCGCCAGGAGAATGAAAATACCAGTCGTTCCAGGCTGCCATCGCCAACTGCCGGAGTATTCGGGTTGGTCCCAGCCTGCGGGGGAACTGATCTTCTCGAAAAGGACTCCATTGATATACAGTTCGATGGTGGATATGGTTCCACCGCCCATTGCATTAACCTGTATCGGTATATAAGAATTAAGCGGCCAGCCGGTAGGCGAGACTGGCGCAGAAAGCTGGACGTGAACAGGATAGGAACCCGGAAAAACCTGGGTTTCAACTTTGGGGATTCTGGCTAGGAAAATGACGCCTACCCCAAGAACAACAATACAGAATCCGATAATTGATAATAAAACAAAAATCATTATTTTCTGATATTTCAAATCCCCTCCAAAAAAATTCATAAATAATGAGTGTGTATTCTGCATCATTATATTGCGACAATTATGGATTACAATAGGCAATATGATTCTACCAAGACAATATTTATGGTGTTATAAATTAATCCAGCAGGAATTTCAGGCCATATATAAATAACATTCATGCCAGGGTAAATAAAAAGAGACTGCTTATGTTTCAAAGCAGTCTCTGGTTAATGCACCGGGTGTTCGTTATTTGATTATCCAGACGTATCTGGTTTCCAAATCTTCCATACCTTTCCGGCCAGTTCTGGCCTGGGGGTCAAAGTTGGTTTTCCTGGCTGCCAACCAGCGGGGGTCACCTCGCCAGTCTTGCGGACATGCTGGAAAGCATGAATCTGGCGGATCAATTCTGCCACATTGCGGCCAACTTCCGGTGTCATCACTTCCATTGAGCGGATGACAAAATCCGGGTCGATCAGGAATCGCCCGCGGATATCAACCCCGGCTTCCTCGTCATAGACCCCGTAAACAGAGCCTACCCGGCCACCCGCATCTGATAGCATGGGGAATGGCACACCGCCATCCACCATTTTTGAAAGCTCTTCTTCCTGCCAGATCTTATGCGAGAATCTGCTATCCGTGCTAATTGAGTAAACATCCACACCCAATGATTGTAATTCTTTGTATTTGACGGCAACTGCCGACAATTCAGTCGGTCAGACAAAGGTGAAATCACCTGGATAGAAACAGACAACGATCCACTTGCCTTTAGAATCTGACAACCTCACATTCTTAAATCCACCTTTGTGGAATGCGCTCAATTCGAAATCTGGCGCTTCTTTTCCGACGCGTGCTTGACTCATGGACACCTCCTTTTCAATAAACATAGTTGCTGCAGGACTTTCGGTGACGGTTAATATTGGCCCTTTGGATGGTTTGACACAACCGTCTAATTTTTCTGCCATTCAACCTCCCTTTATTTAATCCCCGGTGCGGGTAAATAACTTAGTGATACTACAAACTCTAGTCATATTTTCTGGTCTTGTACCAACCAATTTTTTCGACATCAAAAACATCGAAATCCGGTAGATAAGGCTTGATATCCAGCAAGGGTGTTCCATCCAGCATATCAGCCCCCTTAAAGTATATAATATTTTCCTTCATTTCAACCAAATTAACGATGGATAAACCCAATGGATTCGGCCGGTTCGGGTAGCGGGTTGCGAAGATCCCATGCAATTGATCATCTAGAAATGGTTTTACTTTGAGAGATACCACGGATTCGGGGCAGTGAAAACCATATAAGAGGTACAGGTGAGAAAAATCTTCAACACCGTCAAGTCCATCCACATATTCAGGAAATATTTCGACGCTGCCTAGGAAATCCGATCGTGAAGATTGGATAGGAGTAATCCTTTTGTTCACTCAGTGATGTATGGATAACCCCTATTTGTTTAAACAGATTCTCCATAGAACTATCTCCAATGAGGCCAAAACCAGATCAATACTTTGAGCATTGATTAAATTTGTTATTTTAATATTATTTTTTATCAAAGGATTACGTAGTTTCTTAATTCTCGCTTTCCTTTGTAGCACCTGCTACTGCTGGATCAAAATTCTCTGGCCAAATGGTACGTTGGTCATATACCGAACATTTCAATGACACACTGTCCAAATACGCATGACTAAAATCAGCATTCTTTAAATTCGTTTTATCCAGATTGGCGCCCAAGAGAAATGCGCCCTGGAGCTTACAATTTCTTAGGTTGGCGCCATGCAGGTTGGCATGCTTTAAATTGGCTTTTTGCAAATTAGCCCCTTCCAGATTGGTACACCAAAGTAACGCCCTAATCAGATTGGCTCCTTCAAAATTTGCGCCGGCAAGGTTTACATTCGAAAGGTCAGTTCCATATAAATTTGAATTCCTAACGTCACACAAAACTCCATCCGGTCCTCCTGAAAGGTAAAGCTTATGGAGCTCTATAATTAACATTAAGTCTTTATTTGTGAATTGCATTTATTTCGTTTTTCCTTGCAGGATCCTATCTGCCATCATTGTCACCTTGAGCAGGTAAGGAATCCCTCAACCATACATTAGTGAAGCTTTTCAATCAGATTGGGAAGCTTTCCATTTAAGTAAGCTTCTAATGCTGATTCTATATCAATCACATCTGTCACCACAGGTTGTAAATTAAGCTGTCTCATGCTTTCAAAAGCCCCCCTCCCCATTCCTCCGCAGATTAGAACCTGGCAATCCGAAATAGTTTCTGCCATGCTTACGTGTTTGGTATGTGAACCGGCGTGATCTCCATGTTCCCTCCCGTGGAGATGTTCGCCGCCCCCTTCACGATGAAATTGGTCATGTCCGGCTTTTTTCCGTAACTCGTTTTCGGAAAATTTTCCTTCCAGGATAGTAAACACTTTAAAAAATTGTGCCCGTCCAAAATGTTGACTGATTGTTTTACCGTCATCCGTAATAACTGCAATTTTCATAGCTTCTCCCTGTCTGGTTATTTGAAGTGATGGATAGTTGGTTTTTCAGCTGAGTCAAATGTGTAGATAATAAGGAAGAATCTGGTATCGCCTCGATCTACATTCATCCAGCTATGCTTTAAATGCGATTTCGAACACCAAACTATCATTGGGTTCCAGTTTGTATTCCGTCTCATCGATCGTGTATTTCAGAGATCCACTTATGCAATATATAAATTCATAACCGGCATGGGTGATTCTCCTCTCTCCGCTTCCCATCCCTGGTTTCAGAGTGATTATCAATGGCTGTACCCGATTTCCCGAAATTTCTTTCCCAAGGTTTTCAATGAGGGTTCCCCCAACCGAGAAAGTTGGACGATTATCTGCCGCTGTAAATATGATTTGCTTCGGAGCTGAGTCAATTTCGAAGAAATGCGTAATGGGGACATCAAGCGCTTGGGCAAGGCGCTGCAAAGTACTAACCGAGGGCGAAGATCTTCCATTTTCAATCAGACTGAGTGTATTAAATATTTAATCCGCTAATGTCTGCAAGCGCTTTTAAAGAAAGCCGGTGAATACTCCGTAATTCACGCAAATTACGGCCGACAACCACATCCGCTGTTTCATTTAAATCAATATCCAAGTCATTCATAACCAATATTATAGTACACATACGCCATTCTTGCAATATTTTCCCAATATAATAGGATATAATTAATGCCTGATACCACTTTCTTCTATAATTAATTATCCATGTGAACCCATATATCATTCTTTTATTGCCAACTGATTTTGCCTAGTCGCTGACACGGGTCAGTGTGTGATATCAAAACTCGCCCATAAGGGCGAGTTGAATATCTCAATATTTTGCATTTCCCATGCGATTTGAATTACACCAATCGAATCCTCACATCCACAGCATAAGCGCCCTGCCCGGGGGACAACACTCGGAGAGGGTTGATCTCCATTTCCGCTATGGAATTGCAATTTGCCGCCAAATGGCTTAGCTTGACCAATGCATCAACCACCGCAGCTTTATCTGCAGGTGGAATGCTGCGAAAGCCGTCTAACTTCCTGCCAGCCCAGGTGGAATTGATCATTTTCCCGGCTTCTGCTTCGGTCAGCGGCGCAAGTGCAAAGGCTACATCCTTTAAGCCTTCCACCTCAACTCCGCCTGAACCGAACATCATCAAAGGTCCGAACATCGGGTCACGCACCATGCCTGTGATCACTTCCTGACCCGCCGGTAGCATCTTTTGAATGTGGACACCTTCAATCATCGCATCTGGTTTGTACTTTTTGGCTCGCTCTAAGACAATTTTATATCCTTCCGTTACTTCATTTTCCGTCACCAGATCAAGCAGCACCCCGCCCATGTCAGATTTGTGGACGATATCCGCAGATGCCACTTTTAACACTACCGGGAAACCGATCTTGGATGCCTGTTTTACTGCTTCTTCGGCTGTTTTGCATAATACCAACCTGGTTGTGGAAATCCCATAAGCTTCAAGAAGGCCAGAAGCGCTGTCGGTGGAAATAAATTCACCAGCATTTTCATTTGCCAGAATTTGCTCAATATTGACGAAATTGGCATTAGACATTGCTGATTTTTCTACTTTCAAGCGCTGGCTGGTTTCTGCATACCTTGTTACTGCGCCTAAAGCGGATGCTGCCCACTCAGGGAAGCGGTAGTCGGGGATGCGGGCGGCTCGCAAAAGAGACAAGCCTTCTGTTACCTGATTCTCACCCATCAGCGCAAAAACAACAGGTTTTTCATTAGATTGGATGATCGGGATCATGGATTTCACAACTGCGCCGGTAGTGCTGGGGGGTGGCGGTGGTGAGATGACAATGATGCTGTCAACACCATCATCCTCCATCAACAGCTTCAACGAAGCGCTGAATTGTTCAGGTGTGGCGGATGCCAGCATATCGATCGGGTTATGAAAGCTTGCAGCAACTGGGAGAAAACTCTTCAATCCCGCAATGGTTGCTTCCGATAAAGTGGCCAACTCTAGTCCATTTAATTCGATCGCATCGGCAGCCGTAACCCCTGGCCCACCCGAATTGGTGATGACTGCCACTTTTCGGCCTTTTGGTTTCGGGCACCAGGCCAGTGCCTTCGCCCACTGGAAGAGTTCCTCGGTGGTATTCACCCGGATCACACCGGCTTTTTCAAAGGCCGCATCAAAAGCTGCTTCCGCTCCTGCCAATGCGCCGGTGTGAGAGGCCGCTGCCTTTTTACCGCTATCAAACCGCCCCACCTTCAAAACCAGCACAGGTTTTACCATGGCCGCATCTCGGGCTTTATCGATAAAGGCTGGCCCATCTTTGACGCTTTCCATATACATGGTGATCACATGCGCGTGCGGATTCGCGACCATGACAGGGAGAATATCCGCTTCGCTGATGTCAACACAATTACCAAGGCTGACCAGGTTGGATAACCCGGTGCCCTGACCGCGGATCCAATCGATCACAGCGGCACAGATCGCCCCCGAATGTGAGATAAATGCAATTTCACCAACCGGTGGTCCGGGTGGCTGCAAAAAGGTTGTATCCAGCGGCAGGTGCGTATCCACCAAACCAATGCAATTTGGACCAATTAAACGGATGCCAAATTCCCTGGCGATGCGCAGGCATTCCTGTTCCAGTTTTGCACCATCCGCCCCGGTTTCTCTGAATCCACCGGTTTGGATAATGGCCGCCTTAATACCCCTTTTACCCACATCCACCAGCGCCCCGGGCACAGCCGGTGGCGGCACCAGCAGTGCAGCAAGATCGACCGGGTCGGGCACTTGAGCTAGGCTGGTATAAATGGGCTGCCCGAAGAGGACATCCGCTTTGGGGTTGACGAAATGGATTGCGCCTTGATATCCACTTTGGATCAGGTTGCGCGCCAACATGTAGCCCAGCTTGGTCGGATCGCGGGACACACCCACGATGACAACACCTTTAGGAGAGAAGAACGGGGTCAGGGGATCAGTTTTCATAAGATAGATTATAACAAAATCACAGTTGGACACAATATTATACAAAGCCTATACGGTGGAGATAAAATTGAATACTATTAATAAATATCCTAAAATTTTTGTTCCTTAAAGGAGAAAATTATGAAATTAGCGAAAATAGTCTCATTTCTTGGAATCATAGCAATGACAGGCATTATCGGTTGGGCATTTATTAGTGGAGACTTTGCAACCGAAGGTGCAAAACTGCTTGCCATGCCCTGGGGTATCGTCTCAATGGTAGACCTTTACACCGGCTTTATCCTCTTTTCCATCTGGATCATTTTTCGGGAACATAACTGGTGGCGTTCATTGATATGGGTTGTGCTTATGATGACGCTGGGCTTTTTCACAGGCAGTTTGTACCTTTTTATCGCTCTACAAAAGAGCGGTGGCAACTGGAAGAAAGTTTGGCTTGGGAATCGGTGGGATGGTTAGGAAGATCAACTGCCAATTGAGACGATCACTGCCGGGCGAATTCCACCGAAGGGTGTCCAAAATGACCACGATCGCATAAAATCCGCATCCGTCATCCAGAAGAGTTGCTCCCCGCCATTAACCCATGAATTGATGAATCCCCACGGTTTGATTTGTCCCGCTCGATCAATATGCAAGGGATCATAAGCAGCAGCGATGATTGTGTGCCAGGTAAGGTTCGCCGGTGCGTATGAAGCTGTGCCGTCACCTAGTGTCAATGCAGGAGCATTATTATTCCCCCATCCAATGGTTACCATCACTACCTTTCCTGGTTGTGAAATATAATTAATTAATATATCAGCTTTAAGGTTTGATCGGCGAAAGCTGAGCGGCAAACCAAGATCGTGGGCCAGCTTTCGCATGAGATTTGCCTGCTGGATCGGCGCAACCGGCCCATCCCTCCAGCCCCGGTACGGCAGGCGGCGAAAGAAAGGCAGCGCATCCAATTCGTCGGCTAGATCCAATGGGGAGATCAGCTTACCTGTCAGCAGCCGAATAGCGGATGTGATGCAATGCAGGGTGCATGTGTTTCCTTCCTGAGCATTTTGAAATTTAGCCAGATTTGCTTCAGTCATCCCGGCCAGATAGGTCGTCTGCTTATGATTGGATAGATTAGACAATCCAGGCTGATTTATTGGCATACATTGATTATAATCTTATGGGAAGAGATAGGTGAAAAGTTGATAGGCTGATCAGTGATTGATGATCAGAAAGTAGTGATCTGTTTGATTTCGCCTAACTCTCAATAATGAAAATCAATTATTATTCTCTAATCACTTTTCACTCATAACTACCCACTGTGTCCTATGAAAAAAATAATTATCGCATCCTCAAACCCAGTAAAAGTAAACGCCACGATGGATGGATTCAAAACAATGTTTCCCGGCGAAGAATTCATTTTCACTGGCATCAAACTCAATCACTCCATCAATCCTCAGCCAATGACAGATGCCGAAACCTTGCATGGAGCGGAGGAAAGATCGCGCATGTGCCAGGACCTCGTGGAAGATGCTGATTACTGGGTTGGAATAGAAGGTGGAGTGGATAAGGTGGAAGCCGACTTGATCGTTTTCGCCTGGATCGTCATCCGCTCCCGCAGCCAGATCGGCAAAGCTAGAACCGGCACATTCTTCCTGCCGCAGGTCTTGACCAACCTGGTAATTAAGGGGAAGGAACTTGGCGAGGCGGATGATATTGTCTTCAAGCGGGAGAATTCAAAACAGGAGAATGGCGCTGTGGGTTTATTAACCCATGATGTCATTGATCGCAAGAAGTATTACGAGCACGCAGTGATCCTGGCTCTTATTCCTTTTCTGAACCCGAATCATTATCCCATTTGATAAATCCGATTATCGCCAGTTACTTCGTAGCATCGCCCTGAGCAGCTAGAAGCTACTGGTTGATCGAGCAATATTTCAAGTCCTAATCAAACAACTTCTGGTAGGTTTCTCGTTACCTGCCAAATTCCCAGTCCTCCATTCTCGAATCTCTATTCACGAGGCTCTATTCTCAAAACTCACCGGTCTGTTGACACCCCTTCCCTCCACAGGTAGAATGATTTCCAATGGACTTTCTCAACGACCTCAATCCCCAACAGATAAAAGCAGTAACCGCTGAAAACGGACCAGTGTTGGTTCTCGCTGGACCAGGTTCTGGTAAAACCAGGGTGCTCACCCACCGCATAGCCTATCTAATCGGATCACAGGGCGTTTCTCCATACAATATCCTGGCTGTCACATTCACCAATAAAGCCGCTCGCGAAATTGACCGGCGTGTCAGGAATTTGATTCCACAAGATCTTCAGGGCATCTTGATGGGCACGTTCCACTCGGTTTGCGCTCGAATTCTGCGGCGGGAGGCGGTACACCTGCCAATCACCTCCAACTTCGTGATCTATGATGATGACGACCAGACAACAGTTGTGAAGCGATCCATCCGTGAGCTGAATATTGACGAGAAAATATATAAGCCCAACAGCATACTTAATGCAATCTCCCTCTTAAAAAACGACATGATCCGTCCTGAGGACATGACTGTGAAAAGCTATAAGGATGGCGTTGTTCAAAAAGTATTTGAAAAGTATCAACAAGTGCTTGTTTCCAATAATGCCGTCGATTTTGATGATCTCCTGCTCTACACTGCCCGCCTGTTGGAGGGGAATCCTGAAGTAAGAGATAAATATTCAAGGCGTTTTGAGCACATCCTCGTGGATGAATTCCAGGATACCAACATCGCACAGTACAAACTAGTCCACCATTTGGCAATGGCCAATAAGAACATCTATGTTGTCGGCGATGAAGATCAATCCATCTATCGTTGGCGCGGAGCAGATTATCACAACGTGGAACGCTTTGAAGCGGATTATCCGGGCACAACCAAAATATTGCTCGAACAGAATTACCGCTCCACACAAACTGTGCTGGATGCTGCCCGCGCAGTGATCGACCGCAACCGCCATCGCACACCCAAGCGTTTGTTTACGGAACGCGGCTCAGGTGACAAGATCAAGTTATTTGTGGCGCGCGATGACCGGCAGGAGTTTGAATACATTGCCCAGAAGATCGCGGAACTTACCAACTCGCATAAGTATAAATCCGGTGAGATCGCCATCATGTACCGCACCAATGCCCAATCCCGGCTGTTGGAAGAGGCTTTTATCAAATCCGGCATGCCATACCGACTGGTGGGAGCACAGCGATTTTACGGTCGGCGTGAAGTGAAGGACGTGATCGCCTATCTGCGCCTGGTGCATAACCCGGTGGATGAGGTCAGCCTGACGCGTGTCATCAACGTGCCGCAGCGTCAGATCGGTGATAAGACATTGCAGGGACTTTTGGAGTACTCCCATCAGATCGAAACCCCGGCAGGTAATGTGCTGATCGACCTGGCAAATGGAACTGACTCACCTCATTGGGGCTATATGCCGAAGAGCGGTGTCAACCGGCTGGCGGATTTTGGCAGCCGCCTGAGGGAGTGGCTGGATGTAAAACAAACATCATCCATTTCGGACCTACTCCTAAAAATTCTGGAAGATGTGGAATACAGAACTTACATCGAGGACGAATCAGAAGAAGGTCAGGATCGCTGGGGCAACGTGGAAGAAGTGCTGCGTCTGGCCTATGAGTTTGATGAGCGCGGGTTGGATGCCTTCCTGGAAAGCCTGGCTCTGGTGGGAGATCAGGATACCATCCCCGACGCACCTGAAGCTGTCACTATGTTGACCCTGCATGCTTCAAAAGGCCTCGAATTCGGAGTTGTATTCATCTACGGTGTGGATGAGAAAGTGTTGCCCCACAGCCGATCCCTTGATGACCAGGAAGAACTGGAAGAAGAGCGCCGTTTGTTCTATGTGGGTATGACACGCGCCAAAGACCAGCTCCATTTATCCCGGGCTGAATTTCGGGGCGGCTATGGCGGCATGGATGTCACCGACCCATCCCGTTTTCTGGCTGATATTCCAAAAGAACTAATGCAAATCCAGTCTCAGTCACCCCGATCGTACACTTCTTCGCGAAACAGGGATGGCGGCTGGGGTGAACCAAGAGAACTGGCCAGTTCGTTTTTGTGGCAAACTCAGTCCCCAACCAAAACTCAGAAACTGCCAGAGTTGAAATACAACGCCAACATGCGGGTATCTCATCCCAACTGGGGCGAAGGTTGGATACTTGAAAGCAAGATCATGGATGGTGATGAGGTGGTGGATGTATCCTTCGACACGGTCGGTCTGAAACGTCTGCTGGCTTCTCTGGCTGGTTTGACTGTGATCGATAAGAAATAACCAATTTTCCGCGACGGACTCAAATATCGCAAAGAAAGCATGTTATAAAATTAACTATTAGCAAACAAATCACAAAGCCGTGCATGATAATATGTAATTACTACTCACTTATCACAAGACACTAATCGCAAATTATCCAACTATTCGGAGTTCACATGAACATATTCATAACAGGCGGGGCAGGATACATCGGTTCGGCAGCCGCGGCGGCATTGATCAAGGCAGGTCACAGTGTCACTGTCTATGATTCCCTCATTAAAGGATATAAACAGGCGGTTCCAAAAGAGGCTAGGTTCATGCTTGCAGACCTTGCAGACACGGAAACATTACAATCCACGCTTACCAGTGAAAAATACGATGCAGTCATGCATTTTGCTGCCTTTATCGAGGCTGGCGAAAGCATGGTGGACCCGGGGCGGTTCTTTCGCAACAACTTCTCCAACTCCATCCATTTGATCGATGCGTTAGTCAAGGCGGATATTCCCAAGTTTGTTTTTTCTTCGACAGCAGGTGTTTATGCTTCCAGCGATGAACCCATCAGCGAAGACAATTCGCTTGGACCGGCCAGCGTGTATGGCCAGACTAAACTGATGGTGGAACAGGCTCTGGGCTGGTACCGCAAGGTCTATGGGCTGCGAACAGCGGTCCTTCGTTACTTTAATGCAGCCGGTGCAGATGGGGACAGGGGTGAGGCCCACCAGCCGGAAAGCCATCTTATACCACTCGTCCTCAAGGTTGCGCTGGGGCAACGTGAGAATATTAAGATATTCGGCAGCGACTACCCTACCCCGGACGGTACAAATATCCGCGATTATATTCACATCACAGATCTGGTCAGCGCCCACCTTTTGGCTTTGGATGGATTGGGAAATAAAGAACCACTGCTCTACAATCTGGGAAATGGCGCGGGATACTCCGTACGCGAAGTCATCGAGACAGCCCGCAAAGTAACCGGCCACCCCATCCCCACAGTTGAGAGTCCACGTCGACCGGGCGATGCTCCTCGCCTGGTTGCCTGCGCAGATAATATCCGCAAAGAGCTTGGCTGGCAGCCAGAATTCCCACACCTGGAAGAGATCATCGCATCAGCCTGGAAATGGCATCTAACACATCCAAACGGATACCAGAGCATTATCTAGTTTTGAAATAATTATTGTATTTTACGAAATAAGTAAGAGTTGGCTGTCTTTGCATAGCCAACTCCTTTTTGTAGTTTGATAAGAATCTCTTTTGTAATCGGTTTTGTCGATTTAGGGATGAAATAATCTTCAAGCTTTGTTTCCTTCAAAGAGTATTGAGCCTTTCGGATATTGAATATTGCGATTAATTGGAAATCATCATCCAAAGCTGCCAATCCCGCATCACCATGACTATTGTTTGCCATCAGTAAACCTCCAATCTTGAGATACGGTTTACATTCCATGCCAACAAATCCGGCATACTGCGAGATCAGCAAGTCAAAAGTTGCAGGCAATTCTTCGAATCCAAACCTGTAGTCTGCAAAATGAAATTTTATCTGAGGGGCTTGCAGATAGGCTTTTCGCTCAAGAATGAAAGCGAAAACCTCCTCTGAGTCAAAAAACTTTTTTGCCTGTCTGTTATTATCGACATAAACGACGTCAGGAAAAACAAATGACGGCGTGATATGAACAAAACTGCCGGGGTAAAGAACTTTCTGGCAGCCGAATTTTCTTGCAATGATCTCAAACAAATCCTGACGTTCAAATTGCCTTTCAACAAAATATTTCCGATAGAGGTCAAGTGCTGATATTGTCATATTTTGTAAAGATCTTACCTTGGAAAATCGTTCATAATATCTGTGAATTGATAGATATTTCCCCTAGCACGAAGAATAAGAAAGCGTCGAAAGAACCATTCTTTTGCCAATAATTGAAGTCAATAATAATTAGAGCGCCAACAAAAGCTTATAAATCGCCAATCTTTGGAGTATATTTGTCAATTATTTATTGGGATGGGTCATTATTATGCATATTTATTAACTTCAGCCAGCAAACTTTCGACCTGTTCTTTTGTAATTCCCATTTGGGCAGCCTGGGGCATGGATAGGATGGTATTCAAAGTCATTCCCTTAGCCAAACCGATAAGTGGATTGGATGTAATGCCAGGCATCTTTTTTTCAAGTAACTCTTTTGCCCGTGGGTTTTCGAGAAGTGTTCCAAAAGTTGTATCCAGTGTAAATGCCATGTATTCCTCCTAGATTTAATAATTCATCGAATTATATCTGACTTTTTTTAGGTATTGCTTTACCTGAGGCTTGACCAACCTTAATTCTTTGGTTCTGGATCAGGTTCTGTTTGACCTTCCGCGTTGTCCGGTAGATTGTACATAGCATTGTGATATAGTTCCCAACCCTGGCTGAAGATGACTACCTGGGCTGCCAGTAACCAGAGAAAAAAGAGCGCGAAAGTGATTGTTAAGCCATTTAAGGTAGCTGTCAGATTATCACGGAAGGAACCAACCAGTGTTTTAAGTTCTTTCAGGGAAGATTCTGATTCGCTTACCATTTCGTCATATTCTTTCAATCCATCGGCAATTGCACCAACGCTTTCAGACATGCTGGTTAGATCATCCTGAATCCTGGCCAGGTTGTCATCTGCATGATCTATGTTCTCTGACATTTCAATAAATGTGTCTGGCATACCTTCCAGACTCGCAGCAAGTTCTCCAAGCGACTCTGCCAGTTGTTTTTCAGGATCATATGTGGAAGTTGTTTTTGGAACCAGAGAGCTCAGTATTGGTGCTGAGACAATGATCGACCTGAAAGTCTCAAATGAGGATATGGCAGCATCCAGGGAGGCGGCGGACTGTTCGGCAGATTTTATGGATGCAATCGCTGCCTCCAACGTTTCTGGAAGGGTTGTTCCGCTGACAGAGTTAACTTGATCCAATATAAGTCGGGTATCATCCATTGTTTGAGCGGTGGTAGCCAGCATGGAAGAAAGTGTCTCCACTGTAAACACAGTTGCAGTCAAGGTCTCCCCGGTGATATTCATTACTTGCTGACTGGAATCTATGCTGGTATAGATCGTGTCGATGGTTTTCTTCGCAGCTGACTGCAACCCTGGCCTGATGATCAGAATCCCGACCATCCCCGAGAGGCTTAACAACAGCCCGATAATGCCGGCAATCATTACAAATATTCCAAGGGGCCTACGCATTTTACTCATCACACCTCCTCTAGATCATTTGCTTAGTCAATTATATTCCCTCGTAAATTCAGAGTCCAACCATAATGTAGGGTCTTATTATTTATATATGTTACCTGAGTTGATTTTTGTTATGGCGCCTAAAGAATTGTGTATTTCTCCGTCATAAGACTGTGTTTTCAGCATTTGTGCCATATAATCGAACTGGTGAATGAATTTCTCGATCGATCATTTAGATAAACTGGAGACCAAATGCTTTCCATCTTTTTCGTGATCTTACCTGTTCTGGTCATTTTTCTTCTGCTTGTGTTGAAGCGTACGGCCGCTGATATAGCCGGTGTCATCGGCTGGATCATTACAATGCTGGTGGCTTGGGTGGTCTTTCAAACGCCGCTTGTAATCGCATTTAAAGCCAGCCTATCCGGTGTGCTGGCATCCCTCCCGATCGCATTGATGGTGGCGACATCGATTCTACAAATTACCCTCATGCAGGAAACTGGCGCCATGAGCCGGGTGGTGGCATTGATCAAGACCGTATCGCCCACCAATCGTGTCGTACAGATCATGCTGGTCAATATGGGATTCGGCACCATCCTGGCAGCCCTTGGGGCTACGCCTGTATCTATTCTTCCCCCGATCATGCTGGCGATGGGTTATTCCTCCTTCATCTCCATCGCCCTTCCCGCTATAGGATATGACGCTCTGTGCACCTATGCTCTGCTCGGCATTCCAGTGGTGGTTTTTGCCGGTTTTGTGGATAAACCTGTCGCAGAAGTAGGGATATACTTCGCCCGCTATATGCCGTTTATCAGCACCTGTATTGCCCTGGGAATGTTATGGATCGCTGGAAAGTGGGAGTTGTTAAAAAAAGGCTCTCTGCCAGCGTTGTTGGCTGGTTTGACAGCCGGGTTGATCGCGATCGGCATGAACAGCATTGGACTGGTTACGATCACTGGTATTGCTGCTGGGCTGGGTGTGATCGTTGTCATGCTGCTCTATCTCAAATTTACACACCAGCCTATCTTTGACCGCATCGCCCTTAATGATAGCGACCTGACTGTTGAGAAATCAATGCCTCTTTGGAAGGCAGTTTCTCCTTGGATCATCCTTGTATTTTTTTCATTGCTGGTCAATGCTCCGTTTTTACCCTTTTTTAACCTGGCCTTCACACAACTTTCCATGCCGGTGGAGGTCATTCCGGGTGCACCAGAAAAATTACGGCTTTTTTGGCAAGCCTATTTCTGGGTTCTCATCAGCACGATACTAGCATTACCTATTTTGAAGCCAACTCGGGGGCAGTTCTCAAACTCGATCAAGAAATGGTCCAAGAGATTTCCACGGCCCATGCTAGCTGCGGCTGTTTTCTTCGCAATTGCGCTTGTGATCAATCACTCCGGCAAGGGGCTGGATTGGACTCTTGTTTCACCACAAAACAATATGATTTATGTACTGGCAGATGCAGCATCTTCAGCGTTTGGGCGCTTTTATCCATTCGCATCGCCATTCCTGGGTCTCTTTGCCGGATTTATCAGCGGTTCTGAAGCTTCTGCGATTGCCATGTTGACCGGCCTCCACCTGACAACCGCCAGTAAGATCGGTGCGATCGGCCTGGTGGTTGCTGCAGCCAGTGGTATCGGCGGCGGATTGGCAAGTGTCATATCCCCGGCCAAACTGCAGAACGCCTCTGCCAGCATTGACCGCATCGGTGAGGAAGCCAAAGTTATCCCCCTGACTTTTGTAATTTCCCTGATTATTACCGGTGTTTGTGCTGTATTAACGCTAATTTGGGGTTATTAAAAACATCTTTCGGGTTTTATTAAACTTTCAAATGTTCATTTTTACAGATCGGGCAGCAATCCATCGTACGATACTCTCCAGCCTCGCGGATGTTGCTGGTTTTCCAACCCAGACCGTGCATTTTATTTCGTAATATGGCTACATTTGAATCATTTCGCTCTCTTCCTGAGAGACTGATCACTTCATCACAAAAATCGCATTGAACTGTTACGGAGTAATGTTGTGCACTCATTTTTCCACCTCCAAAATACCAGTTAGCTAGTAAGTATTTTGGTTGCACATTCATTGCCAGAAAAATATCTTTAATTTCCGTTGTATCTCTAAACTGATCTATGAGTTCTTTGCCTGAGAAGGCGTATATACCTCTGAGATTTTTTCAGCACCATCTCCAAAGGCATCATGTATTCCTCTTAGTGTTTCATTCCACCATTTTAGCGCAGCTGATTTCTTATCCTCCCTGAACAAAGTCAGCCATTCCATTAATACTGGCTCTTCCAATCCGTGGCGTTCCCATTGTTCCAGGATAGTGAATATCAAATCCGCCACACGTTGGCTTTCCCACATGATGCTCTTGGGAGACTCACTTTTATGAATTTCGTGAGCCAGATCAAACTGGTGTTTTTTATAATTTATATCCAATCCATAGTGCGCACAAAGAATTTCATCAGTGATTGATTCTGCCCATTTGCGGTGAAAACGGCAAATGCCGCTGTTGTCATTGAATAATTCATACGTCATACGTTCTACATTCTTTTTTCCAAGTTCGTATGGCGGCATAAACTTGCCTTCATAGTAAACGTAATACTTACCCATCATTGGCATCGGGCTGAGCATTCCTGCCACCCAATATTGGTTTGGCACCATATGTCCTTTTTCGCCATGGGGTATAAAAACTGCCCTATCCGAACTATTAATATTGTAGATTCGATCTAATTCCAACGCGGCAGTTCGTATCCCACTTCTAAATATTTCACATTCAGGATTAAAAAGGATTGACTCGAGAACTTTATGGGCATACTGTCCATTTGTCGCACTGTCTCGTTCCAAATCAAAATTTTTGGAATCGTAAGCAAATTCAAACTTTAACTCAGAAAATGGGGGAAAACCAAAATCTTTGGGGGGAATCATTCCCTGGGAAATTAGCTCCATTATCCAGGCCAGGGTTCCTCCTGTTTGGATCGCATCAAAACCCATAGCATCGACATAATCATTTATCATTTCAGCAGCACGCTGGTCGAATACACCAATTTGAGGTCCTAAAGCCTGGTAGGGCTCGAAATCCTTCTTATAGTTTCCCAGCATTTTCTTGCAAACAACTGGACAGGGTTCACCACAATGCAGGAAATTTTTGGGTTTTATTGTCTCGTCATTGAATTGTTTTAGGTAGTGATCCAAAATAAAATTTTTATGCTGTTCCAATCGCTTTTCATCAGAGTGAAAAATACTGGAGTAGTTATAGCTAAGAATGCGGTCATCCAGATCCCGCATGTTTATTCCAAAAGTTCCACCAGTTTCAAATTGCGGTACATAACGATATTTTTCGGTTAATGAAATATCTGTCTGGATGGTCTTCTGTCCAAAATGCTCCATAAAATAATCATCAATTTCAGCAGAATCGCGCAGGTCAGGGTCCTCCCAGTCACCACCAAAAATGATGGCTGCCAGATTATGATTCTGAAAAAGGCGTGATCCCATTCCTCCCCGGCCAGCCCAATCTACAACCGGAGAGAGTGCACCCTTTCTAACCGGGTTTGAACCAATGGCACCTTCCTGGGTATATTTGGCTGCCGGGCCAACCGAGCACACCCTAATTTTCCCTGCTGAATACTCGTTCGCATACCTTTCGAACAAGGCTTGCTCGAGTGCAAAATATCCGATCAATGATCGGCCTTCTGGATCTGCGTAACCTGTCCAGAGGGATTCCACATTTACCGGATCCAACCGCACATGTACTTCACCATGCTTATGGTTGAGTAGAAGTACACTAATTTCATTAGCCTTTCCACGTAACGCAACGTAATTTACCCCAACTCCATGGAAGGAATATGCTGCTCCCCCCATGCTTGATATGTAGAATCCATCCCACTGGGGAGACCATCCACAAAATACCAGTCTTCTTGATCCAGGAATACTGCTTCCTGCAAGTAAACCTTCACCGAAGGTAAAGCTGTCTGGATAAAGCCGATAGCGGTGCCAGCCATAATCAACTGGACCAAGTATGCTTTTATCATCAACAGGTCGCAGATACCAGTTGCCATTGTTTAGATGAACGGTCAATTCTCTTTGTATGATCGGATATGTCATTAGACGCAGCTCCGGAATGATAATTTATGAGAAATTCTAATATATTTTCTGGAGACCTTATATTTAGATTCCTTATTATCACCCTCACAATTCCGGTGATTTAGATCACCTCTTTGCGATCATCTCGATCTCGACCATGGCCCCAAGCGGAAGTTCTAACACAGCCACAGAAGTCCGGGCCGGGTAGGGAGCATTAAATCTTGTGCCATACACCTCGTTCATCCCGCTGAAATTGGTCATGCTGGTCAAATAAACGTTGCACTTGATCACCTGATCCATGGATAATCCGGCATCATTAAGCACGCCTTCCAGGTTGTCGAACGCCTGTTTGGTCTGGGCACGGATATCCCCCTCGACCAGTTTTTGTGTAGCCGGGTCAATGGGAGTTTGGCCGGAGAGGTAAAGCAGGTCGCCTGCCCAAACGGCGTGGCTGTATGGCCCAATGGCTTTCGGACCTCGCGGGCTGATGATGTTTTCTCGTGACATATGATTATCCTTTCATAATTTCTATCATTTAAATTTGATAAATGTTTCAGTTCTCAACTCCTGCATGGCGATCTCAATTTCTTGCTGGGTGTTCATGACAATTGGGCCATGCCAGGCAACAGGTTCATTCAGCGGAGCTCCTGAAATGAACAGGAATCTCAGTGGCATATCAACAGAACAAATTGACACTTCATCCCCGGATTCAAACAAGACAAGTTCTCCATTTTTTGCAGTTGCCGTACCCTTATGAAGGAAATTCCCAAAACCATCAATAACATAACAAAAAACAGTATGGTCAGAATGTGTAAGATGAGTAAATGAAGTATGCGGAGGTAAACGTACATCTAGATATTCCGGTTCGATGATGATATCCGTCACCGGACCACGAACCCCTTCCACTTCACCGGCAATCACCCTGACAGTCCCGCCACTTTTTAATGTAACTTCCGGAATATCAGCTTCTTTGACCTCCCGATATCGCGGATCCATCATCTTGTGCTTTGCCGGCAGGTTTGCCCACAGTTGAAAGCCACCCATCGCTCCACTGTCATTTCCTTCCGGCATTTCCTGGTGGATGATCCCACTGCCGGCTGTCATCCATTGCACGTCTCCTGGATTGATATGGCCGTTGTTCCCAAGGCTGTCCTGATGTTCGACCCTGCCATCCAGCATATAGGTGATCGTCTCTATCCCGCGATGAGGATGCCAGGGAAAACCGGCTTTGTACTCTTCAGAGTTGGAAGAACGAAAGTCATCCAGCAGTAAGAATGGATCAAACTCGCTGGTTTTCCCGAAACCGAAAGCACGATTCAGATGCACGCCCGCCCCTTCTGTCACAGGAACACTCCGGATTATTTTTTTAACTTGCCTGATTGCCATTTCAGCCTCCAATATTATTTACCTGGGAAATCCCTTTATATTGTAGCATCCTGGAAGAAGCTTATTACAGTCACGTAGAACTCCTTATTCCAACCTGAATATTCTTCCACTATCTGGCAATAACTCAATGGATCCTATTCCATTTTTTAAACTAACGGTTTGATGCGGAGGAAATGTATCCCTTAGAAAATTTCCCGATAATGGATTCAAATCAACCTGGATTGTTGCCTTCTGAGCGGATGCGTTAACACAGGTAAGAATAAACTCTTCAGCAGTGCTCCTGTAAAAAACAAATTGCTGATGATCGACATATACCTGCCTGTATTTTCCTGTCTGTAATGCAAGTGAATTACGTTTGATTGTAATGAGCGATTTTATTAAAGGCACGAGCTCTGGTTCATCATGATTATTTGTTTGTTCGACAAGATCAATTGCCGGCCTTAACTTCTGATCGCTACCATTTTCCCGCTTGCCTGTTATACCCCATTCGCTTCCATAATATATGGAAGCTATTCCGGGGATTGTGAATAACAGCATATATAAAGGGACTAAATGGTTACAGTCTTTCAGCGCACTCGCAACCCGGTTCACATCATGGTTATCTGTAAATGTATACAAACGCAGGTTTTCATAAATTCCACCCTCACCAAATTGGCGGTTCAAGGAATAAGCAATTTCAAAATAATTACTTTCGTTGTGGCTCGAATACAATCCTTTATACACTTCATAATTGGTAACCGAATCCAATGTTTCTGAATTTACCCATTGCCGGTAATCGCCATGGATCACTTCACCCAACATCCAAAAATCGGGGCGGATGCTTTTGCAAAATACAGATAGGTCACGCATGAAGGGGAAGTTTAAACAATCAGCAGTATCTAACCGCAAGCCATCGATGTCAAAGTCTCTGATCCACATTGCTACCGCATTAAATAAATGCTCTTTTACATCAGGATTTTCAAGGTTTAGTTTAACCAGGTTAAAATTACCATTCCAACTTTCATAAGTGAATGGGTCATTGTGTGGGCTGGATTCATTGAAACGCAGGTTGCTGAACCAGTTTGTAAATCTGGAATTTTCGCCGTTTACCAAAACATCCTTGAAAGCCCAAAAATCTCGCCCAACATGATTGAAGACTCCATCCAGGACAAGGCGGATTCCGCGGGTATGGGCTTCATTGCTGAAATCCGCTAGAGTTTCGTTTTCGCCCAGGCGCCGATCTACATGATAATAATCCGCTGTATCATAACCATGTGATGTAGATTCGAAGACCGGCCCGAGATAAAGCGCATTCAAACCCAGATCCTGAATATGATCCAACCAGGCATATAGCTTCTCTAGCTTCATCGTCGCCGGTTTGCCAAAGTCATTATTGAGAGGGCAATCGCATAACCCCAACGGATATATATGATAAAAAAGCGCATTTTCGAACCAGTATTTCATTTTTCTCCTTTCGTACTTACCGGTAGGTATAATATATGTAAAAAAAATATTACGATAGTATTCCATGCATAAACTGGTGCACACACTGATACACAAGTTGATCATCCAGCTTTATTTGTCCATTCAAATTCAGACCAATATTAGAGTTGATCGTTCCTAAAAACGATATTCCATAACTTGCGTGTCTGCCCCTCATATTACCGTTTTCATTTACAGCTTGCAGAAAAATATTTTCAATCACTTTGAATAATTTCAGGTTGTACTCCTCAGCTACCTGGAATGCTTCACTGTCAACTGGAGCAAACCACAACGCCAGAAGTATTCGGAAGAAGGTGGGATTGGTTTTCGAAAACTCAAAAAGTGTTCGACATGTATTTTCCAAAGTAAGAGTAAGATCACCATTATAGCTGGCTGCTGCCGATACTCTGTTAATCAAAATTTCCGCTTTTTCAGAGAACACGGCTTCAAGTAATCCGCGTTTGCTGCCAAAATAATGATATAGAGTCGGTTTTGTGATCCCGGCTGCTTCAACAATCTCCTGAACCCCGACTGCGTTGTATCCACGTGAGGCGAAAAGGTCCATTGCGCATTCGAGGATTTTATTTCGATTATCCATGACGTTATTATACCGTTAGGTATAGTCACTGTCAAAACAATTTTCAGGGATCATGGATTGAACATTAATAAATTCTTATTATTAACTTAGTAGTAATACCATCCTTGATATGCTACAATCATATCTATAAATAATGCCATCCCATCGATAAGGAGGTGATGTCCAATATGAATGATAGTTCAAGTACCAGA
Organism: uncultured Chloroflexia bacterium; assembly: GCA_963810385.1. Taxonomy (GTDB): domain Bacteria; phylum Chloroflexota; class Anaerolineae; order Anaerolineales; family Anaerolineaceae; genus PNON01. The sequence goes on along the minus strand of CAWENA010000003.1, from coordinate 463,276 downwards.
CAAAGCGTTGTGGCATCCCTCCTGATTGTTAAATGATCAGTTTGCCACAACGCGGATAGAGCCGCTCCAGTTGGAGCGGCTCTACTCTTTTAATTTCAATCTCCTAAACATATCCCGATACCACGGGCAGTTATGATCGCATCGCCATCTAACCAAACCCGTTTGGGTTTCGAAATTGCTTCCGCTATCGTTACATCCTTGATTACACCATTCTGTAAAGAAACCATTCGGCCTAGTCCGCCAGCCATGGCTAGTCTGATCGCTGCTGATCCATAACGGGTGGCCAGCCAGCGGTCGAAAGCGCTGGGAGTGCCACCGCGCTGTAAATGCCCTAATACCGTTAACCTCGATTCCACTCCAGTCCGTTCCATTACGATTCTTGTAACCAGTTCACCCACACCACCCAATCGGGCAACAGATACTTCGTCTGCCGGAATGGAATACAACTGTTCTCCTCCTAATGGTTTGGCACCTTCAGAAACCGCAATGATACTGAACTTTGAATGGCCATCTCGCCTTTCAATAACCTTTTTACAAATACTATCAAAATTAAAAGGAATCTCTGGAATCAATATAACATCAGCCCCTCCGGCTAATCCAGCATTTAAAGTAATAAAACCAGCATCCCTTCCCATTAATTCCAGTACCATCACGCGGTGATGATGATTCTGCGGTGGTATGAAGTTTATCCAGTGCATCCATTGCTGTATTCAAAGCCGTATCAAAACCGAATGAAATCTCCGTTCCACCAATATCATTGTCAATGGTCTTAGGTACACCTACAACAGGCACCCCCAATTCGAATAACTCCTGTGCAATTCTTAATGTACCATCGCCACCTATGACGATCAAACTATCCAGGTTTAAGTCACAGATCTTCTCTCTAATTCTTTCCGATATATCTTCCACCACCCAAACCCCATCTTTTAATATTTTTCGGGCGAATGGGTTACCGCGATTTGCAGTACCTAGTATTGTTCCTCCACGCGGCAGGATACCCCTCACATCTTCAAGGTCTAACGGAAAGACTCCATTTTCCTCAACAAAACCATCAAAACCGTCCTGGACCCCTAATACCTCACACTTATACATTAACTTTGCTGTTTTTACTGCGGCACGAATAACAGCATTTAACCCGGGTGCATCCCCTCCACCGGTCAATATGGCGATTTTAGGCATACGACTCCCCTTTCTATTCAATCAGTTCAAGTATGTGAAATAGATTAATGAATCTAAATCTCAATCTGGCATTGGATATTTCGTAAACAGCTCATACATTGCCCTTGCTACTGCGTCCTCTTGCATTACCAAATCATTAATTTTCTGGTTACGTTTAATATCGGCAATGATCAGTCGTGGAATAGCATTTCCCACCTTCCCCAATAAACCCATGAAGTCAGCCGGCGATTCGGGATCGAACCGGTCAATTTTTCCGCTTTCCCGGTAATAATATTCTGGAGTAATGGCATCCAGGATCTGTCCTACACTAAACTTACTATAATTCCCTTTAAGTTTCACATTCTCCACTCTGGGAATATGAAAATATTGCCAGACTTCTAATACATCACCATCCACCACTAATTTTGGATATGCAATTCTTGGCTTGCCTTTTAATAAGATCGATCTGTCAACGGCTTGTATCGCTTTATCGAAAATGGACGACCTTAACCTTTTTGGAGATTTGTACAGGTCAATCAATGCTTCCTCAGAAGCATCACGAAGGGCAATTGCAAGAGAAGAAGATTCTCGAATTTTCGTCAATTCGGCGACTACATTTTTTTGAATATCATCCAGAACAAGTACCGCCCGTAAAGAGAAATCCCGCTCCAACAAGGTATCAAATATTTCTATCTGGATTTCCCTATCCATTTTCGATATTAATAATAGTTGACGGTGGCCAATATCTGTCAGCAGTTTGAACGATTCTTTGTAATCCGCGCATGTTCCTGCTAAATTGGGAACCAGACCAGATACATCCTTCTCCCGTGTCATGTCAGTTAGCATGGTCGTAATATCAAAGATAGCTGATTCTTCAACAAGCCTGTTAAAAATAGGCAAGGAAATAGTGTTAGGTTTTATGGCGGATAGTATCCCATTAATGAATGGCGGTCGATTATATACTGTGTAAACGTCTGATCCTCTTGCATTTGCCATACCGCACCCACGCTTTCATATGAGAGTTTTTTTGATTATGAACCTCTTTTACTATAGCATTTATTAAAATCATAGTCAAATTTCAACCTATGCGCACGATATTATAGAATCCTAAGAATGTTATCAAATCACACCCTTGGAAAAACCTTCCAAGGGTGTGAAAATAATTCTTTAGTGTTGAGCGATAGAAGTTGATTTTCTAGTTATTGTTGATATTCGTGCGCTCCCAGGTCGGTTATTCCTCCACTCGGTACAATGTACCCGTTGAGATCTACGCTATAGCTTCCAGTTACGCCGCTATTAATTGCCGGACTCGAACTTCCCAATGTAAAGTTGCCATTCGCCAGGTTGACAAAAGCTGGATTTGCGATGCTTTCACCAACTCCTGCCGTAAATCCCAATGAAGTTGATTTTCCATTGAAGAAGTACAAGTTGTGGTCATGAGTAAACGTTGATGCACTGGCTACTTTGGAATAGTTGGTAAGATAGAATATGTTATTCCTCATGATCAGGGTATTCAATGTCGGGGTTGCGGTGTAAAAGTTTATTGCGATTGTCGATGTAGATGTTTGAAGATCGACAATTGTATTGTTTTCGAAACGCAGCCCATCGACCATTACCCCGAAACCGCCTGATAAATGCACGCCTAGCGGGCGGGCATTATTATACATAACATTGTAAGCAATAACATTATTGGACACTAAGCCAGTTGCACCGCTGCCGATTTCAAGGAAACCTTGATTATTGGCAGCATAGTTATGATGGATTTTGTATCCAGAGATTGTTCCATAATACTCTATTGTGCCACCATCTACCCCGTAATCATAACTGGCTGCTTTACAGTTGGTGAAACTATTGTAGGCAATTTCACCATTAACACTTGTACCAGAAACAAGAATGCCATTCGCGCCGTAATCATCATCACCACCTACAGTATTATTCACCATATGCAGATCATGGATGTCACTATTCAATACCTTATCATTAGCTCCCCTCATGGTAACACCAATGCCCGTATTTGTGATTTCTACATATCTCACGGTGACATAATCAGAGCCATTATTGATGTATATTCCGGCATCTTGAGTATTCTTTACAAGCAATTTCTCAATGATGATGTAATCTGCGTTGACAGTGATACCTCGGGTTCTATTCGTATTGCTCCCGGGATTTTGGAAAATCGGGCTTTGACCTGATCCATAAGCCGTAAAGATGATCGGGCTGGCTGCAGTACCGGAATCATCGATATTAAAGGTTCCGGTAAAGCTGGAGCCACGTTTGAAAGAGATGATGCTGCCCGGATTGAACTTGCGGGAGGTGATTGCCGATAACGACTTCCACGGTGAAGATATGGATGTGCCAGAGTTAGTGTCTGACCCGGCAACACTATCCACATAGAACATGCCATTCGTTCCGGCTGTTGGAACGGTGGTGGCTGCTTGTGTATTCGTTGGAACGCCGGTATTTGTTGGCGCAAGGGTCTTTGTCGGTGTTCGCGTATTGGTTGGAGCCAGGGTCGCGGTTTTTGTGAAAGTATTCGTCGCAGTGGGCGTCGGAGTAGGTGGACCACTCACAATGAAACCATCCAGGGTTACATATGTCCCGGTCTGATGCGTAAGCGTGATTGTATGTGTCCCGCTTGTTAGCTTGCCAGATGTCCACTTATTTTGAACTGATATACCGACTGCACCCTGGTCAATCGTATCGACAATTTGACCATCTATCGCAACCACCATGTTTCCAAACGCCACTGTATATCCACGATATATTACTGTGATACTCTCACCAGTGAAAGTAAACGATGCTGCACTTCCAATCGTTTTCGAGTAGTGTTCGGTACCAAGATAGTTGCTGGACACCTTTTGATAGATCCATGTGCTGCCATAGTTAATATTAGTGAATGTATTGTCATAGGTTCCAAGGCCAACCGGTGGTAATGGTGTTGACGTCTTTGTTGGAGCCAGGGTCGCGGTTTTTGTGAAAGTATTCGTCGCAGTGGGCGTCGGAGCAGGTGGACCACTCACAATGAATCCATCCAGGGTTACATATGTCCCGGTCTGATGCGTAAGCGTGATTGTATGTGTCCCGCTTGTTAGCTTGCCAGATGTCCACTTATTTTGAACAGATATACCGACTGCACCCTGGTCAATCGTATCGACAATTTGACCATCTATCGCAACCACCATGTTTCCAAACGCAACCGGATAACCACGATAAATTACTGTGATACTCTCTCCATTGAAAGTAAACGAAGCTGTACTTCCAATCGTTTTCGAGTAGTGTTCGGTACCAAGATAATTACCAGACACCTTTTGATAGATCCACGTGCTGCCATAGTTAATTTTATTGAAAGTATTGTCATACGTTCCAAGGCCAACTGGTGGTAATGGTGTTGACGTATTTGTTGGAGCCAGGGTCGCGGTTTTTGTAAAGGTATTCGTCGCAGTGGGCGTAGGAGCAGGTGGACCACTCACTATGAATCCATCCAAGGTTACATAAGTCCCGGTCTGATGAGTAAGCGTGATTGTATGTGTCCCGCTTGTTAGCTTACCGGATGTCCACTTATTCTGAACGGATCTACCGACTGCTCCCTGGTCGATCGTATCGACGATTTGACCATCTATCGTAACCACCATGTTTCCAAACGCAACCGGATATCCACGATATATTACTGTGATACTCTCACCAGTGAAAGTAAACGAAGCTGCACTTCCAATCGTTTTCGAGTAGTGTTCGGTACCAAGATAGTTGCCAGACACTTTTTGATAGATCCATGTGCTGCCATAAGAGATGTCGAAATATTTATCATCATAAGTACCATAATTTGTGTTATTTATGACAATTGTTGCTGTCGGCTGCTTTGTAGGGGCTATTGTCGCAGGAATGGCAGTTGCCGGAACAGAAGTTGGCTCTTCAGTTGGAACTACAACCGGTTCGGTTGGGATGACTTCAGTTGGAATCTCTTCCTGTACGTCTGTTGGCTGTTGCTCATTGACGGTGATGGCATCCACACTCATATATTTGCCGCTGGCATGTGTGAATGTTACGATATGGGGTGAATTTGGATCCAGTTCTTCACTGGTCCAAAGGCCGGTGCGAACTTCATAAGGAAGATACTGGTCGATGGTCGCAACTTCCTGCCCATCAATTTTCACAGTGACTTCGCCAAAAAAAGTATGCTTTCTGAAATTTAAAGACACGCTTCCGCCCGTAAAACTTAAGCTTACATTTGACCCGATTATTGTTGAATAGGTCTCCGTTCCTGAGAACAGGTTGGAAATCCCATGCTCAGACCAATTTCCGCTGAAAACCATATTCGAATCACGATCGTCATATTTTCCTGGGCCAACAGGAGGTAAAGGTTCCGGAGTCGGAGTATCTGTGGAAAGATCTGTCAATCTTGTTGTGTTTTTGTCGGATAAAACGAATTCCGATTCGATTCCTTCATAACCCCCCAGATTATTGGATGCCAACCTTTGGCTGGCATTATCATTTTGAGCATATACTGGTAAGTTAGTCTGTAGTGTCATGCTCATAATCACAATTGCGCTGATTATAAGTATTGTTTTTGAACGCATGATAAATTGTTACTCCTCTATTTCATATTTAGTTCAAGCGATAATTCGCCCGCGTACATTCTCTCACAAGAATCCGTAAAAGAACTGTAAAAAACACTGTTGTAAACTTGTTGTAAGGTCATTAAAAGAAGTTAATAACGATCAAATTTCATATAAAATATATGAAATCAAGCTCACTTTTACAAAAAATGGAAGGAATATCAGAATAGAAAAACCACCAGCGGTTGAATGGTGGTTGATACGTTGTTATGGAAATTAATTGAATACTTTACTTTTTGTCAGTTCCGTCTTTATCCATTTCGATCAGGATGCTGTATAGCAATTCCAATAAAACCGTTTTGACCGATTCCTTGTCTATGGCAATACAAGACATGAGCTTTACGCCAGGATCCAAACGTAATGCATGACGAATATCATCAACTTCCCACGCATCCGGTCTATCCTGTTTGTTTGCGGCAACAATGTAAGGTGTGGGAGCATAAGCCCTGAAGGTTTCCAGAATACTGCGGGCTTCCCTGAAAGTCTCCGGTCGGGTGCTATCCACCATAACGATAAATCCGAGCATCCCTTCAGATAAGATCTCCCACATAAAATCAAACCGTTTTTGACCTGGCGTGCCAAATAAATAGAGGACCAGATCTTCATCCACTGTGATCCTGCCAAAATCCATGGCGACTGTGGTTGTCTCTTTGATCTGTTCGCTCTCCAGCGACACTTTCTTTTCGGTGGAGACAACATCAATTTCGCTAACAGAACTGATAAGTTCTGTCTTGCCTGAATTGAAGGGCCCTGTAACCACCATTTTAACGGTTTGCATAATGCATCGTCCTCACACCAAAATTAAAGCGACCGAATCCTGTTTATCAATCGATTTACAAGCGATCTCTGCTCCTCGCGATTCTGAGTTGGGAATACGCTCCGTCCCAATGAAGAAGTGGCGCTGATCGGGCGCACAATTTCGATCAATCCTGCCTGCAGCAGGCTATAAACTACCCTTCTTATCTGTAGATCATCCATTTTCGTTGTACGTGCGATCTGTTTGATAGAGTTCTTCAGGATTGATAAACGAAACCACCCGCCACTCTTCTACGTTGAGGTTTATATTTCTTAAATTTGCACCAGGTCGGTCTGTAAATTTCAACGCCATATCAAGGCTTGGAATCTCTTCCTGTAGGAGGACCATCTCTTTGAGCTGCCTGGAACCTTCAATAATGAGGTTTTCCAGATCAACGCGAACCATGATCTTGCCATCTGGGGGCATCATAGCAGCTTCAAAATGAAAATAACCTTCCACCCAGGTGAACACCCGTCGGACAAGATCAAGATAATATTGCTGCAAACTGGAAAGGATCACATCCTGACTGAAAAAACCGGCATTAATTAATAGTAACCCGAGTTCCTTATCAGTCATTTGCGCTGCCCTAATTTTTAGAGAAGCGGATTGTTGAGTGGTAATTTTTTTTGTAAGAAATAGAATTGCAGGGAGGTTATTATCTTCCTGACCGATCTGTGCATACGAAAGCTTGCCGTCACGGAAGGTGATCTGTGCAACTTCGACAGGTCCTTCGATGACCAGCATGCCTGTTTTGCAGGCCAGGTTGATCAAATTGAGTAATTGCGTGATGGAAAAATCACGCAAGTTCCCCTGTAATGCCATTTGTTGCCCTCTTCCGGCCAGGAATTGGCGCTCATACACGCCCAACTCATAAATTATACATTGCTGAACTGGATGCGTCAAATTATTAAATATATGAGTATTTTCAATTCATTCAAATCATGCAAATGATTTTTCTACTCAATATCCTGCAGACAAAAATCCTTCAAATTCCAGCCAATAATTTTACGATGTCGATGGATTGGTTTTCAAGAATCGGCCATATTTCTACCTCGTTCTTTACCCTTCTTATCTTTGGCCCGTTCATCAAGTTTTTGTTTGATTTGTTTCTCATAACCCTGGTCAGAAGGTTCATAGAAGTGTATTCCCTGGAATGTATCTGGCAGGTATTGTTGCTCAACGTGGTGATCAGGATAACTGTGTGGATACAGGTAGCCCTTTCCGTGCCCAAGGGCTGCAGCGTCCCGGCTGCTATCCATTAGATGAGTTGGCACTGCCCCTGAGCCTTCTTTTGTGATCAATTCCAATGCTTTGAAGTAAGCTCCAGCTGAATTGGATTTTGGTGCTGTAGCAAGATAGAGAGCAGCTTCTGTGATTGGGTAGATTCCTTCTGGTAAGCCGATATGGTCAAATGCATTGGCAGCTGCAGTGGCAACCACCAATCCCATGGGATCGGCCAGTCCAATATCTTCCCCGGCCAGGATGATCAACCGCCGAAGGATAAAGCGCGGATCCTCACCCGCCTGGATCATCTTAGCCAGCCAGAAGAGGGCTGCGTCAGGGTCTGATCCACGGACCGATTTGATGAATGCCGAGATCGTATCATAATGCGCATCGCCATCTTTGTCATAAAGCACTGCCCGCTGCTGGATGGATTCCTGTGCGACATCGAGGGTGATCTGAATGTTTCCTAGTGCATCCGGCGGAGTTGAAAGAACTGCCAGCTCCAACGCGTTGAGAGCATTTCGGGCATCACCACCACAGGAATGGGACAGGTGATCGCTGGCTTCGCCCCATAATTTGACAGAAAAACCACCTAATCCCCTTTCTTGATCCTGCAGTGCCACCCCAATTATTTGCTTGATGTGACTCTCCTCAAGCGGTTTCAATTGGAATATGCGGCTGCGCGACACCAACGCCTTGATCACCTCAAAATAAGGGTTTTCAGTGGTTGCGCTGATAAGGGTCAACACACCACTTTCAACATGCGGTAAAAGGGCATCCTGTTGAGCTTTATTCCAGCGGTGCACTTCATCCACAAAGAGAATGGTACGCAAATTATAGAGTTTGCGCCGCTCCTGAGCCTCAGCGATCACCCTGCGCAGTTCGCCGACCCCGGCTAATACCGCAGAGATGGTCTCAAAGTGGCTTTTAGTGGTTAAAGCTATGACCTGAGCCAGGGTAGTTTTTCCTGTCCCAGGCGGACCCCAGAGGATAATGGAAGAAAACAGTTTGTCAGCTTCAATGGCTCTGCGCAGCAATTTGCCTTCACCAATGATATGATCTTGACCCAAAATTTCATCCAGTGTCTGTGGGCGCATTCTTGCGGCTAACGGTGCTTCCTGACGTAGTCTCTTATCTAATGAATGTTCAAATAAATCCATGCGTTTACCTTATTTTTGTTTTCTTTCAGTAGATCTTATTTATATTGTAATATCCTTTGGACCTTAAGTTGCTTAGACATCAATAGCAAAAAAAGTATCCAATAAACTGGATACTCCTCTCATTTATGATTCCCCGGAATAATCGCGCTATTAACCTTTTAACCGTTTCATCGTTCTCATCCAGGCCTTCGTTGGGCTTACCGGAGGAACAGTTCTATCCTCTTCTTTACTAACCCCAAATGCCAGGTTTTCGAGCATAATCGAAATTTCCTCCATGGGTTTTGTGGCCAGGATCGGCTGGCCAAAATTAATCGCTTCAATAGTGATGTCCGGTACAAACGGCAAAATGACATCAATTGAATGCCTCAATGCTGCTTCAATATTTTTTCTAGCCAAACCATTTCGCTCAAATATCCAATTCATTACCAGAGTAATCTTATCCAGGTCATAGCCGAGCTTTTTATAGGTCTCAATCGCCGCTGCTGCAGCGCGGACAGATGCCATTTCAGGGGCAATGACGATCACAATTGAATCGGCGATATCAAGTGTGTTATAAGCAATTTCACGAAAATCATGTGGCAAATCCATAACAAGATAGTCATATTGCTTTCGCAATAACTCCAAGCAAATATTGAAATGTTGTGGAGTGAGCAGATCAGCTTCCGGTGGAAAAGTGGGTCCGGCGAGATAGTCAAACCCCAGATCATGACGATTGATAATGCTTTGCAGAGAAGATAAGTCGATTTCATCAGGACTTAAATGCGAAATGTCTGCCCAGGTGCGGCGCAATGAACCATTTAACATTAAAGCCACTTGACCTGCAGTAAGGACCAGGTCCAATATGATCGTTGGTTTCCCCCACAACCCAGCAATCCCCACACCCAGGTTTACAGCGACAGTACTGCATCCGCAACCTCCTCTCAGGCTATGAACAGCAATGATTTTCCCCATTCGAGTTATTCTCTCTTCAGGAGTCTTTTTATAGGTTTCCATCTTACGTAGAAGGGTACCGGTTCTGGCAATGAGTTCAGGCGGAGCAAATGGTTTCGTCATGTAATCATCTGCACCAGCCTCAAAACCTGCCAATTTTTCTTCAAGATCAGCTTGAGCAGTGAGCATTAGAATGGGAATTTGAGCAAACTTCTGGTTTCTGCGCAACCGCCGAACCACTTCGTAGCCATCCATATTTGGCATCATCACATCGCAGATCACCATATCCGGTTCCAGGGCATTAGCCTGGGTCAATCCCAGTAAGCCATCGTTCGCGTAAAACAGTTCATAACCGAGCGGTTGTAATGTATGCCCGATCATTTTTTGGAAAATCGAATCATCATCAATTATCAATATTCGAGGCATAATTCCTCCAACTTGCAGTTATTGGTTAAGTATTTCACATTATTTACCAGTAATATGTTTATAATATTCCGCTATTTTTGGAACCTCATTTTTTATTTTACTCAATATTTCAGTTGCATTGTCTATAGTACCTTCATGCCCTCTGAGTTCGATCTCAGCCGCGCCGGAACGCACGCCTTCTGCTGAAAAATTAGCAGAAGCCCCTTTTAGGTTATGCGCCAAACGTGTAACTTCTTGCACATCATTTTTTTCGATAGCTGTTTCAATGAGTGAAATTCTTTCCGGGATATTCTTGATGAAATCTGCCAGCATGGATTTGAAGAAATCCATGTCATCGCCAAAACGCGGCAAGGCATCAACCAAGTTTATAGGCTCTGAAGATATTGAAATTGGTAAACGAGCAGCCTGTTCAGGCTGAGGCAGATTGTCGATATCGAGCGTGCCAGTTTTTGGCAGCGCTTTACTGATCCAGTTATTGATGGTAAGGAAGAATTCCCGCGGTTCCAGCGGTTTTGAGAGGTAATCATCCATACCTGCTGCCAGGCATCGCTCGCGATCTCCTTTCATGGCATGGGCCGTCATGGCAATAATTGTGGTTCGCTTGCCGGCTGGCTCTTTCATTCTGACGTTCTGGGTGGCTTCAATACCATCCATTTCAGGCATTTGAACGTCCATCAGGACCAATGTATATGATTTATTTAGCATGGCTTCGACTGCCATCAATCCGTTATCCACTACATCCACTGAGTATCCAGCTTTTTGGATAAGGTTGACAGCCAGTTTCTGGTTGATAGGGTTATCCTCTGCGAGGAGAATTTGCACCATATTTCTGCGGCGTTCAGATATGGTATGGGTCGTGATCAACTGCCCGGTGTGATGCTTTCTGTCCACAGATTTGGGCTTTTGGCCCAAAACTGTCAGGATCATTTCAATGAGATTATCTTTCTTGACAGGTTTAACCAGATATCCATCGCAACCCAGGGAGATTAATTTTGCCGCGTCACCACGGTGCCCCATGGAGGTTAAGATCACCACATGCACATCGCTGATAAGGTCATTCTGTTTAATTTCCGCCAGGGTGGTTACTCCGTCTTTTTCCGGCATTTGCATATCCAGCAGAACAATTTTATATGGATCTCCTGATTTCGTTGCATTCACCAATTGTGGAATTACATACATGCTATCACCGATGGAATCTGCCCGGCATCCTTGAGACTGTAACTCCTTGCCCAGGATCAATCGGTTGGTCGGGTTGTCATCCACGATCAAAACATGCGTGTCTTGTAGATCAATTGGGATTTGGATGGGTTCTTCATATGGCATTGTGCTTTTTTCGAAGGTAGCGGTAAACCAGAATGTGCTGCCGACATTTGGTTCACTGATAATGCCGATCTTTCCATCCATTAATTCAACCAGTTGTTTCGAGATCGCCAGTCCCAGTCCAGTTCCGCCAAACTTACGGGTGGTGGAACTATCCACCTGGACAAAGCGCTCAAACAAAGCTCCCTGTCTGTCCACTGGGATCCCTATACCTGTATCAGTCACTGCAAATTTTAGGGTAACTTTTTCGGCATCTTCTTTATCAGGTGCCACTCGGATCACCACTTCGCCATGGCTGGTAAATTTGATCGCATTTCCTGCCAGGTTCATTAATATCTGGCGCAGCCTGCCTGGATCACCTACCAACCGCGTCGGGATATTGGGCTGGATCAGGCAAAGCACCTCCAGCCCTTTGGTTTCAGCCCGTGGTGAAATAGCAGTGGTGATGCTTTCAACAGTATTTCTAAGATCAAATTCGATCTCTTCCAGTGTAAGGTAGCCAGATTCGATTTTCGCAAAATCGAGGATGTCATTCAATAGAGACAGTAAAGCATCGGCGCTCTCTTTGGCAGTGCTCAAGTAATCTTTCTGTTCGCTTGTGAGGATCGTATCTTGAGCCAATTCGATCATGCCTATGACCCCGTTCATGGGGGTCCTTATTTCGTGGCTCATATTCGCCAGAAAGTCACTCTTCGCTCGGTCTGCTGCTTCAGCTTCACGACGGGCCTGGACAATATCACTGACATCGTGATAAATGCCCAGAATGCCGTAACCTTTTCCATCCACCACTACAGGAACGCCAAAAATTTCTACATCAACATTAGAACCATCCTTGCGGATCCGTTGACCAAATTCATGAACCGTTTTCCCCTGTACAACTTCTTGAGAATACCGGGCTGCCTCTTCTAGATCGGATTTCGGACTAATCAAACGATCCAGGTTGTGCTCTACTACCTCTTCCTGAGAATATCCATAAAGCTGTTCGAAGGCAGGGTTACAGGAGATAATGTTAGAGGACATGTCCATGATGACAATAGCTACAGGGCTGTTACGCACAAGAGCTTCAAAGAATTCTTTCTGGCGGATGATCTCTTCACTGGCTGCCTGCTGCTCAGAAATGTCCCTGATGATGTATACAGTACTGTTAATATTATCAATAGGTGCCACGGGGAATGAGGTGATAAAAAACCATCCGGGGATATTCTTAAACTGGATGTTTTGACCTTCGATTGGAGGATTTCCCGAAATATCACAAAAAAGAGTATTGAAATCCATTCCCAATAATTCATGAAAACTTAAATTCAAGGTATTTATTGCGGCGTTATTGCAGCGAATAATCTCATTTTGATCATTTGCTAAGATGATCAGGTCATTGACTGCATCAAAGATCGCTTCCCAGGTTCTTTTCGCGTTGCTTATCTTTCGTTCGGTTTCCTTATAGTTTTCAATAGCAAGATTATTCTCTGCATTAATGGAATGAAGATCCTGGTTTTTCGTAATTAGCTCATCTTGAAGGCTTACAAATTCTTTTACTCTCGCATCGTGATATCTACCTATTAAGAAACCTATTACGGAGAGTAGAATACTATTGGCAAAGTAAAACCAAAACGGAGTTTGCGGGGAAATAAAATAGACTATTAAAGACACGCAAATGCCAATAGCCGCCCCAACCCCTGCAAGTATTGGCTTCATGTGTTACTCCTCATAATTTCATTATAGAATTAATGGACACAAATTACAGGTGCCAATTTCCAAGAATATCAAGCAAATCTATTTGTATTAATATTATATCTTTAATTTTCTGATTCTTTATCACACTGAAATCTCGGTTGGTTCAATCACTACTTTATCATTGTCCATCCTCGGATCAAGCTGAATGGCATATTGATTGATGTTTTCAACAGGTTGGGGATAACGCATCTTCAATTTTTCCAGCGTATCCACCAGAATGGTTGAGATGACAAGGTTGCGATACCAGTTGCGGTTCGCAGGGATCACGTACCAGGGCGCCCATGGTTTACTGGTTTTTGATAGGACGTCATCGTATGCATTGATATATTTTTTCCAGAGTTTGCGCTCTTCCAGATCGCCGGGATTAAATTTCCAGCGTTTTTCAGGGATCTTTATCCGCTCCAGCAACCTCTGCTTTTGTTCATCCTGGTTGATATTCAAATAAAACTTGATGATCGTAGTACCTTCATCGTTGAGCATTCTTTCAAACTCTGTGATGTGTGCATACCTTTTTTTCCACACTTTTTCCGGTGCCAAGCCATGCACGCGAACTACCAGCAGGTCTTCATAATGGCTGCGGTTGAATATGACAATTTCCCCCTTTCCGGGGGTTTGCTTGTGAACACGCCATAAATAGTCATGGTCCAACTCTTCAGGGGTAGGGACTTTGAAACTGGCCACCTTAACTCCTTGTGGATTTACCCCTTCAAAGACGCTGCGAATGGTGCCATCCTTACCCCCTGTATCCATGGCCTGCAGGATGATCAGCACCTTATGCTTATGTTCGGCATAGAGCATCTCCTGCAGGCTCTCCAATTTCTTGTTTAGTTTTTTTAATTCTGCCAATCCTTCTTTTTTTGAGCCTTCAAATTCGGACGTTTCATCAGGATCCCAATCTGGTAGGGATACCTTGGTGTTATTTTTAACTAGATATTTTTTCATATGTCCTCCACTTTCGATAATTGATTATATTCCAATCGTAAGATAGAGATCAGTTGCATTATTATTTGGTGTCTATTCCAAAGTTTTCCAAATGTTTTTCTAAGATCGTTTGGGCTGCGTGGATGATTCCCGGCAGGATTCTTTCCTGACCAAAATCATTTCGTTTCATCGGTACAGATAGTGAAATGTGAACCTCGCTTTTAACGCTGTGTGGAAATACCAATTGCTGCATGATCTGAATGAATTCGGCCAATTTCTGCCTTGCAAATTGCGTCTTGCGAAATAACACGAATGGACTTTGCATAAAAGCCTTATGAATTACCCCGCTGACGATGGCGATCTGCAACTGTGCCCCCTCCACTTTTCGCAGCATGATCTCAAGGCTGGGAGACCAATCTGTGATCGATTCATACGCTCCTGGCATTAATTCAGGGTCAGGCTCCACCTCGCCATGCGCAAAAACCAGAACAGCTCCGCCATTTTGCAGATGACTAATGGCACTTTGCAGGGCATTCATCCGTCCGGATGTATCCAGTGGAACGAAGATGAAGAAATCCTCGGCAATGGACATACTCCTCAAAAAACCCACATCCGAAACCATGATCTTCAAGTCTTTGCGTGGAATGGTCGAAGCCACAGCCAGGGAATCCACCCCGCCAACATGATTCGATGCAATGATCAATGGACCGGATTCTGGAACGAGTTCCCAGCCATGAGCGACAACGCTGGTATTAAACTCAGGCAGCGCTTTGCGGGCGGTCAGCCCAAAGCCAATCTCAGGAACCATCGCCTGATATGTTGCCACGATCCTGGCGAAATGACGTGCCGGCAGGTTGAATATTGGGCTTAATATCCGCCTTGCCCAGCCCTCGCAGGGTAAGCCGAAGGCAAAAAAGATCTCATCTGTGATGCGGTTTTGAAGCCGTTCTACTTCGATTTGATCAACGCCAGACTGCGGCTTGGCCATTTTGCACCTCTATCGAAGGTTAAATGATGGCGGTTTGAAACTTTACCGGAATGCCGCCATTGGTCAGCTGGAGAGATTTTTCATACCTCAATCGGGTATGCCCGGCCAGTATCGGGTCGGCACACAATAACCCGAAATGCCAACCTGCGAACTGTTCCCGCAGCACATCACCCAGATGTGTATATAGATTGCGCAAATCCTTGCTGGCGCTGACCCGCACACCATAAGGTGGATTTGTAACAATCCAACCCTTATCGGCGGGTGGTTGGATTGCTGAAAATGCCTGGCATTGAAGAGTCAAATATTGCAGCACATTCGCACGCTCTGCATTGGCAGTGGAAATTCGAATAGCTCCTTCATCGCGGTCAGAAGCCAGAATGGGAGGACACTCTGTCAACTCATTGGCAGCCGCTTCTTTATAGATACCTTGCCAGAGCGAAGAATCGAAATTCTGCCAGTCTGTGAATGCAAATCGTCGATTCTTTCCCGGGGCAATTCTACATGCCATCAAGGCCGCTTCGATTGCGATCGTGCCGGAACCACAGAATGGATCCATCATGGGGGTGGTAGCATCCCAACCGGATGCGAATAACAAACCCGCCGCCAGTGTTTCGCGCAACGGGGCTTTGGCTGTCTCCAGGCGGTATCCCCGGCGATGCAAGGATGCGCCCGAAGTGTCCATGCTGATGGTGCAAACATCTCGATATAGGCGCACGACCACAAGTTGGGGAACGGGTCTTATGTCTTCATCAAACTTAACCAGCGTGCTGGGTTTCCCCAAATTGAGGTTGATGGCTGCCAGTACCTCCCTGCCAACTGCATCTGAATGATACAGACGGCTTTTACGGCAGGTTACTCGTAATGCTACCGGTTGTCCGGGTCGCAGGTACTGTTGCCACGGCAGGCGTGCTGCCTTTTTTTGTAGTTCCTCAAATCCATTCGCAGAAAATTCCCCTAATCTTGAAAGGATGCGGTTGGCAGTCCTAAGTTGCAAATTGGCACGGTAAAGATCAGCCAGGCTCGCCTCAAACTCCACTCCGCCGGATTCTTCATGAGCTTCACCAGTCGAATCATAAGCCTTTGGGCGCTTGCCAGTTAAGCCTAAATTTTTCAATTCGTTAATTAAGTAAGGTTCAAGACCAGGCTGCGTGACAGCATATAGATGATACATTAATACTTCCTTCTTCCAGCAGCTCTCAGGCGTGACCGTCTGGAACCGGGTTCTGCGGGTTTTTCCACCACGATCTGCTTCTGTTTTTCACGGCGAACCGGGTCTTTTTCAACGAACAATGGTTTGAGGGTGAACGGATCCAATCCGGTATAGTACATCAGGCTGGAATAGGTTGAAGGGGTCGGCGTGAAGATCTGCACCTGTTCCGGTGAGATCTGCAATTCCTGGCTGGCAAATGTTTTTAACCGGTGCATGTCGATATCGGTGCAGCCGGGGTGGGCAGCGATCATGTAATAAGTGAGGAACTGTTTTTTACCGGCATCCCGCGAGAGCGAATCGAACTGTTCTTTAAATTTAAGCAGGCTGGCCTGTCCGGGCTTCCCCATCTTATCGAGGACGTGCTTCTCGGTGTGTTCGGGCGCCACCTTCAATTGACCGGAGACATGTTCGTCAACGATCTCCTTCAGGTATTCCCCGCCGTGCGCAACATCCGCGCTGATCATATCGTATCGGATGCCTGAAGCGACAAATGCTTTCTTAACTCCAGGAATACGGCTGATCTTCTGCAATAATTCCACTTGCGGTTGGTGATCTGGTTTTAGTGCAGCGCAAACTTCCGGGAAAACGCAGCGTTTATCATCACAGACTCCACTTTTCAACTTCTTCTTGCACTCAAAGCCGTACATATTCGCGGTCGGCCCGCCAACATCCGAAATGTAGCCCTTGAAATCGGTCAGCCTGGTCAAAGATTCGGCTTCATTCAGGATCGAATCCTGGCTGCGCCAGCGGACTGTACGTCCTTCGTGGACAGCGATCGCGCAGAAGTTGCATTCGCCATAACATCCGCGGTGGGTGCTGATGGAAAAGCCGATGGTATCCAACGCGCGGACCGCACCCTGTGATTCGTAATATGGATGCTGCACCCGCTGGAACGGCAGGGCATACACCGCATCCATTTCTTTCTGGTTGGCATACGGCGCGGGTGGATTCTGTACCAGGAAACGGTCGCCGTGCTTCTGGACGAGTCCTCTGGCGGTGATCGGGTCGGTATTCTTGTAAAAAGTGTGGAACATGTTAATGAAAGCCAGTTTATCGGTGGAGACAGTTTCATAATCCGGTAGAACCAGGTAATTTTTGGGCGGTTCCCGGGTGATGTAACACAGTCCGCGGATCGTTTGGGGGTCATCTCCGGCTTTCAAGGCTGTTGCAAGTGAAGCCACGGATTGCTCCGCCATGCCGTAGAGAAGATAATCTGCCTTGGCATCGAAGAGGATGGAACGGCGTACGGCATTTGACCAGAAGTCGAAATGCGCCACCCGCCGCAATGATGCTTCGATCCCGCCCAGTACGATCGGTCGGGTATTTTTATAATAGCGGCGGATCAGGTTGGTGTAAGCCATCACTGCCCTGTCCGGCCTGCGGTTGTTCTCGCCGCCCGGGGTGTAATCATCAGTGCGGCGTTTGCGTTTATTGGCTGTGTAATTGGTGACCATCGAATCGACGCTGCCGCCAGTCACACCCCAGAAGAGCAGCGGCTCACCCAAACGAGTGATATCCACCTCGGAGTTAATATCCGGCTGCGCGATGATCCCCACCCGGAAGCCGGCAGCTTCCAGCACCCGCCCGATGACTGCGGCGCCGATGAACGGGCTGTCGATGTAGCTGTCGCCGCTGATGAGGATGACATCCAGCGCATCCCAGCCGCGGGCGCGGACTTCTGCAAGGGTGGTGGGGAGAAATTGTTGATCCATGATGGATTGATTGTATCATCCCGCACCGGATTCACCTGATGGTGCGTACAAGCAGTAAGGGTAAACGGATTTCACCGCCCAGATGAACAATATTTTTCTCAACCGCAAAAAACGCACCCCGTTTGGCGCACTCCAATTGTTTGCTTATAACTAATTTCTGATACCCCCTTTCTTTTACTTCATCCATATTCTCAGGTTGCCTTGCGTCCCCGCGCCGAGGATGATACTTCCGTTAACGGATATGGCGCTGAGGTTACTGGTCAAAACCCCATCTAATGGCAACACGGTAATATCTCCGCCGGAAGAAATAACCCCCAAACTTGAATGGTTTTGAGTAGGTGCGAGCAATTCATAGCTGCCATCATTATTAAAATCTCCGGCAATGGCGGAGTCTAAGTTGCGAGAGCCAATGGAGTGTGAACTGAATCCGTTGATCTCAGATACAGTCTCCAGTTTGCCATCACTGAGCTGGAAAAATTCAACCACGCCTCCAATATGCGGCGTACGGATGGACGCCAGGTAAGATTGCGATTTATCCCCGAATGCCGCGAAAGCAATTTGATGCCGCCAGCGATAGCCAGTGCCAATCGCAGAACTTTCTGCCAACATCGTTCCATCTTCGCGAAACGCAACGATCCGGGAACCACTCTGGTTATTGCTAAGTGTGACAATAATGTCAAGCGCCCCATCCTGATCAAGATCTGCCCAAATGGGGGATAATCCTTCAATGACATCAGGTGCTTCGATGGAAATGGTCCGTACCAGGCGAATTTCAGGCTTTGTTTCGATCAATGTGATGCCAGCAGCTTCCATGTCGTCCCCCAGCACGCCATGGTCGTATCGATTCGTCGGCTGTGTGAGAATGAGCAACCGGTTGTTCTCATCCATCAAGATGCGGGCATCCGGTAAGGCATCAATCGGTACTCTTTTTTGGATTGAAGCATTGCCCAAAACAAGATCGCCGTTGCTGGCAATGGATGCCACCATATCATTTATCAACAAAGGATTGGTGATTGGGGATGCATCTTCAAGCGGGACTATAAGTTGTGCAACACCTCCAGATATTGCCAGTAATGGGGGTGCGTCAGTGGATATCTGCGCTGATGAAATAGCAAATGGCTCATAAGAGCTTTCCAAAACTTTAAAAGCCTGGGTTTTGCCATTTTCGAGAATAACTGCGAAAATGGCTCCTTCCTGGAACGGGACGCTCACAAGCCAGAGAGGAACACCATCGACCGGAATATCCAATACGGATGCTGTCTTTAGATCGATGCTTCCCTCAACGAGGTGATTGCCCAACAGGTTATTTTGGGTTGTGCCCAGGATCGTTTTCTCTGGTATTTGCATTGCTGGTTTTGTTGGTTGAGGTGTGCCTGTTGCTTCTGATTGTTGTGTTGCATCCGGACGGGGTTCAATGCCAGGACTGCAAGCTGTGAGCGTGAGAATTAATATAAAACCAATATGCAAAGGCAAAAATTTGTTCATTATTTCAATCTGATTCTTTTTTAGTAATGGTAGAAGTAATTTCTGGTGATGAATTAATTATACAATCGCCTGCATAACGATCCTAAAAAAGAAATCCCCGGCTGTTTTGAAACCCCCGCGGAGAGCGTGGATCTGATGAGTGACCACCCAACATGCGGTCGTAGCGTCTGCCGGAACTTTACCCATTCTCCTGCGTAGGTCATCAGTGGCAACCAAGGTCGGAGTATAATCATCAATGGACACAAACAATGAAACCGGAAATACATTCTAACGACCCCTTGCATGGGGTTACCCTCGAAATGATACTCACCCAACTGGTTGAGAAGTATGGCTGGACCGGGTTATCGAGCCTTATCCCCATCCGGTGCTTCTTCAATGAACCGAGTATCAAATCCAGCCTGAAATTTCTTCGGCGAACACCCTGGGCGCGCAAGAAGCTGGAAGATCTGTACCTGAATTTAGATGTGGAATAGAATGAGCGTGAGTCCTAATTATGAATACCAAAAGACGCTCCTCTTATTGGTGGAGCGTCTTTTATATCGAGAACAATTCATCCCCCATAAAGTCATCCTCCCGTTGGTGGAGCAGAGAAATTTACACAGTATGCAAAATCTACGAGACGCGTTCATCTACATCGAATAGAGTCTGCCTTTTTTACCTTTGCCAGGTTCAAAAATACTTCTTCCAGCGTTGGTTACCCTTCTTGGACGAAGGTCAAATCCACCCTTTATATTTCCCTGAATCGTTTTGTGTTTTCTCTCCCAGTTCCGCTTCAACGATAATCCGTAAATTGTCTCCTGCTAAGCTGACTTTAAGCTTAGCTTGAACGCCAGACTACGCTTTTGAATAAATCTATTCCATGAACCTGAAACTGTCGGCGATCTCACCGAACACGTCAGAAAATTCATCAAATGACGCGGGGTAGGCCTGGAATGTCAGCACATAGATCACGGCGTCTTTTTCCAGCCATAAATCATGGAAGCGCCACCAGGGTTCCCCCCATGGCCGGTCGTAGGTGATCTCAAAACCTGCTAACCCGTATTGTTCATAGGGCTGGCGGGATGCTTCTTTTATTTCCGGGAACAGCGTTTTCATAAGCGCTGGTAAAGCGCCCCTCAAGATCGACTCCGCCAGCCAACGGGGAGGATGACACCGAGAAAAATGCCCTGCCCTCACCCTGACCGCCCGGATACTGAATGGTGATCAAATTGATCACCCCAAGTTGGTAATGGTCTGCATCTGCCGGCATCGGGCGCCCCCAGACCTCTTCCTGGGTTTTCCATCCAGGCGGGATCGTGAAGCTGAAATGCTCATTTTCGTATATACGCTCATCCTGCGTCATCTTTGGTGGATCGGTGGGGCGCAAAATTTGCGTTTTGGCGGGGATCAGAGTGGTTTGTTGTCGGGGAGAGAAAACGCGGCAGGCAAGTGTTGCCAGGATGATGAAACTACCCAGGATCAAAATTCGGCCTTTCATGAATTCCTCCTCACAAATCCGGGAAGCGGTCTGTTAAGTTATAAAATAATTATATAGCAGACATGGATCGAATCCCAACATATATTCGCGCCGTTTTCGGGTCCTTTTCGTTTTGCTGCAAAGACGCTAAGACCAGAGCAAACGAAGTTTTTCCATGTCTTTAAATTGCGCTTGACATGGCGAGAATAAAACTTATCCCAGCCATGACATCGATCAAATTCACCAAAATATGGACAATGATACTGACATACAGGTTCCGACGCTGCACAGCAAAGATCAGGGGCAGCATCCCAAGAGTACGAGTGATGAACATCCATGGGGTAAAAACATGATAAATTGCGAACAAAAAACTGCTCAAAAGCGGCGCCCACTTCCCGGCAAAATTCATCCGCGGCAATAAGTATCCGCGAAAATAAAATTCCTCGACAACCGGCGCAATGATCGCTCCAAACAATGCCACCATCACGTAAGTAGCAATAAGGTTTTCTTTTGAAAATCCTCCCTGTAAACCACTCTCCATGACAGGCAACCACGAAAAGAGGTTATTTTGGAGAAATGCATCCAAAGGTTTCATTATTGTAAAGATGATCCCAACCAGCACAAAGAGGACCGGCACCCAGAGCAAGTACTGCCAAACAGAGATCGGGGAGCGATACATCACAATCCCTTGAAGTGACAACCTGCCGTTCTTATTCTTCCCGAGAGATAACAGATATCCCAGCTCAACTGGCACAAGAATCAAAGCAAGAGACACCATTAATGCCATTATTGAAGGAAATCCCCATTGGTGAAACGGTTTCACCAGAACGAAGTAACAAAGGCCTATCAGAATGCCTGGAAGAAGGTGCAGCAGAATTGACCTCAAGGCAGAATGTTGTTCGATAGGTCTGATCCGTGTTCATGGATGGATATTCCTCCAATATAAAATATTCCCAAGACTATTCAGAATTTTACATGAATGATTTCAAATCCGGCAAGTGGTTTTTTAGTAAATCCCATTCATCCGACGAATTTGGCCAACCAACAGGTAGATCATCAAAGCTATTGATACCGGGATATAGATACTGCCGGATGATCGATGGAAAGCAGGAAATGGACATTATTGACAGATGCGGGTTCAGTTAAATAAAATTAAAATTATTTGGGAGGGTGATCTATTCAGAAATTGTCAGCCCTGGTTACTTTGCGCAACAAGGGCAAAGGGCTATGGTAGCCATGTTTGGGATCATCCTGATCGGAGCAGTTGTTGCTGTTTTCAAAGTTGCACGATCACATTGATGGAAGGGGCCACATCAGATTGCTGTAGTTGGCTTTCCTGCATAAATGTGCTTTACTCACTCCATAAAAACCCTACACTGCGCTTACCGAGGATCAGATCGTCAAAAACCAGTTCAGCGGCACTGCTTGCCATGCCGAGACACACATGTAAGGGAAGTAAATGCTCCTCCCGGGGATGACAATAACGGGCGGAGGGCGCTTTTTCCCAATCGATCAGACGCTGTTCGCGGTTAGACTGATTAAGCTCTCCGGTGCATGTTTCGATGAGCCAATTTTGAAAATCATCGTTGGCTGGATCGAGCGCACCCACCCGCTGGCTAAAGAAAGCATTCTGGTTATGAAAAGAGAATCCTGAGCCGATGACAAGGATATTTTCATTGAGCAGGCTGCGAAGCGACTTCCCAAGGGCAATATGTCTTGCGGGATCGAGACCACGCAGCAGGGAAAGCTGCAGGGTGGGGATATCCGCTTGCGGGTACATCAGCTTCAGCGGGATAAATGCGCCATGGTCAAACCCGCGGGCAGGGTCTATACGGGATGGAATATGATTAACTGAAAGCAAGTTGGCGATTCGATCCGCCAACCCGGGGTTGCCAGGGGCAGGGTAGTTAATTTCGTAGGCTTGTGGTGGAAAACCATAATAATCGTAAAACATGGGCGGTGTTTGAGCGCCCAATAAGGTCGCATCATTTTCTTCCCAGTGGGCGCTGATGACAACGATCGCATCCGGTTTTTTGAGTTGTCCGGGAAGCCGGGTCATGAAATCCACCATGGCTATATGACCGGGATCTCCAAGAATGGGCAATGGTCCACCGCCATGAGAAAAATAAATTATCTGGGCTTTGTGATCCAAATGGTTTTGCTCCATTTTATACTCCTTAACACAACATTTTCTCTTGAATATGTCGCTGTATTTAGAATAACAGAAGGGTGGTTATCAAAGCAAAGGTCAATATAAACATCCTGCTCATTATTGATTGGTCCCGCCGTAGAATTGTGATCATTTATCCATTTCTACAAAAGCCTTTCCCGCGAAAATCCTTTATGGCTATCTACGCTGATTATAGATGATCACAACTCATAGATCCTAGATAGGTAGTTGGCTATTGAATTCTACCTACTTTGATGGGTAGATTGTGTTACGTATGGCTATCATTGCCCTATTGGTGAATGTCCTCACCCCCAACCCTCTCTCACCGGGAGAGGGGCGGTGAACTATAGATATCCGTGGGGGAAAAACATCCACGCTATGCAGGGCGGTAATCGGCATGGAATCTGCATCACCATCCTTAACCATCGAATTGGAGGTAGTTATGGATAAAGAGGATGCGATCAGGACAGCCATTGAAGTGCTGAAGAATGCGGGCATTGATGCCAAAATGGTGCGGATCTATGGTTCAACCACCGAGGCTATCATCGTGCTTCCAGAGGTAAAATTTCCAACATCACCCAGGCCAAAGACCACACCCTCGCGGAACCTCATTTCCATCGGGGCTTGAACAATTCTCCGGACTGTTTTATTCCGCAGTACTAATTGATCTGTTTCTACTCCAACGATCTGGCTATGTAAGTAGATTCCTTGTTAATAGCATCCATATCCCGGCTGGCAATGATATCAATGCCGGTATCCAGTATGTTTTGAACGACAACGGTGCCCATTTTTATTGGGGCCCGTAATTCCACTTTTCTCAGTTTGGCTTGAAGCTCCATGATGCGTGGTTTGGGGAACGGGGCTGAGGTATACACCGGCAGCAGCGGGTGAACGCCGCTTTTAATTCGAATGGATGTAGCCACCATTCGGCGTGGATCCACCAACTCCCGTTTTGCATATTCATGGCCGCGCTTGCAGCCGGGTTTCACTTCCAACACGGTATCACCCTCTTTGGTAACCTCCAGCGAACAGCCTTTGGGGCAGGTGACACAAAGTATTTTTACTTGTTCTTTGTCCATTTTTACTCCTAACGCTGCACAACGGCAACGGTCAATTCTTCTGCTAGCTGCACTTCGTCGTAAGCCCGGGCAGGGACTTCCAGGGTGATGATTTCCCCCGGCCGGGCATATAGCTCTCCTTTGCGAGAGACAAGGTTGTCCCGATTCCTCACTTCAACCCACACTGGTTTCTCGATAGGTGTTTTCACCCGAAGCTGCAATCGCACAATTGAATCTGCAAGGGATTCGCGATCCATCTGGTGCGGGACGACGTAACGCACGTTTTCTCCGGCCCGCAGCGGCACCAGTCTGTTCTCCTGGCGGCGGATTTGAGCGGCAAATTTCGCAGCGCTCTTTCCGGCTTCCTTGCCGGCCTCAGACACCCAATCCACCAGGTCATAAACGTGAACCACATTGCCGGCCGCGAAGATGCCGGGCACATTGGTTTCGAAGTGATCGTCCACAAACGGACCCCCGGTAAGGGGATCGATCAGCACACCGGCCTTGCGGGAAAGTTCATTTTCCGGGATCAACCCCACAGAAAGAAGCATGGTGTCGCATGGCAATGATACTTCAGTGCCGGGAATTGGGTTCCATTTTTCATCCACTTGAACCGACTCTACCGCTTCCACCCGGTCGTTACCTATGATCTGCTTCACAGTATGGCTGAGGTGCAGCGGAATGTCGTAATCCATCAGGCATTGGACATAATTTCGGGTCAGGCCTGTGAGGAATGGCATGACCTCCAGAACACCTTCCACTTTTGCCCCCTCCAGGGTCAACCTGCGCGCCATGATCATTCCAATATCGCCTGATCCTAAAATGACGAAGCGTTTGCCGGGCATGAAACCTTCCACGTTCACCCAGCGTTGGGCTGTCCCGGCTGTGAATACGCCAGACGGACGCGACCCCGGAATGCGGATCTGTGCCCGTGTGCGCTCCCGGCAGCCCATCGAGAGGACTATAGAGCGCGCCTGGATATCGACAACTCCGCAATTCTTGCCAGTGGCAAAAATCCGGCGCTGCGGGCTGATGTCCAGTACCATGGCATCCAGTAAAGTATCCACACCAATGGCGAGTGCATCATTAATGAACCTCTGGGCATATGCCGGGCCGGGCAGGTCCTGCTGGAATACTTCCAAACCAAAACCGTTATGGATGCATTGCTGGAGTATGCCTCCTAATTCTTTATCCCGCTCGATGATCAGAACGTCTTCCGCGCCATTTTGCTTTGCAGCAATACTTGCGGCCAATCCTCCTGGTCCGGCGCCGATGATCACAACATCATATTTTTCTTTTAGCGCCATCTTATGCCTCCACTTCCTTGGTCTTGCGGACTAGGAATTCGGAGCTAGCCCCTTTTTTGCTGATCAACTCTGGTGGCAGCCCCAACTCCCTTGAGAGGATATCCACCACCCGCGGCATATCGAAGGACCCCAGGCAGCGCCCGGTTCCCAGCCAGGTGCGGCGCTTGATCGCGTCGTAGGTAATTGCCGGGATAGGTGCGTGGATCTCGTTGATAATCTCCATCTCGGTGACAGTTTCACATCGGCAGATGATGCGCGCATAGCGCGGGTCTGTCTTGATTAGTTTGATCTGTTCTTCCCGCGGCAGCTTTCTAAAATGCGGCCGGGTTGGGCGGATTGGATTCCAATCGCGCTTTTCCACCAATTTCTCACCCGCCTCCTTCAGTAGTTCCACCACCCGTTGAGCGATGGCTGGCGCGGATGTCAAACCCGGCGATTTAATGCCACCCAGGTTGACCAGGCCGCGCACTTCCCAGGGGATCTCGATGATGAAGTCCTGGTTATAGTCCACGCCTGGTGTTTCGCATGGCGCATTCCCTGTGGCACGCAATCCGCTGAACAGGGCAATAGTAAAACGTGGATGGAGCGATGGCACCAGCTTTTGAGCGCCGCTCCAGATCTCATCCATTCCTTCTTTTGTGGAAGTCCGCGCCTCTTTACCAGGAACAGGGTCAGAGTTGGGGCCGATCATGGTATTGCCATGCATGGTTGTTGTGACGAGGATGCCTTTCCCCTTTTTTGAAGGCACAGGGAAAAGCACATTGTTGATCTGAATTTCAGCATGGTCCAGGACTGCATATTCACCCCGTTTTGGGGTGATGTTGAATTCAGGGCGGATACCGGCCTTATGCATGACCATGTCCGAGTATAAACCTGCAGCGTTGACCACCCAGCGTGCGCCGAAAGTGCCGTTGTTGGTTTTAACACCGACGATGCGGTTGCCATCCAGAACAAAGTCCTCAAAAGCGGTATTTAACATTAGCGTAACGCCATTTTGAACTGCATTTTCAGCCGCCGCTACGACAGCCATGAAAGGATCACAGATACCTCCGGTGGGGGCCCACAATGCACCGCTCACCTCTGGGTTAAGATTGGGTTCGCGGTAGCGCATTTCATCCGCCGAGATGATGTGCATTCCCGGAACACCGTTCTTTACACCGCGATCGATCAGGCTGTCCAGGTGGTCGAACTCCTCCTGTCCAACCGCGACCACGTAATCGCCGCGGCGGTCGTAGTCGAAACCGAGTTCACCTGACAACGTATCCCACATCGCATTTCCGGCAACATTCATTTTTGCTTTTAGCGAACCGGGCAGCGGATCATAACCAGCGTGGACAATGGCAGAGTTGGCAGAACTCGCCCCGGTGCCGACATCCGCTGATTTCTCGATCAGTAGAATGTCCAACTGGTAGCGGGATAGGAATCGGGCTGTCATGCTGCCCACAATTCCCCCGCCGACGATAATCACATCATATTTTTTCATGGATCCCTCTTGAAATTCTTTGCTAAGATCTGGTGAAGAATATTCCGAAGTATAAATAAAGTATACAGTCATAGAATTTTTAATATAAAGTGATTTTGACCAGAATTATTTGGAATCAGGTTAGAATTTGTTTATAAAATCAAATAATTAGGAAAGTTTATGTTTAATATTTTTCTTACTGCAATGCTGCTCGCCACGATCATCCTGTTGACCATCACGAGGATGGAAGTGAAACGTCTGGTCAGACATCACCATCAACAGAAGGTAAGTTTTTTCATCAAGCATCCTATTCTAAATGGGGATATTGTGTTCATAGGTGACAGTTTAACAGATGGCGCCCGTTGGGATGAAATGTTCCCTGCCACCCCGGTCAAGAATCGCGGCATCAATGCAGATACAACCGCCGGAGTCCTCTCCCGATTGGATGAGGTGGTAAGCGGGCAGCCTTCAAAAGTATTCCTGCTGATCGGGACAAACGATCTGCCCTGGTACGAATACACGACAGACACTGAAATCTTGTCTGCCTATACCCAGATCGTTAAGAAATTGCGGACAGAGCTGCCAAAGTGTAAGGTTTTTATGCAATCGCTCTTACCCAGGCATGAAGTTTATTCCAAACGAATTCAGCGGCTGAACAATTGCCTGCAAGTGTTGTCTGCTGAGAATGGTTGTATTTTCATTGATCTATTCCATGCGTTTGCCAACTCTAAGGGTGGATTGCGAAAAGAACTCACTAATGACAACCTGCACCTGCTTGGAGAGGGTTACCTGATCTGGGCAGAAGAAATTCATCATCATGTGATGAGTTAACTTTCCAGCGTTCCTTCATAAATTTCCTGTAAATAATTTCATCCAGAGAAACCCATCATGAAGATCAGGGGTTATACCTGATAGTCATGCTTAATAATGTGCCTGGTCATGCCTCTTAATATCTACCCTGGGATAGATAGGCACGAGTTGCGCAACTGTTATGATGGGTTGAGTAAATACCCGCCGAGGTTGCATCGGATGAGTTTGGAAGGACCTTATGATAGTAGATAGAACCATGTATTTGATTTCACGCCCAGTCATCGGGACTTATGCTGGCACCATGCTCAAAATGGTGGTCAACAAACACAGCGAATTACCCGACGGGCCCAAGATCATTGCAGCGAACCACCCTACCACGACAGATCCTTTTTTTGTGGCAGCCATGGTGAAACGCCAGACGTACATCATGATCAACGAACTACTTTTTCAGGTGCCCGTCCTGGGTGAATACCTTCGAAGATCCGGCCATATTCCTGTGGCTGCCGGTAAAGGCCAGCAAGCCATTGATGCTGCTCTCGTTCATCTGAAAGCCGGTCATAACGTGATGATCTTCCCCGAAGGCGCTTTAAGCCCCGAAGATGGCGGATTTAATAGGTCCAGGACAGGCGTCGCCAGGCTGGCTCTGGAAAGCGGCGCCCCGGTGATTCCGGTGGGAATTGCACTATTAAGGAAGAATGTGCAAACCATCCAGTCAACGGTCAAAGGACGGGTGGAATATGGGCGTTGGTATCTGCGCGGACCATATCACATGACTGTTGGCAAGCCGATCGTTTATCATGGCGACCAGAATAATCGGGAATACGTCAGGAAAATTGCCGACCTGGTAATGCATCAGATCATGGAATTGGCATATGAAAGCAACACCCACTTGCGTTTAAATCCGGGTGGATTGAGCGGACTTTTCAATCTGTTATAACCTGCTGTATAAATTGATTTACTTCACCAAAAAGTGTTTGTTTTAGTCTCATTTATTGTGCTATTATTAATTTTAGATTAATACCAAAACAAATTGTTTTCACGGAGAAAAAATGCCCAGTAAATCTCCTTGGTTAAAAAACTTCTTCTTTCCCCCTGCTGATCGACCGGTTGGATTGAAAATACTTCCTTATGCTGTTGTAGTCCTGATACTAATATTATTATTAGTAGGTTTATCAGCAGGTTGGGAAACAACCAATACAACATCATTTTGCGGATTGACCTGCCACACCATGCCCCCCCAGTATGTAACCCATTCCATATCATCGCACTCCCGGGTTACGTGTGAGGAATGCCACCTTGGTCGCGCCTCTCTAATCGTACAAATTCCTCGAAAAATAAAATATTCCTGGCAAACAGGTTCATCCCTTGTATTAAACACCTACGAGTATCCTATCAGAGCTAAAAGTATGCGGCCTGCATTAGAAGCTTGCGAGACCTGCCATTATCCACAAACATTCACCGGAGATAAATTACTCCAGATTAACAAATATGCCGATGATCAAAATAATACTTTTTCCGAAGTCAACCTGTTGTTGAAAACTGGTGGTGGATCCAAACGGCAAGGTCTGGGGAATGGCATACACTGGCATATTGAAAACCCTGTTTTTTTCGTGGCAGAAGATGCCGATCGACAGAATATTCCATATGTTCGCGTAACATTGGAAGACGGATCCATCAAAGAATACATAGACATACAGTCATCCTTTAAGCCAGGTGACGTGAAAGCCGAAAACCTGATCCAAATGGATTGCAACACCTGCCATAACAGAACTTCCCATCCGATTCTTCCCCCTGCAACAGCTATGGACCAGATGCTATCCAGGGGATTGATCTCTCCATCGATACCGGAGATAAAGAAGAAGGGTGAAGAAATTCTGAAGAATATTTACGCATCAGAAGATGAGGCCACCCAGGCACTTTCAGGATTGGATAAGTTTTATAAAGACACCTATCCTGATTTTTATACAGAAAATTCGGATTTGATTTCAAATGCAACACTGGCATTGAAAAATCAGATTGATGTGTCAGTCTTTTATGATCAAAAAATGAATTGGAGTACTCACGCTGACAACATCGGCCATGAAACAGCCCCTGGTTGTTTCAGGTGCCATGATGGGAAACATTTAACTACTGACAATGAAGCGATCCGGTTGGAATGTAACCTCTGCCACTCGATTCCTGTAGTTTCAAAAGCCGAGGATCTTGTCGCGAATATAGAGATCAACCGAAGTGTCGAACCTCCAACGCACTTGAATACTAACTGGATTACTATGCATAATCAGGTTTTTGATACTACCTGCCAATCCTGTCATTCAGTGGAAAATCCTGGTGGGACAGATAATTCATCATTCTGCTCCAATAGCGCATGTCATGGATCTAGCTGGCCATATGCAGGATTTGATGCGCCTCTTCTAAGGGAAGCGATAAAGGATCAGCTGCCTGTAGCTCCTCCAACAGCAGTCCCTGTATCTACGGTTGCCCCGGGCGCAGATGTTACTTACATCACAAACATTGATCCTATTCTCAAGGGAAAATGCAGTGCCTGCCATGGTGAATCTGGCACGGCTGGTTTAACTTTGACCAGTTATGCCGGAATAATGAAAGGATCCAAGGACGGTCCGGTTGTCATTCCGGGTAATGCTGATGCCAGTCCAATCGTTGTTGTTCAAAAAGCTGGCCATCCAGTGGTGTTCACCAGCGATGAACTTGATCTCCTGATAGCTTGGATCAATGGTGGTGCCACTCAATAGATAATATACGATGGCACATTTAGATCGCTTCTAGGCGACCATTGACCCCAAAATAATATTTATTTTTATCCTGGATTGAATGTTGGTCAGTTACCAAAAATGCCAAGTCGATCTAGGATATTTTTATTGCCCGGATTCCATCAACTTTGGAAAGCATATCAAGCACATGTTCGGTGGAGACATTCGATTGTAACTTGAGTGTGTACTCGACACGCATCCTTTTAGATTTCAGGTTCCTCTGAACACTTGGTGAGCCGAAAGATTTAACGATTTTGCCAATTGTCTTATGGATGTCATCCAGCAACCCTTTACGATCGTCTGCTGCGATTTGGATGATAATGGTTGTATAGGTGTTGATGTAACGTTTTTCGATCACGTTTAATATGATCAGCGACATGAGTATCAACGCAGTCGCAGCAACCCCCGAAAGGAAATGTCCTGCGCCAACGGCCAATCCCACGACGGCCATCGTCCATAAGGAAGCGGCGGTTGTCAGTCCCTTGATGTTCGGGCCATATCTTAGAATTGCGCCAGCTCCTAGAAAACCGATGCCAGAGACCACCTGGGCTGCCAGGCGAGCCGGATCACCATTAGGGACCAATGGGCGGAATTCGATGGCCAGATTAATTGAAAGAGTCATTGTCAGAGTCGCGCCAACCACCAGAATGATGTGCGTTCTCAAACCGGCTGGCTGTCCCTGGCGTTCGCGTTCAAAACCAA
This sequence comes from uncultured Chloroflexia bacterium, assembly GCA_963810385.1. Taxonomy (GTDB): domain Bacteria; phylum Chloroflexota; class Anaerolineae; order Anaerolineales; family Anaerolineaceae; genus PNON01. The sequence continues at coordinate 431,869 of CAWENA010000003.1, read as the reverse complement.
CGAGCGCCCCCAGGAGTGCAGCGATAACAATTCTGAGTATGATTTCCTGATCAGGGATCATGTACCTTCTCCTTAATGTACCTAATTATACATCCTGAGTGAGGGTAAAAAATGCAAGATTTTTTCCTTAATTTATTGTATAATGAATGTACCTTCGGGGCAGGGTGCGGATCGCAAGATCCAATTCCCGATCGGTGGTAACTCGCAAGAGAAGCCCACGAGTCCAGCAGTGGACATGATCCGGTGAAAATCCGGGGCCGACGGTAAAGTCCGGATAGAAGAAGGATGCACAAGGGATCAAAACGTCTCAATGCATATTCGCCCCGAGGAGTCTATAACCCGGGGTTTTTACTTTGTTCTTGAAATTGAGTAAACATCGCACGCTTTTCTTCATTCTCACCGTCATCCTGGCATTGGCTTTATGGGAAGCTGCCATACTGATCTGGCAATTTCCTTCGTTCATTTTGCCAGGCCCTGGAATGGTGGCTCTGCGTTTTATCAAAGCAATTTCAGATGGCAGCCTTCTCCGCCATCTATTGATCACCCTCTTCGAAGTGATTATGGGGCTCCTTATTGGGGCCGGTTCGGCAACAGTTATTGGATACATCCTGGCCAAATCACCTGCCGCCGAGAGATTCCTCTCCCCCTACCTGGTTGCCAGCCAGGCCATCCCGCTGGTCGCCGTGGCTCCGTTGCTCATCATCTGGTTCGGACCCGGATTATTTTCGAAGATCCTGATTTGTTCACTGATTGTATTCTTCCCTATTCTCATCAACACCATCGTTGGCATACGTGCAGTACCAGCAACTCTGCGGGACTTAATGGGCAGCCTGCATGCCTCCAGAGGACAGATATTACGAATGCTCGAAATCCCCGCTGCCCTGCCTGTTTTCCTGGCTGGATTACGGGTTGGCGCAACACTGTCGGTGATCGGGGCAGTGGTCGGTGAATTTGTTGGATCAGACCGCGGCCTGGGTTTTTTGATAAATATTGGGCGGGGACAGTATGATACAGCCCTCGTTTTTGCAGCAATTTTCACCCTCATCGCCCTGGCGTTAGCCCTATATTATGCCGTTGTGCTGTTTGAAAAACGATTCCTGAAGTGGAATCAAGCTACAAATGATTATTAAATAATGAACTAATGAAATGGGAAATAATATGAAAAAAAACATACTCATCATAATTATTATTGCGACCTTACTGGCTTCCTGTTCTCCAAATCAACAGCCAAACCTAACTCCTGAGCTGACAAAGATCTCACTCCCGGTGGGGTATATTCCCAACATCCAATTCGCACCGCTTTATGTTGCGATCGATAAAGGCTATTTCCGTGAGGCAAGCCTGGATGTAACTATTGATTACAGTTTCGAAACAGACGCGATGGCTCTCGTTGGCGCAAATAAGCTCAAGTTTGCGATGGTCTCCGGGGAACAGGTGCTACTCGCCCGCGCTCAACAACTGCCGGTTGTCTATACCCTGGCCTGGTACCAGCAATACCCGGTTGGGATCGCGTCTCTTAAATCTTCGGGGATCAATGAGCCTGCTGATCTCAAAGGAAAGCGCATCGGGGTTCCGGTGCTTTCAGGCGCAAGCTACATCGGTCTGCGGGCGTTGCTGGACGCTGGCGGATTGACAGAAAAGGATGTTACCATCCACGTGATCGGCTTTAACCAGGTCGAGTCTTTGGCATCCGGGCAGGAAGACGCAGTAGTGATCTATGTCGCCAATGAACCGGTACAGTTGAAGGCAAAGGGCTACGATATCAATGTGATCAAGGTTGCCGATTATCTGCAACTTATTTCCAACGGTTTGCTCACAAATGAAACTACCATCAAAGAAAACCCGGAACTGGTGCGCAGGATGACAAATGCCACCTGGAAAGGCATCGAATATACTGCCGCCCACCCGGAGGAAGCATACGAGATCAGTAAAAAATATGTTGAGAACCTGGCTCAAGTGGATGAGACTGTTCAGAAAGAGGTGCTGGCCACGTCCATCAGCTTATGGCAAACAAATCAGAACGGTATTCCTCAAGAGATGGGCTGGGAAAACATGCAGCAGGTCCTGCTGGATATGGGCTTAATATCCGCCAAAATGGCTCTGCCATCTGCTTACACCAGCGAGTTCATCGAGAAATGAAAGTTTCGTTAGATTCTGCAGCGTTGAACCTGCATCGCCTTTCGGTTACCTTCTCGAACGGCAATAGCGGGTTGAAAGTGTTGCAGGATGTAAGCTATGACGTTAATCAGCAAGAATTCATCTGTGTACTTGGGCCATCTGGATGTGGTAAAACCACACTGTTGCGCGTCCTGGCCGGGCTTCTTACCCCTACATCAGGAAAGGTCGTTTACCATGAAAAATCCGGCCGGTTGCCAAAAACTGGTTTTGTTTTCCAGAATGCCAACCTCATGCCCTGGAGGAACGTGCTGCAAAATATCATCCTGCCTTTGGAATTGGCGGATAAGCCGCGCACTGAGATACAGGCAAAAGCTGCAGAGTTGATTGAGCTGGTCGGATTAAAAGGATTCGAAAACAGCTGGCCAAAGGACCTCTCCGGCGGGATGGCGCAACGCGTGGCCATCGCTCGGGCGCTCATCCACGACCCGGATCTGCTGCTGCTTGACGAACCCTTCGGCGCGTTGGATGCCCTGACCCGGGAGCGTATGGGTAGTGAGTTGTTGCGCATCTGGCAAGCCCGACAAAAAACGGTGGTTATGGTGACACACTCCATCAGCGAAGCGGTCTTCCTGGCTGATCGAGTGCTGGTGCTCACTCCGCGCCCTGGAAGAGTCAGTCTCTCCATTAATATAGATCTCCCCCGCCCGAGGACGGAGGAGATGCGCTATTCTGATGCCTTCGGTTCCCTCGCCCGCCAGATCAAGGGTGCAATAGCGGATAAAGGAGATTAGGTCTGTTTCAAACTTTCTGTGAACGGTGGGTAACAGATTCCCTTTTCAGTAATAATGGCAGTAATATACTCATGCGGTGTGATGTCAAAAGCCGGGTTGAATACGGGGGTATCAGAAGCAGTAATCTTTACTCCATCGATCGCAAGAACCTCATCCGCGTCACGTTCTTCCACATGGATGGCGTCTCCATTCGGAGTTAACGGATCTAGTGTGCTGGTCGGCCCTGCCACATAGAAGGGCACTCCATTCGCTCTCGCCACCAGTGCCAGGTTGTAGGTGCCGATCTTGTTGGCCGTGTCTCCATTAGCAGCCACCCGGTCACAGCCCACAACGCACAGGTCCACTCCCAATGAGCGCATCACATGGCCTGATGCGCCATCCACAATGACCTTATGCGGAATGCCCAATTTTTGCAGTTCCCAGGCGGTCAACCGGGAACCCTGCAGGCGTGGACGGGTCTCATCCACATAGACGAATACATTCCGCCCATGCTCATGTGCCGCCCTTATCACCCCCAACGCAGTTCCATACCCGGATGTGGCCAGCGCACCGGTATTGCAATGATGAATAATCTTCGCATTTTGTGGGACGAGCTCCAACCCATTTAATCCAATTTGAATATTCGCCTGAATATCCTCATCGAAGATCGCCTGAGCTTCGGCTATCACTACCTCGCAAATATTTTTAGCATTTCGAGCTGCCTTAAGGATACGGTTGACAGCCCACGCCAGGTTGACCGCCGTAGGCCGCGCATCAATAAATATCCGCCCTGCCTGTTCCAGTTCTTGAAGAATGGCGTCTGGACTTAACTCTCTGGAGCGTATGGCTGTCAGGGCCAAGCCGAATCCTGCCGCTGAACCAATTGCTGGCGCTCCCCGTACGACCATTGTCCTTATGGCGTCTGCAACACCTTTAGCGTCCGTAAACTCCAGGTATAGCTCTTTGTGAGGCAGCAGGCGTTGATCGATCATACTTAATGTTTCGCCCGTCCATTTCAAGCTGTAATAATCCGTCATGCTGTAATTCCTTATGATTCTGGCATCTCATCTTGTAATGCAATAATGAGTCGGTAGTATGGTTTCCATCAAGTTTTGAAGTAATGCAAAAAGTAATGTAATATTTCGGTCAAAACTACGCTACTACAAAATTACCACGGTTTAACCGGCGAAGATAACCACTCTGGTTCAGTATCACCAACCATCAGGTTGTCTTCTATTCGAAATCCTCCAAAACCGGGGATATAGACCCCGGGTTCCACGCTTGTAACCATTCCTGTCCGCAATACCCGTGTAGAATCCGGCCCAAGCTGCGGGAGGGATTCATGATAACGCCACCCGACTCCATGACCGCTGCCATGAATGAAATATTCGCCCAACCCGGCATCCATGATCACCTTGCGGGCAGCAACATCTGGCGCTGAAAAACCTTTTCCATCCAACAACTCAGAGGCTGCTGCCTGTTGTGCTTTAAATACAGAATTATATATACGTTTTTGTTCATTGTCAGGTTTGCCTGCACAAAAAACTCGCGTCAGGTCACTCCAGTAACCATCCGCGACAACAGCCATTTCAATGATCACCAGGTCACCATTCTCAAATCGCCGTTGGCTGGCAGGGATCAACATGGATTGCCTCCGGCTGCCCTCCGGTCCACTGGTCACCTCTGCGAATCCCCGCACGAGCCGGGCGCCATCAAAACCTGTGCCGTTCACCCTGATCGTATTTTCAACCAGAGCTGCCGCTTCAACTTCTGTCATACCGGGTTGAATATTCCGTCCCAGTTCTGTCAGTCCGATTTGAGCGATCTGGTTGGCTCTTCGAATTTTCTCTATTTCATATGGAAATTTTATTGCCTTTGCGCTTTCGAGCGCTGGAACGCAATTGAATATTGAGCAGTTTGGCATATTCGTTCTAACAATATCCACCCAGGCGGCATCAGGCAGGTTCATATCAGCAGAACGATATGCCGGAGCACAGGACCTATATTGCAATTCCACCCCAACCCTTCTGCCCGAAAGATTATACTGCCGCCAAACCATCGAAAGGAAACGAGCGTAAGATTCTTCTATCGGGAGCTCGCCCAAATGACCCCATCCAAACAGGGTAACGGTGGACTGATCTGGTTCGACCCAGTATTGCTCACATTCCGGCTGCAGCAAAAGGCTTCCAGCGCCGGGGATGTAAACCGCAACCGACACACCGTGCACAGGATAAGTCCCGGTGAGATACACAATATTTTCTGGCAGCATACAGACCAGAATGTCAATCCCGGCCTGTGACAAATGCTGGTCCAGCCTGATATATTTCTGGATATGGATTGGGTTTATACTATACACTTATTATTCTCTCCTAATACGATTAATTATACAGTGCGAGAGAATTCTTCATCGAACAGGTAATTATGGAACGAACATCTGTGGATTATAAGCAAAAATGGTACGTCATGGCGGCGGTCGCCATGGGTGTATTCCTTGCCACCATTGATGGCAGCATCGTCAATGTGGCGCTCCCCACGCTGGTGAAAAACCTAAACACGGATTTTACGACCATTCAATGGGTGGTGCTGGCATACCTGCTGACGATCACAACGCTGATGCTGAGCATTGGCCGCTGGGCAGATATGATCGGCAAAAAGAGCATTTATACCTGGGGTTTCGTCGTTTTCACCCTTGGATCCCTGGCCTGCGGAATCTCTACCAGTGTATATATGTTGATTGCCTTTCGCGTCGCACAGGCAGTTGGAGCAGCGATGATGATGGCCCTCGGGACTGCCATTGTGACCGAGAATTTCCCCCCGAACGAGCGGGGCAAAGCGCTGGGAATCAGCGGCCTGATGGTTTCAATCGGCATTATCGCCGGACCAGCCCTCGGCGGCCTGATCCTGGGCTCGTTTTCCTGGCATTGGATCTTCTTCGTCAATCTTCCAGTCGGGATACTGGGAGTGATCCTTGCCATCAAGTTTGTTCCCAACGTCATCCCTGGCATCAAACAGAAGTTCGATATACCCGGTGCAATGACTTTATTCATCAGCCTGGCCTGCCTTTTATTTGCAATGACCATTGGAGAAGGGAGAGGATTCCTTTCACTTCCGGTCGTTCTGCTCGCTGTTGGATTCGTTCTGTTCCTCGCCCTTTTCATCCGATTGGAATCCATTAGCCCCCAGCCGATGATCGACCTGCGATTATTCCGTAACGCCATGTTCAGCACTAACCTGGTCACCGGTTTCATCACCTTCATCTCGTCTGCCGGCACAATGATCCTCATGCCATTCTATCTGGAAAACCTGCTCCATTATTCACCCCGCATGGTGGGGATCCTGATGGCTGTGGTTCCCTTATCCATGGGAATATTCGCTCCCATCTCCGGCGCTTTGTCTGATCGCTGGGGAACCAGGTCATTAACCGTTATCGGTCTGGCAATTATACTCATCGGGTTTGTTGGTATCAGCACCCTTTCGCTGGAAACGACCGCGTGGGGGTACATTCTGCGCTTTCTGCCGGTGGGCATCGGCGCCGGAATCTTTCAATCCCCCAATAACAGCGCCATTATGAGCGAAGCGCCGAAAGACAGGCTGGGTGTAGCCTCTGGATTGCTCTCCCTCACGCGCACCCTGGGGCAGATCACCGGCATCGCAGTATTGGGAGCAATCTGGTCCGGGCGGATCATTTCCCGCAGCCTGCCGGAAATTGTGACCTCCTCTTCTTCTGCAGATCCATTAATCCAGGTACAGGCGTTGAATGATACGACCATTGTCGTGGTCGTTCTACTTTCATTAGGAATCCTGTTGGGAAGCTGGGCATGGGTAAAAGAAAGGTCTGTTAAACGTCAAACCATTATTCGGTAAATATGCATTTCATGGGTTTCTGAATTATCCAGAAACCCTTTTTTTGTCTATAATTAAGTAAATATGCTTTGTGAGGGGGGAGGAGCAGCTTATGAAAATTGCGGATGATTTTTCAGGCAGTGAAAGAAATGCCCATTGGAATCGGCTGGCAGCCGGATCATCCTGGGTGGACGAATCCTTCGGTCTTAAATTAACACTCAAGGACGCACCTGCGGATATCCTTTCTGTTGCCCAAATTGATGATTACCTCAAACGCCCCCGTAGTGATTACCAGTGGCTGGCTCCGCTCATTTTCCGCTTGAAAGCCCGCGTCACACATCCCGCCTCAACCTTGCTTGGAACCGCCGGATTCGGGTTCTGGAACAATATGGCACCGCTATGGAGCACCCGTATGGAGGTGAAACCCAACTGGATCTGGTACTACTATGCCTCTACACAATCCACGATTTCTCTCACCAATGGTCCCGCCAACGGCTGGAAAGCCTCGGTTGTTTATGGCGGCAAAGGTGGCGAAAGGTCAATGGCAGCCGCTGACACTTTCATGAAAATCCCGCTGCTGGGAAGGTTGTTGACCGGCATTAGAATGCCTGCAAAAGAGGTCGTCCTCGATGATTGGGACTTCACCGAGTGGCACGAGTTTGAGATCCATTGGCTGCCTGAGTCGATCCATTTTCGCATCGACAATCAGGAAGTGCTGGCTGCCAGGGTCAAGGTGGCTGTTCCTCTCGCCTTTGTCGCATGGATTGACAACAATTATGCAACAGTAAAACCCAATGGCGAATTCGAAGTCGGCAACCTGGCAGTATCGCAGGAACAAAGTTTATTGATCCAGTCCCTCGAAATATTACAATAGTCTGCTACCACAATATTATCTTCGCAATTAAATAAGTACAGGAAAAGGAATGCCCCGAAAATTTACTTCTCTGGAGGACTCATGGCGCGCAATACTGACTTAAAACCAGCCGAAGCTGCCGAAAAACTCATTCTGGATGGTATCCAGTCTGGTCAATATGCACAGGGAACCAACCTGCCTCCTGAACGCGAACTGGCGCTGAGCTTGCAAGTCACCCGGCCAACCCTGCGTGAGGTCCTTCAACGCCTGGCTCGTGATGGTTGGTTGGAAATTCAGCATGGAAAACCCACCCGGGTATTGAATTACTTGCTGCAGGGGAAGTTATCGGTCCTCTCCACACTGGCGGAAAGGTTGGATGCAATCCCATCCGATATGGTATCCCAGGTGCTTCAGATCCGCGTATTACTGGCGCCGGCATATACCCGAATGGCAATTTCCAACACCGCGCCGGAAGTGGAAATTTTTTTACAGGGCATCGCTGAAGGATCGGAGGATCCTGCCATCCTCGCCTTCCAGGATTTCCAGGCTCAAAAGCTGCTCTCCAGGTTAAGCGGCAATGCCATCATGGCGTTGGCCTTGAATAACCTTGAGACTCTGTATATCAAAGCCATGAGCGCATATTACAAGGATTTTGAAGCCCGCAAACAGGCCAGGGTTTACTTTCGGATGGTTTACAAAGCTGCCCGGGCTGGGGAACCGGATGCCGCTGAAGCCATTACACGGCGTGTGATGCAGGAATGTGTTCAATTATGGGAAAACGCTGATACAACCGGAGAATAAAGGATGAAACGTTGGAATGGGTGGGGAAACACTGCAACAATCTATCCCCTAGCGGATAGCGCCAGGAAGTATCTTATTGGCATTGTTGGCGAGGGTCGTTCCATTAAAGATGCAGAGAAGACCGATGTGATGAATTCCATCCCTCCCGGCCGCCTGCCAGACCACTCGCTGATCAACACATCCAGTGAAGAGCGCTTGATGCACAGCCGCGGACAAAGCCTGCCGGATTGGGTTTCTATGCGTCATGGCATTTCACAGGTGTTTACAGATGGGGTGGCGTATCCTGATAATGAGCAGCAGGTGGTGGAGCTTCTCCGCCTGGCTGAAAAACAGCATTTTTCGATCATTCCCTTCGGCGGAGGTAGCAGTGTACTGGGTCACGTCAACCCGATGGGTGAAGTCCCTTCATTAACATTGGATATGGGCAGGATGGATCGCATCTTATACCTTGATAAGATCAGCCGGACAGCAAAGATCCAGGCCGGAGCGGCTGGCCCCGCAATCGAAGCTGATCTCAACACCAGTGGTTACACGCTTGGGCATTTTCCACAAAGTTTTGAATATTCCACTCTGGGCGGCTGGGTGGCCACCCGATCTGTCGGACAGCAATCATACCGCTATGGCCGCATCGATGAAATGCTGCTCGGCTGTGAGGTTGAAACGCCGGCTGGCACTTTGACCCTTCCTGCCATCCCTGCCAGCGCTGCCGGACCCGATTTGCGCCACAGCATCCTGGGGAGTGAAGGGCGGCCTGGTAGTGATCACCCACGCCACCGTACGTGTCCACCCGCTGCCAGAGGTGGAGCATTTCTATTCTGTCTTTTTCCCGGACTGGCAAAGCGGCGCAGATGCTGCCAGGGAAATAGTTCAGAGCAAGCTGGATGTATCCATGCTGCGCCTGGCCGACAGCGATGAAACAGCCACCACCTTGCAGCTTTCAGGCAAGGAGAAAATGGTCGATTTTGCGAACAAAGGGCTGAATATGATCGGCATCGGTTCTAACCGTTGTCTCTTAATTTATGGCCTCACTGGATCACCCCCTTCCTGCCGGTTGGCATACCGCCAGGTACAGGCTATTGTCCGTAGGCATAAAGGGTTCTCGGTTAATTATTTCATTGGTCACACCTGGCAAAAATCACGCTTCCTTACCCCTTACCTGCGTAACACCCTGTGGGAGGCAGGATATGCACTCGATACACTTGAAACCTGCCTGAGTTGGAGCAAAGTTCTGGATTGTATGCGTGAGATCAAAGCTGCCATACACTCAAGCATGGAAAGTAATGGTGAGAAGATCCTGGTCTTCGCCCATCTCTCCCATCTCTATGAAGAAGGGGCGAGTTGTTACGTCACTTACCTATGGCGCAGATCGCTTGAACCGCAGGAAACCTTGCAGCGCTGGCTCAGCATCAAATCCATCGCCAGCCTGGTCATCGTCAAACACGGCGGCACCATCAGCCATCAGCATGGAGTGGGGATCGATCACGCCCCTTACCTCGCCGCAGAAAAAAGCCGCCTGGGTATTGACCTTATCAAACAGCTATGCACCAGCCTCGACCCGCATGGGATAATGAATCCCGGTAAGCTTGTCTAAACCTCTGTCTCAAGAAGTGAGCCCTATGAATACACCTGATCAACGCGAACAGATCTGGCAAAGAGTAGCCCGGGATTGGGACATACTTGTGATCGGCGGCGGGATCACCGGCGCCGGGATATTCAACGCTGCCGCCCGGGCTGGCTTGAAGGTCCTCCTGGTGGAGGCCAATGATTTTGCATTTGGCACATCGAGCCGCAGTTCCAAGCTGGTGCATGGCGGATTCCGTTACCTCAAGAACCGCCAGTTCAGCGTAACTCGCGAATCGGTGCGTGAACGAGAAAGGCTTTTACGTCAGGCTAAGCACCTGGTAACACCACTTTATTTTCTCCTCCCAAATCTGGGTTTCAGTCGCGGCACCCGTCAGATGTTCCGTGCAGGCGTAACCATCTACGACCTGCTGGCGCCAAAATGGGCGCATGGCGACCTGTCAAAAAAACAGATCAACCGCATTTGCCCGCAGTTGACAAATGCCAAACTGAAGGGGGGGTTTTACTATTACGATGCCGAAGTGGATGACTCCCGCCTGGTGCTGCGCGCCTTGCAGGAAGGGATATCCTCCGGTGGCTGTGCCTTGAATTATGCCCGCGCCGAAGGTTTGCTTTTCCATACCAATGGCACGGTTGCCGGAGTCCACCTGCGTGATAACGCTCCTTCCGGAAACAACAGGTCTGTGGATGTTTTTGCCAGGGTGGTGATCAACGCCACCGGACCGTGGGCGGATGACCTGCGCCGCCAGGTAAACCAACCGCCCCGCATTCGTAAACAGCGCGGCAGTCACCTGTTGTTCCCATGGCAAAAACTGCCTCTGGCACAGGCCATCACCCTCCTGCATCCGCGCGACAAGCGCGCTATGTTCGTCTTCCCATGGGAAGGTGTCACAATCATCGGCACCACCGACCTCGACCATCCCCGCAAATTGGAGGAGGAACACCCCGAGCCGGTCATCACCACGGATGAGGTCGGCTACATCATGGAAGCGGTGGATTATCTCTTCCCGGAATCTCAATTGACCAGGGAAGATATACTCTCATCCATTGCCGGGTTGCGGCCCATCGTCTCGAGCGGCGAAAAGAATCCCTCAAAAGCATCAAGGGCGCATGAGCTTTGGGACGAACACGGATTGATCACGATTACCGGAGGCAAATTGACCACCTACCGGCTGATGGCCAACCAGACCCTGGAACACTGCCGCACCCTCCTCAGCGGAGCACCATTATTCAACCCCAATCTGCCGCTTTTCAGCCCACCGCCTTTTAGGACTAACAAAGATTTGGATACCCTGAGCTGGCAGCGGTTGGCAGGTCGTTACGGAACTGCGGCAGTGGAATTGGCCGCGACCTGCCCGGATGAGGAGTTCACAAGCGTGGAAGGGCTGCCGGCGCTCTGGGCGGAGTTGCGTTGGGCTGCGCGTCAGGAAGGTGTCATCCACCTGGATGACCTGCTCTTGCGCCGCACCAGGCTGGGCCTGACAACCCCGAAAGGCGGTGCTCCATTAATGGAGCACCTTCGCGAAATCTGCCAGCCTGAACTCGGCTGGGACGATGGCCTCTGGGCAAGCGAAGCAAAGCGCTATCTCACTTTGTGGCGGGAATGCTACTCGCTACCCAAATAAAAGGAAACCGCCGGTTTCCGATTCCGGCGGTTTCGTCTAAGGAGGAGGAATACTTGTTATTGTGGGGGAAGGAGTACTGCGTCGATCACATGGATCACACCATTGGATGCCTTCACATCTGTGATGATCACCTGAATTGTCTCATTTAGATACACCTTGCCATCCATAACTTTTATACTTATAGGCTTGCCAAGAACAGTGTCTGCCGAGGTGAGTGTTACAACCTGGTCAGCCATCACTTCACCAGCTACCACGTGATAAAGCAATATGTCCTTTAGTGCAGGGATATCTTTTAGTAATGATTCAACTGTACCTGCAGGCAATTTGGCAAATGCTTCATCGGTCGGAGCGAAAACTGTGAATGGACCTTCGCCTTTCAAAGTATCAACCAGATCTGCAGCGGTTAATGCAGCTGCAAGGGTGGTAAAGCGGCCATCCGCGATGGCAGTATCCACAATATCCTTTTCCATCATGGCCTCTTCGGTTAGCGGAAGAAGTACGGTATCGATCACATGGATCACACCATTGGAGGCTTCGATATCTGTGATGATGACCTGTGCATCATTTACATACACATTGCCCATATCCACTTTGATCGTGACTGGCTTGCCCAGGACGGTATCCGCTGATTCTAGTTTGACTACGTCGGCAGCCATCACTTTTCCAGATACTACATGGTAAAGGAGGATGTCTTTAAGGGCAGGGACATCTTTCAATAAACCTTCAACTGTTCCTTCGGGCAACTTATTAAACGCATCATCTGTTGGGGCAAAGACCGTGAAAGGTCCATCCCCAGAGAGCGTTTCGGCTAATCCTGCAGCCTGAACTGCGGCTACCAGGGTTGTGAAGCGACCATCGGCAACTGCTATGTCAACAATTGTCTTGGGCATTTCAGTTGGTTCCGGCATCATTGTGGGGATCGCGGTTGGTTCCGGCAATGGTGTTGGAACTGGTGCAGCTGGCGCGCATGCGGCCAGAATAATGGAGGCTGTAATGACTACCGATATAAGGGAATACTTTTTCATCTTTCTGTCTCCTTGTTACTAAGGTTGAGTAAAGCTCGATACAGATAATATAATGTATGTATAATCTTTATTCAATATTATGTATAATGTTGATAGATTTTGTCCAATTTAGGTAATATTTTGCAAAATGGTGATTCCGTGCTCAGATCGACGAGTATTGGCTTTCGTTGATGCCGGGTTTGTGCTGTATAATCAAATTACTATTCTCCAAAGGATGACAGATGATCGACTCCCCGTTGATACTCGCAATTGACAATGGCACGCAGAGCGTTCGCGCTCTTCTTTTTGATCTGCATGGTAACCTGGTGGATAAAGCGAAAGTTGCCATTCCAGAGTACATTTCCACCGAACCGGGGATGTCGGAGCAGGATCCTCAGGTTTTCTGGGATACTGTCTGTCAGGCTTGTATGCAGCTTTGGGGAAAAGCCGGCAGCTATAAAAGCCGTGTAAAAGGCGTCGCCCTGACCACCCAGCGCTCGACCGTCATCAACCTGGGTGAGGATGGCCAACCCCTGCGCCGCGCCATCACCTGGATGGACAACCGCCGCACATTCGGGCTGAAACCTGTCAGTGGTCTATGGGGCATCCTTTTTGCCCTCTCTGGCATGACCGAGACCGTTGCCTATTTGCAGGCAGAGGCGGAATGCAATTTCATCCAAAAACATGAGTCCGAGATCTGGAAGAAAACTCACAAATACGTAATGCTATCCGGTTACCTCACGCACAAACTGGTCGGTAAGATTATCGATTCGACCGGCTGCCAGGTGGGGTATATCCCCTTCGATTACAAGAAGAAGGCGTGGAGCAGCAAGCTGGATTGGAAGTGGCAGGCCGTCCCCATGGACCCGGCTATCCTGCCAGATTTACTGCCTCCCGGTTCAGTTCTCGGCGAGATCACGCCTGAAGCCAGCCAACAGACGGGCATTCCGGCCGGGCTGCCTCTCATCGCCGCTGCCGCCGATAAAGCTACCGAAGTGATCGGTGCCGGCTGCATCGACCCGCATATAGCCTGTTTGAGCTATGGAACTACGGCTACAATCAATACAACCCACCGTAAATACGTTGAGGTCATCCCGCTCATCCCGCCTTATCCCTCCGCCGTGCCGGATGCCTACAGCCTGGAGATCCAGGTGTTTCGTGGCTACTGGATGGTGAGCTGGTTCAAGCAGGAATTCGGCGCACTGGAACAGCAGGCAGCCAATCTGCGCGGCGTGGACCCTGAAGTTTTGTTCGACGAGCTGGTCAAAGCAGTCCCGGCAGGTTCGCAGGGATTGGTGCTGCAACCCTACTGGTCGCCTGGCTTGAAGATCCCGGGGCCTGAAGCCAAGGGATCGGTTATCGGATTCGGTGATGTACACGGTCGGGCCCACCTCTACCGGGCGATCCTGGAAGGTGTGGCTTACGCCCTGCGTGAGGGCGCGGAGCGCACCGTCAAACGCAGCCATATCCCCATCACCGAAGTCCGGGTGGCTGGCGGTGGCAGCCAGAGCGAGGTTGCCATGCAGCTCACCGCGGATATCTTTAACCTGCCCACAGCCCGCCCGCATGTCTATGAAGCCTCCGGCCTGGGTGCCGCCATCGCTGCGGCGGTTGGATTGAAGCTCTATCCCGATTTTGACAGCGCTGTGAAAAATATGACCCGCATCGGCAAGGTATTCGAACCGGATCGTGAAGCCAGCAAACTTTATGACGAACTCTACCACCGCGTTTACAGCCGCATGTATGGCAGGTTGAAACCGCTGTACGAGGAAATCCGCAGCATTACCGGTTATCCGCCTAAATTTACCTGGTGAAATTGAATTGGAGGCGGGTATGCTTACCCTCCTTTTTCACCAATAAGCTTCTGCTGTGTACATTTATTTTCATGCTCTGCTTTCCGAATTCGCCTTCACATGGATTGGTAAGCTAAATATCACATACCGTTTGATTGCTGAAACGATCCATTTTTGATGAAATACCAGGTGGATTGTCAGAAAAACCAACCAAGCCATACTTGTGGCAGTATGGATTTGACACAGGATTTTTATTGCCCCGCTGGGTACACCGGTCGATAATAGCCATAGCAGCATGCCAGATACATTGGAGAAAATATAGGAGAACCAGGTCAGACGGTTAGTCAGGCGATTCGCCCGCACAGGTCCTTTCAGCGTTCCTGGAGATCGACCGCGTAAAGCTTTGAGCCAGTCCCTATGCCAGATGATATGGATGATTACACCGGTCAGGCCTAAAATGCCAGACACTATGTGAAAAGCCAGCCACGCAGCCCGATCTATCCCGGCGAAAACTGATGTAGCATCGTGCGGAATGATTAGCCATAAAAGAAACCCACTTACAATGGTGATTGAAAAAGCACAAAACATTATCCAATCAAGCCAGAAATTACGTTCATTTTTAGTCATCTTTCATCTTTCTTTTATTAATGGAAATCATTAATCCGGGATCATCACAGAATTGTAGGAATGTGATTTTTTAATCAGTTTGATGCCATAGGGAAGAAGAGATACTGCCATCAATAAGGATGCACCTAAATTGATGATTTCCACGCCATCCGGAGTGGCTACTAATATCGCACCAATCAGAAACAAAATGCTTTGCCACCGCGGAATTGAACGAGTTTTGATCAATCCGATCGCCTGTATCGCAAAACCGATGGGCAAAAAAACAATGCCCCATAATATGACTAACCAACCCTCTTTTGAAAACATCGCCATCAAACCCGGCATCATCTGAGAAAACTGTGATTCGGTTAAGCTATCCAAGGCGCTCATCGTCAAGCATAATGCGCCTTTATCTGCCGCAAGTATCATCGCTCCAAAAATTGCCAGTATCCCCCCGATTGTTCCTGCCCACCCGGCCGATTTATCCAGAAGTTTCATAAAGTGCAGGGAAATGACGATTAGAAGTGAAGTACACAATGTGACCAGCAAATGCCCAAATTGCAATAATCCATTTTGATGGGCTCGATAGATGAGTTCTTCTGAATTGAGAAAGTGAGGAGTTAACAATCCCGGGTGAGTTGAGAATGCAAAAATAAAAATTAACGGGAATAATATAAAAGCCAGGCCAGTTCCAACACGTTTTACATTTTGTAATACATTTCTTTTGTTCATCGATTTTCTCCTTGAGTTATAATATTTTTATATTCTGAATTATTACTGCGTGACCTGATGTAATCAATCTACAACCATTTCAAAATGTCTCGTAATGGACAAATGAGGCAAAATGTCTGAGAATCTGGTGGGAATTCCTAATTCAAATGGCGAAGATCGCCGCTCCAAACGATCACAGCAGGCATTAATCGACGCGCTGATCGAATTAATGGCCGTCAAAACCTATGACTCAATTTCAATCAAGGAGATCGTCGAGAAAGCCAATGTCGGACGATCCACTTTTTACGCGCATTATCAGACAAAAGATGACCTGGTTAAGAGCGGATTTGAGCGGATACTGGATGTTACGCTTCAGCACATGTTCTTAAGTAAGGATGATCAGAATTTGATGGTGGACGCAACCATGCTTTTTCAACATGCACAGGGCCACTATCATCTGTTCAAAACTTTAATGTGGGGGTCAGGTTTTGAGATTCTCACAAAAGACGAACTGAATATTCTCAATGAAAAAATGCGGCAACGATTGTCACAATTCTTCCCTGAAGAAAACAAACTTTCTGTGCCATTGAATGTCTTGAGTATTTACTTATCAGGTAACTTGTTGATCCTGCTTAAATGGTGGCTTGATAATAAAATGCCTTTCCCGCCTGAAAAAATGAATGAGATGTTTCAGGTTTTAGTCATGCCTGGAATAAAGTCTGCTCTGGAAATGCAGGCACATTAACTTACTTCCCCTTACGTAGACCATCAAAATAATCATATATAGTTCAGCCAGAAGGGTGGAAACTAGCCCATAGAGAATTTCCCGCATAATTCCTTCAGGGAGTCAATTATTCTTTGGAACAATTTCCAGGTATTGTTCGTCTTTATCTTGAAGCTGAAAAATCAGTCCTGTGTGAGGCAAGCCTCGCACAGGACACACAAAAAAAGACATTAAAACTGGAACTACTGAAAGAAGGACAAACTTGAAAAGCATCTTAACATTCATAATCATGATGGTAGCGCTGACGGCCTGCACAACACCCGGGACCAAACCGGTATCGGATTCCATTGCTACGGACATCCCAAAAGCAGGTATGCCTAATCCTGCCTCGGTCTTTTGCGAGCAAAATGGCAACAAACTCGAGATCCGCACCGCGGATGATGGCAGCCAGAGTGGCATATGCATCTTTCCGGATGGCAGCACCTGTGATGAGTGGGCTTACTTCCGTGGAGAATGCAGCCAGATAGTACATATAAGCCCTACACAGGCAATGACCGCTGTGGCAGTCGAAAATGCAAAAGGTGGTTTCATGGCTCCAGGCGCTTCGGAACCGATAACTGACTGGTGGGGCGTCATTAAAAGCACGGAATCCGGCGCACAGTTTGATGACTTCTTCGAGCGGCAGGATCTGGGGCAACCGATCCTCTTTGGTATTGATTCATCAGACCCGGCAGTAGAAGCTCAGATCGAAGCCCTGCGCGACAGCGGGAAAGTCGCTCATCTTTACGGTACATTGCTCAGTAATGTGCCTGACTATAACAATTCGCAGATCCAGGTGGATCGCATCGAATAGAAATAGTGATTGCTCCCAAGGCAATTGATTCCCCGGACGGAGCTTGATTTACTACACATCAGAAATTTTAAGGCCAGCGTTGGCATGGACAATTAACGAATGGTGGGCTAATCCCTGCGCCTATTACAGGGTCAGCCCACCATTCGTGCTAAATCAGATAGCTGACCTAGAGGCCTTTCAGGAGCGTGCCAAGGGCTAATAGCACGAACCCAAATGCAACGAACCAGAACGCATAAGGACTCACAATGGGTATGGATGAAACATTACCCAGGATGCCAAGCACCCCTGCGATCACAGCAATCCACCAGGTGATATCTTTTGGTCTCGAAAGTTTCATAAAATCCTCCATTTTATTCGATATGTATTTATCATACGTAGTTTCCACTAGAAATACTATAGGCATACCTTTTTTGGAAGCTAAAAGCGGACCATTGGGAGCTTCAAAACCTCCTTATCAAGAACAATGCCCGGCGACATGCTGTAAATTCGGGATTTATGGTCTCCTTCCCAATTGACCTTTCTTCTGGTCGGCTTAAACCCACCTTCATTGCTCAATAATTTGTAATTTCATGAAATTCAAAACTGGTGACCCTGAATTAGGTGACTTTAATTGGAATATCCAGTTTACTATTATAAGAATATGGCAAATTCTGGCGTTTTTATCTGCCTTTTACAGCATATCGATGGGAAATTTGTAATTATATGAAAGAGCAAGATTGCCAAAGGTTTCCTTGAACGAAACCAATATTAACCATAAATCACAAAAATTTCTCAGATGGAGAATTGTATTCCTGGTATTTAGAAAAAATAATTACAATTGAAAATGGAGATTGGGAATAGTATGTTCAATATAGAGGTCGACCAACAAAAAAATCCGTGCCCCAGATAATAGTTTAGTAATATGATTATAGAAGGCTTACTGATAATGAAGACTCTTGGGAGATTGATTTTTACCTATAATAATCCTTATAAATCTGTTTTCATTTCGTTTGTTGCGGGGTTTAACAAAATTGCATGGAGAGAATGAATGAATTTCGGGGTAACCAGGGAATTAAGGTCTCTAAATAGATATCCACAAAATGGAACGGGGCTTGTAAGAAAATATCAGATCATGCTGGTGGAAGATGAAGTGATCGTTGCCCTTGACATACGGCAGCGCCTGGAAGCTCTTGGATACAACGTTATTGCACATGCCAGCAGTGGGGAAGAAGCGGTCCTTTTCGCATCTGAGCTTGACATTGACCTGATATTGATGGATATAAAGCTGCGGGGAGAAATGGATGGCATCGATGCCGCAACAAAGATCCGTGACCATCTGGATATTCCCATCATCTATCTGACAGCCTTTGCAGATGAAAAAACGCTCAGCAGGGCAAGGCTTACAGAAGCATATGGATATTTGATAAAACCATTCGAAGACCGGGAATTAAGGTCGTCGCTAGTAATGGCACTCTACAAGTACCAAATTGAACAAAAGTTGAAGGAAAGCGAAGAACGCTATGCCCTGGCAACCCGCGCCGCCAATGACGGGATCTGGGATTGGGACCTGGTCACAGACGAGATCTATTACTCGCCCAGATGGATCAGCATGTTAGGCCTTGATGAGAAGGCAATAAATAATAAACCGGGCGAATGGCTGGAAAGAATTCATTCTGATGACCGGAATATGGTCGATCAGGCACTAAATGCGCACCTCTCCGGCCTCACAGATACTTTTGAATGTGAGTATCGCATCTTGCACCAGGATGGCGGATATCGTTGGATGCTCTGCAGGGGCTTGGCAGTAAACAGCAATAAGCTAAAACCTTACCGGATTGCCGGCTCCCAATCAGATATTACTAACCGAAAGAGAATGGAACAGGAATTAATTCATAAAGCCCTTCATGATGAATTAACGGATTTACCCAACCGGGCATTGTTTGAAGACCGGTTGCATTACCATCTGGTCCAAATGAAAAGGATACCTGAAAAACGAGCATCGGTTTTGTTTCTGGATCTGGATAATTTTAAATTTGTTAATGACAATTATGGTCATGGGTGTGGTGATGAATTATTGATCAGGATCGCCAGGATACTTGAAAAATGCCTGCGTCCCGGTGATACTGTTTCGCGTTTTGGCGGGGACGAGTTCGCCATCCTGGTGGATAACATGGATTCGTTATCTGATCCGCATCAAATAGCAGATCGGATCCAAAGAGAACTTTCTTCCCCGATTCAGATAGAAGAAAGAGATCTTCTGATCAGCGCGAGTATAGGAATAATCCAGGTAAATTCCAGTTATCAAACTACGGAAGATATCCTGCGGGACGTGGATATTGCCATGTATTCGGCAAAGAATAAAGGAAAAGCCCGCTTCGTAGAGTTTGATACCGGCATGCGTGAGACAACACTGCATCGGATAAATATTGATTTCGAAATACGAAATGCACTGCTTCGCCAGGAATTTATCCTGCATTACCAACCAATTTTTGAGGCGAAAGAAAAAAGATTGGTGGGTTTCGAGGCTTTGATCCGCTGGCAGCATCCCACCCGGGGGCTGGTTTACCCCAATGATTTTATCCATATTGCCGAAGAGACAAAACAGATCATACCGATCGGGGACTGGGTTCTCAAAACTGCCTGCCTTCAAGCACAGGAGTGGAACCGCTTCAGTTCGTATCCGCTAAAGATCGCTGTAAACTTATCCCGCATCCAATTGCGGGATGAACTAATTGTCCAAAAAGTGGTTTCAGCTTTGCAGGATAGCAAATTACCACCCGGGTTATTGGAACTCGAAATCACAGAATCGACAGCAATGGATAATATCGATATCACCTATAAACAATTGGAGAAATTGCAGGAAATTGGTGTGACGGTTGCCATAGACGATTTCGGCTGTGGATATTCATCCCTGGATCATTTGAAGAAATTCCCGGCAAACACATTAAAGATAGACCGTTCTTTTATTAATGATCTAAAGGTCGGATGATCAGGCTATCGTATTGGCAATGGTGCAAATGGCGCATCAACTTAAACTGAAGGTGGTCGGTGAGGGGGTGGAAACGAATACCCAACTCACGATCTTAGCAGACATGGATTGTGATGAAGTGCAGGGTTATCTGCTGGGGAAGGGAGTTACCCCGGAAGAAATTTGGGAGATCCTTAGAAAGACGACCAGTCAGGAAGCATAACCTGAGGAGTTCGAATCATTGAATACTTTTACTATGCTTCCTGCGATCATTGGTCTTGTTTCCACGATCGCACTACTATTTGCCATTAGATTAATTTTACTTTCCCGGTCAGCGCTGAATATCTCCGGATCGATCCTGTTGATCACCATGGTTTTAGCATTAGTGGGGTACCTGTTCCAACTGGTATTCCAGGATCTTCCATCCGTTTTATTCTGGCAAAAGGTCCAGGTGCTGGGGATCAATTTTATGTGCCCTGCCTGGCTTATCCTCATATTATTGCTGACCGGGAATCGCCAGTATATTTCCTGGCGTTTGCTGGTTGTGTTATCTGTCCTTACTCTATTTCCGAATATTGTCCTCAATACCCCACGGATTGTGCACTGGTTTGTAACCACACATGGCTTGATGCCGGCGGGACCTTATAATGTCCTCGATCAGGATCTGGGTTGGGTAGTAAGTTTCTCTGCGGGCGTTGCATCGATCCAGGGAATTGTTGGATCTTTAATCCTATTCAATCAACGTAGGAAACTACGTTCTACCTATAAACCACAATTCTATCTTCTATTATTGCTTCCCTTTATTCCATTTATCTCCATCTGGGTTGAGATCTCCGGGAATAATCCTGTTGCCCCATTATCGATATTCAATCTTTCACTTATTCCAGTTTGTGCTATCGTCATCTATACGATTTACTCCCTGCGGGTAGGTGAAGAACATAACCGCCTGAAAGAGAATGTGGTTGATTCAATGCATTCAGCAGTTGTCATACTGGATTCCAAAGGTCGCATCCAGTATGTAAATCCTGCTGCATCTCAATTGCTTGTTTACCAAACCGGAGACAGGAAAAACCTGCCGTTAGATCAGGTTTCTCCAGAATTATGGGAATACCTATCGCGTAATTTGACACAAAACATTGAACCGAATTTTATCACCCTGGGAGATTTTGTATTTGATATTAATGTAAAGAACACTTTCGACTGGCGTGGTGAACCGGTTACAAAAATGATCGTATTGACGAATATTACCGAGATCGATCAGTTGGAAAAAACGATCATCGATCAAAATCGAGAAATATCCCATACAAATATTTTACTAAGCGGCCTGGCTAAAGTGAACTTATTCATCCAATCTCCCAATAATCTTGAGGATATGTTTGAGGTATTGGATGATGTCTTAAGTGATGTTGGTTTGTCATTTTTAATAACTACGGTAGACCCGATTGCAAATGACCTGGTTGTTAGGTACCTTTCACCCATGGGAGATGCCATACAACGTCTTGAAAGCGTGCTTGGGTCGAAAGTGGCAGGTTATCATATTCCTGAGAAACACTTCCCGCAGTTGAATGAATTCTTAGCTGGCAGCATTCCAGAACAAAGTTTTTCATCGCGGAAGATATTTAAGAATAAACTACACCCGGTGGTAAAGGAATCCTTCCGCCTGATGGGCATCGATCTTGATCTGCCGATGTTCTTGAATCCGTTAATAACAGGCGAAAAGCCGCTTGGAATGCTTGTAGTTTGGGGAAATTCTCTCAAAGAAAATGATTACCCGACGCTCAGGATCTTTGCCTCCCAAATGGCTTCTGCAATAGAACGGAATCTGGCTTACCAGAAGGAGTTAATTCGATCGAATGAATTATCAAAGTCAAATCAATTAATTACCGCATTGGTGAATGTTGCCACCCGAATGGGTTCATCTGGTGATTATGCAAAGTCCTTACAGACACTTGGGGAAGAAATTGAACAACTGGATCTTCATTGCGTTCTAGGCTTATTGAATGAGAACGCAGATGCCATCATTTTTAAATATGCGTCATTTACACCAAGCATCCTTGCATCTATTTCCAAACTTACCAAACTCAATTTCATTGGATACGAAATTCCCAGAAAGTTGTGGCCGGGAACCAGGGTTACACGTGGTGGAGTACCGGTTTGGTACACTGATCCTGTAAAAGTATTTCAGAAACTCTTTCCAGTAATACCCAAATCTACTTTCGCAAAAATAATGAATTCATTAGGAATAACGAATGACCAAAATTTATGCATCCTGCCATTAATAGCGAAAGGGAAGGTGATAGGTGTTTTCCCGGTCTGGGGAGAGGGCATAACAGAGAATGACACTTCAACACTCAAAGTATTTGCTTTCCAGGTTGGGGAAATCCTCGAGCGGATGAAAGCATACGAAGAAGAACAAAATCGTGCAAATAAACTGGCAAGGTCAAATGCAATCTTAATCGCCTTGTCAAATGTAGCGTCACGCCTGGAGACAACAACAGAGTTAACCGAAATTTATAAAACCCTGGGCAGCGAGTTAAAAAGAATGCATATTGAGTCCTTGGTGGGTACTCTTGATGAGAAAAAAGAAATTCTAACCGTGGAATATTTATCAGTCTCATCAAGCATTTATGCCAAAGCAGACACTTTTAATCTAAAATGGCCCGGGCCACTCCGTGTTCCCCGTTCATTATGGCCGTCGGATAAAGCAATGACAGAAAAAGTGCCGTTCTGGGATCCAGAACCCATTATTAATGTATCGAAAATGTTTCCATACGTTCCAAAAAAGATAATGGCGGAAATATTTAAAAAGATGGGAATGCCCAGAAGTCTTTCATATGTGCTATTTGCCAATAATTATTAATGATGATGTAGTTGGTATGCTTGCAGTATGGGGACCCGACCTCCAGGAAGAAGATGTCCCCGGTTTGATCGTTTTTGCCAACCAGGTTTCAACCTCCATCAATAATGTAAAACTATATGATCAGGCACAAAAAGAGATCATCATCCGGACTGAAGCTGAGAAAAAGATCCAGGAATCATTATCAGAGAAGGAAGTCCTGCTGAAGGAAGTACACCATCGGGTGAAAAACAACCTTCAGATCATCTCAAGCCTGCTCAATTTACAGATGAGCCAATCAACTGATCCAGCATTGACCGAAGGATTACGAGAAAGCCAGTCAAGGGTCCGGGCGATGGCGCTTATTCATGAAAAACTGTATCAATCTGAAGATCTTGCCAGGGTCGATATGTCTTCATACATTTCAAGTCTTACCAGCGCGCTCGTAACAACTTACAGGATGGCCGCAGGAAAAGTTGATGTCCAAATTGATACAAGTAATATCTTCCTTGACCTCGAATCAGCCATTCCATGTGGATTGATCGTAAACGAACTCATTTCAAATTCACTTAAATACGCATTCCCCGGTGATAGAACAGGGGTAATTAATGTATCCTTTAAGGAAAAACAAACTGGATTCTTTACATTACTCGTAACAGACGACGGGGTCGGCCTACCAAAAGGATTTAACCCTGAGAAAGGGTCATCTTTAGGATTAAAGCTGGTGTCCAGCCTGGTCAAACAAATACAAGGTGAGATGACTGTTGCAAATGAAGTAGGGGTGAATTACGAGATCAATTTTTCTAACCTTCCCACCGCACATTAACCACAATATATTTCATAAGCAGGTCGAACCAATCCTCGGATTTAGGGAGACCATTACTCGTTGATAAATATAACGCCGGTACTCACCGGCACTTGTGCGGCCCCACTATTTGTGTATCAAGCCTAGTTTGCAAGTATAGGTCAACTTCTCCGTTGACCTATGGTGGTCAACCTGCTGCGTGGATTTTGGAACGGCCAGCCCTGGGGTGCACATCTGCTGGAACTTAGTGTACTGGCCTGGTATGCTCCTGCTGGGTGTCATCATTTCGGTAAAGACTTTCCGGGTGTTTATGGATTTCCCGCAGGCGGTTGTCCGCCAGGCAGACCACCGGGTTGTCCCGGCTGCCCATATAAACCCAGAGCTTCCATTAGTGCTTCTTCTGTCACACCCAGGATTAATGCTGCTGTTGCGAAGTCTGGCGGGCTCTGGCTGAGGTCTCCCAGCGTGGCGATAAAGACTTCTTCCGGTATGCCCAAGGTCACAGCGGCGGCTGCCAAATCAGGTTGCTGTCCACCTGGTCCGCCCTGTCTGTTCGGGGCGCTATCAGTAGTTGTAATTTCCATTCCGGTATCATCGGCAAGCGGGTCACCATCCGGGGTTTCGATGACATCTCCGCCGCGCACCAGTCGTACGTAGTTGTAATATCTTTCGCCGCCTTCTCCTGCAAGGCCACCTTCGACCTTGGTATCGAAACGTACAGCGCCAGCACCATGAGAGTCATTACCTTCACCATCCACTGCCCGACCGGCCGCAACATACCAGGCGTAGTGGAAATCTCCACCAGACTGGAAACGGGCAGAGGTGCTCGTCCAGTAATAAGGGTAGTCATTGTTGCCTGCTTCATTGGTGATCTCTGACACGCTGAACATGGGATCAAGTGCCGGCCCATCATAGGCTGCATCCTGTGCATCCGGCGCATAGCTGTAATCCGCAATGCTTTGCATTTCCTTCACATTCGGCAAGCGCCAGTCGCCATAGCCCAGATAATTTGCTTCATTCTGTGCATCGGCATAGGCTAACGCAGCTTCCCAATCCATTCCTTCACCACTGTCCGCCTGGGACCACATCAAGCCTGTTGCTGCATCAGTGATGGTGCCGTCACCAATGTCCACAAACTCATTGACACCGTAGGTTTCGCCCAACACACAGCGCACACGTTTGGCCATCTGCCCGGTGACCAATGCCGGGTAGGCTTTGATATGTCCGGTGGCATGGTTTACACCAAAAGCTGCATCGAATTGGCCTTCAGAAGTTTTACCTACATAATAATTATTAGCCCAGTATTGTTCATCTTTGGAAATGCTTTCATTGTTCGCCAGATCGAAATAGGTCATATCAAGATAAGGCCAGCCAGCCGAGAAATCACTTATCGAGTACAACTCTTTCAGGCTGGGCATGCGCCAATCATTTACACCGCCCAATTCCAGTGAATCGCAGTATGCAAGAGCTTCGGTCCAACTGTAATGACCACTGTCTGGTGTTTGCTGCCAGGTGAGGCCGGTGACTTTGTCTGTCACAGTGCCGTCAACATTATCCGTGTAAGAGAACTTGTTGCCGGTGAACTGTGCGTCCTGACCATAATAGGCCTCGCCTTCGGCGGGACAAGTGATATTGTTGCCTTCGCTGTCATAGCAGAACCCCTGACCGGTTTCAACCAGAGGGTAGGATAGCTTTACAGATACGGCATCACCTTGTATGGTACTTTCAATATCTGTTTCAGTTGTTTCGACCTCTGCCATCAACTTTGCTACAGCTTCTTCAACTGTAATAGATGACACAGTATCCAGGCCAACCGGTGCGCTGCATGCTGCCAACACCAGTACCATTGATATTATTAAGATTTTTCTAAACATTTTTTCTCCTTTTTGTGTATTTCAAATCCAAAGGCATTGTTATAATCAATTTTGATTTAGCCCGGGCGCTTGCCGTCCAACGGAATTCAGGGAAATTCTGTTGAACAGCAAGTACCTGAGATGTAGATGTTAATGCAAGTTTACGCTTCCTCCCCAAAAAGAATAAGTGTCCACCATCACGATTCCTGGATCATTGGGATGATAATCCTCATCCCCTCCCCATGACACCAGTCATGGTTGTAAAACCAATTTATTCCCTCCCGTAGATTGGTTTTGCCTAACCCTCTTATTTCCATCAGATACCGTGGATTGCTGCCCGCGCCAAACGAACTTCCCTGCGGGAGAATGATACTAGCCCTTACGAAACAAAATCCTCCCGCAGGTGTTGCCTGTGGGAGGATTGAATAAAACTTATTTTGCAATCTTGCTGGAGCCTAGTTGCCAGGTCCGGGAGCACCCTACGGTTGCCCGCCAGGCTGATCACCGGGCTGACCCGGCTGTCCAGTTATACCCAGTGCTTCCATTAGCGCTTCTTCGGTCACACCAAGGGTTGCTGCTGCTGTTGCGAAGTCCGGTGGGCCCTGGCTGAGGTCTCCCAGTGCGGCGATTAATGCCTCTTCCGTCACACCCAGTGCTTCTGATGCTGCGGCTGTATCAATCGCCTTCGGGCCACCCTGCGAAGTCTGACCATCTGCAGGCTGTTGTCCACCCGGACCATTCAGTGAACTCGTGTCACCGTCTTCAAATATAACAACCCGGTCTGTGCGATAGGCGGTAGGATCACCATCCGGTGTTTCGACCACATCACCGTCGCGCACCAGTCGCACATAGTTGTAACGGTGAATTTCAGGATCCATTTCTGTAAAATTCTCTTCCGATTTAGGGGTGAAAACGATTGAGCCTGCTCCATGTAGGTCGTAACCATCAGGGTCTGTGTTATAGCCTGCAGCCAGTACCCAGGCATAAACAGAACTGTTATCTACTTCGCCATCACTACCTTCTACTGGGTTGGACGTGCTCGACCAGTAAAAGGGATAATCAGCCTGTCCCTTTATATTCGTGAGCTCTGTTAGATTGAAAACAGATGTATCAATGGCTGGTAAGACACCGGAATAATCAGCAATGCTCTGCAATTCCTTGGCATTGGGCAGACGCCAGTCATCGTAGCCGGCAGTGGTGGCCGCTTCCGCATAAGCCAGCGCCGCTTCCCAGTCCATTCCCTCGCCACTGTCATCCTGCGACCACATCAAACCGGTAGCATTATCGCTAACCGTGCCGTCGCCATTGTCAACGAAATCGTTAATACCGTACTCGTCACCGCTGACACAGCGCACGAATCTGTTACCGCTCATCGCTTTGATGTGTCCAGTCCAGTCGTTGACAATGAATGCGGGATCACCTTGTACCTGCTCGTTTTGATATTCGCTTTCGACCAGGTAAAGATTACTCGTCCATGAATGATGCTGACGTTGATCAGTACCATCGCCAACGAGATAGAAGTAGTCGGTATCGACCCAGGGCCAACCTGTCGAGAAGTCTCTGATCGACCACAGCTCTTTCACGTTGGGTAGTCGCCAGTCGGTGCTGCTGCCGACTTCAAGGGATTCGCAGTAGCCTGAGGCGTCAGTCCAGGGCATGGATGCGTCTGACAGATCCTGCGTCCAAACCAGACCGGTCACGTTGTCGGTGATCGTGCCGTCGCCATTGTCGGTGTAGCTGGGGGTATTTCCAGTGTATTGTGCATCCTGCCCATAGTAAGCTTCCCCTTCGGCGGGACAGTCGATGAGCTCGCTGTTTTTGTAGCAGGTACCCTGCCCGGTATCCACGATCGGATAAGTGAGATCACCATCTGAGACATCCATATCGCTGGTTGTGCCCTCTGGTGAATTCGTGTCAACAAAGGTGAGTTGATCTGCTGTGGCCGCTATACTCACTGTTTCACTTGAACTTGACGCGGTGCAAGCAGTAAGAAATACAAAAGCCAATATAAAGGTAAAACTCAAAAATCTTGTGATATTTTTTTTCATCGGACTTTCCTTTCCATTTCCAATTTGTAATGTTACCGATTACGCAGGTAACTTTCTTGTCTATTGATCACAATCATAGCTGATATAACCTGATCTCTTGAGTGCAGTAAATCATCATTAATAAATTTATGAGGTGCAATCCACACAGGCGCTCGTGACAGTTGTCATGGATATAGGGAAAAGATAATGCTTCTGATCATAAGCGTAAAGGAAGTGAATATGTTAGGATTATTCTACGGATCAAAAAATGAATACTCAACCAAACCAAAAACACCTTTATCTCATCAGCCCCCTAATCCTTGTTTACTTAATTGTAATGGCCTTGATCGACAGGTTGTTCTACCCCCAACCAACACTTTCATTTTTGTTTTACATCATCATGCTTTTTGATGCATTCCTTGTCCTGGCTATCACAAGAACGCCTTCAATTCAGCATTTTCTAGGGAAGGCCATGTTTCCTTTAATCATTAGCCTGTTAGTGATCGTACCGATGGTTGCCAGCTTTTTCTCTACTGTGAACCTGGCCCCTTATATCCGCCGAAATCTAAGTGCTGGCCCGGAAATGGAAGCTTTGCGATTGATCCCGCTATCTTTCACTGCCTTGATCCTGGTAGCTTGGCTGTACCGCATCCGTCATATTTTTATTTTTTGTTTTGCTTTTACTTTAACCCAGAGTATGTTGATTATGTATACCCAAATTCAAGGTTCTGAGCAGCCACTTTCCCCATTACTGGTTGTCATCACACTCCAATTTATTAGTTTTGTGATTGTTGGAAGTTTCATCAACCTTCTCGTTCAACAACTAAACAACCAAAAGACCGAATTAACGAAAGCGAATAGAAAGCTATTAGACTATGCCAGCGCGTTGGAAAATTTGACAATCAGCCACGAACGAAATGCAATGGCACGGGAACTACATGACACAGTTGCTCATACGCTTAGCGGGCTGAGTGTTCAACTGGAAACCACCCGCGCATATCTTGATGTCGATCTGAATACCGCAAAAACCATGCTGGATCGGTCGCTCAACGCCACCCGCAGCGGACTTCAGGAGACCCGCCGGGCGCTGCAATCGCTGCGTGCCAGCCCATTGGAGGACCTTGGTTTGATCAAGTCACTTGAAGAAATAGCCGAAAATTCGGCGAAACGTGGAAATTTCCAGGTTGAGCTGCATTTATCACAGGTACACCTGCACCTTCCTGAAGCATACGAACAGGTGATCTACCGCATCACACAGGAGGCGTTGAATAACGTTCTCCACCATGCCAACGCAAAAAAGGTTCAATTATCTCTCACCCGCCAACAGGAAGAGGTTCATTTGTCGATAGCAGATGATGGTATCGGATTTGACCCGGATCAACAGTTTGCTAAACATTTTGGGTTGGTCGGCATGCGAGAACGAGCCGAATTGGTAGGCGGTACATTTCAAATTCAGAGTGAGCCGGGAAATGGCTCACAAGTGCACCTGATATTAAGGAACCCCCAATGAAGATTATCCTCTGTGACGACCAGGCGTTGATTCGTGATAGCCTTGAAATGCTCCTCAATTTAGAGAAAGATATCAAGGTCGTTGCCTGCGCCGAAGATGGCTTGGAAGCAGTTGAGCTGGCAAAAATTCACCAGCCGGACCTGGTTTTGATGGATTTGAATATGCCGGGTATGAACGGCATCATTGCTACCCGAGAGATAAGAAAACTATTTCCTCATATGAAAATCCTGGTGCTGACCACTTTTGGAAATGATGAATGGGTCTTTGATGCCATCCGCGCCGGTGCGTCCGGGTATCTTTTGAAAGATTCCTCTCGTGAAGAGCTACTGAAAGCAATTCGAGGAACAGTAGCGGGTCAATCATTTGTAGATCCTGCCGTTGCTGGAAAATTAATGGCTCAGGTCAGCGATCAGCAACAGAAACCTGCTTCACAACTCACAGAAAAATTGACTGAACGTGAGGTCGAGGTATTGGCTCAACTAGCGCAAGGGTTAACCAACAATGAAATTGCCGGCCGGCTGAATCTTTCAGAAGGAACCGTGCGTAATCACGTCAGCGCCATTCTCACCAAACTGGAAGTCAGTGATCGCACTCAAGCCGCAATTCTCGCCATCCAGCACGGTTTGGATAAAACGTGATATTTAATAATATCTGGCCTTCAATTTAAATCGCCTTCATTTTTCCAATGTTGATATAAGATTATAGGCCAGTTATAAAATAAGTAAAAGTATGCAGGTGGCGTTTTTTACCCATGACTGCTAGGTTATTCCGAAAGAACCGGGTTGTAAGGAATAAGACCCCGGGAAATTAATCCCGGGCTGCATACCATACACCGTTGCATGGTTTGCCCGTGGTGGTGCCCGTGTCGTTCATTATGCCCTGCATGGTCCCATTCATCATGGTTCCTTCCCAGAGCGATTCCTTAAACTGGATCTGGATATCTTCACCATTAAGTGTCCACCCGGCATTTTCAACAACCGAATTAGCGCCTGATACAGCCGTGATGTTGGCACTCCCATCATTGCTGAAAACCATTGTAATTTCCCACGGAAGGTTATTATCACACAGCCATTGCGCCATCCCTATCCACTGCCCCTGAATTTCATCATCATCGTCGTAGGGGGTGGATGTTGTTTCTCCTGCGGGTGTGGACTCAACCTCCGGCCAGGGAGTTGGCGTGGAGGATTCTGCGGCAGGGGTATCCGTGCTCATTTCGGGTGGTAAGGTTGGGGGAGAATCAAATGCGAGGTTGAACCAGTATTCAGGGTTAAATGGTGTACGGCAGGCCAGGGAACTCGCCAGCAGGATCACAACCAGGGCAATTTTTCGATAAGCCATCTTCTTTTCCTCCATTTTTACCGCAAGGTGTGGGATAGTCTGGCTCAATGAAATTGCGTTGTTACGCTTTAATTATACAGGAAACACTTCGGGGAAGCTCTGTGCTGGAATCTGCCGGGCGAATCAATGGGACACTGTCCACTCATTGTCGCAATAATAGCTTTATTCTTCTGGAGGGGTTATTCACTATGGCAAAATTTACTGATTCATTACGCGGATATGCACTTGAAGTTCACAAAAGGGATCATTTCAAATGTCTTTATTGCGGAGTTGATGGGACAAAATCATTTGAAACCTGGTTAACACTTTCCTGGGACCATTTACTGCCTAAAGGACATGCCGATCGGGACAACCCTGAGTATATTTGGTGATCACATTCTGGGACCATTTACTGCCTAAAGGACATGCCGATCGGGACAACCCTGAGTATATTGTCACAGCCTGCCAATTTTGCAATACAGCAGCCAACCGGTATTTCGATCAGGCAGAAGCATAATCTGATGAAACACGATCTGGGATTTATAGGAAAAACTCAAGATGAGTTAGTGGCGCAAAGATTGCAATTTGTAATGAAAACCAGACAGAGTTATTTTGAATTTTGGAAAAATGAAGTAACCAGCGAGAAATAAACGACTCTGCTTGCATTGTTATCATGTCGAACAGTTTCACAAGCAGGTAGGTTGGGTTTCGCTCTAATGCTCAACCCAACACACCAGTTATTGTTGATTTTTTGCAACCACTGAATTCTCTGCAATGAAATCTGTTCGTTACATTTGAACTTTAGAACCAGACATATTCTTTGCATTAATGCTCAACCCAACACACCAGTTACATCATATAATGCCTCGGAAGTGAATTTTGAAGTAGTGATCATTACTCCTTTTTTTGCCCTGACACCATCCAGAGAGCCGGAAAATTCTTGGACGACCGGTCTGCCAACGGAACCAGACCAACGTTTTGCTTGTACATAAACAACGTCTAATCCGAGTTTATCTTCTTTTATAATTCCATCAATTCCCCCATCACCCGATCGCCCAATTGCCCTTCCTGCATCCTTATGAGATCCCCCGTAACCCATGGCTACTAATAAGTCGACGACTAGTTTCTCAAAAAAGGATGGGGAGCATCCTTTCACCTTCGCCAATAATTCATCCGCTAATTCTTTGCGGATTCTTTGGTAATTCTCATCAAGGGCTTCTTGGGGGGTGATTCGTTCACCTTCTTCAATTACTACATTTTGCGTATGCTCGTTTTCGTGATGCGTTCTATGCTGGAATTCCATAAAACTCGGGTAACGCATTAATAGATGATTATTAATTTCTAAAGGATTTTCATTTAGTAAAGATAATCCAACATTTGTGTTATATAATCCTCTCTGTAATATTAATCCCGCATGTGAAAAATATGTTTTTCCCATTGGACCCGTATTTACAGGTTTGTTTGCAAATTCTGCATTCGAAAGTTTTATAATAGTTACCTGCCAATTTCACCTATTAATACCTTTATATGACAATATCCCATCCCCGCGTAAGTTTCCAAGTTAAAACGCATTTTTGAGGGGTGTTTATGCGAAACCCAAGCCGCACAGAAGTAAAATTTTGCTATGGACCTGCGTGTTCCCCCCCGTTCGTTCCGGTGTTAGCATCCCCTAAGTGTAACGGTGTGGGGTTTCACCACGCGCGTCGGGGTTATACAGGGTCCCGACTTTTTTACTTGGGTGTTTCTAGCAATCTCACAATTCCGGCATATTACACCACCCCTCAACGATCCGAACTGTTATGTTAAAATGACCTTATGGTCAAATCCTGCCAGACAATATGTTTGTTTCTGCTGCTTTTCCTCAACGCGTGCATGCCGGCGCGGCCTGCCCCAACCGCCACACCAACTCTGCCGCCAACACGTGCCAATACCGTAACAACCTCTCCAATCCCGACGCACACCCCCACTGCAACCCTGACCCCCACGCCAACAAACACGATCACCCCCACACCCACATTCACGCCGCAGCCCACCTATCTCGTCCTGCGCGGCACGGTCAACCAGGAGCATGTCAGCTGTTTCTACGGTCCATCCAAGGCATACCTATACAAATATGGCCTGCTGAAGGGCAACCGGTTGGACATCATCGGCTATCATGGTGGATACCGGCTACATCCAGGTGCGGGCCATCGGCGGCAGCAACCCCTGCTGGATGAACCTGCAGTGGATGGACGTACAGGGAGACATCCACTCAGTGCAGCCGGTCGATCCACTGGCCGTCAAGCTTCCGCAGTCGCCTTATTACCCGGCGCTAACCTGGGTCAAAGCTGCCCGCAATGGCAGCGAGGTCACCATCACCTGGGAAGAGCTGGGCATGAGCCCGGGCGACGATTCCGAGCAGGAACCCTACCTGGTGGAAGCCTGGGTCTGCCGCGCCGGCAAACTCACCTTTGTGCCGCTCGGGGTATATATTACCGAAACCACCGTACTCGATGAACCTTCCTGCAGCCAGCCGTCGTTCGGGCGGGTCTATGGCGTGGAAAAGCACGGCTACACCCGGCCGCGAGAGATCCCCTGGCCGCAGGCACAAGTCCAAAATCAGTGATCCCGCTGCAAAAACCGTATGTGATAGAATGGGTTTATGCGAACAACATCAGCAGTTAGCCTGATCATTACGCTGCTTTTACTAAGCGCGTGCTCCCCTGTGCAATTAACCCCGACTGCAACCAGCACGCCATCGCCATCGCCTGTCCCGGCAACCTTTACCCCGTTGCCAAGCTCCACCTACACGCCAACCATCACATCCACCCCGACCAGCACTTCGACTCCAACCATCACTTCCACTCCAACCATTACCCCAACGCCCACATTCGATTTTCCGAAGGTGACCGTGAATAAACAGGCGCACTGCCGTTATGGTCCATCCGTGGCTTACCTGCACGCTGCGGATCTCTACGCGGGAGACATAGGGGAAGTGCGTGGCCGTTTTGAATACAGCAACTGGCTGCAGGTCAAGTTTGATAAACTCAACTATTTTTGCTGGGTGGCAGCTTCCGTGGTGGATGTCACGGGGGATATTACGAGTGTCTATAAAACTGCGCCGGATCTGTTAAAGGTCGGCTCCAACAATTATGGGCCCCCGAAAAACGTCTATGCTGTGCGTGACGGCAACCAGGTGACGATCACCTGGAATAAAGTTGCAATGACCAAGGATGATGACCGCGGCTATTTCATCGAGGCATGGGTGTGCCAGAATGGCGCTTACCTCTGGTGGACTGTTTCATTTGATAAACAAAATAAAACCACTTACACCGTTCAGGACGATGCCGGCTGCGCTGCGCCTTCCAGTGGAGAGATCCGCACCGTGGAAAAACACGGTTATTCCAAGCCGGTCAAGATCAATTGGCCGTAAGCGGATTTATACGATCACTGACTGTACCTGTCGCTCCCTCCTTATTTCCCGCTCCCTAAATCACTTCCTCACCAATTCAATTCTTTGATCCCCGGTTCCACCTGTAATTAATGACAGGTAGACAAATCCATTTTTATGCTTATACTATTAAATAGAACATATAATCTAATTATAAATTGATCAATAGCTGAAAAAGTCATTTCATTTCACATCGCCCGCCGCCCTCCCGCCAGATTCCATGCTCAGCGGAACGGGGAAAGGAATATAAGATGCAATATATCTCCGATGAACAATGGCAGCAGATCCGGCAGGTCATTCCGCAGCGCCCTCCCACTGCCGGGCGCCAGCCGCGGGAGGACCGCCCGGTGCTTGAAGCCATCCTACACGTCATCCTCAACAACATCGCCTGGATGGATCTGCCGGAATGCCACCCGCCCTATGCCACCGCCTTCCGCCGCTACAACGCCTGGGTTAAAAATGGCACCTGGGAGCAAATTCTCGATACGCTCTATGTGGATCTGTTCAACCGTACCGGCTTCAATATCTGGCGCGCCTGGTTAGGCCGCAAATTACTTTTCGTGATCAATGGCAAGGCAGAAATTAACTTGCCAGATGAGCTGAATCAACCGCCCAATATTTTTGTCGTCCTCCTCTTTTTGCGCGGAATTCAGCATCAGCGAAAGGAAGAGGAATTGCGCGGGGTCAAGTCGTGATGCTTCCCCCTTTGGAACCGTCATGGCTTGTATTACAAAAACCCCGGCTCTAAATCACCGGGGTTGTTATGGAATTCGTGTTTGCGAATTGTTATGGTAGGTGGTCACAAATTGAGGTATTTCAACACCTCGAACACCAGGATCGCCGGCCAGACGATGGCTTTGAGGAATCCCAAAACTCCCAGCCAGAATGTGGCAGCATGCCCGATGAAATAGACCGCCGCGCCGATAAAGCCCAGTCCGTACACCGCTTCCGATCCCCGCCCATGGTGATACACTCTTGATTTATTGCATTTGGTTTCGTTGTAAGTTTGTTCAGTATTCATGATCTCTCCTTCGTTTTAATACCGATTACTGTTAATATGTACGCAAAGGCAGCGACCCGGTTGCATCACAAACCACCGTTCGCAGGTTATTACGAAAAAGCAATTGGATTATTTAGAGAGGAAACGATGTGCTTCTAAAAAAATCTTTTACCCGATGCATAACTATCGCTAGAATTTCACATCCGTTTTTCTACCAGACAAACCTGCAAGGTAAGAGCGTTCATCCACCGGGACAAGCGTCCGCACCATCTCTGGTGTAAACAGGGGGGTGGTCGTCAGGGTCTTCATATGTTTTTCGATCTCATTCACAGCATGGTCTTCCACCAGCCAGTGGTAATGATCAAAGGCTTTCAGTTGGATCGGGCGGGTATATCCCCTCAACGTTTTATTACCTTCGTCATCGAAGAACACGTCGAAGTAAGACATCACCAGTTCCCGCAGGGAGCGGTAAACCGGGTCGCGGTAGCGCAATCCGGTGTAGTTCGATTTTGCCACACAGCCCCAGCAGTTGTTCTGTTTGAAGATGGCCAGCACATGGTCGTCGTCCATACCCGGATCGGGCAGCAGGTCGATGATGACCGCCGGGAAACCAAGCCTGGCAAGCATGGCCGCCGCAAACAAGCCGCCATCCAAACAGTGCGCCTGGCGTTCGCGCAATACGTTGATGACGCTCCGGTTGCGTTCCCCCACCGCGTATTGGACCGTATCGAGGAACATGGATATCTTGAATGGCGTGACCAACCCATCCAGCGTCTGCTTTTCGGCCGGGGTGAGGGCTGCGTTGAATTTGGAAATCTGATCGTCTGTCATAATTTTATGCTCGAAATGGTTCACTCGGGGTCGCAGGCTTTGAGTTCTGCGATCACCTGGTTCCGAATAATGTTATCCAGCTTTGCCCGTTCCACCCGGGAAGTCATATCAATGCTCAAAGGGGTGACGGATACAACCTTTTCCTCACGCAGGACGTAAACATCAGAGTCCATATCCAGGTCTTCACCGTCATATCCGATCTTATAATTGATCGGGTTCGGATCCTCCCAGTTCTGGCGTTTTGTCAAGTTCAAGCGGTAGTATGGATTTTTTGCCACTTTTGTGATCCGCCAGGGAGTGGCGCTCGTGGCCGAATCCGGGATCTCCACTTTGAGCACATCCACATCGAATGGCATCTTTTGCTTCAATAACACCTGGGCAAACAGGGTGACAAAATGTTTGGATGCTGTAAAATCAATATCCCGCGAATAGGAGAGGTTATAGCTTGTATCGGTCTGTAGGGATATCGCCAGGGCAGGAATGCCGAAAGTGGCAGCCTCAAGAGCAGCGCCAACCGTGCCTGAAACCGTGGTGCCGGAGCCGACATTCTCACCATAATTGATGCCCGAAACCACCAGGTCCGGTTTGCGTGGACAAATTTCCACTACCCCGTAGACGATCGTCTGGGCCGGTGTACCGTTGACGCCGTACACCATCCAGTCTTTGCCGTGGACATTCAGGTTTTGCGGGGTGATCCGACCATCGGTGGTGGAGGGGTGGCTGCGACCAGCCCCGGAATATTGGTCACGTGGAGCTGCAACGGTGACATAACCGAGGCAGGAGAGCGCTTCCGCTGCCGCCCATAACCCGGGAGATTGGATGCCATCGTCATTGGTCAATAATATTTGTATTTGCGGGTCGTTCATGATCTCTTTCGAATAAAAGAAATGGAGCGGTAACCGCTCCAAAATGTGTGCCTTCGGTCGTTCCGAATATCATCCCCTTTCGGGGACGGCCAAACTAAATATCAGGTTAGAAATGTGCCCTCGGTCGTTCCGAATATCATCCCCTTTCGGGGACGGCCAAACTAATTTTAGATTGGAAAGGTGCCCTCGGGTCACTCGAATATCATCCCCTCTCGGGGACGGCCAAACTAATATCAGATTGGAAAGGTGCCCTCGGCCCACTCGAATATCATCCCCTTTCGGGGACGGCCAAACTAATTTTAGATTGGAAAGGTGCCCTCGGCCCACTCGAATATCATCCCCTTTCGGGGACGGCCAAACTAATATAAGATTGGAAAGGTGCCCTCGGGGCGACTCGAACGCCCAACCTACTGCTCCGCAAGCAGGCGCTCTATCCATTGAGCTACGGGGGCAAGGGTTTTTAGCGTTTCGATTCTACTCTACTTGGGAAATGCGGTCAAGGTAACCTCATCCCGGTAGATGACTATGCTAATCCTTGTTAATTATTCGTATAAACTTATCGATGAAATTT
This sequence comes from uncultured Chloroflexia bacterium, assembly GCA_963810385.1. Classification (GTDB taxonomy): domain Bacteria; phylum Chloroflexota; class Anaerolineae; order Anaerolineales; family Anaerolineaceae; genus PNON01. The sequence continues at coordinate 394,594 of CAWENA010000003.1, read as the reverse complement.
CGCTTTTTTCCGTCAGGCACTTTGAGCGCCACAACGGTGATATTATCATGGCCGCCACGTTCGCATGCCAGCGCAATCATCTCAGCGATCGCCTGATCCAACTTCCCAGAAGACTGATTGGTGATCTTTGAAATTTCCCCGTCTTTGAGATAGTCAGTGAGTCCGTCAGTACAAATGAGAAGGATATCATCAGGCCGAAGACTGATGCCCTGATTGGCAACAGCGCGTGAGTCCTCTTCCCCTTTACGAAGCTGCATGCGCTGGTCAGCCTGGGGAACCACAGGCGCTCCCAGATAACGGCGGATGACGTGCGAATTTGGATGCCCTTTTACCTGTTCCAGGGTGATTGTGCCATTATCCAGAGCTTCCTGGATCCAGGTATGGTCTTTTGTGAGCTGCTTAATCAATTGATTACGAAGGAGATAAATGCGGGTATCGCCGATGGAGGTGGTGAATAGCCGGCTGCCTTCCACCCAGACCAATGCACATGTGGCGCCCATGCCGCGCTTTTCATCGGATGTCTGGGCTTGTGAATAAATGGCTTCATTTGCGAGTTGGATTGCAAGCAGCATAGTCTTCAACGGCCGGTCGCCGAAGCTCTTCGCTACCGTATCTGTAATAATATTGACTGCAAGTTCAGCAGCGATTTCCCCTGATCGATGCCCACCGATGCCGTCACATACAACAGCAAAAGTTACTGGCGTAGTGTTTGAGGAACTTAATTGATAGCTGGCTACGCCGTATCGGTCCTCGTTGATTTTCCCGGTCATTCCTGGATGTGTTCCAGCCGCCTGGATGAGATGGATTGTTTCTTTGCTGCGCATCGATGTAATTATAAGGCTTATTCTATATTTGCGCTTGTCAACGTCCAGGATATTCCTGGTACCGATATAAGATCGATCCAATTTTTATCAGGTCGCCTTGTTGTAATAGGATTCCATCCTCTGGAACCGGGTTTTCATTCACCACCGTGGTTACTCCAGGAATGGCGTTTGAGACAAAATAATTTCCCTGATGATCTGGCCATATCAACGCATGGCGCGGCTCAACACCTTCGGCATTGATCACAACATCGGCGATCAGCCTGTCAGACCCGATAGTGAATTTTCTCTCGCCGAGGGGAACATCATAGCCGAGAATGGTATCGGAATCCCTGTTAACCTGAACAAGTGTCGCAGTTTTGATGCCGGATATTTGAACAGATCGACCAAACTTTTTTTTCTGTTTTGCTTTTTCCTGCCTGATCTTTACCGGCTGCGTGATCGGATCTTTGCTGGAAACGGGTGAAATATGTTCCACATCTTTTTTTGCTCGCTTGCGCCAGCTTATGTATAGTACAGTGCTTAGCACACCGGCCGCGAAGATTGCACCCAGTAAAAGGTATATACCCCCACCGTCCATAAAATCCGCCCAACGGTTGATAGCCGGTAGAACGATCACCACTTCCACCGGGAACTCCGAACTGCGATTGGTAAGACCCAGCTCATCCGTAACCTCAACCTGGAGAATGTGTTTTTCATCCGTTTTATATCTGCTTAAATCCCACGAGAATCTCTCAAACGGCTCCTTAATATTTTTGGATACTATCTGTCCATCCACCAGTAAAGTTGATGAAGCCAAGCTGCGATTGTGGCCATCGGTGAATTCCACCAGGATATCAACTGGTTGGTTGGGCGGAGTCAAAAAATCCCGCTGTGTATTATCCGTCACGGTCGTAGAGCGAATGATCTGGGTGGGCAGGTCAATAAAAATTGGGTTTGGGGGTTGAATGGTGATATTGAAAGGTACGGGCAAGGATGTGACCATTTCCTGGCTGAGTCTCACCTGTCCAGCCAGGTTATGCTCCCCGGACTGATTGATTGCTGATTTATAAGTAATTTGATACATCGATCTGAATGGTTCTAACAATGAACTGATAGGGGGCATTTCTTCGGTGCCCGAAAAGGCAATAAACTGGCCACCGGTTTGAATAGCAAGCTGTCGTAACTCTTCAGCCTTTGGGTCAGTGTATTGGTTCTTGGATGAGATCATCCAGACAAAGATATGTGCATTTGCCTGGTTTGCCCGTGCAACCACATCCCTAACAACGGTTCCGAGTTCAGTATCCGGCAGAGGCGTGATATATAGGATTGCCTTTTCCACCGGTGTGTTAGATGCATATCCTAGCGCCAGGTCCACCGCCTGCCCGAGCAGGTCAGCTGATGGTGCTGTTGCTTTAAGATCTGGCTGAAATGAGATGAATGCTCTCCGCCAGGCTGGAATATCCTTCATGTGAATTTGTCGTGTACCAGAATTTGTGATCAGGCTAAGATCATCCAGCGTGATCTCTTTTTGTTTATCAGCCCATAAATTCAAGTATTCCACCAGGTATTGATAACGTGAAATTCCAAGGGTGTTGCGGTTGGCAAAGGAAGGTGCTGTGTTGATCGCGACAGTAATTTGCAGCCCCACCCTTTTTTCCTGCAAGTCAACCACCGGGGCTGAATTACCATCTTCAAGCATGGTGACATTATCACTGGTCAAGCCTCTGATGAAACTGCCATCCATGGCGTGGATCTTTAATGTGGTCGAAATATATGGAAATTTCGACAAATCCGGGGTAGAGATCACAGCTCTCGATTCTTCCTGTGCAAAAGCAGACACCGGAAAGATTGTAATTAGAAGCAGAATGATTAGTGCCAGTTTTTTCATTTACACAACTACTGGTTCTTCTGGGAGAATTTCCAGCGGAAGGTTATTCTCAATGATCGATCCTTCTGATAATCGTAGGAAGGTAAGTGTCCAGGCAGATTGAATGTACGAAGTCGCGATACCACTGAGCAGGTACAGGATAGGCATATAAGCACAGCAAAGAATCAAAGAGATGGACGCAGAGGCTAGAGTTATTTGAGATCCAGATACCAATGTGATAATTATCGGTATTAATGCAAGGAGCATCGGAATCGCTATTACAAAATTCACAACCCCTCCGCCTATGCCCAATATCAGACTCATCAATATCAATTGCCAGGGATTTTGCTTACACACCATCCATCCATCCCTCAAACCCTGGATTATTGACACATTATTAACAATGATTGCTATGGCTGTCTGTTCCATGACAATGGAAACTGCCCAGGAAAACGGAATGATAAGGCAGAGTAATGGTATCAGGCACAATAAACCTATTCCTGCGGTAAAGATGCCTAAGAGGATCAACGGTACAAAAATAATGAGGATTACAAAGAATACAGCCAGACCAGCTAGGACGTTGAACCAAAACACTCGCCAAAAATAATGAAGGCTGTCTTTAAATAACTCATTAAGATGAAGTTTATCCTCGCCTTTATCAGCCCGTTTCGTACCAGAAACCAGGCCTGTTTTGCCAACTGTAGCAATTGCCGCGAAGATAATTGCCAGAAGGAGAATCCCAAGGCCAATTAAAACCCATGCCCACCATTGCATGTTTTCAACGACTCGTCCGGCATCAGTAAAGAATTCAGTCCACTCGGGTGGTATGTTTGAGAATGAGTTTGTCTCATTTCCTGAAAAGCTGGTATTAGTGCCCCCACTGCCCCCGCTGCCATTTGCAAAACTGGCAAGGATGCCAAATATCCATAGGATCTTGTGTTTCCAAATGATCTTCCAGGCTTTGGTTAATACTTCGCCATAGTCCATTTCAATCTCCTTTACTTATTCCCATTCAATCGTAGCCGGGGGTTTACTGGTTACATCAAAAACCACACGGTTCACACCCTTGACTTCGTTCACGATACGATTGGATACCCTGCCAAGCAGGTCGTAAGGTAGTTTTGTCCATCCAGCGGTCATAAAATCATCGGTCGAGACAGCCCGCAGAACGATGGTTTCCTGGTAGGTGCGCTGGTCTCCCATGACGCCTACTGAACGGACTGGCAGCAAAACAGCAAAAGCCTGGGCTGCGGAAAGGTCATCGTTTCCGGCCAGGTTGATTAAGTTGGCTCCCTGAAGTTCGGAGGTGAATATATCATCAGCCTGACGGAGCGTATCCAGTCGGGTTTCGGTGAGTTCACCCAGGCAGCGCACGGCCAATCCTGGCCCGGGAAAAGGCTGCCTCCAGACCAATTCATTAGGCAATCCCAAGGCTTCGCCTACTTTTCTAACTTCGTCCTTGAATAGATACCGCAAAGGTTCCACCAATTTGAAGCTCATATCATCTGGCAGGCCGCCCACATTATGGTGTGTCTTTATCCGGTCAGCTTTGTTTCTGTCCGGAGCGCTGGACTCTACAACATCCGGATAGATCGTCCCCTGAACAAGAAATGGTGGAGAGCCAAGATTGCGGGCTTGTTCTTCAAATTGCCGAATAAACGTTTCTCCAATGATCCGTCTTTTGTGCTCGGGCTCTGTCACACCATTGAGGGCAGAAAGGAATCTTACTTTAGCATCCACGATAACCAGATCCATGTTGATATGCCTGTTGAAAGCTTCTTTTACCTGAACTTGTTCATTCAACCTTAGCATTCCATGGTCAATGAATACTGCGAAAAGCTGGTCGCCGATTGCCCTATGAACCAGTGCGGTAGCAACGCTTGAATCCACACCGCCGCTCACCGCAGAGAGGACTTTCTGGTTGCCCACCTTTTGCCTGATATCATCCATACTGGCTTGAATAATGGACGTGGGCGTCCAATCGGCTTTGGCGTGACACACATCCAAAATAAACTTCTGCAGTATCTCTGTTCCACCCTCGGTATGACGTACTTCGGGGTGGAATTGAACACCATAGTAGCCACGATGCAAATCACCGGTGGCCGCGATTGGGCTGTTGGCTGAAGACGCAATTAAAGAGAATCCGGGAGGCATCTCTTCGATGCGGTCCCCATGGGACATCCATACCTGGCGGGTTCCTTTCGACAGCATCGGATTATTCATTTCGACCTGAATGGATGCATGGCCATACTCACGCTGATCACTGGGAGCTACTCTGCCTCCCAGGGCATGGGTTAAAGCCTGCATTCCATAGCAGATGCCCAAAATTGGAATCCCTGAATCGAGCACGTATTGAGGTACTTGGGGGGCATTTACGTCATAAACCGAGGACGGACCACCGGAGAGAATGAAACCAGCCGGTTGCAAGCAAAGCGCCTTCCCGGGCTCTGCATCCCATGGAATCAATTCACTGTAAACTGATAACTCTCGCACCCTGCGTGTGATCAACTGGGAATATTGTGATCCGAAATCCAGAACGATGATGGTCTTTGTCATAATATGGATAGTATATCATTTCCATATTGAAACAATCATTATTCAGTGGGTGACCGGTAAATTCTGAAACTATATTATTTTATCGAGGGCATTTCGTATTAACCTGCTTCGGTTGGTAAAACTACTTCCTCTTCGATTTTCTTCGAGAACCACAACAAATGGAAATCCCAGGGTGATAAATCGACAAATAATCCATTTGTAGTCAGTTCTTTGGTTAAGCGGATGAATGTTTCGCCTTTGATCAGGTCCACAAGTTTCCAACGGGACCCACCTATGTCATTCCAGGGGAGGATGACCAACCCTTGAGATTTTGTTTCGGAATAATTGATGATCACCAGCAATGTCTCGTCGTTTCTGTGCCAGCTCCAGCACAGCAGGTGTTCATGACTGTTATTATCCGCCCAGCCGGTATGCCTGCACATTCTCCATTCGCCCAATTTAATCAATGGCGACGACGCCAATCTCACCAGCCTGGAGTAGATGTTTTTCCATTCGATCACAACTTGTTCATCCATCCACCGGCGGAGGAACACCGGTAGTTTGACTTTCCTGCCTTCAAACTGACCCAGGTGATAAAGTTTTGCGCCAGGAATGGTGGAAAGAGTTATCGCCGCTGCAATTCCCTTGGATGTATTAAACAAACTGGCTGCTCGTTGTTCGTCATGGTTTTCAATAAACCTTAATTGGTTTTCCTGCCTGATCATATCTGCCCCCAACGATTGCTCTATGGTCTGTGGTTTGGCAAAAACAAGCTGGTCATAAAGGTCTTTATCGTAGCAGATGGTGAAACCCGCTTGTTCCAATTCGGGTTGTGTGCCCCAGTAGGATTCAGCAATGAATTGGAAATCTGGCTGGGTGTGGTGAGTTGAAGAAATGATTTGCTGCCAGAAACTTTCCTTCAAGGGCGTAGTTGTTCGTCCCCGCCACTGCCCGGCAAAGATCCGATCAAGAAATAACATGGCCATATCGCAGCGAACACCGTCGCATTGATGAGCAATATCATCCAAAGTATTTAGCGCTGCCTCCCGGTATCCGGAGTGGAACGCATTCAATTGCGCGACATCCTGCCAGGCTGGAAAGTTGGGGTCTTTTCCACAGGCTATCACTTCGCCACGTGATTCAAAGTATGAACCATCTGCCGATAGCAGATCCTTGGCTGAACCGTGTATGAAATATTCCGGATGTTCAGTAACCCAGGGATGATCACGGGCTACGTGATTTGGAACAAAATCCAAAATGGTCATCATCCTGCGGGTTAATAATTCACGCCGGGCGACAGCCAATCCGGTCTTACCACCCAGGCGTTCATCCACTTCATATCGCCTAACACAATACGCCGAGCCGAGATTATCTTCTTCTTCATAGTCTGGAAGCGCATTTTGGAATGTCTCCCTCAACATTTCATTAGCGCTGGAAATTCGTTTTCCTTCAGGGCTTCTCTCCCAGACGCCCATAAACCAGATTGCATCAATGCCAAGTTTCTTTAAATCATTCCATTCCTGAACAGGTATGTTGCCCAGGGATATTTTTTGTTTGTAACGTTTACTAAGTTCATACAGCCATACCCAGGTATTTATTTCATAAATGACTGGATTTTTTGGCCACTGTGTCATATTTACTCCCTCCCTAATTTATAACCTTAATTATGCATCTATTCAATACCTGTAAATAAAATAATAATTTATCCTTATAACATTGTATCAAAAATGGAAAAGCGAAACTTTTTCTTGTATCATGCGTATAAGTAGAAGGAGGTTGAAATGAAATCATTTTGGGCAAGATTACTTGTAAATATGGCAGCAATTGCCGCGACAGCCTGGTTACTTCCAGGGATTGCCATTGGCGGTGATAAGCTGTTAACCGTGCTGCTTGTTGCTCTCATTTTTGGACTGGTGAACGCAATCATCAAACCGATCTTTTCATTCCTGACATGCGGCCTTTATCTTCTCACTTTAGGATTGTTTACGTTCGTTACCAATGCATTGATGCTGTTAGCCACGAGTTCTGTTGCTGAATGGTTTGGGCTGCAATTTCAGGTCGATGGTTTCTGGACGGCCATGGTTGGAGCGATCATCATCACAGTTGTCAGCTTTGTTCTGTCGATGTTTGTTGGGGATAAAAGACGGCGTAATAATCAAGACTAATACACTTAAAAACACCTCCTCTTAAAAAAAGGGGGTGTTTTTATTGATTCGTTCCATAATTTTTGATGGGGAATTCCATGAACTTATTCTTCATCCCCATATCGTAACCTTAGGTATGAATCATATCTATCCGGGTGTATGGATCCGTCCGAAACAGCTCTTTTTACAGCACAGTTTTCTTCCACCCGATGGGAGCAATCGTTATATTCGCAGGCAGCCACCAGCGGGGCAATTTCAGGAAAGTAACCATCCAATTCCTCGGGTTCAGTATCCCACAAGGCCAATGCTTTCATGCCGGGTGTATCCACAACATAACCGCCATCCGACAGGCTGAACATTTCTCGTACAACTGTGGTATGTTTTCCTTTGCGCGTTCCTTCACTAACTTCACGCGCTGCCAACCCCAGGCCCGGCTGAATCAAATTTAGCAAGGATGATTTGCCCACTCCAGATGGGCCTGTGAAAGCATTTAGTTTTCCAGTTAATAATTTCTTCAAATTCTCGATCCCGGTTTCTTCGAACTTGCTCGTGAACAAAACTCTATATCCAATTTCCTTGTAATAACCAAAATTTGATTCTGCCTTTTCCAGTCCAACTAGGTCCAATTTGTTGAATACAATCACAACCGGGATATCCTGTTTTTCAGCAATGACCAGGAAACGATCCAACATACGCAGGTGCGGTTCGGGATTGGCGCAGGCAAAAATGAGAATGATCTGTTCTACGTTTGCCAGAATGATCTGGCGGTAGACACCGCGGGGAGTTGGCGCAAGCCTGGCCAGCAAGCTGGAACGGTCATGGATTTTCTCGACCATTCCGACCCCCTCGGCATGGATGGATATATCCACCTGATCACCGACTGCAATAATGTCGCCGTCAAAGCGCCTGCGCTTCAACTTACCTCGCAACTGGCAGATGATCCGCCCATCCAGTGTGTTAACATGGTAAAATCCGGATTGCAAACGTATTACTGTACCTGTTATCAGTTCCATATATTAGTTGCGCTTCTTGGGTGTATTAGTAACATCTGGTGTGGGTGTCACCGGCAAAGTTGGGGTTGCGGTAGTATAGTAAGTGGACTCCCACGGATAGCGTCGGCTGATCTGCCCCGTGAAGTATAGTTCCACGATGCGCCGGAAAATTGGCGCAGCCCACTCTGACCCTTCGCCCTGTTTTTCGACTATAACAGCAATTGCGATATCAGGTTTATCGGGATTGCGGGCATCTGTATATCCGGCAAACCAGGCATGGGGCTTTTCACCCGGATTACTCTGGGCGGTACCGGTTTTCGCGTGGATCGGAATGCCCATCCCCACAAATGTTCGGTAAGCAGTGCCACGATTGTTTTCAACAACAGAATACATGGCATCCTGGATGATCTTGAGATTTTCTGTCGAAATTGGAAGTTTTCCTTGCTCTTCAGGAGTGAATACCATCGTTGGGTCTCCGTTGGGAGGAGTGATCTTCTCAATTATCTGAGGACGGAAAAGGGTTCCACCATTACCGATCGCAGCTATAAAGTGGGCCACCTGCAATGGGGTTACCAGCATTTCGCCCTGTCCAATCGCAAGTTGAACCGCATCTCCTTCAGTTGCTGCGTCTGGAATGTTACCAGTATCTTCCGCAATCTGCCCAATACCGGTTTCAGTGCCCAGTCCAAAGGCTCGGGCCATATCTGGAACTGCGGTGGTTAAACCAACCTGATAGAGATTCAACCCGATATGCCAAAACCAGGGATTGCAAGAACGCATCAAAGCTCCAGGCAAGTCCAGCATTCCACTAGGAGGGAGTTCTTTTTCGTATGTCCAGTCATACAATGTGATGCCGGGCAGCTCTGTGAATTCATGGGTACAATCGTAGTTGGATTCTTTGGTGAACTGATTGCTTTCCAGGGCTGCCGCCATGGTGATGATCTTGAACACAGAACCAAGAGGGTATTGCCCCTGGGTTGCACGGTTTACAAGCGGTTGTTGAAAGTCAGACAGCATATTTCCTAGAAACTGGAAGTTGGCATTATTTGGGTCGAAAAGATTCGGATCGTAACCTGGCGATGATACGATCGCCAGAACTCTGCCGGTATCACGTTCAAGCACAACGGCAGCACCATTCAGACCTGCCAGAGCGTTTTGGGCGCCAATTTGCAGGTCTTTGTCCAATGTCGTGTAAATGGATTGTGATGCTGCCGGCTCAGCTGATGCCATTCTTGTTACAATTTGCCCCTGTGGGTCAATCACATACAAGTTGCCACCATGCTTACCCGCAAGGTATTCCTCCCCCCACTTTTCAAGGCCGGATACCCCGACTTTCTCATCACCAAGGTAGCCCCGGCGGCGGAAAGCATCGAGTTCCTCCGCAGGAACAAGCTGAACATATCCAATGGTCTGCGGCGCTACGCCGCCGTCATAATAGAAGCGGGTGTTATAGGGGGTAACATCCACCCCGCTGTATTCTGCCAGGGTACCTGAATATGTATTGTAGATATCACCTGTGGTTTCACCAACGTTAATATAAAAGTTCTCATTACCAAAATATAGCGACCTGATCCATGGTGCAGGGATACCTGTGAGGCGATTTAGAATGGTGATCACTGATTCCTCTGAATCGGGTTGGATATAAGCCGGAATAATGCCAAGCGCTACTGCATCAGTTTGAGCGGCTATAGCTTTCTCATTGCGGTCATATATATTTCCACGGGCGGGAATTTTGTAATCGAGTGAGAGGCGATTGCCGCCTTTCAGTTCTGGGAGAATAAGGCCATCTTCCCACTGAACCAGCCAGTAACCTTTCTCCTGTGCCAGGTACATCGTTATATCGCGGCTGATATCACCCAGTAAAACAGTTTTGTAGATGATCCTGAAAGCGATCTGGGAATTAGTAGGGTTGGTCAATGTTGAAAGAATGGAATATTCAATTTTCTGCAGAGACATATTGATGGCTGTATCAGCATACTTTTTATTGAAGTCTTCCAACGTAATGGCATCCTTGCTGATCGGAGTTATGAGGCTGTACATTTTTGGATAGTCTTCAGCTCCCCATGCATCCAGGAATACTCTAGCAGCCGACTCCGGGTCTGGAACGCGTGTTGTAAGAACTACAGGTGTAGGTAATGGTTGTGTTGCTGATAGCGCAGGCTGTGCAGGAGTAGTACCAGTGGCAGCGCTGCAGCTTGTGGTAATGAATACCAGCAACACTGCTATTCGCCAAAATTTCATTTTTTTCTCCTAACTGACCTTATATCGTGTGAGAATATTAGCATAGATTGGACATTTATAGTCTAGTTTTACCTGGCAGGCTACTGGAATATCTTCGAATTCATATATCTGAAATTTCTCCAGTTCCCGTACCAGATGACACAATGGTAACCCCATAACACTAGCATAGCAGCCTGATAAACTCTCCACAGGATTGAAACCATCATGCTGAATGGCATAAGCGCCAGCCTTATCAAGTGGATCACCTGATAATATGTATTCATCCATTTCAGAGTCAGAATATTTCCGCATTGGTACTTCTGTTGTGCAGAGAACCGTAGAGTGTTTTTCCATATTTACAGCAGTCAATGAAATAGCAGTTAATACCTGGTGACTATGACCTCGTAAGTCAAATAGCATCCTGCGAGCATCTTTTGTATCTTTCGGCTTTCCATAGATTTCATTATCATTTACAACAATTGTATCTGCCGCGAGGATCACCTGCCCGGAAGGAAAGCCCAACCTGTCCGCCTGCTTCTTTGCAGCATTTGCCTTTAACTCTGCAAGACGAAACACACATTCTTTTGGCTCCTCGCCATGGTTCAGCGTTTCATTGACTGACGTTGGAAGCACGATGAATGGTAAACCCGTAAGACTTAGCAAATCTTTACGGCGAGGTGAAGCGGAAGCAAGAATGATAGGCGCCATTAGTATTATTTTTAGATTCTAACACAAAGCAACTGTTGTTTACGAACAGTATGATGTAAAATTGTCCATACAATCAAAAGCGGTAAACGGAGGCTGACATGCTGGCATTACAGGAAAAAATCACTCAGGAAGGTTGCTACCTGGGTAGGGGAATATTGAAAGTAGATAGTTTCATCAACCATCAGGTGGATCCGGCATTAATGGAAGATTGCGGTAAAGAGTTTGCAGAATTATTTGCCGAAGTAAAACCCAGCAGAGTGCTTACAGCAGAAATATCCGGCATAGCACCAGCATTAATGGCCGCCAAATACCTGCATGTGCCAGTTGTATATGCGCGCAAGACCAAACCGGTTACGATGCCGGATACAGTATACCTGACAGTAGCTCCTTCCCACACCAAGGGTGTGATGACAGAGTTGATCGTTTCACCGGAATATTTAGCCAGGGGCGAACGTGTTCTCGTCATCGATGACTTTTTGGCTTCAGGGAATACTATCATGGGGTTGGTTAGGTTAGCTCAGGCAGCAGGCGCTGAAATCGTCGGTATTGGCACCTTGATCGAAAAATCCTTCGAGGGTGGAAGACAGGCATTGTCATTCCTGAATGTGCCCATCCATTCACTTGTTTGTATTGAACGAATGGATGACACAGGAATCCATTTCGGGAACACAGCATCATGAATATCTATTTTTCATGCTCAATTACCGGCGGTAGGTATGATCAGGATGTGTATTTTGATATTGTGTCTGCTTTAAAGGCAAGGGGGCACGAAGTCCCTACTGAAATATTAGCCGATGAAAACATTCTGAATATTGAAGCCGTTTCTATCGCCGAGGATGTTTTTAAGCGTGATATCGCCTGGCTGGATGAGTGCGATGCTGTTGTTGCAGAGATTAGCACCCCTTCCCATGGGGTAGGTTATGAAATTGCCTACGCATTGTGCAATGGAAAACCTGTGATCTGTGGCTACCAGAAAGGCAAACGGGTATCCAAAATGCTCACCGGCAATTCCCATCCACTAATTCAATTATCCGAATATTCAGATATCGATCACTTTATTGGCGAAGTTGAACTGTTCATGAAGAGAATCCACTCAGCATAGTAATAGCTGATATCCAAAGTTGTGAACGATAAGCGTCTGACGTCACAACCTCCTGGAAATGGAGGTCGTGACGTATACAAGAACAATACTCATTTTCTTCACATTTTCTTCACAATCTATTCACCCCACCTTCAAATCTCCCTGTTACTATTCAAACACATCAATAAAACAAGGAGATTTTAGATGAAAAATATAAGATTTGGCAAGGTCATTTCAGCAGCAGTGATTGCTGCAACAGTATTCTCACTAGTTCTTATGGCAACCCCGGTCTCTGCATCCAGCTTGGAAGGACGCGGCGGACCAGGCGGCCAGGGAGGGTATGGCAATCCGGCTGCGGGGGTTGGACTGACTGCCACCCCACTAACCAGCGTGGAAATTGAGGCTTTGAGAGAAGCAATTCTTGAAGAATATGGAGCCCTCAACACGTACCAGGGTGTGATGGAACAATTCGGAGAAGTCTATCCATTCCTGCAAGTTGCCAGAGCAGAACAGCAGCATGTCAATGTTTTATTGAGGCTTGCTGATAGATATGGTGTCACCGCTACTGCTAACTCTGGCTTTTCAACACCTTTGTTAGTTAACTCCATTTCCGAAGCTTGCGAAGTTGGCGTAAAAGCTGAAATTGTGGACGCGGACCTTTATACAGAATTGATGAAGGTGACCACGCATACTGACATTCTGCGCGTGTACACTAATCTGCAAAAAGCATCGTTAGAAAATCATCTACCCAAATTTGAAGCTTGCATTCAATAGGATAATGAGCATGACAAGATCAAACTCCAAAGTGGAAGATACGCACACGGTAGATTTCCCATTTTCTAGCAAAATCAAACGAACATTAAGTAATCACCAGGCCCTTCGGCGCCTGGTGCAGTTGGGTTTTGCTTTATTCATCACGTTTACGATCATTCGCCACCTTGTTATCGGCGAAAATAGCAGTATTGTGACAGCCTCAGCTGAGGCATACTGCCCATTTGGCGGATTGGAAACCCTTTACAAGTACATCACTGCTGGCGGATCATTTGTCTCACACACCCACCTATCCAATGTGGTCATTTTTATCGCTGTCATGGTCACAGCACTGTTACTGAGGTCGGCTTTCTGCGGGTGGATCTGCCCTCTCGGATCTCTTCAAGATTTGGTGAGTGGAATCAGCAAATCAATTCAGAAAAGAATTCCAAGGTTAAGAAGAAAAATCCAATATTTTAATAAAAAGAATCCCTGGTTAAAAACAGCAGACCGCCTGTTGAAGTATGGAAAGTATCTAGTATTAATCTGGGCGGTTGGAGGTTCTGCGTATTTTGGTTACATGGTGTTCCGGGATTATGACCCCTGGTCAGCCCTGATCAATATTGTTGAATTTAGCTTTACACCCGGATTGATTGTCTTGATCCTGACAGTTGTTCTATCCCTGGTTGTCGAACGCCCGTGGTGCCGCTATGCCTGTCCTTTAGGCGCGATAAGCGGACTGGTCGGTAAATTTAGCCCGGTACATATTAGACGGGAAGAGGCTGCATGTACACTCTGCCAGGTTTGCACCAAATCCTGCCCGATGGGAATCGAAATTCATACCACCAAAACCATTCGGAGCGTGGATTGTATATCATGTCTGGAATGCGTAGGCGCTTGTCCGCAGAAAGGCGCTTTGGAGGTGCGGGTTGGTTATACAATAGATAATGGAAAAGGTGTAAAACATGCGAGTTAATCCGGTTGTTTTTGGGGCTATTGTTGTTTTGGTGTTTATGGGCATCATCTGGGGATTTCAAGCAGCAGGGATATGGTCTATATCTGGTAAGGTCAACGCCAGTGGTGAGCAGGTGAATCCTTCGGCAAGTGATGTGAACACGATCAAAGGTTGGATGACCCTGAAACAAATTTCTGATGTCTATGCCGTACCTGTCGATGAACTTTTGGCGCAATTTTCATTACCGGCTGATACATCTCCTGATACTGCAATCAAAGACTTGGAATCAGAGGTTTTTGAAGTATCTCTCCTGCGGGAATGGCTTGAAGCAAGGATGTATGGTAGTGAGATCATACCCGAAACCATTCAGCCTGAGATTGCGCTGCCAACTCAATTTGTTATTGAGGTTACAGATATCCCTGCTGCATCCATTGAAGCGTCGGTGGACCAACCCACAGATGAGCATAATCCACCAGTCAATACGATCAGCGGAAAAACTACTTTCCAGGATCTCTTAGATTGGGGTTTGGATCCGATTTTGATAGAACAGGTGATTGGCAAACCCCTGCCAGCTGGCGGGATTGTTTTGAAAGACTATATCACTGGATTTGGTATGGAATTCTCACCTTTGAAAACCGTATTGCAGGCAGAGTTAGATAAACTGAAGTATTAAAGAAAAAACACTAAATGCTCTGGACGATTCATCTTATCGCATTCGAGTTTGAATTATCGCAAGATTTACCTTGTTTGAATAATAAATAATGAAGGGTAAATCCAGGAAATTTAAAGCCTATGAAAATATTAATATACTTAGGATCGTTTATTGATATTCATAATTCCCTGATGTTAACCAACAAAATGTTACCAAACGTATCAAAAATGAGAAATTTTCGTCATACTAAATGAGTCATGAATAAAAACGAAGAGAAAGCACTCATTATCGGTGCAAGAAAGTATGACCGTGAGATTCTTGCCCAGATTTATGACCAGTACAGCCCCGGATTGTTCAGGTATGCCATGCGACTATTGGGCGAGATAAAACTTTCTGAAGATTGTGTCGCCGATACTTTTTCAAAATTCCTTACTGCGCTGAAGGGAAAATCCGGCCCACGAGACCATCTGCAGGCTTATCTTTATCGGATAGCGCATAACTGGATTACTGACTATTACCGTAAACCCAATCTGCCTGACGGTCACTTGGACGAGACAATCACAGCTGATCCGCACGAACAGCCTCAGGAAAAAGCAGATCAACGAATGGCGAGTCAGCAAGTGCGAAACGCGCTCAATGCACTTCCGCCGGAACAAAGGCAGGTCATTTCATTAAGGTTTTTGCAGGAATGGGAATTTGCAGACATCGCGCATTCACTAGAAAAGTCGGTCGGGGCGGTGAAAGCATTACAGCACCGCGGTCTTGTCCGGTTGAATGAAATATTAATTGGCATTGAAAGCCGAGGAGGTTTGGATGAAAGATCCACTGGATCCAAAAATTGAAAACTCCCTGAAAATCTTACGGGACACCCCTCAACGTAATGAGGAAGATGCTATTAAAGGACGTGCACAATTCTTATCTGAAGCTATTGAAATTAATATTAGCGTATCGAATTCTGAAATATCACGTCATAAGGGATGGAACCAGCAACAAAATTGGATCAACAGGATATTTCGAAAGGAGACATCCCCCATGTTTACAACAATAGCAAGTGTAGTTTTAGCGTTAGCTCTCGCTCTGGGCGGAACCGGTATAACTTTAGCCGCAGCTCAGTCTAGCAACTCAGATGAATTATTATACCCCATCAAGTTGCTATCAGAAGATGTACGGCTCAGCCTGACAACGGATGCAGAAGATTCCATCGGTCTTGAATTGGAATTCCTCAATAGGCGCACGTTGGAATTGCATGATATAGTCAACGAAGACAAACTTCCAGGTGCAGGATTGATGAACCGAATCCGAAACCAGGTAAATATGACTATCGAATTAGCCTCAGGGTTGCCGTTGGAAGATGCCTTGAAGGTGATGGAGATGATAAAGACCCAGATGCAAACCCAGGAACAGCTTTTTCAGAATATGCAAATGGGGTCGGACGAAGCCAATGTCCTGCAAACCCGCACAATGCTGCAAAAACATATACAGTTAGTAGATTCTTACCTGAATGATCCTCAAATGACCCAGGAGCAGCTTCGCCAAAGGCTTCAGGAACAAGTTGATGAGCAAGAGAAGTTACAAGAACAGATAAAGCAACAGGATCAAATTCGAAAACAGACCCAGCAGCCTGAAGGAGTCGGCACCCCACAAGGCGATCAGAATCAATTCGGACAACCAGAAAACCAGGGCGGAAATGAATCACCTGGTGAACCACAAGGTCCTGGTGGCGGAAGTGGATCTGGCGGTAATGGACAGGGCTGGCAAACTGGCACACCAACCTGGCAGCCTGAAGAACCTACAAATCAGGGCGGTAACGGACAAAATAAACGGTAATCATTAGGAATAGAAAAATCGGCAGGGAACATTCCCTGCCGATTTTTGCGTTAACCAAAATTATTTACGTTTCTGAGCCCTCAGCGATTGGCAGTACTACGGTTACATTCGTACCTTTGTCCAATGTCGAGTCAACCCAAATTCTACCCTGATGTGTCTCAATAATGGATTTTACAATGGATAATCCAAGCCCGGAACCAGGTATTTCCGCTGAAGAGTTACTGGCGCGATAGAACTTGTCAAAAATATACGGCATATCCAGGGCGGGAATCCCACTGCCACTGTCTGATATCTGTAAGATCATCTGGGTCCCATCCACCTGAGTACCTACCTTAATTTTGCCGCCTTCAGGAGTATATCGAATGGCATTATCTAGCAGGTTATCCACCATTTGCCTGATCTGAATGGGATTTCCGAAGAGCGCCGGGAAGCTTTCTGGCATGTTCGTGGAGAGCTGAAGCCCTCCTTTACTGATCCTATCATTTGCTGCAGCCAGCGATGCATTAATGATCTCTGCAAGAGAGATGGTCTCTTTGCGAGTGTCGAATCCACTTTCTATGCGGCCGAGATTCAAAAGATCGTTCACGAGTGAGGTAATACTGTGGACACTGGCCTGCACTCTATTGATAAAATCCCTCTGCAAATCGTTGACGGGGCCGGCGCGGTCAAGCAGTTCGATATATCCCAGGATGGCTGTCAGAGGTGAACGCAAGTCATGTGATATGGTGCTGACGAAATCGCTTTTCAGTCGATCCAGTTTTTTATGATAAGTGATATCGTGGAAGGTGATGGCAATGCCAACTTCTGTAATAGGAGTGAGCTGTGCGGATAATACCCTGCCGTCATCCAGTTCGATTTCGCACTGATTCGGATAATGTTCGCTGCCAGGGGATTTCAACAATTCCACCAATTCTGTCTTGTGGATCACATCTGAGAATAATTTACCTGTGAGGTTGTTGTCGCCAAGTTTGAAAGCTGTCCGCGCTGTCTGGTTGACCAGCATCATGCGCTGGTCAGGATCCAGAACGATGACTCCATCGTGAATATTGGTTAGTATGGTTTCCAATTTGTTGCGGTCTGAAGTAGCATTGGAATAAAGGTGAGCATTCTCAATGGCTATAACAGCGTAATCAGCAACGGTTGCAACGAGTTTGACATGTTGGTCGGTAAATGCTGTTCGGTTATGGCGGTTATCCACCCCAAGGACACCTACGATTTGTCCCCTACTTTGCAGCGGTACATAAATTAACGAATGGACAAGGTAGGAAGTTTTAATTTTTTGAGGGGTCTGTTCATCGAGGAGAACAGATTGACCAGTTCGGACAACACTTCCGGCAAGAGTGTCATGGATTGGCAGTCGGAATGTGCGGACAAACTCCTCCTGGAAGTTCCTCGAGGCGCGCATATACAACTCCCCTGTGCCTTCGTCCATTAATAACAGACTGCCTTCTTCTGCACCGGTAAGGTCGACAGCAGCATCTACAACGGAAGCTAGGACGTAATCCAAATTTAGGGACGCTGTGATTGACCTGCCAAGTTGGGCAAGGGTTTCTATTTCGTCCATCCTGCGCTGCAGGCTGGCAGTAGCCCGCTTGGATTCGAGTATTACCCAATCTTTCCGGAATCTGGCCTGGCGAATACTACGCTGGACAGCCTGCAGGATATCCTCTGTGTGAAGCGGGAGGCAGAGGTAATCCATCACACCGGAACGTAGAGCTTCTTTTAATAGATCGGGGGAATCAGTATTTACAAATAGTAAGACAGGTAATGCAGGAAAGCGTCGAATGAGATTACGAGCCAATTCAAGCCCGTTGCCGTCAGTCAATTTTTCACCAAGGACAACAAGGGATGGCTGGTGAGTTTCAAGGATCTTCTCTGCGGAGGTTTTGTCCTTGGCTGAAGTCACATTATAACCAGCCGAGCGTAATACTCTCTCCAGCAGATAATTAGCCTGGTTGTCAGAAATGATCACGAATATTGATTCTTTGCTGTTTTCTGGCATGATTTAGATCCCCGTTTATCTTATCCCAATCTAATTTAGGCTGGAGGAAGGAGTGTGAAGTGGAACACAGAACCCTGTCCGTGACTGGATTCTACCCAAACTTTACCACCGTGGGCGGATACGAGTTCTTTGACTTGAGCAATGGATTGTGCGTTGTTTTCTGATCGCCGCGAAGGGGGTGATTCCTTTTTAGACTGTTCTCCGAGGGGGGGTAATTGATTCGTTTCGATCTCCGTAGTTGTATTCTTTATAAAACCATGGACTTGACCGTCTATCATTTTTTCAACTCGGAGTGACACATGGCCACCATGGGAACTTTGCCGAAGAGCGGTTGTCAATAACTTGTCAAAAACCTGTGCAACTTGCTGTGGATCGGCATATGCAAAAATCTCATCGTTCGAGAAATCTGAAGTGAGGATGATGTCGTCTTCTTCAGCTGCCTGTTTGAATTTTTCAATAGCTTGCACTCCCAGGGAAACTATATTGATCGCTTTCATCTGGTTGGGAAGCTGGTTTGTCGGTACTTTCATCACTTTATCTATTTGAGCCACGACTTGCGCAAGATTCATTCGAGCAGTCTCTAGTAAGGCAAGTTGGTCCTTTGGAAGCGAACCAGCCAGCTCTTCAGATAATTGGTCCAGTGATTCATTTGCCTCTTCCAAAGGAGATGTCAATTCTTTGCCGGCATTCTTAATAAAATCATTTTTAGACTTTTCGCCTGCCTGGGCGCTTTCTGCGGCCCGCTGCATATAACGCGCCCGCTCTTCCAGCGCTCTGAATAATCTGGCGTTTACCAAAGAGATGGATGCGTAATCCGCAACAGCTTCCACAAGTTTCTGTTCACTCCCATTAAATGGCCGTGGCGCTCGGCGCACGATGACCAACAGGGCGATGACCTGTTTCTGAACTTTTATCGGTGCAATCAGTGCAGATTGCCCCAAATCGTTTACTTTAAAACGTTTGAGAGGTTCGCCATGTATGGCGAGGGTTTCACCACTCATGGCAACCAGGGATGAAATGCCATCATCCCAGGGGTGATTCAATTTGCTATGTAAGGCAGTAGGCAGGTTTTGATGGGCTGAAAGAATAAAGGATTTCTCACCTTCATCCCTTACCAGGAACCACCCCAGGTCGCCATTGGAAACTTTGAGAGCGCCATCCACAATTTTATCAAACAGCATGCTTTGATCAGTCACGGAGGTAACCGCTTTGCCAATTGAAAAAATGGTGGTTAATTCGCGCACCCGATTTTGCAGCTCCAGATTGGTCTGCTGCAATTGATTATCCAGTCTTTCGCGTTCGCGACGGTCATGCACCTGCTTCAGTACTCGTTCGACCACCGCCACAACTTCGGCTTCCCTCACAGGCCACAACAGGAAATCAGTTGCACCTAACCTGAATGATTGGACGAGGTCTTCTTCCCCGCCTTTCTTGGTTAAAGCAATAATGGGGGTGGCAATCCCCTGCGAGGAAAGGGCTACCATGAGATCCTTGCCGCTCAGGCTTGGCAAGTTGAGATCCACGATCATGATGTCCGGTACAAACTGGATTGCTTTGGCGATGGCAGATTGGGCATCACCGGCAGTTTGCACCTGGTAGCCCATGGATTGCAAAGCCTGTCTGCCGATCAGATCGCAAATATCAGCATCATTCTCAACAATCAAAATTCGATCACGATTCGTTCCCATAGGGTTAATAATAGCATTAATTAATAAAAATAGGAGAGTCAAGTCGTAATATAGCATAAATAATTGCTAAATTTTTCAAAAATAATTCTCCAGCAAACAAGGTGGTCAAAGTTTGTACAAACCATTAGCAATAAGAGTAATTCCGCCTTATTATAGTCAGTGTTGACTATAAGGAAGTTAAATGAATAATGAGCTATTGATTCTTGGCCTCTTGAAAAATCATCCGATGCACGGCTATCAGGTAATGGATAGAGTAAAAAAAGTGATGTCAGTTTGCGCTAGCCTCAAGCGGCCGACAGTCTATTTTCTTCTCGATAAGATGGAAAAAAACGGCTGGGTGGATTTAACGAAAATCAAGGATGGAAAGCGCCCTACACGTAAAGTATATGAAATCACCCCGCAAGGTAAGGATGCTTATTACAAATTGCTGCGGGAAACCCTGAAAACACCATCCAAAATTGACTTTCAGGGCGATTACGCCATCAGTTTCATAGACGACCTTCCACGTGCAGAATCTATCGAATTATTACTTGAACGAAAACGGCTGCTTGAGGTTGAATTGGACAAAATCAAGGCTATCCCACATCATAAGGGGAAACCAAAATGGGTGGTGGAACACAGGGAAAAATTTACTGAATGGGAAATTCAGTGGTTTGAGCAAATTATTTTACGTATTCAACAGAACAGGGAGTAACAAATGGTCGAAAAAGTTGATTTGGAAAATGCAGAGAATGAAGAAAAGCTGGATTACAGAAAGGTTTTACCCGTTTTTATTATTATTTTGATCGACTTATTAGGACTGACAATCATCATTCCGTTGCTGCCTCTTTATGCTGTCAGCTTTGGCGCTTCGCCTGCCATCATTGGCCTGGTCGGAGCGGCTTACCCGGTCATGCAGTTTGTGGGTTCTCCGATCCTGGGCAGACTGTCAGATCGCTACGGACGAAAACCGATCCTCATCATAAGCCAAATAGGCACATTGCTTGGATTTCTGGTTCTTGGATTGGCGAACTCATTATGGCTGTTATTCATCAGTCGCATCATCGATGGCATTTCAGGTGCGAACATCTCCACTGCCCAGGCAGT
The DNA here is from genome assembly GCA_963810385.1 of uncultured Chloroflexia bacterium. Taxonomy (GTDB): domain Bacteria; phylum Chloroflexota; class Anaerolineae; order Anaerolineales; family Anaerolineaceae; genus PNON01. Next base: position 373,284 of record CAWENA010000003.1, on the reverse strand, counting down.
AATCAGCGACAGTACCACCGAAAAAACACGAACCCAAGGTCTGGGATTACTTGGCGCTGCATTTGGGATCGGTTTTATTATTGGACCGGTGATTGCCTTTCTCTCCCTCGCCGCCAGCGGCAACAATTATCATGTTCCCGCCTTCGTTGCGGCCGGATTTTCGCTATTGTCCATCCTGGCGACTATTTTTTTCCTGAAGGAAACCTTACCCGAAGATCAACGCGGAAAATCGCAAAAGGCTGAGATCTCCTTCAAATCCATGATCAATGCATTACGAAAGCCGATCATTGGTTTTTTATTGATCTTGATGTTCTTTTACCAACTTGCCTTTGGTGGGTTTGAACAATTGCTGTCGTTATTCACCCTCAATCGCCTTGGACTGGACGCAAGCGGCAATTCCATCCTCTTCGTTTTTGTCGGGATCATCGTCGTGATGGTGCAGGGATACTTTATCGGCAAGTGGAGTCGCAAATTCGGAGACAAATGGTTGATCCGGATGGGACTCATTGTCCTGGCTCTAGGACTTGTTATTTCCGGATTGACACCGAATCAAACCGTTCCATGGTACTCAAAAGCCGCTCTCGAGCAGGAATTGAGCGGAAGCCGAACAATGCCCGGTGAGACTCCACCGACCCAGAACTTGAATGTAACTCTTCCCGAGGATAGTAACCCTGGTTGGCTGGGAATCATCTGGTTGATGGTGGCGATGATTCCTGCGGCAGTTGGCGGAGGCGTCTTGCAACCATCGATCAACAGTATGTTGACACGCACTGTCAAACCCGGCGAGGTAGGCGGGATTCTTGGAATTTCTGCTGCTATGCTATCTGGAGCAAATGCCTTCGCCCCCGTCATCGGTGGCGGAATATTTCAAGCGCTAGGCCCCGCTTATCCTTTTTTATTGGGTGGTTTCCTTTTAGTGATCCTTTGGTTGCTTACCAATCGCGAATTTAAGGAATTAAAGGTATAACTGCTCTATCAAAACATAACAATAAATTCCTGGTTAGGTCACCTACCAGGAATTTTTTCGAAAGAAAAGATTAATTGCGGTCAACCCAACGGGAGAGTGATTCGGGGGGGAAATAGCTGTCAATCGCTGATAACACCGCCTCAGCAGTCTCTGCATTGATAATTAATTTCAGGTGCTCAGGATAAATGAAGCCCTGGGTTTTTGCATGTTCGACCATCACAAGAAAAGGTTCGTAATAACCATTAATATTTAATATTCCAATAGGTTTATGATGCACCCCGATTTGAGCCCATGTCAATGATTCGAACAATTCGTAGAGGGTGCCAAAACCACCAGGTAATGCAATCAGCGCATCTGCCAGATTTAACATTCTAAATTGTCGACTCTGAATATCTGGCGTGATCTCGATACTTGTCAATCCGGAGTGGATAAGCTGAGGTCGGTTGAGGTTTTCTGGAACAACACCAGTCACCTCCCCCCCATGGTGGAGAACGGAGTTTGCCAGTTCCCCCATCAAACCAGTCTTACCTCCACCATAAATTAATCGAATTTTAGATTTCGCCAGCAGAGCACCCAATTTATTGGCAGCCTGATAATATACTGGCATGACGTCATCGGATGAACCACAATAGACGCAGATGGACTTCAGTTTGTTTTTCATGAATAATAAATTATAACTTAACCTCTATTCCGCCGCCTGAAGTAGAACATCGCTAACCATAGCCGTATGCTCCAGGATCAAATCTGCACCGGCCTTCCGAAGTTCAGTTTCAACACCAAATCCGCATAACACACCGATGCTTTGGGCGCCTGCTTTTCGGGCGGATAAAATATCTACAGTCGTGTCCCCAATCATCAGGCACTCATCAGGTCTTACTCCCGCAAGAGCTGCGGCATGAAATATCGGATCCGGGTAGGGTTTTGTATGGGCGCATGTTTGCGCTGTGATGACAGCTTGGAACCTTGGCGTCAGGTTGAAATAATCCAAAAATGCCGTGGTGCCATTTTTGTCTCTGGCCGAGATGATAACCATCGGATATCTTTGTGACACCAAATCCAACATGGACAGGATACCACTGATAAGCCAGAATGGTGGCTTACGTTTTCCCAGACCCAACCGGTTAAACCGGTTGATAACCCATGCGATCTCATCATCTAGCCCCAATCGGTCTGGAATGCTGAATACAAGGTTCGCAGGAGTCTCAAGTCCTAAGATCACTCTGCGCGCAATATTGTATGTATCAATTGAAGGATAAACACTGGTAACAAATGAAATCCAACGATAGAGTTTGTTTACCATCACATCATCTGTATCACTAATGGTGCCATCTACATCAAAGCATAAGAGTTTTACGCGATCAATGTCAATTGCCATGCAACATTCCTCGAAAATCTTCCCTGCTACCAAACTGTATGATTGTATTTAATAATGAGAGATCGGGTGCGATCACCCAGGTTACTGTGTCCCCATCCAGGGAGATAGCCGCGGATTCAAACTCGCTGCTCCATACTTTACGAATCTCCAGAGATTGAATTGATGCGACCCATCTCCGATCGCCATAATTGGTTAATGCATTAAAGAACTCAGTAGCATCGGGGGCTGTATCAAAAATATATTTTTGTGTATAAATTAATGAATGGTTATTGGTGTTTTGATATACCACGTACTGGTCTCCGCCCCAACCTTTGGCAGCAATTCTCGCCTCTCCATCCGATAATCTCACATTACCTAAATACCCATGCGCAAGTACAAGATAGGTATACCATTCACCCAACTCTCCCGTATCTAGTACCTCCCATTCAGAACCCAGGTCAGGCTGATTATTCTTAATAGTAACAAAGATGGGAATGTCATGTGGGTAGCGGTCTGGATGCATGATCTGTTCAGAGGAAAGAGGCGGATTGAGATAGGCTAAGTCCACTGCATGCCAGCCGCCTTGATCAAACAGTGTATACACAAATTCTGCACCATACTGGTATGGGAAGAGAAAATCCAACTGCATGTATTCAGGGGCAGCATCATACACCGGACTTTGGAATTGTTTGTAGAATTCCAGAATCTCCAGTCTGTCTTGCTTACTTGCAAAAGAAGTCAGCCATTGTTGCTCTGTGACTGTGGCATCACCTTCAATTAATGCCTGAATTCCGAAACATCGTTCTGTGTTATTTTCACAATCTTCTTCGCTGAATTTCAAACCATCTTTGATGTCATAGTTCTGATCCTGCAAGGCATGAACATACTCGTGTCCAAATGTACTGCTCTCCAATCCACCAAAACTGCTTCCTTTGACAACATACATCACCTTTAATGAGTTATCGTAATAACCAGCGATCTGTTCTGAATACAGGTCATTGTAAAATCCGATAAGATCAAATCCTGGATCCAACAGGCCAATGATATTTAATATCTTGGCATCCTGGATGGCTTCTTCGCTGGAGTAATCTGCCAGAAAATCTGTCCGGACTTTTTCTCGAAGTTGGTCTGCGGATAATAGCTCTCGCTTCAATGATTGGTCAGGTTCTAGGTTCCGCACCTGGATAATCTGCACCTGGATTTCATCCATTTTTTCTGAAATTTCTTCAGGGAAATTGGATTTATTATCCGTTGGAGAAAGTTGGTGAATCGGGTACGGGGTGGAAGTAGGGATTGCCAGGAGCTGGTCTTCTGCAAACGTGACGGCAAGAAATAAACCACCACCCAGGCTGGAAATAATGCAAAGTAGACAGGCTGTCAAGAGTAAGACTGCGCAAGATGTAAATATGACTCTTTTCGATTGCTGAAGCATGAGAATTATTGTAATCGTTGTTATTATTCAGGACAACCTGAAAAGTCATTTGGAGCTGAGATGCATCCATGGAGGTATAGAGCACTATATTGAATAAATCGGCTTTTTGACTTTAGCAATTATATGGATGATGAAGTCAATAGAATCCATCCCATCTTTGGTGAAGGATAAATAACTCTGGAACATTGGTGAATAAGGTATAGAAAAGAATTATCTCGTTATGTGTATATAACTCATTCTTCATAGTAAATAATAGATAGTTGTCAAACCTTGATCACCGTTATATTTGATACTTCGAATGTTATTTATCAAACCTCAGCTTCGCTTTTCCGCTATAATTACTGGACTATGGAAGAACAACTTATCGGTTTATCGCAGCAATTTATTTCCCGCATCCGCTCGGAAACGGGTAAGGACCTTTTCTATGACGAGGAATCGTTGGAATGGGCTGATGCCTGGATCGAAATCAACCGCACCAGGATTCGACCAGAAGAAATGGAGATCATCGCTGCACAAATCGGAGCGTATTTTGGTCAATGTCTTATCCATGGATATGGCGGACAATGGCACATTGATAATGCCAGCGATCCACACAATGCCTCGCTGTTGGTGAGGATCAATCCAAAAACCGGCATCTATCCATTTGCCAAGGCTTTCAAGCACCTGCGATTTGGAGAGTTTGATTCGATCTACAACTTTTACGAAGCTTTACCGGCTATTATGGGGATGAAAAAGTAATCCACACCGAAGTGTGCATTGCATGATGAGCATCAAATCCGATCTCTTGATAATATGAGCATGAAGTGCTTGGCACTTGACCTGAATTGGAAAAAGGAGAGCATCCACGCCCTTCTTCAGCCTCACCCACCCTCAAAATAATATTACCTTATTTTCCATCACATGGATTCATTACATCGATAATATACTCACCAATTTTTGGATCGTCCCCGGTAATCCATGCACAGTGAGGGTTGTCATAAACCACCAACAGCTCGGGCAGGGATTGTTGCATCACCTTGCCATCCTTGCGGGTGTAGAAATTAATGACTTTTTCATTAATCAAATCATCCACCGGTAGGTTTTGGTTCACCCAGGTTGTTTGTTCAGTTCCCGTCACATGGTAAAAAACCATTAATTCCACCCCGGAATTATTAGTCAGGCGAAAATCTGCCGAGCAGCTATAATCATTCGGATTTTTCTTTCCAAATAGTTCGCTGCTTATATCCATAGAAAAACTGTAAGAATCATGCGGGGCGTTACATAACTCTGCATGGCAAGGGTCACTTCCCGGCGCATCGATACAATGTGTTCCCGTCTGAAAAGCATATTCCTGCGCACTGTTTGGTGAAAGGTACTCATTAATATCCGTTGGTTTAATCACCGGAGGTTTTGCACCTAATGTGGCTGCAATCATAGCTGCAATCGCATGTTCTGCATTTCTTGTGGCATCTTCCGGGTTGAGCTCAGCTTCCCGCTGAGACATCCCAGATCCAGCGTTTCCACAACTTATTGTGCTGATCAACACACATAACAGCAGGACAATAATCAACAATGGATGATTTTTCCTATTTCGGCATGACACCATAATATCCCTCCATTAAACCTCCCGCTGGAACCCCGCAATTTTACACCAATCAGGCAGGTTCGATAAAACAAACAACATTAAGTATAGAATAAATTCAAAATAACCATGCAATCACGGAACACTCTGAAGTACAAGTATTATGGGTTTGATCCTGAAGTTTCTGGTTGGATGATTATCCACAATGAGATCAAACTCCGAGAAAACGGAAGAGTATGGGTTTGATTTTTTGAGGCCATACCAATGCTGCCAAATTGCTTCGATATGATATGGTTGTCTAATTTCAAAAATCGACTGTATCGTCATATTTACTGTTTGACCGGTCTAAAACAGAAAACATTTCCATGTTAGCTGACGCACTCCAAAATTGTCTGTGGTTATCAAACCAACAAGTATGGCGACAAAACAATCATTGCGGTTGAAATTATAGAACAAAACGAAATCACTGAAATGGTATATGGGCGGGAAAACTTAATTTTTACGGAGTTTTTTTATAAAATTTGTATCCTTTACCTAACCATTTACTGATTTTCCTAAACAAAACCTTATACGGAATTAATAAAAAACACACCCGATGAGGGGGGCATCGGGTGTGAAATGCAGATAAGATCGCTCTTATCCACGCCCCAATTTTCGCATGGATACTATAAATATGCAAGGTATTAATCAGATGAATTTGTCCGATTTTCCATATGCTAATCTTTTTTTAATGCAACAATTTATCTAATCCTTGTCTGAGCGGGACGCCAGTCTCGAAACATACCTCGACAGGGCCGGGGAAAATAAAACCAACCTTTCGGCTGGTTATTGTTTGAGCGGGCGACCAGATTCGAAACTCACCTCGATGGTGCCGGGGAATATAAAACCAACCTTTCGGCTGGTTATTGTTTGAGCAGACAACCAGTCTCGAAACACACCTCGATGGTGCCGGGGAATATAAAACCAACCTTTCGGCTGGTTATTGTTTGAGCAGACAGCCAGTCTCGAAACACACCTCGATGGTGCCGGGGAATATAAAACCAACCTTTCGGCTGGTTATTGTTTGAGCGGGCGACCAGATTCGAACTGGCGAATATCAGCTTGGAAGGCTGATGCCTTACCACTTGGCGACGCCCGCGATTGACTTATTATATATGAATTTCCAGTTTGTGCACAGTAATGTCATCCATACCTGATACAACTGTTTGCTATCTCGTAACAAAACCTTAATAATTAGCTATTGAAATACAAACGGACTCCTCTGTATAATACGAGTCCACCGGACTACATCGAAAAACGGTTGTTACAACATTTACTCAAAACAGCCCAACGTATAAATTATATTTTCTTTGCAATTATTATCCTAAGAATCACTAAGGGAGGCTTTTGATATGGACTTACAGGGGTATATTCGTGTTATATGGCGCAAGAAATGGGTAGTCATTCTCACGGTCGTTGTTACTTTGGTTATCGTTGCCGTTGGTTCATTGATTACAACAAGGATATATTCTGCAAATGCAGTCATACGAATTGCGACTGCTTCCAGTGGATCTATTTCTTATACAGATTACATTTATGCAGACAGGTTGGTCAATACATATGTCAAAATCGCCAACAGCCGTTTGGTTTTGGATGATCTGATAAAAAGGTTGAACCTTAGTGAAGTCCCTGTTGTTCGGGTGGAAATCGTTCCTAATACAGAATTGATCAATATCATTGTTGAGGATCCAAATCCGGCGACAGCCCAGGCGGCTGCCAACACGCTGGCAGAAATCTTGATTGAGCAGAGCAAGTCGTTGTATTCAGGTGGCGGAAAAGACCCCAAACTAATCCTTGCCGAACAACTTACCCAACTGGAGCAGGAATTAAACGAAGAACGGGGAGCTTATGATGAGTTGATACGGAACTCGCCATCTGATACTGAAGCTATCGCTGGTTCCCTCCAGTCGCTAAACCTAAAAGAACAGACATATTCAACACTGCTCGCTCAATATGAGGACACCCGTCTGCGGGATGCTATCCGCGCCAACACAATCTCACTGGTTGAAACAGCCCAACTGCCAACAAAAGCAATTCGTCCAAATTTACTGATCAACTTTGGACTTGGGTTAATCTTGAGCGCAATGGCTGGGCTTGGGTTGGCTTTCATTTTTGATCGTTTTGACGAAACCCTTCACTCTAGTGAGGAAATTGAGCAATTTATTGGTCAGCCAGCATTGGTAAAAATTCCCAGTACAGATCCAGATAAAACATTCCTGCCACTGGATGGGTACAGTCCTTACGGCGAGGCATACAGGCGACTGCGCGCATCATTTCTATATAACGTACAGACATTGAATCACAGGGTGGTTATGATCACTTCTCCTGAACCGGAAGATGGAAAATCTACCATCATTTCGAATCTAGCGATCACCCTCGTGCAAGCTGGCAAGAAAGTGGTGTTGGTGGATGGTGATATTAACGTATCCCGCATCCATCAGTTGTTCAACCTGCCAAACCAGGTTGGTTTGAGTAATGTACTTTCCGGACAGGCAATTATCATGGATGCTTTGCAAACTACACCATTCGAAGGATTGAAGGTGTTGACCAGCGGGCCGATGTTGAATGGCTACGATTTTCTAAGTCAACGTTCGAAAATTCATGGTCTTATCAGTGACCTTTCCAGCTTCGGAGACATAGTACTGATCAACTCGCCTGCGATACTCTCCGTTGCAGATGTTGCCGACCTTGCCACAGAAGTGGATTCAGTGATCATGGTAGTTCGTCGCAACCTGACAAGGCAAAAAACCTTGAATGAAGCCCAAAAACAGCTCGAAGAGCTTAACGTCACCACAATGGGTTACATCATTAATCGATCAGAACAGGCAGACTACGGCTACAAATATTATCAATCGCGGAAAGAAGCAGCAGCAAGAGGCATTCCACGCGATATGGAAAAATAAATTCAAGAAACAGGGAGGGTGTTTTCGGTTTAGGAAAGGTGGTTGCCATGAAAGCAGGTACATATCCAACAGCAGACATTCCTAAAACCAGGGAGTTATGTGGAGTGAATGTCGAAAGCCGAAAGCTTTATTACTTTGCAAAAGAACTGCTGGGTGGAGTTTTGTCCGGAATACTATTAATTTTAACCTCCCCATTATTTTTGGTTATCGCCATCCTTATCAAGTTAGATTCACCCGGCCCAATCTTTTATGTACAGACCAGGGTTGGAGCAAAACGCGCAATAAGAGAAGAAGGTCTATGCTGGGTGAGAGAGGATTTTCAATTTTACAAGTTCCGCACAATGTTCCAAGGCAACGACCCTTCCATTCACAAAGCTTATGTTCAAGCATTAATTGCGAATGACGAACAAAAAATGGAGGAGATCCAGCATAGCAAGACAACAGTTCGAAAGTTGGTCAATGACCCGCGGATTACGAGAGTAGGCAAGTATTTGCGAAAATTTAGCCTGGATGAATTGCCGCAATTTATAAATGTAATCAGGGGTGAAATGAGTATTGTTGGCCCAAGACCAGCCATCCCTTATGAGGTGGATGTATACCAACCCTGGCAATTAGGCAGATTACAGGCCAAACCTGGTATTACCGGCTTACAGCAAGTATCAGCCAGATGTTTGACCAGCTTTGACGAACAAGTAAAATACGATCTGAAATATATCGAGGATCAATCATTAATAAGAGATGTAATTATTATCATAAAGACACCGCTGACAATCTTAAAAGCAAGGGGTGCACACTGATTTCAGCAAAGGAGGAAAAATGGAAGATATCAACGTAGGTGTAATAGGATGTGGTTACTGGGGGCCAAACCTTGTTCGGAATTTTTTTGATTTACCAGGGGTCAACGTGGTTGCCGTATCAGATTTGAAACAGGAACGCCTGAATAAGATCAAATCTGCATACAACACGATCTATACAACCCAGAATTATGAAGAGATGTTCAACATGGGCATTCATGCTGTTGTTGTCGCAACACCACCACCAACACACCACGCTATTGCAGCTAACTGTCTGAAACATGGCATGAATGTACTGGTCGAAAAGCCATTAGCTCTCAAGAGTGAAAATGCCAGAAATCTATGCAACATTGCTGAAGAACGCGACCTGATATTGATGGTGGGACATACATTTGAATATAATTCTGCCGTTCATGCAATCAGGGATTTAATGGATAGCGGTGAACTTGGGGATATTCTATATATCGACACTGCCAGGTTAAATTTAGGCTTGTTTCAGCGAGGTCTGAATGTCTTATGGGATCTTGCCCCTCACGATATTTCTATCCTGCTTTTCTTGTTACGCCAGAACCCGACAGCAATTAGTTCCCATGGCTCCACCAGTGTATTAAAAGATATTCATGACGTTGTTTATGTGAATTTAGAGTTTCCAAAAGATATTTTGGCACATGTGCATGTAAGCTGGCTGGATCCTTGTAAAGTTCGTCGCGTAACCATTGTTGGTTCAAAGAAGATGGTGGTCTATAACGACATTGAAGCACAGGAAAAGGTGCGCATCTACGATAAGGGTGTAAACTCCATTCCGAAAGGCACTGCTGAACTGGAAGAATTCTCCTTTTCATACCGATACGGTGATATTACCATTCCAAACATCAAAATGTCAGAGCCATTAAAACAGGAGTGCCAGCATTTTATTGAATGTATCCAGCAAAAGAAGCAACCCAATACCAACGGGGAAGAAGGATTGCGGGTTGTTAGAATCCTTGAAGCCGCACAAAGCTCACTTACTAATTCCGGTCATAAGGAATATTTAGAATGGTAAGCGCAGAATATTCCCGAATATCAGCGGATGTGAAATTAGGAGAAAATGTCCGCATCTATGCTTTTGTGAACTTGTACGGTTGTGAGATTGGGGATGACAGCCGGGTTGGAGCTTTTGTGGAAATCCAAAAAGGCGCCCGCATCGGAAAACGAGTCAAAGTTTCCAGCCATAGTTTTATCTGTGAGGGCGTGACCATTGAAGATGATGTGTTTATTGGTCACGGTGTGATGTTCATTAACGACAAATATCCCCGTGCTTCTACTTTGGATGGCAAGCCTCAAACTGAAGCTGATTGGGGTGTAGTTCCCACCTTAATAAAAAACGGCGCGTCCATCGGCAGCAATGCCACCATCCTCTGCGGTGTGACAATCGGAGAGGGAGCGATAGTTGGTGCCGGATGTGTCGTAACAAAGGATGTGCCGCCAAAAATGGTTGTTGCCGGCGTTCCAGCAAAAGTAATTCGCTCTACATAAATAAAATAATTCCAAAAAACAATGAATAAGAAAGGATTGTGCCATGTCACCCATCCAATTTGTAGACCTTAAGAAACAATATGCACCATATAAAGAAGAGATCCTTTCAGGAATCGCCGGTGTACTGGATGGTATGCAGCTATTTCTGGGGGAAAACGTACGTGCGTTGGAGACAGAATTCTCTGAATTTTGTGGGGCAAAGCACGGAATCGGAGTCAGTGATGGCACTGCAGCGCTCCAGATCATCATGCGCGCAATGGATATTGGCCTGGGCGATGAAGTGATCACTGTTTCGCACACTTTCATTGCATCTGTAGAAGCAATCCTATTGGTTGGCGCCAAACCGGTGTTTGTGGATATTGACCCTGATACATACCTGATGGATATTGACCAGGTGGAGGAAAAAATCACCCACCGCACCAAAGCTATTCTGCCTGTTCATTTATATGGGCAAATGGTGGATATGTCTTCTCTGCTGGAAATTGCAAAAAGACACAAATTGCGAATCATTGAAGATGCATGTCAGGCACATGGTTCATCTTCTCGCGGCAATAAAGCTGGCAGTTTAGGTGATTCCGCTGCATTCTCCTTTTATTTTTCCAAGAACCTGGGCGCCTACGGCGAGGGAGGGTTCATTACCACCAACGATGATGAGATCGCCCGCCGCTGTCGAATGATCCGCGATCATGGTTCTGAGAAGAGATATCACCACGATATGATCGGTTTGAATGGCAGACTGGATGAAATCCAAGCACTTATCTGCCGTGTAAAACTCCCTCATCTAGCCGATTGGAATAATGCCAGGGTAAGACATGCGGAACATTATCAGTCTGCTTTAAAAGGTTCGCCAGTTACACTTCCAACCGTTATGAAAGGCAACAAACCCATTTATCACCTGTATGTGATACGGGCGCCACGCCGCGATGAGCTCCAAGCTTATCTCAAAGAATTGGGTATTTACACCGGTATTCATTACCCGATACCGAACCACCTCCAAAAAGCAGTGCAATTTCTGGGATACAAAAAAGGAGATTTTCCTGTTACCGAAAAGGCATCTGGCGAGATACTCTCACTACCCATGTTTGCTGAACTAACAGAAGATGAAATTTCTGCAATTGGCACAGCAATCAAAGCTTTTTACAACAACTAGCAAAATGGAAATGAAGGTGAATGCATAATGCGAAAGGGCGAATTCTTTGCGACACTGTTATTCGGTGTTCTTTTTGGAGCAGCGATTCTGCTGGTCATTTATATCCGAAACAATCCAGGAATCACTCCTAAGATTACAAATTCTTCCACGCAGGCTATCGGAGTGGCAGCCTCTCAGGAATCCGCCCTCCCAACTTTCAATTTATACACCCGAAAAACCGAAACACCCACACCTCAACTGGCATTAAGCCCAGCGCCATCCGAAATAAATGAGATAGATGACGTCGTCCTCTTATACAACCCGGCGAGACCGTCCCCCTTCAGTGTTAATTTTTGTTTGATCGCTCAGTATTATGGATTGGGTTGCAAAAAGATCGAAGTTTCCAGTTTAGGGACAATTAAATCCGACCAATTCCTCGATGAAGAGGGGAAACCATACAAACTTATTGGACTGGATGCCCGCCTGCTCGAAACCCGCTTCAGAACCGTGGGCGATCGGGATGTAAATATGCTCATGGACCTTGTTAAAACGAACGGGGTCAATCTTTACCTTGGAAAAATCAACACATCCAGCTGGGCAAACTCTATGGCATTGTTATCAAATGGAACTATTTCTGAAATTGCCCAGCCTGTTGATTCAACCAAAGATTGGCAAATTTCCGAGGACTTTCCTGAGCTCACTTTTGAACTCACTGGAATGGAAGTCATCTCCAACCAGAGCGGACTCTTGGATACTTACGAATTAAAGCTGACTGAAGATAACAACATCATTCCGATCATCTCATCCAAGGACGAAGAGAACAGATCATATGCTGTGTTTTCCATGCTTAGGCCGGAAGAAAATCCGACCTCTGGCAGAATATTCTTCGACACCAGCGAAATCGGTCAATCAATAGACAAACTTCCACTTTGGGATATTTACTACAGCGCTGCCAGCTTTTCACAAATCGTCCCTCTGATGATGACCATGCGATACAGCTATGGCGATGAAATGTGGCACAGCAATGCCAATTATGCCAATTTAACGATTGACGAGGGCATCCTTATCGAACCTTATCAAAGTATTAATTATTCAGCTCTGGTCGAATCAATGAAAACCAGTCATTTTCACACTACTGTCGCAGTAATTCCTGCCAATTGGTCTATGGCGCAGCCGAACGTTGTTTCACTTTTCCTTGCAAACTCTGACCTGTTATCTATTGCACAATACGGAAATACTGGAAGAGGGTATGAGTTTTACCTAGAAAATTTGGACTCAACTACCTCGAATGACCCATTGCTCATGCCTACCCGTTCATTGGACGATCAAGAACTATCCGTTTCAGAGGGATTGTCACGGCTGAAACTATTTGAGAACTCAACAGGATTTACCACTGATCGAGTTATGATCTTCCCGGGTGGCATCAGTCCAGAAAGCACATTCGAGTTACTCAAACAAAAGGGTTTTCTCGCAACTATTAATGTTCTTGATACACCATTAGGGTCATCCCGCCCAACGAACTGGGATTATGGGATGTATCCAGCAATCAACAATTATGCAGGCTTCCCCAACTTTCTAAGAAGATCACCTGAACCGAGTCAATCTTATCAGCCAGCCCTTTTTCCTTCCTTCCTAGACCTCTTCATTGGAAAGCCAGTTTTATTTTATACATTTCCTTCTGACAGAAGTATGTTCGCCAGTGGCATGGATGCTTTTTCCCCAATTGCAGACCAGATCAACAACGCTAATGGTGATGTCAGTTGGCAAAGTCTGGGGTACATAGCCAGCCACCTTTACTCGCAAAAAATCAACGACGATGGCTCTCTTAGCATCAAAATGTACGCGCCGGAACTAATTCTAGCAAATGAAAATCCGGATGAAAAAGTAATACACATCGTCCATCCTGAAAGTACAATCACACCTGTTACAAAGGTAACTGTAAATGGTTATGAGTTTCCATTCTCTATCGACAATAACCTGCTAACCTTGAATGTCTCTGTTCCAGCCGACGCCGAAATGAGGATAGTCATACACTATGACTCCCAATAATCGGTTTACTTTACCCGCACTCACACGGCAATCCTTCGGATACTTCGCTCCACGGGCTATAGTAATTTTAGGATTAAGCCTCTTAATTGCAGGGGTAATCGTTGTCCGCCCATATTTACCTGGAAGAATTGGCATACTGGCGGTTATGGGTGTTGCTGGACTTTGCGGATTGCTTCTAATAGGAAATCTTAAGCGTGTTCTGCTGGCTGTGATATTGATAGACATTCCTCTCCGTTGGGATATCTATTTGGGAGCCCGTGTTCAAAATTCACCTTTGGGTATGCGGGAAGGCTGGATCATTTCAGTTACAACGATGGCGTTGGCTGGTCTGATATTTATATATCTTGGACAGGAACTGGCTCTACGGAGAAAACAACCCCACATAATATTTACTGAAAATGTTCCATTGCTACTTTATCTGGCATTCACCTGTCTATCAGCGATATTTGCCGTTGATACTATAGGGGCGTTATTCCAAATTTTCTTCCTAGCTCAGGTATTCGTATTGTATGTCTATTTGTCCAGCACAATTACTTCCAAGGGAGATATTCTTTTTATTATGGTTATCTTGATGGGAACCATGCTTATAGAAGGCGGCATTTCCATTGCCCAGCGCTTCCTAGGCTTGGAGATCAACGTCGCCGGGATCATCACAGTCAACAATGCCGGTAGAATGGCTGGCACCCTTGGTTCACCAAATACAGCTGCCGGATATTTTTCTCTTTTACTTGCGCCATCCATATCCCTGATTTTGGCAAAAACCGAACGCTGGGTGAAATATTTAGCGGTGGCAGCATCATTTTTAGGAGTTATCGGTCTGGTGCTAACCATATCCCGCGGGGGAATTCTTGCTTTTGCCATATCGCTTGTCATTCTTGGATTAATGATCTGGGTTAGGGGAAGAATCGCGCCATGGACTGCTTTCTTTGTGGTGTTCATCGCAACTGCAGTATTGACATTTGGTGGTTTTACACTGGATCAATTTATTGGAATCCGCGAAAACGCTGCACTAGCCAGAATCCCATTGATGGAAATTGCATGGCGAATGATTGTTGACCACCCATTTCTGGGCGTTGGTGCCAATAATTACGTAATGAATATCAGAAATTATCTAGTTCCGGAAATAGGTCAAGGATTCCTTTATGTTGTCCACAATAAGTTCCTTCTAGTGTGGGCTGAGACCGGTTTAGGAGGCATTCTCTCCTTCATTGGGTTTCTCGGCCTCACAATCTGGCGCGGGTGGAAAACCTGGATTCGCGATATACCAGTGGTGTCATATTTAGCCCTGGGATTTGCAGCTGCCATCGCCGGGCAGATGACGCATATGATGGTCGAAATTTTCGATGCCCGATCAGAGATACAGGCATTATGGATTGCTGCTGCCCTTCTGGCAGCCATGGAAAGACTTTCCCGCGGAGACATTGCAGATGCAAAATAACCCAACCATCAGCCCGAAACAAAAATTGTTTCGGTTAATTACCAATACCGTTTCCTTGATCACAAATGATATGGTAAACCGGGCGATTACATTCGTTGTGTATGCCCTCATTGCCCGATATTTGGGACCTTATGAATTTGGGCAGATGTCACTTACCCTCACAATCTTTTACCTGTTGCAGAGCCTTGCCCCGGTTGGGTTGAAGATCTTGCTAGTGCGTGATGTCGCCAAAGATAAATCGCGGAGCGGAGAATACCTGGTCAATGGCAGCATTGTGGCGTTGGTTACTTCTGTCGCAGCATTGGTCTTGATGGGTATTTTCCTCGTGATCATGAATTATTCCCGAGATACTGTAATGATCATTATTATCATCTCAATGGGACTCATTCCTTATTCTATTACTGCGGTCAGTGAAGCTATTCTGCAATCTCACGAGCAGATACGCTTCATTACAATGGCCAATGTCCCAATTAGCATCTTGAGAGGTGTGGCTGCTTTCGTGTTGCTTGCGAATGGATTTAGCCTTGTATGGGTTGGGTTGCTCTTCATTGTCTCTTATACAGCGACTATGATCTTTGAATGGTACCTGATCTCTAAAAATGTCACCCGGCCAGTTTGGAAGATTGACAGTGAATTGCTCAGGAAGATCAGCAAATCTTCCATCACCTTCCTGGGGTTGCAAACCGTGATCGCGGTCACAGGCAGTATTCTGCCGCTCTTTCTATCTAAATCTGCAGGGGAGATCGAAGTTGGATTGCTCAACGCGGCCAATCAACTGATGGCGCCTGTCTTAATGGTCGGTCAAAGCACTGTTATGAGCCTTTTTCCACGCATGGTATTTAAATTCGAGACCGGTGCTAATGGGTTCAGGCAAATTTCTGAACGACTGCTGGAGATCTTACTGACATTTACATTGCCGCTAACGGTCCTACTCTTTTTCTTTGCGGAACCGGCTTTGTTGCTTCTATACGGCAAAATTGAGTTTGCAGAATCGACCATGGTTCTGCAGATCATGGTGTGGATCCTGATTTCACGCGGTATCACTGCCATTCTTGGCCGGCTTCTCATGGCCAGCCAACGCGAGCGAACATTATTGAACATTCTCATATTTGAGGCCGCCCTCACATTAGTCCTCTCTTTTGTGTTTATCCCATCCGGAAAATCTATTGGCGCTGCTTATGTCAGCTTGATCATTGGCGCGGTAGATCTTGTGTTGCACATTATATACACATGGAACGTCACAGGCCGTATCCATTACGAGAAAACTCTATGGAAACCAGTACTTGCCAGCCTGGCAATGGGTCTTTTCCTCGCTTACAGCATTAATCAAGCAACAAATATTTTCGTCAGCATCATTATTTCTTCATTTATATTTCTGACAACCTGGTTCCTTTCGGCAATTATCGAAAGCGGTGGTTGGCTTCAATTGTGGAAAAGGTACCAAATCAGGTAACCATGATGCGAATAGCATACTTCACCTTGCCCGCCCTCCTCGATGTATCGCTCAGCTACGCTCAAGCGATCGCATCACAACTGGAATTGCATATGGTCATGCAGATTACAGATAATTCCTGGCGTTCAAGCCTCTTCGAAAACAAACCTCAAGATATTCCACCTGGATTGTCTAATGCCTATCCAGTTCTTGATAACTTTCCCAAGCCATTAAAGGAAACTTGGAAGGATGCTGCCAGTTTTCAACTGGCAGCCTTCCCCGGGAAAAGTGGTTTGAACCCTCGCAGTATTAAAACGGGTTTTGCAATTCTTAAGTGGTTAAAGGAATTAAATCCTGATCTCATCCATTTCGAGACGACCTCAGGCAGGCTGTTATGGGCGCAAGTATTTCTGCGTAGAATTGCGCCTTTGGTGGTTACAGTACACGATCCGCAGCCGCATACAGGGGAATCTCCCCTCAAGAAGCGCGTTATTCGCCGGTTCACATATTCGTTGGCTAACCAATTTATTTTTCACAACCGAATACAAATTCCTCAATTTTGTAAAGACTATGGTGTATCTAATGAAAAAATTGAATTCACGCCACTTGGCGAGTATGCTCTCTACCGATCATACCTCGAAGAGTTAAGACCCGTTGACCGTAAGATGGTACTGTTTTTTGGCCGTCTCTCACCATATAAAGGTATCGAGACATTGCTGCAATCTGCTCCAATGGTTTGTAAGAAGGTCTCAGATGCACATTTTGTCATTGCTGGCAGGCCGATCCCAGGTTACAGATTGCCTCCCCTTCCCCGCTTATCAAATGGCGGAAAGTTCACCATCATAGAGGAATACATACCCAACACCCGATTGGCTGAACTCTTCCAGCAGGCTGCAGTGGTGGTATGCCCATATATCGATGCAACTCAATCCGGTGTTGTGATGACCGCATACGCCTTTTGGAAGCCCGTTGTGGCCACTAGGGTGGGTGGACTGCCCGAATATATCGATGATGGAAAAACCGGTATCTTAGTCGAACCCAAAAACCCCGAATCGCTATCTGAAGGCACAATAAAGATACTCAATAAAATGAAAACCATTGAAGGTCAACAGCGGATATCAAACACCATCCTAAAGAAGAACCAAACTGAATTCAATTGGGACAGGATCGCTGCGCAAACCATCAAAATTTATCAAAGAACAATAAATCACTCAATCAGGAGATAATCTTATGAAACCCCTTATTAGTATATTTTTTGACGGGCTAAAGCCCGAAAGTTTACAACACATGCCATTCCTAAATTCCATCAAACATCACAGACGATTGGAAACCCTGCTGGGATATTCGATCACCTGTCATGCTTCGATGTATACCGGAGTTTATCCAGACAGGCATAAGTTGTGGTTTTTGTGGCAATATGGCAAAGAGACCTCCCCATTCAAGTGGCTGAAAAATATCCCTTTCAAATTCCTGGGAAATAATATCCCCGGCTGGTTGGTCATTCACAAGTTGACTTCCAGTCAATCCAAATTAACTTCATACTGGGGAATCCCCCGATTATTTAATTTGCCTTTGAAATATTGGCCAAACATCGATGTATCGGAAAAGAAATATTGGGATGAGGACAATTACATTGAAGATTGCCCGACCATCTTCGAACACCTACGCAAAAACGATGTTCCGTATGATGTGGTGGGTATGGTTCCCCACGTCATTGATACATCCCGTGTTGTGGATGAATATGAGGTCAAAGATGTAAAACCCTGGACATACCTGTTCATTGGGGATGTGGATGCGCTATCCCACCACCTTACGCAGGAGAACCCAGAAGTGATTGAGAAGTTGAAGGAGTTTGACAAGATCGTTGAGCGCAAATGTAAAGAAGTGGAACGCATTGCCGGTGGATATGACATTATAGTTTGGTCGGACCATGGTCATGTAAAACTGGATGGAAAGATCAATATTTATGATATCTTCAAACAGGCTGGTGACAACCTGAACAATTATCTACACATGATCGACATCAACTTTGCCCGTTTCTACTTTAAAAACGACGATGAGCGACAAAGAGTGGAGACGATCCTTAATACTATTGACAAAGGCCATATCCTTTCTGATGAAGAGATGCGGGAAAACCACGTTCGATTAGATGATAATCGCTTTGGTGACCTCATTTTCTACCTCGACAAAGGTAGCGCTTTCTCCAAAACAATATTCGGTTTCGGACTGAGGCAAAAATCCATCCATGGTTATTTGCCGGCCTACGAAGACTGTGACGGAATTTTCTTAAGCTCGCGCGAGATTTCACCGGATATAGATAAAGTTCATCTTGTGGATATTCTGCCCTCGACAATGGATTTATTTGGTCTGCCTGTGCCTGCTGGTTTGGACGGAAAGGTGATCTGGAGTCTTTAATGGGTAAGTTCACTGTTGAAGCAAATCCAGTCATCGATAAGGTGATCGAAGATCATCTTTCCTTAATTCTGGATTCTACTTTGAAACAAATTGAACCTGTTGCCATGCTCCTGGCTGGCAGTTTTGGGCGTGGCGAGGGTGCCGTTTATTTGGAAGAAGGAGCGCCACACTTCATTTCCGATTACGAAGTATGCCTCATCAGTCCCAATCCAGCTGCCCGCCTGAAAGTGGATCAAATCACACGCGAAGTGGCAAATAAAATCCCTCTTGAGGTCTCATTATTCTGGAATACACCCACCCGCATTTATAACAACCGCTCCAGAAACCTCTCTTTCGGAAAACCTCAAGCTACGATCGGCATGTATGAGCTCAAAGCCGGGTCGCAGATCTTTTACGGTGATTTCGACCTTAACAATAACGCCATCGACCCGATCCATATCCCAGTAAGTGAAGGCATCCGCTTGATCATCAACAGGATGATGGCAGTCGTGGAAGCATGGTTTGATGGTCGATCGGATGCTGATAAACAAACAACGCTGGCAAAACTCTTCCTCGCCTGTGGTGATGCCCTGCTTTTAAAACACGGGAAATATCATTATTCCTATCAAGAACGCGCAAAACGTTTTGAACATGATTTTGAGACGATACATAAAAACAATTTTGATCAGGAATTTTTTAAGTACTATCAAAAGTCAGTCACGATAAAATTAATGCCTCAAATTGTTGTGGAATTTTCGATTATTGATGCCCTGAAATTCTCAATCAAATTGACCCGTCAATTGTTGGTAGATCTAACAGGGTCGGATCTTAAAACTACCTCCGAAATCCTCAAAGGGTGTTGCAATTCCATTCCTTTGCTCTACCAGCTTGGATCACTCCATTTTCTTGATCGGACCTATGAGAATTTGATATTGGGTTTGCGTGCCAGAAGGGCAGGCAATAGGATCAGCTACGGAAGACTGCCTGAAGGTCAACCACGGCCGACACCTTTTCAGTCAATGTATGGCGCAATCCCAGCCTTGTTTTGGAATCTGCCTGCAACAAACAAGGCTGATCAAGCCTTAATAAATGATGCTTTGAAATTTGGACAGTGGGCTTTACCCCCTGATTCAAAACCTGACACCCAAAATCTCACATCCGCGCTTCTTCGTATGTGGCACACATTAGGATGATGTAAATTGACAAAGACAAAGATCATGCACTTGGTAAATAACCTCTCCGATTCGAGTATTTCGCGTATCGTGCTCGACATCATTTCCCTGTCAGGAAATTTAAATTATGACTGGTATGTTGGTTCTTTAGCCGGCAGGGGCGAGATGAGTGTTGCCATGGAAAAGTCAGGTGCTGTCATGCTTGATTTTTCAGGCAAGTATGGTAAAGCTCGCCTCAATGAGGATATGGTGAAATATCAGGTTCAAATTTTGCACTCACACACACCTCGCTCAACAATTGATGGATGGCGGTCGTTATCCAGGATTCCTGCCCGGTCCCGCCCAAAACATGCAGCAACGAAGCATTTGTTGACCGGGATAAATGATCGCCGTTGGGGATTGATCTACACCGTTATTGATTACATAAGCCTGTACATGCCTGACAAATTGATGCCGGTAAGTAAAACCATGGCGAAACAAATTTCCCGGCTTCCCTTGATGAATAGCGGCAGAGTCGTTGCCATTCCAAACGGTATATCACTGGCAAAATTTGCAGATAGTACTCAGCGCGCAGCTATAAGGATGGAATTAAACATCGCACCGGCTACAATTGTGTTTGGTTTTGCGGGTCGACTGGATCAGGTAAAACGCATCGATTTGCTTCTTCGAGCCTTCCAGTCAGTTCACAACCAGCACCCTGATACTAAACTATTAATCCTTGGCGAAGGTCAAATGCAAGCCAACCTTGTGCATTTTGCAAAACAGCTTGGAATCTCAGATTCCGTTATCTGGGCTGGATTTCGCAATGATATGCCCGGCATGCTTGCTGCGATGGATATATACGTCCAGCCTTCCGACAACGAAGGCCTTTCCTTGAGTATTCTGGAGGCTATGGCAGCTCGCCGGCCTGTTATTACGACCCGGGTTGGAGCAGCGGATGAAGTGTTGGTTAATCATGTTACTGGTTGCATTGTACCCCCTGGATCAATCCCGGGTATACAGAGGGAAATGGTATATCTTATTGAGAACCCGGAAGTCATGCAAAATATTGCAGAATCAGCCTACAAGAAAGTTTGCGATCAATATTCAACGAATAGCATGGTTTCCGCATATCAAAATGTTTATGCCAGGTTATTAGAGAAAGCACACCATGCATAGATCACTTAATGTTTTAATGATTACGCACCATCGCCGATACCGCCTGCGTGGAAGGTCGCTGGTAATGGCAGAACATCTTGTCAAGCGCGGGCATAAGGTTACCCTGGTGGTGACAGCCAATACAAGGCGGTTTGGTGTAACTCAATCAAGAACAGATGGATTAAGGATCGTGGAGACACCAGATTTGTTATGGGGTAAATTACGTTCCGGTTGGGATATCTGGAATATGCTGAATAAAGAAATTTTCTTACGCAGAGACAAAGAACATTACGACCTGGTGCATAGCTTTGAAACCCGGCCAAATTCCATTTATCCAGCCTTGAGTGTTTCCCGGCGCCAAAACCTTCCCCTCATCACAGATTGGAATGATTGGTTCGGTCGGGGAGGCATCATTGACGTACTGCGTCCACGTTGGTACCAGGTTTTGTTTGGTCCGATGGAGACATATTTTGAAGAAGCCTTCCGTAGTAAAGCCGATGGGACAACGGTAATATCCAAGGCGCTAAGCGAACGGGCAAACCAATTGGGCATCCCCAAAGAGAAGATCTGCCACATTCCGGGAGGAACCATCCCTGAGTTATACCCTGCTAGGACAATCGAAGAGTGCCGCACCCATATGGGTTACCCGAAAGACATTCCCATTCTAGGCTTCACAAGCGGAGATTCACACCTGGATATGGAAATTATCTTTGATACACTATCGATTATTAAGAGCCAACTACCTGATATTCGTCTGATAGTAACCGGCCAGGTAAGTGATAAGATCCTCAATTCAGCACATGCAGCAGATGTCTTTGAAAATCTGATCCTGCCAGGCTACCTGCCAGTGGAAGAATTATCCTGGTGCCTGGGCTCGTCAAATGTTTTTATGCTTCCCTTTCCGCCCACAATCTACAACATCGGACGCTGGCCAAACAAGATTGGATTGTATATGTCGCTTGCCAGACCAACCGTGACAAATCCGGCTGGTGATATTGAGCAGGTTTTTCAAAACAACCCCATCGGGTTAATGGCAGATTGTACTCCTACCGATTTCGCTGAGAAGACTTTAACCTTTCTCAATGACCCCAAACTCGCCCATAAAATGGGTGAAAATGCACTGCACCTAGCCAAAACGCAATACGACTGGAATATTTTAATTGAAAGGCTCGAGTCCTTTTACAATCAGGTTCTGGAAAACGGAAAAGCATAAATGAATAAACCCGGAAAAATGCCCCCTATCCTGATCATAGGAGCCCATACCATGGGGCTGGCTGTACTGCGTTCATTTAAAGACCTGAATATTGAACGCATATTCCTCAGCTATGACTCGGATGATATGGGGCGAGCTTCTAATTTAGCTTCAAAGGTGATCGATTCTCCCAACCCTGAAACCGAGCTGGATAGTTTCAAGGATTTGTTGATCGGATTGGCTGACAACTATCAAGGAGCTGTCGTTTTCCCGGCATCTGACCCTGCCCTTAAGGCTGTGTCCATGATAAAGCCTGAACTTGATAAATTTTTCGTCGTCGCCTGTCCGGATTGGTCAATTGTGGAAATGACCATCGATAAAAAGAAGACGTACGAGATTGCCAGGAAGTATGGCGTTCCATCACCCAAAACACTTCTGCCCCATTCAGAAGCAGAAGTTGAAGAATACGCACAAAAAGCAGTATATCCTTTCCTTGTGAAACCAACCCAGAGCCACCTGTATTTCAGCAAATTCCATAGAAAAATGGTCCTCGCCAATAACATGGCAGAGTTGTTGAATGCATACCACCAGGCAGCAGAAGCAGGCTTGGAAGTTGTCTTGCAGGAATACATTCCTGGCGAAGATACAGACGGAGTTAATTACAACTCCTACTCCATTGACGGCAAGGTGGTTGTAGAGTTTACTGCGAAGAAATTGCGCAATGCCCCACCCAATCTGGGTTCCCCCTGTGTAGTATTCAGCTCTGAAACACCGGAAGTGTATGAAGCCGGGCACAAGATCATAGAGGGGTTGGGTTTCTACGGATATGCATGCACCGAATTTAAGCGTGATCCAAGAGATGGCGTGTATAAGTTGATGGAGGTGAACGGCAGGCATAATCTTTCCGGTTACCTGGCTGTACGTTGCGGGTTAAATTTCCCGCTACTGCATTATCGACATCTTGTTTACAGTGAGATCCCATCCCAGGTCAATTATGAGCAAGGAAAATATTGGATAGATTTTGTGAGGGATGCCGCCTACTATCTGCCCGATGTACTAAAAGGAAAGTATTCGTTAAGGGAGTTTATCAAACCATACATCTCAAACCATGTGAATGCGATTTATGACAAAGGTGATGTAAAACCTTTTTTTAGAAGATTCAATTCACTGCTTTGCGATGCAATCAACCATAAAAGAACATTATTGAGGTAAAGAAAATGAGAAATGATGCAATTAATCTTGAAGAAGGACGCCTGGTAAATGATGGCGTTGAAGAAAAACCCTACTTACACGAACGCCATCGCGCCTTCCCGGATGTGTTTGAAAATCGTAAACATGACAGGATCCTGGATGTTGCAGCCGGGGTCGGATATGCCGCAAAGCGAATTCAAGAAAATTATTCCGGAAAAATGTTTTGCAATGACCTTTCGCCTACATGCTTAAAGAATTTAAGGAAACAGAATCTGCCAGCAACCCGATATTCCATCGACAATGATGGCATAAGATTTCCCTACGCAAGTAATTCATTCAACGCAGTGATCGCTCTAGCCACTATTGAACATGTCATTCAAGTGGATGAGTTTGTTAAAGAGATAAACAGGATTCTAGATGATGAAGGCTGCTTTTATCTTTCCGCACCGAATTATGCCAGCATGCTGTATTTACTGCCTGTCGTGTTTACCGGTCGCACCTTCCATAACCCATTAAATCCATCCATGAAGTACGAATTCTATGCGCATGTACGCTACTTCACCTACCATACTTTCATGGAATACATCCCGCAGTTCGGGTTCACACCGGAAGCGGTTTATCTTCCTACACCGAAGATGAGCAGCAATTATCTGGATCTCAAAGAAAGATCAAAATTTAAAGCATTCGTGTTCAAAGCCGGGATGTCAACGCTCTACCGGTTATCGCCGCGTTGGGCATCTGAGCCAATTTTATGTTTTAGAAAAACCAAGAATAAAAACATCAGATTCCGTAAGGTTTTGATTTAAAGACGGGAGTATTAATGATCCATTTAGAGGTAGGCAAGGACACCAAAGAATATGAACTGTATGAAAATGCAGATTACCAGGGATTCTGGAAGGGAACCCAGCAGTTAAAGCTGGATGAACTTGAACAGATTCTTGTAAAAAAAATGCTGCATCTCCCTGCAAAACGTATGATCGATATTGGTTGTGGATATGGCCGTCTGTTAGATTGTTACCAAAATGAGTGCGAAGAGATAATTCTTTTGGATAGTTCTGCATCACTTCTGCAGCAGGCTTATCAAAAATCTGGCGGGCGGGCAATTTGCATTCGCTGTGACCTCACAAGAACCCCTTTCATAGACTCTGTTTTTGATCAGATCATGATGGTACGAGTATTCCATCACCTGCCTGATTCAAAAGCTGTCCTAAGCGAGTTTAACCGAATACTCTGCAGCGGCGGGAATTTGCTGTTTTCTTATTGCAATAAAAAGAATATTGAAAGGATTGCTCGATGGGTGATCGGAAAAAATCCTTATAATCCATTTGAATATGAAACCAATTGGGTATGGGACGTTTTCTTCATGCACCATCCACGCTTTGTGCACGATATATTAAGAGAAGTTGGATTTGCCGGTTATGCCGAAAAAGGCGCTGGAATTATCGATAAAGTTGCGGGGAAGATGGGTAAACTGGGAAAACATGTTCCACCAGGAGAATCGTTAGCCGGTTTGGCGGCCACTTTTGCCTGGGCGCCATGGATCTTTTGTGACGCCCAAAATTCCGGACCGAAAGTTGAAACCCCTAATTTGTCATTCGAAAAGTTGATCCGGTGCACGAACTGTCATTCCGGATTGAAAACTGGTTCAGATGGTTTCAAGTGCGAGGCATGTGGAAAACAGTATCCGATAAGAGATGGAGTTATCCATTTTTTGGATCCAGAATAGAATTATTGGAAAATAATTAGCAACCATGCTTGAATTACTGGAGTATACAGATATCAGATGGAGAGAATTTGTAAATGGCCACAGCGAGGCCATTATTTTCCATTCTCCTGAATGGAGCAAGCTGCTGCAAGAGACCTATCAGTTTCGTCCTTTTGCTTTGGTGCAATTTGATCCATCCGGAAAGGTGCTAGCAGGCATTCCGATAGTAAAGCGAAACCTTAGAGGAAAGATATCCTGGGTATCATTACCATTTACAGACCACTGTCCATTCCTTTTTAGAGACACTCAAGGGGAAGAAACATTCTCGCAAAGTTTAAATGGCTTTATCCTCCAACACAGGCACAGTTCAGTCGAATTACGATGGCCATATCCTCTCTCCAATGATCTATTACCAAAAAATAGCTTTGTAATTCATAAACTTGCCCTTGTCGAAGACTTTGAAGTGAATCACAAATTGATTCATCCAAGCAGCAAACGCAACGCCCGTACAGCTCAAAAGCATAACGTGCGTATTGAAATCCATAATGATATGGAACACATCAATGAATTTTATCGCCTTCACCTTTTAACCCGTCATAAGCAAGGTGTGCCGATACAACCCTATAAATTCTTTCAGCATTTGCAAAATTTAATTCTGGCAAATGGCATGGGTTTCGTCATGAGTGCATACGATGGCGAAAAATGTTTGGCTGCGGCTGTATTTCTAACCTGGAATAAAAGCCTCATTTACAAGTATGGCGCATCAGACCCAGGGGGGCTACAGTTGCGGCCAAACGACCTCATCTTTCAGGAGGTAATAAAATGGGGCTGCGAGCATGGGTATCAATCTCTGGACTTCGGGCGTACAGACTTGGATAATGCTGGCTTGCGACATTTTAAATCGCGATGGGGCAGCGAAGAAACAGAGTTGGTTTATAGCTTTGCGCCTGTAATTCCAACCGGAATACCGACCATGTATATGAACATGTTAGGAAAGATAATTAAAATTTCTCCATTATGGGTTTGCCGTCTTTTTGGAGAGGTTTTATATCGTTATGCGTAGAGTGCATATGGAGTTTGAATGAATCTGTTTTCATGGATCAGGAAACGAAGCCCCGCATTCATGTTCGAACGGGGACGCAGCCTTCTGAAGCATTATGGCGTGACTCCCCAAAAGGCGATGCACCGGATTGATGAACTGATGGAAAGCTTCGTTCAATTCGATTGTTCACCTACATTTCCAGTCCCAGGACAGGTTATACAATCACACCCGGAGTATTTTCGCAGCCTTCAGGATCGCGGAGCTGAAATTGCCGTGCATGGATACAACCATGTCGATCTAAATTCTTACAGCCCAAAAAATGCTGCAAAACAGCTCCAACATGCTTTTGAGGTTTACCAAGCCAATGGTATCGAGGCAAAAGGATTTCGCTGTCCTTATTTAAGCAGCAGCGATGCATTACTGGTGTCCTTGCCTGTCGGTTTATTTGGATATAGCAGCAATAAAGCTGTCCGGTGGGATTTGGAAAAGCAACAAGGCGAGAATTATGATCCAGTTGTTTTTGAAACCATCGGAAGATTTTATAATGCTGAAGACGCAAGAAATCTACGCTGTCTGCCATGGATTGTTTCCAACCTGGTGGAAATACCGGTCAGTGTTCCAGACGACTTGCAATTAAAAGATGGCATGGGTTATAGCCAGAAAAACCTGGCGAAAACATGGATCTCACTTTTGGAAAAAACCAACCAACATGGAGAAATATTGAATTTAATGTTTCATCCGGAATTGGCTTCTTTTTGCCAGGAACCATTCTCAGAGCTTTTGCAAGCCGCCAGGGCGTATAAACCAAAAGTGTGGGTTGCTCGATTGCGTGATATTTCAGATTGGTGGTGGAAAAAATCAAGCCTGAAAGTTGAGGTTGAAAAATTGTCAGGCGGGTCAAGCCGGGTTACCTTACCCGTATCTTCCAGGGCAAGGTGGCTTGTCAGGAATATGGATCTTCCAGACGCAATCTCATGGGACGGAAAATATCATCAACTGAGTGGAAACGAATACATTATACCTACTGGGAATCATCCATTTATCGGTGTCGACCCAACTGTACCTGATTGGCTGGCTGGGAAGTTGGAGAACCAGGGATATATACTTGACAGGACTGATTCAGCCAACGAATGCAGCATATTTCTTGATTCTGCAATTTTGGAGAGTTTATCAACCGAAGCCGCCGTTGTGGAAATGATCGAATCATCCAACAAGCCACTCATCCGTATGTGGCCATGGCCGGATGGCTATAAATCCGCCCTTTGCATTACCGGTGATCTGGATGCACTTTCGTTAATGGATTACATAAACCGCTTGAAGTCGAACTAATTAAATACCTTCATATTCAAATGCGCCTATGTCGATTGAGTTCCCTGAAGGAACGCTGTGTCCTGAAAAGTCATATTGATAATCTTGAGGTAATCCATTATCGATGGCCGGACTTTCTGCGCTTAATCGAAAATCACCACAGATTAGGTTCACAAAGGCCGGATCGCCTACAACCTCTCCCAGGCCTGGGGTAATCCCGAGTTCTCCGTATTGCAGATAATAAATGTTGTTTTCATGAATAAAATCCGCTCCACCTTCTGCGGTATGGACTAATTTTTCATAGTTTTTCAAGTAAAAGATGTTATTACGCAGTGTGAGCATATCCGTAGTAGGAGTTCCAAACCAGAAATTTATTGCAGCCGGATACCCGGCTTCAGATGTATCAATCACGGTATTATTCTCAAACTTTAAGTTTCGCAGATCACTGCCAAATTTACCGGCCAGGTGTACTCCGATCGTTCTTCCGCTATTGATCACAAGGTTGTAGGAAATGACATTATCAATTGCGGAGCCTCCGCCGATTTCGATGAAACCTTTTGCATTGAAGACATAATTATGATGGATATGTGAATTACTGACGTCTTTGAAGAATTCTACAGCTCCGCCATCTTCGATGTAATCAAAACTTGGGGCGCGTAAATTAACCAGCCTGTTATATGCCACTTCATTGTCAGAATTGAAAAGCCATACTCCAACAGCGCCATAATCATCATTACCGCCCTCGGTGTTCTTGACCATATTCAGGTCGTGAATATAATTTCCTAAAATCTTGTTAAACCTTCCATGAACATTGACCCCTTCACCAACCTGTGTGGCTTCGATATTCATTACAATGTTATGGTCTGCATTGTCGCTGATATAAACCCCCGCAAATTGCGCTTCCTGAACCTTCACATTGGAAATGACAACCCAATCTCCATTGATCCTGATGGCATTTGTCAAATTGTTCATATCGCCAGGATTGCGAAATGTCGGCAGATCGCCTGATTCGCCATACGAGGTAAAGGTGATCGGGTTGCCATCCGATCCAGACGCCCAGGCCATCAATGTGCCAGTCCAAATTGAGCCGCGTTTAAGATGTATCACATCCCCCGGTTTGAAATTCAACGAATTCAATGCTTCTAATGATTGCATAGCCTGATCTGGTTCCGATCCAGAATTTTTATCAGAACCGCCAACGCTATCGAAAAAATATTCCTTACCGCTTCCTTCACTGGTCTCCAGTGGCATAGCAGCCATTTCAAGAACTACCGGGCAAACAGTGGGAGTAGGCAGGGTGGTAATTTGTGGCAATGGGGTGGAGGACTTTTCAACCAGCTTTGTAGATTCAATTACTCTGGTAGATTCAGGTTCAGGGTTAACAGGTTGGGAAATGCAGCCGCTGATAAAGATTGGAATCAGAAACAATGCAATTCCCCGATTTATATATTTTCGATTGAACTTAATTATCCGAAGTGATTCATAGATCATCCAAAAAAGCCTTTCACGTTTTGTCGCTATAAAATAATAGCATACAAACACACCACTAAAAAAATAAGGCCTATACAAATTTAGATGTCTTACTTCGTTTAAACCGTTTTACCCAGGAGACTGAGGCTGGACACACCTAACTAACAACCCACCTCAATGATATTTTCAAATGATAAGTAAGAAATGGAGCATTATCAATCACTCAGTTCATTGTTGATCGGAATGACAAAGACCGGGCTGTCTGTTAATTGAACAACCTGCTGGGTCACGCTGCCCATAAATAGCAAGTCCAAACCTCCACGCCCTTGTGAAGTGATCATGATTAAATCGACCCCTTCACGCTTTCCGATATCTACAATCGCGCGTGCCGGATAAGAACCTGAAACCAGCGTTCGGACTGTTAGACCTTCCTGTTCGAGCCGTTCTGCGACTGAATTCAAATATTTACGCATACTGGCCTCTGCCTGCTTACGAATGGTATGGATGACACTGACAGGAGCACGGTACTTTTCACTTTCAGGTACCGCAGGGACAGACATCAGCATCAACTCACAATCAAACTGCTGACCGATTAGACGTGCGTAGGGTAAAAGCTGTTCAGCGAAGGCTGATCCATCCAGCGCAACCAGAACCCGACCAAGGTGCGGCGCTTCAGCAGGTCCGCTTTCAAAAACCTGCACCAGCAAGACCGGGATATCCAATAGGTGAACCAACTTGCTGGATAAGCCTTCTCGTAACCAGTTTTTCTCGCCAGAACGACCTCTGGTAGTCAAAATGACCAGATCAATTCCCTGTTCGTCAACCAGTTTCATTGTAGCATCGGCAGGCGATTCGGGTCTTACGATGCAATTCACTTTGATCCCTGTTGCATGAATTTTTTCCGCTGTCTCGCACAGGTAATTTCCGATATTACCTGCCTCCTCACCCTCATTCTGATATTCGTGAGAGGCTGCAAGGAGAGTCAATTGTGCCCCTGTGGTTTCACATATAAAACTGGCCATAGGTAACGCCTGGGCAGCATATTCAGATCCATCCAGCAGAGCAAGTATATGCTGAAGTTTTACCCCACCATTGAACTTAATATTTCCTAGCACAGGATCCGGCATCCAGCTTAATTTTGCCGGAACACCATCTCCATTTTCTCCATTACCACCTGCAATTGCAGCCTGTCCAAAACCAAAACCTGCCAACAAGTTGGAATCGATATGACCCAGATAATCCATCTCTGGCGATGGCGCGCCTATACGATTGCGGAAATAAGTAAATGCGATATACAAAATTGGGATGAAAAGGAAATACGTCCAGGCTCCTTCAAAGAAGCGCTCTTCAAAAATGATCAGAGTAGCGCCGGTGGTAAGAAGCGCTGCAATCGTAGTTCCTCCAATCAAAGCTGCTTTCTGAATTGAGAATTTTTTAGATACTTCACGAATGAGCCGCTGGGTGACTGCCCACCCTGTCATACTGAGCAGGATGAAAACTCCAGCCGCGTACATTGCAAGATAAGTTCCTTCATGGGTGCCGAATAGGAGAAAACAAAGGCTTACAATCGCCACTTCCAGCCAGACCGGTTTATCTGCAACTTCATATTTATTCAACCCTCCGAAGGCAGGAGGAATGTAATGCCGTTCCTTGAGACCATGAGCAAGGTTTTGCAAGCCCTGGGCGCTCGCAGCCGCAGCGGACATCAACACAAATATTCCAATTATTGACCCCAGGTAAGGAAGCGGAGCAGGAAGCAACTTGTCCATTGTTTGGGTGAATACTGACACCTGCGCATCTGCCGGGTTGGACATCGTGAAGATGGCAGGACCAACAATTAGCATTGTGATTGCGGTGGTTGTCATAATGATGAGCAAGCTCTTGAAAGCTTTCCGAACTCTTCTGAATCGGCGTCCCTCCAAATGCTGCCACAAGATTGGCAAAAACCTCGATACCGGTCATCACTGCCAAAATCCTCACAAAGCCGCCAATTGTGAATTTTAAGTTGGGAGGCGCAAAAGCCTGGAACGAGAACTCCGGCAGATGAAAACCAGTTCGAATAAGGGTTGCAATGATCATGATCCACAGCAGGATCAACACACCTGCTGTTGCAGGGCCGAATGCACGGGCCGCCATCTTGGGACCACGGTTTACTAGAAACCCAATTATAAGGCTCAATCCAATTGCAACAAAAGTACGGTACTGGATCCCCACAATGAGCCCATTGAGCGCCGGCAGACGGTCTGCAATGAATGTAACCATCGCCGCCATGCTGACCAGAAATGTTAGCGTATATTCCACAAAGGTGATAGCCGCGTTGACCTTCACCGCCCAGCCTCCGAATTCCTCCTCGCTCAAGCCGCTGCCTCCGGAGCCATCTGTCACCCATTGCATCACCAACCGATACATGGCTGACACGACCGCAATCGTCAACACAGCCAGCCAGATCGATCCGCCAAAAACAACACTTGCGGCGCCGGATACCATGATGAGACTCAAGAAAGGCCCGAACACATACAATGGCGAGGTTGCTGGATCACCTCCACCTGCCAGAGCACCTTCAAAAGAGTTTCTAAGTTTATGGGAAATTCGCGCCATAATATTATCCTATTAATAATTTAACAAGAATCATTATAATCCATCCTGAATTACAAAGGATGGCGCCAGGATAATAAATTCACGCGTGGAATAGTAAAATCGCCGTTAATTATTAAATTGCTTTTACGGGTTTTTAATTAATGGTAAAAGATGCTCTTTGTGATGCTCAATTGTTCCCTCCAGTACTGAGGAGAGCGCATAATCACCCAGCCAGGTAAACATCCCTTTAGCAAACAGATCGGTTTCTAAAATAGTTTCGCATAACCCAACTACACGTTGATACCTCATTTGCCATTCATAGTGGACGTCCTGCCAGGGAACATCGCAATAGGAATGATATATCCTATTATTGGTTTGGTGCAACAATTCATCATCTCCCGGGTCTTGTCCGGGAAACCATTCAGGGTATTTTGGTTGATTTTTCTCCAGGGATGCCTCAAGGCGTGCAACAGAGAGTTGCTGCCATCCTGTCAGATGTGCAATCACATCTTTGATTGACCATTCATCAAACACATTTGGCAAAGTGATTTGATCTTCACTCAAACCATTCAGAAATTCTTCCCACCTGTCAAATTCTTCTTTCAGCGTTACAAGCATTTGCATTTTTACATTCATATAACCTCCCGATCAATTTTCAATGGTAATTATTTTTTCAATCCCCACTGCGTCATAAGCGAGTCGAATATCCCGACGCAGGCAAGTGTATCCTTCCAGGGGATAAGATCACTCTCCAACCTGCCCTGCCTGAAAAGATCGGCACAATGATGGATCTGATAAATAAAGCCATCAGCCACTTCGTCCTGAAATTGCTCAAGAAAATCCCCCTCTTCATTAAATAGGCTACACATCTTTGGACCATAGCAGTTATCCAGGATGATATGGCCTGAAGAGCCATAGATCACTGCCTCCCCTTTGGCCGATACATTAAATCCACAGGTCAGGCTAGCCAATGCGCCGCTCCTAAAGCTCAAGGAGAAACTATCCAGCTCGTCCACCCCGCTTGGCGATATCTTGGCCACACCGGAAACCTGGTCCGGGTATTCACCGAGAATGCCAGTTGCAAATTGGATGGGATAAATACCTACATCGAACAGACTTCCGCCTGCCAGCTCGGGATTGTATTGACGGTTGTTTGGATCATAATCTTTTCTATAGCTAAAATTGGCGGTGATTAATTTCACACGGCCAATTCTTCCTTGCTTCACCCAATATTGCGCTTTTAGAAAGGCAGGCATACATCGCGTCCACAAGGCTTCCATTAAAAGGGTTGACTTCTTGTCTGCCAGGCGTATCAAATCTTCTGCCTCGACTCTGTTAGTCACCAAAGGCTTTTCGCATAGGACTGCTTTGTGCTCCTCAAGACAAAACTTAGTGATTTCGTAATGAAAATTATTGGTCAGCCCAATGTAAACGATATCAACCTCTGCGTCTTTAATCAGTTCCTTGTAAGTACCATAGGCTCTTTTTGCTCCATATTGGTGCGAAAAGGCTTTTGCGCGAGTGAGATCTCTCGCTGCTACTGCAGTCAGCTCAACACCATCAACCAAGTTAAGTGCATTTACAAACCGCGTGGATATCCTCCCCAGACCGATTATTCCATATCTGACATTCATTTAAACTCCCTCTCTGATCATTGCTCCAAGATATATGGATATCTTCAATAAAACTAACCCATTATTAAACATGGGGTAAACATGAATTTTCTTTAGTGGGAGTTGTATCCAACAATACTTAATTTCATTCGCCCTGTTTCTTTGAACGTTTTGCATGATCCTTTTTCAGGTTTTCAGCAACCCGGAATTTAACGATCCTTGTGACTAACCCCAATGGCAAAGGTTGATCCAATGGAAACTGTACGGCGCCCTTTGAGCCTTTATATTTGGCTAGTTCTTCCTTAAAAGCTTCGATTCCGCTGGGAACGGGATAAAAACCAATGTGATTCTTAAAAGCCGCAAAATGGACCAGGTTTCCATTAAGAAAGAAGGTTGGCATTTGATAACTTATCTTTTCGGTTGCTTCCGGAGCAGCAGCTTTAATAGTTACCCGCATTTGGTTTAATAATGTTTGAATTTCCACTGGCATTGTCTCAATATATTCATCAATTGAGGTGATTGAGGATTTCTTTTCATCCATAGTTTTATCTCTCTTTGTGATTATTTTGAGCTTACCGATCTTACAAACTTTCTTATATAGGTGCTCTGAACCAATTCGCCATAAATTTCTGTCTTGTGAAGTGTAAACCACATGGCATCAGCGAGAAACCCAAATAATGGGATTCCGCTTCCTAATAGGATTGGAATTTGAGTGATGATCAATTCATCAATCAAATCCTCAGCTAAAAATGCCTGGATCGTTCTACCTCCATCAATATACAAATTGCCGTATCCACGAGCAAGGATTTTTCCAAGTAGTCCTTTTAATTCGCCTTTTAATATTTCTGCTTTACCAATCAATTCTTGAGGAAGTGATTTTAGCGAATTACTGAGCACAAATGTGGGTTTATCATATGGCCAGTGATCAAAGGTCAATACCTTTTCAAAAGTGCCTCTCCCCATGATAATCGCATCCATTCTGTTCATAAATTCCGCATACCCGTAATCATCATTATTCGGATTTGGGAATTCTGTCAACCAATCCAGACTGCCATCGCTTGTTGCGATGTATCCGTCAAGGCTTGTAGCGATGTAAACACAATTTGTCATTCCTGTAACCGAAAAATATCGAACCAAATTCGGACGGTTGCTTAGATTTTTGGGAGCAATACCGGCGTGTTCTTTTTATATGTTTCGTAATCTTCCTGCCCGCCCCACTTATTATCCGACTTCTTTTCAAGCAAAGGGACGCCGCTGATTCGTGTAAGCAGGATTGCAACAAATACTGGTGAAATGATAGCCACCCACTGCCAGCCTTGCAAAACGGGCAGTGCTATTACAGCCACACCAACCCAGAGGGTGATCTCACCGAAATAATTCGGGTGCCTGGATCTTGACCATAAACCGTTTTTGATAAACTTGCCTTTGTTCGCAGGGTTGGCATTGAACCGGCTTTTTTGTGCATCAGCCACAGCTTCGAAACTAAAACCGATAACCCATAATAGCAGACCTGCCAGTGCGAATCCATCCAACCCTTTACTGTATTTAGTCGTGATCGCGACCAGCGCTGCAGCAAATGTAAAGGTAACCCACAAACCCTGCAAATTCCAGACATTCAGGAAACGAAGGAAGGAAGGTTTGAGTTCGTCAAACCGATCATCCTTACCCGCTTTCTGAACCCGGCGAAACAGAAATGACCCGAGCCGTACTGCCCAAATCACTACCAATCCAAATAACAAGATAGACCTGGCATCGAATTTGCCGCTCAGAAAAAAGGCAAGTGATATCAACGAGATGTAAGTGATACTGCCAGTCAGATCAAAATATTTCTCGGTTTGAAATATGAATGAAGGGATAAATACCAGCCATTGGATGAGAAAAGCCAGCCCCACCAGGCCAGCAAATAATGGGATTCCCAGAAATCTCGATCCATTCTGGCTTCCTGCAAGCGCGACAAGCGCTCCAATTATTAGCACTACAACAATTGCAACCAAAGCATCACGATCTTTATTATTCATTATTGCATCCTTTTCCAGTTAAGCCCTTTGTTTTCTTATCCATTTCAATTATTGCACAAACCCGATCAGGTGTAGGGATTTTGTGAAAGGTGCCCCAATTTATCATTAAGAGAACATCTTATCCCTTGATGTAAGACACCTCCTCGCTGATAAGATCATTCTTCACTTGAAACAAATCCACCCCACGGATTTTCTTCTTCACTCCTTCGGCGTCTACCCACTCCAAATTCCAGCGCATCACACACCGAAAACTGATACTGAAAATTTCCTCAATAACACGTTTCGATTGAGGAAATTCCTTGAAGAATTTCCGCCAGAACATAGTTACCGCTTCCCTGCCTGCATAACGTGTCCCGTCCGGGGCCGGTCGCGCATTTTCGTATATACACTCATCGCTCATTGACTGCATCATACCGGAAACATCATGATTGTTAAACGCCTCATTCAAAGTTAATACGAGCCGAATCGCGCTTTCGAATTTTGCCAACCGGGATGGGACCATCTTGAATCCTCAACTTCCTTCAAATGTATCTTTTTACCCGCGCAGCATAATCCTGGAATTCTTTCTTGTAATGTTCCACAAGGAAATCTTCTTCCCGTAATACCTGCCTGTGGAATAACCAGAAAGCTGCGCCTAAATATGCCAGGAGTATCCAATTAGGGAAAACAAGGAATTGACCGATCAACACAAAACCGAAAGCGACATAAATTGGATTGCGGCTGAATGCGAAAACACCGGTTGTAACAAGCCGGTCGGGGTTCTCCACATCGATCCCCACCCGGAAACTCCTGCCAAAGGAAAGGATACTCCAGAGGAACAGCGCCAGACCCGCCAAACAGAATGCCACGCCAACCCAGGCGATGATTTGCAAATCAATAAATGTATGCTTAGTTACAGTTGGTAAGTTGAAAGCATTGGCAAAAACGAGATAAATATAGAAGAGTGCAAAAGGCGGGATCAAGAAGTCCGTCTTGTCTAATTTCCCAAAATTCATAGCTTCTATCCCGTTTCGTTTCAATAATCGGACTCGGGTTATAACCATACCGATCAAAATGATGAAAGTTGCTATTGCGAAATATTTCTGCAAAATGTTCCTCCATTAGAAAAACTTCGAATTTGATATCCAATCGATATTGACTGACAGATATTTGCCACTGGTTTTACATAGATCATTATACCTACACACCCGTATATCATTTACGAATTCAATCGTAATGATTGTTCAGCTCATTCGGGCAATTATGGATAATACAATTTTGAATTGACAAACGCTTTGATAATATATAATATCTTATTAGGAGAATTTATTTCAATCAACCCATTTATATATTTATAGAAGGAGAATAACGATGAAAGATATGTTTAAAGTAACAACCCGCACAATCGTTGCTGCAGGATTGGGAGCCGCCATTTTTATGCTTTTATTCATGTATGTCAAGGTCCCTTCCTGGGTTCCTGAAACCCAATTCCAGACAGCATATGGACTAAGTGCCTTTTTTGGCGTTCTCTTCGGACCTATCACTGCTTTCTTGATGGCCTTCATTGGACATGCTTTGAGTGATTTCCTGCAATATGGTTCCCCGTGGTGGAGCTGGGTGATCGCCAGTGGTATCGCAAGCTTTATTTTCGGCCTCGCTTTCAAACGCACCAAAGTGGAAGAAGGTTCCTTCGGCCTGAAGGACATTATCACATTTAATGTGTATCAAATCGCTGGCAACCTCCTCGCCTGGCTGGTCGTCGCGCCAGTTCTTGATATCCTTATTTACGCCGAACCCGCCAATAAGGTATTTGTCCAGGGCGTAGTTGCCGCTGGAATGAATATTATCAGCGCTGGCGTTATCGGTACGCTGTTGCTGGTTGCCTACGCCGCCACCCGTACAAAGAAAGGCAGTCTCAGCAAAAACAGTTAGTTCACCTGCCAAAAATTTTTCAGCAAAGATAAGGCGGCCATACCAACGGCCGTCTTATTATTTTCGATCACTGTCCAAAACTGCTATAATAATGTCTTGTTCATTTTTTTCCAATCGGAATTCTCCGCATGAGTGATTCACCTATTATTGATTTCGATAATTTCACCTTTCAATATTTCAGCCAGGCAGAACCAACCCTGCATGAAATCAACTTAAAAATCTACCCCGGCGAAAAGATCCTGATCGTTGGTCCGAGCGGCAGCGGGAAAAGCACCCTGGGGCATTGTCTAAATGGTTTGATTCCTTTTTATTACAAAGGCGAGAGTCATGGCAGCCTGAAGATCAAAGAAACGGAAACCCGGGAAAAAGACATTTTCAGCCTTTCCAAGATTGTAGGAACAGTACTTCAGGATTCCGATGGCCAATTCGTTGGTTTGACAGTTGGCGAAGACATCGCGTTTGCCATGGAAAACGATTGTGTTCCACAGGTGGAGATGCTTGACCGAGTAAAGCAGGTTTCCAAAATGGTGGATATGGATCAATTCCTATCCTCCTCACCCTATGAGCTTTCCGGCGGCCAAAAACAACGCACAGCCCTGGCAGGAGTATTGATCGATGACGTGGATATCCTGCTTTTCGATGAACCCCTTGCAAACCTCGATCCCGCCACCGGCAAAACGGCTATTGAGATCATCGATGATATTCATAAAAAATCTCATAAAACGATCATTATCATTGAGCACCGCCTGGAAGATGTACTGCATTGCGAAGTGGATCGGGTTATCGTTATCAACAACGGTCGAATTATTGCAGATATGGACCCGCATCAATTGGTTTCCTCGGATATCCTTATTAAAAATGGTATCCGGGAACCGTTATACGTCACTGCCATGAAGTATGCTGGCATAAATGTGAGTCCAGAAATGAAACCGGGGCACATTTGGAGCCTGAAAACGGTTGAGATAGGTCCAGCCATCCGCCGCTGGTACAAATCCATTCATGCAACCAAAAAATTAATAAACGATCGCTCCCTGCTGAAACTAAATCAACTCTCCTTCTCCTACGATGGTATTCACAAGATATTGGATACGATCGACATTGATATCCATCAGGGCGAGATGCTCTCGATCGTTGGCCGAAATGGGGCCGGAAAATCCACCCTGGCTAAGCTACTGTGCGGTTTCGTAAAAGAGGATAGCGGTGAAATATCTTTTGAAGGCCGGAATATCCATGATCGCTCCATCAAGGAACGGGCGGAGCTCATCGGTTTTGTCATGCAAAACCCCAATCAGATGATATCCAAAGCCATGATCAGTGATGAAGTTTCATTGGGTTTAAGGTTGAGAAAAATTCCAGAAGAAGAGATTAAAACCCGTGTGGAGAAAGTTCTTAAAACCTGCGGTCTTCTGCCATTCATCAACTGGCCAATTTCTGCTCTCAGTTATGGACAGAAGAAACGCGTTACCATTGCTTCGATTCTTGTTTTAGAGCCCCGCATTATCATTCTGGATGAGCCCACAGCGGGTCAGGATTATCGCCATTACAGTGACATTATGGATTTCCTGAGAGAAGTAAACCAACTGGGCGTAACCATCATACTCATTACGCATGACATGCACCTGATGCAGGAATATACCCCGCGCGCGGTCGTCCTTTCCGGCGGGCTTAAGATATCAGACACCCGCGCTTCGAATGTATTGACCGACATGCTGGTCATCAAACAGGCTAATCTCAAAGAAACATCTCTTTATTACCTCGCCCAAAAGGTCGGTATTCCAGACGAAACCAGCTTTGTGCAATGTTTCATTGATTATGAAAGCCAGGTGGCAAAGTGAAGTCACGTCTGTTTTCATATAATTACATCGATACCTTCGTCCACCGCTTATCCGGTCTCACCAAGCTGGTTTGCTTCCTGTTCCTTACTTTTGCCGTCATGTTTTCTTACGATATTCGGGTCATCCTCTTTGTCATGGTTTTCTCATCCATCATCATGTCTGCTTCACAGATCAAATTTTCTCAGATTCGTTTGATGGTTTACTATGTTTCAGCATTCCTCTTGATCAATGCAATTCTGACATTCTTCTTCGCCCCGGAATATGGAGTAACCATATATGGCACACGGCATATTCTTGTCACACTTTTTGGCAAGTACATTCTTACATCCGAGCAGCTTTTCTACCAGGCGACCCAGGTATTAAAGTATGCATCCGTAATTCCGTTGGGAATCATTTTCATACTGACTACTAATCCGAGCGAGTTTGCATCCTCCATGAGCGGCGTCGGGTTGAATTATAAATACTCCTTTGCTGTCGCTCTCACTCTTCGATATTTCCCGGATATCCAGCGTACTTATACGGACATCAGCCAGGCACAACAGGCTCGCGGGCTGGAAATGTCAAGAAAAGCCAGCCTTGGAGACCGCTTCAAATATTCGTTAATGATCATCATCCCCCTGATCTTCTCCACCCTGGATCGTATCGAATTGATTACCAATGCCATGGACTTGCGCGGATTTGGTAAGGGGAAAAAACGTACATGGTACGTATCAAAGAAATTTAGCCGGGAAGATTACATGTCAATAGCTATTTCCGCGGCTATATTTGGAGTATCGCTGGCTGTAACCACCTTCGTAAATCATTCCCGTTTTTACAACCCATTCATCTAAAAGGAAATATATTATGAAACCTATTTTAGTTTTTCAAACAGATTTCACATATAAAGAAGGCGCAGTCTGTGCCATGTATGGTGTCATAAAAAGTGTTGACCGCGAATTGGAGATCATCGATGGCACCCACGAAATCCCGCAATATGATGTTTGGTCTGCTTCGTACCGTCTTTATCAATCCATGCAGTTCTGGCCGGAAGGAACCATCTTTGTTTCAGTCGTCGATCCCGGAGTAGGTACGCCGCGCAAAGCCTGTATTGCAAAGACAATTGATGGGTATTTCATAGTCACCCCGGATAATGGCTCACTGACCCATGTAAACAAGTTGATCGGTATTGCAGAAGTGCGGGAGATCGACGAAACAGTAAACCGGCTTCGGGGTAAGAACACAGAAAGTACAAGTGTCTTTCATGGCCGGGACCTTTTTGGGTATTGTGCGGCTAAGTTAGCCAGCGGTATCATCAGTTACGATGGAGTTGGAGCATGGTATGACCCTAAAGAGATCATCTCCTTACCGATGCACGAACCGGCTGTCTCAGGCGGAGAGGTGAGTGGCATATTCGAAATCGGCGATCCCAACTTCGGCAACCTATGGACGAATATCCCTCTTAAAGTCTTTGAGCAGGCAGATTTCCATTTTGGCGACCGCATTCAAACCACTATCCGTCATGAGCGCGAAGTTGTATTCAGTGAAACTTTGCTTTTTGAAAAGTCCTTTGGATTTGTTAATAAAGGTGAGGTAATGATCTACAACAACGAACTAAACATGATATCTTTAGCAGTCAATCAGGGCAGCCTGGCGGATAAATATGACCTTTCATGGGGGCCGGAATGGGTAGTGACCTTTGAAAAAGCATCCTCCTGACCATCCTCCTTACTTTTTAGTCATCTTGACAACATCTTGACACTCTAGCCAGTAATCTTGCTCTTCCCTTAATACGGAAACGGATATCATTTCCGATTATTTCGCGTATAAAGGAATTTTAAATGCAAGTACAAACCAAGTATCAAAATATATTTGAAGAAACAGTCGGGCGAATTCCAAACCCTAAATTTGAAAACCTGTTTATCGGTAAACCCATCTCCAACGCCGATGCCGATCACCAGTCGATAGGCAAACTAGTTGGTCTTGCAGTTTTCTCATCGGACGCACTTTCTTCTGTCGCCTATGGGCCGCAGGAGTTGATGCTAATATTGATGGTCGCGGGCAGCGCCGCACTCCACTTAGCCTTGCCATTGGTCGTAGGCATCGTAGCTTTGCTCGCCATTCTCACATTCTCCTATGAACAGACGATCCATGCCTACCCCAGCGGTGGCGGTGCTTATATCGTCGCTCGTGATAACCTGGGAGAGCTCCCCGCGCAAACAGCTGGAGCCGCTTTGATGATGGATTATATTCTCACAGTTGCTGTATCCATTTCATCGGGTGTAGCCCAACTCACTTCCGCTTATCCTGACCTGTACCCTTACCGTGTACTTATCGCCGTGGTGTTGATCGCTATGATCATGGTCATAAATCTGCGCGGTGTAAAGGAATCCGGAATCGCATTTGCCATCCCCACCTACTTTTTCCTGGTGATGATGTTCTTAACCCTGATCTTTGGCCTTGTGAAGTATGCAACAGGCAGTTTGGGCGTAGTCGTGGATCCACCAACAATGGAAGTGGGATTAACCCAATCCGTTACATTATTCTTGATCCTGCGGGCATTTGCCAATGGCACAACTTCTTTGACCGGCGTGGAGGCTATTTCGAATGGTATTACAGCTTTTAAAGAGCCCCGCAGTAAAAATGCAGGAAATACACTGATCTGGATGGCAGGAATTCTGGGAAGCATGTTGATCGCCACAACTTTCCTTGCGATCCACACCGGGGCAGTGCCGGCGGAAAGTGAGACGGTCATTTCACAAATCGCTCGAACCATTCATAATAATCGCGGCGTACTATACCTCGGGACGATATCTGCAACAACCGTCATATTGATCATGGCAGCTAATACCGCCTTTGCAGATTTTCCCCGTCTTGGAGCATTAATAGCCGGCGACGGATTTTTACCCAAACAATTAACAACCAAAGGCACACGCTTAGTCTTTTCAAGTGGAATCATGACTCTTGCTCTTCTATCAGCGCTTCTGGTGATTCTCTTCAAAGCCAGTGTTACCAGCCTCATCCCACTTTATGCGATTGGCGTTTTCCTTTCATTTACGTTATCCCAAACGGGGATGTCGCACCGCTGGTGGAAATCCGGCCACCTAAAACCAGATGAAGAAATTATCGAAAAAGGCTCGACCGTAAAGTATACAAAAGGTTGGGTCCATAAAATGATCATCA
Source organism: uncultured Chloroflexia bacterium (assembly GCA_963810385.1). Classification (GTDB taxonomy): domain Bacteria; phylum Chloroflexota; class Anaerolineae; order Anaerolineales; family Anaerolineaceae; genus PNON01. Next base: position 330,947 of record CAWENA010000003.1, on the reverse strand, counting down.
ATGGGTTTGGAGCGATATTAACAGCCGTTGTGATGGTTATTTTCGCCGTGACCAAATTCAAAGATGGCGCCTGGGTGGTTGTTTTAATTACGCCATTACTTGTTTTCGGTTTCTATACTATTCATCATCATTATAAGAACCTGGCTAGCCAGCTTTCCCTTGAGAATCACATCATCCCAAAGCGAATAATCCGTAACCGAGTGATTATGCCGATCGGAGGTGTGCATAACGGAACCTTGATGGCATTAAAATATGCTCGCACTTTATCCATGGATGTGACTGCAGTTTATATCAGCACCGATCCTCAGGAGACTGACAGAATCGAACAAAAGTGGAATCACTGGGGAGATGGCGTACGTTTGGTTGTTCTTCACTCACCTTTTCGCGAATTTCAGGAACCGTTATTATCTTACATCGATCAGATTTCATCTGTCCTTTCTCCAAACGAAGTAATCACGATCGTTGTTCCTCAATTTATTCCGCGTGTATGGTGGACCCGCCTGTTACATAAAAGAACAGCCGAAGTTCTCCGCAAGGTCTTACTCAACCGTGAAAGTATCGTAATCCTTGAAGTTCCATATCATGTAAATTAAACTGATAGTTAAGCCCGCCGGGAAATTACGAAGATTTTTATAGCACAAAGTTTGCCGGGCGGACTATAATTATTTCATGAACAAGAGACCACCCGGTCGGTTAAAAATATTCCTTGGCTACGCACCTGCAGTCGGGAAAAGCCATGCGCTGCTCGATGCTGCCAACCGCAAGAAAATAGAAGGTGTTAACATCCATATCGCATGCCTGGATGTCGAATTGAGTTTTGAACTTTCCCCGATGATCAGTGCACTTGCTGGATCATTTATCCCTCCTCTATCCAAAGAATTAGATATTGATTCAGTATTAGCGCTCAAGCCGGATCTGGTTATCGTTGATAGGTTAGCTTTCAACAACCCGCCTGGTTCCAGGCATCCACGCAGATATCAGGATGTAGAAGAACTGCTGTCATCTGGGATGGATGTTTACACAACCCTGAATGTTCAGGAATTGGAGAGTCTGCGCGATTTAATGTCTCTGGTACTCGGCAGAGCTGTAACCGAAACAATTCCCGATCGCATTTTCCAAAATGCTTCTATCATAGAATTTGTTGATCTCCCTCCTGAGGAGATCATTCAACGTCTGATGCAGAAGATTGAATCAGGAAAGATCACAGAAGATGAAGTTAAACCTTATCTTTCTATAGATCGCCTATCTAAATTACGGGAAATTGCCTTGAAGCGGGCTGCAGGCGTATTGGAGAATATACCAATAGCCTCATCCCAATACCAGAGCCTTGATAAAAGCATTCTCCCCAAAAATGGCAGCATTCTAGTTTGTGTAAGCTCCCATCCGATTTCCGAGAAATTGGTCCGCGCAGGTAAACGCCAGGCAGATGAGAACCATTCCCCATGGTACGTTCTATACATTGAAACCCCAGACAGGGTAATCCCCAGACTTCCAAATCGGGAGAGGTTGGAGAATATCTTGAAGTTGGCAGAAGACCTTGGAGCAGGAATTATCCGTAAAACCGCTCTGGATATTCCTACAGCAATTAGCGCTATTGCCCGCGAAAATAATGCAGCCAAAATTATTCTCGGAGCACCGCAACGTCATGCATGGAGCGACTGGATAGGAAAGACATCTCTCGAACGATTGATCCAGCTTGTCGGATCCGTTGAAATAATGATCATTAAGTATGATGGCGGTAAGGGAATAAGTCGAAGTGAAGTGGTGAATAGCCCCATTCGCAACAATATTGGCTACCTAAAAGCTATCGGCATTGTCACCATTACAACTGCCGTCAGTTATCCTCTTCATCTTATCATTGAACCGGTAAACCTGGTGATGCTCTATCTCGTGGCTGTAATGGCCTGTGCTTTTTATTATGGCCGCGGACCTGGTATCCTGGCAACAATTCTTGGCGTGCTATCGTTTGATTATTTTATGGTAGCCCCTCGCTTTACATTGACAGTTGCTGATACTCAATACTTGTTAACGTTCCTTGGCTTTTTTATTATCAGCCTGGTTGTTTCAGGGTTGGCTGGAAAAGTCAGAACACAAGTTAATGCCAGCATCCAGCGGGAAGACCAGACTGCATCTTTATACACTTTGAGTCAGGAATTGACGAATGCATACGATCGTAGCGCAGTATTTCAGGTAATTATGAGCCAAATTCAATTAACATTTGTCCGGAATTGCATCATTTGGACAACAAATGGAAAGGAAGTAATGGCGTTCCCGGAATTGTCCAGCCATATCCCTGATAGCTCGGAAAAACGTGCTGTGGAATGGGTGGTGGAAAATCAACAACCTGCCGGACGTGGTACGGATACTTTTCCCGACCTATATTCAATTTTCTACCCTATGGTCGTGGGGAACCAATCTGTCGGAGTGTTGGAAGTTAGCGGCGAATCCAGCAGTATTTTGATGAATCAGGAAAAGAGGAAATTGCTTGAGGCGTACTGTGGTATGGCAGCTCTTGCGATTGAACGAACCCGTTTGGTGGAAGAACAAAAAGCTGCTCAAATTTCCATCGAAACTGAACGGTTGCAAAATGCCTTATTAAATTCCATATCACACGACTTGCGCACCCCATTGGCAACCATCACCGGGGTTTTATCCAGCTTGCGGGAATCAGAACAATCAGACCAAGGCGTCCATCAAATGGATGACCGGACAAAATTTGAATTAATTGATGCAGGATGGGAAGAAGCTGAACGGTTGAATCGGGTGGTTGGTAACCTTTTGGATATCTCCAGGTTGGAATCAGGCGCTTTGCATTTGAATCTGCAATTTGGCGACCTGGAAGGAATCATCGGCGCGGTACTTGGCCGATTGAAGAGCAAGCTGGAGTTTTTTGACTTGCAGGTTAATATTCCTACGCTGCTTCCCCAGGTATTATTCGATCCCGGCTTACTCGAACAGGTTTTATACAATTTGCTGGACAATGCCATCAAGTATTCAACTACATTAAAAGAAATATCCATCTCCATTTTTCAGAACCCGGAGGAGATTTTAATAGCCATTCAAGATCAGGGAATTGGGATTCCCATTGCTGAATTGAATCATGTATTTGATAAGTTCTACAGGAGTAAAACATCTGCCAATGTATCTGGCAGCGGGTTAGGTTTGGCGATTTGTAAAGGAATAATTGAATCTCATTCCGGAAAAATATGGGCTGAAAGCAACCGCCCCCAGGGAACAACCATCTGGTTTTCATTGCCGCTTAACAAGGATTAGAAACGAGGATGATGGAAACACAATCCGGTCTTGTATTAATTGTAGACGACGAACGGCCGATCAGAAGGTTCCTGCGGGTCTCGCTTGCTTCGTATGGTTTTGAGGTTCTGGAAGCGGAGAGTGGACAGGAGGCTTTTAACATCCTCATCAGCCGCCACCCCGATCTGGTGATATTGGACCTTTCACTGCCGGACATGGACGGTATAGAAATTTTAAAAAGGCTGCGGGAGTGGAGCGAAACACCTGTGATCATCCTTTCCGTGCGTGATAACGAAGAAGAAAAGATCAAAGCCCTCGATGCAGGTGCGGATGACTACCTGACCAAACCATTTAGTGTCGGAGAACTAACTGCTCGCATCAGAACAGCCCTGCGTCATTACCAAAAATCATCAGACCTGCCAGCCACCATCCAATTGGATGAACTAAAAATGGATCTCGTCCGCCGTCAAGTGTTCTTGAACGACCAGGAAATCAACCTGACCCCTACAGAATATGAGATTCTCAAATATCTACTTCGCAACGCCGGCAAGGTGGTAACCCACCATATGTTACTACGTGAAGTCTGGGGAACCGGGTATGAAAATGACCCGCATTTAGTGCGGGTCAACATTAGTAATTTGCGCCACAAAATCGAGAAAGATCCAACCCAACCCAAATTTATACTGACCGAGGCTGGTGTTGGCTATCGCTTCAAATCGCTGGATTAATTTTCCTCAGTTGTAATCACTCTATCCTTGCGCTTTCTAAATCCCATGATGAGTACAATCAATCCCAACAGGATAAGTGCTACTGGCCAAATCACTGCCGCATAGTTGATGCCACCAAAGGCGTAACCGAAGATGCCGAAGAATAGCAGGCTGCTGAACAGGTTCCACAACCCGGCAATATAAGCGCCGCGTTTGCGGGTTAACAGACCAAATAGCAGCAACCCAAAAGCCACAAATCCGGGGATCAGTGTCCACATATACGCCCAGCTAGCCCAATTGCCTGTGGCGTTTTGCCAGTAAAGGACACTACCAATTCCGGTAATAATACTGGCTGGAATAAACAATGCCGGAGTCCATGAAAATATGGCTACCAGTGCAAAAAGGATTCCCAGACCTATTATTTGAAGGGGCCAGGTGTCAGGTCCGGTAGCCAACTGTTGGAGTCCTGGAACGAATTGAATGGCAAGATACCATGCCCCAATGAAGATCAATAAAAAGGCAAACGCAATTCTTCCTCGATTAGTTTTCATATTTTCCTCGATCTGTTATTTATTGTTATATTATAACCTTCTAAACAGGATATACATAATATGTATTCGTGTAAATTAGTCAGAAAATACAGTCTTAATGTAACTACGGTTTTCAACATATAATACCTCTATGGATCCAACGCTGGAACTATCATCCGAACAAAAGGAACTATTGACAGCTTCACCTGCGAGCAAGATCTGGCTTTCTGGTCTGGCTGGTAGTGGAAAAACCACGGCTGCGGCATTGCACCTCCTCAATCTGGTGAATAAAGGCGTCCCGGCAGAACAGATACTTATCCTGGCTCCGCAAAGAACACTCGCAAAAACGTATATCGATATAATTGCATCCACAGATTTTCCAGCCGGTGGCCGCCCGGATATCCTGACTTTGAATGGATTAGCACAACGCTGCATAAGTTTGTTCTGGCCGTTAGTCTCCCTTTCTGCCGGATTCAAACAGCCTCAGATGGCCCCCATCTTCCTGACGATTGAGACCGCCCAATATTACATGTCTAAAATTGTAAACCTGTTGCTGCAGCAGGGTTACTTCGGCGCCATCACGATCACCCCCCACCGCCTTTACAGCCAGTTATTGGATAACCTGAATAAATCTGCCCTGGTAGGTTTTCCTGTTAATGAGATCGCAAGTCGATTAAAGTCCGCCTGGATTGGCCCAGGCAGTCAAATTCGAGTATATGACCAGGCACAGGAAGCCATTCTGCTTTTTCGGAATTATTGCATTGAGAACAATTTACTGGATTTTTCGTTGCAGGTGGAAGTTTTCCGCAAACACCTTTGGCCAACATTACTGTGCCGCCAATATTTGACTTCGCATTACAAACACGTGATCTTTGATAATATAGAAGAAGATACCCCGGCTGCTCATGACTTGATACTCGATTGGCTGCCAGACCTGTCTGGCGGGTTGTTCATCTTGGATGAAGGCGCAGGTTACCGTAAGTTCCTCGGGGCAGATCCAATCAGCGCACAACGTATCAAAGTAGAATGTGATCAGGATTTTCGGTTTTCTGCCAGCATTAACCTGCCAGTTGAATTGAAATTTTTCCAACAGATTTTCGCGAATAGATTGGGAATCATTCCGCAAGAAGTAGTTACTGATCCAGAACAAGCAGATCCGGATGAAGCCGAATTATACAACCACCTTAAAATAAAATCTGGCCGTTACTTTCCACAAATGCTTGATGAAGCGGCAGACGAAGTATCGCGACTGGTCAATGAGCAGGGTGTTCCACCAGGACAAATAGCCATCCTTGCGCCTTTCTTGAATGACCGCTTGCGATTTGGATTAACTGAGCGTTTGAGACGAAAAAACCTGGCATCACACGTCATGAGACCTTCCAGTACACTGCAGGAGAACTCGTATTCAGCTTGTTTGCTTACGCTTGCCCGGTTGGCACACCCGGGTTGGCCTTTGTATGTGGTCAAAGCAGATTTTATCGCCATGCTGAATGTCGCAATTGATGGGTTGGATCTTTGCAGAGCCGGTTTATTGGCAGATGTGGTTTATCGACGAAATGGCAACATCATTACCCTTGGGGATTTCAACCAGGTGAAAGGAGAGGTGAAGGATCGAATCACCTATCTGGCAGGGGAAAGGTACGATCAGTTGCGGCAATGGATTAACTTATATTCAGCCGACCCACCCATCGAGTTGGATATTTTCTTTAGTCGCCTGTTTGGTGAGCAACTCACCCAACCTGGATTTGGCTTCCACAAACAGATAGTTGCGGGAGAAGTAACTGCCAACCTGATGGAAAGCGCTCGAAAATTCAGGCAAGCTGCCCAATCCACGGTTGATATAACTCTGGTGGCAAAGGAATTTGTACTAGCTGTGGAATCCGGGTTAGTTTCTGCCCAATATGTTCGCAGTTGGGATGAACCTGAAGAAAGTTGTGTGAAAATTGCACCAGCTTATACTTTCCTGATGCAGAATCGTCCAGTCGAAGTGGAGATCTGGCTGGATATTGGCAGCAATGCCTGGTTCGAACGTTTGGAGCAACCGCTCACCCACCCTTACATTCTCAGTCGACAATGGCAGTCCGGTATGATCTGGGATGATCCACTTGAGTTCAAAGCCAATCAGCAAACCCTTTTTCAGCTAACTTCCGGTCTATTCAATCGCTGTACCCGTCTTGTAATTTTGATGTATTCCGAGCTGAATGAACAGGGCTTTGAACAACAAGGCGTTTTGATCAAAGCCATATTTAACACTTTGAAAAAGATCCGTAAACTCAATATTCAGGACGGTAAACAGCAAACTGAACAATCTGGAAAGGGCAGCCATGTTTAATCCCCGTCCAGCACAAAAAGAAATCCTGAAATACAAAGGTGGAAGGATGGGCATCGCTGCCGTTCCTGGCAGCGGGAAAACTCATACCCTCTCAGCCCTTGCCGCCCAGATCATACGAGATGGTGTGTTGGAAGATGACCAGGAAGTCCTGGTGGTTACACTGGTAAATTCTGCAGTTGAAAACTTCAATCAACGGGTTGAACAATTCCTGCAAGGAACTGAAAGCCTGCCTGGATTCCAGTACAGGGTCAGAACGTTGCACGGACTGGCAAACGATATTATCCGGGAGCGGCCGTCAATTACCGGACTGGCTAGCGATTATACGATTCTGGATGAACGTGAATCTAATCAGATCATCACCCAGGCGGTCACGTCGTGGTACAGATCGCATATCAGTGAAATTGAAAGCTATCTCGACCTCGGTCTGGCAGAATCATATCTATGGAAAATTAGGAAAGATAATTTACCAGACTTGCTTCGTGATATCGCATTGGCATTTATTCGCACAGTAAAAGACAAACAACTCACAACTACAGAAGTAAACCAAATCGGTGATGCTGTGGTGCATTTACCCGAGTATCAACTTTTGTTCATGTGCACTCGCATCTACGAAGAGTATGAGCGCGCCTTACATTATCGCGGCGCCGTGGATTTCGATGATCTGATTCGCCTTGCACTTACCGCCTTACGACAAGATGAACAGCTCTTGATGCGCCTTCGACAGCGTTGGCCTTTTATTCTTGAAGATGAAGCCCAAGATAGCAGCCGCTTGCAGCAGGAGATTCTGGAGTTGTTGGCCGGAAAGAATGGCAATTGGGTGCGCGTGGGCGACCCCAACCAGGCCATTTATGCTACCTTCACCACAGCCAATCCGCAATATCTGAAAGATTTTATCCACAACGATCCTACTGTAACGCCTCACGACCTCCCCAACAGCGGGCGATCCACAGAAAGCATTATCAATTTGGCGAATCACCTCATTGAATGGACGCGCTCAAGCCACCCCATCCCGGATGTGCGTAATGCGCTCGATCTGCCCTTTATTAGCCCGGTTCCCGAAGGAGATGCAAACACCAATCCTCCAGATGAAAATACCCTAATCTACATACACGATAAGGAACTTAAGCCTGAAGCAGAACTTTCAGCCATAGTAAATTCACTCGAAAAATGGCTGCCAAATAATACGGACAAGACTGTAGCCGTGCTTTGCGCATTGAATAAACATCTTGAAAACCTGGCGGAAATCCTTAAGGCAAAAAAAATACCTTATGTAGAATTGCTTCGATCCACCTCAGCCTCCCGTAAAGCAGCCAGCCGGCTAGATGCTGTCATAAAATTTATCAATTTACCTCGAAGCGGTAGTTTACTCTCCAATGCCTTCAGAGCTTGGAGAATGGCAGTCCTCAACTCGGAGGAGCTTACTACCATTGATGAGGATGCATCCGCGTTACTATCGAGATGCCTTCATACTGAAGAATTCCTCTATCCAAAAGAGGTGGATTGGTTATCCGATCAGGCATTGGATGACCGCCCTCAGATTGATAACCTGTTGACCAAATTCAGGGATGTAGCCCATACCTGGTTGAATGCTGCCAGCTTGCCCATTGATGAGTTGATCCTCTTCCTCAGTCAGGAATTGTTCATAGATATTGGTGATCTGGCAGTTGCCCATAAGATCGCCGCCATCTTGCGCACCACAGCTAGTATTCACCCTGAATGGCGGCTGGCAGATTTCTCGCAAGAAGTTGCAGAATTTTGCAGCCATAACCGCAAGTTTACCGGTTTCAGCAACGAAGATGACGGCTTTGATCCAACTCAACACAAGGGCAAAGTAGTTCTGGCGACCATTCACAAAGCCAAAGGCCTGGAGTGGGATCGGGTGTATTTGACTGCATTGAATAGCTACGATTTCCCATCTGGAGCAATTAATGATGTCTTCATTGCCGAGCGCTGGTTTTTAAAGGATAAACTGAATCTTCAAGCCGAAGTCCTTACGCAGTTGGAATTAGCCCTGGTCGGAGAGCCAAATAAATATCTTGAAGGGGAATCAACTGCCGCAGACAGATTGCATTACGTTGCGGAGCGTTTACGCCTGCTTTTTGTTGGAATCACACGGGCCCGGATGGAATTATGGCTTTCATGGAATACCGGTATGAGAGAAAAATCTACAGAAACCCTGGCATTAACCGAGATCAAGGATTATCTTACTTTCAAGAATAATTCGCCCAACCGGAGGAAAAATTGATCAGCCCGGATTTTGTTTTCAGTCAGAATTCCCTGCAGGATTTTCTGGAATGTCCTCGAAAATTTCAACTACGGCACTTACTCCGCATGGCATGGCCAAGTGCCGAAACGGATGACCAGGCAGCATATGAACACCACCAGGAGCAGGGACTGTTTTTTCACCTCAAAGTACAACAATATTATTCCGGCATCCCCGGCGATGTCATCACTGAGTCCATCCAGGATGAAATGTTAAAAACCTGGTGGGATCACTTTTTGATCAGCGCGGCAGGATTCCCCTGGGCACACCTCCTTGATGTGCCGGGGTCCGGCCTCACTCTACACCCGGAATTCACTCTCAGCGCACGAATAGGTGATCACCGCTTGATTGCAAAATACGATCTGATCGCCGTCTTGCCCGGTTCCCGGTTTTGGATCTACGACTGGAAAACCAGCCTAAGCGTTCCCCCTGTAGAAAAAATGGAACAGCGCGTCCAAACTCGCCTGTACTCATGGATGTTGGCGCAGGCGGGGGCACACCTTAACCAGGGTGTTTCAATACCGCCTGAGCAGGTAATCTTAACCTACTGGTTCGCACAGATGCCTGGCAAGATTTTGGTTTTTCCTTACACAGCAGAACAATATGCAGATGATGAACGCAATCTCAGCAACTTGATGGAATATATCGCACACCTGGGAGATGAAGATTTTCTACTCTCCGAAGATTTGCGCCAATGCCGTTTCTGCACCTACCGATCTTACTGTGAACGAAGCTTTGCCCCAGGCAATTCCTCGGATCTTGAAGAAGATGATGATTCATTTTCAATTCCATCCTGGGATGATATTGATACACTGGAACTCTGATGTCTGATACCTATCAACGTCAATGGTTGGACCCAAAGCCAGTGTATCCTGATAGGGAATTGATAAGCATTGTCAATGGCAATCTGCTGGCCGCGGAAATTCTTGCGAGGCGCGGTTTTAATGACCCGGCTCAAGTAAGGGCATTCCTCTTTCCCGAATATTACATTGCTTCACCACCGACTGATTTTCCTGGCATGGACGGATCTGTCGTTTGCATTTTGGATGCCATCCGTGATGGGAAAGATATCTGCGTTTGGGGTGATTTCGATGTGGATGGTCAAACCTCCACCACCATCCTGGTTTCCACATTGAAAAAACTCAATGCCCGTGTGCGGCACTACATTCCGAATCGCGAGAGGGAATCACACGGGGTGCATATGGAATCTCTCAAACGTTTGATAGCGGATGGGGTTCAGTTGCTTGTCACCTGCGATACAGGTATCTCCGCGATGGAAGAAACTGCCTGGGCCAGGTCACAAGGGGTGGATGTGGTCATCACCGATCATCACGAACTGCCAGATCTACTGCCAGTCGCAAATGCCATCATCAATCCCCACCTGCTGCCCTCCGAGCACCCACTTTATACTTTGCCAGGTTGCGGAGTAGCCTACAAACTGGCAGAGGAACTCCTCTCACGTTCCGGAATGCCAGAATATGCCAGTACCCTTCTTGATCTGACAGCCCTTGGAATTGTAGCGGATGTCGCCCCATTGCGCGGGGATGCCCGTTACCTTCTTCAATTAGGATTGGAGTCATTGCGAGAACCCCAGCGGGTGGGGCTGAAAAGGTTGTATGCATCTGCCGGTGTTGAACCCAACGCGATGAATGAGCAAACCATTGGTTTCGCTCTCACTCCGAGATTGAACGCTCTCGGTCGGTTGGATGACGCCAACCCTATCGTGGATTTTTTCACAACTGAATCAAATACCGAAGCTGTCATCTTTTCCAATAAATTGGAGGAGTTGAACACACGCCGCAGGGCAGAGTGTGATCATGTGTATAAAGGTGCAATCGCCCAGGTCGAAACTGAGCCTAACAACCTAAATTTTGCTGCCCTGGTTCTTTCTCATCCAGATTGGCCAGCCGGTGTGATCGGCATCGTCGCTGCCAGGTTGGTTGAGCGATACCATCGCCCGGTGATCCTTTTTAAAGCCCCCATAGGTGGGATAGCCAAAGGCTCTGCCCGCTCCATCCCGGGAATAAATATCACCGAAGCTATTAAACGCCAGAGCGTAAAGCTAAACAGTTTCGGCGGTCATCCCATGGCAGCCGGATTGAGTTTGCCCACCAGCCACCTCCCCGATTTTCGCCAGGCACTGTCGTACACAATACTGCAAATGACAGAAGGCATTGAACTTGTGGATGTCTTGAACTTGGATGCTATCCTTCCTCTGGATACCGTAACACTGGATACAATAAATGCGCTGGAATTTTTATCTCCTTTCGGTAATGGAAATCCTTCCCCGGTGTTTATGAGCCCTAACCATAGGATTATTGAATCTTTGCCGATTGGCACATCAAAAGAACACCTTTTAGTAAAGGTGGAGGACCAGAATGGAAACAGATTTGACGTGCTGCTCTGGTCAGGGGCAGACTTACCGCTGCCAGAGGGCTCTTTTGACCTGGCATATACCCCTCGAAGCTCATCATACAAGGGTGCACCAAAATTACAGTTTGAATGGGTGGATGTCCGACCAGCCCGTATTTTGGTCAGCCATTTCAAATCTGGCACGCGCCTGCAAGTCGAAGACTTGCGCCACGAGAATGGATATGAATTTTTGAAAATCTACGCCGGAAATCCGGAGACGGCAGTCTGGTGTGAAGGGTTACCTCTTCCGGGCATTGAATTGCTGTCCCGCACAAAACTTCACCGAGCAGATACTCTGATCATTGCATTTGCCCCGCCAAGCGCTGAAGCGATCAAGAGAGCTATGGGATGTGTGAAACCAGGAAAAGTCATTTTATTGTCTGCGATCCGTACAATGGATGATCCACAACAGCTTCTTAATATCCTGATGAAAGAGTTAAAAAAGACTGAATCACTTGTAAAGAACAATATCACTTATGAAAGCCTGGCAGAATTAACGGGTCAACGAATTGCTGTGATACGTCTGGCTCTGGGGATATTCCAAATTTCCGGACAGATGCTGTTAGAAGAAAATGACAATTCAACTATATTTTTAAAAAAAGGAAGTGGCATACCAACAGGAGATGTAAACTCTGCCAGAAATCGGCTAATTGCAGTCATGGAAGAAACAGCGGCATTTCGTCGTCGTTTTTTGGCATCATCAAAAGATGCCTTAATCCGGGATTATTTTAATTAATGGGTGTGGTCATCCAAAACCAAAGCCGGCTTGTCAAGCATGTAGCAGTCTGCTATAATCCCTTTACTCAGGGCGCGTAGCTCAGCTGGTTAGAGCGCACGGTTCACATCCGTGAGGTCGGGGGTTCGAGCCCCTCCGCGCCCACCTTTCCCCAATTTTTTTAAGCGAATACTTACACTACACGGTTTAGCCTGTGTGATGGATATAATCAGATTAAGTAGCTGGGAATCAATATTATTGGGTATTTGCCGATAATTTTATGTATAATAATATGCGAATAAGGTAGGGATGGTTAATCGCCTAGATTTTTTATGGATGAAAAATTATTGCAGTAATTTACTTCTAACCTGAATTTGTAATCTTTACATGCATCATAAATCGAAAATGTGCGCGAGCATAATGAACTTGTGCTCTACTTAATATTCTTTTTTGGCAAGTTTCTGATTTCCTCAGGGGGGTCATGCAACAAGCTCCAATAACTATTATTTTATTGTTAGGCCTATGCGGTTTATTATCCGTATATCTGGCTGCCTGGGTTCAACATCGCTCCAAAGTTCCCGGCACCCGGGAATTCTTCGCTCTGCTAATTTTCGTTGCCCTCTATTCAGTAGGCTATGCGATCGAACTTTCACGGTCTGATTTAAACAGCGTGATGGCTGCCATCCGTTTTGAATATCTTGCCATCCCGTATGTTCCGCTGCTTATGTTTTTATTCGTCCTGCGGTTTATCCGTCAGAAACCCACTCCATGGTATGTTATCACTCTATTGGTAATTATTCCATTCACTACCATGCTGCTGGTTTTTACATCACCATCACATAGCTTATATTACATAAATCCAAGAATTGAAAATGCCAGTCTTTTCCCCGTTATAGTCTTCGAAAGAGCTATTTGGTACTACGTTCAGTTGGCCTACCTTGTGACGCTGATAAGCATTTCTGTTGTTTTTATGACTATTCATGCTTTTCGATCCAATCGAAAACAAAGATTTCAATCAATTACAATTGCCCTTGGCACTTTCCTACCTTTCCTCGGTTTTATCATATTTATGTATGGTGCGATCCCCGGTGGATTTGACCCCGGTCCTTTTGGAGTTACCCTTACGGGACTCCTGTTAACGATCGCTCTTACAAAATTGGGGCTTTTTGAATTGGTGCCTGCAGCGCGTGAACTTGCACTGGATTCCATCCAGGATTGTTTTCTGGTCATAGATAAATACGGTAGATTGCAAGACCTAAACAAAGCTGCATGGAGATTGCCAGGCGCCTCAGAACTGAGTGTTGGTAGTACACTGCCAGCCAACAATATCCTTACATCCAATCTACAGCCACTCATTGAGAATGAAAAAGACCTGGTGGAGTTTTCAGCAGATTGTCTGGAAACTGGTGAACGCTTCTATAATGCCAAAGCATATAAGATCCAAACAAACCATTCCCATATAGACGGTACAGCGATACTGATCAGTGATATCACAGAATCTGCAGAATTAATGAGACTATTGAGCCTCCAGGCAAACACAGATGAGTTGACCGGGATTCTCAATAGAAGATATTTAATCAAACTTGGTATCCATGAAGTTGATTGGTCCAGGCGAAATAATTTACCAATTGGTGTTATCATGATCGATTTGGATCACTTTAAACTATTCAACGACAAGTATGGCCATGCTGCCGGTGATGAGATCTTGATCAAAGTTAGCAAATGCTTTCACGATGCTCTACGTAATGTAGACATATTAGGCCGTTTCGGTGGGGAAGAATTTGTCGTTTTTCTTCCAGGTGCAGATTTCAACACAACTGCGCAGGTGGCTGGCCGTCTGAAAGACCATTTAGTAGATTGTAAGATAATGATCAATAGAAAAATGATCAACGTCACTGCCAGTTATGGAATTCACTCCAGCGTGGCAGAAAGCGCTACGACCGTTGATGAGCTTCTCAGGCTGGCAGACCTTGCATTGTATCAGGCAAAAGCAAGAGGCCGCAACTGTGTAGCCTGGTCATCCGACCTAACTGTAACAACTTATTCAGATACAAACATCAAAATTCCCGGAGAAACTCGTACCACCCGTACCGAAGATCGTGATCCAACTTTCAATTCTGATCCTTCTCTTAATTAAATGGTTTGCATTCTCCATTGAGCAGGTTATCTATTCTTCTACAATTCCATCCCAGGGGTACACCTCTGTACCGAGAGCAGCTTCTTTCACAACCGGGTCTTCAGAATACCAACCATGCCTCTCAGGCGGGATCAGATCCTGGATATGCCTCATCATCTCATGGCCCATTTCATCCATTTGTTCCCTATAGGTAAGTTTGCCGTTATCAAAACTGCTTACCTGGTAAGGTTTACCAATAACCACTCTTACTTTGGCGCGTTTTCCATTTTTCAAGGCTGGAAACACATCATTTAGACCATCCAGACCCACCGGCAAGATCTTCGCCCCGGAGCGGGCTGCCAGTAAGGCTGTTCCAGGGCGGGGTGGTCTGAGGACTGCTGCCCAGCTACCACCCTCAGGGAAGACAGCCAGTGTACCATTTTGCTTGAGAACAATTTGAGCGGCTTGCAAACTCTCGCGAGATGAAGAGCCCCGTCTGACCAGCAAAACACCATAGAGAATTCGAAAAATTTCCGTCCACCGTGGTGCGTTGGGTGTTCGATACCCACCCAGGAACTCCATTGGATATGGCATCAATCCAATTAATGTTACCGGGTCAAGAAAATGGAAATGGTTGGAAATAACAATAAGTGGACCAGCTTTCGGCAAATTCTCCTGACCGGTTACTTCCAGGTCCAAAATGATCGAGTATACAGCTTTTATTAATCCACGCATGGCGAAACGAATACCCACCCGATTGGGATATTTAATAGTTTTCTCTTTCATCACCATTTGCTATATCGTTTCCACTTGGTTATCGTGGACCCAGGTTTTGACCGAATACAGGAACCCCAGACCAACAAGAAGAAATGCGATGATAATACCAACCCCCAACCGAATACCCACTTCTTCAGCTTGCAGCGAAGCCATGCCGCCATTCTGATATCGGATCGCGATCGACGCCACTACCAGCCCATAGATCGCCGGACCGGCAAATGCCGAAATTTGGTTGCTTAGGGAAAACAAACCATAAAACTCTGCCGCTTTCTCTTCGGGTGAAATTTGGCCAACAACCGTCCTGCTGACCGACTGAACTCCTGTCAGCGCGAACCCGGCCATTGCGCCGATCACATTAAAGAACATGATATCCCTCACGAAGAATAAACAGCTCACAGTAAGGATCATCAAGACCAGAGCGATCGTCAATGAATTCCGGCCCCCGATACGTTCCATCAAGAAACCAAAAACAAAAGCTCCAATAACGCTGGTTATTTGAACAACGATCATGAAGATGATCAATTGTTGCTGATTCAATCCGAAGAGAACCGCTCCAATGATCGCCGCAAAGTCTAGGGTGATCATAATTCCATTATTGAAAATTAAGAAAGAAAGCAGAAACTTGAAAAAATCTTTGTTCTTTCTCGCGTTTTTAAATGTCATCCACAGCTTTCCTAGAGAAACAGAAATATAATTTTCCCCTCTGGGAAGTGGTGTAGGCTTGTTTCTTTCCCGCATAACCAGAAAGATAGGCAGCGATGCGATCAGAAAAAAAGCTGCGGTGATCAAATAGCTTGACCGTGTAATAATATCTCCGCCAATGGTAAGGATCAGCGCAAGAACGATTAGTAGACAAACTATGCCACCGAAAGAACCCACCGCCCAGCCTGTTCCTGATATGTGTCCCATTTCTTCTGGACGTGCAATTTCTGGCAGCAAGGAATTATAGAAAACTTGGCCGGAACGATAACCTATTTCGGCCAGGATGAAAAACAACATCCCGGTAAAGACGTCACCTTTACCAACAGTAAATAACAGTCCTGTGAACAATATAGTGATCAGGGAGAACACAAACAGCATCTTTTTTTTTGCTGCCGAAAAATCAGCTAGTGCACCCAAAATGGGAGAAGTAAATGCAACAACCAGCATGGCGATACCCACCGATAAACCCCATAAACGGGTGCCTTCTGCCCCTCCCACCACCTGTTGCTTAAAATAAGCCGAATACACAGCAAGCAAAATTACTGCGGCGTAGGCTGAATTTCCAAAATCATACATATACCATGCCCAGCGCTCGCGTCGCGTGGTTATCATTCGACGTTTTTTAGCCAATTTATCTTTTTCCATTGCGATATCCATGCGTTCTTCTCCCGACAATCAACAAAGTAGTATCACATCAGTATTAACACAAGAATGTTAACGTGGATATGAAAGCTGGACGAATTATATCAAAAGAATTTCGCTGTTCATGGTATATTATTCATCATTTCCAACTTATCCGGGAAGTTCGTTTTGTCTCCTCTTACGGTGATTCGGAAAGGGAATCCAATATGGTTTCGTTGCAAGATTTTAGAAAGTTACTGACTATTGAAAACAAGATTATCCAGGAACAAACGGCGGGCCTTTCGCAAGCCGAAA
This sequence comes from uncultured Chloroflexia bacterium, assembly GCA_963810385.1. Taxonomy (GTDB): domain Bacteria; phylum Chloroflexota; class Anaerolineae; order Anaerolineales; family Anaerolineaceae; genus PNON01. The sequence goes on along the minus strand of CAWENA010000003.1, from coordinate 314,205 downwards.
CTTTGATCCAACCTCAGCCGGGTGGCAATTGCATGAACTGGGTATTGGGTCACTTGCTTGAAAGCCAGATCATTCTGCTGGAAACGCTGGGAGGAGAATCGCCTGTTGCTAAATCATTAATCGCCCGTTATGGACGTGAATCACTGCCTGTGCTTTTGGATGGGGATGATGTGATACCCCTTGAAAGACTGTTAGTAGATCATAACCGGGTATTTTCAGCCATTCGCCTCAGGTTATTAGAAATGATTGAGGAGGATATGACAGAAGAAATTCCAGCCGGGGATAAGATGGTAACTCGCGGCTGGCGCGTGTTCTTCCTGCATTTTCATTACACCTACCACATCGGTCAATTGGAGCAATTACGCCAACTGGCAGGAAAACTGGATAAAGTCATCTAAGGTATATAGAATTGTCTCTTCAATCCCTGAGTAATCTATTCCCGATCATTTCTGGTAAGCCACCGGTTGTAAGCTGCATCAATCTCCTTTTGTGAATGACTATCACAGGCAACCAATAGATAATCGACATCAGCAACACAATGTCCTTCCAGAGAGCTTACCTTGCAATCAATTAGATCATTGTATGGAGAATAAACAGCCAAAAGGTTGAACATCTTGGCGCAAACGATGCAACCATGCGTTTCCACTCTGGTAGTATTTTCAGTCATTTTTCCTCTTAGTTCCCATTTTAACATCATAAATTGAACAAAGTCTAAACATAGCTGTATCGCTAAGGTCACAAGCCTGCGTGGAGAATTCCCATTTCTCGAAAACAGCAATACACCGGAACTGAAAATTTTTATAGTAAAAATGCCAACAAAGGATAATTTCTCCGATGCTGGCCATGATTGATCAAATATTAAATTTGGTTATTCTATCACCTGGCTGTGCATTTATTAGAAAATTTTATTATCAAAACTTTGCAGTGCTTTCATATAATTGCCGCGCTCAAAGGCAGCCGGGTCATCTACATTCTTATGGCTCATCGAACCCAACATTTGCTTAACCGATAAATACTCATGCGCTTCCATCCAGTATGTCAGATCAGCAAGGATCTCTGCAGCTCTTGCAGGTCCCTTCGCGACAAGCTCGCTCGCAAGCAGTGTTACGCTTGCGCCTGCCATGATCGCTTTGACCATATCTTCAGCTGTGTGAACACCACTAGATAGCGCGATATCCGCCTTAACTCTTTCAAAAAGGATGGCTGTCCATTGTAGTGGTAAGCGCAACTCATTGGAAGTTGAGAGAACAAGTGTGGGATCCACAACTAGTCTTTCAATATTCAGGTCAGGTTGAATGAACCGGTTAAAACAAACCAGGCCATTCGCTCCTGCACTGACGATATCGTTCGCAAATTGAGGTAGAGCTGTGAAAAATGGACTCAATTTTACTGCCATCGGAATATTAATCTCAGCCCGAATATCTGCAACCAGTTGAACGTAGGCTTTTTCAAGATCTGCTGAAGTCAGGTTGATACTTGTTGGAACGTAGTAAAAATTTAATTCCAAAGCATCCGCACCTGCATCTTGCATCCTTTTTGCATACTCCACCCATCCGCCGCTGGAAACACCATTCAGGCTGGCAATGATTGGAATTTGTACCGCTTTTTTCAAATTGGAGATGTGATCCAGATACTTTCCTGGGCCGACATTGTAATGATCCATTTCAGGGAAAAAGGAATCAGCTTCCTGAAAGGAATCGGTTCCGAATGATAGGAAGTGATTAAGTACCCTGCTTTCATTATTTATTTGTTCTTCAAATAGCGAATACATGACAACCGCAGAAACACCTGCATCTTCTAATTTTTTTACAGTTTCCACTTTTTTAGATAATGGTGACGCAGATGCCACCAAAGGATTCTGCAAGGTAAAACCAAGGTAATTCGTGGTTAGATCAGTCATTTTTTCCTCACCTGTCACTTATTCTCACATAAAACTTCAAACTGTTCTTGATCCTGTGTGGAATGGAGGTTCTGTATTCCTCCAATCCATGTGTAATTAGATAATTCTTACTCGTCTGTAACAGCAGGTGCATCCACTGGTGTATATTGAATGGCTGCCATCTGACGGTACAGTTCCAGGCGTTTTGCGTTATCGGACTTCGCCTCTTTGATCAACTTTTCCGCGCGATTTTCATCACTTTGCAAAAGCATGCGATAGCGGGTTTCATTATACGCATATTCTTCAAATGGCACTGTTGGATCTTTGGAATCCAATGATAGCGGATTCTTGCCTTCTTCTGCCAGCGCCGGATTGTAACGGTAGAGCGGCCAGAAACCAGAGTTGACCGCAAGCTTTTGTTGGTCGAGCCCTTTACGCATATCAATACCATGAGCAATACAATGGCTATATGCAATGATCAGGGATGGTCCATCGTACGCTTCAGCTTCAAGGAAGGCTTTGAGGGTATGTTGATCATTGGCGCCCATCGCCACCCGCGCAACATACACATATCCATAAGCCATGGCTATCATGCCCAGGTCCTTCTTCGGAAGTCCTTTTCCTTTGGCTGCAAACTTGGCAACTGCTGCCCGCGGGGTGGATTTGGATGCCTGCCCGCCGGTGTTGGAATAAACCTCAGTATCCAGCACCAGAACATTGACATTGCGGCCGCTGGCCAAAACATGATCCAGTCCACCGTATCCAATGTCATAAGCCCAGCCGTCACCACCAACGATCCACACACTCTTTTTCACCAAATAATCTGCGATGGAAAGTAGATTGCGAGCTATGGGATCATTGATCTTTGCAAGTTTCCCTTTCAGTTCTTCCACTCGTTTTCTTTGGAGGGCAATCCCGGCATCCGTTGTTTGGTCGGTATTCAACAGACTTGCCGCCAATTCATCACCTATTTTAGATTTAAGTACTGATAGAAGTTCTTCAGCCAACTCAAGATGTTTATCCACTGTCAGGCGCATGCCCAACCCAAACTCCGCATTATCCTCAAACAATGAGTTGGACCAGCTCGGGCCGCGACCTTCTTTGTTATACGCCCAGGGAGTTGTCGGCAGGTTGCCGCCATAGATGGATGAACAGCCGGTTGCGTTGGCTACCAACGCCCGGTCGCCAAATAATTGCGAAACAAGTTTGACATAGGGTGTTTCTCCACAACCAGCGCAAGCGCCAGAAAACTCAAATAATGGCTGTAAAAGCTGGCTGTTCTTGATCGTTGTCGGGGTAAACAGGGTTCGATCAGCTTCGGGCAAATCCAGGAAGAATTCCCAGTTTTTGCTTTCCGATTCACGCAGTGGCGGTTGGTCTGCCATATTCAATGCCTTGCGTCCAACATTGGATTTGTCTTTCGCCGGGCAAACTTCTACGCAGAGAGCGCAACCGGTGCAATCCTCTGGAGAAACCTGGATCGTGTATTTTGTGCCGGGTAACTCTTTGTATTTTGCATCAATTGCCTTGAATGTTTCAGGCGCTCCTTCCAGGTATGAAGGAACGTAAACCTTCTGTCGAATGACAGCATGCGGGCAAACAAAGGCACATTTGCCGCATTGAATACACAGGTCACTTTCCCAAACCGGGACCTCCAGTGTGATGTTTCGTTTTTCCCATTGTGCCGTACCTGTTGGGAAAGTGCCATCCACCGGCATAGCAGAGACGGGGAGATCATCACCTTTGAATGCGACCATCTTTCCAAGTACGTCCTGAACAAAATCAGGCGCTTTGGTGCTGATTGCCGGGCGACGGGTAAAGTTGCTATTCACAATAGCTGGAACGTTTACTTCCTTTAAGTTGACCAGAGTATGATCAACTGCTTCAAAGTTCTGCTTTACAATTGCCTCACCACGCTTGCCATAGGTTTTCTTGATGGATTTCTTAATTTGGGTAATAGCTTCGTCCCGCGGCAAAACGCCGCTGATGGCGAAGAAACATGTCTGCATGATCGTGTTGACACGGTTTCCCATTCCAGTCGCCTCTGCGATCTTGTAACCATCGATCACATAGAACTTTAGCTTCTTTTCGATGATATCCTTTTGAACCTCCTGTGGCAGGTGCTGCCATACTTCATCCGGTCCGTAGATTGAGTTAAGCAGGAACGTCCCGCCAGGAAGGGCATATTTGAGCATATCGAAGCGTTCAAGGAAGGAAAACTGGTGGCAGGCCACAAATTGCGCTTTGCTGATTAGATACGGCGCGCGGATCGGCGTGGGACCAAACCTCAAATGAGAGATCGTGACCGTGCCGGACTTTTTGGAGTCATACACAAAATAACCTTGCGCGAAATTGTCTGTCTCTTCGCCGATGATCTTTATTGAGTTCTTATTGGCACCAACGGTGCCATCTGCACCCAATCCAAAGAACAGGCAGCGCACAGTTTTTTCGTCTTCTATGTTGAATTCGCTGTCCACCTCCAGCGATGTAAATGTAACATCATCATTGATACCAACGGTGAAATGGTTTTTGGGGTCAGCCTTCATTAATTCATCAAATACAGCTTTAACCATTGCAGGTGTAAATTCTTTTGAGGATAAACCGTATCTGCCGCCAATGATCCGCGGCATCTTTTTGAATGGGGCTGTACCGGTATCCAAACCTTCATTGATTGCCGAGATGACATCCAGGTACATCGGTTCGCCGCCAGCGCCCGGTTCTTTTGTACGGTCAAGAACAGCTATGGAACGAGTGGTTGCAGGCAGGGCAGAAATAAAATGCTCCACCGAGAACGGCCGATAAAGGTGAACAGTGAGCACGCCCACCTTTTCTCCCTTACCCACCAGATACTTGGCAGTCTCTTCAGCAGTTTCAGCACCAGAGCACATCACAACGATTACCCGTTCAGCATCCTTCGCGCCAAAATAATCATACAAATGATATTGGCGACCGGTGAGCTTCGCAAATTCATCCATGGCATCCTGCACTTTTCCAGGGCAGGCCAAATAGAATGGATTGACAGTCTCGCGCCCCTGGAAGTAAACATCCGGATTTTGGGCGGTGCCTCGTAACACTGGTCTATCTGGAGTGAGGCCGCGTTTTCGATGCTCAAAAACAAGATCATCATCTATCAATGCACGAATGACCTCGTCATTCAATAATTCGATCTTGTTCACTTCAGCAGAAGTACGGAAACCGTCAAAGAAATGTATGAATGGAACTCTCGTACGCAGAGTGGCGGAATGGGCGATCAATGCCATATCCTGTGCCTCTTGCACGCTGCCTGAAGTGAGCATGGCAAAACCAGTACCACGGCAGGCCATCACATCAGAGTGGTCACCAAAAATGGATAGCGCTTGCATCGCCAACGACCTTGCTGAAACATGAAAAACGGTCGATGTTAATTCACCGGCAATCTTGAACATATTGGGAATCATTAACAGCAATCCCTGGGACGCGGTAAAAGTCGTGCTGAGTGCGCCAGCCTGCAATGCTCCGTGCACAGCGCCAGCCGCACCGCCTTCTGATTGCATTTCCATAACCATGGGCACTGTCCCCCATAAATTAGGTTTATTTGCCGCTGCCCAGGCATCGGAAAACTCACCCATGCTGGATGATGGAGTGATCGGATATATAGCAATCACTTCACTGGCTTTGTATGCAACACCTGCTACAGCCTCGTTGGCATCTATGGTTATCTGTTCTTTTTTCATCTTTTTACTCCACCTGCTGGGATATATCCACACCTTTTGTGGAAAGGTTGGGGATGGTCGATTTGTTTAGACAATCTTCAACTTATAAGGTTACCCCCAATTATAGAACTGTTTTAGTAATTTTAGTCATATATCTGGATGCGTAAGGTCATATTGGAAAAATTTAGTTAATTATATGATATAAAAACGGTCATTTTTCGAAAGTTAAAATTGATAAATGTACTATTTAACGTTTCAGATACTTATAATGAGAATTGTTACTAATGTCACTATTGTAAATGTTATATCGTGTTATAATCTGTTATATATATGTTATAACATTATATAACAACGGGATTGTTATGGGCGACTTTTATACAGTTAAACAAGTTCAAGATCTACTAAAGGTGGATCGCATCACAATATACCGGATGCTGCAGGATGGTCGTTTGAAAGGCATAAAAATTGGGCATCAATGGCGATTCAACCAATCAGAAGTTGAACGTATCCTTGGCGTAGAGAAGGAAACATCATTCACCGAAACCGATTCTGCAAACGGCCTTCCCATCCACTGTATTCAAACCATCCAAAACCTGTTTTCCGATATCAGCCAGATGACCTCGCTGGTTGTTGATATGCTGGGCAACCCCCTTACCAATATCAGTCATCCATGCACATTCTGCGCTAAAGTAATGGCTTCATCAAATGGACGGGAAGCTTGCAAAAATTCCTGGCGTGCCATGGCAGCCAAATGCCAGAAAAGCACAGATTTGTTTAACTGTCATGCAGGACTCCAATATGCAGCCGCCCCTATCATGGATCAGGGAATCCAAATTGGCGCGTTTCTGACAGGTGAATTCTATTCTCAGGCACCAGACAGGTACGAAGAATCAGACAGGGTTAATAAACTTTCTAATTTGATCAATCTGCCCGCTTCTGAGTTAAATTCAGAGATACATAGCGTCCCAGTAATTTCCATTGAGAAGCGTAATCAAATTGAATCCTGGCCTCGCACCGCCGCCCAGGCTGTGCACAGTATTTTGGAAGAACGTACCGGGTTTATTGCCCGATTGCAAAAAATTGCAGATCTAACACATATTGTTTAAGGAGAGTAAATGAAGACATTTCTTGTATTAGGCGCCGGAACTGCCGGAACAATGATCGCCAGAAAAATGGCCTCCAAATTGGATAGCCACGAATGGAAGGTGATCCTGGTGGATAAAGACACCCAGCATTACTACCAGCCAGGGTTTCTGTTCATTCCATTTGGAAAATATGAAAAGAAACATGTCATCAAACCCAATCGCCAATTTGTTCCTAATAATGTTGAGTACATTATCTCCAATATTGAGATCATTGAACCGGATTCAAATCGCGTGAAACTGACGCTGGACAACCGCGTCATCAATTATGACTACCTGGTAATTGCCACCGGCAGCGACATCCACCCTGAAGAAACCGAAGGCCTGATGGATGGTGGCTGGCGTAAGAATATTTTTGATTTCTACACTTACGACGGCGCCGCTGCACTTCGCCAATTCCTGGACCGTTGGGAAGGTGGCCGGCTTGTGGTCAATGTTGTAGAGAACCCTATTAAATGCCCGGTCGCCCCGCTGGAATTTCTCTTCCTGGCGGATTGGATCTTCACCCAACGCGGCATACGCAACAAAGTGGAGTTGGTATTTGCAACCCCGCTCCCAGGTGCTTTTACAAAGCCTATCGCAGCAGAAGCGCTCGGCCAGTTACTCGTTAATAAGAATATCAAAGTGGAAGCAGAATACAACATCGGTGAAGTCGATGCCGGCCGGAACGTCATCAAATCATATGATGATCGCGAGATTCCATACGATCTGCTTGTGTCCATCCCCACCAATATGGGCTCCGACTTGATCGCCAAATCTGGAATGGGCGACAACCTCAATTTTGTCCCTACTGATAAATTCACTCTTCAATCCAACAAGTGGCAGAATATATGGGTGATGGGTGATGCCAACAATATACCCACCTCAAAGGCTGGCGCTGTCATCCACTTCCAAATGGAAACGGTGGTTGACAACCTGCTGGCTCACATCCACGGCAAGGAAATGAAAGCCAGGTATGATGGCCATGCAAGTTGCTACATCGAAACCGGGTTCAGTAAGGGTATCTTGATCGATTTCGATTACGACCAGGAACCCCTGACCGGCACATACCCATTCCCGATCCTCGGACCATTTTCCTTGTTAAAAGAAACCACCATTAATCACTGGGGGAAAATGGGGTTCCGTTTCTTGTATTGGGACTTGATGCTGCGTGGCATTGAGGTTCCGCTACCCAGCGCATTCAGCATGGTTGGAAAGAGAAAATAATCATAATAATATTAGACAATCAAAAAAATAAAAAGGAGTAAAAAATGGCAACAAAAACTATCGCAGGTAAAGCAGTAGAACTGAATGATGAAGGTTTTTTGGTAAACGCTTCCGATTGGACAAAAGAGTTTGCAGTTGAAGTAGCCAAAGAAGAAGGCATAGCAGAATTGACCGCTGATCACTGGAAGGTCATTGATTTCTCTCGTCAGAACGCAGCAGCCAGCAGTGGGGCCTCCCCCACCCTGCGCACCATCACAACCGGCGCTGGAATTTCCACCAAAGAACTTTTTGCGCTCTTCCCTAAAGGACCAGCCAAAAAGGTAGCCAAGATCGCCGGACTGGGTAAACCAGAAGGTTGTGTATAACTCAATCCACTGCATCTACTTGTGGAAATTATCAAACAATAAGGAGACTTAACGATGGCTGAAGAAACTCGTAAAATCGCATTTATTTGTTCAAAAGGGAATATGGATATGGCTTATCCAGCGCTTGTCATGGGCTGGGCTGCTCTGGGCAATGGCATTGATGTAACCATCTTCTTTACATTCTGGGGTATGGATATGATCAACAAAGACCGTGTCGATCATTTGGAAGTCCCACCAATTGGAAATACCAGTATGAAGATGAATATGATGGGAGTTCCAGGCTATGTCGGTATTCCCCAATTTATGGGCGGAATCCCCGGAATGACGGCAATCGCCACCGCTCTGATGAACAAAAAGATGAAAGATCTGGGCGTTCCCCCGGTCCGTGAATATCTTGAGATGCTCGTGGATGGCGGAGCCAAACTTTACGCCTGCAAAATGTCTGTGGATATGTTTGGGTTGAAAAAAGAAGATTTCATAGACGGCGTGGTTGATATCGTCACAGCTGGTGACTTCATGGATATGACTGAAGGCGGACAGATCATTTTTATTTAGGTTTCCAATGTGGCGCAGGTTGTAACATAACTAGCCGAACAAAAAGACCTTCCGAAAATTTCGGAAGGTCTTTTATCTTGATTATGATTTTTATACAGTTTCAGGCGCAGACTCGTTTGGTTTTTTGGCGCGATATACGATCCTACCACGGGTGAGGTCATAAGGAGACATCTCCACGCGGACATGGTCTCCCAGCAAGATCCGGATGTAATACTTTCGCATTCTTCCAGAGAGGTATGCAAGCACCTCGTGACCATTTTCCAACTTTACCCTGAACTGAGTCCCCGGCAAAGCCTCAACGATCCTGCCATCAACCTGTATCTTATCTTCTTCCTTTGCCATATCTTCCTCCGAATCCTTAAGCGAATCGAGCGCTTAAGATTTCTCGCTAATTACGCCACTTCATACTCTCTGGTGAATGAACGCCTTTTAAGGCGGCGAATTGCTTTTTTCTTTTCAATACGGCGAAGTTCACTCTTAGAAATAAACCAGCGTTTGCGGCGAACAGTGCTTAATACACCGCTTTTAACTACTTTCTTACGAAACCGTCGCAGAAGTTGATCCTGCGATTCGTTTGGTCGGATGACTACAGATGCCATTTGTTCTCACCTCCCTTCATAAGGGATAAAAATAACCTCGGCAGACGCTAACTTCAGACCGAGGTTCCATTTGCGTTCGCAATATTTACCCGGAAGAAATTGCCGCGTCCTCCATTCAAATTTACACAATACATTAATGTGGTAATATCTCTACAACAAATCGATTATACCGTAATATGTTGTATATTACGAATCTTAATTGGATAAACCAGTCCCTTAGTTAACATCGGCCTTCAGCATTGGTATGGAAATATTTGGCTTTTGGATTTAGAATAAATAATAATTGTATATACATGTGATTTATTAGATCTTAAACTCTAAAGGAGATAAAAATGATCGTAACAACCAAGCAATTGTTTGAGGCAGCTTATGGCAAATTTGCCATTGGGGCCTACAATATTAACAATTTGGAACAGACCATGGGACTATTTCGCGGTAACGTCGAAAGTAATGCACCTTTCATTATTCAAATCAGCAAAGGAGCACGCTCATACACGGATAAGGTGATGCTTGAAGGAATCATCCGCGCAGCTGATCAGGTTTTCCCGCAGTCTGTATTTGCAGTCCATTTGGATCACGGTGACGAAAAAACATGCTATGACTGCATCGAGAGTGGTTTTTACAGTTCAGTAATGATTGATGCCAGCCACGAAGCGTTTGACGAGAATATCGCCATTACCAAACGTGTCGTTGACGCTGCACATGCCAAGGGTCTGGTCGTCGAAGCTGAGTTAGGCCAGTTGGGCGGCGTCGAGGAACATGTGGCTGTGGATGAAGCTAACGCCAAGTTGACAGACCCCAAACAGGCTAAGGAATTTGTTGAACGAACAGGTGTAGATTCACTGGCCTGTGCAATAGGCACCAGCCATGGCGCATTCAAATTTACCGGCTCACAGGGACTGCGTTTTGATGTGCTGGCCGAAATTCAAAACCGTCTCCCCGGCTTCCCGCTTGTGATGCACGGCTCCAGTTCTGTTCCGCAAGATGAAGTCGAACGAATAAACAAAGCCGGAGGCAGCTTAAAAGGAGCCAAAGGCGTGGATGCAAATCAGTTCAAACAAGCCGCATTGTTAGGCGTTACCAAGATCAATATAGATACGGATGGACGATTGGTTTGGACCCGCGTTCACCGAGAATACTTCCGCGATATTCCCGAAAGCTTCGATCTGCGCCCGGTCGGAAAAATCTTTATGGATGAATATGCCAAATTCATCGCTGCAAAGAATGTTAAGCTGGGCAGCGCTAACCAGTTGGACGTAATTCGCAAACTACTTGGATAATATTTCTTTCAACTCTCATAAGGTGTCCACAAATGTGGACGCCTTTTTTTTGTTATTAATAGCTTTTTTTAAAAATATGACCTTTTAATAAATACAACACCAGGAAGCAAATTACATAACAACCTACACAATATCTACACAATTAACAAATCATCCGTTCACAATCTAAGGATAAGATATCAAAGGTAATCATATTATTTAAATTGAAAGGGATCTCCTATGGCTCTAAAGAATATCAAAAGAAGTAACAAACTGGTAAAAATCGGAGTGATTTTCCTCTCGCTGATCATAATCGGCGGAGGTGGATTTTTTATTTACCGTCAGTTTCTTTATCAAGCGCCAGTTACTGCCGCCAGTGAAGGTGCATTACAATCAACAATCGCCAGCCGAGGTGATTTGGAACTTTCCGCCAGTGGGACGGGTTCGTATGTACCTGTGTCCACCGTTAATATAGGTTTTGAAACAAGTGGCCAGATTTTAGAGTTGAATGTAGCAATAGGAGATAAAGTTGAAAAAGGTCAGGTTCTTGCCAGACTGGATAGCACATCAGCCCAAATTGACTACGACCAGGATCAGCGCACCCTCCTCAATTTGACATCGGTCGCTTCAATCGCCACAGCAGAAGAAGCAGTTGCTACGGCTGAAACTGCCGTTGAATCTGCCAAAAATACGCTTGTTTACATCATAAGCTACAATGTGTTTAACTATGAAAATAAACTTGCAGAAGCAGAAATGGCTTTAATTGCTGCTCAGCAAACTGCAAAAGATAATCCTTCCACAGAAAACACAGATGCAGCGACAAGTGCAGATGCCGTAGTCGCGAGATATCAAAAGAATCTCACGAGCGCCTGGTATTACTATGACAATACCTACGTTCCGGAAACGTTTACCGTTGAACAGAGAACAGCTGGATCTAAAAAAGTAACAAAATATATTGCAAAACCTTCCGATTCTAATATTGCATCTGCCCGGGCAAGTTACACGCTGGCTCAGGCAACAATGCAGGAAGCACAATATTATCTCGCCGCTTTGAAGGGGGAAGATATTCCGGCAGATGCCACTGGAACGGCATTAAACGAATTTGAACAGGCCAAACTGAATGTCCAAACAGCCCAGGATACACTAGACTCTCTTGAATTGACCGCCCCCATATCTGGCATTATCACTTCTGTGGCTGCAGATCTTGGTGACATGGTCAGTTCAGGAACGATCATCACAATTTCAGATATAGCCAGCGTAAATATTGAGTTTTATCTAGACGAAACAGATTTTGACAAAGTAGCTGTTGATTACCCGGTAATAGTGGTGTTTAACTCATTGCCCGACCTTACTTTTCCCGGAAAAGTAACATCCATTGATCCATCCCTTAGCGATCAGAATGGCAGCAAATTAGTGAAAGGCGAGGCAAAACTGGATCCGATTTCACCCGCAACGCAGAAAAAACTTTTGCTGGGTATGAGTGCATCGATCGATGTCATTGGCGGAACTGCTACGAATGCGATCATTATTTCTACTGATGCTTTACACGAGATCGATAAGGATCAATTCGGTGTATATGTACTCAATAACGATAAGCTTGTCTTTAAAATTGTAGAAATTGGGCTGAAGGACTCTTATAGCGCAGAGATCAAATCCGGCTTACAACAAGGGGATGTCGTTTCCACAGGACTACTGGAGACAAACTGATGTCACAGCCTAACATCATTGAAACGGTTGATATATCAAAGCGATATGGCATGGGCGATGCTACTGTCTCTGCCCTGAAAAGCATCAGCCTGACCATTAAACCTGGTGAATTTGTAGGGATCATGGGTCCTTCTGGATCAGGCAAAAGCACTCTGATGCACATTCTTGGCTGTTTATCTCGGCCATCATCTGGCAAGTATATCCTGGATGGTGTTGATGTTAGTGAACTGAATAAAGCCGAACTGGCTATCATCCGCAATCAAAAGATCGGTTTTGTATTCCAGGCCTACAACCTGCTTTCCCGCACATCGGCGTTGCGAAATGTGATGCTGACATTACTCTATAACAGAGAAAAACATTACACCATCGCTGAAAGTGAAGAACTGGCAATGAATATGCTTTCAGTTGTGGGCCTTTCAGATCGAGTAAACCACCAGCCTCACGAATTATCTGGTGGTCAGCAGCAACGGGTCGCAATTGCCAGGGCGCTGATCAATAACCCGGCCCTCATCATAGCAGATGAACCCACCGGTAACCTTGATACGCAATCTGGAGCAGAAGTACTGGAGCTGCTGGAGAAACTTCACGAAGGTGGATCGACCATTGTCATGGTCACGCACGACTCAAGGATCGCAGCCCATACACAACACATTATTCATCTTGAAGATGGCAATATCAAACGCATTGAACACAACGGCCATAAACGCATGGTGGCAGAAATGGCGACAGCATGAGAATAAACGAACTACTTCGAATTGCCTGGGAAGCATTGTTTAAAAACAAGGTGCGTTCCTTGCTAACCATGCTGGGTATAGTAATAGGCGTGGCGGCTGTGATCGTCATGGTCTCCATCAGCGCCGGAACAGAGGCTACAATCCGTGACCAGATCACTGGACTGGGATCAAACTTGTTGTACGTTAGGCAAAGTTTTTCACAGGGTGGTGCCAGATCAAGGGAACCAAGCTCAAATAACCTGGTTTATGAAGATGCCTGGGCAATAGCAGATCAACTTTCGGATGTTAAAGGTGTAGTTGTCGAGATGGATTCATCTGAAACGGTCAAATATGGCGCGGTTACACTGGATTCCATCACAATTCAGGGAACCTCACCGGATTTTCCATCGGTGAGAGATATACCGATTGCTTCAGGACATTTCTTTACAATGCAAGACCTCGAGCGAAAAAATAAAGTGGCTGTGGTAGGTTTTGACCTGGCGACACAACTTTTTGGCAGTGAAGACCCGATCGGCAAAACAATAACTGTTGGAATTACCAAGCTACGGGTCATCGGTGTGATGGCAGAAAAAGGCACTGTTGGTAATGTGGATTTTGATTCGGAGCTGTTCATCCCTATCACTGTGGTCTTCCAAAAGTTTACCCCTTCCATGTTTGCCAGAATTGCAGGGGATAGCGTCAGGCAGATCGTTGTGGAGGTTGAAGAAGGCGCCTCACTGGAAAATGTTCAACAAAAAATCCTCTTGTTGCTTGCAAAACGCCATGATGTGTCTCTAAGTGACGATAAATATTCCATCTCCTCCCAACAGGATATCATCGCAACCCAGGAGTCCACAACCTCTGCTTTCCGGTCGCTGCTTTCATGGGTGGCAGGTGTATCCTTGCTGGTTGGCGGTATTGGCATTATGAATATCATGATGGTCAGCGTTACCGAAAGGACTCGCGAGATTGGCATTCGTCAATCCATTGGGGCTACTCCCAATGATATAAGATTTCAATTCCTTAGTGAAGCGCTGCTACTGAGTTTGTTTGGGGGATTGATTGGAGTGTTGCTTGGAATTTCCGGCGCTATGATCTATGGATCGGTCAGTAGTCTTCGTACAGTCATCGTACCCAGTTCCATACTACTGGCTTTTTCGTCCGCTGCAGCAGTTGGTATCTTCTTCGGGTTCTTCCCTGCAAATCAGGCAGCCAACCTTGATCCTATCGATGCATTACGTTATGAATAAGTTTATATAAATTGGAGATAATAATGAAAAAGAAAATTGTAATTATAATCAGCTTGCTGGCAATATTGATGATCGCTGCGTGTGGAACCTCACCGACAGCATCCAATAATCCATCACAAACCGTAGAAAATGAGGGGGGGACTACCGACATTTCAACTATCTCGAAACTGGTTGCTGGTACTTTCCGCCTAATCGAAAGTGAGAACTCCCATCGCCCCACAACAGGCAGAGGAACTGGCTGTTCTCTGGAAGGCTTATAATGAGTTGCAGAATCGTGATACAACTGCGGAACAGGAAAAGACAGACTTGCTGGACCAGATCAACTCATCATTTTCTGCTGACCAGCAGGCAGCCATAACAGCCATGAACCTTTCGGGTCAGGACGTCATGGCAATGGTTCAGGAATTGGGTTTATCAACAGACCAACGGCGAACCAAAACCAACTCCCAAAGTTCAGCATCTGCCACTGGCGGGGTACCGGGGGGTGGCGGACCGGGGGGTGGCGGACCGGGGGGTGGCGGACCGGAAGGTGGTGCGCCGCCAGATATTACTGGGGGGGCGGGCAACAATTCCAGCACTACTCCATCTGCAGATGAATTAGCTACAATACAGGCAAGAAGGGCAGATTCAGGAGCGCAAATGGAAACTATGACACTATTGCTCATTGAACCGTTGATCACAAAACTTGAATCTGTTGCAACCTCCAAATAATCGTCGAAACCTGGTTGCCATTATATGGGCATGTTGGAGTGGAAAGTGGTATTCTTTTTCCACTCCAACGGTTGGTATATATAATACAAATTGAAGGAAATGTATGCGATGAAAAAGGTTTTGGTGGTTGACGATGAAGAGCATCTGACTTCCCTGGTAAAAGCATATCTCATCAAAGATGGATATCAAGTATCCATCGCAAATAACGGACGGGAAGGTTTGGTCACCGCCCGCAGGGTAAACCCGGACATCATCATCCTGGATATCATGATGCCGGAAATGGACGGGTATGAATTCCTTCGTTCGTACCGCACAGAAAGTGATATACCGGTAATATTCCTCACAGCGAAAGTGGACGAACAGGAACGTGTTCTAGGATTGGAACTTGGTGCGGATGATTACCTGGCTAAACCGTTTTATCCTCGCGAGTTGATCTCACGGGTGCGTGCAGTTTTGCGCCGGGAGGCAAAAAGGAAAGACAACTCGCAGGTTCTTAATTTTGCCGGAATCTGCCTGGATTACATTGAACATACGGTTACTGTCGATAAACAGTACATCAATCTCACACCGTCAGAATTTGAATTACTGAAAACTCTAATGGGGTCTCCCGGCCGGGTTTTTTCACGCCTGGATCTCTTGGACTTTATTCAAGGTACAAGATTTGATGGTTATGAACGAACCATCGACCTTCACATCAAAAACCTGCGCGCAAAACTTGGGCAGAAAAGGGGTAAGAAAACTCTACATTGAGACAGTATATGGGGTCGGTTACAGATTTGTTCGGGAAGGATCATCATGAAATCAATAACCCTAAAACTGATCATTGCTTTTCTTTGCATCAGCCTGGTCACCGCGCTGGTCATCGTGATTACAACTCAGCGGAGTACAGATCGTGAATTTAACCAATTCCTTTTATCCAGTGACCGTAATACTATCACCGATCTTTTTACCAGCTACTATGCAGAAAATCAATCCTGGCAGGGGCTGACAACTGATTCTTCCAGCATAATAAATGCATTGAAAATTCCTCCGGATGATAAAGGCAATTTGCCATTCACCCTAACAGACGCAAATTATGAGGTGATTCTGGCTGGGGGTATGTATCGGCCAGGGGACATATTATTGACAATAGACCAGAATAGAAGTTTGCCCATCAAATACAATGGAATAAATGTGGGTTTCGTGGATATTCGTTCACCTATGCCTGTACCTGAACCGGCACGGGATCGTTTTATACAAAGGATGCAGTTGAGCTTGCTTATAGGAGGTTCTGCCGCCATTCTGCTTTCTCTCGGACTGGGATTTTTCTTTTCAAGATTCATTACCAAACCCATCCGTGAGCTAACTAATGCAGCGCAGGAAGTGTCGAATGGAAACTTGAACCAGAGAGTCCAAATCCATTCCCGGGATGAGATCGGCCAGTTATCAATTGTGTTTAATGATATGACAGACAAATTAAACAAGCTGATCAAATCACAGAAACAGATGACCGCGGATATTGCCCATGAATTGCGTACACCCATCAGCGTCATCCTCGGCCACGCAGAAGGTATTCACGATGGTGTTATACCATCCACGCCGGAAACAATGGAGATCATCCGCGAGGAATCAATCCGCCTGGAACACCTGGTCAATGATCTTCGTATGTTGGCCCTCTCTGACGCGGGAGAGTTGGATCTTAAGCAAATGTCACAGCTCCCGAAGTCCATCATTGATCAGACTTATGATCACTTTCATTATCAGGTTCAAGCAAGGGGAATCTCTCTTAACAAAATGATTGCCGATAAGTTGCCTGAAATACTGGTGGACATGGATCGTATGACACAAGTCTTCAGTAATTTATTGGAAAACGCCATTCGAAACACACCAACCGGAGGTGAAATTACCCTTCGGGCTGTTCAATATAATGACGTAGTTGAATTATCTGTCGAAGATACAGGATATGGAATAGAAAAAGAAGATTTGGAAAAGATTTTTGATCGCCTTTACCGCACAGATCAATCCCGAAAAAAGGACAAAGGTGGGACAGGTCTGGGGCTGGCGCTGGCCAGGATGATCGTTGAACAACACGGGGGAACGATCCATGCTGAAAGTGAACCGGGCAAAGGTACCAGGATGGTTATTCGATTACAAGTTGTTATCAGGAATGGAAATTAAATAAGAAAAGTCTCTTGGCAATGACCTACTCTCCCAGGAGGTCGCCCTCCAAGTACCATCGGCGCAAATGAGCTTAACGACCGGGTTCGGGATGTTACCGGGTGTACCCTCATCACTATATTCACCAAGAGACTTTATCTACATGTTAAGTTACCAATTTTATGATAGCAAATGATTTTGTAGGTCTGTTTTGAAGAAGTACCGAGTTCTCCACATCACGTAAGAAGCACTCGATCATTAGTACGGTTTAGCTTAATCCATTACTGAACTTACACCTACCGCCTATCAAGCAAGTAGTCTACTTGCGATCTTACTCCCTTACGGGATTATAGGGATCTAATCTTGAGGCGAGTTTCCCACTTAGATGCTTTCAGCGGTTATCTCTGCCAGACGTGGCTACTCAGCAATGCCGTTGGCACGACAACTGACACACTAGAGGTCTGTCCACCCCGGTCCTCTCGTACTAGGGGCAGCTCCTCTCAAATCCCTTACGCCCACAGCGGATAGAGACCGACCTGTCTCACGACGGTCTGAACCCAGCTCGCGTACCGCTTTAACGGGCGAACAGCCCGACCCTTGGGACCTTGTCCAGCCCCAGGATGCGATGAGCCGACATCGAGGTGCCGAGCGAAGTCGTCGATATGAACTCTTGGACTTCACCAGCCTGTTATCCCCGGGGTAGCTTTTATCCGGTAAGCCACGGCCCTTCCACTCAGTACCGTGGGATCACTAAGCCCGACTTTCGTCTCTGCTCGACGCGTTGGTCTTGCAGTCAAGCTCCCTTGTGCCTTTACACTCTATGCCTGGTTTCCATTCAGGCTGAGGGAACCTTTGGGCGCCTCCGTTACCTTTTAGGAGGCGACCGCCCCAGTCAAACTGCCCACCTGGCACGGTCCCCCACCCGGATTACGGTGTGGGGTTAGGGTCAAAATATAATCAGGGTGGTATTTCACCGGTGTCTCCACCGACGCTAGCGCGCCAGCTTCACAGACTCCCACCTATTCTACACAAATTATATCCTAACTCAATGCCAAGTTGCAGTAAAGCTCCACGGGGTCTTTTTGTCCTGCTGCGGGTAGGCCGCATCTTCACAGCCATTTCAATTTCGCCGGGTCCCTCGTTGAGACACTGTTCTAGTTGTTACACCATTCGTGCGGGTCGGAACTTACCCGACAAGGAATTTCGCTACCTTAGGACCGTTATAGTTACGGCCGCCGTTCACCGGGGCTTCAGTTCAAAGCTTCGCTTACGCTAACCTCTCCCTTTAACCTTCCGGCACTGGGCAGGTGTCAGCCCCTATACATAGTCTTACGACTTAGCAGAGACCTGTGGTTTTGTTAACCAGTCACTAGAACCATTTCACTGCGACCTCCCAACGCTCATTATTCATTCACGTCAGAAGGCACCCCTTATCCCGAAGTTACGGGGCTAAATTGCCTAATTCCTTAACGAGGGTTCTCCCGTTCGCCTTGGTATACTCTACCCATCTACCAGAGTCGGTTTGCGGTACGAGCACTTAAGAATCAACGCTTAGAAGCTTTTCTTGGCAGCAAGGCTTAACTCACTTCCACCTCAAGGGCACGTCACTAGATCTCAGCTCAGACTGTGGATTTTCCTGCAGTCCTCAACGCCTGACATCTGATGCACCTCCACAACCAATCGGAGGCTGGTCTACCTCGCTGCGTCCCTTCATCGCTCATCTTAAGTGGTATCGGAATGTTGACCGATTGTCCATCACCTACGCTTTTCAGCCTCGGCTAAGGTCTCGACTAACCCGACGCGGAATGACCTGGCGTCGGAAACCTTAGATATACGGCGAACACGGTTCTCACGTGTTTTACGCTACTCATGCCTGCATTCTCACTTCTGTCCGCTCCAGCCGTCCTTACGGTCGACCTTCACTGCAAACAGAACGCTCCCCTACTGCTCCATCTTACGATGAAACCCAAAGCTTCGGTACCAAGCTTAGC
>CAWENA010000003.1:0-292500 GCA_963810385.1 uncultured Chloroflexia bacterium | reverse complement strand
GGTGGTGAACTTATCGCGTTAGCTTCGGCACCGATGGATTTAAACCCACCGACGCCAAGTTCACATCGTTTACGGCTAGGACTACCGGGGTCTCTAATCCCGTTTGCTACCCTAGCTTTCGCGTCTGAGCGTCAGGATCGGTCCAGGAGGCCGCTTTCGCCACTGGTGTTCCTCCATATATCTACGCATTTCACCACTACACATGGAATTCCACCTCCCTCTACCGCCCTCAAGTCTGGTAGTTTTGAACGACCTCTCCCAGTTGAGCCGGGAGCTTTCACATCCAACTTACCAAACCGCCTGCACGCGCTTTACACCCAGTAAATCCGGATAACGCTCGCCTCCTACGTTTTACCGCGGCTGCTGGCACGTAGTTAGCCGAGACTTATTCTGAGGGTACTGTCCTTCCTCATCCCCTCAAAAAGCACTTTACGACCCGAAGGCCTTCATCGTGCACGCGGCGTTGCTAGTTCGCGCTTTCGCGCATTAACTAATATTCCCTACTGCTGCCACCCGTAGGTGTATGGACCGTGTTTCAGTTCCATTGTGGGGGGCCACCCTCTCAGGTCCCCTACCCGTCGTCGCCTTGGTGGGCCGTTACCTCACCAACTAGCTGATGGGACGCAGGTCCCTCCCGAAGTGAATTTCTCCTTTTGTTATAAGGCATCTAATCCAAATAACCACATGGGGTATTAGCAATCCTTTCGAACTGTTATCCCCCTCTTCGGGGCAGGTCACCAACGCGTTACTCACCCGTTCGCCACTAAAATATCATATTGCTACAATATCTCCGTTCGACTTGCATGTATTAGGCACGCCGCCAGCGTTCATCCTGAGCCAGGATCAAACTCTCCGCAAAAAATATCTCTTACGAGATAAATATTTTGGATTTACTTAAAATTGAATTGGGCTTGTACTTTCTATCACTATTCAGTTGTTAAGGTGCCTACTTATCGAGGGCAGGATTCTAATCTCTACGCTTTCCTTTGTCAAGGTCTTTACAGAGACAAAGAACCGATGTTTTTCAACATCGGATCCCTTACCGACGAGACATGTCTGAGGTCGTAACCGACCCTGCTTTGTCTTATTTAGTTTTCACCGATCTGCTTTCGCAAGACCTGCTGTATCTCAATCGCGTTGCCAATTATACGCTTTTGTACCAGCTTGTCAAGGGATTTGGACTACCAATTTTGGAACAATTGCAAATTCCCTTTTTTATTTCTTCAGACGCTTTTCCAGTATCTCAAGCTCAAGGAGTATACCACCATTTACATTCATTACAAGGTTTTTTGTAAAAGGTGTAGTGGATGGATTTTCTCTGATTGTAGCTGATCACTGGTGTTTTAAATAATGCCTTTTCATATCACCCGAAAATTAGCATGGGAACAAGTTTCATAGTTTTGGATCGCCAAAACGCAAGCAGTCTGTACTTAGAATAGGATCAGGTATTCCATGTGCACGCAAAAATATCTGTATCCTCAAACTCGCTCAAATCCTCAGGTGGGATGAGCATCCACCCTCGATCATCCGGAAATTCTTTCACCTGCTCCCACCACCGATTGATCATAGAAGATTTACCGGCGCACAATCTCATATCGCTCTTCTTTGCAAAATAGAAGATCCCGAAAGGATAATGGGAGCAGAATTCCTCCGGGGTCAGATGATAGTCAACTGTATATGTAAGGGCATTCACCTCGTCTCCCCTTAATCTACAATCTAAGAATAGATATGCTGCCAGATCATACTCCCTGTTCAGGCATACGGTCATCCATGGACCAATGTGTTTTTTGTTATACATTTTTGAAAAAAAGGCGATTAAAAACTCCACATCCATATCATACTGCGACATGATATTAAGAAGTTTTTTATAAGCGAAAGGATTGGTGTACCAGATCTGCGATCCATACAACTCGTTTTTCATAAACTCATCAGGTAAACCAGATAATTCTTCGCCATTAAATGGAAATGACGTCTCCAGGTCTGCATTCCTTTTCCTTATCTTAGATAATTGGCCGTTCAGCTTCGCTGCGCTCTCAAGAATATCTGGCTCCAACGGGTCACAAAAAACCACCCATGGTGAATTCTCTGATTTATCTTTGAGGAGATCCCAAGCCCGAGAGGCGATCCGGCAGCGCTCGGCTGTGTACTTCAACGTGTCCTTCGTTCTGAACCACCAGCATCCAGCACTGCTGAGCTTATCGTTCGGCGGGTAGGAATAACCCTGATATGGCGAATCATATTTGTCCCATCTTTTGGATGTGATGTAACCCCCAAGTTGGTATTCCTGGTCAAAATAGATTGTGGCAAATGGAAAATTGCGTCTCATTCTGACGTAATACGTCCTTTCTGAATTCCAGTCCTCCAGTGTCCTGCCGTATCTCTCCAGAATCGGGTTTAAACGCTGCTGCGCATCTTCTGGCAGAACAATGATCGTCTCAGGGGAGAGTGAGTAATCCAAATGCAAAGTTTCAGGTGTAATATATGGATAAGCTTCCATCATATCGCTGCCCTTACAATGTTAGCGTTACAGGACATTTATAACCATCTCTTCCAATTCTGCCACAGCATTTTCAGGGTCTTCGCCATCTGACAGGCATGCCTCAACGAACGACTTCTATTCTCCATCGGCAACCATCATATCCTTTATCGACAGACCACACGTTTCGCGGCCTTTTATTAATGCCAACAACCCATCCTCTTGCCATGCGTGTACAAATTCGGATATTTCATCATTACTTTCAGCTAACAAAAATATTTTTTATCCATGATCTCAAACCTCCTGGTTTCACCATCCAAGACCCTGAAGATTTATAAATCCTCAGGGTCTTTTCACGTCCCCTGCCTTCCCCCTTGAAAGAACTCTATTTATTGAAACGTTTCCGGTCCTGGTAGTTCTGGTTATGGCTGGCTTTACGATCCATTTCATCCATGCCGTGTGCCATTCGCTCCGACATTTCCTGATACAAAGCTGTGCTGGATCGTGGAAGATAATCCTGTTCATCGTGGATACTCTGTGCAAGGGTTGCCCGAGCTTCCTGCCTTCGGCCTTGTCGTTCAAGTTTGAGGGCAGCATTGGCTGCTTCGGCCACATCTACCACAGCAAAACGGCTTAACATTTCTTTATCGAGCGGCGCCTTTTCTACTATTGCATCATCCTCATACACCAGGGTCAATTCATCTCCGACCGGCGTAGGGGTATCCTCACCCCGGCAGGATACTTCCACTCGAAGGTTCAAGTGTGTTTTGCTTCCTTCCTTAGGCACTTTCAGCTTCAAGTAAAACTCCGATTCCTGTCCGGAGTACAAATCGCCCGGGAAGATAGTGAGAAGCGACGCGTTGAGTTCCACTTTCCACCCAGCTGGGACAATAGCATTCACCCCTTCCGGCAGATAGGTCTTGATCGCAACCTGGTGCGCCACAACCGAAGTAAGTTCCGACAACTCCCTGGCAAAGATGGCTGGGATCTCTTGCGCATTTGAGATGAAGTAGAACTTACCGCCGCCCTGGTTGGACATGGCTTCCAATAGGTGTTCGTTGAACCCTTCACCGACCCCAAAAGTAGAGGTGGATACTCCCCGACGGTGCAGTTCGCGGGCATGGGTCGAAATTTCTTCGATATCGGTAATCCCGCGATTTGCTAATCCATCCGTGAGGAGCAGGCATCGATTTGTTTCTTCCAAATTAAGAAGGCTGGCGATCAACTGGCAGCCGCGCATCCATCCACCAGCCAAATCTGTCATGTTTCTGGAAAATACACCTTCGATTGCCGATTTAATTTCCACACGGTTTGAACGAGTGACTGCCATCCCTGAAGCCAGGGTCTCGATTTCATCATCATAAACAACAACCGAGACATGGTCATTTTCATTCAGTAGATCCAATACATGGATGGCTGCCTGCTTAACATATTCCAGTTTTTCACCTGCCATTGATCCACTGCGATCAATGACCAGAGCCAGGTTAACAGGTGAGCGATGCTTGCTGGATGCGACCATTGGCGCCTTGAGAGAGATTTCAATTAAACGTTTGGTTTCAACGGTCCGTTTTACAAGCACGGAATCTGGAGACAGTTTTAATACGATGGCCTTTTCAGACATATGAAAAACCTCCTAGTGCCCCTGGGAGAGTGGTCAGGAAGTGAGGAGCACTCAGCCCTTCCTGATCAATATAAATTAAACAACTGTCGAATTGCAGTGATGATGTCTTTTAATTTCCCGCCAGACTTGTTTTCCACATCACTGCGGATGTTTAGTTCCACTCCATCTGAAATTTCGATCCTCTGCCAAGTGTTGTTAATGGCTTTAGATTGTTCCGTTAATGCCCTCGGAGCGGACAATTCTTTGGGTGCTGGTTCACCAGTTTCAGAAGGTGGCGATGGATTTTGTGAACGTTTGCGAATGAAGGCCGGCTTCTCAAGTGGAGGCATTTCGCTTTGCTGAGAAAGGAACAACCCATCTTCATTAGCTTCTTCACTAGATCGCCTGTTATAAAGTCCGACTTCCTCGCTCACCCGTTGCACCAGCCTGCGCTGCATTACATTATGGATGTATCCGCTGGCGGAGTCTTCATCTTCATCCTCCTCCGCATCTTCCGCCTGAAAACCAACTTCCTGCTGCAGTTTCCGCAATGTCTCTGAAGACCTCAGCAACTCATGGATGCGATCCGGCGTGATATTGTTTATCAGCATTTTGATCTCCTTTAACGGCAAGTAAGCATCTTTCAACTGTCGGATCAAGCGGATCAGATCAATGTATTCCGGTTCATAGTAGGCATATCGACCACGGGTGGTCGGTGGGGGCAGCAGCCCCTCCGAGATATAGTACCGAATTGTGCGGGTGGATACACCTGTTTTCTTTGCCACCTCGTGGATCAGGTACTGCTCATCCATTAATTACGAACCTTTCTCAATGAACCAGTGATACTGTCATAATAACAGTATCACGTAACATTGTCAAGAGGGAATTTTGTTATCTACTGAACTTGGAGAATTGAGGATTTATTGAGGCTACTCGCCTGAAAAAAAGATCCGTCATTCGATTTTCACTCACTTCGCTCCATTTTCGAATCTCAATTCTTACATCTTTGCTAATCCCATTTCCTATCTTGATTAACCTTCAACTTATCCAGCATCGCCTGTTCCAAATCAATGCCACTCACCATGGCTAGCTGTAGCAGGTAGAGCGCAACATCCGCAAGTTCACCGGCCAGGCTTTCACGCTCTTCAACAATTTCGTTCCACTGGAAGTGCTCCAACACCTCGGCCGCCTCCAGGTTGAGAGATATCGCCAGATTCCGGGGTGTTTGCGGGCGCGGGCTGGCGGGATCATACCACCCTTTACTGCGCACGAAATCATCCATTAATTGGGTTAATTGATTTATATCCATTCAGTTATGATAGCAGGTTTGTCCTGGCTCTGCTACAATTAACGGCACCAATAACCCGCTGTCAGGAATTTAAATCTCATGGATCACACCTCTTCAACCCCCGATCTATTTTCTGAAACCTACGAAGAATCCCGTCGCAAATTTATTGAATCATTACGGGATATTCAACAAACTTTCCCTGATGCAAAACACCATTCGCATGTTCTCGCTTCTGACCCATCGGTAAGCATAGATTGGATCATGGCAGACCCACCTTTAAAAAAGAAAATGTTCGTACTCACCACAGGACAGCATGGCATCGAAGGGTATACCGGCGCCGCAATTCTACAGCTCTTCATTCTTGATTATCTGCCGCGGTTTGATCCTGGCTCCACGGGTCTGTTGCTGGTGCATGCTATCAACCCATGGGGAATGAAGCATCGCCGCAAAGTCAATAACAATAACGTGGATCTCAACCGCAACTTCACCATGGACCTCTCGGAATTTGATCCTAATTCCAATCAGTCTGCCCGAAAAATCGAAAATCTTATTTACCCGCACTGCATTGTACAAGCGGGCTTTTTCAATCGCCTTTGGTTCATTTTACGGGTTCTTGTGAGTGTTTTAAGAATTGGCCGGAAGGACTTTATGGTCGGATCATTGATGGGGCAATACTGCTACCCTGATGGCATGTTTTATGGAGGGAGGGAGCATCAGGAAGAGACCCGGGTGATGAAGGAACTGTATAAGACAACAATGCAAAATTATCCACAATTGCTTCACCTGGATATGCATACCGGTTATGGACCGCGCTATCAGATAAGTCTTGTAAATTCCACTAGGGAACCTACGTCATCTACTGATTTGAAAGCCAGGTTTAAATACCCGTTGGTCCAAAAAACAGATGCTGACGAGTTTTATAGCATGAATGGCGATATGATAGATTACATGCACCGCCTGAAAGCGGGAAACCCGCATGTGACGCGCTTTTACAGTTCGTCATTTGAGTTTGGCACTTATGGAGACTCTATTGTTGCGGGCATCCGCAGCCTTCGAACGATGGTTTTCGAAATGCAGGCACGCCGTTTCGGTGTAAAGGACGAATCTTCAGAAAGATGGATCACAAAGCAGTTTGCTGCATTATATGATGTTCGTGAACCACGCTGGGTTAGCAAAGCCATCGCTGATGCGCGGCAGGCATTCGATGGGATTTTTAAAGCAGAAGGCTTTCTGAAATAGCCTCGATATAGATCAGCCCCATCGCCATCAACTCCATAAATACCCCATCCCGAATGATGCTTCACTCATCATGTATAATAAGAATTGGGGAGTAGTGCTTGAAAAGGAGTAATTTTTTATGCTTAATGAACGTAAACTACCATTCATCCATTTATCCGGCTCGCACAGGGAAATTGGACGACAACTTGGAGAATCCTGCAGGACACAAATTGCTCACTCTGTTGAGAACGCACATGTCTTACTCGAAGAAGCCTACGATGAGCTCCAACTGAACTGGGAAGGAGCGCAGATCCAGGCCCATAAATATCTGCCATTTTCCGAAGAAATCTATCCACAATACATTGATGAAATGACTGGCATCTCCGAAGGCGCGAACATTCCCTTCGATGATATTGCGGTCGTTAATGTGATCGAAGCAGTCGCAAGCGATGCATTACACCTTTCCAAATGTACCAGCATGGCTGTTAATCAGTTACGAACCGTAAATAACAAGGTCCTCGTGGCGCATAATGAAGATTGGTTACCAGAAGACGAATCAGACGTAGTCATTCTGCATGTTTCGCCGAATAATGAACCCTCTTTTTTAGCGATGACATACGGCGGATTATTGCCGAATATTGGTTTTAATGATCGTGGTATCAGCCAGTGCTGCGATTCGCTGTATCAGATCGATAGTCGAATCGGGATTCCACGCATCATCGTTTCTCGTGCGGTTCTGGCGGCTAAGTCGATCAGCGAAGCGATTCGAAAAACCCTCATTCCAAGACGGGCTGCTGGTTACAATCACCTGATAGCACATGAGAGCGGCGAGATCTACAATGTTGAAGTCTCCTCGCTCCAATTTGCCCTGCAATATGGAGAGAATGGATTTCTAGCGCATACCAACCATTTTCATGATGAAAAAATGAAAGAAATTGAGGATGAACCAGAGGTTCTTGTTTCAACTCGAGTGCGATACTATCGAGCTCTAAGACTACTTAAGGAGAACCAGAAACACACAGTGGAATCTTTGCAGGCAATCCAGAAAGACCACGTGAAATCTTCCGGATTCGATCTGTAATCACATAGTTCAAGATGATAAACCACTGGACCGGGAAAAAACAATTGCCGCAATGGTATTTGATCTGACTGAGCGACGTATGCATGCCTGCTGGGGAAATCCCTGCGAGAATTCATATCACACTTATCAACTGTAAAATACTGGGGAATTATGATGTCCACATTTGCGGGTTCTTTGGAGAGAACCCGCAAAATGATATTTTAATGATTAGCTCTTCCCTGTGAATGAATCGAATAATCTGTCCTGATGGGGTATAATTATAGGGTTAATTAATTCCGATTGGATGACTTTTTTATGGATATGAATTCGATACAACAGGTGGATATTGACCAGCAGATGCGTTCTGCATATCTCGATTACGCAATGAGCGTCATTGTTGCCAGAGCGCTTCCGGATGCGAGGGATGGGTTGAAACCTGTTCACCGGCGCATCCTTTTTGCGATGAATGACCTGGGTATGCGGTCGAACGCCTCCTACAAAAAGTCCGCCCGTATCGTCGGCGAGGTGCTGGGCAAGTATCATCCTCACGGAGACATGTCAGTTTACGATGCCATGGCCCGCATGGTTCAGGATTTCTCGATGCGATACCCTCTGGTGGATGGCCAGGGTAACTTTGGGTCAGTGGACGGTGACTCTCCAGCTGCCATGCGATATACCGAAGCCCGCATGGGCAAGATGGCCGAGGAAATGCTGGTGGATATCGACAAGAATACTGTCGATTTTGCCGATAATTTTGATGGTTCATTACAGGAACCAGTGGTTCTACCCGCCCGGTTGCCCAATCTGCTCCTAAATGGCTCCTCAGGCATTGCAGTCGGTATGGCAACCAATATCCCACCACACAATCTAAAAGAGCTGGTCAATGCCGTCTTGTATTTGATCGACCATTTTGATAACGTCGAAGATGTCTCAACCGAAGAATTGATGGAATTTCTTCCTGGACCGGATTTTCCTACCGGGGGTATCATCATCGGTCGCGAAAGCATCCGACAGATGTACAGCACCGGGCGCGGTAAACTGACGATTCGTGGTGTGGCAGAAGTTGAGGAATTAAAAAACGGCCGACAGGTAATTTACATCACCGAGCTGCCATATCAGGTAAACAAAGCCGTCCTCATTGAACGAATTGCCGAATTAGTGCGGGCAGGAAAGATCGATGCAATCTCCGATCTTCGTGATGAATCAGACCGCAATGGCATGCGCATTTATGTAGAACTTAAACGCAATGCTCAGCCCAAGAAAGTTCTGAACCAATTATACAAATATACTTTGCTGCAAACGACCTTTGGCGGGCACATGCTGGCACTGGTCAACAATGAACCTAGAGCGCTTTCTCTTCGGAGGGCATTACAGGTTTATGTAGAGCACAGGCAGGTTGTCATTCAACGCCGCTCTGAATTTGAATTGGGAAAAGCGCGTGCCCGCGCCCACATTCTCGATGGCTACCTCATCGCGCTTGCAAACCTGGATGATGTCATCCAAACCATCCGCGAATCACCAGATGCGGATACAGCCAAAATCAGGTTGGTCGACAGATTCAAGCTGAGCGAGATCCAGGCTCAGGCTATTCTGGATATGCAACTGCGAAGGTTGGCAGCCCTGGAGCGACAAAAGATCGAGGACGAGCATAAAGAAGTATTAGCTCGAATTGCCTACCTTGAAGACTTATTAATACACCCGAAGAAAATTCTGGATGTGATCAAAGAAGACCTGATCGAGGTTTCCGAAAAATTCGGAGATGAACGCCGCACCCAGATCACCATCGAAGCCCGGGAAGACTTTAAAGAAGAAGATCTAGTCGCCGATGAATCCATGCTAATTTCCATAACCCAGCGGGGATACATCAAGCGGATGGCGATGGATACATTCCGCACCCAGGCCAGAGGCGGCCGGGGCGTGATCGGTCAGAATGTCAGGGAAGAAGATGAGATTATCATGATGATTCCCGTCCGTACACTTAATACGGTGTTATTCTTCTCCGACCGCGGCAAGGTCTACGCTGAAAGAGTATATGAGATCCCTGAAGCTTCCAGAACCGATAAAGGAAAGTCCATCAGCAATGTGTTGAACGTGGATGGCAATGAAATGATCACTGCTGCGGTGAATGTACCTGATTTTAATGCCTCAGCGTATATAACCTTGGTCACCATTCGTGGCCGCGTGAAACGAATGAAGCTCTCAGAATTGAGCAGTGTGCGTCCTTCCGGGTTGATCGCCATCAATCTAGGAGAAAAGGATAAGCTTGCGTGGGCATTATTAACCAGCGGAACCAATCAGATCATTCTCGTCACTGCCAATGGTCTGGCTTTACGGTTTCCTGAAAGCCAAATGCGTCCGATGGGTCGCAATGCAGGCGGTGTAATGGGTATACGTCTGCGTGAGGGAGATGTATTGGCTGGAGCTGAAGTTGCCGAGGATGGCGCAGACTTACTTGTAGTTACAGAAGGCGGGTTTGGAAAGCGGACTCCAATCGAGGATTATCGCCCCAAAACCCGTGGATCACAAGGAATGGCAACCATCAATCAGAAGAGCATCCCGGAAATTGGTAGAATTGCTGTAGCACGTGTGGTTACTCAGGATGATGAACTGACACTCATCTCTGCCGGCGGAATTGTTATGCGGATGAAAGCTGTAAAAGTCTCACAAACAGGTCGGGCTACGCGTGGTGTCAAATTAATGGACCTAGAAAAAGGCAACAAAGTAGCCTCCATTGCGAGAATCTCAGCAAAGGATATTCCACTACCGGAAAATGGCAATGGTAATGGCGAACCCTACGGTAACGGCAATGGCCAAATTGACCTGACCGGAAATGGAGTAAATCCAGAGGATGATCCGGTTATCAGCCAGGACGAATAGATAATAATAGACCCGCGGAGCATCATCCGCGGGTCATAATTAATAATTCAAAGGATTAGAAAAGCACTACTTTTCCAGTTAACAACAGGCAGGTGCTGCCCAGAACACAGGTAAGTATGAAAATCAACAGCATCACGATAAAGCGCTGAACTGCGGTCAGACCAAATAACAACCCATCACGTTTGACGGGCTGCTCGCTATCAGTGGTCATCACCACCGGGTCTTCGGCGTAAAATGGAGAGTTGATATCAGGTTCTTGCGGATCGTTGAGCATAATTACCTCCCAAACAGTTGACAATATCCAATATACCACAAGTTATTCATTATGCAACCTTAAATAAACATCACCTGCATGGATGGATTCTAGTCCATCCTGAGTTTGCAGTAGGAGAGATCCGGTTGAATTTACCCCCTGCACTATGCCTGTAATACTTTGCCCATTGCTGCTTTGTATGCATACCCGTTGACCGATATACGCCATCCGGTTATTTACATATTTGATCAACTCCTCAGAATTAATATTCATCCGCCATTCCTGCATACTGATAAGTATACATTTCAATAGCTGCCATCGATCTAATGGATGGCCGGCAGCGTGCTCCAGGCAGGTGGCTGGAAGAGCAGTTGCATCATGTGATGGCAATGATTTCGGTGATACATTTACTCCGATCCCTATCACGGCAGAAACATTTTCCTCATCAAACCAGGTAGACTCCACGAGAATGCCGGCTGTTTTCATTCCAGATACAAGAATATCGTTTGGCCATTTTATTTGCGCCTGGATGGAAAATTGTTGGAGAATGGCTGATGAAGTTGAAACGGCTGCCATGATCGGAATTAAACTGGCATAAGTTAGCTCTTGTGGCGAAAGGTGAAATATTACGCTGAACGCAAGCGCTGAGCCAGGGTTTGTGACCCACTTTCGTTGTAATCGGCCTCTGCCAGCAGTCTGCTGGTCTGCAACGACAATAGAAAAATCAGAGGTTCCGGCATTCATCCAATCTTGCGCGAAGTCATTGGTTGAATTTATCGTATCGAAATAACGCAGTTTAGTGACAGTTGTTTTTGTCAACAACTTTACAAGGGTTTGCTCATTCATAAATTTTGATGTTTTTTCATATCCAATTTCAGAAATGCTTGCTCAATTATGCGAAAGTCAGACATTTACTAATAAAGCATAGAGGAACAGAACTGGAATTTCACGTGTCACGATTATATGATCCAACATGCCACCCTAAAAATATTCTTCGATATTTCCGATAATGGACTTTTGAGAATTCAATAGCATCTTTATGAAATAAATCTGCCCAACAATTTTAGCTGGATGTTTTCCGGTATTGGAATAATTTTCCCATTACATATCCTGCCGGCCTGCAAGCGCTCTCAGCAGGGTGTTTTGGTCGGCATATTCCAACTCGCCGCCCATTGGCAGACCGCGAGCCAGGCGTGTCACTCGCACATCCAGCCCGGTCATTTGTTGCTGCAGATATTGAGCCGTAGCATCGCCTTCCATACTAGGATTTGTTGCCAGTATGACTTCCTTTATCGATCCATTCTTGATACGCGTAATCAACTCGTGGATTCGCAAATCATCCGGTCCGATGCCTTCTATGGGTGAGAGAACCCCATGCAGGACATGATACTTACCGAAGTATCCTTGTGTTTTTTCCAATACAAGTACATCCAGCGGTTTTTCTACAACACACAGGCTAGATCCATCCCGCTGGGTCGAGGAACAAACCTCGCAAACCCGCTGGTTTGACAGGGTGATGTTATAGCATTCCTCGCACAACCCGATCCCGGATTTCAGACCCAACAGTGCGTCTGCCAGGTTTTTCCCATAATCTTCCGGAGCATTTAACAAATAGAAAGCCAGCCGGGAGGCAGTTTTCGGGCCAACCCCGGGCAATCTTGAAAATGCATCGATCAGGTCTTGAACAGGCTCTGGCAATCCACTCATTTTAAATGCCCAAACCGCTCAATCCGCCAGCGAGGGGTCCCATTTTCTCTGATGCCATCTCCCGCGATTGGTCCAGAGCTGTGTTGATGGCGCTGAGGACGAGATCTTGCAGCATTTCGGGGTCGGCATCTTTAAGAACTTCCGGATCAATCTCAACTGCCTTGCATTGCTGATCGCCAGTCATTGTAATTTTAATTGCTCCACCCCCGACGCTGGCTGTAATGGTTTGAACGGATAGCTCTTCTTGTGCTGCTGCAAGTTGTTCCTGCATTTTCTTGATCTGCTGCATCATACCGCCACCGGCACCACCAGCCATTCCGCCACCAGGTGGACGGTTAAATCCTTTTGCCATAATTTACTCCTATTCTAAAAATCTATTTTTCTTGATCATTTTCTTTTATGTCCTGCTCTTTAACAACCTGCCCGCCTAGTTCTCTCAAAGCAGTGCTGACCATGCCATCCTTTTCCATATTCCTTTTGGATGTGGTAGCGCTTTTAGAATCGCCAACAATACAGCGAATCGGGTAATCCAACCCGGTGACCACCTGAACAGCCCTGCGGGTATGCTCTATATGGTCGTTTTCTTCCATTTTCAATTTTAAGAATTCATAATCCTTGCTAAAAGCCAGGTATAGGCACCCACCTTTGATGGAAGCAGGCTGGCACGAGAGGACAATAGATTGTGTCAATGGGTTATATTTGCGGACAGTCTCTACGATCTTACGCCAGTTATTATCAATCGTGGTGAACTCAGTCCCAACAGCAGGTGCTTCAACTACCTCTTCAACAGTTTTGCTTTTTTCTTCGATGCGTGATTGGATTTTTTTCTTTGCAGGCTCCACTGATCCCTTGTGTGGATTATTTTCGCTGACAATTGTTAAATCTTCGGTTACATGTGCTGTACTGGTAACGACATCACTAGTTTTTGCGGATTCTGTATTTCCTTGTGCCCCACGAACTATGGCGCTTTCTTTCATTTCTTCGATAGTTTCCACGAGGGCAAGTTCAAAAGCCAAGCCAGGCTGCCAGCCACTCCGCCTGGAGTCACTTGCGGCGCCATTGAATCGATCTATAGCAGAGATCAGATGACGAGTTTGCAATTGTTCAGCCTGTTTGAAAATGACTTCCCTTAATTCAAGGGTTGTATCCACTATGCTTACATTTCCATTTTTTGCCAGTAATATATTTCGAAAATATTCTACCATTTGCCGTGCAAGTTGCCTTGCTTCAGTACCACCATCCAATGCCAGTTGGAGTTGATCCAAGGCTTTTCCTGTTTCCCGTAAGATCATGCAATCTACTATGGTTGTAACAGCAGTGTTGGTAGCTGTTCCCAGGACTGACAAAGTGAGGTCAAGCGTTATTGTGGAAGTTGTTGATGCTAACTGATCCAGCAGTGAGATCGCATCGCGCATACTGCCTGTCGCTTGCCGTGCGATGATGGTGAGTACATCGTGTTGGACGTCAAAACCTTCTTCATCCACCTTCTTTCGCAGCAAATCCGAAATGGTGGATACCGGGATCCTCCGGAATTCATAGCGCTGACATCGCGACAGTATGGTAGGTGGAATCTTGTGCAGTTCAGTTGTTGCCAGAATAAATATTGCGTGTGGAGGAGGTTCTTCCAAAGTTTTCAGTAAGGCATTAAATGCGCTATTGGAGAACATATGCACTTCATCTATGATGTAGATCTTATATCGGCCAAGATTGGGTGCAAAATTAATGTTTTCCCTTAAGTCGCGGACGTATTCAACACCGGTATTGCTCGCCGCATCCATCTCGATCAAGTCAAGAAAACTGCCTTCATTGACAGACAGGCAATTAGGGCATTGATCGCAGGGTTTTTCTGCAGTTGCACTGGTGCAATTAACAGCTTTTGCGAGCAGCCTGGCTGTGGTAGTCTTCCCTGTTCCGCGCGGACCCGAGAACAGGTAAGCATGACCAACTCGATCAGCGGCAATTGCATTTTTTAATGTCTGGACGATGTGATCTTGACCAACCACCTCTTCCCACAACTTTGGACGCCATTTTCTGTAAAGTGCTTGTGTCATATCTTTAAGGTATTGTGTATGTCGCTTGAATATTGCCAAGTGGATCAATAAGGGTGGCTGTTTCGCCTACCTGCCACACCGGGTCAGCTTTGTTCCAATACAGGTCAATAACAGTATTTAACCCGGCATTTGTATGAATATAAACAGCGCCGTCTTTATACAGAGTCAGGTCTGGAAAAACAAATATATTTCCATTTGTATCTTCCAGCTTCCAACCGGCCATTAGCAATTCGCCCTCACCCTGACGCTTGATGATCACAACTTCGTTGACAGCGCTGCCAGCGCCGATGATGTTCTCAATGCCGATCAATCCTTTTGGATATTCCAAGGGTTTTGGCGCCAATGTCGGCTGTTGCATTATAGCTGTCTCAAGGGCAGGGTTACCAGATGATGGTTGGCTGGTTGAGTCTATGGCAACTGGTTGTCCCGAAAGCAATCCTTGAAGTGGTTTATCGGGTCTATCCCATAGCCAGAGAACTGACAGAATTGTACAAGCTGATACAATCACATTTATTAGCAGGTAAAGCATTAGCCGTTTTGTCTGTTTCATGGTTTAATCCCTGATGAACAATGATAGCATAAACTTTGAAAATACCTAAAATTTTATCTATTTACTACACAAAATTAGATGCGGATATCATGCCATATATTATTGATGGACACAATTTGATCCCAAAGGTTCCAGGAATTAGCCTGCAGGATATTGATGATGAGGAAAAACTGATCAACCTGTTGCAGGATTTTGCACGTAACAACCAGACCTCGATTGAGGTTTACTTTGATAAAGCGCCGGCAGGGTTTGCATCTTCCAAACAACTTGGCAGACTGAAAGCTATATTCGTCTCAGATAAGACAATCGCTGATGAGAGGATCATCAAGCGAATTCAGGCGATGGGTAAAAACGCCAAAAATTGGACTGTTGTCACATCTGACAGAATGATCATAACAAATGCAAGAGCATCCCATGCAAAATTGCTAACTTCGGACGAATTTTCGAAGAAGTTGGTAAGGGAGGTAGGTTCAAAAGGCAGCACACAAATGAAAGATACCGAAATGTCAGAAGGGGAGCTGGCTGAGTGGCTGAAGTTGTTTGGCAAAGATAATTAGAGTAATTGTATCCAATTACTAATATAAAATTAATGTAATTGGATAAATTTTATTTATAATATCCAATATAGACACCAAGATGTATATATTGGTATTCGGTGTCGACTATTTCAACGAAGAAAAGCTCGTCCCCCCCGAGCTTTTCTTTCAAAGAGATAGTAGTTGATTACGAGAACACCAGTCATCCTTCGATGACTGGTGTTCGTTTATCCAAGAATCATTTAGCGGGAATGTAATTAACCGGCGTTCGTTCATGCTTTTGGACAGGCAGAACATCAACAAGTTGATATTCGCTTGAGCCCAACCCCAGTTTAATACCATAATCAATCACCTTGTATGGGTCTTTTAACGGTCCGTGCAGCCAGGCAAACGGATGGCCAGCCCGGGTGTGTACTTCCATTGAGGTTGGAATATTCTCCTCGTAGAGTGGCGCATCCATTGTGATATCTAGCACAGCCTGCTCAATAGCTACAATATCATCCGATCCGAATATACCGGCATCCGGGAGGATTTGCATGCTCGTAAATCCGAAGCAATCACAGACCGGCGTCATGTGTGTAGCCAGGCTGAGAAATGTGACCTTCTTGGGATCGAAAGTTGAGAGAGTGATTGCAGTGGAAATGGCACATGCTTCTTGAAATGTATGGAAGTTGGCCGCGTCGATCTTCAGTGACCCTGGTGGAGCAACTTGTAAGCATCTGCCACATTGATTACACTGTTCGATGTGCAGATGTAATTCGCCTGGATGGTGTTTATCTTCCACCAGGGCGGAATGAGGGCAGGAATCGATGACTTTCTGTCGGGTTTCAGCATCCGGGCATTTTTCATTGAACCAGTAGCGGTCGAAGTGGCAGGTGTCGTGAATGGCGCTGCGAGTCTCCCCGATCATACAACCGAGGGCAAGGTTTTTGAAAGCCCCGCCGAATCCGCAGCTTGGATGGCCTTTGATATGGGCAAAATCGATCAGAAAGCTAGCATCCTGGATCATACCGGCCAATTTCCATTCTTTGATACCCTTAAATGGGCGCTCATGGGCATAAAAGTATTTATCCTCTGGGCCTCCAGCGGGGTAAATTGGGCAATCCATTACTTCGGATGTATACCCGCGCGATTCAGCGCCTTCCACATCCCACCTAACGTCAGTAATAAATGGTTTTCCGCCACCTACTTTCACAGCCTGAACCAGTTTACGCACAAATACCGGGTGAATTGTGGAATAACCGATGTTATTACCGGTGTGCATTTTTATACATACAGATTCATCTTTGACACGCTGGCGGATGTTCAATTTTTCGATGATCAAGTCAAGTTTCGCTGGAAGGGATTCCTTTGCATCCAAAAGCGCCTGACGTGGAGAGCCATAATACACAATGCTTTTCATGAAATTTCCTTTACCTAGATTATGCCATCCATTGCCCAACACCGGACCAGGCATATTCGAGGTGTTCGCTTAGTTGTTTTCCAACCTTTTTCTTCACCTTATTAAAAACTTTTATCATCAGGTCCATACCAGCCATGGTGTTTAATTTTTCGCCTATCTCACGGGTGCGGCGGTGGTGACATTGACCATTAAATGCTCCTCCCGGCCTTTCTGAAAGAAAATCTTCTTTTTTTCCTATCATTATCAATTCCTGGATATATGCTTCCACATCACGCTTCTGGTCGGAACTTAGTGATACTTTGGGGTTTGGTGCTCCCCCGGAGAAAAGATCGGAAATAAAATCAAACATGAGCAAACTCCTCCTGATGGTTACTTCAACCGCCCTTATCTAATTATAAGGTGAGTTTGGTTAAATATTGGAAATGGTGCCAGGGACCCTTTTTTATTATTCCAGCATGCGACGGATCTCTGGCAAGTTTTCCTCAGCGGCATTAAAACCGTATGCAATCACTTCCCTGGCTTTGTGAAAACCAGTGAATAAGGAAATATCTCTGGGAATATTTGGTCGGATATAAATATCTGGTTTGATATTCTGGATTTGCACCTGGGTAATTTGGGCTATCATCATTGTGGCAGACCAGATAATATCCTTCAAAGCTGATGGCAGCGGGATGGGTATTCGTTCCACGACAGGATGGTCTTCCCAAGGGACATTATCAAACGGATTCACTTGTACGTCGATGGCAATGATCTTCTCAGCACCCAGGGATTGAACCAGATCCACCGGTAGGTTATTCAACACTCCCCCATCCACAAGTTTATAAGGGGGTTTATAAACTGGCGGGAAAACTCCAGGCACTGCACAGGATGCCATCACAGCGGGTAAGACCTCACCTTCGCTGAGTGTTATCGCGTTCGATTGAATAAGGTCGGTCGCACAAATAGCCAGCGGAATATTCAGATCACGAAAGGTGATTGATTCGGGGATGAGTTGGGCGAGTACTGATTTTATCTTGTTCAGCTCAAATAAACCCCGGCCAGGCGGGGTAAGATTTACCATACGAATCATATTTCGCATTGTGGTTGCATGGGTAATAACTTCCTCCATCTCATCCAGATCCATGCCTCGGGCGTACGCTGCGGCAATGACGGAACCCATGCTCGTACCGGACAAAAAATCCACCTTGATCTTTTCACGTTCGAGGACTTTTAGAACACCTAAATGTGCAAGGCCTCTTGCACCACCACCACTGAGAGCCAATCCCAGTTTGTGCTTTTTCATTTTTTAATTCCATTCATCTAATAACCCTCGGGAATAGTGTTATTTAAACAAGTCCATATTAAATATACGAGTAAAGGTTACTTTTCGTTGCGGGCGAGGTCCAAGGTTTCCACAGCGTGTCGTAAATGAGGGATAACGATGCTGCCCCCAACGATCAATGCAACATTGAAAGCATCGTAAAGCTCTGCATCCGTCCAGCCGGCAGCTACGCACTGCAGGATGTGATAATCGATGCAATCGTTGCAGCGCAACACCATGGATGCGGTCAGCCCCAGTAGTTCTTTGGTCTTTTCATCCAGTGCGCCATCATGGTATGCGCTTGTATCCAAATTGTAAAATCTTTTTATGCCCAGGTGATCTATCTCCGCGATGCGATCATTCATTTTTTTTCGGTATTGAGAAAACTCATCCAGACGGTTAGTCATTTTATTTCTTTCTAGTCAAATATCACCATGTGATCAACTCCTGACGCAGGTGATCAAGTCGGTTGATGTAAACAGCATTCACATTTTCACCGGTCACGTCCAGGCAGGTGATACTAGCATTATTCAAAGTGAACCAGAAATGAGTTGGCCGAATTAGACCCAGCAAACTGAAGAAAAAGTGATTAAAAAAGCCCTGGTGGCTGATAAGAGCAACCACATGATTCCTGTCACCATGATTTTCGATAATGTCAGAGACAAGTCTATTGGCACGTTTAATGCGTTCGTCCAAAGTCTCGTAATGCCGATTCCACCAGCCTTGTTCGTTCATATTATCCGGTAGGATCAATTGCGGATATTTTTCAGCCAATTCCATGCGGGTCAAGCCTGGCATGCCAACCGGCTCCTGGGTTATCACATCGTCAAGATACACCCCGCCTGATTCGTGGGTATCTATGAGGCTGTTTAATGTCAATCCCAGATTATATGCAATAGGGAGTGCTGTTTGGATTGCACGTTGCATTAAACTGGTATAGATCACATCGATATGAAAATCTTCCTTATTGTCATGCAGAAACCCGGCTAATACTTCTGATTGCTGCCTGCCGACAGTGGTTATAGTCGGATCAGCCCGCCGGCCATGGCGGGATTGTGTCTCCAAAAATAAGGCGTTGTTGGAAGATTGTGCATGTCTGATGTAATATATCCGCATTCGATCAATTCCCCTCTACTCCAATTTTTTGATCAGCTCTTTTACCTGCTCTAAAATATCCTGGTACGGTTTCAAACGAGCAGTCTGTTCATCCTGCAATTTCTTTTCAACTGCCGCCTTGCCTTTACCGCCTTTCAAATTGGTATTACTGAGCTGGGAAACTGCCCTGGCTTGGTATTGCGCGCTTAATGTGTGCACATCCAAAGCGATCTGATTCTCAAGCTGTACCAGGTTATCTTTTAAGTTTTCGACACCTTTAACATCAAGGCTTTTTACATCCAGCGCGCCTAATTCTGAATACTCATGGCGATATTGTGCGGGTGTTTTCATGCTTTCCTCCCGTAGTAGATTAATAATTAATTACACAGTAATTATACGTGATTTGAAAATTGCGTATATAAAATTGTAACACCTCATTACCGGGTAGTTACTATTTTGAATCACAAAATGATATAGGATTAGGAGGAAGCCAGGTATTTATTATAGAAATTGGATCGTAGGTAATCACATATGCCTTTAACGATGAAGATTCGTCGCTGATAATAAGGCGACCACCAGCTTTCAAAGGTTTTGAACGTGGATGATATCCCACCCAGGAAAACCTGGGCGTAATCAGTTGAATTAAGGCATGAGCATCAATAATGTTATTCACAACAAAAACCAAGGCATCAAGTCCTGCCAGGCTTGCGGTTGCTGCGCCAATTTGCGCTGTTATTTGGTCAAGCAAGATCTCTCTTGCCACAGTTGCTGTATCATTGTTATCTTCAAGTAGTTGCTGAATACTTAATGGCCTGCCAACCAGTGCATTCCAACCGCTGGATCTGGCCAACAGATTTGCGATCTCATCCGGATCGAAACCCTCTTCTGTCAGCATCAACGGTATGCTTGGATCAATAGAACCGCAGCCATTGGCAGAGATCAATCCTTCAAGGGGAGAATACCCCGCGCTTGAAAACTTTACAACACCGTTTTCCCATCCTGTGATGGATGGTTGATCGCACAAATGGATCGAAACCACTTTATGGCTAACAGGATCATCGGATTGTATTGACCTGGCTGCACCGAAATGGCAGAGTCCATCACTACCATACCTGGCATATTGCTCAATGAATTTTTCGGGTAATGCATATATGCGTTCAACCAAAGGCAAATTCTTGTAAAAAGCGCTTCCAACTACTATTGATGCTGAAATGGCCGGAAAAGCCTGACGCACCTGGCGGGCAATGTCATAAACTGTTTGATTATATTCCGGCATCTCAATTGCGCAATTAAACATCTTGGTTAGAGTAATGTCATCCAGCTTAACTCGAAGATCAGTCAGGTGGCGTAAACCAGATGGTAGGATGATCACAATTTCTTCGGCTGAATAAAGCACCGGGAAGGTCGTAACATCCGGTGTTTCGCCTTTATGGTTGATAAACTCCCTCCTGAGATTTCCATCCTGATCCATGCAGAATATGCAAGTTGAGCTGGAATCGCTTTCAATAACATACATTCAAACCCCCTGTGAGTAATCTAACACCTTCTTCA
Source organism: uncultured Chloroflexia bacterium (assembly GCA_963810385.1). Lineage (GTDB taxonomy): Bacteria > Chloroflexota > Anaerolineae > Anaerolineales > Anaerolineaceae > PNON01. The sequence continues at coordinate 271,536 of CAWENA010000003.1, read as the reverse complement.
GCAATGATCCTTTCTTCATCGGTTGGCATGGCCAGGATCTTAACTGGGCTGTTTTGCTTGTTTATTTGGTTAATCGCCCGTGAATCTGCAGCCAGGTTTTTCTCTTGATCCACGTCGATACCAAACCACGCCAAACCAGAGCTGGCATCTTCCCTTACCCGCCTGTTTTGAGCTCCAATATCATCGGTAAAAATCAAGACATCCAAACCTTGCAGTAGCATGGCATATGCTCCAATCTGTTTTCGCAGCCGATAGCAATACAGATCATAGGATAGGCTTGAACTGTCTTTTTTTCCTTTATCTCTAGCATCAAGAATGTCTCGAATATCGCTTGAGAAACCGGAAACGCCCAGAAGTCCACTCTTTTTATTGAAAAGATCGTTCAATTCGCAGGGAGTAACAGGGAATTGCTTTAACATTTTCAATGGGATTAATGCGTCCAAGTCGCCTGTGCGGGTACTCATCATCAGTCCAGCCAGCGGGGTGTATCCCATACTGGTATCGATGCTCTTGCCATTCTTGATGGCCGCAACAGATGATCCGCCTGTACCCAGGTGGCAGGCGATAATTTTCAGTTTATCCAATGGCAGGGAAAGGAATTCAGCCGCTGCCTGTGTGACATACTTATAGGACAAACCATGAAAGCCGTACTTTCGATAATGACGTTTTGATTGTATAGCCGCTGGCAGTGGGTATGTATACGATGAAGCAGGTAGTGAAGAATGGAAGGCGGTATCAAACGTGAGATATTGCGGAGTGCTTGGGTAACGGTCTCCACAAACCTCGATGACGCTGAATGAATTGGGGTTATGAATGGGCGCCAAGGGCAGACAGTCCATGATGTTGCTTAGGGTGGATTCTGTTACAATTATCGATTCAGTTAAGGTCTCGCCGCCATGAACAAAACGATGGCCGATTAAATCAAACGAGATATTGTTTTGCGCGAGGAAGTCAAAAACAAGGTTGGCTGCTGTTCTGTGGTCAGGGATGGGAAGGTCTTTTTTATCAGATAGTTGGCCATAATGAAATTCAATGTAAGAGGACTGAGAGCCTTTTACACCCACCCGGTGGGCTTTTCCGGAGTAATCAACCGCCAACCGGGATGCTGGCATCACGTGGAATAATTTGAAATTCAAACTGCTGCTACCGCAATTGAATATCAGAATCTGCATATTGCGCCTCTTGTGGTTAATAATATTACCATTGCTTGATTTGCTCAATTTAATAATGGTGTCATGGATCGCAATTATTGTGGATAAAAACCATGATCTAGGATAACTCAATATACAAAAACCCGCTTCGAATTGAAGCGGGCAGAGAGAAGGGAAGATAAACTTACTTTACTACAGTATAAACATTGAACTTCGGTGGTTTTTCAAGATGTTTCTTAACAGCGCACTGATCGGCAGAACGAACCAGGGCATCATGATACTTTTCCGGAAAACTTTCCGGTACTTGAATTTCAAGTGCAATATTATCAACCATACCGCTCATCGGGTTAGAATTCACCTTCTGCACGATCTTAATGCCATCAACTGGCAAGCCTCGCTGATTGCAGAAACCCAACACATAAATCCCTGCGCATGTACCGATCGAAGCCAGGAAGACACCAAACGGCGCCGGGGCTGAACCCTCACCGCCGCCCATCGGCGATTGATCAGTTTTTACCGTAAATCCACCAAAATGAGCGTCTACTTTTGCCCCACCGGGAAAATCAATTACTAATTCCATTTATTGCCTCCAAAAATTTATTTTCTATACTTTTGATGATAAATTACAAAAAAAGTTGTAAATGATTTTTAATAGGAAGAATATCAAAGTTTATACGATAACTGCCACTGTTCAATTATTGCCTTTTCCATTATCCTACATGTATGATCATAAAAGATAAACTAATTAAAACTGCTTTATTTTACGACCTTTCGGATGAACAGTTGGATGGGCTTGCGCGTCTTGCGGTCCCCTGCATTTTCTCCCTTGAAGAGAAGCTGTTTGAACAGGATCAGTTTGCTGAATTCCTCTACATTGTTATGAGTGGAGAGGTCAGCATCATGTTCAAACCACATGATGGTGAAGAGATCACGGTTGCCAGGGTATCCGAGGGTGGAATCTGCGGTTGGTCTTCCGTTCTTGGCAGGGCAATTTACACTTCTGCAGCGATCTGCACACAACCGTGCGAAACCCTGCGATTTCGCGGAAGAGAGTTGCAACGATTGTGCGAATCATTTCCGGATACCGGTATAATGATCATGGAAAGGTTGGCAGCTGTGATCGCAGAACGTTTATCTAACACGAACGAACAAATTATGCTGCTTCTTTCTTCAAACCTGGTTGGGAAAAATGAATTTCTAAAAAGGAGGAATGATGACAAAAAATGACCCGGAATTCCCCGAAGAAGTCCGCTTACAGGCGTTAATTCAACAATTGGATGATTACATTGACCATTACCACGGTGGTTCTGTGGAACTGGTTTCTTTTGATGGAAAATCGGTCAAAGTGAGGTTGGGCGGCGCATGTCTCGGATGCCCTTTATCACCCAATACATTGCATGGCTGGGTGGAGGGAACCATCAAGCAGTTTTTCCCCGATGTTGAAAGCGTGGAATCAGAAACGCCGTTAGAGTAATTGTTAGTAATAAGAAAAAAGACCCCAAAAAGGGTCTTTAACCTACCAATACAAAATGCAGTGTTTACTCAGTCTTGATCATCAAACCAGTTACGATCTGGATTACACCCAATCCAACCAACGCGATACTCGAAATATCCAGTCCGTTAATAAAGAAAAAGACAACCCCGAAGACCATCCAAACCGCACCCATAATGATGGATACTTTCTTTTGCCGAGCTTTCATTGCAGCTTGATATTCTGATGTTGCTTGCTGCCTGGCTTTTTCCTCTGACGCGCCCTGGATCCGCAACTCCTGGATCTTTGCTTCAAGCTCAGGGTTTATCCTGGCGTCAGCCGGTTTTTTCTTTCGAAAGAAGAAGAAAAGAAGGGCAACGATTCCGGCAAATCCGGCGATTCGCAATATCAGGTTCAACGATTGTTCATCCATCATTTATCCTCTAATTTAACTAAATAGTTGTCTTTATTTTGGTTATTCGATATAAACTTCGACGTGCTCTCCGTCTTCATCGTCGATTACATCCACTACTTTTCCGGTTGTGCCGCTATTCAAGAAATCCAATAACTGATTTCTATCAAGGCCATCTACATGTGGAGAAAAACGGGCGCCCATTTTCATCCCTGCATTCACCAGGCTTACCGGCAAACGGACATTAACCCGTGTTTTACCTGAATCCGTATCTGTTACAACAACACGAAACCATTGTGCGTTTGATCTAGGCTTTGTATCAGTTGAAGTTGTTGCCTGTTTTCCCCCGGGATTTTTTTCTGTTACCAGATCGAGAAGTTCAATACCTTCCTCAGCAGAAATTTTACCATCCTGCACGAGTTTAAGGATTTTCAATCTCTCATTCGATGTGGCCATTCAGCGATTCTCCTGACAATATTATATCCGAAAATTCTCCCATACTTATGCGTTGAATTCTATATAGCGGCATTCATTTCTTTCTTTACTGCGTTGTACAAGTTTTCAGCTTTTAATTCGCTCAAAGAATAACATGGTGCTTTTAAGTGTTCGGCCAACGCCTGGGCAAGTCCCTGATCAAAGGCAGCATGTTCCATGTTGATCACAACTGCGCGTATGCCATCGAAGGCGATCTGGTCCGCAAATTTAAAACCTTCTTCCTGTGGTGGAAGGTTTCCAATTGAAACGTTTCCAGCCCCATCAGTCAGAACGATCAACAGAGGTTGAACATCCGGGTGTAGAATATTTTCTCTTTTCAGTACTTCGTATGCCATTTTCAATCCAGCGGGTAGCGGTGTCTTGCCACCCACTGGAATTTCGACCAACGCCTTTTGTGCAAGAAAAACGGAGTTGGTGGGAGGTAAAACCAGAGTCGCCCGATCCTTCTGGAAGACAATCAAACCTACCCTGTCGCGTCGTTGATACGCATCTGTTAATAGGGAGAGGATGGCGCCTTTGGTTGCTGCCATACGTTCGGCAACCGCCATTGACCAGGAGGCATCCACCAGGAAAAGGACTAGATTGGCTGCTCTGCGCACCCTTACCTTTCGTTGATAATCCATGGGCTGAATGGCAAAAGCCACTTTCTTCTTTTGCTCTGTACGTCGGTTCTGAAATGGCGCCGCAGCTCTGAGAGTGGCATCAAATGCCAAGTCGCTGGTATCACCGGCGGCCGGACGGGCCTGAATATAACGTCCTCTTTTTCGGTCAGTATGGGTTCTTGAACGCCGTCCGCCATGCTGACGCATCATTTTATCTAATGGTGTATCCAACCGTCTGGGTTGAAATGTTTCCCCCGTTTTGACCTGCTGGCCACCTTCCCACCAACGGGCATTGCGGTCATCGAAGACTGATTGGACTGCCCTGGGTTCACCGCTCTGGTTAGTTTCTTCCCCTTCTTCCTCACTTATAGGCTTTTTTTTTGAGCCTCGCCCTCGTCGGACGGATCCGTTTCGATCTGCTGTTGGTTTTCGGTTTCTTCAGAAACCTGCCCTTCCAACTGGCTAATACGCTCCTCGAGTTCATCCACCGTGACTTCCATCTGTTGGAATGGACCGCGTTTTATACGGTGAGGTAGAGCTAGCTCCGCTGCCAGTGCAATATCCCTTTCAGAAATGACTTTGCGTCCTTCAAAAGCAGCCTGAGCTCTTGCCGCTTTGAGAATGACCAGGTCGGATCGGTGTCCGTCAACATTGAGAGATGTAGTTAATGCAGCAATTGAAAGAAGATCGCGTTTTGTAAACGTGACGTCATCGAGGATAACGCGTGCAGCTTCGATTTTTTGAGAGAGTGCATCTTCTTGAGGTAAAAAACTCTGGCGGAAGGCATCTGCATCTGCTTCGTACAACAGGTTCCGTTCCATGATCTGAACCCGGTCACGCGCATCACGAATGCCATGGATTTCAACAGAAAGCGCAAATCGATCCAACAATTGCGGCCGAAGATCACCTTCTTCTGGGTTCATTGTGCCCACTAGAATGAATCGGGCAGGATGCGAGAATGAGATGCCTTCCCTTTCAACGATATTCATCCCCATGGCAGCAGAATCAAGCAGAACATCCACAACGTGATCGTCAAGCAGGTTGACTTCGTCTATGTAAAGGAGACCACGATTGGCGGCTGCAAGCACCCCTGGATCAAATTTACGAATACCCTGTTGAATTGCCGTTTCAATATCAAGCGTGCCTACTACCCTATCTTCGGTCGCAGATACCGGTAAATTGATGAAAGGCGTCGTGCGCAATTCAGACGGCAATGAGCCATTATTGGCAGAGCGCTCTTTGCATTCCGTACACCAGGTCATGGGATGATCAGGGTCGCAGCCAAAACGGCAGCCCGTTACAACCGAAACCTTAGGCAACAATGCTGCCAACGCCCGCGCCGCAGTGGATTTGGCTGTTCCACGTTCACCACGAATCAACACCCCCCCAATACGGGGATTTACAGCGTTTAAGATCAACGCCCGGCGCATTCGATCTTGTCCTACGATCGCGGTGAATGGAAAAATGGTTGGCATAGACTATCCTTAAAAAACCAATGGGTCATGTGTAAACAATTTCGTACCAAAGAAGTTTACCACCAGAAAGACTTCATTTCAACATCTGTTACAGGGATGCATTGTGTGGTCATGGTTTTTGTAAGCCAAAGAAAAGTTGTTTTTTCAGTGTGTCTCCTGAAATCCAGGCAGATTACAATCCCAGCTTTTTTTCAATCTCTTCATCAGTCATTCCTTTTTCAGGGTCCAAAAACAGCTTACCCCATATCCGATTTATCCAGAACCTGATTCTTCGCAGGGGTTTGTGCGAATAGCGATTCACAAAGTGAAGGGCTGCCTCCTCTGTCGTAATCAGATCATTTGAGCGTTGGGCGAGAAAGTACTGGTGTTCAATGATCCAAAGGTACAGGTCAGCTTCTTTCCTGCCGGGAAAATCAGCCAGAATTTTCATATCCCGAACGATCTGCACCAGGGGGAGATAAACCCGCTTGTACCAGGACCGGGCAGCATGGAAATCATCTATAGGGTGGTTATGCTTCTCGCCCATATACCAGCGGTGAACTTGAATATGTTCCAATAACTTCCCATATCGACCTGCCTGTGTAAGCTGCACATCACTATCTGGATACTCTTCTTTCAGGTTTGTTACAGCAAGGAAATTTGCATATTCTTTCTTAATGATCAAGCTTTCAATATTCGTGGATGGGGTAATTTCAATATCAGTTTTGATCTCAGTAACATACGCGTCTATGAATACCTGCCCGCGTTCACGGGCAACAGACACCCGATGATTTCCATCCTTTACAAAGTAGGCATCACCAATCTTGTAAAGTTCCACTGCCGGTAATGGAATATCTTGAATGCGGGCTTTGTCAATATTTTCCCAGCGCGAGCGGGAGTGGTCCAATTTGGGTAAGAAGGCTCTGTCAAAATCCTGATATCGCCCTACCGATCCCACAATATGATCCAGCCGAACTTCGACATTGCCCACATCATACTGCCCTTTTAATGGAATGATCTTTTGCACTTCATCAAAAGGCAGCAGGTCGTTGTTGGTCCTTCGAAGACGGTTCAGGGTTTCGTTTACAAAAGCTTTGAAATGTGCCCGGTCAAAATCCATGCGAGCAGTACCCTGTAAATCTGAGTTTGTAAAACTTTTATGGTTGTTATTCATATTAATCTATCTTTTATCATCCCGATGGGATGGAAATATTCGTCTCTTTGTACCCAAAGGTATTGATGATCGTTGTTTGAAAATATTTAGTTTTGGTTATGGTTGTGTTCCTGTACACATGGATATGCCCGTGAAAGTGATATTTGGGTTTGAATACGCGGTCGATCCAATTGAAGGCTCTAATGCCCCTGTGTGGCAGGTCATCCATATCGTGGATCCCTGCCGGGGGTGCATGGGTGATAAACACATCCAAAAACCGGCCAAAACGCAAGTAATTGAACAACAGTTTGGGGACGAGCATAAAGGCCCATAGCCACATTTCAAATTGGGAGTATTGATAAGGTCCATAATTGTAGTGACCGCAGCCTTCGATCCCGGCAATGAGAAGCCCCTTGTAGTTGATACATTTTCGATGGATATTTACGCCACCCCATGGAGCCAGCTTCGGGCCGGAAGCCGTAAATTCAACCTGGTTGGCGTGGTTGCCATGCACAAAAAACAGTTGTTTATCCAGCATACTAATGAGGTATTCCAGGTAGGTGTATGACAGATCGCCGCAGCTGAGGATGATATCCACATCTGCAAACCGTTGTTTCACCTGCGGACTGTACAAACGATCCAGCTCCACATCGCTTATCGTTAGTACCTTCACTTCAAGGTCCAATTCCAATGACCTGGGCAGCAGCAATATCAGCGATGTGGGTGATACTCACGCTCCAGGTAGATATTCCAAGTTCAATGGACTTATTCCACGCCACCCCTGTCAACCGCAATTGGGGAGCGCCATACTGATCGGGAAGGATCTCCATTTCCTGCCAGCCGATAACACCGATCCCACATCCAAGGGCTTTTGCAGCGGCTTCCTTTGCAGCAAAAACCCCTGCGATCGATTGATCAATGGTGTAGGTTTTTATTTCATTCGATGTCATAATTCGAGCAACGAATCGCTGCTTGATGCCAGGTTTTATAGAAGTGATCCTGTCGATTTTTACCAGGTCAAGGCCTGAAACAAGTTTCATAGGAATATCTTCTTAAAGTCTTAAGGTCCCGCAACAGCAATCGCCATTTTATCTGGCGACAGGTATTTTCGCGTAGCTTCGAGGATTAGTTCAGGGGTAACCTTGCTGATTAGATTAGCATAGTTTCGGTAATAGTCCAACCCAAGCTGGTACCTTTCCAGGCTGACCAGGGCGGATGCCACCCCGGAATTGGATTCCATGGATAGCGGCAACCTGCCAATGTAATTCGCCTGGCTGTCTTTTAATTCTTCGGTTAATACCGGTTCTATTACAAATCTCTTGATCTCCTTTTTGATCAAGGCAATCGTCTTCTCCACGTTGACCGGATTAACTCCTGCAGAAACCTCCCAGGATCCCGGGCCAATTCCAGAATTGAGTCGGGTGTAGGCATAATATGCCAGTCCAGATTTCTCTCTAACTACATCCCCTATTCGGCCATACATACCGAACTGACCGAGGATATTATTCCCTAGTGAGACTGGTAGATAATCCTCTGAATTCCTCAAAGGCGCTGAGCAGCCTGCCACAATATCGGATTGTATCTTTCCTTCGATCACAACTTTCTTTTTAATAGTCTTCTTTAATCCAGTCAAACTTCCAAGTTCTGGAGGTTCGTTTTGGTCAGGCTTGTTCCAGTTGGTAAAGGAGGATCTGATCAAATCCACTGCCCGTTCGGCTTCAATCGCGCCAACCACTGCGAGAACCATCCCTTTCGGCCCGAAATTTTCACGATGATATTGGGCAATATCATCCCGAGTAATCCTCGCAACGGTTTCCGGATACCCATCTTCAGGTCTTGAATATGGGTGGCCCGCAAAGAGCAATTGATCAAAGGCAAGTGATGCCATCTCTCCGGTATCCTGCGCACGCATTGCCAGACCAGTGAGTAGTTGAGCTCTCATTTTTTCGACATATTTTTCAGGGAAAATCGGTGTACTCAGGATTTCATGGAGTAAACCCAGCAGTACGGGCAAATCCTCGATCAATGCTCTGCCCGAGAAGCTAGTCGTATGAATGTTGCCGCCGAACCCTAAACTCGCTCCGGAAGATTCCAATAATTCAAATATCTGGTTGAAATTCTTTTTTTCCGTTCCACGCATAAGCATGGATGCGGTGAAATTTGCCAGGCCAAGTCTATCTTCAGGGTCTAACAAAGAACCGGCATTGAGAAACCCATTAAGGACGACAGATGGATTACTGAAATTTGAACGAACAAGGATCGTCATTCCATTCGGTAAAACTACCCGTGTGACGTCATCTTCTCCGGGAAGCGCTTTGATATGCATTGAATTTTTTAAATGCATCGGATCACATTCCTTTCATGGACGTCGGAAGATAAACGCCCACAACTCGGTTTTGTTTGGGCAGGTATTTTTGCGCAACTCGCAATACATCCCCCGGCGTGACAGCAGAAATGCGTTCAACATAATTCTCAAACCAACTATAATCTGCGAACATTTCTGAATATCCCAGCCAGAACCCCTGGTTGGTGATATTTTCTGCCCCGTAAATGAACAACGCTCGAGCCTGTTTAATAGCCCTTTGAATTTCAGCAGTATCTACGTGGGATTGCAATAATTTATCGATTTCCTCATCAAAAGCTCGAATCGGTTCTTCATATTTGCTCTGCGGATGCACAGTAAGTATTATGTTATACAAATACGGGTCGATCGTGGCAGAAAGACCACCATGAACGCCAACCGCAAGTTGATTCTCAACCAGCTTTTGGTATAGCCGGCTGGTCTTGTTGGAAATTCCTCCACCCCCAAACATATTCAAACCGGAAGGGCCGGAGAGCAGGCTGTCCAATACTGTGAACGGGAAGAAATCAGGATGGTTGCCCTCAGGGGCGTGGTAGGCGATCTGGACAAAAACTGTCTCACCTGGACCATTCACCTCCACACACTGTTCGCTTGTGGCTGGTGGCTCAGGAGGTATGCTTGATCCAACCAGTTTTTCAGAAGGTAAACTACCGTAATAGTTTTCCACTTTTTTCAGCATTTCAGCAGAATCAAAATCCCCGGCAATCGCAATCACCGCATTCGAAGGCGTGTAATACTTTTTGTAAAAGTTGTAGAGGTCGTTCCGCTGCATAGCCTGGAGATCGACTGTCTCGCCAATCACTTCAGTATGATATGGATGTATATGAAACGCAGCTTTTTGAATAGCTTCTCCCAACTTAAAGAGTGGTTCGTTCTCGTTGCCTTCCCGCTCCGAAATGATAACTGTCCTTTCAGAGGCAACCTCGGCGGGTTCATAGATGCTGTTGACCATACGGTCCGATTCCAACTTAAAGGCAATTTCAATTTTATCGGAGGGCATGGTTTCAAAGAAAGTTGTCCAATCGAGGAATGTGAATGCATTCCAAACACCGCCTTCCCGAGAGATTACTTTATCCATCACACCGGCAGGAAAGGTCCGCGTTCCTTTGAATTGCATATGCTCCACCCAATGGGAAATCCCAGTAATTCCAGGAGTTTCATTACGCGATCCAACCCGATACCAGACCCAACTGCTTATAATGGGAGAAGTGTGAATTTCTTTTAGCTGAACTTGCAAGCCATTTTCCAGCCTTGTTTTCACAATTTCATTTTCCATTTATTGATCCTTATCATTCAGCTTTTGTGTATTAATTAAACCCTGTAGAAAATTCACATTCTGCAAATTTTGGGTATCAAAAATCAGAATGGGAATGATCTAAAATATTCCAATCGGTTATGTTAATCAATATATCATAACGCCCGGAATATGAATAATTAAAGAAGTTATAATTGTTAGACATATTTAATTTGAGGAGAATTGCGGATGGCAGATTCAGGATACATTGTAGCAGTTATTGGTGCTGGCCCTGCTGGTATTTTTGCCAGTAAACAACTCGCCGCCGATGGTCACGAAGTGGTTCTCCTCAATAAGGATATCAAACCTGGCGGGTTGGCTGAATACGGTATCTATCCGACAAAACACAAAATGAAAGAAGGGCTGCGCAAACAGTTTCGAACGATTTTGTCAGACCCGAAAGTGCATTATTTTGGAAATATTGAGGTGGGTATTGTAGGTGATCTTACCTTTAATGATTTACGCGAGATGGGGTTCAGCGCCATTCTGGTGACAGCTGGAGCACAAGCTGCTCGTCACCTTGGTGTGCGTGGAGAAGAATTAAAAGGGGTATTTCATGCAAAGGACATTGTATATCATTACAATAAGCTGCCACCTTACAGCCAAAAAGAGTTTAACATAGGAAAGCGTGTTGCGCTTGTTGGCGGTGGCAATGTAATGTTAGACCTAGCCCGCTGGTTGATAGATGACGTTCAGGTGGAAGAAGTTATATCGGTAATTCGACGCGGTCCAGCCGAAGTGAAATTTGACAAGAAGGAGTTGGAAAGCGTTATAGCCAACCTGGATATGGCTGGATTGGACGAAGAATTGCACAGGGTGACTCCTGCAATGTTAGAGGTAAATGAAAACCCTGATGAAGCCCGGGCTTTTTATCTTTCAGCACTGGAAAAAGCAGAGCCCCATCAATCTAAATCCAGGTTTGAGTTAAGATTCCTTTCTTCTCCGCGCTTATTGATTGGGAATGAGGAAGATATACTCAAAGAATTGGTTGTCGAGGAAACGAAATTACAGGCGGTGAATGGTTCGATCAAGGCGGTCGCCACAGGGGTGCACAAAACATTAAATGTCGATACGGTGATCCTTGCGATCGGTGATCAGGTGGACCAAAATATAGGGTTGCCATTAGAACACAACCAGTATCACACCAACCCCGCACCAGTATACCCGGTTGACACAACCTCTTATGAAGTTTATGACATTACTTCAAGAGAAGTGATGCAGGGAGTTTTCATTGCCGGTTGGGCGCGCCAGGCAAGCACTGGTTTGGTCGGAGTCGCCAAAAAAGATGGAACGAATGCCGCAATTGCAATCACTAATTACTTGTTGGAACAAAAAATACTTCCCGGTAAGGATGTCAGCGGTATCATGGATGCCGCCCATAAGCTTTGTCTAAATTGTGTGGATTATGAAGATATTCAGCGCCTCGAAGAAATTGAACAAATGAAAGCCCAGGAATTGGGTTTGGAAGAGTATAAATTTGATACAAATGAGAAGATGTTGCTGGCAATCAGGTCCGGAGTTATCGCTTAACGGTTGCCTTTGATCTTAGCCGTCGATAAAATGGGATCAGTAAAATAAAACCAATTCCAACAAGAACCTCGCCAATTTCAACCCCTGCTGCCTGCCAACTACCAAAATAGGGAGTACCTGGCAGCGGATGGCTACCAAAACCAAAAACGTCTGCCATTCCGGCAAATACAGCCAGTACGAACCCTGTGCTGATAAACCGGATCCCAAAATCTGCTTTAATGCTGCGTTTTTCTTTTCCCCATAAACTGGCCAGGCTGATAAAACCACCCAGGCAAATTACTCCCAATCCCACCAGGAAAGTTACGATTTGAATAAAACCGACAATCGGGCTTCGGTCCAGGCCAAAAATGGATGGACGAGCCCCTAGGAGGAAGATTAGAAAGCCTAGGACACTTAATACCATCCCAAAACGAATGCGCCAGGGAATCTGGATTTTCACTATAGATGTTTCATTTTTTTTCGTTTTCATCTCGTTATCCCGGCAAATTCAATCGAAGATATTCTATCCAGTTCAACCCAAATATCCCGGAAATCTCATTAAAAGTGTACCCCTTTTTTTCCAACAGTGGAATGATGCAATCCATATCAGCAATTGAATTGAGCTCCGCCGGGGCGCTTTGATACCCAAAACCGCCGTCGAAATCTGTACCGATCCCAACGTGAGCGGAAGTTCCCAGCAGTTGGCAAATGTAGTCGATCTGGTCCACATAAGCCGAAATGGAGACTTTATTTTTCCGGTCGCCTTTCTCCCAGTTTGCATCGAGGAAAAGATTATATGGGATAACGCCAACCACTCCACCACGCTCAGCCATCTGAACGATCACTTCATCTTTGATGAATTGGTTGCTCTCCCGTGCTTTAAGAAGTGTGTATGCATTCGCATGTGTTGCAATGATCCTGCCGTTGTAATTATCAAAAGCTCCCATCACCGCCTGGTGATCCATGTGGCTGATATCCAGGATTGCGCCTAATTCTTCGATTTGTTTGATCAACAGAATGCCTTCGCGGGTAAGCGGGCCAGGTTCTTTTGTTCCACCGCAATATTTTGTGGATGCCCAGGCTGGCCCGAAAATGCGAACTCCCCTTTCAAACCACCCTTCAACTTCTGCGGGATCAAGAATACAATCCGCCCCTTCCATTAAATAGACCAACCCAATGGGAGGGTTATCATTAAGTTGGCCATTGGTTTGTGAGTGGGCGTTTAATATTGCTTCCAATTGAGATTGGTTTTGGACAGACTGGAAATATTCCGGATTTTCACCGGTGAGGCGGTCGTAGGCATCCAATTGGTCCCTGTACATCTTGCGTGCAGTGTTCGGATCTTTGTAGCAGAGGATATCCCAATCACCTTCCTTGAATCGGGCGGGGGCAGCAAACAAAGTCGCAAAGATGATGGCGGTGTGTGCAGCCTGATATTCCTGCCATCCAAGCATGGTATCTCCATTCACACTGGGAACGATACTGTTTGCTTCTTTTTGTCGGGTATGTACTGCAGAAATGCGGTAATCTCTGCCAAAGGAAAGCATATTCCATGCGAGGTCTTCATGGGAGTCCACCAGCAGAGAGGTGTTTGGCTGTTGAGTGTAATTTGACATTGGTAGAAAAAAAAAGCGCACCAGAATCTGGTGCGCTGCTATTTGGTTCAGAGTTATTCTTTTTCGTCTTCTTCTGTGATATCTTCCATCTGGTCGGCAAGGGTCTGCCAATCCATCTCAGCGTAAGCGGGTGATTCCACGCGGCGCAGACTGAGACCAATACGATGGTTCTCGGTATCGATCTTGAGGACACGTAATGTGACGGTGTCGCCTTCCTTCAAGACCTCTTTGGGGTGTTCAATCCGTTTTTCGGAGAGTTCCGAAATGTGGATCAAACCTTCAATATCACCTTCAAGTTTGGCGAAAGCCCCAAATTTTGCCAATTTTGTGATGCTTCCTTCAACGAGTTGACCGACCTGGATATGAGAAACCTGATCGCCCCATGGGTCATTCTGTAACTGGCGCAGGGAAAGACCAATGCGTTTCTTCTCGCGGTCAATGGAAATGATCTTTACAGTAACATCTTCGCCAATCTTGAGGACCTCATCAGGTTTGTTGATACGATCCCAAGAAATTTCAGAAAGGTGGACGAGGCCATCAGCGCCATTGATGTTGACGAAAGCGCCAAAATCCGCCAGGCTGGTAACACGACCGGTACGAACATCGCCTTCTTTCAATTCTTCGAGGATACGGTCTTTAACCGATTCGCGGGTTTCACTACTGGCTGCACGCTCAGAGAGGATCAGGCGGCGGCGTTCACGGTCAACTTCGATGACACGGACGGTAATTTCTTCGCCGACCATCTTGGACCATCTCTGATCAGGTGTATCGCCTGTCATGCCTGCACGGCGCGTGAGACTGATCTGGGAGGAGGGAACAAAACCACGTAATCCACCCAGGGGTACGATAAGGCCGCCCTTGTTGTAGCCGATGATTTCAGAATCGAAACTATCACCGGATTCCTGCTTCTCTTCAGCTTCTTTCCAACTGGCTTCGTCGCGGGCACGGGTGTAGGAAAGTACCACGTTTCCGTTCTGATCTTCGGGGTTGAGGACGTAAACGTCAATCTCTTCACCGACTTTCATTTCGGAAACAACTTCTGGCGGGATAGAATCGAATTCTTTGCCAGTGATGATACCTTCGGACTTGGTACCTATACTAACCAGGATCTGGCTGGTGCCGATACTGGCAACTGTGCCCTTGCGGGTTTCGCCTTGTTCGGGGGATTCGATGTTGCCGAATCCTTCTGCTGCAAGCAGCGATTCCATATTCTGGTGATTCTCGGGTGTTTCCCCCTGGTCGAGGCGGGATTCATTATGATCCATATGTTTTAAAAGACTCCATTTTCAGCGAAATGTCTATGCATTATAAGAGATTATCTGTTTCTTTGCAACCCTTGCCCTGTAGAATACAATGTCATGTATGAACTATCCAAATTTGGACCATTTGCAGCCCTATCAAATCTCAAAATTCAAATTTAAATCGCGGGGGTTGGTTCGGTTTCATCTCCATTCTCTTTAGGGAAATAGCTTTCGCCAGCGGTGCCATCCTGGACCACAATGGATAAGGCGAAAGATGCGTTCCTGACTGAATTAAAATCGATAAAACAAAATTGGGATAAGACGGTGTCGGCGTAAGTATGGGCGAGTCGACGACTCACCCATACGTGTCTTGTTCGCGCATGTGTCTACACCGCCTGTGGGCTTTGACCATAGGGTCTCCGGTTTCATTAATAACCGGATGTGGTCGATTTCTGGTGAGGAAGCACAATGCAAATTTCGACGTTTCTTCCATGCCCTTCCCCGCCGCAAACACCGTCTCACAGTTGTAGAATAAATCTCACCTCAAATTTATAATTACATTATCCTTACAACTTCCCTCTTACGAAATTTTTATACGGAAATATTTGGTACTATCATTTCAGGGATAATACTCTTCTGCCGATATATTGATTACAAACATGTTGATGCGCAAATCGATCATCGCAGGTTTTTTGGTCCTTGTTTTACTGATTTCTGCAGGTTTGTCAGTGGAGCTTGTTTCTGCGCGCCAGCTTGATGCTGGTAATCAGCAGGATCTGACCCTCACAGATACTCCACCGGTTGTTCCATCCGAAACCCCTTCTCCAACCATCCCTGAGACGACACCTGAAGATACTGCCTCCCCAGAGGATACTCTTCCTGCACCGGAAATATTGGAAACCCCGACCTTCACCAGCACACCCAATCCACCGGATGGATATGCTGAGTATCGGGATGGTAGATTTGGTTTTAGATTTTTTTATCCAACAGACCTTCAGCCAAAATCCTGGGAACCGGCAGCTGAAATCTTATCAAGCCTAAGCTTCCACTTAGGCAAGTGCGATGAAGGCGAGAAGTGCGAGATCTCCATTTCCGTTCTGGCCAATCCGGACCAACTGACCACCGTGGAGTGGATCGAAATCCATTCTCCCGCGGACCTGATCAATATTCCAGAATCATTGGTTGATTCCGGTATCAT
Organism: uncultured Chloroflexia bacterium; assembly: GCA_963810385.1. Classification (GTDB taxonomy): domain Bacteria; phylum Chloroflexota; class Anaerolineae; order Anaerolineales; family Anaerolineaceae; genus PNON01. The sequence continues at coordinate 255,578 of CAWENA010000003.1, read as the reverse complement.
CTTTGAAAACGCCTCGACTCCCGAGGTTCTTACAGCCAATCCTGATTTCAATTACATCACCGAATCGAATATCGAAGCGAAAGCCTTCCGAATCATAGTTCCGCACGCTGGTACCTACATCAGCCTGGTGTGTGCCAATTGTGCCGACAAAGAAACGCAAGGTGTGTACAGTACCATTGCGGCCTCGCTCACCACGGATGCCAACCAACCTGTTGAGAATATTGAGCTGCGTGACGAAGTCTCTGCTTTATTATCAAAAGCAAACGCCCCAGTGGTACGATCTTCCATAATAGCTCCCTTGGGTGCGGGAAACGGGACCGGCTATAAATTACCCTGGACTTTCGGGAATATGGTTTATTTGGGCCAGGGCTGGGGCAATGATGCCGACAGCACTGGCAGCCATGAAGTCACCCAGATGTATTATGCCTACGACTTTGCAGTTCCTGATGGTGCACCTGTGCTGGCAGCCCGAACGGGCACGGTCACCTATTCGACCGGGAATTTTTCAGCCTGCGGCGGGTATGATCTGCGGAACCTGGCCAACCGCATCACGTTATCCCATGATGACGGCAGTTCGACGCTTTACCTACACCTGAAGAGTGTCTATCTTCCTTCGGGTTCGATTGTCGAACAGGGCTGGCCGGTTGGTGCATCCGGCAAAACCGGTTGGACTGATTGTTATACCCATGTGCATTTTCAACGTCAGCAGCAGGGGATCTGGATCACCAATGCATTGCCGATCTACTTCGATGAGTACCCCAATCAGCAGTTAAATGATCATGCCCAGCAAGTTTCTCAAAACGGATTGGACCCAGTCCAAACCATCATCGATGATGCTGATGCGATACTACAATATTCAGGTTGGATTGGCCAGGCTATTCCCGGCCTGTATCAAAATACTGAGCACTATTCAGGCTCAATTGGAAATAAAGTCACCTTTCAATTTACAGGGACCAGCTTCAAGGTGCTTTACCGTGGACATCCAAATTTCGGATCATTGAATGTGGTCATCGATGGCATTTCGAATGAAACTATCAACCAGCATACAACTGTCGATCATCGCGGCATGCAATGGAGCAGCCCGGCCCTAACCAGCGGACTTCATACAGTTGAATTCATTCATGCCAGCGGGAGTTATGTCACCCTGGATGGACTGATCATTTTGAATGATGTTCCAATTACTCCCACCATCACCCCAACCGGTAGCATAACACAGACTGCCACTGCAATCCCCCCTACTACCACACCACTGCCTCCGTACCCCTATTACCTTGTCCATAGCGGAAATTTTAGCGCACAGACCTCAGAGAATTGCCGGGCGATTGGCTATGCAAAAAAAATAGATGCCGGAACAGGTACCGTGTATATCCGTATTTACATCGATAACGCTTTGGTTGCTGGAAAGTATACTGCCAGGGGCGGGGCTTTTAACTTTGATCTTCTCACCTTGCCTGGTTATACTTTCACGACGGGGCAGGATCACAATATAACCTTGATGGCGATACTTGAGAATTCACTTCCATACTATTTAATTAACCCGAATACAAACCAACCCGGCGGAACAATAAACTGTGCATTGAGCGCACGAACAGCAACCAGTACTGCCACTATTACGCCTACTCCAGAAACAACTATAATAAGCACTCAAACCTCAACCAATACGTCAACCAATACTGTCACACCTACAAATACAAGAACGATTTTGCCGACTTTTACATACACACCTACATTGACCATAACAAGAACACCGGCTAATACTGCCACGCCGACTCAAACCCATACTGTGACAAGAACAGCCACCCAGACTACTGTTCCGGGCAGCGTGACGAGCACCCCGAAACCCAAATACCCATACAACTTGAAACATACAGGTAATTTCGGTATGCAGACTTTAGCCAACTGTAAAGCGATCGGCTATGCAAAAAAGATAAATTCCGCTACCGGAACGGTATACATCCGAATTTACGTAGATGGCACCCTGGTAACAGGGCGATACACAGCCCGCGGCGGAAGCTTCAATTTTGATCTACTATCACTTTCAGGCTCAACATTTACCATCGGTGATAATCACACTGTTGTTCTCATGGCAATTTTGGAGAATTCACATCCATATTACCTGATCAATCCGGTCTCAAACCAGCCGGGCGGGGTAATTAATTGCCAGTGATCTTCAATTATTCGCACATTCAGCCTGAATTCAGCTTTGGCAGAATAAAATATATCGCCTGACGGGTTCGTCCTTGAACCCGCCACACAACCAACAATAAAACCTATTTGCGCTGAAACTGGGGTTTATCCATTCAAATAGTTTCGCCCAGGTGGTCTGCCCAACAATGCCATCACTTGGCTGCCTATGAATCAATAATTGGGTTACAATTCCTTAACAGGGAGCAAACAACGCCATGGCAATACCCATTCGCCAGGAGATCCAACCCCGGCTGCGGGTGATGATCGTGGAATGAGCGCAATCCCTCACAAAAAATCTCTAGAGGTCTTGAAGCCTTTAGGATTTTGAAAATCTATTGCCTTTCCTCATATCCTCGCTGCTTGATATTTTCGCTTGTATCCACGTTGTATTTCATGTCCTCTATTGTGAAGTACGCCCACGGCTTGCCCTGGTCCAGCCAGGTAGCCGATCCGCAGCGATTGATCCGGGTGCCATGGACTATTTCATTCCCTTCGTTGCGGGTGATCCACAAAATCTTATGATTTCCTTTACCAGGGTCGCGGTAGCGCATGGATTCCATCAGATTCACCGATCCGGTTTGAGAATTAAATCGAAAGACAAAGTTATCAATTTCATCGCCATAAGGAACATACAATAGCGCGGTGTTTTCATGGACCTGCCCCCCAAAAACTGATCCAGAATGAAAAATAGAAAAGATTAGTAAAATCATTCAATATGGGAGACAGGATCATGCCAAAGAAATACTACAAACCTTTGGAAATAATCAATATTCTGAGTCAGATAGAGATCTTCGTCAGTCACATCGTCCCGAGGTCCTTCGGGAAGGACAAACAGCGCAGATAGCAGCCAGAAGAGTGGGAATCAGCGAACAAACTTACTACCGTTGGCGAAAAGAATATGGGGGGATGCGCACAGATCAAGCGCAGCAGCTCAAAGATCTTGAACAGAAAAACAGCAGATTGAAAAGAATTGTTGCAGACCTGAGCCAGGATAACATGATCATAAAGGAAGTCCACAAAGTAATATTACGAGTCCGGCCAGGCGTCGTCAGGTAGTGGGAGAGATCAAAGTGGTATTGGAAATCTCTGAACGCCGAACTTGCCGGGATATCCAACAACCAAGATCCACACATAGATATCAACTGCTAGTTCGAAATGATGAATATCCATTAACTCAGCGGATCACCGCACTGGCCACAAAATATGGCCGCTATGGGTATCGAAGGATCAAGGCAAACCGCGTCCTTGCCATGGAAGTATGCCTGATACGGATCTATATAGGCTGGTTGGCTGGCTATAGACCTCTCCTTTTTTATCTCGTCCTGGATCATCTTGGCAATCTTTTCTTCACATTTATATAAGGCGCAAATCTCCTCAATATCTGAATAATCCAGTTCAGTATAATATTTTTCCATTTCGATGGCAGATGTGACAATGTATTTTGCAGCGTTTTTCGAAATGACTTCATCTGAACTGGGCGGGCTTTCTGGAATACCGGATTAGTACTTGATAACCTTTTCCAACGTCCATTTGATGGCTCCCACGCATTTTTCGTTTCCGCCGCACCACGGAATGGTCTCAGCAATGGCTTTGGATACTTCTGTTTTCCAGAGACTCACCATCCTCTGAGCGATAAGTCGTGACCATCATGGCTGCATCGTGGATTTCCATGCGGATGGGATTTGAATCACCAGTAGCTCCGGTCAGATTGGTGGCTTTAGCTATCAGGATGAAGGTACCTGGAGTACCAGGCTGCCAATCCCAAGTATAGGCATATTCAGGTTGATTCCATTCCTTGGGAGCGGATATCTTCTGGTACAGCTGCCCATTGATATAGAGCTCGATTGTGGAAATTGTTCCACCCCAACGTGTCTGGACACCTATAGGGATATAAGAATTCAAAGGCCAGCCTTTTGGAGAATTCGGTGCATAAAGTTGCACATGAACCGGAGTCGAGCCAGGGTAAACAACATTTTCAACGCTTGGGATTCTAGTCAGAAAAATTAAACCTGCTACTATTGCAATGATACAAACTGAAAGGAAAACTGCCAATGCAATAATGAATATCGTCCGATATCTCATCTACCCTCCTGCACTACTTCCTTGAATTATCATGCATCTCAACAGTATGGCTCGATAAATGAGCAATTGATATATGGCAATATGTTGATAACTGGCTGTATAAATGCAGGGTATTTTCTTTGGCAGATATTAAATTCGGTATACAAGTCATGTATTTGGCGTATCAGTTATCTTCAATTAACTAGTCTCTTCTGCTATCAAACAATGGACACGAGGTATCGAAGAAAACATTAGTCACACCCACCACATATTATTTATCCGGAAGTTTCTTTATAATGATAAGTACATTATTTTCAGCTAATAATCAGGAGGCTCCATTATGAAAGATCACCTCAGTAAATTTGCACACACACGCTTCAATACCACAGCGGATAAAATGCCTGAACGAGAAAAGAAAGTTGTCAGGCATTATCAGGACAGACTTCCCATAAGCAAGAATATCAACCGGGAATATGACTCTAAGTTGACTTTCGGACAAAGATTGGCTGACCAGGTGGCATCTTTCGGGGGCTCCTGGACTTTCATAATTATTTTTGGATTAGTTCTGCTCTCATGGATCATCCTGAATTCATTTATCCTCGCGCAGAATAATGCTTCATTTGATCCATTTCCATATATCCTGCTCAACCTCTTCTTATCCATGCTTGCCTCCATTCAGGCCCCGGTTATTCTGATGTCGCAGGGACGCCAGGCGCTAAAAGACAGATTGGACGCGGAACATGATTATGAGGTCAACTTGAAAGCGGAATTGGAAATCCTCAGCCTGCATGAAAAAATTGATGAGCTGCGCGAAAGCAAATGGGCGGAACTGATCACAATACAACAGGAGCAAATTGTTATGCTGACTAAGCTTCTGGAGGAAGGAAAGGACAAACGGTAAAAATCTATGTTCTAGCTCCTGTATAATGATGGGTAATCAAAAATCCACAAAACCAGAGGACCAACCATGCAGCCACAATCCAAAACCATCCGTTTTTCAATGTTCGCTCTGCTTTACTTTACGCAGGGTACCATTCTTGGATATTTTGCTTCCCTGAACGCTCTTTACATGCTCCAAAACGGCCTGGATATGGCGGACGTGGGCATCTTTTCTGCGATTGCCCTCATACCCTTCATTATTAAGATCCTGTTCGGGATGCTTAGCGACCGTTTCAATTTCTTCGGATTAGGACATCGTAAACCCTATATCATTATTGGTCTGCTTGTTCAATGTACATGCCTCCTTATCGTTGCCGGGATCAATCCTGGAGAACAATACTGGACCTATGTCGCGTTGGCATTTCTCCTCCAGCTGGGCATGGCTTTCTATGATACCTGCACTGATGGACTGGCACTGGATATCACACCTCAAACCGAAAAGGGCATTTTGCAAGGATTCATGGTGGGGGGACGTTCGGCAGGTGTGATCGTTGCTGCATCGCTAGCCGGTTATATAGCCCAAAATTACTCCTGGTCTGCCGTTTTCAATTTCCTTGCAATTCTCACCCTCATACCTATTCCATTCCTATATTTCATTAAAGAGGTGTTCAAAAGCGGAGAGAGATTCGATTGGACAGCTTTTGGCGCTTTCAAAGATGTGAAAGTGTTGGCTGTCTCCGCCGTGGGACTGATCACATTCATGGTCATTGTAGGCGCTAACCAGTTGATAAACCCGGCCTTTTCAGCTCGGTTTCCTGGTCAAATTGACCTGAGTACAGCCGGTCTGATCACTACGATCTGGGGCATTGGCTGCGTTGCGGGTGCGTTGCTTGGAGGAGTTCTCATGGATAGACTTGGCGACCGAAGGGCGCTCTGGCTTTCCATTTGTACTGTCATTCCATCCCTTATCTTGATCGCCTTTGTTAACAACCTCCCGTTGGTCTGGATTTCAGCCATCCTATTTGGGATTTCTTATGGCACCACCCAGGCGATCTTCTTTGCCCTTGCGATGAAGTACACCCGTCCAACCATCGCAGCTTCAATGTTTTCGATCCTCATGGCGGTGACAAATATCGGCCAGGGAATCGGGTTGGGAGTTGGCGGGGCTATCTCCAAAGGCCTGGGTTTCCCGGTGACATTCATTATCTTCGGGGCGGCCATGCTGCTCATCATCCCATTCCTTCCTGTCATCTTCGGCAAGCGCAGTCAATTGGCGGTATAAACAAAACATGTAATGTTAATTAAGGATCTTGTTCTACATCAATATTAGATGCCTGTATCAAGTAAATCTACACGCTGTATATATTGGATATTAAGCAAGTTTGTAGTCGGATACTTGCTCAGAAACAATAACACCGGGTAAAGGAGTTTAGAAAAATGAAAACGAATAAGATTATCATTCGTCTCGCAATTATTATCATCCCCCTGGCAATCCTTGCTGCCGGAGCAGGCCTTTTCTGGCAGGGATCAGGAGAATCCTTCCCATTCACCTCGTTACGTGGAGAATCTGTCATGATTCGCGGTCACGGCTTGTATTATTACGACACGGTCAACTCATCCTCGCAGGAAATTGGCCAGGATGCAACAACCCTGGTCGTCGGAATCCCATTACTGCTCACTTCGATCATTCTGGCTCGCAAAGGTTCTTTGCGAGGAAAGCTTATGCTCACAGGAGCGTTGGGATATTTCTTATATACCTATGCATCCATGTCTTTTCTGACAGCCTTCAATCCTCTTTATCTGGTGTATGTGGCGCTCTTCTCGCTCAGTCTCTTTGGATTTATTCTATCCTTGAAAGGTATCGATCCGAATGAGGTAGTGAGACAGTTGTCAGATAAATTTCCGCGTCGCACAATTGCAGTCTATTTCACTGTTGTCGCCGCATTTCTGACACTTGCCTGGCTTGGATTGGTTGTCCCTCCCATATTTAATGGTAAACCGCCTGCTGGACTTGAAACCGCGATCACGATGGTCATCCAATCTCTCGACCTTGGAGTGATCGTCCCTACCAGCCTTCTCACTGCCATATTATTGTTCAAAAAGCGTCCCTGGGGCTATTCCCTGGCTGTGGTTGTCCTGTTCAAGATATTAACAATGGGCACAGCTTTGATCTCAATGATCATTGTTCAGTATGCGGCCAAAGTCGCGATCGATCCTGTTACGTCGGTATTCTTTATTCTTATAAGCATTTCGGGGATTGCTTTGGCAATCGTGACATTAAGGAACATCAAAGAGGGCAGTGTCGCCTAAAAATTTTTGGTTGGCTGGTTCAATATTGATTTGTGATTGCCCTGTATGAATTAACATACAGGGCAATTTTTGATTGAACTTATAAGATTATTGTATTCCCGTTCTTCCCCATTTTCCTGGTCATGCTATAATCAAATCAAGCCCTTACAGGTATTTTGCCCATGTCATTTGTCCACCTGCACGTCCATTCCACTTATTCCCTGTTGGACGGTTTCAGCGATGTAAAAAAGCTCGTTGCAGCCACGAAATCCATGGGGATGAACTCCATCGCGCTTACCGATCACGGCACCATGTTCGGCTCGATCGAATTCTACAATGCCGCAAAATCAACTGGTATCAAGCCCATCATCGGATTGGAAGCTTATCTTTCCGCGCGTGGTATGCAGGATCGGGACTCCAAACTGGATAAACATTCCAACCACATGTTGTTGCTGGCCGAGAATGAGACCGGGTATCACAACCTGTTGCAGATCGCCAGCGCAGCCCAGGTGGAGGGCTTCTATTATTATCCGCGTGTCGATCGGGACTACCTCGCCAAACATGCAGAGGGGTTGATCGCCACCTCCGGCTGTATGGCTTCCGAAATTCCCCGGGCCATCGTGGAAGGCGATATGGAGATTGTGCGGAAAAAGCTGGATTGGTACTATGACGTTTTTGGCAAAGATAACTACTTTTTAGAGCTCCAGGAACACAATATCACCGAATTGCCGGCGATCAATAAAGCTCTGCTCAGCCTGGGAGAACGCTACCAGGCGCGTTACGTTGCCACGAACGATGTGCATTACATCAACCAGGATGATGCGCGTCTGCAGGATGTACTGCTGGCGGTGCAAACTGGTTCAACCCTGCGTGACCCGAAACGGATGCGAATGGGCGATAACTCTTATTATTTGCGTTCACCGGAAGAGATGAGCCGCATTTTCTCGGAAGTGCCCGAATCGATCACCAATACCCAGTTGATAGCCGATCGCTGTGATATTAATTTGGAGCGAACTTCCTATCACCTTCCATTATTCGAAGTGCCGGATGGCTACACAACCGAATCCTACTTGCGCCACCTGTGCGAGGAAGGTTTCATCCGACGTTATGCCAATCGTGCAAAAGATCCAAAGATCCGTGAGCGATTGGAATACGAGCTGGACATCATCCACACGATGGGATTCGATGCCTACTTCCTGATCGTCTCTGATCTGTGCCGCTATGCCCGCCAGGAAGGTATCTGGTACAACGCCCGTGGATCGGCAGCCGGTTCGATGGTAGCTTACGCGTTGGACATCACCCTGGTTGAACCGGTGGATCACGGCCTGATTTTTGAGCGGTTCCTTAATCCCGGACGAAACGAAATGCCGGATATCGATCTCGATTTCCAGGATGATATGCGCGCAAATGTGATGCAGTATTGTGCGAACAAATACGGTTCCGATAAAGTCTCCCAGATCATCACCTTTGGCACCATGGGTGCGCGTGCGGCATTGCGGGATGTTGGCCGGGTGATGGAAATTCCGCTTTCTGAAGTGGACCGGGTCTCCAAGATGATCAATTCTGCGCCGAACAAATCCGTCACCCTGAGGAGCGCACTGGAAGACTCCCCGGAATTGATGCAGATCTATAACGAAGTGGACTACATCCACGAGTTGATCGATACTGCCTCGCAGATGGAAGGTACCGTCCGCAGCGCTGGAACCCACGCAGCCGGCGTGATCATCTCCGATAAACCTATTGTGGAATACGCCCCCCTGCACCGTCCGACCAGCGGTTCAGAAGAGTCGCCTATTAAATCGGTGATGCAGTATGAAATGTCCCACGTCGATAAATTGGGTCTGCTTAAGGTCGATTTTCTTGGCCTGGCTACATTGACAGTCATGCAGCGTGCCTGCAAGCTGATAAAAGAACGGCATGGCATCGAATTTGATCTGAACAACATCCCGACAGATGATCCCGAAACCTATAAATTCATCGGCAAAGGCCATACTGCCGGCATGTTCCAGTTGGAAGGCAATGGCATGACCCGCTGGATCGTCCAGATGAAGCCGCAATCACTTGCAAACGTCATCGCCATGGTAGCACTCTTTCGCCCCGGACCGATGGACTTTATTCCCGCGTATATTCGCCGTATGCATGGCGAGGAGCAGGTGGAATACAAACACCCTGCCCTTGAATCCATTATGAAGGAAACCTACGGCATAGCGGTTTATCAGGAACAGGTGATGTTCGCAGCCATCGAAATGGCCGGATATTCAGCATCTGAAGCTGACAATCTCAGAAAGGCCATTTCTAAAAAGAACAAGGAAGCGATCGAAAAACACCGGAATATGTTTGTCACCGGATGCGTCAAAAATGAGATCGCAGAGGAAACAGCCCGGGCGATCTTCGAGGAGTGGGAAAACTTTGCGCGTTATGGTTTTAATAAATCTCACGCAGCAGATTACGGTGTGATCGCCGTTCAAACTGCATACCTGAAGACCCATTACACTGTGGAATATATGACCGCGCTGCTCTCCGCCTCAAAGAATGATACGGATAAGGTGGCCTTCTACGCCTCCGACTGCCGATCTATGGGGATCGAAGTCCTGCCGCCGGATATCAACGCGAGTGGATGGGATTTCACAATCGAAGACCGACCAGACACCTCTTCCGCCATCCGCTTTGGACTGGGCGCGGTGAAGAACGTGGGTATTAACCCGGTGGAAACCATCATGGCTGGAAGATTAGATGGTTCATATAAAGACCTGACAGATATGGCACATCGGCTCGACCTGCGGGCAGTTGGAAAAAGGCCTCTTGAAAGCTTGATCAAAGTCGGGGCGCTGGATAGATTTGGGCAGCGTCTGGCTTTATTGCATTCTCTTGACCGCATTGTCAACGTCTCATCGGCCCATTTCCGGGCACAGGAATGCGGCCAGTTGAGCTTTTTCGGTGGGGATAGCGGTGTTTCTGAAACCATCCATTTGCCGTTTGTGAAAGAGCCTGACCGGAAAGAGCTTTTAAGTTGGGAAAAGGAGCTTATCGGCTTGTATGTATCCGCGCATCCGCTCACTCCATACTTACCACTTCTGAAGCAGAAAACCACACATCTGATCGGTCAATTGTCGGATGTGGCAAGCGGAGAGAAGGTTGTCATTGGCGGTATTGTGGTTAAATACCGTCCACACTTTACGAAAGATGGTAAGCCCATGGGATTTGCCACCATTGAAGATGTGCAAGGTGAGATCGAACTGGTGCTGTTCCCGCGAGTCTGGGCAAAACATTTGAAGCTGATCCACGAAGAAGCGGTGATCCTGGTGGAGGGCAAAGTTGATTCTGCCAGTGCATCCCCGAAACTTCTGGTGGATAAAATTAATGCAGTCAGCATGGATGACGTCCACAATCTACCTGTGAAAGACCAGCCTGACCCCGATCCAATTAGAGAACCACAACCAGCCAGGTCAGGTCCTCTGGCACACATGGAAGTTATGACAGGCACAGCAGATTGGGATGCGGGCGAGGCAGACGGATTGGAACCGGCAGATATTTTCATCGAAGAGGATTGGGAGCCGGAAGTAGACCTGGTCATGGAAGAAGAACCGGTTACAGCCCCGCTCATTCACTCCAAGGAAGTTAAACCTCCGCCTCTACCGATCCTGGACCCGCAGGCAAACAATAATGGAGCAAGAATGATCACCGTCACACTTCAGTCCTCGCATGACAGGGATAGAGACGTCCGGAGGATGAAATCCGTCCAGGGATTGATGCAATCCTGTCCGGGAAAAGATCATTACACTTTTCATATTGTCGAAGACGATAAATGGTGTTTAATTGAATTTCCAAACCATACCACAGGAGTCAGTTCTGAACTGACCTCCCGACTGGATGAGATGGTGGGAAAAGAGAATTACAAGATCGAACCGATCTGATCACATGAGAACCAGGTAAAAACAATGAGCGAAAAACAGGTTACTTCCATTGGAGTCATGACGTCCGGCGGCGATTCACCGGGAATGAATCCCTGTGTCAGGGCTGTAGTGAGAACCGCGGTTACAAAGGGGATAAAAGTATTCGGCATCACTGGTGCGTATGACGGCCTGATGCACGGCAACTTTCAAGAGATGGGCTTGCGCGATGTGGGCGGAATCCTGCAGCGTGGGGGTACGATCCTTCAGACCAGGCGAAGTTTGGAATTTATGAAACCCGCCGGGCAGCGTGAAGCCATCCGAATGATGAACAATGCCGGAATGGATGGCTTAGTGGTCATCGGAGGTGACGGTTCGCTCACTGGCGCTCAAAAGCTGGTGGAGCAAGGCGTAAAAGTGGTTGGTATCCCGGGCAGCATTGATAATGATATTGTAGGCACAGATATGTGCGTGGGCGTGGATACTGCGATTAATACGATTATGGATGCGGTGGATAAACTCCGCGATACGGCTTCATCACACAACCGCGCCTTCCTGGTGGAAACCATGGGGCGTCACTGCGGCTACCTGGCGGTCATGACCGGCCTGATCTGCGGGGCGGAAATGGTGCTCATTCCCGAGGTGGATATTCCACCGGAGGATGTGATCAAAGCCATTGGTGAGGCATATCTTCGCGGAAAGACGCACGCCATCATTATCGTGGCAGAAGGTTTTAAGACGAATACCACGGTACTGGCAGACCTGATCGAAAAGGCGGATGTCGGTTTCACCACCCGTGTTTCGATCCTCGGGCATATTCAACGCGGTGGAAAACCCAGCGCTTATGACCGCTGGCTGGCTACCCGTTTTGGAGTCCGCGCGGTGGAATATCTACTGGAAGGCAAGTCCGGCGTGATGACCGGGTTGAACGGTAAAGAGATCGTTCCGGTTCCCTTCGAGGATATCGTTGGGAAGACCCGTGAGATCAACAAGGAATATTATGAGATCGCCCGCATGTTGGCACGCTGAAAGGAAAATAAATGCCCGACCACGATATTGAAATCAATCCAGCCGAATGGGTATCCTGTATTGCCATTGGAAAGCCGGGGGATCGCACATTTTTCGTTCAGGCCCGCGGAAACGACCAGAAGGTTTCGCTGCTTGTTGAAAAGATCCAACTGCAATCCCTGGTTTTGGGAATCGACGAATTCCTGGGTGAGCTAAAAGAAAAGTACACCGACCTGGAAGAAGCGAGTGGAGAATACGACAAGAGGTCCATGCAAATTAAACCCCCCGTGGATCCGCTTTACCGGGTGGGGGAAGTCGGCCTGGCATATGCCGAGGATGAGGACAAAGCCATCATCCTATTAAGGGAGATCTTGACCACCCAGGAGACACAGGATGACCTGCGGGTGGTGCGCCTGTGGGTCTCACGCTCACAATTGACCGTTTTTGCGGATTGGGCAAAATCCATTATCAGCAGCGGACGCTTGATCTGCCCGCAATGCGGCGAACCGATGGAACCCGAAGGCCATCTATGCCCGAAGAAAAATGGGCATAAGAAATAAGCCATCCGAGAAGAGAGGCTGATTTGCCAACGAAAGTTAAATTTTTAGGACATGCCGCTTTCTGGGTGGAAACCGGCGGCACAAGCCTCATTATTGACCCATTTCTGAGCGGGAACCCAAAGGCTGTCGTTAAGCCGGATGATGTGGCACCGGATTATATACTTGTGACGCATGGGCATGGTGATCATGTTGGCGATACAGTTGAGATAGCGAAACGCTGTGGATCGATCGTCATCAGCAACGCCGAGATCTGCGATTGGATGGAAGCCAGGGGAGTAAAGACCCACGCTCAGCATCTTGGAGGCGGGCATAATTACCCATTTGGCTATTTGAAAATGACCATGGCGTTACATGGCTCAGCCCTGGAAGACGGCAGCAACGGCGGCAACCCGGGCGGGTTTTTGCTGACCACTCTGGATGGACAGAAACTGTATTTTGCCGGCGACACCGGATTGTTCGGCGATATGCGGTTGATCGGGGAAGAAGGCCTGGACCTGGCTGTGATCCCGATTGGAGATAATTACACCATGGGGCCGGATGATGCACTGCGAGCGGTGAAACTGCTGCAGCCGAGGGTGGTCATTCCCATGCATTACAGCACTTTTGATCTGTTGAAGCAGGATGTAAATGCGTGGCAAGGCAGGGTGGAGCGTGAAACAAAAACAAAAGTCATCGTGTTACTCCCCGGGGGGGAATACTTGATTTCGAAATAATATTGAATAGGCAGCCTCACAAAATACCCTGTGGGTATGTGTCCTCGCGAAATAAGGGTCGACCTCATGTAGGGGCGGACCTGTGTGCCCGCCCGAAACCTATTTGTCAATACATAATCCTGTGTGTCCGTCTAAATATCCGCTACAACTAAACTATTCGATATCGACCGCGAAAACCCTAATCCAATATAAAATTAATCCATGATTGAAAACGCAAGAAGAAAATCGATTCGTCTGGATGGATATGATTATTCGCAATGTGGCGCATATTTTATCACCATGGTGGTACAACATCGATTGAATCTTTTTGGAGAAATCAACGATGGCCATATGGACCTCAACCCCGCTGGGAATATGATCGAAAAATGGTGGAATGAGATTCCAAAAAAATACTCAGATATCGAATTAGATGCTTTGATCATTATGCCCAATCATATTCATGGGATTATTGTGAATGTTGGATCTGAATCAAATACCCGGAATACTAATCTTTCAGTGGGAACACCTTTGCCGCAAATTATTCAATGGTTCAAAACAATGTCAACCAATGAATATATACGTTGTGTAAAAGAATTATCTTGGGAAACGTTTGATGGTTCCCTTTGGCAGCGAAATTATTATGATCGCATTATTCGAAATTCCCGGGAATTGGAAGCCATCAGGTTGTACATCCTTGCCAACCCGATGAACTGGTTAAAAGATAAAGAAAATCCTCTGTAGGGGTGGACCTCACGTAGTACCCTGTTGGGGCGGACCTGTGTGTCCGCCCGGATTGTCCGCCCAAATAAAAATATATGGCCGTAGGGATCGGCCTGTTGTTGGGGTCGACCTGCCGTAGACCCAAATACCGGGGCGGATATATCATGCCCGAAGGGTACATAGGTCCGCCCCTACAATGTATCCCCTTATTATTTTACGATCGCCTGGACCCGCCCAACCTTGCCGCCCACCAGCATCACCTTGATGCCGTGCGGATGGGTGGGGCTGCTGGTTAACAGCCGCATCACCACCCCCTCGGTCAACTGACCGGAGGACTGGTTCTGTTTTTCCACGATCATCACCCGCAGCCCGGGTTGGATCTCTTTGCGAACAGGTATTGCCATGCTGTTGTTTGCTCCCGTAAAGAATTGTAATACGTTTATTAAGTAATACCTTGGGATTATAAAGCCATAAGGGGCTTTGATTGGTGGACGAGAACTCCCTGTCAAGGGTCGAACGGTGGGGACACCGGCATGAATAAAGAATCAAATTATGCTTAGTTCGATAATTGCAGATTTTCGATCCTCTGGTAACCCTTGGCGATGTAAATAAGAAGCGTATTTTTGCTGAATTTTTGTTATATACGGAGGGAGTATTCTTCCAATTCTGCTTGCTTTATAATTTCCCCACAATATCAATTCTGAATTTTTAATCTAAAATCTATAGTTTTTCCTGTATCGATAGGGAAGACAATCACTTGAAATTTGTTCCATTGAATAATTCATAAACCTGACAAGATGTTTTGTCTGTGCGAGAGAGTAAGCTTACGCCTTCGAATAAGTAAATTTTTCGATCGTTATTTGATGATGTTCAACAAAATCGCAATAATCTAATCACGAACGATTCTCAACTTGCACGCCGTAACTACTTGCGTTCAATTGCTGCTTTTTACGAACTCATGTTGACGGATTTAGAAGAGAGAGAACCCTAAGCTTACTTATTAATCAGTTTAACATGAAAGGAAAATGGGATTTACATGAAATAATTCCATTATTAGATGATAATGTTAGACTATCGCGAAAACGGCAAAGTAACCCTCGATAAAAACCGATACCCTTTTTTATCATTGTTTGCATATACAGTAAAGACTTATTCAAGTTTAATCGAATTTGAAGGGAATATATTATCTGATCATCGTTGGAAAGCATTCAGCGAAACTATTAGAATTCGTCACCGAATTACCCATCCAAAATTGGATAGTGAATTAGAAATCACAGATGAGGATTTAACTTCAATAATTGATGGTTGGGATTGGTTTAATAATATGTTACGAATATTACATGATGCGCATAAGATTTGGCTCTCAATTCCAAACATAAATTTCTCAAAAATATTATCAAATAAAGGATCAGAATTTAGAACCTTAGTAAAGAGTACATTTGCACTAATACCCCGACAGAGTGCAATCAAGTTATATTCATTTGGTGTAATTAGTTAGCAATTTACTGTAATTAGTTTTGGAGAAAAAATGAAAATCGAAATCGGCGAGTCACTGGTTTATTCATGGTTAAGGCATGTTAAACAATGCCAGGTAGTCCAGACGAATTGGAAACCATCCCCAAGGTGGTGGAGGAATGCAATTGATTTTGAGCCTATTATTGCTGATATTAACAATAACTTTCAAAATTTGGATATGGATATTTTTGGAAATAACAATATTGAACAATTTTTCCGTCAGGCCGAAATAGATGTGTTAGGTGTATCGAATAATCAAGAAAATGAACCACCATTATATTATTTTATCGATGTAGCGTATCACGAAGGTGGAGTTTGGATGTGAAACGGTATGGCTGGACAATTATATGGTGATCCGCAACGAAACGATCACTCGAGTTCTGAAGAAATTCATAAGGTCATATTTTATATTTATATCCTATTTTGGAGATGCCGAAAACGGCAGTTTCATTTTTATTAGTCCAAAAGCGAGTGTACAAAATATTCAACAGCCAATAAATGAAAGACTTGTAACTTTACGTGAGATATTCAACACTCATGGTTTTGCTCCGAATTTTAAGTTTATAGCCAATGACGATTTTAATAATGAAGTTTTGATTCCAACAATGAATTTAGCTAGTGAAGTTGCTGATACGAATGAATTATTTCTTCGAAGTGTTCAATTATGGAAAATGTTTGAGGATCCTATCCAACCGAGACAAGTTAGAAATGAAAATCACGTTAGGAGGAGCCAATACTAAGTGCAGATAATGCAATACCATTGTCATACGATATAATCAAATTTGTTTATTTCATCCATAATTCTTTCATGTTCAAACTATAATAGTGTCTAAATTATCAATTTTTATTTCAATCAAACTAGGAGAGGAGCCAATACTACCAATGCAGATAATGCAATACCGGTTGGTCATGACGCTATTCGGATTGGTCAATTTGTTAGGGCGAAATTTGATAATTTAATTCTTACAAACTCAATCTCACAATCGGAAGTTGGAAATTTATTGGATAGTAATTATTGCAATCATGTTTTCGGCTCTCACTTTCCGGTACTTAGGAATATTAGCGAAGGAAGAGATGATAGACTCGGGCATCCCAGGTATTATTCCCGCCCTATTACTATCAATGGCGGCAATTATTATTTATGCAACGATTGGTATGATAGGCAAAGAATCCAATTTCAAACGTGGCTGATTGGTCTGACTCGATAACCACCAACGCCTTTTGGTATGAGTTACTATTTTTTGGACAGAGACCACTTTTCCCTGTCCTTATCCCCCCAGCTCAGCCGACAGGATCGGCTTGATGCCGGCTGTCCAGCGGATGTAACCCTTATTATTCGGATGCAGTTTGTCGATGCGGTACAGTGTGTCGGCTGGGTGAAGCGGTAGCAAACCCGGCATGGTTCGCGCCGATCTTAGCAAGGTCTGGTGGTCTTGTTTTCCACTCAAATAGAAATCAACTTGGTGGTCAGGATGAAAAAAACGCCTGTGGCCATTCAACGAACAGATCAATGATCAATAATCCGGGTTTCCTGCTTGAATATCCTGCTCCCAATTGGATGGATTGGCATCAATCGAACTCGTGATACTTTCCATATCAGCCGCATCTTGAATGATGTGCTCGGAATATCCACCCTGCCAGACGGTTTTATTGCCCTTGCCCAATATCGGCCGGCAGCGCAAGGATACCGATGACTTATAAAAACGAAGGACTGTCGCGATGGATCCAGTAATATCTGATGCTCCAATACTTTTGCTTTTGGGAAGATGGGATGGGAATAACTTCCGTTTTTGGAGAGCAGTTTTACCGGGTTCCTTGCCCGTGATGGCAATAATCCCATGTATGTGATCTGGCATGACAACGAAAGCGCCTAGTTCAATGTAAAAGAAACGTTTGGTCAGTCTCTCCCACTCTTTGAGCGCGATATCACCGACCTTGTTCAGCACAACCATTTCCTTTTGGATTTCCCCGAAGATGGGCTTTCTTTCCAGGCTGGCGATCGTAATGTAATATGCTCCAGACATGGAGAAATCATAATGATCCAGTTGTTTCGTACGGCTTTGTCGATCTATTGTATTAATGGGCATAAGAGTATGATAACAGGTTTATCCATTCGAGAGTCGCATGGTGCGGGAAGAGCAATAATGAAACACCCCCAGCCTTCGCGCCGGTGTGTGCGATATCATCCCTGGAGCGAAACGGAATGGGAAGCCTCCCCGAAGCAAAGCTGAGTGGGACCCCACCGCGCGCGACTATTGACCGAAGGTCTCCCCTCTTCATGCTTCATTGTTGAAAAAGCAGCAGGTTGGCCTATGCCGTACATTCTTTTGAATGGTTAGCCCAACAAGTATATCTGCTCGGCTTTGGTGTGCTATTGGTATGTTGACTATCGCAGTATAATCATGGCATGCCTGATGAAATTAAACTGAACACACTGGCGAAAGCGCTGGTAAATAATGAGTTTGTTTATTATTACCAGCCGATCATTTCACTTTATACAGGGAAAATATGCGGCGCTGAAAGTTTAATCAGGTGGAGAAAACCGGGGGAGAATTGGTTCCCCCTTCCCGGTTTATCCCGCTGGCAGAACAAACCGGGTTTATCACTGAAATGACTCAATACGGCATCCCCAGGATCATTTCAGACATTAACACACTCAATACGATCGACGACTCCTTGTTCGTTACTTTTAATGTGTCTGCGAACGACTTCTCGGATGATGAATTTCTCGGCTTTTTATCAAATTCAATTTCATCAAATTTAAAATTATTGAAAAATTTTTGCATAGAAATAACCGAAACTTATTTTCTTCCATCAGACCCGAGGACCAAAAGCATTCTGCATGCCATTGATGAAATGGGGTTATCGATCATCTTGAACGACTTCAGCGCAGGATACACCAGTTTCTCAACACTGGCAGAGTTGCCGGTAAAAGCAATAAAAATAGCCATGGAAGTTACTCAGAAAGCTCCTTTCTCAAGAAAGGGGTTTCGTCTTTTCAGGCACCTTGTCAGCATGGCCCACCAACTCCAAATGGAGATTATTGCTGAAGGCGTTGAGGACGAAGAAACTCATATGCTCATAAATTCTGTTGGGTGCACCCATTCACAGGGGTATCTCTATGGAAGACCAATGCCCCTGTCTGACTTTATTTCGTTACAATCCAAAGACATCAATTCCTCAGGTTACCCTTTTGGATTGGAATATCTGGCTCAAATTGATCTAATAGACTTCCGGAGAGATGTGATCCGGGCATCCTTGTTGATTGGATCACAAAGCGATACTGATATTAGGGATAGGGCTTTGAAAAGGTTGCCCGAATTAAAACATCAAGATTGCCTGTTTGGCAAGTGGTATGAAAAAATGGGTTATCAGAAGAGTGATGACCAGGTTTTTATCCGCCTTGGCCACGAACATCAATTCTTCCACGATTTGGCAAACGACCTGCTCTTCAAAGCAAAATCAGGTAAGCAGGCTGAAGAAATCAATCAGGCCATCTATGTGTTCGCAAAACAGTTTGAAATTGTAATGGACCTTCTACAAAAAGTAGAACTGGAAAACATGAAAATGGTTTTAAGGAAAGGTTTACACCGCCAATAAGCAACCAGTTGTTGTTGATATCTTGCGGTCAAAGCTCCTCTTTCGTGCCAGCGGGTGCGATATCATCCCTGTAGTGAAATGGAATGGGAAACCTCCCCGAAGCGAAGCTAAGTGGGACCCCACCGCACCCAGTTTTTATCCGAAAGTCTCCCCGCCCCACCCAACCCGGACTGCGTTACAATTAACCCATTCACCATTCAGGAGCATTCATGAATCCACTTGCAAGCGTCATTATCACAGCAGCATTGATCTTTTACACCATCGGCGTGTGGGGCGAACGCATCACCGGCCGCCTCAAATGGTGGAACTTCGCCTTCTTTGTACTCGGCCTCATCTGCGATACCATCGGCACCGGCTTGATGTTCGAATTCGTCGGCGGCATGTCCTTTGACATCCACGGTATCACGGGTCTCATTGCCATCCTGCTCATGCTCATCCACGCGATCTGGGCGCTGGTCGTCCTGCTCAAGAAGGACGAAAAAGCCATATTGAATTTTCACAAGTTCAGTGTCTTTGTTTGGGCTGTCTGGCTGATCCCATACTTCAGCCCGCTGGTCTTTGCAATGGCAGTTTGATCAGTTTTTAACAACTTTCTTCCTTAGGCCAATATTGGTGGAATCCTCCGCAGGTCGGGTTGCCCGGGTTTATGCTCCCTGGTTGACGCTGACTGACACCTTGCGGATCTCGGAATAGCGGTAATTTACCTGCAAAATCGCCGAAGGACGGGTATTGATCTCTGGTCCGGTGGTCCTCCCCCAGATCAACTTATGGCTGGCGTCGAACCAGTCGTTGCCATCACCACCCGCGAAAACGACGTCTCCCAGGGGAATGGCAGAAGCACCCGAACTGCCCCTGATGATCGGATGAAAAAAGGCGGTCTTTTCCGACCAGGATTTTGACCCCGCCCCAATGCCGGTTACATGCTGGCTGCCCTTGAAAATATCCACTGCCTCGATCACCCCCGCGTCCCGCGCTGTGATGGTCAGGCGTGTGCCGTCTTTGAGCATGAAAGTGGTATGCGTATCGCTGGCAGTCAGGTCTTTAAAGTCGCCATCCCAGTTGCCGGCGATATCTGAAGAGTCGATGTGCGGATCGCCCCAGATCGTGGTGCTTTTTCCCGCCCATTTATCCACAATTCTCAAAGTCGTTCCATCACTGAACTCGAAGCGGTAGCGGTCGGTTTCAGCCAGGTTGGGGTTGCGGACCTCCAGTCCATCCACAGGTGTGAGGGCATCATAGTTGATCTCCAACTCTTCCACACTGTTCACCTCCGCCTGGATGGTGACCTGCGTCCCTGCTGCCTGCGAACCATCCTTGTTGCTCCGGGCAGGCCCCAACTGCTGGATCAGGTCCTTCAGGCGGATATGCTCGTTTTCCACTTTATTGTGCATGGAATGGGCAGAATCCACCCCGGGGGCGGTGCCGCTCAGGGTAACCTGGTCTTCTTCGTATGATTCCTTCAGGGATTTGGTTTTGAGGCGCGGGTCTTTCTTCTGCGCCTCCAGTTCACTGGCGCGCACCAGTAATCGCCGCACGGCGATTAAATCCTGCATATTCTGGTGAATGGTCGCGTCCATGCGTCCTTCTCCTCATCCATGAGATTATTCTGCCTGTTCCTGTTATCGGAAATTTTAAGTGAATCTTGACAGCAGATTAATGAAACTAGAATCGAAATCAGGGATATGGAGAAATTAGAATTTAGGCTTGTGAAGATAGCTATCGATCAAAATATGATCAAATTACGTATATCTGCTCTCTGTTCTCCATTTGTCACACCAATTTCCCCTATTATTTACATCCCATGATATACTTGCATCCGCCTTGTGTTTATACACAAGGGTAACCCATCTCACACGGTTCCCGATCTGACTGAGCGTGCTCCATATCCGGAGTGTCAGCCAGGAAAAGAAGGACCGGAGGCTTAACGCGAAGGAGTAATATGTCCACAGTGATTTCTATGAAAGCACTACTAGAAAGCGGCGTCCATTTCGGACATCGCACCAATAAATGGGATCCACACATGCGCCCATATATTTTCACCGAGCGCAACGGCATCCACATTATCGATCTTCAACAAACTGTAAAAGCATTGAACACCTCATACAACCTGGTACGGGATACCGTTGCCAACGGTGGTTTCATTCTGTTTGTTGGAACAAAACGCCAGGCACAGGAAACTGTCAAAGAAGAAGCTGAACGCTGCGGCATGCCGTACGTCACAGAGCGCTGGCTGGGCGGAATGCTCACGAACTGGTCCACCATGTTCGCACGAATTTCCGAACTCGACCGGCTTGAAAAGATCCACGAATCTGGAGAAGCCAGCCGTCTGACCAAAAAAGAGATCTTAATGATCGACCGCGAAGTGAAACGCCTGCTCATCCGATTGAGTGGTGTCCGTAACATGAAACGCGTACCAGATCTGCTCTTTGTTATTGATATTTCCCGTGAAGAAACAGCCATTCACGAAGCCAATCTAACCGAAGTCCCCGTGATCGCAATGGTGGATACCAACTGTAACCCGAAGGGCATCGATTATGTGATTCCATCCAATGATGACGCCATCCGCGCCATTAAGTTGATGGTCGGCAAGATGGCAGACGCCGTTATCGAAGGCAAAGCCATGCGCAAGGAAGATGCTGAAATGGATGCCGACACTGCGTCACGCGATATGACCTCCTCCACCAGCGGACCCAAACCTGTTGTTGATCTGACACCGGAATTGGAAGATGTTGATCTCTTCGGTGAAGCCACCCTCGCAAAACTCTCCCAGGCAAAGACTGAAGAAGTTGAAGTTGAGCCTGTGGTTGAAGAAGTAAAGAAACCGGCAGCCAAAGCAGCCAAAAAAGTTGAAGTTGTTGCAGAAGAAGTTGTAGCTGCCGTTGCAGCAGAACCAGAAGTTGCTGAAGTAATTGAACCTGTCGTTGAAGCAAAACCGGAAGTTGCAGAAGAAGTTGTAGCTGCCGTTGTTGTTGAACCGGTAGTCGAAGAAGTTGCAGCTGCCGTTGTTGCTGAACCGGTAGTCGAAGAAGTTGAAGTAAAAAAAGCGAAGAAAACCAAAAAAGCAGCTGATAAATCAGAAGATTCCGAAGCGGAATGATCTGCACCATTAGATAAGATAGGGATAATGCAAATGGCAACAATTACCACCGAAATGATCAAACAACTGCGCGAAGCTACTGCCGCCGGGGTCCTGGACTGCCGCAAGGCATTGGAACAGGCTGATGGCGACTATAACAAAGCAGTCGATTTTCTCCGCGAAAAAGGACTGGCCACAGCTGCAAAACGTGCAGACCGCACCGCTTCCGATGGCACTCTCGAGCTTTACTCTCACGGTGGCGGACGCGTTGGCGTAATGGTCGAAGTGAACAGCGAAACCGATTTTGTCGGACGGTCTGAAAACTTTCGCAAGTTCGCCCACGAAATAGCGCTACAGATCGCCGCCGCGGCTCCACGCTATGTTAAAGAAGAAGACATTCCAGAAGCAGCATTGGAACGTGAACGCCAGGTCGCAATCGCCAAAGCGAAAGAAGAAGGCAAACCCGAAGCGATCATTCCAAAGATCGTCGAAGGATACCTGGAGAAATTCAAGAACGAAACCGTTCTGCTGCGCCAGGCAAGCATCCGCGATGACAGCATTACAGTTCAATCCATGCTGAACGAAGCAGTGGTCAGTATGGGTGAAAATATCCAGATCCGGCGCTTCGACCGCTGGGAATTGGGCGAAAGTATCGAAGATTAACCCATTCAAAAACCAACCGCAAGGTTGGTTTTTTGTTAAAATAGATGAGGAGGCAAAACATGGAAAACTTAAAATACCATCGGATACTCCTGAAATTGGGGGGTGAAGCATTATCTGGCATCAATGGCTCAGGTATTGACCCGGTTCTGGCAAGGGATATTGCCCAGCATGTAAAGAATATTCGAGAATTAGGTGTGGATGTTGCCATCGTGATCGGCGCTGGCAACCTGTGGCGCGGCAAGGTAGGCCTGGATTCGGGTATGGATCGCGCCACCGCGGATTACATGGGAATGCTGGCAACTGTCATGAACGCCCTGGCATTGATGGATGCCCTGGAAAGTATGGGGGTGATGACCCGGGTTCAAAGCGCCATCGAGATGCGCTCGGTCGCCGAGCCATATATTCGCCGACGAGCGATTCGGCACCTTGAAAAAGGTCGGGTGGTCATTTTTGGCGGCGGAACAGGCAACCCGTACTTCTCCACAGATACAGCGGCTGCTTTACGCGCAATGGAAATTGACGCGGATGTCGTCATCAAAGCCACAAAAGTGGATGGGGTTTATGACAGCGATCCGAATACCAATCCCAACGCAAAGAAATTTGACACATTGACTTACATAGATGCCTTGAATCTGCGCCTTGAGGTGATGGACAGCACTGCGCTTTCCCTTTGTATGGAAAATAAACTGCCCATCCTGGTTTTGAATTTATGGAATAAGGAAGCCCTTTTGAATGCGTTGATGGGCAAACCGGCCGGCACGCTCGTGAGCGAATAATTGACCTAATTAGTCCCACATTTTTCCTGCATCGGGTGGAATCCATCCGGTAACCTATAAATACTCTAAGTCACTATCCACCGTTTCATGGATGTTTGTATTTCTGAAATACTATATAATACTGTAAGAACTTTAGCCATTGAGGAGGAGCTATGATCAAAGAATCTGTCAAAGAGGCCGAGACCCACATGAAAGGCGCCATCAGCGCTCTGGAAGACATTCTTGCCACCATCCGCACCGGTCGAGCCTCCCCTGCTATTATCGAAAAACTCCCCGTGGAATACTACGGCGCAGCAACTCCGCTCATGCAGCTCGCCAGCATCAGCATTCCAGAACCGCGCCAGTTATTGATCAAACCCTTTGACGCAGGTTCCATACGCAATATTGAGCGCGCCATTCTGGCATCTGAGCTGGGCTTGACTCCCAACAACGATGGGAAAGTGATCCGCTTGAACCTCCCACCACTCACGGAAGAACGCAGACGCGACCTTGTAAAAGTGGTGAACAGTCAATTGGAAGAAAGCCGAATCGCGATCCGCAATATCCGCCGGGATATGATCAAAGACCTGCGCGAATACGAAAAAGAGAAGCTTATCTCAGAAGATGAATTGAAGGATGGCGAAGAGGAGCTTCAAAAACTGACTGATAAGTATATAGATATTATTGAAGCAGTTGGGTTTAAAAAAGAAAAAGAGATCATGGAAGTATAATTGAAGGATTCCATGGACACTTCCAACAATTCTGCAAAAAAAGACACTGTTCCAGATCATATAGCCATCATTATGGATGGCAATGGTCGATGGGCAAAAAAGCGTGGCTTGCCACGGCTGGCTGGTCATCAGGCTGGTACGGAAAACCTCCGCAGGATTATTCGTTCGTGTGTGGAACTGGGTATCAAATACCTGTCGATCTACGCGTTTTCCACAGAGAACTGGGGCAGGCCAAAGGAAGAAGTTGAGGGGCTGCTTAAGATACTTGAGAGTGTCATTGAAAAGGAATTGAAAGAACTCCACGGAGAAGGTGTTCGGTTGCGCCACATAGGGCGATTGGATAAACTTCCAGGAGAGCTGCGCAATAAAGTTGAACGCGCCATAGAAATGACGAAAGACAACGACAAACTGACCATCGTTCTGGCATTCAATTACGGCGGACGGGATGAGATCGTTTACGCGGTCGAACAATTGATCCGCCAGGGCGTCAAGGCAGAAGAAGTGAACGAAGCGCTTATTTCTCAGAATCTGTTCACCGCTGGCATACCAGACCCAGATCTCATCATCCGAACCTCAGGCGAAATGCGCCTCTCCAATTTCCTGATATGGCAGGCTGCTTATTCGGAATACTATGTAACTCCCACTTTCTGGCCGGATTTTGATAAGGCAGAGTTGCAAAAAGCCATCGAGGCATTCTGCCAACGCAGCCGCAGGTTTGGCTGTCTGGATGAAAATGAGAAATAGAAGATCCAAACATGCTTAAACAAAGATTGCTGGTCATCATTTTCCTGCTCCCCGCAGGGATCGCATTAATTATGCTCGGGGGAATTCCTTTTAACCTCTTCATGACTCTGATCCTGGCGGTGTCCTCCTGGGAATATGT
Organism: uncultured Chloroflexia bacterium; assembly: GCA_963810385.1. Lineage (GTDB taxonomy): Bacteria > Chloroflexota > Anaerolineae > Anaerolineales > Anaerolineaceae > PNON01. The sequence continues at coordinate 230,069 of CAWENA010000003.1, read as the reverse complement.
CCAACTAATGCGCAAAGGTGGTCATCAGCCTTCCATGTGGCTTGTGGTTGGAGGGACGACTCTGCTAGCCCTTTCGCGCTCCTTCTTTCAGTTCCAGTATGCCGATCTGATCCTCAGCGCGATTGTCCTGTTTGCCATGACAGTTCATCTTCTGGCTTATGAAAAAGGTGCGGATAAGGCAGGTACAGACTTTGCCGTAACATTGGGCGGGGTCATTTACATCGGTTGGCTTGGCGCTTATATGATCTCAATCCGTGGTCTAGAAAACGGATTGTGGTGGTTCATGATCGCCCTTCCTGCTGCCTGGCTGGCAGATTCAGGCGCTTACCTGTTTGGCAGTCGCTTCGGGAAAACCAGGTTTTCCCCGCGGTTAAGTCCCCGGAAAACTTGGGAAGGTTATATCGGCGGCATTCTTTTTGGTACCGCTACGACCATCTTACTGACAATGCTCTGGAAGCTCCGCATGCCATCGCTTACATTGGTTCAAGGACTGGTCATTGGTCTGGTGATGAGCATCATCACACCATTAGGGGATCTGGGCGAGAGTGTCTTCAAAAGGCAGGTCGGCGCAAAAGATTCCAGTAACATCATTCCAGGCCACGGCGGAGTGTTTGACCGCATAGATTCTTGGATCTGGGCGGGTGTCATCGGATATTATCTGATCAGTTTCGTATGGAGCTAAAATGAAAACAGAAGCCATGGATACGACTCCAACCAGAAATTTGGCGTTGGAATTGGCGCGCGTTACAGAAGCAGGCGCCCTAGCAGCAGCCCGTTTTATGGGGCGCGGAGACAAAGAGGCAGCAGATGCAGCCGCGGTGGATGCCATGCGCCTTGTTTTGAATTCGGTGGATATGGACGGTGTGATCGTCATCGGCGAAGGCGAAAAGGATAATGCCCCGATGCTATACAACGGTGAGAGACTGGGGAATGGCCGTCCTCCATTGGTGGATATTGCTGTCGATCCCATTGATGGAACCCGTCCGCTGGCAAATGGCGCCTTAAACGCCATTGCCTCTGTTGCACTCGCTCCACGGGGAACTATGTACAACCCCGGTCCGTTTGTTTATATGAATAAGATCGCTGTTGGTCCGGCTGCAAAGGATGCCATCGACATTGAAGCCCCGGTAAAGGATAATTTGCAAAAAGTTGCCAGAGCCCTTGATCTGGATATTGATGATGTGACGGTGGTCATTCTGGAACGGGCACGACATGCCGAACTGATCGCCGAGGTACGTCGTTGCGGCGCACGGATCCGATTGCTGCCGGATGGCGATATTGCCGGTGCATTGATGACCTGCTATGGTAATGCGGGAATCGATGTCCTGATGGGGATTGGGGGCACACCTGAAGGAGTCATCGCTGCGTGTGCAATGAAATGCCTGGGCGGGAACATTCAAGGCAAGCTCTATGTTCGAAACGAGACCGAAGAAAAACTTGGGCGGGAAATGGGAGTGGATTTTGACAAGATCCTGACCATTGATGACCTGGTATCTTCAGATGACGTCTTCTTTGCAGCTACCGGCATTACCAACGGGGATTTCCTGCGAGGTGTGGATTACATTCCGCACGGCGCGAAGACGGACAGTATTGTAATGCGCGGCCTGACAGGCACTGTTCGGCAGATCATGGCCACCCACAAGTTGGATAAATTGGACCTGATCAGCAGAGTAAAATATTAAGATATGCAAAAACCTCCCATCGGGAGGTTTTTGATTACAGAATTATTGTAATTTTACCTGCGCCGATGTCCAAATCCACCCATCATGCCATTAAGTAGATTTTCCTTCATCAAATCAGCTTGGTTTTGGGAAATTTCACCGGCGGCAAGCGCTTTATCAATTGCTGATGTCATAGCGTCTTTTTGCATGGTTTGGAATTCAGCGACGGTCAGCCCCTTTTCAGCAGCAATATCAAGGAGGGATTTTCCATCTTTTAGCTGTGAATTTAATTCATCAACCGTTACACCAAACTTTTCAGCCACAGCATCTTCCATGTAATCATGCATCTCGGTGAAACCACGGCTTCCAACCGCGCCTTTCCTGCCGCCCATCATGCCGGGGCCGTAGTCATCATTGTTGCCTTGCCTACCCATCATTCCAGGGCCAAAGTCTCCATTGCTGCCCTGCCTGCCCATCATTCCGGGTCCAAATTCATAACCTTGCTGCAACATGGCGCCACGATAATTGAAATCATTGACCCTACCGGCTCGGATAAACCCAAAAACGCCGAAAACCAGGGCGGCTACTGCTACAACAGCGATAATGGTAATCACAACTTTATTCATTCTTACTCCTTTATTTGATTAATATCTAATGTTATCTTACAACCCAATTATGAATGGGTGATGAATGTGTTGTGAAGAAATTGTGAAGATTCCATATTGGCCAGGGCTGCATGCTATAATTTCAGCATGGCTACAGTATTGATCATTGAAGATGAAGTTGAACTGGTAAAGGTATTACAACTCTATTTGGAGAAATCGGGTTATTCCGTCCTGCATTCAACCCGGGGCGATAACGGCTACAAATTATGGGAGCAAAACAAACCCGAATTGGTGATCATCGACCTGAACCTGCCTGGAATGGACGGACTCGACATCACCCGTGAGATTCGCAAAAAGTCAGATGTACCCATCATCATGCTGACTGCCCGGGTGGAAGAAATGGACAGATTGATCGGATTGGAGCTTGGCGCTGACGATTACATTTCCAAGCCATTTTCTCCCCGCGAGGTCGTCGCCAGGGTAAAAGCTGTGCTTCGGCGAACCGGAAAGTCCTCGGATATGGAAAGTAATTTGATCGAAATAGGCAGTATCATGATCGATCTGGAAGGCCATACGGTGCGTAAATCTGGTCTGGAACTCGATCTGACCCCCACTGAATTCAACCTCCTTTTCACGCTGGCTTCCCAACCCGGCAGGGTCTATTCACGTTTACAATTGCTGGAACTATCCCAAGGCATGGCATATGAAGGGTATGAGCGTACCATCGATGCCCACATAAAAAATCTTCGTTCAAAGATAGAAGATGACCCCCACAACCCGCAGTGCATCGAAACAGTATTTGGCGTGGGATACCGCTTCAAAAGGATTTAGCGAATGAGGATCCGATTTGCAATATCTTTGATCCTTGTGGCTGCGGTTTCCATTTTATCTGTGGTTGGATTTGCGCAATATTCCACAGCCAGGGAGGTCAATAATTACATGTTCCGGGGAGGAATGGCAGGGTTGAATTCTCTTGTGATCAGCCTAGAACAATATTACCAAACAAATGGTTCCTGGGCAGGTGTTGAAACATTAATTAGTAAGCGCCTCGGTAACGAACATATGCCGGGTATGATGGAACCCCAAAGTGGGGGCAGAGGTCAAAAGCAGCAGCAATTAATGTTGGCAGATATCAATGGAAGGATCCTCATCGACACAGAAAAACTAAGGGTCGGTACCCCATTGGATTCAGTGGAGCGAGCAAACTCTATCGAACTGAAAGACAAACCCGGAAAGATCATCGGATATTTATTTTCCGCCGGAGGAATACAATTTCAACCTGGCGCTGAACAATCTCTTCTATTGAAGCTCAATACAGCCGCAAAGAATGCCGCATTGCTGGCCGGGGGTGTTGCCATCCTGTTAGCAATGCTTTTAGGATACCTGATCTTACGCCCGGTAAAACAACTTACCCTGGCAGCAAATCAAATCGCAGGTGGCGATCTCAGTCAGCGAGTGCCTATTACTGGAAAAGACGAACTGGCTGAGTTAGGCAAAGCTTTCAACACCATGGCCGAGTCGTTGGAGAAAGCACAGAAAAGCCGGAAAGCGATGACCTCCGACATTGCACACGAGTTAAGAACACCACTGGCGATTCAAAGGGCAATATTGGAAGCTATCGAGGATGGTGTTTATCCCCTCGAACTTGACCAGATTCAGCATGTCAACATTCAAAATCTGGCTTTGACCAGGCTTGTGGAGGATTTACGTACTCTTTCGCTGGCAGATGCAGGAGAGTTGAAACTGGAAAAAACCGATACAAACTTATGCGAACTGCTCGAAGGATCCTTCGCTCAGTTCAAATCTCAGGCTGAACAAAGGGGAATACTACTCAACACGAACTGCACAAATGCGCCTGGGGCTATTCTTTCTGTTGACCCATTTCGCATCGGGCAAGTCATTAACAACCTCGTCAATAATGCGCTGCGCCACGCACCAACCGGTTCAACAGTTATTGGAACTCTCGTAGAGGATGATGGTTTGATAAAAATTAAGATCCGCGACCAGGGTAAGGGCATTCCTGATTTTGAGTTGGAAACCATTTTTGAACGGTTTTTCCGCGCTGATCACTCACGCAGCCGCGACGAAGGTGGCACCGGATTGGGGTTAGCCATTGCCAGGCAGCTGGCACATGCCCATAATGGTGACCTTTCCGCCAGAAACCATCCAGAGGGTGGAGCAGAATTCGTTCTTTCACTTCCAGTTGATCAATCCTGAAACATAGATCGCTGCCTGATAGGCAGCGATGATTATCTAATTGCATTCCCACCAAAATATAAGGTAAATTAACCGAGCTGCTCCACGAGATAATTGGGTAAACCCATCTGATCGATCTGGTCCAACTGTGCTTCCAACCAATCCAGGTGTTTTTCTTCATCCTTGAGGATTGATTCAAGCAATTCGCGAGTGCCGTTATCGCCTTCCTCAACAGCTTTCTTAATTCCAGCGTTGTATGTGGCTATTGCTTCTACTTCCGCTGTTAAATCATTGCGTAATTGAATATCCACCTTTGCACCGATAAACATTTTTTTGAGCACACTTACAACTGGAATTCCTTCAAAGAACAAGATTCGATCGATCAGTTTTTCAGCGTGTTTCATTTCTTCGATCGCCCGCTTTTCGATTGCATTATGCAACTTCTCATAGCCCCAATTGGCGCACATCCCAGCATGGACCATATATTGATTAACCGCAGTGAGCTCGTCAGTCAATTGCTCATTGAGGATTTTTAGAACAATTTCTGAACCTTTCATATGCCCTCCAAAGAAATTGATGATTGGTAAATTAATTATAGCAATTATTTAATAAAAGAGGTGAGAACATCCACAAATATTGCCGAAAACCAAGTTCTGAAATAAGCTACTTTAATATGTTCCATAATCATTATCTGATAAAATACATGGTTAGCATACAAATCTGCCATATCGCACTCCCCCTGAAAGGGTGCAACATAGAAACGAGGAGAGAAAACGTAAAAAATGACGGAAAATAATAAATCCCAACAGACAAAAGATCTACAAATTAGTTGGCATGCATTAAGCCAGGATGAAGTCATTGAGAAGCTGGACACACCGTTGCCCAGCGGGTTAAGCTCACCAGAAGTTGCCAAACGCATCAAAGAGTATGGCTTGAACCAGCTCGCTGAAGCTCCTCGTCCTGGTTTTTTCAAAAAGTTGTTCGACCAACTGAAAGGCTTTGTGGTTATCCTGCTGATCGTTGCGTCAATCATCTCTGCCATCCTGGGGGACTACGTCGAAGCCAGTGCGATTATGGCAATCGTGGTGCTGAATGCCGTTCTTGGTGTGGTCCAGGAAAGCCGGGCAGAGCAAGCTCTGGCAGCATTAAAGAAACTTGCTGCGCCAGAAGCCCAGGTCCTCAGGGATGGGAAAAGAGTCTCCGTTCCAGCACCTGAATTGGTTCCAGGGGATGTGGTATTTCTGGAAGCTGGTAATTACATCCCGGCCGATATTCGGCTGGTGGAGGCAGTAAACCTTAAGATCGAAGAGGCAGCCCTCACCGGGGAATCGCTGCCCGTTGAAAAAAATGCAGGCCTCAAGCTGGCTCGCGATATTCCACTGGGTGATCAAAAGAATACGGTATTTATGGGGACCCTGGTTTCTTATGGCCGTGGGCAAGGTATAGTTGTATCCACGGGTATGCATACCCAACTTGGTTTGATAGCCACTATGTTGCAATCGGTGCAGCTGGAAGAGACTCCCCTACAGAAAAAGCTGGAAGAATTAGGGAAAATCCTGGGTATAGCCGCCCTTGCAATTTGCGGTGTTGTATTTGTTGTTGGCGCAATTCGAGTTTTTAGCAATCAAGGCAATCTCGAAGAGATCGTGGATACATTCATGATCGCAGTCAGCCTGGCGATCGCGGCTGTTCCGGAAGGCTTACCTGCTATAGTAACAATCAGCCTGGCTCTTGGGATGAAGGAGATGGTGAAGAAACATGCCTTAATTCGAAAGCTTGCTTCTGTGGAGACTCTTGGTTCAGCAACCGTCATCTGCTCAGATAAAACCGGCACCCTGACACAGAACCAAATGACAGTCACCTGTGTGTGGGTGGATGGGAAGTTCATTGAAATTACAGGCAGCGGGTATTCTCCCAAAGGAGAATTTTACATTGATGGAATGCCAATCAAGTTGAAAGATTATCCTGCAGCCACAACTGCGCTTTGGGTAAGTGTCTTGAACAATGATGCTTTATTGGAGGATGCGGAATCAACCTCCGGTTTTCGTATGGTAGGAGATCCAACCGAAGGCGCTCTGCTGGTCGCGGCGGCAAAAGCTGGAGCGCAAACAAAATCAGTAGTATCCGCTTATCCAAGAGAAAAGGAAATTCCCTTTGATTCCACCCGGAAGAGAATGGTGACCATACACAGCATCAAAGATCCGATTGATGAGGATATCTCACCAATCTATGGGGAAGGAAAGAAACAGTGGTACGTGGTTGCTGTCAAAGGCGCACCCGATGAGGTACTAAAACTATGCACCCATATCAACCAGATCAATGACAAGGATATCCGGATCCTGGATGACAACCTCCGCGCGGAAGTACTTGCAGCAAATGATACCATGACCGGTCAAGCGCTGCGTGTACTTGGAATGGCTTACCGCCTGGTACCGGCAATGCCTGGAGAGTTATCATCTGAAGAACTTGAAAAAGATCTTATATTTGCCGGTCTGGTAGGCATGATTGACCCTCCCAGAATTGAAGTGAAACCTGCGCTAGACAAAGCCCGCGAGGCAGGGATACGCACTGTGATGATCACCGGTGACTATCCAAACACAGCCCGCGCCATAGCTGAAAGTATCGGACTGCTTCGTCCGGGCAGAGAAGTCCGCACCGGGGCAGATATCCACGATCTGAGCAAAGCGGAAATGCGGGAAGTAGCCATGAATACCGATGTATACGCCCGTGTTTCCCCGGAACATAAGATGAAGATCGTTGAAGCGCTTCGTGATAATGGAGATGTAGTTGCAATGACCGGTGATGGAGTCAATGACGCCCCTGCGATCAAGCTGGCGGATATTGGTATTGCAATGGGCATAACCGGCACAGATGTGGCAAAAGAAACAGCCGACATGGTGCTTACAGACGATAATTACGCAAGTATTGTCTCTGCTGTGGAGCAAGGCAGAATAATTTACAGCAATATCCGGAAATTTGTTTATTATTTGATCTCCTGTAATATGGCTGAGATCATGGTCATTTTCATTGCCACCCTGTTTGGATGGCGTTCACCACTGACGGCGATACAGTTATTGTGGTTGAACCTGGTGACCGATGGCGCTCCAGCTCTTGCTCTGGGCACCGAAAAAGGCGACCCAGACATTATGAAACAGGCGCCGCGTCCTCCCAGGGAAGGTATCATCAATAAATACATGCGTAATGGAGTCATTGTCCAGACCATTGCGATCACCGCTGCAACCCTTGGCGCATATTTCATTGGATTGAACACAGATCCAACCCAAGTACAGTTTGCTGAAACGATGGCATTTGTGACACTGAGTTGTTCAGAGCTATTGCGGGCTTTTACGGCTCGGTCTGAATACTTCCCTCTACTGAAGATCGGTATCTTTACCAATAAATGGATGAATATCGCCGTTGTCTCTTCGATGGTATTGATCCTTGTAGTAGTATACGTTCCTTTCCTTAACACAATATTTGACACTATCCCACTTGGCTTGGAACAGTGGGCAATTATGTTACCGCTGCTTTTCGTTCCTTCAGTTGCCGCAGAATTAACGAAGTTTTTTCTCTCTCCGGCCAGAAAGCAATTTGCCAGAGAGTAACCGGATTATATTCGATACAGCCCCTCAGAATTTTGAGGGGCTGTTTTTCTTCTCGGATATTCGAGAAAATACGATATTTATAATATCGTGAGCTTTCCTGTAACTAAGAGGGGTTTATAAGTGACTCTATGAACCGGGCAAGGACCCAGAATATTTAGCTTCTCGTAATGGTATGCTGTGCCGTAACCTTTATGCTTCTCAAAGCCGTAACCAGGATACACTTCTGAAAGATGGGTCATTTCATGATCCCGGGCAGTTTTTGCAAGAATGGATGCTGCCGCAATAGTGAGGGAGCGAGCGTCTCCCTTCACCAGCGGGGTTTGCGGTGTATTTATACCGGGTAGCGTCAGGAAATCAATCAGAATATGCCCCAGGTGAACATTGAGTCCATCCAGCGAGCGCGTCATAGCTGTCCGTGTTGCGGGAACGATCCCCACAACATCAATTTCTGCAGAAGAGGCAAAGCCAACGCTCCAGGATATCGCATGTTCTCGAATTCTCTCTGCCCAGAATTCGCGCTTTGTTGGGGATAGCTTCTTGGAATCATTTACATTTGTAAGGATTTTAGAAAGGTCACTTTTATTTGGAAGAATGACAGCCGCTGCGTAAACCGGACCCGCCCAGGCGCCACGCCCGGCTTCGTCCACTCCAGCTACATGGATGACACCACAGTTCCATAAATCTAATTCAAAAGATAAATCCGGTAAGCGTGGAAGTGGTGCAAGGTCAAACTTTTTTCGCATAATTTCCGCGTAAATTGTTCAGTCTGATCTTTATCAGATCCAGCATCATTTGAAATGAATCTTTGAAGACCTTAACTTTGCTGTGGGGATCATGGTACCAGGGTATGCCCAACTCGAAAATCTTATAGTTGAGCTTTCGAGCAACATAAAGGATCTCTACGTCAAAAGTCCAACCGGTGATCGTCTGGTAGGGGAACAATTCTTCGGCAGCTTGCGCGGAAAAACACTTGAACCCACACTGGGTATCATGATAACCAGGAATTGCCATTACACGGACGATAAAATTGAAAATACGACCGATAAAATGCCTATACTCAGGTTCATTGTGGCGTTTTGCCCCCTGCGCTTCGCGCGAAGCTATTGTAATATCGTTATTCAAATTCGGGGGAATGAAACGGCTTACTTCTTCGATCGGCATAGAGAGGTCCACGTCACAAATAAAGCGATATTGGCCGACAGCCTCAAGCATACCGCGTTTGACAGCCAGCCCTTTCCCCCTTCTCTCTTCTCGTAGTACCTTTAATTGTGGAAATACTTTCACGAACGAACTGGCAATCTGGAATGTGTTGTCTGAACTGCCATTTTCAACGACAATGATCTCTGAACTATAAGGGCGTTCTTTTAGAAAGGTTATGGTTTTTTTCAAAGTTGATGAAATACGCCCTTCTTCATTATATGCAGGAAAAATGATCGATAAGAAAACAGGCGAAGAGGACATTGTAAAATGATCTGTGTAGGTTAGTTAATAAATTGGAATGCCAGGCAAGAAATCTTTAGCGACTGGTTCTTCTCCCAGGACGATGGTGGGATTCACTTTGTTGCCCGAAAGCTGTACAATGCCACTCAGGTCAAAGGTGCTGGCTAGATAGCTTTTCCTGCTTCCTGCAACCATTTTCTTTCCATTTTGCAGCGCTTCGATGACTTGCTCCCTGGAAAAAATGAGCCTGTCCGAAAAAGATGGTCCCCGGCGCTCAAATAACCTGAGGTTTTGTATTTCTCCATCCGGTGAATAATGTATTGCTTCGATAAGATAATCAAATTTAATATTAGGCATAGGATTATTATAAATTAAAATCAGCATTCTAATCACTACATTTTTAAAGTAGCCACTTAAGAATTGTTAGGTATAATTATCCAATTGTTACACAATGGATTGAAAAGGGGAGGAAGACGAAGAATGTAGTTAAAAAAGTCGGGGTGGGCGGACTTGAACCGCCGGCCCCCGCGTCCCAAACGCGGTGCGCTGCCAACTGCGCTACACCCCGGCGAGAGAGAGTATAATGCGAAGTATGCCGATACGTCAAGACACATATAAAAGTTACCGGGGGGCAATATATCATATTACATTAACTATTTTTACGACAATATTCATTCTGAGCGCTTGCGTCTCTCCACCTATCAATGATGAAATTAACGTGCAAAATACTGGCGTACCGAGTGAATCTCTCTCAACAGATTCTATAGGATCAGAAGCATCAATTATTCCAACAGGCACAAGCACTAAGATTTCGCCAACGAATACGCCAGCGGTTGTCTGTCCTGAAAAGCGTGGGGCAGTTTCACGTTCTTATATTACGTCAAAGGAATTGCCCGGTAGATTGTATTACACTATCTACCTCCCACCATGTTACTCAACCAAAACCAGTTATCCGGTTCTTTACTTGCTGCATGGTAGAAGTTACCAGGATGACCAGTGGATCAGAATGGGACTGCCAGAGATCATGGATAAACAAATTGATAGCGGCAATTTCCCGGCTTTTATTGTTGTGATGCCGTATGATCCAGGTTGGGACGATCCAAACGTTGGTAAATATGATAAAGCGATCAGCGAATCACTGGTTAAGTGGATCGATAGCGAATATTCATTTAAAAAAGAAAGAGAATATCGTGCAATAGGCGGCGTCTCTCGTGGATCTGCTTGGGCTTTTCATATCGCATACAAGTACCCAGAATTGTTCTCCATCGTTGGAATCCATAGTCCTGCATTTTTCCGGGCTGACAGGCGAAGTATGGAAGCGATCCTTGAAAAGCTATCAGATAGATCAAATGTTCACATCATTTTGGATGTTGGACTCCAGGACCCGGAGCTAAATTATTCCAGGCGGTTTGAGGAATTTTTAACAAAGTATGAGATAGAGCACACTTGGTTGGTGCAGGATGGCTCGCATAGCGAAGCTTACTGGCGGCAAAACCTGGAATACTATCTGGAAGAATATTCCAAAAACTGGTGATCAACTCCTGAATGAAAAGACCCCCATAATGCGGGGGTCTTTTACGGAAGGGGGTAAACAAACCGGTGTCGATTAATTAGATCCAGCCGCGCAATTCCATTGCCTTAACCACTCTGGCAATCGCGACCATATAAGCGGCATCACGCATGAAGACTTTTTGAGCTAAAGACATCTCAAGCACGCCGTGGAAGGCCTGGGTCATTTTCGTATCCAGACGGGTAATGACTTCTTCCCGCGTCCAGTAATAATTCATATCGTTCTGAACACCTTCAAAATAAGAGCATGTAACTCCACCTGCATTGGCAAGGAAATCCGGTATTACAAAAACATCGTTAGATTTAAGGACTTCGTCAGCTTCGGGGGTCGTCGGGCCATTCGCGCCTTCGGCAACGATTTTGACACGTTTGTTGATCTTTTGCACGGTCTCTGCGTTGATCTGGCCTTCCAGGGCAGACGGAATCAATACATCAGCCTCTTTTGTGATCCAGGCGCCGCCATCCTCAATCTCGTATCCAGCTTCGCGTGCCTTCTTTTTGTCGATGGAACCATACTGATCTGTTATGGTCATCAAGTAGTGCGGGTCAACACCGTCCTTATGGCTGACTGTGTATGAGGTGCGATCGTCCCTATCCCAATAGGAAACGCAGGCAACCTTGCCTTTGAGTTGTTCTATAAAACCGATAGCCGCGTATTGGGCAACATTGCCAAAACCCTGAATAGCTGCAATACACTTGGAGGAATCCATTTTCAGGTGTTTCATTGCTTCCCGAACTGTGTAAATAACGCCATAGCCTGTAGCTTCGGTTCTTCCCAATGAACCTCCTCCGCCCAGAGGCTTTCCGGTGATGACACCAGGGGTATACGCACCAACCAGTTTGGAATATTCATCCATCATCCAGCCCATCATCTGCGGAGTTGTACCAACATCTGGAGCTGGTACGTCCTGACGGGGGCCAATGTTCTTCCACATGATGTCAATCCAACCGCGGACCAGTCTTTCCTTTTCGCCAACAGAGAGTGTCGCTGGATCTACGATGATGCCGCCTTTTCCACCGCCGAGGGGGATGTCGGCAACAGCGCATTTCCAGGTCATCCACATGGCTAGAGCACGAACTGTATCAATGGTCTCTGATGGATGGAAGCGAATGCCGCCTTTATTTGGGCCGCGCGAATCATTGTGCTGGACACGATACCCATTGAACACGCGAATTGTTCCATCGTCCATGCGGACAGGGATGCGGAAATGGTACTCGCGGGCGGGCCAGCGCAGAACTTCACTCACCTGCGGGTCCAGCTTTAGTAGTCCGGCAACATGATCAAATTGACGTTGTGCCATTTCAAAAGCATTGGTTGATACAGCCATCGGTTTCTCCTGTTCTACCTGGTTTGAATTTCTTAATTAAGAAAAAAATAGACGGACATTACGGAATGTCCGCCTTAGTTTCACGATGCATTCTTTCTGAATGGGCTGTAGAATTACCACAAAATCCACCTTTGGAAGAGATAGTATTATTTTATTTTTCTTTACATTCAGAGTCAATATGATTAAGTACTATAAATCATATGATACCACTCCTGATTCATTTTATTAATCAGATGATTGAGTTTGTTTCAGTAGCCTCAATCGATCTTCCAGCTCATACTTAACCACAGCGGGGGAGGCCTGTCCGCGAGTTTTTGCCATCACTTGCCCAAAGAACCATTGTGCCAGCGTTTCTTTACCAGCCAGATACGATTCTACTTCCTCCTGGTTTTGTTCAAAAACATCTGCTATGGCATTCCCGATAATAGTGGAATCGTGAATTTGCTTCAACCCCTTTTTCTCAACTATTTGGCGTGCGTCCTTTCCTGTTTCGATCATCTCGCTGAGGATCATTCTGGCAGTTTGGAGGTTTAGTTCTCCTCTATATACTCTGCTGATAAGCTCTGCCAGGTTTTCAGGTGTTACTGGTATGGCGTCCCAACTTAAGGTCCGCTCATTCATCGCACTAAATAGCTGCCCGGTAACCCAGTTGACACTTTCTTTTAGAGCTGCCCCAGCTCCAATTAGCGCTTCGAAGAAATTGGCAATCCGTGGATCCCCTGTCAGAATGGAAGTTTCATTAGTAGATAGACCATATTCTTGCATGAATCGAATTCGTTTTTCGTCTGGTAGTTCTGGTAATGCTTTACTAATTTTTTCAAGCCATGCATCATTGACAATAATCGGTGGTAGGTCTGGTTCAGGGAAATAGCGATAATCGTGAGCTTCTTCTTTGTTGCGCTGCGAGAAAGTGAACTCCTCACTTTCATTCCAACCAACTGTTTCCTGGATGACGCTGCCACCAGCTTCCAAAATGGCTATTTGACGTTCAATTTCAAACCGGATGGCCTTTTCCATGGACCGAAAACTGTTAAGGTTCTTGATCTCGGTTCGTGTTCCCAATTCTTCACTTGACTCGGGCATTACAGATACATTTGCTTCGAAACGAATGGCGCCTTTTTCCATTTCGCAGGAACTGGCCTGGATATATCTCAATATCTGCTGCAATACTTCCGAATATGCTCGCGCCTCTTCCACAGTTCCAAGATCTGGTTCAGATACAATCTCAAGCAGGGGAACACCAGCCCGATTGAGATCCACCAGAGTGTATGATTCACCCTCTCTGGATACGTGTGTCAATTTTCCGGTATCTTCTTCAAGATGCACCCGCCGTATGCGGATGGTCTTTTGGCCTAAGCTTGTATTGATCAACAATTTGCCATTTTCAGCCAGTGGTGTTTCATATTGTGATATCTGGTAACCTTTTGGAAGGTCGGGGTAGAAGTAGTTTTTCCTGGCAAAAATGCTGAATGGCAAAGGAGTGCATTTCAACGCAAGAGCAGCCCGTAATCCAAGTTCAACAGCTTTCTGATTGACAACCGGCAGCGCTCCCGGCAAGCCGAGACACACCGGGCAAACAGAACGGTTTGGTAATGCGATTGTGGAATCCACCACCTGGCAGCCGCAAAACATTTTTGAGTTGGTACTTAGCTCGGCATGGACTTCAAGACCGATGACTGGAACGTATTTCATCAAGAATCCGGTTATCCCATCCGCCGCATGAAGCTTTCGATACGACGCAGGGCTTCTTCAATTTTCTCGTACGCAGTTGCATAAGAGCAGCGCACAAAACCTTCGCCGCCTAATCCAAACGCAGAGCCCGGCACAACCGCCACATGTTCCTCATTCAATAACCGCTCAGCGAAGGTATCTTCATCCATACCGGTCACTGAAATCTGCGGAAAAGCATAAAATGCGCCGCGCGGTTCAAAGGTTTTAAGTCCCAGGTTATTCAATCCGCCAACGATAAGTTTTCGCCGGCGATCATATTCTGCTACCATCTCCAAAACGGCATTCTCTCCATGCTCCAATGCTTCCAATGCGGCTGCCTGACTCATGGTCGGTGCCGACATTACAGTATACTGATGAATGCGCACCAATCCTTTGATGAGGTCTGCCGGTCCGGCAGCATACCCTATCCGCCATCCAGTCATTGCGTAATCTTTCGAAAATCCGCCCAACAACAGGGTGCGCTTGTACATGCCAGGCAAACCGGCAAAACAAACATGCTCAAATCCATAAACCAGGCGGTCGTAGATCTCATCCGAAATCACAAGCAAGTCATACTTATCTGCAATAGCAGCAATTTTTAACATTGATTCCCGTGTGGCAACTGCACCTGTCGGGTTGTTGGGGTACCCAATGAGGATCACTTTGGTGCGTGGAGTGATGGCTGCCTCAATAGCTGCCGGATTCGGGTTAAAATCTTCTTCGAACTTGCCGGGGATTTCGACAGGTACACCTCCGGCAAGAATAACTTCTGCCTGGTAACTTACAAAACATGGCGTGGGAATGATGACCTCATCACCCGGTTCCAATACCGCGGAAAAGGCAAGATAAAGCGCTTCCGAAACACCCACAGTTACGAGTAATTCTGTATTCGGATCGTAAGTGACCAGATACTTATTTTGAAGGTGACGGGAGAGGGCGCGACGTAGCTCAATCAAACCTGCGTTGGAAGTATAGTGTGTATCACCCCGTTTAATGGATTGGATGCCAGCTTCACTGATGGCTGCTGGGGTCAGAAAATCAGGTTCGCCAATTCCTAAAGAAATGACATCCTGCATCGTAGCAGCAATATCAAAGAATTTACGTATTCCTGAGGGTTTCAACCCGGTTACTCGTTTGTTTATGAATGTTTCCCGCATCCAGGCTCCTTGTGTTAATTAGTTTTTACCCGCCAAATATCTTTATCTTCGAGATAATATAACTCAAAAACAGCCCCTGCGATAGTTAATACGGTGAAAGAAATGCCATTCGGCGACTTCGCTTGTGATAGCACCTTTTCTATAACCTGCCAACTTCCTTCCAGTTCAAATCGAATCGGTTTTTGCGCATACGAAAATTCTGATCGACATTCCACCTTTACTTCTTGCATATCACTTGGGAAGTATCCCCCAGGTTGGTTGAACCTTCCACGTTCTCAACAATGACATTTCGCCCTAAAATTGACCGGTTCAGCTTTGAATTTTTGACTTCAGTATTTTCGTCAATAATTACATCCACCAGAGTGCTGTCTTCGATGATGCAATTTTTTGCGATGGATACATTTGGGCCGACCTGGCAGCGGATTAGCTTAACACTGGGTTCAATAGCAACAGGCTGAATGATCTTTATATCCGTGCCATAAGATACGACAGGTGCTGCGGCGGCAAATTTACCAAGCAAATGGGCATTGGTCTCGATCAACGCATCGAATGTTCCCGCATCCAACCAGGAGCCCACTTCAATGGTTTTCATTTTCGCGCCGCGCTCCAACAGGATGGTAGTGGCATCAGTCAGGAAGAATTCTCCCTTGAAGGTCTTGCCGCTTTCCAGTTGGGTTTCGATGGCGCTCAATAGCTTTTCTGCCTCACGATAATAATAAAGCCCGATCACGACACGGTTATTCTGAATCTCGGTAGGTTTTTCAACGAGGCGGGTGATATAGCCGTCTTTATTGATTTCAGCCACACCAAACCGGCGTGGGTCGGGAACAGGTTTAACCCATGCATAGCCATCAATATCCTCTTTACCAACCATCGAAAAATCAGTCTCTGCCAGGGTATCAGAAAAGACCACCATCATGGGTCCATGCAAATATTCTTTCGCCAGGTAAATTGCCTGCGATTGACCTTTCATTTCGCTTTGCACGACATAATGAGCTTTGACCTTAGGAAAATATTCCGCCATATACGCGCGTACCTGTTCGCCCAGGTAGCCAATAATGAAAACCAGCTCAATATTATCGGGATCAGGTAGGGTATCAAAACTATCCAGCAGGTGCGCCAGAACGGTCTTACCGGCGACCTGCACCAGGGGTTTGGGTTTGCTCCAGGTATGGGGGCGTACACGGCTGCCCAAACCAGCCATCGGAATTACGATCTTTAATGTTTCTGGCATAAAAACTCCCTTTGTTAGCGATAGATGAGCAAGCCTAAAACTGCTGCACCGACAATAATAAATACAGGGTTGATATTTGTAAAAGTCAATAGTCCTAAAGCTGTTAGTGCAATCACGGCTTTGTCCCAGCCCTGTATCAGTGCTGGAAGGAATGGGGCTTTACGTGCATTGAATACTGTCAATGCCATGTCGTAGGCGGTCCACAACAGCAAACCCACCACCACCGGTCGCACAGCCGCCAGCATCGATTTCACCTTTGGGCTGTCTTTTATACCAAAGAAGAAGATGATCAATACAAGCATCAACAGCGTGGTTGGCACAACGGTGCCGGCAACGGCAGCAAAGGCGCCGATGGTACCAGCCAGCTTATATCCTATATATGCAGATACTTGCGGTGCGATTGGCCCTGGCAGTGCATTACCAAGCGCAACAGCATCCGCGAACTCGGCAGGGGTGACCCAATTGACTGCGGTCACCTCGCGCTGCATCAATGCCAGCGAAGCTGGTCCACCACCCCAGGAAAACAGAGCCACCCGGGCAAATAGCACAAAAATATCCCAGAGTAAATTCAAATCACTCCCTATCCGACCGCCAATTCTTCAAGTTTATTGATCTGGCTTTCCATCAGATTCACTGCATGGTTCAAGGTATCGACATCAAATGCCAGTTTTGCGCCGGCAGCCTCGAAGAGCTCAGGCAGTGGCCTCGTGCCCCCCAACGAAAGTGCCTGGCGATAGCTTGCAACAGCTTTAGCCTGATCATTCAGAGAGTTACCCCAAACCTGGACAGCGCCAAGTTGAGCGAGTCCATATTCAATATAGTAGAACGGCACCTGGTGGATGTGGCCTTTTCTGTGCCAGCCAGTTGTTTTGAAATAATCATATCCAGACCAATCATAGCCTTTCATGAAGCGGTCCCACTGCTTACCCCATTCGGAGTCACAATTTGCGGGGTTTATTGCATTTTCCGGATTGAGATATACCCAGTGCTGGAAAGCATCCACGACTGCCATGTATGGCCAGAACATCAGGGAGGTGATAAGGTGCTCACTTAATGCGCGAGCCGCTTCCTGACTTGTGTAAAAACCACCTTTGCTTTTTTCAAGATATGGCGAGGTCAAAAGTTCCATAGTCATTGATGCGACTTCTGCAATTTCCATGGAGATATTTAATTGAGGCATATAAGGCAGCTTGGCGGTTTCATATACATGAAATGCATGACCACTCTCGTGTATCAGGGTCTGCACATCATTGTGCGTTCCAACCGAATTGCAGAAAACGAACGGTTTTCGAATGATATTTAAATTTGTGCAATAGGCGCCGCCACCCTTATTCTTACGATTGGGTATATCTACCAGTTCCTCTGTGATCAATTGTCTGAAATATCCACCGAGAACCGGATCAACATTGTTAAAAATAGTCTGTGTGATGGCAACCTGCTCATCCACAGTTTCGAAGGGTTTTAATGCAGGTCTCCCCAGAGGATCAACATAATTTTTCAGGTCGATATCCCAGGGCCGAACGCTGGGGATTCCCATTTGGTCTTTATGGCGCTCAAGCAGCCTGGACACCGCGGGTACGACGACTTTTTCAATCGCGTTGTGAAAATCAAGGCAGTCTTGCGGGGTGTAGTCGAAGCGGTATTGTTGTTGCCATTTGAAATCGCGATAGTCCATTTTATCGGCATTTTTGGCGATCTTTAACCGCAAGCTCAGGTTCTTTACCCAGATGGCATTTATTGCGTCGCGGTCTTCATAATAGCGCTGCATCTCTGCCAGCCAGGCACGTTTTCTAGTCTCGCGATCTGGTGATTGCAGGTAGGGTCCCAACTGGGTAATTGTTGTCTCTTTGCCATCCCAATCCACAGTTTGGGCGCCAATGATCTTATCGAACTCATTTCCCAGTTTTTGCTCTTCGGCAAACAATTGCAGGTTTTCATCGCGGAAGAGTTCTACTTCCGATCGATAGTTGCGCAATGGAACTTCAAAGCCATCAGGCTCTAACTTACTTTCAAGAAGCTTCAGTTTCAAAGCCTGCTCGTGAGCCTGCGCTTCGGGGAAGATAGTATCAAAGAAATTGGAAAATCGCTCTTCTGCGACCTTGTCCACAGTATTCACCGAGGTGGCAATGTACAAACGGTTGTAAAGTTCATCCACACACTCCGATATACGCGACCAGCCGGAAAGCCAGGATTCAATATTCCTTTCGTTAACATCAACTTTTTCCAACTCAAGGTAACCTGGTTTAAAATCCTTCCATTCCCATTGGATTAGTTCATCGCTTGTGGCGGGTAGTTTAAACATATTCATTCCATCCTTGTCTAATTCGTTTTATCCATTTGGTTATTTTCCGGTCTCATTTGATGCCAGCCAGTCACTTGTTGATATGCATGCGCCATTTTTAACAGAACATCTTCCTGGAAACTCCGGCCCATCAATTGCATTCCTATTGGCAGCTTTCCATTATCAAAACCAACCGGAAATGTAATTCCAGGAATACCCGCCAGATTGGCAGGCAGGGTGAAAATATCTTCCAAATACATCGCCAATGGATCGTCGGAATGTTCTCCCAATTTGAAGGCTGTGGTCGGTGTAACCGGCGCAGCGATGGCATCCACCTGCTCGAAAGCCCGGTCGAAATCGCGTTTGATCAGCGTGCGCACTTTCTGTGCCTGGCCATAAAATGCATCATAATAACCAGCTGAGAGAGCATAAGTACCCAGCATGATGCGTCTTTTCACTTCAGCTCCGAAACCTTCACCGCGTGTCTCTTTGAACTGATTGATGTAGCCTGGCATGGGGTGTTGATGTCCAAACCGCACGCTGTCGTATCTCGCCAGATTGGCGCTGGCTTCCGCCGGAGCAATAATGTAGTAAACAGGCAGGGCATATTCGGTGTGGGGGAGTGTAATGGGAATTATCTCTGCTCCAAGCGATTCATACATACTTATCGCCTGTCTTACAGCCTGCGACACTTCGGGTTGGATCCCCGCAATGAAGTATTCAGATGGAATTCCAATTTTCATTCCTTTAATGTCTGTTTCACCATCCAGGTCTATGGCAGGAACCGGCAAGTCCTGTGAGGTGGCATCCCGCGGATCATGCCCGGCCATCGCAAAAAAGAGCATGGCGGCATCCTCAGCATTACGGGCCAAACACCCAACTGAATCAAGTGATGAACCGTAAGCAATCAGTCCATACCTGGATACACGTCCATAGCTGGTTTTCAGGCCGGTCACACCGCAAAAAGCAGCTGGCTGTCTAACACTGCCACCAGTATCCGTGCCAAGCGCCCCCAGGGCCATCCCGGCAGCAACCGCTGCCGCGCTTCCACCGCTGGAACCACCTGGTGTATGATCTGTGTTCCAGGGATTACGTGTAAAACCATAGGCAGAGTTTTCCGTGGAAGAGCCCATTGCAAATTCATCTGTATTCGTTTTGCCAAGGATGATCACACCCTCTTCAAGAAGTTTATTCACCGGGGTGGCAGTAAAGGGCGGCACATAATTCTCAAGAATATGGGATCCGCATGTGCAACGAACCCCTGAAAGGGCCAGCACGTCTTTGACAGCAATGGGAATACCCAGCAATGGTGTGATCGGTTCAGATCTCTGTTCGGGCGATTGCTGATAGAAGAAATCTGCCCGGTTTGCCCTGAAGAGAGCTTCTTCCCGGGTCAATGTCAGGTAAGCATGCAGCGTCGAATCCTGAAGATCAATCTGGTCGAGATAGGCTTTCGTCAACTCCCGGCTGCTGATCTCTTTTTTCATCAACAACTTGGAAACCTGTGCAATTCCTAGATTCAACAAGTCAGCCGTCATGAATCCAACACCGGGGGAACTTTGAATTGGCTATTTTCTGTGGATGAAGCATTTTTTAATGCAGCATCAACCTCAAGTCCTGGTACAACAACATCCTCCCTGAGTACACTCTGGAAAGGTATAACGCTTGATGTAACTGGAACGTCTTGCGTATCCACCTGCTGTAAGCGGGAAGCATAATCCAAAATTGCGGAAAGCTGTTCCCGGTAAAGTGCCAGCTCGTTTTCGGTCAGTGAAAGGCGGGCCAGGTCGGCGATATGAGTCACTTCATTTATTGTTAAGGGCATGCGTTTATTATACCAATTGAATGCGGTCTATTCCGACGATAAGCTGAAATATTTTGTGTATCAGGGCAGCCATTGTAAATTATAGGCATTCATCAGGATTTTCTGGCGTGTCCCTCTCGTCATATCCATCAGCCAGAGTTGACGCTCACCTGTGAGGGAAGCAGTATTGAAACGCAAATAGGCCAGCATTTCTCCGTTGGGACTCCAGGCAAAACCAAGGTGGTTATCCACTCCGGAATTGGTAAGCGGGCGGGGGTTGGTGCCATTGGATTGGATTGCCCAAATTTGTCGGCCAGGTGTCCAATTTTGTGGGTTTAAATATCGACGTGCAAATACAAGATCATTATCAATGGGCGAGAAGGTTGGCAGCAGGTCTTCCATGCGGATATCCCGTGTTAATTCAGTTCGCTCGCTGGTTTGAGGTTGATACAGGATAATTTGGCTATAGTAGAGTGGTGTATTTGATGAATTCGTAGGGTAGTTGATATCAGGCGCTGCGTAGGTCAAGCCATCCGCAGACCAACTTCCAGGTTCACCGGTTGCGTTGTCAAAGCTCACCCGTTGCCCGGTAGGCGGGTAATAAAATTGAAATGCGCCTGATGTTTCATCATAGAAAGCCAGCCATCCTCCGGCTGACCATACTGGGTCGCGGGTTACATGGTTTCTAATTCCGACCAGGTTAGGTTCACCGGAAGCATTTCCACCCGTCAAGTCCAGCATCCACAAAGCCGGCTTCATACCTGGTGATTCAGACCGTTCAATCCGGTGATACACTAATTGGCTTTGGTCAGGCGATAGCCGCATTTGGTTGCAAACAGCGTTTTGACAGGGGAGGATATCCACAAGCGATTGTTCCTGGATATCCAGTCGGCGAATGATGCTGCCACCCGTAGAAAGAACTGTACTGTAGTACAGTTGATTGTCAGGCGATACGGTGTAATCCAGGACCGAATCCCCGTTAGTAACCAGCTTATTAACATCCAATCCGTTGGGGTCGATGGAATAAACATCACTATGATCATGCGTATCCATCTGGAAAAGCAACCAGGGGTGTCTGGTATCGTACTGCCAGGTCTTGCCAACCAAGACGGGAATGCCGAGAGTGGATTTGATCCCAGGAAGCAAAGAGACTGTTACCCTCTGGTCCTGGGCCCAGGGAACGGATGGGGTGAATACCAGTGTATTTCCGATGACCTGGTAAATTCCGGTAGTATTGGGCTCCAGAACAAGATATTTTTCCACTCCATCGGATTGGATATCCTGGGAAAAGGTGATCTGGATTGGGGTGTCACTGAATACTGATGAGGCGCCATCGGCAGGTATGGTGTTAATAATTTTAGGAGTCAACAGCACATAACCGCCGCCAACAACAACAGCCAGTAGAATAACCCCGATTACAGTAAACCATTTACGGTTTAACATTCGTGAACCGCTTTCAGATAGGAATTGAGCAATCTTTCTAAATTATAGTAGGTTTTGGTTGAGATTTTTACAGGTATTCTGGGACAAACTGAGTGAAAAGTGCCTCATTTACCTCAACAACTATAGGTCAACAACCTTATTTTGTGCAAGGGAAGGAGGTTGTTCAGGCAGAGTAAAAGTAAAAGTCGTTCCAAAGCCTTCTTCGCTCTTAACACTAATGGTTTCCCCATGGGCTTCGATGATACCGCGCGAGATGGCCAATCCAAGCCCGGTGCCACCTGTTTTGCGGTTGCGTGACTTTTCGCCCCTGTAGAAACTTTCAAAGATATATGGCAGGTCTTCAGGTTTGATTCCATCTCCGTTATCGCTGACTGAAACTTTTACTCTTTTACTTTCACATTCGGCAATAATATTCACTGTTCCCCCCGGCGGGGTGAAGCGGATGGCATTGCTGGTCAGGTTGTTCAATACCCGTCCGATCAACATTGCATCGATATAAACCAGGTCAATCCCTGGGTCCAGACTACCCTCCAGGTTGATGCCCTGTTGAAAGGCTAATTCCGTAAAGCTTTCCAATGTATCAGAGATCAGATCAGCCAGGGGAATACTCTGCCGGTCGATTTTGATGCCGCCAGCGTCCATCTGCGAGAGGTCAAACAAATCATCGATCAGCCTGGACAGATAGCGCACCTCTTTTTGGGCCATATCCAGGTATCTCTGTACAGTAATGGGGTCTTCGACAATGCGGTCAGCTAATGCTTCCAGAATGGCGCGGATGGATGTAAGTGGGGTTCTCAGATCGTGGCCTACCCATACGATCAGGTCGTTGCGCATTTTGCGCAACTCCTTCTGGTGAATGTCCATATCCTCCAACTGGCGAGTCATGTCGTTGAAGGTTTCTCCTAACTTGGCAATCTCGTCATTCCCAATAACTGGCACACGTTCAGTTAGATTGCCCTGTGCGATCTCCCTTGCCGCCTTGCTAATCGTATTGATACGACCGCTCAAGGTTTCAGATAGGATATATCCAAAAGAGAGAAAAATGCCGCTGCCAAAGAAAAGTAAAATCCCGGTCAACAACACATCCGTCAGACTCGAGAAGATCCATCTGGTTATGACGGTGATCACGACAACGACAACGAGCATCGACATACCATAACCACCTAGGATCGTCCAACTGAGGTGCCGGGATCGATACATCCATCCCAACCGGTAAGCAAGATATACAAGGCTGAGCGACACAACAGCCGTTAAACTCATTATGACAAGGATGAAAACAAAGTGTTTCAGGGGAATCTTGATGATGAAATATAGCAAAGCCAGGGATGCTTCGAGAGCAAATAGGATACCGATTATAAAGCGGATGAATCCCAGGGTATTACTATCCAGCTTTTTTAGCGGATTGGACATGGTTATGGCTCGAACTTATAACCCACGCCCCAGATGGTCTGGATGTGCTGCGGGTCGGACGGGTTCTGTTCAATTTTTTCGCGTAACCGCCGCATGTGAACTGTAACTGTTCCAGGGTCGATAAAATCGGATATTCCCCATACTCTCTCCAATAATTGAGTTCGAGTGAAAACCTGCTTGGGGTGGCGCGCTAAAAGAAGCAATAAGTCAAATTCTTTACCAGTTAAGTCCATTTCTTTATCGTTTACCAGCACGATGCGCTTGCCTGCTTCTATCTTGAGATCAGAAAATATTAGTGGCAGTAACTGGTTGGCTGGAGTATCGGTCCTTCCTCGACGTAGAACTGCCCGAACCCGGCTCACCAACTCCTGCGGGCTGAATGGCTTGGTAATGTAATCGTCAGCTCCCATTTCAAGACCGGCAATACGGTCACGCTCTTCTCGCCGGGCGGTTAGAACGATAATTGGCACATTACTGCGGGCGCGCACCCAGTTGAGTATCTCCCATCCATCTACGTTGGGAAGCATCAAATCGAGAATGATCAATTGCGGGAAATCATGATCCAGAATTTCCAAGGCGTCACGACCATCTTTTACGGTGACAACATCATAACCCACCCGCCGGAGGTAAAGGCTCACCACTTCGCCGACACTGGGTTCATCTTCGACTACAAGGATCTGGTTTGGTTCCATATCATTTTTCCCATCTAATTAATTCTACGTCATATTCTGGAAAAAGAGAACAAGGACAACCAAAGAGTAACCCGAAAAGCAATTATATATATATTAATCATATTCCAAATCTGGAGGTTGACATGAAGGTTTAATAGGCGTTCCCCCGGGAACCTGTTGCATTCATCCTGATATCCCCGAAAAAGGGCGATAAAAATGGGTTTTGGGGTTTTCAGCCCCAACTTTTGTCGATGACCCGGTAGCTGAGGAGAGAATGACAATGCAGGGTCCGGTTGGTTGCAGCTAACCGGCAGTTTTCATTGTTTAAGCGATTCTGGATAACCATCAAAACCTTGTGCGGGTGTCCTTGTAATCCCAAGCCGTGGGATCACCTACCCGGAAATGACCGGTTAGCATCATAAAGAAACCCACCAATTTTCATAAATACAAAAAGCGCCTGTAAGGGCGCTTTATCTTTATATTACTAAAAGTGTTATGCGGGCACGCAGGCATCCACCGGGCAAACAGAAGCGCATGTGGCGCAGGCGGTGCATGTATCCTGGTCAATTACAAAAATGCTATCGCCTTCAGATATCGCGTTTTCGGGGCATTCTGGTTCGCAGGCGCCGCAGGAGATGCAATCATCAGTAATGATATATGTAGCCATTGAGTATCCTTTCAAATAATATGCTGACTAACCTTGACTAATTTATCATGGTTGATTTTACGAGTTAAGTTCATTTGTCAATATCATGGGATGAAGATTGTCACATTAACCGGGGGTTGAATACAGTTCGATGATCTTCAAAACAACTTCCAATGATTTCTTCATAGAGTTGATCGGAATGTATTCATACTTGCCGTGAAAGTTATGTCCCCCGGCAAAAATGTTCGGGGTGGGTAACCCCATGTAAGAAAGTCGCGACCCATCAGTTCCACCACGGATTGGGCCAATCACAGGTTCGACTCCCACTAACTCCATTGCCTTCTTTGCCGTTTCTACAACATGGAAATGCGGCATGATGGCATCCTTCATATTTTGATATTGTTGGATCAAGTTCAATTTGATGCGTTCATCTCCAGCCTTTTTGTTAATGAACGCGATAGCATCTCGCAGCACCTGTTCTTTATGTAAGAACATTTCGCGGTCGTGATCGCGAATAATATAAATCATGGATGATTCTTCAGGGATGCCATTAAACTGCATTAGATGGAAGAATCCCTCATACTTTTCGGTAAATTCAGGTCTTTGTTCAACAGGTAGCATGGCATGCAGATCCATCCCCAACTGCAGCGAATTGACCATTGCGTTTTTTGCATTTCCCGGATGAACGTTTCGCCCCTGGATATGAATCCTTGCCATCGAAGCATTGAAAGACTCATATTCAAGCTCTCCAATCGCACCGCCATCGATGGTATAGGCAAATTTGGCTCCGAATTTTTTCACATCAAAGAAATCGGCTCCGTGTCCGGTTTCTTCATCAGGCGTAAAACCGATGCGCATTTTTCCATGTTTAATTTCCGGATGAGTAACAAGGTATTCCAGCATGGACATGATCACAGCTATCCCTGCTTTATCATCAGCCCCCAACAGTGTTTTGCCATCGGTTGTGATGATATCCTGACCAACATAACGCAACAGTTCGGGAAAATCCACTGGCGAGAGGATCGTTTGGGAGGATTCATCGAGGATGATCGGTTTTCCATCATAATTTTTAACAATACGGGGGGATACATTCGCACCGGGGGAATCGGGGCTGGTATCCACATGGGCAATCCAGCCGATGACAGGAATAGGCTGATCGGTATTGGCAGGCAAAGTCGCCATCACATAGCATTTATCGTCGATAACTGCATCAGTCAGTCCCAGGTTGAGCAATTCATCCACCAGCAATCGCGCCAGGTCAAACTGGGTTGGGGTGGAAGGATGGGTTATGGAATCCAGATCTGATCGGGTATCGATCTTTATATAGCGAAAAAATCGGTCAATAATTGGGTCCATGACATTCCTCTGTTGTTGTTAAATTTAAGTATTAAACCATATCTATTCTAAACTAAATTCCTGATGGTGACTTGAATAAGTTTTCACACCTGTACAGTTGTACTCCCTGGCGACGAATAGTTTATAAATTTTACCGGGCATTCTCTCTACACTTGCTTGGAACCTAAGACGCCAACCTTGGATGCGATCATAATTGGTATACTGAAATGAATAATACAGTTCAAAATTATCTGTTTTTAAATAACGCTTATTATTCCTTGACATTGACGTTACGTAATAGTTTATACTGTCATCATGTACACTGTAAAGCAGCTTTCCCGAATGGCGGGGATCACTCCCCGGACGATCCACTATTACGATGAGGTCGGCCTCCTCAAGCCGTCCTTGGTCGGTGACAACGGCTATCGCTATTACGGGGATGAGGCGTTGCTGCGCCTGCAGCAGATCCTTTTATACCGCGAATTGGAAGTACCACTGGAAGAAATAAATAAGATCCTGGGTCGCCGGGACTTTGACGCGTTAACCGCATTGGAAAGCCACAAGGATCAACTTTACAAAAGGATCGGTCAATTGGAACGACTGATCAATACTGTGGAAAATACCATCCTCCACCTGAAAGGAAAAATGGAAATGAGCAACAAACAATTATTCGAACCATTTAGCGAAGAACAGCAGGCTGAATATGAGAAGGAAGCCATGCAAAAGTATGATCCTGAGGTGGTAGAAGCCTCAAACCGGAAATGGAAGAGTTACTCGAAAGAAGAGAAACAACGCATCGGAGAAGAAGGAGATACCGCATACCGCGAGATCGTCGCTGCAATTCCATTAGGGCCAGGATCACCTCAAGCTCAAGCTGGCGTCAAAAAATGGCGCAAGCACATGGATCATTTCTGGACTCCCAACCCGGAGCAGTTGATCGGATTGGCAGAGTTGTACAATGACGATCCCCGCTTCAAAGCTAATTTCGATAAAATCGATCCCCGGCTGGCTTCGTTTATGCTGGAAGCTGTAACGATCTATGTGAATGACCTGAAATAGTTACATACCCGAAGCAGACACAGAAACCCTGGGTTTTCATCTTCTGGGTTTCGTTCTATTCCATTACCGCATCCAGCCTGTTTGATCTTATAATTACACGTATGAATGGATCGTTCCTATGGATTGTAATAGCAATGATAGATTATGGCGTGATCCATTCTTACTTTTCATCCATCCGATTTAAGCAAAGTATTGAAAGAATGTATCCAGCATTCTTCACTCGGTATTTTCGCCTGGCGTATAACGCGTTCGCAGTATTAAGTCTCCTGCCTGTATTGGCACTTGTGTACCTTCTGCCAGATACACCGCTTTACATCATTCCATACCCTTTGATCATTGTCACGCTGACCATCCAGGCTGGTGCAGCGCTGGCAGCAATCTATTCACTTCAGGCAACCAGCATGACCGAGTTTCTCGGCTTGCGACAATTCGTAAACCCAACATCAACATCTGGAAAATTGGTAACTTCCGGTTTGTATCAGTATGTCAGACACCCTCTTTATACCCTTGCTTTCATCATCATCTTGCTCTTCCCGTGGATGACTGCCAATTCGCTTGCTTTCTTCATTTCATCATCAATCTATCTTGTTATTGGCGCTTTTTTTGAAGAACGAAAAATGCTGCAGGAATTCGGGGAGGAATACGCTCATTATAAAGCCCGAACACCAATGTTCTTTCCACGATTGTCGAAATTTCTCGGAAGATAAATAAACCAGCATGCCATTCCTGTGGATCACCCTCTCCTTCATCGCAGGTATCACAACAGCCGCAGAGCTTGGTGGCAGTAAAGGAATCTGGTTTGCGGCGCTTTTTCTTTCAATTGCAATTAGCGCCGGGATTATAGCTGGCAAACAAACTAAGAAGATGACAAAATTGAATTGGATGATAACGGCCACTAAACTGCCGGTGTGCCTGCTGCCTGTTCTCATCTGCCTGGGCGGGTTGATGTATCTGAATGCACAACCAAAATATCAATCAGATCAACTATTTTTTTACAATGATTCTGATAAGACTATCTCCATCAATGCGATTGTTATCGAACCATCAGATTACCGCGCCCGCAGCACTTTGGCAGTTTTGAAACTTGTTAATTTTAGCCTGAATGGAGAAACCCACCCGGGTGGTGAACGGGTGATGGCTATGCTTCCGCCAAATACCCGGTTGGACTACGGCGACCGCGTAAGTATGTATGCCCGCCCGGAAACACCTTTCGAAAATGAAGAGTTCTCTTACCGGCAGTACCTTTCGACCCGAAAGATATTCACCCTGCTCGCTTATCCCCGGATCAATGAGCGTTCAAGCGCCGGGGGTTTTTCGCCGGGTATCTGGCTTTACCGTTTCAAAAACCACCTCATCGAAATCACAGCCAGTGTCTTTCCTTCGCCGGAAAGCGGTCTAATCACCGGAATTATTCTGGGTCCGCGCAATTTCATTCCCACAGATCTGTACGACGCCTTCCGCAACAGCGGAACCTCGCACATTATAGCAATTTCCGGGTTCAATATTGCCATCCTGGCAGCCTTGATATCCGCAATTAGTATTCGTATATTTGGTCATTGGCGGGGAGCTGTGGCTGCCATCCTTGCCATATCCACCTACACTTTACTGGTGGGAGGCGGGGCATCGGTGGTACGCGCGAGCATTATGGGCGGGATGGCGATCATGGCTCGATTAATCGGGCGGAAACAGGCTGGTTTGAATACCCTATCTTTGACTGCACTGGTGATGTTGCTAATCAACCCTTTGACCTTGTGGGATGTTGGTTTTCAGTTGTCCTTTTTTGCCACACTGGGTCTTATCTGGTTTGCCAACCCATTCCAGGCGGCATTCAAGAATATTGCCTTTAAATACATCCCGCAGGCGCAATTACAGAGTGTCGTCGATTGGACTGGAGAATACTTTTTATTCACAATCGCCGCTCAGATCACCACCCTGCCAGTGCTTTTGTACCATTTCCACCAGGCTCCATTGGCATTGTTGCTTGCAAACCCGTTGATCCTGCCTGCCCAGCCACCCTTGATGGGGGCGTCTGCCGCCGCAATGGTGGCAGGTTTGATCTGGCTGCCACTGGGAAAGCTGGTAGGTTACCTGGCAGTCCCATTTTCGACTTACACAATTCGGGTGGTGGAGTGGATTTCCAGTTTGAATTTACCGGTGTACCGTACAAATGAAATTCCCATAATTTTCATACTCCTTTACTTCGGCTTACTGGCGGTAATCGTTTACAAAACCGAATGGAAGCAAAAGATTCAGTCCTTCTTCAAGCCGGCAGCCGTCTTTACAGTTGCGCTCCTGGTTACAGTCTCGCTTTGGCATGCCATTGTGGATGCTCCCGATGGAAAACTGCACCTTACTTTCCTGGGGGGCAGCAACACCGGGACAATTCTTATCCAGACACCTACTGGAAGATTCCTGTTGGTGAATGGCGGTGAGGATAAAACCACCTTGCTTTCCACCATTGACCGGCGGCTACCAACCCTTCACAGGAGGTTGGATTATCTGATCCTCGCACCGGGTTCAAGCGCCGATCTGTTGGCTGTGACAGGCGCATTGCCGCAGTTGGAGACAGCCAATATCCTGCAGGTTGGTAGCTTTCCATCCTCCAAAGCTGCAAGCAACTTCACCAGTACAGCAGGAACATTGGGAAAGCCCATTCAATCCGCGTTGATCGGGGACCAGTTAGATATGGGTGATGGGACTATACTCACTATTGAAAAGGCAGAGCAGACGCAGAAATGGTTGAGAATCGCGTGGAAGGATTTCTCGCTGCTGCTGACTTTTGGTGATCATGACGCATCGAAGTTACCTCCTTCCAACGTTGTGTATCAAAGTAAAGAAAGCAACCCGAAGTTTGAACATTTTTCACCGCAACTGCTTATCGTAAACGGGATAGCTGGTGAAAGCAATGTTCCAACCATTAGCACATTGCAAAGCGGTTGGGTGACTCTCACAACAGACGGCTCGCAAATGTGGATTGAGGCTGAAAGGTAAGTAAGACCCCTTTCTTTTCTTGACCTTTGATTCGCCTTCATATACAATCATAATGGTGTAATGGAAATTATGGGCTGGTGAAAAAATGGAAAACACTTCTCACGCCATACGAATGGAATGGGTCAATGCATTAATACGAAGAGGATTCTCTTCAACTGCGGCAGTCGTTCTTGACGCGGTCAAACCTCTGTCATACTTTTCAGCCCAATTGGTTTATACAAGTCAACCCATCCTCAGACGCTTTATCCCGGATTGGCAGATAGAAGCCGCGGGCGAGCTGCTGAATGATTCAGATGAGCTCGAGAGTTTTATAAAGATGCTGAAGTTGGAAGCCTAGCTGATGAACATGGAAAGTGTTGGTTTTTTCGTCATTGTCCTCACCTTCATCCTGATCCTGGTTCTTGGAATGCTGGATCGTAAGAAGATGCATGGCACTTTCCGTGTAATTCCATCCTTTGAACAATTGCAAAAATCCATTAACTTGATCGTGGAAAGTGGCAAAGGTGCCCATTTCACGATAGGTCAGGGAAGCATCTTATCCCCGCAGGCGGGCTCCACCCTGGCTGCTGCAGAGATGCTTGCCCACCTTTCGCAGTTATGTCTTAATGGAGATATTCCTCCGCTATCAACCAGCGGAGATGGGGTTGTCAACCTGCTGGCAATCGATGAATTAAGGAAGTCTTATCGGAAAGCAAATTTGCAGCAGAGGTTTCATCCCCTTTCCGGGCAGGTCACAGGGGTATCTCCCTTCTCATATATTGCCGGAGCAATCCTGGCACAGAGGGATACTAACCGCACGCTTACTATTGCGTTCGGAAGTTTTGGTCCTGAAATTGGCCTGCTTGCAGACACTGCCGAACGGATGCAGATCCACACCATCGGTGGGACTGACAATCTGTTAGCCCAGGCAGTACTTTACGCCACCAGTCGTTCCCCGTTGATCGGTGAAGAATTCTTCGCTGCGAGCGCTTATACCCAGGGGACAGTCATTCAGACCGCCAGTCTCAAAACTCAAGATATTTTACGCCTGATTATTGTGGGCGGGATCGTGGCTGGAGCCATCCTGAAGCTTATGGGGGTGGTATGAAGATAAGGCTGGCACAGATTCTAGCTGCAGTGGTGGGGTTGGTCCTTTTGGCTGGATATTTTATCCGGAATCCAATTTTAGAGACCATTCGCGGTTGGCTTTTAGGTTTGATCATAACCCTTGCCGGCGTAGCCGGTCTGATTGGGATTATCAACCTCATTTCAGTTCATGCTGCAAAGGTGCGTGCTGAAAAGCGGGATTGGGGCAACAGCCTCATACTGATCTTAGCTTTCGCTGGGGTTTTCATCGCCGGGATGATCTTGAAACCAGACCATCCATTTTTCACATCTTTAATCAGCGCGGTTGTTGTTCCGGTCGAAGCCAGTTTATTAGCCTTGCTGAGCGTGACCCTTGCGGTTGCTCTAATCCGGGCGATTAGGCCGGGCATCAGCCTTATGTCGATAATGTTTATTTGCTCTGCGCTGCTTTTCATCTGGGCTGGCACCGGTTTTGTGCCCTTACAGGATCAAAATTTCATCCAACCAGTGCTGTCTTTTCTGAATACACTGCCTCTTGGAGGAGCGCGCGGAATACTGATCGGGGTTGGTCTGGGCAGTCTTACCGTAGGTGTGCGCACGCTGATCAAGACCGAAACGGGGACGGGCTAAAATGAGCGAGTTGATTTGCCCAGGTTGTGGAAAAGAAAACCCGGATGGCGCACTCATCTGTCAGTTCTGTGATTCCCCGCTGGTAACTTTTCAACCTCGTGATCCGAACGATAGTTCACCCTTATCTGCTGAACCAATCATTCTTTCCGATATTCATCAAGAAATTCCAGATTGGCTCGCTTCCATCCGCGAAAAAAAACAGGATGATGAACCATCAAAACTGGATCCCGAATTTGTGGATAACTCTGAAGAAGAAAAACCGGATTTGGATTTGTGGCTAGCCCAATTGCGCGGTGATGGATCTGAGGGAGAAAAATCAGCGGAAGAACCTCCCGGAGATGCCAAACCATTCGATGAGGATAGCTATGAAGAACATGGTGATACCACACCAACCTGGTTGGCCAGCATCCGCTCTAAAATTCATGGGGAAGACCCGGTAATTGAAGACTCTGAGCCATCCGAACACAGCGGGGATTGGCTTTCAAACCTTCGCAAGCAGACAGAGGAGCTCTCGCTTCCAGCGGGGGAAGAAACTGAGACATTACCGACAACCGAAATTGATGAATCCCTTGCCCTGGAAGCCCGATTAAATGATTCCAGCGCGCAAGAGGCTGAAACCGAAGTCCCCTCACCGGATCAGAATGTAGTCTCTGATTTAATGGCTGTTATGCAGGATGAGAATCAGACAAGCCTGGATGGGGAGGAAGAAGACATTTTTATAGAAGAAACAGACATTCCGAATGGTTTTGGCCTCGCGGAAAATGGGACCCTTCCCCCCGCATCCGCCATATTCGATGATAACGATCAACCAAAAGAAAAGATTTCCACCAAAGACCTGCCAAACTGGCTTTCGACCTTTATGGGGGTGGATGAAGGAGAGGTTCCGCCTGAATCGGCTTTAGTATCTGGTGTCGAGGATCAGCCCAGGGAGACAGGCCTGGAACCAGGCGCTATACCCTCCTGGGTAAAAGCTATGCGTCCGGTGGATTCGATCAAACCCGATCCGGCAAAACAACAGGAAGCAGATCGGCGTTTTGAAGAAGAAGGCCCGCTTGCGGGAATCCGCGGGATCATCCCCGGATCGGAAGTGGAATTTAACTACGCCCGACCCGCTTCAAAAGATAACCGCGAAACGAGTTTGACAAACATCTCAATTTTCGAAAATACACTCCAGGCAGAGACTGAAGAGGTTAAAACCCAGGTTTTCAAACGCAGCAAGACTTCCAATGTGGTCAGATGGATCATTGCTGGAGTATTGTTTATTGTTGTGGTGATGATCCAAATTGGCGCCAATCCACCAGATCTGATGCCAAAGAATCTTCCTTTGGAAACGATGTCGTTATTTCGTTCTGTTTCAGCATTAAACCAGGGGGCAACGATCCTGCTGGTGATGGATTACAGTCCGGGCTACGCTGCTGAAATTGAAACTGCCGCAAGTGCGCCGTTGAGCCTGATGATGGCCAAGCAGTCGAACCTGTACACACTTTCGACGTCTGCTTCCAACTTATTCCTCGCCGATGATCTCATAAAATCGGTTAGCAAAGCCCACCCATCAAACTCTGATGCATATCTCAATAAAGAAAAGTATCAGGTGCTTGGTTTCTTACCAGGTGGGCAATCCGGGATGCAGGGATTGCTTTCAGACTTCAAAGGCAGCCTTCCGGTAGGATTAAACCTGAAGCGTACCGCAGAGATGGATGGATTGACCAGGGTCAACACGCTGGATGACTTTGACGCTATCTTTATCCTGACCGATAACCCGGATACAGCCAGAACATGGGTGGAACAGATCAAACCCAGGCTGACAAAACCAGCCATTTGGATGGCGATCAGCAGCCAGGCAGTACCTATGGTACGACCGTATATACGTTCAGGACAGGTGGATGGATTGATCTCAGGTGTTTATGGCGCAGCATCCTTTGAACAGATCATCCAACAACCAGGGACTGCAGCCAGAATTTGGAACGGTTATTACATCGCTCTTATTCTGGCCATGGTTATGATCATTGCCGGCGGTTTTATCAATTACATCGGTTTTTCGATCCTTAGGGCGAAAAAGAAACGTGAGCGGCAAGCATGAATACCATGGACCTGATCTGGACTGTGGTTGGATTCGTTCTCTCCTTGATGATCTTCAGCTATCTAATCGGTGATAACTTCTTGTTCAGGTTCGCTGCCAGCCTTTTCATCGGTGTCTCCGCCGGATATGTAGCGGTGATCCTCCTGTTTCAGGTCGTTTATCCTCGGCTGATCTATCCCCTGTTAACCGGCACAGTTTTGGAGAGATCATTCACACTCATCCCGCTGGTATTATCGTTTTTGTTGTTCTTCAAACCTTCCCGTAACCTATCTGCTCTCGGTGGAATACCATTTGCCATGCTCATTGGAGCAGGCGCCGCATTCGCGATCGGCGGGGCTGTAATGGGAACGATCCTTCCCCAGAGCCTATCTACGATCAATTTGTTTGATCTTACCAAAACCGGTAATAATATCCTTGAGGGAGCAATTATTCTGGTGGCTACAGTGACTACACTTATGTACTTCTACTTTGGCGCGAAGTATGAGAATGGCAAACCGATCCGCCGTGCAGCCTGGATAGAGGCAGTTTCAAAAGTTGGCCAGGTATTCCTTTTTGTAACCCTCGGCGCGATCTATGCTGGAGTATTTATTACAGCGATTACTGCCCTGGTTGGTCGCATTCAGGCGATCTGGCAGATATTTGAGTTGATAAAGTGATCAGGCTATGAGTTTATCGTCCACTGGCATCGAATCTTTACTGGCAATAGACGTGGGTACCGTCCATACACGGGCGTACCTGTTTGAGATCACTGATGATAAATTCCGCTTCATAGCCCAGGGAATTACACGCACAACTGCCGAACTGCCTGTAAAAGATATTGGCGAGGGCATCCTGCTTGCCATAAAGAATCTGGAATCGATCACCGAGAAAGTCATCATCGGGCCGGATGGCCGTTTTGTGATCCCATCTTTGCCAACCGGCGGCGGGGTGGATAGCCTGGTTGCGACAATTTCTGCTGGTCCTGCGGCAAAAACGATCTGCGCCGGTTTGTTGGCGGAAGTCTCCCTGGAAAGCGCCGAACATCTGGCGAAAACTTCCTATACCAGGGTGACAGACAGGTTGTACATCACCGATCCGCGCAAGATCGACTCGCAGATCGATTCCATCCTCAAGATCATGCCGGATGTCATCATCCTGGCTGGCGGCTCAGAAGACGGCGCGACCCGTTCGATCCAAAAAATGCTGGATACCATAGGATTAACGTGCTCCATCCTGCCCCAGGAGAAGCGTCCGGAAGTGCTGTTTGCCGGGAATAGTGCGCTTAAAGAAAGCGTCAAAGGTTCCATCGAAGCTCACACACCCGTGGTTTTCACCTCCAATATTCGACCCACCCCGGAAACCGAAAGACTGGACCCTGCCCAGCTTTCACTTTCTGAGATCGTTACCCGCGTAAAATATCGCCAGATCAGCGGAGCCTATGAATTGAACCAGATGGTCGGCGATAGATTAATGCTAACCGCCTCTTCATTCGGAAGGATGATCCGCTTTTTAGGCAAGGTCTATAACAGCAGGGGTGGAGTGCTCGGAATCGATTTTGGCGCATGCAATACGACGGTGGCCATTGGCAAAGCCGGAAAATTAACCATGCAGGTCGCCCACTGCGGCGCCGAGAGAGACAGCCTGCTTGAGGCAATGTATAAAGTGGAGCCGCAAGACCTGCAAATGTGGATCAATTACTCCCTGTCCAATGAGTATATTCAAGAGTACTTGATGAACAAAGCGGTCTATCCATTCAGTATCCCGACCACCAATGAGGATCTTGCGGTTGAATATGCCCTGGCACGTTATCGATTGAAACAGGCTATCACTACCACCGCCAAAAATTATCCGGGGCTAAACCTGCTTTACAAAGAAGGCCTGAATGCAGGGTTTGAACCGGTCATCGTATCGGGAACCACGTTAAGTGGATCGCCCTCCCTGGCCCACACGCTGATGATCCTACTGGATGGGTTGCAGCCGATCGGAGTCACCACCCTCGTGCTGGACAACAACAATGTACTTCCTGTCCTCGGTGCCTGTGGTCAGATCGTCCCGGCGCTGCCGGTGGAAGTTTTGGAAAGCGGCGTGATGCAAAATTTGTGCACCGTCATCTCGCCTGTCAGCACCCGTAAGGCGGGAACAACGATCCTGTATGCCCACCTGGTGTTGGATAGCAACGAAGAGATCGATCTCGAAATTCAACAGGGTAACCTGACCGTTTTACCTCTGCCGCAAGGACAAACTGCTAAAATGTACCTGGAGCCTGCCAACAATGCCGACCTCGGGCTGGGAAGCCCGGGCAAGGGCGGGTCATTCAGGATCACGGCTGGCGTCATGGGTTTGGTGTTCGATGCCCGCGGACGTCCCATTCACACACCTACCGATCTACTTGAACGCCAGGAAACCTTAAATCGCTGGCTGCTTTCCCTCCGGGTCTAATTCTTCGCGGTATATTTCTTGCATCATAGTCCTTACAGGAAAAAGGACTATGTTCGTACCCGTTACCCACTATTTACCATTGACCAAAATTCGAAGGGAGCGAACCCTTCCGATCCCGGGAAAAGTGCTGGTTCATACCGGTCAGAAAGTAATGGCGAATGACGTCATTGCCGAAACCAAACTGGTCAACCAGCACCTATTATTGGATATTTCGAGCATCCTTGGAATTCCATCAGGGCAGGTCGAGAAAGTCCTGAAGGTGAGTGTGAACCAGGTGGTGGGAGAAGGGGATGTCCTCGCCGGGCCGGTGGGAATTATCCCCCGGGTCGTTAGAGCCCCCCAGAACGGCAGAATAGTCCACCTGTCTGAAGGCCAAATGCTATTCGAGCTCGAAACCATTCCTTATCAGCTCAAAGCCGGTATGGAAGGTGTCATCAAAGGCCTGATAGCCGAGCGTGGAGCAATCCTTGAGACCACCGGAGCTTTGGTTCAAGGTGTGTGGGGAAATGGACAAATAGACCAGGGAACCTTGATCGTCCTGGCGGAATCACCCAAAGATGAACTGACAGTTGAAATTCTGAACACTGAAATGCGGGGAAGCATTTTGCTTAGCGGCCATGTCACAAAATCGGCCACATTGAAAGCGCTGCAGCAACTGCCGGTGCGTGGATTGATCCTGGCGAGCATTTCCGCGAATTTAGTGCCCCTGGCAGCCCAGTGCAAATTCCCGGTCGTCATACTGGATGGCTTTGGCCGTATTCCAATGAACTCGAAAGCATTCAAGATCCTTTCCACTAACAATGAGCGCGAGATCGCCGTAAATGCAAGTGGCTGGGAACGGTATTCGGATTCAAGGCCGGAAGTCATTATTCCCCTCCCGACCACCGGAGATGTGGATATACCCAAACCCGTAGAAATGCTGATGCCCGG
Organism: uncultured Chloroflexia bacterium; assembly: GCA_963810385.1. GTDB lineage: Bacteria > Chloroflexota > Anaerolineae > Anaerolineales > Anaerolineaceae > PNON01. The sequence continues at coordinate 192,801 of CAWENA010000003.1, read as the reverse complement.
ACAGACAGTCCGCATCAATTCCTTGCCCATGATCGGGGCAATTGGCAAGCTTATTGCACTACGTACAGAACAGGCATCGTTAAGCAATGGGCTCAGGGTCCCGGCCGCGATGATCCACCTGGAAAATGGAGAAAACACGATCATCCCACTGGCAAATTTGGAATTACTCGCTTGAGATGAAAATTTGAGAGGTCACCATGTCTGATTTTGATTATTCACAGTTTGAAGAAACACCACCACCGCCCAAGGGGCAAAGCAATCGTACTTTCGTCCTCATTGCTGGGATACTCGGCGCTGTCATTTTGATCGCCGTGGTAGCCATGGCAGCTTTTGCTTTGCTGGTCCTGCCCGGTAGAAATGCCCAAAAAGCAGAGGCAGCCGCAAAAATGAACGCAATGAACACTGCCACAGTGATGGCAGCCACTTCATCTGCAATGACAGCCATGGCGCCTACAGCCACACCCCTCCCGACCGAGACGCCAACCCCGGAGCCAACATTTACCCCAAAGCCGACTGATGTTCCACCCACAGCCACAGAAGAATTGGCGGTTGGCGGAGGCTTGACCGAAGATATGGCCATGACTGCCACAGTCTCCGCATTGTTGACGCAGGCTGCCGGCGGAAAAGCGGATGCTGTGACCGATGGCGCCGTACTTGACCCGGACGTGGAAGCTACCGCCCTGCCAACTGCCGGTTTCGCTGATGGTATGGGTATTCCCTCGCTGGTCGGGCTGGGCGTTCTGTTCATCGGATTGATCCTGATCACCCGCCAGGTACGCTCGGCGCGGTCTCACTAAATTATTATCCTCTATTTTTATTCTCCCCATGCAAGGAGGGTGGTCTGAGCAACCACCCTTTTTGCTATTAATTTGTACTTGGCAGCGTATTCAGCCCGCCCTCCGACCCCGGCGATGGTGGAAGGTGAGGCAGTCCCCGGGTAGGTGGATGACCGGTATGAGCCCGTTCATCTTGATATGAAATGAAATGGGATTTTTCCTTTATCACTTCCTGTTCTTTAGATCTTATGTTCTATCATCAGTATAACCATAATTAGGGGCTTGTCTAGCTGTCATTAATGACAGGTAGTTGTGCTCAAAAGGCATGGACCCGACAATGGGTGCCGGGGAAAACACCGGCGATTTGAATATTATCCATGAGGGGAACAAAGAATTGAATTACCTGGTTTACTTCTCCTCTTGAGGAGAAGGTTAAATGGAATTGCTCATAAAGTTTAAGCCGGGATTGATTTTTCGGGCAAACTTCCAAATCAATATTACAGCCATCCAAGTACGCCGCAATCCCAGATAAATAAGCCTGGTCATGTATAATTAATCACAATGCAAAGCCGAATCAGGAAATCAATTACCTCAAAAAGCAGCGTGATATATTTCATCCTCCTCTGCCTTGCGATCACCGGGGCATTTGCATTTATTTACAAGCAGGCACTAAGCTATCCCCCATCTAATGGCGATGATCTTGTCATCCTATCCACTATCTCTATAACGCCGAATCCGCTTACTTTTTTGATATCAGATTGGGGACTGCATAATAATGCGTACCGCCCACTTCACTCCATCATGATTTGGATGGTCTACCAGTGGTATGGAGTTTGGGCTTTACCCAATCAGTTCATAAATCTATGCCTGCATATTGCGAATCTGCTCCTCCTTTTTTACATCCTCTGGAAGGAAAATGTAAATAAATGGATCGCACCTTTACTCATTGTGGCTTTCGGCGCATCCATTTATGCCGCCTCCCCGACTGTCTGGGTATCCGACCGGCCAACCTTAATGGTCGCGACCATCCTCAACCTTACCCTGGTCTATTTACTGTATGGAAAACACACAAGGCTTATATATTCCATTATTATCCTTACTGTTCTGAGTATTGCCGCGCTATTGTGCAAGGAAAGCGGTCTTATCATCCCGTTGACAATAATCTCCTATACCCAGATATCCCGATCACCAGACCGAAAATGGATACTGGTCAGCTCCCTCATCACAACCCTTTTTTATCTGGCGTTCAGGACCATTATTTTTGCCAACCAAGCCTTTTCATATTCCGAGAGCGGATATTTATTTGGAATTACCCCTTACAGCAACATTAACCAATTACCTTTGTTAATAAAGTACATTGGTTATGGCGATAACTTCGTGCGGAACCTAATATCAACCATACTTCCTGTTTTCGGCCCTCAGGGTGAACTGCTGGGTCTGACCGATATAAAAGATAGAGCCTGGATGATCCTGGCTCTCCTCCTTTTATTCGCCTTCGCGGTTAAAAACCGAAATCGCAACCGGTTGGGAATGATCGCAATCATCATCCTCATCCTGAATTCGCTGATCCATTTTCAACTTTACCGGTACAGGACACTCTATATCGGCTTCGAGGCATTGATCCTGTTTATCGCCAACAGCTTTACACAGTTTACCTGGAGAAGACATTATCGGACCATCATTGCGGCGCTTGCCTGCCTGACAATTCTGATCTGGGCGAATACCAGCTACACCAGGAGTTTGATCGACAACCAGTATTTCAAACGCAACCAGGAAATAAACAAATATGAATTGACTACTGTAGTAAAGCAGAGAAGAGATCAGTTATCCCCGGAAATCATTCAGCAAGTCCTCGCGAGATATAAAAAGTGATCCCTATTGCATGCACGCGGGATAATTCTCATACAATCGTTCATATTCGAAGCGGTCTTCATACTCAGAGTAGTAAGTTTCGTCATTCAAGAGGGGCAAATTTGCCTGGAAGTATTTATCCAGGATCACCCGGAATGAATTGACGGGCGTTATGCTGTTATATAACATCGAGTAATCCTGGTCGGAGAAATAATAAGCATTGAGGATTTTGGTCCTGTCGAATTTATCTCCAGCCCCAAAACCGAAAGTGCCATGGTCCCCCTGGATGATGATCACAACCGGCCTCTCCGCTTTACTCTTGATATCCTTGATGATCTCCAAAACTCTCTTATTTAGATATTTAACTTCCTCAACGTAGGCATTCTTGCCGAAAGTCCGCTTACTTGTCAGGTCTGCGTTCAGCGAGAAGTATTTTTGACCGTCAACCGGATCACCATTTGAGTCAAACTTGGCGGGTGGATGGGGAGATATGATATGAGTATGCACAATGACCGGTTTTGAGGATGCGGGCAGGTCTTTCATCTTATCCAATTCGTAGAAGATCGCCTGGCGCATCTTCGAATATGGCGCATTCATAAATCCACGGATATTCGGGGGCAGCATGTGTTGATATTCGAACATCAGTTTTAGGGCAGTGGAATCATAGAACATCATCTCAAAGGACTGCAAACCCTCAAAATACTTCTCAAAAAGTTGATCCTTCTGGAAGGATAAATAGACATCCGTGTTTAAAATATTACCTTCCTGAAAATTTGTATCGAATGTAATTAATTCATAGCCGGCGTTGCGCAAGTTTGTATAAACAATATTGTTGTTCAGGGCCGCAGTCAACTCTGGAATGTTTTTCAGAACAGGTTTAATATCCTGGATATAAGACATATTCAGTGAAGAATTCAATGAAAGCAGGGTCTGGGCGAAATTCGAGCGGCTGCAATCCCCGATGTAAAAACCTTCACTCTTCAATGCATCTAAGAACCCGGAATTATCAAAATCAAAGCGGTTCTGGATCACATCCTGCCTTGCATAAGCATCCAGCACAATATAGTAAATATCGGGCGGCTCTGCGGGCATTGTGAGATCCAAGGCCGGCACAGCGGATGATGTGACCGTCAACATTTGCCTGTTCGTCACGACGGTTTGGGTATTCTGTGAAATGATCCTGACTAACGGGAGGATGATCAACACCAGGGTGATCAGATTCGCCGGGAAGTTGATGGCGCCCAATTTGCGGCGGAAAAGCAGGATCGCTGTAACCACCAGTACGACCAGGCTGAATGCGATCATGTAACGGTGCCTCAGGATCGCCGAAAGGATGGCGCTGCTGGCTGTATCCAGGTTATAGATCTGGCCGTAAGTGAAAAAGATCACAAGGGACACCAGGGTGAAAACAGCCGCCTTGTTGATCGAGCGGAAGATGCCATAGCTTATGCCCAAGATCAAACCCGCGATCAGCATACTGACGATGATCGGGCGTAACACCATCCATTTTTCTGTTTCTGTGACATTGCCAGAAAACATGGTCAATACGGGAAAAAGGCTGAAGAAGATCGGGTAAAATGGAAATTTAATTAGTTTTGAGATGAATTGCCCGAATTGGGATGAGGAAGTCTTACCTGGCATTATCGCGATCCTTATATCACAAGTTGTTCACTATTATAACCGCTCGCGAGACGGTGGATTATGAGGTGATCGACATGAGCGGCCGCGGAATTCATTGAATTGGGCAGGGTGAATTAGTAAAAGGCATTTTACCAAAAATGTTGGGTAAAAATACTTGCGCGTAATAATGATCTATTCCATAATATTCCAAATATACTTCCCTGTTTGAGAAAAATTTAAACACCACAAACAACCACTTGAACATTATGCTCTCATACAACTACTTTGGGCGGTATTCCATATTAATTTCAAAATGAAATATAAGGAGGAGAGATGAGAAAGATAAAAGATTTGATATATATAACCATTATTACGGCAACGGTGATGCTGCTGGCGAGCGGATGTGCGGCCACAAAGCAGGCAATCAGCCCACAGGACCCGCCAGCGACAGTGCAGGAAGAACCCGTCAGCCTGCCTACCGAACCGGCAGTTGACGCTGCCCCAACGGAAGCGGCCACAGTTGCGGAACCAACACCTGCCCCACCAACCGCAGAACCCGCGACAGAACCCGAACCGATTAAGCATATTTTGACACCGGGCGACCCGGCATTCATGGAAAACCAACTGATCCCCGAGTGCGATACTTATGTGGTTTACAAACCCGGGCAGGCTCTAGCCGCGCGGTACAGCTGCCACGTTTGGAAAAACAACCTGATCGAGATCCCTTTTGACCCGACCGGCAGTATCTTCTTCCCCTACCTGGATATCACTTCTGCCATTTCAGGGTATAAAGACGCCTGGATCTACTTCCAGGTGGATGTGTATGAGAACCTGCCTGGTACAGAAGAGACCGTGAACCTCGCCATCGAACTGGATATTGACCTGGACGGCAAAGGTGATTACCTGGTTTTGCTCAATGCACCCGGGAACATGGCCGCGGATTGGTCTGTGGAGGGCCTTCAGGTTTGGCAGGACGCGAACAAGGACCTTGGCAGCGGCTCAAACGGGGACGGCTATGAACAGATGTTGTTTGACAGTGGGCGGGGGGATGACCCCGACCTGGCCTGGAGCCGCAAAGGAGAAGGCAAGGGCGCTGTGTATCAGTTTGCCGTGAAAGATGCCCTGCTGGGAGGATCGAAAGCATTTGCCTGGTCCGGGTGGATCTACGGAGGATCGTTGGACCCGGCCGCGTTCGCCCTGCCCGATACCTTCAAAGATGGAGAGCTTTCTGGCATGGACAATACCTGTGTCAAAATTTTTGGCACAGCCAAAATGAACCTGCCCAACCTGTGCAGCACTGCTGAAACGGAAGCCCCCAAGAAAAAGAACAGCTGTGTCAAGCCGCCCCAGCCGGATAAGGATATTTACGGCCATACAGAATGGAACCAATCCCTGTGTAAATGGATTGCCATTAACTGAAAGCGGATCTCAATTACAAAAGGCCGTGGAAATGATCCACGGTCTTTTTTTGCTGCGGATTTTTTGGACCCGTTGACCCGCTCACGCTCGAGCGCTTTGCAGGTGCGCTGATAGGCCCCGGCGTACATATCCATGGTGCTGGTGTAGAGCCGCATGAGGGTCAGGGCGGCGGTAGGCTGCACCCAGTAGACGGCGTAGGCTTCGGGCAGGTGGATGACCGGTATGAGTCCGTTCATCTTGATTTGAATGGGGTTTTTTTCATTTTCACACCTTCTGCTTTAGATCTTATGCTCACTAATTGGAACAACCATAAAAAGGGGCTGGCCTGGCTGTCATTAATGACAGGTGCGTGTGCTCAAACGCCATGTAACCGGTGCTGACTGCCGGGGAAAACACGGGCGATTTGAATATTATTTATGAGGGGAACAAAGAATTGAATTGCCTTGATTTAGTTGATTCGCAGGTTATTCGGGAGGACAAGAAGGGGTTACCCAACAATAATGACAGGTGTTGTCTTACGAAAGGAAGTAAATGAGAGTAGAAAACTATGAGGCATCGGGGCTTAACATGTTATGAAAAAACGATACCTTGATATACAATAATTCTTAACTGAGCTTTGGTGAGAAATTAATAATAAACTAGCTATGAATAAATGATTAAGGGAGAGCTAATGACAGCCATTGAAGATTTAGCTGAATTAATCCGATTAGGATACCCAACGGAACAAATTACCGATTCAATTACAGACCACTGGCGAAATGTAATTGATGGCGTTTTTGGTGAAAGATACAACAAATCCACAGCTTACAGCAAAAGAGTAGTATTAATGAATGGAGAGGACAACATATCTTTTGCGGGATTATTACCAAAGGATAGTCCGAATAGTGGGGCATATGGTGGAATGTGTTTAGTCTGGTTCCCCATAAGGAAAATGATCAAGGCAAATCACTACTAGCCTTTGGTATCGGAACTAAAGGTCTTTCACCGGACGAGGGAACACTAACACGTCCTGGCCATGTTCGGTATCTTCAAGCTCTAAAGAAATATATTGGATCAAAATATGATATTTTTGTGTGGTGCAAACAAGACCCCGCAAATATCATCGAGCAAATACCAAAAATAATTAAAGATAAGTTTTCTTCATTCTCCCAGGTTTTCAACAGATATGGTAGTGTCTTGTACTGCATCGTTGAAATCCCTAATGACCAACAGAAAGCCCTAGGAATTGTACAGGCCTTTATTGATTGGTATGCGTACGAAAGAGATTGGAAATTTAATCAAGCAGCTAAGGCGGAATTCGATAATTTTCAAGCTGAATTACAAAAACTCCTTTTTCCAATTGTGACAGAAAACGACATATATGATCTACTTTTGGAAAGGCAATTTGTGATCCTACAAGGTCCACCGGGGACAGGAAAAACCCGTCTTGCGATTAATATATTAAAAAATAAGTTTGATAACAAGGGATTTTCTATTCAGTTCCATCCAGCTGTGAGCTATGAGAATTTTATTTCTGGAATAAGCCCTTCTGTAGAATCGGCTGATTTGAAATTTAAGATATCACCAGGCTGGCTATTAAAAGCTGTTGAAGAATCTAAAGCAAATGATCAATTCTTGCTCCATATTGATGAAGTTAACCGAGCAGATTTGTCAAAAATATTAGGCGAAGCAATATATTTATTTGAATATAGAGATATCAAGGCAAACATAAAGAGAAAAGTCTCTTTAGTTCAACCTGTAAATGGACAAAGTTCTTTTGAATATCCAAGAAATTTGTATATTCTCGGGACAATGAACAGTGCGGATCGCTCAATCGCAATAATGGATCTTGCAGTACGGAGAAGATTTGCTTTTGTAGATATTTGGCCCGACCTAAAAACCATTGAAGATCAAAAAATAAAGCTTGCGACTGATGCTTTCAAGGAATTGGTACATATATTCACACAATATGCATCTAACGAAGCTTTTGTTTTTCTTCCTGGTCACGCATATTTCTTGGCTGACAATAAACCAGAATTGATTCACCGTTTTAGATATGAGCTAATACCTTTGTTAAGCGAATATATATTGAATGGGAGAGGTAACATCTTTGGAGAACGAACTTAGAGGATATATAGATTGGCTAGAGACACCCATAATTGAAATGAAAACTAAACAATTAACACGCGACAGGTTTATCCTAAGCCTTAAGGATCAATCATATCCGTATCGCTTCCCTTTGTCTCTGTTTAAGTCAGCACTCGGGTCAAGAGATCAAAGAGACCAACTTCGAGACACGCAAACATTATTGGATAATAACCGCTCGCGATTAGATTCTCTGGAAATTTCATCCGCACTAATTACAAAATCCGATAACATCGAAATTAGCTTAAAAACAAACGGGATAATCGGAGCAGTTCCAATTAGATCTATATATAAAGATATGGCTGGGGGGATAATTATTGAACCGCGATTTGGATGGAGTGATTACGGGAAAATGTTGAACTCAATAGGATGGAATGCTGCTCCGGAAATCCTTAAATTCCCCCTTGTTCCAGGAAGTGCTAAGCATATTCCGCCATGGGTCATAGCTGGACCCCTAGTGATATGGCTAAAAGAATTACTAAACAGTTTATCTCCGGGTTTCACTATGGTAAATGACATTCGGGAATCGCCTCGGGGAAAATCAACTGGAGAGAATATGGCGCACATTCAATTACAAGGGGTAACTATCATCTTTTCCCATGTAGTTACCCTGATTTAGGAGCGAATATAATTATTAAGTCTTACATTAAATGGTCTCTAGAAAGGATTAAAGGCAGTTTGTTAAGGTTGGCAAATAATGATCCATTTTCATCTCGATTAATTGAATTAATTGAAATTTTGTTAGTTGATTTAATTGAAATAGTACCTAAACCAACCAATAAAGTATTTCTTTCGAATGAATTACGAAAAAACCCATTAACATCACAGATACTTGTTAATGGATTTCAGGCATTAAATTGGATCGTTGATGAAAAGGGTTTAGCTGGGAATAATGAAACAGATGGTTTAGCGTGGAAAATACCAATATCCGAATTATTCGAAAGATGGGTCGAAGCTATATTTGCAAATTGGGCAAAAGATATTGGGGGGATTCTGAAGACAGCAAATAAGGGAGATGCAGTTGTTTCACTGATCTGGTCAAATTCAAGAATAAAAAGCTTAGCTCATCTAGCTCCTGATATTGTCATTGAAACATATGACACAGCTTACATCATAGATGCTAAGTATAAGGGTTTTTTTGAAGAATTAGATGATGATAAATGGTGGGCTTTATCTGAGGAAATAAAAAGTGAGCATAGACACGATCTACATCAAGTACTTGCTTATGCATCCTTATTTGATAAACCAAGGATAGTAAGCCTGTTAGCTTATCCAACTTACGAATCTACATATTCGCACTTATCGAATATTGGGAAGACGATTTCAAGAGCAAGCATTCCTTTAAGTAATAAGCAAGTCGAGGTGGGAATATTAGGTCTTCCTCTTGTTACTGATGGAGATATCACTATAAGGTCGATAGTAGAAAACCTTCAGGTTCTTACTAATCCTTTATTGAAATAATAAAAAGAAATCTTAATAATAAAGTACGAAGAAAAATTTATTTTATCAATCTCTCAGATATTACTGATCTGTATGATTAATAACAAAACCTAGGTGAGTAATTCGACCATGTTATGATAAGCAATGATTTAACTACCAAAAAAAAGGAACCATATCGATGACCGCAGAATCCGAATTAGAGAAAGCCCGACAGTTATTCGGACAGGGTAAACGAGATGAAGCGAGGAATATTCTGGTAAAGGCTGTCCGGAACGATCCGCGAAACCAGGTCGTTTGGTTTGGTCTGTCATTTTGCGTGGATGACCCACAGCAGAAGAAAGATTGCCTTGAAAAAGTGTTGCTCTTATCCCCTGACCATCCGAAAGCAAAAGTTATGTTGGAGCAATTGCTGATCGGTGAAGAAAACCTGCATGAAAGCATCGGTAATTACGGGTGGATAAAACCAGACAAAGCCGACTGCAACCATAAACTGTCTTATCCCACCGAGTGACACTACAAAGCTCTGAAAACCGAACACCTGAGAACAAGGGGATCAAGGACTAATCGACAAACTTGAGGATGGGGAAGCAGAAACCGAGCCCTCGAAAAAAGCAGGCGAATCGACTTTTATTGTGGCAAAAAAATGGAGAAGAGTTGGACTTATTATCGGAATATTCTTAATATTCATGATAATTGTTATTATTGTACTATTGCAATTGAACAAGACGACATATCACAACCCCTCGTTGGTACTCCCCCTATTCGTGGGTTTCATTCATTGGGTTTCTTCACTCGCCTGATAACAATAAATAAATACGCTAACCGGTGGCAAGCCTACTGGCGTGGAGCTATTGCTGAAGAGTTTGTGGGTAAAATTCTTGAGAATTTGCCCCAAGACTATTTAGTGTTGAATGATATCCAGCTTGGATATGGGAATATCGATCACTTTGTGATTGGTAAAAATGGTTGCCTTTATATGATTGAGACGAAATCTCACAGGGGTAAAGTGACCATCGAAGGAGATCAAATTCGAATTAACAATAAGCGAACAGAAAAAGAATTCATTAAGCAAACTCATCGGAATGCTTATGATGTGCGGGACGAGATCGCATCCATATTGGGGGTCAGTTTGAATGTAACTCCAGTTCTGGTGTTTACGAATGCATTCTGTTCCATACAAAGCGAACATTAAGGGGGTATTTATCATGAATAAAAAGACTCTGCTCAAATTTATCCTTTCAGGAAAGGAGCAGCAGAATCACGAAGTTATCTGGAAAAAACGAAAATTGATCCAGGAGTTTTTATACCGCCCAAGGTGGTGAGATTTTACAATTTTTGATAGAGACACAAACAAGAATAAAAAACAAAACTTTGTTCGCGCCTGGCTTATCATCCTTGGAGGGTAATGGAAAGTGCATGACCTAACGCGTTTTGCCTGATATATTCACCTCAGGCACCCAAATCAGCAAAACACCTACAATAAATTATTATTCCTCTTTTCAAATGGCCTTCAAGGATACATACCTGTCATTTCCCCAATCCCCCCAAATCGAAGGATTTGGAGGGATAAAACACCGGGGTATGAGGGAGGAGATGGTTCCTTCGCTTACCGCCTGGCCCAGGGGCCGGTGACGGCCTCTGCCGGGGCGCCGAGTTCCTCTGAATCGATGCTGTAAAACAGGGTTTCGCCATCAATGGAGACCTTCATTAACTTGGCCGGGTCGTCGAAGCCCATCACTTTGCCGTTGATGCGGATCCATTTCATCTGCAGGGCAAGCACGCCATTGACCCAGTCGGTGCTGCGCACTTCATAAAACGTCTCGCGCACATAACCATCGCCGCCGCTGTCATATTCCACCAGGTAGACGGACTTTTCGGTGAACGTGATGAGCGCGCTCTGGCTCTCCTGTTCTTTCATCCACAGGCCGTAAAGCAGGGGTTGAGCGGCAGGTTCCACCACAGCGGGCGGCACAGGGGTGGGGCAAGCCAGGGGCGGCTGCATTGTTGGCGATTGGGGCTGCATCTTTGGCGCACAGGCTGAAAGGCTGATAGACAGGATCAACGCGGCTAGAAGGGGTAGGGCAAATGTGGTTTTATTCATGGTGCGCTCCCGAAAATGTGAGGGTTTGAAGGACTTTACAATGATCGGCTTAAGCCCCTGCCAGACGGGGTAAAACGGCCGGAGCTTGTTTCACAGCTAATGGATCGACAGACTATCCGGCCCGGGTCAACTTCCAGTTTTCCACCACAGCCGGGGCATTGCGCATTGACCAGATCTGATTCGGTCATGTGTCAGCCTGCATATGGTCATGCGGTGAGTAAGAGGATTATACAAACAACAGGTTCATTAAGCAACCGAGCCGAATTTAATCATGGTGCTTCAGGTTCTGGCGAGATTTTCAGGTTTTTGTAGTCCGAGCTTCCAGCCCGGAAACATTCCCTGTATATTCATCGGATCAACATAAAAATGGCGCTGTGTTAGAATTTGTATATTATGAAGGAGCAATACTTTACTCCTCAAACTATTCCCATTAAAGCCCAAGAATTTTGCCTGAATCTTAACAACGATCGCCGTTTAGATCGTTTGGAAAACTATGATCTTGATCAGTCTGCATTACTGGTGCTGGATATGCAGGATTATTTCCTGAATCCAGGTTCGCATGCCTTTGTTCCCAGTATGCAAGCCATCATCCCGGGAATTCAATCTCTCATCGATAAATACCACACAAGCCTTCGCCCGATATTCTTTTCAAAACATATAAATACCCGGGAAAACGCTGGAATGATGGCAGCCTGGTGGAAAGACATGATCGATAACGAAAACCCGCTTGGCAATATTTCAAACGAGATCGATATATCCACAGGCATCGTGCTGGAAAAATCACAGTATGACGCATTCCACGGCACTCATTTGGATGCGCTCCTTCAGGCTGGGCACATAAGCCAGGTTGTCATTTGTGGAGTAATGACCCATCTCTGCTGTGAAACTACCGCCCGTTCAGCATTTATGCATGGATATGAAGTGTTCTTCACGATAGACGGGACGGCCACCTATACAGAGGCTTTTCACAGAGCAGCCTTGCTGAATTTAAGCCATGGTTTTGCAACCCCGGTATTCATTTCCGAGTTGCTTGAAAGCAGATTGCAGGGCATCCATGAAAACGCATGATATCGTGATCATTGGAGCAGGACCAGCCGGAATCTCTGCGGCGATCCAATTGCATCGTTTTGGGCTCGATTATTTAATACTGGAAGGAAATACATTCGGGGGATTGTTGAATAATGCCAACCTGGTGGAAAATTATCCCGGATTTCCGGGCGGAATCAGCGGCCCGGATTTGGTGGAGAAATTAGATGAACAAACCCGATCCCTTGGAATTAATATCGCTTATTCGGAAGTTTTATCCGTTCAATACAAAAATGATAAATACCATATCCGGTGTAATGATGATGCGTATTCGACAACCTTCCTCATCATTGCATCCGGCACAAAACCAATCACTTTTACAGATTTTGATATTCCGCCAAATCTGCAGCAGCAGGTTTATTACGAGGTCCAATCTCTTACAAGTTTGACTGATTCCAAAGTAGTCATAGCCGGTGGAGGAGATGCAGCCTTTGATTACGCTTTGAATCTTGCCCGAAGAAACGAAGTGGCCATTCTAAACCGGAATCTCACACCCACTTGCCTGCCCCTGCTGCAGGAAAGGGCAAATCGGTCAGACCAGATCACATACCATGGCTCAACATCCATACTCCATGTAGAAGAAACGGATTCCGGGGAAATGGAATTATTTTGCGACACACCTGGTGGAAAACTAAACCTAAAGGCAAATATATTAATTGGTGCAATTGGCAGAAATCCACAATGCGACTTTCTTCCTGCAGATTTCCTTTCGAGCGCATCGAATTTGGAATTTAAAGGTTTGTTATATTGGATAGGCGATGTAAAGAATGGCATTGAAAGGCAGGTCGCAATCGCTGCCGGTGATGGAATTCGGGCTGCAATGAAAGTTTTTTATCGTTTGAAGGAGATGCAGTATGAAACTCATAGCCAAATCAGGTAGTAACGATATCGCTATGGTCTATCTTGGCGAAATGGAAAATGGAAAACTGGTGGAATTCGTAGAATCAGTCCAACCACCATTATCGCGCGAGAAGAAGTGGGTGCTGCTGGTATCCACCCTTTTTGGCTGCCCGGTGGGTTGTTCAATATGTGATGCGGGCGGAAACTACCAGGGGAAACCAACCAGCGCGGAGATATTCGCACAGATCGATCACATGGTCTTCAGCCGCTATCCAGATGGCAGAATTCCATGCGAGCAGTTCAAGATCCAGTTCTCCCGAATGGGCGAACCTGCATTGAATAACAGTGTTCTGCAAGTATTGGAAGAATTGCCGAACAGGTATGAAGCGCCTGGCCTGATTCCGTCAATATCCACCATTGCACCATCCGGGCGTGAGGGCTTCTTTGAAAAATTACAAGGTTTACACAGAAAATATTATTATGGCGGGCATTTTCAACTGCAGTTTTCAATTCACACCACTGACCCAATCCTTAGAGATCAATTGATCCCAACCAAAAAATGGAGTTTTGCACAGATCGCTGCCTATGGCGAGAAGTTTTTTGTTAAGGGAGATCGAAAGATTACACTGAATTTTGCGGCGATCGAAGGCGCTCCAATTGATCCACATATCCTGCTAAACTATTTCGACCCGGATATTTTCATTATCAAAGTAACCCCGCTTAATCCGACATATAAAGCAAACGAGAGTGGACTGACTTCATATATTCAATTAAATGAACTTGAAAAAGATTATCCTTTGATAGATGCTCTTCGGCTGGCAGGATACCAGGTGCTCTTAAGTGTTGGTGATTTGGAAGAAAATTTGATAGGAAGCAACTGTGGACAATTCATAAAACGCCACTTATCCACAGCCAATGACCTACGTGGTTGTTATACATATTCTGTGGATAATCTATAAATAAACGCGATTTCCTAGTTACACCATGCAGCATGAACTGGTTGAAATTTGAAAGCAACCATCATTTCCTGGTGGATAGAGTCAAGGTTGGTTATTAATCTCCCACACGCGCGGTTTCGGGGATTTGCAACTGTTGGAAAGCGAACATCCATCACAGGCATCGCCGGTGCAGGAGGAATCCAGATCCATTTTACGAAGCAGGCCGCGGCGCTGCAGGTCTTCCAACATCACGGTGACCAGCGCCGGGTGAACATTCAACTGCCTGGCAATTTCGGCCGGAGAGAGTGTGCCGTTCCTGTTAATTAATTCGAGCATTTTTTCAAGCATACTACAACCCCATCCACGTTGCGCCAGCATAGACTGCGGCCGCGATGCCAATAGATAATGCGAGCATCAGCCCGATGTTGAGAAAAGTCCATTTCCACGAACCGGTCTCCTGGCGGATGACTGCCACCGTGGCGGCGCAAGGAATGAACAGCAGTGAAACGGTGAGGAAAGCCAGACCGCTGGCGGTGGAATAAGCGGAAGCGAGCGTCTGTGCCAGGCCGATGCCCTGGGAGCTGCCGAACAAAACTCCCAGCGTTGCGATGGAATTTTCCTTGGCCAAAAAGCTGGTTAACAGGGCAACGGTCAAGCGCCAATCCAGCCCCATGATGCGCCCTACAGGTTCGAGTGATTTTCCTATGGTTGCAAGGAAGCTGGTCTCAAGATTCCCGTTGGGCAGGACAGATAACACCCACACGGCAATGGAAATGGCTAATATGATCGTACCTGCTTTTTTGACGAACGACATCGAACGCTGCCAGACTAACAGCGCTGAGGTGCGCAAGTTCGGAATGTGATAAAGCGGCAGCTCCATCACAAAGGCCGAGCGTTCACCCTTGAAGAGGACGCGGTTCAAGATCACGCCGGCGACGATCATTAAGACAAGTGAAAAAATAATCAATCCCCATGAAACGAGGACTGCATTGCCGCCAAAGAAAGCCGGGGTCAAAAAGGCCAAAACGGCCATCCTGGCAGTACACGGGACGAGCGGCGCCAGGATGATGGTGAGCATGCGCGCCTGGCGTGATTCGATCACGCGCGTTCCCATCACCGCCGGGACATTACATCCAAAACCGAGGAACAAAGGCAGGAAGGATTTGCCGTGCAAGCCCATCCAGTGCATGAAGTTATCCATCACATAGGCCGCCCGGGCCATATAACCCACATCTTCCAGCACGCCGAAGGCGGCAAAGAAGATCATGATGATCGGCAGAAATGTGAGAACAGAGCCGACACCGCCGATGATGCCATCCACAATGAGGCCGCGCACCCAGAATGGGGCATTGGCAAGCCAGCCGGCAGCCAGGTTTCCCAGCGGCGAGATCAATGTTGAAGCCAGCCAATTCTGAACAGGAGAGCCAATGGTGAAGGTCAACCAGAAAACCAATCCGAGGATGGCTGCCAGGATGCCCAGTCCGAAGACGGGGTGGGTTGCCCAGCGGTCGATCCGGTCGGTCATGCCGATCTGCCCCGGGCGTGGACGGTGGACGGCGGCATTCATCATACGCTCGATCCATTCATACCTGCCGGATGCGATCGCCAGATAGGCATCTTCATGCTGCTTTTGAATTTCGGTCACCTGTTCCCAATTGTCTGGAGGGAGAGCCTGCCGGAATATCTTTACCATTTCGGAGTCGCCTTCGAGTATCTTTAGGGCGCTCCAATCCAGTGGATAGTTGGCGGGCAAGTCAGTTTTCAATTAATTTTTCAATCTGTACCTGGATCTGCTGATGGTCTGCCCTGATCTCCGGAACCCTGCGGTCCTGCTGAGGAGCAGCCAGGAGGGTTTTATTCACGACATCCAACAGTTGGTGAACACCCCTGGCATGAGTGGCAACAAGCGGCACCACCGGAACACCGAGTGCAGCTTCCAGGATTTTTGTATCCACTTCGATCCCTTCCTGGCTGGCGACATCCATCATGTTCATTGCCACCACCAACTTTGTCGGAAGGGCGATCAATTCTGAAACAAGATACAGGCTGCGCTCCAGTGTGGCAGCGCTGACAACCGCAACAACTATGTCCGGCTGGTTCTTGATGATATATTCGCGTGCGATGACTTCTTCGGGAGAATTGGCGGTGAGGCTGTAGGTGCCGGGCAAGTCCACAATGTGATATTCATGCTGATCACGTTGAAAAATACCTTCGCGCTTCTCAACGGTCTTTCCCGGCCAGTTGCCAACGTGCTGGTTTAATCCCGTCAACAAATTGAATAGCGTGGATTTCCCCATGTTGGGCTGGCCAGCCAGCGCTATCGTGGCCGTTGTGGCTTTTGTTTTGATTATTACCTGGTCATCCATTGCTGGATGGAAATCGCTCATTCAGATTTCCTCTGCACTAAAATGGAATCGGCTTCACGCCTGCCCAGCGCCACCCGTGCACCCCGGACAGTAACCACCAGCGGACCGTGTCCATAATTTTGCAACATCACCACCTCAACCCCGGGTGTAAATCCAAGCGAGGTCAGGCGCCTGGTGATTCCAAGCCCGTGACTTAACTTAAGAATGGATGCATGTTCACCTGTGCCCAAATCTGCAAGCTGTGCGGTATTCTGTAATATGCCCATCCGCGAGTACCTTTCATTGACAGCGGCCTCTGCCGGTGTATAATTATTGGTGATGCTAATTTGTAAATTAGCATATACTAATAACTGCATTAGTATAGCATATTTTCGGTCAATAACCCTGAAAGTTTAGCTCGGAATATTATGGAAAACAAAGTCAGCTCGACCATCGAAGATTACCTGGGCGTCATCTATGTGTTGGAACGGGATAGCGAGCCCATCCACGGCGTAAGGCTGGCCGAAATGATGGGCGTCTCCGCGCCGACTGTCACCAATACCTTAAAAAGGATGGTGCGGGACGGGTTGCTGGAAATGGATCCAAAGAAAGGCACCCACCTGACCCCGAATGGACTGGAGCAGGCTAAAACCGTTATGCGCCGGCATATGCTGGCAGAGTGGATGTTGAGCAAGATGCTCTCCTGGTCCAAGCTGCACAAAGAAGCCCATTCGATGGAACATGCCATATCCAAGGAAGTTGAAGCCACCCTGATCGATGACCTGAACCAACCCGAACT
The DNA here is from genome assembly GCA_963810385.1 of uncultured Chloroflexia bacterium. Classification (GTDB taxonomy): domain Bacteria; phylum Chloroflexota; class Anaerolineae; order Anaerolineales; family Anaerolineaceae; genus PNON01. Next base: position 175,462 of record CAWENA010000003.1, on the reverse strand, counting down.
ATGCCCGCATGGAAACCCCTTGCCGGGTCACGAGGCAGTTGTGCAGGATTGGATTCCTCTGACAAACTTCTCTGATGGCGACCGGGTCGTGATCCGCCGCATCCACGAGCTGGCCGAGGAGACCCATGATGTGCTTGCTTACCTGGAAGAACACCACATTGAACCGGGAGCAGAGGTTAAGGTGGTTGAAATGCTGCCATTTAATGAAACGATCACCCTGCAGATCGGAATAAACCGGGTTACGCTGGGAAACACGCTGGCAAAATATATTTTCGGGGAAAAGCTGCCAGTAGGTCAAAAATCCAAGGAATGAATTAGATACACCAGCCAGTTAATTGCCGGCTGGAAAAGTTATCTGGCGAAAAGTATTGACCAGAACGACAACCGGGGGGTGGTTCTGAGATCATACTGACTGTTGTTGATGATCGACTCTGCTGCCAGAATGCCGCTGCGGATCGCCGCACCGATCCCCTCGCCCATGTCAGGTGTTGCCAACCCCGCCGAGTCTCCGACCAGGTAAGCATTACCGATGCGTTGTTTGTTTAGTGCATGCCGCAAATAATAAGTGTGCGCTTCCGGCTTGTAAGCATGATCCTTCACAAGACCCAGATCTTCCAACTTTGACGTAACGAGATCCCAATGCCGGCGGATGGAATCCCCGCTGTTTTTCAGCGCCAGCGCTTTTCCGCCGATGCCGACATTCACATAACCGCCAGATTTAGGTACATACCAGGCATAGCCGGGCAGCCCATTTTCGAAAAACCATAGATGACAGCGTGAATCCTGGAAGGGGTAGAGAAATTCCTCCTCCATCGCAACGATCTGGTCCCCAGGCTGATGCAGTTCTTCATCCTGGAAGACCAGTTTTTTAACCGGACAGTAAGTTCCACCGGCTCCAACCAGAAAACGGGTACGGATCTCGCCGTCGATTATAAATCCGCCATCAGTTGGAGCGATTTCCCTGACATTATGTAGTAAAAACGGAACCCCGGACCGTTCCAGCAGCCACTGATCAAATTCGATCCGTCGAATGGCATATTGATGGGTGGGTAGTTTGAAAGCAAAGCCCTTGATGGATATATGAAAAGAATTGAAAGTGGTGAAACTGTGCGGATATGCCTGCGGGTCGAGACCGGCATCCAGCAACACTTGCGGCGTGATCCAGCCGGCGCATGGTTTAAACCGTGGAAACACTTGCTTATCCAGGATCAAGCAATCCAGACCGGAGTTCTGCAGCCGTCTGGCGCAGGCCGAGCCGGCAGGGCCACCTCCAACAATAACCACATCCTTTTGAAGCACCATCACACCTTTCGACAATCAGGCTGTGATGTGCCTGGACGGGTAAAAACGATCTGCCAGAGCTGTTGGCTGCGTGAGCGGAATGCACCAGCGCTGCCTAAAAGGTAGTAATTCCACATCTTGCGGAAACGCTCGGAATATTTCTTTTTCAATTCCGGCCAGGCAGCCTCAAAATTATGATGCCAGGCCATCAGAGTGGGATCATAACTGGGACCGATGTTGTGCCAATCTTCCATGACAAAAAGTCCGGCCATCGCAGAGCTTAGCTGCTGCATGGAAGGCAGCATGCCGTTGGGAAAGATGTATTTGTTGGTGAATTGATCTGCCAACGCTGAGTTTGTGTTACCACCAATGGTATGAACAAAACCAATGCCGCCTTCTTTGAGACAACGTTCGGTAACCTCCATGTAGGTGCGATAGTTCTTGTACCCCACATGTTCCATTACACCGATGGAAATGACCCGATCAAATTTGCCCTGAACTTCACGGTAATCTTGCAGCCGCAGCTCCACCGGCAGACCTTTGCAAAGCTCCATGCCCAGGGCAACCTGCTCTTTTGAAACCGTTACACCCACCACATTTACATTGTATTTTTCTGCAGCATATTTTGCAAAGCTGCCCCAGCCACAGCCAAGCTCCAGCACGGTCATTCCAGTTTGGAGGTCAAGCTTACGGCAAACGAGGTCCAATTTTGCTTCCTGGGCCTCATCCAGGTTTTTTGCATCCTTCCAATAGGCGCATGTGTAATTCAGGCGTTTATCCAGCATGGCCTGATAGAGGTCATTTCCAAGATCGTAATGCTGTTCCCCCACTTCATAAGCACGGGCGGAGCTTTGCAGGTTCAATAATTTTGCCCTCAATATGTGCCACTGGATGCGCCAGTTTCCCATCACTTTTTTATCAAGCCTAGCGGTCAGGGCGCGGGTAATGAACTGGTCAATGGCGGGGCAATCCCACCAGCCATCCATATATCCTTCTCCAAGGGCAAGATGCGGCTGATGAAGAACACGGTCATAGAATCTGCCATCATTAATAGTGATATCCCAAGGATTTGAGCCATTTATCGCTATTCCGGCACTTTGAAATAATTCTTTCAATATTTGTCTGGATTGTTTTTCTGACATCGTTACCCCTTTCGTAATTATTTTTTATTTCATCTTGAAATAACACACAAAATGACACAGGGATACTAGAAATCCATTTTCACTTTTTGACAATGCGTTTTAGCTCGCCAAAAACTGGCCAACCTCAAAATTAATTATACAAAACCCATCACTCAATAATTAAGGATGTAGAAGCACTAAGGTCAAACTCCGGAATTTTACTATCCAAATCGTCAAGGCCGGTTGCATGAGCGATCACAAATAATATTGCTTTATCTTTCACAATATAAACCAATTCTTTCCTAACAGTTCCCGAAACTGAAAACTCAACGATCAATCTCGTGAAAGCCAAATCAATAACAAGGTCACCGGCACCAGCTGGTTGGGTCACCTGCCCTGGTTGCCAGTCTCTGCCTTACACGCTTTGGCCGTAAATTTCGTGGAGTTTATTTCACACTGGACAAATCTATTAGAAAAATGTGGATTATTAATTCTAGCTAAAGAATCTATTAGAAGTGTATTAGATGTGTATAGTGTCCCCTTGACTTAATCGGCAGTGGGTTCATAATTAAAGTAACTATGGATTATAAAGATTATTACAAAACACTCGGCGTTGAACGCAGTGCATCGGAGCAGGACATCAAGAAGGCTTACCGAAAACTGGCCATGAAATATCATCCGGATCAAAACCCTGGCGACAAACAGTCGGAAGATAAATTTAAGGATTTGAACGAAGCTTATCAAGTCTTAAGTGATCCGCAGAAAAAATCGCGTTACGACCAGTTGGGTGATTCTTACTTCAGCTACCAGCAAAACGGCGGCAACCCGAATGGTTTCAACTGGGAGCAATGGTACGCTGGCGGCCGCCAGAATCCAAATGCGCGCCGGGTGGATGTGGATGATCTCGGTAGTATGTTTGGCGGAGGATTTTCAGATTTCTTCCGGACCATTTTTGGGGAAATGGGAGGGGATGTCAACCAGATGCGACGCGGACCAACAAGGACTGCACAGCAACCAGTAAATCAACCCGTATCCATCTCATTTTTGGAAGCTTATAAAGGTACGACCCGCATGGTGCAAATCGGCAACAAGCGCCTGGAAGTGAAAATTCCACGAGGCGCCAAAACCGGCACTAGAATCCGTGTGCCAGGCGGGGCAGCCGGACCGGCCATGACATCTGATCTGTTCCTCGTCATTGAAGTGGTTCAAGATAACCAGTACGAGCGCAAAGACAATGACCTTTACACGGAAGTCAATGTGGATGTATATACAGCCATTTTGGGCGGGCATGCAGCGGTTGTTACTCCTGGCGGAAATGTCACTCTGACCATTCCCGCTGGCACACAGCCCGGGCAATCTTTCCGTCTGGCTGGAAGAGGAATGCCTCACCTGAAAGATCCATCCAAAGCGGGCGATCTGTATGCCAGGGTAAAAGTGTTGATCCCTCGCAGCCTGACAGATAGTGAACATGAGACATTTAGAAAATTAGCTGGAAGGAAGGACTAAATCCAGCCAGGATTTATGAAAGGGTTTGCAATGAAGAAGTTAAAGTTATTTTTACCGGTATTGGTTATCACAATAAGTATTCTTGCATGTGCGTCGCCTGTCTTTACCCAAACGAGTTTGAGTTCACCAACGGCTGTACTTATTGCACCCACACCCATGGTTGAAGCATCAGTACAAACTGTTCCTCAAACTATCGTTTTGGATAGCTCGCAGGATATGCTGGTCAACTTATATAACAGCGTCAGCCCGGGTGTGGTTGCCATCCAGGTGAACACCGCTACCGGCGGGGGGTTGGGATCCGGTTTTGTTTATAACGATCAGGGCTATATTATTACGAATTTCCATGTCGTAGAAGGCGCCACAGACCTCGAAGTGGACTTCCCCTCCGGCTATAAGACGACAGCCACGGTGATAGGGTCTGACACAGATTCGGATATTGCAGTCATCAAGGCAGACGCCCCGGCTTCCGAATTGTTCCCATTAAGATTGGGTGATTCTGACCAGGTGAAAGTTGGCCAGACCGTGGTTGCCATTGGCAACCCCTTTGGTCTGAGCAGTACCATGACGATGGGGATCATATCCGCCCTCGGCCGCACACTTGACTCAGCTCACACTTCACCAGAAGGTTCCCTCTATACAGCCGGAGACCTCATCCAGACAGATGCTGCGATCAACCCTGGAAATTCAGGCGGGCCATTACTTAATCTCAACGGAGAAGTTATTGCCATCAATCGAGCGATCCGCACTTCCGGGAACACCACAATAGGTGGTGAACCGGGAAATATCGGCATCGGCTTTGCCATCTCAATCAACATTGTTAAAAAGGTCGTGCCCGAATTGATCGCTAATGGCAAGTATGATTATCCGTACCTGGGACTTTCCAGCTTGCCGGATATCAGCCTGACAGCTCAAAAAGCTTTAGGCTTGGACCGTTCAGTTGGCGCATATGTCGTCGATCTGGTTCCGGGCGGACCCTCTGACAAAGCGGGTTTACAAGCTGGCACAAAACAAACCGATATCCAGGGTTTGTTCAAAGGAGGTGACCTGATCATCGCCATTGATGATCAAACAATACTCACTTTCGGGGATATGTTAAAGTATTTGATCAATTTCAAGTCCCCCGGCGATTCGGTCAAAATGACCGTTGTTCGCGATGGGAAGGAGATGGATATAACCTTAACGTTAGGTTCGCGCCCTTAAGCAAAAGTCAAATTAACCAAATATCAGGAGGTATATATGTTGACCGAGAAAGACTTGCGGGAAATATTGAATTATTCAGCGGGCAAGCCATTATTGAGTCTCTACCTGAACACCGAACCTGCCGAAGGCAATGCCGATGCCTATAGGTTGCGTTTACGAAACATGCTTAAGGAGGTGGATGCGCCAAAGGATATTGAGCGTATTGAACAGTATTTCAGTCATGAATATGGCTGGTCCGGGCGGAGTGTAGCAGTATTTTCATGTATGGATCAAGATTTTTTTAGAGCCTATCCCCTCGCAGTGCCTGTTCGCAGCCGGGTTAGGGTAAGCGATCACCCCCATATTAAACCGCTGGCCGACCTGTGGGATGCTTTTGGCGGATATGGTGTGGCATTAGTAGATAAACAAGGCGCAAGGATCTTCCATTTCGCCCTGGGAGTACTGGAAGAACAGGAAGGCTACCTGGGCGAGGATATAAAACACGTTAAAAGAGGGGGGGCATCCTCCGTTCCCGGAAGACGTGGAGGAACAGCCGGTAGAACCGGTTATGAAGATGAATTGGAAGACCGTAATATGAAAGAGGCAGCCAGTTTTGCGGCAAATTTCTTTGAAACGTATCATGTCCGTAGAGTTGTGATCGGTGGAACCGAAGAAAACATCGCCATTTTCAAATCTTTCCTATCAAAAACCTGGCAAAGCCTGGTAGTAGGCACTTTCCAACTTGCCATGACAGCCACTGAAAATGAGGTGCGTGATAAAGCCTACCATATAGGGTTGGAAGCAGAGAAAGCGCGTGAGGCAAAATTAATTGAATCTGCCATCACTGCTGCCGCCAAAGACAGTAATGGCAGTGTGGGGCTGGAAGACACACTTAAAGCTGTAAGCGCTCACAGAGTGCAAACCCTGCTCGTTGAGGAAGGCTTCTTTTCCACCGGCTCGCACTGCCCTGATTGCGGATTTCTCACCGGAAAACCTGATGATTCCTGCCCGGTTTGCAACGCCAATACGAAAAAGATACTGGATGTGGTTGACCTGGCTGTCCGCCTGGTTTTGCAATCCGGCGGAGATGTGGAAATTGTTCATGATAACCAGGAATTAAATGAGGCGGGGAAGATAGCGGCCATATTACGATATTAACTGCAACTTGAATAATAATGACCGGAAATCTTGAAAGTTTCTCGTTTTTTGAATTATTCAAAAAGGCCTAATGCATTTGGATTTCTGCGATAATTTGAATATACTAAGTTAACTTAAGTGGGCATTATTTGAGAGGAGGCTTGTATGTTATTGCGGGTATTGAAGCCATTCATTTTTCTTGGATTATTAGTGGTATTGGTGGGAACAGCATGCCTCAACACCGGGGCGACTGAAACCAGTGTGCCAGAAAAGCCACAAGTCAGTGATACCGCTATTCCAGACGTACCGTCTGCAGCAGCAGGAAATGCAGTGAATAACATTGATGATGTGAGGGGCGCTGTATTTCAGATCATCGGCACTGGGACAATTAATGACGTTGAAAATGGAGAACAACTTAACGCCGAATGGGGCGGCACCGGCTTTTTCATTGATTCTTCAGGAATTGGTGTCACAAACAATCATGTCGTCGCCGGCGCAGCCCTTTTAAAAGCCTATGTGAACGGGGAGAGCAAACCGAGGACCATAACTGTCCTGGGTACCTCTGAATGTGCCGACCTGGCGGTAGTTCAGGTGCAAGGTAGTGATTTCCCCTACCTTGAATGGTATAACGGCACTGTCAGAACCGGATTGGATGTGTATGCAGCAGGGTTCCCGCTCGTTGAACCGGAATACAATCTGACCAAGGGCATTGTCTCCAAGGTGAATGCAGATGGGCAGACTTATTGGGCTTCGCTGGACTATATTTACGGTCATGATGCCAAGATCAATGGCGGCAATTCTGGTGGACCACTTGTCACACAGGACGGCCAGGTAGTCGGCGTCAATTATATGTCTCGCGCTTCTGTGGACCAGCAATTTGCCATACCCGGCGAACTTGCCATTCCCATCGTGGAAAAATTACAGGATGAGCAAAATGTAGCATCAGTCGGTCTCGCCGGCTCAGCGATCGTCTTTGGACCCAACGGTGAGTACCCTGGCATTTGGGCAGAATCAACCACTACCGGCGGCGTTGCCGATAAAGCCGGGATCAAACCAGGCGATATCATCCATGAAGTTGAAACCATCCTCATTGCCACCGATGGCACCATGAAAGACTATTGCGATATTCTTCTTGGGCATCACGAAGGTGATCAATTAAAGGTAATGGTTTATCGCCCCTCCACGGATGAGATCCTTGAAGGTTCATTGAATGGCGACAAACTTGAAACTACCGGTTTTGCCGGTCTCGTGGGCGGGAATAATAATTCATCCAGTAATACAGGTAATACCGAAACTTCAGGCGGAACCAATAGCATAAACACCGAGTTTGACGGCGACATAACCATGGAAGGCTGGTACACCGTTCTATTCGATTTATATAATCCTAAGGCCAGCGGATCTGTTATTCAAAAGCCCGGCCGGATGCAGATCAAGGTGGATACCGTCCGTACAGGTGTCTATGCGTTCAATCAAAATCTAAGCGGTGCAGATGTCATCCTTGGAACTACTGAAGCTAAAGTTGCAGGACCCAACCGTATGAATGTCAGCCTGATATGCCGCAAATCTGACAAAGGCTGGTATGAATTCAGCATAGAATCCGGCGGCTACTATCAAATTTGGAAGTGGGACCCAAACGCTGGAGATAATGGTTATTATTACACTTTAAAGCGCGCCGCATCGAAGTATATCAAGCTACAGTCCGCAACCAATGTGCTTGAGGCGCAGTGTATCGGGAGTGATCTGACCTTTATAATCAACGGAGAAGAAGTTGCCACTGTCACCGACCGCGACTATGCCGAAGGTCAAACGGGTTTAGGTGTTTATGATTTTGATATCTATGGGTCGGTGGTTGATTTTGAGAATTATTACGCAGAATTACAATAATTCACATTAAATGTTTTAGAGCGGCGAAGATTTTTCGCCGCTCTTCTTTCGCAAATTAATAGATTCATTGTTTAAATCCAACCCGAGATATGCCCGGTAGCCTTGAGGTGATACCGAATAAATTATGGTGATACCAACCGCTAAAATCCCTTTCCACCAATGTTGATACAAATAGGATGATTTGATTGCTTCTATAAGAACTATTATTATAATTATTAGCAGATGGAATATAACTATTTTATAAATTCATAGGAGAGTTACATGATATATCGCGTATTGAAACCCTTTGTGTTCTTTGGATTATTAGTGGTATTGGTGGGAACAGCTTGCCTCAACTCAGGGCCGACTGAAACCAGTGTGCCAGAAAAGCCTCAGTCTGGTGATCCCTCTGTACCAGACGGACCGTCTGCACCGGCAGGAAAAGCCGTGAATAACATTGATGATGTCCAGGCAGCCGTATTCCAGATCATCGGAACTGGCACTATAAATGACGTCGAAAATGGCGAGCAGCTAAATGCCGAATGGGGCGGCACAGGCTTTTTCATTGATTCTTCAGGAATTGGCGTCACCAACAACCATGTAGTAGCCGGGGCAGCGCTTTTGAAAGCCTATGTGAATGGCGAGAGCAAACCAAGGAGCATAACTGTCCTGGGTACCTCTGAATGTGCCGACCTGGCGGTAGTTCAGGTGCAAGGGAGTGATTTCCCCTACCTTGAATGGTACGATGGCAGCGTCAAAACCGGTTTGGATGTGTATGCATCAGGGTTCCCGCTCGTCGAACCGGAATACAATCTGACCAAGGGCATCGTCTCCAAGGTGAATGCAGATGGACAAACATACTGGGCTTCGCTGGATTATATTTACGGGCATGATGCCAAGATCAATGGCGGCAATTCTGGTGGACCACTTGTCACACAGGACGGCCAGGTAGTCGGCGTCAATTATATGTCGCGCGCTTCTGTGGACCAGCAATTTGCCATCCCCGGTGAGCTTGCCATTCCCATCGTGAAAAAACTACAGGATGAGCAAAATGTTGCTTCAGTCGGTCTCGCCGGCTCAGCGATCGTCTTTGGCCCCAATGGTGAATACCCGGGTATCTGGGTGGAATCGACCACCACCGGCGGCATTGCCGATAAAGCCGGAATCGAACCGGGCGATATCATCCATGAAGTGGAAACCATCCTCATTGGTACCGATGGCACCATGAAGGATTACTGCGATATCCTACGTGGACATCGCGAAAACGACCCATTGAAGGTAATGGTTTACCGTCCAGCAACAGATGAGATTTTGGAAGGCACATTAAATGGCGATAAGATCGAATCCACCGGTTTCGCAGGTTTGAACACCGGCACCTCATCAACAAATTCAGGAACTACTTCAAATGGCGGCACCACTACTGGAGTTTTACATGATGAATTTGATGGAGATATTTCCCAGGATGGCTGGAGCACCCTCGTCTTCGGGGACGAATCCAGTTACATGATCAGCCAGAAGCCTGGTCGGGTATATATGGAAATCAATACGACCAATACGTCTACATACCTTTTTAATGATAATTTCTGGACATCCGATGTATATGTGGAAACTGTCGAAACAAAGATTGGTGGACCCAACCGTATGAATGTGAGTGTGATCTGCCGGGCAACTGATGTCGGCTGGTATGAATTCAGCATCACCAGTGGTGGTTACTGGCAGATTTGGAAAAATGATAATGGCAATTTCACCATCCTCGAAGAAGGCGGCTCAAAGTATATCAATGTTCAGAAAGACCCGAATTTACTTCAGGCTTCCTGTGTTGGCAACAACCTTACTTTCTGGGTAAATGAGAACCGCGTTGGCGAGGCAACCGATCGCGACTTTACCGAAGGACAGATCGGAGTAAGTGTATCTACATTTGACCTCAAAGGCGCTAAAGTGGAGTTCGAGTATCTTTATGCAGAACCTGAGAGTTAATATTTCAATCTCATGTAGAGCCGGATCGGGTGATCCGGCTCTTTTTATATATTTTCTTATGTGATTCAATATTATAATGACAGCATGAATCAGACAGCCAATCGTCAAATCGCACGGGCAGCCAGCACAGTGATGCTGGCTTTTATCATCAGCAATCTGATCGGATTGGCAAGGCAGATCGTTATTGCGCATGCATTCGGAACCGGCTCTGATATTGAGGCCTTCAATGCCGCAAATCGGGTGGCAGAGGTATTGTTCAACCTGACCGCCGGCGGCGCTTTAGCTTCAGCTTTTGTCCCGACATTTACAGGCTTGCTGGCGAAAGATGATAAACGCGGCGCGTGGAGACTGGCAAGTTCAATTGTGAACTTATTACTTGGAATTCTCATAGTGACGGCCATCGTCGCAGCAGTATTTGCCCCGCTGATCGTCCAACGGCTGCTCGCCCCCGGGTTCGATCCTCAAAAACAACTTCTCACAATAAAGTTACTGCGCGTGCTCCTGCCATCTGTAGTGATCTTCGGTATCAGCGGCCTGATCATGGGAATTCTAAACTCCCATCAAAAGTTCCTGATCCCCGCATTAACCCCGGCCATGTACGCGTCTGGCATGATCCTCGGTGTGCTGGTTCTCAGCCCGGGAATGGGGATTTTTGGTCTGGCCTGGGGCGCTGTCATAGGCGCAGGACTACACTTACTGCTCCAGGCGCCGACTTTGCTCAAGCTGGATGGGGTTTATTCATTCACACTGGGATTGGAAAACAAGCTGGTTCGGCAGGTTGGGCGCCTGATGCTGCCGCGTCTTTTTGGTGCGGCTATCGTCCAACTTAACTTCTGGGTGAATACTTTATTAGCATCATTTCAACCTGCAGGCAGCCTGAACGGGATCGTATATGCGTTCCAGTTGATGTTAATGCCCCAGGCTGCCATCGCTCAATCCATCGCCATCGCGGCCATGCCCACATTTTCGGCACAGGTTGCGCTGGGGAAATTAGACGAAATGCAGGCCTCGCTCGCAGCATCATTGCGAGGCGTTCTGTTGTTATCCATGCCCGCCGCAGTGGGCTTGATGCTTATTCGTAAACCGATCGTTGCCTTGCTATATCAACGCGGCGAGTTCACAGCACATTCCACTGAATTGGTTGCCTGGGCGCTGTTATGGTATGCCGCAGGTCTGGTTGGACATTCTGTGGTCGAAATACTGGCTCGCGCTTTTTATGCGCTGCACGACACCCGCACACCAGTATTCATCGGCGCGATTGCGATGAGCCTGAATATTGCTCTCAGCTTTTTGTTCATCTGGCTGTTTTCTTTGATCGGATGGATGCCGCACGGTGGTTTGGCGTTGGCCAATTCCACAGCCACCGCTCTCGAAATGGTGGGTTTGATCATTCTCATTCGTAGAAAATTATCAGGTATCGCAGGTAGCCAGATCATCAATGCAGTCTGGCAGGGGCTGGCGGGCGTTCTGTTCATGGCTGCATCCATCGCCATATTGCTGATAATCCTGGTTGAACAAAGTGTCCTCATTCAATCCCTGACTGCCATTATAGTTGGTGGTGGCATTTATCTGGCTGTGTTATTCATCCTCAAAGTAGAAGAGATTGGCCTTGTGATATCAGCCATCAAACGCCGGCTTCCCGGAGGCAGAAATGCCAGTTGATAATGGGATATATTACTCCCTGAGTGAAAATTCTCCGAAATCTTCGACCCCGCTGGTATTGATCCACGGTGCAGGCGGCAGCCATTTAGGTTGGCATTCCAACTTGCGCCGGCTGCCAGGCATGAAAGTCATTGCCCCGGACTTATCTGGCCATGGAAAATCCAAAGGTACTGGCAGGCAATCCATTTTGGATTATGCCCGGGATGTGCTCGATTTTATGCATGCATTGAAGCTGCCAGGGGTGATTCTGGCCGGTCATTCCATGGGAGGAGCAATTGCACTACAGGCTGCGCTGATGGCTCCAGAGCGAATTTCCGGTTTGATAGTTGTCTCAAGCGCAGCGATCTGCACCATCCCGGAGGATGTTGTATATGGCTTATCCAATCCCAATTCCCGCGAAAATACCATCAACTGGTTGTGTGAAAGGCTCAAATCCCCTGCGGGTGGTCAAAAATGGGTGGAGCAAACCAGGATGGCGCTACAGAATACCAGGCAAGGGATCCTTTTTGGCGATCTGTATGCCTGTTTGAATTTCAACCTTGAGGAAGAATGCCCGAACGTCCGCATTCCATCCCTAGTTTGCACCGGCAGCCAGGATCGCTTTATACCTCCTGCACTTTCCCGCCGGCTTGCAAAGTCGATCCCGGACGCGAAATATGAAGTTCTGGATGCAGGACATTTATTGCCATTGGAGAAACCGGAAGAGCTGGTAGATGTTTTCGAGAAGTTTCTTGTGTCAATGAATAGACATTAAAGCAGAGAGAATTACCTCATCGTTACCACCGCAGATGGCAGGCCACATGAATGCCTGGAAAGAATAATTCCTGCACTATTTTATATTTTTTTGGTGAGATTATTCTACTTCGTCCCGAGGCGGGCACGCTCCTGCTCGATGATCTCAGGTTCCAGTTTTCTAAATAACGGTCCGGGCTGTCGCAGTGATTGCCCGGCGGAAAGTGCCCCCGGTTTCCAGGTGCCACTGGCGTTGGATGGATCATACCTCAAAGCATTGTGCTCACCCTGCTCATCATTTATCTTCTGAACGTACTGTGTGCCAAATAATGGAGAATCATACCCCAGGAAGGTATGCAGCTTCTCACAGGTAAATGGAATAAAAGGCGCGAGCATGATCTTGATCGAATCTATGGCACGGATGGCAGTATAAACTGATTTTGCTGCCGCTGGTTTATCTGTCTTGATCTCGAACCAGGGAGCGTTCGTATCCAGGTATTTGTTCACTTCGGAGGCAAGACGCATGGCTTCGCCAAGCGCAGCTCTCAAGTGAACGTCTTCCATATAGTCAGCGACGGTCTCAAAACCTTTATCCACCGTATCCAAAAGTTGCAGGTCAGCGGGTCTTAATTCACCGGGATCAGGAAGCACACCTTCCCAATGCTTGTATGTAAATGAAAGGACGCGATTAACCAGGTTGCCCCAGGTGGCGACCAGCTCGTCGTTATTGCGGTGGAAGAAATCCTCCCAATCCCAATCTGTATCTTTGGATTCGGGCATGTTCACGGTAAGGTAATAGCGTAAGGCATCCGGATCATAACGGGTCAGAAAATCGTTCGCCCAGACAGCCCAATTGTGGCTGCCGGAAATCTTTTGCGATTCCAGATTCATGAACTCATTGGCGGGCACATTGAATGGCAGGTTAAGTGCATGGGGAGCATCTCCCATCAATTTTGAAAATTCATCTCCACAACCTGAAAGCTGGGCTGGCCAGATCACTGCGTGGAATGGAATGTTATCTTTGCCAATGAAGTAATAGCTTTTTGAGGCGGGGTTGTACCACCAATCGTGCCAGCTTTTGTCATCCACCCCCAACTTTGCCCATTCGATCGTTGCAGACAGATATCCAATAACCGCTTCAAACCAGACATACAGGCATTTACCGTTCCAACCATCCAATGGCACCGGAATGCCCCAATCGAGGTCGCGGGTGATCGCGCGTCCCCGGAGCGCATTTGCTTCGATCTGGCCCAGCGATTGGCGCAATACATTCGGCCGCCAGTAATCCTGTCTTTGCTTCAGAAAATCCACGACATTGGGCTGCAATTTACCCAGATCCAGGTAGTAATGTTCGGTTTCACGCAGCTCGGGCGTCGATCCATCCACTTTGGAACGTGGATTTAACAACTGGTCAGCTTCCAGCAGGTTGCCGCACACATCGCACTGGTCTGACCGTGCGTTGTTGTCACCGCAGATGTAACAGGTGCCTTCCACATATCGGTCCGGCAGGAATCGTTCCTGGCTGGGGGCATACCATTGCCTGGTCTTGCTGGTAAAAAGATAACCCTGGTTTTTAAGTGCCAGGAATATCTTTTGCGAAATATCAAAATGGTTGGACGTGTGCGTGCTTGTAAACAGGTCGTAGGTCAAACCCAGTTTCTGAAATACCTCAATAAAACCGTTATGAAAACGTTGGTATGCTTCGTAAGGAGTGGTGCCTTCTGCATCTGCCCGAATGGTAATGGGTGTTCCATGTGAGTCGGAACCTGATACCATGAGCACTTTTCGTCCACGCAGGCGCTGGTAGCGTGCGAAGATATCTGCTGGCAGATAAGAACCGGTCAGGTTGCCGACATGTATTTCGGCATTGGCGTATGGCCAGGCAACGGCCACCAGGATGGGAATTTCAGTCATAATTTACCTCGAGTGGATATTGTAGCATAGAGCGAACGTAATTGAGAATGAATGCATTAAGATATCCGGCCGCACAAATAATCTCAATGCATGATGCTGCCAAAGGGATTTATTCTTACTACACGGTTTCGTCACAGCGTAATCATTGATTACTGTTTCCCTGATCCGCACCAGGGAATATACTTAGAAACCCAGCCCTTTCATCAATTCATCTTCTGATTTATCCTTTACGCCCCTGCCAAGAAGTTCTTTCCAGAACGACTCATCATACCGCCGGGACTTGACTGGGATGGGCATGGGAACCCCCCAACCAAGCAGCAGCACTTCTTCCTTCGGTTGCAGGCGCGCCAGCATCCCGCGCAATGAATCGCGCCCGGCCAAACCAGAAAGGACAGCGGAAATATCATTCTCATCACCCAGCCAGCCAGAGATGCGTGTTCCCAACTGTGACATGACCTCATCATAGATCTGTGATGGGCGCTGGTCGATGATGAGCAATGTAACGTAATATTTGCGCATTTCGCGTGCGATCTGGCTAAAGGAAGTCTGCGAAGCCATTTCCCGGTTTAATAGACGGTGAGCTTCCTCAACCGCGATGACCAATGGCCGCGGCTCTTCCTTCCCGCTCGATCGGAATTGGTTGGTCTTTTCCTCCCAGGCTTCCCGTATCTTTCGGGTAAGCAGGTTGGTCACGAGCAGGTAATCAAGATCCTTCTCGTTCTCTCCAAAAGTCAACACAACATGCTGCCCTGCTTCGAGGTGCTTGATGATCTCAGCCAGGGTATTCGTGGAGGGATTTTCCACTATATAAGGCCGGTTGAAAAGCCGTCCCAGTTTACTACGCAGACCTTCGGCGGCCATCACATTGACGCCTTCCTGGTTTGCCCATGCAGCCACGCTGTCTTCTGCAGGAAATTTTTTGCCGTCCTCATCAACTTCCATCGCACCAGCCCGCATTTTCTTGAACTCAGTGAACCATTTCCCGCGGAATGTGGCAACCAGCGCTTCGAGGGTGGTTGGCGTGGTTTCCTTGAGATTCAACTCTCGCGAAAGCATCTCAATGTCACCTGGCTGAATGTCAGATTCGGCTATCTCCAGGTTGTAATCCGGCTGCTGCCCACGCACCATCGTACCTTTGCCGAGGCCGACCATGCGTACTTTTGACGAAAATTTTGACCTCAATCCGGGAACCACCTGACCGGTATCCGAGGAGGTATCATCTGGGCCATACTCGCTGTGCATATCAAAGATCAACACCGAAGCTTGGTCGTGTTTGATCAGACCCGCCAGGATGATACGCGTCAGAAAACTTTTGCCTGTGCCAGTCGCGCCGAAAATGCCTGAAGAACGCTGAACAAGCTTATTCAAATTGATGCAGACCGCATGTCCCTGTTCACGCGTGGCCCCAATGCGAAAGAAGCCATCCCTGCCTTCCTTCCCGAAGATCTCGGCAATATCGCCCTCCTGCGCCATGTTAACCTGGGAGTGATGGCTCGGCACGGTTTTCACTGGAATGGGATGACGACTCTCCTCAGGGTTCTCCAACGACCAGCGATCATAGTCAATGGAACCGGGCACGGGACCGCGATCCAGCATCAGAGACGGCATCACTTCCAGATTGGTGTAAAGCGTCTGGCCATGCAGCAGGTTGGCTATGTGGGGTGGAAACCGTTTCCCGGACTGTTCATCTGCAAATCTCGGATCGGTAGCGCCCAACAATATATCCGTTACAAGACCATAATACCGCCACTGGCCACTATCCACCATCACAAAGGCGCCCTCCTGGACCATTTCAGGTGGCACTGTCAGACGTACGTTCAAGTTGGCTTTTAATCCACCGCCAACAATGTAACCTATTGAATCCGTTGAGGATATATTCTCGTTCTCCATACCCCTCCTATAATCTCACTTCAATATCGGCAATGGCGCCCAGGACATTCATCAAGAGCGGGTAATCATCCCGTAATAATGTGATCAACTCCTGCGAAGCCTGTTGGATCCAATCCGGCGTTCCTGTGTTCACATGTGCAGATTGCGCCTGTTTAAGGTGACAGGCGATCAACTCCGCGGTGGGCAGGTCTTTATTATTCAGGATATGCCGAAGGTACCCGAACCTTACCAGGCTGGTGAAGGCTGTAATCTCCTCGTCTCCGCATAGAAAGACGGTGTCTAAAGAAAGAGGCGGTCGGGGCGGCAGCAAATGAGAAATGGCGCCATTCTGCTCATGGCCAACGGCCAGAACGCTGATCTCAACAGGGATGTTGCGATTCACGCGGTTATCGGCGATCACCTCAGGGGCTGTGTTTTCCGTTGTCACAAGCTGGCGAACCAGGCCGTCGTCATCGATGTGGATGTCGGTGATGATGCCAAATACCCGGGTATTGTTTCCCAGATCAGCAGAGACCAGCGCCGCGAAAGAGGGCGCTTCCAACTGGTTTATCCGGCAGCCGAAAACAAATCCTGTGGTACCCGCCCGTAACAATTTCCCGATCTCAATAGATTTCATTCTTAATACCTCCGCTTTCCTGCCAGATCTTTGTGAGCCTGCTTGTTCGATTTTCGTCCGATCTTCATGCCATTTTTAATGAGCTGGCCAATGATCATGTCTTCCAGGCGGCCGCTTTCTTCATAGGAAACCACTGCTTCTTCGTGGGCTCGGTGCAGAACATAAGGGTAAGGGTTCGCCAGCAGCCAGGCTTGCTCTGTCAGGCATGCTTGCAGAAGATCCATTTTGTGATGATCGTTTGCTACCCAGGCGGGAACTTCCACTCTCACAATATCCGGCTCTAAGTTCTTACTGACATTGATATAAAAGAAGTGGAGGGTGAGTTCATCTGTAAAAGGATCGGCTGTGGGTGATTTGATCTGGAATAGCGCTGACCGGTCGCCCGGGTTCAAAAGGATGGTTGCAAACAGCAACCGGTCTGGATAGCCGCGAAAACGGTCAGTTCCACGAACTACATCTGCCGGCGCAGCGGCAAGATCGAGCATTTGCATCACCAGTCCGCTGCCGGGTTTGTCCACATAAGCGGCAGTGATAGCACCGGTGTTTTTCAACTCCTCCAGTACCGCCAGATACTCATGCAGCTTTTCAGTATAGGCAGCTGTGATCTTCGGTTCCCTGTAAAGCTCCATTCCGCCATCAGTCAGAGTGACAACAGGTTGTGGACCTTTGCTAGATTCTCGTACCAGTACCCTTCGCTCGGCAACATCCCGCAGGAGGGCAATATAGCCCTCACTGGCCAGGCTGCCTTCCTGGTGGAGCAGATCCAAATCCAATAAGTCGCTATCGACAGTGATCACAGGCGCGAAACCGCTCCCGGCCTGCATGGATACTGTGCTGATATTGATCACGCCAAATTCCACCTGCCGATGCCTGCTGGGGATAATCTGCGATCCATCCGCAGCGATCACCGTTTTTGCTGAGGTAACCACAGGCAGAGGGAACACCATATTCATTTTTTCGCTGGTAGGTAGCGCGCAACGAAGGTTAACATTGCTCCCGGCAGCTTTCAGCACCTTATCCCTCAACTCCACCTGTGTACCAGAGGCGAGATGGAGCAATTTAATTCCCTGCTGACCGATCGTTTGCAGATCAATCTGCCATTGACTGGCTTTTGCAGCATAATCAATGATCTGGGATTGGATTTGCTGGTAATTTACTGGCATGGTACTCCCCGGAAAATATACCGAACATTTGTTTTATATTTTAATGGATTGAATCAAATTATGCAAGTTGAAAACTGGCAAACCAACTTGTTATGACATTGGAACTTTTATTGCATTACTTCGTCTAGAGTGTAACAATATATCTGGAGGAAGAAATGAAAAACAATAAATATCTAATTATTACTGGGGGTTTGATTCTGATACTGCTGCTAAGTGGATTCACAAAAGCAGGCGGCGGATCAGTGGATAATCCCCGCTCAGTTTCTGTAACTGGAACAGGAAAGATCACCCTGTCCCCGGATATGGCAACGATCAACGTGGGTGTGCATACCGAGAATGAAGATGTTTCGGTTGCGCTGACCGAAAACAACGCCAAAGCCCAGTCTGTGAAGGACGCGCTTGGTGAATTCGGTGTAAAGCCGGGTGATATTCAAACCACCAGCTTCAGCATTTACCCAAATCAGCAATATGGCCCACAGGGTGAATTATTGGGCATGAAATACTCTGTGGACAACACAGTGTACATTAAGGTGCGGGACCTGACCAAACTTGGTGAAGTCCTTACCACAATGGTTGACCTGGGCGCAAATAATATCTATGGCATCAATTTTGATGTAACAGATCGTGAAGCTGCGTTAAAAGAAGCCAGGCTGGCAGCTATTGCCGATGCGAAATTGCAGGCTGATGAACTGGCAGCAGCGGCAGGTGTAAAAGTTGGCCAGGTGATGTCGTTGAGCCTGTCTTCAAATAATCAGCCAGTCCCGGTTTATGCAGATTATGGCATGGGGCGTGGCGGTGGAGGGGCAATGGAGGCAGTGCCGGCGCCGATCTCAAGCGGTCAACTCGTTGTATCGGTTGATGTGTATATCACTTATGAAATCAACTAATCCATTTTGGAGAAGAAGGTAAAAATGAAAAAATCCATTCTTGTAATTTTGACAGTACTTCTAGCAGCCGGTTTGCTTTCAGCTTGCGGAGTTGCCGGGAACCCATTCACGAGCTCCAACGATCAGCCTGCCCAGCGAACACTAAATGTGACGGGCAGCGGCTCGGTCAACCTGACCCCCGACATTGTATATATCAATATCGGCGTTCATACCGAAGGTGCGAACGTTGGGGAGGCGCTGGCCAGCAACACAGGGCAATCACAGAAAGTCGCCGATGCGTTGAAAGAATTTGGTGTGGAAGGAAAAGACATCCAAACCACTGCTTTCAATGTGTATCCGCAGCAGCAATATGGCCCCCAGGGTGAGATGCTGGATATCAAATATGTTGTGGATAATTCCATCTATGTCACGGTCCGCGACTTGAACAATCTTGGCGCAATCCTCGATACAGTTGTCAAATCCGGCGCCAACAATATCAATGGCATTCAATTTGATGTCGCTGATCGCAAAGCTGCCATGAGTGAAGCAAGAAAATCGGCAGTGGAAAATGCCCGGGCTCAAGCAGAAGAACTGGCAACTGCTGCGGGCGCAAAGCTGGGTGAAGTGCAATACATCAATGTATCCTCATACAGCCAGCCATATGGCCCGACCTCTTTGAAGGGCGATGGCGGTATGGCCGAAAGCAGTAACGTTCCGGTTTCAGCCGGTCAAATTCAGTTGAATGTGGATGTAAATGTTACTTATGCCTTGAAGTAAATAAATATCCCAAATATAGAACCCCTGATTTTGAATATCGGGGGTTTTGTATTTAATAACGAATGAAAACAGAAAGCGTGGGTGACTGAGGGAATTTTATGTTTTCTTATTTCTTTCCACCTTTGCAAACAAGACCGCCTTGAAACGAGTGGCGGCAGGTTCTTCACCTAATCCGATAAATTGGGATGTCCTCTGGCTCCCATGCTGTCCAATCCTGCCGGTGAAGGCGCCGGTGATATGTACACCGGAATCGGGCATCAACTTGCACATTGGGCTGTTGGCGTAATCTTCCGCCGCCAAATCCCCCATGGGAACGCTGGAAACTGCACCATCAGAATCATTTTGGCGCACATAAATTACTAACCAATCCGGAGTAATGACGACGCACGTGCACACCGGTTTTTCCCCACCACCGAACAATCCCTTTTTCTTTTTCTCTGAGGTTGTCTCGATGCATATCTGCACATTATCCAGAATGTTACCCAGATTGAATGATTCTGAATGGTTTTTGATAGCATTGCTAACTTCCATCCGCAATAGAGATATATCAATTTCTTTTGTGGTTCGATTCCATTCACCCATAATATTCTCCTTTTGCCCTTCCAGATGATTTGGTAAACTTCCAATCACGATATTGATTGCTTTTTCATTTTGATCACACATTCCCGTAATGGGAATAACAGTACAACCACCACTGGTTGGTCCGGCGATAGAAAAGCATATTTCATCCATCCATAGGCTAATTGGATGCCTGGTAAGTGTTGATGCTGATCGCAAAGAAGGGCATGAGCTTTCTGAAGTCTTCTGGCGCTTTTGCATTATTGAAAGGATATTTGATAAGAAGCCAAACAATTAGGATACAAAAAATAAATATGACAATTGTTATGACACAGGCGCTCCTTGAATCTAATTTGTACTTAATGAACTGAACAGATGTAGCCCGGGTTTGTTAAGTTCACGGGCTATATTTTCAAATCAATCCAATATCATTTCCCATTGTTGACGGTCACATCAATTTTTGAATGTCATGAAAATGCCCTCGAATGTGTTCATCCACAACTCCCAAATGCTCTTCCGGCGAGTAATCTCTTGACCCAACCTTGTAAGGGATCATTCCCAGCATTGAATTCAGGATATTATCGCGAATTATTTTCTGGGCAGCATCAAGCCGGACAAGAATCGCTTCATCCGGTAGATCACCTAAAGAATCGAAACACAATTGGGTTAACTCGCTATATTTACCATTTAGTGGTTTTGGTTTCCTGCCACTCACCAGATCCTGCACGTTGCGCGCAAAGCTTTCATGCCAGAATGTGACATGTCTTAAGATTTGAGCTGCCGTCCAACCAGTATTGACTAGATCATCTGGGGCATCCAAACCATGATACATGTGCATGAATTCTGCAACTGTTTTATCCAGCTTTTTTAAGAGCATTTCCATAATTTCATTATTAATTGGTTTTAAAGCAGCCATCTTATTGCCACCATTCACTAAATTAAGCATGAATCCCAAGGAGCCTAATAAAAAGCTGCCCCGGTGTTTCGGAGCAGCCTTGAGCAACTTAGTTCAATTATAGAATATTTTCTACCATTTCCCTGAAAATTTTGGTGTGGTAATCTACATCAGCTTTAGTCGTAGCAGGAGACATCAGCGACATATTATGGAAGGGGGTCATCAGGATTCCGCGGTTTAGAGCGGCAAGGTGCATGTAACGATCAAGATCAAAATCGACCGCAGCCTCGGCATCACCGCCATTGCGTGGAGTTTGTTCGCAGAACCAGTATTCGGCTCGACAGCCGAGGCGGTTCACCACCCAGGGGAGTTGATATTCATCAATCACATTTTTCACACCTTCCGCCCAGCGGATAGCCAGCGGGATCATTACTTTGAAAGCATCCTCGGTGAGGACGTTGCTCAGGGTTGCCTTAATGGCTGCCAGCGAAAGCGCATTTCCTGCCAAAGTACCACCTATTCCACCCACGTCTGCCTCGTCGATGGTTGTGGTTTCACCAATGCGGTCCGCAACTTCCTGGGTAAAACCATAAACACCCGCGGGGATGCCGCTACCGATGGGTTTTCCAATTGTCAGCATATCAGGTTCCAGGTTGTACTCTTTCGTATACCCGCCAGGACCAGTGCAGATGGTATGGGTCTCATCTATGATCAGATAGGTTCCATATTTTCTGGTGAGAGCGCGCAAAGCCTCGTGATATCCGGGGTCTGGATGGATGATGCCGATGTTCGTCATGGCTGGTTCTGCCAAAACACAGGCGATATCACCAGGAGCCAGGGCAGATTCAAGCGCTGCGAGGTTGTTCCACTCAATGACTCGCGTTGTGGTGGCTGGATTCACTTGCGGTCCAACTGATCCGGGTCGGGGACCGGGAACGCCATTGTTGATCGTGCAGAATGACTCATCCACAGAACCGTGATAGCAGTAGTTATAAACCAGGACATAAGGACGGCGGGTGATATGCCTGGCGATTCGCAAAATGAAGCGGTTGGCATCTGTGGCTGTGAGGGTGGTTTGCCAGTATTTTAGCCCGAATCGCCTTTGCATTTCTTCCCCCACCCAAATGGAATCTTCGGTGGGGAGCATGAAGGTGATGCCGTGATCCATTTGGCTTTTTATCGCGGAAATGGAAGCTGCGGGGCTGTGGCCAGTCATGGCTCCGGTGTCGCCCAGGCAAAAATCAACATAATCATTTCCATCCACACACGTAAAGTGTGAACCATGCGCTTCCTTCACGAAAATTGGATATCCGCCTGCCCAACGGACCATCCAGTTCATTGGTACACCAGCCAGCAAGCTGTTTTGAGCGCGGATGTACATTTCATATGAACGGGGGTGTTTTTTGTTAAATACCTCCAACTCTTTCTCCAACGCTCGCGCTAGTTTTGTTCGATCGATATTTGCCATTGGTTTCTCCTGGATAATGGTGGTTTACATTAATTATTGCATATTTGGCCTAAGGGGCAATCAATAATCGGGAATTATTTACAATTGGGTTGATCGAAGATTATCAAACCTCAAGTCGATAGACTTGATCCAGGCAGAATGGATATTGCAATTCAGTAAAATTGAATGATAATTAAACCAAATTCCAAACGGTTAATGGAGGCGGGTAATGAATGATATTGTGGTTAGCATGATTGTGATTGCGGTTACTGTTGTTGTCGTGATTCTCATATTTGTATTCGTGAATCGCTCCAAAACAAAAAAGGCGGAGCATTTGGCGCAAGCAGCAAAAGAGCATGGCTGGTTATTCACTCCCATTAAAGAACGGTTGGCCAGTGGTTTTAGAATGGAGACATCGCGCTGGGTGTATGAAGTTCTCTCCAAATCCAACGGCGTCGAATTGGATTCCGGTTCTTCGAATATGCAATTGACAACAAAATGGTCTTCCAAAACCTCAGTAAATGTTTCGGGCTTTATGATGATGGGGCCAAGACCCGATTCTCCTGCGCCCGGGGTGATTGGTGAAATGCTGATCCAAAAAGCCTTCTCAATGTTCCTAGGAGCTGACGTCGTGAGCAGCGGGAAGATGGAAGAATACAAGGGCGGCCATCCGTTATTGTTGAAGAGATGGATGATCTGGTCCAATAATCCAGCAATGGTTGATGAAATCTTAACCCAGGAATTGGAACGTGGATTGGAAAATTGGACAGGCAAGCAACTGCCAGTTATTAAAATATCAAAGGATGGAATTAATTTTGTGTTTGCCAACGTCCGATTGGAAAAGATCGAGGAGATCAGTTCAGTTACAGGGTTGGGTGAACTCTTCTTAAGAACTGCAAATCCAGCCTAAAGCTCAGTAATATAGGTCAAATATCACAATTGTTCGTGAAGCCGGCAGGCGGAATGCCCAATGCCTGGATCAGCCTTGCCCAGTAGTTCACCTGGGCGGCTGTGCTGGCCAGAATGACGATTTCTCTTTCAGTGAATGTGCGTTTGAGTTCTAGTATAAAGTCCGCAGGAAATTTCAAAGGGGAGGCAGAGATCAGGCTGGCATACTCCATGGCGATCAACTCTCGCTTGCTGAAACTCATTACCCCGGCAACCGGATTGCGACCCTGAATGGCAGCCATTTCCTCAGATGTGATGCCAACTTCATTTGCATAAGCGCTGTTCATATCAATGCAAAATGCGCAAGAGGCTGCATAAGAAGCCCGTACCCTCACCATTTTCAGGATCCGCTCATCCAACTCGCCATCCTTTTGTGCCACGAGAGATTCCAGAACACCGGATCCAAATGCAGCCTTTGGGTACCATGAAAGCAGTTTCGCAGGCAGCATCTCATGCCGGGTAATCCTCTCGGCAAACCAGATGCCGAGGCGCAGAAATACCGGAATCTTTTTTGGAATATCAATAAATGCAGATTGTTTATTTTCCATAGATGTATTAGATGCTTCATCAGTGGCAATAGTGGCAAACTTCAAATTGATTTCGAGTCTGTACATAATGCGTGATGATTTTGGATATAATTAGGGATATCACTTAGGAGGAGAATGGTATGCGGCCTGACTGGGATTCTTATTTTATGAAGATCACTTATGCTGTTTCCGAACGCAGCACCTGCGACCGCGCTTTTGTTGGTTGTGCGCTTGTCCTTGACAAACGCATTCTGACCACAGGCTTCAATGGATCACCAGCCGGACAGTCACATTGCGACGAGGCAGGTCACTTGATGGTGGATGGGCATTGCGTACGGACGATCCACGCAGAGACAAACGCCATCATCCAGGCAGCTTTACACGGGGTCTCGACCCGTGGATGCACCTGCTATGTCACACATTTTCCATGTATCAACTGCACCAAGGCATTGATCAACGCTGGCATTACCCGGCTGGTGTACAGCGCAGACTACCGGGTCGATCCGGTTGCCATGGATTTTTTAAAAACCGCAAATATTGAAGTTGTACAAAAGCGTTTGGAAATTCCTCTGCCAGGCGAGGGTTAGATCATTTGACAAGGACCGGCAGCCATTGAAGCAGGTATAACGCTGCCATGCCGGCGGCAATTGTTAGAAAGATATTGCGGGTTTTCCAACCCACCAGTGCAGCAATTAAGCCAGAGATCAGTCGATAATTATTGAAACTGAAGTCAAAACTACCAGAACGGTAAAGGAGTTCTGGAAAAATAATTGCGCTTAAAACGGCGGGGGGTACAAAACGCAACGCCCGCAGGACTATTGGGGGCAGCAGCCATTTATCCATAAATGCGATGAATGATAAACGGATCAGGTAGGTGAGAATTCCGCCTAAGATGAGGGTTAGCCAGATTTGCGCCATGAGCCCTCACTTATCAGTCCGGCAGCAATGCCGCCCAGTGCTGCAATGATCAAACCCAGTTTATAAGGCAACGGATACGCTGCCAGTGCGATGATTCCGGCCACGATGGCAGCCATCACTGCGGGGCGGTCTTTCAATGCAGGGACAACCAGCGCAATGAATGTTAATGCCAGCGCAAAATCTAAAGACCAGGAGGCAGGCACCTGGGCGCCCAGAAAAATCCCCACGGCGGTTGAGATCTGCCACCCGGTCCAAAGGGTAACCCCGGCGCCTAAAAAATACCAATGTTTTCGGCCAACGGGGGATTCTTCGTTATAATGCGCAATGGCGATCACATATGCTTCATCTGTGAGGAAATAAGCCAGGACCGCCTTCCATGCCCGGGAAAGATGCATGGTATAAGGCGCCAGCGAAGCGCTGTAGAGCATGTGGCGTAAATTCACAATAAATACAGTCCCAACAATTATTACGAGTGGAACACCTTCCGCAAATAGCTGTGTGGATATGAACTGCGAAGAACCGGCAAAGATGATGCTGGACATGGCTTGCGCAGCTGCAGGAGGAAGGAAGGCCTGGAGCGCCAACACCCCATAGATCATTCCAAATGGAAAAACACCAAGTAAGAGTGGCAACTCGGCAAAGACCCCGGCGAAGAATTCTGCACGGTTTGGGTGAACCCTGGGTTCAGCATTGGTATTCATAAGCGTTCATTTTATCACTTCAAGGCAAATTTGATTACTTGAATTTTCGCAGGATATAATTATTATGGGTATTGACATATATTGGATTAGTCCTATAATGTAATCATCCTATATATTATGAGGTCAAAATGTCACTTGATTATGCAATTCTTGGTTTCCTCGGCTACGCTCCGTTTACGGGTTATGACCTGAAGAAGGTATTTGATTCATCCATCAGGCACTTCTGGTATGCCGATCAAAGCCAGATCTACCGCACACTTTCAAAGTTGACGAAAGATGGCTTTGCGGAAATGGAAGTGGTGGAACAAACTGAACGCCCTGACCGTAAGGTGTATCACATCACCAGCAAGGGCCGGGAAGAGTTGAAAGGCTGGTTGGCTGGTCCAATACCGATGGAGAACCATCGCAGCGCTCCACTCATCCAGGTGTTCTTTGCCGGTCAGTTGAATGATGAACATACGATCCAATATTTCCGATATGCTACCGAAATGATAAGAGGTATCCTGGCCATCTACAGCGAAATACCGGATATCCTGCAAAACCGCATTTTAAAGGAAATACCAGGCATTGAAAACCTGGACAAACGCGAGCAGTTCTTCTGGTTATTGACGCTGGAGAGCGGCATCAATAACATGCGTTCCTCGCTGGAATGGATGGAGTCGGTAATTGAGAGGTTGGAAAAAAAGGATTACACCAATCGATTGAATTTGGAAAAAATATGAAAATGACAATATTGAATGGCAACCCTGAAGATGGGTCGCCCTCTGGGAAATGCTATAAAAAAAACCAGGCGTTCGGAACCCGTTTTGTCTGACCATATTCTCAATAAGCTATAAGGAAAAAGCCAATGAATAAGACAACTTCAACTCGCCAACAAATTCGGCGTGCACTGGTCTTCTCAGGATTTCTTCTGTTTCCAATAGTGCAGAATTATTTTTCACCCTATCTGATCGTTGACGGCGCATTCCAGGGCATTTTGAATGGCAGCGCACTTGTTTTCGCTGGAATGTTCGTTTCTTCATTGTTCTTCGGTAGAGCCTGGTGCGGATGGATCTGCCCGGCGGGTGGCATGATGGAAGCAGCAATTTATATCAAGGACAAGAAAGTGAGCCAGCGTACCAACTGGATCAAATGGCTGGTGTGGTTACCCTGGATGGCCATCATCATCACCGGGTTTATATGCGCGGGCGGGATCAACTCAGTAAATCCGCTACACAGCATGGATCAGTTTTTCTCCCTAACAGACCTGCGGAGCTATATAGTTTATTACTTTGTTGTCGCCATTTTCTTCGTTTTGAGCCTTTCTGTGGGCAACCGTGCTTTCTGTCATGTCGGCTGCTGGATGGCGCCTTTCATGATCATTGGACGTAAAATTCGCAATATTGTGAAATATCCATCACTTCAGCTGAAGGCGGACTCAGAAAAGTGTACGGATTGCCTGACCTGTTCCCGAAATTGTCCGATGAGCCTGGACGTGAATGGCATGGTGAAGCGCGGTGATATGGAGCACACGGAGTGTATCCTGTGTGGCAATTGTGTCGATTCCTGCTCACAGACTGTGATCCGTTATAGTTTGTAGGCTTATACGAATTCTGTATAATAAATTCTGACAAGCATTTCCTCGAAATATCATGGAGAAAAATATGGACCGGATGGTTGAAATCGTAAATGTCACAGCGGAAAATGTGGATAAGACGGGCTTCTTCTGCTTTATGAGCAAGAAGAAATCCCCAGGATATGCGCTTAAACTGGCCTGGTTGAAAGAGCGTTTTACAGAGGGATTGCGCTTGAAAATGCTCAAACTGCCAGACAGGGGATTTATTGAATACATTCCCGGGGAGTATGCCTGGCGGCCAGTGAATGCCTCAGGGTACATGTTCATTCACTGCCTGTGGGTGGTAGGGCAAAGCAAGGGCAAGGGATTTTCGAAAATCCTGCTGAACTTGTGCGAAGAGGACGCCCAAAAAGCGGGTATGAATGGTGTGGCGGTGGTTGCCAGCGAAGGCAATTGGTTGATAGGGAAGAAATTATTTGTTGATTCCGGCTATACCGCTGTGGAAACCGCACCACCTTCATTTACCTTACTTGTAAAGAAATTCAAAGATTCACCGGATCCATCCTTCAGCAGTAATTGGGATGAGAATCAGCAGGCCTCGGGTGATGGTATGACCATCTTCCGCACGGATCAATGCCCATATATAGAAGATTTGACCGGGATATTTGCCGGAGAATCTCAGAAACGCGGAATTCCCCACCATGTGGTTGAATTGAAATCTGCCAGGGACGTTCGTGAAAAATCACCATCTGCTTACGGGGTATTCAATTCGACCTTTAATGGCAGACTTTTCAGTTATTGTTATTTGACCGAAAACCAGGCGAGCTCCCGATTCAGAGAAATGTTAGAGAGTGGGGAAAGCGCAGATTAATCCGGACCGGAAACCACTTCTTCAGGTAATGGATGGGATGTGATGGGGAGTACCGGTGAATCTAGCTGCCTGGTTCTGATCAGGACCAAATGAAGACTGACGCCTATTGCAACAAAAATCAATAATATCTGCACTAACCATTTATCGACAAAGAAATAAGCGCTGGTTCCTATTGTCATCCACAGGATGATCATGGTCAGGAGTTTTTGGCGTAGCAGAATACCCCGGCCATCACGATAATCGCGGATGGTACCACCCAGCCAGCGATTGTTGAGCAGCCAGTCGTAAAATCGTTGCGAACCCCTGGCATAGCAGGATGCTCCCAGCAATAAAAAGACTGTTGAAGGCATGATTGGAATAAATATCCCCGCGATTCCAAGCAAGACGAAGAAACTTCCGGCAATCACCCAAAACTGCTTTTTGATTTTACTCATCACTTTTAAAGTTTACCACAGCATCGCTTACGCTTAACGCGGGCACTTGCAGCCGATCCCATCACCGGGGTTCTCTGCCCAGCAATTGTTGGCTGAGAGGCAGCCGGATTTATCCACCTGGCCAGATTTTAATAAGTTGGGCAGGTTTGGCTCACGGATCAACGGGCGGCAAAGAGAAATGAAATCGGCATCTCCGGATTGGAGGATGGATTCCATTACATTTCTGGACCGTATGCCGCCAACGAGGGCAATGGGCTTTGTTGTCACCTGCCTGGCTTGTTTAGCAAGAGGCCAAAAATAAGCTTCCTCAACTTCCCTGCGGATACCCTTTCGGGAGGAACCAGAATTAGGTTTACTGACTCCGCTGCTGATCTCGATCCCATCGATACCCATTTCTTCCAGAGCATCCACCACCCGGGCGCCTTCCGCTGAGGTCATACCGTTTTCGAGGCTGTCTTCCATGCCAAGTTTGATGATCACGGGAAATTCAATACCAACTTGGTGACGTACGCAATCATATACAGCTCGCAGAAAGTTCAATCGGCGATCGAAATCTCCACCCCAGTGATCGGATCGTTTGTTGGTGATCGGCGAGAGAAACTGGCTGATAAGATATCCATGTGCAGCGTGGATCTGGACCGAATCGAAACCTGCTTCTTTCACCCGCCGTGCCGCTTGTCCAAAATGTTGCACGCTATCCTCAATCTCCTGCAGTGTCATTTCCCTGCAAGGGCGTTCCATCGATGCCAACTGAACTGGCGAAGGACCAATAGGATCGTTTACGGCGGTTGACACCATGCCGCCGTGGTTGATCTGTGCCGCCAACAGCCCGCCCTCCCGGTGGACAACTTCAGCAAGACCAGACAAAGCAGAAATCAAATCATCAGAGTAAACGCCAGTCATCTCAGGATTAGCCTTGCCATTCGGGTGTATGTACATGTGACCGGAAATGATCATCCCAACACCGCCGGCAGCCAGCTTGCGATACATCTCAAATATCGGGGGCAGCGGAAAACCATCGGCAGTTGCCATTCTCTCTGCTGTTGCCGAACGGATGAGACGGTTTGGCAGAGTGAGGTTCCCGATTTTATAAGGTGTAAATAATAATGTCATGCGTTATTCCTTTTGTGTATCACAAAGATTTTCCCGCTGATTAATTAAACCAAGTGCCCACTGCTGCGCCCGTTCGATCTCGCCGATGAATAGCGGACCTTCCTTGTCTTCCACGAAGAAACCTTCCGGCCTGGCTACCAACTTACCGCCTTTTTTACAGAGAATTTTTGCAATAGGTTTCGCAGCGTAACCGAAAAGGTTTACCATGAACACCAGGATTTTTGAGTCAACATCAGTGATTCGTATACGTGTGTCGAAGGCTGCTACATAAATATTCTTGAGCATTTTTTGGGGCAGGTTTTTAATATAATTTGAGATCGCTTTTGTTGGCTTGAAAGCCCTGGTTGGCGAACCAACGATCAACAAATCACAATCGTCGAATACGCGGGCAATCAATTCGTTCACAGCTACCACTTCAACCTCGTATGCATCAGCCAGCCCGCTGGCGATGGACCTGGCTATATTTTCGGTATTGCCAAAGTAAGAATCATAAATGATCACGCTTTTCATGTATATCCCTCCGCAACGCACAAATTCCCCAGCCAAAAACCAGTAAGAAAAGATATTATAAACCAAAGAGGGATGAAATAATCGGAGTCCCGACAAAAACGGCTTAATTCAGGGAGAGATTAATATTTTTTCAGCCTCCGTGTGATGAGATGTCAGGTTTAAGATCACCCCAATAAGGAAAATACCAGCGAAGTGGTACCACCTGGTTTTGGAAATGAGCGCGACCGGCCACCAATAAACATCACTTCAGCCTGGTATTAGGTGATATTAGGGTCAAAAACGGGCCATAAAATGGGGTTCCTCCATTCGATGTGTTTCAAATATTCAATATAATATCCATATCCCGCCCAGATCAAATACAGAAATCCTCCCAGCCAGAAAGACCAATGGCTGCCAGCCATTAAGAGGATAATGCTTGCAGTTGCACCCGGAATGCTCAGGGCATAGATGATCCAGCCAAACCTGAGGGCGAAATGAAAACGCCACTTGCGAAGTGCGAAATGCGTGATCATCATGATGTGAAACACCAGGCTGATGACTATGAAAAGCCGATCCATGGGTAGTAGATTAAACATTGAACCTCCTTGCTTACCGGAGGACTATTGGTAGCTGTTCATCATGGTCCATACTTGTTGTCGAGTGCCTCGGCGAATCCCACCCAGGCTGCATCAAGCACGTCGCCATCGAAGGAGGCAACCGGCTCAGCATCCGTATAGAACATATTGAAAGTCGCTCTGTAAATTTCGTTTCCGACAAAAAATAGCAGGTCATTGTCGATATTCCATATGGGTGAGGAAGCTGGTCCATCGTAAATTTTCGAAGTATTTAAACCCGGACCGCTGAACGAAGCGCCTTCCATTTCTCCGCCTCTATCCGTCCACGCCCAGATCAACCCGAATGAACTCACATCCAAGCTGCCTGATGACAGGTTGTATGGCGCATCCTGACGCTCCGTACCATCCGCCAAAAAGGTGGATAAACTGCCATCATCGAAATGTACGATGAAGATCCGGCCGTCCTCCTGCCAGCGAATGGAAGTAGGATAACCAAATTGTGCAACCTTTTCACCGGATATTTTCTGCGGCTTGGATGTGCCAGCTGTCACCAGGAATAGCCCCTCCTCACCCGCAAATAAGATGTTTCCCGCATCTTCGCCGATGCCTGTGGCAACCGTTGCTCCGAATACCGCGCCTGCTTCAAGTACAGTCTGTTTTTGAGTACGGATGTTAAAAAGACGGAGGAGATTTGTACCGTTCACAGCGCTCCAACCGGTAAGGACAGCCGTTTCATTATCCCGCCAACCGAGCAATTGACCGCCACCGCTTTGGAGGGAATCCAGCAGTTTTGTGCTGGAGCCATCAGCAGCAGCAAGCCAAAGCCCTTTCATGGCATATCCTGCTCCCGTGCCGAAGCCGTCCGCCTCAAAGAAAATAATGGATTTGCCATCGGGTGACCATGTTGGATTAAAATTCTGCCCGCTGTTATCCGAAACTTTTTGGATATTATCTGCCATCAGATCATAAACATATACATCTGCTTTCGGACTATCCAACGCGGCGGTAAACGCCAGTTGTGTGCCATCCGGTGACCAGGAAACAGAATGTTGTTCAGCGATCGCCCGCATCGCTTCGAGAATGGAGTCACCCGGACTCGCATCTGTGCCTGGTTCTGTGTCTTTCGTTGATAGGGAAATGGTTTTTTCAACAATGCCATCGGGCAGGGATATCACCTTAAGAGCCAGTCCATGGTAGAAATCCTGACCAGATGTCTGGACTGCGATCCTATGGGCAGGTGAGGAGATTGCCCGATTCAGGTCTATTTCATAATATGATTTCTTAACCAGGGGAACGGGGTTGGTTCCGTCCATGTTTGCCATGAACAAGCCTTCCGTTGTAGAAATAATCAACCAGGGGACATCAGCTTGAAAACTATCTCCACTGCGGGATATTGACGTTGGGACAGGAGCTTCTGTTGCTGCGAGAGGTTCTGGAGTCGCTATTTCCACGGGAGCAGGCATTTCCGTTGGCAATTCCGGAGTGATTGCCGGAGGTGTCTTGCTACCCAATAATGCTGTCGGGCTGCACATACAGGCCATAACAAAAACCAGCAATATAACCAAAATCTTTAACAGCTTCGAATGAGCATGAGTAACCATTTTTAACTCCTATCCATGAATCGCAAAATCCGGGTGATCCATCATCACTAATTCATTATGTATAACCGTCAATTTTTTAGAAAGTATTACCTAATCATACATGCGCATAAGCCAAAATATCAATACTCTGTTCCATGTCCGGGAATGATTGGATATAGTTTCGAAGTGATCGGGGGTATTCTGCTCAGGAACGTTGTTAGCCATAGCCCAGTGTTTGATTTAATAAAATAAACAGGAACAGTGCTTAGGCTAATTACTGGTAAGTATGCCACTCATAACCACACGAAAGGCATATCGGACGGTGCATGCAGATTATCTTTCCGCATCCGGGGCAAGCCCATTTTATGTTTTCATTTTCTACGAATTGACCTATTCCGCATTCCTTGATACTCATTAAATTTGCAATCGGGCTGTTTTCATACTTAGTCCGATACCTTTTATCCAAATGTTTTATGCGGGCGCACGGGAACTCTCCACATTCAAAGCAGTATTCAAATTTCCCCTCTACCAACTTTTCACAGTTCTTGATCTTGCATGCCAAACAGGATATCGATTTGTCAGTATCATCACCCCTGCAACCAGGGCAAGCATTCTTCTTACGTGGATATGCGAGGCAGAGGCGACAGTTTAATCCACAGGGCGCGATCAATAACGGATGGGTTGCAGTCATTGGTATCATGGTAGATCAGATATAAAGCGCTCAATCTCCTTTATAAATATCAAGATTTCACTCTCGATCTGTCCGGTTAATTTATCCAGGTCACGAAAATCCGGATCTTCGACCAGGATGTGCTTCAGTATTGCATCCACGCCTTTCGTTGCAGGAACGAGGGGATATGGAGTCGAACCACTTTGCTTGAACAAATTCCAATATTCTGCCTGGACCTGCTTATTGACTCCAGCCAGCCATACTTCGAACCTGAATGTTTCATGGACAAAAACGATGGCGACTTTCAAACCGCGATCTTGCAAGGATTTTGGAGTGAAGGCAAAGTATGTCATATCCATAAAGCCATAATAAATGCTGCCGGAAACGAAATAATCTGGATATTTGTTTTTGAAATACGTTCGCAAAGTATGGATATAATCCATCAGGCCTTTGTAAGCAATTTGAATGAAGCCCTTTGAAAGTTGAGTTTTATACTCCATCATTTTTTCATGAAAAGTTTCCATATTCTTCCCTGTTGTTAGCCAATAACTCTATTCAAATTATTAACTACAATGTTCTAGATTTCAAGAACCAATCCATCATAAGCAATTTCATAACCATTTTTCATTGCAAACTTTACCAGCTCTGGATGCGAAGGATTACCTTCGTGTGCAATATGTGTAGCGAAAGCGCGGGCATTGGAATTTAATAAACCTTCGCTGCGCATACGCTGGATATGTTCAATAACCTGGTGAGCGCATAAGTGGTCGCTTCCAGGTTGTTCAGGTCCATAAGTATGGTCAAGTATTACGATGTCAAACACTATTTGGAATTGGCGAAATGCTTGCCATGTTTGTTCAAATAAAGTAGCGGTATCGGTTCCATAGAATATGGTAGAACCATTAGACTCGACTGAGAATAACATTGCCCCCATATTTAATGCGTGATTTGCGGGAAAGGCAATTACACGATAATCTCCAAAAATAAATGGTTGTAGCGGTTCTATCTGGTGTATTTTAAGATTTAACCATGTTTCGGCGTTCGAAGATAAAAGGCTGTACCCGGCAAGATCTCTTTCGAAGGTTTCTGATGCTTTCTTCAAAGTTTCAGCAGAAGCGAAAAATTCTAGAATCGGTGTACCGATTGTGCCATATTCAGGGCTGCGCGATAACAAATGAGATAGATCTAAGTGGTCTGCGTGTGGATGAGTCTGTAAACAATAGCGCACATTGGTCAACGAACAACCATGGAATAAGGATGCCGTCATAATATCAGGATTTAAGTCTATTATTAAATCATCATTTATTATTACAGAAGACCGTTTTCTAAGACTGGAACCGCCAAGTAATCGTGCCTGTTCACAATTATTACACTTGCAAAATGCTTCCGGAAATGCATTAGCAGCAGATGTCCCAAGAAATGTGATTTTCATTTTTTACTCCAAATTTATATCACCCGTTTCCCGCCACATCGTCCACACTTTGGATGCTCCATCACTGGTGAGGATCTCCCGTCGTACTTTAAACCCCTTCTTTGTATAAAACCTCACATTCGATTCGGTCTCGGTCTCCAGATAGGCCGGGATGCCTTCCCGGTCGCACAGGTCAAGTATCGGCTGCATCAGCGCAGTTCCCAATCCTTGACCCTGCATATCTGGATGCACTGCCAGCAAGCTGAGATAGTAATGCGGATCTTTTGACCTGGCTTTTTCGATATCAATGAACAACTTGACCTTCGACCACAAGCGGCGGGAAATGTTGATGGTGCCGATCATGGTCCAGATCTGTTGTACCCTATCCCATAATGTTGCCCGTGCCCCTGGCGGCTTCCAGATGGCCACCCCCTGCCGGGCACTGTCGGTGAAGATCATGTCATACCGTTTGGTGATGCGGTATTCTGCATGGAACATCTGCCTTTCCATTTCCAATGCGTTCCGGCTGCCCTCCACCAGCCAGACGGTGAGAGGGTCATATTCAAAAGCCCGGGCGGATACTTCAGCCAGAAAAGGCTCATCTTCGGGTAATGCTTTGCGGATTAGATATTTTGCCATTTTTCCTTCGCAGCTAAGTTGTCTTGAATACCTGACCGTTCTGTTTACAGATGCGCTTCATCACTTCACGGGCGGTCATGACTCCGCTGGGAAGCCCACCGCCAGCCTGCACCCACTGGCCGACCATGTA
The DNA here is from genome assembly GCA_963810385.1 of uncultured Chloroflexia bacterium. GTDB lineage: Bacteria > Chloroflexota > Anaerolineae > Anaerolineales > Anaerolineaceae > PNON01. The sequence goes on along the minus strand of CAWENA010000003.1, from coordinate 140,317 downwards.
AAAATTGCTCAAGCCTGGCAGTGTTTTCGAGATCGGCTTCACCATTGCCTGAGGTGTGGGCAGCCATCCTTCAAAGTTGCCCTGGTAATTGCCAGTGTAGCGTTCAAATGTTAGCGGAGTTGCCACATCTGCCATTTCCACATCCACTTCGAGGCCGGGGAATCTGGTGGTGAGACCACGAATCACGTTCATGGCAACCTGTTGCTTTTCTGCATCATACTTCTCTCGATCCGCCGAAATCTCCTTCCAGAAGGTGTAGCTGGATGGGAACATGACCGTCATGACCGTTTTTCCTGCCGGGGCCAGAGTCGGGTCAAAATTGTATATCATCACCTCGAGCTTGTCCACCACTTCACCGCCAACCTTGAAAGAATCCTTTAATGGGAAGGACAACCCGGAGGTCAGGCCATAATGATCAGTGATCTCCCGTTTGATGCCCAGCCCGATGTGAAGGATCGATGGGAATGGTCTGCCTTTCTTGTACAGATCGGCAATCTTTTCGTCCACAAATTTACCATCCAGCATGTCAAAAATAGTGGCACGTCCATCCGCGGCAGAGACCACAACATCTGCAAATTCTTCAGTGCCATCTTCCAGTTGAATGCCAACTGCCATGCCATCTTTCACCAGGATCTTATGAACCCTGGCGTTGTAATTGATCTCTCCGCCCAGATCAAGAAATCGTTTCTCCACCGCTTCAGCCATCGGCAGGGATCCGCCAATCGGGTATCCAGCCGCCTTCCGGTGCAGCATTGCCAGCGTCACCAGGATTCCCACCATGGAGATATCTGGAAACCAGAGTGTGGCGAATGTTTCCTTTAAGAAATTATTTTTGAAGCGGCTGCCGAAGTCTTTCATGGATAGCTTTCCCCATTTGATCAACGAAGGCATGACGGAGGCCATTGGGATGATCGATTTCATGGTGTCAGACAATCCGCCTTCGATCCCGGGGTTCCATTTCGTGAATGCCCGTACGGCGTTGCACATTTCATGGATGACTTTGCGGTCCTCGGGGGCGATCTCCAGCATATGTTTTTCCAGCTGGTCGGTGTTGGTATAAAAATTTAGAACCTCACCGTTGGAACCCTCTACCCGGGTAAAGATCTCAGGATTAAAGATCTCGCGGTTCTGAATTAATCCGATCTCCTCCCAATAACGATAATAATCATATTCCTTGCTTGAACCGGTTAACCAGTGGATGCAGCCATCAATGGTGTACCCCTTGCGTTTCCAGGAGGTCATCAAACCGCCAGGCTGGGTGTGCATTTCATGGATGCGGCTCTTGTATCCGTTCAACTGGGCGTATACGCCCATCGATAACCCTGCGATTCCCGCGCCGATGATCAACATAGATTTTGGCTGAAAAGTATCCATCGATATTCCCTCCACGATAGATCCTAATAATAGTTGGTTATAGATCAATTATATCCAGATACTTGTGGATATTTTCAAAACCCGTCAGAAAGATTCACAAGAAATTAATCTGCATTTATTTCCTCTTTTACCTGTCATAAGTAATTTCTACATATTCATTTTTTATACTAATACTTGCGGATATCCAATTTATACCAGATGAAAGGATGGGTGTATGGTAAGTCAAATTCAGGGTATGGGTTCCATGATGGGAACCGGAATGCAGTTTCGGGCAGAGTCTTTAACGGAAGACCAAAAGGGTCAAATTCAGTCGATCCTTTCCCAGTATGATCCGGAAAAGGTCTCTACAGAAGATGCAAAATCGATCTTTCAAGCGTTTCGTGAGGCAGGGATCAAACCCAGTGCCGGGATGAAAGAAACTATCGAAGCGGCTGGATTCGATGCTGAGGATCTGCGTGCAAAGGGTAGGCCAAGTGGTCCTCCCCCACCTCCGCCTCAAGGAAAAGGAAATAGCAGCAGCTCCGGCATCAATGTGAAAGCATTGCAGTCGCTTCAAGAAATCCTCAGTCAATACAATCTATCAGATTTGTCTGAAGAGGATGAAAGTGGATTGTTGAGCGACCTCCAGACGCAGGGATTCATGAACCCCGGAATCATGATCGATCTGAAGTCATAATTTTACAGAAGCAATATACCGGAACCTGATTATTTAGTCTGGTATATTGTTTCTAATTTTGTCTCCAATATATCCATCACGCTGATAACGATCGAACAAGGCTCCCCAGTCGGTCGTCTTCCGCCAATCCGCTGCGATCTTCCTGTATTTCAGAGGCCAGAACATGTAGTCCTGCTCCACCTCGCCAATAAATGTCGGAATCACTGCAAAGTGGGTCCTGAAAATGAGCTTCTGCAGAAAGCGCGTTGGCCCGTACCACGCCAGCCATGCCAGAAAACTGTGTGAATTGTGTCCCACGTGGAACCCCCAGTTCTCCTGTGATGCTGCTTCATCTCCGATTATCTCTATCTCCCGCGGGTCGCCGACACCCAGTTTCTGGTTGTGCGCCAGCCTGATATATTTAATGTTGAGTGGGTCGAATCCCATCATTTTGGCGGCGACCGCATCGATCGCCACCTGATCTGAAGAAGCCAGGATGACATTCTTACTGATGGGGCGTATCATGCGCGGTCCAGCTCCATCTCCGGCGGTAGTTCCATCCATGACCGCAAAGATGCCGGGGTGAATTTCCTTTTGGATTGCCAGAAGATCCACCAGTGTTTCATGGATCCATGAATGTGTGTAATGGCGGTATTTGCTGAGCAGACCGCCAAAAGCATTCTTCATGGCTCCGGTGGTTGTTGTGTACATGTGTGTTTTCATTGTGGGAAGATGGAGGATATTCTTTCCCATAAAGAAATCGGGGATACGGATTCCTTCCGGGTAGATGTGATCCAGCGCCAGCATTTTAGCTTTGGGGAAATACTCCACCCAAGCCATATCTTCCGGGCAAAAATTGTAACGGACAGGCATATTGTAGTGTTTGAAGATCGGAATGTAGCCGTTCAAGTCTTCACCTTTGAAGGCATTGGTCACCACCGTCTGGTTTTGGACACAAACCAGGTCATTGAAACCCGCATTCTTAAGTGCGAGAATGCTGCCTTCCAGCTGCCAGGGAGTTGTGTTTGCCCCTGGCATTGGAAAATGCCAGGTGATATTGTCTTTCATTATTGTGGTTTTGTTAGGATCCATCGCTTTTGCGATTCCAGCCAGGTCATACAAGCGTTGATAGTCTGCAAGGATGGTTTGTGGACTGGTTCTCAGGATTGCAACAATGGATTTCATAGCCCCATACCTTAGTTTTTACTCATCCGAATTAATAATACACCGGATCTATGAAGAGGCATTTAGTTAATTTCACATTGACTGCCACTTGTTATCAAGAATAATCTTTTGAAATACCGGCAAAGTGTCGAGCGGCGCCGGAAAATCTCTGATGATTTGATCACCATCATATTCAACTCCAGTATTAATATCCTGCCATAAACCAGGCGGTAATAGGATATCCCGACGGACCGCACCCTGCTTGATAACCGGTGCAACGAGGATATCATCGCCCAGCAGAATTTCATCATCACAAAACAGGGCACGCTCGTCATGCGGGGCAAGCCACCAGACCGGGCGTATGATCGGATCTCCGGTTTCGACGGCATTTCTAGCTAATTCAATGATCAATGGTGCGAATTCCAAATGTAATTCTATAAACCTACGGCAGATATCTGCGCATTCTTCGCCATAATCCCAGGGCGCAAGGCTGAACTGCATGGATGGCAGCAGCGCATTTAGCTGTGTCCATCGGATCATCAATTCAGCATCCGGCTGATGAATGTATGCATTCCCGCCTATCATATCGGGCAGTATGAATGGATAACCTGTCATACTCATTGACAGGGCTGAGGTAAGCACAGAATGCATCCCGTTATCCAAGCCCCAGCTTGTAGCCTTGTCCCACTGGCGAAAGAAAATGGGCGCGGTCTGGTTTTTCCAGCCGGATCGGACCTCTGTAAGGGAATACCGTTTTGCGATCTCGGATACATACCTGTGGGTGTAATCATTTGGATGGATCTGTTCGCTGGTGACCGCGTCCCTTGGGAAGAAGCACGCTTCCCCGGCGTCAAATTTATAGCCGTCGAGACCGTAATCGGCCTGCAATTTTCTCAGACGCTTGAAGAACCAATCCACAGCTTCAGGGTTTGTGATATCCAACAAACCGCCCTTGCCCTGCCACCACTGCACAAGATAAGGTGAGCCATCCGATCGTTTCACCAGCCAATTGTTCATAGCTGCCTGCGAAAAACCGGTAGAATGAGGCTCAAAGAATGGTATGACCCACGCAGTGACTTTGAACCTCATCCCATGAAGTTGTTCGACCATCTCTTTTGGGTCTGGGAACAATTTTGGATTAAAAGCGAGGTCGCCATAGTTTGACTGCCACTTGTCATCGATTTCGAGGACATTGCGAGGATAACCACGCTGGACGATTTCATCCGCAAATTGAAGGATCACTTCCTGACTGATCGCAGTTTTATACCGAGCCCAGGTGGTCCAAGTGGGTTGATCGAACAGGCTTGCATCCGGGATGTTCGAGGGTTTTCCATAATGAGCAATCAGTTTTCGGCAGGCGTTGACAGCATCATCGAAAAGGGAGATAGAAATATGCAAACCCTCACCCGTCAAAGTGAGCAAGCCATCCCCGGCACCATCCTCATCCGGAAACGGACGGGTCGAAAATGGTGCCTGGCCGGGGCCGAGGTCCCACGCAAACCGGGGGAAATCCGTGCTGGTGGGAGGCTGATTGATTCCCACTTCAACGGGAGTGTGAGCAATGATCAGAACACCATTGGAGGAGAACCAGCCCGGGGTGAGTTTGCCGCTTAAACCAGTCGGACTATTATCGAAGGTGAGAAGCTCGCTGCTGCGCATCATTAATTTATTCAACGGCAGTATCTGATGGATCAGCTCGCCCTGCCCGAACCAGGTGCCATCCATTGCTAAAGAAATTCTTCCTGCCGGGGAAAAGGTGAGATCAAAGCCCGATTCGTTTGTCTGCAAGGTCATTGAACTCGATTTGAATTCTATTTGCATATGGCGTTCATCACCAGATTCCCGGACGATGTTCGGCAATAGAGCTGATGTCAAAACAGGTACACTGTTCCTCATCATGAACAGCCGATCTTGCTTTATCTCAAGACTAAGGGGCATGTTAGGATGATTGATATTCATATTCTTATAGTATGGGTAGCGAAATATGCATGAAAAGATATTTCTTTTTAAGGGAAACGACCAGAAAATGTGCCCGGTTTCAGGCTGCTACTCTTTAAAGAGTATACCTTTGGACTCCAGCATCTGCTTCTCTTTATCCATGTGAATGGATGCAAGTTGATTCTTTATTTCATCCCACTTCTTACCTGTCAGCGGGTATAAGAACAACGATCCGAAGCTAATTGCCAATAAAATACCGGGGATGAGCACCCAGCCCAGTAAAATTCCAATTTCAGCTTGGGAGGATTGCGTACCAGCCAAACCGGAAAAGTTGTAGCCGTTTGTGGTCAGGAACCAGATAAAGGCAGAATTAGCCAGGCTGATGGCAGGCTTAGTAATGAAAGAGTTGACACCAGCATACATCCCTTCGCGACGCAACCCTGTACGATGTTCATCCATATCTATAACATCACCATTCATTAGAGGAATTAAATACATTCCCCCCGCAAAACCAATTCCGAAGGAAAATGAAGCGATCGCTGCGGGAATGACTTCGCGCCCAAAACCGAGCATAATAAAACAGCCGATAGAAAAAACCAATGCCATAGCCATCACACAGCCTTTAATTCCCCACCGTTCGCGCATGTTTACAAACAGAAACACCCCGCCCACAATACCGACAGCAAGCGCACCGTATACAACCATTGCGGGAACAGATAATTCGGACAGATAATAATTGAGGCCAAGCATTAAAGATGTTTGTACATAGATGATAGTAAAGCTTATCACCTCAAAAATGATGAATGACCGGTTTTTGAAACACTCTTTTAGAGATTTCAGGAAAGGAAGCTGTTCATCTTCTTGCTGATAATGCATTTCTTTGTAAAAAAAAGTGCTTGTAAAGATCAAAGCTGCCATTACAATGCCAAAAGCAGTCATGATCAACTGAAATGTAAAAGCATTTGAGCCGGGTTCCGGTTTGATGATGCCCCAGAGCACCAATGGAATCGCCAGTGGAAAAACTGAAAATATCAGCTTCCAGATAAAGATGCCGCTGCGCGCCTTATTGGAAACCGCCATTTCAAAAGGCATTACATAAATACTAGTTGCAATTGCAGTGTAAAGTGAATCGAAAATAAATAGCAGCAAAAGCATTTGGATGAATAAAATTGTCTGGCTTGTTTGGACACCCCCGAAGTTTACCCATGAAAGCACAAAAGACAACCCAATGATTGGCGCACCAAACCTGATATATGGGATGCGGCGGCCCAAATAACTTTTTGTTCTGTCGCTTATATACCCGAACAATGGGTCATTAACGGCATTCCAAATTCCGAACAATATCCAGACAGTAGCTGCAAGCCCTGCATCCATTCCTCGGTAACTGGTAAAGTAATATGTCAACCCAATACTCACAACAAAAGTATTGAGCATGGCGGTTGAAGCATCTGCTATGGATACCCAGATCTTACTTTTCAGGGGTACTTTTTCTTCGTGTAATTCAGCTAATGTGGACATGATCACCTTTTTTTTATGAAGCTTTATTAAATAATATTGTTTTCTTTTAGAAATTTTTGAACAATTCGTGTGTACTCCACTGGATCACTCCAGCACGATTCTGCGTGGCCAGCCATAGAAGCCAGATAAATATCCCGCGGACCATTCATTTTGTGTTCAAATAATTCATGAGCCATGGAAACAGGGATGTAGTGATCATCCAATCCATGAATAAACAAGGCGGGTGCGGCGAACTGCTGTACTGCCATGACGGGAGAAATTTTATTAATATCCAACCCGGCCATCCAACGGGTCATGATGTTGGCCAGTGTCATGAATGGAAATTTGGGCAAATAATATTCAGTTTTTAGCCGGTAGGATAATTGATCTGCCAGCATGCTGAAACTGCAATCCGAAATGGTAAATCTGATCCTATCGTCGATTGCGGCATGTTGCAATGAGATAGCTGCCCCCATCGATTCTCCGTGAGTACCAATGATGGTTTGAGGGCCAGTTTTATTTATTAGCCAGGTGGTGATCGACTTCAGGTCAAATTTTTCGAAGTATCCGAAGGTGCAGTTTCTACCGCCAGACAAACCATGGAACCGATTATCGTAAATAAGGACATTGAATCCAAGCTCTCGGAACATTTTCATATATTTCACTGAGCCATAAAGGGTGTATGTGATGCCATGAGAAAAGATGATCGTTCTCGCTGTCCCTTCAATCGGGAAGAAAAATCCATGAAGCAAATACCCATAATCAGATGGAATCCAGATCTCTTCCTTCTTCCAGGAATTGTATTCCAATTCAACCAGCTTTCCTCCGTCTTTTTCGAGGTTATAAGTCTCTTCATTGCCAAATCTTTTGGGATAAATGATTATTCTGGCAAAGAACCACCCGGCCAACAGTAACAGGATCACGACTGCAGGTAAAATGATCAAGAAAAGACCCATCATTCTCCTATTCCCAGAATAACATTGGGAAGCATATCAGGTTAGGCATGGTAATAACCACCCACTTTTGGATACCGATCAATCCAGGACGGAATAAACACTCACCGGGACCATTTCTTCCCTGTGGCTAACTCGACGCTTTTATAAGCTCCATCGTAGATGCCGATGCCTTTGTTCTTCACGATGCAGTCACAGAACATTTTGAGCAGATCGTTATCATTGGTCAGGAGATCGATTGCCTGCAGGGCCTGAGGAATTGTTCGGGCTTCGACAGTGCCATCACCCAGTTCCGCCCCGCGGATGGCACCCCACATCTCATGACCCCCAACGCGTTCATTGAAAATCTTGGGAACCGGGTAAAAAGCGAGTTCGCTTGGCTTGGTTATCATCACGTCAATCACCCGCATCAGGTAATTTGTGGCATATACAGCGTGATAGGTATTATCATGCAGAAAAACATGCAATCCGCTGGCTGGTCTGGTTCGGATGGAATCGACGAAGCTGCTGGTTTCCTCCCAAGTAAAATGAGTGTGAATTTCACCGGGAAAATCCTTTAACTCTGCCTGCATCCAATCCCAGTTGGCTTTGTGGTCGCCCAGGTTGACGAACAGAGCAATTTTATCTTTTTGGAGGAGCGGCACACTGTGTTCGATGATCGCTTTGAACAATTCCCGTTGCGCGCCAGCGCCGCCCATGGTCAGCAGGAATCTGCGGGGTTCGGCGTTGGCCATTCTGTTCAGCCTGGCTTCACAATCCACTTCGATGTTCTCGACGAGTTCGTGATCCACATGATGCCCGGTATAGAATAACGCCTCTGGCGGAACAGGGTTGAGGGTCCTTCCACGATCGTCGAATCCACGCATCGAACGAAAACCATAATAACCAGACGGTGACTGAACGGCATGCTTCGCGCCTTCTGTCAACTGAAAAGCCATTGGCCAGTTATCAAACATCATATCCACTACATTGGTCATACCGCCGGCAACTGCGCCCATGCATGTCCACATGTGGGCTGTCAGCATGGGGATATCGGATGGCAGCGCTTCATAAAGATTGCGAAATAGCTCTGACATTTTGTAATCTTTGACATTTGTTTTTATGAAGCGCCAGGGCCAGGTAACGATCCAGTTGTTAAGAATTTCGGTTAATCCCGGCAGTGATGGGTCCCCGGTCGTCAGAGATTCCCAGATGTATTTGTTAAATAAACCACTGCTTTGGGATAATCTTGAAAACCAGCTGTAATTTGTATTACACCAGTTGATCACATCGGTCGTTATACCGGGGATGGAGAGCAGGTCCAGCCAGAGGGGTGTGAAGCCCATGGCGCGCGCGCAGGATGCGCCAGCCATGGCAATGCGATAGTGACCATAACCCATGCGGATGGTTGAGACTACAACTGAGTTGCCAGTTGCTATCGGCGCACCCGTTCCGCCGCGTATAATATCCTGAATTCCAAGAACATCACCCAGGTAAGGGTTATGCCGCTGGCTCAGTTGATATTTTTCAGCTGGATCGTACTTAAATTTGTTTACGAAAAACTTCTGCCACCTGTCAGCGGCAGAAGACTTGCCTTTAGAGATCGAGTTGTTGTAAAGAGCGTATTTTCCATTTTGTTTCTTCATTGCAAATTTCTCCGCTGCATTGATTTGCCAATTGATAAGAATAACATAACATTAACCTTTTACCCCGCTGCCCATGGCGCTTTCAATGAAGAAGCGCTGTCCAAATATAAACAGGATGAACGGGGGAAGAATCGAGATCGCTGCGCCGGCCAGGATGAGATTAGCAGAATCAGAAGCGCGGCCCCGCAGCATGTTTAGCGTAAGGGTGAGGACGTGGTTGTCGAGGTTCCCGGTGTTGATGATGACGAGCGGCCAGAAGAAGCTGTTCCAGGCGTAGAGGAAGGTGAAGGTCGCCAGGGTGGCAAGGGCGGGGGCTGCAGCTGGAAGGAAGATCCGATAGAGGATCTCAAAACGGGAGGCGCCGTCGATGAGAGCAGCTTCTTCAATTTCCTTGGGCACCGTGATGAAGAACTGGCGCATCAGGAAAGTGCCATAGGCCGTGAAAATCCAGGGGAAGATCAGGGACGCCAATTTATCGGTCCAGCCGAAGAGCACCATCAATTGATAAAGAGGAATGATGAGCATAACGAACGGAATCATGATGGTGCCCAGGTAGAATACGAATAACTTATCCCTTCCAGGGAAGCGTAACCTGGCAAAGGCATATCCACCCATGACAGAGGTGATCATCTGGCCAAGAACCACGAAGATCGTTATTAGTGTGGTATTGGTCAGACTCCGGGACATATTCTCCATCGTCATCACATGCGTATAGTTTTCCGGGTGGGCAGTGATACGGGTTACCGGCTCACTGGTTCGCACGACCTGAAATGCTTCCCTGCTGTTATCTTCCGGATCTACGAATCGACCCAGTGCGGTTTTATTCAGCATCACCAATTCGCGCGGGCTGCCGTCCAAAGTTGCATTGTACAGGGGTTGAGATGTACCGTCCGGCGACAACGCCTCCCTGGGCGGTTCAATAAGCTGGACTTTTTCCAATGGAAGCGAATAGGTGGTTTCGGGATCGGATGGGTCAATAAAAACACCAGAGGGGACTCCTGTTTGCACAAGGGCATACTCCATTTTTTTGCCATCCACTTCGATGAAATAGAGATCCAACGGCTTCTCATAACCGGCCATGGAAATGGACACATTCTCTCTTGGAAAGAACCTGGGCGGGTAATTGAAAGTGTCGTCGGGCGTTTTTAAGGAGGTAGAGAACATATATAAGAATGGAAACAGCATTGCCAGCGCAAATACTGATAGGATGAGATATGCCGCGGTGTTCGAAAGGATCCGGGATAGTCGAAATGATTTCATGATTCTCTCCTACACATCATACGCGCCGGTGCTGCGCTGACTGCGGAATTGAAGCAGCGTAACAGCGAAGATGACTATGAACAAAACCCAGGCAATCGCCGCGCCATATCCCTGCTGGAAGCGCTGGAAACCGTTTTGATACAGGTACAGCACGATCGTCAGCGTTGAAGTGCCCGGGCTGCCGGGAGGATTGGTCATTATGAAGACCTGTTCAAATACCTGAAGAGCCTGGATCGTGGTTGTGGTGATGACAAAAAATGTCGTGGGAGCCAGGAGCGGCAGGGTGATCTTCCAGAATTTCGCCCATTTCCCTGCGCCATCCACCGTAGCCGCTTCATACAGTTCCTTGGGAACGTTCTGCAAACCCGCCATGAAGAGGACGGTGTTAAAGCCCATTGTCTGCCAGGCAGAAACGATGATGATCGCCAACAGGGCAGTACGACTTTCTGAAAGCCAGCGGATCTGGGCAATCGGGTAACCTGTGGCAAAAACGGAATTGATCAATTGCGCGCCGAGAGTAATGAAGTAGTTGATGTATCCGATCGTGGCATTGTACAACCACTGCCAGATCAAAGAAATTCCAACCACCGCGGCGATGCTCGGCAGGAAGTAGATCGCCCTAAAGAACTTCATCCCGGGGATCTTGGAATTGAGGATATTTGCAAGGAACAAAGCGGGAATGGCGCTTAGAGGAACAGTAACGATGCCGAACACAAGCGTATTTCTCAAGGCGATCCAGAAACGGGCATCCGCTGCTCCGAGGACAAAATTCCGGCCGAAAAGATCAAATCGAAGCAACTCACTGAAGATGGCGCCATCCATAACCTGAATAAAATCCTGGGTGGGGCTGGCAAGCTGTTGGAGGTTCAACTGGAATATTTTGAAGTAGTTCGCCAGACCGATGAAATTGGCATTACCAAATGCGTCCCAATCGGTGAGGCTGATAAAGAAAGAAAACACAAGCGGGAAAGCGAAAAAGACCAGAAAGCCAAGCAGGTTAGGGGAAAGGAATAGATATCCTTCCAGGGCTTCTGTCTGAGCATTGCTGCGGTGCAGGATGATCGCAGTTGGTTCGCGCCACATCATCCAGATGGCTGCTGCAAAGAGCATGGTAACGAGCGCAACCACAAGGTTTTCCGGGATGATCAATCGTTTTCCGAGAAATGCAAGGGCTGGCAGCAAGCCTACGCGAATCAGGAAGATGATGAAAAAAATTGCCGCGGTATATTTCCCTATGCGGTGGAACCACTCCTCAACCTTGATCTTGTGGTGAAATTTATCCCCGGCTGCGTGGATCAAATATCCAGCTACCACACCCGCCAGCCACAGGATGCCTGATCCGAAAGTTTTTGCCAGGGCATCCACCCCCAAAAAGATACCCAATCCCTGCAGCAAGGCGATTAATGCGAGGGCGAATCCGAGGTAGTTGACCACCAGGGAAGCGGTCCTTCCCCGGCGGGTTCGTTTGAGCAAATTTACCCCGGCATAAAAGCTGGCAATAATGTAAAGGATGGAAAAAATGATTGCAATTACTCTCAGCCAGGACGGAAGTTTATCCAGCAATTGAGCAAAAATAGCAAAATATAAAATGAAAATTCCAAATATTGATAGAAAGAAATGCCAAGCCGTGACAGTATTAATGAATCTTAAGGTCAATCTTTTATCTTTATCCAGTAAGGTATTAAACATGGTGACCTCCAGGGAACAGGCAGGTATTTTCCAAGAGTATAAGTGATACCTCCCCGCGTGCGGGGAGGTATCTTTGGAGGTATTCGTTTACTGCTGGAAGGCTTTGTTTGCTTCGACGCAGATACTCTTCTGGTAATCCTCGATGGTCATTTCACCATTGAGGACTTTGGAGATCATCGGTCCCATGATGGAGTCATAATTTGGCCAGCTTCCAGCCCACAGCGGGCCTTCGGCGGTAGGCATATTGTTATCTGCGATACCGTTCAGGAATGCCTGGTTATTGGCGGGAGGAGTGAAGGTCAGGAATGCATCCAGGGCGGATTGACTGACACGGCTTGGGATATTGGTGCCAAGCGCGGAGATCTTGCCCTGGGTTTCAGCCGTGGTTAACATTTGCATCAGTTTCCACGCTTCTTCGGGGTGTTGGGTCTTGGCATTTACGACATACGCGCCCCAGAATAACCAGTTACCCTGGCCGTTTGCGCCGGCTGGCAATTCTACGACATCCCAGTTAAAATTAGCATTGGCGCGGACGCCGGGTGTTGCCCAGCGGCCGTTCTGGAACATGCCAACTTTTCCGGCCATGAATGGAGGTTCGCTATCTTCACCATAGGGAACAGCCACTTTTTCGTCGACATAAAGTTGACGCTCAAACGTTAGGCCAGCTATCGATTCCGGAGTATCCAGCGCGCAAGCTGTTCGATCTTCGCTAAAGAAACCGCCGCCTGCAGAGTTGATCCAGACACCGTATGGACCCCACCAGGCGTTTGCGCCGTATCCATAAACATCAGTGCCGAGGGCGCTGATCTTTTTGGAAACATCCAGGAAAGCATCCCAGGTCCATTTACCTTCTTTGGCAAGTTCGCGCGGGTCATCTGCGCCGGCTTCAGCGATCAAATCCAGGTTCAGGTATAGAACAAAGGTCGAGACATCTCGTGGAAGTCCCCAGAGGGCTTCACCAGTCATGTTCTTTTCGGGACTGTAGGTGAGGTGGTACATTGGTCCGGGGTAGAAATCTGCTGCGTTGAAATCTGGTGTGGCATCAGCCATACCTTTCAAGTCCATGATCAAACCACGGGTGGCGAAATCTGCAATGTCGGTTCCGGGAATCCAGAAGACATCGGGCGCTGTTCCGGCGCCGATCTCGGTCTTTAAGACATCCTGATAACTGGAGGATTCAGAACCACCTGGTTCGTATTCAAGAGTGACGTTATCCATGGCTGCATCGAGATCCGCGCTGACCGCAGAGTAAACATCGATCTCTGCCTGGTTATCCGGGCGGGTTCGCCAGCGGAGGGTTATTTCTTCCATGGCTGGTGCCGCAGGTGCGGCAGGTTCTGCTGGGGCTGCAGGAGCGGCTGGCTCGGCAGGAGCAGGTTCAGCCGGGGCAGCGGGTTCAACGGGGGCAGCCGCAGGCGCACAGGCAGCCAGGATCATTGCTGCCAGGATGATGATGCTTGCAAAAACATATAACTTTTTAGACATTTTTTCTCCTCATATTTCTGATTGGTCAATTAGAAAACTTTCAGAAAACTTGCTGTGGATATTTGTAAAACAATCACCTCCTCTCAGGTACTGATGTTGATTTGCGGTTAATTAATTCGCATGGAAAACAAATATGCTGCGAAGGAAGACCAGGTTTTTCAATAATTTGGAGCAATAATTTAACTGCTTCACGGCCAAGCATGAAAGTGTCCTGCCGGATTGTGGTTAGGGGGGGGTCAAAATACGATGCAAGCGGCATATCATCGAAGCCAATGACAGAAACTTGTTCCGGGACACGAATTCCGGCATCACGTGCCGCGCTGATCACGCCTATCGCCATGCGATCATTATGAGCAAAAATGGCCGTTGGTAATTCTCCATTCGCTAGCCAGGTTTGGAATGCTTGATAACCGCTCGTCGCGGACCAATCCCCTTCAACGCATTGGACCACCTTGCCATCCATTTTGTAACGGGTGAGGGCGCTTGAAAATCCTTGATGTCGTTCCTGTGCACAGTCTTCTACAAGTGGGCCTGTAATTTCTCCAATTTTTGTGTGGCCTAATTCCAGCAGGTGATTGGTGGCTGTCTCCGCGCCTGCTTTATTATCCAGATACACTGAATAACGAATATCATCCCGCGCCCGTCCACCGCAGTAAACAAGCGGGATATCGCGGGGAAGCAAGGTATGACGGTGATCCAGGTAAGGGTTGAAGACAACAATGCCATCGACACGGCGATGACCGATCAATTCATCCACGAGCGCTTCAAAATCTTTTTCTGTGGGAGCAGAGGAGGTAACCAGGAAATAACCCGATTGGCGGGCTTCGAATTCGGCGCCTTCCTGGTTGCTGGCAAAGGTGAAGTCAACCATGTTTGGCGCAATAGAAGCCAGCATGCAACTTTTCCCCTGGGCCATGGATCGGGCGATGGCGTTGGGCAGGTATTCCAACTGGCTGATAGCGCGTTCCACTTTATCATGAGTTTCAGGTGTGACGTGCGGATCGCCATTGATGACGCGCGAAACTGTCTGGTGAGAAACTTTAGCCAGGGCAGCTACATCTCGCATTGTGGGGTTTTTTTTCTTCAAGTTTCGCCTTGATAGAATCAATTTATGGTAGTTTGGATGATTGTTACCGGTCACATGAACGGTAACAATAGTTTATAACATTTTCTGGCGGTTGTCAATAACCAATTTTAACGATTTGGCCCAGATTTTCCCGCCCATGGAAAACTCCTGGTCTTTGACAACCACCTGCATCCATAGCGGGAATCTCTTATAATGAATATGTATATATCTAAAGGATTAAACTTATGAACTATGCCGTAAACGAGATGGATCCAACAAAATCGGGAAAATTGTGGATTTATACCAATTACGATTGCAATTTACGTTGTTCGTATTGTGTTGCTGAATCCAGCCCAATTGCTCTGCGCCGTGCCATCAGCCTGGACGTTGTTAAGAAACTCGTGGATGAAGCTAACCAGGCGGGCATTACCAGTGTATTTTTTACCGGTGGAGAACCCCTAATTCTGGACGAGATCTACGAAATGCTGGCTTATTCCTCTGCACACCTTCAAACCATTCTTCTGACAAACGCCATGTTGTTGAATAATAAGCGCTTGGAAAAATTAAAAGATATCTTGAATGACAATTTGATCATCCAGGTCAGTCTGGATGGCGGCAGTGCAGAGCCGCATGATTCCTATCGGGGAGTAGGCACCTGGATCAAGACCATTGAAGGTATTCAGGTCCTTCAGGAGAACGGCTTCCAGGTGCGGCTTTCCACAACTGAGACACCCGCCAACACCGCCCATCTTGATGAAATATGTGCCTATCATCTATCCATCGGAATACCGGAAAAGGATCACTTTATCCGTCCACTCGCCAAATGCGGGTTTTCTGATGAAGGTATTGAAATACGGATGGATAACCTGGCGCCTGAAATCACTGCAAATGTCGATGGCATTTACTGGCACCCGTTGGCGACGCGGGATAATATGCTGGTCACCCATGACACTTTCCCACTAACAGAAGCGTTAAAAATTGTATCCAGCCAGCTTCTTGCCTACCAAAAGGGCGAATCCGGTCCGCTTAAAACCTTCACCTGAGGGTAGGGCTTCCTTCGGTCGGAAGGCTCATTTATGATAATAGGTAAAGCCAGCATTGTCATACCGACTTTAAACGAAGCGGAAAGTATCGCTTATGTCATTTCCTCGATTCCACGAGACTGCGCGAATGAGATCATCGTTGTGGATGGCGGTTCCACTGATGATACAGTCGCCATTGCTGAACAAGCGGGTGCCTGTGTGATTCACGAGTCCAGGCGCGGGTATGGGATGGCCTGTCATAAGGGTTTACTCGCTGCCAGATCGGCAATCGTTGTCTTTCTGGACGCGGACGGGGCGGATGATCCGCGACATTTGCCAGATCTATTACTTCCGATCAGCAATGGACAAGCCGACCTGGTGTTAGGTTCACGCCTGGCTGGAAAGATGGATAGAAATGCGATGCCCTGGACCCAATGGACGGGAAATGTGATGGCTGCTTTCATGTTCCGCCTGATCTATCATCTTCCCATCACTGATCTTAGCCCATTCAGAGCCGGAAAAAGGGAAATGATCATCGGACTTAATCTAGAAGAAATGACCTATGGATTTCCCACAGAGATGATCGCCAAGGCAGCCCTTCAAAAATGGAGGATCGTAGAAATTCCGGTTTCATATCATGCCAGGATGGGCGGAAAATCAAAGATCACTGGTACAGTTCGTGGCACGTTCCTGGCGGCGTATCATATCTTCCGTCTTATTTTCAAGTATGCGGGAGGATGAATGACACAACCTGACACCGCCCTGGTTGTCATGGCAAAAATGCCAGAGGTGGGCATCACGAAAACCAGGCTTTGCCCACCCTTCAGCTATGAGCAGGCTGCCAGTTTCTATGAGGCGATGTTGTTGGATACATTTGCCCTGGCTGGAAACGTGACGGGAGTCCAATTTGGGGTTGCAATCACCCCCATCCAATCGGTACCTTATTTTAAAATAAAATCTCCTGATGGCACAAGATTATTACCTGTAGGGGGCCGGGATATAGGACAATGTTTGAACCAAACCATTGGGATACTGCTAAAAGAAGGACATAAAAAGGTACTGGCCATTAATTCTGATGGCCCTTCTTTGCCTCAGGAATATCTGTATCAGTCGATCCGACTGCTTGACGAAAATGATGCTGTGATAGGACCAGGAGAAGATGGCGGGTACTATTTGATCGGATTAAAAAAGGAGATCCCTGAAGTTTTCACCGGTATAGATTGGAGCACCGGACGGGTGCTTGCGCAAACACTTGCAAAGCTGCAATCGCTTCATTTAAGTTTTGCAATGCTCCCTGCCTGGTTTGACGTGGATACTGCTTCCGATGCTGCCCGGCTGGCAATGGAATTGGATATGCTGCCATCAGACAGATTGGTCCATTCACGCAGCTTCTTTGATATGCATCCCCATTTGCGAAAGCCAACCAAGTGAAGTTTACCCGAACAGACCAAAAAGTATGGGCAGCGGGTTTGACACTCTCCGGTGCGTTCATCCCATTGCTCTTTCTACCTACTCTACGAGGGGAAAACCTACACTGGTTCTTCCTCTGTTTCGGCCTGGCTGCTTTGGCTTATATTATTGCGATCATATTCATCCGCAGGCTGCACATCTCTTTACAATTTATCTGGGGTGTGGCGATCATCGCCCGGTTGATCCTTTTAGGCACAACCCCCACCCTTTCCGATGATGGCTACCGCTATCTATGGGACGGGCATTTATTAAAGCAGGGTATCAATCCGTACGCTGAAGTTGTCGAATCCCCACTGCTGGATCAATTTGATACGTCTTTGCGTGAAAGCGTAAATCATTCCTGGATGGCATCCCCTTATCTGCCCGCAGCCCAGGGGTACTTTTGGCTGGTGGAAACCATTGCTCCCCAGCAGATCAAGGCTTACCAGATCTCTGCTCTGGTCTTCGATCTACTCACCGGGTTGATGGTCTATCTCATTTTGCTTAAATTAAAGCTGGATCCAAAAGCGGTATTGCTCTACCTGTGGAATCCGCTGGTCATTGTTGAATTTGCACACGGCGCTCACCTGGAAGCCTTGATGATGTTCCTGACAATGCTCTCCTGGTTATTGGTCTTGAACAATAATAAAGACACTGGTTGTCGGTCATCACCATGACACTGGCTGCTCTGACAAAGGGCTTGCCCATAATCATCATCCCGCTCTGGTTACGACGCTGGAAAGCGGCCGGGCTGATCATTCTTGCCTTGTTGAGCAGTGCTGCTTTGACGGTATTTGCAACAGGCGCTGGCTGGGGGTTATTCGGAGAGTTGGACGGCCGCGGCTTATTTGGCGCCATTCGCATCTATTCGCAGTACTGGCAATTCAATGCTGGACCGATCTACAAAATTGCGGAGCTTTTCCATGCCAAGAAAGAAATGATCGGGGTGATAGTGCGATTGATCGCCGGAGCATCCTTGGTAATCGTACTGGCGTGGAGCACCATCAAAGCCTGGCGGTTTGACCAATCCGGCGAGGACCCTGCCAGAAGAGGGCGGAGGTTGATTCGGTTATCGCTTCTCCCGTTCGGCGCATTTCTATTGCTCTCCCCCACGGTGCATCCCTGGTATGTCACCATCCTGATTCCATTCACCCCATTCTTCATACCCGCACGGAATGATCGCCCGAGGATCATTTATTGGATCATACCAGTCACATATTTTTCAATGGTTGTCATCCTTACCTACCTGGCTTATGGACTTGGACAAACTGCAGATGTTCCTGTTTGGTTCACATGGGTGGAATACCTTCCGTTGTATGGATTAGTGATATGGTCTGCAATTAACAGCCGGATGAAAAGCGAAACCCTGCACGGATGATGTCAAATAGTATGGATATCTCATATACTGATATCAGGGGCAGAATTATTACTTAAAATATTTTTGTAAGGGATGGAGGAGAAAAAGATGGAATACTTATTCAAGAAGCAGCCTATGACTTCGTTAACCTGGCTGGCATTATTGCGGATCATGGTGGGGTTGGTCATCCTAACAACCTGGGCAAGCAATTTATCCAAAGGTTTTTACACCACAGACGGGCTGCAGCACTTTTTTACCAATGTTTTTCCACAGGCAGATAATCCACTCACCTGGTATGCGGCTTTCATAGATGGGGTGATCTTACCTATACGTCATATATTCGCTCCATTCCAGATGGTAGCGGAGTTTACCCTGGGTTTGGCTTTGATCCTGGGCGGTTTTACAAGGCTGTTTTCCCTGGCTGGAATATTCTTCCTGGCGAATACATTCCTTGCCACATTCGGGCATGATTGGCCATGGGCGTATCTAATGCCGATCGGCATCCTTGGCGTTGTTTTCCTCACGAAGGCCGGGCGTGCAATTGGATTGGATGGCGCCTGGTTCAAGAAGCGGGGAGATAAGGGCTTCCTGCTTTGGTAGTATCGGTTCTCTATATCATCGTCACTTTCTGGCTGGCTGCTTATTCACTTCACAGCCTGTATTTGCTGTGGATCTATCACCGCGTGAAAGGTAAGAGGACAGAGCCGGTTTTTGATGGCGAACTGCCGCAGGTGACCATTCAGTTGCCGGTTTATAACGAGCTGACTACCATTGAAAGATTGGTGAAAGAGACGGCAGCAATTGACTACCCGGGTGGACGGTTACAAATTCAAATCCTGGATGATTCAACTGACGAAACCACTTCTGTGATCTCCAATTTGTTGCCTTCGCTGAGGCAAGAGGGGGTCAACATTGAACACATTCATCGCGCAGAAAGGGCTGGATTCAAAGCGGGCGCCCTGGCCAATGCCATGAATTCAGCAACCGGTGAGTTCATCGCAATTTTTGATGCAGACTTCATTCCCCCGCGAGACTTCATATATAAATGCCTGCCCTGGTTCAATGGTCCAACAGTCGGCTGCGTTCAGGGGCGCTGGGGGCATTTAAACCGCGATTACTCGATGCTGACCCGATTACAAGCCATGGCGATTGATGCCCATTTCATGGTGGAACAAACCGCGCGATCACGCAGTGGATTATTAATGAACTTCAATGGATCTGGCGGCATATGGCGGAAGACGTGTATAGAGGATGCCGGTGGCTGGCAGGCGGGCACATTGACAGAAGACTTTGACCTGAGTTACCGGGCTCAAATGAAAGGTTGGCGGTTGGAATACCAGCCTGATCTTGTTATCCCCGGGGAATTACCTGTCCAGATGGCGGCGTTCAAACAGCAGCAAGCCCGATGGGCGCGGGGAAGTTTGCAGACCGCCCGCAAGCTCCTGGTTCCACTTTTGCGTTCACCTTTGCCAATAAAGTTAAAGATCACAGGAACGCTGCATTTAACCCATTACCTGGTTCACCCTTTGATCCTTTTAACCCTGATGCTGTCCATCATATTGCGCATCCAGGATGCGGCGATCTTTCAATGGGCGCCGCTTTTTATGCTCTCTGCCATTGTTCCACCACTTCTGTATCTGACATCTCCGGCGCCGGAAGCGCCTTCTTGGCTGGGCAGGCTAAAATTGATCCCCATTCTGTTGTTATTAAGCATCGGAATATCGGTTAATAACACCAAGGCTGCCTTGCTTGGTTTGTTTTTAACTAATGAGGGTGTGTTTGTGCGCACACCCAAGTTTGCGGTGCATCACTCTAAGCAACGCTGGGAACAGAGCCGCTATGCTATTGTAAATGATCCAATTGGATTCGGGGAATTCTTTTTTATGCTTTTTGCAATTACTGGGTTGATTATTGCCTGGATATTAGGAGATTATTTGTTTGCTCCCTGGCTTTTTCTTTACGCATCCGGATATGGATTGATCGTTTTCACATCAGTTATGCAATCCATCCGTAGAAAAACAATGAACGCAATTTAGCTCGTCATTTAATGATTAAGAAAATAAAGTTAACGGACAAATCTGCGAAATATCGCAGGTATTGTTCTGGCGGTGTGGGTGGGACATGTGCCTGTAAAGGTATTTGAATATCATCCCCCCGGGGGGGACAAATGACTGTTAATAAAAACCGCCATTGCTGACGGTTTGAATTTCTGGCGGGGAGGGTGGGATTTGAATATCATCCCCTTTCGGGGGCCAACGGCTGGATAATAAAAGCCCGCCGTAGCGAGCTGAATTTTCTGGCAGGGACACTGAGATTTGATTATCATCCCCTTTTGGGGACCAATGACTGTTAATAAAAACCGCCATTGCTGACGGTTTGATTTTCTGGCGGGGAGGGTGGGATTTGAACCCACGGCTGAGTTTCACCCCAGCACTCACTTAGCAGGCGAGCCCAATCGGCCACTCTGGCACCTCCCCGATTTCGAGGTATTCATTTGTAAGGAGGAAGGAACAAGCGCCAGGATGGTGTTAGAACCCATATTCAACCTCCTGACACGGTCTTCCAGCGGAGGGGGAGGGATTCGAACCCACGGTGGGTTGCCCCACACTTGTTTTCAAGACAAGCGCCTTAAGCCTCTCGGCCACCCCTCCATTCGTGATGACCTCTTAAGCTTTTCGATTTTACCACATCCGTTGGAATCTATACAATTTTTTTCATGAGCCATCGCCTTCTCCAATTGACAGTATTTGACGGTTACGGTATCCTTATGCGCGAGTGCCGGATGGGTCCGGCGCGGCGGAACGCTTCGAACCCCGTCAGGTCCGAGAGGAAGCAGCGGTAAGGAGCTCATTCCGGGTGCCGCCGGGAAACCTATCCGCACTCACTTTTTACACATGAACAAAGACACTCCACCCGTTTGCGATTACACCGATTCTGATTACCAGACCAGCTTCTGGGATCAGGGTGGCCGCGCTTATGAAGATGCAGTTGAAGCAGTTGCCATAAAACGGATGCTGCCAAGTTCTGGTGCGTTGATGCTGGAATTAGGTGCCGGGGCTGGCAGAAATACCCCGAGATATGCAGGGTTCAAGCAAGTTGTCCTTCTGGACTACTCCCGCACGCAATTGGAGCAGGCGCAAGAGCGGCTGGGGACAAGCGAGAGGTACATTTACGTCGCTGCGGATGTCTATCACTTGCCTTTTGTGGACAATCTTTTTGATGGTGCAACCATGATCCGCACATTGCACCACATGGCGGATGCCCCGAAGGCACTGAAACAGGTTGAACGCGTTATCGAACCGGGTGCGACATTCATCCTTGAATATGCAAATAAACAAAATTTAAAAGCGATCCTGCGCTATTTCTTAAAAAAGCAGAGCTGGAATCCGTTTGCGCTTGAGCCGGTTGAATTTACAGCATTAAATTTCGATTTTCATCCGCGCGCAGTGAGAAGCTGGCTGGAAAAAGCAGGTTTCAATATTGAAAGGCAACTGACGGTATCTCACCTGCGCTCTCCTATTTTTAAGCGTTTGATACCGCTTTCCGTCCTGATCCATCTGGATTCAGACTTCCAACTTACAGGAGATCTCTGGCAATTGACGCCAAGCGTTTTTGTTAGATCACGAAAAGAGGGGACCGCATCATCTCCTGTTACCGGTTTCTTTCAATGTCCAATCTGCGGAAGTCGGGAACTAAACGAAAAACCGGCTGAGCTGGTTTGCGCAATATGTAACAAGCCTTGGCCAATTGTGAATGGTATATACGATTTCCGTTATTAATACTGTTTCTGCAAATCACAATTTACTTATCCAGCGCAATATCCTGCAAGAATTCTATTGTTTCTTTCTGATTCCTCATACAGGCTTTGACGACATCTCCCATAGAAATGACTGTTAAAACCCGACCTTCGTCAACGACCGGCAAGTGCCGGATGTGTTTTGCCGCCATGATAGACATGGCTTCATCATAGGTTTGAGTGGGCAATATGGTTTCGACTTCCCGGACCATGATCTCGCGGATTGCGGTTGTTCGGGAGTTTTTATTCAATAGATCCACCTTACGGGCGATGTCTCTTTCTGAAACAACACCTTTCATGGTTTCTCCATCCAGAACCACCAAAAAACCAACGTTCTTTTCCGCCATAAGTTCAAGCGCAGCATAGACCGTCGTTTCGGGTGCGATGGAATAGAGTTTGTTTTTCCCTTTGATCAGACTTGAAATGAGTTTATCCATTTTGCCTCTTAACCACAAAACCGCCCTATCCTGGGCGGCGTTGTAAATATATTGATCAGGATTCTGATAGTTAATATTTGGTTAGTATATTTATCATAACAGAAATATTGTCTTAATCCATAAAAGATGGATTAATATCAATTAATACCGGATAATAACACACTCTCCATTTAGTGAATCGATGTAATCTGAAAAA
This sequence comes from uncultured Chloroflexia bacterium, assembly GCA_963810385.1. Classification (GTDB taxonomy): domain Bacteria; phylum Chloroflexota; class Anaerolineae; order Anaerolineales; family Anaerolineaceae; genus PNON01. The sequence goes on along the minus strand of CAWENA010000003.1, from coordinate 117,354 downwards.
ACACTAGTTGGTTTCGGTCACCTTCGTGATATTACGGGGATTCTCTGCATTCAATCCTTTATGGTTGGTGAGGTGATAGCAAAAGAGCTGCGCAGGGATGATACTAATGATCGGAGAAAGCCATTCCGAAATTCCGGCAGGTAGAGGTATTGGTGATTGCGCCAAATCCAGCGCTTTTTCTGAATCCGAGATGATGGCCAGCTCGACATTTTGTTCTTTTCGGATCTTGTGCAGCGTATCATACAACGTTGAGAAGACGGCCCCGGAAGGCAGCACTCCCATTACCGGGAATCCTGTTTCCATCATGGCAATCGGTCCATGCAGGAAGTCGGCTGAGGAATACGGCTCAGCAACAGTATAAGACATTTCTTTCATCTTCAGCGACCACTCAAAGGCAGTGCAATAATTGTATCCACGCCCAAGGACCACGCAGCGCTGCATATAACGGTATCGCAAGGATAGGTTGTGGATGTTGGCATCCTGCTGCAGCACTTTGTCTGCCCAGCCGCTCACCATTTCCAATTCCTCCCATTGCCTGGCGTCATCTGCTAATGCTGCTGAAATCATAGCGATGGCCATCAATTCATTCGTGTAAGTTTTTGTTGCAGCAGTGGATGTTTCCACCCCGGCTGAGATATCGATCACATGTTCAGAGATGGATCCTAAAGGCGACTCGGGCTCGTTTGTAATGGCAACCGTCATACAACCCTGTTTCTTCCCCTCAGCCACCACACTCACGATATCAGGTGATTGACCGGATTGAGAAACAGATACGACCAGCGCATTCCGCAGGTTCGGCGGTTGATTGTATATAGAAAACAGGGATGGAGTCGCAAGGGCAAGTGGAAGTTGATTTTTTGCTCCCCACAGGTAATTGGCGTACCTGCCAGCGTTATCGGATGTGCCCCTGGCTGTTAGAAATACATAACTCGGATCCTTTTTCTTGATTTCCCTGGCAATATCCTTAATTTTCGTTTTTTGTTCTATGAGGATGCGCTGAATGCTAAATGGTTGATCAAAGATTTCTGATTTCAAAGACATGGTGAATACCTTTATGAGTTAAGATTTTTTAGCCGCATCGCGGACCAGGTTTCATCGATGGCGATCATTGACACAGCATCGAACCCATGTGATTTTACTAGCTTCCATAGAATATCCCGATTCAAATCTGTTTTCACGCCGGAGGAAAGCTTTGGATAGGTGAGCCAAATGATGCCGGTTGATTTAATCCGTTGTAACCAATTTTCCAAATTTAGATCAACCTCTGCCTGTGATTTAATAAAAACTTGAATCATATCAGCTGGGGCGGTTTTGGATTCAACCAGGTATGCGCCATCGGGAAGATCCCCAATGGTGTCAAGGTATCCTTTCGGCGGATTAATGATCAGGAGACCAAAACCCGGCTTTACAAGCATTTTTTGAACTATTGTTTTTGTGGACACGTCAAACCTCCCGAAACGTTACTTATATTTTAGCCTTATTTCGAGATAATTGTATTATGTTATGTTGATTATTCAACTGGGATTGGGCGCTAAAGGGGCAGCAATTTCCACCCTGTTTCGTCCATTTTCTTTCGCAGCATACATGGCAATATCAGCGGATGTGATCAGCGCCTGAAGGTCCTTGTGAGAATCGACGAGTGTGGAGAGGCCAAAGCTAGCTGTCACATCATCGATCACAAGATTTTCCATGGTCAGTTTAATTTTTGAAATGGCCGTCCGCAATCGTTCAGCCACGATCAATCCATTTTGCTGATTGGTTTCGGGGAGTAAGACTACAAACTCTTCACCGCCGATGCGCCCCGGTATATCAATCTTGCGTAGAGTTGATGCGATTACCGCACATACTTCATACAAAATTTGATCCCCAACTGCATGTCCATAGGTATCATTGATCTGTTTGAAATGATCCAGGTCGATCATTAATAATGATAGTGGGCTGCCATACCTTCTGGCGCGTTCAATTTCTTTGCCACCCAGCTCAAAGAACTGCCGCCTCGTGTAGAGGCCAGTCAAAGTATCCACCACGGCCATCTGTTCAAGTTTTTCAAACAAACGGGCATTTTCAATGGCAATCGCTGCCTGATTTGCAAAAGCCATCAACCTTCTGCCCTGGTTTTTGTTATAGTCATGCGGCTGGAAGCTTTCCACATTCAGGTACCCCATAACCTTCTCCTTTACCAAAATTGGAGCCCCCAGGAAAGATCGGGTTCTCTCCATTCCGGGAAGGTTAACCCAGCCCTGATCGGCGTGAGTATCTGAAATCACGATGGGTTGGCTGGTCATTGCCATTTTCAGTAGATAAGGGGTTTCAGCAACGGTGAGATCGCCATGTTGAAACAGGCTTTCCAATCCTTTTGCATCATAACCATGCGCACGAACAATTTTGACATCTCCGTTTTCTGTAACGAGCATAATGTTGCTCACATCATGTGGAATCACTTTGCCCAGGTTGTTGAGTATCCGATCAAGAACCTCATCGAATTTCAGTGTGCTGTTCAAAGCGGAGGCGCTGTCGATCATGGCTTCATTAAAATACCGCTGTTCCTTTTCGGCCCCTTCCATCAGCTTTCTTGAGGTGATGTCATTGAAGGACACCAGGATGGCTTCGTCATTGGCATAGGGAATAATATTTGCAGATGTAAGTACCCAGATTTTTTTATTCGGTGAAGCAAATATCTGTGTTTCATAATCAGTCACAATCCGATTCTTCATGACGATCGTTGTAAGCCTTTTATACTCGGATGGATCACAAAACAGGGAGGCAAGCGTAACATTCGAACTGCCATTTGAGGGATGATGGAGTAAGTCCGTTGCCCATTTATTCTGGTATATCAGTGACCCTGAGATCAGGTCACAGATAATGAGCGGAAAGGATGCATTTTCAAGCAGCAAGCGGGATTTTTCTTCACTTTCGCGGATGGCGTTTACTGCGTTTTTTCGGGTGGTGGTATCCGAAATCAACAATGAATAACCTGCTATCTTTTGATCGTGGTCATAAATATTGGTTCGCCGTATTTCCAGGGTCTTATTTTTTATCTTCACCTCAGAAATGCCGCCGTTGTGCTCCTGTGGCAAATTAACCAGTGGAGTATTTTCTTCCTGAAAATACTGCTTTATATAACTTCCCACATCGGGCTTTTTATCCAAACCAAGGATATTTAAAGCTGCACCATTAACATCCAGGATTCTATCCCGCGAATCTACGATGAATACTGCATCTGGTAGATTTTCAAGAACGGCATTCCTCCCCAGCGGAACAATATCCAGGAATTTGTACTGAAATAATCCCCAGGTGAGAAATAACCCTGTAATTGTGAATCCAATGGGTGTGATTTCAAAACCTGGCAATGGATTTTTATCGGAGATATAAAGCAGATTAGCAACGATCGGAAACACTGAAGCGCCGAGAAATATTAATACTTGATTTCTATAAAATTGATCCTGATTAAAGAGCGAGACGACAAATCGGAGAATCCCAACCAGTAAGAAGAGATAAATGATTGGGATCAATATCCAGAATACTGGTCCATGTTCATAGACCATAACATTGGTTACGGGATTAAGGTGATATGCTGGCCATAAAAGAAAATGGAATTCATTCGTAAAGGCGGCCACGATTCCGGCAATAGGAACGCCAATAATGAATGGGCGCAGCCATTTATTGATCGACTCGTTATGATACCGGGTGGCAAACCAAAGATATAATGCTGGTGACGTCATAGCCCCGATATAACTGACTTGACTCCAGAATACTTTGGTAATAATTGTAGTAGATCGCATTTCCAGAGCAAGGGCTACGCACCACACAGCAACAGCCGCCATCAACCATGCTAATGGGATGGCGCCGGGTGATGATTTTCGGCCGAGGGCAATAAAAATAATCACTACCGAAACGGCGGCAGAAAGGTATGAGATTAATCCATATACTTGTATCGCGTCCATAAAATATCTATCTTGAACGGATAGATACCAAAGTATAAGGTATAGGATATAAGGAAAATATAAGGATTATGTAAAAAAGGTGTTAAGCGTGGAATATAATACCGCTTCAGTAACTTTTTTATGCTTACTTCTTCAGCATCCCACCGATCGAATTAGAGAGATCCTTGGTAATGCCGCCTGTGATCACATTTTCCATTTGATAATACACCTGGGCTGGAAGCTTCTGCTTTAAGAAACCAACTATAGCTTCAATTGCTTTTCTTGCAGCCTCTTCAGATATCCCCGCTTTTGCAGCAACAATTTTTATTAATTCATCCATGTTGATCCATCCTATGATTTCATTTGACGATTATTTTGAAAGTTCTGAAGTGCAATTCGGGCAGCGCGTGGCTTTAATGGGGATGCTTGTATAACAGTACGGACAATCTTTTTTATCTGGAACCGTTGCTGGTTCAGGTTGTTTTAGTTTATTGGAAGTTCTCACAACGAGAAAAATGACAAATCCAACGATTAAGAAATTGACGATCGTATTTAGAAACAACCCGTAGTTTATTGTCGCGGCCCCCGCTGCCTGTGCATCTGCCAGGGAGGCGTAATCCTTCCCTGAAATGTTTATGAATAATTTGGCAAAATCCACCTTGCCTAGCAGTAATCCAATTGGCGGCATGATAATGTCATTGACCAGGGATGTGATGATGCTGCCAAAAGCGCCGCCGATGATGACAGCAACCGCCAGGTCAAGTACATTACCCCGCATAATGAATGCTTTGAACTCTTTGATCATATGTTTTTACACTTTCCTGGAAATCGTTTGCCTAATAATATTATTACATCCGCAGTCACATTACAAGCATTAATTCCATCAGCCAGATATATTCAACAATTTTGTAGGGATGTGGTTTGTCTTTAATTACGACTTGCATATTTTGGATACTGTCAAGTGGTCAACAAAGGAAGGTATTAGAGTGCTTTTTCAAATTATGGAAGAAAAACACTCACCGGTCCGGTGAGGGTGAAGTCTAAGAGTATTCATTGCCAGGGGTTGATTATCCCAGAATGGGGTTATCCATCCGGTGTCGATCTAGTGGCGTCTTTCCACCACTCCTGCATTACCACACCAGCCGCACGCAAGAAATTGATCTTCATGCCTTTGATCGGGGCTTCCAGCTCGCGCTTATCCACAACGGTGCTTTCATTTGAATTATCCACGTGGTGTTTTAGCTCGGTTAATTTTCGTTTTCGGTCATCCACGTCTGATATCAGCATGACTTCGTCAATTTCGCTCATCAATTTGACCGCGCGGTCAATCCGGATCTCTGTGGCTGCCGCTTTTTCGCTGCTGATGACGCCATTTTCCCCTTTGATCTGGTTCAGGCGCCTGCCGGCTTCGTATGTGGCATCCACGATCTGGTCCCGATTCATCCACTGGGTCTCGTAATTCAGCACGTATTTCCAACTGGGTTCCAATAACTTTTGCCGGTGCTCTTCAAGTGTACGGGCAAACAGCTTGTATCCATGTTTTTCGGGTTCTTCAAATGCCCGGCTTCCAGGATCAAGGAATGGCGCCAATGGTGAAATGAACGGGATCACCCTGTGTTCGCCGCCGGATGAGTACGTCTCCAGCATTTTTTTGGAGTAATCCACCGTCTCCATGACGTTATCGTAGGTCTGTTCTTTCAAGCCAACCATAAAGAACAGGTCAAGCCGTTGACAACCTGCATCCAATGCATCATTGATAGATTGTTCTACTTCCTGGTTGGAGTATGGACGGCCAAATGCCCGCCGCACCTTTTCATCGTGCGATTCCATCGAGATCTCTATGACAAAATTGGGGACAGCCCGGGCAAGACGCTGATAAAAATCCTTGGGGGCAGCGTCAAAAAATTCGAAGAAGATCGGCTTTTTATAGCCGGATATGGCATCCATGAACCGGTTGGCATAATCTTCGCCAGGTTGGCGAATATCGCCCAGCACCATCACGGGGCCACTGCTAAAAGAGCCAATGCGCCGAATGTCATTCGCGAGGTCTTCCGGTTTTCGATAAGCGGGGCGCTCGCGGTTATGCAGATTTTTGAAAGCACTGCATCCTCCGCCGCAGGTTAGGCAGTTGTAACGGCAGCCCCGAACGGTGAGCGCGGCGGTGATGGGATAACGCATCCACGCCCTGAATGGGATATAACTGGCCAGGTCGCGGTATCGGACAACGGATTTCAATACTCCCGAGTAATCCAATAAGATGCCGTCCAGGTTTTCCGGGCTGTACGTGATCGGGTTGACGTGCACCCCATTCTCGGAATCCTTCCACACCAGGTTGGGAACCTTTTCCAACTCCAGGGCTTCCACTGATTGCGGTGATGGGTGCGGCTTGCCGCCCGAGCGGATATACTGCATCCAAAGCAACATGGGTTTTTCTGTAGAATCGCCCCGCATCACAAAATCCACAGCGGGGTAGCGGATCAATTCTTCATGATAATATGTGGAGGAAAACCCGCCAAAAATGATCGGCCGGTCAGGATGGATCCTTTTGACGATCTTTGCCACTTCGATCGACCCGTGGGCGTGCGGCATCCAGTGCAAGTCAATTCCGAAAGCAGCAGAATTCAATTTGGAGATATTTTTCTCCACGTCGAAATGCACATCATCCAGCATGCGGACAGCCAGGTTTACGATGCGGCAGCGCAGTCCGTTGCGTTCCAGGTATTCCGCCATTGTTGTAAAGCCGATGGGATACATCTCGAACACCGGGGTGGAGGGAACCAGATCGCTAACAGGACCATAAAGGATGGATTCGCGCCTGAAGTCATACACAGATGGTGCATGTAAAAATGTTAGATCAAGTGATGTCATTTTCGTTGTTTTTTTCCAAATCGGAGTAATTTTATCTTAATTTCTGAATAACAAGAGCATTATACCATGATGCACTTTGGAGAATCTTCAATCCAATTTTAGTGCGGAATATTATAATGAAGTATCAAACGAACTGGAGGAAAAATGATCAAATCGACAGGAAAATATGGATTGGGCAGCATATCCATTCATTCATCCGAAGGAGCGCACCCCTTTCACTCGCATGCTGCGCCAATTTATCCAACCTCGACTTTTTCATTCCCCGATGTAGCCACAGGGCAGGCCATCTGGCGCGGGGAGCAGCCCGGTCATATTTACTCGCGTCTATCCAACCCGAACATGGATCAGCTATCCGAAAAGATAACCGCGTTGGAAGCGTTCGATCTTGTCAGGAAGAACCCCGAAACACCGTTGGAGACACTGGCTGGTGGTATGGTTTTTGCCTCCGGAATGGCTGCCATCACCACCACCTTGCTCGCCTGCTTGAAATCCGGTGATACGATGATCGCCCAGGAACAGCTATATGGGGCAACTTTCACTTTCATTAATAATATAGCCTCAGCTTATGGAATCCGGGCGGTCTTTGTGCATGATCCGACCCCTGATAACTGGCAGGCAGCCTTTGAAAAATATCCTCAGGCGAAGATGGCCTATGTTGAAACACCTTCCAATCCAGGCATGGCCATTGTGGATATCCAGGCTGTGGTCGATATTGCTCATGCTTCAGGGGCGTGGGTCATTGTGGATAACACTTTCGCAACGCCGTTCTGCCAGCGTCCATTGAACCTCGGCGCGGATGTTGTGGCGCACTCCACCACCAAGTATCTCTCAGGCCATGGCCAGGTCGTCGGCGGGGCGGTCATTTCACGGCATCCCGATTTTGTAAAAAACGACCTGGCGGTGATGATGCGGACGCTCGGATGCAACCCCAGCCCATTTGATTGCTGGTTGGCTGCCACAGGGTTGAAAACTTTTGCTTTGCGGATGGAACGACACTGCGAAAATGCAATGCGGGTGGCGCAATTCCTTGAAAACCACCCTCTAGTCTCGAAGGTCAATTACCCGGGTCTGGTTAGTTACCCCGATCACGTCATTGCAGCCAGACAAATGTACGCTTTCGGCGGGATGATGTCCTTCGAATTGATGGGCGGTTATGATGCGGGCGTGAAGATGATGGATGGCGTTCAGTTGTCAACGTTGGCTGTCTCGCTCGGCATGGTGGATACCCTCATCCAGCACCCGGCCAGCATGACACACTCCAAGGTTGCCCGCGATGACCGCATCAGCCAGGGCATCTCAGATGGATTGATCCGCCTGTCTGTTGGCATTGAGGAAGTTGATGATATTCTCAACGACCTGGATCAAGCCATGCGGAAATGACTACCCGGCAGGACACTCTTAAAAAAAATCAGACCCCTAAATATGGGGTCTGATTAATAATTAAATTACTTACCTTCCAATTGGATTATTGCCTGCCCAATCCTGTCCAAGCACAACGATCACATCCACTGGAGAGTTCGGATCGTAGCTCGCATTTCGTATTTGCGCCGGGGACAAACCTAAAACACTCGTAAAGTACGCCAGAGTGTAAGGTTTACCTGTTATATCAATAACGTACGAGTAACTGGAAGGATCACCGGTACCCTCTTCGGCTACATTGACGCCCTGCTGTTGAAAATATTGGGCAGAAAGGGCAGCCAAACCTTCCACTGATGAGCCATTGCGTATGGAGACCCGGGCAGCTTCGGCTTTCATCAGTTCAGTCGGATCTGATGATACAAGGGATGGTCCAAGTGGTCCGCCTGTGGCGAATGTTTCATCCCGCACGGTTCTGATCTTATCCATAATGGGAATCAGGATGGATTGGCCATCCGGGGACATACCCTGAAATGCGGAATCTTCTGTGATCAGCCCGTGTTTGATGCTTGCTTCCGGGATCTTTGCTGCATACAATGCCAACTGGATCATTTGATTCAGCGAGAGATTCGTCTTCACGCCTTTGGAGAGTTCTGCGTACAGTTTGGGAGCTTTTGTAATTAATGTGGGAAGCATATTGTAAGCAAGAATTCTTGATCTCACTGCATCGACAACCTGCTGCTGTCTCCCCGCCCGATCGTAATCTCCGCCGCTGGTATGTCGTGCACGGGCATAGGCTAATGCGGTCGCACCGTCAAGTGTCTGGTATCCGGGCTTGAGCACTTTTTCTTCACGGGTGAATGTTTTTCCATTATCCGCGGTGACGGTGTAGCCTCCCATTAAACTGACTTTTATCTTTTTCGGAACCTGGATATCCACACCACCGATTTCATCGATAAAGCTTACAAAAGCATCAAAATCGATCTGTGCATAATAATTAATGGGAACGCCAATAAAATCTTGAACTGCTTGAACAGCCAGCCCTGCACCGCCACCCGGCATTTGATAGGACTCACCCAGGAAGTAAGCGGTGTTAATTTTCGCATAATCAAATCCGGGGATATTGACCCACATATCGCGGGGAATGGAGAGTATTCCGGCAGTCCTTGTTTGCGGGTCCATTGAAATAAGCATCATGCTGTCGGTTCTGGGAAGCTTTCTGGCTTCGGTATCATCATAATCCAGACCCATAAGCAGCACTGTCACCCGGCTGGAGCCATCCCACGGCTGCGGGGTAGGACCTGTGGATGGCTGCAATGAGTCGCCGCCTTGCGAGAACTTATCTCCTGCCGCCATGGTTGGCAGAGCATTTTCATCTATGCTGGGTTCGCCAGGCAGGGTACCCAGAGTCCAACTGGAGACCAGGTTGCGGATGAAAACGAATGCCATGATGGCGGCCACTATTGCCACCACTCCCAGCCCGATCAGGATGATTATTCTTGAATTATTTTTTTGTTTTTTTGATCTTCTGTTTTGCGTGTTAGCCATAAAAGTTTCCAGAGATAAATGTCAGACCAGGATACGAAACTTCTCTGTAATGTTGCAAGAGATGTTCCAATCAAGGACTCGAATTTTGTTATTAATTAATGGATATTCAATATTTATGAAATTGGGGGTGGAGGCACTGGCAGGTCTTTCACTGCTGTATCTTTCCACTTGTCACCTTCGTCAATAAGCATAACTGGAATATCATCGCTGATCGGATACTTCCGTCCGCAATCCTGGCATATCAACCAAGTCTCATGTTCCAGTTTTAATAATCCTTCAGTTTCCCGAACGCAAGCCGGGCAGCGTAAAATTTCCAATAGATCAGCATTAACCATTCGACCTCCAATGGTCCATCAACATTTATTTAATGATACCACAAAGAAAATGCCGCCGGCTGAGTTTGAAAAATGTTGTCTGAACCATATTATAAGATCCGATATCTCTCTGTCGCCCGACGATCATATAAATAACTTTCATAAATCCTGTTAGTCCTCGACCAGCGCTTTTTTGGGCAGTTTGCTGCCTGGGCCATATTCATATACCGCCTGCCAAGCCGCATAATGGGTGTTGTATGCATCCTGGAAGTATATCTGGCCATCCTTGTAAACAGTGCGATTGACCTGAATATCCGCGCCATCCGCCGACCAATCCACCTGTTTGATCTGATTCTTTTCCAGTTCGGAATTCAATTTGTATAGAGGCTCTGGCGCTTCTACAACGTTCTGCAGTCCGCCGTTATGCCATTCCACCGAGCGGCCATCGGAGGTTGAATAGAACTTCCAGGTGATGGATGTGTCTGAGACGTAGGTTTCCATCAAAAGCCAGTAAGGTGTGTCGTTGGTGAATTTCAAGTCCACAACCGGAATAAAGACGGTCGCGTCCAGACCAGCCAGGTTCGAGTCCGATCCGCCTGAAGCGGTTTGTTCGTAATATCCAACCCGGTAAGCATGCGCGTACCGTTCTTCGATCGGGAATCCGCTGAAGAAGGCTGCCCGAAAGAGCGTTGTGCTCACCTGGCAAACGCCTCCACCCACCCCTTTGATGGTCTGGTTGCCGAAGATGATCAATGCCTCCGAGTAACCGTTATCCAGTGTAATGTCTTTCATGGCGCTTGCCATTGAAAACACTTCCCCGGGAGCGATCAGCAGTCCATGGAAATTGGCTGCTGCGGTGCGAATATTGTGGATGCGGGCAGAGCTTGAGCCGTAGAAGTATGACGTCTGCGCATGAACCAGTTCGGTGACGCCCAGATCCTGCCCGGTGGAACTATCGGTGATCTGGGGGGCGGCTGTATAGACGACCAGCGGGATGTTGTGTTCGCCAGCGCTCAGGCGGGTGTTGATATTTGCAAGCGTTCCTTCCAAATCCATCGAGCGGCCTGTTGTGGATTTTTCGAGAATGTCCAGTTGCCGTGTGTCGTCGTTAAAGATGAAGCGGGCATTGGCAGGAGCACGGTCAAGTTCGGGCGCGATCCCTTCCAGGTAACCTCGCAATGCGTTTGCATCCAACCCGATCTTGTACGGGTAAGAAGGGTTTTCGGGGTTCGGCTTGATGGCAATCACCCTGGCCAGGGTTGCCTGGTCTAAGGTCCACGGACCGGGATCGCTGCCGCTTGCATCCGGCACAGTGATCAATAGCGGCGCAGACAGGATGCTGCGGGCGGCATCCGCCAACGGGGCGGCATCCACCAGTTGCGGCTGGGTCTCCCGGATGATCAGGGGAACCACGCCATCCTGCAGGGTTTGCAATTGCACCGTAAGCACTTTCAATGTGCCGTCAAGATCCAGGGTGCGCCCGGCCTGGCTTGGATTGGTGGTCACCTCTATGCCATTGATGTTGATGCCAGCCTCCACCACCGGTCGGTCGATCTCTTCAGCGATCTTCACCAGGTATTGCTGCGCTGTGTTTTTATCAAAGTAAACGGTCGGGGCGATGTTGTACCCCATGTACCTGGCTCTGACCGATTCGATCAAATTCGCCAGGGGGTTGAGGGTTCTGCCGGTTTCAAGTGCCTTCTGCGCAGAGGTGCGGGCGTCAATGAACAAGCCCAGTTCGGCCGGTGTGGCCAGCCATGATCTGTCGCCATCCATCAGGATGATCTTGCCGGATGCCGAGTATGCCATTTGGTTTGTGAGAATACCGGAGGCTTCATCAACCGTTTTGCCGGAAAGGTCTATGCCGTTCACAGCTACCCCTGTCAAAATATGTTTCGAAGACCCCAGCATATATATGGTGGAGACCAGCAGGATCCCGACCAGGAAAGTTACCGCCAGACCCAATAATACCGCAGGAATCGAGATGCCATCCTGTTTCGGTTTTTGTTGTTTTGCAAAAGCGTAAGTGTCCATATCCATGATTATAACATTTAATAAGAGTGGTTTTGTCCGATATAAATATGCAGTTATGGTGCCAGAATTAAGACGAATGGGAGGGATAATAGTTCCCGGGATGGAAGTGCCCGAACGCCTTAAAGAGACCAGCCGCGGGAAATTGCAACCAGGTGTGAACAGAGATCTTGCGATCACGTTATAGGCTAATGGTGATCGCTCTGGCACATAATAAACCGGGGGAACCATTTTATACTCAATTAATCGATCACAATTCTATTCCCCCCTGACTATCAGCTTAGAATCTAGTCGCGTATCACTACTCCGTATAAGGTCCCCAGTATAACCCGGGCTGACTGTTCACAAACTCTTTAGAGTAGTAACGGGCATCCTCTTCGCTTCCTCCCAGCTGATTTTTGAAAAATGCAACCAGAAAATGCGTGATCTGAGCATTTTCTTCGGCGTTAAAGATCATCATATGCCCTCGCCCAATAAATGAGATGAGGGTTTTATCGCGGCTGCCGATCATCTCATAGATGGGTACGGATTCTACTTCGTATGGGGTGGTATTATCCATGGTTCCACCTATAAGCAGGATGGGCATTTTTACTTCCTTTAATCCGCGTTCGCCAAACCAAAGCGCACCATCCGGTGCCATTGGAGCCGCAGCCTTGATGCGATCATCCGTCATAGCCTGCCAGAGTCCATCTGCTTCCACCGAGAGCCGCTTACCGGCATCCCCCGCGATTCTAACGTAATCAATATTATCCGGGCACATGTACCCCAACCACCAATTCTCCGGGGCTGGCAAGATTGATTCCGAGTGCGCAACCAGATCAGCGCATCTCTCCCGGTGGTACTGCGGGTCGAACCTGGCCCCGCTGAGTGCCAGCGAATTGTACCCGTCGAATGAGTACCCCATTACACCCACCCGTTCCGTTTGCAGCATACCCTGCAGTTCAACCGGTGCTTTCGTTGCAACATTATCAAGCGCCGCCAGGATCTGCTGCGGGTAGTCGATGATCCTGCTATCCATGACATCATAAGGTCCCTGCCCGTCAACACTCACCACAATGAATCCATGCGAAACAATAACTGGGGCAAATTCGTTGGCCATCGTCGTCGAACACAGCAGGGTTGTGTAAGGCGCCCCTGCGGGATCCGGTTGAACATCCCATTTCACAGTGCCTGTGAAATCCGGCGGACGGACAGCCGGATAAAAGATGGTCAGGTTAAGGTCCTTGCCCGGCAGCCAGGGATGTGGATATTTAACCGCCATCTTCCCCGCAAAATACCTGCCTGCTCTGGCATAGATCATCTCTTCTGGAATTGGGCTTGCGGTGGGAAGAGGAATTTTCCCCGTGGGTGTATAAACCGGGATGATAGCAGTTGGAAGTGGTGTCGGCGAGACAGATGGGGTACTCACAGGCGAACAGGCACCAAGGGTGATTGCCAAAATTATTGGGTAACAAAAATATCGCTTGAACATATCTACCTCCAGCAAAACGAGTGGAAGCGAATCTTCAATCCAAATGACGTTGGGAGTGTGTGTTACAGCCGCTGATGTGTGACGATGGGTTCGCCAGAATTATTATAGCACGCGCGTTTGTTGAAAAAAGTTCCATTTCACTACTAACACCAGCGCGAACGGACCTAAAAACCATCCTCTCGAAAATGCTATAATCATATTGGTTGTATTCCAATCATGTAGGAAAAACCCATGAATATCTTCCTGCGCTGGTCCAACAAAGAAAGTCCCCTGTGTGTGAGAATAATCGCTTTGTTCTTCGCCGGGCTCATTTTCCCGATCCTCATTCCCTATACGCTCGTTGTTCCGGTCTCCAGGCTGAATGCCCTGCTCCACCTGCCGGGCTTCTTTTACGGACTGCCCAACCTGGCTGCCGGTGGTGTGATGATCCTGTGCGGTCTGTTCTTTGCGTTCTGGTCGATCGGCATGCAGGTGGTGGAAGCCAGCGGTACACCCCTGCCGATGCTGCCAACGCAAAAGCTGCTGATCCACGGGCCATTCAGATACTGCCGCAACCCGATGTCCTTCGGGACGTTCTGCGGCTATGCCGGTATCGGGGTGGCTGTTGGAAGCCCAGCGGCCCTGATCGTTGTGGCCATCTTCGCGGGGCTGCTGATCCTGTACATCAAGTGCATCGAGGAGAAGGAACTGGCAGCCCGCTTCGGGCAGCCTTATCTTGCTTACATGAAAGTTACGCCCTTCCTGATTCCGTGGGGGAGAAAATAGAAGGTTGGGTTTCGCCAAAGCCGGCCAAGACCGTGGGGTCCCACTCCACTGCGCTACGGGGATCCTAAAGGAGGCTTCCCATTCTGTTTCACTCCAGGGATGATATCGCACAGACCGGTGCGAACACGGGGTTTCAGGGTGATTTAGGTTCTGGAATACAGAAGTGAAGAATTCCTTCAATGAAGTGGTGGTTGGGATACATGTGGGCTTTGTAATCCTGAAACACAAAACTACCTCACCCTACCCTCTACCCTGCGGGCACGATGTCCTGGAGGAGAGGGCTTTCTCGTTCTACCAACGGATCCGCCCAGCATGTAAAGCCTACCTCTACCCTGCGGGCACGATGTTCTCCAGGAGAGGGTGTGCTCCTTCTCCCCTGGGAGAAGGTTGGGATGAGGGAAACCCTCGCGCGCGGTGTGGTCCTTTCCGCTACGCTTCAAGGATGATAACACCGGCGCGAACAAAGATACCACTTACTATTTCTTGTCATCAGACCAGGGTACATAATACACCTCATTCCCTTCATCAAGAATACTAACAACACGATTAAGGTTAGCTTTATCTGTGATTATCAATCCCACAGTATTACAATCTCCATTTACCTTATCATCCTTCGTTGCATAAACATAAATAATTATGCCTTTTTCAGGATACACCAAATAAACATGCCTTACAACCGCATCACCAATATAACCAAGACCGAACCTTTTCTTCCATAACCAATAAACTAGGATCCCCAAATTCATCAATATAATGATTTACTGTTTGGTTAGGTAACCCAATATAAATATAATCAACAATAGATTTTTCAAACTTCACTTCAATCTGCGAATTGGAATTTTAAATAATAAAAATTATTTGACTTCCATCCGGCATACAATCAGGTTTTGAAATTGATTTGACAAAATCCCATCCACTAATAATTCGCTTCGACTCTTCCAAGGTCGTTTTGTTCGGATAAATTCCATGCCAACACGGGAAAGTACATTCATTATTTAATATATATTTAGGGATTTTTACACTACACCCCAATGCTATTATTGAGATGATAAGTGTAATAATTAGAATTTTTATTTTAGTTTCCATTTTCCACACCTTATTGGAAGGATATAAACATGGCATTATATCCAACCATTCATCTTAATATTTGGGACAAAATTATTATAAACAGTGTCGGCGAGAGCTTCAGAAAAATAATCTGCTGTTGAGTGATTTGCATAATCACTCTCAGGATATTTGTATTCATCAGAGACAGAATTTGTTAAAAATTAAGTCCTTGTGGTTCTCCTCCAAATGACTTTGTAAATTGATCGGATAATTCTCCGGGAGTGAGAGATGATGAATAATTATTATCCAATACATGTCCTAGTTCATGCAAAATATGGTGTTTTGGTTCATACTCATTTTCAAAACCGGAAGAAATCATAGTATTTCCAAAAGTAACAGAGGTTGGACGACCATTAAGTGTTGTCATTGCTTGTTGCAACATACCACCTGATTGGAATCGAGTATTTCCTAAGTTCTTTTGAATCCATTTCTCTCCTGAACTTTTAGTCACATTAGTTATGTGAAGTGCTAAATCATCGCCAGTTTGATAAATCAATTCCATTGCTTTTGATGATGAAAAATGGCTTACTGTCCACCCCACCTTTTCTTGATTATGCCAGAATAATATATTTTGTTTAGTTGTTCATCGGTTCGGCAAAATTCATTATCGCAAGGTTTATGCCCGCTTGGATCATTGTACACGACCGGATTATTCTTCACATACGCATACCTGTTCCAGCTCTGTGGATTTCCCGCTCCGGGCACAATGCTATCCGGCTGGATGAATTGTTTAAGCGAGGGGTAATACATCCTTGCTTTGTAATCCATCAAACCCGTTTCAGGTAAATTGCGCTGCCCGGTCCCGCTCGCTTCGCTCGGGGATGATATATAACCAAAATCAGTTTGGGTAATGCTCCCAATATCCTGGCGAATTTCACCAAAGGGCAGGTAACGCTGCTGGCTTATCAAATCACCGGTCGTATCGGTCACTCCCACCATGCTGCCCAGATGATCGGTCAGCAGATATTTCATTCCGCTGCCATCATCCATTGCTATGTTTTGTCCTGCAATCGAGTAATATTTTTTGGTCGTCGTGGCTGTTCCATCGTTGGTTTCTTCATACGCACCTGCTGCAAAGTATCTGGTCTGGACCACGTTGGTGCCATTGGTGACCACTTGTGCCACCCGGCTGCCATCTCCATCATAGCTGAATGCCCAGGTAGTAGAAGCATCGCTCAGGGTAGCCAGTCTGTTCTCTGCATTATATGTCTGGGTCCAGGTGATGCCGTTTTCCACCCGTTGAGTCATATTCCCGTTTGCGTCATAGGTATAACTTTCGCCACTGGAGAGCGCTGTGACTGCATGCGGGTGTTGCGTGTCGTAGGTGTACTGCACTGCATCCCAACCCGGCTCGGCTACGGGTTCCGGTTCTTCCACCCCGGGTTCGGGCAATAAACCAATGTTACTTCTTCTGCGAGATTCAAAGTCATCAAAGTAGAGTGTGCCCACGGTTCCCGTTCCGCTGATGCTCAGCACGCCCAACCGAACGGAATCCAGTAGCAGGGTGCCATTATCCACCGGACTGACGCTCCCGCTGGCGTTGCCATCCACCCACAGGCTCATATATCCGTTATCATCTGCGGCAACCCATTGCATTTCCAAAGCAGTCCAACCTGTGTTGATGTCCTTCCAGGCGCCATCCGTCCACGATCCGCCGATATTTTTGATACCGATTCGCACCTGGTAGAGTGTACTTGTCTTTTGAAGTTGAAGGCGGAAAATCTCAGAGCCACCACCCAATCCACTGAAGAGCGTGACCACACTGCCTGTTCCGACCGTCAGTCGGCTCGGGTCAAGGTAAAAACGCGCCAGGTAAATCGCATCTGAAGCTGGTGCGTCATCTTGGACGTATATTGGGTTGGTATCATTGATCTCGGCGCTAAGCCCGTAATCACCCCAGTAAGAGGCATACCGCTCGGCGCTAAGATCGCCGCTATCAGTAACGCTTGAGGTCCACAGGTTCAGATCGCCACTCTCGAAATCATCCGCAAAGATGGAATCGACGACGTCACCCACCTTTTCCAGATAGTGGGGGGTGAAGGATCCGGAATAATTCCGGATCGGCTTTGCTTCCTTATTCGTGGGGATCTGTAAGCTGTGATCGGTTACAACCATGAAAAAATATTCCTCCCTGGTTTGTGGTTCTTGGGTATTCCGGCATGACTAAATTATATATCGGATAATATTTGGTGCGTTAGAATCGCACCCTACAAACTGCCTATTTTATTGCCAATCGGGTTGTTTCCACTCTTCCCCCAACCCTGCATCATCTTATATTACATTAATACCGCTATAGTATAATCCAGCTGTATTTAAACACATTTTGAAGGAAAACTATGTTCCAGAATATCATCCGCGTCCTGGGCGGCGACCCGAACAAAAAAGAAATTGACCGCATGATCCTGACCGTTGACGAGATCAACGCATTGGAAAGCGATTACGAAAAGCTCTCGCTCGAAGAACTGAAAGCCAAGACGATCGAATTCAAAGAGCGCCTGGCAGAAGGTGAAACCCTCGATGAACTGCTGCCGGAAGCCTTCGCGGCTGTGCGTGAAGCCTCCAAACGGACCATCGGGCTGCGTCATTACGATGTGCAGATGGTCGGCGGAATCACCCTCCATAGCGGACGCATCGCCGAGATGCGCACCGGCGAGGGTAAAACCCTCGTTGCCACCCTGCCGCTCTACCTCAATGCCCTCACCGGCAAAGGCACCCACCTCGTCACAGTCAACGATTACCTCGCCCGCCGGGATGCGCGCTGGATGGCGCCTGTTTTTGCCGCCCTGGGAATGTCCGTCGGCGTTTTGCAAATGGCCAACCGCACCGAGAACGGCCGCATGGCTTTCATTGTAGACCTCGAAAAAGAATCGCCCCACGAAGACCAGCATCAACTGCGCCTGGTTCCCCGACAGGAAGCTTACCTGGCGGATATGACCTACGGCACCAACAGCGAATTCGGCTTCGACTATCTGCGCGATAACACCTCCATGCGCCTCGAAGATCGGGTGCAGCGCGGGCATCACTATTCCATCGTGGATGAGGTCGATAACATCCTCATCGATGAAGCCCGAACCCCGCTCATCATCTCCGGCCCCGCCGCCGAAAGCGCCGAGCAGTACCAGCGCATGGCCGGGGTCGTCAAACAGTTGAACCCGGAAGATTACGAGATCAACGAGAAGGATCACGCCGTCAGCCTGACCGAAGCCGGACTCGTCCACGTGGAAATGATCCTCGGGCAGTCCCTTGGTGATCCGGACCGCCCGGAAGACAGCACCCCCGAACAAGAATCCTTGCTTGGCTTCCTGGAGCAGTCCCTGCGTGCCCAGTATCTCTACAAAAAGAACAAGGAATACCTGGTGCAGGGCGGCAAGGTCGTCATTGTAGATGAATTCACCGGGCGCCTCATGCCCGGCCGCCGCTGGTCCGATGGACTTCACCAGGCGGTCGAAGCCAAGGAAGGCGTCAAGGTCGAGGCTGAGAACGTCACCTATGCCACCATCACCCTGCAGAACTACTTCCGCATGTATGAAAAACTTTCCGGTATGACCGGTACCGCGCTCACCGAAGCCGAGGAGTTCGCCAAGATCTATAAACTGGACGTCCTCCCCATCCCGATGAACCTGGAATATAACGCCACCCGTGAGAACAGCCCGCTCATCGAGATCCACGACAAGGATTCCAAAGGTTACAAATACTCCTATTATGCCCGCCGCGATGGAGATGAAAAGGTTCCCGTATTCTGGCGCCGGCAGGATTTCCCGGATGTTGTGTATCGAACCGAGGAAGCCAAACTGCGCGCCATCACTCAGGAGATTGTGCGTTTCTACGTCATCGGGCGGCCGCAGTTGGTTGGCACAACCTCGGTCGAACATTCAGAACGCCTGTCATTGCGTTTGAAGGCGGAACCTGTTCGCCGCTTATTGCTCACCCTGCTGCTGCGCCAAACATGGCTGGTGAAGAACAAGCGCGAAGGCGATGAACGCGAGATCGAAGAACTGCTGTTCCTGAACAAACCCATTGACGAACTGAACACCAACGAGATGCGCCAGTTGGCCCGCCAGTTGGAGATCTCGTTCAACCCGGAAGACCCTGAAAACCTGGCAGGCCTGCTCAGCATTCTGGAGCTTTCCCCCGAGTCCGGCGAGCGATTGGCAACTGTGATCCAGGCCGGTGTACCCCACCAGGTTTTGAACGCCCGCCGCCACGACGAGGAATCCAGGATCATCGCCGAGGCAGGCGCCTTTGGCTCCGTGACCATTGCCACCAATATGGCCGGCCGTGGTGTCGATATCAAACTCGGCGGCGAACTCGATGGGGCAGACTTGCGCGACGCCAACCGCGCGCTTGTCAAGGCCGGCGTGGATGATCCTTACAGCATGACGATGGAAATCCGCCGGGAAGCCCTGCGAAAACTGACACCTGACGATTACGGAATCTATGAAGCCGGTGTGCAAGTTGTTCTGGAGTATATGGACAACATGGAGTCTGTCCGCGACCTGGGTGGATTGCACGTCATAGGCTCGGAACGCCATGAAGCCCGCCGCATCGATAACCAGTTGCGCGGCCGTGCCGCCCGACAGGGCGACCCCGGTTCTTCGCGTTTCTACCTCTCCCTGCAGGATGAATTGATGCGGCTGTTCGGCGGCGGTCAGGTCGAAGACCTGATGGGCCGTCTCAAACTGGACGAATCGCTCCCGATCGAAAGCGGTATCGTGGGGCGGCTGGTGGAGCAATCCCAGACCCGCGTCGAAGGCGCCAACTTTGACATCCGCAAGCACTTGCTTGAATACGATGATGTATTGAACAGCCAGCGTGAACGCATCTACGGTCAGCGCAACCGGGTTTTCTCCAAGGAGAACTTGAGCGAGGATGTCACAGAGATCTTCCGCGACGAACTCACCAAACGCATCCCCGAAGCCCTCAAAGATGAGGAAGGCCCGTGGCGTTTGCTGGCTTATCTTGAAAGCGTCCAACCTGCCATCATGTACGGCTCGGAATTTTATCCAACCTATACCCAGCGCCTGCTACTGGACCGCGTTGACCTGGATGGCGACCACGCCTCGATGAAAGCGTCCCTGCTGCAGATCGCCGAAGAAGCCTTTGATGCCGAGCAGGAGCGATTGGTGGATTCCGCCCGGAGTATTATCGAAACCCAGCAGCTCTCACTGGAGAACCAGATCACCGAACGCGTGGATGGATTGGAAACCTTTTTTGACGCCCTGCGCGACCGGGACGAGACCGATGTTCGTCGGCCAGTCGAACTGTTGGATGAATTGGGAGCTGCCATCGGCATCCCTGTTCGATTAAACAATGACCAGATGAAACTGCTGGCGAATTCCCCCGAGGATCTGAAAGCACCCCTGGAAGAGCAGATCATCAACCTGCTCACCGGACTCACCATCACGCGCCTCATCATGGCTTTCGACCGCCGCCTGGAAGACAACCTGCCGATCAAAGCGGCGGACCTGCAGAACAAGGATTGGAACGATGTCTCCGATGAATTGATGCGCCAGGTCGAGGAACTCTTCAAACGCAATCGCGCGAAATTGTTCGGTGAAAATGGCCAGATCATTCGTGACATCAATACCGCCATCGACCGCCTGAACAAACCGCCCGTAAGCGAAAATCTTGCCATCCAGATGATGGAAGTGATGACGCGCGGCGCGCGCATGGTGTTCGACAAAAAAACCCACAAGCAAGCCTGGATGCCCACCACCCGACTGCATTATATATACCTCGCAGCCAAAATGATGCGGGATCAAAACGCTGCCAACACCACACCGGAAGTCCTTGAGCACCTCAGCCGCGCCATCGATTCAATGCGTGAGATGTGGGGACAGAGCGAGTGGACCCGCTTTACGCAGATGAATCTTTTGCCGGGCGAAACCTTTACCAAACGCTTCGGCGTGGAAGTGGGGGAAGAGGAAGCCGCCCGCCTGATGCAGATTCCGCTGGCAGAATGGCCCGAAGAAAGCAAGGAGACTGCCCGCTTTGTCATTGGTGAACAGGTGATGAACGAGATCAACCGGCACCTGCTGCTATCTGTCATATCAGAGTTATGGGTTGAATATCTCACCCGTGTTGAAGCGCTGCGCGTCTCCATTGGCCTCGAAGCTTATGCCCAGCGCGACCCATTGGTTCAATACAAGAGCCGCGCTTCAGAACTATTCACCGTCCTGTTGCGCGACATCCGCGCCGGGGTCATCACTCGCGCCTTTACCTACCGTCCACGCCAGGTGGTCCAATCTGTTCAGGATGACGCCTCTGCAGCGCCTCTGCCGATGGTTGAAGCCGTGGAACAGCCGGTTGGACAAGAAAAAAAAGGTAAGCGGCGCCATCGCCATTAAGCTATGGGACGATGAAAACATTTATAGTAGAGATCACATACCGGGTCCCCTGGCAGCAGATGGAGACGGAAATTATGGAACATCGCAAGCTGCTGGACGTAGGGATGGCACAGGGCTGGGTGCTGGCCGCAGGTCCCCGTGAGCCACGGATCGGCGGGATAGCCATTGTAAAAGCGGAATCCGTTGACTCTCTGACTCAATTCTTCGCGCGTGGGCCATATATGCAAAAAGAGCTTGCAGATTACCGGTTCATCGAATTCAATCCATTAAAAATGCAGCCAGAATTTATCCGGTGGCAGGAAAGAATATAACATGGCAGAAAGACACATTTTAGTCACCAACGATGATGGCATCAACGCTCCGGGGTTGCTTGCCCTGGCGCAGGAGATGAAAAAGCTGGGCAAGGTGACCATCCTCGCACCGGACCGGAACTGGTCGGCTTCAGGACATGTTAAAACCCTGGACCGCCCGCTTCGTGTACGCGAAACTCATCTCTCGGATGGCACCCCTGCCTGGTGCAGCGACGGCGCTCCATCAGATTGCGTCGCCCTGGCATCGCTTGGTTTCTTCCCGGAGAAGATCGACCTGGTCGTCTCGGGCATAAACCCCAACGCCAACATCGGGCATGACGTCACTTATTCAGGCACCGTGACCGCGGCCATGGAAGCCGCCATTTCCGGTATAGCCGGCATCGCCTTTTCGCTGGATCGTCCCGATAATTACCACAACCACATCGATTTCAACCCTGCTGCCCGTGTGGCGGCAAAGGTGGTTCAACTGCACGGGCAGTACGGCTTCCCCGTGGATGTAGTGATCAACGTGAACATCCCTTATGGGCAGGATGATGAGATCAAAGGCTATCGCGTCACCCGCCAGGGTCTGCGCATCTATCGTGACGAGCTCATCCGCCGCCAGGACCCGCGCGGCCGTCCCTATTACTGGATCGGCGGCGACACACCTACTGGAGTTGCAGATGAGTTTACCGAATTTGGCACCCTGCAGGAAGGCTATGTATCCATCACACCCATCCAGCTTGACCTGACCGCCCATCACATGCTGGATACTCTAAAAAAGTGGGAATGGTAGATTAATTTTGCCAGAATTAGATGAATTCCTCCCTGCACCGCTTGCAAAAGCGGTCCTAGACCAATATCTCCTCAATTTGAATGGCACACACGGGCTGAATCATTGGGTCCGTGTCTGGAAAATTGGCGAGGAATTGTCGCGCTCAACTGGCGCGAATATGGAAGTGGTGAAGTATTTTGCTTTCCTGCATGATGTCTGCCGGGTAGATGAAGATGTTGACCTTTTCCACGGCGTCAGAGCAGCAAAGCTGATCGTGGGAGTTTTGCAGCCAGACTATCTGCACCTTGCTGAAAGTGACCTGAAACTGCTTGAATTTGCCGTCCAGCGCCACACCTTCGGCATGACCAAAGCCGACCCGACGGTTATGACCTGTTGGGATTCCGACCGCCTTGACCTTGGCCGCGTTGGCATCCGCCCGCACCCGGGTAAACTATGTACAGCTGCTGCGCGTGACCCCGAAATGATACAACGGTCATTTTGGGCCAGTCGCAACGATCTCTGATGATTTTCTTATTCCTGCTTGCCTTCGAAAACCCGCAAAATAATTACCCCTGAAACGATCATCAGGCTTCCGAAAATCTGAATGGTTGTAAATCGTTCTGCCAATAGAAAATATGCCCAAAGTGATGTGAATGCCGGCTCAGTGGTCACGATCAGGTTCACAACGTTGGATGGCATCATCGTCAGGCTGAGATTTAAAAGCCCGAACCCCGCCACAGACGGGATCGCCGCAAGGATGAACAGGATCAGCCAACCCGTCCAATTGGTACCGAGGTGCATTAACCCGGCCAGACCGGGTGCGGTGCCAGGCAGCACACCGTTGCCCAGCAGGTCAATGCCAAGCAGCCACACCGCCCCGAACCCGAAGGTATAAAGGAGAGTTGTCCAAGGATTCAATCCGCGGTTGGAGGCAGAGCGCCCCATCATGGTGTAGATAGCATAGAGCAGGCCAGACCCGATGCCGGTGAGAATACCGACCGGGTTCACCCGCCAGGCGGCCGCGTTCAAAGCATCCGCCACCAGCACGCACCCGGCCAGGCACAGGACGATCACCACACCCTTGATCCAGGTCAGTTTCTCCTTGAGGAACCGCCATCCCAACAGAGCCGTGAAAGCCGCTGAGCAGTACACCAGCACCGTCCCGATGGAAGCGCCGTTGATGGAAATCGAAAGAGTCCACAACGAATTGAAGATGGAAAGCACAAAACCAAAAGCGAAGAGGAAGATGAGTTGCATCCTGGAGACTCGCAGCAGCACCGGCCGGACCAGCCCCAGGATGACCAGGAGCACTAAGGCCATGAATAACGCGCGCCAGAAAGAAAGAATGATGGGGGGCAGGCCGTACACTTCGGCGAGGTGCTTCACTAAGATAGCAGTGGTGGAAAGGAAGACCGCACTCAACAATGCGATGGGAAATCCTTTCGGAGAGGTGGCTTGCTTCGTTTGGTTCATCGGCGGCTCGATCATAGAGTTGATTTTAGTATCATCGTTTTAG
This sequence comes from uncultured Chloroflexia bacterium, assembly GCA_963810385.1. Classification (GTDB taxonomy): domain Bacteria; phylum Chloroflexota; class Anaerolineae; order Anaerolineales; family Anaerolineaceae; genus PNON01. The sequence goes on along the minus strand of CAWENA010000003.1, from coordinate 93,043 downwards.
ATTGGGGAATCATACATCCCATCCATGGTCTTGAGAGATTCAATCGGTATTTAAGTCAATTCCAGGATCACATCTTATGGTAAAACATCAGCGGTATGAACGGGAAGACGATAACGTCAAACCAATCTTCCTATATGAAATGGATCTGGCAATCATAGATCTCTCATCGATTCACATTCATTTAACAGCATCTACTTCACATCTGCCAGGTTATTCTCCCCTTGCAGCACATCATCGCGGATGATCTGCTGCACCTTGGCGGGTTCTTCAAAAATGGGGCTGTGCGCGGATTGATCAAAGGTATAAAAGCCTTTTACCGGAGCCTTGATAATCTCAAAGTAGTCCTTCGCCAAAGAGTAATTACAAGTGTAATCATAGATCCCTTCAAAGAAATAAACCGGTATATCCAATTCTGGCACTTTTTTTGCCAGGTCTGTAGTCAACATCATACTCCATAAAGTGGCAACTCCGGATTGAGATTTGCCGCGCCACATGTTCACCTTTTCCATAAAGGAATAATCCCGGCTTGCCAGTGAGGGCAGGAAGATTCCAGTGATCACAGAATCCATGTCGCGGGTGGTGCCAATGCCAAGGCTGTGCATGGCTGTGTCGCGCACCAAACGATAGGCATCCGGTGTGCCGCCTGTCCGTGTCACAGGGGCAACTTCCAGTTTTTGGACCATTTTGGTGTTGCCATCCGACTTGAAGCGCTCAAGCATATAGTTATATGCCAGGATTTCAGAACCGAGTTGATCCGACATCTGGGCAACGCCAATGTAAGCATGGTACAACTCCGGTGCCCGGGCAGCCGCCTGAATACCGATGAAGGTTCCCCCGGAATGCCCCATCAGGTAGATCTTTTCTTTGCCGAAGCGGTTTCGCAGGTAATTTGTCACTTCCAACGCGTCAGAGATCATCTGTTCTTCCGTCATCGTCGCCGGCGAAATATCGGCGCTATAAGAGATACCAGACCCGCGTTGTTCCCACCAGACCACCGTGAAATAATCCTCCAAGCCTGTTGGGTATTTTTTTGTCAGAAAGTAATCCGGCATTCCGCCATGCAGGTAGAGCAGCACCGGGTTTGCTACATTCCTGCCCTTGATGAACATGCCCTGTTTCACGCCATTAATTTCTATAAAAACTTTCTCTGAGATACTGCCTGCCAGTGTTTTTCCGCTTTTATCCAGGAATGGGGCAGGTTTTCCGGGGCTTATGATCCAAAGGCTGCCAACTAATATGAGGATGAGCAGCACCACGGAGACGATAGCGATCAACATAATTCGTCCTGCCTTTCCAGCGGGAGATTGGAGTGCGCGTTTTGCGATTTTGTCAGATGTCATGTTATTCTTCCAGCTCCGAAATGATGTGTGTGTGATCCTCTTGCGAGATTTTCACTCTTACCAAACAGGCGGACCAAGCAGATCTTAATTCTTATTGGTAATATCTTGAACTGCATAAATTATAAGGTTAGAAATGAATATTGATGTAATATATTTACACAGCAATTTCACTGAAATTTGTATATAGTTAAAGGATTTTTTGTAATGGAATAAGATATTATTTTTGTCATGAAAACTTATCCCCTCCTGCAGTTTGACCTTTAAAAGACCTCTTCCCCAATACTGCCATAAAGCCAAAAAGTTATACACCTCTCATTACCAAGAAGACGCTATAGATATATCATTGTCTAATACAGAGAAATATTTCAGGGGCACAAAATGGAGGTATTTATGTTGGACAATAATCCAGTCTCTATACTCATTTTTCTTAAAGAGTTAAAGCAAAATAATAACAAAGGCTGGTTTGAAGCGCATCGCACAAACTACAACGCCGCCGTGGCCAATTTCGAAAAGTTGATTGATCCGGTCATTGATGAATTGCGAGCATCTGATCAACTTAAGGATCTTTCGGCAAGACTTTGTCTCAGCCGAATTTATCGTGATATTCGATTCTCAAAAGACAAATCGCCTTACAAAACGAATTTTGGGGCAATGATCACGCCTGGCGGATGGAATGCATCTGCTTTTGGTTACTATATATCCCTTGAGCCAGGCGGGAAATCAATGATAGCTGGTGGTCTGCACAACCCAACCACTGAACAGTTGACCCTTTTTCGCGAGGCGATCGACAAAGATGCACATTCATTAAAGAAAATCGCCCGCTCAGCAGATTTTCAGGAAACCTTTGGAGAAATTCAAGGAGAGAGACTTAAGACAAATCCAAGGGGATATGACCGAACCCATCCTGAAATTGCTTTGCTGCAACTCAAGCAGGTCACAGCCATTCACCGATATTCAGATTCAGAAGTAGCAGATGTAGATTTTGGCTCTCGGATATTGACCGCCTGCCGCAGGATGAAGCCATTCCTTAATTATTTGAATGAAATCACCCGGTGATCCTGATTAAATATTGGATAATAGAATTATCGCTCATAAGTATCCGAACAATAATCCACAGCATTACAAAAGTTGTCGAAGATCATATCAAAGTACTTTGACTAAGGATGCACTAGCTGAAGGCTTTCTTAATCTTCGAGCTTGATCTCCTGCAGTGATTCAGCGACAGAATCCCGCAGTTTCTTTTTGTCCGGTCGTTTCTTTCCCAAACCTTTTAATGACTCTAACAGTTTGGCAGTGACATCACGGGTCATCCGGTTGAGTGATTCGGCCGATACCTTTTCACCTTTTTCAAACCACTGGGCAGCCGCGTAACCCATCACAACGGTTGTGGAGGCAGCTATTGCGGCGGAGAGCAGCCAACCGGGTAACCCTCCCAGCTTACTTATTTCCTGGAAGAGGGTACGCCCCAGGAATCCCAATCCAAAGGTAACCACCAGTTCTTTCGCCCTCTGGAAGTTGATCTTGTAATTGTAGATGCGGGCGATACCCAGAACCATGGTGGTCTGATTGACCGTCAATGGCACAAAATCGATGACAGGCAGCGGGATGAGGGCAATTACCGCAGATAGCGATGAAGCGCTAATGATGCTACGCCAGGCCAGCCGCCAGCGGTATTCAGGCAGGGCTTTGCCCAAGGCAGCCACGATGCGCGGTTCAGAAGCTGCGATGGCGATCAGCAGCTGGTCCAAACCTGCGCCATTTTTCGCCGCGATGGGGATGACCTGCTCAACCTTCAGTCCCAAATGTGAAGCTGTTAATTGTTGAATACCTACCTTATCCGCCTTGACCAGATCAATCTTGTTCAACGCGACAATGAATGGTTTACCCAAAACAGCCAGCTCTTCGAATATTTCTTTTTCTGTCTTCTTTATCCCCTGGATAGAGTCGAACAGGATGATGAGAAAATCGGCATCCTTTGCAGCCCGCAGCGCTTCCACTTTTTCGATTTCGCCTACCTCGCCGACTGCGTCTGCTCCTGGTGTATCCACAATCGAGAAGATTCCGGCATTTGCTTCCTGGTTGACGCGGGTGGTTCCCGGCAGCGGGCTGACCTTCGCCAAGTCGCTGCGTTGATGGATCAACTGGTTATAGAGGGTGGATTTACCCACATTAGCGGGGCCAACAATCGCTACTTTGGAAAGGGTTCCAAACGCCTGCTTGAACTGTTCCGCCGATAATTTGATCAAAACTTTCATGAGGTTGGAATTGGACGGAAAACTCTTTACAAGTGTAATGAAAGTCTCTTTCTCGGAAGCCGAAAGACTGTCCCAGACATTTTTCACGCCTCCCTGGACATCCGCGGGGAATTTTGCAATCACTGAATCGATTTCCGGTTTTTCCATATCATCCCTTCCAATATCTGATGAATCATAGCATAATCAGGCACAGATCATTGAAATCTGCTCTTAATCATTATACGGTAAGCATCCATTAACCGTTTCACATTCCGTTGAGGCATCAGGAGAATTTTGCAATCAACGCGCCATTGCCATGGAGAACACATGCCGAAACCATCCGATCAACATTTTGCCAAAATCAAACCCTCCGGCATCCTGTGGGATATGGATGGGGTGCTGGTGGACACCGCCGATGCACATTATCAATCCTGGGTGGATGCACTTGCTCCATATAAAGTCGTGTATGACCGGGAACTTTTCAATACAACTTTTGGTATGAACAACCAATCCATCGTTCACAGTATTTTGGGCGACGACTTCCCGGATGACGAATTGCTTAAGATAAGCGATGAAAAGGAAAACGCCTTCAGGGCAGCCGTCAAAGGACGGGTGGTGGTGCTGCCTGGAGTGCGCACCTGGCTGGAACGGTTTGCCGCATATCACGTACCCCAGGCAGTGGCTTCCTCCGCCCCGATGGCAAATATTGACGCGGTGGTGGATGAAACCGGCATTCGTCCATATTTCAATGCCATTATTTCGGCATTCGGTCAAGCCGGAAAACCGGACCCGTGGGTATTTATCGAAGCGGGCAGACAGCTTGGTGCCAACCCTAAAACCGGGATCGTCATCGAAGACTCTCCAGCCGGTGTACTGGGCGCCCACAGGGCCGGGTATCTATGCATAGCAGTTTCATCTTCGCTTTCCCGCGCGGAATCAAAAACGGCCAACCTGCTGGTTAACCGCCTTGATCAAGTGAATTTTGAAGATATTGAAAGAATCCTGCTGGATTAAACTTTTTTGTCGTGTTTGCCTTTTGCCAGATCCAGAATATCCCTCGCTGCGCGCTCCGGGCCGCTGTGTTCATTCCCGTTGATCCCCAGTTGGGTGTAAAGTTCACCCACCCGGGCGCCACTCTTAAACAGAGCTGCAAAGTATTCATCCGCAATCTTTTCATGAACATCCTGGTACTGCTGGGGGCCAAACACATTGGCAAAATAGGTGGCATTCAGTCCGGTGGTGGTGGTCGTGCCTTTACTCATCACATTCCCGGCGCGGAAAACCTTTAATGCGTCCTCTGCGTTGTCAAACCAGCTTATCGTAGATTCGCCATCCGGTACTTCCTGATAGTTATTTGCATATAGAACAACATCGATCGGGTATCCCCGCATAATCGTATTGTATGTTGTAACTGGCAGAACAACCCGGGCATTTACCTGGTCTGGACTCATGATGATGGTGCGGTCCATCTGCCCAAATGCGTAACCGGGTTGAAGGTCATCGAGGCGGATGAAAGCGCCGGTTTCGGTGCCATAGCCAACCACCTTGCCATCCATTTGATGTGTTAGCGAACCCATATCATCAGCGATTATGGTGATATCTTCGATCTCATCCCCACCAATCTGGCGAAAAGCTTCCAGCGACTCTGATTTGCCAGCGCCGGTATCTCCGATTGTCAGGATGGTCAGCGGTTCTCCACCACGTACCTTGAGTGATACAAGCGCTCCATGAAAGGGCATATGGCCGCGTTTCATCATCACAATGTTATGCAGGGTAAGGATCATTTTCTTTAAGTATCCAAAATAACCGAAGACATTGGAATCGGGGATCGCCGCCATCAGCATATCATTCTGCTCGTCGTCGAAAAATATGGTTTTGCCTTCACCAAAATCCGGAAAATCTTCTTCGGGAACCCCAAATAAGTACGCTGCATCTGGTTTACGCTGGATGTCATCTCCGTCTGCCATCTCAAATAAATTGCAAAGGGAAAAGCCAAGCTCAGCAAACTTAAAAGAAAAGTAGACCATTATCAATAACGGACCAACTTTTGCTGGGTAGCATAACCAGTTTTTTGGTTTTAGCTCCAATCCCTCGAGTGGATTCTTGAATACCCGTTCAAAGACGCCACTTCTTTTGTTCATCGGCGGATTGAATATCAAAGGTGGATAAATTAGAATCTGACGAATCACCGGGATGTTGTTCAAGCGTTCATATATCGGGATAGGGTAGGGAATCGCGCGCGGCAAAGCGATCGTAGCAATTTCTGCTCCAGCGGGTACCTGGCGATAAATCCGTGGATGATTGCCAGAGAGGTTCTCCTGCATGTCACGATAAGTGTTGCGCACCACACTTGTTAGTGTCTCAACTGTGCGGTTGAACGTCTGGTAAGGGCGATGGCCGAGCCGATTGCCCTCAGAATCACATACGATAATGCGCTGAAAATGGCGCCAGTAGTTGTAGGCATACTCCACAAATTGCACAAGCAGGTCGCGATCCCGAAAGAATTGACCAGCGCCTGGCAGGACTTTTGGAATGAGATCCACTTCGATCTTCATACTGAAACGAAGGGTATCCACCAATAATTGAATATCCTCATCCGTTATAACGCGATGATCAAAAATATTGGCAAGAGGGGAATTGCGTTGGGAAAGCTCTTGCACGCAGCGCCGGATGACTTTGTAACACAGACGGCTTGAGAGGAGCTCCTCCGCGTTTTCACAGACACGGTCCTTCGTGCGGAAAACGATCTTATCGCCAATAATTTTATGAGGCCAATGATTTTGCATTTCTACCTGCCAACTTAAGAATTTAAATATTTATTTTAACACGTTTCGGGCTATTCATCTGATGAATAAGTTTATAAGGGTTTGCAGGAATAAAACACATCCGGCGAGGGGGGCGCCGGACGTGAATTAGGATGATTGCTCATCCATAATATCATTATACACAATATCTTATCGTTGTATATGCTTTTGGTGAAGGTTGAAACTGGGGCAGGTATCCATAGCTTGATCTTTACATCTTCCTATTCAATGGATTACCCAGCAGGTTTCCTCTTTGCCTTGATGACTTCCCAAACTGCGGGGAGGAAGGAAATGATGATGATGGCGATGACCACAATGGAGAAGTTATCCCTGACGAAAGGCAGGTTACCAAAGAAATAACCGCCGAAAATGAACAATACAGTCCATACTATGCCGCCGATGATGTTGTAACTAATGAAGTAGCCGTAGGGCATTTCGCCAATCCCTGCAACAAATGGAGCGAACGTGCGGATGATCGGAATGAAACGGGCTAAAAAAATCGTGATGCGACCATGCTTTTTATAGAATTCCTGGGCGTGCAGTAGGTATTCCTGTTTTAAGAGACGCGATTTTGTAGTGAAGGCTTTGGGACCGATATATTTACCAATGGAATAATTGACAGAATCACCCATTACGGCTGCAATTGCCAGGAGTGCCCAAAGAAGCACTACATTCAACGGGGAGCCATCCAGTGCGGCCAGGGCGCCGGCGGCAAAGAGCAGGGAATCACCTGGCAGGAAAGGGGTAACGACCAGCCCGGTCTCCATGAAGATCACAAGGAATAGTATCATGTATGTCCAAGGACCAAATTGGGTGATTAATAGAGTGAGGTGTTCATCGAGATGCAGGATCAGGTCGATCAGAAAGGTGATTATTTGCATGTTCTGCCTTTGTATTTGGATTAATGTGGGGGATTATAGCATGAAATTTGGTGGATTAAATCAGAGGCAACGGTTTACATTTGCGAAGCTGTGAATTCACAAACAGTAATAAAATGAAGGCAATCAATGCCCATACCCCCAAACCGACAATTAATAATTTACTGGATGAGATCAGGCTCACAGGCGGTTGTGTTGATGAAAGCTGGTTGACAGAAAAAAAGATAGCCATCGCGTTCCAACCCCCGTGCAATATTACTGCCCCCAGATAAGCTCCAGCCAGCCGCAGGTATTTCCTCTGTGTCCAAGCGCCTGCCAAACCCCAGCCTACCAACCCGGAAGCGAGCATATGAATCAGGGTTGTTCCAAAACGCATGGAAGAAACAAGAATCCAGGTATCACCCATCACCTGGGCTGTATTAAAAAGGCTTTCAACAATGGCAAACCCGGCGCCGCTGATGACCCCTCCCATGAACCCCTCGGCTGAGGATAGGTTTTTGCGGGAAAGGAACCATAATCCAACAGGCTTTAAGGCTTCTTCAATCAGAGGCACTATGATGGATGTGGAAAGAATCAGGGAGATAATTATTGCGGGTTTGGAAAAATATGGAGTCAAGATTCGCATCAGTGCGTCCATATCATTGCCAACCGTGGAAATTCGGGTTGCAAGTCGATTGATCTCATCCTGCAGACTGGGGATAAGAATTACGAGCGCGATGAAGCCTATTAGTAAAAGCAGAATCCCCAGCAGTTCTATTAAAATGGAAAGGCCTGTACCGCCAAACATCCCGGAAGCAAGGAGTCCCCAGCTGCGCTGAGGACTTGTTCGTATCATCCCCAGGGTGGCAATGGAAAAAAACCAATAGACCAGCAAGAGCACAGCTAAGACCTGGGTAACTGGAAACAGATAGGCGCTCCAGTCCTCAGCCTGAATAAAAAGATTTCCCAGGTATAGGATCAATGGCCACAGTAGAATGATGGCCAGCTGAAAACGAGGTGTGCGGCTAATTGGGTTGGATAAGGGATGATTGATCATCCGCATGAGGCTGAAAACGAGGGAGGGTAAAACAAGCAACCCGAGAACAAAGAAATCTATCGCAACAAGGAAGAGGGAGGCGGTTTGAGAATTTTGGTTTGCAGCTGAGAAATCCACTACTCCCATCACAACATAGACCAATGCTAAACCCCACAGGGCAAGCAGGCCCAATCCGCTTAGGACGAACTGGGCGATGCTTGGAATGTGAGGTTTTTGACTACCAGAGATCATTGCTCTGATATGGTCACTTTAATGATCTTGGTGCCAGGTGAAAAACGGCCTTCAGCATCAATTTTAGTGATAGCTAGGTTCTGGACGACATCCATACCTTCGATCACGTTACCCAAAACTGTATAGCGACCATCCAATTTCGGGAGGGCGCTGTAGGAAATGAATAATTGGTTGCCATTGACAAATCCAACTGTACCCGGTTGGGTAAAATTGAGGTCGGACACAATTTCCGGTGAAATACTGAAACCAGCCGTCCCGTACCCTGTTTCGGTTCGGTCGCCCGTCAGGGCGATCTCGATCTGACTTGGGTCATCGCGCATGACATTGAAGAAGGTTGTGTTGTCATACCAACCCTGTTGAACCAACCAGACGAAAGCATTTGCAGACAACGGGACCTGATCTGTATTCAATGCCATTACAATATTGCCAATTTCTGTTTCGATGGTGGCAGTATATTTTCTGCCGGGCCCAAGGACGGTTGGCGGGCAATCCGGGAAGAGGTTTTTATCTTCCCGCAAAAGTTGAACAAGGATCCGCATGTTGGGGAGGTCGATCCCTTCCCAGATACGCCCATTGACCATGATGAACGGGGTGTAGGTAACGCCAGCATCCATTGCCTGCTTTTGATATTCGAGCACTTTCGCCACGACAGCATCACTCTTCATATCCTTTACGAACTGGTCTTTATTTAAGCCCAGTGTTTCGGCTTCTGTCGTTAGCCAGGATTCGAAAGCAGATATGTCCATTGGACTCCAGATAGCCTGGTTGGCAAAGATATGATCGGACATTTCATAGAGCTTACCCTGCATCCCGGCGGCTTCCACGGCCTGAGTTGCGAGAAGGGAGTTGGCGTGGGATGGCAGCGGGAAGTGACGGAAAACTGTGCGCAGATCATCGGGGAATTCTTTGAGGAGTTGCTCCAACACGGGAGCAAATTGGGCGCAGTATGGTCATTGATAATCGCTGTATTCCAGGATGGTAACTGATGCATCTGCCGGACCACGAACCAGGTCATTCGCATTTACCGGAGGGACCTTCGCCACCATGGCTGCCTGCTCTGCTGTTGGCGGTTGGATGGCGCTTAGACCGGCTTTACATTCGGCTGGTCCAAGTGTTGGCAATACGGTTGGCGGAGCTGCTGCCGGATCGGCAGTGGTTTGGACTGCTGGCAGCGTTGCTGCCACCTGGGTAGGTGCTACGGTGGGTGCGGCCGGGCTTGGAATACAAGCGGCCAATATCACCGAGAGAGCTACCAGTATGAGTAAAGCTTTTGGTAGGGATCGTTTCATTCTTTCCTTTCAGATGTTGATAACAATAAACGCTGCGAAACAATTGCCTGTAGCTGCTTTTGGATCGCGCCTTTGGGCTGCCGGGCGTCAATAACTTCCCAGCGATCTATTTCAAGATTAACGAGCTGCTGATATCCAGCTCGCACTCTACGGTGGAATTCTACATCATAATCATCGAGGCGGTTCCATTCCCCGCCCCCACGTTGCCTACGCTTCAAGCCTTCTTCTACATCCAGGTCTAACAGGATGGTCAAATCGGGTTTTAATCCGCCGGTTACAAATTGTAACAGTTTGTTTAAGAAATCCATATCTGTCTGGTGACCGTAGCCCTGGTATGCCAGGGTCGAATCGGCGTAACGGTCACAGATAACCACCTTACCGGCTTTCAAAGCTGGGCGGATCACCTGTTCAATTATCTGGACACGCGATGCCTGGAATAACAGGATCTCGGTTCGGGAATCCATTCCTTTATTGGAGAGGTCCATGATGACTTTACGTACCTGGTCCCCTATCTCTGTTCCGCCGGGTTCACGGGTGCATAGTACGTCATATCCCTGGCAACGCAGATGATCTGCCAGGACTGGGATCTGCCCAGTTTTACCGCTGCCGTCCGGCCCTTCGAGGGTGATAAAGTAGCCGCTCATTCCCGGAAGATCCGCACACGGCGGTAGGGTTCCTTTCCATAGGATTGAGAGACCAATTCATTCTGACGGGCAATTTCATGTTGCAAACGTCGAACAGTGGCAGCAGCCGGGGGTAGATCTACAAAGCGCTCCCCATTCATCACAGCTTCAATGGCTGCCTGGGTCTGCTGGACGGTGACATCCATGTTGGCGGATGAGGCAGATTCATTATCCAGGTTGAAGATATCGGCCAGGAACTGTTCCATTTGGGTAACGGTATTTGCACGCAGGACGTAAACCGGCATGCCGCGATCTTCGGCGTTGATGATGGTTGCCTGGCGGTTACGATAATATGCCCGCAAGGTAATAAGTGCTTGCGCATCAGCGATATCCCGCACGACAACGGCTGGAACTCCAAGACGTTTGGCAGCCTGGGTGAGCCTGTTGCGGGCTACGCCATAGGGATAAATGCGAATAGGCTGGTCCGGACGCAGTTTCAACTCTCCATTGTTACTGTCCTGCAGCCGTGGGTTTTGAGTTGCTCCATAACCACTGGAAGATTCCTGCCTTCGATATCCCTGGGCAGAAATTTCATTCCCGAAGTCGCCATTGCGTTTGCCGGGTCTGCCGCCAGGACGGCTTGCAGAAGGAGCGGGGATTGCCTGCATTTCAGAGCCGATGCTGCCATCTTCCTTGCGGAAGCGAATTTCGGCCGGTTCGGGGTAACCACGTACCAGGGCATCCACAGCAGAGGCGACATCCGCATGGACCGCCACCCGATCACGATCCAATAACTCGATCAACACATCAAAGGTGGGTGGCGAACGTCGCTCCAGCACAGTTTTCTGGGTGCCACGGCGCCGGGCTTCTTCATCTGACAGGGTAACCGATTCGATACCGCCGATCAGGTCAGACAGGGTGGGATTCAATAATAAGTTTTCCAGGGTGCGACCATGAGCGGTGCCAATCAGTTGGACACCGCGTTCTGCAATTGTGCGGGCTGCAGCGGCTTCCAACTCACGCCCGATCTCATCGATGACAATCACTTCCGGATTGTGATTTTCTACCGCTTCAATCATCACCTCATGCTGCAGAGAAGGCCTGGCGACCTGCATGCGGCGCGCCTTGCCAACTGCGGGATGAGGAACATCGCCATCCCCGCCAATTTCATTGGAAGTATCGACAATGATGACCCGGTTTTTTTCGGCCATCATACGGGCAGCTTCGCGCAGCATGGTGGTCTTTCCAATACCCGGTTTCCCCAACAAAAGGAGGCTTTTACCGGATTCGATCAAATCTTGAATGATATCGATTGTGCCATAGACTGCGCGTCCAACCCGGCAGGTTAAACCGACGATGTGGTTATGACGGTTTCTTAAAGCGGAAATTCGGTGAAGTGTTCTCTCCAACCCGGCGCGGTTATCCGCATCAAAATCGCCAATGTGTTTCACAACCGCGTTGATATCATCACTGGTGACTTCCCGATCCAACAGCGTAATTTCACTGTTGACAAATCGAGCAGTCGGCGGGCGGCCGAGATCCATGATGATCTCGATCAGATTATCGCTGTTATTGATTCCAGAAACCGCATTTGCAATTTCCGGTGGAAGAACACCCATGAGGATGTGAAGATCGTCTGTAATTCTTTTCTGCGTCATTTTATTTAAACCTGCTTATTAGTCTTGGAATGTGCGACCGGTGATCCCGGTTTGACCAGGGATTTTTCAAAAGTGGGCAATCGCACCGTATTAAGACCTTTTTCCATGATCGCCAGGTGTCGCACCATTAATGCCTGGCGCGGACTGGCTAACACCGGCAACTCCTCCAATGCTGATTCTATCCATGCCTGATAAGAACGGACACAGATGTATATAGTTGTATAACATTTTTTGCAAATTGTGTTTAATAATTCCATTAGTAAACCGGGCACATTTTGGGTTTGCGGGTGGACGAATGGCTGCACCCATAGACCTTCCCGTCCTGCGATCACATCTGCATAGGCTGTTATGTTATCCTCGGAACGAACCAGGAATCCTTCCATTTTTCGATCAAACAGCGATTCTATAGGTTGCACCAGCGCAGGCACAAGCGACTGACAAAACATCTTTAGCTGGATAGTGTCACGATCTTCTGCCAGGTACCAGGCTCCTTCTGGTTTATCCACAGTGGGGATTTTACTATTGGCTGCACCGGGTGGGAATTTCCATATCCGCTGCCAGGCATATACCGAAAATCCATTCTTCCTCAGAATATCAAAATGTTGGGAGTGTTCGTCTGCATCAACCAGTAGGTGAAATGTGCCCCATTCACCTGCTTGTTTTGCAAGGTGATCCAGCATTTGGCTGAAATCAGATGAAAAGATGGCTCTTTCTGGTGCGATATATGAGATATGAGATGAACGAGTGCTGCCGGGATGACTGATCTGCCCTACAATGGAAATCTTTCCGGCTTCTTCATTCAGAGATGTATAAATTCCGTTTGAGGGATTCAGATATTCAAGGAAGGCGCGGGTCCTAAGCGGATTTCCGCGAGTAAGCAGTTGAACAGTATCCAGCGGCAGTACTTGATCGCGGTACCGGCGTAAGGAGGGTAAATCGAGAAGGTCAACAGATCTTAATCCGATTCTGACATCTCCACAAATAACTGATGAAAACGGTCATCCCGGGTTAATTCCGGATGGAAAGAGGTTGCTAAAAGCCGGCCTTCCCTGGCTGCCACGATCTTGCCGTTGGGAAGTTTGGAAAGGACTTCCACATGACCGTTTACCGATTTTATGAGTGGCGCCCGGATGAATACAGCGTGGTAAGGTCGACCTTCAGGATCAATACTATTTAAGGCTGGAATATCCAGATCCACTTCGAAGCTGTCCACCTGGCGGCCAAAGGCATTGCGTTCGACGGTGATATCCATCAAACCCAACAACGGCTGCTGACGGTGGGCATCTTTTGATAGGAAAATTGCTCCGGCACAGGTACCCCAAACGGCATGCTGTTTCCCAAATGCCATAAGAGGTTCCATCAGGCCATAAGCCACAGCCAGTTTTCCGATGGTAGTCGATTCTCCGCCAGGGATGATCAAACCATCCAATCCCAGCAGGTCTGTGGGCAGCCGAACTTCGCGTGTATTTGCGCCAATCCGTTGCAATGCATGGATGTGCTCGATGAAATCGCCCTGTAATGCCAGCACACCGATCAACGTCATACTATTACCAACCGCGGGTTGCGATCAGATCCTGTTCCGGGATGGATGAAATTTGCCGACCAACCATGGGCTCGCCCAGGTTGCGGCTGACATCCGCCAGGATGGCTGCATCTTTGTAATGGGTCGTAGCTTTGACGATCGCTGCGGCACGTTTGGCAGGGTCGCCGGATTTGAAAATTCCGGAACCCACGAAGACACCATCCACACCCAGCTGCATCATCAACGCAGCATCGGCAGGGGTGGCAATGCCACCTGCGGCGAAGTTGACGACAGGCATTCTTCCAAGCTGCCGGGTTTCCAATAGCAACTCGTAAGGCGCGCCAAGGTCTTTGGCAAGCGCCATCAATTCTTCTTCGGGCATATTCTGCAGCTTGCGGATCTCACCCAAAACAGACCGGGCGTGTCGAACCGCTTCGACCACGTCCCCTGTGCCGGCTTCGCCTTTGGTACGGATCATGGCAGCACCTTCACCTAAGCGGCGAAGCGCCTCGCCGAGGTTGCGACAGCCACAAACGAAAGGAACTTTGAAATCGTGCTTATTTATGTGATGGGCTTCATCCGCCGGAGTTAACACTTCGGATTCGTCAATGTAGTCGACGCCAATTGATTCAAGAATCTGCGCTTCGACAAAATGTCCGATGCGGCATTTTGCCATAACTGGAATAGTGACCGTATCCATGATCTTCATGATAAGGTCCGGATCGCTCATGCGTGCGACACCACCTGAAGCGCGGATATCGGCGGGTACGCGTTCCAACGCCATGACAGCGCAAGCGCCGGCATCTTCCGCGATCCTGGCATGCTCAGGTGTCACCACATCCATGATCACGCCGCCTTTAAGCATCTGTGCGAGACCTTTTTTAACTGCAAATGTTGCTGTTTGCTGCTCCATTACTTCCTCCTAAGTACCTGATAATTCAATCTTATTTTACCACGCGGAAGAGATGAGATGGAGATTTGATAGAACAATAAAAGGAATAGCTTGAAGGAGCAATGGGCCATGATTTCTCAACTTCCGAGGTGAATTTATCCCCAATTATTAATTGTCTTCTGTAAATGGGTTGCTTATGCTGGATTTACTATGCTTCTACACTCACAAAAAGCCTAAGGGAATTACTAAGACTGATAAGTTTCCTATCAAATTGGAAGTTATTCATACACTGATGCTAAACATGGCAATATTTTTGCCGATATATGATTAAATAATTCTGTTTTCGGAGTCGATATATGCAATCATTGGAATGGAAAGAAACATATTCGGTCGGGGTCAACGTGCTGGATGAGCAGCACAAGTTGTTGGTTTCACATCTTAATACCATCTATCACCTATACAATGACCCTGAAAAAAAAGAACAGACCGGTGCTCTGATAAATCAGTTAGAAGAATATGCCCATGTGCATTTTAAATCTGAAGAAGATTTGTTTGTCAAGCACAAATTTTATGGACTTGATCAACATGCGAAGGAACACCGGTTTTATGAACAAAAGATCAAAGAGTACCATACCAGGTTTGATTCAACCGATAACAAAGTGACGGAGGATATGCTTGAATTCCTGGCCGATTGGCTGACCGGCCATATTCTGGGAAGCGATCAGGAATACAGGAGGTATCTAAACAATTGCGGAGTTTTTTAGATTCGTCTGTTGCTTAGTTAGATCCAATAGTTTGCTCGAAAACTGACTGCGAAATCATAATGCTTGTTAAAGAGGGATTTGGTACAATATCCTTGTAACATATCCTTTTTCCCCTACAGGTACAAGCTCATGGAAACCATATCTGAATTTCCGTATGATTTTATTGATAAGGTCATCATATCCAAAGAAGATATTGAGAAACGGGTCCAATTTCTTGGTAATTTGATCGCGCAGGATTATAAGGATTCTGAAAAGCTGCTGTTATTAGGATTATTGCGTGGCAGCGTGGTGTTCATCACCGACCTGATGCGGCATGTACCAAGACCGATGACCATGGATTTTATGTCCGTCTCATCCTACTCCGGCTCGGAATCCAGCGGATTTGTGCGCATCGATTCCGACCACAAGACCAATATCCGCGGCTGGGATGTGATCCTTATCGATGATATCGTCGATTCTGGGTATACGATCAAAACTGTTTCCAAACTGCTCAAAGACCGCGAACCGAAAAGCCTCAAGGTGTGTGCGTTACTGGATAAACCCGACCGTCATAAGGTGGATATTGATATCGACTACCTGGGTTTTTCAATTCCCGATTATTTTGTGGTTGGCTACGGATTGGATATCGATGAAAAAGGGCGCAACCTGCCTTACATCGCATCGGTTGATTTGAAGAAATACAAAGGATAGGAAGGCATATATGCCGCTTGAGATCGTTGTTGGAGCCCAATGGGGTGATGAGGGGAAGGGAAGGGTGGTTGACCTGCTTTCCGAAAAAGCGTATATCTCTGCCAGATTCAATGGTGGTGACAATGCCGGGCATACCGTCACTGTTGGCGAAAAGATATTCAAACTGCATATCATACCTTCGGGATTCATCCACCCAACCACCAAAGGGGTACTTGGGAACGGCATGGTGATAAACCCAAGTACACTTGTGGATGAGATGGAGATGCTGAAAGCTGCTGGCGTGGAAGTATCCCCTGCCCGATTATTCATTTCCGATGCGGCCCAGCTCATTACACCAGCACACAGGTTATTGGATGGCGCTCAGGATACGGCACTCGGAAAGGGAATGATCGGTACCACGGGTCGTGGCATCGGACCGGCTTATGTGGATAAAGCTTCACGGCGTGGTTTGCGCACCGGTGAAATTCTGGACCTGCCATCCTTCAAGCAACGATTAATCGACCACTTTACTGCCACTAATGTAACATTGCAGGCGCTCTACCAACTTCCAGGATTGGATGTTGAAAAATCAACCGAAGAATACATTGAGAAAGCCCGGATCCTTCAGCCATACATCAGACGCATTGGCCCTTTGGTTAAATCTGCGCTAGATCAGGGGCAGACTGTCCTATCAGAAGGCGCCCAGGGAACTTTATTGGATTTGGAACAGGGTAGCTATCCTTTTGTGACCAGTTCCTGCACAACGGCAGCAGGTGTGTTCAGCGGGTTGGGTGTAGGGATTGGCCCGGTAAAAAAAGTGATCGGCGTGACAAAATCCTTCCAGACTAGAGTTGGCTCCGGCCCATTCCCAACAGAATTGCTGGGTGAACAGGCTACACTACTGCGAGGAACCGGCAGTAACCCGTGGGATGAGTTTGGCACGACCACCGGTCGCCCACGCCGGGTGGGTTGGCTGGACCTGGTGCTGCTGCGCTATGCGGTCGAGATCAACGGTATCACAGAGCTGTTCATTACGAAAATGGATATCCTCTCCGGCATCCAGCAGATCCCCATCTGTAATGCTTACGAAGTGGACGGCAGACGGATCAATCAACTGGAACGAACGGCTGATGCGTACACACTGGCAAGCTATAAACCTGTTTTCGATACCCTCAAAGGCTGGGATGCTGATTTGAGAACCATGCGCGATTATGCCAATTTTCCATCGGCGGCCAAAGAATATATCCTCTATATTGAATCCCAATGTCGAGTGCCGGTGCGGATGATCTCGGTAGGACCAGAACGCATGGACGTGGTAAAGAAGAACTAAATGGATAATTACAGCAGTTATCAAAGTCCATTCAGTTGGCGATACGGATCGCCTGAAATGCGGCGCATCTGGAGCGAAGAAAATAAGCGGTTGTTGTGGCGCAGGTTATGGGTTTCCATGGCTGAAGCACAGATCGATAGCGGATTGGTTTCTCCTGAACAGGCACAAGATCTACTGGAGCACTCAGGAGATGTCGACATCCCCCATGCGCTGGTTATCGAAGAAAAACTTCATCATGACCTGATGGCAGAGATAAAAGTATATGCCTCACAATGCAAAATCGGCGCCGGGATCATTCACCTGGGGGCAACCTCGATGGATATCAAGGACAATGCCGAAGCGCTTCAAATCAAAGAGGGACTGGTTTTGGTAACCAAAGTTCTTGCCAAATTCTTGAATGTGTTGGCTGGTTCTATCGAGAAGTATGCTGCGCTGCCGGTGATGGCATTCACGCATTTACAGCCAGCCGAACCGACCACACTGGGATACCGGTTGGCGAACATAGGCCAGGACCTCCTCGTAGACTGGCAGGCCATTAATGAAATAAGCGCCGGGTTTATGGGCAAGGGATTTAAAGGAGCTGTCGGTAATGCAGCATCATTTGTAATGCTGCTAGGTGAAGATGGCTTTGAACAATTTGAAAAATTATTGAGCGAAAAGCTCGGGCTGGATTTCTTCCCTGTTGCAACACAAACCTATACCCGCAAGCAGGAACTGGTGTTGTTGAATGTCCTTTCCAGCCTGGGAGCGACACTATATAAATTTGCCCTGGATTTGCGGCTGCTACAATCTGAGGTCATAGGCGAGTTGGCAGAACCCTTCGGAGGCGAGCAGGTGGGGTCCTCGGCGATGCCTTTCAAGCGTAACCCGATCGAGCTTGAAAAGATAACTTCGCTGACGCGTGAGTTATCCTCATTACCAACTATTGCCTGGAACAATTATGCCCATTCGATGCTGGAACGCACCCTGGACGACAGCGCCAACCGGCGCAGTATGCTGCCGGAATCTTTTTTGATCGTGGATGAGATACTGAATAGCTTTACGAAAGTCATCGGCGGGTTGCAGGTGCGCGAGGAAGCGATACGCAGGAATATTGAGAAATTTGCGCCCTTTGCAGCAATCGAACGGGTCTTGATGGCATTGGTGAATACCGGAGCAGACCGTCAGGAAGCACATGAATGGCTGCGGGGACACAGTATGCAGGCCTGGGAAACCCTACAGCTGGGGAAGGATAACCCGTTGCTGGATTTGCTGAAGGCGGATGGGAGAATTATCAACCTGATTGCTCCGAAGGAATTGAGCAATTTGTTCCAGGTTGAAGGATATACGGGAATAGCCGAAACAAGAGCGCGGGAGACGGCGCAAGGGATTCGCAAACAAATTTTTCAAGATACAATCTAAATTCGAAAACCAAAGTTGAAAATTCCAAAGTGCATAACCCTGGTAGGGTTATTTGCTTTGGATATAAATTTTAATATTTCCGTTACCATCCCAGAATGCCTCTTGACAATTTGAAAATAAAGTATACAATAATACAAAGATACAATGATACAATTGTTATGCCCGGGTTAGAAAGGAGAAAAATGAGTTGAAAACCATTCAGATCGATTTCCGATCAGACTCGCCGATCTATAACCAGATCGTTGAGCAGATCCGGCTGCAGGTTGTTTCGGGAGAACTAAAGCAAGACGAACAGTTACCCACAGTCCGTCGGCTTGCATCCGAACTGCGCGTAAATTTCAATACCATTGCGCGTGCATATCGAATCTTGGACGAAGCTGGCTTGATCTCCACCCAACAGGGCCGCGGAACATATATCCTGGATGAAGCCACACCGGAAGTGAGTAAAAACATTAAAGAACAATCACTGCATGATATGGCGAAATCATTCCTTCGTGATACCAAACAGCTGGGTTTTACATTTGAAGAAATTCAAGAAATATTGAAAAAAGTCAATTTGCGAGATAAGTGATTATTGAAAGGCAGGATTAAATGAATATATCGTCATTAAACAAAAAAAGGCAAAAATCCAACCAGAATTCCACTGAGGAAATGCATATCAACGGAATTGCTTTAGCAATCTTCTTTGCATTTTTACTCCTCATTGTTTTCGGCGCAGTGTTAATGGACAAAAAGGTTGCAGATTGGATCATCGGTCTGTATGTGTTCTTTATGCTGTTGGCCGGAACGATATTCCTTTTCTCCTTTAAGATCGCACAACAATGGGAGAAAGCCATTGTGCTCCGTTTTGGAAAATTTCAGAAACTAAAGGGGCCGGGAGCATTCTGGGTACTGCCATTGATCGACCAGACTCCAACCTGGATCGACCACCGCGTGATGGTCACCCCTTTCAGCGCTGAAAAAACCCTCACCAAGGATACCGTTCCGGTAGATGTGGATGCTGTGTTATTCTGGCTGGTATGGGATGCCGAGAAAGCTGCATTGGAAGTTGAAGATTACCGCGCAGCCATTGCCTGGGCCGCACAAACAGCCCTGCGGGAAGTCATTGGCCAGATGTCACTGGCGGATATCCTGGTGGGTCGCGCAAAAATGGATGCCGATCTCCAGAAGATCATTGACGAAAGAACCACACCCTGGGGTATCACGGTCCAATCGGTAGAGATTCGGGATATTGTCATTCCGCAGGAACTGGAAGATTCAATGAGCAGGCAAGCCCAAGCAGAACGAGAACGACAGGCGAGAGTGATACTGGGAGAATCTGAAATGCAGATCGCGCACAGTTTTGCCGAGGCATCCAAAGCCTATATCAACAACCCCACCGCCCTGCACCTGCGGGCGATGAATATGCTATTCGAAGGCCTAAAGGAAAAAGGAGCGTTGGTTATTGTTCCAAGCAGCGCAGTGGACACAATGAATTTGGGCAGCATGAGTGGATTGGTATCGCTTGCCCAAAACAACCTACCTCCTGAAATTAAATAGTAACGTTTCACGTGAAACAAAAATTTTGAATAAAAGAAATTCGGAGAAAAATGACAACAAGAAATACATCAATTTTGATCATTATCATAATCCTTTTCACACTTGGGGTCAGCTTGGCGGCAGGCCCTCTGGTGCCAGATAAAATGGCTTCGCACTGGGATACCCTGGGGCAAGTGGATGGTTACAGCAATAAAACAACTGGCTTATTCCTCCTTCCCGGGGTGGAAGTCGGGCTGGCAATGCTGCTTATTTTCCTGCCGATGATTGACCCAAGGAAAAAGAATATCCGTCATTTTCGCCCTGTCTATAACGTCTTTGTCGTGGTCATCATAGGATTTATGACATATATCCATTTCCTTACCCTGGCATGGAATTTACACCTGATCACTAATTTATTGCGCTGGATGTCACCTGCCTTTGCCATCCTCCTTTACTTGTGTGGAGTTCTTATATCAAAAGCACAGCCAAACTGGTTCATAGGGATTCGAACTCCGTGGACTTTGAGTGACGATCGAGTTTGGGAAAAAACACACCTCGCCGGAGGTTTGACATTCAAAATTTGTGGCATAGTCAGTTTGGCAGGCTTGATATTTCCAAACGCATATATCTGGCTTTTGATGATTCCGCTACTGGGAAGCACTGTAGGATTGATTATTTACTCTTATGTTGCCTACAAGAATTTGCATCGCGGGGAGGCGTAATGTTTCACGTGAAACATTACGTATAAACAATGGAAAATATAATTCATGTCAATAATCTTAGTAAATATTTCGGATCGAACAAAGCTATCAATGATTTATCGTTCAATGTTGAACGGGGTGAGGTGTTTGGTTTGCTTGGTCCTAATGGGGCTGGTAAAACTACCACTATCCGGGTATTGAACGGTTTGCTGCCTGTATCGGGTGGAGAAGTGCGCATATTTGGGGAAGATCCGATCATCGCCGGTGTAGGTGTCCGGATGAGAGTAGGGGTGTTGACTGAGACGCCGGCTTTATACGAGCGTTTATCTGCCGTGGATAATTTGAAGTTTTCCGGTAGGTTGGCTGGGGTTACAGATGAAGAATTGGATAAAAGGATAGATGAAGTGTTAGGTTTCTTTGATTTATCCGCCAGGAAGAAGGATAAGGTTGGCGGGTATAGCAAGGGAATGAAGCAGAGGATGGCTCTTGCCCGCACTCTGCTCCATAACCCGGAGTTGCTATATTTTGATGAGCCAACTTCCGGGTTGGATCCGGAATCAGCACAACAGGTAAATGAGTTGATTGAACGCATCAGTCATGAGGATGGTCGTACAGTATTCTTATGTACTCATAACCTGGTTGAAGCGCAAAGGTTGTGTGATCGGGTAGCAGTCATTGACAATGGCTCGCTGCTTGCTATCGGTACCCCTGATCAGTTGGCAAAGTCCTTGTTCCCGGGCATATGGGTAGAAATTGAATTCTTAAACAATATTCCTGCTGGCATTGAAACAATCCTAGGAGAAAATCACGGGGTTCTTCAGTTCAGAACAGAGGGACCTTTGCTACATGTTCAGGTATCTGACAAGGAAGCCATATCCGTCTTGATAACCAGGCTGGCCGCGAATAAGGCTCAACTTACAAGAGTCACGCCTCGTGAAATCACTCTCGAAGAGATCTATTTTACACTACAGAAGCAACAGGCGGGTAAGAAATGAAAATAGAAAATCTGTGGACAATAGCAAGAAAAGACTTAATGGAAGTACAGCAAAATCGCTTTGCCTGGGGGCCAGCTATTATTGTTCCGATGGTCTTTTTTGTGATCCTGCCAATTGCCGTGCTTGTTCTCCCGACCCTGCCATTTTTTAAGCAGCAAGCGTTTCAATCAAACGTGTCGATAGAACAGATGCTATCCGTATTACCACAGGAGATCAAAGGACTGATTGCAGGGAAAACTACTGACCAGATATTTCCGTTTCTGTTTCTGGGGTATTTCTTTGCACCGATGTTCTTGATCATGCCTCTGATGCTGTCTTCTATAATAGCAGCCGAGTCGTTCGCAGGCGAAAGGGAAAGAAAAACCCTGGAGGGATTGCTCTACACCCCTACGTCGGATAGTGAACTGTTCTTTGGGAAAGTTCTCGCTGGTCTTATTCCGGCTGTGCTGGTTTCTTGGGTAAGTTTTGTGGTGTATACGATCATTGTCAATATTCTGGGGTTCCCGCTGATGGGCGAGGTTTGGTTTCCGCTCAACTCCTGGTGGCCATTGATATTTTGGATCACTCCCGCAATTTCTATCATGGGTATCTCTGTCACAGTACTAATCTCCTCGAGAGTGAATACCTTTATGGAAGCGTATCAATCAGGCGCTTCGCTTGTCATCCTGGTTCTAGGTTTGGTTGTCGGACAGGCTACAGGAGTTCTTTATCTTAGTGTGCCCGTTGGGATGTTATTAGGATTATTTTTCTTTATCATTGATGCGATTCTAATTTTGTTCTGTATGAAAACCTTTAAACGAAGCTCCCTCATAGGAATGGTGTAGATACTGGAGAATATTATGAATGAAAACAAGCTTTGGGAATACAGAGTCCAGAATTTTGGTAGCGCCTGGAGATCAGCAAAACCGGACGAACTCTCCGTGGAGCTAAACCAGTGGGGAGAAGAGGGTTGGGAGGTTGTGTCTTCCGCATTCAGCCCAAGTAGTTCTGCGTTAACTGTTATAGCGAAGAGGCCATTATCAGAAGACGCCAGACGCCGCAGAGCAAGACCAAATTATAATCCCTAGAACTGTTGTTCTGTTTACAGTTTTGTTAGCGAATAGACAAAACCATTTAATTGGATTACACTCTAAATATGCCGCCAAGAAATACCGGTCAATTAGACGCTGAAACCAGAAAATATCTCCACCAATTAATTAAATTGGTGGAGAATAGTCTTACGTTAAACTCCACTCTTGAGCCCGAAGAGCTGCTTCAATCCATCATCCTGACTGCCACCGATCTGTTGAATTGTGAGGCAGCTTCGATCTTATTGTTTGACCAAAACTCAAAAAAACTTCATTTCGCGGCTGCTACCGGTACCGACCCCCAAAAGTTGGCTGAGATTCCAGTTCCCAGCGATCAAAGTATCGCCGGTGTAGTTTTTCGTGAAAAACGACCCGTAATTGTTCACGATGTACACGATGACCCTCGGCATTATGACACCGTCGGCGAAGAAGTTCAATTTAACCCGCGAAACTTACTTGGCGTGCCCATGTTAATGCGTGACCAGGTGACGGGTGTGCTCGAGGCTTTGAATAAGAAGAATGGTAATTTTACAAAAGACGATTCGGATATTCTATCCATTATTGCATCGCAGGCGGCAGTTGCCATTCAGAACGCCAGGCAAATGCAGGCGTTGCAAAATGCATACGCAGAGATCCGCCGCGCAGATGATATCAAGTCGAGGTTTTTGGCGCTGGCTTCGCATGAACTGCGGACACCTTTACAACATGTATTAGGATATGCAGGATTATTGATCGATTCTGAAGATCAGGAAGTAATTGACAAAGCGGATCGGGTGGTGAAGGCTGCCAACCGTATGAAAGCCATCATCGAATCAATGACAAGCCTCGACCTCATACGTCAGGGGAAGATGGAAGCAGAATTCAAATTGCAACCGCTTCAGCCGATCCTCGAGAAGGCCCTACAAGAAAAACGGCACGACATTATTGAACGCCGCCACCTGGTCGAATGGCATGTTCCCATGCATCCCATAGTTGTCAAAGCTGACGAGAAAGCATTGACGCAAGTGTTTATTAATATCCTGGATAACGCCCTACGTTTTACGCCTGAAAATGGTCAATTGACCATTGACGCGAGTCGTGAGAAGAATGGTGTGCTTGTTACAATCGCAGACAACGGCGTAGGGATACCGCCTGATGAGTTGGAGAATGTTTTCAAAGACTTCTACCAGTTAGAGCAGCATCTCACAAGGACGCATGAGGGGTTGGGATTGGGGCTAACAATAGCCAGGGGAATTGTGAATATGCACGGGGGAAAAATTTGGGTAGAGAGCAACGGCGAAGGAAGAGGGACAACGCTTCAGGTGCTGCTCCCAGAAGGAAATTTGCCTTCAACCGGTACTCTTAAACGGATAATTGCACAGGTTTGATGTAAGCTACTGCTTTGCCTTTAATATCATCCATGGCAAGTATCAATCTATGTTCGCTCTTATAATCTGCGACATTAATCACGCGTAAATAATCTACCAGATCAGATGCTTCGTGGAGAAATGCAAGTAGGCGGTTGGGTTGGTTATCAAAGAATTTACGATTGAACTGCATTTCTGGGTGATCCAGATATATGGCAAGTGGATAGATTTGCGATTCCAGTAAATCTTGAAAAAAGTGTGTTCCAAAAGATGGTTCAGGTGCATTGCCGTAACCTTCACCGGTTACTTCCACCAGCGCACGACTGTTATATATATCGCCATAGTTTACGCTCAATCCCAGGTCAGAATTACTGGTTCCCCAGCGGCCAGGGCCAATACATATAAATATTTCTTTGGAAAGCAAGGTGTTTAGTTTGCCAATTGCCCTGCATAAATTAGTGCGCGATTGCTGAGTATCCATGGAATAATACTTTTCCGGAGGAACGTAGATCACGTATTCAATATCGGGAATCAGCCCTTCGGGGACCATAAAATTTGTGGAGAAAATTATATCCGTTTCGTCCAAATTTGATGGAACTTGCACATGGGCTGCCATTTCCAACTGACTTTGTGGTCTGCATTGCAGTATTGTAATTTCGACTTCCGGTTTTAGTGCCCTCATATCGATAATTTGTGCTGTGAATTCCATATCTATCGGAGCTTGATACGTATCTTCAAGTACCTGTAAAATATCCTTCATATCTTCAGGAAATGTTGTCCTGGCTAAGAAATCTTCCATGGTAATGACCAGATCTGAAACTTTGCCCTCTATAAGATTCGATCGCAGAGACCTGAAGTACCCGTCCTGGTCAATCTGTGCAATATACCGCAACGCTTCATAGCTGTCATCGATCACATCTCCCATTGGAAGGGATGCGAATTCATTTGTTTTTAAGTCTATAAGATCGATATATTGTTGAGAATACCGCCTGATGGCATCAGCAGAGGAATTCGGGCGTAACGTCGGGTGGCTGAGGGCAACCAAGCGCGGATAGTCGTTTCCAACCCGATCCACCGCCCGGGTACCCAACCCCCAGACCAAACGCACAAAACCATCGTTTCTACGAATCTGAGGTGCCCACCTGTAGAGGTTGCGGCTGAAAGCAACGCCAGCGGCTTGTGGAAAGAAGTAGTCATTAAATTTTTCTCCCCGGACTACCTGCAGTAGGATAGCCATACGTTCATCGTAATCCTGTAATCCTTTGCTACGGCGATATAGTAGCGCATTAGGGTTAAGAGTGGAAGAATATACTCTAGCGATTGCCTTCGTCAATTGGGTAATATTTTCGTCAAGACTACCTTGATTGGGGCAGAAGAAACTGTCGTACTTACCGGCAAAGGAGGTACCGAAATTATCTTCCAGCAAACTAGATGATCGAACAATTATCGGCTGATTTCCCAATCTTAAGAGAATATTCTCAAGCCGGTCGATAACTTCTGTAGGAAATATTCCTTTTATAAAATCCTGCTCGATCTCAGGAAATTCTGACCTCATCTCTTCTTCGGGCTTGTACTTCTGGTCATTCCAGTGGACAAGTTCATTAAGTTCCATAAAAGAATAGAATATATCTGAACCGAGGTAATAGGTCTCGGGAATTTTAACCCGTTGTTGATACTTTTCATTTTGAACTGACTGAATTATCCGATAAGCAAGCAGCATACCTGCCGCTTTGCCACCTATACGCCCATTTCCAATCTTATGGCGCCTTATCTCGTGTAAATCGCTAACTGTAAACCACTCTCTGGCGACATTAATATATCGCAATTGATCACTAATTAAATTACGAATAAGCACTACTTTTAATTCCCTAAGTCGGGCGGATAATTTTATTCGTTCATCATCAGGCATTTTTTCAATGATTAATGCCTGCTCCATAAGGATGTCTTGCGGCGCTAATTCTGGGTTAATCGTCAAGAGGGAGTCGCGGGCTTCGACTCCCCGTTCAAGCAGAACTTTCGCAATAATCTCTTCCAGGACATTAAAATCGTGATTAATACTGAAGTAATAATCTGTCAACTGGTCACGCATTGCACAAATTCTTTTTTCCCAATCATCATTTGATTCTTCCTGATGGGGATCCTTAAGGCCCTCTTTTGCCTGAGATTGGAGAGCAGCCTGTCTTACCTCATCCTCAAAGAACTGTTGCTGCAGGATACCCATGGAATACATTAATTTCCGCATCCTGGAGCGCATTCTTCCGCTCAGGATTGGATACTGACTCAAAGTTAGATATGTTGTTAACAGACGGTCAGAAGCTGCGGGAAGAAAGTTGTAAGGAAGCATTTCTCCATTATAGCAAACGGATAGATTAAATGAATACGCATTTTTGATTAATTAACAAAACGGCGGCCATAGCCGCCGTTTTGTTGAGCAGTTGTTGTTTAAAGGTGCATGGGCATAATTACATGGCTGAAGCTATCGTCGCCAACCGGTTTAATTACTCCGGGTGTATTGGCGGCTGTGGTTTCAAGGACAACATTTGGTGATTTGATGACTTCCAATACTTCGCGCAGGAAGCGAACATTAAAGGCGATCAACAGCGGGATCCCCTCAATGGTTGCATCCAAAACTACATCTGATGAACCGGTTTCTTCGTTGATGGCATTTATTTCAACAATACTGATCTGGTCGTCTCCAAGAGGTTTAAGGTTGAGGCGGGCGACATTGGAACCTTCACGGGCAAACACCTCCACCTGTTTGCAGGCTTTGAGCATGCTGGCCGTTGATACAATAGTGCGGGTTTTATGGTTACGCGGCATGATCTGGTTGAAATCCGGGAACTTGCCTTCAATTAGTTGCGATGCGAGTTCCACATCTTTGAGAGTGAATATAACTTGCCCTCGACCACTGGGAATGGCCATTTTAACGGTTTGTTCGCTATCAACAACGATCTTAGCCAGCTCACTTAATGCTTTAGCAGGTAGGATGACTGATATTGGATCGGTTATTGGTGTTGATAGCGCTGCGGTTTTTACCGATATTCTGAATCCATCCGCGGCTGCCATGGTCATTTCATTATCGCTGATCGTCAATTGAGCTCCCATTAAGACAGGGCGAGCTTCATCGGTAGAAGCAGCAAAGACTACCTGCTGGATCATTTCCTTAAGATCAGCGACATTCAGTTCAACACCTGAATCAGGGTCTGGAACCGGCATAGGTGGAAATTCCTGCGAATCTATACCTTTGATATCGCTGGAAGTTGTTGTGCATTTGATCTCAAGGCTCTGTGTGCGCGAGTTTAATGTCAACCATAGAATTTCATTTGGTAAGGTATTGACCAGGTCGGTAAGGGTCCTGGCGGGGATGGTGATCGATCCTTCTTCCTCTATTTTTGCTCCAACCCAACAGGTGATGCCCATTTCAAGGTTTGTGGCTGAGAGGCGCAGCCGGCCTTCATCTGTTGCTAATAACACATTTGAAAGAACAGGGAGGGTGCTACGTGAGGCGACTGCACGTGATACGATGCCAAGGCCGTGTGCCAAATTCTGTTGAGATACGGAAACTTTCATTGTTTACCCTCATCAAACGAGATAGTTAAGTATATAAGAATAATCGGATTATTTATAGCTTAATTATGACTATTTTACCTTAATGTGCAAGTAAATTGTGGACAGCCGATTCTGCTATAATAATTTTACAAGGGGATTAACCTAAAACCCTTAAATATTATGACCAGGAGCAGCTATGGACTCAAGCAAAATGTTTTTTATTGGCCGCAAAATAGACCAGGCGACAGGCAAAGCAACCACCGATGATGTTTACTATGATCCTGCAGACTTGACTACCCATGGCATCGTGACTGGTATGACCGGTTCTGGCAAGACAGGTTTGTGTGTTGGATTACTTGAAGAGGCTGCGCTGCAAAAAATCCCAGCCATCATTATTGATCCAAAAGGTGATTTAACTAACTTGCTCCTGCATTTTCCCGACCAACAACCCAAGGATTTTCAGCCCTGGGTAGATCCGGATGCCGCACGTAAAGCAAATAAGACCGTGGAAGTCCTCGCCGAGGAAACTGCCAAAACCTGGAGCGAAGGATTAGCCTCCTGGGGAATAGGTGCAGATCGGATTTCTGCTCTTGCCGATTCAGTGCAGTTTACCATTTATACGCCTGGTTCTGATGCAGGTGTTCCTGTCAGCATCCTCGCCAGTTTAAAAGCGCCAGATAAAGTTTCTGCAGGATACAACGAAGTACTGATGGAGAAGATCGGCAGCACTGTTTCGGCACTGCTGGGGCTGGTTGGTATTACAGATGTTGACCCTGTGCGTTCCAGAGAACACATTCTGCTGACTAACATTTTCCAGCATGCGTGGAGTCAGGGCAAGGACCTTGATCTTTCTGAACTCATTCTCCAAACGCAAAATCCTCCCTTCGATAAGTTGGGGGTCTTTCCTCTGGACAAGTTCTACCCGGAAAATGATCGTATGTCTCTGGCGATGCTCCTCAACAATTTTCTCGCCTCTCCTTCTTTTCAAATTTGGATGGCGGGGGAGGGTTTGGATATCGGCAAAATGCTATATTCGGCGGATGGCGAACCCAGGCATTCCATCTTTTATATCGCTCATCTCTCCGAAACTGAGCGTATGTTCTTTATAACCTTACTTTACTCATCCATCGAAGGATGGATGCGCCAACAAACTGGCACAAGTGGTCTGCGAGCCCTGGTTTATTTTGATGAAATCATGGGTTACCTTCCTCCCGTTAGCAATCCACCATCCAAGCAGGTGATCTTGCGCCTGCTCAAACAAGCGCGCGCGTTTGGCGTTGGACTACTTTTAGCAACTCAAAATCCAGTGGATGTTGATTATAAAGCGCTTTCCAATGCCGGAACCTGGTTTATTGGAAAACTGCAAACCGACCAGGACAAACAGCGGTTGCTGGATGGATTGGAAGGGGTTGCAGGAGGCATGGACCGCAATAAATTTGACCAGTTGATCTCGTCGCTGGGTAAACGGGTATTCCTGCTCCATAATGTACATGAATCTAATCCAGTGGTGATGCAAACTCGCTGGGCGATGAATTACCTGGCCGGTCCACTGGCAAGGATCCAGATTCCTGCTCTAAATCAACTTGCCGGAACAGGATTATTGAAGATCAAAGTGTCTACTGATGACAATGCCAATGTGGAAGTAAAAGAAACGGTCACATTAAACAATACCTCCAGTACCAGGCCTTCTGTACCGAAGGGGATCAATGAATATTTTATGCCAAATAATCTTACCCTCTCTGAAAGCGCCGCCGGGTCAAATTCAACAATTCCGGCTGGAACAGGTGACTCCAGTCTAATTTATCGCCCTGCCTTGGTTGGATTGGCCCAAATTCGTTATCTGGACAGGCGTTACGGTTTGGATACTGTCGTCAAAAAATCGGTATTGATCTCTAATCCGGATAAGCGAGGTATGGTGCATTGGAAGGATTTTGAGAAAGTTGGTTTTGATACCGGATTATTAAACGGTCGCCTGGATCCACGCGGTGAATTTCACGCGTTAGAACAACCATTAGGTGATGTTAAAACAATGGGATCCCTCAACAATGATTTCGAAGACTGGTTGTATCAAACTGGGAATATCGAGATATTTGCCAACAATGAACTCAAAGAATACGCTCCGGCGCAAATTGGCAAAGATCAATTTTTAATTCAATGCAAAAATGCAGCCCAGTCCGCGGAGAAAACTGAGTTGGACAAGCTTGAAGTAGCTAAAAAGAAAAAGGTGGATACCATTCAGGCGAAACTTGACAAAGAAGTACGCGAATTGGCGCGTGATAAGACTGAACTCAATCAGCGTACAGCAGAAGAAGTAGGATCCGGGTTGGAGACCGTACTAGGTCTATTAGGAGGAAGAAAACGCAGTGTCAGCAAGAACCTCACTAAGAGAAGAATGACTGCCAATGCAAAGGCGGATGTTGATGAAACGATTGATACAATCGCTGATTTAAAAAAGCAGTTATTTGAAATTGAGAATGATTTCGCTTCAGAGATTCGGGTACTAAAAGAAAAGTGGAACAAAATTACAGAAGATATTTCCTCTATCACTGTTGTTCCAACAAAAACAAACATCTTTGTGGATGCTTTTGGAGTCATCTGGCTGCCATATTATCAAATTCAAGCCAAAGGGGAGATATTAAATTTGCCTGGTTATAAAGTAGGTCAATAATATGCCCAGATACTTTGCCTTTTTGCGCGCCATCAATGTAGGCGGGCATATTGTAAAAATGGATACAATACGCTCGTTGTTTGAAGAATGTGGTTTTAGTGATATTGAGACATACATAGCCAGTGGAAATGTCTTCTTTTCGAGTTCGACCGATAATATTTCTGAATTGATCCGTATCTTAGAATCGCACCTTGCCGTTAGGCTAGGATACCAGACTTCTGTTTTCATCCGCACCGCGAAAGATTTGTCTGAAATTGAAAAATATCAAGCCTTTGAAAGCAAAACCGACGGAGGCTTGTATATAGGATTTCTGCAAAATGAACCTGACGAGTCAATTAAGAGCATGCTTTTGACACTCAATTCAATTGATAATCAATTCCGTATTCACAATCGTGAACTCTATTGGTTATGTCAGACCAGATTCAGTGACTCAAAAATTACCGGCACCAAATTGGAAAAATTATTAGGAATGCATATAACTATTCGAGGTCTTCCTACGATACAAAAAATGGTTCAGAAGTACTTGTCTGAATGAATTTGCAGTAATTACGGACAGAGACTACAATTCACGGGATGAAATTAATCTCCAGAAAATCACTTCGATCTTTTGTCCATTGGGTTTTCAATGGACTCATGAACGTTCATAT
Source organism: uncultured Chloroflexia bacterium (assembly GCA_963810385.1). Taxonomy (GTDB): domain Bacteria; phylum Chloroflexota; class Anaerolineae; order Anaerolineales; family Anaerolineaceae; genus PNON01. The sequence goes on along the minus strand of CAWENA010000003.1, from coordinate 61,881 downwards.
TTCCGGTTTGGAAAATGTACCCCTCGCCGGAGCGGCCATACTTGCCACCAACCATCTGAGCAGGCTGGATACTCCATTGCTATTAATGGTCATCGATCGTGATGATCTATCTGCGCTGGTGACCGACAAATACCGATACAATCCACTTTTTGCATTGTTTGTGAACGTATCTGATTCCATTTGGATTAACCGAGAGATCGCTGATTACAAAGCGATCCGTGCTGGGTTGAATCTCATTAATAGAGGCGGCATGCTTGGAATAGCACCCGAAGGAACACGCAGCCATAATGGCAAGATGATCCAGGCAAAGCCGGGAGTTTCTTTGATCGCAGAAAAAGCAGGAGTGCCTATCATTCCGGTAGGCATACATGGTACTGAAGATACCATGTTTAGATTACGTCATTTCAAACGTCCTGAAGTCTATGCACGCTTCGGTAAACCCTTTAGGTTAGCACCAATAGACCGAAATAATCATGATCTCGCTTTGCAAAACAACACCGACGAGATCATGTGCCAGATAGCAGCTCTATTACCACCCCAACATCGCGGCTATTATGAAAATCATCCTCGTTTGTTAGATCTGATCGAAGGAATGGAAAAATGACCCAGAAACATGTCATCATTGCCGGAAATATTGGAGTTGGAAAAACATCCCTTGTCAGTCTGTTATCAGCCAAATTGGAATGGATGCCTTACTATGAACCAGAAGCAGCAAATCCCTATCTTTCCGACTTTTATAAAGATATGCATGGGTGGTCATTTCATTCACAGGTGTTTTTCTTGTCCAGAAGGTTAAAATCGCACTATGAGATATCTCAATATGCGCGAACCGTATTACAAGACCGCAGTGTATATGAAGACGCTGAAATATTTGCCAAGAATTTGCACCTCCAGGGATACATTACAGCGCGAGATTTTAGCACTTATTGTGAGTTGTATAAGACGTTGCTTGAATTTCTTCCCCCTCCCGATCTTGTAATCTATTTACGTGCATCCGTACCTGTGTTGATCAAACGGATTAGACAGCGTGGAAGGGATTATGAAAAGAATATATCTTCAGTTTACCTGGAAGATTTGAATAAATTGTACGAAAGTTGGATTGCTGATTTTACCCTTTGTCCGGTCTTGACAATTCCAGCTGACAATATGGATTTTGTAGAAAAAGAGACTCACCTGGAACTGATCATTCATAAAATTCAAGAAAAATTAACGGGAAAAGAAATTGTTGATTTTTCCCCGGAAGAAATAGACTAATTACGGTAAAGATTATTCCTGTACGGGCAGGGGATCAACGACCAATTTTATAGCCGTCCTCACTTTACCATCTATTTCCACATCCACAAATTCAGGCAGACAAAAAATTGGTATTCCATCTGCCGCGAGATAACCTTTTGCTAAAACCAGCGCTTTGACTGCCTGATTGACTGCTCCAGCTCCAATGGCCTGTACCTCAGCGTGCTTGTGTTCCCTCATTACACCGGCTATAGCTCCTGCAACAGCGGCTGTGCGAGAGGTGGCAGATACTTTGATGATGTCCATTATTTTCTCCCTTGATTTACACCTGCGATTTTGCTATCGACGCAGTTTTACACTCATATGGACCAGTAATATGTATGATTGATTGTACAAGATTCGTAATCACTATTCAATACCAGTATAAAGTAATATGTTTAACTATAATAGTATTAATTGTAGGGGGTGTGGAAAAGTGGATATTTATGAAAATGAATATTTGAAATCTAAAATAAAAAACAAATGATACAAAATTGAGCATAAAAACAAAGACAGTTTATCCAAATTTGATGTATTCTAACAGAGTAGTAAGGAACGTTAACAATTCTGAGGGGTGGAATAAACTGTACAAGATGTACCATTTTTTTGCTACCCATCAGGATTGTTGATAGCGGGAGAGATATGTGAAAATTATCTACAGGTTTATTCACATCAGATATTTCTGAAAGACCACGAAAAACTGAACCGTATCAAGAATTATCTAAATATATCCAACGCACCTGACACCAACACTCGTGATATTCACATAATTAGCGCCTGTTTGGATATTAATTTCCCTTAAAATTGAGACTCAGCAGGATTCTATTCTTGTTTTACCAGGTTGTCAGCGCACATTCGATTTATCCACAGAATATACATATTTATCCACAACATGAAGAAATTAATAACCAGAATTTAGAGGTTGATGAATCGAACGTACCACGAAAAATCGTCCAATTGCTTAATCTCCTGGATTGATTCGATGATCTCAAACCAAGTGTTGCCGGGTTTATAAGGAAAGGGAGTTCCATCCGGATTGAAAAAGCGGAATGGACCCAAAGGAGAAAGACTTGTCCAATAAACAGGATATGCTTTTCCGTTTCTAAAAAATACGGCAGGAGCTTTAATGACATACAACAGGTTCATCTCAATACGCGTGGGGGTCTGCCAGTCATGTTCGGCAGCCATGACCACCACGTTATCCGCGGTAAGCTGCTCCCCGGTTAATTTGTCGATTGACGGGTAGAATTTACCAGATGCATCAGATAAATCCTGTTCCCGTAGATAATTTTCATTTTCAGCATCGTAGGTCCAGTTTACCCGGTTAAGGTTGGACCAGAATATCTCCAACCTTGCACCTTCCTCCCCGCCGGATGGCGCTGCTTCTTCAAATTGGATTTGGCCGAATTCCGGCGCGCCTTTACGAATCGTTCGATCCTGTGCGAGGGTCTGGATGGCCGCAAAGTCAATCTGTTCTCTGAAGTGAGTAGCAGCAAGAACAGATCCAACTTCTGGTGAGGCTCCTGCCATGATGATGAAGCCATCATACATATTACGGAGCTGTTCATAAGGTAATCGCCCTGAACGGATCGATCCGAGTTTAATATCCTGAAATTCGGCAAACCCATAGTCTCCATAAAATACAGCCAGGAAGCGTGTCATACCTTCGCCTATGGTCATTTCATACACATGCGGCGCAAATGATAATCCGGATTGCGGGCGGACGGACAGGGGAAAATTAGAGAGAGAGATTAATGCAGGTGAGTAATTAAGAAATTCGGGATTGGTTACCGGCAGTCCAGTCAGTGGGTTGACGGGGTTCTGTGAATTATTTTCACTTTCAGGCTGCAGCGTGGATGTTATCGTTGGGATTGGGCTTATAGAAATTTCGGTAGGTATTATTTCTGTTTGTACGGGTAGAATGGTTGAGACAATCTTGTTAGCTACGGTAACGCTGGTCGAAGTTGCTGTTCCTGCCTTTGGTGTTTGAAAGTTGCACGATGTCAAGACGGCGATTATGGTTACAACCAATAAAATCTTCTTTTTCATATTTTATTCTCCAGTAATTTTAACTCTACCATTATACCTGCCAAAAATTTCACCTTCCGGCCTTTGTTAAGTAATTGAAGGGTTTTCGAGATGGTAACCAAAATCAGGGATGTCAGGACTTCATGAACACTGGATCATTAAAATGTTATCGATGGACCTGCGGGAAATATCGAAACTGTTAATTCCACATGTTAATATTTTTTAATTAGTAAACTGGGCAAAAATATCAATCGTTTGGTGGTGATATAATTTTTGGTACCAGAATATGAAAAACGGTTACATTCACCCGATCCTCTTCGCATTAGCTCCCATACTTTCCTTATATGCCAACAATATAAGAGAACTTGAACCTATCTCAGTAGCCAGGTCACTTTTAGTATCTTTAATAATCACCGTTGTCCTGTACTTTGCCATTCGCATAGTGACCAGATCCGGCCATTATGCGGCTATACTAACTTCTTTTCTGGTCTTAACATTTTATTCATACGGACACATTCAAAGAGGATTGTTGCAAATTCCAAATGCCGGAAAGTATATAGGCAGAACAGCATTCATTGTACCTACGATCCTTTGTATCCTTGTGTTGGTAATAGTCTTATTGCATCTGAAGAAGTTGAATCTACCCAAAGTTCATCTTAATATTAATTATTTTGCAGTCATTCTTATTGCTTTTCCTATCTTACAAAGTAGTTATTTCACAATCAACAAAGCCCTTGTCGGGCAAAACATCCCTCAAAACCAAATAGTTGATCTTAGAGCGACGACTGATTCACCGGATATCTATTTTATTATTCTGGACTCTTACAGCAGGCAGGATGAATTACTCTCAAGACATAAAATTGATAACAGCGATTTTATTAACCAGTTAATGGAAATGGGATTTTATGTGGCTGGTTGTAGCCTGAGTAATTACTCATTCACGCCAGGGTCTATAGGATCAACATTAAACCTCGATTACATATATAATGTGTCCGACGAATCTCCAAACTCAAGAAATACCGAAATCCTTTATCAGCTCGTGCCAGACAATAAAGTGCGAATGAGTTTGCAGGCTAGTGGGTATAAAATTGTAGCCTTCGATACGGGCTACAATTGGGTTAACTGGACTGACGCAGATATATATTATGGGAATTCTTTGTTGTATCTAACTGATCCTTTCTTCTACCCGTTTGAAATATTACTAATTGACTCAACCGCATTGCGGATACTTGAAAAGCATGATTTCTTCTCAATAAAAACAAATAAAAGCATTCCCCTGGATTCTGTTCGATCCCACATTCAAAAAACATTTAATGCCATTAACAATCTGAAAGCTACGACTGAAATTGAAAGACCAAAGTTCGTTTATGCCCACATCATGGTACCCCACCCACCCCTTGTATTTAATCCAGATGGTTCTGCCGATTGGAATAATTATTATGACGCAAACACGGGAAAGATCAAACAAGATGTCAATATGAACGAAGGCTTTTCTAACAACGTAAAGTTCATCAGCATTCAGACTCTTGATATCGTCTCAGGAATACTTAAAAATTCTCCTAAAAAACCGATCATCATTGTGCAGGGCGATCATGCCTGGAGTCAAGCTAACCGTTTTCCCATCCTCAATGCATATTATTTTCCTGATGGGAACTATAAAAATTTGTATCCTTCAATATCGCCAGTAAACAGCTTCCGCGTGATTTTTAACCAATATTTTGGATTGGATTTACCGCTGCTCGATGACTTGAGTATAAAAACAGACATCAACCAACCTTATAGCAGTTCAATAGCCGAGGGGGAGGATCAAATATGCCAGTAGGACACCAAAATCGCCAAAATAAAGGACCCAGTTGATGTAGAGAAATTTTAGACTAACGGAAATAGTACTAAAGTCAAGCGCCTGTTTTTTCTGCCCAGGATTCCAGAATTTCCTCCGCATGATCAAGGTAGGCATCCAACGCTTGGAGCTTTTCGAGAAGCATGTCTTTGCCAAGACCCAGATTTTTAAGGGTATCGTACCAAAAGATGTATTCTGGCGATGTGGCGTAAAGGTGTGATACAGCCTTTGCCCAAGTGTAGAACAATGGGTAAGCTGCGGCGAGGATTTCTCCGTCGTCCATGTGTGCCTGGATGGCTGTTTTATAGTAATTCAAGCGCAGAGGATGCAGGTCTGGCAATGTTTCAGTTTGCTCGCCAGCTGACCTAAATGCCTTTTCCCATTCAGGCATCATCGCTTTCAGGCTCTCTTCGGTAAGGGAGGGAAGCTCAAGCAAGTTTGCCATCCAGGTGGGCAGCTCTGGAACGCCGATCACATTGCATCTATCTGAAAAATCCAACATAAAGGAACGGCGTGTGAGAGGAGCCCCATTTATGCTGGCGATACAGTTACTGGCAGATTCAACCGCACACATGAATTTGCGTACCTTTTTTACATAAGTTATCCGGCTCTCATTCAACTCAGCCCACATTTTTCTAGCATTTTCGTAGAGGGAACGGGCTCTCGCAAGCGTATGATCGGCGCGGTAGAATTGGGCGCCCGCGCTAGCCTGGGTGAATTCAAACCAGTGGCGCACATCATAAAGTAAAACCGGATGATTTTGGACAGCGGTTCCAAGCCAGGCATCCACGCGCAGTGCGCGCGGTTGTTGGTAGACCGATTCGGAGTGATGGATTATATCCAGGTGGACTTCGTCATTAACTCGCACGATCTCGCGCTCCACTTTTGGATCACCGGCATGAATGAGCACCAGATCTATATCAGTCGTGCCGCCTAGTAAGGGTTCTTCTGACAATACCGACCCGATCATATATGCGGCAACGAGGTCGCGTTCGGATTTAATTCGCCTATTAACCTGGTCTTTGGCAGTCTTGTGTAAAAAATCCCTCGTAATTCGCATGTATCCCTATTTTCGCCCTTCCTAGGATAATTTTACACCAAATGGTAATTCTGGTTGGAAGGGCGAAAGCTCCAAAGCCTGGCGGATGCGGTTTTCAATGGACCTAAGATCATCAGGGCGTGCGACAAAATCCAGGTTATTTGAGTCAATGGTTAGCGTTGGACCGGATTTGTAATAATGACTAAAGAAATCATCATAAGCATTGTTCAACTCATCAATATAATTGCGCTCCATGTTGCGTTCATATGGCCGGTCACGCAAGGCGATGCGCTGCATGAGGATATCCGTTGAGGCGCGCAGATAAACGATGAGATTGGGGAGGGGGATTTTTTCTGCAAGGGCTTCATGCACCTTATAGTACATGTTTAACTCGTCTCCGGCTAGATTGATGCGGGCAAAGAGGGAATCCTTCTCAAAGGTGTAGTCTGCGATCAGTCCATCTCCTTTTGCAAGAATGTCGGGCACACTGGATCGTTGCTGGCGATAACGGCTGAGCAGAAAAAAAACCTGGGTCTGGAATGCGTAACGGGACCGATCGGAGTAGAAATCCGATAGGAATGGATTTTCTTCAAATACTTCAAGCAACAGTTGTGCCTCGAAAGCCGGCTGTAAAAGGCGGACAAGGGTGGTTTTACCCACTCCTATCACACCCTCAATGGCTATATACATGAAGACTCCGAAAATTGAAGAATCGGGATTGAAGAAGGGAATCTGATATGCATGGATTGCTCTTTATGAGATTATTCCCCCGGGGAGGAGGGGATTTCGAGGTTTTCGAGTTGAATCACCAGGTCTTTGATCACATCAAAACCGCCCTGCCAGAATGAGCGTTGCCGGAAATCAATTCCGGCGGCTTGCAGTACTTTTTCCGGCGCTTCCGATCCGCCTGCCGATAGGATCTTCAGGTAACGCGGCTTGAAGCTTTCTCCCTCGGCTTTGAATTGTTTGTAGAGAGATAGAACCAGAAGCTGCCCGAAAGAGTAGGCATAGACATAGAATGGGACGTTGTATATGTGCGGGATGGAAACCCATTCCCACTTGAATTCATCATTTATGTCGATGGAATCTCCGAACATATCCTGCAGGTTTTCCAAATACGCGGCTGCAAGTTCATCCACTGAGGCGTTATTGACGATCATCTGGTGGGCTTTGCGCTCGAACATGGCGAAATACGCCTGTCGCAAAATGGTGGCATAGGAATCGTCCACCTGGCGGAAGATGAGATCGCGACGGACGCTTTCATCCTTCTCCTCGTTGAGTAATTTATCGACCAGCATCATTTCACCAAAGGTAGAGGCTGTTTCGGCCAGGGGCAGGCAGGCGTGCTGTGTGAAGAGGCTGTGGTGGCTGGCCATCATGGAATGGATAGCGTGACCAAGTTCGTGTGCCATGGTTGCAACATCATCCGAACGACCTTGATAATTCAGCATCACCCAGGGAGTAAGTTCTGGATTGATTGTGGAGCAAAAAGCTCCGCTACGCTTCCCTTTGCGAACTTCGCTGTCGAGGTGTTTTTCTGTAAAGACCCGCTCGGCCAATTCTGCCATTTTTGGGTCAAACTCTCGGAACGATTGGAATACTAATGGGGCGGCATCTTTATAAGCAAACTTTTTATCGGATTTCACAACCGGTGCGTAAATATCATAGCGCTGGAGCTTATCGATTCCCAGCCAGCGGGCTTTGAGTTTGAAGAACCGCTGGAATACAACCGCATTATCGCGGCTGACGGATAAAAGCATATCTACTACTTCATCTGGAATATCATTTACCAGGTTGCGGGCGGTGATCGGGGAATTGAAATGGCGCAGATTCACCTGTTCGTTGCTCCAGTTACGTACGATGGCCTGGTACATTTGTCCGAGGATCGGACCGTCGTCGCCATATACGCGGTACAACTCCTGGTAAGCTTTGGCGCGCAGGTCGGCATCGTGGTGGCGAGCATAGACCATCAGCTCACCCCGGGTCAGCTCTTTGACTTCACCTTCGACCTCTATCTTGAAAGTGTAGCGATTGGTGATGGAGTCATACAACATATTGATGGCGTTCAGACCCGTTACATCTTTAATATTAATGATCTTCTCTTCGGCTTCGGACAGGGTATGCGGCTTGAAGTGGCGCATCTCTTCCAGCCAGTAGCGATAGTCACCAGACCCGGCCATCAATCTTTCTGCGGCCGCGTCATCGATGCTTTTCCACCATAAGTTGAAGAACAGCGTTCGGTTGGAATATTCGGCTAGTAGTTGGTCGATGCGCGCAACCAGGGTTTGGGCAGCCTGGTTTTGGGTGTCTTCGGTGAACCACAGTTCGGCAAAACCATAGAGTCGATGCTCCAGCTTGGTGAGTTTTTCTGCTTTCGCAATCACATCCAGAAATATTTCAATACTCATCCCGGGAACCAATTGTTCGCGTATTTTTTCAAATTCGGTTACCTGGTTTTCAAGCGTTTGGAAAGCCGCCTTTATCTCAGGTCCGTCGGGGGATGGAAACAGATCTGAAAGACTCCATCGGGATTGGGTATAAGATAAATTCGTCATGGTGTACCTCTCATTACAAGTTTGGATTCGGCGCGGATTTTTTGACGTAAAACATCAATAGGCTGCCGTTTTTTTGTATTTTCTTCTTCATAGAACCAGACATCCCATCCGTTTGCAGGTGCGTGCTGTATCTTTCGGGCAAGTTGGTGGATGGATCCAGTTTCCCCATTATACTCCAGCGAACCATTCGCAAGCAGCCTGACAGATGGCCCATTTTCTCCCAGGTATAGGTTTTGGCCAGGTTCCAAAAGGCCATTTTCCAGTAGGGAACCGAATGGAATGCGCACTTCTTTGCGGGGATCCGGGCTGACGAAAATAGGTGGATTAAACTCCACCTGTTGGACAAGCTGAATGCGGTCTGTTGCGGCAGATACATATTCAGGTTCTTTCTCAATTCCGATAAAGCGCCTGTGCAACCGCCTGCATACAGCACCAGTGGTGCCAGTGCCGAAGAATGGGTCCAACACCACATCCCCTACTTGAGTGCTGGCCAAGAGTATTCTGTACAGCAGTGCCTCAGGTTTTTGGGTCGGGTGCAGCTTCTTGCCGTCCTTCTTCAGCCTTTCGCCGCCGGAACAAATAGATAGGGTCCAGTCACTCCGCATCTGCAGGTCTTCGTTAAGGGATTTCATGGCGTGATGATTGAAGGTATAGGATGCGCCATGTTCCTTCTGAGCCCAAATCAAAGTTTCGTGGGCATTCGTGAACCGAACTCCTCGAAAATTGGGCATGGGATTGGTTTTGGTCCAAACCACGTCGTTAAGGATCCAAAAGTTCAGATCCTGCAACGCCGTGCCAACTCTGAATATGTTATGGTAAGTACCAATAACCCAGATGGCGCCGGTTTTCTTTAATACACGACGGCAGGCCAACAGCCATTCACGGGTAAACCGGTCATATTCAGCAAAGCTGGAAAAACGGTCCCAATCGGCATCAACGGCCGATACTTTTGTCTGATTTGGACGCCAGAGGTCTTGCTCCAATTGCAGATAGTATGGTGGATCGGCGAAGATAAGATCGACGGATTCTGCCGGTAGTTTTTGTAATTCAACAAGACAATCGCCTTGAATTACGGTATCCAGAGGAAGCGATTCAAGAATGTCTTCAGGTGTAATAATCTCAGCGGGAGTAGACAAAGCGCTCGGAATCCTTATTCAATCGCTAAAAAGTGATTGGTGAGTGTGTAAGTGATGTAATTTTCCCACAAGTCTTTGATCTGGTCTTCGTGGTAATCATGGTTGGAGAAAGACTGGATGATCGTTCTACCCCCCATACATGAAGCGATCAAACCACCTCGGCTGTCTGGTTTAACCTTCCAGCCTGCCAGAAGTTGAGCATCTCCTTCTCCAGTAATCCGAAGTCTGTCTCCGCACTGAGTGGTCCAATATCGGCTGTAGTGAATGAGAGGATCTACGATATTGGGGGTAGAGAAGACCGGGCTTTCAGTATTCCACCAATAGATGGATTCTGCCACATCGTAATTACTGGCATAAGCGACACCGCATTCGTTGGTAAAACTTTTTATTTTGCCACCACCCAACAAATCAAGATACCAGACTTCGGCAATGATGGCGGTTTTCTTATTAACATGCTGCATGATCGCATCCCAGAATTCTCCCTGGATCTTGGTCTTGGCTTCCGCGCCAATGATGATCAAGTCCCATTTTGTGGGAGAATTTAACTGCTCCATAAAATCGCCGGACCGGTCGTAGGTTTGCACATAGTCTTTGATACCCATGCGCTGAACGGTTCCCTGAATCCAATCGCCGATTCCGAGTTCGATTGTGTCCTCAAAAATGAGTACTTTCGCGTTGCGAATCTTCTCATCCATTCCGGCGGCAGGATCAGGAGTATCGCTGGGTAATACCAGTTCTTGAACGATTGGTTCTGGTGTGGATGGGGAGTTGTTCTCGTTTTCAGCCTGGATGGCTAGAACTGTCTGCTGAACGCGGATGGCGTCCATCGTTAGCTGAACGGCTTCAACAGCAGCACTCTCAGCGGCCTCGGCTTGCATAGCGTTGGAGGTGGCTGCCACCCCCAGGGCGATAATGGTAGCATCCATAGTTGGGGCTGGTGCCGGCGTAGCGGATGAAGTGAGACAAGCAGCCTGTACGATGATGATCGAGATGGTCATTAAAATAATTGCAAAACGGTTCGAAAATGGCGCTTTTTTATTCACAATTCTCCTCCTTGATGCACGGCAAAAAAATACCTACCTTTATTATTGACGATTAATCGCCATGAAGCAAGACCGAGAGAATTTCGCCATGCAGGTGAGGAGCAGCTGCTAAGACCGATTCTCCATACAGGTATTCGACCGGGTTCCCTCTGCAATTGGTAACAAGGGCACCTGCTTCACTGGCGATGAGACAACCGGCAGCGAAATCCCAGGGATTGATGGTTAGTTCCCAGAACCCATCCAACCTGCCTGTTGCAACATAACACAAGTCGAGGGCGGCAGAACCCAGACGGCGGACGCCGCGTGTACAGGAAGAAAGTTCAGCGTCAAAATTCAGGTTCTTATTAAAGATTGCGTTTTTTTCGTTCGGATAACCTGTGACGAGCAATGATTGTAAGAGAGAGGTTGTTTTGGATACATGGATGGGTTTTCCATTCAACCAGGCGCCTTTGCCTTGTTCAGCCGAAAAACACTCATCATGAACTGGTTCATAAACCACACCCAGTTCGACCTTGCCTTGATTGGAATAAGCGATAGATACAGAGAATAGCGGAATCCCGTGAGCAAAGTTGATAGTTCCATCCAAAGGATCAATATACCAGACATGCTCTGATTCCAGATTGTTGGAACCAACCTCTTCGGAAATGACCTTGTGGGTTGGAAACCTTTGTTTCAAGCTGGAGAGGATCAGGTTTTCAGCCAGGTGGTCGGCTTCGGTAACCAGATCTACCACGCCCTTCATTTGGATATCATGGGGTTTTCCATAACGCGTCAATAAAAGCTGGCCGGCCTGTCGGGCAAGCCTGGAAATTTCAGCCAGAGTTGGCTTTACATCTTCGGTTATCATACCTACTTCAAACCTTTCATTTCGTCCGCCAAACGCTCGTAATACATTACCAGAAACGCATGTCGTTCTTCAGCGATCAATTTACCCGTACCCGTAAAGAGCCGGTCTTTGACTCTGGAGAGCTTGAACAAATATTCATGGTAGGAACTGTGCAATTCCCCGGTAATCTCTTTACCTGTTTCGATGAACTGCGGGGATGGTTCGGAATAAATTGGTTGGTGGTCCAATACGGCATAGGCGATCGTACGGGCGATCCCCACAGCACCCAATACATCCAGTTTATCTGAATCGAAGATCACTTCTGCCTCGATGGTGGATGGAGCGTCTTCTTTTCCGCGAAAGCGGTGGGCGCGTATGCAGTGCTGTACCTGCGAAATGCGTTCTTCAGGCCAGCTTTCGCCTTCCAGGATTCGCCTTGCAAAACGCGCAGAAGAAATGTGGTGGTTGGCTCGCTCACTGCCATCTCCACCGGGGGCGCTGTCTGCAGCGTCGTGCAGTAAGGCAGCTGCGCGGACGATTTCTATATCGGCCTTTTCGGCAGTGCCAATCCGCTCCGCCATCCAATAAACGCGCTGGATGTGACTAAAATCATGCACCGGATCGGTAGCGGAATACCACTCTCTTGCCTGTTCGATGGTAGGCATCAGTTTTCATCTCCGTTTTCTATGATGGCGTCGCCTTTGATCACTGTTCGTACCAGGTTGCCGCCGAATTGGTAACCAAGGTGACGATAGTCGTCCACGTTTAACATTAAAATGTTGGCTTTCTTACCAGGTTCAATCGATCCGACCAAGCTGTCCATGTGTATAGATGCAGCGGCGTTAATAGTCGCCGCTGCAATCGCTTCCGCAGGGGTCAGCTTCATATATCTACACGCCAGGGCAATTACAAATTGCATATTGCCGCACCAGGCAGTGCCGGGGTTAAAAATCGGATGCCAGCGCCAGGATGCCGCCTTCTTCAAGAATGGCACGTGCCGGGGTGTAGTCTGTTTCTCCCAAGCCGAAAGGTGTGCAAGGTAGTGAAACCGCGATGGTCTTACTGGATGCAAGCGCCTTTATATCATTTCGGCTGGTCGTTACCAGGTGGTCGGCAGATGCGGCACCCAATTCCACCGCCAGGCTGGCGCCACCCAGGTTTTCGAACTCATCCGCATGGATCTTGAGTGGGAAGCCAAGATTCCTAGCGGCTTCCAGTATGGTGCGGCTCTGTTCAAGGGTAAATGCCCCGCGTTCACAGAAGACATCAACGAATGGAAACGATCTTTCCGGGTACGTTTTTATCCAATAAGCTTGAACTTCTGGCAGCATACGGGTGGCAATTAGCGCGGTATAACCATCGGGAGTGTTTTTATATTCCGGAGGGATGGCATGGGCTGCCAGGTATGTTGGGATAATGTCGGGGCTAATTGAGTCGCTGAAATTAGCAATTGTATGCAGTTGAAGCGCCTCAGATTCCGGGGTGAGTCCGTAACCGGTCTTGACTTCGACGGTGGTTGTGCCGAATCGCAGCAGTTTTCGGGCACGCTGCATTAAAAGGTCGGTCAACTCAAACGCTGTTGCTGCGCGCGTCGCCGTCACTGTGGAAAGTATCCCTCCCCCGGCAGCCAGGATCTCCATATATGTCTCTCCCTGTAGTCGGAGTTCAAATTCCTTGGCGCGGTCACCGGCGAAAACCAGATGTGTGTGTGGATCTACAAAGCCCGGTATTACCACCATATTCTTTGCATCCAGGCGTTGTTCATTAGGATACTTTTCAAGCAGCGTTACGGTGCTGCCGGTTTCCTGGATGATGCCGTCCTTAATGATGATCGCGCCTTCGGTGATAATTCCCAATTTGCCCAGCTGTTTCCCGCGTTGCGGGCCGCCAGCCAGTGTTAGCACTTGGGACGCAGAATGAATTAACACGCTATCCTCCCTCTTGTTTCCGGGCTGATTCTTTCAAAGGGAAGAATCTGGTCCAGGCGAAAGAAAGCAGCCCACTTAATAACAGGGTCGTAGCCAACAATAGGATGAAGATCCATTTAATCCCGTTCGATTCTGAAGTAAAGACAGGCGATTCAGGATGTAAAACACTTTCCATTCGGGTCATATTGAGTATCATTGCAGCGGCAAAGACCAGGTTTGCGAGCGAATTGCTCCAGGGAATGTTGATCAATAACAGGCCAGTCTGCAATAGCAGACCGATGATTGCAAACGTGAAAGGCACTCTCCAGCGCGGCTCATCGAAATAGAAACCATTCCAGTTGATCTTCATCACTGCCAGCGACATGGGCAGGTAAGTGACCCAAAAACACAGTCCGCTCCACGCGAGGGAGCGTGACCAGTTGTGGAGCGATTTTCGGTGAAGGAGCAACGCTGCGAGACCGAAAACCCCTGCTGCTGAAAAAGTGAGGATGCCGGTCCATACCCAGGCGCCATGTAAATAGATCAGTCTCAGATTGTTCCCCAGTGACTTCTCAACTGGGGTGAGGAACGCGATGGCGATCGTCAGCAGGAGCAAAGATAATATAAGAACAACAAAATTTTGATTTGTAAGCTGAACACGATTCATAAAAACTCCAAATGCGATTACCTTATGATAAGACGCATGAGTCAAAAAAGAAAGGTATGAATTGTGATTTGAGATAGAGCCGGAAGATATTATTCCAGGGTTCCGCGGTGCGGGTCCTGCAGAGCGGTGATAAAGACCCGATTACCATCATAACTATCGACCAACTTGGCAAGCCGCAGGGTTTCCAGTTCTGAATCCAGCGTGGTATGAGAGATGTCTTCCTCCGAGCATGTGCAAAATCCCCCCGTATGAATATTCAGAAAATGGCCATCACCCATATCCACAACGATATCATTTGTGCGTAGAGTGATCACACAGTGCCGGCTTACAGGGGTTCCGAATGACATGATATCCTCCAGATACTGCCGCGTTGATTTTTACGATGTAATGTCTTATTTAAACAAACTGGGCAAAGCTTGTGCTATCCAACCGGTTAACCAGTTCCGCCTGGGCTTCACACCAGATTGTATGCATCGGGCAAATCTCGGACCGGGTGCAGCCACCCGGGTTGATAGTGCACTCATTTAATGCAACAGGCCCATCAATTGCTTCTACGACGTCCAACAAAGAAATGCTTTCGGGTGCCTTGGCAAGTGTCACACCGCCTTTCGCCCCGCGAGAGGTATGGATCAGGCCGGCGATGGAGAGCTGAGAGATGATCTTTGCCAGGAAAGATGGCGGGATACCCTGATCCTCCGCGATATGGCTGGTGGCTGCCCGTTGCGACGGATTCAAACCCGATAAATATAAAACAGCCCTGATCGCGTAATCTGCCTGGCGCGTGATTTGCATTGAAGACCTCTATATAAATATATATTTTTGATAAAGTTTATCGAATTATCTGATATTTTATCATAATTTACAAGCGAAAACGGCTTGCAGTTTGCTTACATTGGTTGTACTTGTGTCAAATTATCCGCTAAAATCAATCAGAACGGAGAATATTTATGAATACTTTCAAATTTTATTATCCTGTCCAAGTGAGATATGGCGATCTGGACCCGCAATGGCATGTCAATAATTCACGCTACCTCACCTTTATCGAGTCTGCCAGGTTAGACTATATCCAACAATTGGGATTGTGGGATGGAAAATCTTTCATGGAGCTGGGATTGATCGTGGCGGATGTTCACATAACATATATTGAACCGATCCAACTGGGACAAAACATTAAAGTAGGGGTTAAGGCGACCCGCATCGGAAACAAAAGCCTGGATTTTGAATATCGAATTGAGGATGGCGACAGCAGAAATGTTTTAGCGACCGCAACGACCATCATGGTGGCATACAGCTACCATACGCTGTCAACTATCCGGGTGACCGACGAATGGCGTAAGGCGATCGGCCAGTTTGATCAGTTGGACACTTAGGTGAATCTGTGTCAGTAATCCTACCTGATATTCATGATATTCGAGGTTGATGGAAAAGGTCTAATTTATACGGTAAAGCACATAAACGCCCCCAAAGTTTTCAACAACCGGGAGCGGAGCAAGCGTTGCCTCAAGCAACTTCAGATCAACAGGCTTATGATTTGGATCACTACCCGGCATGAAGAATTCTATCCCTGATTGATAGACCAGTAGATATTTGAAACCATCATTGCGCCAAGCGTCCAAAACCCCATCAGGATCATTCTTCAGGGTCAGGGTATAACTCCAGCGATCAAGTAACTCGTCCGGTGAGCAGCCTGGCAGACAGTAAAGACCGCGTGGTTCATAGATGAGCAACGTTCGATCCTCTTCTGGCAGGCTTTTCACAAATTCCATCGCCGACGCATACCAGCCCAGGTTTTGTTTGAGGTATGCCTGTTTGGTCTCGGATCCGTTGAGGTATGACAGGGCATTGGTTTGAATAAAAGCATTTAAGTTTTGTATCGTTGCCAGGGATAAAGTCATCAATACAATTGCAGAAACCAACCATTTTAGATTCAAATGTGGGATGTCGAGGGACGTAAGAGCTTGATACCCTGTTGCTGCCAGCACAACAAAAGCTGGGAATAATACATAATACATGCGGGTTTGCACCAGGATGCCGTTGAACTGGTTGGCGCCTGCCCAAACGACCAGACCGAAAAACCCGATCCATTTTGCGGTGGAGAGGATATCTGACCTTTTGTCTTGATTGGGGATTCTGAACCATGCGAAGGCTCCTAGAATGAGCAGCAGCGGTCCGATGGAATGGCTGTATCCCGCCAGCCCTTCTGCGCCGATCGTTGTTGCGCGGAAGGGCAGGAGAATCAGATCAAGCCAGTTTCCAAAAGCAGGCAGATTTTGCAGCATGGCAGCCCGCCCGGAGGTTAGTGCGCTGCTAAAGGAGAGATAAGGGTAGAAGGGATTGCTGTAACCAATGAAGTTCTTTACCAGCCAGGGTAGCATCGGCAGGATGGTTGTTGCGATGTACAATACTGCAAAATTCAGATATTTTTGTTTATTGCGAACGCCGAGCATGATAATTAAGAGAAGAGTACCAACTGCAAACACCCCGGCTGTCATTTTGCAGGCAATGCCAAAACCGGTGAATAATCCTGCCAGGAAGATGTCCCGCTTCTTGCCAGTTTTTACCCACTCAGACAGCGAGATCAAACCTGTCAGTCCGAAAACAAAACAAAACCAGTCGATGTAAGCCCAGCCCAGGGCAGCGATGATTGAGGTCCCGGCTGCCAGTGCAGCAATTCCAATGATGGCAGCCCGATGATTCAAAGCCTGCTTTAGCGAGAAAAATAGCGACAGCATCGCTAAGAAGCCGGTGATCAAGCCGGCGATTGCTGCAGAGATCAAACCACCCATTGATGCCGCCCAAACATAGAACATTTCTCCCAGTTGAGACATGCCAGCCCGCACCAGGTTTGGCAGAGCGGAGATGCGCCCATCCTCCAAATATGTCGCAGGAAGTGCAAAGTGATAGGTTAGTGCGTCATAATGGAAAGCTGGCGCGGAAGCGATCAGTAATGACGAGGATACCATCATCATTATTAAGGAGAGGATCATTTTTTCGTAGCGATCCGAATCTATCCAGATCGACCGGACGTGTAAAATATCCCTCCCCCAGTGTATGATCTGTTTACGTAATAATATCAGGGAGATCAAAGTTAGGATGGGAATAGTAATGCGGATATAACCAACCACGCCGATGATCAGTACCAGTGTGGCAGATGTGCCAAAACCCAGGGCTAATTGAATGAATGCATTTGTTACTGGATTTCCAGATTCAAATTGGAGGAGCCTTCTGCCCAATCCACCACAGATGGATAGAACAATCAGGGCACAAAACCATTGCCAGATGCCCTGAATCAGCCGGATCGCAAACTCAGCAGAGAATGGTTTGTGATAGAGATAATAGAAACCGGTGATCAATACGATCCATACCAGGCAAACCACAGCGACAAAAACAGGTGATATTTTTTTGAGCATGATTAAGGCGCTCCCCGGAAAACACTCACTCTAGAAAGTATTATACATTGGTTAAAGAAATGAAAAAAAGATGGAATAATAGGGTAGAATCTGAATTAAGAATACTATGGGGACTGGGTGCTGAAGGATGGAACGAAGTATCCAGTGAATTTATTGAAAAGTCGCCCGCCAGGATCAAATTGATCTTCGGGCATGGAGGTAGAAATGGCAGGAATGGAAAGGTTTACAGCGCGAGCAAGGCGAGTGCTGAGCCTTGCACATCAAGAAGCAGAGCGTTTGAACCAGGAACGCGTGGGAACTGAGCACCTATTGCTGGGATTGATCCAGGAGGATGGCGGTGTAGCCAGCCGGGTAATGCATGACCTCGGGCTGGAAGAAGACCGCATCCAGGATATCATTGAACGCCTCACAGAGAAGAATGTGGATAAACCCACTCAGATCGAGTTGGGCGCAGATACACAACTGGTACTTGAAAGCGCCATTGAAGAAGCCCGTCGAATGGGGCATCATTATATAGGCACCGAACATTTGCTGCTGGGGTTGGTGAATGCCAATACCGGTTTATCTGTGGATGTATTAAAGAAACTGGGTTTGACATCCGAACAGATTAGACGCCAGACCCGAAGGGTGCTGCAGGAGAATTCCTCGGCCGCTGTGGGTCCTGTTAATCAGACAGCATCTTCCAAAAAGGAAGAGGAAAAAGCATCCAAAGGCAAGACTCCCCTGGTAGATCAACTGGCGGTGGACCTGACATCCCTTGCAGAACAAAGCAAATTAGATCCGGTGATTGGTCGGCAAATGGAAATTGAGCGGGTGATCCAGATCCTTGCCCGGCGTAATAAGAACAACCCCGCGTTGATCGGTGAACCCGGTGTCGGTAAAACGGCAATCGTGGAGGGATTAGCCCAGCGCATCATTAGTGGCGATGTGCCAGCGCCGCTGCTTGATAAACGCGTGCTGCAATTGGACGTTGGTTCTCTGGTTGCAGGAACGATGTACCGTGGCCAGTTCGAGGAACGTCTCAAGCGGGTGATCGATGAATTGAAAGCCTCAAAAGCGATCCTTTTCATTGACGAGGTCCATATGCTGGTTGGCGCCGGTGCGGCAGGCTCCTCGGTGGATGCCGCGAATATTTTGAAACCCGCACTTTCCCGTGGGGAATTGCAAGTCATTGGGGCGACCACGCTGGATGAATATCGCAAACACATTGAAAGCGATGCTGCCCTTGAACGACGCTTCCAACCGGTGACCGTAAATGAACCATCGGTGGATGAAACAATTGCCATCCTAAAGGGCATCCGTGGAGCGTATGAGGAACATCACAGGCTGCGCATCTCTGATGAAGCTTTGGATGCAGCCGCCAAGCTTTCATCCCGCTATGTTACAGAGCGTTTCCTACCGGATAAGGCTATTGACCTGATCGATGAGTCATCTTCGCGGGTGCGGATGTATAAAAGCGAGACTGCGCAGACCTTCAAGGACCTGCTGGTGCAATTGAAGGCTTTACGTGCCAAACGCGGTTTGGCGGTGGAAAATAACCTGGTTGATGAAGTCAACGAACTAACTGAACAGGAAAACGCACTCGAAGTACAGATCGACCGTTTGAAGAATTACTGGGATCGCGATTCCAGTCCTCTTGTTTCAGCAGAGGACATCGCCGAGATGGTATCCATGTGGACCGGAGTTCCGGTGATGCAGATTGCGCAGGAAGAATCCGCCCGATTACTGCAAATGGAAGAAGAGCTGAAGAATCATATCGTTGGGCAGGACGAAGCGATCGCGGCGATTTCTAAGGCCGTTCGCAGAGCCAGGGCTGGATTGAAAGATCCGGTTCGTCCAATTGGCTCCTTCATTTTCCTGGGACCGACCGGGGTTGGAAAAACCGAATTAACAAAAGCGCTGGCAAAATTCCTGTTTGGCAGCGAAGAAGCTCTGATTCAACTGGATATGTCGGAATTCATGGAACGGCACAGCGTCAGCCGGCTGGTGGGAGCGCCTCCGGGGTATGTTGGCTTTGAAGAAGCTGGCCAGCTTACCGAAGCCTTGCGCCGCCGGCCTTACTCGATCGTCGTTTTTGACGAGATCGAAAAAGCACACCCCGAAGCGCATAACATGCTGCTGCAGATCATGGAAGAGGGCCATCTTTCAGATGCCCGCGGACGCAAAGTGGATTTCCGTAATGCGATCATTGTCATGACGTCCAACATCGGCGCGGATATGATCAAGCGTCAGACTTCCTTTGGTTTCTCTGTTCAACGCGATTCATCAATGGAAGAGCAGGAAGAGTATGAAGAGATGCGCAAGAAATTGCTAGATTCTCTTAAGCGCGTCTTCAGGCCGGAATTTATCAACCGCCTGGATGGTGTGATGGTATTCCGTGCGTTGAACAAGGAACACATCCAGACCATCGTTAACCTGGAGCTGGATAAAGTTGCCCGCCGGGTTGAAGAGCATGAGATCGTCCTGCACACTTCCCAGGCTGCTTTGCAGAAGCTGGGTGAACTGGGATATGATCCAGATATGGGCGCCCGGCCACTGCGGCGGGTTATCCAACAGTACGTGGAAGATCCACTTTCGGACGCACTCCTTTCCCACGAATTTGAGGATGGAGACATCATCCTGGTGGACCTGGTGGAGGGTGATGAGATTGTTCTGAAAAAGGAAGGTCTCGAACTGGTGGAGCCTGAGATCGAAAAACAAGGCGTATGATTTATTGATAAATAGTAAAAGAGGCCAACCCTTTTGGGTTGGCCTCAATATTTCCCTTTTGGCTAAAACGACCATCTTGCGTGTAGGAAGATGTGAAATGAGTCCTATTGAATATAAAAGAAAAATTAAAACAAGTTAATCGTTTTTGCACTTTGCCTGTTCATCATAGACTTTATTATTGTTATCCTTTGATATTCTTTTGGATATTGACATGCAAATATTCATCAAATTTTTCCAGGGCTTCACCAAAACCTGCGCGGCCGAATCCCATCCGAAAATGAGAGTCGTCACCTCCCAGGGTAACTGCGGGAAGAATTAACACCCCAGCTTTATCTGCCATTTCGGTCGCAAATGCCATGACTGAAGATACATCCATGCCAACCAAAGCGGTTGATCCAGCCATTGGTCTGCGCCAGATAAATAAATCCGGCCATCGTTTGAAGAAAGTTTCGGCTAATTTGAGATTTTCGGTTATTAACGAAATGCTTTTATCGCGCAATCGATCTCGAATTTTCCACGCAGCCATCGTCAAAAACTCTGACGGTGCAGGTGGACAAATGCTGGTGTAAAATTTCCAGTTGATGATGTCCTGGCGGATTTCTTTATCCTTAACCACCAGCCAGCCTGACCGCAAGCCCGGCAAACCATACGTTTTCGACAATCCCGAGAGAACAATTGACCTATTGGTGATTTCAGCTGCTGATTTGATTAGGGCTGTACCCGAGTGGACCAAACCGGCATACATTTCGTCACAAAAAAGGATCAACCCATTTGCTTCGACGATTTTCGCCAATTCATCCATCAGATTCTGATCTGGTAAATAGCCAGTTGGATTGTGGGGAAAATTGACAACCAGCATTTTCGTCCGCGGAGTTATCAGTCTTTTCAATTCACCAAGGTCCAACCGCCATTGTACCTTTATCAGGGATAAATTCCCACTTGTATATGTTGGATTCACCAACTACATGAGCGAACATATTGATCAAAGCATCGTAAGCCGGGCTTAATACGATTACTTCATCACCCGGGTTGAGTGCCGCCCTTGCAGCCAGGTATATCCCCTCTATGGGGCTGCCAAGCATGACAATATCTTCCACGTTGGTTTCATCATAGGTTTCAGCAATCATTTTTCTAAGAGCAGGATTTCCAAGGGATTCGGTGTATCCCAAAGATACCCGGCCAAATTGTTCCAAAGATATATCAGCCATCTCTAATATCTCTGCAATGGTTACTGTTTCACAATCGGAATTGCAGAGTTGATATGGAGTTGAGAATTCATAACGGGCAAAGAAGTGTTCTGTTGCAAATGGGGTAATTTTCATTGATAAACTCTTTCGGTTACAGAATGTTTGGCATTCCGGCGATTAAGCAACCGGTGGTGGGATAATTGGACAGTAGTTAATTATAATGAAATATTATGACATTAATCATGTATCTGATTTTTCGAACAAACTATAATTTCAAATTACAATATTCCTCCCCTTGAATAACGATACTCTCGAAATAATCTTCGGTAAACTGGCTGAGAAGTATGATTGGACCGGGCTATCGAACCTTACCCCATCCTATGCTTCTAAATTGAACCGAGCATCAAATCCAGCATGGAATTCCTTCGGCGTACGCCATAGGCACCCAAGCAGGTGTAAGACCTGTACCTGGCTTCAATAAAATAAGTAGAGTCTGTTTCAAATTCGATCCGGAAGACTTACTTCAACCTTCCAATAGCACAGGAAGATCACCCATGACTTCCAGCCCTGAATGAAGGCCGCGTCCTTCGAATATCTTATCACCGCTTACAGTTTCTAACTTGACAGTAATTTCCGCGTTCAACGTCTCGAGAACCCTTTTCCCCATATCAATTTGGGTGGGACCGCGCAGTAGTCCTCCTTTTGCACGTTTTGCAAACAGGTGAATGCGGTGTTTTCGGTCTCTGATCACCCAATCCACGTGATCATCCAATATTTCCAGGGTTTCGATCTTGGCGCCGGTGTAAGTGGCGAAACGGAAAAGCTTGTCCTCCAGTAATAAACCTATAATGAAACCTCGAAAGGATTTGCCTAGCCAGGGGATGTTGGCGACCGAGGCGGTTATACAGGCCGATGCCCCCGGGAAATGATTACTCTGCATCCACACCCAGGCAGAAGGGAAAGACTTGCCCCAATCCTTTTCGATATACCCCCTGCCGCCAGTGAAATCCATGCGGTTGCCGTTTAGAATAATCTGGCCTTCAATGGTATGGTCAAAGCTCAAAACACCATGGTAGCATTCCATTTTCGGCACCCACGCATACCACCCCATGACCCCGGGAGAGAATAACGAAACCGGCCATGGCTGCAGCTTGCTGAACCGAATCTCTCCCGCCAGGGACCCTTCAGGGGAATCGATCGCAACTTGTAAATGTGCCTCATCAAAATGATTGCCCCCGATCTTGACCGCAAAATTCCCGTTATCTGCTGTAAATTCTGAAAACTTGAAAGTATGGTAATAAACGGATCCACTTGATCCATCCAGCACCTGGATGAATGCGTGGGCATCCTTCCCCAGGATCACTCCCGGGATGATGGCGATCTTATGCTTTTCATCAGCGCTGACCAATTTGAAATACCAGCCCTCAAAAAATGGTGGTGACTGGTTAAATCCATGATACACCCCTGGAGTGAAGGTGGAACGAAACGATCTAATTATTTCCTCCTTATGGCAACCGGTATAAATTCATCCACCGGGCGAGACAGGATGCAATTTACAATTAAACATGCTGGTCAAGTAATATCACATTCCCGTCAGGGTCTTCGAGCATAATACTGGCAGGGCCTCTCGAGCTTTCATCGGCTTCTGAGACTAAATTCACGCCCTTTGCTTTTAGATCCCTCTGGATAGCCCTAACATCGGAAAAAATATTGAGCGGCTTTGCATTATTGTCCCAACCGGGGTTGAATGTAAGGATATTCTTATCGAACATACCCTGGAATAGGCCGATGACATGGTCGCCATTTTTCAAGATCAGCCAGTTCTGAGATTGATCACCTCCAAAAACCGAAAACCCCAGTTTCTCATAAAAGAGCTTTGATGTTTCAATATCTTTGACTGCAAGACTTACAGAAAATGCCCCTAATTCCATCAGTTCCTCCAATAAATTAATTAAGTATTAAATTATTATTGATTAAGTTGAAAGGTTTGTCTATCCGGTGTCTATGGATTTGAGCCTTTTACTTCTTCACAAATACTTATTGGAGTGATAAATCAGCCATAAATCATAATTCGGGAAGATCATGCGAGTGACCGTATTGATTCCAATGCGGTCATCACGATCGAACACCTCAACCAGTTATGCCAAATCATTATTCAAGCTACCATTGAAGGCTTGATATTGGTCCCTTCTGAAAGGTTGTTTGGATCGTATATATTTTTAATGCTTACAAGGCGGTCCCATCGTTTAGCATGGTTTTTGGTAAAGCCCGGAAACGTAACGCCAGCTTAAGTGGTGATTTAGAATATGTTGTCTTTTCCATCTGTTATGTGGATTAATCCATAGCGTTTACTTCAGGATTTCATATTGAAGATAAACAAAACTGCTAATGCCTTTGCCGTGGACTTGGACCCCACCCTCAAATTTCTGTATATCAACCAGGTTTAGTTTTATGTGTATATCCTTCGGCAACCAATAATTGCCCTCGCCAACAATCACTGGTGCAATAAATTGGTGGAGCTCATCAACTAAGCCAGCCTTTATAGCCTCCGCAGCCAGGTGAGGACCACCAATGACCAGGTTCTTCTCAGATTGTGTTTTTAAACGACTAATTTCTTCAACATCAAATTCATGCTTTATTTCAGTATTTTTAGTAGTTGGTTTGGATAATGAAGCAGAGTAAACGATTTTCTTCGCAGCTCGCCAAATTTTGCCATATTCGTTAACTGCTGGGCTTGGACCGTCCTCTGGTATGGTGTCCCATACTGCTAAGACCTCATACAAACGTCGCCCGAGCAAAAAAGTACTCGTATTTCGTTCCAGGTCGTTGATGAATGAATGAACCTCTTCATTTGGTGCCACCCATTGAAAGTCACCCGCATTATCGGCTACATAACCGTCTAACGATGTCAACATTGAGTAAATAAGTTTTGCCATTACACTATTTTATCGCACAATATTCTGGACTGACGTACTGAGTCAAATCTTTAAGAGCCATCATTTCACCACAAGATTTCTGAGATTATTGCTTTAATAACCGAATGGTCTGGGTTACCAGACTTTAGTTTGGGGCACCGCAGGAATCGTGGCAAAGCCAGAGTGGATGTCTAATGTATCTGTATAATCAATCTAAGGCTTTCATTGCGACAGCCAGGTTATCAAGCGCACGCTGCAATGTGGCTCGTGGACAACCAACTGTCATTCGGGCAAACCCGGCTCCTTCTCTTCCGAACCAATAACCCGGCGCAAGCGCAATATGGGCTTTTTGCGCCAGAAACTTTTCCAATAATTTGGCATCCAAACCCAACGCTCGAAAATCCAACCATGCCAAAAATGATCCCTCGGGTTCAATCAATGTGACTTTATGAGCATTTTCCCGGCAAAACTCTCTGAGAAGGTCAAAATTGCATTGAAGGTACACGTGCAATCCATCCAGCCATTCAGCGCCATCCCTGTAAGCTGTTTCAGCCGCAATGGATGAGAAGACATTGGATTTGTTGATCTGGAATTTATGGGCAAAATCATGGAACTGCTGCCGATGAGTTTCTGAGGGTATGATGGTGAGTGAGTCAGCCATGCCGGAGATACTGAACGTCTTACCGGGCGAAATGCAAGCCGCCGCATTTTGGGAGGAGATTTTCGATATCGTCAGGAATGGAATGTACCGGTGAGGCGGGAAAGCAAAATCACCGTGAATTTCATCAGAAATGACGAATATTCCGTGATGGGAACAGATTTCGGCGATTTGCTCTAATTCCCCCCTTCTCCAAACGCGGCCTACCGGGTTGTGAGGATTGCATAAGATTAATATTTTATTTTTGGGATCGGCCGCTTTGGTTTCCAGATCATCAAAATCAATTTCATAATGCCCTTCAAATAACTTAAGTGGATTCTTGACAATTTTCCGGTCGTTATTGCTGATTACAGATCGGAATTCAAAGAATACCGGTGGTTGTATGATTACGCCATCACCATAATCAGAATGTTGATCGATCAATATTGAAACAGCGCTCATAACAGAGGGGCAAGGTTCGATCCATTCACGGTTGATCCTCCAACCATGTCTTTCCTGACACCATGATTCAAAGGCAGAATAATAACCCTCAGTTATAGTTTCATAACCAAATATGCCATGTGCAGCGCGTCTTTGAAGGATTTCAACAACAGAGAGTGGTGCTTTTATATCCATATCGGCAACTGACATGGGGATTACCTCTGCGTTTCCAAAATGCCCTAATAGAAAGCCCCTATCCCACTTCATCGTTGGAAATTCGTTTCGATCAATATACTCATCAAAATTCATAGGATTTCCCGATCGGGTTAAATTTGTGATTGTCATTTTAAATTATGGCATGGATTTGCAAATTTGAAATAGATATTCTAATTCTAAATTTTGTGCCTAGTCATGAAGTGTATTCCAATGCATATGGCAGGAAACTTAAATAACTTTAGCACATTGGGATTAATGGTCAATTATTTAATGGCGTTGCCGTTAGTGTGGAAGAGAGTAAAATCAGCGGCACATTGTGATAAACCCCTTCGACATTCCCTCTAGCATGGTGGCAGTCCAGCTGAGCGGATTTTGCGGGAAAGTGGGGTACTTGCCCTACAGCATTGATTTGGCGTCAAGAAAAATACCGCGCTCAATCCATCCAGCAATAGCATTACTGTTTCATCGAACAATTATGACGGCATTAGGTGTTTTTGGAGTAATTCTCTTTTTTGTTGATACATTTGAGCATCAGCTCTTGTAAGTATAGATTCTTTTGAATCTCCATGTTCTATAGTTGCCACTCCAATGCTTATGTTTACGCTATCAATATTTTCAAATGTTGTGTTGCTAATGTTTTGCTTCAACCTTTCTGCTATGATCGAAGCTTTAGATGCACCCGCATCTGGCAATAATAGCAGAAATTCATCACCACCAATTCGCCCTAGTGTATCGTTTTCACGCAAACTTGCCCCGATTATTTCAACGATGTGCTGTAAAACATAGTCCCCTGTCGTATGGCCATAGGTATCGTTTATAACTTTTAAATGATCCACGTCAATAAAAGCAACAGAAAAAGGCAAGTTTGTTACAGCGCTGGATGAAATATAAGAATCAAGGATCTCAATAATTTTTACACGGCTAAGAGCATTTGTAAGCGAATCTGTATCAGCCCGTGAAGTTGCTGTCTTTACCCATCCTTCTACCTCCGTGAATTTATCTTTAAGTGCCGCAATAATATAGAACAACGAAATATATATTACCCCGGAAGTATAAATTTGGATCAGTAACGTCAGATCAGATACGTAGCCACCCTTTCCCCATTTCGCAACGCCATATCCTATGCCCGGGATGAAAATACTAGCCAGAAAAATTGCAGATAGGCGAAGGGCCTTTTTGGGGGTGAAAATTAAAAAAGCCAAGCCATACATGACAGGAATCCAATTCAAAAATTTTATTATCGAGAGTTCAGTTTTATTAAGACCCATATATAGCTCAGAAAGAAAATGGGTTGAGAAATATAAAAAGGTTAGAGCATAGCCGACCCTCTCGAAAATTGGTATAAAACGATTGCCATATTTTATGATAAGAGCAAAAGATGCGGCACAATAAATTAAGAATCCAGGGAACACATAATATTCTTCGCGGTACGAGGTTCCGTGGATCAGGATTTGTACCCACAAAAAAGATAATATACAAAACCCGATTATTAGCCCCTGTTTAAAGAACTTTAATTTGATTGCACTGATGATTTCTGTGGATTTAGGATTATTCATTTTTAGAAAATTTCATTTATTCCTGAAAGTCACCCATTGGCTAATTCAAAAAGCGGCTTACCTGCAATAATTCCTGAAACTGTCCGATTCAAGCATAAAAAGCTGTTCTAATCCTCGTTACCTACACATACACCAATATTATACAATCTATAATGAATAATTTGATATTTAATTGCGCCAGACAAGCATCCGCGTCATATTATCCACAAAATTCAGAAAATCGTCGGCTAAGATCTTCAAGACAAACCACCAATTACTCTCCCCTATCATCGGCTTGAGCTTACGATCAAAGCAAGTGGTGTAAGCACCCGCCCGCCATCTTATTTTTAGGGTAACGAAAACCCTACCTAGGGTTAGGTGTCCATTTCCACATCCGAAAAAATTCGCCGAAAAGGTATAGCACGGCTTCGATCATGGATTAATTACGGAACCCCCGAGATATATCATTGAAACTCATGATCACAAGTATTTCAAAATATTGAATTCGAGAGAACAAACTCCGGGCTCATATTGATAAACTATACGTCAATCTTCAATCAGCTTCAGACACGAATTACCCAGAACGCCTGTACCTCATATAAACGACACCAGAAGGAAGGGGTGATACATCCACTAATTTCAAGTTGATGCGATTGCCTTCCTGGAAAAGCCGTTTTCCGCTGCCCAGAACAAGTGGGTAAACATGCAAGGCGTACTCATCCACTAGATCATTCTGGGCAAGTAATGGAGCCAATTTACTGCTCCCATCCAGCAGTATGTTTTTACCGGGTTGCTGTTTAAGCTGCCGCACAAAATCAACAATGTTTTCTTTGATCAGATTGGAGTTACGCCAGGCAGCCGCGGATTTTAATGTAGAAGACACCACATACTTTTTGATGGAATTCATCGCATCAGCGAAGGGATCTCCAGTCACCAGTTCAAAACCGCCCCCATGAATTTGCCATGTTTTCCTGCCCAATAGCAAGGCATCCGCCCCCGAAAAGATTTGAAAGAAGTGGCTGCCAATATCGTCATGCCAGTAAGGAACGGTCCAGCCGCCATGAATAAAACCGCCATCGGTGTCCTCTTCCGCACCACCAGGCGCCTGAATAACGCCATCCAGCGTTATAAACTCTGAAATAATTAATTCTCTCATCACACATTTCCTTTTGCGGAGCTATTTTTAACAATTTCTCCAATTATAAATATATGAAGAATAAGTTCAACATTGGTGTTGAATGTTTGAAAAGACTTCAATTTGCCACCTCAACATTTGAAAGATATTCCGTGCTTATATTTGCGAACGCAATAAAACACTCATTAAAACACCAGCTGGTGTCTATGCAACGAAAACCGGCATAACTTAAATTGGCTGGTTTTTTTCCATCGAGCTTACTGGTCATTCAATCCCTTACCGTTGAGGATCTGGGGGATCACCTTTTCAACTCTTGCGGTCCGGGTCTTGGATAATTTGGGTGAGGAAAAATAAAACAGGTATGATCTTTGGCGTCCTGGTGTGAGTGAATAAAAAGCAGCGTCAAGGAATGGATCTTCGTCTAATTTTTTTTGAAACTCATCGGCAATACTGAATTCTTCGGTTTTTTTATGGTTCACTTTCAAACCGGCTTTTTCCACTTCTATAGCCTCAAGAATATAGGCTTTCAAAACGTCTTCAACAGCATCAATTTCTTGAGCATTTGTGAAGCGAACCTGGCGCGCCGACTGTACGTTCTCCGTTTGCTGAATTAAAATACCACCTTCATCCACAAGGAGGACGCCTTTAAAGAAAAGAACCGCACAGTATTCTTTAAATTCGTGTATTAATACAATGTTGCTTTTCTGAAAGGTATAACAGGGATGGCCCCATTTCAATTCCTCAGTCAGCTGGCAGTCAAGGATGATCGTTCTCAATTTCTTGATCTCTTCCTGCCACTTATTGGATTTCTTAAAGTAAAAATCAACCTTCGGATTCATTTTATTCATTTGCAACTATTCTTAAATTTGTGGGGCGTCGCTGTGTCCCCTGGTTTGATCCCGGGCTTGGAGAGATATTCCGGCGTCATTTGGTATAGTTAAGAATACCAGCCGGGTAATACAGATGCCTGCCTGATCCAACTCGCCAAGAGTTCCTCGTCGAGTTCGTCTCCCTCGTGGACGTGGAAGTAACGCGTGCCGTTGATCTTGGATTCAACAGGGGGGACTGGCTGCAGAGAGGTGCCGCGAAAGAATGACACCTTGATATACTTCGTCAGGCAATGGAAGCCTAGGAACCAGCCCAAGCCTTCGACGCCATAGAAGGGAGTGTTCCATTTTACAGCTTTGCGCACGTTGGGAACAGTTTTCGCGATGATCGTGTCAAGGCGGAGCCCGACATCGTGTTTCCAGCCCGGCATTGCCGCAATATATGCCTGTACGGGAGCGTCACCATCTGCCTTTGCGATCTGGGGATTACCGCCTGAGAGCAGTACCGGTTTTCCACCCTGCGCATCAGGTTTGCCCGAGGTTGTTTTTTGGGGATTCATGCTTTTATTGCCTCCTTGTCGGTTCACTTGTAAAGCAAGGAAACGACTAACTATATCTTATGCTGTAATTAGACACCTCGCAATTATTCCGTATAACCTGCTGGTCGGAAGATAAAACCAACCCTGGCTTCCCACAGTCATCCTCGTCCGGGCGTTGATTGTGGCGGGATAACTCCTCATCTCACAGCTTTCTTCACCAGCGCGGGTCGGCTGCATACATTATTAGGCACTCCGGCCTTGGCTAGGCCTATGTTTCACCTTATAGCGCAGAGAGAAACGCCAGTACCCTCTGCAATAGGAGCGCGGACGCCTCTGGATCGTACGAAGGAAGTGAGTTGTCTGCAAAGTAGTGTTGGTCGCCTGGATATAGAAAGAGCTCTCCATCCTCGGCTTCATTAACGAGTGCCCGGGCTGCGTCAATATCTCCCTCACCAACGAAGTAGTGATCAGCATCCATGCCATGAATCTGAACCGGCACCCCCTTTGGCCAAGTCTGTCCAAACTCCGAAACCGGGATACAGGAATAGAAGAGAAGTGCACCGCGTGCTCCAGGACGGGTTTGAGCTAATTTCTGGGCTGGGACCACACCTAGAGAGAAACCAGCAAAGACCAATTCCGAAGGCAACGATTCAACAGTTCGCTCCCCACGTGCCAATACCTCGTCAAACCCAATTTCTTTGACAAAACTCATGCCTTTTTCAATTGAGTCAAATGTGCGGCCTTCGAAGAGATCGGGAGTGTGGACTGTGTGCCCCACTTGGCGCAGCTCATTAGCAAACGCTGCAACACCAGAGGTTAACCCTTGTGCATGATGGAACAATACTACCTCGACCATTATTAAATCTCCATTTTTCAATTGCTAAAATAACTAGCGCCTAACGCCAGCTTCACCTGCCGCAAGGCCAGGTGCAAGCTCGGTTAGGCGGCGTTATGACGAGCCCCTAATTGTCCGAAGAACTAGGATGTTTACTCATCAATATTTATTTCCCGCGCAGAATCCGGACAATACGGTCGTAAACAACATTCACTACCGCCACCTTGGTTCCACCCTGTGTATCGAAAGACTGAACCATCGGGGTTCCACCGGTTGTATTCACAAACTGAACGACGACCATATCAATGTCCTTGTGATAGCGTGCGATACTGTAGTAGCCTGGTAACCAGCCGGTATGTCCATACTCGTAAATAGAGGAGTAAATCGCCTGCTCATCATCATTCAGCAATGAGCCATCGTTCAATGCTCTCAGGAATATACCGACGTCCTGTGCTGTTGCGACCATCGATCCACCGGGAATGACAAAATCAAGCCCCATCAGATCATCGTCATATCCATACCAGTACCCGCTGACAACACCATTGTTATTCACCTGACTGAGCAAACTGTACGTATTTGTTAGCCCGAGAGGAGCCATTATTTCTTTATCGATATATTGATGGTGACTATATCCCAACACTTTGTCAAGGATACGGCCAATCAACAGATAATTCGTATTGGAATAACTGTAGCGAGCGTCAGGTTTAAAGTCTGCCGGTTCATCTAAAACCAGTTCCAGGGCCTTGTCGATGTCTGTCTGCGGAGTGAACCAGTCGAACTCATCTTGGTCAGTGAAATTAGGAATGCCACTGCGATGTTGCAGCATCATTCTTAGAGTAATCTGATCTGCATATTCAATTCTTCCTTCAAGTTCAGGCAAGTAATCAGCGAGGGTTTCATCCAGAGACAAACTCTCGTTATTGACCAATTTGGCGGTTGCGGTGGCGATATACAGCTTGCTGATGCTGGCAACTTTGAACAAGGCGTGCGGATCGGCTGGCACTTGCATCTCTTTATTTTTCCAGCCAGCAGAATAAAATGCTGGTGGTTGGCCCGCTTCATCCACATACACAATAATTCCATCCAATCCATAACCAATTGCGTCATCGACTTGTTCTTGGACAGTATCAGGTAATGGTGCTATCCAGGCCCGTATTACGTCCCAGGGCGGGAATACCACGATACAGATTATCCCCACGATAGGCATGATGATTCTAAGTATTCGAATTAAACGTTTCTTGTTTTGCATTTGTGATTTCATTTCCTAGCCACCTATCTATATATTATGCTGAATACAGTTACCTCGCAATTATTCCGTATAACCCGACACCCCATATTTGAATGGTAGCAATCAGCCCGTGGGTATTACGAACCGACCGGATCTTGCAGGTGATTATCTCGGAAGGTGAATAAGCTCATAGTTCATAATAATTGAAAGGACCTCACGGTCTACTTAACCCAAAAACCGGGGAATAGCGATTCCCTCAACCGCGCGGTTGGGACATTATGCGAACGAAGGTACTGGTGGGTGGGAGTGATTTCTGTTAGCCCATACTGGACAGCAGGTAAGTGCAGGAGCAGAGGTAAGGTGAACCCAAAAATTTATTGACAGTTAAATGTGACGTATCCCCAACTGTCCACTGCACAGAAACGGGTAGCCTTCCAGGCACGTAATGTCGGGCAGATTTTGGCTGTCAGCATTGTCTAACTATTTTTTTTCCAAACAACAGGGTTTCCACGGGTAGTAGTTTTTGTCAATAACTCCAAGTCAGCCTGAGCGGATATCGAGTCGGTATACATACCATTCAATATCAAATTCAGGCGCATCAACATGTTCGCCGACAGAGTAGGGTCAGCGGTTTCAACTTATGGTTTCAAGTGAACTATGCGGACGGTTGACTTCTCCATGGTTGCTTTTGCCACAGAGATATTATCGTTTGGAAGTTCGATGTGGACGGTCTATAAATCTGTAATCAATACAAGCAATTCAATATGCGCATTGGCAGATTTTTAGGCTGACTGTAAATTTCCTTTGTCCTGGATCGCTTGACACCGCCATACTATTTTTTAATTTGTGTCACCATAGAAAAAGATCATGGAGTAATGGTGGTGGTTACTTCCGCAGTAGGCGTGGGAGTATCCGTGTCAGGCTCAGGTGTGAATGTAGCTGTAGGGAGATTGGGCAGATCATAGACCAGTAACTCCCAGGCGATATTCACATCATTCGCGGCGATTACAGGGAAAGAGGGCAGATTGCCCAACACCAGGTCAAGCCGGGAGATGACGTCTTGTAAGTTAGCGATTTTATCAACTGGCGTGTCATTTTGTAAATTTACTAGCAAATCACGAGCGGCTTCCACATCCTGTCGGGCTAACCCGAAGTTGCTTTCATAGAGGTATAGGGATGCACGGGAAAGCAACTCAATTGACCGGCTCATTGTGACCTGACGTTGTAAGTCAGTCAGGGCAGAGTTCCCTCCCACCAAGAGCGATTCGTGTTTGGTCGAAGTGGCAGACAGCGTATCCAGCGAGGTTTGCATGGCTGCCAGTTGTTTGAGTGTTTCGCTGTGAGTTTGCACGGCAATTTCCAATGCCTCGATCCGTCCTTGTGTTTCGGCCATTGCCAGCGAGTTTGTGGTCTGGCGGGTTTCCAGATCGGCCAGGCGGTTTTTCAAATCTGCGATGTGGACATTCAGTTGGCTCACATCGGCAGCCTGCTTGCTTTCGACTTCGCTGAGGCGGGAGGTGTTGGTCTCCACCGGTAGAATGAATTTCTCGTACAGGTAAGGCGTACCATAGTAAATGGCGGCCACTACACCAGCGAGAACTGCTATGATCAGCAGGAAACGCAGGATATTGACAAAGGCTCGTTCCAGACGAGACCAGAAAGAAGGGGTCGGTTTCAGTTCGGAGTTCATTAGTTGTCTCCTTGCGGGGCAAACAAGTTGCCCAGCATTGTTTGCAGGTCTTTAAGGAAGGTTTCAAAACGCTGGGTGCGTTCTTCCTGCAAGGTGACTTTATCGTTCAGTGTAGCCACATCGGTTTGAATTGCAGTCACTTGCTGGCTGGCAGATTCCAGGTCGGCAGCGAGTTGTTGTTGGGCTTTCTCCAAAGCCATGGTGCGATCTCCCAGTCCTTCGAGAATGTCCACCCGCTCCCGCAGGCTGTCCAGATCTTGCTGGAGAGTACCCCCCTTCGCTGTTAGTTGGCTGACTTCAAGCTGAATCGTACGGTACTGCGCGCCGGTGGCAAATTTCAGGCTGCCATTGATGCCGCCCAATACAGCGAGGGTGAGTAGGATGGCGATAAAAGCGGTTATGGCGCTGATGAACAGTGTAGTCCATAGCGAACCGCGAGTTTTCGTGGCTTCCTCAAATTTTTGGGGCAGCGTTTCCACGCTCTGGCGGACAGCCTGTCCCCGTTTACTGATGGATTCTCCCAATCCTGAGAGACTCTGATTTATGGCACGGCTTTTTTCTTCGAAACGTTCTTTGATGTCGGTCAGGCTGGATCCAGACTGGGTTTCGTCCGCTGGTAGAGGTTCTGTGGTGGGTTTGTTATTATCATGGATAGAAGTTAGAGTATCCGGTTCTAACGTGACATCAGAAAGCCGATTCAGCAAATTGGCACTAATTCCTTTGACAGACTGCACCGCTTCGAGCGAGTCGAAGGGACGTGCTGCTATCAAACGATCTGCAAGCGCCGGTCCGATCCCAGGCAGGGCCATCAATTCTTCCGGCTTTCCATTGTTGAGTAAGTTTAAAATATTAATTTCTCCCATTTTTCCTCCCAAATGAACGGCCTGAGTGATCTGTGTATGACCACGGCAGAACACTCTTATTATTAAGTATACATAATAATGATATGTTGTATTGTTTTCGTATAACCCAGCGATAGAATCTTTGAGGGAATTCGAATTTACTAAACTCATTATCTACCGATCAGATCTTGCGGGAACTCTATAATCCCGTAAATGTATCATGCAAATTTAAAGAAAATCATACTTTTCAAACGCATCAAACAGGATTAATCCAATCGGAAGTTATTTGATGCCATAAATTCATGACCAAATGCATCATTGAAAAATCTTAGTTTCAAGGCAGCACTTTTAACATTACCTATAAAACCTGTCTGAAACCAAAAATCCAGGATTGTTACAGGGAATTCTAATTCTTTTATTCTTTGGCGAGTAGTTGAACCCAGGCTGATACTCCATATACCTTTGGCGATCAATAACCCAATTACTCCAAATATTCCACCAACGGCGAATAAGGGACCAAGTAAATTATTAATTAAATCCACTTGAGCCGGGCTGGTACCTTCACTAGCCAGGAAAAGAACTAAGCCAATTACAACCCCTGCCAATAGACCAATTGCTCCACCAATCAGCATTGCTGGTTTACCGGTCTTTTTGATCATAATTAATTCATCAACACAGGATTGGCATTTCATGAATGTCATTGTTACACTGGCAGTTGTGGCAAACCGCCGAACTTCTTTGGATTTTATTTGAAACTTCGAAACCGGTTTTACTGCTCCACAAACACAACATTTCAATGGAACTGAATAATTTTCCTGGTAAGGTATGGCGACATCCATAATACCCTCCCGTTATATGATTTTTTCTATAATATTTGACTAATTTGAAATTTACGAAAGCTTCCTTCTACTACCAGTTTGCAAAATCACCAACCATATCTTTTTACTATAAAAAAGCAATTGGTATATTCCCCACCACTCTCAAGGATCCAGTCGCCAGACCAGGGTGTTATTCCACTATCGCTGATGGAGTCCACTACTACGAAATACTGACCGGGTGGTATTGTGTATCGCCCAACAGGGCCAGTATCAGGGCAGAACAATGGGCTTGCATAGAAGGCTGAGCAAGTATTGCATGCCTCCAGTTCTTCCATACGATTCTCGGAACCGGAAAATACGATCCTTAAACGCTCAGGTGATTCATTGCGAATAATGACAACCGTGGACCCATCAATAGTAGTGCCGCTGCGGTCGGGTGTAGGTAATTTACCCGCACCATCCATTTTTGCATTTGCCACGATAGAACGAAACAATGCTGATTTCACTTCTGTAACTAGAGGATGATTTGGATACCCTTTTAGAAATCGCTCGTAATAATCAGTTGCAAAGAAATATAACTCTGATTTTTCATAAAGTTGTCCACAGGCAATATAAACTAGAGGTAAATTCATATCGCGTTGTGGAATAACCTCATTATCTAATAATTGATCGATCTGCCGGCATACTTCTTCAACAACGAAGTTACCGGGATCATTCTCTTCATAAATTGATTCAAGATTATTATGTGCAATTTCAACGAGCGGGCTGGCAGGGTAAGCATTAAAAAAGCTATTATAGGCAAAGAGAGCTCCGCTAATGTCTTTGGCTTTTTCTTTGTCAACTCCGTCCAGGAATGCTATACACTCTAATTTTTCCGGACCAGCAAGCGATCTTGTATCACCATAATCGAAGAAAGTCAAAGTGGTGAGAGCTTTTTCATAATATTTGATAGCTTCGACACAATCAAATTGCTGGTATGCCTGATGACCTTTTATATAGTTGTTAACATCATTATTATGATGAATAACTAAGAATGCAGCAATGCCGATAACTAAAAGCGCAATCAGGCCAAAACAACCAAGGCAAGTACGAGTATCGGAGGAAATGGCAAATTCCTTTCAATGTTCTTGTTTGCAGAAGTTCAATTAATTAATGCACAAAGTTGTTCTGTATTTTATTATTAGTTGAAGCTGTAAATTATTGAGCGATCAAGCCGATAAATAATTATTGATGCACTTATAGTAGCGCAATGCAATATAAATTTCAAGCACAAACGAAAACTGATCAGATTTATTTATGTTTCTGGTCGAAAAACCAGTTTGACATTGTAGAATCCCGTCATCATCGCCACCTAAGCGGATCTTACTTATAACTTTTTCCCCAATTAATACGCCGAAAAATCCCCAATTGTTTGAGATGCCGCAGAATCCCCAGAGACCAGTACAAAGTTACCGGGCGACCTATCTGGAACGCTGCCGGGCTCACATCAAAAGCATTTTTTCCTATTCACATTGAAAACAGCCAGTTATCCATAAATATCAGTTCGGAAGTTTCTTTTTAAATTTGTTTGATCGTTTAATTATTTCTTTGAATGCATACCAGCCTGTTAGCATTGCAATGGGGACGCCTGATGGAGCATATGCCCACTGACCGGCTTGAAGGACTCCTGGAATAGGTGTTATGACAGATTTAGGAATATCTTTCAATTTGTTAATCACAGGAATTTCTGTTTCAAAAGACCAGCCGGTAATCGCTCCTTCAGAGCTTCCAGAAACCTCGTGTATTGTCAGCGGTGAAGATGAAAATGCAAACAGGATATTATCCTCTAAACCCGGATAGATTGTTTGAGAAAAAACCCTGATGAGGTGATTTTCCAGGGTTTTCTTAAATTCATCATACCAACCTGCTTTTTCAATTTTTTCCATAAGGCCATAGTCAAAAAGGCAGCTTATCATTATTCCGGTTTTTCCTTCAGGTGCCATGGAAGGATCGCGAAGAGCAGGTATAGATACTTCGTAAGTATTTAAGTTACAAAAATCGTTTAGCCAGGCTAATATTTCACCCCTGGATTTATTGTCGAAATCTTTTATTAGGGTTTCTCTTGCCTCCTTATTCGTTTCTCCTAATCCTTTCTTTGATGGAGAGTAGAACAAATGCTCCCCGCCATTCATTTGAAAATATGAGGGTGGACGATCTACTGCAACAAACAGAATGAAAACAGATTCAGCTCCCTTGGAAGAATTAATTCTCCCGGCCTCAGAGTTAATATTATTAATTATTTTTGTGTCTAACCCAACTGGATTAATGCTCCTGTATAGCGTTTTCAGATCAGCTGCCCAAATCAGATGATCATAGTCAAAATGATTCCCTTCTGAATCTATTACCTTCGATTCTGATGGAATGACCTCTACTATTTGCGTGTTCAGTTTGATATTTCCGCCCCAATTTGATATTTTCTCTTTTAGAAGATAAGGCAAAGCGCGTGTTCCACTTTTAGGGTAAAAATAATCGAGATAAACATAAAAATAACCCAACGCAAAATAAGTGGGGGTTTTCCTGAAAAAAAACTGTGTTAATAAATCAATTAAGGACTGGCTGTCAGTTAGTCGCTTAAGAAATACTTCCATTGGCATAGTGAACTGATTAAACTTTCGTAAGGCATTCAAAAATTTGAATGTCCATGGGATTAATTTTCTGAAAATATATTTCTTGTCACTCATAAAATCCACAAAATTTGGATTGTCAAACTCATATAAAACTTTGGTGTATTCAGAGAGTTTATAAGTGATAGATAAAATTTTTTCTATATCCCCAATCTTTTCTGGATACAGATTGGTCAGAATACGTTTGTATTCTTCTAAAGCATCCATTGAATCAACGCGGAATAATTGGTCTTCAATGCCGATTGAAATTTTATTTTCTAAAAAATCCCATTCAATATCTAAATCTTTTAGCATGGGTTTTACAATTCCGGAATTTACAAAAGCCCTTGGTCCGGCATCAAAGAAAAACCCGTCATATTCAAAAGTATTTAATAATCCCCCAATTCTGTCATTCTTATCTAATAGCAAAACATTGTAATTCTGTCTGGACAAATACGCCGCGGCAGTTAATCCTGCCATTCCAGCGCCAACTATTACAATTTTTTTATTATCATCATTTATCATTTTAATCCGCTTAATTTTAGACTTAATTCCCATAAATTTTCTGCTGCCTCCCGATCCAATGCGGGTGGGGCGGGTTCTTCTTTGGTTGTGAGATTAAAAAATTTACCAGAAATATTATCCATTTTACTTGATACTCCCAGGTAATACAGGGATTCAGCAGAGATTTCTAAAGGCTTCGCGGTTGTATCAACTAATAACCTTTTTAGTAATTTGTAAAATCTACCGTTGTTTTGACCACTACTCGTCTTCACATTGCCCGGATGCATTGCATTAACAGTTACACCGGTTTCGACTAAAAAGTCATTAAGTTTAATCATTGATAGCAGCTGAGCTGTTTTTGCGGCGCCATAACTCATTAGTCCTGAATATGGATGCTTATCCCATGTAAGATCATCCAAATGCAAGCCCCATACAGCAAATCTATGCGCTTCTGAATTTACAAATATTATGCGGCCGCTTTTTTGTTTTATAAACTTTTCTTTAGTGTAATGATTCAAAATAAATGAACTAAGATAATTTGTTTGAAAGACCATTTCCAGATTGTCCGCAGTGAAAGTTCTATTGGTAACAAATACTCCGGCATTATGGATTAGAACATCAATATTTCTGTCCAGCACAGCCAATTGCATTCCAATAGCATGGACATCTGCTAATTTTGTGAAATCTGCAATCATGTATGTGCATTGGGTGCCATATTGGCTTTTTAGTGTTTCACACAATTCTTTTGATTTTTTCTCATTTCTGTTGATACATAGAATATCTGCACCACAAGAAGCATATTTTTTTGCAGTAACATAGCCTATGCCGGAAGTTGCACCGGTAATTACGACTAAACGGTTATTAAAATCATCGGTACATATATCAGGATCCAAATTTTGATTGCGTATCATAGCGAAAATATTGGACCATTTATATTCCTTTTTATATTTTTTCAAGTTGCCTCTATTTTGTATACTTACTCTTTGAGGTGCGATAATAAATTTTACAGGGAAAGCCAGACGCATCCCAATTGGATTTGAGGATTACCCGTTATGCCAGTATTGATTAAATTACCCTTTCCTCTAATCTGGCTTAGAAAAAATGGAGTATTTGGGTATTAGAGTTACAGCCTGAATGTAACCGGTCTTTGTGA
This sequence comes from uncultured Chloroflexia bacterium, assembly GCA_963810385.1. Taxonomy (GTDB): domain Bacteria; phylum Chloroflexota; class Anaerolineae; order Anaerolineales; family Anaerolineaceae; genus PNON01. The sequence continues at coordinate 22,305 of CAWENA010000003.1, read as the reverse complement.
CTGATTATAAGGAAAACGAAAAACCTGTAAATCCTTCGTATAACCACGCTTGCCGGGAAAATTGGATAACATTCCCTGTTTTGATACACATAATCCCACTTTATAGATGGGGATTGTATAATAAATTCTATTAATTAGATCACACACGAGGAGTTCTGACAGCTAGAGTACCGCCTCCCCCAACCGTCCTGAACTTACGATCGATGGGAGTGCTGTTCATACTCGCCCGCCCTGTAATTGTGAGGGTACACCAGATTCCCGCGATCATTGCCACCCTAGTGGATCAGCGGGCGACCATCTCTTCTGGTGAAGGAGTTGTTCTAATGCTGGAGACCGGACAGTCAAAAAGGCACTATCAGGGAAGACGTTGGCGCAAATGGAGTAGCATGGCGCTGGATCGGGCTTGGAAAATCTTTGGGAGTATTATAATTCCGATGCCAGATTGTCCTAGCCGACAAGCCAGGGAAAAATGTTCGCCGTTGTTGCCGCAGAATCTCCAGTGTCCAGTGCAAAGTGCCGAGGTTCCTTTCCTGAAAGCTGTGCATGGCGTAGTTATATCAAACAATATCCCTTTGAATTATTACAATACGACCGAAATTTTAATAATCGACTGTAATACACCTTAGCAAGCGTGGAATTTCAGTATTTACCACCCTAATATTCTCTTTTAATTACAAAAAACGAGCCTCGAATTGTACCAGCCAATTTAGACTTCTGCCTGGCAAACTTAAACCTCCCTTCCAACTCCTTTGGTACCTCCATACCTTCAGAAAGCTTAAATCCGACAGCCCGCTTTTTAGGGTCATCAACAGTATACATGACATTGATCCCAAGCCCATCCTCATAAAACACGTAGGCAAACTTGATATTTTCCACTTGAAAACGAGATGTCTCCAGAGGTTTAGCAGAAAACGCAACATCACGTTCCTCTTTCAAAACCCTTTTTACATAATCAAGAGTGTCCTGGCTTTCGCTGGCTGGTACAACCGTGAATTCATGCTTGTATTTGTTCATAAAGTAACGAGCTTCATTTGCACGTAAACCAGCCAGCCTATCTGCTACAGGCGAAGACTCTAAACCAACCGTAGACACTTTATTAAAATCAACTTTATAAGGCATAATCCTCTCTCCTTTTATCTTCTAACTTTCCAAAAACTGGATTCTCAATTTAACTAATTCCAAACCGTTTGGCACAGAGAGCATTTCGATTTTCAAATCATTCATCTCACTAACCTGATGTGCCAATAGCTATTCCCTGGTTCCATTATTTTGCCATCTAACTATTAATTTAACCAGACACATGGTCCACTGCAATGATGTTGTATAACCACCAAAAGTAGTTGAAAGATATTAACACCACCATGCTTGTTGCAGCCCCGGTTGGTCTTGTGGATGACTATTTCCACCGGGGCGAGATTGTGGATGTTGATTTCCTGTCCTGAGCCACTATTATGCGCGGGAAAATGAACAGCTCTTGGCGAGGAAATTGCCTGATAGCACCGCAGAATCGCCAGAGTCCGGTGTAACATGCAATAGCTTGCCGTGAATCTGTTTGCCATCCAATATCAAAAAATATTGGTGAATTCATGAAATAATCCCTGCGATTGTAAAAACTGTAATGATTATGAAAATCATGATACCTAACACAATTGAGTAGTTCTTGGGTTTCACCTGTCCATCCTTATCCATTTTTCTGATAAGAGGAAATAACCGCCAGAAAAATGACAGGGTTGCCACGATCAATACGATGAGGCTCATCCGCTGGGTGTTCAAATCTGCAAATAATATGATCACCGCCAAGAGCAAGAGAAATATCAATTTTGTTCCCGCAACCCAGTTGACAAGGTATTTTACAAAATCATGAATTTCTGGATATTGCTTTGATTTTTCCCACGCAGAAAAAACGCCAACCGCATTCGCTTTCCTGGAACCAGGCGCAAAATACAGCGCTAAGACATTTGATGTCTCTAAAAGTATGAAAAGCAATAGTACAATTTTCATTAGGGTCATAAGTTTTTCCGTTAGACTTGATCTTTCGATATCACCCTGGCTTTTCAGCCGCTAATCTATCTGTCTATTGATCCAGACCGTTTCCTTGCCGGCATAGCGGGCAAAAAATGCGTCGATGTCTCCATCACTGTCGAAGTCTCCGACGACAACCGTAGTTGATCCTTGCTGCTTGGGAGTGGTGGTCGCCTGAGAGAAGATGCCAGCGCCATCATTAAGCCAGACCTGATCCTGGATATTACTGTTGGCAATGATAATATCCAGGTCGCCGTCAAGGTCAAGGTCGGCGAATTGAGAGTCGTAACTCCAGCCGGTCGAGAGCGATTGCCCTGAATTTGTAAATTTGGCGCTGCCATCGTTGATCCAGATCGTATCGCCACACTCATGGCAGTTGTGAAGTATATCCAGATCTTCGTCGCCATCGACATCTCCAAGTGAAACATTTATGCCGTTGGACCCCGCAGTCTTTAAGCCGCTTTCAACCGGTTCAAAATGACCGGAGCCATCGTTGAGTAATACGACTGAAGATTCACCAAAATCCCGGGGGATGACAGCATCAAGGTCGCCATCCCCGTCGAGGTCACCAAGGGCGAATTTACGGTTTTTAGCTGCCATAAAGACCTGATCAGATATATCGAAGTGACCAGCTCCATTATTGAACCATATTTCCAAAGGGGCTTCGTATTGACTTAAGAATAGATCCATATCCCCGTCAGAATCGATATCCTCTAAGCTTACGCCCATGCCAGGACCATCTCCCAGCTCCTGTGCGATCTGCGGGAATCCCCCGGTGCCATCGTTAAAGAGAACAAGATTTGACCCTCTTTCCTGAACAAGCACGATATCTGGATATCCGTCCGAGTTCAGATCCTTGATCCCGGCATCACAGAGTTTATAGCTCTGGAACTCCTGCCCGCCCAAAGAGAAAGTACCCTTGCCATCGTTGATAAAGATCGATGGCTTTTGCATTTTCCTGACGACAAGAACGTCCAGATCACCGTCATTATCCACATCACCCACAGCAGAACTCATACTTGGTGAGGTGGGTACATCCAGTTCCTTCGCATCAAAAATCAGATCCCGGGCAGGTCTCGGAGGATTTGTTGGTTCCGGGGTAAATGTGCTGATCGGTTTGGCGGCTTCGGTTTGGGCGAGGGCGGTGTTTAATTCTGCTTCAGATGGGCTGCATCCAATAAGCAGTAATGTGGAAACCCAGGTAACAACTAACATTTTTTGATTCATATTAGCCCACCCATAATCAACTATTCATTATCAATAAATTATACAGAATTATGTTAACCTGGAGTATCTCCAATATCCCGCGCTTATTATTGCTGGAACCGGCGATTCAATTGAACTTTCTCTCCGTAATTTTGCCAAAAAATCCTCAATAGACTGGGAAGATGCAGATTCCCGGCTGCCATATGTTTACCAGGGCAGGAGCGGATTTATGGTTTCTTTCCTATAACTATGTAACTTGTATCATCATCAGTGGCTGGTTCAAATTTGAAATCAGAATGAGCGTGAACATCTGTAAACCCTGCTTGTATCAAGTATTCCAACGCTTCACTGCACTTATACCAGGTGAGGAACGGAGATGAAAGATATGTTTCGGAGTGAATGATTTTGTCATCTTTAATAATTTCGTATCGGTCTTCAGTATGTTGGATTCGATTGTCCACATCATAATTACAACGAAACCACCTTCTAACCAAAGCGCCATCAGAAGGACGGATTTCTTCAGAATCAATTTCCCAATCCACTTCAACGGGGTTCGGATCCATAACCCTTAAAGACATGGCTAATAAGCCGCCAGAGTTTAGGTGTCGATAGAAATGTTTCAGGGCTGCCTGGATATCTCTACGATCAATTAAATGTAGGAATGAAGAGGATGGCACAATGATGGTTTGATAACAGCGAGGGATATCCAAATTCTGCATGGATTGAACATATAAATTTGGCTTTAATCCCAGGGCACCTGCGTTTTCATGTGCCTTTGAAATCATTTCAGGCGAAATATCTACACCGTCAATGTCAATTCCTTCCTGCATGTAATCGAACATGATGCGACCCGTACCGCAGGCTACATCTAAGGCGGGCTCTCCGCTTTCTTTGATAATTCTTAAGAAATATGGCCTGCTAGACCATTTTGAAGAGTCACCACGCAATAAGTCCCAATATTCAACCATCATTCCGCGATACCCATAATCTGTTGTTGACATAAAATCCTCCTTGAAGGAATTGCCTAACGGTTTGCGTTACTTGCACTGGGGCGGGGGACGGCGAAACCTTCCAGCCAGAAAAAGATAAGGCGCAGGAAACTGCTTGGGATTTGCGCAGAATACCAAGCTTCAGGTGCACGCTTTGTTAGCCCGCTTTTCAATTACATTTCTTATAATGTAACGCAACAACGCCCGAATGAAACTTTTTTGATCCAACAAGATTTAATGTAAGGTTCTTGACCGATTCGAACAAGCGGGGACCATTTCCCGCAATAATCGGGTGAACGACAAAGTGATACTCGTCGATGAGATTCCATTCTGCAACTTGCGATGCGATGTTCAGCCCACCAATAAAAATATTTTTTCCTGGCTGTTGTTTTAACTTCATTATCTCTTCTCGCAGATTAGAGTGGAGGAGCTTCGTGTTGTTCCACTCCACGCTTTTCAACGTTGTTGAAAAGACAATCTTTGGTATGGAATCGAAAGTGCGTGCGAATTCGTTGATCGTTTTCGTTTCTGTTTGGTTCACTGCGACATCGCGCCAATATGGATACATCAAGTGGTACGTGTTCCGTCCGAAAATGGAAACGCCTGAATCCTGCAAGAGCCTGGTGAAGTACTCATGCAATTCATCATCGGCGATTCCTGTTTCATGACCACAGTAGCCGTCTATCGTGATGTTGATTGCAAAAATAACTTTTCTCATTTGTTCTTTATCTGACATTTTTTAGACCTTCAGTATGTATTCCACTCATATCTGGTAAGAATGATAATGTCTGTTCATTGCCCGCTACTAATGTCTGCGGGCTAACCGTTTACGTTTGTGGTGGTGGGACAGGCCGGACGTCATTTCTGGTATATTGTGTTGGGCGGCAATCCGCAATTAATTTTAATGAATATTCATTTTCTCCCAAACATAACGACAAAGAAGCTGCCAGGCTGAACATAACTAATTCTGGGGTGAATCCATGCGGTATTGATGAGCGATAATTTCATAAAGGACATCAAGCTCCACATCATCCAATTTGTTGATGTAAAGACAGGCAACCGATTTCTTGTGCTTGCCCAGCTTAGCATAGAGCTTCTCTGCGCCCTCGAATTTGTCGCCGACGTAGAAGGTCATGTAAGTTTTGCGGGGCGAATACGCTGCTGCCGGCATATCTCCCTCGCGACCTGTTTCGTACACATAGTGCAGTGATCCGAAACCGATGATAGATGGCCCCCACATATATGGAGACAGACCGGTGATTTCCTTGTAAAACTTTAAGGCAGTCAGTGCATCTGCGCGACGACGGGGATTTTCAATTTTTTCGATGAAATCATCAACGGATACGTTGGTTGGTTTGGTCTTGTTCTCAGCCATTTCAGTCTCCTTGAAAGCACTTGGGTTTGCCTGTTATGGCGACGTAGCTTCTTCTTAATTATCTTATATCTCTCGCGACTTTACCGTAGTTTGTAGGATGATAAGTATGTTCGGTCTTGTACTTCTTCAATAAACATACATTCCATACACAAATTATCTTTAGCGCTTCATTCAGAAAGGCGCCGGGTGGATTATTACCACTCTTACCCTGCCATATGTAACCCGGCAAGGCTGTCATACACTTCCGGTTGTAATTGCGCCTGCACGCTCGTAATTCACGACAATGACGCCATTCGGTGTGACTAGGCTTTCCGTCAACTTGAATGCCGCCGGGATCGTGCCATCTGCAAACATCCGTTTTCCAACGCCCAGTGTGATCGGGTAGATCATCAACCAGAACACATCCACCAGATCCTCCTTGATGAGTGTCTGAAGAAGATTGCCACTACCCCAAACGTGCAAATCCGGTCCTTGCTGTTGTTTGAGTTTGGCGACTTTTTCTGGAATATTACCGTTCAAAAACACCGATGGCTGCCAATCGCTGGATGTAATGGTGTTAGAAGCGACATATTTGGTTGCCGCGTTGACGCCTGACCACGCATCCCCATGTTGGGGCCAGTATGGTGCCCAAATATCAAAGGTCTTGCGCCCCAACAATAGATCGAAAGGCAAATTCATCTGCCTTCTCAGGGCAGTTCCAAGGATGGGATCGGAATATGACGCCATCCATCCACCATACGGGAAGCCGTCGCTGGTATCCTCGTCTGGTCCACCCGGGGCCTGGATGACTCCATCCAGGGTGATATGTTCTAGAACTATAACTTTCCTCATGACTGGGTTCCTCCTGAACCAGAATCGCCATCCGGCTGCCTTATTGGAAGAAGATCAAACTCGTTTTACGAGCCGCGCAAGATCTTCTCCATTTTTCTGCCCTTCGCCAACTCATCCACCAACTTATCCAAATATCGCACCTTCTGGGTCAAAGGATTCTCGATCTCCTCCACCCGATACCCGCAGATCAATCCAGTGATGAGCTGTGAATTCAGGTTCAGCGAAGCATGTTGGAAGAATTCTTCAAAAGTTGCATTTCCAGTTATGAATTCCTGAAGCTTCATTTCATCGAAGCCTGTCAACCACTCGATGACCTGGTGCAATTCTTCTTTGGTTCTGTTTTTCTTCTCCACCTTTGCAAGATAAAGAGGATAGACTGAAGAGAAGGTCAATTTTGCAATTCGTTGATCGTGTTCGCTGGTTGTTTTCATGATTTCCTCAAATTTTTTGCATTCATGTGAATTTATTTTAACTCAGACCGGTCTGCAATTACCAGATGTTCAGTTGGCACTTGTATAAGCAAATACCGTCAATGCTGTATGAAATGCCCAGTCGGAGCGGGTGTGGACACTATGCTCATGCAAAGAGATTCTTTTTTATGGGGCATTACAAACTCAACGATAGAATAGTGTGAATAATATGCAGCATCTCAAGAGTCCATTGAAAATAGGCTGACAATTTTACTGATACACCTGGTTAACCCGTTTAATTTTGCAATCCTAATTGTAACCATCAAAGGAGCCTATGCCTGGAGCCAGGACTACAATTAAGAAGATTAGCGCGACTGTTCCGCTAACCAGCCAAAACACGTTACGATTTAGCGCTATTATTGAATGCGCTTCTTCATTATTTGGTGGATGCCCCCAAGCATGTAAATTGACCATCCATAGTAGCGCGAGAAAAGATGCTAATGCAAGGGACATGGACCATTTCACATCTAACGGGCTAACGAGACCCATGATAATTGCGATGATTCCTACTGTGAACGGAGGAACTCGAGACAATATCTTAATCCATTTCTCACTATCATTTTCTGCCAAATTAAATTTTCTTACAAGAACATGGAGCGAAATCCTGATACCCCAAAGAGAAAGACCGACCCCAATCAACGACAAGAGAATTCGCCATAACAGCGGAAAAGGCAAAGTACTAACCAGGCTATTCCAGTCACCAAAACCCAGTAATGGTGAGGCGATCAGATAACTGCTTGCGAGAAATAGATTTAAATTCATGAAGACCCACAAGAAATAGACCGTATGTAAATTACACTTTTTATTGCGGATTAAGATAATACTCAAAACCACTGATAAGAAATTTACCAATGCTCCGCCCGCGACCATGAGTTTGTATTTCCATTCGACAGGATTTGTAAATGTGCAATACAAATCGGTTGACGTTATCCCACGCAGTTCCCCGCCCACCAGCAAGCAAACTCCACCATGCCCGATTAGTTCATGACCGATAATTACCAATGTATAAGCTACAATGCTTATCGCGATAAGTGTAAGAATATCTGTGGACGAATAAAGCCTTTTAGAAATCATATTCTCAAGGGATACCTAAATTCCAGATTGGATTAACGGTATATCTCAAGTGTTAGATGGGCATAGAATCTGTTTACCTGCACTGTGTTGTACACCCGCCCTTGCGGGTGGTGCAAGGGGGCAGGCGTGGGAGAAGAAAACTTATGTTACAAAAGTAACCTAAGTATAGCAAATAGCTTTCCTAAATGCAGCCAGGCTGGACGTTCGAAGCCTCTTATAACACCTGCCGGGATACCACAAAAAAGGAGAGTTGACGGACAGAATCACGCCCCGAAAAAACCATCGGGTTCTCCAATTCGCTGGAAGGATAATAACACCGGCGCGAACGGGTAGGTCAAATGGAGCCGGTGTTGGCCGATTTTAGGTGACAGACAACATTGTGTATTTCGCCTCAATCACCTTTAATAATGACGGGTAATTTCTTGACCTCATATATTAATAGCAGGCTGAAAACAATTTCTACCGGTATCATAAATCCTGGAACAAAATATGGTGGAAAATTAACCCCGATGATAAAAGCAGCAACTGGAATAATAATAGATAAAGCAATGTAACTTTTTGATTTATAAAGCCAGCCATATGGCAACAAATGCGCTCCAAATATCATTGCTAATATCATTACCATTTTTTCTGGAACAGCATTGTAAATCCACATCGCAATCAGCAAATATAGTATTTGATTTGCTGAAAAAATTACTCCCAAATCAGTCAGTGGATTATTTTTGTTTGTAAAATCCACTTTAATTATTTTTGAAATCATAAATGCCAGGGGCATAAGAGGCGCTGTAAAGAAAAACGTAAGAAGGTTTTTTGCCAAAATATTCAATGTGGTTAAATGCACAACTAATACAGCGCTCCAAATAATGACCGACGCCAAAATAAAATGTAATCCCTTTTTTTGCTTAATCGCACTATCCACTCGCATTTCGCCTAGATTCATCCGACACATACCTTTCTATGGGTTTGAGATTATCAACTTGGTTGGAATGTAATTAATGCAATAATTATCACGTAATTCATAGCACAAAAGGAATGGAAAATACACCAAACAGTTTGCTTTTGCAAAGCACGATTCCTAGTCCGGTCAGATCTAGCGAGTGACCATTAATCACAATTGAGCTAGGTTTGATAAGAATAAGGTGCTGACTTAGCCACCTGATCCGGGTTGAAGCGACTGAATGGTTTCTTCCTGTTGTATGAATAACATATCCTTCCGTTTGATCAACACGATGCAAATTGAGGAAACCATATACATTAATGAGATAACAAGAATAAATCTGTAATCCTCAATAATGACGATTTGCAGCAACATGTTAAACAGAAAATGGATCCATACTGCAACAAGTATATTTTTCTTCTTGTTATAGAAATAAGTTACAAAGACGGAAAAACTGATGATACCTAGCATGAACGAAGCGCTATAGAAAACCAGATCATACCCTGTGAGGCCAGTAATAAGCCATAATGGGAAGTGCCAAAAACCCCATAGTAAACCGATGTATAAAGATGAGATCAAGGGGTTATACTTTTTTTGAAATTCATTAAGGGCATATCCGCGCCAGCCAAGCTCTTCCCCCATAGGTCCTGATGTAATGAAGATCAAGACCATGGGTAATATTGCTGCAGTTTTTATAAAAGTAATATTTTTGAACGGCTCACCGTTAATGGAGTAAAAGATAATCGTGGCCAAAGTAATTAATAATATCTGAATAAGTGTAGGTATAGCAAAATTTTTGACAGTTGTTTTTCGAAATTGCTTTTTTAAATATCCCTTTATGGTCTCATTTGGATAAAACTTCTTAAACCATATTATTAAGACAAAGGTTGATGTCCAGGCACAAACATTTTGCATTACTGTCTGCACAATTTCGGGGGCTTTTAGATATACAGTCAATCCTGTTACGGAAAATAACACCCAGAAAAGCAAATAAGTTAGGATTACGAATGTTCGAAGGGAACCTGATTTTGAAATCGCCACGATGAGATACTCCTTTTCTTTTTCTGTGATAATCTGAATGGATATATTATACAAAAAAAACCTGATAATGGAATCCGGGCCGCGCCAGCGATTCCAATTTCAGGAGACAACCCGACCGGATATATTTCACAACCTGACCAAATTGGATCCTTCGGTGGATTAAGTTTAAGAAATGATATTCTCCGGGCACCAGGCTTGAACGATCGGGCGGATCTTACGACCGAAGGGAGTACAGTGCGCGATGGGTAGAAGTTTGTGGTAAACGCACACCATAATCACGCACTCATTGCAATCCGCCCGGAGCTTGCCTGTTACTATCACATTCAAAGCCACGACTCAAAAAAACCATCGGGATCTCTTCTTCGCACCGACGCACTATGAGGTCCCGTTCAGCATCGCTTCGGGGAGGCTGCGTGCACACCGGCGCGAACCAATTATTTGAGCAGCAAATTCCCTGATATTGTCAAATGCTTCTTTAATGGATATATTCTTGAGAAATTTATGCCGGAAATTTGTGGTGAATTACTATGTTATACCCAAGTGCGATTGTAATGGTGCGCTAGGAACGTGATTTACCGGCTGGCTCGCCTTTTATAAGTAGAAATGCTTGCCAGATGCTCGCAATCACGATCAGTGCCATGGCGCTCGGCTCCAAATCTGGGAGTAGAAAGACCAGCAAACACATTGTTCCAGCCCACAAATAGATCGAGCTCAACACCCGTGGAATTAGCATGGATGTCCAGCCTGCAGACCCAATCAGCAACAACGCCCACCCCAAAAAGTGAAATGCTGCGCCGATTGCCCCTGCCACAAGGGTTGACCACACAGTGAGAACCACCTCAGAAGATTCCAGATGCATTTCGGGGTGAATTAAATGGTAATTGCGATTGGAAGAGCGAATGCTGGCGACCACCACAAACCCACATGCCGCGGCGAAAGAGGCAATCAGGGCAAGATTCATCCGGCGCGGAGCAGCCTCACTAATCCGCTCCCGAATTGCAAAAACTGCGGTAATTAAGCTGGCTGCCCACACGGGACCGTAGAGAAAATCGGCCAGGGAATAGGTGAATGGACCAAGCGCATCCTGCAAGTTACCCGTTAAATAGATAATTGACGAAGCTACAAAAGCAATTGACATCATGAATGAGGCAATCCCACCCCATTTCTGTAACAGCTTTAGCGACCATTTCGGGTTGAACGTAGTGATTATCCTTTCTCTTCTAACCATTAATATATAATCAAGCAGTCCATCATAAAGACTTGTATTTGTTCACAGAGCTCTATATTTAAGAAATTGCATGTTTTGGAATTAAAGATCTTTTGTCTCTTCGATCCAACGCTTTACTGCTTTCTTGAAAAGATTTCTTTTGGATAAAAAATCGGTAAGATCAAAAAACGAAATTGTGGCACGTATATTAGAGTTCCACTCAAGCAATTCTGTGTCATCCGAATACAAGTGTGGTGCTTTTTTGTCTTCTTTCGGTCTTGCTCCGGCGTGAAGTATAAGACTAACCCGGTCTTTTTTGTGAAGCATAATTGTCAAACGATCTTTCCCGTTATAACAAAAATTTGGTGCATTCCACTTTATCGTCCCGGTAATAATGGGCAACTCCTCATTTATGGTTGAAAGTATTGCCTCAACTAGCGGCTTGCGATTATCATAAAAATTTACCAGGAACTCTTGATGTGTATTTGTCATATATATTTTCACAATGTGCTGCTAACTATAAGTTTATGGCATAATGGTATGCTGCAATTTTACCAATTATCCCCAATATGAATCATAGAAATATTAACTTTCCCGCATTTATTCTCATCCGGGCGGAGCTTGCGGGCGACATCACATTCAAAACCATGCCCCGAAGCACCCCCTCCACAATATTCGGGGAGGCTTCCCATTCCGATTCACTCCAGGGCTGATATCGTGCACACCAGCGCGAAAAGATATAATATAAAACATCCTCTCCTCATTTATTGCCGAGTTGTTCTGCCAGTCCGATAAGAATTCCTTCGGGTCCGCGGATATAACAGAGCCGATACGAGTCCTCGTACTGAACCACTTCGCCAACGAGCTGCGCACCGAGCTTGCGAAGCCTGGCAAGCATTTCGTCAATATCGTCCACTGTGAACATGACACGCAGGTAGCCGAGAGAGTTCACGGGAGTGTTCCGGTGATCGGCGATTACAGGCGGGGTTAGAAATCGAGAGATCTCCAGCCGGCTGTGCCCATCCGGGGTGACCATCATGGCAATCTCGACTTGCTGGCTGCCCAATCCGGTGACGCGACCGGCCCATTCTCCTTCGATTGTAGCCCGCCCTTCAAGCTTCAAGCCAAGCTCGGTGAAAAAAGTGATAGACTCATCGAGGGCTTCTACCACGATGCCAACATTGTCCATTCGAAGTAATTTATTTTTTGTCATCGTTTTAATTCCTTAAGTATTTAATATAAAGCATCATCACAATAAACACTATCCTTCGTTGAGCTTGCCCTCAGCGGGTTCTGTTTTGGACCATTGACCGCTTCGGTTATAACAGCATCCCAAGGGTAGCAAACGGCCGCCTTGATTGCGATCAGGTTGGACGTTTGAAGCTGCAAATAATCCTTGTGATATCACCGCTTCGGGAATACGCCGGAGACCTTACGGGCAAAACTCCGCGCTCGGTCGGGAGACCGGCGAGAGCATAAGCCCCCGTCCTTGCTTCGAGGGGTTGTGTGCACATAGGTTCGAACAGAGACTGCCATAGTTAGGTTTTTCTGGTGTAGTTCAAACAAACCACACCAGAAGAAAATACTTTTGTGTTAATAAGGGACAATTGGGTTATATTCTTCAAATCTTTGAAAACAGGAATGCCGTTCCCGAGCAGAATAGGATTTATATTGAACCAGTAACGATCAATAAGATTCGCTGCCATTAATGCATGCCCGGCAGTCGGACTGCCGAAGATCAGAACCTCTTTTTCTGTGCTTTGCTTGAGTTTGTTGATTTCATAAACCAGGTTTTCGCTAATGACCTGGGTGTTGATCAGGTTTTCTTCGTTCAACGATTTCGAAAGGACAATCTTTCTTACGTGTTTGTACCATTCTGAATGTTCGATATCATGTTTTGTCGGGTTCGGTTGGTCTGCCGCGGATGGCCAATAGCTTTCCATGAGTTGGTATGTTTTTCTTCCATATAATGCGATATCTGATGCAAATATTCTTTCTGAACCATGATCGAAAATTTCTTCATCTACATGGATCCAATCCATCTGACCATTTATTCCAGATGCAAAACCATCAAGTGATATATGCATAAATAAGGTTAGATTTCCCATTTTTACTCCTCATGGTAGGTTGATATAGTATCAGCAAGATGATTTTATGCTATTCCTTGCATTGCGCCCAACGTTTTGTGTAACTTGCGCCGAGGCGTGCGTAGACTCCTCTTGACGGCTCTTTATCGTATACCTGACTTTACGGGTGGTGCAAGGGGACAAACGTGAGCATCAATGACTTATCCTGACAAACCATGTGGTGTTAAGTGGCTTTTCGCTACTTTATTCGATAACGGAGGTAAACTGTTCCATTGCCAAAGCAGCGCTCATCCATAAGCTCAAGCTCCAGACGAACGTTGTCAGGAAGGGATTGTTTTCCACCTCCTATTATGATCGGTGTGAGGAACAGATGACACTCGTCGATCAACCCTGATCGAAAGGCGTGGGCAGCAAGCTCAGGACCACCAATTAGAATATCTTGTTCGACAGAATCTTTCAATTGCCGGATTGTTTCCGGATCGAAGGTTCGCTCAAGCTGTGTTTTGCGGGTGGATACCATCCCCAATGTCCTGGAGTACACAATTTTGTTAGCTGTTTGCCATATCTGTGCGAAGTCGCGCGTGATTTCAGTATCAGCGGCCAAAGTGGGGTCGGTCTCCCAGACCATCGTGGTTTCATACATTCTACGTCCCAAGAGGTAAGTACCGGCAGACCGTTCGAGGTTGTTGATAAAACTGTGCACTTCCTCGTCTGGCATTGCCCAATCAAAATTGCCGTCCGCGTCCTCAATGTAGCCGTCGAGTGACGAGATTGCCGAGTAGATCAAGTGAGCCATACTGAATCTCCTTTTGTGAGTAGTACCTTTAATACTAATCCCTTCAACAAATCGTGCGAATGGCTCAGGAGCCACCTGCCGGAAAGCTTTCTTCCACTTCAGGGCACGCCCGAATTCTGCTTGCCTTCCATGCACCTCACACCTGCCCTTGGCATTAGTGGAAAAGGGTAAAAGCGAGAGCAGTGTACGCTATGATTGTAAAAGGACCTTAAGTATAGCAAATAGCCGCATTGATTGCGCCCAGGCTGGAAGTTTGAAGCTGCAAATAATCCTTGCGGTATCAGTGCTTTGCGAAGAGGTCGGGGACCTGGTGGTCGAAATGGGGTCGAGAAGAAACATCGGGGTCTCCGTTTCGTTCCGATGAGAGGAGAGACCCAACTCAACTTCGCTTAGGGGTTGATATTACCGGCGCGATCGGGACAATTTTTGCGAGTGGAGGAGGGGTGCGAATTTGAATCGCGCATCAACATCTATATTCACCTCTTGACAACGCTTTCACTCCGCGTTATATTGTGTATATACGATATATACAGTTAGGAAGGAGTATTAAGATAAATGGAAATTCTATCCGTTCAGAACCTCTACAAGCACTACCCCAAGTTCGACCTTAAAAACGTCTCCTTCAGCCTCGAACAGGGCTATATCATGGGTTTCATCGGACGCAACGGCGCGGGCAAGACCACAACCATCAAATCCATCATGCGCCTTGTCCACCCCGATTCTGGGGCCGTCACCGTACTGGGCAAGGATTTCGCTGCCGAAGAATTTGCCTGCAAGCAGCAGATCGGGCTGGTTCTTGGCCAGGTGTCCTATTATCCAACGAAAAAAATTGCGGCCATCGCCGATGTCACCCGCCGTTTTTACCCCGAGTGGGATGCCGGTGCCTTCATCGGCTACCTCCAACGTTTTGATCTCGACCCTGACAAGACAGTCAAGGAACTTTCTGATGGCATGCGCGTCAAGTTCGCTCTGGCTTTAGCCCTCTCGCATAATGCCCGCCTCTTAATCCTCGACGAGCCCACCAGTGGCCTGGACCCCGTCTCTCGGGACGATTTGCTTGAACTTTTCCAGGAACTGATCGAGAACAGCGATCGTAGCATCCTCTTCTCCACGCAGATAACCTCCGATCTCGAAAAGTGCGCTGATTTCATTACCTACATCAAAAATGGAGAGATCATCGCCAGCACCTCCAAAGAAGACCTGGTAACTTCTTATAAGATCGTCAAAGGCACCCGGGCACAGCTCACCGAAACCCTGCTGCCCAAACTGATCGGCTGCAAGAAGAATGACTTTGGATTCACCGCTCTCTTGCGCACTTTTGACCTGCCTGCTGCGGACGGGTTGGAGGTCGCCCCTTCGGACCTCGAATCCATCATGATCCATATCGAGAAGGAGTAAAGAATTATGAAAGCACTGCTTTATAAAGAAATCAAACTGGCGTTGCACCCGACCACCTACCTGTTTATGGCAATTGGTGCGATGCTGATGATCCCCTCTTATCCCTATTACGTGGCTTATGTCTATACCTGCCTGGGGATCTTCTTCATATTCCTGTCCGCCAGAGAAAACAAGGATATCTTTTTCACCGCCTCCCAGCCGGTTAGAAAAAGTGATGTGGTTAAAATCTCGTGTCTTCACCGTTGCCATCGTCGAACTGCTGCAGCTCGCGATCGGCATCCCCTTTGCCATCATCGGCATCCGCATCAACCCCAACGCCGCCGGTAACATGGCCGGGATTGAGGCAAACATGGCCTTCTTCGGCCTGGTCTTGATCATGTTCGCTCTCTTCAACGCCATTTATCTTCCGCTTTTCTATAAGACTGCCGTCAAAGTGGGTATCCCCCTGATTTTCGCCAGTATCGCCGTGTCCATTTATGTAGTCGCTGTTGAGTTGGCTGTGCAGATGATCCCTTTCCTCAAAACACATTTGGATACCACCGATCCGGTGATGGCGAGGTACCAATTCCCCATCTTGATCGCGGGCATGCTTATCTTTGCCCTGTCGCTAAGGTTGACCTATCGCAAATCGGCAGCCAACTTCGAAAAAGTGGATTTGTAAACCCGCATGGATATTGTTATTTCCAACACCTCCGGGGACCCGATCTATCAACAGATCTTTGAACAGATCAGCGCACAGATCATCAAAGGCCTGCTGCCCAGTGAAACCTGCCTGCCGCCCATCCGCACGGTTGCCAAAGAGTTGCGCATCAGCGTGATCACGGTCAAACGCGCCTGGGAAGAATTGGAACATACGGGACTTATTTACACCATGGCCGGCAAAGGTTGTTTCGTATCTCCTCTTCAGCCAAACGCCCTGGACGCCAAACGCAGCCAACTGGCAGGTGAAAAACTCGCCAAAGACATGGAGTATTACAAAACCCTCGGCCTCTCTCTCGAAGAGATCATCGAGATGCTCAAGAAAGACTATGATAAGGATTGATTATTAAGATTAAAAACCTTATCTCTCGCAAAGGCGCAAAGCAAAGCTCTTTTTGGAAAAAATTTCGAATTTTGATTAATCTATCAAAACACTAATTCGCGTAAGTCATTAATATGTAAGGCACAAAATAAAGCATCCATGGCCGCGAGGATCTTGCGGGAGACAATCACAGCTGGCGATGATGGTTTTGAAAAAGGATTAAGAACTGCGGTTATAACCGCGCCATCGGTGGGGTTCCACCACGTTTCACACCAGGCATGATATCACGCACAGGTTTGCTTTGGAGGGGCTCACCGAACACCGGTGCAAACAGGCGTAAATACAACCTCACGGTGATTCGTTGAGCTTTGTTGATTTACATACCATTATTTCTCCTGCAAGTACGGCAATTGCCAACACTCCACAGAACCCGACACCCCATAAAACCAGTGCCCGGTTCGAAAACCACAGCCCGAAAAACAAAAGAAGCGAGTAAATGGCAACTAGCCCCCATGCTGTCAAATGACTGATCCACAGCCACCGGCGCTGGCTGATCAGGAGTAGAAGCAATGAACTGAGAACAGGCAGCGCTGGTGGCAGGCAGATCACCCACAGCGAACTTTGGCCTGAAATGACATCACCCACAAATGCTGTGAAGGATACCAGGCAGGCGCAATAACCATCACCTAACCAGACAAGCGGATGAGAGCAGGTCTCCTCTCTCGTGGGGTGGCTGTCGGCAAACCAGGGACCCATCATTGTCACCAGCAGAAACACCAGAGATACTACTCGGCCAACGGTCTTCAGTTTACTGACCCGATACATAAAGTATCTCCTCTCCCGGGACAGACATTCCCACAATTCCACACACCTGCCCATGCGGGTGGTGCAAGGGGGCACACGTGGGAACAGGAAAGTTGTGCTTCAAGAGTATCTTAAGTATAGCAAATGGCTGTATTGATCGCATCCAGGCTTAATGCTCGAATACCGCCAGGTTTCACTTATTTCAATGTGCCTTGTAAACAAGAAGTAGTTTCTTCTTCTGAAAACTGGCGAAACAATGCTACGCACTCTTCCTGCAACACTCCGCCAGTATACCTGCGTACACGCTTTTTGATATTAGGAATAGCATTTATTGCTAACCTTCCGTGAATGTAGTTATCTGGCATCCCGAAAACAATTTCTCGAATGTTAGCCATGATGATTGCTCCTAAACACATTACGCAGGGCTCGCAGGTCGTGTAGATGAAGCAATCATGTCCGTACTGTTGAAGGAAGGCTGAACATGAAAGAATCGCGTTCAATTCAGCATGAGCGATATCGCTCTTCCCAGTTGCAAATGTATTAGACGCTCGCGCGATTACATGATTATTATGCACAATTACCGCGCCAATTGGTCTGTCTCCCCTTTTTAGAGCGGCTTCTGCTTCTTGGAGTGCTTCTCTCATAAATGTATCGTCATTGGATGTAGAAGTTGTAATCATAATTTACCTTTCCAACCAGCCAACAAAATGAAAAACTGTGACAGTCTAAGTAGAGAGCTGCCCAACGGTTTCGACATCGTCCCCATAGGGGGATATCGGCGCGGGCGATAGTCAACAACTTCAGGTGCACGGATTGTTAGGTGTTTGACGATAAAATGCAATATCGCAACACAGAAAAGAGCCGATTCCGCCGTGATGTTTCTGAATGTAGAGGAAACTATCAAACAATTGTAAATAATTTGCTTAGGTATTCCGATTAAACTTTGTAAATACCTTTGAAATAAATATACTAAAATAATTAACCAATACTGCGTTTATTGCACCAACTATTCCTAATACAGCAAACCAAATAATTTTATCAATCGGTGTCAGTGTAACACTTGGCTCTCCACTTGAGGTCAGAGCTGTAATTAATGCAATTACAATTCCTGCAAGGAAACCTTCAAGGCCAACCTGTAAGAGGCGATTAGTTTTGTGGGTTATTTGCCATTCAATGTAAACAGGCACGCGAAAATAAATAATCAAAGAAGCCACCAAGTCGAAAATGATGACCAGAATGAACCCTGATGGTGGTGGGTGATCTGCTCCTGCATATAAGATGCTAAGCCAGATCACGAAGAAAAAGACAGCAGTTGTTAGTGCAGTATTTTTATGAGTCATTTAGCAATCTTATCGAACGGAAGCAAAGCCTGACCATTAATTATACAGATTCTTGAGGCGCAATAATTATGTCACATAATAAAAAAATGCCAACCGAAAATGGAGGGCGATTCATCATTTATGCTTGATCCTTACCGACTCAAAACCAGGCGGAACTTAAGATCAAAAGGAGCCCTGTGGGTACCCGAATTTACGACTCGGTCCGCGCGGGGGAGGATGAGGGTGACCTTTTAAGAGGATGGCTTTTGGATTCGATTCACCAATTAACAACTCTGACACACCTTTTAGACTGGTTCCCTCACCATGCACCAAATTGCAAGATCGAATTTTTGAAGCATGTCTGTGTGAACCAGGGAAAAACCCAGCCTTTGATAATATGCAACGTTATTTTCGTCATGCGTTTCCAGGTAAATTGGCTTGTTTTCGACATCCGCCTTTTCGATAACTGGCCTTAGCAGGGCAGTTCCTATTCCCTTTCGTTTCTGGCTCGGATCAACCGTTAATCCCCACAAATAATAATGGGGGCGATCACCCATAATCTTTTCGTGCGTATCTGCAACGAACTTTTCGCATTCCTGTGACCGCACATAATCACGAAATCCTAAAAGCAAAGGCGTAAGTAAAAAACCATTTTGAATATACTCAGTCTGGGAAATCTTCGTATGGCCAGGAGGCAAAGTAAAAATTACGCCTGAAATCTCAGCGGTTGTATAAACTTCTCCGTAGCGTAGTGCACAATTCAGCACGTTTCCCAGGTACCATGGCAGGACCCGAGCTCGCTTTTTAGGATCCGGAAAATAAAAAGTGAACATTGGGTAATCAAAAAAAGCCGCTGCAACAACTTCAGATGCTCTTTTCTTTTGTCTGGGATCCAGTTTAATAATTTCCATATGGCTTTCCTTGGTTTACAGTTCGTATGTTGCATTCCCTTTTGAATGCACTAATGTCAGTTTTGATCCTCTGGGGAAAACCAACCCATTCAGTCAAGCTTGCTCATTTCCCCACCCTATTAATTATAGCAATCCCTCCCTTCAAAGCAACAAGGAGCCCTGTGTTTACCTGTGAATACGACTCGGTCCGTGCGGATCGGGTGAGATTGGTTGTCTAAAAATTTGAATTTGAGGTAGGGTAAAGAAGTAAGCTGTTTAAATATTTAGTCAATCACATCAACTGCTCATTTTATCTTCATTGCATTAATGCGAATATGGGAATATGAGTTAAGATTCAACTAATGGATCATTACCTAAATGCAAATGTAGTATTTATTCCAGCAAACCATAAGGCGGATAACCACTGGACAACTCAATGTAGCTAGAGGAGAAAAGGAATAATTAATGAAATCAACGATAAGAAACAAAATTCCGATCATATTCAGTGTGTTCATATTCGGGATAGGCATTATCTCTTGCAGCTCTCAAGCCCAACTCATTTCAACATCCGGAAATCCAACACCAAGTCGAAGTGATATCTGAGATTGTTCCAACCGCGCAGGCCACCCTTACTGATGCACCAATACCAACAGCGATAATTACCCCAATCCAGACACCTTCACCAACTGAACCAACCATCTATAAAAGCATTGTGGTTTCAGACATTCCAAACAATCTTGGAGGAGGTTCCGGGGCGATGCTTGCATTACCAGGACAAATCTGGACGGGTACATTGTTCTCAGGCTTGCAGCAATGGGATCCGCAGACCGGGGAGCTTGTAATGACTATAACGGGGATCGAAGCAAAGGTGTTTTTTGACATTGAGTTCGAATCCAACAGATTGTGGGTACTTGCCAGCATCAATGATCCAAATCAAGCGGAAATCCTCTATGTGATCGAATTACCCCAAGGTAAGGTCTTGAAGATAATTCCCATTTCCGATGAAGGGGATTATGGCACAGCTCCGACGCAGCTTGGGAGATCGCCGGGAAAAATATGGGTCAATTTTGGAATGGTTGATACTGAAACCCTTGAGTATTTGTCGTTGCCAAATGGTCTACCCAGCGAGGCTCATTTTGTTTATGATGGCGAGAAGTGGATGTGGATCACCGGCAGCTGGTGCGATGGTTGCGGGCATGATCTATGGCTTGTAAACGCGAATGACCCAATGGAGCATAAAGATAACAACAATTCGGGTGTCCTTGGCACTGGTGTGTTAGGTAACCCACTGGCCCTGGCAGATGGAAAGGTGTGGTTGGTTGCACACTATTATCTGATAACGGAGCGTATTACTTGGACGGTTATGGTATTCACAAGACCGACCGACCGGAGTTTCACATCGACGTAACCAGTGAAATTTACGACCACGGAAATGTAAATATTACTGCTGATGACCGGATGGTTTGGGTTGAAGCAGGAGGATTGTTATATTATTTCGACAGTAAAACCGGCCAAAAAATAGGCGAACTAAAAGTTGGTGAATATATTGATAGCATTGGATTTGACGGAACCAGCTTATGGGTATTATGTTCCGATGCAGGCTTATTGCAGATATTCCTGCCCTGGGTACTTTGAAAAAATAATAAACAGAGGTGTTGTGATAATTGGCCAGTAGTAAAAGTTGCATTTCATTCTCTTGATATGCTGCAATTTGCTCCTTATTAAAAGGAACGTACCCTAATAAGAGTGTTCCTCCATCTGAATAGTTAGCCAAATCGACCGCAGACCGGAAAGAAGCGGGCGGAACTTGCGACCGAAGGGAGCCCTGTGGGTAGCCGTACATCCGCCACGGTCCGCGCTGCAGCGGTGAGAGTGGAAATCTAACGGTTTGCGACATCGTCCCCATAGGGGATACCCGCAGGTGGGTGGGACGAGATGAACCCGATTTGACGGAAAAAATTCGAGCACAGGATCAGCTCCTTTTGGCAGGAAAAATCCCACCTGTCGGGTGCATTACCCCGATGTTTTTCGGGACGCTGTGTTGGGCAGCTTCTTAATTTTTCGGTGGCACATCTTCTCACTACTACGCGATGTTGGGTTCCAAAACAATATCACGCGCAAATCCTGTAACGAAAGTCAATGGAAGAGCTATTACTTCCAGCCCAAGGCAAAACAGCATAATTGATAGAACTACTTCCGAGTCCTCCACCCCGGGTAAAAATCCGGTGGTGGCAATTACGAGAACAAACACAAGCAGTCCTGCGCTGATTGCCAGGGAACTGGGCCATAATCTGGCGAGCGGCTTTTGAATCTTGATTGGCAGAATCTTTTGCCACCAGGTTAGCGGTTGATTGATGCGAGTAGCAATAAGCCAGATAAATGGGAAGAATAAGATCTGCGCGACTCCTCCCCCAACCAAAAGAAGCACAACGAAGAGGAGGATGAGGACTGTCGGTCCATTTTTCCTGTGAACGAAACCGAGCGACCATAGGATGATGGCAAAGCCCACAATCATCGCGGAGATACCTGCCAGCAAAAAGCTGGGGAGAAGTGTAAATGCGGGCTCATTTCCATGCGGCCACATCTTCTGAGCTTCTCCAATAGCAGAGATAAATAAGCCGCCCGTGGGTATATTCCCCTGAAGAGCCTCAAAGAAGCCATGGTTCATCCCAGAGATTCCAAAGATCGTTCCCAAAGTTGCCACGTTGATTCTAGTTGCTTTATTCATTTTCCTCGTCCTTCATCCTCTTCGATAAGCGCTGCCCGACGGTTTGCGTTAATGGCGTGTGGGAGGGCGTGGATTCTGCTTGGGAGCACGAAAACTGTGCTTCAAAATCA
>CAWENA010000002.1:0-2201670 GCA_963810385.1 uncultured Chloroflexia bacterium | reverse complement strand
GCAGTAAATAATTGACTCATAAGTCTAGTTTCCACTAGTTTCCAATAAAATTTAGTTTACCATAATGGTTTACGGGGAAAAATATGGTCCAATGATATATAAAAATTTCAAGTTAATACAATATTGAAACGTTTGGATATTGTTGCTCTAATTGGTCTCTGTACCAATCATATTTGAGCAAACCTTTGGATATAATTACAACGTCTTTCCTAAGACCAAGGCCGTGTTGATAATACCATAAAGCAAAAGTTTCTCCGTCGGTATTTGGTGTCAGGATTGCGTTAATAGGAGAATTTGATAATGATTGTTCAGCATAATTTGCGAGATCCCCATTTTGAGGATTAATCGTATTATACCTGTCAGGAATTACGAAAATCAAATTGAGGACGAGTAATGCAGATGAAATCATTCCCCATTTAATATTCGCAAAATTAAGCTTCAATAGAAAAGCTATTCCCCAGCCTATCCAAAGAGAAAAACAAATTAATCCAGGAATGATGTAAACAAACGAATCATTTGTTTTATAACCTATTGAAAAAATCGAAAATATTGAAAACAAATAGATAGTTGAAAATCTAAGGATTTTGTTGCCTGATGGAAATAGTAATCCAATTATCCCTATGCTGAATCCTAAATATCCAAATTGGTCCTTTATTAAACTAATAAAAGCACCAATACGAGATATATACTCGAGTGGTTGAATAGCAAAAAAATTTTGTCCATAATCACCTCCAGTAACCAGCCAGAAAAAGCCATTGAGTGATGACGGGTTCCCCCAATTTACAGGAGGATTCGATGCTGCGCGAAAGGGTAGAATGATGTAAGAGAACAGACCAGAAAACCAGCCAAAAATACAGAATAAAAGAATGACTTTATTCATACCCGATCTATGTAACTTAATGAAATTGTATATAACAAGTGGAAATATAAAAATATAAGTAGTGTGGTTTCCGATTCCTAGACCGCATATCCACGAAAGTAAACATATCACAACTTGTCTTGATTTGAGATTTGACTGCCAATTTTTCGTGATGAGTGCGAACCACAATAATCCTAAGCAAATGAAGAACGCATTGAGTGAATATACCTCAATAATTACTGCTTGTGACCAGAAGAGAGGTGATACGGCTAGAAATATTGCACTCAGCGCGCTTGTCAACAAATTAATAGATGTTTTTACGTTCTTTCCGGCAAATTGCGATAGAACGAAAAGTAGTAATACCGAAAGGGCTCCGGGTAATATTGATAATTGGACTTGCCGCCAAACGTGAGTGTTACTGAAGAATTTTTGAAAAAAACTCGATATGATTAGATAGATTGGGTATCCAGTGGGATGAGGAATACCATTTGTTAAAACAGCAGTTAAATAGTCACCGCCATCAGAGCCAAAGTTAGCTGAGCTCAGCAAGGTTGGTGCCATGCTCTCGAATAATATGAGAGTAAAAATAAATATTGATATACAAATTAATATATCCAACCGCTTTATTAAAAATAAAAAGTGGGCAAAATACCCACTTTTTGATTTTCCAGATAACAGCATAGTATTACTTTATTTTGCCAACAGTATAGATTCCTGGGCGATCGGTTTCAGCTGTGAAATAATCATCTTCTAAAAATGCAATTATCCGATCCCACTTACTTGTTGAGGCGTTATACCAATACAATCCAAGGTCAGAATCTTTCTTTAATTCTAATTTTTCTGTATCATCCAAATAAACGCCAACAAGAATCTTCCCTTTATAACTTGGATCGTACGTAACTTGAAAAACCTCTGTAAAATAATTAAGAGGAGGAAGTATTTTGAGATCCGTTTCTGTTAATACGATCATGGAAGCTTGAATGCTCGGATTTGGGCAGGGTGTAAATTCAACTTTTGCCACATCTATGATCAGGAGACTTGGATCACTACAGGAAATAGTTTTTGTAACTCCACCAGTAACGGGGATGACAGGTGTTACTATTACTGCTGTAGGTACAACCGGTGGAATGGTGCCTTGAGCATCTACAACATTCCATTGATTGCTAAATATTCCAGTTGCTAAGAATAGAATGATAACCATTATGATGATTTTCTTGTTCATTGAACTTCTCCTCGAACTTACAAATGTATAATTTTGTACTAGATAATTATCCAGTAATCTGTAATAAAATGCAAGAAAAAAATTGATTATTTGGTAGCCAAATTTACTTATTTAAAGATCAATGTTAAGTAATATTACTTATTAATTGAGATCCACCCATTTCTAGTGGCAAGAAAAGCTGCCTGAGTTCTGTTTGTAGCGTTTAATTTTTTAAGTATATTTCTAACGTGGGCTTCAACTGTGCGTTCACGAATATCCAGTTCATTTCCAATCACTTTATTTGGCAGCCCTTCAGATAAAAGACGGAGTACCATTACCTCCCGATGTGAAAGAGGAGAGTATGTAACTTCTTCAAAATTATCCTGTCTGTTAATTGAACGGATATAATTAAGTAAAGTGCATGCAATATTTGGTGAAACAGGCGATTTATTTAGCGAGAGATCTCTAATTGCTTGGGGAAGATAATCATCATCCACTGTTTTCTGGATGCATCCTTGGGCCCCAGCATTCAACAGATCGATAATTCTAGGATCAGCAGAGTGATTAGCAAGAATCAGAAATTTACATTTAGCATATGCGCTCAATGCTTGGATCACATCAAACCGACAATCTGGTTGAAGATTGATGTCCATTACCACAACATCTGGATTATTATTCATAATATCAATCAATAATTGATTGCTGTCAGATGTTGTACATACAATTTCAAAATCAGATAGGATTGATAATTTAGAATAAACTACTGAACTAGATAAAGGTTCTGAAACTGCAACAAGAATTTTTATCATATTCTACTTCCTATAGATATTCGTTCTTATCCACCAGTGTGTTAATAATTCTGAAGATCAATTATTTCAGCTGACACTTTCACTACTTAATAAAAGATATGCAAATTTCTGTTAATTGCTTTGAAAGGTCTTTTTGCCAATTCCATGACCCATTACTATACTCAAACACGGTGTCTATTTCAGTTGAAGTTAATTTGGAATTTTCAGGTATAGAAAGCTCTAGTGTAAATGGTAGTTTATTGATTCCAGGTTGTTTCTGGATGCTTAAACAATATATATTCGTATTACCATTGGTTTGGATTACGTCCGGCGATAGTAACCGATAAAGAATAATTGAACTCTGGGTACTAGGAGGTATTACCAATAATCCCGAGACTTCATTTAGTAGGTCAAGGTTATTCGATGATTCTATTTCATGTGGCCAGCCATAACCCTCCAGAAATGAGGAATCTTCAAAGCTAGGTAAAGAAATCGGTGTGACAGAGGTATTATGGGGACTTAAAACGCGCCAAAAATTCCAATAACATCCGGGTGGAAGATACGAAATCGTGGTTTCGTTTTGTTTGTCACCAGCTTGACGGCAGGTAACATCGCCTTTCATTGGATTATCATAAACCACTTCAATAATTGATGATGGCTGGCTTAGATCCGTAAGGTCGACTGAGTAATTTATGCTGCGCTGAATTACTTTATCAATCTTGTTATAACCCAAATTTGCATCGACCAACATTAAATAATCACCTGAACCAGGGCGTAAAGATCCATCAATCTCATACTTGTGTACCAAATTTTGAATTTCCTGATTGCTTGAGAATATTAATAAGTTGCCATGTTCAGACAAATCTTTGAAAAGGCGTGCAATATCCATCAAATTGTCCATTCCACTTTTTTGAGCGAATGCGCTAATAATCTCTTTCGCGAGTGGAGTTATGAACTCTTTTCTATCGGTGGGATTTCCCAAACGGATGGCTTCCATCTTTTTTTGGATCATATAATCGTTGATGTTGTTAGATGAGACAAGTTCGCCATCCACAGTAAGCGGGCCGGTGAATTGAAGCGCTTTCATTATGGATGTTTGGGTCAATGCAATAACACCATCAGTTTTAATACCTGTGGATAAATAATATAGTCTTTGAACTTCTCTAGCGGATTCGGGAAAAGAAGGAGCCCAGTTTGCATCTCTTGGTAGCCAGTAATGCGCAAGCAATATCTTTTTAAGCGGTTCAGGAGCTTCAATTACTTCTGAGATGTAATTACTATTTGTCGAATCTTCAAATTCTAATAAGGTGATCACACCCTTTTCCATCCGAATAAGGCCAAATTCCGTGATAAAACCACCAGTTGGTCGAAGTTCATCGGAATTTTGAAGTATTACTAAATATGTAATAATTTTATCTTGACCGGTCATATCTGGAATAACTTTTAATATTGAGATTGCTTCCATCAAGATTGGGTGAACCTGATTGAGCTTGATTAATTTGCTGTTTATTTTTTCAGGTAGCACACTGTGATTTATTTGATCGTAAAAAAATTCAGCAGTGATAAGATGCTCTTCGGCCGATAATACTATTTCTGGATGATCGTTGATCTGTTGAATTAGTTTAGATCTTCTATTGCCATACATCGGTTTGTCCATGATGGGAACAAATAAATCCCTCAGATCTTCCACCGCATAGATTGTATTGATTGTATATTCCAAAACAGGTTCTGCCTGGGATGTGTATTTTCCTACCCAGGGGATTTTACTCATCGTTTTCAATATTCCATAATATGGTTTGACTTCATCCCTGATCGCATATACATCCCCGCTGGCCCCTTCAAACAATGCCAGTCCTCGTTGGATATCAAGATCTTTGGTATCCGCCATTTCATAAATTTCTTCGGCTACATTTATCAGATGATTAATTCTGGAATTTATAGCCTTGACTCGTGGATATATAAGGATAACGGCAATGATGATGAGCCCAAGTATTACCAGGCTTCCTATAATAATATTTTTACGTTTGGGGCTTTTCATGATGGTTGTATTTAGCTTCCTAACTTAATGATATGCCTGAGAAGATTAATGTCCTTTTGGAATACGCGTTGATGCAAGGTCTTTGGCAGTGGACATTATCCGGCCAGCCCCGCTCTTTATTATGGCAGCGATTTCGTTTGCTACTTCCTCCGCTTGAGCTCCCAGCTTTGCCGGGTCGGGGATGTCGTACTTATTACCAACCAAAAATTCTGACAGCAGAAAAATCCTTTCAAGGCCGGAAGGGAACTCGCTGCCCAATGCTTCTCTTTGATTCGATTCCATGACGATGATCAAGTCCGAGCCGGTTATCAGCCCCGCGTCCACTTGGATTGTTTGATGCTTATCCAATCCAATCAGACCAAGCCGTTGAGATTTGCGAAGCGTCATGGATGGCGCCGCCTCCCCGTTTTTTGTCCATGTGCCTGCGCTTATTATGGTCCATTGATCGGGATCAGCGTATTTTCCAAGTTCTTCCTTCAATAAGGCGGCAGCAATCGGCGACCTGAACATATTTGCTGCGCAAATAAATAGAATTGTGGGCATATTAAACTTCCAAAATGGTTTGGATACGCGATTAGCGTGTATGAGGTACTAAAACCCAGTCACCAGCAGCCAGGCTGCAGTTCTGCGAGCAATTATTGTATTTTTTCATTAATACCGGGTCAACTTTGAATTTTTTGGCCAGCGTTTCGATGTCTATCACCGCATCAGTCACCAGTTCTGCCTGGAGCGCGGGTATGGTTGGATCATCCACCTGCAAGCCCGGTGATATGACGATTGTCGATTTCACCCACAGCGGGGATGGTGCCTCGTAGTTTATGGCGAGCAAAACATCTACCTTCGTATCATATTTTCGGGCTAAGACATCGTAGTTTTCCCCGCTGGCGATCATATGGATTATGAACTCACGGTTATCCACCCGAATCGGGGTTTCAATATCCCGTGGATTTGCAGGAAGTGTCTGGGTTATTGTCGGAGATTTGGTATTTGTCGGCTTTGGCGTATTCGTTTTCGTTTGGGTGCTGGTTGTTGTTCGCGTAGCCGTAGCTGTCTTTTGTACAGTGGATGAAGTGGTCGCGCCGCTTGCTACACTTGTAATATTCGTACCGGTCAGGACATTTGCCAGGGATGGCTTAGCAGTCGTTTTCACATGGGTCGGTCGATCCGTCTGTGTGATTAGCGCGCTTTCGTTGACAGGGGTCGGCGTCTGGCTGGTTGGTATCACCGTGGCGGTTTGAATACTGCCGGTGACGGGTATCATATGCTCACCGCCAGTTTCAACCGCAAGTGGTGTATTATTTTGTTTCGCGCGGATATTAAGGTAGGGAAGTTCAATCTGCCCGTTGTGCAAATACATGGAGACGGCATAAGAGACCATCACAGTTGCCAGCAGCCCAAGTGAGATCCATAGAAATCGCTTCTTCTTCGAGGGCGACTCCTCAGTCCCTTTATCCTTGTTGATGATCTCCTGGGGGAATGGGTTGGATCTATCTTGCGAGAAAGCCGGGCACTCATTTCGCTTTAGCGTCAGGCAATACTCGTCCTGATGTGACAAAGGCGGTGATGTGGGGACTTTGCATTTAAAACAGTAATTTCCTTCTGTCGGGTACGAAAACGCAGTGGATTTATCCTGAAGCATCCCCAGGTGAGGGCATGTAATTCGATACCGAACATTGGAAGTTTCACTCATGGTTTTGTCTTGTGCTCATTGATTATATGCTTTTCCGGCTTGGAATGCTGCTTTTTCGGGCTGCGAACCAGCGATAAAGCAGTACGCCGATCAAAGCGCCTGCTGAATCCAACAGGATGTCGATCAACTGGAACGTCCGGCGCGGAACAAATATCTGGTGGATCTCGTCGCTGAATGAATAGAGGATTGCCCCAGCCAGCGCCAACCACATTGCATGCCTACCTGGATGCGATGAGAACGCCCGCATCAACAGCCCGCCTAGGACAACATACACAAACACATGCGATACTTCCCCCGCCTGCTCTGTTTGGATCTCCATGTTCGATACTGCGATGCTGTTGTTCGAGTTGAGCAGCCCCGGGATCAGGGATCTGTAAGGGTTGGAGTGCGCCGAGATGAAGAAAATCAGCCCCGCCCACAGGATGACAGGCAGCCAGCGGAAGATAAGACCTGGCGCCGGTCGTTTGCGAACTGTATTAATACGACCCCCTGCCTCGCAGGACCACTGTGATCGTTCGGATGAGGATGTGAATATCCAGCCAGATGGACCAGTTGCGCAGGTAATAGTCATCCAGGCTGACGCGGGTGGTGTAGCTCACGTTACTCCGCCCGGAGATCTGCCACAGGCCGGTGACACCCGGCTGGACGTAGGTGTAGAGCGAGTAGCACTTGTCGTAATAACCGAGTTCCTCCCCCATGAATGGACGCGGACCCACCAGGCTCATCTCGCCCTGGAGCACATTGATGAGCTGCGGCAGTTCATCTATGCTCATTTTGCGGATAAATTTTCCAATGCGGGTTACCCGCGGATCATTTTTAAGCTTATGGTTGATGTCATATTCAGCTTTTTGTTCGGGATGGCTTGCAAGATATTCTGAAAGCACCTGTTCAGCGCCTACATACATGGATCGGAACTTCCAGAATTTGAATGTTTTTCCCCCGTAACCGATCCGTTCCTGGTGGAAGAAGACGCCGCCGGGTGAATCCAGCTTGATCAAAATGGCGATGATCGCAAGCAAGGGCATCAAGATGGGCAGCGAGAGGAAAATGAGCGAGAGGTCCATCACCCGTTTGGTGAGCAGCTGGCTGCGGTTGAGCAGGTTCTGCCCCACTTCAAGCCCGAGGATGCCGCCGATATCGAGCGGTTGGACATTCAGGCTGCCGGTCTTTTCGGCGCTGGTGACCATGATGAGCTGCTCGAAGCGGATGGTCTGTTTGCCGATGAGCATATCGTGCACCGATTTGCTGGTTTCGGGGGTGACGATGAATGCCGTGCGCACCCCTTTCAGCCATTCGGGGATCTTTGTGCCGTTGGTGAAGACTTCGGCATCGTGGATCACTTCATTGGATGCGCAGGGATCGCGGCGCACTTTGCGGCGGTCAACCACCCCCATCGGGTTGTAGCCCATTTTTGGATGCGCCCGCAAATAGGCAGACACTTCGTTGCCAAGCCGCCCGTTGCCAAAGATGACGACCGGTTCGCCCCATAACCCCATGCGGACAAATGTGGAGCGGATAAGCTCCCGCAGGAGGGGGACGGAAATTAATGCGAAGACCCAGGAAAGGAAGATGACCGTTCGGCTGACACTTTCACCTTTTTGCAGCAGGAAAAGAATGGCGGCAGCGATGAGGAAGTAGATGGTGGTGGCTTTGAATTCGCGGTGCAGCTCTTCGACCTCTGAGATGTTGTGGTTGTAGAGGCCGGTCCCAAAATAGACCAGCAGGAAGAACGGCACGAGGATGGTGTAGGTTTGATAGTTGGCCGGGATGGGATACCCTAAAAGCGGAAACCGGATTAGAAGGGCCAGCCCCCAGGCCAGGCAGAATGCCAGCAGGTCGGCGCCAGCCAGGACGGCAGACATAAGCGCCCTGCGGCTGCGCACCCAATCGCCGGGACGGGTGGCGGGTGTAAAAACATGATATGGTGTGGAAAGTTGCTCTTCAGACATTTTTTCCCCTGTTCATTCTAACGTGCTTGGTGGTGGTAACCCCATTTGGAACCTGATTGGTGGTTGTCCCCCATTCGAAAATCAGAGACCCTAAATTTTTTCCCTTATTAATCAGTTATCGACTAATTTTGTAATTCTGTATATAAGTCAATGAACTCATCGGTGATCGTTTCCCAGTTGTATTCTTCCCTTACTCTCTGCCTGGCTTTATCTCGAAAAGTATCCAACATTTCTGGATGACCCAGTAAATATTCCAATTTTTCTTGAAGGTACTTCTCATCTCCACTTTTGAATGTCAGACCGCAACCGGAGATCGCTTCCTTATTTTCCTCAATGTCGCTTACAAGGACGCAATTCCCATAGCTCATGGCTTCCAACAGCCCGGTGGATAACCCCTCAATGGTGGATGGAAGCACGTAGGCGTAAGCATTGGCATACAATTCCTGCATCATGGTACCGGTGACAAACCCGAGAAAGCGGATGTTGTTGCCAGCGTTTTTCTTTAGAGCAACCCCGTAAGGGTCACCATATTCTGAATCACCTGCGATCACAAGCGGCATGCGGGGATTTTCAATTCGTTTGTATGCGTTGATCAAGCCATGACACCATTTTTCTGGAACCAACCTGGCAGCGAATAATAGATAGTCTTTATTGTTCAACCCCCATTTTTGGATATTATCCGGAGCCATTGTGAGCACCTCAGGAGAACCATTGGGGATGTAATGAACCTTCTTCTTGTATTTACTCTCGTAGTAATTCTGCAATTTCCTGCTGACAACAACAGTTGCATTTGGCCAGTTGACCGTGGTGTAATCGGTAAATTTGATCATCCTGCTGGCCAGGCCGTTCCATTTGGCTCGCTGCCAATCCAGCCCGTGGCTCTGGACGATGGTCTTGATGCCAAACATGCGCGGAAAAGGGGCAAAGATCGATAATCCCTGTGAGTGGATGTGGACAATATCCGGTTTCATCGCAATCGCTCTGGCTGTGGCAAATATGCTTGAGGTGAGCGCATCCAGGCTGCGGGTGCGGAAGGATGGCACATGCACCAACTGGATGCCTTTGTATTCTTTTTGCTCAATGGAAGTGTAGTGGGGGCGCACGAAAGCGGTCACTTTGTGCCCTCGCTGAACCAGCCTAACGCCGATCTGTTCGACCACCTGGTCGATCCCGGCTGGTAATGGCAAACCTTTGACACCTACCATGCAAATATGCAATATTTCCCTATCAGTTAGCGGTTGAAAAAATCACCAAAACGGGTGTAATGGGCTTCTTCTTTATGCTGGCTTGTGCGCTTAACTCCGCCAACTTCAAGAAAATGTTGTCGAGGTTCAGTGGATAACACCTGAGAGACAGTGTTGTAATCCACATATTTTTCAAATGGGATGGATTGCCCTAACGTCGCCCGCATCTTATTCAAGGCCACCCAAAACATGGGAGCCAATTTGGGCAGTTGTGTAAAGCGTGGATTGCGCATCGCAGTTCTTGCAGACCCGACCATCCAGCAGTTGTGGCTGCACTGTGCCACCTTTTCGCGTATTTCAGCAGCTTTCTGGCTGTGGATGATACTCCTCCCACGACTGCTGCTCAAGATTCCCCACCTTAAGATCAGGGCGGACGTTGCAGGCAAAGACATCAGACCACGGGTCAATGAACATGAAATCTGTTCCGGCGGTGCAGGGGATGAGGCGGTCGTGCCCCAATACTTTTTCGATCAACCCAAGGTTGAGGTACGCTCTGAACCAGTTTTTGACGCTTTTTGTCCGCAGTTGAGATGTGATCAACCCTTCGATCTCCCTGGCAACCCGCAGGCGGTCGTAAGGCAGATTATCGCTCTTGTGGAACTGGAAGCCGTTGTGCAGGGCACTGGTGGCCAGCTCAAAGCAGTTCTGCTCGGCGAACTGGTACAGACTGACAAGATCCTGAACGTTATCGTCCTGGATGGTGATCGCGTAGCCCAGGTCGGTGCCGCCCAGCTCCTGCAGGCGTTTGAGGCCGGCGGTTTTGATGGTGAAGCCGTCCTTTTCGCCGCGGATGCTGTCGCTGGTGTCTGCAAAGCCGTCCAGGCTGAAGCGGACCTTGACATTGGGGAACTCACGAATGACGGGTTCAAGCCGTTCAGGGTGCAGGCCGTTGCTGCTGATCTCGAGCACTTTGGCTTTGGGATGCAGGATGCGGACGATTTCAAGCAGGTCGGCGCGCAGGGTGGGCTCGCCGCCGGTGATGTTGAGGTTGTCGAAACCGCCCGGCAGCTTTTGCAGCGCGGCCAATGAGACTTCTTCCGCCGGCAGGGTGGGGTTCTGCCAGACATAACACATGGAACAGTGAGAATTACAGCGGTAGGTTGAAATGATGGATAAATCCATTTATAGCCCTCGTAAAGCAAATGATTTCATACGTTCAGGATCAGTTTCCATACCATCATATTGGATGTAATCAAAACTACCCCGATAGGATATAATTTTTGCCGGATTTCCAGCGACAACGGCACGTGGAGGGACTGACTTAGTCACAATAGCACCAGCACCGATCGCTGCATCATCACCAACTTCAACTTTACCACCATAACAACTCGCATTCGGCCCTATATAAACTCTATTTCCAATTATAGGAACACCAGAATTAGTTCCTCCAGTTTAATTCCAATTGTTACACCTTGTGATAAATTGTGCAATTAACACCAATAAAAGACATTGGTATGGATTATTACTGCCCCAAAATGGACAACCAATAACCCTTCACCTACTGTACATTTAGAAGGTATGCTAATTCCTTATTATTTCTATAAATTTTTGTAATAATGCAAAAATAGCTTTAAGTATTTGACGTAAGATTGGTATATGAAAATGATAGTGAATAGCATTCGCTACTCTGAAAACGGTTAATGCCCAAAACCCTTGTGTAAAAAACAGAATCACGAATGGATTTCTACACTTCGAATAATAACGTAGGAAATATACTTTAATGTTTTCAATCATTATGCTTTTTGAAAGTTCTGGGAATATAACTCTAATATACACTTGTAGTGAAATGCCTCGTTATGATATTTTTGAGCGTAGACGAAAGCGTTTTTTCCCCATTCTTGTGCCTTCTCTGGGTTGCTATGAAAAAATATAAGCGGCATTTTTTAATTGCTCAACGTCATTCGGTTTTACTAATATGCCCCTGTCTCCAGCAGCTAACAATTCGTGCATTCCACCAATATCACTTGCAATTACAGGTTTACCATTTGCAAAAGATTCAAGAATGCTAAAGGGTTGATTTTCATATGTTACGGATGGCATAACAATTCCTCTCGCTTTTTGTGTCACCATCTTTAGTTCAGACCCCTTAGAAGAAACCCACATATTTGACATTGGGGGGAGAATTGAGGCAATTGATAATTAACAATTCATCTGCTGAGCCTGCAATTATTATCTTTACCTGGCTAGCCAATCGCGCCGCTTCAATTAACTGAAAAAACCCCTTTATCGGATCTAGTCTACCAATAAAAAGAATATAACCCTCATCTTGTAATGAAAAGTGAAATTGATTTTCCGGGTACAATAGATTGATATGCTTTAGTTTATTCTTTGGATAACTATTCCTAAGGAATTTAGATAATAAAAATTGGGATGGACATAGAAATTTATCTACAAATTGTGTAATATTCATTAACTATGTGAATATGCTTCTAATGCGGCCATTGAACTAGCTAAAAAAGACCCCTTCTTACAACGATTTTTGGCAGCATGCCAGAATTTACCACCTTGACAATCTTCACAAATTTGCCCGGTTCTATCGATTAATAAGTGTGAATTTGGGCAAATCAATTTGTAATCGTGTAATGTCCAAACTACAGGCACGTCCCTCTTTTTTGCCTCGAGAATTATGGATGGCGTTATATGTGCATGGATATTTTGGAGATGGACAATATCTGGTTTAATCCGATCGAGGAGTTTGGAGAATAATTTTCGATTTTCATTAGAGTAGATACTTGTTGTTAAGACCTTAAAAATCGTTCAATGGATTTTTTCGTTTATTTAATTCACGATAATCGACGTGACGCACAAATAAGTCACTATTGGTATCTGGTAGATTACGATCATCTTGCATGGCGAAGTAATTTACCTCATGATTATTATTAATGAGTAATTTCGCAAGATTGAATGTATATGTGCTGTCACCACCCCCATAATAGTGACGAGTATTAACGAATAATATTTTCATAATAATTCTGAATATAACTGGATTACATTATTTGAATATTGTGGTATCGAAAAAATATTTTTAATTTTTTGACTACCACTTAAACCCATTGAAATCTTTGATCCAGGATGCGTTTGAAAATATTCAAGCTTGTAAAAACTCAACTCATTTACTGAAAATGGCGGTATCAGGTAACCGTTAACATCATTTTCGATAATCTCCGCATTTCCTCCATTGTTTGTACATATGACCGGTAACCCGCAAGCCATATATTCCATAATCGAATTTGAACACCCCTCTGCATGGTTGGCTGTATTGGTTAACAATACACCTACATCTGCAGATTGAACATAATCAATGACTTCCAGTCCGGGTTCTGGAAATATAATTACACCAGAGCGCAGTAGATCAGAAGATGAACTAATAATTTCTTCTCTCATTGGACCGTTCCCCACCGCAATAAACTTCCATTTCCCCGGGTGTTTGTTGAAATAATTCGTGCAGCAGAAATAAAAGTCTGGTAGTCTTTTTGACCGACATACGACCAGTCATGATTACAGATAAGCATCCCATTTAACTTTGGGAGGTGTTTTTGATAATTCTAAGCGGTCAAAATCGAACCCATTGTATATCACCATTCCTTTTGGGGGTTGGATCCTAAAAGCATCTAACCCTGCTTGGCTGTTAGAAATAACTTTATCAACGAATTTCATGAAAAAACGGTTGATTCCCCCGCGTTTATGCGGCACCATCCCTGACCGGATTGACCCATCAATTATTGGCATTAATACCTTACACATAGGTAAAGCTGTTGCCCCGTACTCATCCAATCCCAAGAATGAACAATATCTGGACGCCAGAATAAAATATGTTTCCATAATCTCAGGGCAGGAGTAATATCAAACCTGAAATCACGTTTATTTATAGTCACAGCGATGTTGGTTTGTCGGACTGATTCTGTTTGTATGGTCCGTCAGAAAAACACCATACATTACATACCCACCTCTGTGGCAAGGATTTCAATAAAAGTGCTAATTGTCTCTCTGCGCCACCATTACCTAATGAAAATGTTAGAATTAGTATCTTTCGGCATACAAATTACGGGTTTTAAAGGTCACCTTTCCTTGCCCCAGAGTATTTTTGTTAATCTGGACCGCATCTCAGTGCGATTTTTCAAACTAGGGGCATCATTTTTTCGCGGTATCGAAAAATATAATCATCCAAACTTATTATAAATTTTGCGGGGTTTCCACAATATACACAGTTTGGCGGCACTGGTTTAAGTAACAACACGACCAGCCCCAACTATTGAGTCGCTCAATTTCAATGTTTGGGAGAATTATTGTATTAGTTCCGATAAAACAATTATCACGAATTATAATTGTTCCGAATTTATTACCATATGGATTTATATCTTCATATTGGTCTCGGAATAACCTGCTGCTCCCGTCATGAGTTAATAAAACGACACCTGTAGCAAGAGTTACACGATTACCGTATTCCGATTAACCAAGGTTCCACACCGAAGCCTGAGATATTGTTTTGAATTTCACAATTACTCCCAATTTTGGCTCCACAATATCTAAGATATTTAACAAGATTGCGCCGAAAAATAAAG
Organism: uncultured Chloroflexia bacterium; assembly: GCA_963810385.1. Lineage (GTDB taxonomy): Bacteria > Chloroflexota > Anaerolineae > Anaerolineales > Anaerolineaceae > PNON01. The sequence goes on along the minus strand of CAWENA010000002.1, from coordinate 2,187,339 downwards.
TTGTACTTCAAGAGGGTTGATAGTTTTTTGATACTATTCATAATAATTTACCTAGTATTGTTTTTAGTGGAAATAATTCGATCCATTAATGGGGTAATTTCATTGATTTGGTCAGTATAATGAAAACAATTCTTCGCGGTATTCCTTCCCATTATTCCAACCTGGTTTGCCTTGGCTGGGTCTTCAAGAATCTTAATAATATTTTTCCCAAATAATTCCGAATCACCAGGAGCGCATATATAAGCATTTTCTTCATCGACGAAGAACCGAGGAATTTCCCCCACGCTATTAGAAACGATAGGACGATATGATGCCAAATATTCTCCTATTTTCGTGGGAAATCTTGCTTTGATCTAACGTCATCAAAAAGTGGAATTAATAGTGCGGAGGCTTGAGAATACATTTTTAGTAATTCTTCGCGAGTAAGGTACCCTACTAAATCCACGTTATCATATTTTTTCACTTTACCAATAATTACATCTCTGATCACATCGTTAGGTTTCATTCCAGTAATTACTAATTTACAATTTGGGAAAAAACGCCAAACGTAATTCATAGAAACTAAAATATAGTCAATAGTCTGATCATAATAAGGCGAACCAGCATATAAAACATAAGGATTATTTTTTTGATATTCAACATATCCCTGTTCATTTACATCAACGAGAATAGGTAACTCAATAATTGCAATTTTATTTTTATTAGCTCGATTAATTTCCAAAACCCAATCGTATAGTAGCTTTGAAATAACAACAACCCCAGTGACCCCAATAAAGAGGGTTAATTGATAATTTTTTTATCTTCAAACTATCTTTTAATGCCCCTGGTTTTTCGCGTAGGTCCATTATTACAGGAATATGTAGAATATTCGCAAAACCATAATACAATAATTTTGTCAGATCATTATCTCGATTGGGTCCATAGTGATAAATAAAACCACCTATCGAAGAATTTGAGAATTGATAAATTCTTTTTAAGGCAGTAATTATCCCCTTAATTCTGATATATTGCCTGGTTAGGAAATTATTTGCTCGAGATGTTGTGCCAGTTGTATATTCAAAACTTATTCCAAAATATGTTCCCCTAGCTTCATTATTTTCAATAAATGGTTCACGCTCAGTTACTTGAGTACACAAAATTGAAACATTAAACCCAGCTTCAGTTAGACCCCTGGCTATTAAATTGACGCGTTGAGTTGGAGCCATGCCATTTGGGAAGGCAACAGAAGTAGTTAGGAGGATCACTTGAGGGTTATGGTTAATCGTCATAAAACTTGCAGGGATAATAAATATATTATGCTTCTTGCTAGTAATGGTCTTATTTTTTTTATAATTAATTGTTACATTATCATTTTGCCTTAATAAAATTAACCAGATATATTGTTTTCTAACAATACATTCATATATATATCAATTAGATGCTGAGTAGTTTTATATGGGTCATGCCGTTCAAATGCCGCTGCGCGTGCTCCTTTCGATAACTTCTTCATAAATATTTCGTCCTCGAATAAATTTGATATTTTTCCGGCAAGATCATATGGGTCAGTTGCGTTATATAATATTCCTGTTTCATTTTCGGTTACCAGTGAAGGAATTCCACCTGAGAAACCGGAAATTGTAGGTACTCCGGTTAACAAAGCCTCACAAAGAGCATTTGGGCTATTGTCAATATAAGATGGTTGTATAAAAATCTGTGAATTCAGTAATTCTGCGTAAATATCTTCAGGGTTTAATCTACCTAAAAAGATTATGTGTTTTGATATATTTAATCGCTTAATTCTTTTATTTAGAATTTCTGTATATTCGCTCCAAGGGTAATCGCCGGCTAACCTGAGTTGAATGTCTGGATACTTTTCCACTAGCAACGAAATAGCGCGGAGTAAGGTAATTGTGCCCTTTAATGGGGAACTTGCCGAAGATGAAACAAAACATGATGTTTTGTTCTCCCATATTCCCACCCATTTTGATAAAAGATATTATTTAATATTTCTCCAGAAAAATAGTATTTGGCATTAGGGTTAATGATAGAAATTAATGATCTATCCCAAGCAGTTCGACCAAGGAATATTTTATTATTGCGAATAATTATTTCTTCCCTTTTAGAATTACTCTTCATTTTCAAAGAATAATGCCAAAGGCTAATGCCTTTAATAATATTTATTAATGCTTTCTTCCCAATGAGTTGAAAATGCTAATATCAAATAAACTATACGGGTAACAAGCTTGTAAAATTCCTTGAATGGAAATAATAATTGGGATTTTTACTTGTGAAAATAATAACCCGTACATCGATTCTGTACCATGGATATGTATTAAATCTGGAGAGAAATCGTTAATGGTTGGGAAGATTAAATTTAGTAGTTTTTTATCATTTTGCTTTAATCGCCAGTTATTTATTAGCCTATTAAGTTTGTGATCTGTGGTTGGATATTTAATGTTGTAATAAGTTGTGCCGTTAATTATAGTTTTCTGATTTTCGTATGTTGAAACACTAGCGATCCCTAATTGTATATCTGGGTATCTTTCCTCAAGAATAATTCTCAGAGCATCTAACCAACCACACCCGATCATTGGTTTAGTGGTAAGTGGAGTTAATGGGGTTGAGACAAGCCAAAGTATACGCATATATAATCAGTATTGATTGTTCATATTGGAAGGCAGTGTTTTTTGAGATAATGGTTGCTCGTAAATGTGTTTATGAACTGAGATTTCTTCAAGGCCAATAATCAAACCAAGGAGTAACCCTGCAGTAATATCAATACTATACGGGATAAAATATATTAATTGGGACAATACTATTAATAGTACAAATTTTCTATCAATTACCAAACTTGGCCGATATTTCTTGATTACTACCAAGAAATATATTAGTAAAACATTAATTACTCCACTATACCCACATCCCATAGTGTTTGGATGTAAAAATTATGAGCTTGTATTTCAACAACAACATCGTTTACTACCCTGGTACTACCATAACCTAACGGGTGTCCCCAAATAACGTCAAAAGTATGAATGAAGTTGTTTTGATTTAACATTGCATTCCAACTTGTGAAGCGCCACTCAAAGGTTGATATATTATTTATTGAATTTGATATTTGTTCCGAATAATTGGACCAGATTACTAGCATACTGAGAATTGTAATTGCTCCTAAAGGGATTGAATATTTTAGCAGCAATTTTTGTATTTGTCGGTAATTTAGAATAATATAAACAGCTGCGAATAATGTGACTACCCAGACAGATCGGTGTTGCAAAATAAAAATATATATCAAGAAAACCCCAATAGAAAAGATATTTCCCGGGTAAGCCCACCTATAATTGTGTTTGACAATTCCGAAGATTGCTGCGTATAGAAGAAATAATGATTGTGAGGCATTCAATACTCTAATATTTGTATCACCATCAGGGCTGTACCATGTTTTATCTACATACCCAAAAAGCTAATCATCCCCCATTTAATAATTGCAATAAAACATAAAACTATGGCGGTCCAAAACCAAAATTTGTAAAAGGCGTTAAACCTAGATATAGACTGAATATATGTATATGTATATCCACCGATCACAAAATAATAAAAATACAGGTAAAAATATCCTATCGCCTTCCCAAGTCCATAATGGTGGTAGAAAACACCTATGGATAAAGAAGCTAAGCAATAAAAGCCAAAAAATAACAATAAATTTAGAATAAGGTTTGGTGTAATTTTGCCAGATATTATGTCGATTAATAATATTACAAAAAGAATTAAACTAACTGCATCCGAAAATTGCAGCCTGAATGTAAATATTTCTATAGACGGTGGCTTGTTATTGAATATAGCATTCAGAATTATGCAAACAAAAATGAGCAACAAACCGAATCCGCGATTTCGGTAGATTAAAATAAAAGTATTGATTGCTATCAGGATACCTAAGAAGGAAACCGTTAAAGTTAGCATAGTTTCTTAAAATGAAATAATGAGCTTAAAGATAACGGTTTGTTTGTTATCACGGAGAATTAATAACCTAACTTTGGGTTGCTTAATGCGATACTATAAACGTATTTAACACAGTTGGGGGTATACCTTTTCCAACACACGAAGGTTACAAGGGTTTCACCTATAAGTAATATTACCAATTGAAGCGTAACTTTTAAGAGGGTAGGGAAATATGTGTTTGAAAAATGAAAAACTACTAGTAATGTTCCAACAGTGAGCGCATGTAAAATAATGTAACATAGGGTAGCAATCATTTCTTCTTTTTGAATTAATAGTTTTTTACATGAAATAACGGTAAATAGGCAAAAACGAAAAATGTAAACAATAAGTACACTTACTATAAATACCTCAATCGAAAAATTTATTGCAATAAGCAATAATGTCACCATAAAAGCCACTGTAATCCATTGAATTTTTAGTTCAATTTGTGGTTTTCCAATTCCCGCAAGGATTGGCCCTTGTATAGCCATTAAGGAAAAAAATGGCATTGCTAGCGCCAAGATGGCAAAAAAAGGAATTGCGCTAAGCCATTTCTCTCCATATACAAGGCGAATGATCGCATCAGCTTCCAATGCGATAAATATTGTATAAGGGAACAATAACTGACCGAATATTGAGAAAACTCCTAAAAACAGTTTCCGAATTGCCAGATCATCTTGGGTTTTTGATGAAGTTGTAAATATTACACCTTGAGCTGAACTTACAAAAATACTGATTGGCATATATGCTAAGGTCCATGCCCGTGAATATAAACCTAAATTGGTAACACCATATTTAAGACTGATTGAAGTATTATCAAAATTACCTAATATCCAATTTGCAATATTCCCTCCGAGGATCTTCAAATCCAAACTTTGCCAAACCTCCCGAATCATTCAAATTGAAACCTATTGGGTGGTGCTCAAACATAAATATAATAATGAGATATGAAAATGTTGTTGCAAGCTGTGCATAGACAAGCGACCATACTCCAAAACCCTTGTAGGCACACCATAAACCAATAATTGCATAAAAAATGAATGATATTATTTGGGCTTGCTGAATACGATCAAATGAGTAATTACGTTTTAGTAATGCTGTCGATGTCTGGCTTGCTGCCTGGAAAAGCATACAAATCGAGAGAGTGCTCATTACCGATAGAAGAACGGGTTGCTTGTAGTAGTTCGCGATAAATGGTGCGAGCGCCAGGTATATTACACAAAAAACAAGCGCGGCAATTATTTGTATTGTAAAAATAAAAGTGATATCCCTTTTATCTATTTCTTTTTTCTGAATTAATCCAGCACTTAATCCTGATTCGATAATAAGATTTCCAATTGATAAAAAGATGTTTACTATTGCAATAATTCCGAAAGGTTCCGGTCCTAAAATCCTGGCTAAAACAACATTAACAATGAATCCACTTCCACTTTTAAATATTGAACCTAATAAATTCCACCGATAAGCTTTTGAAATTTGGTTATTTTCCATTAAAGGCTCAACTCTTTATAACTAATAGTTTATAAAATAATAAAATCTTAATCAAACCTCCTCAATTTTTGTCCTTTTGCCCTTCTTCTTATTCCCGGCGGCATCGTAGTAGTAATGGCCGTTGGTGTAGTAATGGTTGTAATAATAGCCATACTTGCGGCTGCCGGGGTTCACCTCGTTCAGCACCACACCTAATAAATTGGCATTCACCGCCTCTCAGCGTCTCAATGCTCTGCTTGAAGGCCGCCTTCTTGGTGGTGCCGGGTTTGGCCACCAAAATCACGCCATCCACGCTCTGGGCCATCGCGGCCGCATCCGTCACCGTCAAAATGGGCGGCGTATCGATGATGATGGTATCGAAGCCTTTCATGAGCGACTCCAGGATGGAGGCCATGCGCTGCGAGGTGAGCAGTTCGGCCGGGTTGGGCGGCAGGCTGCCGGAAGTGATGACCGCCAGGCGGCTCGTGTTGGAGGGGTGCAGCGCGTCCCCGATCTTATCCTCGGCCTGCACGAACAGGTCGCTCAGCCCGAAGCGGTTCATCAACCCGAAGCGGTGATGCACCTGCGGCCGGCGCAGGTCGGCATCGATCAACACCACCTTCTTTTCTCCCTGGGCCATCACCACCGCCAGGTTCGTGGAGATGGTCGTCTTGCCGTCTTTGGGTGTCGGGCTGGTGATCATGATCTTGCGCAGGGGGCTATCCACTGAGGAGAAGTTGACATTGGTCCGCAGCGACCGGAAGGATTCAGCTACCGGCGAGCGCGGCTCGGCTTCAGAGATGGGCTTGCCTTCGGTGATCTCATGCCGGGCAATGACGCCCAGAATGGGGAGGTTGTAAGTGCGGCGCACTTCATCCGGGTTCTTGATGGTATCGTCGAGCATATCCACAGCGAAGACCACACCGGCCGCCATCAGCATGCCCACCACCACTGCCAGCAGCGTGTCACGGCTGGTCCGCGGAGAAACCGGGAAGTCATTCGGCGTGGCGGGTTCTGTCACCACCACATTGGCGCTGGTCTGCGCTTCAGCCAGGCGCACCTGCTCGTAGGTCATCACCATGTCCGAATACAGGCGGGTATATTCCGTGAGGCGCGCTTCCAACTGCTGCCTGTCAGAATCAGTAAAAGCTTTGGTGAGCGCCTTATTGGTCTCCTCGATCTTGGTGCTCATATCCTCCACCTGGATGGCAATGCCCTCCTTGCTGGAGGTGTAGCGTTCGGCATAGATCTCGCGCACGCGGTCGGCGAAAACTGCTGTGAGGGTGTTGGCGATCTCCGCGGCGCGCTGCGGGTTGGTATCGGTCACCGTCACCACCAGGATCTGGGTGTCTGTCACCAGGTCGACAGCGATGCTGCCTTTGAGCTCCTCGGCGGTCATATCCAGTTTGAGGGTATCGATCACATCCTGCAGCACGGGGGAATCCACGACCATCTCGGAATAGGTGTTGGGCATGGTATAGGAGTTGAGCATGCCGTTGTAGCTATCCACGTTGCTGATGGATGGGGGGTTGCTTACCAGCAGTCGGGTGGATGTTTCATAGATGGGGGTCTGCCGGGAGGACATGAAGTATGCGGCTGCACCGGCTATGATCCCCGCGAGGATGATGAGCCAGGCCCATGACCAGAAAAGGTAGATGTATTCTTTGATATCGATGGAGGAATCTGAAGTTTCTGTCTGATAATATTGGTCCATATAAATACCTTTGAGAGTTGGGGTGGTTTGGGTCGTACAGTGGTTGTTTTCAGGGATTGTGCACGTTCCCGGGCGTGCTCCGCCATCTCGACATGGAACTGCATGGCGATGTGGAGGTTGGTTTTTACACACATCCTGGCAGAGTTTGCTTGCCGGCAAAACTGCAGGCGTGATTTGGGATATAACTTTCTGCACTGCTTAGTGATTCAAAACGATTTCAACGATCGGTGCTTTCTGTTGAAACCGGTGAATACCCATGAAGCCTCATCCAGTAATAAGAGCTGTTGCGGAAATACCATTAAGGGTGAGGGTGGGTTCGGGCTGTTTCATTTCTTTCCCCCCTCGCATCGCATAACTCCGATGAAATCGGGTAAACGACATGCCTAGTATATCAGAGAAAATACTTAGAATTATTACGTATTTCTTACAATATTTTTGATCCTGGTGCGTGTGAATATATTATCGGTTAGACGACGAAAAGATGGAATATTGGATAGACGTTACAGGTTCGGTTTGGAAAGCCAGTCAGCCAGGTCCCATGCATCCATCTGCCGCTGGTTGGCTTTCCGGGAAGATTTGTTGCCGGTCATCAAGTTCCAAAGGGCGCGTCCATGCCTTGACAGCAATCCAAACCACAGGCGGGGATAATAAAAGATGAGCCATTTGGATGTTGGCGACACCGGAAATTTAGTAGAGAGCATAAAAGGGGAAGGAAAAACCGTGCTGAGCAAACGGGCTACTTTCTGCGGAAAGTTTTGGGTTCCCCAGAAACGTGACACATTCACACCGACAGGAACAAGATCATCCCGGCCGGGAAAGATCTGCTCGATGGCCCAGGTTTCCTTTTGAGAATCAAAGTCTGGCGCTTCGAGCTGCTCGAGAAATCCATGCGGGAGTGGAGTGCCCAACAACTTCTGAGTGAGGTGCAGTGAAAGAAATACACATCTTTCAGCGCCCCATTCGCGGGCACGCGCCAGCAAAAGGGTCCAATCCAGATGCAGTTGGAATGCGGTGATCGTCGCATTGATATCACATAAAGAGCGCAGCCCGGTTTCAAAGCGGTGGTGGTAGGAGGTGTGCAAACACAGGTGCAACAGGAAGTCTTCGGGGGACAGGGAAAGGACATCCACACCGGCGATTTTCACCTGGACAGCCCGCTGCCAGAGTCCATCGGAATCTATCTTGAATGGGCTGTCCGGATTCTCGAAAGACCAGTGGATATCAAGATCGGCGCAATTATGCTTTATGAAGGGCGGCAGAGAATGGGAGAGATCGTCCTCGGCTTCGAGCCAGTATGGACGGGAAGTGTATCCCAGCGCGGTTAATTGTTGTTGGATCTGATCCAGATCCTCCTTGTGAACCAGCAGGTCGACATCCCCCATGACGCGCAGGGCGATATTATCATAAACATTCTCTGCGAGCTGAGCTCCCTTGAGGGGAATAGCATGGATCCCCTTATCGTTGAAGGTTTGCAGGACTTTTCCGAGGCTGTGCAGGATAATCGTATTCGCATAGGCGTTTCGGAAATATTGTTTTTTGAGTTCGTCCAAAATCCGGGCAGGGACGCTGCCTGATAGCGCCGGATCCTTCAGGCGTTTATAGCAAAGAGGAAAAACTGCATGGTCTTTGGATCTATTAATGAAGGTGTGCCAATCGGAGGGGGACAAATCTGCCAGCCGTGAAGAAAGCTCTTCATCGGGTAAGTTTCCCAGGCAGTCACATAGAAGTTGGTCAATTGGATCTAGCTGCATGGTTTACTTTCCATCCCCGGGGAAAGATGAGAGCTGCTGATTCGTTACCAGGGTGCGGTAAAAATCGTTCGTCTCAAGCAGCGATTTGTGAGTTCCGATGGCGATGAGTTTCTTCTCATTTAGCAGCAGGATCCGGTCGGAGTTTTGAATGGTTGCCAACCGATGGGCAACCACGAACATTGTTTTATCCCGCAGCAGCTTAGGCAATTCTTCGAAAATGGATTTTTCGACGATACTATCCAGGGCAGAGGTAGGCTCATCCAGGATGATAATGTCGGGGTTCTTGATCACCGCCCGGGCGATGGAGAGTCGCTGCCTTTGTCCCTCAGACAGGTTGACGCCGTTCTCACCGATCAGCGTAGCGTAACCATCGCTCATCTTTTCAATTGTCTCATGGATTCCAGCAGCTCTGCAGGCTTGCATCACCTGATCCAGGGTGGCTTCTTCATTACCATAGCGCAGGTTATCGAGGATGGTTCCGGATAACAGCAGGGAACTCTGCGATACATAGCCAATGCGGTTTCGGAGGGAGTGCAATTCATACGAATCTGCAGGCTGTCCATCGAACAGGATCTCACCATTGGTAGGTTGGTAGAACCGCAGCAGCAGGCTGACAAGAGTGGTCTTACCCACTCCGCTTGGCCCGACGATGGCTACATGTTCTCCAGTTTGGATATGGCAGGTGACATGCTCCAGCACAGCTTCATCTTCAGTATAGGAGAATGAGACATCTTGTAATTCAACTTCTCCCCGCAGACGGCTGACTTCCACGCCCTTTCCGCTCTCTTCTGGAACGATATCATACAAGGCGGAAACCCTTTCCAGGGCAGCCAGTGCATTTTGCATTTGCAAGTTGGCAGAAGCCAGGTATTGTGCGGGGTTGTAGACAAAACTTAAATAACCTTGAAATGCCAGCAGTGATCCAAGGCTCCACTCACCTTTGATGATCAAATAAGCGCCTCCGGCCAGAACTGCTGCATTGGCTATGCTCGGCAGGAGTCCAATAACCAGGTCGGCCATCGAATCTACGGTGACCTGCTCAAGCGAAATTTGCAGCGCTGCTTTAAGCTGATCCGTTATTTTGTTGACCGTACGTTTTTCAGAGGTGAAGGCTTTAATAAGGGAAGTAGTCGTTAAAGATTCCTGGATCTGCCTGGTGACATTTGCCTGCTGTTCCATACTCTGGTGGCTGAGAATACGGGTTTTACGGGTAAAGTAACCCATTCCAAATATGATGAACGGGAGAGGAACCATCACGATCAACGCAAGCCGCCACTCCAGATAGAACAGAAAAATGGTCCCACCGATAAATCGCAGAGTCTGACTGAAAATATAAACCAGGGTGCTGGAGAAAAACCACCGCAACCGCTGCACATCTGAGGCGATGCGCGACATGAGGTAGCCTGTCTCTTTCTCATCGAAAAATGACTTGGGCAACAGTAAAGTGTGCTCCAACAGATCCTGCTGTATATCCAATAGGACCTCTTGTTCGAATCTTGCAAAGTAAAAATCCTGCAGTACATTGAACAGTTTATCTGCCAGCTTGACGGCGATAAACAGCAATACGCCACCAGCCAGTAAGCCAAGGTTTTTTCCAAGGATTACATCATCGGTGATGTATTTTGTGATCAGCGGTGGGGGGAAGGTGAGCAGGGTAGAGATAATAACAAATATTGCGCCAAGGATACCTTTCCTCAAATGCCGTGATACGAAAGGGCGAAGATTCTTTAGATTGACCCAATTACCGGAATATGCACGTTGCCCCGCGATCCTGTCGGGGGGCATAGCTCGTGAAAGGCCATTTTTTAGGTAGGAGAACCAACTATTCATGGTGGGAGGGTTAGATCTGGGTCAGGTTATATTGAATTATATACGCAACCTGAAATCATGCATGATCGCGAAGCATGGCAGCCCGGGCGTGTGCCACCTGGCAGAAATAGGGAGTTTCTCCGTCCATATCACCTGTCTCGAGGTATGCATGCGCCGGGCACCATAAGCACAGGTTGATCAGTTCGCATTTTCGGCATGTCTCGAGAAAGTGTGTGTTATCCGATCTCATGTCCCTGACTTTGGGAATCAAATCATGCCAGGCTTCGGTTAGCGTCCCTTTCCGAAGATCATAGGTTGTTCCGGGCGCCCATAAAGATGAACACAGACGGAATTTCCCATCAAAACTGATATTGAAGCTGCCGTTCCCTGCTCCGCAATGGAAGAGGTGGTCACAGCCAATATGAGAAAATTCTTCATTGATCAATTCATCACAGCCATTTTGCAGTGACTCAAATCGCTGCGGATCGGCTTTCTCAAGCGCCACGATCTCATCGGGAGACAACCGTTCAGATCTTATCTCTTCGTTTCGTATCAAATTTCCATCATAGCGCAGGTGTAAAACCGGGTCAAAACGGAAATAGTCTTTGGTCCGCTCCCGGCAGAAATTGGAGATAAGTTCCATTTCTTCCAGATTCCCCCGTAACGCCATGGCTTTCAACCGGATTTTTACACCCGCATCGAGGAGCATATCCAACCCTCGCTTGAACATATCAAAAGAGCCAGGCAGCCGGGTGATCCGTTCATAAGACTCGGGTGTGGCTCCGTAAACCGTTACCTCAATATCGCGAGGGGGGTATTTTTTAAACAAGGCAATATGCTTTTCATTAACCAGGGTGGCATTGGTGAACACGGAAACCAGGAGCCCTTTCCTTTTTAGAAGCATATAGATTTCTTCAAAGTCAGGACGCAAAAGCGGTTCACCACCAGTGATGAGGCACCATACAGCTCCCAACTTGACTGCTTCGTCAGCGATCTTACCGATCTCAACCGGGGAGAGTTCTAGAGCTTTGGCATCTTTATCTCCAGCAGCCAAATTGATATAACAATGGCGGCAGTTATTGTTGCAGCGGGCTGTGATTTCGAGATCAAAAGAAAACAGGGAACCTTTCTGTTTCATTTTGCTCCACAGAGATAAATCCTGGATTTCGATGGTGGTTGAACTCATTGAGTTTGCCTCTTGAGGAAAAGGTTGCGAATTTGCAGCAAAATGCTGACAAACAGAATCAACCAACCCTTACGTGAAAGATATGCGATGATGTTTCGTTCAAAGCCCAGTCCAAAATTTCTTTTCCTGGTTTTATGCTCAATGTTAGTCACAACCCCAAGTATATCGTTGTTTGTAACCCATCCATCCAATTCTTTGGCATTATCACCTTTGAGAAGGTAGTTTTCTCTGTTATGGCCAATAACCCGATGGACATAAAGGTGTTTGTTTATATTGAACACAGCGACAACATTTCCGAATTTTATTTTATCTGAAACAGGTGATAATTATTATCGTATCTCCATCATGAATGAATGGAGACATGCTAAATCCGTTGGCTTGAAACCGAAATGGTTTTCCTTTTGCTAAAACTGCAGTCATCAACTCAACGAACTGGGTGGTAGGCATCTTCTGCGGTGATGAATTAACCTTAACGTAATCGTTTTTCATCTAATGTACCGCGGTATTAAGCCAAAATAGTAAATAATATTTTTAAAGGATGAGTAATATGCAAATGCTATAAAACGAGCAGCATTTTTCGTCGAACGAGTTCAGTCACCAAGCCGACGACATCCTGTTCGATTTCGTTTGCGGGTGCTTCATATTCAATGGCAAGCTCCACTGCTATATCGCCCAGGGAGCGAACTCCATCCAACCTGTCCCAAATATCTTTACCGGTCTCGTTCAGGGTATACAGTTCATCTTCCATATCCCCGATGCCGGCTGTAAGTGGAACAAGAATGAGATCGCCTTCAATTACACGAGCCACAATATCATCTGAGGGGATACAGATATTTTCCAGAGTCAGCGCCATTACCATTTATTATTCCTCCATGAGAAGTAACTATTTAATCACTTAATCATTTTACTTCTGATTTTACAAACTCATCAATTCTTGATTGCCAAATGTCGGGCGCGAGTTCCCAGGCATTTTCGTTTTCCTGAACTAAGCCAAGGAAGCGGGCTTGGGCATGTGCAACCTGGCAGAGATATTCCACCGGTGTGTCCAAAGTACCATGTTCCATCCAGGACTTGGCGGGGCATTGCTCACATAATCCTTTTAAGAAGCAGACAGCGCAGCGCTTCAGGTAATCAGGGTTTGTGGCTTTCGTTTCCCGTAATCGCGGAAAAACTTCGGTCAAAGCATACTTCAAGGGGGTGGTTCCGTTATTACCGCTTGATCGCTTTTTAAATCGTACACAGTATCGGGATGACGCAGCAGCATGCACATCTGTGCTTTACCATAGGCATCGACACTTGCGCCATGCCCTGCACCACAGCTAAACAATTTTTCGCCAGCCGGCCGCATAAATTTTCCAACGAATTCACGCATATCTTTCTTATAATCCGGCTCTCGAGAGAGCCGCTTGATTGTATCCTCAGGTGAGATGCGCAGAGTTTTAATAAATTTATTTTTTGCCGGGTTATCCCGCCTGGCTCGCAGATCATAATTCATTGTATAGCCTGGTAAATGGTCCATGCCTGGCAATGTAGCTGCGAAAGCTTCGAACTCCGCCATTTCGTTCACATTGGGTGGTAAAACACTTTGCTTAACGATAAATGGGACTTTGTATTGCTTTGAGTAGTTCTATTCCGTGCCAGAATTCAGCGAAAGCACCACGCTTGCAGGCGACAGCATCGTAAGAATCAGGGTGCATCCCATAAACTGAAACTTCCACAGCCCGACCAGGAGGAATCCTTGAAAATAGTTTGGCGAATTCTTCTGTGATCAAGCGGGCATTGGTGAATAGGATCACATACATTCCCAACTTCCGGGTAAAGAGGTAAAGCTCACTGAAATCAGCGCGTAAAAGCGGTTCGCCGCCTGTGAATCGCACTGTCATGCAACCTAGGTCAGCAGCTTGCTGCAAAATATTTTTGACAGAAATTGTGTCCATCTCCCTGGAGCTAATAGAGGGACTGAATTCTGGCTGGTTGATAAAACAATGGATGCAGGAATTGTTACAACGATCTGTTAATTCGATGTCGAGATGGCTCAGGATAGGTCTGTAATCTGTTTCGCCAGCTGTGGCTTCAGTTTATTTACATAGGAAGTCTCAGTCATTGGTTCCTTAATTGTATGATAAGGGGATTTATTTTGTTAATTAAACAATCAGCAGAAGAATGAAATTGGACTCTTCTGCTTCCACTTAGAATTTTGAAAAAACTGTAAGCTTTACACATTATGTAGGAATGTGAAATCAAAATTTGTCTTAGTATCATACGCAATATATTTATGCAAAAACTAAATAATAAGGTTAGTAATCTAGATCTTTTATTCATGATAAATCTTGATTTAGAATAGCAAAAATTCTTAGCATGTAGCTTCAGGTGGCACCTACCAACGCAATTTGCCAATCTGGATCTATATAATCTGCACATGTATTAGTTCACCACGTGGACCAGAGGTGCTAGTATTCTTGCATATCCATAATACTGCTTCTTCTGGTTTGTTCCTAACAATTACAGTTAATTCAGGTTTTGTCCACTTTTTTGTTATTAGTATTCCCATCCTATTTATAATATTTGCTATTAATACTATCTTGATATTAAATACATTGTCAATAAGAATATAAATATATCATAAATTTCGAAATATTATTATTTCGTTAGTATCCACTTTATCATAAGACATGTAATTATTTAATTTAATAGCTAGAACTTATATAACATATGAATTTATCCATTACCAGCTTTTCATATCTCAGGTACGATTAAACCGCTTTTATCAAAATACATTGTATAAGCTGGCACTTCATCAATAAACATTTTCAAGGATATCCATTTCTTTTTGCCACCACTCATTTGTTACCAATGGTTTAATAATTGTTGATAATAACCGATGCCATATTTCCTTCTTATCAGTCAAAGGTTCAATATTTCATTATCGATTCCCTTTTTCTAAGAATAATTATTGCATGAAGTGGTGCTGAGAGCAGATACTTTGGCAATATCTCCATGGCTCCAGGTTCCATGAACACGCCAACCATTTTCCCAACGGCGAATAATATTGCGATCATCACATAAAATTTCCAATGAAGCTGCAAATTCTTGATTTTTAGTTGCTTTCCTGAGTAACCTAATAGTAGTTGTTTTCCCTGCTGAAGAATGCCCGATAAATAGTAAACCTTTTCCATTAATCATTACACCTGCAGAATGAAGTAGTATCCGCATTACGGTCAGCGAGTATAGGCGCTAACCAAATTTGATCGGTTGGAAAAAGTGAGAGGGAATGCCACCCATTTTTTCGAATGAAATCTTTTTCTCTAGGCAAATTGTAGATACTGTTGCTTTTGAATAGTCACTGGAAAACTTAGCTAATTTGTAGAGAATCTATCGGATTTTCTTGATTTGAGATACCTTGATAATACCAACTAACCCATTATTTTGAGATTGCCCAGGGAGCTTTACGATACAATTTCTTTGCCTATGTTTTCATCGAATGATCGTGGGATTTCAAAATAATGCCGGAATGATACATTGTCAACACCAGGTCCATCTAACCATAAATGGACGAGAACTCTCGTTTAAACTTGATTTCATTGAAATTCAAATCACTCTCTACCTTAACCGTTATTCCGGCAATTTGAAAGTAACGGCAATGATCCTTTTCATATTCTGCTTGATAAGCGCGACTCTCCTGCGCAGCTGCACATAAATATTCAACCGGAGCTGAATACCGACCATGTTCCAGGTAGCCGTAAACCCCACACCAGCGGCAGTTTTTGCGGCTCTCACAGGAACCACAATTTTCAGAATACTCTCGTCCTCCTATAACCTTGTCAGCAAGGGAGGGAATAAAATTATCCCAGGCCTCCTGGAATGTGCCTCTGGGAAGATCATAGAACATGGCTGGATCTTTAATAAATGAACAGAATGTCATTCCTCCGAAAGGATCGATTTGAAATTCGTTGTGGCCGGCGATACAGTTCGCAAACAAATGATCATCACACCCAACGCAATTACCATCAGAATCGATATATTGTTCCGTGCTCATTACCGAATTTGGAGGATCAAGTTCAATAACCGTTTTTGCATCCAATCGTTGATTGGCAATCTCTGCATTTCGTTTCTGGTCTCCATAGGCATTAAAATACAACCAGGAAGCACCTACCCGCCAATCCTTGCTCAGAGATTTTGCAAGCTCCTGCATCTGCTCCCATTCATGCCAATTGGATTTCATCGGGATGAGTTGGACAGTAAAGCCCGCACCTGCCTCCTGCATGTAACGGAAACCACGCATAGCCATCTCGAATCCGCCTGGATGGCGGGTGACCTTGTCATAGGTCTCTGCAGTCGCGCCATACAAAGCAATCATCTTGTTGCCTTTACGCTTGAGTTGTTGTGCAATTGCAGGGGTGATGAGGGTGCCGTTGGTATTCAACGAATAGGAAATTGATTTTTGGGTGATATAGTCAAAGATTTCAGGGAAATCCGGGCGCAGCATGGGCTCTCCACCTGAGATTCCCCAACTCTGTGTCCCCATGGCTCGTGCCTGATCGACAATATTCTTGATCTCGTTGAGGGTAAGTTCGTCTTTCTGCTCTGGAGCATCGGCAGGTTTCCACAACCAGCAATGCAGGCAATTGTTGTTGCAGCGATAGGTCAGATCGATGTGACCTTCCAGGGGAAGGCGTGGAAGCTTTTCGAGTTTCTTCAGGGTGGTATAGTTTGTCATGTCAATGCCTTGGTGATATTGATTTGTGCTTCAATATTGCAAACACAAATAACCGGTTATTATTCAAAAAGTTATTTGGTTAAATCCTTAGCTTGATATTATCACGGAAGGATTGAATTTATCAAAACAATTTTGATAACGAAGAAATATTAATTTATTGGCAGGCGGAACACTAGATGAGAAAATTATTAGCTTGAATTGCGTTGCTTGCAACCATTTCCATTATAGTCAGCACATAATTTTCCTGCTGGACCTGGGGTTCTTAAATTTGAAGTTTTACAACTATTGAGGATATTTTCCTCGGGCTGATTTCTTACAACAATGATCAACTCCGGTTTTTGCCACATTTTTTTGGTTTTTGCTTTCATTAAAATAATCCTATAAGATAGTAATTACCGATATATAAAGCAATATTATTGTAACATTAATGACTTCCGGTTTTTTCGTTACTACCTATTCTAGTGCACGATTGATGCCTTGCTATGATATATTTATATAGATCAATAGGTTTCTAATCAAGTTATCGGACGAAAAATTACTCGACTTTAGCAATGATAACAAATTTAGAATTATTCTACCTTTTAACAGAAAGATGAATACATGGCGCTAGCCTGGTACGTTCTGCATAGCAAACCGAACAAGGAGGAATTTCTCCGCCAGCAATTAAAAAACAAGCAGATTGACCACTTCTATCCATGTATCCAGGTAACCCCGATCAATCCACGCAGCCGGAAGATCCGGCCATACTTTCCGGGATATCTTTTTGTCCACCTGGATCTGGATGATGTCGATAAAATGCCAGCCTTGCAGTGGATGCCGGGCTCCATAGGTCTGGTTACTTTTGATGGAAAGGCAGCTCAAGTCCCGGATGGGCTGATCGCTGCTGTGAAACAACTCTTAAGTGAAGAATTGAACGTGCGAAAGCAGGAGCACATCTTCAAACCAGGGGATCATATTAAAGTAGTGAACGGTCCTTTTGATGGATATGATGGAATCCTTGATAAGACATTAAGTGGAACAGAGCGAGTGCGGATCTTGATCGAGCTTGTTCGAGGGCATGCAATTAGGGTTGATTTGCCTGCAAATAGAATCAAAAAAAATAACCAGAAAGTGAATGATTCTTAGATCCATTAGATATCAACTTTTGAATATCATTCTCATTCCCGGCTTATAATATCCGGACAATGAATACATGGAGGGCTTATGATCCCAAATCAATGGTATGTCATTCTTGAATCAAAGCAGCTCAAACAGAAACCAATCGGTGTAGTAAGACTTGGTGAGAAGATGGCAGTCTGGCGCGAGGCATCAGGTAAAGCGAATGTCATCGCCGATAAATGTCCTCACCGTGGCGCTTCACTATCTGAAGGAAAGGCAGTTGGCGATTGCCTGCAATGTCCTTTTCACGGATTTGGATATGACGCCACCGGGAAATGTAGTTATATTCCTGCAAATGGCATCACAGCAGCACCACCAAAAGCAATGAAAACTAAGTCATACACTACCCGTGAGGCTTATGGTTTTATCTGGGTCTGGTGGGGTGAAACGATGGAGGATTACCCTGAATTACCATGGTTTGATGACCTGAGAGGGGATGATTTCGAGTATTCAAGCACCTATGCCAGTTGGCCGGTTCATTACTCGCGCTGTATTGAAAACCAATTAGATGTCATCCACCTTCCTTTTGTGCATGCATCAACGATCGGGCGGGGGAACAAAGCAGTGGTTGATGGTCCCATAACAAAGATGAATGGACAGGAAATGCACATTTGGGTGCATAACCGCCACGAAAATGGGATCCCGTCTATTAGGGCGGATGATATTCCTGAGCCTGATCGCCCCCCGCAATTAAAATTCTTATTTCCAAATATATGGATGAACAACATTAGTAAAGATTTTAGGATAACGATTAACTTTATCCCAATTGATGAAGGGAATACATTATTTTGCATGCGTAATTACATGCGGAAAAACTCAATTCCTGGTGCAGCAAAGCTATTTTCGTGGCTGGCAATTCCATCAGCGAGGGTAATCCTAAAACAGGATGAACGTGTAGTGATCAATCAGCTGCCCATAAAGAGCGACTTGAAAATTGGAGAGATCTTGATCCCCCAGGATGGTCCAATCATTCTGTATCGACGGCATCGGCAACAATTAATAGAATATAGCAAAGCCACCTAATTTCTAATAAATTCTTTTTATTTATGGACCTGAGATATATCACTCATATGGTTGTCGGATAATGGTTTTCAATTTCTCCGGAATCGATTTTCGGGGATCGCCAAGATAGATCTCGTGGTGTTTCCCGCATCGCTTATATCCCTTTTCAGAAATAGCTTGATGAACCAGGTCAATGTTTGGCTTTTCATCCGCATATGGACCGATGTGCATGATCTGAGCACAATTTCCCTCATTAAAAACCTCAAATCGAATATGAGCGAGGGCAGGATTGGGTTTCTTGTGCCCCACTTCGACAATGGCAGCAGTGATATCATCGTTGGCGATGAAATCTGGCTGAGAGATCATCATGGTCCATTTCCATTGATCTTTTGTTTGAACTGAGAAGAGCGCCATATCATCCATCCACCACAAACCTTCGAGAGGAAGCAGGTTATAGTCTATTGCTCTGGTCTTCTTGATCATAAATTTCAAGTTATAGGCGATGCCGTATAATGCAGAAACGGCATTTACATAATCTGTTGAAGTATTCGGGTCACCTTGACCATCGATCATCAAAAAATATAATTGCGGAATTAGGATGAACTCCACCTTCCCTGCTTTTGGCTGGTATAGATTCTTATATTTCTTTCTAAAATCGACTGTTTCCATGATCCCTTTCTATGTCCAAGCAATATAAATAAAAAAAAGGCTGATTGTTCGTAGATTTTATGACAGGTTTCTATTGAATATTATAGTGATTAATCCTTATAATGGTAGTATCTAATTGACCGGAGGTAATAATGGCAACTGTAAAACACTTACTTGAAAACAAAGGAAAAACTGTTTGGTCTGTTTCTCCTGCGACTAAGACATTGGAAGCGCTAAAATTGATTGCTGAAAAGGATATTGGCGCCTTATTGGTTATGGATGGAGAAAGACTGGTTGGAATTATTTCGGAACGGGACTTTGCACGCAGACTGGCAGTAGCTGGCGTCTGTGATGTCAATCAACCTGTGAAAGAGGTGATGATCACAAATGTCTATTACGCCAATCTGGATAACACAACAGAAGAATGTATGAAATTAATGACAGATAAACATATTCGCCACCTGCCGATCCTTGAAAATGGCAAGGTTGTCGGGTTGATCACAATTGGGGATATTGTCAAAGAGATCATCACCAATCAACAATCTACAATAAAAAGCCTGGAAAACTACATTACAGGCCAATCATTTGGTTTGTAATTTCGAAATAGTTTTTGATTTCCGGGGCATCCTGATAATAGGATGCCCTTTTGAATGTTGTCATACCAGGTCGGGTTGTTTAAGGGTTGTTGGTTGAACAACAATATCACCAGATTGTTCTTCCAATGTGAATATTGTTTTAATTGTTCCCATTAACACCGAAATAATAAGACAGATACCGCCACCGAGAATAAACCAGGTTTGTATCCCATATTTATCCGCCAGAGGACCGGCAATGAGCATGGCGATCGGCGTCAATCCACTTGTAATGCTGTTTACAGTAGTCATTACCCTTCCCTGGAAACCTGGGTCCACCTTTGATTGCATGAGTGCGAAGAATGGCCCATTGGTAATAGGATTCATCAAGCCAAGAAAAAACACTCCAGCGATACCCATCCAATACATTGAACCAGGTGCAAAACCAGTGATTAGGGCGCCTATTCCCATCCCAGCGATCCCCAGCATACTAGTTAGGATCTTCTTCTTGAAGCCCCCCCAGGCGCCCAGGCCTAGACCGCCAATGACAATTCCAATACCAATGGCCGATTCCATCCATCCATACTCAATGGCTCCTCCATTGAAGTGCTTTGTCACCAGCAAAGGTAAAAGTGTAAACGCCGGATTTATCAGGAAATTGATAAATACAGCAAAAAGCAGAACATAGAAGAGTCCCTTCCAGCGGAAGACATACAAGAAGCCTTCCTTAATATCCGATAATATTGAGGAAACGATTGGCTTGCCATCAGTATTGGCAGTATTCTTTGGCTGGGGAATGACAACAAAAAACAATGGAAGAATTGCAAGGAATGCAGTTAAAATATCAATACTCAGAACCCAGTGTAACTGTAAGACACCAATCAGCAACGCACCACTTGGCGGAGCAATAATATTCATGGCTCCCGCCAGAGCTTGATTGATTCCAGCCACGCGGGAAAGATGTTCCTCAGGTACGAGCAAAGTTGTCGACGCTTGCATGGCTGGCCAATGGAAAGCTTGTCCGAGTGATCTCACGAACATGGCTAAATATATGTGCCAGGGGAGGAGATCCCCGGTGGCAGCGACTAAAACCAGACCCAGTGTAGTGAGCGCCACGAAAGAATCAGCCAGGATCATCACAGCTTTCCGGTTGGTTCGGTCCACGATGGCGCCTGCGAACGGACCAAGGAACACTTGCGGCAGGTATGCTACCAAGCTGGCTGTCGCGAGGATTGTTGCCGAACCAGTTTCCTGCGTCAACCACCATACCAGCGCAAATTGCACCAGCATGGAACCAAACATTGAAAACGCCTGACCAACCCAAATAATGATGAAAGTTCTTAACCAGTGTTTTGAAATTGACGCGTTTAAAGCCATTTATTGCTCCTTTAAAGGATACATATATGATTACGAGATCTGTAGTGGAAAGTTGTTATTGAATATTCTGGGATCAGGAATATTGAAACTTAAGTTGTACCCGCAAAATCACTTTAAAGTTCTCCATCCCGCCGCGAAATTCTTATCATCAAAATTAGCGCCTTCAAGATATGCACCCTGGAAGTTCGTATTCGTCAGATTTGCTCTGGTGAGATTCGCATCTTCGAGATCGGTGTCGCTTAAATCAGCGTCCTGGAGGTTTGCGCCGCTGAGATTGGCATCTGTAAGATTGGCAGAATGTAGGCTGGCACCCATCAGGTTTGCTCCTGCAAAATTGGCGTCAATCAAAACGGTACTCATCAGGTTGGCGCCATTAAGATTCGTGTTCATGAAATTTGCATCTGTGACCTTCGAACCCATGAGATTGGCATGCGAGAGGTTAGTACCATTCAGATTTGCGTCAATTAAATTAGCGCATGTGAGATTCGCATCAGAAAGATTTGCCCCTTTAAGGTTTGCGTCCGTCAGGTCTGCTCCCATGAGGTTGGCTCCAGCGAGGGATGCGCCTGAAATTTTGGCATCAGTGAGTATGGCGCCCATGAGGTTGGATCCATCGAGATTCGCATTCTCCAGGTTGGCATCGGTGAAGTTGGCGCCAGTGAGTTTCGCTTTGTTCAAATTGACAGATTGGAGATCTGCATCCGTGAAGTCGGCGCCAGAGAGCCTGGCATCTGACAGGTTGGCTCCAAATAATCTCGCGTCAGAGAGATCTGCGTTTGTGAGATTTATACGCGTCAGGTTTGCAGACTGAAGGTTTGCGCCCTCGAGTATAGCATCGCGAAGGTTTTTATTGCTCAGATCCAATGATCGGAGATCGGTATCGCTTAAATCTGCGCGGACACCGCCTTCCTCTTTTCGTAAATATCGGGCATGTTTTTCAAGAATGTCGCTTAAATGTTCAGAAGATATGTGGTTCATTTGGATTCTCCATTAATTATTACCTGGTTATTCTTCAATGAATATTTCTACATGTTCATCATCCTGATCATCAAAAACATCAACGATCAACCCAGTTTTATTGTTTAGAACAGCATCCTTCAATACATTCATGTCCACCCCATCCATCTCAGGGGAGAATCTGGCGCCCATTTTCAACCCCGCATTGACAAGGCCAATTGGTAAACGGATATTTGCCCTCGATTTACCGGTACGTGAATCTGTCACTTTTACCCTGAGCCATCGTCCAGTCCCGCTGCTTTGATACATGGCAGAAGCTTCCACTGGAGATTTCTTCGGATTCTCAAGTGCCTCGAGCAATTCTATAGCCTCTTCCGCACTTATTTTTCCATCTTGCACAAGCTTCATGATCTTCAGGCGTTCTTCATTGGTTGCCATTATGCACCTAAAACCTCTCCCTCGCCCATTAATAGCTTCCTTGCATCGTCATACGTGATCTTTCCATCACTCATATCGTCGAGTACCTTTGCCCGCTCCTCCGAGGTTAATCTTGCAGGCTGCTCCTCTTTCCCTGGTTCAAATCCCAATGATCTGATCACATCGATCAATCGGTTTCTGAGGGTGGGGTATGAGAGCTTGAGTTCGTCCTCCATTCGGTTCAATCGTCCTTCAAGACGTATAAAAGTCAATGCAAAATTAGCCTGTTCAGTGGTGAGTTGTGCAAATGGCCCGGCATTTGTTGGAAAACTACCTTCGATGGCTGTTCCGCAATGCTCACAATAAAAACGTGTAATAGCCAGAGTATGTGTGCAAACAGGGCATTCAGATATTGATTTCTTCATATATCTCCAATTATTATTACATCAATAAAATCAATACTATTATATATAATAATTAATAATAGTCAATATTAAATTAATAAAATATAGAAGAAGATCAATAAAACTAAAGAATCATTTCTCCCCATATGAACCATTCCCCTTTTCGGTGATCGACATCTTTGATTGCGCGGTCGAAATAAATCTGGAAGTATTGCCCTTTATCTGTTAGAACAATGAAGTAATCTCTGCCTACTCCAAGTGAACCCCGCCTGCTGGCAACAGTAGCGTGCTGTGGCTGCATATTTCTCGACATGCGCCCTCTGCGGGTGTAATCATGCCACTCCTTGATCATTTCAACCACGCGATACGTATTTTCTCGCCAGGTGAAACCATCCGGACAGCCTTGCTTCTTTTCAAGCAGAGGTTCTCTGTCGAAATGCGGCGTGATTGTTTCGTCGTAAAAGTGGACTGGTTTCATAGATTTTGGTTTTCCGGCAGGACATATTATGTATTGGAAGAGCATCCAATAATGTGGGCTGCCTTCCTCTTGTAATTTTGAATTGTGCATACATCTTAACTAAATTTCTTCCAAGAATCAATAAACAATGGTCCCGTGATTGTAGGGGTGGACACACAGGTCCACCCTGGTCCGATATGTTAAATGTACCTTAGTTTATCCCAGTAACTCCATTTGAAACTCCGGCTGCTTCCCGTGAATAAGGATAAATGGCGCACACCGCATCATGGATATTCCTAACCGTGACAGATCGGTGGATTTCCGGATACCAGAATGGATTCTTTCATCCAGAATCTTTTTGGCGTTGATCTTTCCAATTCCCGGTATACGGATCAATTGCTCAAAATCTGCCTTCACAATATCCACTGGACTGCCAGCAAGGTTTTCCCGCGCCCATATCAATTTCGGGTCGCTTTCTGTCCGAAGGTTGCCATCCTGTGTAAATGGTAATTCTTCAAAATCGAAGGCATAATCCCGCAAGAGGAATGAAGCCTGGTACATACGGGCGTGCCGCAAATGCGGCAGCGGCGGCAGGGAATCAAATGGTGTGTTCGGGGTAGGCGAGAACGCAGAATAATAAACCCGCGCGAGGTTGAGTTTATTGTAAAGAAATTGTGTGGTCTGCAATATCTCGCTGTCACTCTCGCCAACTGCTCCCATCACCAATTGAGTGGTAAGGGAAGTCCTTTTTTGCGATGACCCCAAGTTCCTCTGGTCTTCCTCTACGATTCGATGCACGGATTCAAGACCGCCAACAAGGTCAGCAGAGAAGCTCTTCTGGGGCGCCAACTTCAGCAACGCACCCTCATTGGGTCCTTCAATGTTGATCGAAACCCGGCTTGCCAGTTTGATCGCTTCTGCGATCTGTGCATCCTGCACCCCGGGCAGCAGTTTCAGGTGAATGTATCCGCGAAAAGCATACTTCTTCCTTAATATGCTCACACAATCCAGCAGCCTGTCCTGCGAATGGATGGCGTTGCCTGCCACACCGGAACTTAAGAATAACCCTTTCACTAATCCCTTCCGAAAAACCTGCATGAACAAAATAGCCATCTCATCCGGCGAAAAACCCACCCGCTGATAATCACGATCCTTGCGAAATGCGCAATAATTACAATTGTTCTCACAATATGTGGTCAGCATGGTCTTCAACAATGCGATGGTCTTGCCTCCGCTCATTTGCGCGTGGAACACTTCCATTTCCTCCAGTTTTTTCTGTGGATTATTCAGCGGAGATGTTCCTGGAATTGGACGACTGAAGGGCAGATCTGGCTGACGTGCCATCTTGGGAATCTCGCTGTCACCGCTGACCTCCTGTTCGCAACCTTGGCGTGCTATCTTCAGTTTGGCGTAAGAATCCATCAACCTATCTCCGGGAAACCGAAAGCTGGCAAAAGATGCTGTCCAACCCGGTTAAACGAAACAAACGGCAACTCCAGTGGATGTTCCCGCTCGAATAACCAATCTTCCAGACCGGTTTCGCTGAACCCCAGCGGCTGCATCAGGGTAAAAGCCGCCCGTAAAAAGAGAATTTTGTAACGTTCCACGTCCAAGCGCTGAGTGTCCAATTTCTCCGGCAGGTCCCAGGCGTGGACGCCCGGATTGCCGAGGGTCAAAAGAAAACGCATCCGTTGACCGGGCCGCAGCGATTTTCCCGCCGCTTCCAGTTGTGCCAGGGCCGCAGCAGTGGGTGTGTTCGGCGCTTTGTATTCTTCCAGGGTGCGGCTTAACTTAAGGGACACAAGATATTCTTCCATTGGCAGCATGCGCCGGTAGATGAGCGAAAGACGTTTCAGTAGCAGCGCGCGGATCTGCGGCAGTAGCGCCGGCAGCTCTTCGGCACTGGCAGCCTTGGCCATCAGTTTCAGCGTTTCCATCTGCATTCCTGAAATGCAGGCGGGGGTATCTCCTCGCCGGGCTTCGATGCCGCGGACCTTGATGGTGCCATCCTGGAAGACGCCAAAGTAACGATTGGGAACCGGGATGCGCACATCACGGCGGGAGGGTAAAAATGCCACCCAACGGAAGACACCATCCAGCGAAATGGGCAGGCCTGTTTTCTCAGCCACCTCATCCAAAATGGGTTGAAAATCCTGGACGGTTTTCAGCCCTGGCTTACGCACCCATAAGCCATCCACGTACATGTGCAACACCTCAAAGCCCTGTCCCTCGGCTGCATCCTTCGCTGCCAGCAGGGTTTCGCGCCCATAAGCGGTGACCGCCTGGTGTGCCTCGATGCGCCCGAAGCGCGCGTTCTTGTAGCCCAGGTAACCAAAACAGGTCACCAGCAGCCACTTGTGTGCCAGAGAGCACATTTTGTAGCGTCTCTTGCGTGGATCCCACTCCGGCAGGGTGAGTATTTGCTCTTTGAAGGCAATGCGTTTTTTGAGAAGCGGTTGGAGTGTCAGTGGCACCAGTCCCGGCGTGGTGCGGTCGATTGTCATGCCCAGTTCGGGGATCAGTTCTGCGTTTGGGGAGCGGCTGCCCACGGTTTCGGGCGAGATGTTGAAATGCACCATCACGCTAGGGTACATGGAAACGAAATCGATCTCACCCACATGGCTGTGCAGTCCTATCGTTGGTTGATACACCAACCCTCCCTGGTCACCATAGAACAGGTTTAGCGCGCTACGTGGGTCTTCAGCCTGCTGCTTGTGCCAGGGTATAAGCACGCCCATGTGCAGTGCGGTGGTCATTTGCATGGCAGAGATGCCGGAACCGGGTGAAACCCTGGCGGACATCTGCAGAGGCAGACCGGTGATGCGTCCCAGTTCGAATACGCCATCCAGACCGTAATCGCCCCATAACATGGCGTTGCAGCGGTCGATGTGAAGCCGGCCAAACAGGTGGATCTGCTGCCCGCGGTGGATGACCTGCCCGTAGGAGAAGTACACCTTTTCACCGCGCCGGGC
The DNA here is from genome assembly GCA_963810385.1 of uncultured Chloroflexia bacterium. GTDB lineage: Bacteria > Chloroflexota > Anaerolineae > Anaerolineales > Anaerolineaceae > PNON01. Next base: position 2,160,771 of record CAWENA010000002.1, on the reverse strand, counting down.
CACCCCGCGCGCCGGTTCCCGGTTTAGGGGCAGAGGTACCTTCCATTTCTTTGATAGCTTCATCAAATGGTCGATCATCCAGGTATCGCCCCAGTTGGTCAACAGAATATCGGGATCGTAAGTTTGTAGGATGGAAGCAATGTTAATAATGAAGGGACGTTCTGGTTGCAGAGGGATGCGCCCTGTGCGCTTTTCGTATCGAATGAGCAGCTCGGTCGGATCGCTATGAGCGGGGTTGACGTCCGGCTCCAGCGAAAGGATGCGCAACGGCGGCGGGGGCGGGTCAAGTTCCCAGGGGGTATCCAGCGCCTGGATGGATTGGACGACATTTGCTTCATCTGTGCTGACACGGCAATATGCAAGCGGATAGACGCCGGTTTGTGCCTGGTAGCGCAGAGAAAGCTGTATGTCTGCATCGTAGAAGGTGATATCTGGAAAGTCATGGCTGAGGCGTTGGAACAACAGCGGCTGCAGGGTGGTCTGCTCCACTGTGATGCCGAGAACCGGGATATCGGTATTCACGAACAGGTCGCGGCGCTGAGTTTCGAGCAGTCGCAGTTTGATAGGTTGCTGCGATAGTTGACGGCGCAGTTCCTGCAGGCGGGCATTCGGCGCGGCGGCATAGAACGTGATCGGAAAGGGCTGCGTAAAGCGGTAGCGCGAACCATCTTCGGACAGGAACCACAATACCAATCCCTGGCGGGCTGTCTCGAAGACATCCATTACCCAGCCCAGGTGATTTGAACCCGCTTGCGCGTCCATCAGCCCTGCCCCTCATCCGGCGGTGGGGCAATGCCTGCCAGTATTTCTTCTATCAATTGGCGCAGGCGCATGGTTTCTTTATGTTCTTCCAGCAGCATTGCCAGCAAAAAGGTTTCGAATGGCAGCGCGTGTGCGGCGTAAGCGGCGGCGGCCAGATGCTTTTGAGCGGCGGCGAACAGATCATCGACCACCAATTGGTCGCTGCGCCGCAGGGCGCGCCGAAAACGGGAGAAGGCTTCCTGCTCTCCCAGGAAGACCTGGGTAATGGCTGGTAAGGTGCGTCCCATAGGTACCTCGCTAGAATAATCTCGGCATGGCAGCCGGAACAGGTGTTTCCGCCTGCCAGATATTGTCAACAAATGCCAGCATCTCATCCAGCAGGGATTGCTGATCCGGGCGGGCGGGTTGCGCGGGCCGCAGGCTGATGAGCAGCGGCGAACGCGCAGACATGGCTTTGAAATACCGCTGGCACAGCATTAAAAGGCGCTGGCGTTCGATGAGGTTGACATTCTCATCATAGAAGGTGGCTAGCAGGTCAAATACCAGTGTTACCGGCAGCTGCGCTTGCGGAGAGGAATGATGGTTTTGCAGCGCCGCAGCTGACAGCAGCGCTTCCATCTGGTAGCAAGTGAAGGCGCGCGCCAGGCTGATCCTTGCCAGCGCCGTGTCAATATCGGCAGTGAAGCGGCGGATGGAGCGTGCCACGATATAGGCGTTGAAGTGGTTGCCGCCATCCAGCACCCGCACCGGCCCGCGCAGTGAAAAGCGCGCTGCGGTTTCCAGCATCAGGGTGCGCCCCGCGTGGGGAGCCAGGATCGCCAGTACCTGACCGCTGGCAAGTTCAAGCATATCGTGAGAGGGAAGGGTTACTGCATTCATCATATTTGTATTATATAGAATATATGTTCTATTGTCAATAAAATGAGAATAAGTCAATACTGGTATTCTTATGATGAAAAAATCATGTTCTGTCATTTCGACGAGCAAGCGAGGAGAAATTTGCCCGGGGTTCAGGGATTCTCGCTTCGTTTAAAAAGGGGAGCTCACAGAAAAGACCTGTGATGGGTAGGGTATAGGGTGACAGCCAGTATCCCAACAACATTTCGGAACTGTATAAAAGATAATATTGAGAAAGTGATTTACTGCACCTGACAAAAAACATGATTTTGTGTATAAACAATTCCTGATGCAATAAGGATTTCTTTCCGGGAGGTTATTATGTTGGGAATTATCATTGCCGTGGGGATGATCGTCTGTGCGTTTCAGGCTATCCGAACTGCGCATCTTCTCAATTCTGCCATTTGGCTGGCGGGCTGCAGCGCGTTGACTGCGCTACTGCTGTATATGCTTGGTGCACAGCAGATTGCTGTTATTGAACTAAGCGTTGGAGCAGGTCTCGTAACGGTCCTATTTGTATTCGCGATCAACATTACAGGGGAAGATGCCAGTACCATCCTACCCTCCATCCCACGACCTGCGGCATGGGCATTGGTAATTCTTACCATGGCATTGTTTGCCTGGATGGTGGTTCCCAATTTGGGAACACCGACCCCAGTCAACCCATATTCCTCTTCCTTGATCTACCTCTGGTCATTGCGGGGCGCAGATCTATTACTCCAGGTAGTCATAATCTTTGCCGGTGTCCTGGGTATTCTGAGTCTGCTTTCAGGATCCGAAAGACATAACATGGTAGAAGGTGAGGCGGAAGAGTGATAATAAATTTACAGACAGTCGTTGCCGCAGCTGTGATCCTCCTGATTGGAGTGGGAATCTATGCATTGCTGGTGACACGCAACATGATTAAAGTCATTGTAGCCCTTCAAATACTGGTAAAAGGAGTGATCCTCGCACTGGTATTGGCCGGCAACTTACAATCTAAAGTTTTCTTAAGCCAGAGTATGGCATTAACTGTGATCGTTGCTGACACCATTGTAGCGGTGGTTGGACTGGCTATAGCTGTTCAAGTTCGTAAATCTGTCGGATCACTGGATCTCAAAGACCTGACCGCCCTGAGGAAATGAATATGGCACCCATATTGATCCTTTCTACAATTTTCATTCCCTGGATAGGTGCCTTGGTCATCTGGCTGATCGGTGATCGTAACAGGAAAGCCTTGAATATCTTTGCTGTCGGTTTTTCTGCACTGTCAGGCTTCGCGACGCTCCTCTTGACCGGACAAATATCGGAAAATTCAGCGGTCGTTATCCCATTGGGCAGTGCTTTTGGCGATCTTAGTTTTCGCGCTGACGGACTGGGTGTTTTGCTGGTGTGCATTGCCACGATTATCGGTTGTTTGGCTGTCATCTTTTCGATCGATTACATGAAACACGAAGACCAGCTTGCCAGATATTATGCGTTCGTTCTGTTCTTCATTGGCGGCATGGCTGGATTGGTGCTTACTGGCAGTCTGATGTTCATGTTCCTCTTCTGGGAGATCACAGCATTATGTTCGTATGCACTGATCGCTTTTCATACCGATGACCCAAAGGCTGTCAAAGGCGGTATTAAAGCTTTGATCATCACGCAGGTGGGTGGAGTTGGTCTATTGGTTGGAGCATTGATTATTTTTAGTCAAACCGGAAGTTTTGACATCAACCAGTTTCTTTCGAACCCGACAATTGTTCCAGCCGGTTTGTTGGCTTTTGCCGCATTTGGTTTCCTTATCGCAGCAGCAGCCAAATCGGCACAGTTCCCTTTCCAGACCTGGCTGCCCGATGCCATGGAAGCGCCGACCCCGATCAGCGCCTTGATCCATGCGGCGACCATGGTGAATGCCGGCGTGTACCTGCTCGCTAGGTTTTACCCTGCATTTGAAGGTGTTCCAGGCTGGAAAATAGCGGTGATCAGTGTGGGTGTAATAACGGCGCTGATGGCCAGTATCATGGGGCTGGTTGCAAATGACCTCAAACGTGTTTTGGCTTACTCTACCGTATCCCAATTGGGCTACATGGTGTATGCAGTTGGATTGGGGGCAGTGTATGCTGCACAATTCCACTTGCTCAGCCATGCAGTGTTCAAAGCGTTATTGTTCTTGGCAGCCGGTGCGGTGATTCATGGTGTGGGCACCAGGGATATCCGCCTGATGGGTGGATTAGGCCGGAAGATGCCCTTCATCCGTTTTGGCTTCATCGTCGGAGCGCTGGCCTTAAGTGGGATTCCTATATTTAATGGTTTCTGGAGCAAAGAGTTGATTCTGGAAGCCGGTTTGGCCAAAGGGCCTGGGCTGGCTTTTGCTTTAATGCTACTCGGGGCTGGAATCACAGCTCTTTATACGTTCAGATGCGTGTGGCTTGTTTTTTATGGAGAGTCCCGCAGTGACCTGCATACGCATGACGCTGCCCCTGAGATGCGTGTAGCAATTATCCCGCTCATTGGCGGAAGCCTGCTCAGCTGGCTATTCGCAGGCGGGTTGAGTGATGCATTTCACCATTCGATGCCATTTCATAACGTCCATGTTATTTCTACCATGGAGATGGTCAGGGAAGTGGTTTTAGCGCCAGCTATGTTGATCGCCATGCTCGTCATTCTGATTGGTTTTTCAGCCTGGATTTGGCGTGGAAAATTGACTGGATTATCGAGGTCTCTCAATTTTGTTGCAGTATGGGCAGAAAACAGCTTTGGTTTTGAATATATAAATTCGGCAATAATTAAAATCACAAATTCAAGTGCAGAATTGATGCGAAATCTGCAAACAGGTTATCTAAATTGGAACATTTTTGCTGTGATAAGCGGCCTTGTGTTTCTTTTAGCCTTACTGATATTGGGAGCCTGATATGAATATTACCAACTTAATGTGGTTGATGATCATACCCCTGGCTTCTTCACCGCTGATCTATCTTACCGGAAGATTAACTTCTCGTTCCTTCAGGTTTCACTCAAAACATAACATTTCCAGATGGCTCGCCCTGGCATCTATTCTACTTACCTGGGTTCCCTTTGTGTCCATTGTTAAACAAATACGATCAGGACAGCAAATTGATTTACTGGCAGGTCAAGCGTATTTTTATTTTGATGGGATCAGTATTGTATTAACAATATCCACACTTATCCTGGCAACACTGGCAATTCTATTCTCTGGCAAATACCTTTCCCGTGAGGAAGACGAAGAAAAATTCTACGGATTATTCTCAATCATGGTTGGTTCGATAATCGGATTAAGTTGTGCGACTGACCTGTTTAATTTATGGATCTGGTTTGAGATAATGGCGATAAGTACCTACACCCTGGTGGCATTTTATCGAAACCTTTCCGGCGCGTTGGAAGCAGGGGTGAAATACCTGGTTCAGAGCGCTCTGGGTTCGGTTTTCATCCTGCTGGGAATTTCCCTGGTTTTTGGGCAAACCGGCTCTTTGGACCTTGTAAACATCAAATCATTTTATTTTGCGACCCCGGGGTTATTGGCCGCAGGTGGGTTATTCTTAGTCGGTTTCGGTACCAAAGCCGCTCTGGTTCCGTTTCATACCTGGCTGCCGGATGCACATTCCCAGGCGCCTTCTAGTATCAGCGCCATGCTTTCAGGAGTTGTTATTGAAGCAGGACTGATCGCGCTACTTAGGGTGCTTGGTGCGCTATCCCACGTAACTTCGTTGTGGGGAATCCTATTCGTGGCATTGGGCGCTTTGAATATGATCGTTGGCAATCTGATGGCGCTTAGGCAATCCCAAATCAAACGGATGCTGGCATATTCCAGCATCAGCCATATAGGATATATAATCACAGGACTTGGGATAGCAATTTCATGGAAAACTACCTTCGGAGCAGAAGGTGCATTTTTTCATTTGATTAATCACGCCATGATGAAGGGATTGGCATTTCTTGCGGCAGGGGTATTTCTGTATGTCTTAATCATTCGGCATGGGAAACATGATACGCTGACGATCGCTGACCTAAAAGGCGCTTCAAGAAGATACCCCATTGAAGCATTTTCACTAAGTGTGGCATTGCTAGCTCTTGGAGGGTTGCCACCGCTCTCTGGTTTCATGTCTAAATGGATGATCTTCACAGCGGGTTTTCAGACATCCGAACCATGGATCTATGCCGCTGTGATCTTCATGGCATTGAATAGCGTCTTATCGCTTGGTTATTATGCACCGGTGATTAATCAGTTGTACCAACGCGAACAATCAACACTGGTGCTTGTCGGTAAGAAAACCCCACTTTCAATGAAAGTACCTCTTGTATTATTGACCCTGACAATTATTGTGCTTGGTTTTTACCCTGTTCTGCTTAAGTGGGTGTATACCTTTGCCGGTAGTTCCTTTATGTCATTATTCTTATAGGTTATGGATAATATGGAAGTCCTCCTCTCCCCTCCACTCGCTTTCCTGACCTACCTCCCGGTAGTATATTTGATCGTGTTACTGGGAAAAAATATGGCAGGCACAACTATAAAATCTGACCTGAAATCTTCCCTCTATGGCTCCGGCGAAGAAGCGCCGACAAATTTTGCATCACCAGGGTATAAACCCTTCTTTTTAGTTGCGTTGTTCTTTGCCATCCTCCATCTTGGCATCCTTGTTTTAGGATTTGGCAATCTCAACATGGTAGAGGGAATTTTTCTCGGAGGATTGATATTTGCGTTACTAGCACTGATACTTGGCTAATGGATAAGATTGGAAAATTATGGGAATTCAACTCGATCAAACATGGAACAACGTTCTGGATACAGTAAAAAATTGGGCGCGTATCAATTCTCCGTGGGCGATTCATTTTAACAGTGGATCCTGCAATGGTTGTGATATTGAAATTCTGGCAACTTTAACACCCCGATATGACCTGGAGCGACTGGGTATAAAGCTTCAGGGTAGTCCCAGACATGCAGATGTGTTGATATGTACCGGACCGGTAACCCGGCAGGCGCGGGAAAGATTGATCCGAACCTATGAGCAAATGCCTGAACCTAAGTTTGTGGTTGCTGTTGGATCTTGCGGCATCACAGGTGGAGCATTTGAAGGTTGCTACAATGTCTGCAATGGAATCGATAAGGTGATCCCGGTTAATGTATATATTCCAGGTTGTCCCCCGCGACCGGAAGCCATTATTTATGGGATAGCTAAACTGTTGGAATCTCTCAAACCCGGGCAGAAGAATAAATTGGATGAACCAATTTTCATCAATGAATCCGGTATAAAAACAATGATTCGAGACCAGATGAATACTGACGGAACAGGTGATTAGCATGGATACACAACAACTTCTTGATAAAGCAGTAAGCATTCTGAAACATTATTCTTTGGCAGTCAACACGCCCGAAGCTAATAGGCTGGATATTGTTATAGCAAAAGAAAAACTGCTTCAGGCAGCGGAAGCACTGGAGTCCAGTGGATGGGGTTATCTCTCTACCATTACCGGATTGGATCATCCTGCTTCCGATATTGTGAAATCAGAAGAAAAGCAATGGGAGCATGTAGCAGATGCACACGGGCAGACCGGATTTGGTTATGCAGGATCACTGGAAGTTCTTTATCATTTTTGTTCCGGGGCGGCAATTATTACATTACGAGTCCTATTAAGCCATACTGAACCATCTATACCCAGTATTTGCAGCGTAATTCCATCTGCAACTTTATACGAACGTGAATTAATGGAAATGTTTGGAATCCAAGTCGAAGGATCGCCTAATACTGAACATCTATTACTGCCGGACGATTGGCCTGCAAATGTTTACCCTTTGCGTAAAGATTTTATCGGTTTCAATGATGAAACGGATGTGAAGGAAACTAAAAATGCTTGAAAGACAACAACCAGATAAATTCATTGTTCCGATCGGTCCACAACATCCAGCATTAAAAGAGCCGGGCCATTTTGAATTCACCGTGGATGGTGAAACAGTCACTGGCGCCTCTGTCCGATTGGGCTTTGTCCATCGCGGTATCGAAAAAGGTACTGAGAGCCGTAACTACATCCAAAATCTATACCTGTTGGAAAGAATTTGCGGAATATGTTCGCATGTCCATGCAATGGCTTACGCACAGGGCGTGGAAAAACTGGCGAATGTAATTATTCCTCCCCGCGCACAGCTGATCAGGGTATTGGTGGCTGAGATGGAACGCATTCACTCACATATGTTGTGGCTGGGGGTTGCAGCGCATGAAGCCGGATTCGACACTTTGTTTATGTATTCCTGGCGGGATCGCGAAAAAGTAATGGACCTGCTGGAAAACCTTTGCGGTAACCGGGTGAATTACTCCATTAATGTATTGGGCGGCGTCAAAGAGGATGTGAACGATGCCATTCGGGATGCCATTCTACGGGGAGTCGATTACCTGGAAGATCGGACCCATCTATACCTGAAACTGGTAACGACGGAACGAACTTTGGTGGGGCGCACCCGCGGGATTGGTTTCATGACCAAACAACTGGCAGCCCAACTCGGTACCGTCGGACCAACCGCTCGCGCCTCCGGCTTGGAACGCGACATCCGTGTGGAAGCGCCTTACGGCGCTTATGTGGACCTTCCGGTCAAAATAGTGGTGGAGACCGCCGGTGACCTGGAAGCCCGGTTTGTTGTCCGCATCAAAGAGCTGTTTGAAAGTTACCGTTTGATCCGTTTGGTGCTTGAAAAACTGCCGGAAGGTGAACTGGCAACGAAGATGCCGCGCCGCATCCCGGAAGGTGAAACCATCAGCCGGGTTGAAGCGCCGCGCGGTGAATTGTTCTATTTTATCAAAAGTAATGGTACGGATATTCCGGATCGGGTGAAAGTGCGGACACCAAGCATTAATAATTTCGCATCCGTGATTGCCACAGCAGTTGGACACAAACTGGCGGATATTCCAATGATCCTTTCCGGGATCGACCCCTGTTTTTCGTGCAATGACAGGATGGTTACCATTAAAGGTAACGAAATCGCATCCGGCTGGAATTGGGAAGACCTTCGAAAATACGGGATCGAGTATTATCTATGAATCTGAACATTCATCCAATCATCGCTCTGTTGATTTTTCCAGGTGGTTTATTCATCATTGCTGCCGGAATGATCTACGAATTCGTTGATCGCAAGCTGATCGCCCGTTTTCAGAACCGGGTAGGGCCGCGTTGGTTCCAACCGTTGGCAGATTTTATTAAACTGCTCGCAAAAGAGGAAGTCATTCCTGCAGGTGTGAATCCACATTTGTTCACATTTTTACCCGTGTTTGCGCTAGCTGGAGCATTGACTGCGGCTTTATATGTTCCTATTGCCGGGTTTGAACCCGCTTATCACTTCACCGGCGACCTGGTGGTAACGATATACATGCTCAGTGTATTAACACTTTGCACTGGTTTGGCTGGCGCAAATGTCGCCAGCCGCTTCTCGATCATCGGGGCAACAAGGACGTTGACGCAGTTGTTCTCCTACGAAGCGCCATTCCTGTTAGCACTTTTTGGGCCTGCCATAGCAGCTGGCAGCTTGGATATTTCTGTCATCAGTCAATATGTTACATCACATCCATGGATGCTGCTTTACCAACCAATAGGATTTGTCGTTTCCCTCATCGGTTTAATGGGAAAGTTGGAAATGCCGCCTTTTGATGCACCGGAAGCCGAAACTGAGATCGTATCAGGCGCTCTCACCGAATACAGCGGCCGTGGTTATGCTCTGTTTCGCCTTGGACGTAACGTTGAATTGGTAATTGGATTGACATTAGTGGCTGCTTTCTACATGGGAGGTGTTGCCAACCCGCTGATGTTCCTTCTAAAAACCTTCGGGCTGCTATTCATTGTAGCCGCGTTACAATCTTTGTTCGCCAGGTTAAGGATAGATCAAACAGTCGGTTTGTGGTGGCGAACTGGAACCCTGCTTGTACTTGCGCAATTGCTGGTGTTGATCATATTGAAAGGAACAGGTGTAGCGATATGAAAATTGGCAGCATGATAGGTGATATTTTCAAATCACTCTTCAAAAAACCTGCAACTATTCAGTATCCTTACGAACGGATCAAGGCGCCGGACAGATACAGGGGACAACTTTTTTGGGAACCGGAAAAATGCACCGGTTGCCAACTATGCATCAAAGACTGCCCAAGCGATGCAATCGAATTGATTGTCCTGGATAAAGTCAATAAACGCTTTGTGATGCGCTATGATATGGATAAATGTACCTATTGTGCACAATGTATCGCTAGTTGCAGGTTAAAATGTCTCAATATGTCCAGTGATACATGGGAACTGGCATCTATCAAAAAAGAACCTTTCACGGTTTATTATGGGACGGATGAAGATGTCAAATTCCTCCTGGCTGACCTCCCTGCGCGAGAACATCCAACGCCGCGAGAATGATCCCGCAAGAAAAACTCTGTTCATCGGTGTGGGGCAGGACCAAAACGGGGATGATGCCGTTGGCCTGGCGGTCATAAGTAAAATCATCAAGCGGGTGGATGAGCCATCGAATTTGGGGTTAATGGATGCCGGCGCATTCCCTGAGAACCATACCTCAAAAATTCGAGGCATACAACCGGACCTGGTTGTTTTTATCGATGCAGCACAGATGGATCTGCAGCCGGGCGAAGTCAAATTGCTGGGCTTGCAAGAAATAGCCGGTCTCAGCGCCTCAACTCACAGCATGCCGTTTGCAACCATCGGGAAGTTCCTGCAACAAGAAATCGGCTGCGAAATTCTTATCCTTGGGATTCAACCGGAACAGAACATGCCTGATTCTCCTCTTTCAAAAAAGCTGGAAGAAATCTCTGATCTAGTGTCAAAAGACCTTATCGAACTGGTCTGCGAACTGAATTCTTCCTCAAACATGAATGATACGTCGCTGGAAGACAATGTATAACAATTCTACGCTGGAGATCATCGCGCAATGCGCGGAAATTCCATCCTTTACTACATACGAAGAACGATTGTTCCCACACATTAACCGGTTTGTTAAAGGTATACCAGGTGTGGAAATAATTTTGCTGCCTGAAAATAATATGATCTTGAGCAAGGCTGGAAACCCGAACAAACCACCTGTCGCCCTCTCAGCCCACCTGGATAAGATCAATCATTTCGGGCAGGGCTGGATCGACCCCCTGCCTGTTTCGATCTCAGAAGATAAGATCATTGGACAACTGGATGATGCGATCGGGGTGGGGTTGTGTCTATCAGTACTCCAGCAAGCTGACGATCATGATTTTCCGCCCCTCTTAATATTATTCACCGAGTTGGAAGAAAGTTACGGTCTAAAACACCACCCGGAGCGCTTACACAATACTGGACAGGGTGTTCATTCCGGCCTTGGCGCTGAACGGATCAGCGATTACTTGTTGAAAAACAACCTGCTGCCGGAACTGGTCATAACCATCGACACGACACCGCTTTTCAAGGGTCAACCAGGGCTGGCGATCTATACGGATCACTGGGAGAAGAACGGGTTGGTTCCTTCCCGGGAACTCATCACGCGAACTGAGGAGATCCGTCGGCAGTTCCTTAAGATCGATCCCGGTCTTCAGAAGCACAACAACACCAATGACTACCTGACCTTTGGGTTGAAATTGAATGGGGACCCTGCCAAACCGGTTCCATGTATCGCCCTCGAGCCGGCCATCTACCCCTATCACCAGCAACATGAAGAGGTACTTCTGGGTGATATCGAACGTCTGGAAAAATGTTTGGTGAAATATTTAAGGGTAGTGTGATTTGTCATTAGTTAGCTAAGTTTTTCAGTCAACGATCATCAGCAGAAGTAATTTCAAATCCCTAACATCCTATCTCAATTCGCTTTCCCTACTCCCAATCCTCCACACCTAATTGATTGACCTGGTGATGTAGAAATCCTTTTACAACCGCCAGGGTGATTGTGGAAACAATGATCAGGATTATGGAGAGGGTCAGTGCCTGGGTCAGGTCAATTTCAAAACCGATAAAGATGGCCAGCGGCATGGTTTGGGTGCGGCCTGGAAAGTTGCCGGCGAAGATGAGTGTTGCCCCGAATTCTCCCAGCGCCCGCGCCCAGGTGAGCACCGCGCCGCTGATCAATGCTGTTCGCGAGATGGGCAGGATGATATGACGGAAAACCTCCCAGCGATTCGCGCCATCCAGTGCAGCAGCTTTTCGTAATTCACAATCCACATTGGCAAACCCTATGGCTGCCGCTTTGATGTAGAGTGGGGCGGCAATAAAGGTTTGCGCCATGATGACGGCTGTTTCCGTAAATGGAATTTCAATGCCTAATTGTGAAAGCCAGGTTCCAACCAGTCCACGTCGGCCGAAAGCCATCAGTAACGCTACACCGGCGACCGCCGGAGGCAGAACTGTCGGCAAATCAACAAGTGTATCGACCAATCGATGGAAGCGGTACTTTCGGTGGGAAAGGTAATAAGCCACCGGTGTTCCAAGCACGATGGTCGCAATGACGGTGATGAAGGTGGTTCGCAGGCTGAGCAATATTGCCAACCGGATCTGCGGGTTGCTCAGGCTTTCAGACAGCTTGGACCAGTCGTTGCGCCAGAACAACCCGATGATGGGGATGATCAAAAAGAAGAGATACGGCAGAATACTGATCTTCCAGTAATCCGCCGAATGTCTCGCGAGTGCATTTCGTTTCGTCACGTTGATCGTCTCAATTCTGCTTCAACCTCATCCAGCCACAGGATCATGGATCTGACCTGGTGCAGCCGAAATTGGTCAACGGTATTTTTGAACCTGCCTGTTTCAGTCGATACCGTCAAATTCTCCAGCATCTCCCGCCACTGGAGACAGTTGGTGCGTTGTGCGGTGACCAGCGCGAGGGCTTTATCCACTCCTGCTTGGCGGGCAAAGTAGAGCTTGCCCAAAAATTCCTGCCGCATCTCGCGTGGATGCTCGACTGGCAGTGCTGTCCATACACGGAACGCAGCGATACCTTCATCGGTAGCCTGATATTCCCGCCGGGCGACGAAAGATTCCGTCGTCACATGCGTGGAGCTGACCAGTCCGGCTGCTTCCAGTTTCTCCAGCAGGGCATACAGTTGGCTCTGTTTGATGCGCCACACCTCCGACAGGTCAGTCAGCTTGGAGATTTCGCGGTACAGGTCATAACCATGCACCGGCTTCTCGATTAGGAAACCGAGTAATATGAATTCAAGTGAGAGAGGCGAAGATTGTCTGGGTGACATATTCAATCAATGAGTATTTATAAAATAATTATAGGTGGTATTATACAATATTATCGAGTTAGAATAAAATGCCCCGAAGATAACAACCATGATAAGAAGATGAAGGTAGAATATATACTGTTCCTATTTAATCGAAGATTTCTAAAAATAAAGGTAAATTATGAAAATCCACCTTATCCGTAGTGCCACCATACGCCTGGAATATGCCGGGCAGCAAATCCTCATCGATCCATACCTGGCTGGCAAACACTCCCGCCCATCCTTCACTGGCAGGTCACCCAACCCACTGGTCGAACTCCCATGTTCTCCCGAAGAAGTCATTGCGGGTATCGATGCCGTGCTCGTCTCACACCTCCATTCCGACCATTTTGATCCTGCCGCTCAAGCTTTGCTGCAAAAGGACACTCACATCCTGTGCCAGCCTGGGGACGCAGCCCCCATTGCAGGCATGGGTTTTATGCAGGTGACTCCCATTCTGGATAGTCTGTCCTGGCGGGGTATCACCATCACCCGCACTCCCTGTCAGCACGGCAGCGACGCCGTCCTTGATGACATGGGTTCAGCTTCGGGGTTCATCTACCAGTCTGATAACGAGCCAACGGTTTATTGGGTTGGAGATACGATATTCTACGATGGTGTGGCTGAAGTGATTACCCGCTTCCATCCGCGGATCATCATCACCCATTCCTGCGGAGCCGTGTGGGGGGATCAAGTCTTAATCGTCATGGACGCAGCCCAGACGGTTGCTGTCTGCAAATCAGCACCGGATAGCATTGTAGTGGCCACCCACATGGAAGCTCTGGATCATGCCACAGTCACCCGCAGTGAATTGCGCAAATATGCCGACTCACATGGTGTATCCCCTGAACAGCTGCTGATCCCCATTGATGGAGTGACTTTGGAACTGTAACTAAACCCTAATCACAAATCGCTAATCACTAATTCCTAATCCCTTCCCATCATATCTGAAAATCCTGCACCGACCAAACACCCTCTTCCGAGATATGAGGCGCGTTACCATTCGCTTTGATGTCGAGTTGCTTTTCCATCTGTTCAACCCGCTTCAACAGGCTGACCAGCGTCGCCCCCACCATGTCCGGCAATAGATTGTGGTCCAGATCGGCTTTGTGCTCATGCTGCAACGGCTGGATCCGGCTGACCACCTGCCCGGGGATGCCCACCACCACCGACTGGGGCGGTACAGATCTAACAACCACTGCATTGGCGCCAACACGCGAATCCGCGCCGATGGTGATATTGCCGAGGATCTTGGCTCCTGCCCCAACCACCACACCATTTTCCAGAGTCGGATGGCGCTTGCCTTTCTCCAGGCTGACGCCGCCCAGCGTAACGCCGTGGTACATAGTGACATCTTCCCCGATCTCCGCTGTCTCGCCGATAACCACGCCCATGCCATGATCAATAAAGAAGCGTTTGCCGACCATTGCGCCGGGGTGGATCTCGATCCCAGTCCACCAGCGGGTGGTTTGAGAGATCATCCGGGCGACCAGTTTCATATTGTGCTTCCAGAACCAATGAGAGACTCTGTGTCCCCAGATGGATTGTAGCCCGGGGTAGCACAACAATACTTCCAACAGGCTGCGGGCAGCCGGATCACGTTCGAAAACTGATTGAATATCATTTTTTATCATAGCAAACATCCCAGTCCTCCCGGTCAATCTGCCAGGTTGGCAAATAGAGGTGTGCTAAGGTACCGCTCACCAAAGGATGGAATGATGACCACAAATACTTTGCCTTTATTTTCCTTGCGATTTGCAACCTGAAGGGCAGCCCATGTGGCGGCGCCGGAGGATATTCCGACCAGCAGTCCCTCCTCACTTGCCATTCGGCGGGCAATATCAAATGCATCCTCGTCCTTCACCCGGATGATCTCATCGTAGATGCTGGTATTTAGGATCAATGGGATAAAGCCAGCCCCAATGCCTTGAATTTTATGAGGACCTTTGCTTTCACCAGATAATACGGCCGAAGTGTCCGGTTCCACAGCGATGACCTTAATATTCGGGTTCTTCTGTTTGAGGACCTCGCCCACCCCGGTGATGGTGCCGCCGGTGCCTACCCCAGCCACCAGGAAATCGATCTTTCCATCTGTATCCCGCCAAATTTCTTCAGCGGTGGTCTTCCGGTGAATTTCCGGGTTGGCAGGATTATTGAATTGCTGTAACAGCAGGTAGTTGGGATTTTGCGCAACCATTTCTTCTGTTTTTTGGATGGCGCCAGGCATGCCGTCTGCTCCCGGTGTGAGGATCAGCTCAGCGCCATAAGCCCGCAGCAACATGCGCCGCTCTTTGCTCATAGTGTCTGGCATCACCAGCACACATTTGTAGCCACGGGATGCACAAACCATCGCCAGTGCGATTCCGGTGTTGCCACTGGTAGGTTCGATTATCACGGTGTCTGGTTTGATCAATCCAGCTTTTTCTGCTGCTTCGATCATGGCAAATCCGATGCGGTCTTTGACGCTATGCGCTGGATTGAAGAACTCCAGCTTGGCTAGAATTTCAGTTTGCATCCCGCCTGGAATACGGTTCAATCGGACAAGCGGCGTATTACCGATCAGTTCTGTTATATTATTTGCGATTTTCATATTAATTCCTATAGGTTGTTTTATATAAAATTGATAATTAAAAACATGTTTCTCTAATGCTTTTCTTTGAAAAAGAAAGAAACGTGTGCCATGAAACAAAATCTTTCTTCAAACACAGAATAGATGAAGAGATTATGTCAGCGATAGCGCGGGATGATCGACCGCTATGTTTGATTTTTGAAAAAAAGGTGGAATATCAAACCGTGGCGGTGAAAATCAATCCCGCCCGGGACATGTGCAAAGGTTCAAATTTTGAACAAGCTGTTCTAACTTCATAATATGAATTATATGGGATACTTAATTGTCGTCAAGCCGGAGCTTATACACTGAAATTTCCATTCTTGAAGGGAATTATTCCAACCGGAATGACCGCAGAATTCCGCCACTCTTCCATAACTGAACTTCTTTTATTGAATTTAACATTGCTTCTACCGGGAAGGTAAAGCAGATTCCATCTGGTTTTTTAGCCACAACTTCAATAATATCACCTGGATTTATAAAATTAAGGCCAGGCAAAGAAATCAGTTCTTCTCCTGTTAATCCAAGGGATTTGACATTTTGACCATCCATGAATTGCAGTGGCAAAATCCCCATCCCCACCAGGTTGGAACGGTGTATTCGTTCAAAGGATTCAGCGATGACGGCTTTCACTCCAAGCAGCAGAGGACCTTTGGCTGCCCAATCCCGGCTGGATCCGGTGCCATATTCCATTCCGGCCAATACCACCAGGTCGACGCCTTCACGTTGATACAGCATCGCAGCCTCATAAATGGTCAATCTCTCCAAGTCGGGGTAGTGAGTAGCGAAGCCGCCTTCGACACCCGGCAGCATCTGGTTTTTGATGCGAATGTTGGCAAAAGTACCCCTCACCATTACCTCATGATTACCGCGTCGTGATCCGTAGGTGTTAAAGTCTGATGGCGCAATGTTGTGCTTTTTGAGATAATCGGCTGCAGGGGAGTTACCCGCAATGCTGCCGGCCGGAGAGATATGATCGGTAGTGATTGAATTGCCCAAGATTGCCAGGATCCGTGCGTTATCGATGACAGGAAAGGCTTCTTTGAGTTTTTCGCAGAATGGATGCTCAAGAATATATGTGGAAACTGGATTCCAGGGATAGAGCACGTCTGAGATGGTTTCGATGGATTGCCATTGTGCATCGCCATCTGTAATATGCGCGTAGGTATTAATGTAGATCTCTGGCGAAATGACCTGCGAAATGACGTTCTGCACCTCCAGGTTGGTTGGCCAAATATCCTTGAGATGGATGGGTTTGCCAGCAGAATACCCGATGGGTGATCGGAGCATATCAATTTGCACACTTCCCGCTAATGCATAAGCTACCACAAGAGCCGGGGAAGCCAGATAATTTGCCTGAACCAGGGGGTGGATGCGTCCTTCGAAATTCCTGTTGCCCGATGTGACAGACGCGACATTCAGATGCCCATTGGCGATCGCCTTGCTCACTTCCGGTGGAAGCGGTCCAGAATTGCCGATGCAGGTAGTACAGCCATATCCTGCCAGGTAGAAACCCAATTGTTCAAGCGGCTTCACCAAACCAGCTTTTTCCAGGTATACCATGACTGCTTTTGATCCAGGCGCCAGGCTGGTTTTCACATGGGGTTTGGTGGAAAGGCCAAGAGCTACCGCTTTCTTTGCCAGCAATCCAGCGCTGATCAGTGCAAATGGATTGGATGTGTTGGTGCAGGAGGTGATAGCGGCAATGACAACTGCCCCGTGCGAAAGGGATATGTCTTCGCCATCCATTACCAATGAACTCTCTCGAATTAGGTCCTCTTTTTCAACCCCATAACCTCCTTTTTCCACAGGATTGGTCAAAGCGTTCTGATAATTGATGCTCATTTTTGAAAGCGGAACCAGATCCTGCGGACGTTTGGGACCAGCCAGTGCAGGTTCCACCCCTCCCAAATCCAGTTCAATGGTTTTCGTATAAATGGGGACTAGACCATTTTCTCTCCGAAACAATCCCTGGGTTTGATAATATGCCTCGACCAATTCTATTTGCTCATCAGACCTGCCTGTCAGACGAAGATAGACGAGGACAGCTTCATCCACCGGGAAGTAGGCTGCGGTTGCTCCATACTCAGGGGCCATATTGGCCAGCATTGCGCGATCCGGAACTGTCAGGGTATCCAACCCGGGTCCATAAAACTCAACCATTTTATTCACAACGCCCAACTCACGCAGCATTTGTGTAAGGGTCAATACAATATCGGTTGGCGAAGATCCTTCGTGTAATTGGCTGGTCACATTTACACCGATAACATCCGGGATGAGCGTTTCAACCGGTTGACCAAGCATCGCGGCGGCTGCTTCGATACCGCCAACGCCCCATCCGAGAACGCCTAATCCGTTCACCATTGTGGTGTGAGAATCCGTGCCAAAAACGGAATCCGGATAGGCCCATTTCTCACCATCTTTTTCAGAGACCATGGCAACCTGTGCCAGGTATTCCAAATTCACCTGATGCACAATTCCGGATGCCGGCGGGATCACTCTGAAATTTTTGATCGATGATTGGGCCCATTTGAGGAATTGGTAGCGTTCAAGGTTGCGCTTGTATTCGACCTCCGTATTTAATGAATATGCCTGGCTTGATCCAAAATAATCCACTTGAATGGAATGGTCAATTACCAGGTCTACCGGAAGCAGTGGATTGATCTTGGAAGGATCCTTTCCAGCCTTTGCTGCGGCTGACCGCAGGCAGGCGAGATCCACAACCAGTGGAACACCGGTCAGATCTTGCAGCAGGATACGCGACGGCATAAAAGAGATCATACCGTGATCTGAATCCTTCGGTGACCATCTGGCAAGGGATTCTACGTTTTCGATGGGGATGGATTCGCCATCGAAATTTCGGATGGCGCTTTCCAGCAATATCCTTAAGCAGTATGGCATTTGTTCAAGGTCAATGGAATATAGTTGGCTGAGCTGTTCCAGCGGAAAATACTGATAGATCCCTTGTCCAACTTGAAGGGTGCTACGTTGAAATGTGTTTTCAGAGCTCAATTGCATGCTACATTCTCTCGATGATCTGTTCAGCAAAATCTGAGGTGGATAAGGAAGTGGCATTTTTCATAAGCTCGTAAAAATCAGCCGTTACGTTCTTGCTCGCGAGGGTTTTTCGCAGACCATTTTCGATCAGATTGGCGGCTTCATTCCATCCCAGGTATCTCAACATTAGCACTGATGAAAGGATCAATGAGCTGGGATTAGCAATATTCTTACCGGCGATATTCGGAGCAGTGCCGTGGGCAGCTTCGAATATCGCATCACCAGTGATGAAGTTGATATTGGCGCCAGGAGCAATCCCAAGTCCACCCACCAAAGCAGCTAGTGCATCAGATAAGTAATCTCCATTTAAATTGGTGGTCACCAGGACATCCATTTCGTGAGGGTGGGCGATGGCACGGTCAAATGCAGCATCAACGATCACATCCTTGATGATCAGTTTTTTCTCGGCAATAGCTTCATCCAGTTCCTTGTTCGCTGCTGGTTCACCACTGGCTGTGACTGTGCGCTTCCATTGTTCTGTCGTATAAACGCGTTCTCCAAATTCATTCTCTGCCAATTGATAAGCCCATTTCATAAAGGCGCCTTCGGTAAATTTCATGATATTGCCTTTGTGGATGATCGTAACTGAAGCGCGTTTGTTGTGCAGCGCCCAATCGATGGCGGTGCGAACGATTCGCTCAGAACCTTCACGAGATATGGGTTTAATTCCAAAGGAAGATGTATCCGGAAAACGTAATTTAGCATATCTTTCGGGAAACTTTGTCTTTAAAAAATCGAGAACCGCCTTTGCTTCAACTGATTCTGCTTCAAATTCGATCCCTGCATAAACGTCTTCTGTATTTTCACGGAAAAGGACAATATCGACCTGGTCTGGCTTCCGCAGTGGAGACGGTGTTCCCGGGAAGAATTTTACAGGACGCAGGCTTGTAAATAGATCCAGTTCTTTCCTCAGAGCAACATTTAAGGATCTTATTCCTTCTCCTACAGGTGTCGTCAATGGCCCTTTGATGCCTACGTGATATTTTCTGAATGCTTCGAGTGTCTCCGCCGGAAGCCAATTGCCTGTCAGGTTAAAGGCTTTTCTGCCTGCATACACTTCCTTCCAGGTAATGGCACGTTTGCCCAGATAAGCCAACATCACTGCGGATTCAACCACCTGGCGTGATGCCAGCCAGATCTCAGGTCCGCAGCCATCACCTTCAATGTATGGAATGATGGGTTGATCTGGAACAAATATCTTCCCATTCGAGAATTGAACGATGTGGTCGTTATTCACGTCATGTTGGTTAGTCATGTATGTTCTCCATTTATGGATTTATTTAATAACGAATGAATCAGCCAAATTACCATTTGACAATTATCCGTTTCCTATGTAAACTATTATACAATAGAAATTGGGACAGTGTCTAAAATAATGGGACAAAGCATCCAACTAAAGCAAAATGCAGATAAAGGTGTGCTCGCACATTTCTGTGAGATCCTCGATTGCTTCAATCAGGAACGCACTGAACTGGGGGTACGAGAAATGGCGCGGCTGACTAACTTGCCTAGCAGCACCGTTGGAAGATTGTTGCTGTCTATGAAGGAACGCGGTATTCTGCAACAGAATCCGGAATCAAAGACCTATAGCCTGGGAATGCGATTGCTTACATGGAGCGGTGAGTTTTTAGCTTCATTAGATATCCGGGCAATTGCCTTACCCAATATGACAGACTTACAGCGCTCAACTCTTGAAACCATCTCGCTATATGTCCTGGATGGGACCGACCGAGTATGTGTTGAACGCCTGGAATCTCCGCAAAATGTAAGGATAGTTGCCAGGTTGGGGCTTCGATTACCTCTCTATGCCGGATCGGCTGGCAAAGTTATATTGGCTTATTTACCGGCAGAAAATCAAGAACGCATCCTGAATTCTGTTGCCTTGGTGCCATTTACCAAGCACACAATTGTCGATGGATTATCCCTGCGGGAAGAGTTGAAGAAAATCAAGGATACTGGTTATTCATACAGTCATGGCGAATGGGTGCAGGATGCATCCGGTGTTGCCGCACCGATATTCGGACCAGATTCTCTTGTTATGGGTGCAATCACAATCTCCGGTCCAACACAACGTTTCACAAAGGAAGTCATAGAGAGATACGGGCGTGAAACTATTTCTGCTGCTTCGGAGATATCCCGGCAATTGGGGTATTCAAGTAATCCATCTTATTCTCAGTACAGGAAGAAACTATGAACATAGAACACCGAATTGCATCAAAACTCACTGAAGAACGAGAAAGAATGAAACGATTGGTGAACGACCATCGTAATTTCTCAGTGGCTGATGTTACTGTCGAGCAGATCTATGGAGGTATCCGTGGGGTACCCATTCATGTGACAGATGTATCATACGTCGACCAGCAGGAAGGGTTACGGTTGCGAGGTTACACTGTGCCGGAGGTTCTGGAGCAGCTCCCCAAATCTGACCATGGAGACTTTCCGCTTGCAGGGGGACTATATTATTTACTAATGACCGGTGAGATGCCAACCAAACCGGAAGCCAATCAGGTTGAGGTTGAGTGGAAGGTGAGAAGTAACGTCCCGGCGCATGTTTTCAAGTCCTTGCAACCCATGCCGCCCTATACCCATCCGATGACCTTATTCTCTCAGGCGATCTTAGCATTACAGAGTGAATCAGTTTTTGCACGCCGCTTCTACTATGGCATCGACCGCGAAGATTACTGGGGATATTACCTTGAGGACAGCCTGAATCTAATTGCCAAGCTGCCGACGATTATCGCAAATATCTACAACCTGAAATATCGCAACGGTATCTTCGTGCAACCCAACCCCAAATTGGACTGGAGCGCCAATTTTGCTTATATGATCGGCAAAGATGACCCGGATTATATGGACTTGATGCGCTTATTTGTTGTGCTGCATTCCGATCATGAAGGCGCCAATGTTAGTGCACATGCCAGCCATCTGGTTGGCTCTGCGCTTTCGGATATTTATCTTTCCTGTTGTGCAGGAATGAATGGTTTGGCTGGACCATTACATGGATTAGCCAATCAGGAATGCCTGCGTTGGTTGTTGGATGTTCAAAATCATTTCAATGGCCTACCGACGGAGGAGCAATTACGAAATTATCTGATTGAATTCCTAGGTGCAGGTGGATTGATCCCCGGATACGGGCATGCTGTTCTGCGTGTAACGGATCCCCGCTTTACTGCGCAGAGGGAATTCGCAATCAAGCATTTACCGGAAGACCCATTGTTCAAGCTCGTGGATATGGTATTCCAAATTCTACCCGGTATTTTGTCACAAAATGGTAAGGTAAAGAACCCCTGGCCAAACGTTGATGCAATCAATGGCACATTGCAGTATCACTTTGGTGTGACAGAAACTGATTTCTATACAGTGCTGTTTGGCTTCAGCCGTATCCTGGGGATTTCAACCCATGTAGTTTGGTCAAGGGCTATGGGTAAACCGCTGGAGAGGCCAAAATCACTGACAACTGATATCCTGGAGAGCATGATCAACGCAGATTGATTTAAGTTCTTCCAATGACCTGAGTTTATTGATACGATAATCTTCTGATACCCTCAGAAGATTATCGTATTTTATTAAAACCCAGAACAGAAAAATTCTCAGGCATCTTTCACAAGAAAGATCGGTTATGAACATTCTTAAATTGTAAAACAATTCTCGACCATTGATTTTAGATTATTCAACTTCTACCCTTTCTTTCTGATAAAATTATTATTAATATTTAACCTGAATGCAACCTTCGAGGAATCCAAATGGATCAAAACAACCTTCGAGATATGCTCGAAGAATACAAGCAAGGTATATTGTCAGCCGATCAAGTTCTGGATAAGTTAAAATTGCTACCTTTTGAGTCTGTGGATGAATTTGTGAATATTGATCACCACAGGTCCATTCGTACGGGCATCCCTGAGGTCATCTACGGACAGGGAAAGACTCCCGAACAGGTTGCTGAAATATTTTCTCGACTCCAACGGTTTACTACCCGAATCCTGGCAACACGTGTGGATTCTGATATGTACGCCAAAATTAATGGCCAACTCCCAAATGCAACATACAATCCTGATGCGCGGTTACTTTATCTGGAAAATGATGAAAATCTGCGTGCTGGATCAGGCATCATTGTGATGTCCGCCGGTACATCAGACATTCCAGTTGCGGAAGAAGCAGCAATTACCGTTGAATTAATGGGCCGCAAAGTGGACCGAATATATGACGTAGGTGTAGCCGGTCTTCACCGATTGATGGAACACCTGCCAGCCATCCAACATGCCAGCGTGATCATTGTCGTTGCAGGGATGGAGGGCGCTCTTCCAAGTGTGGTGGGCGGTCTAGTCTCTGCTCCGATCATCGCTGTTCCGACTAGTGTGGGATATGGCGCCAGTTTCCAGGGTCTCTCTGCCTTGCTGGGAATGCTTACAAGTTGTGCACCGGGGATCGCGGTGGTTAATATCGATAATGGGTTTGGAGCAGGCTGTCTTGCTGTCAAAATAGTCAATCAAATTGAAAAGAAGGATTGAATGGTTTTTGCTGAACGGTCCAGAATCGATCTCATTAATGCAAATGTACCGGGAAACACAATTCAAAAATGGGAGCACTTGCTTATAGACTTATCAAGCTTACCATCAGCACTGGTCGCATATTCTGGTGGTGTGGATAGCAGCTTTCTTGTGTATGTAACATCAAAGATTCTCGGAAAAAAAGTGTCTGCAATTACGATCAATTCTCCATTGGAACCACCTGAAACAATGACAGAATCTATTGCATTTGCTGAACAACACGGAATTCAGCAAAAGATCATTACACTGGATGTCCTGAATAACCCGGCCATTCAGAGTAATCCTGTGGACCGCTGCTATCACTGTAAAACGATTATTCTTGATCATATATGGCGTTTTGCCAGGAAAAATCAAATTGGATATGTGCTGGAAGGTCAAAATGCAGATGATGCTATGGATTATCGCCCCGGCAGCAAGGCAGTCATCGAAACTGGCACCCTGAGCCCTTTGCTAAAGGCTGGTTTGACAAAGTCTGAAATTCGACTTCTGGCAAAAGTATTTGGTTTATCCGTCTGGGACAAACCCAGCGCTCCCTGCCTCGCAACCAGGATTCCCTATGGCAGACCCATAACCGAAAATGCGCTCAAAATGGTGTCACAGGCAGAAGATTTCTTGCACAAAAATGGTTTTACTGTGGTGCGCGTCCGATACATCGATAATTCCGCCAATATAGAGGTTGCGCCTGATCAGTTTGATCTACTCCTTGAAATACGGAAAGGACTGGTCGTATATTTCAAGGAGATCGGTTTTGAGAAGGTTGTGCTGGATCTAAATGGCTACAGGCAGGGCAGCCTGAATGAAGGACTGATATTATGAATATCCTGTATTGCGATTGTTTTTCAGGGATCAGCGGTGATATGCTTTTGGCATCCTTGTTGGATGCCGGATTGTCAGAGGAGTATTTGGATGCCAGATTTAAACTGCTAAACCTGCCGGAATATCAGGGAATTATATTGGAAAAGGTCAAGAAAGGTGCGCTGATCGCCTCACAGGTAACTTTATTACCTAAAGATAATGAGTCCAGACAACAACAAGCCGAGCTCGAACAGTCCAAACATCGTAACTTTACTGATATCAAGGAATTGATCGAAAGCAGCAGTCTGTCGGCATATATTAAAGAGACTTCTGTAAAAATATTCAAAATACTGGCTGACGCAGAGGCGAAAGTGCATGGATCTTCCATTGCGGAGGTCCATTTTCACGAGGTTGGTGCATATGATTCCATCCTTGACATCGTCGGGATCGCCATTGGCCTGGAATATTTCAATATTCAATCGATGTTTTCTTCCCCGCTGCCCCTGGGAACTGGAAAGGTGATGACCCAGCATGGATTGTTGCCTTTACCTGCCCCCGCCACGTTGGAATTAATGCGCATTTCGCATGCGCCAATATCTCCATCAACATCCACCCTGGAACTTGTAACCCCGACTGGCGCGGCAGTTTTAGCTGCGTTGGCTGAATTTCGTCAACCCGAAATGACGTTAAAGCATGTCGGGACCGGCGCTGGCAAGCGGGATTTGGAGTGGCCAAATGTCCTGCGAATATTTATTGGTGAAGATACATTTGACATGAACACTCATGTTGAAATTGAAACGAACATCGATGATATGAATCCGCAGATTCTGGGACATGTGATGGCAAAGTTGTTCCATAGTGGGGCATTGGATGTATTTTTTACACCGATATATATGAAGAAGAACCGACCGGCAACAAAACTCTCTGTGATTGCCCGAAAAGAAGATGAAGCTGTCCTTTGCACGCTGATCCTGCGCGAAACAACCTCGCTCGGTGTCAGGGTCAAGGTGGTAACCCGCCGGGAGGCTGATCGTGAAACGCGAATTGTGGACACCAAATTCGGGAAGATACCGGTAAAATTAAAAATTCTCGAAAAAGAAGTCATCCAGGCTTCCCCGGAATTTGACGATTGTGTACGACAAGCGGAAGTACATGATGTTGAAGTAAGTGTTGTGCTGCAGGAAGCGCTATCTTTAAGCCTCCTATTCCTACATGCGGACCGATAAATAGTTCCCATTCTGGGATTTGTACCCTGCGGGCATGAATAGGCTGCATACTGCCCCCTTCCGGGAGTACTTTCCAAAAAAAATAAAAAAAAGAAATACCAGGCTGGTCTGTACCCTGCGGGCATGAATAAGCCGCACACTGCCCCCTTCTGGGGGTGCTGTTCAAAATAAATGGAAAAATGACATACCAGGCTGGTCTGTAAGCCGCATTCTGTCCAGAAAAAGGGTCTCCCCTAAGGGACCGCTCTTCCATGGATGAGCATCTCTCTAGGCTGTACATTACTGCACAACTCATGCAGTCTACCCGGGACTCAATGAAACGGGCAGCCTCTTGTCCCTGCTTGACCTTGCTCCGGATGGGGGTTGCCTGGCCGCAAACATTACTGCCTGCGCCGGTGGTCTCTTACACCGCCTTTTCACCTTTCCGCACCTTGCCCCCCGAGAGGGTTGGGGTGTGGTGTCTGTTTCTGTGGCCCTGTCCAGCAGCTTCGCCTTGCGGTTCGCCGCTCCGGATGTTATCCGGCATCCTGCCCTGCGGAGTGCGGACTTTCCTCGACCTCCCGAAGGAAGCCGCGCTCATCCAACCAGCCTGGTAAATTCATAATACTATCATGGGCAGATAACGTCAATTGGAGGATCTGATAATGGATAGGGAAATTGCTGTATGTTTATAAATTTGTAGCCAATCAACATTCCCATCTGAGGGTTTTGTTTCATCATTTCCTAGACAAAATCCCCATCATGGAGTATTATTACCCGTCGTTATTGTGATCGGATTTTTGGAGGAAGAAATTGGCTAATATTAAATCAGCAATCAAACGCAACAAACAGAATGAGAAAAAACGGATAGCGAATCGTGTCTACCGTGGTACTGCTCGAACTTACATCACCAATGCCCGCAAAGCCGTCCGCGAAGAGAATGTTGATGTAGCTCAGACAACCACTGCAGCCGCCATCAGCGCTCTGGATAAAGCAGTTTCAAAGGGTGTTATTCACAAGAATAACGCTGCACGTCGTAAGAGCCGCCTGATGAAACACCTCGCTGCCCTGACCAAGTAGTAACCCAATAACTCCTGACCAGCGGAAGCTTGATGCTTCCGCTTTTTGTTGTACAAAGTCCCTCATGTTATAATATTGAACGAAATTTGATAGACAGGAGGTTGATCTTCAATGTTTCAGTCTGAACAAAATATCGTAGAAACAATTATTTCCACTTATTTTGAGGAAATCAACCTGCCTTATACGCAGATGCAATGGACGCCGACTCCATTTGCCGGCCAATGGGGGATTACAACCTCCTTCTTCCAGGCAGCATCCCGGGAATCAAAAGAAAAAGACTTAAAAACGAACGTTCCACAGCGTGCGCAGGAAATGGCGCAAGCGGTAGCGGATCGAATTAAAGACAATTTCGGTTTTGATCGTGTCGAAGCCGTAAGGGGGTACCTGAATCTGTATTTTAAACCTTCCGAATTTGCCCGAAGAGTTGTGGATCAGGTTCTTAAAACTGGCGCAGATTTTGGTCGGGGGGCGAGTAGATCTGAAAAGATCATGGTCGAGTATGCACAATTGAATACTCATAAATCATTTCATGTTGGTCACTTGCGTAATGTGATCTTGGGCGCATGTTTGTGTGATCTGTTGGATTTTGCCGGTTACGAAGTTATTCGCGCGAATTATATGGGCGACATTGGCTCTCATGTTGTTAAATGGATGTGGAACTACCTCAAACGCCACGACGGGGAAACACCACCCGAAAACTCGATACGTTGGTTGGGTGACCTATATGCAGAGGCGGATTCGCTTTCGCGAACAGACACCGAAGCTGAGTCTGAGATAAAGGCTCTTTTTGCCCGGTGGGATCAACGCGATCAGGATGTCATTGCCCTCTGGGAAAAAACACGCCAGTGGTCGCTGGATGGATTTGACCAAATGTTCGCCCGTCTTGGCGCCCGCTTCGACCGCTTCTATTTTCCGAGCGAAGAAGAAGATGATGGTAAAGAGATGATCGCTAGTCTCATACAGCGCGGCATCGCGGTTGATGGTCGTCCTGAAGAAGCTGTCTTTGTGGACCTGGATAAGTTGACAGATCAGCCAAAAGAAAAGTATCGGGTATTGGTTGTCCTCCGGTCGGATGGTACATCTTTGTATGCAACGACAGACCTGCCTCTGGCAGTTCGCAAGTTCGCCGAATATGACTTGACGAAATCGATCTATGTCGTGGATGTGCGACAATCACTTTATTTCCAACAGGTGTTCAAGACTCTCGAGATAGCTGGTTATCCATGGGCGGAAAAATGCCAACACCTTGCCTATGAGATCGTGAATTTACCGGGCAACCTTACCATGTCCTCCCGTGATGGTACCGTTGTCTTGCTGGAAGACCTGATACACGAGGCTGTGGACCGCGCTGTTGAAGTCGTCCGCAAAAAGAACCCGGCTTTACCCGAAAGTGAAATGAACCAGATAGGAAATGTAGTGGCACTAGGCGCGATCAAGTATTCAATGCTCGACCGTGATAATACCAAGGTGGTTACCTTTGATTGGGAATCTGCGCTCAATTTTGATGGGCAGGCGGCGCCGTATGTCCAATATGCGCATGTTAGAGCTAATAGCATTCTGCGCAAGAATGAGAGCATTGTTCCTGCATCAAGACCTCTCACAACCGACCTTGAACCATCCGAGATCAATATGATCGACCTGATCTCAAGATTCCCGAATGAAGTATTAAAAGCCGCAGAGGACTTAAAACCTTTAGTGATTTCAAGTTATGCCTTTAAACTTGCGCAAGCGTTCAATGATTTTTATAATCAATGTCCTGTACTGCAAATGGATGAACCTATTCGCAGCAGCAGGTTACGATTGGTGGCTGCCGCAAAGCAGACCATTTCCAACAGTTTGGCTTTATTGGGTATCACAGCCCCAGAAGTGATGTGAACCTCAATCCCGCTGACCCGGTTTGATTGTTTTCCATCGTGACGGTTAACTTTTAACTAAGAGAAAAAAGTCCCCAATCCGTACCCTTATCATGGGAGTCGCTGGCCGCGATTTCCTCAATCTCAATGGTTTAATAAGAGACAATCAGGAATATGAAGTTGTTAAATCCATAGCCACGCAGATCCCCACTTTCGAATGCCCACGTTACCCAGCAGAACTGGCTGGTTAACTCTATCCCAACGGAATCAATACTTACCTCGAAAGCGACCTTGTCAAACTGATCACTGTAATGAAGGTCGATTAGGTCATATTTGCATATTGGGATTTCCCGCATGAATATGTGATGAATAAGGGATTGATCCTAGTGACATACACGAAATATCCGACCGCTTGGCCTATTTTGCCAGCAATGGGTTACGGCGATGATATGACCAAAAGACCTCGAAAAGAAAATTGATAATGCTGATGTTCATCTGGTCATCTCTGCCATGCCTATTGGTTTTACTCGGGTTGTCAAAGTAAAAAAACCAAACAGCATGTCCAAAACGAACTGTAGGAGATCGGTCAACCAACGCTCGAAGATTTTCTATAGAGAAAATTCAAAAAGTAAGCACAAAAACTGTGCCGGAAATGGCGCAGTTTTTATTACGTGAAAGTATTTATAATCAACTATCCAATATTGGATATCACACCAATTCTGTACATGCTATAATGCGAATATGGCAAAAATTCTGATAATTGAGGACGAAATTTCATTAAGGGAAACAATTTCTTATAACCTGATCCGGCAGGAATATATTGTTGAGGCAGTCGGGGATGGTGTTTTAGGGGTTGAGACCGCCCGCAAGACCAAACCAGATTTGATCATTCTCGATATCATGCTGCCTGGTATGGATGGATTTGAAGTCTGCCGGATATTACGCCAGGAAATGTCGGTGCCGATCCTTATGCTTACTGCCAGAGAGGACGAAATTGACCGTGTAATTGGTCTGGAAATTGGCGCTGATGATTACATGACCAAACCTTTCAGCATGCGGGAACTCATGGCGCGTGTCAAAGCCCACCTTCGCCGCGAACGCATTATCAGGGATGATGTCAGCTCATTAGATAAGAACAAGGTGGAAGAAAAAAGGCTTGAATTCGGGAATCTCATTATCGATGAAGTCCGCCATGAAGTTCTTTTGGACTTCAAACCGCTTGCACTTAAACCACAGGAATTTGAGCTCTTGTTATTCCTGGCACAGAATCGAGGCAGGGCGCTTACCCGGGATTACCTCTTGGAAAGAGTCTGGGGGTGGGAATTTTCTGGCAATTCCAGAACCGTTGATGTTCACATTCGCTGGTTGCGCGAGAAGATCGAAGTGGATGCCTCCAAACCTCAGAGGATAACAACATTGCGCAGCTCCGGATACAGATTCGAAGGATAGACTATGTTCCGATCAATTCGGTGGAAAATTGCCTGGCCATATGTAGTGTTAATTCTTGTCACGATGAGTGCACTTGGGTTTCTCCTTTCAAACTTTGCCCGCCTCACCTACCTGGATAATCTTGAAACCCAATTAACTGCAGAAGCGAAAATGATCGGGGAAGTATTAAAACCTATCCTTCAGCAAAGCTCTGCTGAAAATGGTCTGGATGACTTTGCTCGAAAATGGGCAAACATCATCAATGGTCGGGTAACAATTATTGCTACGGATGGAACTGTACTTGGCGAATCTCATGAAGACCGGACGGCGATGAACAACCATCTGGATAGACCGGAGATCGTCAATGCATTAAATTCCGGGTATGGAACGAGTACCCGTTTTAGCCATACAGTTGGATATCAGATGATGTATACTGCAATTCAGCTCAAAGAAAATGGACAAAACGTGGGGTTTGTCCGTATTGCCATCCCGGTTGATAAACTTGATGCAAAGCTCAATGAACTTCAACATGTGCTGGCGACTACTACACTATTCATAACCCTGCTGGCAGTATTACTTGCCTCCCTAATCTCAATTAGAATTTCAAATCCATTGCGCCAACTTACACGGGAGATTTTAAGAATTACAAATAATTCCCCTGCAAGTGAGACGAGGATCTCAAGGGGAAACGAAATTGGGCAGCTATCTCAAGCATTCAATACTATGTCGCTCAAGATAAAGTCGCAAATTACTGAAATTGAGGCTGAAAGTGCAAAATTATCTGCTGTCCTACAAAAAATGAACGATGGCGTACTGATTGTGGATGGGGTTGGGAATGTTCAGCTGATCAACCCTGCGGCAGCAAGATTGTTCCCGAGAGATAATGGAACAAAAATTGGCGCCCCACTAATTGAAGTGACCATGGATCACCAGCCGGTGGATCTCTGGAAGAAATGCCTTGAATCTGGAGAAAGCCAGAGCGCCAAATTTGAGATAAGCAATAACAAAACTCATGTACTGACTACAGCCACTTTCCTGGGTTCAATTCTCCCGGATAGCATCCTACTGCTCTTCCAGGATATTACCAAGCAGGTTCAAACCGAGGCTATCCGCAGGGATTTCATTAGCAATGTCTCACATGAATTAAGAACACCTCTGGCGGGGATAAAAGCATTAACTGAAACTTTGCAAACTGGCGCTTTGGAGGATCCTCCTGCAGCTCGAAGGTTCCTGGAACGGATTGAGACTGAAGTGGATTCCTTGAGTTTGATGGTTTCAGAATTACTCGAATTGTCGAAAATTGAATCTGGTCGAGTGCCATTTGAATTTAGACCTACAAAACCAATTGAAGTCATTAAACCGGCGTACGACCGTTTGTTCATGCAGGCTGAACATTCTAGTATCTCCCTGCATATCCATTGTGCTGAAGACCTTCCTGAGATAAATGCGGATGCTGTCCGGTTGCAGCAAGTAATGGTCAATCTGATCCATAATGCCATCAAATTTACTCCCCAGGGCGGGACTGTTACGGTGAACGCTTCTGTAAAAGAAAAATTCGTAAAGTTTTCAGTTGAAGATACAGGTGTGGGCATATCTTCTGAGGATATTCCCCGAATTTTTGAGCGGTTTTACAAAGCTGATCGATCGAGAGCCAGCACTGGAACCGGTCTTGGTCTTGCGATAGCTCGCCACACGGTAGAATCACACGGCGGCCATATTTGGGTTGATAGCGGGGTTGCTAGCGGAAGTATCTTTAGCTTCATTATACCGATCCTTTGATCTCAAGAAAGGTTAATAAAAGCTTCCAAGGAGAGATCCTTGGAAGCTTTTATTAATATTAACAAGTTGTTAACCAAATATTGATCAACCCTTTACATTGTCTTACGTCTTTGTTAAACATCCACTGATAAGCTTACATAAGCAAAATAAAAATATCTCATTGGAGGAAAAATGTTTAGAAAAATACAATTTGTTATCGCAATTTTAGTTGGTTCAGCTATGTTACTATCAGCTTGTGGTCCAACGCCGACACCACTGGTGCCAGCAGAACCTGTTGCAACGGAAGCTCCGGTGGTCCCCCCCACAGCAGAACCTGCTCCTGCCACCGATGTACCCGACCCGACAGAGATTCCCGCGGATATGGGTGTCATGTTGCCGGAAATTGACCCTGGCTCATTGACTGGCAAGATCGTTACAGCCGGAAGCTCAACTGTCTATCCTTTGGCGGAAGCAATGGCGGAAAGGTTTAAGTTGGAAGGTTTTGCCGGCGAGATCACCATCGATTCGATCGGATCTGGTGCAGGGTTTGAGCGTTTCTGCAAGACAGGTGAAACCGATATTTCGAACGCATCCCGTAAGATCAAGGATGCAGAGGTTGAGAATTGCAAAGCCATTGGAAGAACCCCGATAGAATTTCGGGTTGGAACTGATGCAATTAGCGGTTGTTGTAAGCAGTGAAAATGACTTCTTAACCGACGTGACCATGGAAGAGCTGGGAAAGATATTCTCATCCAGCGCCACCAAATGGTCCGATGTGCGCGCTGAATGGCCGAATGAAGACATTCTGCGCTTTTCTCCGGGCACCGACTCTGGCACATTTGATTACTTTGTGGAAGCTGCAATGGCTCCTATCAATTTGAATGCTGATGGCAAAGCGGATCCTGAAACAGGCAAGAATGACATCCTCAACTCCAGCAACATTCAGTTTTCTGAGGATGACAACGTTCTTGTGCAGGGTGTTGAGGGATCAAAATATGCCATTGGTTACTTCGGTTTCGCATACTACGCTGAGAACGAAGGTAACCTGAAAGCCATATCCCTGGATGGTGTTGCTCCTTCCTTTGAAACCGCCGAAGACAATTCCTACAAATTGTCCAGACCGTTATACATGTACTCAGATGCAGGGATTTTGAAATCGAAAACACAGGTGGCTGGATATCTGAACTTCTTCCTCTCTTACGTAAATGAAGAGATCGAAAGTGTCGGTTACTTCCCCGCCAGCCAGGAAGCTCTGGATGTCGCACGTCAAGCGCTTTTGGATGCACTGAAATAACTGAATACATCGCCTGGCTGCAAATGAGGAGTCACCTTCCCATTTGCAGCCAGATTTTCGATTTTTATAATAGTAGGAAACAAAAATGGGTTTACCCTTACGAATAACAGGAAAATTAACTGATCAAGGTCATCTCTTGACGAAACGGAAAAGATACGGCGAGCGGGTTGTACAGGTATTTTTATACTTCTGCGGAATTTTCTCAATATTCACAACAATTGCCATTGTATTTGAAATCGGGAAGGAAGCGCTGCTATTCTTTGGAAATCCTCAGGTGGATATTTGGAAATTTCTAACAGGCATTAAGTGGCAGCCTCAGGCTGGAGAATTCGGAATTTTACCACTTGTGAATTCAACCCTGATGACTACATTTTTTGCTATGATCATAGCCTTGCCGTTAGGTTTATCTATTGCAATCTATCTGAGTGAATATGCGACACTTAAAGTACGCAACACGATAAAACCAGTTCTTGAGGTCCTCGCAGGGATTCCAACTGTAGTTTATGGTTACTTTGCGCTCAGTTTTATGACTCCCTTACTGCGAAATCTACTCGGTAGGGAAGTCGTCGATATTTATAATACCGCTTCGGCTGGTCTTGTCATGGGGATATTAATCCTCCCACTGATATCTTCGATGAGTGAAGATGCGTTATCGGCAGTTCCGCGCTCACTCAGGGAGGCAGCTTATGGATTAGGCGCAACGCGATTGGAAACAGCATTGAAAGTTGTTGTGCCAGCAGCAATTTCTGGTATTGCAGCGGCATTCATTGTGGGGATATCAAGAGCGATCGGTGAAACAATGATTGTGGCAATTGCAGCCGGTGCTGGGCCAAAATTAACATTCAATCCTTTTGAGGGCGCTGAAACGATGACAGGACATATCGTCCGTATATCAGGTGGTGATCTTAGCTACGATTTAATCGACTATGACAGTTTATTTGCAATCGCATTGCTATTATTTTTTATCACACTTGCATTAAATGTCATCTCCCAGAGGATTGTTCGCCGATTTAGAGAGGTTCAAGAATGATGAAAGGCTATCTTGACTCCGAAGTTTGAATCCAACCTCAAACGGCGTTATATTTTTGAACGTATCTGGCAAATGGTTTTTCGTTCATCAACCATCCTGGGAATTGTATTCTTATCCTTATTACTTTATAACATCTCCAACCAATCTTTTGGATATGCAGTAATCAAAACCAGGATCAACCCGGACAGTCTCGCAGTTAACGGTGTAGCACTCGAAAATTTGCCCGTTTCTGAGTTGAGGGAGATCATTGTAAACAACGTTTCCAAAGGCAGGCTCCGTCAATTGGAACGGGATCGATCATTATTGGAAATGGAAGCCAAAGATGTTTATGATTTGGTTTGGAGCGATGTTGTCCATCCGGAGGTTCAGACAACCTACCCGCTGTTCGAATCGTTGGTTCAAAAAGGTAAAATTGTTGCTGAGGTAAATGAAAAATATTCAGGTGCTTCCATTAAATTCATATCGTGGGTAAGCCCGGAATTTCTGTCTGCGCCGCAATCTTCTGATCCACTTAAAGCTGGTGTTCGAACGGCAATCCTCGGAACATTATGGACGGTGTTGCTGACAATGATCATTGCGCTTCCACTGGGCGTCGGCGCTGCGATCTACCTCGAGGAATATGCTGAGGATAATCGCTTGAATCGGATAATTCAGACAAATATTAACAATCTTGCCGGTGTGCCTTCCATTATATATGGAATACTGGGTCTGGCAATTTTTGTTAGAACGCTGGAACCAATAACCAGTGGGGCGTTATTTGGACAGTCAGATCCTCAATCTGCCAATGGTAGAACAATTTTATCAGCAGGATTAACATTGGCACTACTGGTATTACCCTTGATCATCATTAATGGCCAGGAAGCGATCCGTTCTGTATCTAATTCGATTCGGCAGGCGAGTTATGGCGTTGGCGCTACTAAGTGGCAAACCGTCTGGCATCATGTCCTTCCTGGAGCAATACCCGGAATCTTGACAGGTTCGATCCTCGCCATTTCCAGGGCAATAGGTGAAACCGCACCCATTGTGGTGATTGGCGCTGCAACCTATATTACATTTGACCCGGGGAATATTTTTTCAAAATTCACCAGTCTACCGATACAAATTTACCAATGGACTTCAAGGCCGCAAGCCGAGTTTCAGAATCTGGCGGCAGCCGCAATCCTTGTCCTGTTAGTGATACTTCTTTCATTAAATGGCATAGCCATTTATTTACGAAATCGATACCGAAAGTGAAGCAATGACATTTTCAACCTCCCGAGCCTTAGCAATTGAATCAAAAAATTTGAATATTTACTATGGAAGTTTTAGAGCTGTCAAAGACGTAACCTTGCAGATTGACCAGAATAAAATCACTGCGATCATCGGTCCTTCTGGCTGCGGAAAATCTACATTACTGAGATCATTTAATAGGATGAACGAATTGGTGCCAACTTCACACATAGAAGGTGAAATTCTTTTTATGGGACAAAATATTTATTCACCACAGGTTGATCCTGTTGAAGTAAGGCGTAGAGTGGGGATGGTTTTCCAAAAACCGAATCCATTTCCTAAAACCATATATGAAAATGTTGCCTGGGGGGCCAGGATCAATGGATTTAAGAACGGAGTTGGATATCCAAATATGGACGAATGGGTAGAGCATTGTTTAAGGCGTGCCGCCTTGTGGGATGAGGTTAAAGACAAACTGAACCAGAGTGGTTTGTCTTTGTCGGGCGGCCAGCAGCAAAGACTTTGTATCGCTCGCGCTATCGCCATCCAACCTCAAATTATCCTTATGGACGAACCCGCATCCGCCTTGGATCCTATAGCAACATTGAAAATCGAAGAATTGATGCGTGAACTGGCTGTAGATTATACGATAATCGTCGTAACTCATAATATGCAGCAGGCTGCCCGGGTGTCAGACTATACGGCATTTCTCACGATGGATGAGGACCGTTCAGGTGTTCTGGTTGAGTACACACCCACGACTCAAATGTTTACTACCCCTAAAGATCCTCGAACTGAAGGCTATATTACCGGACGATACGGATAAGAAGAAGGAAAAAATGTTTACCAGTAAAAATCGTGAGACATATACATCTCAATTGTATAACTTATCAGATCAAGTTCTATATATGGGCAATATGGTGGAACAAGCCATCCGTTTATCCATTAAAGCATTTCAGGAGCAGGACCAAAACAACGCCAGGAAAATAATTCAGGATGATCAAAAAATCAATGAAAAAAGATACTCGCTTGAAAATAAATGCATCGAATTGATCGCCACCCAGCAACCCATGGGAAAGGATGTTCGCTTTCTGACTGCCGTCCTCGAGATCATTACCGAACTTGAACGTATTGGAGATTACGCGAAAGGGATTAGCAAAATCACACTTCTCATACCCGACAATGTTGATGATCATTTGGTATTGGATGACTTGGTATTGATGACTGAGAAAGGTTTGAGTATGTTAGGGAGAGCTCTGGCAGCTTTTGTAAACGGCGATGTCGAAACAGCACGGCAAATACCAATGGAAGATGATGAAGTTGATAATCTTTACAATAGAATAGCCATGGAGTTAACCAGACTGGTGATTGCTGATCCCGAAAAAGTATATACAACAAATTATCTTATGTGGGCAGCACACAACCTTGAACGCCTCGCGGATAGGGTCACAAATATCTGTGAACGTATCGTATATGTATCGACAGGAGAAATGAAAGAAAATGGATAGGATTTGTGTTTGCAAAGATGAGATTTCCATTTTCCTTGTACTGATTGCACATTTATGCTATCGTTAACAAGTCATTCTTCTCCATTTTGAGAAGCAGCATTGTTGTTATTCAATAACGCCGCATATTAATGATCTTATGATGGTCAGCGGTAGGAGGATAATATGGGAGATAAAAGTCCAAAGAATAAAGAAAAAAAGAAAAAAAAGCAAAATAAACCAAAAACCAATGTAGCAACTAGTAATGTCTCATCGATAGAGACAAAGAAATAGAAAAACAAGATACACCCCGAAGTGATTTTCGGGGTGTATCTATAATGTAATACCTCATCAGAATTAAGGTCTAAATAGATTTTAATCTCGTCATAAGTGCTCATTGACAGTACGGAGCACCTATGAAATTTTTGCTGCCCAATTAACCAGTCCCTCGGTTATAATTATCCCATGTTTATTGACGAAACCAGAATTTACGTTAGGTCAGGTAAAGGCGGAAATGGAATGATCCATTTCCTCCAACAAAAATTCATCACATATGGCGGCCCTGATGGAGGGGACGGTGGAAAAGGTGGGGATGTTGTATTCGTTGTAAATTCACACATGAATACATTGCAGCAATTTCAGCATAAAACACACTTTATTGCAGATGATGGCAAAAAAGGTGGAGTCAATAACCAAACAGGACGTGGGGCAAAGGACCTGATTATTGAAGTGCCAGCCGGAACAGTGATTTTTGATGCAGATTCTGGTGAGGTTTTGGCGGACCTGGTGGAAGCTGGTCAACACATAATATTGGCCAAGGGTGGGCGTGGTGGAAAGGGGAATCCACATTATGCTAATTCTCGGAACCAAACACCGCGTACCGCTGAAAAAGGTGAACCATGCGAAGAAAAAAATCTGCGTTTGGAGTTAAAACTGATTGCAGATGTGGGTATAGTCGGCTTACCAAACGCCGGTAAATCGAGTTTGTTGGCAGCCGTTACAAATGCACGTCCTAAAATTGCGAATTACCCTTTCACCACACTTGAACCAAATCTTGGGGTCGTAAATCTTGATGATGATACTCACCTGGTCCTTGCTGATATCCCTGGGCTGGTTGAAGGAGCTCACATGGGTGTAGGTCTGGGAGACTCATTTCTCAGACATATTCAGCGCACCCGAATACTTATCCACCTTATCAACGGTGAATCAGAAAATCCATTAGCAGACTTTTCGCAAACAAATAACGAATTAGCCCTATTCGATGACAAACTAGCTGAAAAACCCCAGATCGTTGTGATCAACAAAATTGATAATCCGGACGTCGAAGCTAATGTCCCTGAAATGAAAAAAAAGTTCAAGAAACTTGGTTACGAAGTGATGACCATCTCTGCTCTGGCGCGGACTAATTTAACCCCACTCATGTGGAAATCGGCGCAATTATTACACGAAACACCCGAACCCGAACAACCTGCAGCGGCTGCAATCCCGGTTTATCGTCCCGAAGTTGATGCGAGGGAATTTTCAATTACAATGGATGACGATGGGAACTGGCGTGTGAAGGGCAAGGCAATTGAACGTGCTGCCGCAATGACTTACTGGGATACAACAGAATCCATCCGCCGCTTTCAGCGCCTTATGGACACTTTAGGTGTGGATGAAGCCCTTCGCAAAGCTGGTGTGGAGAATGGTGACACAGTTTGCGTTGATGAATACGAACTCGAGTGGCAGGAGTAATTATTCATGCGAGTAGGGATATTCGGTGGAACATTTAATCCGCCTCATCTTGCCCACCTGATCCTCGCTTCTGAAGCTCAATATCACCGCAAGTTGGAAAAAATATACTGGGTAGTTACACCTGATCCACCCCACAAGACAGACCAGACCATAATCCATGGAGATATCCGAGCCGAAATGGTGAAAGCAGCGATTCAGGGATATCCCGAGTTTGTCTTTTCAGATATTGAATTTAACCGTCCCGGGCCACACTTTGCGGTGGACACAGTAAAAGAATTCCGTCGGGAATTTCCGGACTCCATTATAGGTTACCTGATAGGTGGAGACTCATTAAACGATCTACCAACATGGCACGATCCTGCCGGTTTTGTCCGTGAATGTGATGAAGTCATTGTAATGAATCGAATCGGCGAACATGCAAAGTGGGAAGATCTGATAGGACCACTGCCAAAACTTCGAGATAAAACGTACTTCTTGAATACGCCATTGATCGATATTTCATCCAACGATATTCGTTCACGGATCAAAGATCATCGCCCCTGGAAAACCTTTGTCTCCCCAGGTGTGGAGCACATTATTAATAAACACCAGCTATATCGGTAAATATCTTTCATTGCGGATGCACTATGTCATTATTAATTGATCAATTGTTTTCATCTGTCGCCCTGGGACACCTAATCGTAGATATTCTCAACGGACAACGGGCAGTTCTTCTCACCTATTGGAGCGGACCATTCGGTCTGACAAATGCAAGCATTGGCTTGTACAGCACGATATTTGTGGTTGCCGCCGCGCTTTCCCAGCCGATATTTGGTTATTTTTCAGATCGGACTGGTCCACGTTGGCTGGTTAGCGGAGGAGTGCTCTGGATGGGTTTCTGGTTCCTGCTCGCCCTGATCACTCCCAGCGAAACTGCTCTTATTTATCTAGTGCTTGGGAGTATTGGATCTGGTGCTTTTCATCCGGCTGGTGCGGCTGAAGCAGGCAAGCTGGGCAGAGATTTAATGGGTGGGAGAGAAACAACTGCCACATCATTATTCTTTCTTTTTGGACAGGGTGGTGGTTTTATTGGGCCGCTGGTGGCTGGACCCCTGCTTGACCGCTACGGTCTTCCGGGTTTGATCCCGATTGCTTTTCTATCTCTGCCGATTTCCGCCTGGGCGTGGTGGCATTTACGAAAAGTTGGACCATTCAACATGGATGCCAAAATTGATCATGCTGATGCCGCTCCCAAAACCAAATGGCTTAGCCGGGGTGTGATTGCTTTAATTTTGACGGCCACCTTTTTGTCCTGGGTCCAGCAGAATATGGTAACTTTCCTGCCCAAATATTTGAGCGACCTTGGACATTCCCCATCAACCTATGGCATTCTGTCAGCTCTTTTTATGGGCGGATATGCGATTGGAAATGTTTTTGGTGGAGTTTTGGCGGACAAATATGGCAAGGAGATCATCGTCATATTTGCCATGTCCCTTGGCGCCATACCATTGTTGATCATTCCGATCATCGGATACAATGCGATATATTACTTACTTGTCCCATTATCAGGTTTTCTTACCGGGTCTGCTTTCTGTGTCATCTTAGTGCTTGCTCAAAAATTGATCCGGGGCGGAACAGGTTTGGTCACTGGCCTGGTTTTAGGATTCATGTTTTCAAGTGGTGCTTTGGGAACGCTCGTGACGGGTGTTGTGGCAGATGCTTTTGGATTCATTCCAGTTTTCTACGCGACAGCCGGTCTTTGTGTGGCTGGCGCGTTCTCAGCGATCCTGCTCAATAAGAGCAAACAATAAAAAAGTCCGGAAAACCGGACTTACATTTCAAATACGCCTTCCCTTGTTGCAGTTTATTTCATCTGCAGCAATGTCAGGGTGCCCAGGTTAGTATTAATATTCATGGTCAGGGTCGGGCCATCCCCTTCGGTTGTATATCTCGAATCATTGACCGTCCAGGTTCCCTGGGTATTGACAGTCTTGATCCCGCCTTCCACATCGATCATCACGTTCATCCCAGCCGGAATAATGATCTTGATCGTGCTAACCCCGGCATCAATTTTCACATCCGCGTCCCGTTGGAGGTCGCCGCTGAAATCCAGCGTATATGTGCCGGCGCCCCCGGAAAACTCCATACTATCAAAATTCGCGTATGCCAGACCTTTCATTTTTACTGTTGATGCTCCAGTTGTGTATTCCAGTTTTGTCATTTCGGTCGGATTACCTGAATCAAATGTCACATCGTTATCACTTGCTCCGTCGTGGATGATCAGTGCGGACAGAGGAACGCCGGTAAAATCCATGGTTCCAGAATAGGCGCCTGCATCGATGGACAGGTTGATGGGAGTCTTGTCGCCAAATTTAATTTCCCAGTCATTTTTGATATCATTGACATTTATTCCGCCGACATTGGAAACTTTTCCTTGAGTGATTTCAATGCTGCTGTCATCGCGGGTGACAGTTGGCTCCCAGTCAACGACGTTATAAATGATGGCTCCTTCCAGCAATCCATTTGCCCCGCCAGTGAAATTTAACTTGGCAGCACCGATTTTGAGATTCACATCGAATGGATCATTACCTACTGGCAATTTTTCCTTGATCTCAAATGTTTGATCAGGGCCTGTTTTTATCGTAGGCAAAGTTACAGTGAAACTGCAAGCCATGGTGATTATGACTATGACCGAAAGAATGATCAACGTAGTATTTTTTTTCATTTATACCTCCAAAATATTATTCGATTAGATTAGTTTTCAATATATTCACGGGTTCCCAGACGGGTGAGGACAGCTGCGCCCAACCCGACCAAGCTGATTAGAAATGGAAACACCCAGCCAATACATGGAATTCTTCCGACCACTTCCAGTACCAGGGAAAGGATTAGCGTGCCCACTCCGGCTTGCAGAGCAAGGTGCCATTGGGAATTGAATGCCTTTGCGATGCGGGTACCGATCTCAGATCCAATGGCAGCCCATCCTATAAATACTGCAAAAGCAAGGGCGAATGCGAGGATGAGTGTAATGGGTATGCCGATTATCGTTATGGTTACCAACACTAAAACAAATGGCGCAATGATGGCAGTCAATAATCCAAAGCCTGCGGAAGAAACTGGGGCAGAGAATATTGGTTTTTGTGTTCGGATGATCAACCCTGGGAATAATAGTGCAAGGAGCATGGCGAATATTGCGGCAATAAAACTTTGTAAACCAACTTTGGAAGCTTCCATCAACGGCTGGGTAACCAGCGCAGGAACCTCCGGGTTCACTCCGGGTAGAACATTCTTTTCCTGAAAAAAGTTGATGGATTTCCCTGAAAAAAGCTCTTGCACGTTCCCATCAATGACGGACCCTTTTTCCTGATCGATATGAGAAGATATAGTTACAAGATTCCCGCTGATTCCGCTGCTTTCAGTTAAAACGGCAGAGCTTCCCATCAGAAAGGAATTCCCCATGACCTTTCCCTTTGCTGATAATGTGCCGCCCAGGATCACCACATTGCCGGTAACGGTGCTGCCTTCGTCTAAATAGGCTGTCCCACCAATAACGATTAATGAACCATACAAAGTATCTTCGCCATCCAGGGTAAATGACCCACCCAGTACCACCTTGTCATCTTGCTTCGAGCTTGCATATACGGGAGATGGGAGAAAGGCTGTGATTATTGTCAGCAACAGTATCAGGAAAATCGTTTTTCTCATCGTGCAACACCTCGTGGACGTACAACTTTCCAGATAGAAAATGACCAAACAGCCACCCAGAAAGCGATATTCATACTTACTCCTATCCAGATGTAGGTTGGTATATGGATTGGAATAACATCCAGAATAAACTGATATGATTGGATGAATTTGTATAGATTCTCAACCGAATTGATCGTTTTCAGAACAAAACCAGACAATATTTGCGAAAACGACAGGTCGGAATAAACAACTGGCAGCTGCAATATTGTCAAGCTGATACCAGTACTGATGATCAACCCTGCCAGTAACATCCAAACCCAGCGTTTTTGTCGTTCTTCTTCTTTTATTGTTGCAAACTGAACCCAGCGTTCGGTAAATCCGGGTTCGGGGGTTGATACTGGCAGGCTTGAAAACATATGATCAGTATCAGCGATGGCCGCTTTTAGTTCTCGGCAATCCCTGCACCCATCAAGGTGAGTTTTAATTTGCTTTTCCTGATCAACTGTTAAATGTTCTTCAAATAACCAATCTTCAAATGGAAAGTGGTTCATGTTGTCTCCTTGCTTCGCCTATGCTTTCTTCCTGAGATTTTATCCATGCTACGGCGATTTGTTTTCTGGCTCGAAATAGTCTGCTCTTCACTGCGCTTACGGATAAATTGAGAGTCTGTCCAATTTCTTCGTCAGAAAAATCATACCAATAACGCATCACAATTGCTGCTCTGTCATCCGGTGATAAGATCCTAAGCATTCCTCTGATCCTTAATTGTTCATCAGATTCAATGGTTGCTTTTTCCGGGGTCAATCCGGAGTCTGGCAGAACTTCATCAGCGAATAGGTCCAGGCTGATGGTTTTCATTCGCCTTTTGCGGATCTGGTCTATGCAGTGGTGGGCTGCTATGGATAAGAGCCAGGTGATTAATGATCTCGTTGGGTCATATCGATTGTAATTTTTATAAGCCTTCCAAAAAGTTTCCTGCGCTGCATCTTCGGCATCACCTGGGTCACCAAGCATCCGATAGCAAAGGTTAAATACAGCTTTCTGATTCTCCTCAACGATCCGCGTGAATTCAACGGGGTCCAATGGGATGATGGTGATATCAGTGATGCCTGTGGATGTATTGTCAGTCATTTCTGGTTGCCTATTTTCCTATCTTTATATACGCAGATAAGAGCGGCAGGTTGCACAATATGAGGAATGAATAATATCAGTGGGTTAGAGAAGAATAATTTGATATCTGCTGAAATCGCTAAAACTGAATTTCCTCTTTGCCTGATAATTTATTGTTAATTCTATCGACGATAATATCAAGTGTATGCGGTTTGTGAACAAAATCCAAATCATCTGTCTGGATGGTCAACACCGGGCAGAGGTCGTATGTTCGCAGCCAATCATCATAATATGAATCAAGCAGCGAAAGATAATCAGCAGTGATGCCTGATTCGATATTCCTCGCCCTTTCCTGAATTCTTTTCATTAGTATATCGATCGGCGCCCTCAAGTAGATCAACAGATCTGGCGCAGGGAGATTCTTTACAACAAGGCTGTACAAATTTCGATAAGCCTTGTAATCGCGTTCAGTCAAATTACTCATGTGATGCAGCGCTCGGGCAAATATGAAAGCATCTTCATAGATGGATCGATCCAGGATTGCAGAAACCGGATCTGATGCAAGTTCAATGTATTGCTCAGAACGATGGCCTAGGAAAAATACCTGAAGATGGAATGACCAGGTCCGCATATCCCGATAAAAATCCGGCAGATACGGGTTATCTGACACCGATTCGTATGCTGTTTTCCATCCCAACCGGGCGCCAATTCTCTCGGTAAGTGAGGTTTTCCCTGTACCGATGTTCCCTGCAACAACAATTAGTCTTTTTGTCATTCCTACCTCAAGAATTCAGGATGTCTTAATTATAAATGAAAATGCTCTGCGATATTGACGCAGAGCACATCTCAGGGATATCTCTTTGTCAGGAGACTTAATCAGGTTCTGAAACGCTTTCTGGTAATGAATGTACGTCCTGGGCGCCCCCAACAGATTGTTTATTGCCTAACATTGTTGCGGCAAATTTTCCTAATAAAAATGCTACTCCATTTGTGATATGCAGGGAGATGAGCAGGACGAAAAATCCGATCAACATAAACAACATCGCCTCTGGGAGTGTATTGATCACATGCAGATTTACTGGTAATGGTTCCCAGGTAAGATCGATGACCGGTTGGTACTGCCTGTAGTAAAGCGGAGTGGCGAGGAGCGCAATGGACAAAGAGAGCAGTGTGGTTGCCAGACTGAAACAAATGACACCGATCGGAAGTTTGGCCAGAAGGAAAACCAGACCCTTCCATGTTACCGGGTTTCCAGATCTCGATTTGAATTTCTGCCAGAGTGTTTTTCCCTTTGGTTCTTCCAAGTTGATCGGTGGGATATCCACCCCCAACAACCATATAGCCATTTTTCGTTCGAAAACAATGAAAAAATACCATAACCCAAAAACTACCAATAATACAAGTAGTCCGACCCAGATAATGACCAATGGAATTCCAATGGCGATTCCAGTTATCAATAAGATGAAATAGACCAATCCAAGGGGAAAGGCGAGCAGTAAATATATGAGATTGAGGTAGGTTTTGCCTCTGATCAATACTGAGAAGAATTCCATGATTTGTGATCGTTTTGTCATCAGATCCTCAAGTAACTTTTTATATACAGCATACGGATATTTGTAATGAAAGTTGCAGAATGTCCTCGCAGGAATTCTCGTTCAGAAGCTGTGATAAAACATATTCCATTGTGATGGTTTGCATTACTGAAGCTTTTGCAGCGCTTTTTCAATCCCGTCCGAAGTGGAATTGATAGAGTGGTTGACGTCAAAAATTTTCTGCGAAATGAGTTGTACAGATTCCGTGGATGAACCCATTTGCTGGGCTACGACTGCAAATCCTTTGCCGTGTTCACCTGCCCTGGCTGCCTCAATTCGGGCGTTGATCGAGAGAATATTCATTCCCCGTGTAACATCTTTAATGTCATCAAGTAAAGTTACGATGGCAGCTGAACTGCTCGATATTTTACCTTTAATCGTTTCAAATTCATGAATGACCTCTATCCTGTTTGCTTTGGAGTGTTCTTCCATGA
The DNA here is from genome assembly GCA_963810385.1 of uncultured Chloroflexia bacterium. Classification (GTDB taxonomy): domain Bacteria; phylum Chloroflexota; class Anaerolineae; order Anaerolineales; family Anaerolineaceae; genus PNON01. The sequence goes on along the minus strand of CAWENA010000002.1, from coordinate 2,116,048 downwards.
CCTCCAGGATGATATATGCCATATCGTGTGTTATTAACTTGATGTCCGTTCCTTCGATCGTTTTTTGTAATAATTCCATTACCTTCTGAGAACCAGTGACTTCCAAAATGAAATCAACCGTTTCGGTCAGCGCATTTTCAATGGATTGATACACCGGTATTCCTTTTACCTTGGCGGCCATACAAGCAGGTGCATCCGGGTTTACATCCACAACGAAATTGACGGTTGCAATCTGGCTCATTGAAAACAACTTCAACATGGATAAACCAACCTTACCGCCGCCGACTATTCCGATTCGGTTTAATTTACCTTGTTCTGACGCGTTCATACTATTCCTCCCTTAAATCAATCAAGCGGAATTGAAATTAATATTTTAACAATTATGGTTCAGCAAGTTTGTGCTGTAAGTAAAAAACCTGTAAATATGGTGCTGAGAAGTGAAACCGTTGGCAAAAACTTATTTCATTCGGGATCTAGCCCAACCATCCGACTGGATCATCCAGATACGATTGCAGAAGCTGGTAATACCGTCCGACATGGTAGCCATCCATCAAAGCGTGATGTGCCTGAACTGACAATGGCATGGTCGCTTTTTTTCCATGTTTTGTAAACTTTCCCCAGGCGATCCGAGGAACTGAATCAACCGGGTGCATATGAATGGGGTGCATAAATCCGGTGAAAGCCACCCATGGAATGCTTGTCATGAAGAGCAGATTGTCCTGCCCAGGTTCGTCTTCCAGGGTTGGATTTTCCTTTACGTGCTCTATTGTCTTTTCAGCCGCTCTGTAGAATTCTACGAAGGAAGACTGGTAGGTCATTGTGCAGAAGGAGAATATATCGCCAGATGTCATGATCGAGGCGGAGGGATGGACCACTTCATGTTCAACCACCCCGCCGTTCCGGACGCGCCAACGAAATTCTGGCAGCTCATTCGCAGTACGACTGCAAATATACACCATGGTCGTATGAAAAGAGTATTGCATTTCCTTTAGGATGGGATAAAGGGTGGAGATATCCACTTCCGCACATAGATTAAAATGTGGGTAATCGAATGAGTTGAAGAGTTCAAAATGCTTCTTCCTTGGCCAGGTCGCCAGATCAATTTTTCTCATAATTTATTCCTTATCCCGCATATGAGGTATATTATTTTTTCAATTTTCCCAATATCCTGAGGAATTGCTATAATGATTATATATGAAGAATGATGGTTGGATTGGAGGATATGATGATTAAGTCGGTACCAAAGGATTTTTTGGACCTGTTTACGAAGCGGGCTTACGGTCATCTCGCAACTGTGATGAAAGATGGCGGGCCGCAGGTGACTCCGCTCTGGGTGGATTATGATGGCAGTTTTGTGCTCATCAACAGTGCACGGGGACGTGTAAAAGACATCAATATGCGTAGAGATAGCCGTGTCGCGATAGAAATTCAGGACCCTGATAATCCTTACAGGTATATCCTCATCCGAGGAATCGTTGTGGAGATCACTGAAGAAGGAGCCGAAGACCATATCGATCAGTTATCCTTGAAATATACAGGAAAGACATATCAATGGCGTGTTCCCGGCCAGGTGAGGGTGATCTACAAAATCAAACCTGAGAACATAACAACATCAAATAACTGACTTTAGTGCAAAGCTTATCTTGAACCCGGGTTCCTTCTGCAAGGGGAATCCGTTTTAATTTAAGATAGAAATCAGTCATGCGTGATAAAATTGCGCACACACTAAAACCTAAAGGATATTCCTGTGACAGACTACGCCTCCCATATTGCAATAGCTTTGAAGCTGAAACCCAGCCAGGTGGCCGCCGCCATCGAACTGTTGGATTCCGGGAATACCGTTCCTTTTATCGCTCGCTACCGCAAAGAAATGACCGGGACATTGGATGAAGAACAGATACGGCAAATCCAGGCGGAAGTGGATCGATTGCGAACCTTGGATGATCGTCGTATGGTCGTCCTTGCTTCGATCACTGAACAGGGCAAGCTCACATCAGAATTGGAAGAAAAGATCAATCAAGCGTTGACCATTACCGCGCTTGAAGATCTTTATGCGCCTTATAAGCCGAAGCGCAGAACAAGGGCAAGCATCGCCAGGGAAAAAGGACTGCAGCCATTGGCAGAGTTTATTCTCAAACAATCCCGCACACCGGGAAAAGCAGAAAAAATGGCGCAGGGTTTTTTGAATGATGAGGTTCTCACAATTGAAGATGCTCTCGCGGGAGCCAGGGATATCACTGCAGAAGTCATCAGCGATCACGCCGATGTGAGGCGCCTGACCCGTGAAAGAGCGTTAAAGTTTGCGAATATCAGAGTCGATAAGATCGATGATTCCTCTGATGAAAAGCGTGTTTATGAACTTTATTATGAGTACGAGAACCGGGTTGATAAAATTCGTCCGCACCAGGTGCTGGCTGTTGACAGGGGAGAAACCGAAAAAGTGCTGCGCGTCAATGTCTTGGTACCAGAACGAGACTGGTTGGGTGCCATCCACTCGGAATTTCGCCCGGACCCTGCATCGCCTTTTCATGATCAACTGTCATTGGCGATCACAGATTCCGCAGATAGATTGCTGCTGCCCGCAATTGAGCGGGATGTCCGCCGCGAATTATCAGTTCACGCTCAACTGCATGCTATACGCGTCTTTGCCGATAATCTTCGTGGTCTTCTCAATCAGCCCCCATTACTTGGCCAGGTTGTTCTGGGGCTGGATCCCGGTTTTCGCACCGGCTGTAAAGCGTTGGTTGTGGATGAGACTGGAAAGCTGTTATACGCCGGAACGATTTATCCACATGAGCCGCAGAAAAAATGGTCTGAATCTCTCGATACCTTGCGGCAATTGGTTGAAAAGTACAGAATCTCCCTCATCTCCATCGGCAATGGAACTGCCTCGCGGGAGACAGAAAAGCTGGCTGCCGAATTGATCAAAGATAGACCGGCTGTTAAATACATCATCACGAATGAAGCCGGTGCCAGTGTTTACTCCGCCAGCCCGCTTGCCCGGCAGGAAATGCCGGACCTGGATGTTTCATTACGCGGAGCAGCATCCATTGCCCGGCGGGTGCAGGATCCTCTCGCAGAGCTTGTAAAGATCGATCCCCGTTCGATCGGTGTGGGTATGTATCAACATGATGTGGATCAAGGCTTGCTCAAATCATCTCTCGATGATGTGGTTGAAGACGTTGTCAATAGAGTAGGCGTAGATCTGAACACCGCATCTCCCGCTTTACTCGCATATGTCGCTGGAATTGGCCCAAAACTGGCAGAAAAAATTGTTGCACATCGTGATGATAATGGTGTTTTTTCCGAGCGGTCAGAATTAAAGAACGTCCCCGGCCTTGGTCCAAAGGCATTCGAGCAATCGGCTGGTTTCTTAAGGATTATCGGAGGCGGAAACCCGCTGGATGCCTCAGCAATTCACCCTGAAAGCTACCCGGTGGCGAAAGCTGTGATGAAAAGATTGGGCTTGAAGAATGATGCCAACCTTGCCCATCGCCGGGAAGCTGTTGAACAATTACGGGCTGTGATCACTCCTGAGGCTCTGGCTGCAGAATTGGGATGTGGTTCTTTTACACTGATAGATATTCTCGAGCAATTAGTACGGCCTGGCCGTGATCCCCGTCAGGATGCTCCTGCGCCGATCCTCCGAAGCGATGTCCTTAAAATGGAAGACCTGTCAGAGGGTATGACACTCAAAGGTACTGTCCGGAATGTTGTCGATTTTGGCGCATTCGTGGATATTGGGGTCAAGCAGGATGGCTTGCTTCATCGTTCACAGATGCCCCAGGGGACACTCCTTCAGGTGGCAGACGTGATTGATGTGGAAATCATTAAGGTGGAATCAGACAGGGGAAGGATATCCCTGCGGTTGGCCTTTGAGTAAGTTTTAACTATTCGCTGTAAATAAGGTTAATGAAGTAATCGCGTGAACCGGAAAATCCTTCATTCAAAATAAACATACCTTCCTGGATGTCTGCTGTGTCAAAATCAGCTTGTCCGATACTTAGACCATCGATAGCGTCATCGTCGATATTTATTGGGAAGGGTCCTGTTTGGTTGTTACCTTGAAAATGACCAAAAATTTCGCCGGCATGAACTTTTATTGGTGATTTAAAGGTTACGGTGGTGGCTCCCTCTTTACTGATTGGAATGTCATCAGTTAGAAGTTCTAGATCGTGGATAATCAGCCAACCATCAGCAAGTGGCCGAAGGATAAGCAATGTAACAGTTTCCTTGATCTCTGATCCCTTCGGTTCAGTATCATTTATAAAGGTATATCCAGTGACCCATCCGTCCGCCGGAATTTCATATTGATGGATAAATATATGCCCGCTGGCAGCAGTATCTCCGCTCGGTACCGCGGGCTTTTCTCGTCTGAAATCGAAGCCGATTCGGTGAGCATTTCCGGAGATCCACTCTGGTAGGATGCATGCAAGGATTGCCAAAACTATAAAACTGCTGACAGTTAGTGGCTTGAAGTGTTTAATAATGGTTGGCTCCTTTTTTCAATGCTCTACAAATATTATAGCGGAAAGATCAAAAAGAAGGCGGTTGCACTGTGGTACATCTGCCTTCTTTTTGCTTCACCGGATCTTTTCTTTATTCCTCCAAAGGAGGCTGCTGTGGAATATTTTTGGTTTCCCTGGGTTTTCGAAAAAGGTACCCAGCTATGATCACCAGACCTACAACAATTAAAACGATCGGCCAGAAAAGCCTGAATTGTTCACCTGTAAAAAATGCCAGGATCGCGGTAATTAATAAACCGACAGCAGGATACTTCGCCCAGTCTGTGGGAAAAGTGCTTTTCATCAGCCACAAAATAGCAAAGGTGAGACCCAATCCACCAAAAATGACAGAACTGACCTGATAGTCGTTCACCATTTCTGAAGTGATTAACCAGGTCATGACGCCGATACTTATGAATGTACCAGCGGGGATCAACGCCCACCAGTTTGCCTTGCTCCAGAAAAATACTACCAGGAATGCCAACGCGAATAGACCCATGATCGCCACTGCCATTAAGTCTCCTGAAATAAGGGAGCTCAATAATGGAATGATGCCGATGACTGCCAGTACACCGACAGGAATGAGCGCCCACCACTGTTTTCGATCTAGCAGGTAAACCACGAGGAAGGGAAACGCGATTGAATAAAGAACAAAAGCGCCAATCAAGTTTCCGTCCACCCGATCAGAGATCAACGTGATCAAAGAAACAACAAGCATGACCCAGGCCGGGATCAATGCCCACCGGTTTTTCTTTACATCCAATAAAAATGCAGCAATAAACGGCGCGGCTACGCCAAGGAGGACAGGTAGCCCCGCTGCGGAACCGACATTCCCAAGCTCGTCCAATAATATGGTGACTGCTACTCCGCCCGAAATGCATGCGGGGAATAACCAGCCCCAGTTGTGTACTCCTGTGGCTAACCAACTGGTAAAGAATAAGAGGCTGATCCCGGCAAAGATGTATTTCCAAAAACCATCAGGGACCGCCGAAAAATAGCCAACTTCCCTTACCAGGAAAAATGCGCCTGCCAGAATGAGTACCAACCCCCAGAATAAGCTGATAATTTTTTTGTTCATTTGACCCTCCCAGGTTCAAACATTATTGCTTTATTTAATACATATTTCATTAGTATATACGTGGTGAAATCAAATGAGTTTCACTTATTTTTAGGTGAGAAATAATGCAAATGATCGATGTAAAGATTGGATCAAATTGAATGTTATTCATCCAGGTCATTTATCGTTTCAGGGTGTCTCCGCCTTTTTTCTTTGCGGATGCTTTAAGAGCGCCTGGAGACATAAATCAGGATGAATTCAATAACCAATCCAGCGCTTTGGCCCGATCCTGATACACTCGAAAATCATTTCCCCGGTTGGTCTCCAATACAAATTCATAGAATTTACCATGCCCAACGTTTTCTGGCCGGGCAATTACAGCAGCTTTAATCCTGTAATTGCTGAATTTTAACAGAACAGCGCCAGCCAATCCGCTTTTCAAATCGTAGAAGGATTCAGACAAGCACTCTCCCGGGACCAAAATTTTATTCGTGTCGTATTCACCACATGCTGTAACAGCATCAAGTGCGTCTGCTTCCGATTTGAGTTTGGTCCCATCTGGTATGCATGTGACGATGATCTGCTTTTGATGTTGAACTGAAGTAAAGATCATTTCCACCCACCAATCTTGTTTGCAAAAATGAATCTATTCATTATTAATATATTCTTGCATAATAAAATAATTATTAATCTAATTAATACCATATCCTTTTGGTACAATGAGTACGGCATTGAAAGTTTTCTTAACAATAGACAGGAATATGAATGAATGATAAGCAAGTAATTTTTTCTATGGTAAAGGTTGGCCGTGTGTTCCAGCCGAATAATAAGCAGGTATTGCGTGATATATCGTTGGGTTTTTATTTTGGGGCAAAAATTGGCGTGCTGGGTTTGAATGGATCGGGAAAAAGCACGCTGCTTCGCATTATCGCGGGAAAAGATGATGGCTATAATGGCGAAATGGTGTTCTCGCCAGGTTATTCTGTGGGAATGCTTGATCAGGAACCGCCATTGGATGATGCCAAAACGGTCCAGCAGGTGGTAGAAGAAGCCGTTCAACCGATTGTGGATATGCTGCGCAGATTTGATGAAGTCAATGAAAAATTTGCAGAACCCGATGCGAATTTTGATGCCTTATTGGCTGAACAGAGTAAATTGCAGGAGGAGTTGGACAAACGCGAAGCATGGACTCTGAATAACCGCCTGGAACTGGCTATGGATGCTCTGCGCTGTCCTCCGGGCGATACCCCTGTTAAGAACCTCTCAGGTGGTGAGCGAAGGCGCGTTGCCCTGACCAGACTGCTGCTGACCGAGCCGGATATCCTGTTGCTCGATGAACCGACCAATCATTTGGATGCAGAATCTGTGGCATGGCTGGAACGCCATCTGCAGCAATATCGCGGTACTGTAATAGCCGTCACACATGACCGCTATTTCCTCGATAACGTCGCTGGCTGGATCCTAGAGTTGGATAAAGGTTTTGGAATTCCATGGAAAGGCAACTATACATCCTGGCTCGAACAAAAAGAAGATCGTATCCGTCAGGAAGAAAAAAGCGAGAGTAAACGATTAAAGACATTGGAACGGGAGCTGGATTGGATTCGAATGTCACCCAAGGCTCGCCAGGCCAAAGGCAAGGCACGTTATACCGCATATGAGAATCTGCTATCACAGGAATCTGAGAAGCGCCGGGAGGATCTCGAAATTTACATTCCACCAGGTCCCCGTCTGGGTGATAAAGTGATCGACGTGGAGAATGTAACAAAAGCATATGGTGACCGTTTGTTATTAGAGGATGTCAGTTTCAGCATACCGGCAGGAAGCATTGTAGGAGTCATCGGACCAAATGGCGCCGGAAAAACGACCATGTTAAAGTTGATCACCGGGCAAGAGCAGCCGGATAAAGGCACTGTTGAGATCGGTCAGTCTGTACAAATCACCTATCTGGATCAGAGTCGGGCTTCACTAGACCCGGAAAAGAATGTCTGGGAAGAGATCACCGATGGGGCAGACACGCTGGACCTTGGCGGGCATAAAAAGAATTCTCGAGCATATGTTTCAGCATTCAACTTTCAAGGAGCAGACCAGCAAAAGAAAGTTGGCTTCCTTTCGGGCGGTGAGCGAAACCGAGTCCATCTGGCGAAAATGCTGCGCAGTGAGGGCAATGTCATCTTACTGGATGAGCCGACGAACGATCTGGATGTGAACACATTGCGGGCTTTGGAAGAAGCTTTGGATAATTTCGCTGGCTGCGCGATCGTTGTTTCACATGACCGCTGGTTCCTGGACCGAATTGCTACCCACATCCTTGCATTCGAAAGTGACAGCAGTGTCTGGTGGCAACCGGGTAACTGGTCTGACTACGAAACTGATCGTAAAAAACGCCTGGGTGGGGAAGCCGATACTCCACATCGGGTGAAGTATCGCAGTCTGACAAGATGAAAATTCTCTTCCCGGGAGGGTATTGATGGTCACAATGAAGAAAATTCTAGGGAAGATATCTGGCGGAAAAATCCTGGATGTGGCAACAGGTGGGGGCAGCTTCGTTCAAATATTGATGGACAACCTGTTGGACTATGAAGAGTTCACAGGCATAGATGTCAACGAGAAAGCTGAAGGTGTGTTTGCTGAGGCATTCAAGAATAATCCCAACGTCCATTTTAGGCTGATGGATGTGGAAAACCCAACATTCCCCGATACCAGTTTCGATACTGTTGGCATTTCAAATTCGCTGCACCACTTTCAAAATCCCAGGTTGATACTTGAAAAAATGATTCACCTACTGAGGCCGGGTGGAACGCTGATCGTTTCTGAGATGATAAGTGATGGTCAATCCGAGACCCAGATGACGCATGTTAACCTTCACCATTGGTGGGCTGCCATCGATCGCATGAATGGCATTGTGCATAACGAAACTTTCCGGAGGATGGATCTGATCAAACTTGTGCGCAACACCGGATTGGAGGCCATCGAGTACTTCGATATGAATGACAGTGAGGGAGATCCCCAAGACCCTGAGATCATCGCGGAATTGGAACCGGTAATTGAACGGTACAAGCAAAGAATCACAGAGGATAAAGGGCAGGCGAAGATGGGCGATGAGCTTTTTCGGCGCATCAGCGAGGTGGGATTCCACTCCGCTACTACCCTGGTACTCACCGGTAGAAAGTCACAATCCAATGGGTGATATGGTATGGGTGAAGACTTACACTATCATGATTTCCAGCTCAGGGATTAGGAAATGAAAAATAAGGAACAATCCATTGATCAAGAAAACCACTGAATAGAACAGCGAGAACTTAGTTATCCAGTATCTTTTCCAAATTAATGCGACAACCGCAATAATGGTTGCTGTAAGGGGCATCAACAACGCATTTATGGTGATCAATATGTAATCCAAATAAGACAAATATGCGAAGATATCAGAAAATGATAATGCGAGCATGAAAAGAATGGGATAAGAAGCCAGGATGATGCTTATGACTGATAGGATTAGCATAGGCAGATCCATCCGGAGTTTTTGGCGTAACGAATACTTTTCTGTGAGTTCGGCTGCGGATGTTCTTCTTCCATTATTATTCCTGATTAATGAAATCATTAGCAAAATAAGTACATATATTCCCGCACAAACAAGGATTGATACATCGATCATCATTAGGACGTCAATATTCATAAATGAACTGGGATCAAATAAACGAATTTGCTCCAAGTCGTAAGTAGAGATAAAAATAATTCCTGCACCAAGGATGATCACACAAATTAATACCAGCAAAATAAGAAGAAAAGCTTTCTGTAGCTTCAAATATGCTTTGATCAACTTCATATAATCCCCTTATTATTATCGATACTTTTTGAAAAAAGTGAACGGCGCGTAAGAAATTAGGCAGGTCTGATTATACAGGAGAATTAATCACAAGATAAATATGGACAAATTTTAGCGTGTTTATCTGCGACGCCGTATGTAGATGATCGCGGTGATGATCAATCCGATAACACCTACGAGCACAATACCCAGTCCTATGACTCCCGGTGTGATCTGACTTTCGATGGATGGTGCCGGTATGGCAGTCGGGACTATGGTTGGAGGTGTATCAGTGGGAGGAGGGGTCTTTGTCGCCGGTGGGCGCTGTGTAAAGGTGGGCGCCGTCGTCGCGGTCGGTTTTGGTAATCCGGTGGCTGTTATGCTTACTGCACCGGTGGAAGTGTCACCGTAAGCTTTGCGGATCACGAGTGCTTGCCCGGGATATAGAATGTTTGCCTGAGGTAGTAAATTATTAAACGAAATGATCGAATCCATGCTCACATTGTATGAAAGCGCAATAAGCTGCAATGATTCACCTTCCCTGACAATGTGTGTTACGGATCCATCTTCATTAGGTATGGCAGTTTCAACCGGAGTAAAAGTGAACGTTTCACCGGCTTCATTGGTGACTACAACCAATTCGTCGGTACTGAAAACCACCCCGATATCAATAATGTAAAAGGTGATCGGTCCCTGTTCCGCAATTCCGACACCGATGTCTTTATATGTGGTTCCCCAGCCATCCAAAAAATTTTTCTGTTGGTATTCTTTACGCCACCAGTCGTTGGTGACCACTTTATCCAAAGGATAACTCTTGTTGAGTGCAATCCAGTTCTCAACGACTTCATACTGTTTCCAACCTGCGTAGCCGTACTGGTAAGCACGGTCAGTAGGTGAAGTGCCGCGGTCGCCGATGCTGCCATCACCACCTTTATCTACATTGTAGGTCTTGGCCAGATAATCGGCCTGCGCCTGGGCAGATGCCATCAGTTGCGGATTGAGTAACAGATCCCCAAATCCTTTCGATTGACGGTAAGCGTTGACATAGCCGATCATCTGTTCTGCGGGGCTAATCTGCTGCGCATAGGCATGATTTGGCAGGATGACCAACCCAAGCAGAATTGAAAAGATCAGGATGGATTTAATAATATGTATGTTTTTCATAAATTCGATTATAAACGATATTGCTCCAACTAATTTATAACAGGGTGGTCAATTGCTGGTGCCTGAAAGAGGATTTATTTATCCGGTAATCTCTTGAATTAATTATGAAATGAAATGATTTTTTTCGCTTTGCTCTACACAATAATTAGAAAATATGTTCTATATACTATTATACGCACAAAAATAACCGAGTCAACCTGTCAGATGTTACAGGTATAAATGGGAACAAAATATTGAATTTACCCCATCACCATATACAATACCTGTATTAATGTGATTTCGGAGCGTAAGATAAAGGCAGTTTGATAATTTAAAGGAGCAAAATATGAATCACTATCTGATCTTACACTATGGATTTGTAACACCCACACCGGAGGTGATGGAAGGATGGAACAAATGGTTCGCATCGATCGCGGACCGGCAGGTAGAAATGGGTGGTTTAAGTGATGGACGCGAGATCTCACAAACCGGAGTCAAGAAACTTCCTTTTGGAAAAGATTCGCTCACCGGGTACACCATCATCAAAGCTGAAAGCCTGGACGAGGCAGAAAAGATCGCCAGCGAATGTCCTTTCATTGACAGCACACTGGTTTATGAGGTGAGGAAATAATTGATCTATATATAACGATATGATTCAGAATTTCGCGCCTTGGTTTTTACCAGATGACCGAATATTGCCCATAAACTTTACAAACTCAAAAAGGCTAACAATGATGTTGCGCTGATTGACCAGAAATGGCTCATTTATTTAACAGTTTTCTCGGGTTCAGAAGATTTGTTGATTTCGTTTGCCAAATATTCGCTGGCTGCTTCTTTGTTTACAGGTTTTGAAATTAGATATCCTTGAAACGAGTTGCAACCCATCTTTGTCAGGATATCCAGCTCCTTTTGAGTTTCTACGCCTTCTGCAATTACATCCTTTTTTAAATCTTTTCCCAGGGATATGATGGTCTGAATGATATCAATCCCGGTCGAATTATCTTCAACGCACATTTGGGCAACAAAAGACCGATCGATCTTCAATGCGTCAAAGGGTAATGAATGCAAATAACTCAATGACGAAAAACCGGTGCCAAAGTCATCAATATGAATTTGAATTCCCCATCCCCGTAATTCTTTTAGAGTGTTTATTGCCTTCTCTTTTTCCTCGATGATGGCTGTTTCTGTAATCTCGAGAATTAAATTTTTCCCTTCAATTTGAAATTCATTCATACAATCCCAAATTTGTGTGCATAATTGAGGGTCTAAAAATTGCCTGGCGGAAAGATTTACATTCACAACAATGGTATTATCAGGCGGCACTACAGATATCCAAGCCGCAATTTGTTTACATGCTTCCTTTAGCACCCAATGTCCTATAGGAAGGATCAAGCCAGTCTCCTCCGCGATTGGGATAAAATCAATGGGATTGATGTAGCCTTTGCCAGGTTTGTTCCAGCGGATTAAGGCTTCAAAACTTTCCAGGGACTGGTCTTTTACCCGTAAAATAGGCTGGTAAAACAGCTCGAATTCATTCGATTGTATGGCGCGATGGATCTCAGTTTCCACTCTCAACCGCGCTTCCACTTTTTGCCGCATTTCGTTGTTGAAAATCTCATAGCGACGGATTGTATTTCTCTTAGCCTGATACATCGCGATATCTGCATCACTTATTATCTCAGAAGCATTTTTATATTGATCTGAAAATATCACTATTCCCATACTGGCAGTGATCGAAACTTCACTGCCACTCAAAGTCATTTTCTGCGTGATAGATTCAATAATGCGATTGGAAATGACAGTTATTTCTTCGACCCCAGTTAATGAATCTATCAAAATAACAAACTCATCTCCACCCAACCTTGAGAGAGTATCAATATTTCGCAGGCATTTTTTTAGCCTTTTCGCTATCGTCTGTAACAAGATGTCCCCTACGCTGTGTCCAAGACTGTCGTTAACATTCTTGAAACGATCCAGGTCAAGAAATATTAAAGCGAATAATTCCCTATCAGATCGTTTTGCCCGTTCGATGGAATGGCTGATACGATCCATGATAAATGCCCTGTTGGAAAGACCAGTCAAATGGTCATGGAAAGCATCGAAAAGGATTTGCTCCTCGAATTGTTTTTGCCTTGATATATCCGTCAAAGAACCGCTGATCCGGATCGCCACTCCATCAGAATCACGCTTGGCCATTCCCCTGCATTGCACCCATAAATAGCTACCATCTTTGCAAGCAAGGCGGTGTGAATGTTCAAAAGAGTCTGATTTGTTATCCAGATGTCTTGATAATTCAATTTGGAGCGATCCGCTATCATCCCCATGCACTTTCTCAAGCCAGAATCCAATGGTGTTTGGAACCTCGCTGTCCTTATAACCGAGGATGGATTTCCACCGGGAAGAATAAAAAACCTTGCCCGAACTCAAGTCCCAGTCCCAAATGCCGTCATTCGCCCCCTGGATAGCCAAAGAGTACCTTTCATCACTTTCACGAAGCGCTTGTTGTATTAGTTGATTTTTCTTTAATTCCTTTTGCAGATCCTTGGTGCGTTCATTGACGTGTTTTTCAAGCTCCTGGTTAATATTAAGCAAAGCATTTTTAGCGGATACCTGGTCATTAATATTTCTTAGTACAATGACTTTGCCGATCGCTCCTGTTTGTTTATCGGAGATTGCATTAATACGTACACTATAAAAGTTCTTTGGATCTTCCTCTGGAATACCTATTCCTTCTCTAAGATCATCCATTGAATGAGAACCATTTAACAAGAAATTAAATTCCGGAAATGCAGCTTCAAAGGATTGTCCCAAAACTATAGACTTATTCTGCAGTTTTAATAATGCTGCCGGTGGATTTAGATCAATAATCTGGTGAGATTTGTCGAGCACGATGACCGGGTCAACCATATTTTCGAAGATGATACCTCTGGCAATCGGTCCGATGTTCATGAATTTGAATTTAATAAAATTAAACATTAATGCCACGGCAAGAGCTGTGAAGGCGACAGTTGAATAGTCAATATTACCGGTAATCCTTGTAACATAAAGAATATTTGCAACCCACGGAAACAGGCTGGCAATTATTAAGAGAATTTTCTGCCCGACAAAAAGCTTGGAGGTTGCTAGTGTGGATTGGATTAATAGTATCTCAGCAATCAGCAACATTAGATAAGAATATGATGTATGGACCCAAAACCAAGGACCGTACTGAGTAGTGTATAGGATGAGTGAGCCGCTTTTATCAATTGAATCCACGACGCGCATATATTGGCTCAAATAATCTGAATACATAAAGGCAAGCGATCCAATAGGAATGATCGCGAGCAGGATAATCCGCTTATTATTTAGCCAGTGATGATGCCCGCTATAGGAAATGATGAAAAGCAGCCAAAAATACGGAGTTGCAACGATTCCCGTGTACATTATCTTTCCGCCCAGATTGAAAATGGTTGGGTCAAACGCGACTTGAACTGCAATATCGCCGATTATCCAGACCATCACGGCGATGAAAGTCAGGATGAATGACTTCGCCCATCTAACTTCCGCGATCTTTTTCGAGGCCAGAACGATTAGTAGAATTAGAATTCCAAACGAAATTACATATGGAACAAAAGTTGTGATAATTAACCAAATACCAGCGATCATTAAGGTCGCAATTCCCTCTCCTGTGGCGATAGTTTGTCAGCTTCCACCAATACATAATAGCAGTATCATTTAATAATCGTAATAAAGAAAATGTAAATATCACTGACAAATTAATAATCTAAAATGAGTGTGAATTTGAGCAATCTCCTCGTCGTCCAATGTCCTCCCTAGATCCAATCCAGATGTTCGATCGTCATTTCACCGGATACATTACCGGTGTTCAGCGTAGTTTCAGGTTCAAACATCAAAACCTCGCACTCCGAATCGGCATGCGGTTTGTGCTCCACTCCCTTCGGTACAACGAACATCTGACCTGCTTTCAAATTGACCTGACCAGCCCTGAGCTCGATTGTGAATTCCCCTTTATGGACGAAGAAAAGCTCATCCGTTTCTTCATGTTTATGCCAGACGAATTCTCCCTGGAACTTGCCCAGCTTGACCAGGTAGTCGTTGACCCTGCCGATGACCTTCGGTGACCAGTGCTCAGAAAACAGCGCAAACTTAGAATCAATATCTATGGGTTCGTATGTCATGGATCGCTCCCTTTGTATTTGAGTTATTGACATTTTAGCATGTTGATTGAGAGTGAGGGTGCGGGGTTCGGGGGTAGGGCAGTCAAATCCGCGCGCTAGGTGGAGGCCCCACTTCACTTCGTTTCGGGGATGGTATCCCACTTCACTTCGTTTCGGGGATGGTATCCCACTTCACTTCGTTTCGGGGATGGTATCCCACTTCACTTCGTTTCGGGGATGGTATCCCACTTCACTTCGTTTCGGGGATGGTATCCCACTTCACTTCGTTTCGGGGATGGTATCCCACTTCACTTCGTTTCGGGGATGGTATCCCACTTCACTTCGTTTCGGGGATGGTATCCCACTTCACTTCGTTTCGGGGATGGTATCCCACTCCACTTCGTTTCGGGGAAGGTATCCCACAAACCGGGGCGATCAAAGGTTTGAAAAACCAAACTGAAATCTACTTTTTTGCTGATACCTGGACCGAATAAACGGAAACTCCCTCTGCAACTCCACTACTGGTACTACGGCGAACTATCGGTTCTTCGAAACCGGCTTGTTTGACCAGATCAATATATTCCTGCTCCGGTAATGCGCCGGAGATGCACTGCGACCAACCGTTAACGGATGCACGGAATTCCGGCAGCACTGATCCTCCAAAGACCATGTCGTTAACTTCCAGGCGACCGCCAGTCTTCAAAACCCGGTAGGCTTCCCGGAATACTTTCCCTTTATCCTCGGTGAGGTTGATCACGCAATTAGAGATGACGACATCCACAACGCCATCATCAATAGGAAGTTTTTCAGCATATCCAAAACGGAATTTAACGTTAGTGTACCCATTCTTCTTTGCGGTGCGTCGAGCGCGCTGGAGCATGGCAGGGGTCATATCCACCCCATATACCAAGCCGGTTGGCCCTACCCTTCCGGCAGCCAGGAAAACATCAATTCCGCCACCCGAGCCGATATCAAGCACTGTTCTCTCCTTCACGCAGACCGGCCATTGCAATCGGGTTGCCGCAACCGAGTGATATGCTTACTGCGTCAGATGGAATTTCAGCTTCTTCTGACGCAGAATATCCGCTGTTCCAGGTGACTTTTGTGGAATTATCCAGTGAAACCTCACCGGGAGAACAACAACTGGCATCGCTGCATCCGCAATTCTCATTCATTGCATGAGCAGCATAACTGGCTTTCACGGTTTCGTGAGCACTGATCTTCTTCGTTCCTGCAGCAACAAAGATACTGATATCAGCTTGTTCCCCATCGGAACTTTTACACTCTGACTGGCAACACTGGCCTGTAGAGTCCACGATAATATTAACAAGGCCAGCCTGTTCAAACCAGGACCTGATCTGATCACGGTCAAATCCCAGCCAGATATCTGACATTTCTTGTTTGAGCCATTCATACGGATGCATGTCCATATCCGTGATGACAATTCGTCCACCAGGGCGCAGGGTGGAGACCATTTCGTGTATTGCGGCCTGCGGATCCGGACAGTGGTGCAGATACATATTGGCGAACACAGTATCCTGGGAGGATTCCTTAAGGGGCAAAGCCAGCCCATCCGCATGATGGAATTCCACATTTTCGAATTTTGCCAGGTTCTTCTTCGCAACTTCAAGCATCTGAGGAGAGGCATCCAGAACGTTAACATGTTTGGCCAGAGGAGCCAATCCCAGGGCAACAAAACCAGTGCCGGCGCCTACATCTGCGACAGTCATTTCAGGATGAAGATAAGCCATCCGGATGGCGGCTTCGCGCACGGCGTCGGTAAAATAGCCGGAGCGAAGGGTATCCCATTGGCTGGCAACACGTTCAAAGTAGGGTGCGGATGGGTTGGATGTGGACATTAAATTCTCCTTTATCGAAAAAATACGATTATTAATAATAAAATTTTTTCTTACAAATCAGGTTCTGAGGAACAGCAAGCCTGATCATCAGGCAGCCAGGACCCCAGCTGCTGCTTGAACCAATCAAACCCTTCCAGATCAAGACAGTAGCAGGTGGCAGGACCTTCCAGCTCACCGCGGATCAAACCAGCTTCTCGCAAGACTTTAAGGTGCTGGCTGATGGTGGACTGGGCCAGGGGAGAATTCCTGACAATGTCGTTCGTGATGCAGGCCTGGTTCCGTGCGAGAAATTCGACGATCTGGAATCGTATCGGGTTGCCAAGCGCCTTGAACATTCCTGCCAGGCGTTGTTTTTCAACTGAGAGGGTTTTGGTTGATAAGGAAACCATATATCGTAATTATACGATATAGGCTGATCCTGTCAAGGACTAGATACATAGACCGGGAGGTCGTACGGTTAATCACACACACCCGGCAGGGATCCTTCCGCTATTTCCCCGGTATGCAAAGAGCCGAGTGAACGAAGAAATTCAATTGAAACTTTGCCCCTGGATGATCATCCAAGATATATATAGGAAATGAGGAATAATGAACGAGCGCCGTTTTAATCGAGAAATTGAACGTTTACGTGACCCGGATCGGATTGCACGGCTTGAGGTAGATCGGGTGGCGGAATTATCATTGGAAGGATTGATGGATGTACACACGATCCTGGATATTGGCACAGGCTCAGGGATATTTGCTGAAAAATTTTCAAAAATGGGGATGGCGGTGACAGGTTTGGATGTGAACCCGGAAATGCTTCCCGTCGCTAGGACTTTTGTTCCGGAGGCCGACTTTCAAGAGGGAGTTGCGGAGAGGTTACCTTTTGATGATGGCAAATTTGACCTGCTGTTTATGGGGTTATTACTGCATGAAACGGATGACGCATCAGCAGCATTAGCGGAAGCTTACCGGGTGACCAGCAAGCGACTGGCGATCCTGGAATGGCCGTATGAAGAACAGGACTATGGTCCTCCCCTTGAACACCGGTTGTCGAAAGAAACGATTGTTAAGCTGGCTGAAAATGCCGGCTTCGAAACAGTCAACGCGATCACGTTGGAGAGCCTGGTCCTTATATTTGCTTGACCGGTAAAGAACTACTGACTTTCTAAAGGTAGGTGTCGAATTTATATCGAAGGTGATCGCAAACCAGCGAACTTGCGGACAAACTTCGTCCCGAAAAAAAACCGGGATCTACGTTACGCTGCGGGTAGTCCTCACATACACCGGGGAAAACAAAGAGTTTTGTGAATTATTTGGGATGGCGTGAAGGTGTTTGTGGAACGAGCATACCCAATTGAATCAACATTTCAATATCATTGAGCACTACTTTTGCAATATCAGATCCAACAAAGCCTTCCAGTTCTATCTTATCCAAGGCCTTCTGCAGGTCAACCCGTCCATCCAGAATCTTCAAAATCAACATCGTCGCAGGGTTAATGGTAACCTGGATGTGCATTTCTTTCGAAGAATAAACACTATTTGTTTGGTCAACCCGAGGTGCGATTTCGAGGTTGACCTTCTGTAGAACTGCCCTTAACAAATCCTGCTGGCTCTCAAGCTTGTCCAGGTAATCCTGCGCGGCAAACATTCGGATAAATTGTTCTCCAGCCTGGCCATCCAACGACTTTTTTACTGGAATGGCACGGAACCAATTCTTTGCTGTAGAACGCCGGCGTAGTGTAAGTGTTCCAAGCCCGATCTGCTTAATACCCTTTTCTTGAAACCAGTCCCTGCCATGCCAGGCGGGTGGTCTCGAATAAACCGAAATTATTTTTAGTCTCTGTATCAATCCATATCCCGGCATACTCTTCCGGAGATTTTGATCCATTGTAAATAAGCCAGGAATCGAGCGGGAGATTACCTAAGTAACTTTGAACAGGCTGCTCCCATGATTGGTTCTCCCGAATAATCCAATTCATCAGCAATTGAGCATAACCGCCTTCTTTCAGATACTGCGGAATTTCTTGAAGCCATTTACGGATGCTTCCGTCGCCAGGTTGGTCTACATCTCGATACTTGAAGTGCGATTTAGGAGTAATGACATAAGGCAGATTGGCCACAATGAGATCGAATTTTTTTTCATTGACAGGCTCAAAGTAACTGCCTTCAAGGATTTCTATGTTGGTTATGCCATTCAAAGCGGCATTTATACGCGTCAGCGCCAACGCGCGCGGATTAATATCCGTTGCGGTCACTTTTGCACTATGCCGGGCAGCCAGTAAGCTCTGGATACCACAGCCGCAGCCCAGGTCGAGCGTTGATTTTACAAGAAGCCGGATGGTCAGATCAGCGAGATAGCGCCCCGCAGGACCGATCGGCAGCACAAAATCGGGTCTGTTTTCCCAATGAAAGAAATCTGACAGGAAGATCAATCCCCGGTAATACTGGATGTGCATGCATGCACTGATCTTTCCTTGCACTTCTTCCAAAAGTCCGGATTTCACCAGCGATTCAATTTTCAGCGGGAAAATCGCCTTTACTGCCTGATCGTGGATGAGTTCCTGACCTTCAGTGAAAAGCTGCTTGAATAAATGTAAATGATCATCAGAACTATCTTCCCCGGATAATTTTTGCGAAAAATACCTGACGAAGAACGCCTAAATCAGCTTGCGGCAGGTTTGGAACGTTTGGAAAGACGCGGCCTAACATCTGATGATCACCTACCACCATATGCAAGATGTGTAGTGTCTGAACGAAAATTTTCCTTTACTCACCTTTGTAGAACTGGTTACCAGCATTCTCTCCCTTGTGAAACTGGTTACCCGCATCTTCAACCTTATAGAACTGGTTACCAGCATTCTCAGCCTTGTGGAACTGGTTTCCCGCACCTTCTACCTTGTAGAACTGGTTACCAGCATTCTCTCCCTTGTGGAACTGGTTTCCCGCATTCCCGCCTTTATGGAACTGATCAGATGCATTACCTATGTCAACCGCAGGTAATAATTCGTCAATTTCGCTCTTCTGCACAGCCGGAAGCAGACCTCCTCGCAAACTTCGGATCACGGCAGGCAGCAGCCCGCCCAGCAGTAAACCGATCAATATTCCCACCAGTAATCCGATCAATATACCCAAGGGGTTGCCACCTCCCAACTGTGACAGCGAAAATGGTCCCGGGTTGGGTTGGGGCCCGGGAAGCGGTGCCTGATTGGGATCAGGATCACCACCAGTAGACGAGTTTCCTATGATTGGAGCCACCGCAAGGATAGTAGCGCTGCTGGTTGGTACGAAGGTCATGGTGGGTGTGACCGCTGTGGAAGTTGGTTTAACGGTAGCTGTTTTTGAAGGTGTAGCTGTAGGTAGCGGCGTTTCTGTAGCTGTTGGTGGTTTTGGCGGGTAGGGGGTCTTTGTTCTTTTTGGTTTTTGTTTCGGGCATGGAATCACATTTTGAAATTGGTCATAACAGATAACCTGTGCAGTTTCAGCCTGGACCGGGTTAACAATTGAGAAGGCCCCGAACAACATAACAGTAATGAGGATAACGGGGAATAGAGAGACAGGTTTCATATTTTCTCCTATCCTATATATGGATAAAAAGGATAATATTAGTGTACAAACGAGTTGGGCAACAGTCTATAGTGAAGCCTATACAGTCTGTCGGATTGTGATCATTCTGACACACTTGAGGACCGATAAGTTCAATTTCCAGGTGCTAAAGGCCGAAAGCATAACATTCAGACCGCATGGTTGTCATACCACCCACATGCTTGTCATTCCGAGCGCAGAGAGGAATCTCTACCACGGATGTAAGAATGACTAACACCAAATAAATGGAGACCTGACGGTCAAACCCCACGTCGGAGCGCAGCGGAGACCTCGATGCGGGGCTCGGTCAGGTCCCTCTCCGCTTTGCTACGAGGATGATAAGACCGGCGCGAACAAAGGAATGGAGACCTGGCGATCAAACCCGTGCGTTCGGTGAGGACACCGGCGCGAACGGAGGAACAAAGGCTCGGTGGGAACACTGGCACTAACATAGGTTATATAAAATTATATATTTACTTTTCATTATCGGTGATAGTCATTATTATTTATACTTAAACTTGATTACTTAGCCTTAGGTATATTGGGACAGGAAAAATATTGATTTTTTCACTGTCAAAGATACCAATGAATTTTATTCACAAACTAGTAACATTCATTTTTTTCAAAGCAAGGCAATATTACTCGTTTATTATCCACCTGCTCAGGAATCCAACCAAAATCCACTAATTCACCTTCTTTGATAATTGGTATTGCCCACCAAACACTGTTATTGACACATTCAGGTCCATCAGCTAAATTAACTACATCTTTTCCAAAAGCATATTCTATAACATCATTATTAAAACCTGGGCGTGAATATATCGGAAAATACATATCTTCTGGCAAATCGATATAAACATGATTGAAAATTATATGGATAAAGGACAATAAGTCATCATTGCACGGAGTCCATGGCGGATTATAATACGAATGGATATTTAAATATTTTGTATAACTTTCACTATATAAGTAATCTTTGAAATCATTATTACTTCTATTAATTAATCTTGAATCGCCAAAATAGGCAAGAAAATTTTCTGTATCCCTTTTCATCCATTCTGAATAATATTCCGGGCATAGTAAATCAAATTGTTCACTTTGAATTATCTTTATAGAATCACCATAATTGGCAATGACCTCAAAGTGATATTTATACTTCCCTGGTTCACCACATTTTGTTGTAAGCGCTAATTCTTCGAATTCTCCTGGTTGCAGTGTGTAGAAATCAATTATTTTATCGTTTGGGGATACCGACACACCATATCTATCAACAAACACGGTTGGGTACATTCGAGCAAATCCTGCACCTCCACATGCATAATTATGGTCAAGGAAAATAATGTCGATATGATGAAGAGGTTCGTATTGATCGATTACAACATTTACTATTGGATTTATTTTTATCCAAATATCCCCTGACGAATTAGTATTTGTTAAAGATATAGTTATTTTGTGATTAGTAAAAAATGGTTTAATTCCAAATTTGCTAATATCCCTTGGATCTCCACCAATCGATTCAAACTTCATAAAATAACCCTGCGGATTGGAACTTATCTTCCAATCTGGAGGCAATGACCAAAAAGCAAAACACAATGCCTCTTCACTATTAATTTCGGAGTACGTAGACCTACTTTTCTATCCTCAGGTAATGAATCGATAAGAGATTCACCAAAGATTCCTAAACTGGCAGTGATCCCAACAATAATCCATAACAATAATGGGAAGCTTTTTTAATTGCTTCCCCCTTTTTTCTTTGGTCGCTAGTACAATAATAAATTTTGTGGTGTAAACCGAAACTCCTGTCAGGAGTATACTAGATATTATAAGTAGGGATTTTGAAATAATATCAATTATTAATCTTGTGTTAGGTGTTAAATTCATAAATAACCAAATTTTATCGTTAACTAATTTTAATATCTAATTTCACCAATTCTGTATTATACATATTTTTTACAGAAAACTAATTATTTCTTTTTCCGTAGTATTTCTTCCTTACACTCTTCTCACCCGATGATCTTCATAGTCTACACGCTCACCCGGCCATATTACAAGGTAAGAGAGACCTGTAGGTCAACATCTTGTGCTCGGTAAGCACATTGGCTCGAAAGAAGAAGTTAAAACCCTTGATAATCACATCAAGTTTGTTCGATTGCTGACTTTTTCAAATGCTGCATCAACAATTCGGAACCAATCTTCTTCATCAAGAACTACTAATGGATAGCCAAACTGACCGGAGATAAATTGAAAGTCTTCCCTCACCTCTTCATTAATTGTATTTGGAACCGATATCCCAATACATTCAAATTTTCGCCAGAAGTAGTTGCTAAATATGCAGAGTGACAATACTGCGTATAGAGTCCTTTGATTGAGGATACTGTCCTTCCAAGTCCACGAACTCTCGGTCTTTCTCGACTTTTTAAATGTATTCCCAAGCGAACCTCTTCGCCGGTATTCAATAAAACATCCGGATATCGAATATCTGCAACCTCATGGCCATGATGAACACCATCGAATTCCTCATCAATCGCATAACCAAACAATCGGCAAGGCAAAGATCATTACCTGAGTTTATTCTAGCTGTGGTCACCGCTTCTTGCATACAAGCAGCGCAAATTTCCATACTTGAATGACGATTATTTCGAACGCATTTTTCTTTTATGCGTCCAAGTATCTGTCGATACTGGATTTTTCTTTCATCCGAAATATTTCGTTGGTGGATATGTGCTCTAGTTTGCCACATCTGGAATTCAGGTAAATGATATTCGTTAATTGCAACTCTATTCCTTGGAAGCAATCGTAAAACATTACCGGTGATAATAAAACTGCCGTCGTATTGTTGATTTTCGAGAACAGCTAAAAACTTATGGATTGCTTTTAGAAGCTGTACTCCTGGAAGAATCCTGATATCCGCTGAAAAAGTCAGCTCGATATTAGCACCGCAGTCACAGGGAAACAATTGATTATCCTGATATTGCTGCTCATCTGGATGGTTAGGGCAATGGAAAGTGATTTGAAGATCTGTAAAGATAGGGGTAAGCGGGGAATTACAAATCAAACAACGAGCTAGATAATCCCCGCAATTTTCACAGTGGATGTTTAGTGCCGGAACGACGTCGATGTTTTGATATTGTTCAATCAGGTTCCTAATGAAATCAGGCTCCAGTTGAAATTCTAGCGTAGGCGACCTTCGTGCTCTTATAATCGCCTTAATCAATTCCTCGAAATAGTACCGTTGTTGAGATCTTAGATTTTTTCTGCCCAGTTTGATTGGCACATTTCGATAGTACGCAATAAACCCGTTCAGATTTATTTCAGCCTCCCTATTCAGCTCCTGTTCTGTTTTCTGGATCAGGTTGATGGAGAGGGCTAATAAGGTATCTTTTCGCAGGCGTGCTGGCGTCCAAATGCGACCATACTGACGGGAAATCCCCATTCCACCATAAACCAGGTCAGGATGGCTTGAATAAAAACCAAATGTTTGCTGGCGGGATGGATCATCGGAAAGAGAGCGATAGGATCTTAGCTCTCCTAAAGAGTGATCTGAAATTGTGAGAGACTGAGCGTCAAAATTGCCAATCGGGTCATCATCAATACGTGTAAAGGAAGCTGTCCTCGGATTTGCTCCTTCTGACAACCGATCTAACATTTCCTCGGATAGATATGGAAGCTGCCAACTCATATCCAACTTTGTTCTACAATAATACAAAATTGGTTTGACTGCTTGAAAATCTCCACATAATAAAAGGGCGTGTTTATATTCACTGCTATACCAGATAATGGCTTTTTCTAAGCTGTAGATAACATCGGTTTCTCCAAAGTCTTCCGACTCAGGATCAGCAACAACGTATTCGATTTTCTTTTCATAAACAAGAGGGATCTCCTGAAATGGTATTTGTATATGTAACTCTCTGGCGGGAGTAATAATGTAAACTGACCTTACTGTTCGATCCGAACCAAATCGAACCGCTGCACCTTGCATTTGTTCTGCTAGTTCAGTTGTCACACTCAAGAAGAAGTTGAAAGTCTGGCCAGGAGCTAACCGAAACTAGATATAGTGTTGGGCTAGAAGATAATGGATAGTTAGCTTTTGTTTCTTCAAGAGCATTTCGTCCGATTTCTGTTGATTGTAGAACCTCAAGTAATTTGGCTTTTTGAGAAATCATCAAGTCTACGTCTAAAGTCGGTTTCAGCTTGGATTTTCAACATTTCTCGAATTTGGTCGTCAGGAATATTTCGGATGACTAATTCAATGATTTCTCGTTTTGGGACTGGGGTTCCACCAATGGGCATATAATTTCCTTTACTGTTCGCGCCGTGTCCTCACCGAGCGGATGTTTTTGACCGTAGGTCTCCTTCAGCAACAAACCGGGTGCGCCATTGGCGCACCCGATATCCCCTAGCACTCGCTGAAGCCGCAGGAGTAGCACTTGCGGCAGCCTTCCTCGTTCACCACCGCCGCCTGGCCGCACTCCGGGCACAGGTCGCCGATCTTGAGCATGGTCTGTTCCAGCGGCATGGGGGTGAGCGTCACCTCGTGGATCACGCCTTCATCCTCCTCGTCGCGCTGGGTCAGGTATTCGTCCAGGGCGCGGGCAACACCATCCGGCAGGGAGCGCACGCGGTTGGGGCCAAATCCCAGCGAGCGTCCGCCGCCAATGCCGGCCAACTGGCGGAAGACTTCCTGCAGGCGGGCGCGGGCTTCCACAGGGGAGGCCAGGCGCAGGGTATAGGAGATGAGGCGGCCGATGGCTTCTGAGACCGCGGCGGTATCCGAACCGGCTTTGGCGGTGTTTACGAAGACCTCGAATGGCTGCCTTCCGCCATTCTCATTGATGGTGACAAAAGCTTTGCCCAGCGGCGTGTCGATGGAGAAGGTGGAGCCGTGCAGGGAACGCGGACGCGGTTTCTTGCTATCCATCCACAGGTCCGGCTGGACACCTAATTCGGTGACGGGTTTTTTAGAGTCCACTGTGGAAGCGGTCTCAAGCACCACTTTATCGCGCGATCCGGTGACATAGACGGTGATGCCTTTGCAGCCCAGTTTCCAGGCCAGGGTGTAGGCCTGGGCTACATCTTCAGGGGTGGAGCCGGCGGAAAAATTGATGGTCTTGGAGAGGCTGTTATCCACGAAAGCCTGCAGGGCAGCCTGCATATAAACATGCTCCTCGGCGGAAATATCGGCGGAAACGACGAAGGTATTGCGGACATCATCCGGCAATTCGGCGATATTCTGGCAGGTGCCTTCCTGCATGACCTGTTCGATGATCGCCTGGCGCATTTCGCCGGAGAGCTTGCATTTTTCAAGGGCGTCATCAAAGGTCGGGCTGGCATAGGTCAGGGAGAGATCTTTGCCGTTGTCATTGACGTGGCGAACATAAGCCAGGGCAAAGACCGGTTCGCAGCCGTAACCCTCGCAGCCTGCGACGGTGGCGATGGTGCCTGTCGGGGCGATGGTGGTCTGGGCGGCGTTGCGGATGCCGAATTTGAGGATTCCATCCACGATGCCGGTCCAATCGATGTCGGGGCGGTTCCAGTCGTGAACGTATTCCATCAAGGGGGAGGGCGGCTGCCAGGTGAAATGTTTCGCGTCGTAGATGGAGTTGGTTATGGCAGGGAACGCGCCGCGTTTGCGGGCGAGTTCGATGCTGGTGCGCATGGAATGGTAGCGCACGAATTCCATCACCTGCGAGGCAAACTCCAGGCTCTCTTCAGAGCCGTAGCGGATGCTGGTGTGATACATCAGATCGCCCAGGCCCATAATGCCCAAGCCGATGCGGCGGGCGTTGTGGGCGGCTTTGGCAAGCTGGGGAACAGCCGGAACGTAAGCATTGGCTTCGATGACATCATCCAGGAAGATCGTGGCGCTGACAACGCTCTGGTGCAGGGACTCCCAATCCACGCTGCCTTCGGGGCCGCAATGTTCGGCCAGGTTGATGGAACCCAGGCAGCAGTTCTCGTAGGGTCCAAGCCACTGCTCACCGCACGGGTTGGTGGCTTCGAGCGGGTAAAGGTGCGGCACCGGGTTGGATCGGTTGGCGGCATCCAGGAAGAGCATGCCGGGCTCGCCGTTATGATGCGCCTGGCGCACGATCTTCTCAAACAGCTCGGCTGCCCGGATGGTTTTATGTGTCTTTATGGCATATCCGGATTTGCGGGCTTCTTCGATGGAACCGTTGTATTTTTTATAATCCGGTGAAGCAACATCCGGGAAGACCAGGTCCCAATCGGCATCCTCCTCGACGGCTTGCATAAAGGCATCGGTGATGCCGACCGATATATTGAAATTGGTGATCTGGTTCTCGTTGGTCTTGCATGTGACGAAGTCTTCCACATCGGGGTGATCCACGCGCAGAACAGCCATGTTGGCGCCGCGCCTGGTGCCGCCCTGGGCGATCTCACCGAAGGCGTGATCATAGACACGCAGGAAGCCGACCGGCCCGGTAGCCTGCCCGGCGGAACTTTTGACAAGCGATCCATGCGGGCGAAGACGGGAGAAAGAGAATCCATTCCCGCCGCCGGTCTGCTGGATGAGAGCGGCATCACGCAGGGTCTGGAAGATCCCGGCGGAATCTTTGCCCATATCATCTGTGATGGGCAGGACGAAGCAAGCTGCCAGCTGTCCTAAGGGAGTACCAGCGCCGGTAAATGTGGGAGAGTTCGGGAAGAATTTTTTACTGGTAAGAAGTTCAAAAAATTCCATGGCGCGGGCTTCGATATCCTCGCTCCATTCAGCTTCGACTTTGGCGACATGATAGGAAATACGCCAGAACATCTCTTCAACGGATTCGGCTGGCTCGCCGTCCGGTCCACGCCGGACATAACGGCGTATGAGCACCTGGCGGGCATTTTCCGATAGGTTGACCTGTGGAATTAGATCTGGAAGCGGGGGGGTGGGGAGCAAGCCGGCAGAATTGGTAACAGTAATGGTATCTAATGTCATTTCATATTATCCTTCCAATAAATGGTCAATTTCATCACGGATTGCGTTGAGGTCACCGAGCTTTAAATATACAGAGGCATAGCGAATGTAGGCGATCAAATCCAGTTCCTTCAAGAGGTTAATGACCTTGTCGCCGATAACGCGGGAGGGAACTTCAGGTTTGGTCTGGCTTTCAAGATCGGCTTCCACTTCTCCAGCGAGACGATCGATGTCATCCGCTGAGACGGGCCGTTTGGTGCAGGCGATGCGAATGCCGCGTTTAAGTTTTTCACGGTCGAACTCTTCGCGGCTGCCATCCGATTTTATGATCAATGGGGTGGAAAGGATGGCCCGTTCGTACGTGCTGAAACGCTGACGGCAGCTTATGCATTCTCTTCTGCGGCGAATTCCTCCACGGGCATCATGGGTGGTATCGACTACTTTTGAATCATCAAAATTGCAAAATGGACAACGCATCGACTCTCCTAATTACGATAGTACATACATCCCCCATATATGGGGGTCGATGGTAAGAACCCCCCTTTATTTAGCAATGTAGGGTCATTTTAACATAACAAAAATCTAGTAGCAAGTTAACTAAGCAACGTTAACCTTAAAATATCGAAGGATCAAAAAAAATTTAAGGTTAGGTACAGGATAGGCTGAATATAAATACAGCCTGCTTAAGCAGGCTGTATTGAGGGACTAGATTGGAAAATGATATTCTTTTTGATGCCATTCAGCGCAGGGTGCCGAAGGCAAGACCTGCGATAATTACCGTTGCAGTCGTTTGCGAATGAAGGTGGGGACTTCCAATTCATCCGTGTTGATCACACGGCTGGCATATTCCATGGCTGGTTGAACCTGGCGCTCAAGATCGGATTTCTCAGCAGATTTTGCAGGCTGCACAACAGCGATGTTGCTTTTTTCATCGGAATGCGATTTTTCTGGCTGGCGGATACCGGCGCGCTCAAAACCGGTGGCGATAACGGTAATACGCACATCATCCTTCATTTCGGGGTCAACTACAGCGCCGAAGATCAGGTTGACATCGGGGTGGGCGGTCTCGCGGATGATTGCGGCTGCCTGGTTGACTTCATACAGGGTCAAGTTGGAACCACCGGTCACATTGAAGAGGATGCCGCGCGCGCCGTTGATGGTGATATCCAACAGTTCGCTGGCTATTGCCTGTTCAGCAGCCAGGCGGGCGCGGTCTTCACCGGATGCCATACCAACTGCCATAAGGGCAGCGCCGCCTTCAGACATGATGGTGCGCACATCTGCAAAGTCCAGGTTGATGAGGCCGGGGACTGTGATGAGTTCGGAAATGCCTTGAATACCCTGGCGGAGAACATCATCAGCTTTATGGAAGGCATCATTCAGGCTGGCGCGTTTATCCACGATGGCGAGCAGGCGGTCGTTGGGGATGACGATAAGCGTATCCGCATGTTCCTTGAGGTTGTTCGCGCCCAACTCCGCGTTTTGATTGCGGCGACTGCCTTCGAAAGTGAATGGGCGGGTGACGACGCCAATGGTGAGAGCGCCGACTTCCTTGGCGATCTGTGCGATGATGGGGGCTGCGCCGGTACCGGATCCACCGCCAAGACCTGCGGTGACGAATACCATGTCGCTGCCCTTCAATACTTCGTACAACTCTTCGGCGGATTCTTCGGCCGCTTTGCGGCCGACCTCGGGGTTGCCGCCAGAGCCAAGCCCGCGGGTGGTTTTATCACCGATGCGGACACGGGTCGGGGCCTTTGAGAGCTGGAGAGCTTGCGCGTCAGTGTTGACACAGATGAATTCGATCCCCTGCAGGCCTTCATCGATCATCCGGTTGACTGCGTTGCATCCGCCACCGCCGACGCCTACTACTTTGATTCGAGCAAATGATTCTTGTGATGATTGAGCGGTTGTTTCCATTTTATTCTCCTCTACTAATTTTATGATATGTCAACTATTTGGCAAATTAATTTAAGTCTCGATCTAAGGGATCAACCTTTTGAACCAATCGAGCAGTTTTTCCCAGGTTACCAAGTCACGGCCACTGAGCGGGTTGCGGTGTTTGGAAGGGAGACTTGATTCACTCATCAATAAAGCCCAATAGAGTAAACCCACACTGGTTGAATAGGCGGGAGTCAGGAGCTGATCTGTAAGCCCCAAAAGGTTTTCAGGGCGGGCTACTCGAACCGGGACTCCCATGACCTGGCTGGCGAGTGAGCGGATGCCTGGCAAATTACTTGTGCCACCGGTTAGGACCATTCCGGCGGGTAATAAGCCATCATACCCTGAACGTTTAATTTCCTGCAGCAGGAGTGAAAAGATCTCTTCCACCCTGGCTTCGATGATCTCTGCCAATTCCTTTCTTGTGACAATAACAGGTTGGTCCTCACCAAAAGCGCGGATGGTGAAATGATCATCCTCGCTAATCTCCGACATAACTGCATGACCGTGCTGAAGTTTGATTTCTTCAGATTGTGAGATCGGAACACGCAGACCGTGAGCGATGTCACTTGTTACGTTGTTACCACCTAATGGCAGCACCATGGTGTGCCAGACGTCGCCATCAATATAAACTGCGATGCTTGTTGTTCCTGCCCCAATATCACAAACAACAGCTCCCATCTGGCGTTCTGTCTCTGAAAGAACGACCTCACCAGAGGCCAGGGGATTAAGCACGAATTGGGCAGTTTGTACGCCGGCTGAATTGACTGCCTGGCGGATGTTTTCAACGGTTGCGGCGGCGGCGGTGATGATATGGGCTTCCACTTCCAACCGGAAACCGTGCATTCCAATGGGCATGTGGATCCCGTCCTGGCCATCCACAGTGAAGCTGCGCTGGATCACATGAATGATCTCGCGATTGTGGGGGATAGCGACAGCCTGCGCCGCTTCAAGCGCACGGGCGACGTCGCCCTGGTCAATTACTCTGCCGGCAATCCCAACGACCCCGCGACTGTTCACCGACGACACATGTGAACCGGCGAGGCTGACGATGGCAGAGGTGATCTCCAACCCCGACGATCGCTCTGCTTTTTCAATGGATCTGGCAATGGACTGGGTGGCAGCGGAGATATCGATCACGGTTCCACGTTTAATTCCCTGGGCAGGTTCGATCCCCACGCCAAGAATACGGAGCGTTTTCTCCCCTTCCACCCTTGCCACAAGGGTGCATATTTTTGATGTTCCAACATCTATTCCGACAACAATGGGCTCATCCATGGCTATTGCTCCGTCCGATAATAAGGCGCATATAAATTCTCCATCGAGATCAACTTCGGATGGATATCTTCTTTCATTAATTTTTCCACGATCACCTGGTAGGCAGCCAATTTCTGCGGCATTTCCTGCGGCTGCATCCCGAAAAATACCTTCCAGCCGCTGTCATCAAACCAGCCGATGCCATACATCGGACTATATACCAAAGGCACACCCGCCGGAGCCTGCTTTGCCATCTCCTGAATTGCAGGTATCAACTCTGGTTCGATAAATATCTGGGTAGGAATTTCGGCTATGTCTTTCTCTTCGGATGTCTTTTGAACAGGCAGTATCAGACTTGCCAGGCTTTTTTTGCTTTCCTGATGGAGGACATTCATGTTATATCCACTGGATGGAGGGTTGCCGGCCGCTGTTATTGAGACAAGCCCCTCAGCCTCGCCTTTGGGTTCAAATGCGACACCGTCTTCTGATATCCAACGAATGGCGCTGTCCTGGCTCCAGACGAGAACTGGTACACGTTCATTTACATGGATGTAAATTGATGAAGGCCAACCGACAGTGACATTCACGTCCTTGATGACGGGATAGGTATTTTTAATGACCTTCTCGATTGAACCTGGCATTACGGCCAGAATCTTTTGACCTTTTACAGGGATGATGCTTTCGATCTCATCAGAAGTTACCCGTTCGGCGCCAGAAAGGTGAACGGCGCTGACTGTAAAGAATGGAGAACTCCAAAATGCGTAGATGCACAAAGCGGATAGGACAAATAACGCACCTGATACCAATCTCCATCCCGGTTTGAATACAGGAATGGCTGGCAGCTTGATCTCTACACCAGTTTTGAAGGCATAGAAGAATTTCCTGCGCGAGCGTTTTTTGGGCTTTTGGATGATCGGTAATGAGCCTTCACCGTTTCGGCTGACGATGGGTGTGTAAGGGGCAGGTTTTCTGACAATATCGGCAGCCGAAATCACCCGTTGTTTCATCTCTTTTACCCGACGGTTACGCACATGATCGGCGCGAGAGGAAGGTTTTCGGTTGGCAATCATGAATTTTCCCTCGCGAAGAGATGGATTGTGCGATCGCGGTCGGCTTTGCGTTCCAAAGCCAGACTGATCAAACGATCCACAAGATCGGGATACGATAATCCAGAGGCTTGCCATAGCTTGGGATACATGGAAATTTTCGTGAAGCCTGGAATGGTGTTGATCTCATTCAGATACACATCGCCGGTGGATTTTTCCAACAGGAAATCCGCGCGGGCCATTCCGGCACAATCTGCCGCAGTATAAGCACGAATAGCATACTTCTGGATTTGATCTTTCTGTTCATGGGTCAGCGCAGCCGGTATGATCAATTCTGAAGAATCCAGGATATATTTCGCATCGTAGGAGTAGAAATCTGCATTCGGACGAATCTCGCCGGGAATGGAAACCTGCGGCTGTTCGTTGCCAAGCACGCTTACTTCGATTTCCCTGGCATCCACACCTTTTTCGATGAGGATGCGGCGGTCGTATTGGGCTGCCTGGATCAAGCCTTCCATCAGGTCAGAGCGGCTGGTGCATTTGCTGACGCCGACGGATGAACCCAGATTGGCTGGTTTCACGAATAGTGGATAGTTTGATACTTTTTCAGCCTCGGTGATAACTTTTGGCAAATCGTTATCAATTTGCTTTCTGGAGATAAGTATGGAAGGGGTTACAGGGACATTGTTCGCGCGCATTAGGTCTTTGAAAAGCCCTTTGTCCATTCCGACGGAAGAACCCAGGACCCCTGCACCAACGTAAGCGACGTCAGCCATTTCCAGCAATCCCTGCAGGGTTCCATCTTCTCCATAAGTGCCATGCAGCACCGGGAAAACAACATCCAGGTCAGTCAGCTTATAGACGACTTCGTCACCAGAGGCATCATGGAATTGATACAGCCCGGATCGGGTAGGGTCGCCGAAAATTGCCGCAGAAGCCAGTTTGGAGGTCTTCTTTTGCTCCAACAAATCCAGGACATTCTCGCCCACAACCCAGCGTCCATCCATAGTGACGCCGATTGGGAAGACTTCGTACTTATCCCGGTCGATCACACTGAGGACAGAACGGGCAGACATCAGAGATACTTCGTGTTCTCCTGATCTTCCGCCAAAAATTACGCCGAGTTTTATCTTATTTGCCATTCAACTACTCCACATCAAAATTTCCAATTAGTTCAATCTCAGTTTCAAGAGTCACCTCAAATTGTTTTTCAACTTCTGCTTGAACGATCTGTATGAGGTGATAAATATCCATTGCAGTCGCATGGGAGCCGCTGATAATAAAATTTGCATGCTTCTGACTGACTTCTGCACCGCCGATCCTGATACCCTTTAACCCGGCATCTTCGATCAACTTGCCAGCGAAATGCCCGTGTGGATTTTTGAATATTGACCCAAGACTAGCCCCGGCAGGTTGAGTCTCTTTACGGTGGGCGGAAAATTCCGCCATCTGACCATTAATTTCAACCTCAGTTTGCTTTACCATCTTAAAACAGGCTTTCAAGATAATTGATGGCGATAACTCACTTTTTAACACACTGCTGCGGTAGCTAAATTCGAATGCTTCACCCGGCCAGGTTTCAATTACTCCACCGGGATGATAAACATCAGCGGAAATCAGACTGCTATTGATGTCCAACCCATTTGCCCCGGCGTTGCCATAAATTGCCCCGCCGACTGATCCCGGAATTCCACAGGCCCACTCAAAGCCACTCAATCCCTGTTCGGCACATTTCCTTGAGAGTGAGACGAGATTGACGCCTGTGTCCACACATATTGTGGGTGGCTCAGATGCAAGATCGAACTCAATCTGGTGAGTACGGTTAATGATCACAAATCCATCATATCCAGCATCGCTAACCAAAATATTGGACCCCTCACCCAGGATCATATAAGGGGTTTCTGCTTCAAAAAACAGATTCACTAGTTCGACGATATCGTCCACGGTTTCTGCTATGACCAAGCCTGAAGCTGGACCACCTACACGCGCTGTCGAGTAACGGGATAATGGTGTGTTCTCCAATAACCTGTCTCCCAGAACTTTGCGTACGTGTTTCGTCTTTTGATGCATTAAGTTTCCTTATTATTTTAAGAAGTCTTCAAATACCGAATCAACTTCATAACCACTTGTTTTTTTTCTTTTTCATTCAGCTCGCCATCGAAGTGTTTTAATTGGGGTTTTGGCGATAAAAGCTTGATCTCTGTATTCATTGAGGTTAATGGATTGCTCACAGCCTGGAACCTTTGCGTATTAGTTAAGATATCTTTTGTTGACATTTATGCCTTCCTTTCTGACAGGTTCTCTGCCAGCGCTTTATTGACCGAATTTGCATCTCCAGCCGAAAGGACGATAACGACATCGCCCGGACGGACTTCTTCCAGGAGAGTTTCTATTACAGTTGCAAGATTCGGGATAAAGCGGGACTTTTTGGATTCCATTTGCTCCACAATGCTTCTTGATGTGTAATCCTCAATTTTTTCGCGGGAAGCATATATTTCTGTGACAATGACTTGGTCTGCATCTTCAAAGGAATTAATGAACTCATTTTCCATTCGTTGGGTGCGAGAAAATGTGTGAGGCTGCCAGACAGCCCATATCCTGTTATTCTGATATCTAGATCGAGCGGCAGCGAGGGTGGAGGATATTTCCGTTGGATGATGCGCATAGTCATCTATCAAAATAATTTCATTTACCTCAGCAACAATTTCAAAACGACGGCCGGTACCAGTGAATTTTCCAACAATGGCGCCAGCCTGTTCAATATTCAAGTTCATTAGATCAGCAATACTGAGAACAGCCAGCGTATTCAAGACATTGTGTTTGCCAGGGAGAAGGACATCAACTGATTTATATAGATCCTTGGGCCCGTGAGACAGGTTTTGGACGAAATCAAAGCTGTAATAACCATTTGCATCCAGCTTGACATTGGCTGCCTGGTAGGTACAGAATGATCCAAACCCATAACTGACAGCATTTATGCCAAGATTGCTCACCTGATTTTGTAAATGTCTCAGGTTCACATGATCGCCGCATACTAGAACTTTGCCGCCAGACTTGGTCGAAGAGGCAAACTCAATGAAAGCCTCGTAATATTCTTCAAGTGTCGGGTAGCAATCCGGGTGATCCAACTCCATGTATGTGATTACGCTAATGTCCGGGCGCAACCCAAGGAACATTCGGTCATATTCATCGGCTTCGATCACGAAGTATTGCCCGTCACCTGCGTGCGCATTCGTTCCCAATTGATTGATCTTACTGCCAACAATATAGGATGGATTCAAGTTCAGCTTTTCAAGCATCCAGACGCAAAGGCCTGTTGTCGTAGTCTTGCCATGCGTACCAGCTATGGCAATGCTGGTCTTTGATTCCATGAACTGACCAAGAAATTCAGCACGTTTGAGGACCGGAATATTTTTAGACAGTGCTGCAACAACTTCCAGGTTGTCATCCGGAATGGCTGAAGAACGGACGATAATTTCTGCATCAGAGATATTTTCAGGCGCGTGCCCAACCATGACTTTAACGCCATCACGAATCAACTCTTCTGCCAGCGGGCTTAATTCCCTATCAGACCCAGTGACAATATACCCACTCTCGTGCAATAGACGCGCAATTGCCGAGAGACCAGTACCACCAATTCCAATGAGATGGATGCGATTTTTCATAGGAAGATTATGATTACAAAGCCGAATGCTACAGCAGTTACGAAATAGATCAGCGGAGTTGCCAACCATGCTGGAGCGAGAAATGGGATCATCTTTATCGCTGCATCACCCATTGCGGTACCCTGAACAGGCGCTGCGATGTAGTCGATCGGATAATTTGCCTGGTGCATAAAGAACCAGATGGAACCAAAGATCAGGAAACCGTTCACTACTCCTAAAAATAAACCTAACAAAGTATCCTGCAAATGCTCCCGAACAAATTTTGGAGATTCAGAGAGACGGGGCAGGTTGGGGGACTGGTATCCAAAGAAGACCAATCCAACGATGATGACGAAGCGAAGCCAAAAAGCACCCGAGGCTCCACCGTTTGCGACTGCATCGGTGATCACAGGTGCAAACTTTTCAATGATCGTGATCAAGAAAATGCTAAGGACAACTGCAAATGTAACCAAAATCTCTTTCGCCCAGCCACGAGTAGCGCCGATTACAGCGAAAAGCAGCACAAATAACCAGAATAGGAAGGTCAGGCTTACCATGAAGAACTCCTTCGTTCACTTTTCTCGGCTAATTCAATGATCAGGTCAGCGATCTTGCTTGATGCACCTGGCGTGGACAATCTTGTTGAAGCCATTTTCATTTCGGTCAATCTTTGTTTATCAGAAATGATCGAAGACACTAATGACAACAGACCTTTATTCAGTTCAGAATCCTCCAAAACCACAGCGGCTCCCCTTTCGGCCAGATAATCTGCATTCACTTTTTGGTATCGCCACGTATACGGGTAGGGAACCAGGATGGAAGGTAGTCCAAATAAGGGATATTCTCCCAAGGTGGAGGCGCCAGATCGCGAAACAGCCAGATCTGCAACAGCCAAAGCAGCTCCCATCTCATGGAGGTAGGAAAACAGGTGATACTCTGCTTTTAATTCCTCAGGAAGGCTATCACGGATCTTATCAGCGGCGACATAATCCAGTTGGCCGGTGATATGGATGATCTGTGCCATGCGCAGCAACCCGGTAATATTTTTTCCAACGGCAAAGTTGATTGAACGAGCACCTTTGCTACCCCCGAGGATCAGAATGACCGGTTTTTCGGAAGTTATGTTGAAAAACTTGATCGCTTTTTCTTTCGTCCAATCATTCAAATTGGGTCTAGTGGGATAACCAGTGACTGAAACATTTCGATGATTTCGAAAATATGGTTGAGATTTATCTGTTGTCAGGGCAATGTGGTCTGAAAATCTTGCCAGCGCTTTGAGCGCCAGACCAGGTTCAATATCCGGAACATAAAGCAGCGATTGGTAAGGAATGGCTGCCATTGCCATTGGAACTGCAACATAACCACCTGTGAATAACAAGACATCCGGTTTAAAGGATTTCAAAATCTTTCGGGATGAAAAATAGCCTCTGGTTAATTGCAAAATATTCCCTGGCAGGGATCTAACACCGACACCATGGATGCCGGCTGCCGGAATGGTCTCAAAGGAGATGTTTTCCCGTTTAACCATATCCGCTTCTATGCCACCTTCTCCACCGACCCAGAGGACGTGTTCAAACTTGTCGCCCAGAGCCTGAAGTACGGCGAGAGCGGGATAAACGCCTCCGCCCGTTCCACCGGCGCAAATCAACAACCGCACTGAAGACACTCCCATCTTTGGCTTCATTTGCCAAGTTTGTGCGAGAGATATTCATGAGAATACCAATCGCAACCAATGATGTTACAAGGTTTGAGCCACCAGCGCTGAAAAATGGCAGAGCGTTTCCTGCGAATGGGAACAAACCAATAATTACAGCCATATTCAACATGGCTTCCAAAACGATCCAGAAGGTTAACCCGGAGGCCAGTAATGACCCTAGTTGGTCCGGCGCATTCCTGGCGATGCTCAAACCTCTCCAGAGCAATAAACCGAATAATACAACCACGCCAGCAGCGCCAATCAACCCCATTTCTTCAACGATCACAGCGAAAATACTGTCGGTATAAGGGAAGGGCAACCCTGTAAATTTGACATTAGACTGGCCGATACCCACACCGAACCAACCCCCATTGATCACAGCTTCCATTGCCCGCATCACATGATAAGAAGATTTCGTCATATCTTGCAGGCCGGCTAAATAATCACTCAGCCGACTAGCACCCGTGTCATAAACATTTAATCCAAGCCATCCGATGAGAGCAACCGCAGCTAGGGCAAGGATGATTTGGCGCCATTCTGCACCTGCCAGGAAAAAGAGCAGTCCACCGATAACTATTACAGTTGCGGCGGCGCTCAAGTCAGGTTGCAATAAAATCAGCCCGCCAACGATCCCAAGGATTGCTATAACTGGAATAAAACCAAAACTAAAAGATTTAAGCTTCGCCCTTTTGGAATACAGCCAGAATGAAAGATACATCACCATTACCAGCTTGGCTAATTCTGATGGCTGAATCGAACCGTTGAATAGCCCGCGAGCAGGCCCCGAATTTCCACGACCAAATATGAGCACCAAGATCAGAAGACCGATTGTTCCGCCCATGATAAACAAGATGATTTTCTGGTATCGGTGATAGTCAATCATCGACGCGATACTCGCCAGACTTAAGCCTAGAACAACCCAACGGACCTGTTTAACAAATATTGCGGTTGATGGCATATCGTGAAGTACAGCAAAATCCCAACTGGCTGAATACAACATTACCAATCCATAAGCAAGCATGGCAAGGATGATGAGCAGCAACGGTACATCAATATGCATCTTGATGCTGGATTTCGCTGAAACAGCACTCTTCGGAGTAGTTGATTTTACGAAAGTTGCAGTACCCATTGGGTGAAAGCCTCTCCACGTTGTTCAAAATCTATGAATTCATCAAAACTGGTGCCACCTGGTGATAACAATACGATGTAACCCGGTTTGGCATAATTTGCTGCTTTGTGCACTGCTTCCTCCAGTTTGCTGAATATATCAATTGTTTTGATCATAGATGTAGACTCAACTTTTGATATTGTCTGATTAATTAAATCTGCTGCTTCGCCAAACAGGATGAGGTGTTCAACCTTTTGATGAGCCAGTTTAGCAAAATCATCCCATGGCAAGTTCTTATCGCGGCCACCGGCCAGCAGGATGATGGGTTCTGTAAAGGATCGCAGGTCTGCCATGGTCCGCTCAGGTGCTGTGGCAATGGAATCGTTGTACCATTTCGCGCCGCGAAATTCTCGCACCAGCTGAAGACGATGAGGGACACCGCTGAAACCGACGATTCCTTTACGAATGGAATCCACACTGAAACCAGCTGCACAGGAAATTGCGCATGCGGCCATAACATTCATCAAATTATGTTCACCGCGTAATGCGATGTCAGTTGTTGCTAATAATCTCTGAACATTTGCACCATTTTTGTAGAATATTTGATGATCTCTTACAAAAACCTGGGGCATTTCTTCATTTGTCTCTATGAAACCAAATGTACTGACAAATCCTTTAATTGCTGACTCCAAGCTTATCGAACCCTTGTCATCCCTGTTGAGGATAGCAACATCCGTATTGTTCTGGAAGTCCAGGATGCGTTTCTTGGCGGAGGTGTAGGCGGCCATTGTGCCATGGCGGTCCAGGTGATTGGGGGTGATATTCAAAACAGAAGCGATATTTGGCGAAATGGTCATTTGTTCAAGTTGAAAACTTGAAATTTCCATGACAACAATATCGTTTTCCTTCATCTGCCTCACATCAGTTATGAGCGGATTACCGATATTTCCGCCAACCCAGGCATTGTTTGGGAATTTTACATCCAGTGGGGCGATCCTTCCGACAAGCGTCGTTGTAGTAGTTTTACCGGCAGACCCGGTAATTCCGATAACCTTGCAGGGAACTTCTTCCATGAAAATCTGGGTATCATTGGATATAGCCATTTCCCTGCGCATCCCCTCTATGACAATTGGATTGGACAGCGGAACTCCACCAGAAAGGCATAAAAGATCTACATTATCAAGAGCGTGGAGTGGATGACCGCCAGAGATCCAGCTTATATTGTCCAGATCTTCAAGCGCGAATTTTGCTTTCGCCAATTCAACATCCGATAGTTTGTCATTTAGAGTTACCTGGCTGCCATTTGTGTTTAGGAAACGCGCAAGAGCCAAACCCTGTCGGGCGGCTCCCAAGATCAACACGCGTTTTCCTTTCCAATCAGTCATAATTACACCAGTGTAAAAGCTATCCCAATCATTGCTGCCATGAGGCTGACCAGCCAGAAGCGCTGGACAACTTGAGTTTCACTCCACCCGAGCAATTCAAAATGAAGATGAATCGGAGCCATTTTGAACAGCCTTTTTCCTCCCGTTGCTTTGAAATATGCTATCTGTAATACATCGCTTACAGCTTCACTAACCGGAATTATGGCAATCAAAGGTAGCGCCAACCATTGTCCTGTCATTAAAGCTACATAAGCAAGAGTGGCGCCGATAGCCAGTGAACCAGTGTCTCCCATAAACAATTGAGCAGGGTGAACGTTGAACCATAAAAATCCAAAGATCGCACCAACCAAAGTGAAGCAGAAACGCGCTATATAGACTTGCCCGGACATTAAGGAAATTACGCCATAAGTCGCAAAGCATGTTGCCGAAATCAAACCAGCGAGTCCATCCATTCCATCCGTAAAATTGACTGCATTGGTCATGGCTACTATGATGAACATTGCGACAGGAACGTACCAGATGCCGAGTTCCAACGGGTGTTTGGCACCTGGCCAATGCAATTCGGGAACATTTAGAAGATACTTTAGAGTTAAGGCAGCCCCTAAAGCAAGAACAATTTGCAATGCGAATTTGGTTCTAATTCTCAGTCCTGAACCCCGGCGTGGACCACGAATTCCTTCCCAATCGTCGATCGCACCAAGTAGGGCGAAGGCAACCATCACAACTGATGGCAGGATAATGGATTGGCCGTATACATTCAGCCCGACCAGTGACGCGGCATTCAGCAAGAATGTTACGAACAAAACCGGCAGTATGATCATTATGCCGCCCATGGTTGGAGTGCCCATCTTGGAAATATGACTATCCGGTTCTTCCACGCGGATCAGCTTGCCGATCTTGAGATGGCGCAACAATCGCAAAAAAGGTCCACCCCAGATTACAGCAAGAATGAAACTCAAAGCAGAAAGAGTTAGGGCTAATGAAGTCTCTTTCATTTGTCCCGCTCCAGTGCAAAAACGATGCGGTCCATCCGCATACCATGGGATCCTTTGACCAGAACAACGTCATCCTTGTTCAGGATGGACCTCAGATATTCAATTGAATCCAATGCAGTATCGAAAGAGTGTACACAGCATTCACCGATCTTTGAATTAAGGGCGGCCTTTGCAATGAGCTTTCCACGAGGTCCTATTGTGATGAGTTCGCTAACAATTTCAGCAACCCGTGCGCCAACCAATTCATGGCCTTCTTCTTCGTACTGACCAAGCTCGAGCATATCTCCCAGAACTGCTATCTTTCGTCCATCCAATTCGCTGAGCAGATTCAAGGCTGCCAGAGTGGATTCGGGGGAGGCGTTATATGTATCGTCCAGCAGTAAAGCACCATGTTCGCTGTGCACTGCGACCAACCTCAATTGAGTGTGACTGTTACGCAAACCGGTGATAATTTCTCCCCAGGATAGGCCTTCGGCCAAACCAACAGCCGCAGCCCGCAATGCTGTATGTACAGAATGTTGGCCAATAAGCGGGACACGAAGTTGGAAAACATCATCCTGATAGTGCAGATTGAATCGAATTCCATCCAACCCTTCCCCGACAACTTCGTCAGCCCAGATATCAGCTGCGGGATCCAACCCATAATATATGACACGAGCTTTTGTCAGGTCTGCCATGGGGCGAACCAGCGGGTCGTCATAATTCAGGATTGCAACTCCGTCTGGGGCAGGCGGCAGCGCCTGGATCAATTCTGATTTTCCCCGGGCAATGATTTCCTTCGATCCAGCGCGCTCTGCGTGAACTGTGCCAATATTGGTGATCACTCCCACCTGTGGTTTGGCAATATCACACAGTAAGGAGATTTCTCCGGGAACATAGAAACCCATCTCAAGAACTGCACGCTGGTAGCCTTCTCCAAGGCGAAGGATGGTCAACGGGAGGCCAATCTCATTATTCAAGTTGCCAGGACTTTTTAAGGTCCTGAATTTCATATTCAAAACGTCGTTGATCAATTCTTTGGTTGTAGATTTTCCAACACTACCGGTTATGCCAACAATCCGAAGATCGAGTTTTGAACGCCAGAATTTGGCAATTTTTTGCAGCGCTTCGATTGTATTGTCCACCAGGATGCAGAATGGAATGTTAGGAATACTCGATTGAGAGATAACACCGTCTTGCTTGATATCACACACTGGGAACAAGTTTGTAAGGTCTTTTTGAACCAGGGCTATGCTGGCGCCTTTGTGGAAGGCATCTCCAACATAATTGTGTCCATCGACACGCTCGCCTGGGATCGCGACAAAGAGAGAACCGGCAATGCATTGGCGTGAGTCAATAGAAGCTTCGGTGATGACCAGATTGATACCATCAGGTCTGTAACCAATTAATGCTTCGAATACATCAGCCAGATTAAGCAATTGTTCTCCTCATTTCTCCAGTTTTGCTCGGATATCATCCGGGGGGATGTTCATTAAGACAACCAACTCATACACAGCATCACGAAATACCGGTGCTGCAACAATTGAGCCCCAGATGGATGTTTTTGGTTTTTCAAGCCAGACATAAACAAGAAAACGAGGATCATCCACTGGACCCCAGCCTACGAATGAAGCATTCGTGACGCCGATGGAATAGCCAAACTCAGTTGGAATCTCGGCAGTTCCTGTTTTGCCGGCCAGGCGATAGCCTTCTACCAAAGAATCTGATGATTCTTCTTCCAGAGAAGTGGCGAGCATTTCTGTCAGTGTTCTGGCCGTTTCAGGTTTTATCGGGTTTGCAATTACCTGGGGTGTAGTGTCGTATTGACGGCCATTACTCACCATGGACTTCAAAACATGAGGCGCCATGATCTTGCCATCATTCGCGGCGGCGCTGATGGCAGTTGCGAGTTGAATCGGTGTTACCGCCAGACCCTGTCCGAAAGAGTGGGTGGCCAGGTCGACATCGTACCAAAGTCCATCATCGGGGGTGCGGAGAGGAAAAACTGCTTCGTTAGCGAGATCAATTCCGGTTATGTGTCCGATCCCAAAGCGCTGCAGGTAATCGTAAAAAGATTTTGGACCGAGTTGCTTCGCGATCCAGGATAAGCAGACATTCAAAGAATGCTGCATACAACCAGTCATGTTCTGCTCACCCCAAGCGTTGCCATCCCAGTTTCGGATGATCGCGCCGCCAATTTCGAATTCACCGGTATCGAGGAAAGGTGTTTCAGGAGTGATTACACCCGAATCCAGGGCGCTGGCCATGGTAATGACTTTAAAAACTGAGCCAGGTTCATAAGTGGTTGATACAGACCTGTTGAAAAAAGCGGCATTGTCAAAGATTTTACCGATATCCCAATATGCATTTGGGTCCAACCGGGGTGAATTCGCCATAGCCAAAACTTCACCGGTTTTTGGATCTAAAACGATCAGAGTTCCAGAAACAGCACCGGAACTTTTCACAGAACGATCGATTACACCTTCCATACTGGCCTGGATTTCCCGATCTATCGTCAATATGAGATCACTACCAGGCGGGATCTGTGGAACATCTCCAACTTTATTGGGATCTAAAGGAACCCTGACATCGATGGATGTTCCTGCGAGCAGTTCGTTGTATTTTTCTTCAACACCATAGAAACCATGTCCGACACGTATTTCGTGCCGATCTGCTGTCTTACTGGATTCGCTGGTCTCGAGTGTATAAAAACCAAGAATATTCGAAGCCAGGGAGCCTTCAGGGTAGCTGCGCTGCATGTGTGGAGTGAGAACAATGCCATTCAAGCTGGGAGGAGTCTTATCTGCGTATTTTGGATCGGCTGCCATCCGATTATATGAATCCAGCAACTGCTGAATTTCATCGGCTTTGGATGCAACCACGAAGTCTGATAGGATCAAATAGGATGAGGAAGAAGAAGGTGGTGTGCTTACCTTTTCAAGGGTGCTAACATAATCCAGCCCTAAAACAGTTTCCATCGCTCTCGAGATCGTTTCAGGATCAGTAACATCAATCAGATTGATGCCTATCTCGTAGAGTAGTTGATTTCCAACCAACAGGCTTCCCTGGCGGTCATATATTTTTCCACGCTCTGGAAAGATGGTTTGTGGAACGTATGACCAGGTTTTTCCATAATCAGAGACGTCTTTTGCCTGAACGCTGGTTTGAATATGGACCATTTGCGCAACGACCATCAACCCCGCCAAGCTGAGCAGGATACCTATAAATAAGAAGCGTGGATAATGCGGAACTTTCATTTATGACCTTTAATTGTCGTAAACCGGTTGAACGAAACTGTTATACATCCAATCCCATAATGACTGGGTGAATTCGGGATCAATCGTTTCGTTAGCTGATGACTTCGC
Organism: uncultured Chloroflexia bacterium; assembly: GCA_963810385.1. GTDB lineage: Bacteria > Chloroflexota > Anaerolineae > Anaerolineales > Anaerolineaceae > PNON01. The sequence goes on along the minus strand of CAWENA010000002.1, from coordinate 2,072,623 downwards.
TGTTTGCGGAGCTAACATTGCAGAAGGCTTTCCTCCATAGCCAGGGATAATCATATAGGTGTAACGCGAAACATTTAGTTCCTTAAAGCCTAAGGTCTTTGCACGTTTGCTCATCTCAGTTGAGGAGGTGATCCTGGCGAGATCGGTTTCGTACTGTGCAATCGCCTGGATGGTTTTTGATTTTTCGTACTGATACTGTTGAATATCACGCCCGGCGATCGAGGCTTTGGAGGATACTGACAGGTAGATCCAGGCGATAAGTGAGATGAGTACAAGCGATAGCGTAACAAAGCCCAGCCATTGCATTTGGCCGCGCCATGGAACAAGTTTGTATGCTTGCGTCAATCCTTTTTTCATATTCGTAACAGATTCACCTTGCATAAGTCATGCCAATTATCGTTTTTGTGCGACCCGGAGCTTTGCACTGCGAGATCGCGGGTTCTCTTTTACCTCTTTTTCATCTGGTTGGATGAAGTTAGGTTTTACCACCTGGAGGATTGCTTTGTGTCCACACTTGCATATTGGCAGCTCCGGTGGACATAAACAATCTTTGCTTTCCTGCTGGAAGAAGTGTTTCACAATCCGATCTTCCAGAGAATGAAAGGTGATCACGGCCAATTTTCCACCTGGAGCCAGTAAGTCAATTGCTCGTGGCAAGACAGCCTTGATTTTCTCAAGCTCATCATTGACCGCAATCCGCAATGCCTGGAAGGTGCGGGTGGCCGGGTGTATGCCCTTTATGGTTTTCCCTACTGCCTTTTCGATCAACTCTGCCAATTGCCTGGTTGTATAGAGAGGCCGCGAATCGATAATTGCTTTCACGATTCGGCGGGCTTTTTGTTCTTCACCGAACTCCCAAAGGATGTGCAACAATTTTTCTTCGGAGAGTTGGTTGACCAGATCGGCAGCAGTTTGCTTTGCTCCAGGGTCGAACCGCATATCGAGGGGGGCGTCTGATCGAAATGAGAACCCCTTTTCAGGGTTATCGAGCTGAATCGAAGAAACCCCCAAATCCAACAAGACACCGCTCACTGATGGCCAACCTAACGAACTCGCGAATTGAGCCATTTCAACGAAAGATGCATGGATCAGGTGCGCCCGCCCGCCAAAATCTGACAGGTTTCTGGCTGCAATCTGGAGCGCTACAGGGTCCAGGTCCAACCCGAGCAATTCACCGCTTGGAACCGAAATTTCCAAAATGCCGCGGGAATGACCGCCAGCGCCGAGAGTGCCATCAATGTACCGGCCGCCTGCCGTAGGGTTTAAAGCTATTAATACTTCATGGTAAAGTACGGGAAGGTGAGTGTGAGATGAGCCAGACACCTTTGTCTCCATGATCATTTTGTTGAAAGGTTCAAGGCCGCGAACCGCTGCGCGTTAGAATCGCTATCTTGCATCTGGGAATTTTGCTCCTGCCAATGTTCATCTGCCCAGATCTCAAAATAGTCGCCAACACCTACAACCAGTGCGCTGCTATCCAAATTGACTGCTTCCCGTAAATATTGCGGAACAAGTATTCTTCCTACCCTGTCAATATCCACTTGTACCGCATTTGAAAAAATTAACCGCTTCAAAAGCCTTGCGTTAGGATCTGTAATACTGAGGTCATTGACCTGTGTATAGACCTGTTCAAAAGAAGCGGCTGTCCAGACCATCAAGTTTTTGTCAAATCCCTGGGTTACAAAAGCGCCAGCGCGCAGAGCTTCACGATACTTGACCGGGATAGTCAGCCGTCCTTTTTCGTCGAAGCTGTGAGAGTATTTTCCAAGGAACATGTGTTCTATTTTCCTTATTATGGAAGAACGCCGGTTTGCACCGACGTCCCACATTAACCCACTTATATCCACTTACTCCCACATTATAATCATTTTCTTTACACATTTCAAGTGTTTTTACCACCAATATTGCACTGTAATAATCTTGTAATAATTAGCGTTCGTTTGGAGGCGTCAGTAATATTTTTCCTTTAGTGATGTAATAACCTGTAGTGTTCTACCAACAATCATTCTCCGCACAAAAGGGCGTAAATTTGTAAATTCTCCAGGCTGGAAATCCAGGCTCAAGATGTACCAATTTAAAAGTAGTGGCTATAATTAAATGGTTATACAAATTTTCTGGAGGGATCATGAAACCACAACTCTTTGCTTTATTAACAGCCATTGCCTGGGGCGTTGGCGGCTATTTTGAGAAAAAGGGATTGCACCTGGGGAATTTATCCCCACAAATGGGTATCACTATTAGAACAGTGGTTGCACTCGTTATCCTGGGAATCGTTAGTTTCCCGCAATGGAAACAGGTTCCACAGGCAGGCTCAAAGGCATTGTTGTACATGATTATTGGCGGCGGCGTCGTTGCGGGCGCGGTGGGTATGTTGTGTTTTTACACAGCGTTGAAAGGAGCACCATTATCAAAAGTGATGCCGATCGCTTTTACTTCACCGTTGTTTGGCGTGTTAATGGGAATCATTTTTTCAGGTGACCCGATCACTGCCAAAACCGTTATGGGGATGATCCTGACCGTTGGCGGGATAGTGATTCTAACTATTTAGTTTTAGATCATTCTTAGTTACTGGTTTTGTTTGATCAATCAGTAGAGGTGTTTGATCCAGTTAGCTTTGTACCCAGAATGGTCCGGACTGGTTGCAGCATCTTCAATATGATGCCTTCAACCAGTTTTGTTACACGCCAGAAGGCAACAGATGCAAGACCGTGAGCCAGAATGGCGAATAGGGGAGGCTTCTGTAGAGTGTAATATGTCCAACACTCGCGTGTGGTACCCCAGTATTCAAGGAATATCCCCAGAAAGGATCCGGCGATGAAAGTCACGATAACATACCGCCTATTTCCGGGGAAAACTACAACTGCGATGACACCTGAAATCGCAATCATTGTATAGGGCAGAGAAATCGTTGGAAAAACGAAATAAAGCATATACAGGATAAAACCAAGGAATATGGGAAGATACAACCGCTTCACCCATTCTTGTGAAATGCTGCTTGCAATTTGTGAAAGCATCCTTACTATCCGTTCGATGGCAAGGGTAGCGATTGGCCAAGCTGGAAGGATCCACAATGGCGGTTTTTCTCCAGTGTAATAAGACCATAATCCAGTATGCGTTCCCCAGGATTCAATAATGAAGCCACCGACAAAACTGACGATGACCAACAAGCCGTCATTTCTGATATCCGCCCCCAATGTGATCATTACGCTCATGAACAGAAAGATGCCGACCAGCAGCCAATCGATTTGCATCCAGATTGGATACTCAGGATTGAAATATCTGATGTAATCTTGTACAAGCGGCCACCAAACAATTATAACCAAGGCAACGATCGACAGCATCAAGCTGAGGAGAAAAGTGCTGGTTCGCGACCAACGAAAGCTCTTCGTATTCGAAGAACTATTAGATTTAAGTTTTCCGTTTATAGTTTGGATCTTATCTTTGGTATCCGGCATCACTGTCGATCTTAGCGCCATCAATGTTTGCGCCATATAAAATTGCGTCGGTAAGGTTCGCCCCTGTCAAATTTGTATTTTGTAAATTTGCAGCCTTGAGATTGACTCCCTTTAAATTTGCGCCGCTCAGGTTGGCATTTTCAAGGTTGGCTTCTTCCATGCGGGCAGAGCGTAAATAGGCACCTGCAAGATCACAACCAGACAGATTTGCCCGGGTGAGATCGGCATTTGCAAAATTCAAGTATTTAAGATTCAGACCGGAAATATTTACACCAGCAAGGCGGGGATGATCTGTGATCGCCAGGATTTTTATTAATTCTTCTCGGGTTAGATCTGACATGATGCGCTCTCCATATATTGTTGAATTTATTCGTGGATCGTGCCATCTGGCATGACCGTTCCAAATAGCGATTTTGCACGCAGGATCTTGTGATCGGGGGCATTTGTACCAGTCAGATTGGCGTTAGAAAGGTTAGCATTGGTCAGGTCTGCAGCACCAAGGTTGGCATCAAGGAGGTTGGAATCTGCCAGATTGGCATCAGTTAGATCCGCTTCAGCCATGTTGACCTCCTGAAGGTCGGCTTTCCTGAGATCTGCACCACGTAAGTACGATTTTCGCAGATCGGCGCCTACGAGATTGGCCTCCTGCAAATTTGTTCCTCCCAAGTTAGCGCCAGAGAGGTCGGCTCCTTGAAGTTGTGCTTTATTCAAGTTTGCTCCAGTTAAAATTGCGCCGCGGAGGACAGCCCCTCGTAGGTCCGCTTCGCTCAGATCGACTTTTCCCAGCCAGAGTGGTTGATTGCCATTCAATAATTGATAAATTTCAAAGCGTGTGAATTCTGCCATAACTCGCTCCATTTTAGAAGATATCTTCCATTATATAACAACCTAATACCGAGTTACAACAAACCCTGTGTAAATGTCAGTTTTTGTCAACTAATTCAACAATTTCTGTGAGAGTGGGGGCGCTGGTTCTCCCTCCCAAGCGGGTAGAGACGATCGCTCCGGCGGCAGAGGCGTAAAGTGCCGCTTTTTCCACTGGAAAATTCATTAGCATGCCGTAGAGGAAGACACCATGGAATACATCTCCGCAGCCGGTTGTATCCACGACTTCCGGCATAATAAATGCGGATGTATGGAATGCTTCGCAATTGGCTTGTTTAAACCAGGAGCCATCTGATCCGCAGGTAATTCCTGCAACTATAACGCCTTCGGATAGAAAAGCATCCAACATTTTCGGGATACTATTTTGATGAGTATAATTCTGCGCATAGCCGATAGCTGTGATGCAGTAATCTGTGAATGAAATCACTGAGCGATCTTCTTCTTTGAATAATCCATCACCCCCATCAAAGCTGACTTTTCCACCAGACGACTTAACTAATTTAGCTGCTTGCAATACTGCGGAGTTATAACTGCTCGAAATGTGTAATATTTTGGTATTGCTTAACAGACCTAATTCTGCTTTGGAAAGCTCAATTTCATCTGTATCCCCGCGATAGTTGATGATCGCCCGCTTTGCTGATGATTTGTGGACAAGAATGGTGGAAACCGTTGACCTTTTCCCGGTAGCGGTCTTGAGAAACCTGGTATCTACCTTCTCTGTGTCTAAATATTTGCGAATATTTTCTCCTTGCCAATCGCTGCCGACAGTATCAATTATTGCTGTGGAAACTCCCAACCTGGCTAGGGCACACAGGGCGTTTGGAACCGGTCCGCCACCCTGGATACTTGCGTCTTGCACCCGGATGAGATCATCCCCGATCGGAAAATGGTCGACTAAATATAAAATATCCAATGGGGCTCGCCCAATACCTACTACATCTATTTCATTCATCTATATCCCTAGTTTATTTATTACATAAAATCAATGCGGGGACGGTATTGAAGCGCTTCTGCCAGGTGAACCGGTAATATGGACTCTGATCCGGCGAGGTCTGCTATGGTGCGGGCAAGCTTAATAATGCGATGGTACGAACGAGCCGTCAGTTGTAGCTGGTTTGTGGCTGTTTTCATTAATCCACGTCCCGTTTCGTCCAGTGTGCAGTGTTTCCTTATTTCAGATGTATTCATGTCGGCATTGCATAGGGTGGAATACCGGGTACGCTTTTCCTCTTTCAGGAACCGATCGCGTTGCAATTGACGGGCAGATTCCACCCGGTTTTGGATTACTTCACTTGATTCACCAAGGCGATCATCGTTCAGTTTGTCAAACTCTACTCTGGGAACTTGGATGTGGATATCGATCCGGTCCAGCAAGGGGCCAGAAACACGTTTTTGATATTTGGAGACTGTAGAGTTTGAACAAGTGCATGCTCGTACCGGGTCGCCATAGTAACCGCAAGGACAAGGATTCATGGCGGCGATCAACTGGCAGTTGGCGGGGAAGGTTAATGACCCCTGGGCACGGCTTATGGTGACCGTCTTGTCTTCAATCGGTTGGCGTAATACTTCCAGAACACGGCTGCCGAATTCCGGTAATTCATCCAGGAAAAGGACTCCGCGATGTGCCAGCGAGACTTCCCCAGGGTGCGGCCAATTGCCTCCTCCCACCAGGCCTGCGTGTGAAATGGTGTGGTGTGGCGCTCGAAAAGGACGATTACGGATGAGGGGTACGTCTGATGGCAGCTGATCTGCAATGGAATAGATCTGTGTAACATCAAGCGATTCATCGATGGTCATTTTTGGAAGAATGGCCGGAAGTGCACGTGCCAGCAAAGTTTTGCCCACCCCGGGCGGACCGATCATCAGAGACATTATGGCCACCTGCAGCAGCCACTTCCAATGCGCGTTTAACATGTTCCTGACCTTTGACTTCGCGAAAATCAGTCTGCACCTGTACTGGCAGGTCCTCCGGATTGATCAACGGGAAAGGCTTGATCGGTTTGATGCCTTTTAAATGAAGGAACAATTCCTTCAAGTTGTTTACTGGAATAACTTCCATATCCGGTAGGAGCGCTGCTTCAGGTGCATCAACAAAAGGCACAATCACTCTTCCAAAACCTTCGCGCCGGGCAACCGCGATCATTGGTAAAACACCGCGAACATGCCGAACAGATCCATCCAATGAAAGCTCACCCAATACAACGGTATCTTGCAGACAATTTCCATCCAACTCTTCAGCGGCGATCAACACTCCCAGTGCGATAGGCAGATCATAGGCTGGACCTTCCTTCCTTACAGAAGCAGGAGCCAGATTAACGGTGATACGTTTGCGGGGGTAAATGAGACCGGCATTTTTTATTGCCGATAGGACGCGTTCCCGGCTTTCCTGGACAGATGCATCAGGGAGACCCACTATGACCACCCCCGGCAAACCCATTCCGCCGCCAGTGTCTACTTCCACGTCGACAATGACTCCCTCCAAACCGATGACCGCGCAGGAATTTACCTTGGCTAGCATGGTGTTAGTTTAGATGGAGATGATACAAATGTCAAATAATTGCTCAAATCCACTTTGGTACCCATAAACAATTGATTCCTTTATAACCCGCCTAAATAAATTTCTTAATAAAAATCCATTATTCCCGGTTTCCACCCGGGAAATTGTTCCGTTGTTTTGCGTTATGAAAAGAGAAATTAATTGAGAGTGGTAATTTGACTAATACTACAAACTAACGTCCAATGTGTAACAGGAATAAAGTTAATTTATTTTTGTTTTTACTAAATGGATTTCGACCATCCAATATTCAAGATTTACCCCCAACATGAAAAAGATAAATAGTATCAGAATGGAAAGGAGGAGATTTTCAAAGAGGATTGCAAATTAATACTCAAGGTAAATAGATTACGAGACATCCTACCAAAAATCTAGATCCATGAAGAAATTAACGAGTATATAAAATCGCTCATGAATTATTTAATTTACAAATTGAGGGTTGAAATTTTTTTATTTAATGATATTATTTAGAGTAATAATTTCGTTATGCAAATATATTAAAGAAAGTCATCGAAATGGAATCCATTCAGAATGATGAAAGAAAAAAGAATAACAATGTGCTACGGATAACCCCGGATTTCGTTCTGCCCAACCATAAAACTCCGGTTGAACTGGATGATCTGGATCGAGCACTGATTGAACTACAACAAGAAGATCCATTCTTTTCATTCAATGAATTTGCAGTTAAGTGGGGAATAACGGCTACAACCGTCCGAAACCGAATCAAGCGGTTGAAAACATCAGGGGTCATTGATGTAGTCACTGTAATCAATCCATATAAAATCGGATTTGACACTTATGCAATTATTGGAATAAAGATAAAGGCAAATGCTTCACCAGGAAGGTTAGTTGAAACACTTTTAGGAGTAGAAGGGGTTTCAGGTATCACAATGGTCGCAGGGAGTTTCGATATGTTTATTACCTATGTTTGCCATAATTTGGCTGAATACCAACGGTTTATAACAGATAAGTTACGGAACTTACCGGAAATTGCATCATTTGAAAGCTATATTGGTCTTGACCTCTTCGAACGTAAGTTTCTAGTAGGTTTAGTCAATTGAAATTCCATGAATTCGAAACTGTTCTTTTCAAGAATAATTGATGCGAAAAGAAAATTGAAGTTGTTTAAATAACGGCTGAGTTTCATCAATGCTCGCTTTGGAAATTAATTCCTTCTGAAAAACCCGATATTAAGCTTCGAATAAACAGTCGCATCCGGCAGGCTAACGATTACAAACGTAGGCAAGACGTTACCTCCGCCTGTGTCCTCTTCAACTACGACGGTGACACCTTCAAGCCCAATGACCGCACATGAGTTTACCTTGGCTAACTTTGTGTTTGTTTAGATGGAGAAAGGTGAATAGCCAATTGAGAACAGGATTATTTTTGGAGAGTCCATGGTGATCCATATCATTCATTGACTATATCCTCATTGATCGTTAAACGTGTAGCACCTATAGCTGGTACAACTCAGGCGACGGTGGTTAATATGATCACCATGATCAACATCGAAACAATCCCACGGTAGTGAAAGTCAATCGTATGCTTGAACTGCTCATTGGTACACCAATAATGGTTAATATTGCATAGCTAAAGTGTAAGGAGAATCAAAAGAACCTGCCATTATATGCAAGTTCTTATCAATGAAAGTGCTACTTTTGGGAAAAGGCGTTTACAACCATCTGATCATCAAAGAAAGCGCTGCTCTTCCCGGTGGATGCGTACTGATAAACCGCGGCGGTATAGATTCCGTTCAAACTGCTGTTTATTAGGCCAAGAACGGCAAACAGGATGAGCAGGATGATGATGGCAGCAGCAATAAGTATCACAGATTGCGAACTGACAGCTAAAATGATGATCGGAATAAATATTGCTATTAGGATAAGATTTGCGATCCCAAACACGAGTCCCAAGCCAAAATTACCGATGATCTGCTCCCCCCAGGTTTTTCTGAGCAGGCTGACGCTTTGCTTAATGGCAGCGATGGGGCTAATCCCCTCAACTGCCAGCACTGGTACCACCAGGTAGGTGGCCAGGTTCCACGCCATTCCAACCAGTGATACAATGATCCGCCCAATTCCTTTGCGCTGAGAGAGGGCTTTGAGGATCATCCCGACGGTGGCGGAAATTAGTGCATAGCCAATGATGGCGCCAATGCGGCTGTTGGCAACCCTCAACCCATCGTTTACGGTTGGGTCGCCACCATTCAAGCGGATCATTGCAGCGCCAACAAGCGCAGTGTTGGAGTAAAAAACAACCGTGTACTGAACAATATAAAATAAGAAAAGAACTACGTACCCCAGGATTCCAAATTTACTTGAAAATAAAGCATCAAAAAAACTGGACAGGAACATTGGAACTGCAAATGTCAGGCTGATGATTATTATGCCAAAAGTGGATAAGATTGGGAAAATTAGCAGCTCCCGATCTGCAGCCAATACAGAGGCGGCTGCTTTGAACAACTTCCAACTGTTAGAAAATTTCTCAAACATAGTTTCTCCTTTGCTTCTTTTATAGTATATACGAAAATAGATGCGGGCAGTTTCATCACAATGTGTGAACAAAAAATATTTGCGCTTCGGAATATCTTGCCATAGAGCAATAAGCACCTTTGCACCTTTGCAATGAGTAGGTTAAAATAGATGAAATATTCATACCAGTCAGAAAAAGTGGATAAATGACAAATATAAATGAACATCAAAATAATCCGTCCAGTTGGTTGGATAAGAAACTTCCCCCATTCATAACAAATATTGATCTCGAAAAAGTGATTTTCGTAGTTATCATTATCCTTGCGATTGTCAGCAGGTTTTACATCCTGGGTGAACGGGTGATGAGTCATGATGAGGTGAATCATGTGCGGCCATCCTGGGAGCTTTATACCGGACAGGGTTACCGGCATGATCCCGTTACCCATGGGCCTATGCAATTTCACCTGGTAGCGCTAACCTACTTTCTGCTGGGAGATAATGATTTCACATCTCGAGTACCTGCAGTACTTTTTTCAATTGCAACTGTCTTAATGCTGTGGAAATACCGGCGTTATTTTGGCCGGGTGGGCGCTTTGATCGGCAGTTTATTCATGTTGATCTCTCCTTTTATGTTGTATTACGGACGTTATACGAGGAATGATGCATTTGTTGCTTTGTGGGGAGTGATAACCCTTTATGCTGTGCTTAGATATCTGGAAGTAGGAAAAGATAAATTCCTTCTCCTACTGGCAGGAATTTTCGCACTGCAATTTACAACAAAGGAAACAGCCTATATTTATGCGGCTCAGATATTACTCTTCTTATTATTGTTTTTCTTGAAACGGATCTACGAAAAGAATTGGGTGGATGATACAAAAAAGCGTCCATTTCTATTTGGGATAATTGTCGCGGTAATACTGATTGCTTTATCAGGAGTCCTCCTTTTATTCGGTGGCAAAACACCAGCGCCTATTGATCCTGCCGGGATGACGCCTGTGACCAAACCATTTATTTTCTCAACACTGCCAATCATACTTATTGCTTTGGCGCTGGTTGATATCTTCATTGCTGCATATTATCTCATTCGTGGATTGGGGTTTAGCGAGATACAGAAGGAACGCAGCTTTGACCTGCTCATTCTCATAGGTACCTTTGTCCTACCGCAATTGACCGCCCTGCCAATAAAATTGCTTGGCTGGGACCCATTGGATTATTCCACACCCGGATTGGTCCGGACAGGTATTGCACTGGGTGTGATTTTTGCTATCTCAGCTTTGATCGGCTTAAAATGGCGGGCATCCACCTGGTTAAAATCGGCTGCCATCTTCTATGCGATCTATATTGTCTTATACACAACCGTATTTACGAATGGACAGGGATTTTTCACCGGAATCATCGGATCACTGGGTTACTGGTTGGGGCAACAATCCGTCCAACGTGGCAGCCAGCCATTGTATTACTATGCACTGGTTCAGATTCCCATGTATGAGTTTTTGACTGCCACCGGAAGTTTACTAGGTGTGTTTTATTTGATCCGTTCATGGGTTACCGGAAAATCAAAAGATTCCGTCAGCCTTCCTCAGAATCTAGATTCTGGGGAAGATGAAGACAGGGAGCACGTGTCCCCGGTGTTACTTCTCAGCCTGCTGGTTTTCTGGGTGGGCACTTCTATGCTTGCCTACTCTTATGCAGGTGAGCGAATGCCATGGTTGACTGTCCATATTGCCTGGCCGATGATTCTGTTAGCGGCGTATGCGTTTGGACTCTGGATCGAAAAGATTAACTGGTCCCAACTATTTTCGAAACGCGGTCTAATCGTGATCAGTCTATTGATCTTTTTCGTTGTAGCCTGTGCCAGACTAATTGGAGCCATTATGAGTCCAATACCTCCATTTGCAGGCAATGGAATCGATCAACTTTCTGCCACTACTGCTTTCATCTTTGCATTGCTTTTTTTCTTAGGTACATGCGGTGGACTTGTTTATGCTTTTTCGCGATGGAAAGAATACCAATATGGCCATCTCTTTGGCGCCATCATCCTGATTGGGCTGACATTCCTGACTGTTCGGGCATCCTACCGGGCGAATTACATCAACTATGATAACGCGAAGGAATACCTGGTTTACGCTCATGCAGCGAGAGGGCCAAAAGATATCCTGACCCAGGTGGATGAGATCTCAGAGCGGATTGCCGGTGGTAAGAACCTCAAAGTTGCCTACGATAATTCCTCCCTCTACCCATATTGGTGGTACCTACGTGATTATCCAAACCTGGATTATTTTGCAGAAAAACCATCCAAGTCGTTGAAAGATGCTCCAATTGTCCTTGTTGGGAATCCGAATTATGACAAGGTGGATCCGATCCTAGCCAAGGATTTCTATAAATTCGAATATCTGCGTTTGTGGTGGCCAAACCAGGATTATTACGATCTGACATGGGATCGAATTTGGAATGCGATTTCCGATCCGAAAATGCGGGCAGGCGTATTTGATATCTGGTTGAACCGGGATTACAAACAGTATGCAGAGGCGACAGGCAGTACTTCGATGACTCTGGAAACCTGGGAACCTGCTGAACGCATCCGATTGTATATTAAAAAGGATATTGCTTCGCAAATTTGGAATCTTGGCCTGGCGCCAGTTGCCGCAGCCGAAGTTGTGGATCCGTATGATAAGGCGAAGGTTCAATTATCACCAGACCTGACAATTGGCGGTCCCGGGAAAGACCCCGGGTTATTTGACGCGCCAAGAGCTCTGGCGTCTGCATCCGATGGGAGTATCTATGTGGCAGATTCCAGGAATCATCGTATTCAACATTTGCGAGCTGATGGCAGTGTGATCAATGTATGGGGAACCTTTGCAGATATTGCACAAACGCAGGCTCCAGGTGGTACTTTTTACGAGCCGTGGGGTGTGGCGGTTGGAGCGGATGGATCGGTATATGTGACTGATACCTGGAACCATCGGGTGCAAAAGTTTGACGCCAATGGCAACTTCCTGACGATGTGGGGGTACTTTGGCCAGGCAGAAAATCCGGACGCCTTCTGGGGCCCACGCGGAATTTATGTTGATCAGCAAAACCAGGTATTTGTCGCGGATACGGGCAATAAACGGATTGTCGTTTTCGATTCAAATGGCGCTTACATTACAGAATTTGGTACTTATGGGTTGGAGACAGGCCAATTCGATGAACCGGTTGGTGTATGGGGAGATAACAGCGGCAATATCTATGTGGCTGACACATGGAATCAGCGTATTCAGGTCTTCACACCTGATGAAACTGGCATGAATTATGGCGTGAGCAACAGTTGGGAGGTCAATGGATGGAATGGCCAGTCTCTTGAAAACAAACCTTTCCTGACAGTGGACAATAACGGTCACGTCTTTGTGGTTGATCCTGAAGGTTATCGGGTGCTTGAATTTGCTTCGGATGGGGCAATCATCCGAACCTGGGGCGATTACAGCCTGGATACGGATGGCTTTGCACTGGCATCCGGTGTGGCGGTTGACCCACAGGGGAATGTCTGGGTTAGTGACGGTGCCAATATGCGGTTAATGCATTTTGTTGTGAGTGAGAATTAGGAAGTTATCCAGGACGTCCAATAAGGTTTACTGAGAAATCATATTTCGATGCGTCAACGACCATAACAACAGCTTCAATGGGTTTACTGCCACTGAAGGTGATACGTCTGTCAACTAATAAAGGGCTGCCTATTGAGACCTGTAATAGTTCGGATTCTAGAAAATCTGCTACTTTGGCTTTGATATTATCTCTAGCAGAAGTGATCTTGATGCCAAATTTTGTTTCCAGATGGTGATAAAGCGAAACAAATTTACCGGTATCAAGAAGAATTCCCGGAACCAGGTCGGCGACGATGTAGTTTGTCATGATTGCTATTGGTTTTCCGTTTGCCAGTTGAATTCTTTGAATACGGACAACTTCAGTATCTGGTGGTTGCAAAAGCTCTTCCAGCACATTCCCTGGAGGGATGATCATGTCGATGTGCATACTCTTTGATTCAATGGTAAACCCCTTCGCTTCGAGTGTCTCAGAGAATGAAGTCACATGATTTAGTTTCTGGGTTGCCTTGAAATCTAAAACCTCAGTTCCTCGTCCCTGTTGAATATCCACAAAACCTTCCTGCTCGAGTAGTTCCATTGCTTTGCGGAGTGTAGTTCGGCTGACAGAGAACAAATTGCATAAGTCTGGTTCCCGGGGGACAAGTGACCCTATTGGGTAAGTCTCACTCGTTATAAGTTCCTTCATTTGGGAATAGACTTTTTTGTATGATGGAGTACGTGTACCCATATCCCTTTTCCTTATAGTAATAATTTACATCATTATGTTTATTATGTCAAACAATTTTTAGAAAGTTGCTGTCTCCAGCGGATTAATTCGGGAAAGGCATACTCTTTTCTTCAGGTAACGAATATTTCACCCAACAATCACTGAAAAGTCAACATACACAGCATATATTACGGTTTGTTTTAATTAAGTACTGTAAAAGATACAGATTACAATCCACGCTTACATTGTTAAAAATCCCTTGTTGACAATGATACATAATTATGTTACATTATTAACAATGGTATGTTTAGAAAAAATATCCATCATTATCCTCAATAATTAGGTCAAAACGAAAAATACTACACTATAGGTAGTAATGTATTACAAACAATAAATTACTCACCATAAGGACAGAGAATGGGTATTACAAAAATTGAGCTAGCCAGGATGATCGATATCAGCGCAGTAAAAGCTGGTTCCACATTGGATGATGTGGAGACAATTGTCAGAGCTGCCAGAGAACATCATTTCATCGCGATTTTTCCCCTTCCCACTTTTGTTAGCCGAGCAAAGGTTCTATTAGGTGGGCAAGAGGATATCATTATTGGGGGAACGGTCGGATTTCCATCCGGGTCTTCCACGACTAAAGTTAAAGTATTTGAAGCTCTGGAACTTATCGGGCTTGGCTGTGGAGAACTAGATATGGTCATCGATGTTGGTAAGCTTCGGTCTCACCTGTACGAAGAGGTTGCTGCTGATATCAAAGCTGTCGTGGATACTGCCGGCTCAATCCCTGTGAAGGTTATTCTTGAAACATCACTACTTTCTCCTGAAGAGATCACACTAGGTTCACAGATAATCAGAGACAACGGAGCAAAGTTCGTTAAAACAGGAACTGGTTGGAGCGGTCCAACTACTACAGAGCATATCGCAATAATAAAAAAGGCAGTGGGCGAAACTGTGAAAATCAAAGTAGCTGGTGGCGTTCGCAATTTGGACTTTCTACTTAAGATTCATGAAATGGGAGTTTCGCGTTTTGGACTTGGCTACCATTCTGCTTTGGATATCATCAATGAATTTCAGAGCAGGAACGGGAGATAGGGATGGCAACGACAATCCTGGCATACGACCTTGGTACTGGCGGAGTAAAGGCATCGATTTATGATGAGTCTGGTACTTCTCTAGCTGAGTGTTTTGAAGCGTATGGCACTTATTACCCGTCTAGCGGTTACCACGAGCAAAGACCAACTGACTGGTGGCAGGCAATCACATCTTCGACTAAAAACTTATTAGTGGGGAAACCCTTTGCGAAAGATATCGCTTGCATTGCCATTTCGGGACACAGCCTAGGTGTAATCCCAATTGGCGTAGAAGGAGAGCTCTTGATGGGATCAGTTCCCATCTGGTCAGATGCAAGAGCCCTGTCACAGGCACAAGAATTCTTCAAGAATTCTTCCTATCCTGAGTGGTATCTCACCACTGGATGCGGCTTTCCTGCCCACTTGTATTCCATATTTAAGATCATGTGGATTAAGGACAACCTGCCACAGGTTTACAAGGACACAGCTAAATTTATTGGAACAAAAGATTACATCAATTATCTACTCACTGGCCGTCTTTGTACTGATTTCTCATACGCGTCTGGAACAGGTGTGTATGATCTGCAAAAGTGGGATTATCAGAGAAGTTATATGACGCAGGCAGGGATATCGGAGAGTAAATTCCCTGAGATTCTTCCATCCACCGAAATTATCGGAAACATCCTCCCGAATATTGCCGGGGAATTAGGATTGAATCCTTCTGTAAAGGTCGCCTGCGGTGGTGTGGATAATTCCTGCATGGCATTGGGGGCTGGATGTGTCACTGACGGGAATGCATATACATCACTTGGTTCATCCTCGTGGATAGCAGTTTCAGGACATCAACCGATAGTTGAAGTTCAAAAGAAACCTTATGTTTTCACCCATTGCATTCCAGGAATGTTCATTTCTTCCACAGCAATCTTTTCAGCAGGAAGCTCTTTCCGGTGGTTGAGGGACACAGCCTGTAGAGATCTGCTTGATGAATCTGATCCCTTTAGGGCAATGACAAAATTGGCTGAACAATCTGTGGTTGGATCTCACAAGCTGCTTTTCAACCCCAGTCTTGCTGGCGGTTCCAGTTTGGATAAATCTCCAAATATTCGCGGCGCTTTTCATGGGCTTCAGCTTGGTCACAACCAGAGCGATTTGATCCGTGCTGTGATGGAGGGCATTTGCCTGAATCTTCGCATCGCTTTGGATGTAATGGCGGGATACACCTGGATATCCGATGACATGCTTATCGTCGGAGGAGGAGGAAAAAGCACATTTTGGCGAAACCTGTTTGCAGATATTTACAACAAGAATATCCTGGAGACTAACATCGGGCAGGACGCCGGATCTCTTGGCGCTGCTGCCTGTGCTGCCATCGGAGCCGGTATATGGAAAGATTTTTCAATTATCCCGGCTCTTCATCAGGAGAGAAGCAGAATTGCGCCAAATCTTGAAAACAATCGGAAATATGAAATCATACTTCAATTATTTAAAAGACTGGCTGAAATCGATGCGGATATTGGAGATCTGATTGAAGGGACTGATTGGTGAGTTACCTAGATTATTATAGCCATTACTGAAGGAGGTGATATTTGGAGTAATGTTTTGCATCAGAAAAAAACCTCAGTTTTCAGGTATCTAACCCAAATTAGGAGAAAAGATGAAAAAGTTAACTTTGTTATTAAGCGTGGTAATGGTTCTTTTGATCGCAGTCGGTGTTGTCGGCTGTGCCCCCGCAGCTCCTGCGGCAGTAGCTCCTGCAGAACCTGCTCAACCAGCCGCAGCAGAATCTGTTGCTGACAGCAAGATCGATGCGGCAATCAAATCCCTGGACCCCAAACGCGGGGAAGGAAAAACCATCGGTGTTGTAGCTTTCTTCCAGGCAAATGATTGGAACAGGAATGCGCTCAGAGCCATAACTGACAATCTAGAGAAATACGGGTATTCCGTAAATATCATCGATGGTAATGGTGATGCAGCCAAAATGAATGCAGCTGTTGATACCCATATTGCCAATGGCGTGAATGGAATTATCATGGCAGGTGGCGATGGAACTGCTTTGAAATCTGGTTGTGCTAAGATCGTTGAAGCTGGAATTCCCTACACCGTCATTGACATGTTCCAGGAAGGAGCCATAACGAATGTGATGGCAGACAACTGGGGTGGCGGAACTCAGCTCGGCCTGTATGTTGTCAATCAGACTGGTGGAAAAGGGAAAGTACTCATTCTTGATACTCCTTCCTGGGTGACTTTGTTAGCCCGTGCTGACAGCGCTGATGTAGTATTCAATCCATTCCGAACCGATGATCCCACCAAGGGTATTGTTGTGGAACGGTTTGATATTGATGCCGGCAATGCAGTAACTGACGCTCAGACCAAAGTCGCAGCTGCTCTTGCTGCAGATCCTGATAATCACATCAAGGCGATCGTGACCACATGGAATTTGCCTGCTGTCGGCGCATATGCTGCATTGAAGGCTGCCGGTAAGACACAGGATATTGTCATTGCCAGTGGTGATACCGGTAAGGATGTACTTCAGGCCATGCGAGAGGAAGAAGCTGGAAAATGGGTATTCATGGGACAGAATTCTTATGTTCTCGGTACCCGCGCTGCTCAGGGTTTGGACCTTGCATTGAATGGTATGCAGGACCTGGTTCCTTATGCCCAATTTGGCCCCACATATTTTGTTTCCAATCTGGGTGGAGCAGAAGACGCTGTGATCGATGGATCTGAAATCAAACTTCAGAGTCCTGAACAGCATTGGAAGGAAGTATTTGGGACGCCTTTCGGCAGTCTAGAGTAATTCTGTTTAGTCTTGAGGATGGTGAGGTATTCCTCACCATCCTCATTATCATTCAAGCAGTTGCCTTCTAAACTGATGCAAAGGTCACAATAAGCGATCTGCGCATCGCTTCTCTCGGAATTTATTGTAATTATCCTTTATTCAGGTTATTGTAGTATCGATAGTTCTTTCCCGTTCAACAATTATCGGAGGTCTTTTTGACAGAACAAGTCGTTGCCAGAATTCGTGATGTCAAGAAATACTTTGGAGCGACCAAAGCACTCGATGGAGTCGATCTGGATATCTGTGCCAATGAAGTTCATGCAATTGTAGGTTCGAACGGTGCAGGTAAATCCACCTTGATGAAAACTCTTGCTGGAGAATATGTGCCAGATTCGGGGAATCTCTATTACCTTGATGAGGATATTACAGGACTTTCTCCGATGGAGATCCAAAAGAAAGGCATCCAGGTTGTTCACCAGGTTTTGAATGTAGTTGAAAGTTTGCCAATCCTGGAAAACATCCTACTGGCTAATCCTCCCACAAAAGCTGGGATTCTTAACTGGTCTTCCGGAAGAGGGAGAGTATTGGAAATCCTTGATTTCCTGAATATAAAATTTGATCTCACACAACCAGCAGGATCGCTCTCAATTTCTGAACAGCAATTTGTGATTCTCGCTAGAGCTTTGATAAATCGACCAAAAGTACTGATCCTGGATGAACCAACTTCCCGAATAGGTTTGGAAGAAACAAATACTCTTTTTGACGTTATCCGAAAACTAAAATCAACAGGCACCACTACGATTTACATTTCCCACAGGATGGAGGAGATCTATCAGATATGTGACAAGATCAGTGTATTTCGGGATGGAAAAAAGATCGATACCCGCCTTACTCGAGATTTGCCCAAAGATGAATTGGTCACCATGATGTTAGGGAAGAATATGGATGTTTTCTTCCCCAAGGAAGAGGTTGACCGTGGTGGTGAAGTGCTCAAAGTATCCAACTTAAAATATAAAGACCGTATCCACGATGTTAGTTTTTCGGTGTCTCAAGGTGAGATAGTATCCATCGTTGGAGCTGTCGGGGCTGGAAAGACCGAACTCTTGAACATGATCTATGGAATCCTCAAACCAGAAGAAGGGGAGATCTGGGTCGATGCCAATCCTATTCATCATGGATTAACGCCTGGCAAGGCAGTCCTAAACCGCATTGCGTTAATTCCAGAAGACCGTGCTGTGCAAGGCATGGTGGAAAAATACCCTGTTAAAAACAACCTGACAGCCATCAATATGCGTATGATCACCAGGAAAGCCCTGATCAATGATGGCAAAGAAGACCGGCTAGCCCAAGATCTCAATACTAAACTTTCTGTTACGCCGAATGATATAAATTACCTTATCGAAGATTTATCTGGCGGTAATCAGCAGAAAGTTGTAATTGGCAAGTGGATGTCAGAATCATATAAACTTTATCTGTTGGATGAAGTCACCGCCGGGGTCGACATTGGCGCGAAATCCGAGATCTATGAGATTCTCGGTAAGTTGGCAAAAATGGGGGCGGGAGTGGTTTTGGCGACAGGTGATATCGAAGAAGCGATTGGATTGAGCGACCGGATCATCATCTTGTATAAAGGCAGGATTGTTTGTGAGGTGGATCCTGTCGAAACAAAAAAGGATGAAATACTATCATATATTATGGGAGATGGAAAAGTTGGCTAACCGAATTAATGCATTACTTCGCCTGTATGGTATGCCAGTTGGTTTATTGTTATTGCTGCTCATTCTTCAGGCAGTATTTAATAAGGTCCCGCTCTTTTCTCCTCTCAACATCAAGTTCATATTGCTTGGAACTGTTAGCATTGCATTAACCGCCCTGGCGTTATCATTTATTATGATTAGTGGTGAGGGTGATCTATCTTTCGCAGGAATGTTCAGCCTGTTGACCGTGGTTTTTGCCATCATAGCCAACAGGAGCAACCAGTTTTCTAATGCATATATTGTCGTTAGCGCAGTCTCCCTTTCGGTTTACCTGTTTATTGTTTGGTTGGTAGTGAAATTAAAGTTTTCTTCTTTTATCGTATCAATTGCGTTTATGTTTATGGCGAACGGTGTGGAAAAAGCCCTCCACCAGCAGACGACCCTAATCCAGAATCCAAAAATCCTGGCATTCTCAACAGTCGAATTTGGACTCCCACTGGTTGTTTGGATCGCTTTGATTATATATCTCCTTTCCTATTTCATAATCAATCGGACCCGTTTTGGTTTTTCCTTGCGGATAGTTGGGGAGAACAGTAATGCAGCTATAGAAGCTGGCATCAATACCGGCAGGATGAAAATATTTGCTTACATGATCGCAGGTTTATTGATCGCACTAGCTGCGGCAGTAGAAAGTACACGCGTTGGAGCGATCTATGAGCAGGGAAAGTTCTATATGCTTCCTGTTTTTGCAGCTTGTTTTCTGGGTTCATCGATGTTTGTTACCGGGCGAATCAATGTGTTTGGTACGCTTGTCGGGGCGTTATTTCTTGGAGTAATAGAAAAATTTATGAATATGATCAATGTTGAATCATATATCGTCTCTATTGCCCAGGGAATCATCCTGATCGTCGCGGTTGGACTGGTAGCCTTTAGACAAAGGGAAAAAATCGTTCAAATTAAACTTTGAAAAAAGGAAACAACCAAAATGCAAAAAATCGTAATCTCATCAACCCCAAAAATCCAGCTAAAGTTACCATCTTATCAGATGAGAATGTTCCTTGCCCTCATCATTGTTGTCGGTTTTCTGTTTGCATTGATAATTCCAAATTTCAGTTTCGTTCGGGTAACAAATCTGAATAATATTTTGACAGACTCAGTCATTCCAGCTATTTTTGCATTTGGTATGGGGATTATCATTGCAGGAAGTGGTTTTGATCTCTCGTTAGGTCACATAGCAAGTATGGCTGCCCTCACGGTTGCTTACCTGATGAGTGGGGGAATAAGATTCGATCCTGTTTTGGCAATCACGGTTGGTTTATTATTGTCTGCCCTGGTAGGGTTGATCAACGGTTTGCTGGTTTCACGGATGGGCATTTCTTCATTCATAGTGACACTCGGTATGCAGTTTTTGATTATCGGGGTACGCCAAATTATCACGCATGGACAGTCGGTTTACATCAGCAATAGCCCATTCAAATCTCTTGCGAAAACAGAAATAGGCATCTCCAACCTTGTTATTATCCTCATCGTAATCGCCGTGATCAGCTACTTATTTATGGAAAAAAGTACAATCGGAAGAAAAATCCAGTTCATCGGACAAAATATTGAAGCCAGCCGCTTCATGGGAATTGATATTAAAAATTTGACTATGATGACCTTCATAATTGGGGCAGTCTACGCCGCCATCGGTGGTACGTTGTTTGCTGCCAGAGCTGGAGCTGTTCAGATCAACAGTGTTGATTCGAAATTATTGGATGCGATCACAATCGCAGTATTTTCTGGTGTTGTTTTCAGCCGATTTAGGACACTGGGAATTATCCTCGCGGCAATTTTGATCTCAATGATCAGTACTGGGCTAAGTATGCTTGGAATAAAGACGGAATGGATCGAGTTTATGAAAGGATTCATACTGTTATCCTCCATATTTCTCGCAAATTTTATGAACAAAGGCACCTTGAAGAATTTAGCCAATTTAATCAATAATTCCAAAAGGAGAGATGAAAAATGGACGTAAAAAAACTTTTTAGCTTGGAAGGTAAAAAAGGATTTATCACAGGTGGAGCACAGGGCATAGGGAAAACGATAGCCGATGCGTATGCACAAATGGGTGCGGAAGTAGCGATTATCGATATGAACATTGAAAAGGCACGGGAAACTGCAAAACAGATTTCTCATGACACCGGAGCAAAGTGTATTGCTTTGGGTTGCAATGTGACCGATCCAACCAGTGTCAATAATATGATCCTGGATTACGAAAAAGAACTTGGCTCCATTGATTTTGCTGTGAACAATGCTGGCATTTTTACACCTGATGCTGCGCTGGATATCGCCCCCGATGTTTTTAAATCTGTTATTGATGTGAACCTGAACGGGGTTTTCTTTACTGCACAGGCAGCAGCGAAATTAATGGTGAAGCAAAAGAGAGCAGGATCGATTATCAGCACAGCATCCATGTCTGCCCATATTATCAATCTCCCTCAGACGATCGCAAATTATTGCGCGGCAAAAGCAGGCGTAGTCCATCTGACCAAAGCGCTGGCGGTGGAATGGGCTCAGTATCAGATCCGTGTGAATTGCGTCAGCCCTGGATATATCCAGACCGAACTTATAGCTGGCTTGAAAGATCTTCTGCCAATATGGTCCTCCAAAATGCCGGAAGGAAGCCGGTTGGGTTTCCCCGAAGATCTGATAGGCATCTTTGTTTATCTGGCTAGTGATGCATCGTTATTCGCTACCGGCTCAGATTTCATTGTGGATGGCGGCTATACGATTTTGTAAAACAATATAGATTGAGAGAAGGACTTCATTTGCTATTCTAGGCATATGGTCGGAAGATCGAGATGGTTATGATTTAAAGTATTAGTATTGAAGATATGTATTATTAGGACAATAGGCGTTTATTTAAGGTCCTGATCGGCTATTATTGATCAGGACTTTTTTGATTTTTACATGACCAGTATTACAGAAAAATCCTTCAAAGAATTGAAATCATCCAAAGAGTAATCGTTGTTAGACTAATGTAAAAACCCCCAATTATGGAGGTTTTCTTGTGGGCGGAACAGGACTCGAACCTGCGACCACATCTGTGTAAGAGATGTGCTCTAACCAACTGAGCTACCCGCCCGAGGTTTTGTATTATAACGCATAATGCTTTAAAATTGACAAATATCCTATCATGCCGGAAAGATTCCTATGCAAATAATTAAATTCACAACAAAAGGGCACAAGCCTCAATATGGTTGGATATTAGATGAAATGGTCGGACGGATTGATGGTTCCCTTTTTGGCGCTTATCAAAGAGCTGAACCCGAATTTCACTTATCCAGGGTTCAATTGCTGGCACCATGTCAACCTGGAAAGATCATCTGTGTGGGGCGGAATTTTCCTGAACATGCAAAAGAGGTTGGCGCGGAAAACCCCACCGTTCCAATCATATTTATGAAACCAACTACTTCTCTAATTGGTCCTGGAGTACCCATCCTATTGCCGCCACAGTCATCCCAGGTGGAACATGAAGGTGAATTGGCAGTTGTACTTGGCAAGCCAGGTCGTTGGATACCCGTTGATTTTGCACGAAACCACATTCTTGGATATACGATTGCAAACGATGTAACTGCCCGGGATCTGCAGCGACGGGATGGTCAGTGGACTCGTGGAAAAGGTTTTGATACGTTTTGTCCGGTAGGGCCTTGGATAATGACAGATTTCAATCCATTCGACGCTCTGATCACTACGCATGTTAATGGTCAAATGCGCCAAATGGCATCCACACGGGATATGATATTTTCAATCCCCCAACTGATATCCTTTATATCATCAGTGATGACCCTGGAAAGTGGTGATTTAATCCTTACGGGGACACCCGCTGGAGTTGGTCCACTTTTAGATGGCGACATTGTCAAAGTGAGTATTGATGGATTGGGGGAGCTGATAAATCCAGTGGAGAGACTAAAAGCGAATCCTGAATATTTTGCCGGTTGACGCTAATCTTCCTATTCAGCTATGATAAATTTACGGCCCCAATAGTTTTCATTATCCAGAATGATACAAGTTTGGAGAACTAATCTTCCCGGGGGTGCATAAATTTCCCGGAACAAATCCTCCTGACTTAATGGTAGTTTGGGTGAGTCTGTGGATATAAAATCAGTCAGGGCTTTTTTTGGATCTACTGCCTGGTATTCACGAATGTCAGTGACTTTATATTTGACCAGAGAACCATCGCCATAGATAAGGGTGATGATTTGATTTATTGACAATCTATGGAAAAATGCTCCTGCTTTGTTGGCATGTGCCAATAAACCAACGGAACCGAAATCTTCTGTCAATTGAAAAACAGTTACACTGCCCGCTTCTTCGCTAACAAAACCAGGCTGGTTTGTAGGTTGATACACTGTTTTAAGGCCGACTAATCCGGGAATCCAAATCCCTGCAATATGATCAGAGTCACCATTGAGAATGCTTTTGATAAAAGAAGTCTTTGTTTGTGTTGGAGAGGATATATATTGGTTGTGTAATTCTGTGCTACTGGTGGTCGGGATATATAGATCATTTATTGGTGTTTTGAGTCCCAATAATAACCCCAAAAAGACCAGGAAGGTACAGAGAAATAATTTTTGTTTAAGATTCGGTATATTGTTTTCGATCAAATCAATTCCTGAAATTATCTAAATACTGCAAAATTAATCGATGCCACAGTATAACTTAAAAATACTACTTTTATCTTAATGATCTAAAAATTGTTTAATTGACGCTAACGTAGCCTAAAGTCAGCGATTCTCCAGGCTCAATAATGGTACAATCCTATTTCTTAGATGGTATAATATGTCAAAATATATTATGAATTATATTGAGGAGACTCTGTATGTCTGGTCATTCACATTGGGCGACAATTAGGCGTAAAAAAGGCGCTGCCGATGCTAAAAAAGGCGCAATATTCACTCGTCTGGCACGCGAAGTAGTCATGGCGGCCAGAGAAGGCGGTGGAGACCCTGGTATGAATGTCAGGTTGCAGATGGCCATAGAACGAGCCCGGGCACAGAATATGCCAAAAGAAAGCATAGATCGGGCGATAAAAAAAGGCACCGGCGAAGGCAAAGACGGTGTTGCTATGGAACAATTATATTATGAAGGATATGCCGGCCAGGGGGTTGCCGTAATGCTTGAATGTTTAACAGATAACAGAAACCGTTCAGTTGCTGAAATTCGGCATTTGTTGACCAAAAGTGGCGGCGGCATGGCTGAAGCTGGTGCAGTAGGCTGGCAGTTCAAGAAGGCAGCCTGTTTCTCATTCCCTCTGGAAGGGATGGATGGAGATATGATATTTGAGCTGGCTGTCGAGGGCGGCGCTGATGATGTGAATATTGAAGATGACACCGCTGAAATCATTGCACCGGTTGAGCAATATAAGAAGCTATCTGACAAGCTACATGCAGCAAACATTTATCCAGAAGAAGCCGGCTTAAGAATGCTACCAACCCAGGAAGTTGAACTTGACCCAGAAAAAGCTCTCCAGGTTATGAGAACAATTGAAGCCCTTGAAGAATTGGATGATATCGTAAACGTTTTTTCAAACCTGAAGATGAGTGATGAAATCGTAGCAGCTTTAAACGAAGAATAGCAGTCATGCGTATTCTAGGAATAGACCCTGGAACCGCGACCACCGGTTATGGTGTGATAGAGGAAGACGATAAGGGGAACCTGGTTTCCATCGCTTACGGGACAATTCTCACACCCGCAAACTCAAGGGTTGAAAAAAGACTGTTAACCATCTTTAATGAACTAAATAAAATCATACTTCTCTACAATCCGAATGAAGCGGCAGTCGAGAAGTTGTTTTTTTATAAGAATGTCACTACAGCCATGGCAGTTGGACAAGCCCGCGGGGTCATTGTTCTGGCATTAGCTCTGGCAGGACTTCCAGTTGGAGAATACACCCCGCTGGAGGTGAAACAGGCAGTTTCAGGATACGGCAAGGCAGATAAACAGCAGGTGCAACAAATGGTCAAAGCTCTGCTTGATCTTGAAGATATTCCAAAACCTGACGATGCTGCTGATGCGCTGGCTGTGGCGATTTGCCATAATAATTCAAGCCGATATTCAAGATTTGAATCAGGGATATGATGCATGACATTACCAGCACATCCAATCCCAGGATAAAAGAGATCCTAAAGCTGAGAAATCGCAAGGATCGCTCTGAAACAAAATTAGCCTTCATCGAAGGTTTGCGGATCGTGATCGAAGCATATGAACAGGGCGTGGAATTTGATTACCTGATCTACTCAGAATCCCTGCTTGTTAGCCTACCTGGTAGAAAGCTGGTTGAACAATTTTCGAAGATTGCAGAAGAAAAAATACTATCAGTATCGGAAGCTGTTTTTCGGCATCTATCCGGCAAGGAGGGACCGCAAGGTTTGGCCGGGGTGATCAGGCAAAGATGGTCAAAGCTTGAAGATATCAAATTTGACAGAAAGGCTGTGATTATTGCTCTGGATGAGGCTGCTGACCCCGGCAATTTGGGAACAATCATGCGGACAGCCGATGCTGTGGGGTCAAAGGCCGTCATCCTGTTGGATAACTGTACAGATCCTTATGATCTGACTGCAATAAGAGCAAGCATGGGGGCTTTATTTGATCTGAAATTAATAAAATGCACCTTAGATGAATTTATCAGCTGGAAAGCCAGAAATAAAATAAATGTATTCGGGGCAGTTGGATCCTCCAGTTCAGATTACCATTATGTAAATTATTCCTACCCGATGGTTTTATTGATGGGCAGCGAACGGCATGGGTTATCTCAAAGGCATCTTGATATTTGTGACCAGACTGTATCAATTCCCATGTTAGGGAGGAGCGATTCTCTCAACCTCGCGATGGCGACAGGAATCATTTTATATGAGATACTTAATCATCAAAGAAGCCAAAAGAAAGAAAGCAACGAACAAGTATGATCGCAGCGCTGCATGGAGAAGTTCTTGAAGTTAATTCGGATAACTTGATCGTAAATCTGAATGGTTTAGGTTTGCGAGTATTCGTGCCAACCGCA
This sequence comes from uncultured Chloroflexia bacterium, assembly GCA_963810385.1. Taxonomy (GTDB): domain Bacteria; phylum Chloroflexota; class Anaerolineae; order Anaerolineales; family Anaerolineaceae; genus PNON01. The sequence continues at coordinate 2,046,374 of CAWENA010000002.1, read as the reverse complement.
GTTCGTCAAACGGCGAAAACAGGCGACCAAGTCTTCTTACACACTCATCTAGTCGTGCGGGAGGATGCACTTACATTGTATGGTTTCGACCTCCACGAAGAACGGGATTTCTTCCTGATCCTTCTGGGGGTGGATGGCGTTGGTCCCAGAACTGCCCTGGGTGTAATATCTACCTTATCTTTGGATATTATCAGCCAGGCTGTAAACAGTGGTCAATCTGAGGTGTTTTGCCGTGTGTCTGGAATTGGCAGGAAAACTGCTCAAAAAATGTTATTACACTTGGAAGATAAAGTGGGTACCCTCAGTAGAGTTGAACAATTGGTTTCCTTGAATGAAATGGAGACAGAATTGATCGCTGCCTTGACCGGTCTTGGATACAGCCTGGTTGAGAGCCAGGCAGCCATTCAAGCAATCCCAAAAGGTACCGAAGATACTCTGGAGGAAAAACTGCGCGCTTGCTTGAACTATTTCTCCAAGTAAGCCATCCAAACTAGACAATCAATTTGCTTTCAGGTATCATATTTATCAATATTTGTCCGATAATACTAAAGATACAAAGATTACTGAAACATTCTATAGGGTTGGAGGATCAATGACCGATCTGATTAAACAAGTCACTGCTGAATTACAACAAAAAATCGAGGATTTTCAACCGATTGTTCAGATCAGAGAAGTAGGAGCTGTTCTTGAATGTGGCGATGGCATCGCTAAGGTAGCCGGACTTACTCGAGTAAGATCTCAGGAGTTGGTGGAGTTTGCCAACGGTGTCCAAGGGATTGCCTTCAACCTGGAAAAAGACAGTGTCGGCGTAATCATTCTGGGCGACTATCAGATGATCAAAGAGGGTATGTTGGTCAGCGCAACTGGACGGATTGCTTCTGTACCGGTGGGTGATGGATTGATAGGCAGGGCTGTTAATGCACTGGGTGAACCCATCGATGGAAAAGGACCAATCGTCTCGACTAAATTCAGACCAATAGAACGCATTGCTCCGGGAGTAATAGAAAGACAGGATGTAGATACTCCGGTTCAGACAGGTATTAAAGCCATCGATTCCATGATCCCGATTGGCAGAGGCCAACGCGAATTGATCATCGGGGACCGGCAAACTGGAAAATCAGCTCTCGCAATCGATACCATCATTAATCAGAATGGCAAGAACCTGGTTTGTATTTATGTTGCCATAGGTCAGAAAAAGTCCGCTGTTGCGAGAACGATTGCTTTGTTAGAGAAATATGGCGCCATGGATCATACAATCGTAGTAATGTCTTCCGCGGATGAGCCGGCTGCCATGCAGTACATTGCTCCTTATGCCGGCTGTGCCATTGGCGAGGAATTCATGGAAAACGGCCGGGATGCCTTGATCGTATATGATGACTTATCAAAACATGCCTGGGCTTACAGACAGGTATCTTTGCTTCTCCGCCGTCCGCCAGGAAGAGAGGCTTATCCCGGTGATGTATTTTATTTACACTCCCGTCTGCTTGAAAGATCAGCCAGGTTGGCTATCAAGTATGCCATTGTTTCGGGAGATCATAAAAACCCCGAAGCATCACCAGAGGAAGCACACCAAGAAAAAATCTTCGATGGACCTCTTTCAAATCAACTTGCTGAGGAAGAATTGCAATCCATGCAGGATTCTTCAAAGTTCAAGATCGTGCCAGTGGCAGGGACAGGCGGATCACTGACTGCTCTACCAATCATCGAAACACTCCTGGGCGATGTCTCAGCTTACATTCCTACAAATGTAATTTCAATTACTGACGGGCAAATTTACCTGGAATCGAACCTTTTCAATGCGGGAATTCGGCCGGCAATAAATGTTGGTATTTCGGTTTCCCGGGTGGGCGGATCGGCTCAAACAAAAGCGGTCAAACAAGTGGCTGCCCGTTTGAGAATGGATATGGCTTCTTTCCGCGAGCTTGCTGCTTTTGCTCAATTTGGATCAGATCTGGACAAAGTTACGTTATCCCAATTGAATCGTGGGCAAAGATTACAAGAAGTATTAAAACAACGACAATATGAACCGATGTCTCTTGCAAATCAGGTTATCGCATTGTTTGCAGCAACCAATGGTTTCCTGGATGCGATTCCGGTTGAGAAGGTAAAAAACTGGGAATCAGCTATGCTGCGATCGATCGAATCTTCTTACCCCGATATTACAAACGATATTAGTGAGAAGAAACAAATTACTCCTGAAACTACCGAAAAATTGAAACAAGCTTTAGCGAATTTCAATTCCTCCTGGACTGCATAAGGGACAGGGAGAGAGTTAATGGCATCTGCACGAGAAATGCGGCTACGCATCAAGAGTGTGAAGAATATCGCCCAGGTAACAAGGGCGCTTCAGGCTGTTTCTGCCAGTAAAGTTCGTAAAGCGATCCAGGCTGTATCTGCAACCAGACCCTACGCAGAACAAGCCTGGAAAGTACTGGTACATTTATCCGAACAACCTGGTCATAATGCACTTCATCCATTGCTGAAACCAAGGCAGGATGTGGAAAATATCCTGGTAATACTGATTACGAGTGATAGAGGATTGGCTGGGGCTTACAACACGAATATTATTCGATCCACATTATTGCATTTTAAAGGTTACTCCCAAAAAATTAGTTATATTACTGTTGGGAAAAAAGGCCGGGATATGATGTTAAGGCGCAGACGGAATGTGATCGCAGAGTTTAGCAATATTCCTGCTGCCCCAACATTTGCTGATCTTTCAGCAATTGGTCGATTGGCGATTGATGATTTCCTGGATGGATCATTTGATGAGGTTTACCTAGCCTATACAGATTTCATAAATATGGTTCGGCAGGAACCGGTGATAAAAAGACTTCTGCCCTTTGAAATCGGTGCAGATAGCCAGGTAAGTGAAAATCTGGGTTCTCAAAAAACACATTCAGCATTTACATATGAGCCGGATGCAGGCGAGTTGTTAAACCAAGTCATCCCGCGGTTTACATCTTTACAAGTCTATCAGGCGATACTTGAATCACAGGCAAGTGAGCATGCAGCGCGCATGGTATCCATGAGAAATGCCACAGATAATGCCAACGAACTTGGCAATGAACTTCAATTGGATTACAACAAGGCCCGCCAGCAGAGCATTACAAATGATATGCTGGATATTGCAGGCGGCGCTGAAGCGCTTTCAAAATCTTTGACCTAATATTGTGCAGGCAGTTTTTTTGGTGGAGGTTCTTTTATGGAAAAAGCAACAGGCAAGGTAGTTCAAATCTTAGGTGGCGTTGTGGATGTAGCCTTTTCAGAAAATGATATTCCGATATTGTTTGAGGCGATCGAAATTCCCCGGCAAGGGAAAAATTCTGTCACACTCGAGGTCGAAAAAGATCTGGGAAAAGGCGTTGTCAGGTGTGTCGCAATGGATACGACCGATGGTTTGGAGCGTGGTATGCCTGCACATAGAACCGGAGCATCCATTATGGTGCCGGTTGGCCAGAATACCCTTGGAAGAATATTTAATGTATTAGGAAAACCGGTGGATAATCGCGGTCCCGTAATGGCAGATCAATATTATCCAATCCACCGTGCTGCGCCACTCTTTGAAGATCAGGTTACAACGGTAGAAGTATTTGAAACCGGATTAAAGGTTATTGATTTGATTGCGCCTTTTACAAAAGGCGGAAAAACAGGCATCTTTGGCGGTGCTGGTGTTGGAAAAACTATAGTTATCATGGAGTTGATCCGGTCGATCGCAACTGTTCACCAGGGTAATTCGGTTTTCGCAGGCGTTGGTGAAAGAACTCGCGAAGGCACGCAACTCTACAAAGAAATGGTCGAATCTGGGGTTATGAAGGATACTGTTATGGTTTTTGGCCAAATGAATGAACCTCCAGGTGTCCGATTGCGCGTTGCATTAACTGCCCTGGCAATGGCAGAATATTTCCGTGACCAGGGAAAAGATGTTCTTTTATTTATTGATAACATCTTCCGGTTCACAATGTCTGGTTCAGAAGTTTCTGCCCTCTTAGGCCGAATGCCATCCGCTGTCGGGTATCAACCGACCCTGGCGACAGAAATGGGTGAGCTTCAGGAACGTATCACATCCACCCGTAGAGGATCAATCACATCCATGCAAGCAGTGTACGTGCCGGCTGATGATTATTCTGATCCAGCCCCGGTTGCAACATTTACCCATCTTGATGCAACCATCGCGTTGGAACGCTCCATTGTTGAAAAAGGAATTTACCCTGCTGTGGACCCATTATCATCCACCTCACGAATATTGGATCCAAACATTGTGGGTGAAGAACATTACAATACCGCACGTGAAGTGCAAAGGATCCTTCAAAGATACAAAGATCTTCAGGATATTATCGCAATTCTTGGACTTGATGAATTAAGTGAAGATGACAAATTGATCGTCTCTCGCGCGCGTAAAATTGAACGATTCTTCTCACAACCCATGGCTGTTGCTGAACGTTTCCAGGGTATTCCAGGTGAATATGTCAAGATTGAAGACACGGTTCGTGGGTTTAGAGAAATACTTGACGGGAAACATGATGACCTGCCAGAACAAGCATTTTTAATGGTCGGCACGATCGAGGATGCGGTGGCAAAAGCCAAGACGATGATGTAAGAAAGAGTTTAGGATGCCAATTCATGTTGATATAACCTCGCAAGATCGTTCAGTTTTTTCCGGTGATGCAGATATTGTTGTGGTTCCCGGTTCACAGGGTGAAATGGGCATATTACCCAACCACTCACCACTGCTTTCCACCTTGAAATATGGATTGATCAAAGTAAGAACAAAAAGTGGCGAATTAATTTTCACTGTGGCCGGCGGAATTGTCGAAGTTCAACCGAATCAAGTGACGATTTTGGCGGATGCAGCCGAGAATATTGAGGAAATCGATGTTAACCGGGCGGAAGCAGCCAAAAAAAGGGCTGAAGAAATGCTACAAAAAGCTATCCCTCAGGATACAGATACATACCTGACTCTTCAGGCAGCCTTGCGCAGGTCAAATTTGCGGTTGGAATCCGCGCGGAAGTATAAGAAAGACAAGCGGTAAATTAGATTAACTTTACAGGTAAAATTGCACATCTAAGTTTTTGTAGTTCAACATGTCCGGATAATTAATGATTTTACCCCATGTCTAAGCATGGGGTTCAGTTTTGTATCAGCGGGATATGAAAATTGGTAAAATTATTAATAAAGCAAAGGAGTACGAATGATACACGAAGAATTATCAGCTACTAAAATTGCCATAGTCGGTGCTGGGAATGTAGGCGCGACCTATGCTTACGCGCTGTTGCAAAGCGGACTGGCTGGAGAAATTGTTCTCATTGACTCAAACAAATCCAAAGCCGAAGGCGAGGTGATGGATTTGAACCATGCAGTTCCTTTTGTGCACCCCACAAGAATATGGACAGGATCGTATGAAGAGTGTAAGGGAGCCGCGATCACTGTCATCACTGCTGGAGCAAGCCAAAAACCTGGCGAAACCCGATTGGACCTGGTTCACAAAAATGTTGAAATATTTAAGCAGATTGTTCCACAGGTTGTAATGAACAACCCCGATGGATTATTGTTGATCGCCACAAACCCGGTCGATATCTTAACTTACGCTTCCTGGAAAATCTCAGGTCTGCCTGCAGCTAAAGTCATTGGTTCTGGAACGATCCTGGATACCGCCAGATTTAGATATTTGTTAAGTGAGCACGCAGGGGTTGACCCTCGCAGCGTGCATGCCTATATCATTGGAGAACATGGTGATAGTGAAGTACCGGTTTGGTCTCTGGCAAATATTGCAGGTATGAATTTAAAAGACTACTGTATGGCAAACTGCATGAGCTATTCACAGGAAGTTTGGGACAAGATATTTGAAAAGACCCGGGATGCAGCTTATGAGATCATCGAGCGAAAAGGCGCCACATATTATGCAGTGGCGAACGGCCTGCTAAGAATCACAGAAGCAATTTTGCGGGATCAGGACACTGTTTTGTCGTTATCATCACTAATCAAATCTTATTATGGAATCGAGGACGTCTACTTGAGCGTCCCTACTATTGTTGGCAGGAATGGAATCACGAGGACCCTTAATCTGACCCTTTCGGATGATGAGATCAAAGGATTGGTAAATTCTTCGCAGGTATTAAAGAATATGATCAAGCAAGTGGGATTATAAAGCGATCCTCTGAAGGTAACCTTACTCAAAAACAAATTACAACTTACCATGTATAATACTTGTGAAAGGTAATTGACTCATGCCATTTTTATCTCGTGATATTGGGATCGATCTCGGAACGATGTACACACAGGTTGCAGAAGGAAACCAAATTCTTCTGCAAGAACCCACCATTGTAGCCATCCTTGTTGAGGAGATGAAGATGGTTGAATGGGGAAAAGCGGCTAATGATATGTACGGCCGTGTGCCTGATTCGATCGAAGTATTGCGACCATTGCAAAACGGGGTAATTGCTGATTTCGAGATCACAGAAAACTTATTAAGGGATCTATTACGACGAGTCTCCGGCCCAATGGGTTTGTTCAAACCAAGGGTGATGGTAACTGTACCATACGGAATTACCAGCGTGGAAATGCGGGCAGTTCACGAAGCCAGCCTTGGAGCAGGCAGTCGAGAAGTCTTCATGATCTGGCAACCACTGGCAGCGGCGTTGGGTATTGATCTGCCAATTTCCACTCCATCCGGAAATATGATCATCTCACTCGGCGGTGGAACAACCCAGTCGGCCATCCTGGCAATGAATGGAATTGTTTGCGCAGAGACCCTAAAAGGCGGCGGCCTATCTCTGGACGATGCCATCATCACATACATCAAGAAGAAATATGGACTGCTTGTTGCTCAACCGACTGCCGAGCAGTTGAAAATTAGAATAGGCAGCGCCATACCCCTTTCTCAAATGGGATCCATGGAAATCCAGGGGCAGGACCAGGTGAGCGGTTTGCCGAAGCCTTTGGAAGTCAAGAATGAGGATATTGTTGAAGCCTTGGAAGAATCCCTGGTGGACATAGTGAGGAGTATTAAACGGGTTCTAGAAAAGACACCACCAGAGCTGTTATCCGATATCATTGACCGCGGCGCTGCGCTCTGTGGCGGTGGTGCGATGCTGCGGGGAATTGACAAGTATCTGACAAAATCCCTTGGAATACCTGCCTATATGGTGGATAACCCGATCACATGTACCGTTGAGGGAACGATCAAGGGGTTGAATAATTATTCGCAATTGAAACGAAATCTCCCAATGGGATAGTAACAGTCGAAATGTAATAATGCCTGAAAAAGCCCCTACTCGTTCCAATATATATAGAACCAAGCTTCCTCTGGCTGCATGGTTCCTGTTATTGATCAGTATCATCGGAACTATTGCGGCAGTAATTTTGGGTTACTTTTCTTACACCTGGGAAATTGCCCACCATGGTACGGCAAAATCAATGAGTATTCTCATCCCGTATTTGTGTGTAGGATCTGTCTTTTTATTTGCAGTATTGTTTACTTTCATCAAGTTGATAACGAACAAGTCAGTTGAGATAATTATCCAGGAAGAGTCTTTGCAGATCAATTTCAAAGGCAAGGAATGGCGAATTTTCCTTTCAGAAATTCTCAATATTTTTCGCCGGGACGAAATCACATTATTCTTGGTAATACCACGCCGGAAGCAGGAGTTTGAAATTCACACTACGAATGGTGTGGCAAAAATAGAAGGTAATATCAGCCATTACAAGGAATTTCTGGGGAAAATTGAAGCAATGATCTACCCGGGTTTGTATCTCAAGGATCAAGAATTAATAGCGCTTGGCAAGACAATAAAATTTGGTGAAATCCTTCTAAATCAACAGGGATTAAAATATGGAGAAACCATCCTTTTGTGGAATCAGATAGCAGATGTAAAAGTTGTGCGGGGCAGGGTAGTTATTCGTAACTATCAGGATAGTAAAATTCGTACGATCAAAATCCCGGCCAGAAAGATTCCAAATATCCCGATCTTCCTAAAGTTAGCTGAAGAAAATATTCACACTGCGGGTAGTTTGTAGCCTCACTTTTGCAGTTAAGCGATTCTACCGCCTGATTATGAGCGGTAGAAGTTTTTTTATACAGGCGCCCCTGCGGCGACTCGAACGCCGGTTTTCACCTCCGGAGGGTGACGCCTTATCCACTAGGCTACAAGGGCAGGTTTTATTGAGCGTGAATATTTTACCATAAACCAGGATTCCAAAACCTTACGAATAAACTATCACGCACTCTTTTTCAAATTCCCATTCCTGTTGTGTAATATGATAAACTTGCGCCCATGCGATTGAAAGCTGATCTCACATTACTCCTCGCTGCCCTGGTCTGGGGGTTAGGATTTATCGCCCAACGAAATGGCGCCGAGACGGTAGGTCCACTGGTTTTTAATGCTGCTCGCTGGGGATTGGGCGGCTTGATCATGCTTCCATTTTTACGATTCAAACTACCTATCAACCGCAAGACTATCCCATGGATGGCAGCCTCCGGCATTATTTTGTTTTTTGCCAGTGGATTACAGCAAACCGGGTTGGCATTTACTACTGCCGGGAATGCCGGTTTTATAACCGGTTCATACGTCGTTATCATTCCAATATTGTTAACAATCTTTTGGAAACAACGATCCAGTTGGGTCATTTGGGTAGCCGCCATCATCACCACAATTGGAATCTATATGTTGAGCAGCGGTGGGGCATTAAAATTCAACCAGGGTGATGCGATTGTAATGGTTGGCGCTGTTTTGTGGGCATTCCACGTGATCGTTACTGGTTTGGGTGTGAAGAATGTTCCGGTACTGGCATTTGTTACCGGGCAGTATTTTGTCTGTGCCTTCTTGAATATCATTTTTGGACTGATCTTTCAGGCTGATTCAATACCGGCTTTATTGCCAGCCTGGCAGTCGTTTGTTTACCTGGCTATTTTTTCAACAGCCATAGGTTTCACATTTCAAGCTTACGGCCAGCGGCATGCACCTCCAGCCGATGCTGCAATTATCTTGAGCCTGGAATCGGTTTTTTCTGCATTCTTTGGATGGTTATTATTGTCCGAGAGATTGACAACTATCCAGGTGATTGGTTGTGCTCTGATTTTGGCAGCGATTTTGATATCTCAAGTGCTTTTACCCAAACCCATTATTGAAAAGATCACTCCCACAATCGTTTGATATCAAGCTTTGCTGAAATTGAGGGATGTGCGCTCAAACAGGCACTTGTGCGGATCAACACCCAGGACACTAATGACCTCATCTGCGCGACCGGTGGCAGATTCCCTGGCTGATAAGCGCATTGATATGGTGGGTTTACCATCCACCGAATAATGGAACTCCAAACTTTCAACAAGCTCCCGAATATTGCGGGGTTTTCCACGGCGTTCAACAATTATCTCGCTTGCTTGTAAGAATTCATCAATCTTACTTTTTAAGTCCGGAGCGCTTTCATTAGCTGGAAGGTAAACCTGGTAATCAGCTGTCTGCAAAGCGACCTGGATCTTAGGGGCATCAAGTGGAATTTCTTCTACACTGAGCACTTCCAACCCGGGTGGTAAGGCTTCCTGGACTTTCATGGCAAGATCAATTGTGGACCCATCATCTTTAAGCCAGGCATCCAGCACTTCTGCTGAACTGACGTAGCTAAGAGGTAAAGCAGAAGCCAGTTGAATTTTTGGTTGCGGGTGGAAACCCTGGCTGTGTTCCAGTGGCAGACTGGCGCGACGGAAAACACGCATCCAAGTTTGCTGAAGATCAAGGTGACCTGTGAAACGCATAGCCTGGTTTTTCTTGAATATGATCCGAATTCTCATAATGCTGATTCCTTTTTGATCTTCTTTATGGGAGGAGATGGGCACATCCAGTCTGACAGGAATTCTTCGTTAAATTCCGGGATAATACCACAGGAAAAACATTGATTGCGGCAATCATCGCGGAGTTTACCGGCCTTGGACCACTCATATTCCTGGAGAAGATAAGAATTTTTTACTCCTGCATAGATGTGACTCCAAGGGAGAACCTCGTCGACTGGTCTTTCCCTAAGGGAGTAGAAATCAGGATCGAGACCGTGTAATTTGAATGCTTCCAGCCACTTTGAATAATGATCCTGATCCTGCCAGGCATCAAATTTTGCGCCAGATTGCCAGGCGGAGAATATCACATTTGAAAGTCTGCGATCACCTCGCGAAAGCCAGGCTTCCATTTGTGTATCTTTTGGATCGGTCCAACTCACTTTGATATTTGGATTCCGTAATTGCGACCGGAGAAGTTTTTGTTTTTCATATACAAATTCCGGCTTTTCGCAGGCGGTCCACTGGAACGGTGTATGAGCTTTTGGAACAAAAGTACCCACACCGGCGTGAACTTTGGCGCGACCACCTATGGCGTTCCTTCCAACCTGATGCACCTGTTTACACAGATCAATGATTGCCTCAACATCTTCCATCGTTTCAGATGGATGCCCGATCATGAAATACAACTTGATGGTTGTCCACCCCCGGTTAAAAATTGCCCGGGCGGTCTCAAGCAAGTTCTCGGTCGTTACAGGCTTATTAATGATCTGCCGCATACGGTCTGTGGCTGCCTCGGGAGCCAGAGTGAATCCTCCCTGACGCGAACTTTTCAGTTTATCCATGATATCCACAGAGAATGATTCGATGCGGAGGGATGGAAGCGAAACATTAAGGTGCTCGCCTTCGTAACGCTGACTTAATCCATCCACCAATTCCTGAATATGAGTATAGTCAGAAGATGAGAGAGATAACAAAGCAACTTCTTCATGACCGGTTGCTTTCAATGCTGTGTCTATGGCAGAAAGGATCTCTTCAACTGGACGCTCGCGTACCGGGCGGGTAATCATTCCTGCATGACAGAAGCGGCATCCCCGGGTGCAACCACGCATGATCTCCACTGCCACACGGTCATGAACGATTTCAATATATGGGACTATAAAATTAGTGACTGGCGGCGGTAGTTTGGAGACGATTCGTTTTGTGATGGGAAGTGTTAGCTTTGGACTGGAGGGTTTGATCTCTTGAACGGAGCCATCCTGCAAATATGAGACTTCATACAAAGCAGGGACATACACGCCTGGTATCGCTGAGAGCTGTTCCAGCAATGCTGCCCGATCCATAGCGCTTGATTTCCATTGCTTATGTACATCCACGATCTCGTTCATCACCTCTTCACCTTCACCGATCGCGAATGCGTCAATAAAGGCGTGCATTGGCTCAGGATTATAAGCTGCGTGCCCACCGGCAATGACAAGGGGATGATCAGGAGATCGATCTACGGAGTGTATGGGGATTCCCGCAAGATCGAGCATATTGATCACATTCGTATAGAGGGTCTCATAGGGTAGTGAAAAAGCGATGATGTCAAAACAGACAAGAGGCTGTTTGGATTCAAGAGAAAATAAGGGGATAGCGTTACTTCTCATCCGCTCTTCCATATCCAGCCAGGGTGCATAACATCTCTCAGCAAGTACGTCTTCCCGTTTGTTGAGTAGATCGTACAGGATGGCTAATCCGAGATTAGGCAATCCGAGATCATAAATCTCTGGAAAGCAAAGCGCAACCCTGGTTTCAATTTTCCCCCAGTTTTTTGTTATTGAGTTTAGTTCACCCCCAGTGTATCTGCCGGGTTTTTGAACGAGAGGCAATAGGGAGTTAATCTTTTCAACCATTTCTACATTCTTTTGTTGTTCATACTGCATGTAATTACCTATAAAAGTCCTTTGTAAGAACCACCGTCGACTGGGAGCATCAGACCTGTAATGTATGAAGCGGCGGGAGAGAGTAAGAATACTGCCACATTGGCAAATTCTTCAGGTGTTGCCAGCCTATTAAGCGAAGAAGCTGAGGCCTGTTTTTTCATTTCAATTTCAATTGTGGAATGATTATTCTCTGATCTACTTTTCAATAGTGAGAGCGCCCGGTCTGTTTTGGTCCATCCCGGGAGGATCGAATTGAAACGAATTCCTTCGGGACCTAATTCCTGTGAGAGTGTCTTCGTTAATCCAAGTACACCAGCACGTAACGTGTTGGAGAGGATCAGATCCGGGATAGGCTGCTTCGCGGAAATTGATGTGATTGTCAAAACACTTGGCGTGGACGACTGCCTCAGAAATGGAAGTGCTTCACGGATCAACCGGATATGGCTAAGGAAGCTCAGATTTATCGCATCCATCCAGTCCTGGTCTGACATCCCCTCAAATTTCCCAGTCTTTGGGCCGCCTGCATTCGTTACAAGCAGATCAATCCCACCAAGGTTTTGGGATGCGGTGTAGATCATTGATTTACAATCTTGAGAAATGGATACGTCACCTGGGACCGCATATACCTTGTTCGCTGTGTTCAACTGGAGTTCGTCTCTTGAGCGATTAAGTTTTTCAATATCACGACTGTTGATCATAACAGATGCACCTTCACTAACAAGTAAGCGGGCAACTGCAAATCCCAGTCCTCGACTGGCTCCTGAGATCATTGCTTTTTTATTCGATAATCCAAGGTCCATGATTACCTCACATAATTTCCAATTTTTGATCATACATCAATAAATCAGGAAAATGGTTCTCCATCCAGACGGTTATCCTTGAAAACTCAGCCTGGATGTAAGCTGCATTGTTGTTGACCAATCCCAGAGTTAATTCTGCATCTCTGTGGCTGTCCTGGAAGCTGCTTTCAGCGATGGATACATTAAACTCTTCTGATAGACGATTCTCCAATGGACGCAATAGACTTCGCTTGTCTTTCAGCGTATTACAACTGTAGAGTTTAAAATGAATTGTGAGCAACCCAAAGTGCATCGCAACCTGATTTTTCATTGATTATAACCCAACCCATCGGAGATTTGATTTTGGCTTGGAACACAATTGTGGCTGCTAATTTCTCTTGCAATTAATAATTCCGAAGGTTACAATCCTTGACATACACAATCCCTGAAAGGTTAAATGACAATCGAGCCGGATTACCAAAAAACACTGGATTATTTATATAGCTTTGTCGATTACAGCCTGACCAAGCAACTGGTTTACTCTCCCGAAAAATTTAATCTTGATCGCATGCGTAAACTGCTGGACCTTATGGACAACCCTCAAAAATCTTATAAAATCATACACGTCACCGGAACAAAGGGAAAAGGCTCGGTTTCAGCATTTTGTACAAGCATCTTAAAAGAAGCCGGATATAAAGTTGGGTTGTACACATCCCCGCACCTGATCGACTACAATGAGAGAATCCAGGTTGATCTTGAAGCTATCCCCCATTTGGAATTGGTCAAATTGGTGGAAGAATTAAAACCAGTGATTGCAAAGGTAGATGAAATTACAACTTTTGAAATATCAACCGCTTTGGCGTTTCAATATTTCAATGATTTGAAGGTAGATTACGCTGTCATAGAAGTTGGCTTGGGGGGCAGGCTGGATGCAACAAATGTAGTTGACCCTGTTATTTCGGTTATCACGACGATTTCTTATGACCATCAGGCTATTCTGGGAAACTCGATCGCAGAAATAGCTGCTGAGAAAGCCGGAATCATCAAAACGGGTGTACCGGTGGTGATCGCCTCTCAAACCAATGAAGCATTAAAAGTTCTGCTGAATAAAGCAGAAGAATGTGGATCAACGGTAACTCAAGTGGGACTGGATCACCTCTTTGTTTCTACGGTTCATAACCTGGACTCTCAATCGATGTATATATGGTCAAGCGATAACCAGGAGCAGATGGATCGTTTTATCGATGGAGTATCCACTAGCGGTTGGAGACCAGATGAATTTACAATTCCCCTGTTGGGAGCACATCAATTGGAAAATGCGACCACAGCATATTCTGTAGTAAAATTTTTACAGAGCCAGGACGGAAAGATTACAAAGCAGGCAGTTTATTCCGGGTTCAGAAATGTAACATGGTCGTGCCGGTTTGAAGTGATCAGTAAGAATCCACTTGTGATCCTTGACTCAGCTCATAACCGTGACTCTGCTTTGAAGTTGCGTCTGACTTTGGATGATTACCTGCCGGAAAAGGATGTTGTGCTAGTTTTTGGGGCATCTGAGGACAAAGACGTTCGCGGGATGCTGATTGATCTGATGCCGAGGGTGGAGCGTGTGATAGCAACACAATCCATCCATCCACGCGCATTGGTTGCAGAGGAGATTGTGGCTTATGCACATAAATTGGGTAAAAAGGCAGAAGCCGTTTTACCGTTGGAAGAAGCCTTCAAACGGGCTTTAATCCTCGCGAATGGGGAACGAGCTGTCCTCGTAGCAGGAAGTATATTCATCGCCGCTGCCGTGAAAGAGTTTTACAATATCCAGCAGGGTGTTTTAGAAGGAAACAGGAATAAGTATAATGCGAGATGATGACTGGCAAAACAGAAATGATGATGATATAGATTACAGCTCAGCTATTCATCAACGAACAGAAGAATTATATCGAATTCAAAACGCAGAGCCCGATGATGGTGGCACTTTCGTCCTACCCGTACTGCCCCTGCGTGATCTGGTCGTTTTTCCTCACATGGTGTCACCCATATTTGTAGTTCAAGGTGGAACATACCATGCCATCAAATCTGCCCAAGCAGAATCGCAAACAATGATTGGGTTGGTACAAAAAGACCCGGATGTTGACTTGCCTTGCGCGACAGATTTTCTATCCATTGGTGTTGAATTGGCAGTCGGCAGGTTATTGACCATGCCGGATGGCAATAGTTCAGCGCTTGTACAGGGCAGGCGGAGGATCAAAGTCGTCGAATTCATCCAGGAAGAGCCATATATTATTGTGCGCGCAAAAGTTGTTGAAGATTCAGTCGCTGTGAATAAGAAACTGGATGCATTAATGCGGACAACCCGCGATCTTTTTGAAAAGTGTGTTCAACTTGACCGAACCCTCCCCGATGAAGCGCATTTATTCGCAATAAACATCAACGATCCGGGTTGGTTGGCAGACATGGTAGCAACGACCCTCTCAATTGACCTGCAATCCAGAAAGGACCTGCTGTTAAACACCAACCCGCAGGATCGCTTGAGAAAGATTAACCGATTGCTAGCTCAAGAATTAGATGTATTAATGCTTGAGGATGAGATACAGAATAAAGTTCAAAGCGAAGTGGACCGCAGCCAACGCGAATTCTATTTGCGGGAGCAGATGAAAGCCATCCAAACCGAGCTTGGCGAGGGTGATCTTTGGGCGAGGGAAATTGCTGAACTGCGATTGAAGGTGGAATCCAGCGGATTGCCCAAAGAAGTACAAAGTCAGGCGAACAAAGAAATTGAGCGATTAATGCAGATGCCTCCAATGGCTCCGGAAGTTGGTATTATTCGGACCTATCTGGATTGGATACTTGATCTGCCGTGGCAGCATCAGACAGAAGATAATCTTAATGTGAAACATGCCGCCAAGGTATTGGAGCAATATCACTATGGCCTGGCGAAAGCAAAAGACCGTATCCTTGAATATATTGCTGTCCGCAGCCTGCATCCGAAAAAGATGAAACAACCGATCTTATGTTTTGTTGGTCCTCCGGGGACAGGGAAAACATCCCTTGGAAAGTCCATTGCCGAAGCATTAGGCAGGAATTTTGTCCGATTATCATTGGGCGGCGTACGGGATGAAGCTGAAATCCGCGGGCACCGACGTACATATATTGGAGCCATGCCGGGCCGGATCTTACAAACCATGCGCAGGTCGGGATCTCTTAATCCGTTATTTATGCTGGATGAAATTGACAAGCTCGGCGCAGATTTCCGGGGTGATCCATCAGCGGCGTTATTGGAAGTTCTTGACCCGGAACAGAATAATTCTTTCTCCGATCACTACCTTGAATTGGCTTACGATCTCTCCAAGGTCATGTTTGTCACCACGGCAAATTCCATCAATAGCATTCCACCCGCACTTTTGGATCGGATGGAGTTGATCGAGTTCCCGGGCTATATAGAAGAGGATAAACTCGAGATCTCACACCGCTTTTTGTTGAATAGACAGCTGGAAGAAAGTGGTCTTGAAGTTGGAGAAGTCGCATTATTGGATGCCGCTTTGAGCAAGATTATTCGCGAATACACGTATGAGGCAGGCGTACGAAACCTTGAGCGTGAAATTGGCCGGGTGTTTCGGAAAACTGCCCGGTTGAAGTCTGAGGGCAAGCACTATCCAAGGCGAATTATTCCAAGCATGGTGGAAAAATTCCTTGGACCACCTCAATATTTTGCAACCGAAGCAGAGAAGAAAGATGAGGTTGGCGTTGCCACAGCCATGGCGTGGACTGAATCTGGCGGAGAGATCATGCCCGTCGAAGTTTTGATCTTCGAAGGTAAAGGTAGTTTACAAATTACCGGACAGATTGGCGACATTATGCAGGAGTCAGGTCAGGCTGCATTATCATACTTGAAATCCAAGGCAAAACAATTGGATATCAATCCCAGGATATTTGAGCGTTCCGATATTCATATCCATATTCCGGAAGGCGCCATCCCAAAAGATGGCCCATCCGCAGGTATTACGTTAGCCACGGCGATGATCTCCGCATTTACAAAAAGGGAAGTTTATAAAGATGTTGGCATGACAGGCGAGATCACCCTGCGCGGCAGAGTGCTGCCTATTGGCGGAGTGCGGGAAAAAATATTAGCAGCACACCGGGCCAACCTGAAAACTGTAATCCTGCCTGAGCGGAATATAAAAGACCTTGTGGATATTCCACGCAAAGTTAAAACTGACTTGAAAATCATTCCTGTAGCGTATATGGATGAAGTTATTAAGGTGGCTCTGTATCCTCCAAAACCGATAGTGAAAAAGCCGAGGATTAAGCGGACACAAGTAAAAGCGGTTGAAAAGTAGAAGATCCAGGATAGTTTGAAAATTACATAGTAAAACTCCCCTTTCGGGGAGTTATTCTGATTTAATCCTTTGTTTGTGTTCAGCCTGAAGCGCTTTGATACCATTCCTTACTTGCGACAAGGAGCGATCAATTTCCACTTCAAGACGGGTGAGTGTTTCAACCACATATTCATCCGATTCATGCCGTGCCGCGTCAGCTTCCTGGCGTGCCTGGGCGATGATCTGTTCTGACATTTTACGCGCATTTTCTGCGATTGCATCTTTGGCAGTTAATTGATCGCCTTTATCGCGAGCGAGGGCAATTGTCCGGTTGGCTTCTTCCTGTGCCTGGGCGAGGATACGGTCACGCTGAGTGAGTACCTGCTGTGCTTTCTTAACCTCTTCAGGGATAGAAACACGCATCTGATCGATGATATCCAGAAACCGATCTTCATCAATGGCGACGCTATGGGTGAGTGGAATACCTCTGCTTTCGTTGAAGAGTTCTTCCAATCGATCGATTAAGTGTTGAATGTCCATATCCTCCTCCAATTTCAAGGGTTATGTTGCAATTATCAGACCAAATTAATCATTCGATATATTCGGTTAATCACGTAGAGCCGTCATTGGGTAATCGCCCGGGTTATTGCCCAGCTCAGCAAATCTGGCAATCAATGCCAGTCGGACGTGATCTGGCACCATACTGGAAACATTCCCGCCCAATGCAGCAATCTCTCTGACGGTAGTGGATGAGAGAAAGGTATGTTGTTCAGATGTGATCAGTGCCATTACTTCAACATCAGCATCCAATCGGTGATTTGCCAGTGCCATTCTAAACTCGTGCTCAAAATCAGAGAACACTCTCAATCCACGTACGACGACCTGCGCATCAATCTTTTTACAAAAATCAACAGTCAGACCGCTATATCCGGTGACTCGAATTTTTTTATCTGCATAAAAACTTTGCCGTACATAATCCAGGCGTTGTTCGGGCGAGAACAGTAAATTTTTAAGCGGTAGGTCATAAACAGCTACAACCACCTCATCGAATAACTTTGAAGCACGGCGAGCGATGTCAATGTGCCCGTAATGGATGGGATCGAATGTCCCGGGAAAAATTGCACGTACCATCAGCTTATATCTCCTTTTCCTAGACCCCAGAAGTGTTCCATTGTTGTAACCAGATATTGATTTTCAGGTTGAGTAAGGTCCGGATCTTCTTCAAACAAGGATTGCGCTGCTTTCCGGGCTGTCTCGATCAAACGAACATCGGTCAATGAAGCCATGCGCAAATCGGCAAAACCAGATTGCCTGGTCCCGAGGAAATCTCCTGGTCCACGCTGATCCAGGTCTTTCTCGGCTAAAATAAACCCATCATTCGTTTCGACCATCGCATGTAAACGCTGGTTGTCAGCATCACCCTCTGATTCAGGGATCAACATACAGTAAGATTTTGCGCTGCCGCGACCAACACGGCCACGGAATTGATGCAATTGAGAGAGCCCGAAACGATTTGCGCCTTCAATAAGAATCATGCTGGCGTTAGGAATATCAACTCCGACCTCAACTACGGATGTTGAGACTAGAATATCAATTTCCTTATCGCGGAAGGCTTTCATGACCTGGTCTTTTTCATCCGGTTTCAAACGGCCATGGATCAAGCCAAGGCGATACTTCCTGAACACTTCGTTGCTCAAACGAGTATGTTCCTCCACCGCAGCCATTGCCTCATCTTTATCTCCCTGTTCAACGAGTGGATAGATGATGAATACCTGATGTCCCTGATCAAGTTGGCCGCGGATGCGGTCATAGACGCTTTCTCGTTCACGCGGGAAAAATATAAAGGTATCAATATTCTGTCTTCCAGCTGGAAATTCATCCATCACAGAGAGGTCCAGATCGCCATATACAGTCAAAGCCAACGATCGTGGGATGGGAGTGGCAGTCATCACGAGCAAGTGCGGGTTGGTGCCTTTCGAGCGCATTTGTGCTCTTTGTTCCACCCCAAATCGATGCTGTTCATCTACAACCACAAATTGCAGATCATTAAAGATCACGGGGTCTTCCAACAGGGCATGGGTTCCCACCACCAGTTTAATGGTTCCATTGGACAGGTTCTCGAGGATGATTTTCCTTTCGGAAGCTTTGGTATCTCCAACAAGCAGACAAATATTTTCAGGTTTTAATAATGTATTCTCATCGTCCTGAGTAGCGAGAAGGTGCGATAAATTGCGGAAATGCTGCTCTGCCAGTATGCTGGTAGGCGCCATAAACGCCGCCTGGGAACCACCTGATACAACCATTGCTGCTGCCAAAGCTGCGACGATCGTCTTGCCCGAGCCAACATCTCCTTGCAGCAAGCGATTCATAGGAATGCCGCTGGTCAAATCCTTGCGGAATTCATTTAAAACACTCTTTTGAGCATTGGTTAATTCATAAGGCAGGCGGGATATTTGTTTGTTGATCCAGTCATCCTCGACTTTGAAGATCTTACCTGATATTCCCTGCCAGGCTTGCTTTTGTCGAAGCACCCCCAATTGCATCAGGAAAATTTCATCAAAGGCCAACCGCTTACGGGATGCAATTAACTTTTCCTGGTTGGAAGGAAAGTGAATTTCCTGCAATGAGGCAGACAGATCTGGCAGATTGTTAGCCTGTCTGATCTTTGGTGGAATGAAATCTTCCACTTTTGATGACCAGTAAGATACCGTCTGGTACATGATCCTTCGCAGCCAGCGCTGAGTAACCGAAGCCGTCAATGAATAGACAGGGACGATGCGGTTCGTGTTGAGCTGTTCCTGATCCATCGGCTCCCATTCAGGATTGTTCAACATTAAACGGCCAAGGTATTGATCCACTGTGCCGGAAACAACGATCTGCGTCCCCTGACGCAGCCGACTGCCAATCCAAGGTTGGTTGAACCAGGTCATGCGTAGATCGCCGCTACCATCAGATATCACTGCTTCAGTTAGGGTAAATTTTCCTCCCCGGATGGGTCTGGAGGAGGTACTTTTAATAGCGCCTATGACCGTTACATCCTCGCGGTAAAACAACCGGCTGATCGGTTTGAGCTGGCTATAATCATCATATCTTCGGGGGAAGTAGAATAGCAAATCTTCCAATGATTTCAATCCAAGCCGGGCAAGTGTACCTGCATGCTTGGGACCGATGCCTTGAATGACCGTCAAGGGTGCGGAAAGCCCCAGACGTACCTGACTCGTTTGTGACGTAGGTGAAGGATGAGCCATCCGCCTTGGATTTTCGCCGGTATCATTTTTAGGTAAATTCTTAATATCTGGATTTGTGGATGGCAGTTCCCTTTTAGGCTGGTTTTTGTATAAGACACTAATCTCTGATTCAGATAAGCCAGCACTTTTTCCCAAGATTGCCCAGACCTCCTTCAAGATATTTTCACGATAATCGAATTGGGCGGCGTAATCTGCAAGTTGTTTCCTGACCGTCTGGATGGAAGCTTCCGGAATTCCATCATTCCTGGCTTCGAACTCCCAATTTGGCAGAATCTTTTCCAAACCGCCCACAACTGCACGGTTATCATAACCTCGTTCTACTTCCAACTTAAAAAATTTAAGGAGTTTTTCTATGGATGGCTGCATGACTTTATTTTACCGCAATCCGCTGTTTCAATTGGAAAACAATGGGTTTTGATAATTCGTCATGGTAAGCAAAAAACTAATGCAGATTTCGTCCTTCAATAGCAAAAATACCCACCGCCGAAGGACCCAACAAGGCTGCTGTTGATAAATTGATCGGAATTTCACAAAATGAGGTTCCTGGGTATGAATTGATAACATGCTCGCGAAGGGAATGGGATTCATGCAACAGCGGAGGTTGGCTTTGAACAAGACATACCTGTTCCAAATCGCTAAATTCATCTACAAATTCTTGATAGTTTTCCACCAGATGCCGATAGCTTTTCACTTTTTCTGCCGATACCAGCTTGCCTTCTTCAAAAGAAAAAATTGGAAGTATTGAAAGCATTTCACCCAGCATTGATTGGGGCTTTGATATAAAATTTGATCTTTCCAAATAAGATAAATTAGAGATACAGAATTGCGAATAGACCCGAGGGATTTTTCCGCGGATGTTTTGCTCAATTTCGACCAGTTTATTGCCCCTGGCTGCCTGTTCTGATGCGAATTGAACCAATGAGCCCAATCCAACCGAGGTAGTCTGCGAATTGATTATCGAGACAGCCACTTTACCACGTCTGCTGCCGGAAGCTTTTTCCATATTTTGGAATGCTTCACTTAAGTGAGAAGACATAAAGATGGCGAGGATCTCATTGTATGTTTGCCCATGCAGGGCTATGGCATCCATGCATTCCTGCACGGTGGGGGGGAAAGGGTTGGCCCATTCTCCCTTGTCACCTCAGCCGGGAGGTTGGAGACTTTGTAAGCAGGGTCATTTTCAACCTCAGCCCCGCCAACATTTATATGAAAAGGAACCTGGAAAACCAGGTTCCTGCCTGTAAATGAATGCCTGGAAAACTGCACAGAACTATCGGTGAGGATGCATGTTGATGACATTTTATTCCACGGATAGGATATAAAAGTAATGGGGTTGACTACCTTGGTGGTATTCAATCTCCTGATCCGGATATCGTTCCTGGATCTTTTCTGAAATGTCTTTAACCATATCTATCGTAACGTCGGAGCCATAATACAAGGTGATGCGTTCATTGTCTTCCGTTTTGGCAGAATCGAGAAAAGCGAAAATCGTTTGTTCCAATGACGGAGAAGAACAAATGATTTTTCCATTATGCAGCCCAATGATCTCACCCTTTTTCACTTTCACACCATCAATAGTGGCTGCACGTGTGGCGGTGGTGATCTCACCGGTTTCTATATCTGTTAGGGCGCTGTTCATGTCGGCAACGATTTCATCCATATCACCTTCGGGGACAAGGTGCAGCAAAGCAGATAAACCTTGAGGGATATTTTTGCTGGGAATGACAGCAACATTCTTGACTGAATTTAAAGCCGCTTGTTGAGCCGCTAAAATGATATTTTTGTTGTTTGGCAGAATGATGATCTTATCAGTTGGCAGATCTTCGAAGGCTTTTAATATTTCTTCAGTGCTCGGATTCATGGTTTGACCGCCTTCGACAACAGCGGCAACCCCCAGGCTGGCAAATATGCGTGAAAGCCCGGCGCCAGGACTGATGGCAACGACGGCAACTTGACCCGGTTCAACTTTCGCAAGGGCTAATGGCCGGACAGTATTTTTGTTGCTACTCTCCATCTGGGCGATCAAGTTTTCAATAGCCACTTTGTGAACTGTACCAATTTTCATGGTGTAATCGATCGGTTCATAGCGCTTATCTGTGGGGACATGGATGTGCATGCGGTAAAATCCATCACCTTCACCAACTTGAATGGATGTTCCGATCTCACCCAAATCAGCATAGAATTGTTCCATGATCAGAGTTTCGAAAGGTGCAAAATCGACTACAATCTCGTAATCCTGGCCTGGTTCAATAGATTCCATGATATTCTCCAAATTCATAGCTGAGATTGGGGTTACTGAAACCAGAGGAGTATCCAGAGACTGGTTATTGAGCTGACGCTGTACGCCTTCCAATAAGATGAGTAAACCTTTTCCGCCGGCATCCACCACTCCAGCTTCTTTCAGTTTATCCAACAATTCAGGCGTGTTTTTTACAGATTCATCGGCGGCTTTGATGATCTCTGTAAGAAGGACCTCGGAGTCATTCGAGTAAAGCAGCACTTCACGGGCGCGCTTGGCGATGTCAGTGGCGACAGTGAGGATGGTGCCTTCAACCGGGCGAACAACACCTTTGTAAGCAGTTTTCCGTGCTTCCTCAAGAGCTGCCACAATTTTTGCTGCATCAGCAGTATCAAAATTTTCCATGGCGCGGGCAAATCCACGCCACAACTGCGAGAGAATTACCCCGGAATTGCCGCGTGCGCCCATCAAAGCGCCCTGAGCCAGGGTGTGTGCCATCTTACCTATATTTCGTTCTTCGGAACCGTTAATCTCATTTAGGGCAGATTGCATGGTCAGAACCATATTTGTCCCGGTATCGCCATCAGGTACGGGAAATACGTTCAATGAATTAATGTGCTCCTGGTTGGTTTTCAGCCATGCCAGGGCAGAATTAAGATAATATTTAAATTTTTGCCCATCGAGCAATACGCCAGATTTTGTGTCAGTAGATTCTTGATTACCCATAATATCCTGATTCTTTTCTTAATCGGTATTGCTGATTCTTAAACCGCGCACATGTACATTTACGTGGTTTACCGTTAAACCGAAGGTTTTTTCAACCTGGTATTGTACTTGATGGGCAATCGTGGAGGCAACAGATTTGATCCGAATACCATATTCCAAAACTACATAGACATCAATATCTACTTTGGTACCATCATATTTTACTTCCACTCCATGGGAAGGGTCTTTCAGTATAACATTAGCCAATCCGTCAACGAAGTTTTTTGGTGCTAGACCAACTACGCCATACGAGGTCAATGTTGATTGACAGGCAACGGTTGCAATCGCACGGTGTGATACCAGAATATTTCCTTTAGGATTTTGTTCATCCATCATTTTTACCTGATCCTTATCTTGCAATATGTTTATTAACTAAAAATATTGTCATTGGTTACGGTTTGTGATAAAATTCTTTCTTGCATTAAAGGGAGTCACCCTTTCTTAAGCGCGTAAATAAAGTTTGAAAGGAATTATAAGAATGGCTATTTGTGAAAAATGCGGTAAGAAAACAACATTCGGACATAATCGCAGTTTCTCCATGCGGGCGACAAACCGGACTTATCTGCCAAATCTTCAAAAAGTGATGGTGATGGAGCAGGGTCGTAAAGTTCATAAAATTATGTGCACTCGCTGTATCCGAACCATGGTTAAGACTTCTTAATCCTTTGTATTGTTTATGAGCGGCCTCGGCCGCTCTTTTTTTATTAATTAGTCAGCGATTTGCGCAAATCGTTGACACCTGATTTTATGCCGGAAGAATCAGAGAAAATGGCGGATGATGCCACAAAAGTATTCGCTCCAGCAGCCTGTGCCAAACGAATGGTATCGGGGTTGATGCCGCCATCCACTTCCAATAAAGCTTTTGAATGGGCTTCGGATAACATGCCATTCACCCTTATGATCTTCTCCACCAATTCGGGGATAAATTTTTGCCCCGAATAACCCGGATTGACCGTCATAACCAGGATCAGATCCACCGATGGAATTATATATGAAAGCACGGATTCTGATGTCGCAGGGTTCAAAGCGACCCCTGCCTTGCACCCAAGCTTGCGAATGGCTGCCAGAGTGCGGTGCAGGTGATTGGTTGCTTCGACCTGAATTGTGAGGTAGTTAGCCCCGGCATCAACGAAGGATTTCAAATGCTGCTCCGGGTGTTCGATCATCAGATGAACGTCCAGCGGCAAAGAAGTAATCCGTGTGCAGGTCTCAACGATGAATGGTCCCATCGTAATATTGGGAACAAATCGCCCGTCCATGACATCCACGTGGATCCAATCCACGCCAGCATCTTCCGCCTGGTGAATCTGGTCTGCCAGGTGGGCAAAATCGGCCGAAAGAATGGATGCTGAAATTATCGATTTCATAAGATATTGAACAAGACTGCGATCCAGAGCGGAATCAAGCCGCCAACCGCGGCAACTGTCAGTAATCCCAACCCTATTGTAACCCAATCTATGGCATTCAGTTGTTCGATCAATTCAGGCGTTTCTTGTGCAGGTTTCGCCTTTCTAAATGTGGTTTCCGGAGTGATCTCGTGACCAAATTCCGGCAAAGGAGTCAGATTCTTATTGCCTTCGGTCGGGCGGAAATAAGATTGCAATACCCTGCCAAGCTGATCTGCGGTGCGATATCGGCGGACAGGTTCTTTAGATAGAACCTTCATGATGATCGCATCCAGCTCCGGTGGAATTTCATCATTCAGCATCGCGGGGTTAACGGGAATGGAGCGCAGGTGCATATCTGCATAATCCTGGGCAGATTCAGCATAAAAAGGTGGTTGACCTGTGAGCAGTTCGTACATGACCATCCCAATGGAATAAACGTCAGAGGCTGGTTGAGGGGCGGACCCGGAAGCCTGTTCCGGGGAGAAGTACTGGGGTGAGCCCCAGATCTCATCGTTGCGTTCATCCGGGGAGATCGAAGCCAGTGCGCGCGCGATGCCAAAATCTGTCACTTTGAGGCGTTTATCCGGTGTGACCAGCATATTCTGAGGTTTGATATCGCAGTGAACCAGGCCGGCGCGATGCGCATAGCCAATACCGCTACAGGCCTGGATGATGAGTGGGATGGCTTCATCCAGCGGCAGGCGGCCTTTCTGGATGATCATGCGTCTTCAGGTCCACGCCGGGGATGTGCTCCATCACGATAAACAGGCGCCCCTGGTCGAGGCCGAAATCATGGACGGTGACAATGTTGGGGTGCGAGAGGTTGGCTGCTGCCTTGGCTTCCTGGTGGAAACGGTCGCGGAATGTCGGATCGGCTGACAGATCCTCTTTAAGGATCTTGACAGCCACTGGCCGGTCGAGCGTGAGGTCATAGCCGGAATAGACATGCGCCATGCCGCCGCGGCCGATGGACTGCATGAGTTTATAGCGGTTATTGAGCAGGGGCAGCGCTTCCATAATAAAAAATTATATCATAGGGAGACGAGCCTTCGCCTTTGAACCCACCATGTTGCCGGTCGGTTTAAGCAGTACTCCCAGTTTGTAGATACGATTGTGCAAGCGAAATTCGACTCTGCGTAATGAGTTGGATTTCGGAAAAGGCACCCTCAATCTAACGAATTTAAAGTATATTATTAAACTTGTGTAAATTTGCCCCAAAAATCCTAGATGAAAATTGGATAATGATCGAACAGCCTGTACGATTTAGATAAACGAGCGTTCGTACTGTATACTCATCATAGTGAGTTTAGTGTTGCGGCATAATCGTAACGGGTTATTTTTTCTATGTTATTATAAGTTAGATTGAATTGAAAAGTAGAATAAGGAAAAAATCAATGATAAGTCATAAAAAAAGCAGAAATCCTTGGAAGTTTTTCCTACTGACATATGCCTATTCATGGGTTATTTGGATACCTTCAGTCTTGGATGGAATAGGAATAAATTTGCCTTTTAGTGTGTCAGGGTATTCAACTTTGGCTGTTATCATTGGGGCTTTCGCCCCTATGATGGCCGCCCTCACACTTGTAATCCGTGAGGAGGGTTGGAAGGGAATAAAAATATTTTTTAGGCAGGTGTTTGATTTACGCATCAAGCCAATATATCTGATTCTTGCATTGGGGTTGCCGGTAATAATTCATTTGATAGCTCACTATCTGGCTATTGCTGTTGGCTTGGATGTTGCCAAAACGCTATTTCCAACCGAAATTCCTGTCTCACCTATAGTTCTATCGATTCCTTACTTTATTCTCATGTTAGTAATTGGTGGTGGGCAAGAAGAGTTGGGCTGGCGGGGTTATGCTCAGGAACCTTTACAAGAAAAAATCGGGGTTATTCCAGCAGGTTTGGTTATAGGTGTGATTTGGGGTGTATGGCATTTGCCATTGTGGTTTATGACGGGAGATTTGCATAGCGCATACTCGTTTTTGGCTTTTGTGATGATGACCACTAGCATATCGATCATGTATGCATGGTTATATAATTCCAGTGGTAAGAAGCTTATCGTTGTGATGTTTTTTCATGCAATGAATAATACTGCTGCGCCATTGATACCATTCTTACATGGAGAAGTAGGAAAGCCGGAGAGTGCGTATTGGATTTACGCTGCCGTAAATATGATTTTTGGAATCATATTTGCCTATGTTCTGATAAAGAAACAAAACGGCTTTAATGAAAAGATAAATGCAATCTAGTTTTACAATGCCAAATTCAAAACATTGGTTTCTTCGAATCACGCTGTGAAATTGACTTATGTATAGCATACTAACAAATCGTGTAAGTAATTTATGTGCGTCTGGGATACCTTCCGAATTTTTTTTACACTTTCGGCATTATCTGCTTCTGAGCATTATTTTCAATCCACCCATAGGCTGATTACGCGAACCGTGAGGCAACTCAAGCGTTCGGCCAGAATGAGTAGGTCCACGAGCTTGTCGAGCGAAACAGCGTAATACGAACACAAATATCACCAGCGTTGTAATCTGAAATCAGAATTCAGTTTATCAATTCGCCACCCGCCAGACGTGCACCACCGGTTTGGTGCCATCCCCGAACAATTCCAATACATACAATATCCCGTTCTCCCGGTCAAAGGCCACATCACCAATGCGGAAGCGGCGCTGGTCGCCCCAGCCCAACATTTGCCGATCCCACTCGGGCGGGGAGTTGAACAGGTATTCATCGACATCCAGCGCTGCGTAAGGCTGCGGCTGCCAGGGTTCCAGGTTACCTGATGCCACATTGGCCAGGTCTGCCGGGTCGTAGAAGATGATCTGTGCATCAAACCGGTTCGACCACCATCCCCGGTTGGTGGCGCAGGTTCCTGCGGGTCTCATTGCAGCAGCCGGAAAAATCCGCTTGCGGACACGAAGAGCCATCTGCCATACGGCAGGTCACATAGTCGGTGACTCCTGTATCCACACAAGGGCGCGTGGAGTTGTCAGCATCAAGGTAGCCGTACCAGAATTTGTCCCCTGTTCCCTTGGTGCCGGTGAAGATCACTGCCTGCTTACCGGCGCCATCGTCAATGAAAGCCCCGCCTTCCCATTCGTCCGGATGCTGATAGCCAGTCATACCGCGGCTGAGGTCATCCGTCGTGAGAGCATTGTCGTAACGTAGCAGTGTGACATAATCCAAATGGCTGCCATCCGGCATGGTAGTCCCATCCGGGTTAAAGGGTTGATAAGTAAACAGGGACGGTCCCATGCCAGCCAAGCCTCCGTCCCGCATCCTGCCGGTCGCCAACAGGTATCCATTGGTATATGAGTCCGCCCAGGCTTGCGGCAGGTCGAACATAAAGCCATTTACCCCGTGCGGATCCAGATCACCTATGTACCATTCGCCATTAAAGGAAGCAGGATCGAGATCAGGGTCCACCACTGCGTGAGAAGGTTGGTTATCGAATTGAATGTGCTGCCCGAAAGACAGGTGCAAAAATGGGCCGGCCAGCGGGTCATCGAGGAATTGCATCCCCATTCTTGGAATTTCCTCCAGACCGGAAAAATGGCTGCCGATCACGTTGGAAAAACCCTGGATGAAAACGGGCACCGGCAGGTCTTCCAGATTCTTTAAAATGACCGGCGCGGGAATGCTAATCTCCGCGATCTGGTTGCCATCCGGCACCTCACCGTAAC
This sequence comes from uncultured Chloroflexia bacterium, assembly GCA_963810385.1. Lineage (GTDB taxonomy): Bacteria > Chloroflexota > Anaerolineae > Anaerolineales > Anaerolineaceae > PNON01. The sequence continues at coordinate 2,018,264 of CAWENA010000002.1, read as the reverse complement.
CGATGCGTTCATGCCCACTGATGTAGAGCGACCCAGGGAAGCCGTCTTCCCCGCCATTGGGATCCCCTCCCGGACGGAAGGTCATGGCATTGCCTCCATACGCGAAGGTCAGCGGACGGTCTTCATCGCCTGGAAGGCGGAATGCCCCGGCATATTGCAAGTCCTCCGGGTCGATCACCCCCTCTGAGATCACAGCGACCGGTTTTTCTGGTATCACAGCCGGTGAATCACCCTGGAAAAGGGGTGTGGGATCGGTGACACTCTCGTTGGCTTCCGAAGTATCGCCTGTGTTTGACGCACCGAATAATGAGCATGAAAGCGTAAGGATGCAAATGACAACAATAAGAAAGAGTTTCGATGTTCGCATTACTTCCTCCTGTTGTGAAAGTAGAAGCTGAATGCGATCAGGACCACCGGGATCATGGCTGCGCCCCCGCAGAATGGCAGCCCCGGTTTTGATAGCTCAGGTTCATCAACCGCCGGTTCAACCTGCACCTCACTCTCTATGGCAGGGGTTTGATCATCCTTAATGGCCGGGAGAGCCTTAGTTTGAGTGGTGAACAGCTGAAGATTATCCACCCAGACCGTACCCTGGTTGACACCATCCATCACTTCCGGGAATCCGAATGCCAATCCGGTTACCTGATCTGCTTTGTTGAATGGCGTCCCGGCATCTTCTTCCCAGCTGGCGCGTACGAATTCCGTCCAGGGAATTCTGACCTCCACCCAAATGGCAGAGCTCTCTCCTTGAACTTCCACCTCGTAATAGTAAGTTTCCCGCGATTCTTCCGGCCCAGCGTATAAATCCACATGCATCCAGGCGCCTGGTTCTGCTGCCCGCAGATAAAACAGCACGCCATCCGCAGCGCTCATTTCCATGGCTGAGTCAAAAAAAAGTGAGCAGGTTCCCCAGCTTCCAGTAGGGATATCGAAATCCAGTTGCAGTGATTGTCTGCTCTGATAGGCATACTCCCCCGCTGGATAGCAAAGCATTTGGGAACTTTCGCTCTCATCTTTATACGCTTCCCAGTTGGATTGTTCCATTTCAAAATCATCCAGCATTAATTCACTCAGAATAGCCATAGGTTCATCTGCGGGAGCTTGCCCATTGCCCGATGCAGGCACGGGGGAGGGCACACCGGCTGCCTGCCAGCGGTGGTAGAAGGTGTTCAGCATGGGTAAGAATTCCTCAGTGGCTTTCAGGTTGCCTGCCTGAGAAGGGTGGGCGTCATCGGAAGGGTAATATTCCGTGTTGCGCGAAGATCCAATGACATGTTCGATTACCCCATTCTTTACCCAGTGATGGTTTTCCGGGGCGGTAAGGACGTTATAGAAATCAAAAACGGCTACATTGGAGAGGGTATAGTTATTTTCTGATCGCCAGTCATTCACCAGCCAATTGTTGAAGGCACGGGCATTTTTTGCATAAGTTCCATCTGTCAGGGGCGGAGCGGTGATCACTATGAAGAGCTTATCCGGCCTGGTCTGGAAATATTGCAGGATCTCGTTATAAACATACTTGGCATTCCCAACCGTGAAATCCGTCCCTTCCGATGGCGGATCATTTGGATTGCCAGCCAGTTCAGAATTGGGGAAGCAGGATTTAAACATGATCACTTGATTTTCCCCGCCCGGATCGGTCATGGCTCTATCATATGGTGAGTGGATTTCTTTCTCACTAAATACAGCGTTCATGATCCGCTCTGTTCCATCGCTGCGGAACCACTCCAGCCAGTTAGGAATATCCGTACGGTCACCGATCGAATCCGGCCCCCAGCCATAATTGGTGTCGCTGACGAAATAATTGTTAGCCAGGAGGGCTCTGGCAAGTCCGCCGTTATCATCGCTCAGCCAGTTTTCACCGGTGGAGTGATGGATGAATATTATTTTTACCGGATTATCGGGTGGATTTGGGTTTATGGATTGATACTGATCTGCTGAGGGAAGAAAAGCGCATGTGATTATTGAGGTGAATATGAGTAAGGTTGTGAAAATTCGTTGAATCATAAGTTCAACTCCTTGATCCCGCCATGCGATCATAGCTTTTCAATCCAAGCTACCTTCGGAATGGCGTTCTCGCTAGTAACCTTATTGCTAATCAATATTATATATTCAAATCATGTGGTAGGTTCTATACATATCCTGCTATAGCTTGTTGTCATCCGATCCGTTAGCCACTACAATGAGGATACTTATTAATGGGATCTTTCCTCCAGGAGGTAGAATGAAGCAGGATAAATTCTTAATTGGAATCCTTATCGGGATTGGTGTACTTGTAGCCGCAGCCCTTGGTGTATTTTTTATCAGGCAAGGTGTGGTTCCAGAGTATATGAAAGAGGATCAACCACGGGGAGTTGTTTACAATTATATACTCGCCCTTCATAATGGAGAATACGAAAAAGCGCATGGATATCTCTGGGACGGGGAAGGAAAACCGACGCTTAATAATTTCCAAAAGGGACTGATAGTCAACAAACCTCAGTGGAACAACTTTGCAGTTGATGTAATGGAAGAATCTACCTGCCAATAATACAGCAGTCGTCTCAGTCGCGACTACAGTAAGCCAGGGTGGAATTTTCAATGAAGGCTACAGAAACACAGAAAACGCCACACTTGAAAAAGTGGACGGACACTGGAAAATTATTTCCATGCCTTATATGTATTGGTCCTACGATTGGTATCAGCCTGTAATAAAACAATAATGACTCCCTGAATTAAGGAGAAAAAATGCGAACTATTAGGCGTGTTTACTTTTATCTCATCGCTTTCATAAGTGTTGAAACGCTGGTATGGGGAATAACCAATTTACTGAGGTCGATAACTCATCAAAATTTTGCAGGCGATCAAACCAACATCTTATCTTCCGGACTTGCACAAATCATTGTCAGTATTCCGATCTTATTGTTTCACTGGCTAACTGTTCAAAAAGATGCCAACAATTCAGAAGAGGATAAGAGTTCTGTTATCAGGGCAATTTTCCTGTATGGTGTTTTACTTTCAACACTTATTCCTGTTGTGCAAAATTTTATGGCGCTATTGAACAGATTATTGAATCAAAGCAGCAGGATAGATCTTGGCAGGGCATTAATAGGCGGAAATCAAACAGCGGGCGATAATCTTATCGCTATCGTGGTCAACCTGATCATGGCTGTATATTTCTTTCGTATTTTACGGAAGGATTGGTTAACCAGTTCTGATCAATCCAACCTGACCAATTTGCAACGATTATATCGATATCTTTGGACAATTTACAGTCTTAGCCTGACAGTCATTGGCGTTCAGATGGTTTTAAAATTCATTCTCACCCAATCCGCCACAATTGGCTTTTCAGATATTGGGCAGTTTACAAATGCAGTAACAGTTCTTTCTGCCGGTGTACCACTCTGGTTCTTCTGGTGGAGTAAGATCCAATCCTCCATCATTGTTGTAAGTGAACGGCAATCCATACTTCGCATTGTGGTAATGTACCTGATCACCCTTGGATCAGCCGTGGTATTTGCAGTATTTACTGGAATAATACTTTTCTGGCTGTTGCGGCCGATTTTAGGTGAATTTTATTATTTTTCCGTGTTAATGAGGGAGCTGCAACTGCCAATCTCAATGGCAGTACCATTCGGCGTGCTGTGGTGGTATTACGGAAGTATTTTTAATAAAGATATCGAAGCTGAAGTGGATGAATTCAGGCGGGCAGCACTGCACCGATTGTATCGATACTTTCTTTCCTTTGCAGGTTTATCCGCAGCAGTATATGGAATTGCCGGCTTGGCGGCGTACATTATCAATTTACTCGGTCAATTCGATATGACCTGGGCGGATACACATCAAACATTAGCTATTAACCTGGCGGTGCTCATCGTCGGAGTGACACTATGGCTTTTACATTGGCTGCCGGTTAACAGGGAGTCTTACATAATTAATGATACAGCCGGATTTGCCAGGAGGTCCTTAATCCGAAAGATCTACCTGTATCTGGTCGTTTTCTTGATGGTTGTCGGGACAATGGCATCAGCCGGATATATGATCTATATCATTCTGCAGGGTTTATTCGGCAATAAAAGTGATCACCTACTCGTTGATAGCCTTCAAAATTTCAGGCTGGTGCTCATCTTTACCGCATTCCTGGTTTACCATATACAATGCCTCCGAAGGGATAATAAAAACCAATCAAACGATTTGCAGGACAAGTATTCTTCATTTTCAATTTCCGCATTAGTGGAGCCTGATTCGAGTTTAGGAATGCAATTAAAGACCGCATTTGAAAGACATGCTGTTGGAATCCCACTAACTTTTATTCAAACCAAAGAAAAACCTGAAACCTGGAAAAATGCAAATGTTGTTATCGTAGAAAGCAGCACGATACAGGCGGGTGAGGATAATTTATCTCAAATCCTCCTTCAATTTTCAGGCAAGATCCTTGTTATCCCTTCTGAAAGTGAAAAATGGATCTGGATAAACTCTCATGGAACAGAAGTTGAGAATGCAAAGGCTTGTGCATTAGCGGTAAAAGATGTTGCAGATGGACAAACAATTAAACAATCGCCGGCTACCAAACCCTGGATGATCGTTTTATATATTATCGCAGGATTAATGGCATTGCAGTTCCTTGGTATCTTGATCTCGCTCATGAGCGTCTGAATGGGGCTGGACTGATTACTCGTACAATAAATTCAATGGAAAAAATCCAGCAGAGCAATAAAAATAATCGTACTAATGAAATTGATTGATAAATAGGATAGAATCCAAAATCTTCATAATTTTATATAAACTATATTTATATGTATGGTCAATGAAATAGTGGATGCAAGGATTAATAAATTAGAGGCTAAAATGACGAAAATCATTCATCAGGTTGATTCATTTACTCGGGAACCGTTTAAGGGTAATCCCGCTGGTGTTTGCATCCTCGAGAATGCTGCAACTGATGAGTGGATGCAGTGTGTTGCCCGTGAAATGAACCTTTCAGAAACGGCATTTCTGGTTGCAGAAGGCAATGGTTATCGGTTGCGCTGGTTTACCCCCAATGCAGAGGTTGACCTCTGCGGTCATGCAACTTTAGCCAGTGCTCATATTTTATGGCAAAAAGGATTTCTCAAACCTGAGGATCAGGCAGTATTCCAGACCCGCAGCGGAGAGTTAACGGCACGAAAAGACCACGATTGGATCGTGCTGAACTTTCCGGCATTGCATGTAAATGAATTCCCGATCCCAACTGATCTTATGGGAATGATACAAGACAAAATTCTATATTTCGGCAAGAGTAAATTCGATTGGCTCGTAGAAATAAACAATGAAGAATATCTAAAAACCTTCCAACCTGATAACAGCCAGATCAAGAAATTGCCTGCGAGAGGTTTAATTATTACCAGCAGATCCAGACAATATGATTTCATCTCACGTTTTTTCGCACCGGCAGTTGGTGTGGATGAAGACCCTGTCACAGGATCTGCGCATTCTGTCCTTACCCCATATTGGGCAAAAAAGCTGGGAAAGTCCGAATTATTGGCATATCAGGCTTCTGCCCGTGGAGGTGAGCTAAAGTTGCAGCACAAAGGCGCCAGAGTGGAAATTGCTGGCCAGGCTGTAACAATTATGGAAGTAAGTTTGCTTGAGTAATGTTTGGAAACTATCAATGTCTTAGCATGATTTAGAAAAGGGAACGAACAAGTCTATGAGGACAGCCGTCAGCTATGTAAAAAGTAACCCATTAATGATCCTGACCATAGCGATTCCGTTAGCAGTTATCGCCAGATTCGGAGGGTGGGGGTCCACCTGGGTATTTGTTTTTTCAACCATTGGTGTCGTACCGATGGCTGGTTTGATCGGGCAGGCAACGGAATCTCTGGCAGTTTATACCGGGCCAAAAATTGGCGGTTTGTTAAATGCAACCCTGGGTAATGCGGCTGAGCTGATCATCACACTGGTTGCCATCAAAGAAGGCTATTTGGAGTTAGTCAAAGCATCCATCACTGGCTCGATCATCGGTAACATTCTGTTCGTGTTGGGGATGGCGATGATCGTCGGCGGAGTTAAACATGGCGTACAGCGTTTTGATAGAAAACAGGCAGGCAACCATGCGATCCTGATGACGCTGGCAGTGCTTGCATTGGTCATCCCGTCATTTTTCAGCCATTCCATTGGAGCAGACAATAGTCCACAGGTGGAAGCGCTGAGCCTGGGTGTCGCTGTGGTCATGATACTGTTGTATATCCTGGGCTTATTTTATAGCTTAAAATTCAATAGAAGTCCATTGACCTATGAAACCGCTGAGGTGGAGCTTCATCAGGCAGGACTTTCATTAAAGAATTCGATCATATTATTGAGCCTGGCTACACTGGCGGTTGTGTTTCTAAGTGAATTTCTGGTCGGTTCTATTGAAGAAGTGGTTGTTTCACTGGGAATAAGCGAGTTTTTCCTGGGAATCATTCTGATCCCGCTGGTTGGGAATGCGGCTGAGCACTTTGTAGCGGTCCAGGTTGCGGGACGAAATAAAATGGACCTCAGCGTTGAAATCGCCATATCATCCAGTTTGCAGATCGCCCTCTTTGTTGCTCCCATCCTTGTATTTATTAGTCTTTTAATGGGAAATCCCCTTACATTAATATTCAACACTTTTGAACTAATGGCATTGGGGGCAGGTGTTTTGATTACAGTTCTGGTATCATCAGACGGTGAGTCGAACTGGTTGGAAGGCGCGACGATGATCGCAGTTTATATCATTTTAGCGATGGCTTTCTTTTTAATGAAGGCATAATAAATCTATGACAAAAAAATGGGCTTCACTTATCGCAGGGGTGGTTATCGGATTGATCTGCATCATTCTTGTTATAATTATCCTGGTGTTTGTAACGCCCCGGAATCGCCAATTTTCAATCGTTACTCCTGAAATAACGATCATTGAAGCGCCTGCATTACCACCAGTGGTTGATTCAACCCCCACGCAAGCTGCAGAGGCAATCGCAACAGAATCCAACCTTCCACCTGATCCGGGCAGTGCTATCCAGGTTGGTATGACCGTCCATATATCTGGAACCGGCGGAGACGGTTTGCGAATTCGTCAGGATCCTGGTGTTAATTCGACACCGCTATTCCTTGGAGCTGATAATGAAGAATTTTTAGTGAAGGCTGGTCCTGAGTTGGTAGATAACCTGACATGGTGGTATCTCGAAGCGCCATTCGATGATAAACGGCAGGGGTGGGCAGCAGCAAACTATCTTTCTCCAAATTAATAAAAGTTAATTTGCTTTTTACGCCGATTTCCCTAAAATAATTAATAGATGATCCGATAATGCTATTGTGCTAAACATTAATAAATATTTGTATCCTAATCGGCAGCGCGTTATTAATGGGATTTCACTACAGACTATTGTTTAACATGGTACAGGTAAGTTTATCGCCAAATGCATTAATAGGTATTATTGAGACGTAGGATCTGATGGAACAATTTATTCATTATTCTGAGCGGGACTATATTCGTATGAAGGTTGGAGATGTTCTCATGGTGTGCCTGGAGGATTCCAGTGTTGCCCCAATCCAAAAGTTGGTGGAGTCACTCGTAGTGATAGGACCTGAAAGCATTTCGGTACTCAGGGAAATGTTAAATGAGGCCACAAAAAGAAAAAACCAGGTGGAGGATGATCAGGATCAAGTACTCCAGGGACTTCGCGAAAACCTATCAAGCTTAGGATTAAATTTTTCGTCAGCTAAAAAACCAGGACTCGTAATGAGAATGCGTCCATCACGAATGCATGAACTCATGCGTAAACAAGGCGTCATCGATGAGCAGATCCAATTGCAATGCCTGCAATTACTGCAAGATTCAAGGGATTTATTGGTTGGATTGAGTATCAAGTTGGATCTTTTGTCGAGAATTGAGGAGTATTTGGAGGATTGGATGTGGGGTATTTTTTACCTATCCTCAAACAGGATAACAAAAAACAACCCGCTCTTACAATGAGCGGGTTTCTCTTTGAATGCAGAATTTATTTTCTTTTCTTTCTAAGGAGTAGAAACAGCAATGCTCCAAAAAAGGTTGCAGCCAGGCTTACCCCCACAGCTGCCTGAACAACTGTTTTTGGTTCCATGCCGGGAAGGACGACCTCGCCATCACCATAATTCTTGAATAGTTGCCCCCAGGGATTTAAGAGAGCGCTCTCCACGCGTTTTCGCCCGACAAATGGGTACCAGTATACATTGTGATAAAAATTGCTTGCAAAATAACTCCACGGAACGATGGGACTCTGTAAGAGTACTTTCTCCAGTGGCTTTAATGGTCCATGATAGATCATTTTTTGACCACGGGATGCGAAGGTGTCCTCCTGCTTGAAATCCCAGGGTTCTTCCTGTTCGATATCATAACCAACGATCTCAATTTCTTTTGGATCAGCGACACCAAGCCCGGCTTCATGAGCAAGCCGCAGGAATTTGATACTCATAGGATCAAATCCTTGTAATTTAGCAGAGACCGCATCGATAGACACCTGATCGGCCGAGGCGAGTAAAATATTCTTTTCGTGCCAGTGCATCGCCCTGGGGCCGGGGCCATCCCCTGCAAATGTTCCATCCATGACGGCAAACAAACCGGGATGAATGTCCTGTTGGATCATTAACAAATCCACGAGCGTTTCATGGATCACACTATGTGTCCAATGCCTGTTTCGATGAAGTAAGCCACCGAAGGCATTTTTCATCGCACCAGTGATGGTTGTAAAAACATGTGTTTTTATAGTGGGCAGGTGGATGATGTTTTTACCAACCAAAGCTTTTGGAATGAAAACACCGTCCGGATAAACTTTATCCAAGACTAAAAATGGTTTTTTAGGTTTGTATTCAAACCATTCAAAGCGCTCATCATATAGATATATACAAGGAATGCCATGCTTATCGGTTACGAAGCGGTGTTTGTTATTCACTTCCCCAACCGAAGTATCCACAACAACAGTATCATTGTGAATTCCAACGATGTCTGAATACCCATCTTTTTTCAAGGTTTCAATGACGCCTTCAATTTGCCACGGAGTCGATGAGCAGGCTGGATACCAGGTTTGCCAGGAAATGTTTATTTTTAAACCGGTTGATATGTTCTTGGTCAGGGTATCCTGATACTTTACGAGTGTCATCAATTTGTAAATGTCTTCAAGTACTGTCGTTGGCGAAGTTTTTACAACAGCAACCTTGCCCATACCATCATATTTTGCCATCATCTCAGGACCTTTCTTCGAAAACATTATTATCATTTTACCCTTTCAATAGGTATCCGTCCAGAAAAGGTATAGTTAACATTGAAGAAAATCAATGGTTTGGTTGCATTTCAAGCCAATGGTGCATATAATCATAATCAATTATTTGATTCAATTTAATTACCCGCTGGGGAGGTAGATCTGGAAATTAAGGATGAAAACCATAGCATAGAGTTATCCGACGAAAATGAGCGCCAGTTAAAATCTGGTTCTGTTCTTGTTGACCGATACCTTGTGCAGGAGGTAATCGGTGTTGGTGGTATGGGATCTGTTTATAGTGCAAGAGACTTGCATTTCCCAAAAGTTGTTAAACTTGTTGCAGTCAAAGAAATGATCAACCAGGCGCCGGATCCACTGGTTCGGGCAACCATTGTACAAAATTTTGAACGTGAAGCAAACATTCTGGTCACCTTAAATCATCCTGCCATTCCCAAAATATTTGATTTCTTTACACATAAAGACAGATCCTATCTGGTGGAGGAATATGTTAGTGGACGGGATCTTGAAGCGATCTTAAAAGGAAGATCAGACTTCATTCCGGAAGATCAGATTATCGGTTGGGCGATAGAACTATGTGACGTTATTGAATTTTTGCATAACCATAAACCTGAACCCATCATTTTCAGGGATATAAAACCTTCCAATATCATGATCAACGCCCAAAACCGGGTCATATTGGTCGATTTTGGTATCGCCAAAGTTTTTACGACCGGGCAAAAAGGTACAATGATTGGGACAGAAGGCTATTCACCTCCTGAACAATACCGGGGTGATGCGACACCACTGGCAGATATTTATGCAATGGGTGCTACCCTTCATCATGCACTTACCATGCGTGATCCACGACTTGAGCCGCCGTTTACATTTAACGAACGGCCTATTCGACGGTTTAACCCTGATGTAAGCAGTGACCTAGAAGCAGTGGTAAGCACAGCGCTGCAATACAATCCGCAGGATCGTTTTAATTCTTCTGCGGCTATGCGCGACGCACTCATGGGAGTTGCAAGAAAAACAGGTGCTCTGACCCGTTTGGCGCTATCAACTGGCAGTCTTGGTCCGGCGGAAGGAATTAAACCACTTTGGACGTTTGAATGCGAAGATGAAATTCGGAATTCCCTTGCTTATGATAATGGCGTGATATATGCCGGGACGTATGACAACAACCTTTATGCAATCAATGCAGCAAACGGTGAGTTTTTATGGAAATATGCCACAGATGGGGGAATTGCCACAAAACCTGCCATATTTGAAGGAAATATTTACGTTTGTTCTGAAGATAATAGACTGCATGCAATTTCTATGCGCTCTGGTAAAGTTCTCTGGACTTATTACACCGATGGTCCTATTCGGTCATCACCGCGAATTGCTGAAGGTCACATCTTTTTTGGTTCAGATGATGGCTATCTGCACGTTGTCAACCTTTCTACAAATAGACGTGCCTGGCGGGCAGAGATCGGATCTCCTGTCAGATCCTCCCCATGTGTTGATAATGAATTTGTCTATTTCGGTGCTGAAGGCGGAGAATTAATTTGTACTGATTTTTCTGGAGTTATCAAGTGGCGCTTCCAGGCGAAACGAGCGATTACAGCTTCTCCATTTGTGGCGCAGGGTGTAGTTTTTGTTACATCCATTGATGGTTACTGCTATGCATTGGATGCAAAGTCTGGCTGGGTGATCTGGCGCTTCCGTATGGATAAAGGATCCATTTCGTCACCGCTAAAAGTCGATAATAATTTGATATTCGGGTCCGCTGATGGAAATGTTTATAATCTGGACAGCGCGAGCGGTAGAGAGATATGGCGTTATAAGACAGAACATCAGGTTCCCGGCTCACCGGCAATCTATAAAGATTCTATTTATAGTGGCTCTGTGGATGGCTATTTGCACTGTATTGATATACAAAACGGAAGATTAAGGTGGAAGTTCAAAACAGGAAAGGCGATAACCGGTTCCCCGATTGTCTTTAATGATATATTATATGTTGGCTCTACCGATTACATCGTTTATGCGTTACTGGCATGATTTATTCATCCAAGGAATGGCGGCTCATTGTATCAGCGGGGCATAATAGCGAACTTTTGGAGATAACAAGTGGATAGAATATTTTCATCAATATTTAAACGGAAAAAGAAACCTTCCTATGATGTTAAGACTGCCCCCCTAACTGATGAACAGCTTAAGACCGTTGGTTTGGCAGCTAACCTGCCAATGACTCCTCAACTAATTATTGGTTGTGGCCAATCGTCTGGATTACAACGTGACCAGAATGAAGATTCAATTTTTACCATGTCATCCAAGATGAGTGGTGAGAACAGGAATTTAATTTTTGGATTATTTATTGTAGCAGATGGTATGGGTGGACACGAGCATGGTGAACTTGCAAGTGTTGTAGCCATAAATGCCATGTCTACATACATAACAAAAAAATTATACCTGCCAATTTTCGGAGTTAAACAGGACCAACCAAGTGAAGCACTACATGAGTTAATGCAAAATGGAATATCTGAGGCGCAGCAATCAGTTATACGTTTTGCCCCAGGTGGTGGAACAACACTTACCTCTGCTTTTATATTGGGGGATCAAGTGACACTTGCACACGTGGGCGACAGCAGGGCGTATTTTATTTATCCAGATGGACGTATGCAGACTGTTACGAGAGACCATTCTCTGGTTCGTAGATTGCAGGAATTAGGACAGATCTCAGATAAGGAAGCTGCTGAACATCCACAACGTAATGTCTTGTATCGGGCGTTGGGACAAACCGAACCATTTGAACCGGATATTAATACCTATCCATTCCCCAATAGTGGTTATTTGATGTTATGCAGCGACGGTTTGTGGAATGTTATTTCAGAGAATGAAATATTTTCATTAGTAAAATCATCAGCATCACTAACCATTGCGTGCCAGAGGTTGATTGACGCCGCAAACAATGCGGGAGGCCCGGATAATATTAGCGTTATCCTCGTTCAGTACTTAATGTAAAACTATGGGGCAGGACTTTAACCACTACGCAGTTTTAGATGTTTGCTTCGATGCTACCGAAGAAGAAATACGGGCGGCATACCATCAAGCTGCGCGCAGATATCATCCTGATACAAACCCAAATTTGGGATCTCCAGACTTATTTTATCGAGCCCAAAAAGCTTATGATATTCTCTCTTCGAGCACTCGACGGAAAGAGTATGACCAGCCTCTTGGAGATGAAGATTTGAGCTCCCCCGGCTTTTCAAAACGGGTATTTTTATCAAAATCAAAAATTTCACCTAGTTCTGACCCTCAACTTCTTTATGTGATGTTAGACTTGGGCGCCAAACCTGGCTCGAAAAAATCGGCACAACGACCACTAAATTTGGCTCTGGTCCTCGATAAGTCCAAGTCCATGATGGGTGACCGGATGAACATGGTAAAAGAAAATTCCATCCGATTACTTAGGCAGTTGTCCTCTAATGATATTATCAGTGTAGTTACCTTCAGCGACCGGGCTGAAATTCTTGTTCCACCTTCTCAAATATCAGATATTCATTTGATTGAATCAAAGATTAGCCGAATCCAACCTAACGGCAGCACCGAAATATTCCAGGGATTGGATGCCGGGATTGCTCAGATCAGGCAAAACAGAATACCTGGATACATAAACCATCTCATTTTGTTTACCGATGGCAGAACATACGGCGATGAAGAGCAGTGTCTTGAATTAGCAAGGGAAGCTGCTGAAGAAGGAGTTGGAATCAGCGGGCTGGGAATCGGCGACGAGTGGAATGATGAGTTTATTGACGCACTGGCAGGTTGTGCTGGTGGAGTTAGCATGTATGTATCAGGCCCCAAAGATTTGAAGCGGTTCTTGGAACAAAAATACAAAAATCTTGAACAGATCTATGGCGAACAGGTGACGCTAGATTTTAAAACATCAGACGAGGTTGAACTGCAGTATGCCTTCCGAATCTTTCCGGAACCCGCCCCATTATTGACGCAAATTCCAGTTCGGGCAGGAAACTTGCAAATCACAAATAAATTAGTGATAATGCTCGAATTTTGCATTAATCCGTTAAAATATGATCAAAAAGATATAATATTAATGGATGGATATGTTACACTACATATACCAACACGGAAAATTCCAAAAACCCGGATACCTCTAGCCGTGAAAGTAAAACTGATCATGGATGTGGAAGTAAACCAGAGTATGCCAGCGCCGATTGTGCATGCACTTTCGCAATTGAATTTATACCGAATGCAAGAAAAAGCGCAGCAAGAATTGAAAAAGGGAGATACAGTTAAAGCATCAAGACACTTGCAATATTTGGCGACACATCTGCTTTCAAAAGGAGAGCGCGAGTTAGCCCATACTGTTCTCAAAGAAGCGGAAAATATTCAGAAAAAACAGAATTATAGCCTTGAAGGCGATAAACGTATAAAATATGGAACAAGATCACTTTTATTACCACCTGGACCGGAGAATAAACAATCATGATCAAATGCCCAAACTGTAAACACGAAGAAATGGAAGGAGCTCTCTTTTGCAGTGAATGTGGAGCTCAACTCGCTTTCACAACAAGCAAAGACGATGAAGCCCCTGAAGTTGAACCTACCTCTCAGCCGCAAGCAGAGAAAAAATCTCCAGTAGAGTCCTCCATTCCCAAGCCCCAAACAACAGGCGGGGGCATTGTGCTTAAGTTGGTTGGCAGCAGTCAGACTATTCCACTAAGCGGCCAAAAAGAATTTACCCTCGGCCGAATCACTGAAGGGCAGCCAATTTTACCAGATATTGATCTCTCGCCGTATGAAGGATATGCTGAAGGTGTATCCAGACTACATGCTGCGATACGTGTCACCGATCGGGGTGTGATGATCGTGGATCTGGGCTCTTCAAACGGTACAAGGATCAACGGGCAAAAAATTGTTCCGAATGTGAATTACCCTCTCAAAGATGGTGATATGCTTGCATTAGGTAGAATAAAGCTTCAAATCAGTATTCGTAGATAATTCTTACCGGGATAGGAGATAAAAATGCCAATGATTCTGCTCCATCTGGTGGGGGAAGATGCGGTTCAAGGTGAAATTGAAGAAATACCCTCCCCTTCTGCAACAAGTGTATTAGTAAAAAACCCGCGAAAACGTGACGGGAAAGACCTTCATTTTCTCGAAGCTAACGTAACTTCCGTGATATGGCCAATGTCACGAGTAAATTTTATTGAAATTCTCCCAACAGGTGAAGAAGAGGAAGTAATCGGCTTCGTCCGCGAGTAGTATGATGGCAGAAGAAACTTTCCACAGCAGAGTACTCGTGGTCGATGATGAAGAGCGCATGGTAAGGTTCATTCGCCTTAATCTGGAGCATGATGGTTTTCAGGTGATCGAAGCCTTCAAGGGTATGCAGGCGATCCAGGCAATACGAAATCAACTGCCAGACCTGGTTCTGCTGGATGTTATGCTGCCGGATATAGATGGTTTTGAAGTATTAAAATTGATCCGTGAGATCAACTCAGTACCTGTTATCATGCTGACAGCAAAAGGTGAGGAGGATGATCGAGTTCACGGATTAGAGCTGGGTGCAGATGATTATGTGACAAAACCATTTTCGCCGCGTGAATTGGTCAGTCGGGTTAGAGCAGTTTTGCGCCGGGCTGAAGCTACAGGTGGGGGTATTCGTGGTTTGATCGAAGTTGATGACCGCTTAAAAATTGATTTCGATCGGAGGGAAGTCTGGTTGGATGGCGAGTTGATAAAGCTTCGGCCTACTGAGTTCAAGCTTCTATATCATTTAGTCCAAAACGCAGGATGGGTTATTACACACGACCAGATACTTAGCAAAGTTTGGGGATACGAATACCGTGATGAGCCACATTATGTTCGATTGTATATCAACTACTTGCGACAGAA
Source organism: uncultured Chloroflexia bacterium (assembly GCA_963810385.1). Taxonomy (GTDB): domain Bacteria; phylum Chloroflexota; class Anaerolineae; order Anaerolineales; family Anaerolineaceae; genus PNON01. The sequence goes on along the minus strand of CAWENA010000002.1, from coordinate 2,003,145 downwards.
ATTAGAAAAGAATCCCGCTGACCCGCAATATATCTTAACAGAACGCGGGGTGGGTTACCGATTTGTTGATTTTCGCCGAAATAAATTGGAATAATTATTTAAGATATTCTGCAATAAGTAGATTCCCGGCATACAATCTGGTATGATTGTAGTTCTGGAGGAATGAGTCGAATGGCCAAGCAAAGAATATTGTTGGTGGATGATCACGAAGTAGTTCGGCTGGGATTAAAATCCCTTTTAGATCATCATCCTCAGTTTGAAGTTGTGGGTGAAGCCGGCACTGCTCGTGAAGCAGTTGAACAGGTTATCCGCTTGCGACCGGAGGTTGTAGTGATGGACATTCGTCTGCCCGGATCTTCCGGTATTGAGGCTTGCCAGGAAATTACGACCCAATTCCCGGAAACCCGTGTCATTATGTTGACATCATACGCCGAGGACGAAATGCTCTTTTCGGCTATTCGAGCAGGAGCTTCCGGCTATGTTTTAAAACAGATCGGCGGCGAGGATTTGATTCGTGCTCTGGAAGCAGTTGGGAGAGGTGAGGCATTGATCGACACATCTCTTACCCAGAAAGTATTTGAAAAGGTACGTCAGGCAGATGAAAAAGAAAAAGCTTCTGCATTTGTAACGTTGAGCCAACAGGAGAAACACGTTTTGCTGCTTGTTTCTGAGGGTAAAACCAACCGGGAAATCGCCAAATCTCTGTTTTTGGGCGAGGGGACAGTTCGAAATTATGTCAGTAGTATTCTCAATAAATTGGAAGTCAGTAACAGGGCGGAAGCAGCTGCGTATGCAGTACAGCATTCTCTAAAAGAATATCTATAATATCTCATCCGGCAGAGATACAATTCTGAAATAAATAACTGCCCGCAGCGCCATATTTTTACTGGCGCTGTTTTTATTTCTCTCCAGATATATATTGCCAGGATTCCTTTAGATATGCAGCATCTTCTTCGAGGATGGGGGATTCGCAAACGATTCTTCCTGCGCATTGAAATTGGGCGAGCGCTTTGAATAATCCTACCAAATCAAAATCACTTTCCTGAATGGGCAGGTGGTTTTTCTCACCTTTTGGCCCATATTCAATGCCGCTTAAATGGATATGGAGAGCCTTCAGACTTGCCTTTCCCAGCTCGCTTGCATATTTCGTAAGTATGTTACTCCATTCGGTAAAGCTGTTTACCGTTCCATCACCTGGCCGTGCGTGAAGATGGGCAAAATCAAGGCAGGGTAAAACTCCTTCGATTTTGCTCATTGCCAAAGTGTCCTCCAACGATCCCAACATGGCAGATTTCCCCATCGTTTCGGGGCGAAGACATACATTGATATCCTGGCCTTTTAGTTCACTGATACAGCCTTGAAGTCTTTCCAGCACGCCTACTAAAACTTCTGATGCGGGTTTTCCAAAATACGAACCCGGGTGGAAAATGATATCCGTTGCCCCGGCTAGGAATCCATAATAGGCTGCATCCATTAGCCGTTTGCGGGATTTTGGCCACTCTTCGTTATCAGCATTCAGATTAATGAAATAAGGCGCGTGAACGCTGATAGCGACATCATTTTCCTGGCCAGTAGATTTAATCGCAGCGCAGGTCTCTTGTGATACACGGACGGACTGCACCCAGCCCAGCTCTAGAGCATTTAAGTCAAGATTGGCTATTTGGGCGACTGCCCCAACGCTACCGCCCGGTTTTAAAGGTGTGGATTTTGGTGAGCCGACAGTACCGAAACGAAAAGAAAGAGTGGACATGGAAACTCCTGTGAATTATTTAATGATAATGAGAACTTTGAAGATTAGCGGAGGACCAATGATTATGAAACCAATCACGGCTGCGACGAAAGCTGCTATCAGCACCGCAGCTGCACCAACATCCTTTCCCACTTTCGCCAATGGATGTTTCAATGGACTGGCGAGGTCGACCACGGCTTCAAGTGCGGTATTCAAAAATTCGGCTATCCAAACCAGACCAATTGCCAGGAAAAGTATTGCCCAATCCCGTGCTTCCAATTTTAACCAGAGGGATAGCGCAATAACAAGCGCTGTCGCAAGCATGTGAATCCAGGCGTTTTTTTGGGTGGATATGACATACCACCAGCCTGAAAAGGCATTCTGGAAGGATTTCGCTCGTAATCGTAAAAAACCGATCAGCCTGCCCATTAAATGAAATTGCTCGCGATTGGATTGTCGATATCATTCAAGATTTTGGCCTGTAAATTCCACATCTTACTCTGGTTTAGTCTTGTATCATGGTCAAAACCTGCTAAGTGCAAAATTCCATGGATAACCAGCAGTTGAATTTCCTGATCCAAAGAGTGTCCACCAATTTGCGCCTGTTTTTTAGCTGTGGGTACGGAGATTATAACATCGCCTAGATATTCCAATCCAGTTTCAGGATCTGTATAATTTTGATTGAATGATAGGACATCTGTGGGTTGATCGATTTCGCGATAGTCTCGATTCAATTGATGGATCTCCCGATCACCGGTAATGATTATTCCTATAATGTCATCTGATAGATTACAAACCTGCATTGCATACTCTGCAGCCTGATGAATACCATCTTCGGCCATTTTATGCCTGTAATATGGTCTAATTTGTACTTGGAGCATCGCCATTACCCGATTGTGTGCTTTGGACGGGTTCATCGATCTGGAGTGGATCTTTCGGAACTTTTAGCTCTGGATATTTGATGCGTTGGTGGTAAACGCCTAATAAAGTAGAAGTGAAGGAATCAGTTATCTTTACCAGGTCATTTAATGTAAGGTTTGAATTATCCAGCTGACCCTCGATCAGGGCCTTGTCTATTACTTTCTTTATTGTCGCTCTCAGTTCCGTTTCATCCTTAGGAAGTTCTGCCCGGGCGCGGGCTTCACAGCCATCGGCGAGCATGAGAATCGCTGTTTCACGGGTCCTTGGGGCAGGGCCAGGATAGCGGTAATCTTCCATATCCACATTCGTTTCATCATCGCCATTTTCTGACACAGCCCGGTTGTATTGATAGCGGGTGATCAAATTTCCGTGGTGTTCCCGCATAAAATCTTGAATTCGGGGAGGCAGCCGGTATTTTTTTGCGAGGGATACCCCATCCGGGACATGTTTGATGATAATCTCTGCACTCGTGCGCGAATCTAATTCATCGTGCGGATTAAGATCTCCCACTATCTGGTTCTCGATAAAAAACTGCGGATTCAATGATTTACCAGCGTCGTGGTATATTGCGCCGACTCTAACTAAAAGTGAATCGGCGTTGATCGCCTCTGCAGCTTGCTCAGCAAGGTTGGCAACCTGAAGGCTATGCTGATAAGTGCCAGGGGTGTTGCGAAGCATGAATTGCAACAGGGGATGATCTGGGCGTGAAAGATCGAGCAGTTGGATGGCGGTTGTTATCCCTAATGTTTGGGCATAAACGAACTGAAGGATGAGGGTTAAGCTTGCAGATGCAAGACCATTCGTGAAGGAAGCGCCAATCAAGGTCGCCAATCCAACCCAGTCGGTGATCGGATCAGACAATCGATATGCCAAGATTATTAGCGAGTTAACTGCACTCATCGCTATGCTGGCTCTGAAGAATGCTGCGATGTTCCTACCACGGCCTAAAACTAATATTCCGCAGAAGCTGCCTATAGTGTAAAAGATTGTAATTTCCAGGCTACCAGGTAGACCATATCCCAGCAGAATACTCAGGACAAGAGAAAAAACCAAACCGATTTCAAGCGTGAATGCGGTTGCGAGGGTCAAGCCGAAGGCGGCTGCCGGGAAAATAAACGGGATGACAGTGCGATACGGAATGACAAATCTACCCAAAACCAGGAAGAAGATGAATGTGATCGCGATTAAAATTAGACTTCGCAAACTATTTATTGGGCTTGTTTTTCTGCGTGCACCATACAAACCAACAAAAACCATCACCACAACCACTAAGGCAGACGAGCTGAGAATATTATTTAGTGAGAAAGTGGATTCAGTCAATCCTATTGTTTGTAATGCTTCCAGATCTTCAGCGCGAATAACTTGGCCGTGCCGGAGGATGTTTTGCCCGATCTCATATTTTCGCGTGACTGGCTCAACTTTGCTCTCAGCATCCGAGCGGGCTTTATCTGTCATCTCCTGGCTGTATTTACTATTGGGAACAACAAACTGCGCTGTAATTTCTGAAACGATCGAGGCTGAGCTTTGCAGGAAGCTTGCATCCACCAGCGAGGGGATATCAGTTCTGATCGAAGACAGATTTGTATCCCGTATGGTGCTGCGGAAAACAACCTCAAGAATTTTTACCGATTCGTCCTGGATATCCCTCCATCGGGTGTCTGAAAGATCCAATATTTTTTGAGTTGTGGATGATGAGAGCTGTAACTGTTCAATTCGTGACAAGTCATATAATTTTTGCTCAGTAGTGGCATAAGGATCCTGCTTTACCTGGGTGATGAAAAGCAGATTTGCGCGTAGCTTATCCAGCTGCAAGCGTTTGATGGTTGGATCAGAAGGCAGGAAAACTGGACTGACACTCAATCGGGCGACCTGCTTTGCCTGGTCGGTGAGCACCTTTGACTCGTAAGTAATCGCTTTAGGAGATTGAATATCCTGTGCTGCAACCTCCCCTATATTTTTTGGAATAATATTTGACCGCAAAGAAATTGGGGCATTCAGAATTGCAATGGATAACAAACCGGAGGCAAAAAGGATAATCAATCTGAATATCCGAAAGTGGCCTGGCTTTCGCGATTTGGTTTGGTTATTTGTGTGCATGATTATTTCTTTTCGAGAAACTGCCTTACCAGCAAGCTAACCTGATCATTGGGGGCTCTTCCCTGAACCTTAGGCATAATAATTTTCATTACTTTTCCCATGTCGCCTGGTTGGGTAGCTCCGACCTCGTCTGATTGCAGAATCGACCAATGTAGTTAGTTCTTCTATTGATAGTTGTGCTGGTAAATATGCTTCCAATACCTTAATTTCTGATAGAGAAGAGGCGATTAAATCCGGTCTGTTCGCTTTTTCTGCATCTGCTATGGATTCTTTGCGGCTCTTAATTTCTTTTTGGACCAAACCTATGATAGCCTGATCATCCAGCTCGGCGCCTTTTTCCACTTGAGCGAGTTTAATGGCTGCGAGTACCATGCGGATCGAATTCTTGCGAACTCCATCTCCGCTGCGGAGAGCATCTTTTAGATCATTTTCCAGTTTTAACTTGAGTTCCATATAATTATTATACTCCGTTGATCGGATTAATCGACTTTCCAAGGAATTTGTACAGGTTTTCAGGATTATTTTGTAATAAATGGCTACTTAAAACAGAAAATTCAGCTTGGGTGCGTAATTCTGCACATTTGAATGCAAGAGGAAACCATATATTCTTGTAGGGAGAATCATTGTTCAAGTAGGAATGTGAGTCTTCAGGAAACAAACTGGTCAGAAATCTTCCAATAAATGGAATAAAGGTAATCATTTCCCAGGGTGAATAAAAATGGCCGGAAATTAGATCTTTACTTTGGAGGATTTCTTCATCCTTGCAATCAATTTCACCATTCCAGTGTTGCGGATCGATGACATGTTTTGCTGCCCAGAGACGAACGTAATTCGAGTGAGCATAAAAATCTTGCAGCGCATGGGTCAACTTACCAAAATCTGACCTGGCATTATTCATTGCATCTCCGGAGTGCAAACTTAACTCAATCCTGGTTCGCAATTCTTCCAGGTATTTATAGGTAAGATCAAATTCACAATCATCAAAGTGGAATTCTGGATGTCCAAATTGACCGGCAGGCCGATCTTGCCACAGGTTGCCGCTGATCACTTCTCTCAATTCTTGATCGGCAAAGTAGGCAGATAATGCTTTTTGGGTAATCTGTTGATGATATTTTGGCAGCATTACTCCACCGTGACCTGGTTCATTATCTGATTAAATAAGTTGGCGCTGATACCTGGAATGTTCTTTAACTCTTCTATTGTAACAAAACTGCCATAGTCGACCCTATATTGGATAATTGCTTCGGCTTTGGCTATTCCAATACCAGGCAGGGATTCAAGCTCCTCCAGGGTTGCCGTGTTCAGGTTGATTTGTAAAGGCGATACCTCCGCATTTATGACGGATGCCGGTGAAGAAGATTCGGAAAAATTCAGCCGTTCACCATCTTTCAATGGTCTTGCCATGTTGGTGGATGGTAGCTCGTCATCAACCAGGAAACCTCCCGCTGCGGCAACTGCATCGCTAACTCTGCTGCCTGGGGGCAAAGAATAAATTCCAGGGTGGACAACCTGACCATCGACTTGAACAACCAGAGAAATGGTTGGCGCCGGTATGAGGGTGATCGGCTTTCCACGAGGAGGGCTGGAAACAATTAGAATAATCGCACCTATTGCCAATCCGAAAATTATCCAAAGCGGAATTTTCATCCACTCTTTCATTGGTTTAACCCTCCTAAACGTGTTCTTCTACCAGAGCAGTTTCTTTATCATACATGGCAGTAAAGGCAGCAATTGCGATTTCCAATTGATCCAGGGATGGTTGACGGGTTGTAAGCTTCTGTAATGCCAGATTGGGTTTAATGATAAAACGAAAGAAAGGTTTTTCAATATGGTAGGCAACATAGCGAATATATTCGTAAGCGACGGAGGCCAACAATGGCAGGAGAACGATTCGACTGGCTAACCTTGCCCAGACAGGCAGGGGTCCCAGAAGAGCAAAGACGATGATCGATATTACAACAAGGGTTAACATGAAGGATGTGCCACAGCGAGGATGTTCCAGAGAGAATTCTGATACCACTTCGGGGGTCAAATCTGCTTTGGCTTCAAAGGCGTTGATGGTCTTATGTTCTGCACCATGATATTGAAAAACACGGCGGATATCAGGCATAAAACCGATGCCCCAAATGTATCCGACTAAGAGGACCAGACGCAATACTCCTTCAAGCACATTTCCCCAGAATGAATTCCAATAGAGGAAACTTTCGGCCAATTGTCCGACTCCAGCAGGCAGCAGGAAAAACAAGCCGATTCCGATGGCAAGTGAAAACGTGAGAGTGGCATAGAGCGCCACTCCTTCAATTTTTTCGTCTTCTCCGGTTTGGGTATTGGCAGAGATCGTTAGAAAGCGGATTCCTAGAATTAGCGCATCCCATAGGCCGGTTATGCCGCGCAAAAAAGGCATTTTCATCCAGCCTTTTTTATAGATGCCGCCCAATTCTTCCTCATAAAGATGAATGGTTTTATCCGGTGCGCGCATTGCCATGGCAATATAACGGGTGCCGCGCATAAGTACACCTTCGATGACGGCCTGTCCGCCGTAGGTAGGGAGTCGTTCTTTCATAAGATTACAAATTGTAGAAGAAATGGATGAGGGAGTCGATGCCCTTTTTCCAATTGGTGAGATTCAGCCGCTCGTTTGGAGCGTGAATATTGTCATCAGGAAGTCCAAATCCGGTGAGGACTGATTCGGCGTTCAAGATTGATTTCATATGCCCAACAACCGGTATGCTGCCTCCTTCACGCTTGAACACCGGCCGCTTACCCCAAACCTGCTCCAAAGCTTTTTCGAGTGCTTTTACTCCAGGAGTTTCAAGATCAGTGATCGAAGCTGGGTTACCTGCGTGAACAATGATCTCGTATCGCATGGTTTCAGGCAGACGTTCTTCGATATATTTGACCATTGATTGACGAATCTCCTCCGGGTCCTGATCGGGAACTAACCTCATGGAGACTTTTGCCATAGCATAGCAGGGTAGAACGGTCTTGGAGCCTTCACCGATGAAGCCGGAATAGAAACCGTTCACATCCAAAGTTGGACGTGCGCCGACCTGCTCGATCAATGTGTACCCTTTTTCTCCAACTAGTTTTTTGGCTCCTGTACCGTTAAGGAAGTATTTTTCATCCAATGGCAGGCGCGCAAGTTCTTTACGTTCCTTTTCAGATAATGGGCGGACCTTATCATAAAATCCGGGCAACGTGATGCGGTGATCTTTATCTTTCATACCTCCAACAAGTTCAGCGAGTATATTGGCAGGATTATCCACCACTCCGCCCCACAATCCTGAATGAAGGTCATGGTCTTGCCCATATAGTCGAATTTCAAGATAAGCAAGTCCGCGCAGCGCGTAAACGATGGTGGGTAAATCAGGAGCGACCATACCGGAATCAGGGTTTAGGGCCAGGTCACATTTGAGGAGTTCTTTTTTTTCTTCCATGAAGCTTTCAAGGTTGGGTGAGCCAATTTCTTCTTCGCCCTCAAAAATATATTTCAGATTGACGGGGAAAGATCCGGCTGACCGGATCGATTCGACCGCTTTCAAACAAGCGACGATCTGACCCTTCATATCTGACGCACCGCGGGCAAATAAATATTCTCCCCGTATGGTTGGGTCAAAAGGACCGGTCTCCCACAAGTCCAACGGATCTGCAGGCTGTACATCATAATGACCATAGATCAGCACTGTAGGCTTGTCAGCGCCGGCTTGTAACCATTCGCCGTAAACCACCGGGTGTTTTTTCGTTGGCAAGATCTGAATATTTGTGCAATCAAGACCTTTTAATTGAAGAGACAGCCACTCGGCTGCTTTGCGGATATCCGGTACATTTTCGGGGTTTGTTGATATGGATGGAATAAGAAGGATTTCTTTCAATTCATTTATAAAGCGCTCAGTATTTTTATGAGCGAAGAGTATTGCGGTGTCGCGTATTTCCATTAATTCAGCCTTTCATTCATGTTTGATAAAATTATAAGACAGAATAGACATTTGATGTTCGATTTGTTATGAGTTACCTGCGAAACCATGCATTCAAACTCCATACATGGATTTTAGACCAAAAATAATAAACCAGACCAACCCCAAGTTTTGAAAAATGCCCGACAATAATTTGCCGGGATAAAATTCAGCGATCAGTATGCGGAAAATGTTATGGTGAACCAGGTGTTGAAGTAGCCAAAGATGTTGTCGGTGTTAATGTTGGAGTGATAGAAAGTATAGCAATGGCTGTTTTCGTGGCTGGTAAATTTGTTGGCGTTTGAGTAGGATACAGGATTTGGATAAACACTTCGGGTATCCAACCAATGCGGTCATCAGAGTCGCGAATTTCGATCCAAACCAGCCCTTCAAACATTTCCCGTCCGGTGAGGACAAAGATCTTTTGGCCGGGATTCAAATACCCAATGCTGGGGCCGCCAGGATTTTGATACATCCTCAACGACGGCAAAGAGAAACGAACGATCTGGCCATCGGATGGTGTTGAAGTCGGCATGGGTGTTGCCGTATTTGTGGCTGTGCCAGTGGCAGTAGCTGTTGGGGTTGGGGACGAAGTGGGTGTACTGGATACCGTTGGGCTTGGCCCCGGAGATGGCGTATTCGTAGCTGTCGGTGTGCGGGTCGGCGTAGGGGGAATCAATGGATCGAGGTTCTCTGCGATGACCTGGCTGACTTTTAACGATACTGGCTGGTTGATACCATCCACGATGGCTTTTTGTAAAGCAACCACTTGCTGATATGTTAGCGAAGACCCTGTTCGGACAGTGACCACCATATCCAGACTATCACCGTTACGGTGAACGTCCAGCTCGATCAATTCGGCGCCATTCATCATGTTGACTTGTTCTGCGACGACCGTATTGATCAAACGGTTTTCTGTAGCTTCTTTGAAAAAGCGGATGCTGAAATAGGAGAGGGGGATGAGAAGCAGAATTGTTAACCCGGCTGCAATGATCAAACTTCTGGGGGTTTGCCGATTCTTGATGCCCCCACCGGTTGAAAATCCCCGCATGAAGAAGACCAGCAACGAGGCAAAGGCGATGGTGACCGTGTTTGTTATGAAGAGCAAAGTGGCACCTCCGGCAACATCCCAGCGATTGAGGGCGATGCCAATTCCGATCGTACATAATGGCGGCATCAAAGCTGTGGCAATGGCCACACCAGGCAATGCTGCCGAGAGATTGGGCTGGGTCATGGCGTAGGCAGCTGCTATTCCGCCTGCCAGTGCGATGACCAGGTCGATTGGTGTTGGACGGATGCGGGCTAAAACCTCCCTGGGTAGTTCCTGGACACTGAAGAATGGCAGGTTATTATTGATGAGGGTCATAACTGCTGCCAGCGCAACAGCCAGTAAAGCACCCCGCAGTAATGCGGAGGCGGCGTTGCGTAGTAGGTTGGTGTTGCCTGTGATGGAGGCAAGCCCTATGCCGATAATTGGAGACATGAGGGGTGCGACGAGCATTGCGCCGATGATAACGGCCGGAGAATCCGTGATCAGACCAAGGGTGGCGATACTGCAAGATAAGATAACCAGCAGGAAATAATCCACGCCGGGTGATGCGGCCGGTGTCACCTCGTCGACCACATCCTTGCGTTTCGCTGCTGAGAGAGGTTTTACGAGTGTTCTAAACCAGGATGGTTTTTCCAAAATGGCTGCCTTTCAAATCTATTAAGATCCAGTCTGCTTTTTTGTTGCAAGTTTTAATCCCGCGTTTATTGAAGAAAACGTGATACACAGGCTTAAATGAAATATTCATTCACCCTCAAGCGGAAGAAATTTTGTAACGGATGTATGACCGCGACCGGATTGTCGTTAAATAGATGATAGGCTGTTGAAAAGGAACCCCAGAAAATATTGATAAAGTATATAATTCTTAGGGATTATTTATTCCTTTGTCAACAAAAATACCCTAGTGGGTTAAACGGTGATTATGGATAAAAATCAGCCAGCGGGAATGAAAGCTTTTGTGGTGGTCTGGATCGGACAGATCGTTTCAGTTCTGGCTTCCTCTATGTCTCATTTTGGCTTGACCATCTGGATGTATCAGAAAACCGAGAGCGCTACCGCCATGGGGTTGATGCAGGTGGCATTCATCCTGCCCTTCCTGGTCTTTTCACCGGTTGCCGGGGTGATGGTGGATCGGTATAGCCGCAAGTTTATGATGATGATCAGCGATCTTACCGCTGTTCTGGCAACGGGCAGTATTTTATTACTGATATCCCTGGGAAAGCTGGAATTCTGGCATTTGTACGTGGCGGCCGCCTTCAACGGACTGGGAAACACATTTCAATGGCCGGCCTATTCTGCTGCGATCAGTTCCATGATACCGAAATCCCAGTTGGGTCGTGCAAATGGCATGATGTCGCTCATTGAGGCAGGTCCGGGTGTGGTGGCGCCCATGCTTGCCGGTGCCTTGCTTCCATTTATCCAACTGAGTGGACTGCTAAAGCTGGACATTGCCACATTTTTTATTGCCATCGCAGCGCTGCTGGTAGTAAAAATTCCAAAACCCGTACAGACCGAAGAGGGGATTCGATCCAGGGGAAATGTGATCAAGGAGGCAGCCTACGGGTTTAAATATATCTTTGCCCGTCCCAGCCTGTTGGGGTTGCAGATCATATTTTTCTTTGGCAATCTGTTTGCCGGAATCGCTTATACAGTTGTGCCGCCTATGATCCTTGCAAAAACCGGTCAGAACAGCCTCATGTTAGGGACAGTGCAATCTGCAGAGGCGATCGGTGTGGTCATTGGTGGAATTATCATGAGCGCCTGGGGTGGTTTTAGAAGGCGTGTGAATGGTGTGATATGGGGATGGGCGTACTGCGGACTGATCGGTACCTTCCTGCTCGGATTAAATTATGGGCTGCCACTGTGGATACCCGTCATGGTGCTGGGCGGACTTTCCATGCCGCTCATCAACAGTTCCAACCAGGCCATCTGGCAATCCAAGGTGGCGCCTGATCTGCAGGGGCGGGTATTCAGCGCCAGACGGCTGATTGCCTGGTTTGCCAACCCGATCTCGCCAATTATCGGCGGCACCCTGGTTGATTTTGTTCTGGAACCGGCCATGCGCACAGCTACACCGCTTTCATCCATGTTTGGATGGCTGGTCGGCACTGGCCCGGGGACCGGCATGGGCTTGCTGCAGATCTTCTGCGGGCTGGCTATGGTAGTGGTGGGCGTGACAGGCTATTTCATTCCAAAAATCCGCAATGCCGAAGAGCTGCTGCCGGATTATGATTTGGGCAAATGAATTTTTCAAGAGATCTAACATTCCGAAAAATAATTGTTTGATAATCGACGGCTTAGAGCTGGCAGACAATGCTTCCCGCCGGGAAGCACATCGGGAACTACACTTCTATATGACATGCAGCGCCTACTCCAAACCAAATTGGAAATCTTCGAGATCCTATCTGGTTCGCTTTAAGTGGGCAGCGCACTTATCGACGCGAAAATAACAGTATCAATTTGTGATGTTTTATTGCTCATGATTTCTGATATGAAATGAAATGACTTTTCCTGAAGTTACCAGATTCCTTTATTAGATAATATGTTCTATATTAAGTATAAGCACAAAAAGTGTATTGTCAACCTGTCATATTGACAGGTAAACCTGGAAACGAATGATTTGAATTAGAGAATATCTTACAGGCATGGATAGCCGCTCCCGGAACATTACCATCCACCGTGTTGATCATACCCAGCCTTGCGGGAAGGATATGGAGTGGATCAGTTGGCATACCCTGCAAAAGACACAGGGCTAAGCCCACCTTACTCACTGGTTCCCTCACCCTAACCCTCTCCCAACAGGGAGAGGGGACTTGTTTGTGTGGATGCTGTTTGATTAGCGTGGGGGTACATCCACAATCGCCAATGCTTTTTGGGAATTCTGCATTGGATCGGGCAGAATATGTGATAATTGTATTAGTATCAACAATGGTGACCTGGCGGTCACAACACCGCGCTCGGTCTAGCCCCACTCCACCTCATTACGGGGATGCTAAGAACAGCTCACCAATCAGACAACATTCATTTACTTAATGCGTTTCTCATTCTATATGCTATAATCTATTTAATGGATTCGGTGGTCGCCGCCCGGAAACCGGGTGACGGCGTCGGACCGGATGTAGGGACCGTCGAAAAGTGCCGCCTGATCACATCCACCGATCCTATGCCTACCTGGAAAAATTACCTACTCCCCAACTCACTCCCCCTTGCATTTGAATATTTGCAATCCAATAGACCATCCTGCCTGATCGTTTCCGGCGGGACAGACCTTCTGCTGGAGATTCAGCAGGAGCACCGTGCTCCGGTGGAGACGCTCATTGACGTCACCAATATTCCGGAGCTGAATGCCATCGAGATCCGCGGCGACAGGTTGTTCATCGGCGCAGCGGTACCGTTGAAAATGGTATCCTCTTCACCGCTGGTGATCCAGCATGCGCAGGCGTTATCCGAATCCACCGGGCAGATCGGCGGTCCGCAGGTGCGGGCAGTCGGCACTTTGGGCGGCAATGTGGGGCATGCGCTGCCGGCTGGTGATGGCGCCATCTCATTGCTGGCGCTGGATGCTCAAGCTGAGGTGGCATCAGCAACAGATTCAAGGCTTATGCCGATATCGCAGCTTTACAAAGGTCCTGGTATCAGCGCCCTTGAAACCGGCAAAGAGATCATCGTCGGTTTTGATATTGCTCTCAGCGAGCCTGGTCAAGGTTCTGCATTTTCGCGGGTGATGCGCCCGCAGGGTGTGGCGCTGCCAGTGATCAATATGGCCGCCTGGCTAGAAGTAAATGGCGACCGGATATCCAGAAGCCGATTGGCAATTGGCCCGGCTGGCCCGGTAATCACCCGTGCTGGAGATGTCGAAGCCTTCCTGGAAGGGAAAACATTGACAGAGGACACGCTGACCGAAGCCAAACAGGTATTGCACAAAAGCATCAAATTCCGTTCCAGCCCTCTACGGGCTACATCGGGTTACCGTGATCACCTTGCGGAAGTTTTGCTGGAACGAGTCCTGTTCACTGCCTATGGTAGGGCACAACAGGTTTTTATTGGTAGGAGGCAGTCATGATCCACTTAAAGGTAAATGGGAAAGATTATTCACTGGAAGAAAAACCCGGCGAGATGCTGGCAGACTTGCTGCGATATCGTTTGGGATTAACCGGTACCAAGATCGGATGCGGCGAAGCTGAGTGCGGCGCCTGCACCATCCTGCTGGATGGAAGCCCGGTGCTATCATGTTCCTATCCTGCGATGAAAGCCAGCGGGCATGAAATCCTGACCATCGAAGGGCTGGCGGAAAAAGCGCCTGAAACCGAGAAGGCAAAGGGGCATCTGCACCCACTGCAGGAGACGTTCATTGCCAAGGGTGCGGTGCAATGCGGATTCTGCATTCCCGGTCAGATCATGACCTCGTATGGTTTGTTACTGACGAACCCCGATCCATCCAAGGATGATATCAAGTCTGCGCTGAAAGACACATTGTGCCGCTGCGCGGGTTATTCCGCCATCTCTGAGGCTGTGACAGAAGCTGGTGCGATCATGCGCGGAGAAGGCGGCATCGAGCCGCGTGGTATTCCGGACAGCATCCACGCGAAGAAGGTGGTTGGACGCAATGCGCAACGACCTGAGGCAGTTGTAAAAGTCACTGGTGAAGCCATGTTCAGCGATGACTTGACTTTTGAAGGCATGCTGGTCGGACGCGCAAAACATACTTACGTGCCGCATGCCTTTGTAAAGAGCATCGACGTTTCGAAGGCGGAGGCATTGCCTGGCGTGGTTTCTGTGATGACAGCCGCAGATCTGAAGCATGCCAAAAATCATGGATTGGTGGTCAATGATTGGCCGATCATGGTGGGGATTGGTGAAAGAGTGCGATATGTTGGCGACACGGTGGCGATCGTTGCGGCAGAGACCGCCGATATTGCCAGCGCAGCTTTGAAACTGATCGATGTGGATTATGACGAACAAGCCGTGATCGTTGACCCGGTGAAGGCAAACCAACCCGAGGCGGTGCAATTGCATGAGACCGGCAATCTATTGAAACACATCAAGGTCCGCAAAGGCGATGTTACTGAAGGTTTTGCAAACTCAGACATTATCCTTGAACACACTTTCCACACCGCCATGACAGACCATGCCTTCATCGAACCAGAGTGCAGCATTGCCAGGGTCAATGAAGATGGACGGATGGAAATTTATGTGGGTTCGCAAATCCCATACTCCGACCGGAAACAGGTAGCGGATGCCCTGGGATGGCCGGAAGAGAAGGTAAGGGTCATCGGCATGTTGATCGGTGGTGGTTTTGGCGGCAAGGAAGATATTATGGGCCAAATCCATGCTGCATTGCTGGCAGACCGAACCGGACGCCCTGTCAAGATCCTGTTCGACCGGCACGAAAGCCTGGTGGTGCATCCAAAACGACATGCGACCCAGATCCACCTCAAGATCGGTGCAAAAAAAGATGGCCGACTGGTGGCAGTGGAGACCGAATTGTATGGTGATACCGGCGCTTACGCATCCCTGGGTGAAAAAGTGATGACGCGTGCAACCACCCACTCGATCGGCCCTTACGAATCAGACCATGCCAAGGCAGACTGCTTTGCCATGTATACCAATAATCCACCGGCTGGTGCATTTCGAGGATTCGGTGTGACGCAATCGGCGTTCGCCATCGAAAGCGCTATGGATATGCTTGCTGAACAGCTCGGCATGGATCGCATCGAATTACGAAAAAAGAATGCCCTGCGCGTAGGAAGCGTGACAGGAACAGGCCAGGTATTAAAAGACAGTGTCGGATTGCTGGAGTGCATTGAAAAAGTCGAAACAGAGATGCACAGACGGGTGGATGGAGATCCATTCGTTCCGCGAGTATCCCCTGATGATCCCGATAAGATACGGGTGTGGGGCTTCTCGGCTGCATTCAAAAATACAGGACTGGGCGGCGGCGCTCCTGACGAGGCTGGCGCGGATGTGGAACTTTATGCGGATGGCTCGGTGGAAGTGCGAACCTCCTCGGCGGAACTGGGGCAGGGACTTTGCACCGTTTTACGTTTGATCGTGGCGGAAGAATTGGAACTGCCGGCGGAAATGGTGAATGTCCTTTTATCCGATACTGATCTGACGCCTGATGGAGGACCAACAACAGCATCCCGTCAGACGTATGTTTCAGGTAATGCCGGGCTGTATGCCGCAAAAGCCCTAAAGCAGGCGATCACCAGTGTTCTTTCAGAAAAGCACGACTGTTCCCCTGATGAAATTGAAATTAATGGCGGGAAGGTAACTGTTTGTGGACGCGAAATGAACTTCGCTGAAGTTTATCAGGAGTTCAAGAGTATTCACCGCGAACCCAAAGTGAGATACATATATCAGGCGCCCATCACAAAGCCATTGGGCCAGGGCGGCGATATGCATTTTGCATTTTCATTTGCTGCACAAGCAGCTGAAGTGGAAATTGACCGCAATACCGGAGAGGTGGCGGTAATCACCATCATCGCAGCCAATGACGTCGGCGCAGCCATCAATCCACTGGGATTGGCAGTCCAGGTGGAAGGTGGGGCGATCATGGGACTTGGCAATGCGCTTACAGAAGCTTTCCTTACGAAGGATGGCAGAGTCATCACAGACCGGCTGGCGCGTTACCGCATTCCTTCAATTGTCCATTCGCCGGAGGTTATCTCATTCGTTGTGGAACATCAAGTCGCCACCGGACCTTTCGGGGCGAAGGGTGTGGGCGAGATCGTCAGCATCCCAACCACTCCAGCCATCACCAATGCCATTTACAATGCAACCGGCTACCGGGTCGATACCCTGCCGGTGGACCAGGAACTGATCGCAAGACACATCCATCGCGAGAAATTTGCTGCATAATTAATATATGCAATCAGAGACCGATATTCCAAACTGGCTTCTTTGGGCAAGAGAGATCCATGTCATCGGGCAAACCGGGATTTATTATGCCCAGAATGAGTTTGATCGCAGCCGCTTTGAGAGGCTGGTGGAAATGGCTGCGGAAATGATCAGCGACCATACCGATATTCCAGAAAACCAAGCAATGGTGGCATTATGCGCTCAGGACGGTTATATTACGCCAAAAGTGGATGTGCGCGGCGCAGTCTTTAAGGATGATCAAATTCTGCTGGTAAAAGAAATTACCGATGGATTGTGGTCCATCCCTGGCGGATGGGCGGATGTCAATGAATCTCCCTCCCGCATGGTTGAAAGGGAGGTTAAGGAAGAGACCGGGCTGTTGGTAAAGGCAAAGAAGCTCATCGGGGTTTATGAGACTAATCACGACCGGGAACCGATCAATGTTTTTCATTCATACAAACTTTTGTTTCTGTGCGACTATTTGACTGGTGACCTGATAACCAGCTATGAAACACCTGAGGTTAAGTTTTTCCCTCGCGATTCACTTCCTGCGCTTTCACCGAGCCGCACACAGGAAGTTTTTATTCGGGAAGCATATCGACACTTTTGCGATCCGGCTTTACAAACTGTTTTTGATTGATCAGGAGGAGTGGACATGTTAATTACCAATGGAAATTTGGTCACCTGGGGAGAACCGAATCGAATTCTTGAAAATTGGGGATTGTACATCCGTGATGACCGTATCCTTGAAATGGGACCAACTCATGACCTGGAGAGTAAATATCCAGATGAAGAACGCTTGAATGCGAAGAATCAATATGTCATGCCGGGCAACATCTGTGCGCATACCCATTTTTATGGAGCATACGCGCGCGGAATGGCCATCCCGGGCGCTGCTGCAAAAGACTTTCCTGAAATCCTTGATAAATTGTGGTGGCCGCTTGATAGATCGCTTACACTGGAGGATGTTTACAATTCGACGCAGGTCTGCCTGCTCGACGCAATAAAACATGGCACAACGACTTTGGTCGACCACCACGCATCTCCAAATGCAATAGAAGGATCACTGGACCAGATTGCGAAATCAGCGACAGAGATGGGGGTGCGCGTTTCATGTTGTTATGAGGTCACAGACCGGGGTGGTATGGAAAAATCCCGCGCTGGGATTGCGGAAAATATTAGATTCCATAAACGTTTGCAATCAGAATCGAACGATTTGCTGGCGTCTTCCTTTGGAATCCACGCCAGTTTGACGGTTTCAGATGAATCTCTGGCAGCCTGTCGTAAAGCAGCAGGTGATGAGATTGGCTTCCATATCCATGTCGCCGAACACGAAGTGGATGAGTACGACAGCCTGGCTAAATCCGGGATGCGAGTGGTGGACCGACTGGAAAAATTTGAACTATTAGGCCCAAAAAGTATTGCAGTCCACGCGGTGCACATCGATGCGAAGGAAGTCGAGATCCTGGCACGAACAAATACATGGGTAACCCACCAGCCGCGCTCCAATATGAATAACGGGGTGGGTTTGGGAAATGTAGAAAGCTTCATGCGGGCAGGGGTGAAGGTTTGCCTGGGAAATGACGGTTTTTCAAATGCAATGTGGGATGAATGGAAAACGGCATTTTTAGCGCATAAACTCTGGAATCGGGATCCACGTCGGATGGGTGGATATGATGTGGTCAAGATGGCCATCACCAACAATGCCGCCCTGGCGAAAGTTTTCTTTCCAAAAGCACCGATAGGTGTTTTGGCAGAGGGCGCGTTTGCCGATCTAATGATCGTGGATTATAAGCCTTACACAGAATTGACTGCGGGTAACCTGCCGTGGCATATCATCTTTGGTTTCAGCAATGCAGATGTCACCACGACGATTGCTGCCGGGAAGGTATTGATGCGGGATCGAGTGATTCTGGTAGCCGATGAAATGGAAATCACCGCCAGAGGCCGGGAATTGTCGCAGAAGACCTGGCAGCGGTACCAAAGACAGTTTAGATAAATCTATCAGGAAGGGAAAATCAATGACGGACGAATATACACAGACCATTCACACAATTGCAATCGCAGGTGGAACTGGCAAAGAAGGAAAAGGGTTGGCGTATCGCTGGGTAAAGGCTGGATACCGGGTAATCATCGGATCTCGTCAGCTTGAAAAAGCACAAGCGGCGGCAGCTGACTTGAACGATCTCTTTGATGGTTCGGTAAAAGTACAAGGCATGGAGAATATTGACGCTGCTAAAGAAGCTGATCTCGTAGTTTTGACTGTGCCATTTTCCGCTCACATTCCAACCCTGGAATCCTTGAAAGATGCTCTTGTCGGGAAGATTTTGGTGGATGTTTCCGTGCCGCTGGTACCGCCGAAGGTTACAAAAGTACAAATGCCGCCAGCTGGATCTGCAGCTATGGAAGCGCGTGATGTGTTGGGCGAAAATGTAAGCATTGTCTCGGCATTCCAGAATATTTCTTACGAACACTTATTAAATGATGAAGAAATTACCTGTGATGTGCTGGTGACCGGATCAGATAAAGCTTCCCGGGCAATCGTGCTGAAACTCGTTGCTGACGCCGGGATGGTCGGTTGGGATGCAGGACCACTTGAGAATTCGGTCGTGCTGGAAGGCATGACATCTATATTGATCAACATTAATAAACAATTTGGCGTACAATCAGCCGGAATACAGATCACGGGAGTACCAAGGAATTGATTACTGGACGAATAATATAGGGATAGAAATAAAATGTCATTGATACTGACACCATTGCAGAAATTTCCACTCATAAAACCGGGCGATAACCTGGCTGAAATCATCGAGTTGAGTCTGACAGGCAACCATATCACCATTCAAGATGGTGATATTCTTGTCATTGCGCAGAAGATCGTATCAAAATGTGAAGGAAGATTAGTCAACCTGACGTTGGTAAAACCTGGCAAACGAGCACAGAAGCTAGCTGAAACCGTCCAGAAGGATGCCAGATTCGTGGAACTGGTTCTCAAAGAGAGCACCAAAGTACTGCGTAAACGACCCGGGACAGTGATCGTGGAACATAAATCCGGTTTTATATGTGCAAATGCTGGAATAGATCATTCGAATGTGGATGGTCCATGGGGAGAAGCGGATGACTGGGTGTTGCTATTGCCGGAGGATTCGGATAAATCTGCCAGGCAAGTGCGCGAATATTTTCAAAAAACAAATGGAAAAGAGATCGGTGTATTGATCATAGATTCGCACGGCCGGGCCTGGCGAACAGGTACGGTCGGCACCGCGATCGGGATGAGCGGAGTACCAGGATTGGTGGACCTTCGAGGTAAGGAGGACCTGTTCGGCTTCCAATTGAAGATCACGCAGGTTGGCGCGGCAGATGAACTAGCAGGCGCGGCATCGTTGGTTATGGGACAGGCAAGTGAAGGCATTCCAGTAGTGCATGTCAGCGGTTTCCCATATGTACTGCGGGATTCCAGCATCACTGAGCTTATTCGTCCAAGAGACTTGGACCTTTTTCGTTAGGATATTTAATGAAAGTAGTCGCATTGGCAGGAGGAGTTGGCGGGGCAAAACTTGCTGACGGATTTGCAAAAATCCTTCAACCGGGTGAACTTACAATTGTAGTTAATACAGGCGATGATTTTAAATACTTCGGCCTGGCCATATCACCCGATCTCGACACAGTTTGCTACACGCTCGCTGGGATGGCAAACCCGAATACAGGATGGGGCCAAAATGATGAGACCTGGAATACATTGACCCAGTTGAAACTGTTGGATGCCCCGACCTGGTTTTCCCTGGGCGATCGCGACCTGGCGACTCATCTGGAACGAACCAGGTTACTTAATAACGGTATAAAGTTGAGCGAAATCACGAAGGCTTTTTGTGACAAATGGGGTGTAGCTCACAACATTTTACCAATGACAGATGATAAAGTAGCGACCAAGATTTACGATACAAACGGCCGCAAATTGGATTTTCAGGAAT
Source organism: uncultured Chloroflexia bacterium (assembly GCA_963810385.1). Lineage (GTDB taxonomy): Bacteria > Chloroflexota > Anaerolineae > Anaerolineales > Anaerolineaceae > PNON01. Next base: position 1,982,565 of record CAWENA010000002.1, on the reverse strand, counting down.
ATTTTGTTCAGCATCGCTGGCAGCCAGAAATAAGGAGGATAGAGTTTGAAGGAATTTCAGAAGCCCAACCATCGGTGGCTGTCATGGACTGTATCAAGCAGGCTGACCTGGTTGTCCTTTGTCCATCCAACCTGTATGTCAGTATCGATCCGATTCTAAAACTGCCCGGATTGCTGGATCTACTGATACATAAAATCGTTATTGCTGTCAGCCCAATTGTTGGCGATCAGGCGATCAAAGGACCGCTGGCGAAAATGATCCATGAGATAAGCGGAGGAAAGGTATCAGCTATTTTCCCCGCAGAATATTACCATCGGTTGTCCATACTGGATGGGTATGTGTTGGACAATACGGATAAGGAACTGGTACCCGAGATCGAACGACAGGGTATAATTTGTAAAGGAACAAACATTGTTATGAAATCCACCAGTGACCGGGTACAGTTAGCGGAAGATATACTGGCGCTGGGTCGACTTATGCTAATGAGGAGCAGAAATCCATGAGCATGTGGGCGATCGTACCGGTAAAACCTTTACGCCACGGAAAATCAAGACTTTCCGGGGTACTCAGTGAAGATGAACGCTCAGAGTTGAATATTTCACTTCTGGGGCACACACTAGACGTTTTGAATCAAGTTAAAGAGATCAGCAACACCCTGGTTGTAAGCCGGGATAATGCTGCTTTAACCATTGCGCGTGAAATGGGCGCAAAAACTGTTCAGGAAGATGGCGCACCACTCTTGAATACTGCATTGCGAAGAGCAACGGTCATCGCGCAGGTATATGCTTCGCGTGGAGTACTCATCCTCCCGGCAGACCTGCCATTGATGCAGCCATCGGATATTGAGGAATTGATCGCATTGGCTATAAACCCGCCTGTGGTTGTTATTGCACCAGACAGGCATCAATCTGGAACAAATGCCCTGTTATTAAGCCCGGCAGGATTACTGGATTATTCATTTGGCCCCGGTTCTTTTCAAAAGCATTGTGAAAAAGCTAAAAAAATTGGTGCGCACCTTGAAATATGCAATATTCCATCACTTGAATTGGATTTAGACCTACCAGAAGACCTGGAAATCCTACGGAAATTAGAGATAGACATTCCAGGTCTCAAAATTACCAGCAAGTTAATTTATTAGAGGAGGAACACATGAAGCAAAGAATGGCACTTTATTTACAAGATTCACACGATTTACGAGATGGGTTGGATTATGTAAAGTATGCCGAGGAACGTGGATTTGAAGCAGTGTGGCAAGCTGAAAGCCGCCTGGTGCGCGATGCAATAGTTCCCATGGCTGCATACGCTGCTGTCACTAATAAATTGAAGGTGGGTTCTGGTGTGATCAATAATTGGACCAGAAATATTGGTTTGCTGGCTGCCACATATTTAACTCTGGATGATCTTGCACCTGATAGGATCATTTGCGGAATCGGGGCCTGGTGGGATCCGCTCGCGAAAAATGTTGGCATCACACGATCGAAACCATTGACCGCCATGAAAGAAACCGTTCAAATCATGCGGCGCCTGCTAAATATGGAACGAGTTACATTCCATGGGGAATTCGTCCATGTGGATGGCATTGAATTGGATGTAGTGCACGGACGTCGGGAACCGCGAAATGTACCGATCATGATCGGCGCTACTGGCGACCAGATGATGGAAATGACCGGCGAGATCGCAGATGGCGCAGTGCTTAATTATTGCGTTCCACCTGAATATAACCATAAGGCATTAGACCTTCTTAAGACTGGCGCCAAAAAAGCGGGCAAGACATTGGATAACGTTGACCGGCCACAGCTAGTGGTTTGTTCGGTTGACCTGGATCATGACAAGGCGATTGATACCACCCGTGAATTGCTGACCCAATATCTGGCACAGCAACCTCACATCGCCAAAGCTTCAGGAGTATCAATGGATGTGGTTGCAGAGATCCAATCCATTTTGGGATGGCCGGCGACACATGAACAAATTGTCAAAGCGAAACACCTTGTTAAGGATGAGGTCATTTTACGCGTTACAGCATCGGGTACACCAGATGAGGCGCGGACGAAAGTTCAGGAATATGTCAAAAATGGCTGTACCTGCCCGATCCTGTATCCAGTGGGTGGAGACGTTAAACTATTGATCGATACATTCGCACAGAATTAGACGATGAACAGACATAAGCAGGCGACTTCACGGGATTGTTTTGTATGTGGTATTGATAATAATGCTGGATTGCACATGCATTTTTATACAATTTCGCCCGGTGAAGTTGAAGCAACTTTTACTGTACCGGAACAATATCAGGGCTACCCTGGTATTGTTCACGGCGGAATCATTGCATCCATGATGGATGAGACAATGGGACGCGTATTCATGGAGGGCGACCCTCCCCGTTTTATGGTCACTGCAGAGTTGAAAATCCGGTACAAAAAACCAGTTCCAGTCAAAACACCCCTAAAGCTCACAGGCCATAAAGTAAAGGATAATGGACGGGTAGCAACAGCGACCGGGGAGATCATCAACGCGGATGGGGAAATTCTGGTAGTTGGGGAAATCATTGTGGTAAATATGCCGGGCGAGTTACCAGGGTCCAAGGAACTTGACGATATGGGTTGGAAAGTTTACCCGGAAAAGGAAGGGACTGTATGATTACGGAATATAACAGGCCAGCTACGCTTGAAGCTGCACTTGAGTTGTTGTCCAGAAAAGTGCCAAAGACAGTCCCATTGGCTGGCGGGACAATTCTTAATCGCAAGTCTGTGGATGATTTTGCAGTTGTTGATATCCAAAAACTTCCGTTGAAGGAAATCAAGCTTGACGGGAATTCTTTTTGCATTGGTGCAGGGGTAACTTTACAGCAGTTGATCGATCATCCGGATACACCATCCGTAGTGAGAGACGCCTGCAAGCGAGAATCGAACTTCAATTTACGCCAAATGAGCACCATAGGCGGATGTATTGCTGCTGGAGATGGCAGATCCACCTTACTGTCAGTGCTTTTAGCCATTAATGCAGAAATTACACTCCTGCCTGGTTCGGAGAAAGTAACTCTCGGGGAGATGCTTCCGCGCAGGGGTTCTTATCTGGAAAAACGATTGATCACTGCCATCACTCTCAATACTAAAGTTCGAGTAGCTTATGAAACGATTAGCAAGACGCCTGCAGATTCACCAATTGTCGGTGTTACTGTTGCACAGTGGCCAAATGGACGAACCCGGGTCAACGTTTTCGGCTTTGGGAAACATCCCGTTCCGGCTATGGATGGAACTTCTGCGATCGGAGCGGACCTGGCTGCCAGAAATGCTTTTGGAGAAAGCGAAGATGTGCACGCGAGCACTTCCTATCGGGTAAATTTGGCAGGTGTTTTAACTAAAAGATGCCTTGAGAAGATTGAGAAAGAGGCAGCATGAATATTGAATTGAACATTAACAAGAAGAATCTTAAAGTAACTGCAACTGCAGATGAAACTCTTCAGTCAGTTTTAAGAAAAAATGGCTTTTTTGGCGCAAAGCATGGATGTGAAGATGGTCAATGCGGAGCTTGTGCAGTATTGATGGATGACCGACCTGTGAATTCATGCCTTGTCCTGGCTGCCCAGGCTGAGGGGCACAATATTAGAACCATTGAAGGCGTAGGCGAGCATCCAAATAAAGGCTGGAAGCAGAACGAAGGTCTGTCAATTATTCAACAGGCATTTGTGGAAACTGGCGCCATTCAATGCGGATTCTGCACCCCCGCGCAGGTATTGGCTGCAACAGCGCTGCTTGAAAAAACTCAAAAACCTACAGAAGCGGATGTTCGCGAGGCGCTTTCAGGCGTTCTTTGCCGATGCACCGGATATCTAAAACCAGTCCAGGCTGTTTTAAGGGCAGCCGCTCATATTCGAGGAGAGGAAGTCGAACAGATCTTACCTCCTGCCAGTCAGCCTGGTTTCGATCTTAAACCAGATTTTTCCGGTAACGATCAACAAGCGGAAGAAATGGCTGGAGATACACAAACAAAGACGAGGGTTTACCCAAAAATCTGGACAACACCACAAACGAAATCCTTCACAACTGTGGGGAAACCAGAGAAGAAACTGGATGCAATCAAACTGGTCCAGGGCAAACCCGCTTTTACCGGGGATATTGAATTACGTGGAATGTTGTATGCCAAAGTGTTAATGAGTCCAGTAGCCCATGCGAAGATCAAAAAAATTGATACATCTGCTGCTAAAGCATTAAAAGGTGTGGCAGCAGTTCTGACCTGGAAAGATATTCCTCGCGTAGTTTATTCTACTGCCGGGCAGTCTGACCCAATCCCAGGGCCACTGGATACTTTTTCCCTCGATAACAAAGTGCGTTTTGTGGGCGATCGCGTAGCTTTCGTGGCAGCTGAAACAATAGAAATCGCTGAACAGGCGCTGAAATTGATCAAAGTGGATTACGAAGAACTGCCAATCGTATTAGACAGTTCTCTTTCAATGAATGATGGTGCACCGATATTACATGACGAGAAAGAGTTTGTAAACTTCGCTGATTCAAATCCTGCGAAGAACCTGGCCGCAGAGATCCGGATTGATATCGGCGATGTGGAGAAGGGTTTTGCTGAGGCGGATCTGATCATCGAAGGTGATTATGCAGTACCCAAGGTGCAACAAGCCCATATCGAACCGCATATCACAGTCAGCTATTGGGATGAGGATGACCGCCTGGTTCTCCGCACAAGCACACAGGTGCCTTTCCATGTTAGGCGAGTATTAGCTCCAGTTTTAGGATTACCTGTAAAGCGTATCAGGGTAATCAAACCACGAATTGGTGGTGGATTTGGCGGGAAGCAGGAGATCCTAATTGAGGATGTTGCTGCGCATTTAACGATAGCCACTGGTCGTCCAGTCTATTACGAATACACTCGTGAAGAAGAATTCACGGCATCCAGATCCAGGCACCCCATGAAAATTCATCTGAAGACTGGTGTGCTAAAAGACGGAACCATCACAGCCAACGAAATGTATGCCCTATCGGACACCGGCGCTTATGGTTGTCACGCTTTGACAGTCACCGGTAATACCGGACACAAAGCGATGGCTTTGTATGTAGGTGATGGCAAGTATCGTAAGGATCCAAACATTCGTTTTTATGCGGATGTTGTTTACACAAACACCCCGCCTTCCGGCGCTTTTCGCGGCTATGGGGTGCCGCAGGGATACTGGCCGGTTGAAAGGCATATTGAGAAGATCGCCAGAACCCTGGGCATGGATTCGATCGATTTCAGGCTAAAAAACACCTTGCGATCCGGGGAACTGCATCCGTTCAGCAAGTCATGGAGTGAAGGTCGTGAACCCAGACCGGAGATCGTCCACACAGTTGGATTGGAAGATTGCGTACGCCAGGGCAAAGCAGTCATAGGTTGGGATGCAAAATACCGAAATCCTGATTGGCACATCATCCCTGGCAAACCTCATCTTCGACGCGGGATCGGTATTGCCACGGTGATGCAAGGCACGGCGATTCCATACCTTGACATGGGCGGCGCTTCCATCAAAATGAATGACGATGGGTCATTTAATATGCTGATCGGAGCAACCGACCTCGGGACTGGTTCGGATACTGTCCTGGCACAGATGGCGGCAGAAGTTCTGGGAATACCCATTGAAGACATGATCGTATATTCGTCGGATACGGATTTCACACCTTTCGACAAAGGAGCGTACGCCTCCAGTACGACTTATATATCAGGAACGGCTGCTGTCCGAGCCGCACAAAAAGTTGCGGAGAGGATCAAAATTCGAGCGGCTGATATGTTCAATAATGTGAAGGGCACCGGTAAGGTATTACCGGAGGTGGTGCGATTAGCTGATTCGAAAGCAGTTGCCCCGGATGGAAGAACGATCACTCTGCAGGATATTGCCCATAATGCCTTGCACCACGAAAACCAGGAACAGATCATGGCCGTGGCGTCTTATGTATCCCCAGTCTCACCTCCGCCATTTGCCGCGCAATTTGCGGAGGTGGTTGTTGATACACAGACCGGCCAGGTAACCGTTGAAAAACTGGTCATGGCGGTAGATTCGGGTGTGATCATCAACCCAGTCACTGCATCCGGCCAGATCGAAGGCGGTATGACCCAGGCGTTGGGATATGCGATCAACGAGGAAATGACGTACAATTCCGCAGGAGAAGCTCAGCAAAAAGATTTCATCGATTACCACTTATTCCGGTCTGATGAAATGCCGGAGCTTGAAACCCTATTCATTGAAACATTTGAGCCATCCCATCCATTCGGCGCTAAGGCTGTGGCAGAGATACCTCTGGATGGTGTGGCTCCTGCAGTCGGCAATGCGATTATGGATGCCTGCGAAGCGAGTTTAACAGAAATACCGGCAACACCTGAACGAGTATGGAGGGCGCTGGTTAAATGAGCTCAAACCAAATATTTGTCATTGGTCATGTAAACCCGGATACAGATTCGATCGCATCCGCGATTGGATACGCATGGCTCCTGCGTGAGCGGGAAGGGATGAATACAATCGCCGCCAGGGCTGGGGCTGTTAACCCGCAAACTTCCTGGGTGTTGAAACTTCTTGGTCTTGAGGCGCCGATGCTGTTAACAGATGCTTCTCCCCGATTTTCCTCGGTGATGCGACGGTTGGATACAGTTGGCCCCAATCAACCCCTGGGGGATGCCTGGGCGATCGCCAGCCGGACCGGCGGCGTAACTCCTGTTATCAACGAAGATGGCTCTGTATTTGGATTGATATCTTCTGGTTCCCTTTTTCAATTCCTTTTGAGGGAGCTTGGCGTTGCCAAACGGCAAAGAGACCTAAAAATCAGCGATCTAATGCAAATTCCTAGCCGGGAAGTTGCTGAGCAGCAGATCTCGTGTTTTCAAGCCAACAGCCGGATAAGAGACAGCCTGAACAGGATCTTACGAGAAGAACGCGATGAGTTTTTGGTGATCGATGATAATGGAAAATATGCTGGATTATGCCGCCAACGTGATATTTTAAATCCACCCAGGTTGAAGATCATCCTGGTGGACCACAATGAGGCACACCAGGCGCTGGGGTCACTCGATGAAGCCGAATTGATCGAAATCCTCGATCACCACAGGCTCGGAAATCCTTCCACACACATTCCGATCCGATTCAGCGTGGATGTCGTGGGTAGTACAAGTACACTTGTCTCGGAAAGAGTAGCAGAATCTGGATTAAGTCTGCCTCCGGACATTGCCGGCATTTTACTAGCCGGTCTTTTATCGGATACCCTGATCCTTTCCTCACCGACAACTACCAAAAGGGACAAATCTGCGGCGGATCGAATGGCGCGCTGGGCCTTCGGAGCAGGCAGAGCGTTGAATGGCGAGTCCATCCAAACTTTTGGCGAAAAGGTTTTAAATGCTGGCGCTGGTTTATCCTCACGGACGCCGGAAGAGATCGTATCTAATGACATGAAGGTATATCAAGTCGGAGGATTGGAGTTTGCGATTGCCCAAGCAGAAGTAAGCGACCTGCTTCAGGTTTCTGAACACCTGGATAACCTTAAGATTGCGCTGGCAAATTTAAAAGATAAAAAAGGCCTGGATTTTGCGATGCTGATGGTCACAGATGTTGTGCGCGGATCCAGCCGCTTACTACTCGCGGGTGATACACCTATCCTGGATGGATTACCATATCCACCCCAATTAGATGGCACCCGGTTGGCAGAGGGGGTTGTATCCCGCAAGAAACAACTTTTACCGGTAGTTCTTGGCTTATTGGAGGAGTAAATGAACATACACGAGGCGATTCTCGATATGCAGCGTAACAATGATTCTTGTGCGCTGTGCACCATCATTGAGAGTCATGGTTCTGTTCCCAGACATGTTGGCAGTAAAATGTTAGTCGGGGTAACGGGCTTGCTCACTGGTTCCGTTGGTGGCGGAGAAATTGAAAATCGTGTTATTGAAGAAGCCATGCAATCCATTATTGATGGTAAAACACGACGTTTAAGCTACAATATGATAGACCCAACCAGAGGCGACCCAGGAATTTGTGGTGGTCAGGTGGAGATTTTTGTGGAACCATTATTGGCTCAACCCACAATACTCATTATAGGCGGAGGGCATGTTGGAAAGACAGTTGCCCACCTGGCGAAGTGGCTCGGTTACCGGGTTGTAGTTTCTGATGATCGACAGCAATATTGTAATGCAGATGCAGTACCTGGAGCAGATACTTATGTTTGTTGCGACATGACAGATATTCCCACTAAAGTTAAGATCAACCCTCAAACATATATGGTTCTGACTACCCGTGGAGTGGCTATTGATACTCCCGGCCTCCCGGCATTAATTGAAACGAATTCGGCATACATCGGGATCATTGGTTCGAAACGACGCTGGCTGGCAACCCGTAAGAATCTGCTTGACGCAGGTTATCCTGAAGAAAAATTGGATAAAGTAATCAGTCCAATTGGCTTGGAATTGAAAGCTGAAACACCAGAAGAAATAGCGGTTAGCATCATGGCAGAGATTATGATGCTTCGTAATGATGCATCCGGTTTACGGATGACGTTGAAAGCAAAAAAGTAATCCCTGGAGGAACCATGTGGCAGAAATACATCATCCCCGCCTCATTAGGTGAAGCGCTGAAGCATTTAGCTGATAACCCGGGCAAAACCCGGATCATTGCCGGTGGCACTGACCTGATGCTGGAGATCGAGCGCGGCCTGCGCAAGGAGATTGAAACTGTCATAGATGTCAGTCGGTTACCGGGATTTTCGTGTATTTCAATAGATGAAAATGGACAGATCCACATTGGCGCCGGAGTTACTCATAATGAGGTGGTTGGCTCAAAATTGTTGAAAGATAAAGCACTGCCCCTGGTTTTGGCAGCATGGAATGTTGGTTCACCGCAAATACGCAACCGCGGGACGATCGCCGGCAACCTGGTGACAGCTTCTCCTGCGAATGATACCATCACCCCGTTGATCGCTCTCGGTGCCAGTGTAATCGTTGAATCGGTAAGGGGGAAGCGGACCATCGTTCTAGAAGATTTTTATACTGGGGTGCGAAAAACAGTATTACAACCTGACGAAATGCTGATCGATATAACCTTCCCGGCAATGTCTGAAGATCAAAAAGGTGTATTTATCAAATTCGCTTTACGAAAAGCACAAGCGATATCCGTGCTTAATCTGGCGATGATCTTAAGATTGAAAGATAATGAAATTTTGGATGCAGTCATAACGCTTGGCGCGGTTGCGCCTACGATAATTCATGCCGTTCAGTCGGAAGAATACCTCAAGGGCAAGAATATTGAAACAGGCGTGGACCTGGAAACCTTGGCTTTAACAGCGTCCGCTGCATCCCGACCGATTGATGATATTCGAAGTTCGGCAAAATATCGCCATAAAATTGTCGGCGTGATGTGCAAGCGCGCTTTTGAGGCTATCAGGGAGGGCAAAGAAGACGAATCCCTGCCGCTTGACCCAATACTGTTATGGGGTAAGAATCTCCTGCCAGCTACCTTAGCTACGAGCCATATTATCGAAGGCAATAGCGAGATTTCGACGTGTATTAATGGAGAAAAGAAAGCTCTAGGTGGGGGCGCTGATCAATCCATGCTCAACCTACTACGTAAAAATGCATTGCTAACCGGCGTAAAAGAAGGCTGCGCCGAGGGTGAATGCGGCGCGTGTACTGTTTTCCTGGATGGACTGGCTGTCATGAGTTGCCTGGTCCCTGCTGAACGTGCTCAAAGTGCAGAAATTGTTACGGTTGAGGGTCTGGCAGAAGGTGATGACGTTCATCCCGTGCAACAGGCATTTATTGATGAGGATGCGGTTCAATGTGGATATTGCACTCCAGGTTTCATCATGTCTGCAGTGAAACTGCTTGAAGAAAAAGAGCACCCGGACCGGGACCAAATTAAGCAAGCAATCACTGGTAACTTGTGCAGGTGTACAGGTTACTATAAGATCATTACTGCCATAGAAAAGGCAGGGGAGGAGGAGTTATGAATAAAAACTCTCCAATGTTTCAGAAAAAAACTCAATCCAGAGAGGCAGCGGCTATGCACCCGGTATGGAGGGGTATCGGTTTTATTTTAATGGTCCTGATGCCGATCATGGGATACGCGGCAGCCATCACATTTTTAGATTTTAATGCGAAGAATGGCTGGTTTCCAATTCCATCGGAATTTTTATTCTATCGATGGGGCTTGGACCCGTTTATTTTGGTCAAAATCGGGTTGACACTGGCTTTCTCCTTTGTTTTCTATACAATATTCATGCTGATCACTTATTTCCTCAATGGCTTGTTTGGTCCGAAACGTTATATACCCCCAGACCTGCCACCGTTAAAAAAGAAAAAAGGTAATGATTGGTTCTTCTAAAAGAAAAAAATTCAGGAGCGGAGTTTTTATGAGCATTGTTGGAGAATCCATCAAACGAGTTGATGCGCTTGGTAAAGTAAAGGGCGAAGCTAAATACCCGGGCGATATTAATATGCCTGGTCAGGCGTATATGAAGATATTATTTTCAGATAGAGCTCACGCAATTATCCGGAAAATTGAGGTTACAGAAGCAGAAAAATATCAAGGTGTACTGGCAGTTTTTACTGCAAAAGACGTGCCGAATAATGTTTATGGTTTGATCTCCCCAGATCAGCCGGTCCTGTGCGGACCAGGCTCCAACCGTGAATTTGCTGATCGGGTCAGGTTTATTGGCGATCAGGTCGCACTGGTCATAGCAGAAACAGAGCAAATTGCTGAACATGCTGCCAGATTGATCAAGGTGGATTACGAAGATTTACCGGTGGTCACCGACAGCGTTGTTGCGATGAATGATGAGGCAAATCTGCTGCACCCTGATCGCGGCTCGAATATCTTTGGTCATTACAGAATTCGAAATGGGAATGTGGATGAAGCATTTAAAAAAGCAGATGTCATGATAGAAGGTGAGTACCATACACCAGTGCAGGAGCACGCATATTTACAGCCTGAGGCAGGTATTTGCTACGTCGATGAGGCAGACAAAATTATTCTTTATGTAGCCGGCCAGTGGACACATGAGGATCAGGAACAAATCGCACACTCACTCAACCTGCCATTGGAAAAGATCAGAGTCATTTACCCGGCCATAGGGGGGGCTTTCGGCGGGCGGGAGGATATGTCGATCCAAATCGTATTAGCACTTGCTGCCTGGCGCTTAGATCAACGAGGGATCAAAAGACCTATAAAGATCATCTGGAGTCGTGAAGAATCCATGATCGGACATCATAAAAGGCACCCATACATTATCAAGACAAAATGGGGCGCTACCAAAGAAGGCAAGGTGATCGCGGCAGAAGCTGAGTTGATCGCAGATGGTGGCGCATATATATATACATCCACGAAAGTAATGGGAAATGCGACCCTTATGTGTACGGGCGCCTACGATATTCCCAATGTTAAGGTTGATTCATACGCGGTCTATACAAATAATCTGCCAAACGGCGCATTTCGGGGTTTTGGCGGTCCGCAAGGCACCTTTGCCGCAGAATCTCAAATGAATAAACTAGCAGAAAAATTGGGAATGGATCCGGTTGAATTACGGATGAAAAACCTGCTCAAAGAAGGTTCTTTCTTATCCGTAGGATCTCAGCTACCAGCTGGAGTAAGCCTGGATAAGGTAGTTGAAAAATGCGCATTGGCTGCTGAATGGGAAAAAACTCAGACCGGATGGATTCGGCCGGGCGGTTTCGCGGTTACAACCAGGAAATTCATGAAACGTGGCATCGGATTTGCGTGTGGCTATAAAAATGTCGGTTTTTCATTTGGAGCGCCAGAGCAATGCACAGCAACCATTGAAATTCGGGGCAATACCACCATAGACAAGGTAATTCTGCACCATGCTGGAGCAGAAGTTGGACAGGGTAGCCATACTGTTTTTGCTCAGATGACTGCAGAAGCCTGTGGAGTTCCATTTGACAAAGTGGAATTGGATATGTCGGATACAGAAACTTCTGGAAGTTCAGGCAGTGTTTCTGCCTCCCGTATGACATTCATGGCTGGGAACTCCATACGTGGCGCGGCTGGATTGGCGCTGGAAAAATGGCAGAATGAGGAACGGCCTGCCATAGCTACATATGTATATATCCCGCCTAAAACCACCCCATTCGACCCGGAAACAGGAAAATGCGAACCCAATTTTTCATATGGGTATGTCGCAGAAGCCATTGAAGTGGAGGTGGATACCGAAACTGGATTGATCAACATCTTAAATGTGATCTGCGCAGATGACGTGGGGAAGGCTGTGAATCCAGAATTAGTACGGGGCCAGATCGAAGGGGCAATTGTGCAGGCGGCAGGATATGGCGTTCTGGAGAATTTTATCCAGCGTGATGGCAAGGTATTAACCTCCACATTATCCACTTATCTTATTCCGACCGTGTTGGATATTCCAGAAAAAGTTGTCTCGATCATTATGGAATATCCAGATCCAAGGGGTCCATGGGGTGCGCGCGGAGTGGGGGAAATGCCATACATCCCATTTGTGCCGGCACTTACAGCCGCCATACATGATGCGACCGGGGTGTGGTTTGATGAATTTCCGCTTACACCAGAACGGGTTTTGGAAGGATTGGGTAACTTATAAAGATCCAAGAATTCAAACCTTTTGTTCTGATCCGCGGAGGTGGTGATCTGGCTAGCGGGGTTGCCTACAGATTGAATCGCTGTGGTATCGCCTGTTTAATCACTGAACTTCCTGATCCTTTGAGTGTACGAAGGCTGGTCAGCTTTTCATCCGCGGTTCATTTTGGATCGATCACTGTAGATGATCTAACAGCAAAATTGGTCATGGATGCATCATCAGCCAGAGTTGTGATGGAGAACACAGAGATTGCTGTAATGGTGGACCCTAACCTTAAGATTATGCAATCCATGGTTCCAACAGTCATAATCGATGGACGCATGTTAAAAAGCGCTTCAAAGTTGGACAGGGTTAAAGGGGTATTTGTTGTCGGAATGGGTCCCGGATTTGATGCCGGAAAAAACTGCGATGCAGTCATTGAAACCAATCGTGGGGCAAAGCTTGGAAGAGTGATCTGGAAGGGAGGGACAGAAGCTGATACGGGCATTCCGGAACAGGTTAAACAGTATGCAGCAGATCGGGTGATTCGCGCTCCGGCTAATGGAAACCTGATTACTCTGGCTGAGATATGTGATTGTGTACCTACCGGTCATAAAATTGGTGAGGTGGCAGGTATAAAAATACATGCGAAGTTTGATGGGGTTATTCGTGGATTATTACGAAATGGAATTACTGTGAAAGCGGGGATGAAAATCGGAGATCTCGATCCACGCGGGTTGCCTGAACTGGCAACAATGATTTCTGATAAAGCGCTGGCTGTTGGCGGCGGCGTTCTGGAAGCCATACTTTCAAAGATTGATTTCAGGAAACAGTTGCTTTGCGAACACCATGAAATTTCATGAAGTTTTACGATTAACGGAGCCATGTCGTATAGCGGTTGTTGGCGCTGGTGGAAAGACAACCACTATGTTACGGTTGGCTGAAAGTTGTTCTGGCAAAGTTGTGCTCACAACTACGACCCACATCGGATTAGATCAAGTTGAGCGGGTGAACAAAGTAAGCATTATTGAAGCGGATGAAGACATAATGCAAATGGATTGGGGGAATTTAGAGAAAGTAACTTGTATAACTGGTCCAAGTTTGGATGGCAATCGATTGACCAGCCTAACTGCACAGCAATTATCAGCTCTGTGTGCTGCTTCAAAAATATTTGAATTCTCCGTCCTGATCGAAGCGGATGGGGCGAGAATGCTACCATTGAAAGCGCCAGGAATAAATGAGCCTGTGATTCCTGATTGGGTGGACACGGTAATTGTCATGGCAGGACTCTCCGCTGTGGGGAAAAATCTGGATGAAAAGAGCGTTTTCCGGTCAGAAGAGTATGCAAAATTATCGGGGATCAAACCGGGCGAGGAGATTACCCCAAATAGTATGAAGGAAATCCTTTGTCATGAAACTGGCGGGTTAAAAAGAATTCCGGTTGGAGCAAGGCGAATCTTGATTTTCAATCAAGCTGATGCAGTAGAACAAGTCTCAGAAATAATGCGCATAGCCATTTACTGTAAGGATTATTACGACCAAGTACTGATCGGGACGATAGGCCTTGGAAAACCTGAGCCTGATATTATCGCCCGGGTGGAGAACACAGCAGGGATTATTCTCGCTGCAGGAGGGTCGACCCGGTTAAATGGGGAGCCGAAACAATTGCTGGAATTCCAGGAGGAAACCCTTTTGGAAAGAGCGATTACTACAGCGAACAAAGCAGGTTTAGCCCCAATAATCGTTGTTACAGGTTATCAAGCTTCATTGGTGAAAGAGGCAATCCGCTCTTTGGATGTTGAAGTTGCCGAAAATCCGGATTGGCGAAATGGCCAAAGCACATCCATCAAAGCGGGTTTGAGACTGCTAGGCAGCAGAAGTGGAGCGGCAGTTTTTATGTTGGTGGACCAACCTTTTGTTCCGGTGGAACTTATTAATACAATTGTTGCTGAACATATTACAAGCATGGTTCCCATCATAGCGCCAATGGTGGATGACACGCGATCTAACCCTGCATTATTTGATCGGGTTACATTCACAGAATTAATGAGCCTTTCTGGAGAGATGGGTGGCAGGGGGATCATGGGCCATTTCAAGCATAGCTGGATACCGTGGCTGGATAAAAGGCTATTACTCGATATAGATACCCCCGAAGATTTGGAGAAATGTATTCATGCAGCCTGAAGGCAAATTAAGATTGGGTGCAGTCGTGTTGGCGGCAGGACTTTCAAGCAGAATGGGCAAGCAAAAGATGCTCTTGCCATGGGCTGGGAAGACAGTGATCGAGACTGTTGTGAATACGTTGATCAAAGTAGAGGTGGATCGGATCGTCGTGGTTATCGGAAGGGAAGCTGAACAAATTCGAGAAATGCTCAAAACTGGACCAGCTCAAGCGATATATAATCCGCTTTATACGAATGGAAATATGGTGACTTCATTGCTCACCGGGTTAGGTGCTTTAACTGGAAAGGTGGATGCTGTGTTGCTGGCGCTTGGTGATCAACCGCAAATGCAGATGGAAACCATCCGAACTGTCGTGAATGAATGGCTGAAGAATCCTGAAAAATTGTGCATTCCGAGCTTTCAAATGCGGCGAGGCCACCCATGGATCATTCCATCAAAACTGTGGCGCTCCTTATCTGAATTGAAAGAAGGCAATACCATGCGGGACTTTATCAGAATGCATGAGAGCACCATCCAGTATGTACTGGTAGAGAATGATACAATCCTGGCAGATTTGGATACTCCGGAGGATTACGCAACGCAAAACCCTGATTAATTACGGTATAATACGAGCAATTGATAACTGGAGCGATTTTTGGAATAAGCGCATGGCTCTGAGCCATCAGAGTGACGAGGAAGAGGGTTCTCCAACGCAAGTTGGAGCTAACCGGCACACCGGGAAAATCGAAAGATCAGCGGAAGCCCTCTGGAGGAAACTCCACCAAATCCCCAGAAAACAAACCAATTCACCAATAAATGGTGAAGTCACAAGCGCATCGATTATTTTCGGTGTGAATGCTTGCTTATCGGAGGCGCCATGTGCGGGATTGTTGGATACATCGGCAGTAAAGATGCTACTGCCATAATATTAAACGGACTGAGAAAACTGGAATACAGGGGTTACGACTCGGCTGGAATTGCTGTTTATCAGGACGGAAAGATCGTTGTAAAACGCGATGCAGGTAAACTGGATAACCTGGTAGAGAAGGTGCGTCAGGAACCAGTGCATGGTAATGTTGGGATTGGGCATACACGTTGGGCAACTCATGGAGTTCCAAATGAACAGAATGCACATCCGCACCTCAGCAGCAACGGCGATGTCGTAATTGTTCACAATGGAATAGTCGAGAATTTTCGGTCACTTAAAAATGAATTACAGTCGGCCGGGGTCAAATTTAGAAGCGAGACTGATACAGAAACCATCGTTCAACTTATCGAAAAAGTTTATCATGAGACAGAATCCCTAGAAGAGGCAGTAACGATGACATTAGCCCGTTTGAAAGGCGCTCATGGGATCGTGGTTATGTCCGCCTGGGAACCAGAAAAGATTATCGCAGCCCGGATTGGTAATGCTGGTGGTGTCGTAATAGGCCTCGGAGAAAATGAAAACTTTGTGGCATCCGATATTCCTGCGATTTTGGAACACACCCGCCAGATGATCTTCCTGGAGAGTGGCCAAATGGCGGTTGTTACCAGCCATTCTGTGAATGTAACGACACTGGAAGGATTACCAGTGAAACCTCAGGTGAGTACCATTGGTTGGGATCCGATCGCGGCAGAAAAAGGCGAGTATCGGCATTTTATGCAAAAAGAGATGTTTGAACAGGTGCGGTCGCTTACTGATACCCTGGCAGGTAGAGTAGATTTTGAGGAAGGCAGGATCTACCTTGAGGAACTTAACCTCGAACTCGAAACTTGCCTCCAGAATAAAGAGAATATACATAACAGCTTGCGGAACAGCTTCTCATGCCGGGATCGTAGGCAAAATATTGATCGAAAAAATTGCACGCATCCCGGTGGAGGTACGCATTGCATCGGAGTTCCGCTACGAGGACCCGATCCTGGATGGAGACACCGTGGTTCTGGCAATCAGTCAAAGTGGCGAGACAGCCGATACACTTGCAGCGATGGAAGAGGCTCACAAACGCGGCGCCGTCATATGGTCGATTGTGAACGCGATTGGTTCACAGGCAATGCGCATTGCGGATGGATTTATCTCCATGCAAGCTGGTCCAGAAATTGGCGTGGCCAGTACAAAAGCATTTACTGCACCACTTGTTGACTTGTATATGCTGGCTGTTTTACTGGGAGACCTGAGGGAAACAATCACTCCGGATGAGAGAAAAAACCTTGTTGCAGACTTAAGATTGGTACCGGACCTGGTTGGGCAATGCCTGGACCGAGAGGACGAAGCCATCCAGGCAGCCATGGCGATTCGCGATGTAACAGCGGCCTTCTACCTTGGACGAGGAATTAATATGCCTATTGCTTTTGAGGGAGCTCTTAAAATTAAAAGAGATTTCTTACATCCATGCGGAAGGATATCCTGCGGGTGAGATGAAGCACGGGCCGATCGCATTGATTGACCGAGAGATGCCTGTAATCGTGATTGCGCCAGACGACCCATGGTATGAGAAGATGGTCAGTCAGATCGAGCAGGTAAAGGCGCGCGGTGGGCAGGTTATTGCTGTGGCAACTGACGGAGATGAAAAAATAAAATCACTGGCGGATATGGTGCTGTGGGTTCCAAAAGTTCCGTGGATGTTAAGCCCGGTTGTGACAGTCATCCCATTACAATTACTTGCATACCATATTGCTACATTACGCGGATTAGATGTTGATCAGCCGCGCAACCTGGCGAAGTCAGTTACGGTGGAGTAAGACTAGCCAATCTAACGGTTGGGTGGCTTTTTACCGGATCTTCTGGACCATTTATTGGAGCTGGAGGACCCGGATTTTTTTTGCTTTTGTCTTTCCTGTGCCGGGGCGCTATCAGAAACAGTGAAGTTGGGGTGGAAATTTGACTGATAAAAGTCATCCAGCACCATTGCTAGAAGATCCTTTTCCTCGTTGTTATCGCCAAGCTCATTTGCAAGGCGTGAAAAACGCTGCATTCGTTCGGTTTGAAGTTTATCCCGGCTGCGTAGTTGAGATTCCAACAGGGCGATGATCCGTTCCGAAACTATTTTTTCCACATCTACGTCTGTCGGAAGTGGCAGCTCATGGAAATTGATCGTATATGCTTTCTCAATACGATTCAGACTGGTTTTTTCGAGGGTATTGACCAGAGAAATTGCTGTGCCGCTAGCGCCTGCACGTCCGGTTCTTCCAGCGCGATGGATATATGATTCAATGTCCTCGGGGGGTTCATATTGAATGACATGGGAAAGTTCTGGCAGGTCGATGCCACGGGCGGCGACATCAGTTGCAACCAGAAAGCGCAGATTTCCCTGACGGATGCGCTCCATTACTTTTTCGCGAGCTGATTGTGAAAGGTCAGAACTTAATTGATCGGCATCATAACCAAATCGTTGTAAAACAGTGGTTACATATTCAACACGTATCTTCGTATTGCAAAATATTAATGCTGAAAGCGGATTCTCGACCTCAATAATTCTAATCAGGGAGCGGTCTTTGTCCATACCGGGAACAGAATAATAGACATGTTCCACTTCAGATACATGAACATGGTCGCTGGAGAGGTTCAAGAAACCGGGAGATTGCATAAATTGTGCAGATAATCTGACAACCTGAGGCGGGAAAGTCGCAGAAAACATATAAGTGGGAATGTAATTCTTTGGCAGGTAAGATTGCACTTTGCGCATATCAGGGTAAAAACCCATCGACAACATACGATCTGCTTCGTCAAAGATAAGTATCTTCAGATGGTCAAGTGTGAATGACTTTCTGAGTAAGTGATCCAGAATTCGACCTGGCGTTCCAACGACCAAATGGACGCCTTCTTCAAAGGCTTTGAATTGATCACGATAGCCTACGCCGCCATAAACAGCAATTGTCCTGAAGGCAGATGAGTTAAACAATGCTTTGGCTTCATTTTCCACCTGCAATGCTAGTTCACGTGTTGGAACGAGGACAAGAGATTGGGTATTGTTTTGTAACGGGTTCAGCAATTCAAGCATTGGTAGAAGATATGCACCGGTTTTCCCGCTACCCGTACGTGATTGGATCATCATATCCCGGCGAGAGAAGAGGTAAGGCATTGCTTTTGCCTGAACGGGTGTCAACTCACTCCATCCGACTTGAATTACAGCCTGTTGCAGTTTCGGCGGAAGATCCTGTAGCGTGGCTTCTGGCAGTATAGTAGGAACATCAGGATTTTCACTGATACTATTCAAACTCGTGTGGTCATTCAAGTTATCTTCTCCATTATTTCATATGGCAAAATCATATAAATTTCTATTGACCGATACCAAATTTATAGCATATAAGTATTGTAATGCTTAAGGAATATTTTTGTATGATAAGTATATTCCAAAATTGCACTTGCCAGAATCATCAAACGAAACCTTTAGGTATGAGGAGTAAGCGAAAAGATGCAGAATGGGATGTACCTGACATCATCCCTTAAACGTTGAGTATTGGTGCAAGCCCAGCCTGTTAAATTTTCGATCAGGGCCGAATCCATCCTGCATAGAATTGGATGAAGTATAGCCAATTCTATGTATGGACAATGCTTTAATAACACGATTGGATGAGCAGGTCTGGCTTCCCAGGTGGACTGGTATCCCAGTGCTGACAGGTATTGCACAGCCAATCCAATACGCTGAGCGCCAGTGGAGTCCATCCCATTGAAATTTGCAAGCAACCGAGAAGATAGATTACTAACAAATTGTTTAACTTCGGATTCTGTTGCATTAGAAAACAACTGATCCATGAGCACTTCAGATATTAGTGTGTAACCAGACTTTGAGCTAGGCGTGAAATAATAACCCGGTCTGCCAGCTCCGGGGACCAATTGTTTCACGTGTTTGTTTGCCAATCCCAATCGAAGAAGTTTATTCAGATGGTAGCGTACAGCGGCTTTTGTGAGCAGCAAGGCGCCAGATAACTCTGCAGCAGTTGCGGGGGGGTGGTCTCGCAGGTATTCTAGGATTATTTCCGAGGTTTGGCGCTTCATACAAGTATTATAGCTTAATTAAGCAAAATATATTTAACTTAATTATAACTTGACTATCATGCATGATTTGGTACAATATATTTGAAACTCATTAATCGATGAAATGAGAGACCCATGACTAAACAATTGAATACTCCCGGTACAGAAATCCCCGAAGAATTAAAAGCTCATATTGCAATCACTACAATCGACCGTATTTACAATTGGAGTAGAAGAAATTCACTCTGGCCATTAATGTCTGGATTGGCATGCTGCGCGATTGAGATGATCTGCACTGCTGCCAGCCGTTACGATTTTTCCCGGTTTGGCATGGAGGTCATGCGTCCAAGTCCACGCCAGGCAGATTTTATGCTGGTTTCAGGAACGGTCACTAAAAAGATGGTTCCACAACTAGTGCGGTTATATAATCAGATGCCTGAACCGAAATACGTAGTAGCCATGGGTGCCTGTGCCTCAGGGGGTGGACCGTTCAAGGAAGGTTACAGCGTTGTTCCGGGAATTGACAAATTTCTGCCTGTGGATGTTTACATCCCTGGCTGCCCGCCAACTCCGCAGGCATTATTGAATGGATTGATCAAATTGCAGAGAGTAATTGATAAACAGACGCTGAAGCAAGATGCACACTGGTATCATAAGGAACCAGCCCAACCAATTCCCATTCCAATTCTTGGCCCGGATTTAATCGATCTGCGAAAAATGAAGCAAATTAAAGAAGTTGCCCAGCAACCAATTGAAACTGCATCAGTTTCCGGGGAGGAATCCAATGAGTGACGAATTGGAACAAACAATCACAGAGGAAATAAAAACTGAAGATATTTTTCCTGATTGGTTCACACCTGACCAGCGTTCGGGATATGAAGGGTTCATTGTGCCACCAGAGAAAAACGTAGAGGCTGCTGAATATTTACTTCATCAGGAGCGTTATGATTTCCTCACATCGGTAACTGCCGCAGATTATTATCCAGAAGACAGGATGGAAGTGGTTTATCACTTCAAACGTAGTACCGGCGGTTCTCCACTAACCATTAAGTGCATGCTAAGCCGCGAGAATTCAGAGATTCAAAGCCTGGTGAGTGTTTTTCCTGGAGCAGAATTACAGGAGAGAGAAGTCTGGGACCTACTGGGTGTTAAATTTTCAGGTCACCCTGATCTTCGAAGGATCTTAACATGGGAAGGATTTGCAGGTCATCCATTAAGGAAGGACTGGAAAGAACCATTTTTTGAAGAGGATGTTAAACCCTTCAAGAGCCGCTGGCCAGATGGTAATTTTTCAAGGGCGGAAGAGCATAACCTTTTACACGACAACCTGGCTTTTCCGGTAGGATTTGACCCAGATAAATGGATCCCAGATGGAGAAGACACACTTTACAAAAGCCTGACGAAAATCTCGCATGTCGATGAGGAAGGCTTTAAATCTGACCAGATCATTGTCAACTTAGGTCCACAGCACCCATCCACTCACGGAGTATTCAGGATGGCTGCAGTGCTAGACGGAGAGACAATCGTTGACTTAAAACCAGTGATGGGATATTTACATCGTAATCACGAAAAGATTGGCGAACGCAATACTTATTTGCAGAACATGCCATTTACAGACAGGCTGGATTACATCTGCTCGATGACTAATAATTTTGCTTATGCCCTGGCTGTTGAAAAATTGATGAATGTCGTACCGCCAGAACGAGCTGAATACTTACGGGTGATCATGGCTGAACTGACACGTATCAATAATCACCTGGTTGCAATCGGATTTCTATTAAACGATCTAGGCGCCTTCTTCACACCGGTACTGTATGCACTGGAAGAACGTGAATTTATCATGGATATCTTCGAAGCGGTCTCCGGTTCGCGCATGATGTGCAATTATTTCAGGTTTGGCGGTGTGGTTAGAGATTTTCCAGAAGGCGTCTTGGATAAATTGAAGGAATTCCTCGATCGCCTTCCCAGAAAAGTGGATGAGCTGGATTATTACCTGACAGACAGCGAGATCGTTCGATTCAGAACTGAAGGAATCGGGGTCCTCTCTCCACAGCAGGCAATTGCCAACAGCGCTACTGGTCCATTATTAAGGGCTTCAGGAGTACCATACGACTTGCGGCGAGCTGATCCATACAGTATTTATGACCGTTTTGATTTCGACGTCTGCGTGCGTTACCATGGCGATATTTTTGATAGATACATGCTGCGCCTGGATGAGATAAGGCAGAGCATACGAATCCTTAAACAGGCTGTCAAAGAAATTCCTGATGGGCCGATCATGACCGGTAAATCACAATACCAGGTGCGGGTCCCAGCCGGTGAATCATATGGCAGGATTGAGAGTCCGAAAGGCGAGCTTGGTTTTTATATTGTCTCAAACGGAAAACCTAACCCTGCTCGTTATCATGTTCGTGCCCCAACTTTCATCAACTTAACCAGCCTTGCCGGTATGTCCATTGGAAATAAAGTTGCCGATGTAGTCAGCATTCTGGGTTCGATCGATATTGTGCTTGGAGAAGTGGACCGTTAATGCGGATGAGGGAGATATTATGTATGGACTAGGAATTCTTAAAGGTCTAGTTGTTACCATCCGACACTTTGTAATGACCTATATTGAAGATATTAAATGGGGCAAGAAGCGATACCGGACCCCTGAGGGTATCGAGCATCGACGAAGCAGTAACGTTGAAGGCATTTTTACCATCCAATACCCTGAAGAAAAAATGCCTGTCCCGGAGGAGTTTCGTTACATTCCATTTCTAGTATATGAAACCGGAGAGAACGGCGAAAAGGAGATGCGCTGCACATCATGTGGGATATGTGCGAAAGTATGTCCGCCACAGTGCATTTGGATCGTCAGAACAACTGACCCGGAGACGGGAAAGCCAATACCTTCACCTAAAGAGTATTACATCGATGTCGATCTGTGTATGAACTGTGGTTTGTGCGCAGAATATTGTCCATTCGATGCCATCAAGATGGATCATGACTACGAGATTGCCACAACAAATCGGATGGAAAATCATGTCTATGATCTTGAAAAATTAGCAAAGCCATTGGAATACTATGCATCCATACGACCCGCAAATTTCAAAGCGGAAGAAGACGCAAAGGCAGCCAAGGCAGCCGCAAAATTGAGCGCACAGGCAGCCAAAGAAAATGTATAACGACGACACCGAAATACTTTTTCCTTCCAGGGTGATACCGGAATTGCATACCATTCGGGGGGGGGACTGGAAGCATCTGGTTGATGCTGTGCTGATCACTGAGCCGTCAAGTCATGAACACCTGGCTTTTGTGCTCATGATGATTAAATTGTGCGGGTGTGTCACCTGTGATGCTGATTCATTCAGAGGGATGCGAGGTTGTACACAATGCGGTAAGCAATCCATAAAACGATTCCGCGGAGATGACGAAGAACTCATTCGGTTATATAATGAGGCGCTTGAAGAGGTGAAGGAAACCTTCCCATTAAGTCAAGTTTATTAGTATCTGAAAGGATTAATTAATGTCAAAAGCCGTAATTAGTGAGCAGATCGTTCTATCTGCTTTATCCAAAGTCTATGACCCTGAATTACACAAAGACCTTGTAACCTTGAACATGGTCAAAGATTTGGTTATTAAAGAAAATAACATCAGCGTATCGATTATTTTAACGACGCCTGCCTGTCCTCTGAAATCAAAAATTGAAAACGATGTTAGAAATGCATTACAGGCAATTCCGGAAATTGGTGAGATCAAAATCAACATGGGTTCAAATGTGCCAAACGATGGCCGTAATCGGGGCATGATGGAATTACCAGTAAAGAATGCCATTGCAGTTGGATCTGGAAAAGGCGGCGTGGGAAAAAGCACTGTTGCGGTAAACCTGGCGGTCTCCCTGGCGCGATCAGGTGCCAAGGTCGGCTTGATGGATGCGGACATTTATGGCCCCAATATTCCAACAATGATGGGAATCACAGGCTTACCTCCTTCGAATGGCAAGAAAATTATTCCAGCCGAAGCATATGGCGTAAAAGTCATATCCATTGGGTTTATGGCAAAACCGGGTCAGGCTATGATCTGGCGTGGACCGATGCTGCATTCGGCAATCCGCCAATTTCTGGGGGAAGTTGAATGGGGCGAACTGGATTACCTCGTCATTGACCTTCCACCGGGAACTGGCGATGCACAGCTCAGTCTGACGCAATCAATCCCACTTTCCGGTGGCGTTATTGTCACACTCCCGCAAGAAGTATCCCTGGAAGATGCAAGCCGGGGAGTTGCAATGTTCCGGGCGATGAATGTTCCCCTCCTGGGTGTGGTGGAAAATATGAGCTATCTTGAACTTCCAGATGGTTCTAGAATGGATATATTCGGAAGCGGTGGCGGCGAAAGATTAGCTAAAACAGCAGGTATTCCATTCCTGGGGTCCATTCCGATCTATGCCGAAATCAGAACCGGCGGGGATACCGGAAAACCAGTTGCGGTAGTTGATCCGGGTAGTAAAGCTGGTTTGGCGCTGAATAAGATCAGCCAGACAATAGCAGCCCAGGTCAGTATGGCTGCATTATCGGATAAACTCGTTGAAGCCGAGCCAATAATACAGGCATGATATAATCCCAACATGGAATCAAAGATAGTAAGCGTTCGTTTTAACCCTATGGGCAAAGCTTATCATTTCGATGCTGCGAAAGTTGCAGATATTCGAAAAGGGGATTATGTTATCGTGGAAACCGCTCGAGGCTGGCAGCTGGGGCAAGTGATTGATTTTCCCAAGGGATCGTCCCAACCCGGTGATGGTTCGGTAAAGATGATCGATCGGATTGCGACCCCTCGAGATCTTGCTATACGTCAATCCTGGCAACAGAAAGAAGCGGATGCAGCCGATAAAACACGCGAACGTGTTAAAGGATTAAATCTTCGCGGCATCAAGATCATTATGGCAGAGTACAGCTTTGATGGTTCGCGCTTATCCATTTCTTACAGTACTGAAAGTGAAGAAAAAGCGGAGTTAAAATCTTTGCGACAGGATATGCAAAAAGTCTTTTCACCAGCACAGGTTGATTTACGGCAAATTGGTCCACGAGATGTAGCAAAAATTTATAGTGGAATCGGCGCTTGTGGTCTGGAAAAACGATGCTGCTCCGGGTTTTTAACCGAGTTCAGTTCCATCTCCATCCGTATGGCGAAGGAACAGGGGATATCCCTAACCCCATCTGAAATTACCGGCATGTGCGGCAGACTGCGCTGTTGTTTAAATTATGAATATAGTCAATATTGCGAAATGCGACAGGAACTACCACGAAAAAATAAGAAAGTAATGACTCCCGCCGGTGAAGGGAAAGTTGTGGATATCATGACCCTGCGACAGCGGATAATCGTTGAGCTTCCAGAGATTGGCAGGAGAGAGTTTTCCAAGGATGAGGTCACAATAATTGAAGAAACAGCTTCTGTGGAACAGAATGTGAAATCCCCAAATCAGCCTGAAAACATTCAAAAACCGGCTGAAGATACAGGTCAAAACCAGCGCCCACGAAGGAGCGGGTATAAGGGAAACCGACCAAATCGCAATAAACCCGAAAATACTCATTAATGAAACACTTACTCCCTGAAAATTGGAAAAATCCCCGGAAAATCCTGGTGATACTTGCTCACCCGGATGACCCGGAGTTTTTTTGTGGTGGAACGTTGACGCGATGGATCGAAGCCGGACATGAAGTGAATTATCTTCTGCTAACCAAAGGTGATAAAGGATCTGAAGATCCTTCAATTCCACCAGAAGAGCTGATGAAAACCAGGGTAAACGAACAACGAGCAGCAGCCAATGTATTGGGAGTAAAAGATATTACTTTCCTAAATTATTCGGATGGTTTTGTAATTCCATCGATTGAAATGCGAAAAGAGATCGTGCGACACATAAGGATGGTAAAGCCTCAAATTGTTGTAACGAGTGATCCAACGAATCTGTTTATTAGGGGAATACATATTAATCACCCTGACCATCGGAATGCCGGAATGGTTACACTTGAAGCTATTTTCCCTGCAGCAGGAAATCATTTCTATTTTCCGGAACTACTGGATGAAGGATTGCAACCCCATACACCGGAAGAAGTCTGGGTTTCGCTTACCCATGAGCCGGGGGTTACAATCGATATAACGCCGTTTTGGCATATTAAACTGGACGCATTGCTGAGGCATAAAAGCCAGATTGGTGATCCAGGGGAATTTGTTATAAAAATGCAAGAACGCAGGGTGGAATCCAGTTCAGCGGAAAATCCAATTTATGAAGAAAGCTTTCGGAGATTGTATAAGAGATAACTATGGTGGAAATTTCTGATCGGGCAAATGCCGCTTTTGTTTTTACGCAAACGCTT
Organism: uncultured Chloroflexia bacterium; assembly: GCA_963810385.1. GTDB lineage: Bacteria > Chloroflexota > Anaerolineae > Anaerolineales > Anaerolineaceae > PNON01. Next base: position 1,956,535 of record CAWENA010000002.1, on the reverse strand, counting down.
CGAAGGGATATACATACGAACCCGGAATTAGGTTTTAAGGAAATTCGTACTGCCAACGTTGTTTCTTCATACCTAACTGAATTCGGTTATACAGTCCGCCGAAATGTGGGTAAAACGGGTGTAACAGGGTTGCTGGATTCTGGTCGGGTTGGAAGAACTTTATTACTCCGGTTTGATATGGACGCACTACCGATCCAGGAAGAAAATGAATTAGAATACAAATCCAAAACACCCGGTGTGATGCACGCCTGCGGGCATGACGGTCACGTTGCGGTTGGAATCACAGTTGCGAAATTGTTGGCGGAGGGCATTGAAAATCTTCACGGCAGGATAATGTTTGCTTTTCAACCGGCCGAGGAAGGTTTGGGCGGCGCGGAAGCCATGCTTGCTGATGGCTTATTGAATGAAATGAAACCTGATGCAGCACTGGCTTTTCATCTATGGAACGAAAAGCCGGTGGGATGGGTTGGAATTAAACCAGGTCCGCTAATGGCAGGTGCGGATGTGGTAAAAATTATCGTTCATGGTAAAGGCGGTCATGGCGCCATTCCCCAGGAAGCTGTTGATCCGATCATCGCTGCCGCACAAGTGTTGATCAACTTACAATCGATCGTCAACAAAGACATATCTCCGTTGGAACCTGCAATTGTGAGTATCACTGAATTTCATGCCGGAGATGCTCATAACGTTATTCCTGATCAGGTTGTTCTGCGTGGATCTATTCGAAGTTTTTCGAGACAGACCCGGGATATCATCATCAAGCGGATCAAAGAGATTGCAAAAGCTACTTCTGAGGCTATGAGGTGTTCTGTGGATGTCGAAATCGTCCCATTAACTCCGGCAGTCATCAATTCGACGACCATTGCAGCTGAGGTACTGAAAACTGCACAAAGGTTACTCGCCAAGCAGACCATTGATACAAATTACCAGGTGATGGTCTCGGATGATATGGCCATTATTTTGGAAAAAATTCCTGGCTGCTACATCCTAATTGGATCGGCAGACCCGCAGGGTGGGTTGGTTGAACATCACCATAACCCGAAATTTAACTTCAGCGAATCGGCCATGCAAACTGCAGTAATACTATTGACTGGATTTGCAATGGATTATGTTAATAATTCAAAAACCCCAATCGAATAATCGATACATAGGTGAATAATGTAACTTGATAGTAATATTTTGCGTGATATACTGTATTCATCTGAATAATCAGATTAATCAGATTTATGACGATGAATATGAATAAAATATCAAGGAAAAACCAACGACTATCGCCTTTTATGCAATACCTGAGCCGCCTAGAACCGTCAGGAAATGAAAAAATACCCTCTCTCATCGAATTAAGCCGGGAATTGGGAGTGAGCGTTGCTTCTCTACGCGAGCAGATGGAAGTTGCTCGCGTCATGGGTTTGGTGGAAGTGAAACCACGCACCGGGATGCAAAAAACTCCATATACTTTCTCAAAAACTATCTTGACCAGCCTAACTTATGCACTTGAAAGTGATTCATCCGTGTTTGAATCGTTCGCTGATCTCAGGAAACATATTGAAGCTGCCTATTGGATCGAAGCGGTTAGCCGCCTCGATCGAAATGATATTGAAGAGCTCAAAAATATCATTTCGATTGCTACTGCAAAACTAAAAGGGAAACCACCTCAAATTCCCCACGACGAGCACAAGTATTTCCACCTTTCCATGTATAAAAAACTAAATAATGCCTTCGTTTCAGGAATTTTGGAAGCTTATTGGCAGGCATACGAAGATGTAGGTCTAGATGTTTATGCGGATATTCAATATCTTGAGCAGGTTTGGGCTTACCATCAGCTCACTGTGGATGCCATAGCCAAGGGAGAACTGGATACAGGCTATAAATCCTTCGCGGAACACATGGAAATGATTGCCAAACGTACACACATCACTAAATTGAGCAGGTTTGAATAATTATGACATTCAATCAGGAGAAAATAGATGACCGGTGCAAATCATTCTGAAAACTCGAATACCAAGGTGAATGATTTTTGTATTACTTTTGCCACAGTGAATGGTTCTGGCAGCCAAACAGCCAACGTTACCATCATGCGCGCACTATTCAAGATGGGAATCCCTGTTTCCGGGAAAAATAAGTTCCCATCCAATATTCAAGGCCTTCCAACCTGGTACAGTATTCGCGTTAATAAAGACGGGTTTCTCGGAAGATTGGAAAATGACGACATCCTGATCTGTATGAATCCTGCCTCATTTGCCGCCGACCTGGAATATCTATGCCCGGGCGGGATTCTATTTTATGCTGATGATATCAAACAACCGATTACCAGAGATGATATCGTAGTTTATCCAATGCCTGTTCGAAAACTGGCCAAAGAAGCGGATGTTTCTCCTGCTTTGCGCGATTATATTGCGAATATGGTTTATGTGGGTGTTGTCGCAAACATTCTTGGGATTGACATGAATTCGATCCACGATGCGATTGACTTCCATTTCAAAGGGAAACAGAAAGCAATAGATGCGAATTTCAATGTTGTTCAAGCTGCTTATAACTGGACGATTGAAAATTTGAAGAAAACGGATCATTATTATGTCGAAAAGATGAAACCGTTGGATGGCTATATTATGACCGACGGCAACACGGCTGCAGCGCTGGGTTCCATTTTTGGTGGGGTTCAATTTAGTGCATGGTACCCGATCACACCGGCATCCACGATACCTGAAGGCTTGAATGAATATCTTCCCCAATATCGCGTAAATCCAGAAACAGGTAAAAATACCTATGTAGTAATCCAAGCAGAAGATGAATTAGCGGCAATAGGGATGACGATAGGCGCTGGTTTCGCCGGCTTGCGATCAATGACCGCAACTTCGGGTCCCGGTTTGAGCTTGATGACCGAATACGCCGGTTTGGCATATTACTCTGAAGTGCCAATTGTCATCTGGGATGTACAAAGGGTAGGTCCAAGTACAGGATTACCTACCAGGACAGCACAAAGTGACATCAACCTGGCGTATTTTCTGGGTCATGGAGACACGCAAAATGTATTGCTTTTGCCTGGTTCTGTAACTGAGTGTTTTGAATTCGGATGGAAGTCGCTGGACCTGGCAGAAAGACTTCAAACGCCAATATTTGTAATGACCGATTTGGATTTTGGGATGAATCAATGGATGACGAAAAAGTTTGAATATCCTGACAGACCGATGGATCGCGGGAAGGTCTTATGGGAAGCAGATATCGAAAAGTTAAAGGGTGAGTGGGCAAGGTATGCAGATGTGGATGGCGATGGTATTCCTTATCGCACCATCCCTGGAAACCAACATCCCATGAGCGCTTATTTTGCTCGCGGAACAGGACATGACGATCAAGCTCACTATACCGAAGAACCAAAGATTTGGGAAGCGGGAATGATGCGCTTGAAAAAGAAATTTGAAACTGCTAGAACCATGGTTCCTGGACCAGAGGTAGAATCTGAACCTGGTGTTATATTGGGAATCATTGCCTATGGTTCAACTGACGCGGCAGTCCAAGAAGCTCGTCAAATTTTAAAAGACAATGGTATAAAAATGGATTACCTTCGATTGAGAGCAATCCCTTTCAATAGTAGCATTAGGGAATTCGTAGCTAATCATGAGGAAATATATGTTGTGGAGATCAACCGGGATGGACAGATGAACCAGATCTTACAATTGGAATACCCGGAAAATGCTGATTCATTAATTTCCATTGCGCACAGTGATGGATTGCCACTTTCTGCACAATGGATTGTGAATGCGATCAGTGAAAAGGTGGTGAAGTAATGGAAGCTCAAACTGCTGCTGAATTTACAAAAAATGATTACCGAGGCGCTCCATCAACATTATGTCAGGGATGTGGTCATAATTCAATTTCCAGTCAGATCATTTCAGCTTGTTTTGAATTAGGCTTAAGACCGGAAAAACTAATCAAGTTCAGTGGAATCGGATGTTCAAGTAAAAGCCCGACATATTTTTTAAACCGATCTTTCGGATTCAATGGTTTGCACGGCCGAATGCCATCCCTGGCTTTAGGCGCCTTATTCGGAGATATCACATTGAGAGGAATTGGCATTAGCGGTGATGGTGATACGGCAAGTATCGGAATGGGACAATTCAAGCATCTCGTTCGCCGAAATATGCCCATGTTGTATATTGTTGAGAATAATGGAGTTTACGGATTAACGAAAGGGCAATTCTCTGCAACGGCTGAAAAGGGATTGATCTTGAAAAAACAGGGTACAAACCCGTACCTGCCGGTGGATATTGCCATGGAAGCCCTGGTTTCCAATGCAACTTTTGTGGCAAGATCTTTTGCGGGCGATCCTCGCCAGGCAAAGGAATTGATCAAAGCAGGATTGAGCCACAACGGGATTGCAGTGATAGATATCATCAGCCCGTGTGTTACCTTTAACAACCAGGAAGGATCATTACACTCTTATACCTGGGGAAAGGATCATGAAGCGCCTTTGCATGAGATCTCTTTCATTCCGCCAAGGGATGAGATCATGGTGGAAGATTTCGAGGAAGGGTCCATCCGGGAGGTCACAATGCATGATGGTTCCCTGGTGATATTAAAGAAATTGGATACTGATTATGACCCAACAGATCGATGGCAGGCTCTGAGGATTTTAGAAGAAGCCCAGCGCAACAATTGGTTGATCACCGGCTTGCTATATATTAATCCTGATATTCCATCCCTGGTGGATATGCAGAATCTGCCAGAGACTCCATTAAATAGAATGGAACCGCATCAGTTGCGGCCTGGACCCGAAAAAATGGCTGAAGTCAATGACATGATGTTTTAGCCATCCTAAGGGATGTGGTGGATGAAAGAATTCATCTCCATTTTTATTTTACAGAATGGCTACCATGTTATAATATGATTCTGTAAACTATCTTGAAAGGTGATCGGTAACTATGGAAATTTCTAAGAAACAATATAAACACTGCGACCTTGTAAAGATTACTGGCAGAGTGGATAGCTTAACCGCTCCTCAGTTGGCAGAAGCGCTAAAGTCCATAACTGATTTTAGCAAATATAAAATCGTTATCGACTGCACAGATTTGGAATTCATTTCCAGCGCAGGCTTATGGGTGCTGGTAAATGCGCAAAAGACCTGTAAACGTTATAACCGTGGAGAGATCGTTCTAGCAGGGGTGGCAGATAGAATCAAGTCTTCACTTGATCTGGCTGGTTTTATTCCATATTTTAAACTAACAGAGGACCCGACAGAAGCAGTTGGTTCGTTCTAAACACCTCTCTAATAAAAATTCTCTATGACCGTATATCCGGCAAACTACGAAAGCCTGGCAAAAATTGACAAACAAGTGCGTCAGGCGGCGATAGATGCCGGATTTTCTACAAATGATGCATACGATGTAGAATTAGCCGTAGATGAAGCCTGTACCAATATTATTGATTATTCTTATGGCGGGGAAGGATTGGGTGAGATCGAGTGTGTTTGTCAGCAATTACCGGATGGATTGAGAATAATTATTGTTGACACAGGATGTTACTTCAAGCCTTTTGGAATTCCAGATACAAATTTAAATCTCTCCCTTGATAAACGTCCTGAGGGTGGATTGGGATTATATTTTATCCATCAACTCATGGATGAAGTCAGGTATGACCCATGCGAAGGAAATGGCACAACCTTGACTATGATCAAACGTATTAGAAGTAATAAGCAGGCATAATGTATCCTGAGCACGAGATCCATTCCTGGCGGAAATTCCTCTACCTAAGTGAAGAAATTCTCAGGCAAAATGACATACAAGGTCAGGCAGATGTCATCTGTAAATGCATTCAGAAGGATGACAGATACCAGGGTGATGTCTGGTTTAATGAAATCATTTCGCGAATACCCGGACAGCATAACCTGTCGCTTTTCTCCTCAATACCTCAATCACCGCTCATGCAATATGCGCTGGAGGCAAGGAAGGTAAGCTATATCGGAAAATCAGGAAATCCGAAGATCTATGCAAATAATTCGACAGTATATACTGCGGCATATCCACTCATCGTACAAGATACTTTGCTGGGAGTCATTCAAGTTATTCGAAACGACAGCCAGCCATTGAATGAAGATGAAATTGAGTACTTTGAAGGTTTGAGTGCAAATGCTGCTGTATCGATCCTCATCAGCCATCATAACATAATAAAAAACTGGAGATTGGAACAATTATCACTTGTGAGATCTGTCAGTTCCAAGATCGCTAACAGTCAGAACCTGGATGACCTTGCTAATCAGGTAACCTTGCTCATTCAAAAATCATTTCAATATTATGCCGTTTCATTATTTACAACAGAGCCTGGTACCAACCATTTGCTGTTCAGAGCATGCAGCGCTTCAGATTTTGAATACAAAGATGCGGGACCGGGTTTTGAAACGCAGCTAGGAAAAGGATTGGTAGGGACCGTTGCTAATACCGGCATTGAAATTGTTGCCAATGATACATCCAGGGAAACACGTTTTTCATTTAATGCAAAATTGCCTCATACACAAGCGGAAGCAGTAATCCCCATAAAGGTGGAAGATCATATCCTGGGAGTCCTTGACATACAATCCGATCATATTTATGCATTTCACGAGATGGATCTGATGGTACTCAGGTCCCTCGCTGACAATATCGCTCTGGCAGTAGAAGGTGCCCGGCTATATGCCGGACTTGGTCGAAAGGTTGAGGAAATGGCCATCGTGGCGGAAGTTGGACGCGCATTATCTTCGATCCTGGACTTTGATCGTTTATTACAACACGTAGTCGATATCATTTATGAAAAGTTTCACTACCCCTTTGTGCATTTATTCCTGCTTGAAGACAACCCTGGCAGGATAAAATATCAAGCTGGTGCAGGAGAGCGGAGTAAAAAACTTAACAAGGATGGCTTGGAGTATTTATTAGAGGATACCCATGGGATCATTCCTTTAGTAGCACGGAATAGAAAAACCATAATCGCCAATGATGTTGGCAGTAATAAGCACTATCGGCCATCCGCATTAATTCCAGTTAAAACGTCATCAGAAATGGCGATCCCATTGATTTTTGCCGAAGAAGTCATGGGAGTGCTTGATATTCAAAGCGATCAAATCAACCGCTTCGATGAAGAGGATAAATTCCTGTTTGAAGCGCTGGCAGATTCAATCGCTATCGCGATAAGAAATTCAAGGTTGTACAATGCTGAAAAGTGGCGGCGCCAAGCTTCTGATAGTTTACGAGAGGTTGCAGGCTTACTTCCATCGAATATGGATGCCAAGCGCCTGATGGATGTTATCCTTCTAGAAACAGAGAAAATACTTCCATGTAGCGCTTCTGCGATCTGGTTGTTGAACGATACAAATTGGCATCTGACAGAGGAGATAAACAACCTGGAGCTGGCCGCAGTTCATAATGTCGATCCCGATCTGGTTAATAAAACTTTTAATGAAAATCCAAAATCCTCCATCTGGTTGAAGAAATCCATATATAACGATTCACCACTCATCCGCAATGAAGGTGATCCCATGGAACCGCTAGGATGGAGTTTGGGTTATATCAATGAATATTCTGCGATTGCAGCGCCTTTGAAAGTTGGTAGCCAGTCTCTGGGTATCCTGGTTTTGATAAATAAATCTTCCGGACGGTACGGAATTGAATCATCACAATTGACCTCTACTTTTGCTTCTTATGCCGCTGTGGCAATCCAGAATGCACGCCTGTATTCTTCTGCCCAGGAGCAAGCGTGGGTATCGACGGTGTTATTGCAAGTAGCAGATGCCACACAATCGCTAAACACCATTGATGAACTCCTCTCTGCAGTTGTCAGGCTTACTCCCATGCTGGTTGGAATTAAAAGCTGCGCTGTCTTTATGTGGGAAAATTCATTATCGAGTTTTATACTCAGCGCAGAACATGGTATTCAATATCCTTTACAGGAAAAAGAATCTTTTTATTTGATAAAGCCTGAAGATGCCCCTGCCTTACAGCAGATTCTGGATACAAAAGCCGCTGTATTTATTGAAAACATTGAGGATAGCATTCCAAATATCCATCTTCAAAATGATAACAAACTTAAATGCCGGGTGGTTCTTCTTCCGTTGGTATCCCGGGGGACCATTTTGGGCGCTTGTTTAGTAGCTTATTCAATTCCTGATAAGGCAGTAGAGATAGACCCGGTTGAAAACGAAAAATTGGCGATTATCCAGGGGATAGCTCATCAAACAGCTATTGCAATTGAAAATATCAAACTCCTCGAGACTTAGCAGCAAGAAACCTATATTTCTGCGGCTTTACTCCAAGTTGCTCAAACAGTTGTTTCGCATAGTGACATTGATGATTTGTTTGCGTCCATCGTCCAACTCACCCGCATACTTGTGGGTTCGGAGTTTTGTCTCATATACATGTGGGATGAGGATGACCAAATTTTTAGGTTGGGGGATACGAGTGGTATTCGTAAGCAATTGTTGGAAGAGTCCAACCAGCAGGAAGTTTCAGCTATACAATTCCCGTTATTGGAATACATTCGCAAGCAGGATAAGATGAGCGTTCTTCCAATTTGCACATCTAATCCTGATGATCCACTTTGCTGGGCAAGCGTTGAAATTCCTGCGGAGGCTGGCAATTACAACTTTGAGTTAAATAAAGATCCCTTGCTGATTGGAATGCCACTGTCGGTAAAGGGGGAAGTGTATGGCGTTCTTCTAGTTAAGGACCCGGGAACGGATAAGTTGTATTTACAAAAACGATTGGAAATGCTTACTGGGATTGCACAGCAGACTGCTCTTGCCATCCAAAACGACCGTTTGCAAAGTATGGCTGTCGTTCGGGAACGGTTGGAACGGGAGTTCCAGATCGCTCGAGAAATTCAACAGACATTCCTGCCTTCAGAACTTCCGTCCCACCAGAATTGGAAACTGGATGTTCGCTGGAGACCAGCAAGAGAAGTAGGCGGGGATTTTTATGATGTATTTGTATTGCCAGATGGTAGATTGGCAATTCTCGTAGCTGATGTCACAGATAAGGGAATGTCTGCGGCGTTGTATATGACAGTTACACGAACTTTGTTGAGGACAGTGGCGCAGCAATTAGTTACCCCAGCCGAGATTCTTTCCAGTGTAAATGAGCTACTTTTACGCGATACACCGCATGGCATGTATATTTCAGCTTTTTTGGGATTACTAGATTTGAAGTCTGGTGAATTCTTTTATGCAAATGCCGGTCATAATTTGCCGATTTGCAAGCATCCTGACGGACAAATGGAGAAGTTGCTAAAAGGCGGTATGCCGCTCGGTATTATGGAAGGTTTATCCTTGAGTAATCATAAGCTGGTGCTTGAACGTGGCGATACAGTGATTCTTTTTACTGATGGTGTTACCGAGGCATATATTGCGACTGACTTCTTTGGAGATCACCGACTTGAGGCGGCCATAATGGCAGCGAGAGACCAGGAGCCGGAGACTATTTTGGATAGTATCGACAAAGCCCTGGTGGAATTTCAGGAATCGGAAATTCCATCAGACGATGTGACTATCCTGGCTGTTCATCATTGTGAAAGAAAACAAAAGAATTAATCCGGCTCGCCGATCGTATGGATCAAAGCAAAATTAGGCTGGCGCATCTTACTTACTGGAAAACCTGAAATTAGAATAACCTGCTGACCAGTTTTTTCAGGTGAAGATTTTATGATAGCTTCATCCACAATGGAGATCATTGATTCAACACTTGACGCAAAAGGCACCAGGTGAGCTGTAACGCCCCAGAATAATGCCAACTTGTTATAAGTTGATTCAAGTGGTGTAAATGCCAGTGTAGGAACGGTTGGTTTCGCCTTTGACATTAACAATGCAGTTCTTCCAGAGTGGGTGAAAACAGCGATCGAAGAAACATTCCGATCTCGCGCCAACTCTCTGGAGGCCCGGGTCAAGGCAACTGCATCTTCTGTTGTGTCCATCTCAGGCAGATCTGCGCAAATCGTCCATTCCTTGTAATTCAATTCCGCTTCACAAACAATAGAATCCATAACCTGAATAGTTTCGAGCGGGTATTTTCCGGTTGCAGTTTCACCGGATAACATCACTGCATCTGTCCCGTCAAAAATAGCATTCGCGACATCAGTAGCTTCTGCCCGGGTAGGACGAGGGTTGTGAATCATTGAATCCAACATTTGCGTGGCCGTGATGACAGGCTTGGCATAAAGATTAGCTTCGCGAATGATTCGTTTTTGCGCGATAGGAACCATGGCTGGCGGTAGTTCGACACCTAAGTCACCGCGCGCGACCATTACTCCATCAGCTGCTTTGATTATGGACGTTAAATTATCAAGTGATTCCGGACGTTCCAACTTTGCGATAACAGGGGTGTTGGCTTTTTGGGGAGCGTAGCGGGCAATCTCATTTTGGACGGTAATTACATCATCTTCTGTCTGGACAAACGACACTGCGACATAATCGATACCATTATCCAGCCCAAAATGAAGATCTTCTCTATCTTTTTCTGTAAAACCAGGAAAATTCAATGGAACACCTGGCAGGTTAAAACCTTTATTGGATGACAAAATGCCACCGAGGTTTACACTTGCTGTAACGCTATCAGAGTGGATATCGGAAAGTACGAACTCGATATTACCGTCATCCAAAAGGATGCGCATCCCGGTTTTTAATTTAGGGAGGAGTTCCGGAATGGGAATGTATACCCACTCATTTTTACTCGATTGTGATGGCCTTACACTATCCAAGGAATCAGCAAAGTAAATATCCAATTGTTGACCAGCTTTAATAACCTTCGAGCCTCCAGGAATATTGCCGATACGGATTTTTGGCCCTTGCAGATCCTGCAGAATTGCAATCGCTTTCCCTTTTTCTTTGGAAACTTTGCGTACCATCCTGATGGCTTTCAGATGATCATCCAGGGTACCATGAGAAAAATTCAATCTTGCAACATTCAAACCTGCGTCAACGAGCCTTGAAAAGACTATCTCGTCTTGTGAAGCCGGGCCAAGGGTGGCCACAATTTTTGCTTTTCTATCCATGGGTTAAGTATAATTCAACTTTCCTGCTTGATAAAGCAATTCTTCCGTTTTATCTGCATAATAAATGATGTCCGACTGACCACCTATCCCGCTGATCAGTATTGTGCCAATCGAGTCGAAGCAAACCTGTCCAGTTCTGTCCATTCCAGTTGTAGAATTGATAGTCACCATATAGTGCCGGCCAAATTGCTGTTGTTTTACTGAAGCTAGCTACTTCTGTGGAGAAAACTCTTGCAGATTTGGTCAGGAAATATGGCAAGAATGCGAAAATTTGCATACTACCGGAGGGACCACAAACAGTGCCATACATCCAAGGATAATTTCCAAATGACAGCAAAAGAAATTATTTTTTTTTACACAGCCATTGGATAGCGAAGATTAAATATAATTTCGAAGAATTGAATCGTCCATGATAAATACAGGTCGAAAAATTGCGAATAATTCAGTGGATAAAGTCTCAAAAAATATATTTTCAAGGAAATTAAATATTATGTTAATGGGAGATTGTCTCCTCTGGGAATCTTATCAAAAAAGGATACCATGAACTCCATTTGCCGGTTCAAAAAAATTGAAAAGAAAAGTCTGGCTACAGAGGTATATCAAAACATCAAACAAGGAATTATTACGGGAACCCTGGTTGAGGGAACACGGTTATTAGAAAACGAGATTGCAGATCAAATGGGGGTCAGTTGGGTGCCTGTGCGGGGAGCATTGACCATGCTTGAAGGACATCGACTGATCGATTTTCAAGTTAGCCTGGGAGCATACGAAAGAAAATTGAATATAGATGAGGCTAGGGAAATCTAGCCTGCACGTAGTCTAATTGAAGGAAATGCTGCTTGTTTGGCGGCTAAAAAAGCTAGCTCGAATAATGTTAATAAACAACTAAGGATAATTATTTGCTAATTAAATTTGGTATGCTATAATATTTTTACAGTAAGACAATGATTTATACCATAAAACAAAAGAGTTCAGACATGCTTGATGATGACCGTTACATTATCGATATTCTGGATGTTGCCCTTGATGTCATTGATACGATGGCTTTTGGACCCGATGAGTTTTTTTCCATTTCAGTACTTGCCCGTAAGTTTAATATGAACCGCAGCCGAATGTTTCGGATCTTTAAAACGCTTGAGCGGCGCGGTTTTGTTGTTTATGAGCCAAAAACTGAGACATACCGGTTAGGTCAAAAACTATTTTCAATCGGTCAAAATATCCGGTCACGGATTAGTTTGCGTAGTGAAGCCGAGGAAGTGCTCAAAAACCTTGCAGCAGAAACTGGAGACTGTTCTTACTTGATCATTTTATCAGGGACTTCAGCGATAGTTGTTGATCGTTACCTGGGCGATAACATGCTGCAGTTATCTGCACCTATCGGATCTGTACTTCCTTTGCATACTGGCGCCGCTCCAAAGATTCTACTCGCATTCATGGCTGAAGATCAGCTTAACCAAATTTTAGACGAAATTCAATTGTCTGCCTTTACCCCAAATACGATAACAAATAAGGATATATTTCGAAAAGAACTTTCCGAAATCCGTAAGCAAGGATTTGCTGAAGATGATGAGGACTTTGAAATCGGGGCTTATGCTTTTGGAGCTCCGGTTTTTAATCATGAGGGCAACATTGTTGCCGGGATTTCAATTTCCACACCCACCGCACGTTGTTCCCCAAAAAGGCGTGAGGAGCTTATTTACATAGTATGTAATGCCGGAAAAAGGTTATCTAAAAAGCTAGGGTATCAGCCTGGTTTAATACTTAGGAGTTAATAATGTCGCAAATTGGAATGAACCTTCAAAGTGATGAAAACCGCCGCATGTTTGAGGACGAGGCGATTAGGATCGTAGATCTGGCATCTGCACAAGGTCTTACCTTGCGGGTTCTGGGCTCCCTTGCTTTTCACATACATTGTCAGAAATATGATCACCTTCAAAAACAACTAGGACGTGCTTATACCGACATTGATTATGCGGGGTATAGTGATGAAGCGTCAAAAATAGGTACCTTTTTAGTGAGTTTGGGATACCAGGAAGATTTGAACGTAAATATCCTTTTTGGAGGGGAACGGCTGATCTATAATCATCCAACAACAGAAATGCACATAGATATTTTTTTTGATAGATTGAACTTTTGCCATGAGATCAACTGGGTGGGGCGCCTTGGTGTGGATCAACACACCATTCCTCTTGCGGAGATGCTTTTGGAGAAGATGCAGATCGTCAAAATTAACGAAAAAGATATCATCGATACTTTGATGCTGCTTCTTGAACATCCTTTGGGTGATATAGATAATGAGACGATCAATATCGCCAGAATAAGTAAACTATGCGCGAAAGATTGGGGGTTATGGCGTACAATCACCATGAATCTTTATAAAGTTTCAGAATTGGGTCGTGGTTATCCACAATTAAGTGCTTCGGAAAAAATTACTTTAGATAAACAGGTTGTCGAGGCCATTGCTAAAATTAATGAAGAAAGTAAATCATTGGCTTGGAAGCTGCGAGCCAAAATCGGAGAAAGAGTCAGGTGGTATCAGGAAGTTGATGAAATTGAATAATTATTTTGCTCTGGAGGAATAGATGGCTTTTTGGAACAAGAATAGCAATTCAAGCCGGTATCGATTATTTTTTGCCACAGATGTACATGGATCAGAACCGACATTTCGTAAATTCATTAATGCTGGTAAGTTCTATAACGTAGATGCGCTGATCTTGGGAGGAGACATAACTGGGAAAATGCTAGTTCCAATCATTGCAATGGGCAATAATTCGTACCGGGCAACCCTCCAAAGTGAACAATACCACCTGACAAAAGACGATCTTCCTGATTTTAATTCCAGGCTGGCAAAGCTTGGATTCTACAGCAGCGAGATGAGTGAGCGGGAATATATAGACCTGGACGGAAATCCGGAATTGGTAAATCGACTCTATCTTGATAAAGCAAATGAAAGGCTGAAAGCCTGGATACAATGGGCGGAAGAAAAACTAAAAGATACGAACCTTCGCTGTTATGTTACCGGTGGAAATGATGATGCCAGCGAAATAGTTGATACATTAAACATGGCAGTCAAAGAACGGGTGGTCGCTTGTGAGGAAAGAATTATCCAATTAAATGGTGAAGGTCATTCGATGGTCAGCCTCGGATATAGCAATCCAACCCCATGGAATACACCACGGGAGATACAAGAAGCTGAATTGACAAAAAGAATTGAAGCCTCCTTTCAAGGTGTCGAAAATTGCGAGAAGGTCATCTTTAATATGCATGTACCTCCGGTGGATAGCACCCTGGACACCTGCCCGAAATTGGATACTTCTACCGATCCCCCCACTGTGATCACATCTGGTGGAGAACCGGTACTTTTTGGAGCCGGTAGTCAAGCTGTGCGGGATGCTATTGAACATTACCAACCCTTACTATCGCTTCATGGACATATTCACGAATCTCGCAATGTTGCCAAGATCGGGCGGACCACAGCGGTTAATCCAGGTAGCGAATATGGTGAAGGAGTCTTACGCGGCATAATTATTTCCATTGCAGGAAATAAAATTGAAAGCACCCAAATGACTTCAGGATGAATTATGACTGATTATTTTGACCTAAGCCAACCGATAGAATATGGGATGACCCTTTTCCCAGGTGATCCAGAATATAACATCACTCTTGCACCGGGTGTCCCTGCGCCATGGCAGGTCACTGAGATACATCTTGGCACCCATACCGGTACCCATATCGACAGCATTTCACATTTATTGCCTGCGGGAAAAACGGTTGATCAATTTCCACTGGCGCGATTAATTCTTCCCGGGATTACCATACCCCTGACAGGATTAAATGATAATCACGAAATATCCAAAGACCAAATATTGAAATGGCTGAATAATCTGCCAGACGGAGGTGCTGTTATTATCCAAACAGGATGGGATCAGTTTTGGAAGACAGATCGTTACATGCGGCATCCTTATTTATCAAATGAGGCGGCATCACAGATTGTCAAAGCTGGGGCAAGCCTGGTCGGTATAGATGCTCTAAACGTTGATTCCACTGTAACGGCAACTGATCATGTTCATCATAACCTGTTGGAGAAAGACATTCTAATTGTCGAAAACCTTGCTAACCTTGGTGACCTGGAACCTGGTAAAGTTTACCAGTTTTCCTTTCTGCCATTACGCTTAAAAGGATTGGATGGTTCTCCAATTCGGGCTGTGGCTTGGTAAGTCAACTCAACCATATATTCTATTGAGGAGATAAAACACAATGACAACTACAAACGAGGTAAAAAAACCAGAGGTGTTTGTTCGTAAGGCCAGCGGGCTAGTTCGTACTGCAGGTATTTGGGACGTCCTGGCATATAACATCAACTTCACCAGCATAGGGCTCTTATTAATATTCCTGATCATGCTTGGACCAGCATTTTATCCAGGTATTAGCATGGCAACGAGTGCAATCATCTGCACCGTACTCCTCCTTCCATTATCTTTGGTATTCGGATACCTGTCCTCCACCATGCCTCGCTCTGGCGGAGATTACGTTTACGTCAGCCGTGTGATGGGTCCTGCCTGGGGAATGATGTCAAATTTCAACAATACTATTTGGTGGTTCTTCTATGGTGGTGTTCCTTCGGCTTTTCTTGCCAAATATGGATTGGCCCCCTTCTTCCGAACAATGGGTATTTTTACCAACAATATGAGTTTGATCGAAGTAGGAAACTGGTTTGCCAGTCCGCTTGGTATGTTTATTTTTGGTGTCCTCTTGATCTCCTTATTAGTATATGTATTTTCCCGTGGTATGCGGGGTTTCTTCAGGATCCAAAATATCCTGATTATCTTTGCTATCCTCAGCACCGTCCTCAGCGCATTAGCCTTTGTAGGGAAGAATCAGGCAGACGTAATGGCAGCATTTAATACCTTCATTGGACCTTTAGCTGGAAAATCGGATGTTGCTCAATATGTATTAACCGCCGCAAAAGATCTGGGGTATGTAGTGGAACCATTCTCACTGAAGAATACCCTGCTGCCAATGACCTGGATCTACCTGAACCTTTCCTTTATGTCTTCTTCCGCTTACATCGGTAGTGAGGTAAAGGATGCCCGCCGCCTGCAGCTATGGGCTATGCCGGTAACATTGCTGGTTGTGGGCTTGGGTGTCTTAATCACTGTCATCCTGGTTGGAAATGCTGTTGGATATAACTTTCTTGGTTCACTCACCAATGTGGATCCTGCAGAACTTGGTTTGAGTTCTACTCCGCTATATACAGAACTTGCTGCATATTTGAGTAACAATATCGTCATCGCCTTCCTGATCACATTTGGGTTCATATTCTGGAGTTATGCCTGGCTTCCAGGGCAGATCATTAATGGATCCCGCAATATCCTCGCTTATTCAATAGATGGTCTCTTCCCAGCATGGTTCCGGCAAGTTCACCCCAAGCTGCACACACCAGTACCTGCGCTGGTGACCATGGGTTTAATGAGTATCATAGCTCTGGCGATCTACGTCTTTACTCCACTCTTCGCAACCCTGGTTGGAATTTTCGGATTTATCCTCAGTTTTAGCATGGTTTCCATTGCGGCAATATTGCTGCCCTACCGGTTGCCAGATGTGTTTGAAACATCCGCTGTAAAGCAGCGCATAGGAAAGTTGCCAGTGATTACACTTATTGGTATTCTCAGCCTGCTTTCTTGTATCTTTATGGCAGTAGTTTTTGTTTTAGATCCGCTGTCTGGAATGACTCCTTTCATGATAGGTCTCAACGTGGTCATCTTCTTGAGCGGTTTGGTTGTTTACTATGTCGCCAAATGGATCCAGGCACGACGCGGTGTTGATGTTTCTGTGAGCTATAAGGAAATTCCAAAAGAATAGCTCTTCTTTTTAGGGTTTAATTATGAGCGTGATCCTAACTACCGGCAAAGTATAAGGATCACGCTCAACCATGAAGGGTAAAATTTATTCATAAGGAGTATAAATGCCACGTTCCTACCCGAAAGACAAATTGACTGTTGGTTTGGCGCAAATCGCTCCTGTTTGGTTGGATAGGAACGGAACTATGGCAAAAATATTAGTTCAGGTTAGGGCGGCGGGTGAAGCGGGCTGCCATATCGTGGCATTTGGTGAAGGTCTTCTTCCCGGTTATCCATTTTGGATAGAACGGACGAATGGCGCATTGTTCAACTCACCCATGCAAAAGGAAATCCACGCACATTATATGGATCAAGCGGTCCAGATCGAAGCAGGTCATTTAGATGCGCTACGTGACACTGCAAAACAAATGGAGGTGGCTGTTGTACTGGGTTGCATTGAACGACCAAAAGACCGTGGCGGTCATAGCCTCTATGCAAGCCTGGTTTATATCGATTCGGACGGAGAAATCCTATCTGTACATCGCAAGTTGATGCCAACTTATGAAGAGCGACTCACATGGTCTCCGGGTGATGGGCATGGACTAAGAGTTCATCAGTTAGGCGCATTCACTGTGGGCGGGCTCAATTGCTGGGAAAACTGGATGCCGCTAGCAAGGGCATCTTTATATGGCCAGGGTGAAGATTTACATATTGCCACTTGGCCTGGTGATTCTCACCTTACAAACGATGTAACACGCTTTATTGCATTGGAATCCCGCTCGTTCGTCTTATCAGTTTCTGGGTTAATGCGCTCAAGTGATTTTCAAGAGAATACACCATATCTTTCAGTCATCACCTCCAAAATAGAAAATATTCTAGCCGATGGTGGTTCGTGTATTGCAGGTCCTGATGGAAAATGGATAGTTGAACCTCTTATAGGCGAGGAAAAGCTAATTATTGCTACGATCGACCACCACAAGGTACGCGAAGAACGCCAAAATTTCGACCCTTCAGGGCATTACAGTCGCCCAGATGTATTTCGATTAAGTGTTAACAGGCAGCGCCAGAGTGTTGTAACTTTTAACGAAAATTTATAAGCTTTATTTACATGGTTTTTTAATTAACTCATTATCACAACGTCTGTTGAAATAAATTGATAAAGTCCTAATCTGGCTTGGAATTATTGGTTATTGCATTCTTTTGAGAAGTGATATAATGGAAAATAATAATACGTTGGTTTATACAGTAAAACATATAATTTAATAAATATACAATCAGCCCAGTTGGAATAGGCCAAAAAATGGACAATTTTCGGGTTGCGCTGGCACAATTAGAACCGCGGTTATTTGACAAAGAGTTCAATCTCACAAAAGCTGAAAAGTATATTAACTTGGCAGCCAATGGGGGTGCATCTGCAATTATTTTTCCTGAACTGTACTTAACTGGATACAGTCTGGATAAGCGGACTGTCGAAATGGCCGAAAGAATTGATGGAATATCAATCAGGCAAATTGCTGCTTTAGCAGAACAATTCAAGATAGCTGTTCTTATGGGTTTTCCCGAACTTAACCCCGACAACAATCATATTTATGATTCAATGTTTGTCGTAAACAACAAAGGTCATTTTTGTGGGTCGTACCGGAAAATACACCTATTCCATACCGAAAAGATATGGTTTCATCCTGGCAAGAATTTTTCAGTCATAGATTTTGGATTGGGTCCAGTGGGTCTATTGATCTGTTATGACCTGGAATTCCCTGAAACAGCTCGTATACTAGCATTAAATGGCGCTAAGTGGATCGCCACTTCCACTGGAAATATGGTTCCAAACCAGCATCTTCAAGAAATTTATATCCAAACCCGGGCAGCAGAGAATCGGCTTTGGGTTGCAGCTGCAAACAGGGTTGGGCAGGAAGGTACTCTATCTTTCTTTGGGGGAAGTGCAGTGGCGGATCCACATGGAAATCTTATTGCTCAAGCAATAGATGGGGAAGAATTACTATTGGTCGATATTGATTTGGCTCGTGCTTCACAGGCCCGTTTAAATGCTGACTACCTCGCAGACCGTCTTCCAGATCTCTACAACCCGACCATAAAGAAATTGGAGACTGAATGATACCTGATTTTATTTTTTCTATACCAACACAGATTCAATTTGGTTCAGGTGTGACCAAGCAGGTTGGTTCGGTAGTAAGAAACCTAATAAATTCTAAAGGAGAAACATCAAAAACAGGAGGACTTGTAGTTTTAGATCCTGGTGTAAAAGATACTCCCTGGTTGATTGAAATATTTGCTTCCATTCGTAGAGCCGGTTTGCAATACGTGATTTTTGATGGAGTTAAACCCAATCCACGGGATGAAGATGTTGCCCAGGCTGCATCGGTATTAAAGGCAGAAAAACTTGGAGTGGTAATCGCGATTGGTGGAGGTAGTGCGATTGATACAGCCAAAACGGCTGCTATCCTTGCCATTTATGGAGGCAAAGTAAGTGATTATGCTGGTTGGGCTAAAGTACCAGGTCCAATATTACCAATTGTAGCGATCCCAACCACTGCAGGAAGCGGAAGCGAACTAACCTGCTGGGCAGTGATAACTGATTCTCGCTCTCATAATAAGTTAGCGATTGGCGATCAACACCTTTCTCCTTCTGTGGCGTTGGTTGATCCTCTGTTGACTGTCTCGTTACCAGCACAATTAACAGCAGCCACAGGAATGGATGTTCTTACTCATTCCATTGAAGCATATTTAAGTGCACTTTCAAACCCGATGAACGATGCGCTTGCGCTCGAATCTATTCGATTGGTAGCGGCTAATCTAAGGAGGGTTGTGGCAAAAGGTGATGATTTAGATGGAAGGGAAGGAATGATGTTGGCATCCTCTCTTGGGGGAATTGCCATTAATAATGCTGATGTAGCCGGCGTACATTGTCTTTCAGAAGCTATGGGAAGCCTTTATGATGCTCCGCATGGTTTACTCAATGCAATTCTTTTGCCGTATTTTATGGTGCATTGGCAAAAAGGAAGCGAGGAAAAGTTTATTCATATAGCAGCAGCATTTGGCGTTGCACCGATATGTGGAGAAGCTGTAAATCAGGTAATAGCTTTAAACCAAAATCTTAACTTTCCAACATTGGTAGATATTGGTGTAAAACATCAGGATCTAAGCAAGCTGGCAGAAACTGCGGCTTCGAATGTCTCTAATTCAAGTAATCCGATTCCTATGGGTGCTGCCGATTATCTAGGAATTCTTAATGAAGCTATGGCAGGTCAAATACCAAAAACCAAATGATGTAATGTTCTCAAAGAGCGATCTTTTGAGCATATCACTCATAAAAAGCCTATGTTGATCTAATTGCATAATATATTGGTTAATACTCGGAATCATAGTATCCATTCGCTTTGACCTCATAGGTTGACTAACAAAAGTAACGTATCAAGGCGATTGACAATGATTCAAAAAATTGTTTCCGAGGATAAAAAGGAGGTGCACATCAAAACTTAATTTTAAGCACTAATAATATGTTTGTGAACCAAGTTTGTAATGAAATTATTTTCCACAACCTCTGGGAAATTCCCAGAACTATTCTTTGGAGGAAACAATGGAACAAAAACCAAAAGATGGAGAACGTGAATTTTCAGGACGCGGAATGGCGTCCATATTTGGCGCTCCAATTTCATGGATTGCCCTTTTTGGCGCACTAATGGGAGCTCTTAGTATTGTGCCAATGATTTTCTACCCATTCGGAGGAGGTTTTGCCTCCGCCGGTATGCTTGTATTTGGTCCAATGGCTGGATTGATCCTAGGTCCTTGGGCTGGTGCAGTGGCGGGTTTAGTTGGTGGGTTAATCGGCATGTTTATTTCCCCCGGTTCATATCCTTTGGGATTGATCGATGTCATGCTTTCAGGTGTATTACTTCCTATTTTCTGGGGCTTGGCGAAACCACACTACCGTAAGTATTACATTCCATTTACCCTGCTCTGGATTGTTTATTACTTCCTGGTTCCATATTATATTCCTGGAGAAGCCGGTGGTTTCGGTGGTGTACGCCAACCCATGTATTTCCTATCTTTCATTTGGGGACCAGTTGGGCTTGTATTTGTAATACTTATGCAAAAGACATTGTTGAAATGGATGAAAGCCGTAAATACTGGAAAGCGATTGCTTGGCTACATTCTTTACATGGTCGGACCAACCTCTGCCTGGTTACTCCCTTGGATTGGTGTCTACTTCCTGGCCTTGAAGTACCCTGCACCCACCGCAGAATTAAACAACTGGGTAGCTTGGTATTTCTATATCTTGCCGATATCTGTAGCCACTGGTGTTGTCGCCATGCTGCTTATCCAAGCGCTTGAAAAAAGCGGCTTACGACGCATATCCGGTAGTATTTTAGATGCAAACACAGATTAGTTTAGGAGGAATACTATGTCTAATGAAACAAAACCTAATCGAGGTTCAACAAAAGACTGGGGGACTGCAATTGGAATTCTGATTGCAACAATTGGTCTGCTCAGCTTGATCAGCAGTATATGGACTCCTGACGCTGCTTCGTCAGCGGCGACAGGTTTCCTGGGAAGTGACAGCATTGTTCCATCTGCCATCATCCTGGGTGTGGGATTGGTGATTGTGGTCGGTGCTCGTCTAATGAAACCGAAGGCGTAATTGTTAATTGCCCCCATAGCTTCAAGTTAATTCTATGAAGCTCTGGGGGATTTTGCAAATTTGAATATTTTGCGTAGGATGAGCCCGATAAATGAGCTTAGAAAAAGGTCATATGTCTGAACCAATAATAAAAATAGAAAATCTCTCTTATACTTATCCCAGTGAGACTAAAGCCTTGACAGATGTTTCTTTGGAAATATATCCGGGCGAATACCTGGCGATTGTTGGAGCCAATGGCGCTGGTAAAACCACCCTGTGTATGTTCTTGAATGGAGTCATTCCTAATGTTGTTGGAGGACGCGTTTCTGGCTCAGTGAAAGTATGCGGTAAAGATACATTTGAACAACATGTTTATGATACGGCTCAGAATGTAGGTTTAGTACTTCAAGACCCCGAATCACAATTGTTTTCTGCGGATGTTAGGTCAGAGATTGCATTTGCAGCAGAAAACCGTGGCGTTCCTCGTGATGAAATTATTAAACGAATGGGAGAAGCTCTAAAGATAGTCCGGTTGGAAGAACTTGCTTCCAGACTGTCTGATGAACTTTCCGGGGGACAGAAGCAACGACTCGCTATTGCTGCAAACCTCATAGTCCGTCCCAAGATTTTGGTGGCAGATGAACCCACATCCCAGCTTGATCCGATTGGTAAGGGAGAGGTGTTTGCGACATTATCATCTTTAAACAAAGATTTTGGAATGACAGTTGTTATTGCCAGCCATGATGTTGATGAAATCGAAAAATATGCTGATCGTGTTATTGTACTTGATCACGGTAGTATCGTACTGCAAGGTCCACCAGATAAAGTTTTTCGGGAGGTGGAAATTTTGGATCGTATGTATGTGCATGTTCCAGATCTAGCTCGACTCGGAAAATCGCTAAATATTGATGGGAACCACCCTCTCAGTCTGGATGTACCCACAGCTGCAGCTCAAATCAAGACATGGCTAGGACAAGGGAAGTCAATCTCAGGAAAAGGATTTGTGGAACCATCTGCTATTACCCAGACTGCAAGTAATTCCGAATCAATCAAAGGTGTGGCCGTTGAGGTCAAAAACCTTACCTATACTTATCCTGGTACGAGTTCTCCCGCCATTTCCAATATGACCTTTTCCATTCCGAAAGGACAGTTTGTCGGGATTATCGGTCAGAATGGGGGTGGAAAAACTACAATAATGAAATGCCTGGTAGGTCTTTTAAAACCCTCCCGTGGCGAAATCTTCCTGGATAACAAACCACTCACTGGGCAAAAAGTCGGAGAAATCGCAACACAGATAGGCTTGATCCTTCAAAACCCTGATACGCAGTTATTTTGCATGTCTGTAGAAGAAGAAATCCGCTTTGGACTTGAAAACCTGAAGTTGGATCCACAGGAAATTGAAAAACGCACTGAAGAATCTTTGAAGATTACTGGGTTGAGTAATTATCGGACTTTGTATCCATTCAAACTTAGTTTGGGAGACCGCCGTAAGGTGGCTGTGGCTTCAATTGTTGCCATGCGCCCACAGGTTTTAATATTTGATGAACCCCTAACTGGGCAGGATTATAAAGGACGTTATGAGCTGGTGAACCTTGCAGCTGAACTGCAACAGGCAGGTCATACAGTAATTATGATCTCTCATGACATGGAGTTGGTCGCCAAATATACGGAACGAACCCTGGTAGTTGGGAAGGGAGAGCTCCTGCTTGACGCACCGACAAGAGATGTATTCGACCATGTTTCTCTTTTGCGAGAAACATATATCGATCCTCCGGAAATTATTCGACTTGCACAGGAGTTGCGGGGATGTGGATTACCGTTGGGGTTACTCTCCATTGATCAAGTAACAGAAGAAATTCAAAATCTAAAAATTTCAGCTGTTGCTGGTGAAAGGTAAAAATTTCCATGGAAGCATTACATTTAGCTCAATTAGATACTGTTGTCCACCGTCTAAATCCTTTGACAAAACTATTTATCATGTTGCTCTATTGGATCACAGCGCTATTCACTTTCAATATACCCGTACTTTTAGTAATGATTTTCCTCGCATTGATCCTCTACCCGATATCACATATCCCGCTGCGAGTTCTACGAGTGATTCTAACGATTATGGCAGCGATATTTGTGATCTTTATTGTCATCAACGGTTTCATGTTTTATGGTGGAAAAACTCCTTTGTTTTTCTTTTTCAAATGGCCTTTCACACTAGAAGGAATGCTATTCGGTTTTGCTGTCTGTCTCAAGATTCTAAGCGTAGTCATGATGATTCCTTTGCTTACCAGCACCACGACATTACCGAAATTGATGGCTGGACTCGCAGCTATAAAATTGCCATATAAATTCATCTTCACTTTTGGTGTTGCTATGCGGTTGGTTCCTCTGGTAACCAGCACATATTTTGATATTATGGCTTCACAACGGCTGCGCGGACATGATATTAATGAAATGAATTATTTTAAAAGGTTGATCAAAGGATACGTGCCATTATTTATTCCCCTTGTGCTGACTCTATTGAGGCGGACAGCTGATATGGACGTTGCCATTGAATCGCGTGGTTTTGGCGCTCCAGTAAAACGAACATACCTTGAAGAAATACGGCCCAGATTTGCAGATATTGTAGCACTTGGTATATCGTTAGTTGTATTTTCTGGGATTTTTTATTACTTATTTATAAATCATCTCTCCCAGATGGGATCGATTATTGCCTTTTAATAAATGGTTATTAAGTAAAATGGGAATCATTTCACAATGGTAAATAATTTCCTCATTAATTAATAATTATTGAGATAAATAGATGGCTACAGAAAATTAATGGATAACAATTTGTTTTCCGAATTATTGAAAAGTCTTGTTGACTCAAAAAAAACCATCGACAACAAACAATGTAGCACCAGTATCAGTATGGGAACGGTGTGGGTTTGTTTCGCTGCTGGAAACCTGGTAACTGTCACCAACATTTAAGGTGAATAATCTTCCATCCATTAATTCTGTATGTAACACGCCTTTCAAAACCAGCAGCACATGGCCAGTCTTGCACCATCCGTCTGCTTTATAACCCGGAGAGTATTCGGCCATGTGAACGTGAATATTCCCGAATGTCAGATCCCGCCAAAGGGCATACCCGGTCTCACCGATATGCTTTGTTGGGGTTACCTCATTCCATTTAGCTATACAAAAAGGTATATCTGCGATCTCCATGATTATTATCCTTTGCTAAATAAATTCTAATATATGTTTACTAATCAAAACTCAACCAGATTAGCCCTGGAATTATTGGTCTTACATTATCTATCGAACATATTTGAATCATGATGTTTGCAACCAAGCAACTCCTTAATTATCCAACAAAAGGCTCATCTGTTTTCAGCTAATCAGGATTGAGGTTATCTTATAGTCATTCAAAAGTTATTTTATCATGTAGTCTGAAACGTTATCCAAGAATAAAAATGAGCGCACATTACACGATGCCACTGACAATTGTGATAATCATAGATGGGAGAACCATTTGCATCTCGTGAAAAGGTTGTCCGATTTTTTAGCATCATGAGATATCTTGAGTTGAATAAACTTGATGATTTTGGATAATTAGAGGGAAGCTAAATAATTTATTCCTTTTACGCATATTTACAATCACTCGGTTTCTGGTATTATTCACTCAAGATTAATCTTCGACAATCGACAACCAAACCTGCCTTCCTCAAAACCAGAGTGGGTTGAAAATAAATCAAAAACAATGGGAGAACCAATATGTCAAATTTTAAAATTCAATCAGTTCATGCGAGAGAAATCATTGATTGTCGTGGTATTCCCACGCTTGAAGTGGACGTTCTTCTGGAAAATGGAATAACTGGCAGAGCGGCAGTACCTGCTGGTCGTTCCACTGGCGTACACGAAGCCTTCGAGATGCGAGATGGTGAAAAACGTTATGGCGGTATGGGTGTCCGCAAAGCGGTAAAAAACGTCAATGAAATCATCGCTCCTGCATTGATTGGAATGGATACCACTCGCCAGCGGGAATTGGATAGTTTTATGTGTCATGATCTAGACAAAACCCCGGATAAATCCGGACTCGGGGCGAATGGAATTATTGGGGTTTCTCTGGCTTTAGCGCGCGCTGGAGCCGCTGCCTGCGGATTACCATTGTATCGTTATATAAATAATCATTCCTATGTCATACCAGTGCCATTGTTCAACCTAATTAATGGAGGTAAACACGCTTCCGGTGACCTTGAAATCCAGGAATTTGCCATTTTTCCGATAGGGGCAAATAATATATCCCATAGTCTACAAATTGCTACTGAAACCATGGATGAGCTGGCCAAAATATTAGTTAAAAAATATGGGAAGTTTGCGATTAATTGTGGCGATGAGGGTGGTTTTGTGCCTCCCATGAAAGGGATCGTAGAACCTTTGGATGCTATTGTAGAAGCAGTGGATCGTGCAGGGTACTCTGACTTAGTTGTATATGGGCTAGATTGCGCTTCCACACATTTCTACGATGCAGAGACGAAACTATATCATCTGGCTGGAGAGAAATTAGACCGTGACAAGATGATTATGATGTATAAGGAATTATGCAAATCTTATAAATTGGTTTCCATCGAGGATGCTTTGGATGAGGATGATTTTGATGGTTGGTCGCAGCTTACCTCCGAATTGGATATCCAATTGGTGGGTGATGATCTGTTCACTACAAATCCAGAACGTTTGCTCAAGGGTATTAAGTCTGGCGCAGCGAATGCTCTCCTTTGGAAAGTTAACCAGATTGGTACATTATCTGAGGCTTTGGATGCCGCCGAACTTGCCTTTAAAAATGGTTATTCTGTCCAGGTGTCCGAACGCTCCGGCGAGACAGAAGATGACATAATCTCCGACTTGGCTGTAGCCTTGAATGCTGGTCAAATAAAGACCGGGGCTCCCGTCCGGGGCGAAAGAACCAGTAAATATAACCGCCTGATCCGAATTGAAGAGGAACTGGGAGACAGTGCTGTCTATGGTGAACCAAACTCCCGATTAAAAGCTTAGAAGGATGAATTGGCATGAAGTACTTAACCGATCAAGTTTGATCGACCATGGGCCAACCAAATTACGGGCTGATGCTGTTGAAATCATCGAGTATGCCATCCGGGCAGCTGACCCATATGAGGCAACAAGGAACCTAGTTAATCTTTATGGAAATATTCTCCATATAGGCAGCTTGGCATATGATATATCTGTTCTGAAAAACATCTACCTCGTTGGCGCTGGCAAAGCCACTCAGGGTATTGCTATCGCCCTCGAGGAGATCCTTGAGGAACGACTTACTGATGGAATCGTTATCCTAAAAAGAGGTGAGGATAACCACTTGAAAAAGACCCGAGTGATTTACGCTTCACATCCGGTTCCAGATGAAAGTAGCCTAGAGGGTGCCAGAGAAATGGTCAAACTGGCTCGTCAAGCTGGAGCGAATGACCTGGTCATCTCGGCCGTAACAGGAGGTAGCTCTGCTCTGGTAGTCCTACCTCCTCCCGGGGTTTCGCTTTCAGATAAGCAGCGACTTAATGAATTGCTTTTGGCCAGTGGAGCTTCAATCCGGGAAATTAATGCAGTAAGAAAGCACGTCTCGTTGATTAAAGGGGGTCGTCTGGCTTTGGAAGTATTCCCGGCTGAACTGGTTGTATTGACGGTTTCAGATGTGGTAGGAGATGCTCTGGATTACATTACCGATCTGACGGTACCTGATACATCCACATACCAGGAGGCGTGGAATACACTGGATAAGTACAACTTATGGGAACAAATTCCTGGTTCAATCCTTAGCCACTTGCAAAAGGGCATGGAAACTGAAAGTCCAAAGTCTTTCGCGTACAACTATACGCCGTTTATCATCGTAGCTGGCGACGCAGCATACAATGGTGCTATTGGTCGCTGTAAAGAACTTGGTTATGATGTAACCTTGATCGAAAAGGAAATTGAGGAAGAAAGCGTCACGCAAGCCCGCTTAATAGTCGATCAGGCTCAAGCGTTATTAAGCACATCCCGCAGTGATAAGCCACTTGCTTTAATAGGAAGGGGAGAAACTATCGTAAGCAATTCAGGAATATCCGGGAAGGGGGGACCCAACCAGGAATTTGCTTTGGCGGTGGCTGTTGCCATCCAAGGACAGAATGGTATCGCCTCTGCATCGATCGATCTTGATGGGACAGATGGCCCTACCGAATTCAGCGGGGCTATCGTCGATGGTGGAACTATTATGCGTGCAAGTGCTGGTGGTTTCGATCCAGAAGAATGTCTGCAAATCCATGCTTCAACCATATTTCTTGAGGCAGCTCATGATTTGGTTATTACCGGACCAACGGGAACAAATGTGAATGATATTATGTTCATCCTGATGGATCGACCCTAGAATTACTTCATTTATCAGGGAGTTAGAACATAATAAATAGAACTGTGGTGCGCTCAGATCCTGAAGTAGGAATGCCTTACATGTTCGATTATTTATGACCCAAATTAAATATAGCAGAACCAAGGAGATCCCAAATGAGAATAGAATTTAAGTCAAAACATTTGAGTCCGTTTGGATTGATAATAATTCTATCCATGAAATTCAGCTTTTGAGCGTCGGCTGGCACTGTTGCAGGCGATAGGCAGATCACTGATGTTGAATCCGAAATAGCTACCTTTTTACCGAACAATCTCTATGCGTAGTACCCACAATTATGAAAGATGTTTCCAGAGAAACACAAGATATATCAAAAAAGCTGGTGTTACTCTACTAATTGTTAAACAGAATGGATTCCAAGTATTAATAATTGCTGACCGTGGTTATGGTCTAGAAATGGGAAAAATCGTTTTGAGCAGAATGCCTTGGATCTACTGAATAATGAAAATGTAAAGAAAGGATATTTGGGAAAAGTTAAAAACATTATGGTGAGCAACGATAATCGCAATTCATTAATATTCGCCAGACGTACAAAACCTTTCCAGGAATCTGTAATCCGGGAGATGACAAGATTGGGAAATGAAACCGGGGCGGTTAACTTGTCACAAGGACTACCAGATTTCAATCCGCCTCTTGAAGTGCTCGAAACGGCAATTTCGGCCATCAAATCAGGTGATAACCAGTACACTTTCCCCTTCGGATCACTGGAATTTCGCCAAGCAATCGCTACCAAATCATTGAATTACAACCACATTCTGTCAAACCCAGAGACGGATATCACTGTGACATGCGGTGTAAGTGAAGCTTTGATGTCAGCAGTGTTCGCTTTGACTGACCCTGGCGACGAAATTATCATATTCGAACCTTACTATGAAAATTATCTCCCAGCTTGTCATCTTGCGGGGGTTAAGGCTCGCTTTGTTAAAATGCATGAACCTGACTACAATATTGACTTAATTGAACTAAAACAAGCTTTTAATAACAAAACCCGCCTGATTATTATCAATACACCTCACAATCCCACTGGACGCGTCCTAACCCAAACAGAGTTGGAAGAAATTGCAGGTTTATGCCAGAGATTCGGTGTTATCGCCATTACCGATGAAATTTACGAACGTATCTTATTCGATAATCGGCAGCATATCAGTCTGGGTAGCCTGTCAGGAATGGAAGATCGCACAGTTACAATTAGTGGGCTCGGAAAAACATACGCAGTAACCGGATGGCGGGTAGGCTGGGCAATCGGCCACGTTAACCTGACCACTCTAATTCGTAAAGTTCACGATTACATGACTGTATGTGCACCTGCACCGTTCCAAGCAGCAGGCATCGTTGCCTTGGAATTATCCGAAAACTACTATACTAATTTGCTTATCCAATACCAGTTACACCGCAAACTGCTGCTTTCTGCTCTAGACGCATCAGGTTTCTCATATCATATTCCCGAAGGTGCATATTATGTCATGGCTGATTTCACCAAAATTAAATGGGACAAGAATAGTTACAATAAGTTAGGCTGGACGCTCGACCGGATTTTCGCTGAGTACATGGCACGAAACATTGGCGTAGCAGTTGTGCCTGGTTCGAGTTTCTATTTTAATCCCAACGGTGGTTGCTCGAGTGTTCGCTTTAATTTTGCCAAGATAGAGAAAACCTTGAAAGAAGCATCGAGGCGCTTGGCAACATTACGGACTTGAGAAGGATAATATTTTCTCTTTTATCAGATAAATTCTGATTATATGTATAGAACCTGAAGCAAGGTTCGGATGACAGATCGTAATGGGTAAGACTCAGACAAGGTGGATCTTGAGGTTACAATTCAATATCCTCGGGTGTGAACAATGCGAGTAAATCTGCCAGACCCTACGTTGCAGCCAATCTGTTGGTTTAATAAGTTAAACTACCCGGCAAATTTTCTGAGTTTATTCAGATGGGAAGTTTCCCTGTAATACATAAACATAAAAAGGAATACCTAAAAGAGCGACTAAGATAAGGACCTAGTAATTATTCTCAACAATCAGAATTACCATAATCCCAAATTTATGTAAAAATTTAAATGAAGAATAGTAATAATAATATATATAGCCGGATTAAGAATAAACCGGCTATATTATTTGGGGTTAATCAAATAATAATTATCTTTTTGTGCTTCTAGATGAAGTCTAAAAAACTATTATTTGTAATTCTTCATCTTTAAACTGATGAATCTCCCAGCGACAATAAGTCATGAAAATATATATTGAATCCTATCCTAACTTTAAGGAAATTAATTTTCTAAGAGCGATATTGCGTTATCGATGATCTTCAATCCTTCGAGCAGCTCATCTTTCGTTATGCACAATGGAGGACAAACGAAGATCAGGTTGTGGTTTACGAAAGTGGATAGACCATCTGCGATCAGTTTATTTCGAACCAAACCCATCTTGCTATCATCCATAATCTGTTTTGATTGCTGGTCTTCTACAATTTCCAGACATGAAAATAAACCTATATGACGAACATCCCCGACAACTTTGTGCTTTTGTTTAATTTTCAGCAGTTCTGATGCTAGTATATTACCCATGGCTTTACTATTTTCGATCAAACCATCTTCTTTATATACATTAACAGTAGCCACACCCGCAGCAGTACTCATTGGATGCCCACAGTAAGTTAATCCTAGAAATAAGTATTTATCATCAAAAAACTCAGCGATTTTGTCTGAGGCAATGACAGCACCCAAAGGCAGGTACCCGCTGGTAACGCCTTTGGCAATTGTGATGAGGTCAGGCACGACACCCCAGTTATCAACAGCAAACCATTCTCCTGTTCGTCCAAATCCGCTCATAACCTCATCTGAGATCAGTAAAATGCCATACTTCTTGGTGATCTCTCTTAAGCGAGGCCAATAGTCATCAGGTGGTACAAGAATACCATTGGAGCCTGTAACCCCTTCCATGATCAGGGCTGCCACTGTCTGTGGTCCTTCATACCGAATCACATCTTCTATATGGGTCACACACTCACGGTGACAGGTCTTTATTGTATGTCCAAAGGGGCA
This sequence comes from uncultured Chloroflexia bacterium, assembly GCA_963810385.1. Classification (GTDB taxonomy): domain Bacteria; phylum Chloroflexota; class Anaerolineae; order Anaerolineales; family Anaerolineaceae; genus PNON01. Next base: position 1,925,588 of record CAWENA010000002.1, on the reverse strand, counting down.
GCGATAACAATAAGGATCAAAAACATGTACTACCCCGGGTATGCCCGGCTCTACTGGTGGGCGTCGATAATCGCCGCTCAAACTGATCGCACCATAGGTTGCGCCATGGTAGGAGATGTAACGGGCAAGGATTTTGTTGCGTCCGGTGTAAAGGCGCGCCATCTTGACTGCATTTTCATTGGCATCTGATCCACCTAATGTAAAGAAGACTTTATTTAGATCTCCCGGTGCTATCTCCGAGATTAAACGTCCAAGCTCTCCTTTTGGCTCATGAGCATTTCCAGGGTGTGCGCTTGTAAGTTGTCCTGCTTGTTCTTGAATTGCCGCCACTACCTTGGGGTGTTGATAACCAATATTCAAATTGATCAACTGAGAGGAAAAATCCATGTAACGCTTTCCATTCATATCCCAGAAGTATATTCCTTTGCCGGTTTCAATCGGGATCGGGGCAATATTCTTTTGAACCGACCAGGAGAAAAAGACGTGTTTGCGGTTCAGATCAATAACTTGTTGAGCAGTTAATTTCTTCTTTTTGTCTGTCATAAAATCCTCCATTTGATTAATTAGCGAATTTGAAGTAATGGGCTATCTATATCAGGGGCAAGCTGTCTGGCTAATTTCAAGTCAGGCTGAGCAAACTGGTAAACATCCAGAATTAGCATTGTTTTAAAATCTTTTATTCCCTCCACTTTGGCTAAACGATTAATTAAAAAATCCATTAAGTGCTGGGTGTCACGGCACATAACATCAACCATGACATCAAAATCTCCGGTTATTAAGGCGAGATAACTAACTTCCGGGAAATTGGCAATTTCTTTACTCGATTCTCCGAGACAAGCTGGATTAATCGAAACTAGAATAGTGGTGTAGGCATTAAAACCTACTCGTTGCGGATTAACCCGAGCAATTATTCTCAAAGTTTTATCGTCTATCATCCTAAGGACGCGGTTTCGCACAGTCCCAATAGCGAGACCTAATTCTTGCGCAATTTTTGAGAAGGGTTTACGGCCTTCTTTCTGAAGGTGGGCAAGTATTGTAAAATCCAGGTCATCTATATACTTATTCTCATTATTTGCCATATGATTTTCCCTTTTGAGGATAGATTATGGAATTGCTCATAATTATAGAGTGTTGCCAATTCATACGACTAAAGATGACTTTACATAATTTTTGCAAATGTGTAACAACTCGCCCAGTAATAATCCAATGTTCTGGATTATATGAAATAGCTTGATACCAAGTAATTTGAGTATTTGCAATTATAATAGACCAATCCTTCATAATTGTCAAATAAGTTGACAATTATATGATAAATTGTTATTATCATAATGACAATCCTCACACGAAAATATATATTATATTGCCTTTAATCATGTAACTCATAAGGAGAAAAAATGGCACTCAACAAAACCATCGTAAATTCTTGGAACGAGTGGGGTAATCTTAAACGCATAATTGTAGGACGTGCTGATGGTGGAATGGTCCAAGCACCTGAGCCTGCTGCACAACGCGATTGGCCCGATTACGGATATTCGCTGGGTAAATTTGGCCCATATCCGCAGGAAATGATCGATAAGGCAAACGAACAATTAGACAATTTTTCCAGGATACTGGAGAGCCGAGGTATTATCGTCGACCGTCCCACACCTCTCGATTACAGTCAGAAAGTATCCACCCCAGATTGGGAACAAGGTTCGATGGTTGGATGCATGCCTCCTAGAGACCTGCTGCTCCCCATTGGGAATGAAATTGTAGAAGCCACTATGTCCTTCCGTAGCCGCTGGTTTGAATACCTGAGCTACCGGCCAATTCTTGAAGAATATTTCGCAGAAGATCCTAATTTCCGCTACGAAGCAGCACCTAAACCGCGTTTGACCGAACGCACCTACAAGAAAGATTTTCTAAAAAACTGGAAAATCCTCTCTGATGAGGAAAAGAAAAGGCATATTCTCGAATCAGACTGGATTCTAACTGAAGTGGAACCCTGTTTCGACGCTGCTGATATCGTACGTTGCGGCAAAGATCTTTTCGTCCAGAAATCCATGGTCACCAACAATAGCGGTATCCGCTGGCTAAGACAGCATTTTCCGAACCATCGAATCCACACGGTTAGGTACTACGATGCTCAACCCTGGCATATGGACACCACCCTGGTTCCTCTTCGTCCTGGTCTTGTGATGATGAACCCGGTACGCACACCTCTCGAACCAGGTCAGGCTGAGTTGTTTAAGAAGAACGATTGGGAGGTTATTATGGGACCAAAGACGCTTCTAACAAAGAAACGTCCGATGACTTATTGCAGTCTCTGGCTCAACACGAATATTCTTGTTCTTGACCCGAAAACCGTTTGCGTGGAATCCAGTGAAACCCCTGTGCAGGAGTTACTGGACAGTAAGGGTTTCAATGTCATCCCCGTCCCATTCTACGAGGTTTCGCCGTTTGGGGGAGGTTTGCACTGTTCTACTGCTGATATTTATAGGGAAAGTGTCTTTGAGGATTACTTCCCCAAACAGGTCGAGGGGTTCTAAAAAATAGAATATCAAAAATCTAAAGGGGTAAGGATAAAATTCTTACCCCATATCATATATACACATAACAAGGAGATCAATTATGCTAGCAGAACATATGACCTGGATGGAATACCGGGATAAAGTGAAAAAAAGTGTAGTAATCCTCCCCATGGGGGCATTTGAACAACACGGCCCTCATTTGCCATTAAATGTGGACGTTATCATACCAACCACCTTTGCAAAATTAGTAGCAGATAAGATAGATGGTATGGTGTTACCACCAATTACTTATGGATATAAATCGCAACCAACAAGTGGAGGAGGACCTCTGTTTCCAGGGACAACAAGCCTGGATGGTGAAACTTTGACACACTTTGTCCTTGATATTTTAAGGGATACATATCGCCATGGAGGAAGAAAGTTTCTTCTACTCAACGGCCATTATGAAAATGTGGCATTTGCAACAGAAGCAGTTGATCTTTTCTTGAGGGAAGCCAAGGATATAAAGGTTGTCATCTTGAATTGGTGGGATCAGGTACCAGATGCACTTGTGCCGGAACTTTTTGAAGGGGCAGGGTTCCCCGGGTGGGATACTGAACACGCAGGCATTACAGAAACCTCTTTGATGCTTTATTATGCCCCGGAGCTGGTTCGTAAGGATAAGATCATTGATGATCAGGCTGCCCGAATCCCGAAGTATGCTATCTTTCCACCTACCAGTGATATTATCCCTGCTTCAGGTGTACTTTACAAAGCAACTTATGCCTCCCTTGAGAAGGGTGAAAAGATTTCCAATCAAGTTACAGATGTCATCGTAAAGATTGTGAAACAGGAATTTAATGGATAATTTCATAAATTCAGTTTTAGTTTTGATGTAAAAAAAAGTTATTGACTTTGACCATTTGTTTTAATAGAAAGAAACTTGATCAGATAAGGGATTGAGAAACTAATAAAAGGATTATTTAGTTTATACAGACTGGATTCTTACGTATTTGAGAGGAGGTGGTGTACGGTCTAAGCTTGGAGGTAGAAAATCTTGATCAATGCTTTTGGAATTAGAACAATCGATCTCCCGCGATCCCCAGGTTAGTAAATAGAAACATGGGACTAGAAGATAAATAAAGATGTGCATATTCAGAATTTTCACGAGTCAAGGAGAATGAAATGACAAAGCACCTAAAAGTTTTATTTGCATTAACAATCGTACTAACTTTGGTTTTAACTGCATGCGCACCCGCTGCTACACAAGCACCTGCAGCCGCACCCGAAGAAACAGAAAAAAAGTTGAAAGTTGCTGTGGCATTCCCGGGAGAAGTTGCTGATCAATCCTGGAACCAGTTTGGCTACGAAGGTCTTCAAAAGGCGGAAAAAGAATGCAACGTTGAGATTGCATACACCGAAGGTGTTACCCAGGATAAGCAACTCGAGACCTTCCGTAATTATGCTTCTGAAGGCACGGATATCATCATTGGCCACGGCGGCGAATATGCTGAAGCTATCAATACAGCAGCAAAGGAATTCCCGAACAAATTATTTGGTGTAACGAATGGGCAAGTAGAAGCTCCCAATGCCTCTAGTATGATTATCGGATACAACCAGATGAGTTATCTGGCTGGTGTACTGGCTTGTAATATGACAAAGACCGACCACGTAGGTTTCGTTGGTGGAGAATCCATCCCTGTTGTAGATGAGGGTGCCGATTGGTTTAAGCAAGGAGCTCAAACCTGTGGAAAAGAAGTAGAGGTTGATGTTGTGTACACAGGTAACTGGGCAGATGTAACCAAAGCTCGCGAATCAGGTCTGGCTTTGATTGCTGGTGGTGCGGATGTGCTCTACCATATCTTGGACACAGCCGATGCAGGTCTCATTGCTGCTGCGGAAGACAAAGGTGTTTATGCAATTGGTCTTTATCGAGACTCAAGCGCCTTGGGTCCAAAAGCTGTTATTGGATCAGCTCTAGGCTTCCCAGGTGAATTGATTTATGATTTAGCATGTCAAAAAGTTGCAAAAGGTACTAATAACTGGCTGAGTGTTCACACACCAAATGGAGTTAATATCCATATGACAGACCTGGTTGATGCAGAAACCCAGGCAAAGGTCAAGGCAGTATATGAAGATCTGCTTGCCGATAAGCTTGTGATCAAGGGATATGGTCAACCATAATCCAAATAATACTTTGTCTCAAAGATAATAACTAAAAAAATACAGTCGATTTAACACACCTAATCATCTGTTCCATTCTGTAATGGGATGGGACAGATGATTAAAAGGAGATTTACAGGATGGATCAGAGTACTGAACCATACGCCTTACAAATGGTGGGGATTACCAAACGATTTCCAGGGGTACTGGCAAATGATAATATAGACTTCGAGGTTAAAGTCGGTCAAGTTCATGGCTTATTGGGTGAGAATGGTGCAGGTAAGACCACTCTGATGAAAATCCTATACGGTCTATATCAGCCGGATAGCGGTGAGATAATGCTAAATGGCAAGAAAGTTGAAATACCTACCCCGAAAGCTGCAGGTGAATTAGGTATCGGGATGGTACATCAGCATTTTATGTTAATTGAGAATCTGACTGCATTGGAGAATGTTGTCCTGGGCCTTCCAACTAAACACCCACCGTTACTAGACCTTAAACCTGCTCGTATCCGTTTTGATGAATTAACAAAGGAATACAATCTCCGCCTAACGCCCTCATCACCAGTCTGGACTTTGCCTGTAGGTGATCAACAGTGGTTGGAAATTCTAAAATTGCTCTTCCGCAATGCCAATTTATTGATTCTAGACGAACCAACAGCCGTTTTGGCTCCGAAGCAAGCCATACAGCTATTAAAAACTGTACGTCGTTTTGCCGATGAAGGGAGGTCTGTAATATTTATCAGCCATAAACTGGAGGAAATGAAAGAAGTAGCTGATTGTGTGACAGTATTACGAGATGGTCACAAAGTTGCGACAGTAAATTCCAAGGATGTAAAACCTAATCAACTGGCACAAATGATGGTCGGACGAGATGTGTTTTTAAACCGGAGAGAACGTGCGCCTTATAAAGATAAAAAGGAAGTAATTGTAATCAAGCAAATAGATTGTTTAAATGACCGAAAACAACAAGCAATCAAAAATCTAGATCTTACTATTAACAGCGGAGAAATTGTCGGTGTGGCAGGAGTAGATGGCAATGGGCAAAGGGAATTAGCTGAATGTATTACAGGGCTGCGCCAGTTTAGAAATGGAACCATTGAAATCAACAGTAAACCTGTTGCTGGCGTCGTTAACGATACCACCCTCCTTGGTTATATACCGGAAGACAGGCATAAAACTGGTCTGGTGCTCAAATTTACAGTTGGTGAGAATTTAATCCTAAAGACTTTTGCAGGTCTTCCTTTTACCAAGCATGGAATAATTCAGTGGGAAGAAATTAAGCAAAAAGCGGATGCTCTGATTGAAGAATATGATATCAGAACACCGAATTCTTTCGTCACTATGCATCACTTATCTGGTGGAAATCAACAGAAGGTGGTTATTGCTCGTGAGTTAAGTAACCAACCGGCTTTATTGATTGCTTCCCAACCAACACGAGGCCTGGATTTAGGTGCTGTTGAGGCTGTTCACAATTATTTGCTGAAGGAACGCAACCGCGGAGCTGCAGTTTTATTTATCTCCACCGAGCTTTCTGAAGTATTGGCGCTTAGCGATCGAATTATCGTAATGTTCAAAGGTGAGATTATGGGGGACATGGACGCCGAAAAAGTTGATATTAATCTGATCGGTGAACTAATGCTGGGGCATCGGGAGGCGCAAGAAGAAACCCTATGATCGATAAAATTAATAAATTTGATAAAACAAGTCTGATCAATATTGGCGGCTTATTCTTATCAGGAGGTCGGCCAGTTCTCGCCATTATTCTAGCCATGGCAGCATCTGCAGTTATGATCCTCATCCAAGGAGCAAATCCGCTGGAAGCATATGGTGCAATGCTCAAGGGTTCATTTGGAAGCATAGCAGCCTTGGCTAACACCAGCGTTCGGGCTGCCCCGTTGCTGCTTGGGGGTTTGGGGGTTGCCATTGCGTATAAAGCCGGCATGCTGAATGTAGGTATTGAAGGCCAGATCTATGTTGGAGGGTCCGCAGCCGCCGCAGTAGGTATCATCCCGTTACCAATTCCACCTTGGTTACATCTAGTGCTGGCGGTGTCGGCAGGTTTTCTAGGTGGTGTAATATGGGGGTTGATCCCTGCATATTTGAAAGCTTTTCGCGGAATTAGTGAAATTGTTGTCACCTTGATGTTAAATTACGTGGCAATTCAACTTTGCAGCTTGCTTGTGCATGAACCCAGCCCATTGGCAGAAAAAGGAGCTTTTTTTCCTCAATCTCCACCGATTTTGGCAAGTGCACAACTGCCTATCCTGATCAAAGGAACCAGTCTGCATTTAGGAATAGTACTGGGGATAGTCGCTGCAATCATTCTTGGCTATGTACTTTTTTATACCCCATTTGGGATGCGTACGCGAATGATTGGGCAAAATCCTGAGGCATCCCGTTATGCTGGAGTTAATGTAAAAAAACAGACGGTTATTGTATTACTGTTAAGTTGTGGCCTGGGAGGTTTGGCTGGTACGGGAGAGGTCTTGGGGTTGAAACTCCGATTATTTGATTATTTTTCCGGAGGTTTAGGCTACGACTCTATTGCAGTTGCCTTATTGGCTAACAGTAATCCCGTAGGTGTTATCTTTTCATCTTTTTTCTTTGGTGCGCTACGGGCAGGGGCTGGCAAAATGGAAACACTTGTTGGCATAAAAGCTCCAATCGTTCAAGTAATTCAGGCTTTAGCGGTTTTGTTTGTGATCATTATTGGCTTCGTTGAATATAATCGAAAATCTAACGCAGCAAAACAAAAAGCGCAAATCCAGGAGGATACTGCTGATGGATCTTAACTCAATAAATGATTTTTTAGCAGCAGCAATTCGAATGGCTGCACCTTTAATGCTCGTTGGAATAGGCGGGGTCTTCACTGAGCGGACCGGGATATTTAATATTGGTATAGAAGGGACTATGCTTATTGGATGTATGGTATCGATTTATGCTAGTCTCGTAACTGGAAACATTTGGCTGGCAACACTGGCTGCCATGCTTGCGGGTGGTTTAATTGGGCTTGTACATGCATATGTAACGGTTACGCGCCGTGCTGATCAAATCGTTTCAGGAGCAGCCATTAATCTTTTCGCTTTAGGGATTACGAATCTTTTGAATAGCGACCTTTATGCAGGGTTTCAATATCGACCACGTGTGGCGACGTATCCGATCATCGCACCAGAAGCTTTTCAAGAAATACCATTTATTGGCCATATCCTCTTTGCTCAACCGGTAATCGTATATATTGCATTCATATTACCGATGATTGCCACATGGATTCTTTACAAAACGAGTTGGGGATTGAATATTCGTGCCGTAGGAGACCATCCGCATGCTGTTGCCACTGCGGGCCTCTCTGTAAAAAAATTAAAGTATCAAGGTGTTATTATCAGTGGTATGTTCGCAGGACTTGGAGGTGCCGCTCTAGTGTTGGCTGATTTGGGATTGTTTGCTACAAATATGACGGCTGGCCGAGGTTTTGCCGTTTTGGCTGCACTTGTGGTCGGAAAGTGGAATCCGGTATTGGTCGCAGCTGCTTGCATTCTTTTTGGGGCAGCAGATGCATTTCAGTTGAGAGCCCAAACATCTCAATTTGCCATTCCTTATCAGGTTTTTGTAATGCTGCCGTATTTGTTAACTATTGCAGCTTTGGCTGGCCTGGTTGGCAGAACTGTTGGACCAAAGACTGTCGGTAAGCCTTATGATCCGGAGAGTCTGTAGCATATGGTATTTGGATCATTTATCTTAAATTTATTGAAACGCTATTCATAATGCAAGGAACTTATGCAATCATTCAAGAAAATGATTTAAAACAAATAGCATTTGATCTCGCCTATGAATACGAGAGTAAGTATGGTGTATGCTCTCATTGTGTAGTTCTTGCTAGCATGAAGTCATTAGACCGGGTAAATCGAGATGTTTTCGAATCCGCTTTTGGTTTCGGTGATGGTATGGGAAACCTGAGCCATACCAATGGGACTCTATTAGACGGAGCCATGATGATCAGTCTTGAACAAGGGAGAGATCTAAAAAACCTTGGTTTTCTAACAAAAGAGGAAATACACAGATGCCACCAGGTGGTAGAGATCTCTATACTCACTTTGTTGAGGAATATGATAGTTCAAAATTCTCTAACGTCCACTTCGAGCTGTTTAGTAGGAAAATTAATCAATGGGATGAAGATGATTTTCAGGAGTTCCATCGTCTGGGTGGACATGTGGATAAATGTACCCGTGTTGCGGGAAATGTGGCTTCCTGGACAACGGAAATCATTGTTAAAAAATATAAAATGTTACACTTCCAAAAATTAATTCAGGATTTACTGATTTATCGAGAATTAGCGGTTCACAGTATTCAATGATCAAAAAAGGAGATTTGTAAGATGGTAGCCAATAAAACAGTTATATATAATTCGACCGGTAAATTGAAACGAGTTTTTCTGGGTAAGCCGACTTTTCATGCTAACATCCCCGTAAGCGATGTTGCACGAGATCTTATGGACAGTGGGTTAAAGTTCGAATTAGCGGATAAAATTCAGCAGCATAAAGAGTTGGAAGATGTCTTTCGACAATTGGATATTGAAATCAGTTGGGTGGAATTAGAGCCGGAAAAAATGCCATGGCAGATGTTTACTCGAGATTTTGGCGTCAATTCACCTGATGGAATTCTTGTAGGTCGTTTTCGTTATCTTGAACGAAAAGGTGAGGAAATTGCAGCCAAACGCACCCTGGATAACATAAGTGAAAAAGTTCTTGCAAAACAAATTACGAAGGGCGCCATGGAAGGCGGAGATTCTTTCTGGCTGAATGAGGAAATCCTGGTCATTGGCAACGGCAACCGCAGCACCTACGCTGGATTTGATGATGCCAAAGAGATTTTAGCTGAGAATGGAAGGCGTGTATATGTAGTCGAATTTCTCTCCAAATGGAATCACCTTGACAACAATTTTGGACCACTCGCTGACAAACTTGCTATTGTGAATATTGATGCAGTGCCAGATTACTTTATTGGCATGTTGGACGCCCTGGGATGGGAATTGATAAAAGTCCCCGGAGAATATGGCAGAACGTGTGAGATCAACGTGCTTGCTCTTGGGGAAGATAGAGTCTTATCCTTCCGTGGCAACCGGCTAAATGATGCCATGAAAGCACATGGATTGAAAGTGTACGACCCAGATTATAGTATCTTCATCGCTAACGGTGGCGGAATCCATTGTTCCACATTTGAATTAGAAAGAGAACGTTAATAAATTATTTAATAAAAGGACAAGGGTTGATGATTAAGGACCTTGGTAGCCTAAAAAAAGGCACAATAAATATTGTTGCAGAGGATACGATAGATTTTGATACTCCATTCTGGGGGCGTTTTGGCTTATCCATGCTTTTGGAATTGAGCAGCGAAACAATAGAAATGCAAATTCTTTACGATACCAACTCAGCGGCTGCACCCATAATACACAATATGAACATTATAGGAAAATCGTTGGAGGATATTAATTCCATTTTCCTGTCACATTGTCATTATGATCATACCGATGGTTTGGCGGGAGTTTTAGATGCAATTAGTCGCCCCATTAATGTCATTGCTCACCCGGAAATTTTCCGTCCTTGCTTTGAGATAAATCCTGATGGGATACGTCACATCGGTATTGTTGGCCAAGATTGCAGAGAATTGGAGCAAAAAGGAGCTGTTTTTACGCTCTCAAAACAACCCCTGAATTTAATGACAGGGGTTATGACCACTGGAGAGATAGAAAGATTAACCTCTTTCGAGAAGACTGAGGATCTTTATACAATAATAAATGGAGATGTGGAACGAGACCATGAGAATGATGACATGTCATTGATCCTAAATTTCCCTCAGGGACTCGTCATTGTTACAGGTTGTTGCCATTCTGGTATTGTCAATACAATGGAACATGCTAAAAAGATCAGTGGTGTGAAAAAAATCTTTGCAGTCGTAGGTGGTCTTCACTTAATAGATGCAAGTGATGAGAAGATTGAAAAATCAATAGAAGCCCTCCGCGAAGTTGATTGGGTTTTTGCAGGGCATTGTACGGGGTTCGATGGGATCCACAAGATGTCAGCAGCGTTGGGCAAGCGTTTGGTAATCTTCCATTCCGGATCGGTGATACGCTTTCCGATAGAGGATCCTGAAAAGCCTATTTACTCGATTCCAACAAGCCTTCGAAACCTTCACCGGTATTCATAGTATGAAAGGAATTATTGGAAAATAAACGAGTTGTAATAACCCGAGCAGGCGGACCTGATGTTCTCAAGGTCATTTGCGAGAATCTTCCTGAACCAAAGTCGGGGGAGGTAAGGGTGAAGGTATTAGCGGCAGGATTAGCGCGGGCAGATATTATGATGCGCAGAGGACAGTACCCAGACAGTACCCCTCCATTCCCATATACGCCAGGGTATGATATTGTTGGTGTGGTACATAAACTGGGTGGGGGAGTAAAGAGATTTTATCCCGGTAATAGTGTTGCTGCCCTGACAAAAGTAGGTGGTTATTCAGAATACGTCTGTTTGCTCCAGGATGATCTGGTTCAGATCCCTGACAACCTCGATCCTGCCGAAGTGGTTTGCCTTATCTTAAATGGGCTGACAGCATACCAGATGTTGCACCGTTTTGCAAATGTACAGCCTGGGGAACAGGTTCTTTTCCATGCAGCAGGAAGTGGTGTTGGTATTATTCAACTTCAATTGGGTAAGCTTATTAAATTGAAGATGTATAGTACTGGAAGCCAACGAACACATAATATGATTTTGAAATTTGGTGGAATACCGATAGATTATCAGAAGGAAGATTTTGTCAAACGTATTCGCAGCTTGTCTAATGGCGGTGTGGATGCTGTCTTTGATCCCGTGGGTGGCTCACACTTATGGCGTTCCTTTAAAGTGCTACGATCAAAGGGCAGGCTGATCGCTTACGGCGAAATGGCTATTACTGGAGCACAGAAACCTAAAACAAATGAAGTAATTTTGCACCATTACCTTCCCCGGCTGCTGAATTTAATTCCGGGTGGTCGGAAGGTGAAATGGTGGGAGGTTTTTCCAGAGAATAAAATCCATCCCGATTGGTATCACAAAGACCTGGCGATGCTGATCGATTTGTATACACAGAGAAAAATCAATCCGGTTATTGCTGAACGCATCCCTTTGGTCGAAGCTGCCCGCGCGCACCAACTATTTGAAACTGCCACAACAACAGGGAAGATCGTTCTAATATGTAATTAAAGGGATGCGTATATATATTGCTTGACAAGCAATTGACTACTGTCGGAAAAACTTTGTGTATCTGATCATATTCCGCTGTAAAATTAGGATGATCAATACATCTTAATCTAACCTTTTTGAACCAACTGCACTGCATTGAACGGACAAACACCCACACATAACCCGCAACCATCACATTCACTTGGGTCGATATGGACGTGAGTATCGACGAACATAATTGCCTGATATGCCCCAGATGCACAAGCTTTTACGCAAATACCACAATCGTTACATAATTCAGTATCTATGGTAGCAACCAGGTCTTGAGAGAGATCCAGATCTGGGAATGTGACAATATTGGGAAGGGCTTTACCGGTGATGTCTGCTGGGCTCGAAAACCCCTTCCTGTCAAGATAGTTTTCCAGACCCTTGGTCAAGGGAGCGATGATCTGATTACCATCCCACATAACCGCGGTACATATTTCCACTGCAGTTGCGCCAACGGCGAGGTATTCTGCTGCATCATGCCATTTAGAAATTCCTCCACAACCCAAGATAGGCAGGGGCAGGGCTTTTGCGACGCTGGCTGTACAACGCAGGGATACAGGTTTTAAGGCCGGTCCGCCATAACCTCCGAAAATACCAAGGCCATCCAAATTTGGCAGTGGAGAATAGGTATCCAGATCGATCCCCCCCAAACCCAGCAAGCTGTTACTTATTGTTAATGCATCTGCACCTGCTTCCATAGCAATAAGGGCAAATGAATTGATACTAGTCACGTTGGGTGTAAGTTTGACGATTACAGGCAAGTTTGTAGCTTGCCTTACCCATGAGACCGCTTTTCTTAATGATTCCGGGTTTTGCCCTAGTTTTTCACCTTTTTCCCCGGCAAAGTTGGGACAACTCACATTCATTTCAAAAGCGTTGATGCCATGAGGTTCAAGTCGATAAACGACATCTTGCCAATCACCGGGGTTTCCTCCACCTGCGATACTTGCAATTAGCGGGTGTTCAGGGAAAGATGCCCGGATCATATCTATCTCATCTTCCCAGCGGTCGATTGGCATATCACTAAATAGTTCAATGTCGAGCATTCCCCTTTTGTCTTTCCCGGATTTGATGACATGCAACCTGGGTTTGGGAAGTGGTGTAGGCTCAATGCTGATTGTTTTTAACACAGCTCCACCCCACCCAGTTTTGAAGGCTTCAATAACCAATGCTGCCTTCGCTGTTGGAGGGCCAGCAGCCAGGATGAAAGGATTAGGAAATGTAATATTAAGGAATTTTGTTTCCAAACTGGACATAATATAATCTCCGCAGTCTTATTCTAATCAATAAATTATACAGAAATAAATAATGATAGCCTGAACTCATGGAACATCAACTTCAGGCTATTTACAACCTTGCCAATAAATCAAATTAAGATGATCTCAAAATCCTGATCCATGACAGCATGTGAATTTTGTTTCTCTGTCATATGAGTATCCTGACAGAAAGGCTGGCCCAATTAGCTCCAATACGTAATCAACAGATCTTAGCTTCCTTTTAAATACCAGCAACTAGCCACCTCAAGGATATCCACACCCTCACACTCTCTTATTGATCTGCCAGAAGGACAATAGCAGACGATGCAAATTTACCTTACCCAAAAGATAACATCAAAAATACCCGAAATATTCTCATAATTTTCTTAATTTTCTATTATCGTTACCTATTTTCCCAATAAGTACCATAACTAAAAAATAATATCAAAATGCCATTGAAATTTTTTACGCGGTAAAGTAATTATATAAATTATTGGTACCATGTCAACATTTGAATTACATGTATCAATCGAAAAATTGTGAAGAAAATAATGTCGTGATGAGCTTAGACAGGTAAAATCTTCTGCTATACTTGGAGGTATACCACTTCTACTCATGGAGGAATTTGTTTATGAATAACCCTTTTGCAGGAAAAGATTTCATTACTCTTAAAGGAATAAAACGCAGCGATTTGGAGCTGATTTTTGAAATGGCTCTCGAGATGGAAAAAATTGTAAAGCAACGTACCAGGACAAATTTATTGCATGAGAAACTGCTGGGAGTTGCTTTTTTTCAAGTTAGCACTCGCACTCGCATGAGCTTTGAAAGTGCCATGATGCGTTTAGGCGGAGGAATAGTTGGTTTTGCCGACCCAAAAACTACACGGTCGGGAGACTACTATGCTGAGAGCATTCAGGATGTCATGCATATGATGGATGGTTATGCTGATGCCATTGTTATCCGCCACCCACAAAGCGGAGCACCAGCAGAGGCAGCCATAGCTGCTGAAGTTCCTGTGATCAACGCAGGTGATGGATATAATGAACATCCAACTCAGGCGGTGCAGGATGTTTATACAATGCTGAAGGCTAAAGGTAGTATTGATGGTCTTAAAATCGCCTTAGTTGGTGATCAGAATATGAGAGTTATGCATTCGCTGCCTATAGCCCTTGCCCAATTTAATGCACAAGTATATTTTGTCTCTCCTAAAGACCAATCAATGCCCCAAGACTGGTTGGATGAATTTAATAAAGTTGGTTTGAATTTCGAACAGCGAGTTGATTTGGAAGATATCCTTAATGAATTAGATGTAATTTATCTAATGGGCACAAAAACACCCTCTTATTCAGAGGGACGCACAGACGTAAAGATTGACCGCCCTCACACCCCTCAACCTTATGTAATCGATCGAGAAAAGATCAATCGCGCAAAGAAGGGTTTGATAGTAATGCACCCTCTTCCACGGGTAGATGAATTACCCACAAATGTTGATTCTATGGATGCTGCCTATTATTTTAAACAAGCCAATAATGGGGTTGCGATTAGGATGGCAATACTTGCTTTATTGTTTGGTAGATAAGTTAATTCGAACTTCAGTTATATGAAGGCAGGAGATTTGTTGGATACTAGAAGAAAAGCTGAAATGATCCAAAAAGCTTATAATCTCGGATTTGAGTATGAAGCAAAGTATGGAGCTTGTTCTCAGTGTACGATTTTGGCAATTATGGACGCAATCAATAAACGGGATAGTAAAATCTTTCAGGTTTCTTTTGGTTTTGCGGGTGGTATTGCCAACTTAAGTAAAACCTGTGGCGCGTTATCAGCAGGTATCATGGCAATTAGCATGGAGTTTGGAAGGGAGCTGCACAATCTCAATAAACAAACCGAGGATGATAACCGAAAATGTATGCAAATGGTTAGAGATCTTCATGATTGTTTCCTTGAAAAGTATGGAGATATTCTGTGTTCAAGTATTCATCAAAAGCTATTCGGCAGGACATTCGACCAATGGGATAAAGATGAATTTCAGGAATTTCTTCTCCTGGGTGGGCATGTGGATAAATGCACAAAAGTTGTAGGCAATGTCGCACAATGGACAGTTAGAATCTTGCTTGAAAATGAATAGGGATCGGCAAATCATTTTATTATAAGGATAATAATGATTGAAATCACAGGCAGTACACTAACCATTGAAGATGTGATGGCGGTTGCAAGGAAAAAAGCCCAAGTAGCTCCTTTGAGCGATGAAGTCTACGTTCGCATGGAGTCCAGTCGACGCTGGATCGAAGAAATTGTCCAACAGGATGAAGATTCGTTTTATGGGATAAATACAGGAGTTGGCTCACTTGTGTCCCAACGTATCAATCCAACCAAAGCAAATATTTTATCTCGTAACATTGTCCTTTCAAGCGCCGTTGGAATTGGCGAGCCACTATCTGAAGAGATTGTCCGCGCTATGCTATTGATTCGTGCAAATTCTCTGGCTCTGGGCTATTCTGGTGTACGCCCATTGATTGTAAACACTCTGATAAAAATGCTTAATTATGGTGTAATACCTTTTATTCCGTCAAAAGGCTCCGTTGGTGCCAGTGGAGACATAGCTCCATTGGCACATTTGGCTATTGTTCTATCTCGAGATTCAACTGAAACCGATGAATACAGCGGACAGGCATGGTTTGAAGGAAAATTAATGTCTGGAAAAGAGGCAATGTCACGCGCGGGTATTCCACAAGTAATCCTAGAGGCAAAAGAAGGTTCATCTCTAACAAATGGGACTACTTTGATGGTATCCATGGGAACGATTGCTATATACGATTCCGAGATATTGGTCAAGCAAGCTGAAATTACGGCTGCTTTGAGTATAGAAGGTTTGCTGGGATTTTCTGCCACCTTTGACCCGGCTACCCATCGGGTAAATGGCCAACCCGGCCAAATTGAAACCGCTGCTCGTATTCGCTCATATCTAACTGGCAGCTGCCTTGTGGACAGCAGTAACTTGCAGGTCCAAGATGCATACAGTTTACGCTGCATCCCTCAAGTAATTGGGGCCGTACGGGATGTATTAATATTTCTTAGGGAGCGGTTGACAGCTGCGATTAATGCACCCTGTGATAATCCCTTGATCTTCGAAAGTACAACCACTGAGAAGCCTTACCGGGTAATATCTGGTGGAAACTTCCATGGCGGGGGATTGGCGATGTGGCTTGATTTCTTGGGAATCGCAATGGCTGAACTTGGGGGTATTGCTGAACGTCGTATCTTTAGATTGCTTACACCTGAACTTAATGCCGGGTTACCAGCGATGTTGGTTTCATCGAGCGAATTAAATAGCGGGTTGATGGTGTCTCAAGTTACTGCGGCTGCCCTCGTTTCTGACAATAAAACTCTAGCACACCCAGATAGTGTTGATTCCATCACAACAAGTGCTAATCAGGAAGACTATGTTAGTATGGGAGCAAATAGTGCAAGACATGCTGTTGAAATTCTAAGCAATGTCCAGATAATTATTGCTATAGAATTGCTGGCTGCTGCCCAGGCGATTGACCTTCGACCTGATGGCGTCAAAAATCTCGGACACGGTACATTATTGGCATATAAATTAATACGCAGTTGCGTGTCGTTTTTAGAACATGATCGTCCCTTGTCAGGCGATATACAATTGCTAGCTGATCTATTAGCGCGTGGAGATTTACTTACATCGGTTCAAAACGTTACATAGGTATAATTAATAAAATAATATATACATTTAGGAGGTTTTATAATGGCAACTGTAACTGAAAAAAGGTTGACTGCAATATATACAGGAATCGCCCAAGCTCTTGGTGCCTCACATGAAGAAGCCGATATTTTTGCGCGCTGCCATGTGCGTGCCGACTTAAGAGGGATGTACACCCAGGGAGCTGCGATTATTCCGTACACAGTGGGTTTGACAGAAAGAAACATTGCACGGTTCGGAGTGCCTTTCAAGACCATTCGCGACGAAGCAGGAATGTGCTTAGTGGATGCGGGATTTGGTGTCGGGGTCGTTGTCGCCACACGAGCAATGGAACTCGCGATGGAGAAAGCCAGGAAGGCGGGAACTGGTTGTGTCTGGGTACAACATGGAGGTGACTTCAATATGACAGCCAATCCTGTCCTCCAGGCGGTTGAGCATGACATGGTAGGTATCGTGATGCGCAATGAAGGTCCTCGTGTGGCTCCGTGGGGTGGTCGGGATCCATTTTTCTACACCAATCCGATTGCGGTCGGAGTACCAACAGGGGAAGAACCACCGATCATTATTGATATGGCTGCAGGATCCTTCTCGGTTGGGCAGGTAGTTATGGCAGCCCGTGACAATAGGCTTTTACCTTCTCCTCACCTTGTAACTAGTAATGGTGTCTATACAGATGATGCAACAAAAATCGTTGTCAATCCTGCCCAGCGAGAGTCGAAGTTTGATGGGGGAATCGTAACGATGGGCCATAAAGGATTGATTTGGGCACTGATCGTTGAACTATTTTCGGGTCTGTTGCCGGGTGTAAATACCTCCAATAAAAATAATTACGAACCATCCGGAGAGCAGCCGTTGAACGATGGCGCGTTTTATATGGCGATAGACATATCAAAACTACAGCCAGTAACTGATTTTAAAATCTTAACAGATGAGTTTTCCCGGTCACTAAGCTCTGTGAGACCAGCCGAAGGATTTGAGCGCGTGTTTGTTCCAGGCGAAGGCGAGGCTGCGAGAGAAAATCAGCGCAGGAAGGAAGGAATCCCGATACGCGACGAAGATTGGCAAGGTGTGTTGGAGGTTGCTGCGCGCTACGGAATTCAAGATTTCCCCACCGATTAAGATTCTAAATCCAGAGTCTTGGTAAAATAGGCGCCGACATCCAGCCCTTAAATAAAAGGGCATCTGGATAAGATCTAAGTTTCCTATTCTCCCATGCTACAAAGAGATTGGGGATTATTACTGTGCGTAATTCCTGCATTTATCCTATTAATATTTGAAAATGGAATTTCCAGATAATTTGATAAATAGATTCAAATAATAGGAGCAACTTTGAATGTTGAAAGAGGTATGCTGAAGTAGGATAATCCGCTATAAACCGCAAGGCAATCGAGCAAATATGAGAGACAAACAGCTTATTTGTGAACTACTCTACCAAATTTATGCTCTGTTGATAATGGATCATTCACAAACAGAGATGGCAAAAGTGATCCATAAGCACAAAGGGGCGATAAACAGAGAAATTAAGCACAAATCATACGAGGAATTTGACCGAAACAGCCGTGTTTAAATGGATTGTAGCTCTGCGGCTACACGTGCTACCGCATTTAATTCGAGATCTTAGAAGTGGTCCAGTAAAAGTAATGATTGGTTTGGTGCTCGGAGCAAATTTCAGGGAGATTGAAGCGAAGATATGCTTTCTCCATTAACCTTGAGGGGATTTATCAGAATATTTTAGCAGCCAAGTTAACTGTGGGAAACAGTAAATGATCTTTGTCTCCGTATGAAGCTCCGTAAGAGGTATTGTAGCCCTGAAAGGTGAGGTCTACTGCCTACCCGAGTGAGTATTGAAGAACGTCCAGTCATTGTAGCTAACCTCGAAAGAGTTGGAGACAGGGGGTTGGACACGATTATCGAAAAAAGGCATCTTAAAGCTAAAATTATTCATTCGGTTGGGAAATCGCGTTTAGCGTTATTGTGAAAAGTAGACTTTCGCATGGATGATTAGGTAAGTAAGGCGATCATTGATCTACTGAAACTAAATTTGGATCATGGGTTCACTATCTCAGCTGATGATGGAACGGAATTCGAGGAACATTTATTGATTGCCAGGACTTAGAAAACCCACTTCTACTTATCCCATCCTTTTGCCGTTAAGGAGCGAGGACTAATGAAAACATGAATGTATCGGTGTGGCAACACTTTCTGATATCGCATGATTTAAGTTCGCTTTCTGATACGGAAATTCAATTGATCACAGGCTTCTTTAATTGGCGCCCTAGAAAATGGTTTGATTTCCAATCTCCATAAGTGGTATTCTCATGGCAATCCGTTGCCCTTGTTTCTTGTATTAACAAAAATAATGTAATGAATATTGTTAGAATAATAAATAATTGTCAATTATATTGACAATTATAAAAAATATTGTTATGATAAGGCAGAATTGCTTCAAAAAGATTATTTCTTAGAAAATGAGTAATATTTTTCTTTTGAGGAAAAAAAATGAAAAGAAATCATTTTTGAAGCGAAGGTTCATTTGATAAAATCAATATCAAAATCATAGATAGTTGCATTCTGATCATTACAGAATTACCTAGAAATAACATTCCCATTCCCATTTCCATAATTTGATAATTTGCCATTAGTGATAATCTGAAATTGAAATAATAAGAACTAATTAACATAATAAAACAGGTCAGAGCAGTAGCTTTTGTTAATTGATACAATTATTTTTTATAGAGGAGAATATTCATATATTATATATTTTCGCAAGCGTAATTGTTGATTGGATGGTTTGATTCAATCGGGATATTACTCATGGAAGTAGTATGAATATTGGACCTTATCACAAAAATCTAATAAAGGAGATGTGGGTATGACAGAACAAAAAGCTATAGTTAATGCATGGAATGAATGGGATACTTTAAAACGTGTGATTTTAGGCCGTCCCGAGGGAACCCAAGTGGCAGCGCCAGAACCGGGAATTTATTCACATCAGCCAGATGGTGGTTACCCAGTTGGCACATTTGGGAAGTATCCTCAAGAGATGGTGGATGAAGCCAACGAGCAGATGGATCACTTTGAAAGCATCCTGACTAAACGTGGAATTATCGTTGATCGCGTGGATGTGCACCCGTCTTATTTGGGGTTACAAGGAAATGGGACACCAGATTGGACCATGCCCAATATGCGCGGTACAAATTGCCCCCGGGATCTTTTCATGACTGTTGGAAATGAGATCATGGAAGCTGCTGGAGCATTACGCTCCCGTTGGTACGAACACCTTAACCTTCGTCCTCTTTTCGAACGCTACTTTAATGAAGACCCCAATTGCCTGTGGACAGCGGCTCCAAAACCTCGTATGACTGATGAGTCCTATGTGAAGAATTTTTGGTACGACTATTATAATGTTATGACAGCTGATGAGAAACGCAAACACATGGAGGAAAACAGCTTCCAATTGACTGACAAAGAGCCGATGTGGGACTCGGCTTGTTGCATGCGAATGGGTAAAGACATCATCTGGTACCATTCCTGTGTTACAAATAATGCTGGAATCGACTGGCTAAAACGATACTTTGGTGCTAAAGGTATTCGCGTCCATGAAGTCCAGTTTGGCACCACCAGTGATGTATATTATGCATTTCATGTGGATGTAATTATTTGCCCCGTTCGTCCTGGCCTACTATTACATAACCCCACCCGTCCATTCTTAACTGAAGAAGCAGTGAACTTATTCAAAAAGAATGACTGGGAGATTATTGAGGCTGCAGGACCAACATTTAATTACGATGAAGTCCTCGACTCCTTTGGTACACCTCGTAAAGGTCCCAACCCGATTTATTTTAACACTCTCTCCCTTGGACCAAACACCATTTGCGTTGAAGCCCACGAGGATAGATATATTGAACAACTCACCAAGTTGGGTATTGAGGTAATTCCTGTTCCTTACGATAAAGTTGTTCCCTTCGGTGGTTCATTACACTGTACAACAGTCGACGTCCATCGAGAAGGAATTTGTGAAGATTACTTCCCAAATCAGATACCCGGTTATTAAGAATTCGAAATTGGTAAAGGAGGTGTTGTCATCGATAGCATGTTATGAAAGGTAAAGAAGGAACGTTCAAAGATTTATCTTAATCATCTGAGGAAACAAGGAGAGATAATCAATGTTAAAAGTATCCACAAAATTCATGTTTGTCATTAGCGCTTTAATGATTGCTACGATGTTGTTAGCAAGTTGCGCTCCTGCAGCTCCCGCTGCGCCCGCTGAACCTGCTGCCCCTGCAGAACCTGCTGCTCCCGCAGAGCCCGCTGCTCCAGCAGAACCTGCTGCTCCAGCAGAGCCAGCGATGCCAGCCTCGATTGTGATTCCCTTTGTTGGACCACTGACTGGCCCGGATGGATTTGACGGCCAGAACGCGGCTAAAGCATCCGATCTGGCAGTCAAGCTAGCCAACGCAAAGGGCGGTGTATGTGGAGGCATCCAGCTCGAGACAACATCCAATGATACCAAAGCTGATCCAAAAGAAGGTGCCAACATTGCTACACTTCTGTGCAATACACAAAATGTACTTGGGGCAGTAGCTGACTATAATAGTTCTGTCTGCCTGGCAGAAGCCCCTGTATTCGGTGAGTGCAAGATGCCTCAGGTCGTGTATTATTGTGCTGCTCCAGAGATTGCCAAAAAGGGTGGCGAGTTCACCTTCCGAATTTATCCTCCTGGCGAAAACATGTCCATCTACCTTGCGGATTGGTTGGTTAACCAACTTGGCTTCAAGAGAATCGCATCCATTTATGAGAATACTGACTATGGTTTAGGCCTGGAAGAAGTATTTGAAGCCAAAGTCAAGGAATTCGGTGGAGAAGTTGTTGTTGCAGAAGGCGTTCTCAAGGACCAGACTGACTTGAGCGCGGTCGTCTCCAAGATCAAAGATTCAAACCCAGATGCAGTAGTTGGAATGCTCCAGTACCAGGTGGCAGCACTATTCTCCAAACAGGCAAAAGATATCGACTTCAACTTGCCTCTGTATGGTTCAGATGGTCTGTTCTCACCAGAAATTATTAACCTGGGTGGCACAGCTGTCGAAGGTGCCCGTACGGTTGCTGCTTATATGCCCGACTCCACGAACCCAATTGTCGCTGAATTTGTTAGTGCCTTCCGTGCTGAATACGGGGAGGATCCAACAAACGCTGCAGGTTACGCCTTTGATGCGACGAACATCGTCATTGCTGGTTTGGAAGCGACCAAATGTGCCGGACGAGAACCTCTACAGCAATGGTTGTCAACAAGTATCACTGATTACAAGGGTGTGACTGGAACCATCGCCCTCGACGCAGATGGTGAGCGTATGTTTGCTCCGGGAATGTATACCCCCATTGAGATCAAAGACGGTAAATGGGTGGAAGTCAAATAAGTGCAAATGGATTTTCTTCCAGCTCAAAATTTGAATTTTGAGCCGCCAAAGAACAATCTGTTAGCAAGCAAAAAGAAATATTGATATCCGGGGTGGTTCTCAAAAGGAGAACCACCCCGGCTGGAAAAATTCGGAAGATAGGATAAATATGAGAATTTCATGTTCTTATTTAGGTATTTATCAGTACAGTGAGTGGAGGTAATTTATGTCCCAATCTTTCCTTATTCAACAACTCATTAGTGGCGTAGCAATAGGGATTGTCTATTCACTTATCGCTATTGGCTACTCAATGGTTTATGGCATTCTCAAATTTATCAATTTTGGCCACGGCGCAGTTTACATGTTTGGGACATATGTCAGCTTCTTTGTTTGGTTATTCTTATTAAATACAGTTGGATGGGGTGTTTGGCCGAGTTTTATACTTGCAATAACTATATCCATGATCGTAACTGCTGGTTTCGGCATATTAATGGAAAGGGTTGCTTACCGACCAACACGAGGTAAGAGCCGTCTCACAACCTTTATGAGTTCTGTGGGTATGGCTTTATTAGTGACATATACTATGGAATTCCTGGTTGGTCCACAACCTCGGCCGACTCCAGAATTATTTCCTGGAGTAAAAATCCATATTGGTGGAGCAATTCTGACCGGTCAGCAGGTTTTCATGATGGTTACTGGATTAGTTTTGCTTATCCTCCTCCAATTGTTTGTAACAAAAACCCGTCAAGGAAAAGCAATTCGAGCGTGCTCTGAAGATATGGGCGCGGCATTTTTAATGGGTATAGATGTTAATCGTTCAGTATCAGTCACTTTTGCGATCGGTTCAGCAATGGCCGCTGTAGCTGGGACTCTGGTAGGGATATACTACAGTGCTGTTTACCCGACTATGGGATGGCTTGCTGGATTGAAGGGTTTTATTTGTGCTGTGACCGGTGGAATTGGCAGTATCCCGGGAGCCATGCTGGGTGGTATGCTGCTTGGTATGGGTGAGAATCTGGGAGCAGGATTGCTTTCATCAGGTTACCGGGATGCTATTGCTTTTACTATTCTTATCCTTGTCATGATCTTCCGGCCAACGGGGATTATTGCCCGAGAACAAAAGAGTTCGCTTTAGAGAAGGAGGTAATGATAATGAATTGGTTTCCTCGAAAAATCAATCTAAAGTATATATTATTGGTCGCTGCCTTATTTGTACCACTAGTTGTTAGAGCACCTTTTGTTTTGCATATTATCATTCTGCTGGGAATATATGTAATTCTAACGGACGCACTCAATTTTGTGACGGGTTTTGCGGGTCAACTTGCATTGGGAATTTCGGCATTTGTTACAATCGGCGGATACACTGGTGCCCTGCTAATGCTAAATAATAATTGGTCTTTTTGGATGGCCTTACTAGCTGGTGGAGTTGTCGGATTTCTTTCCGGGTTGATCCTAGGTATGTTGTCATTACGGTTGCGTGGTGATTATCTCGGAATGGTTACGTTGGGTTTTTCAGAGATAATTCGAATACTCGCAATTAACCTGGTGGGTGTAACCCGGGGACCTATGGGATTACCCGGCATTCCACGACCTCAGATCTTTGACTACACATTTAAAGGTGATATTCCATACTACTTTCTGATCTTGGCGTTGATCGTCTTTACACACTTAACGATTGAGAGGATGTTATTTTCCAGGTTTGGAAGAGCATGTCTAGCTATACGGGATGATGAATCTGCTGCGGCTGCAATGGGTGTGGAGGCTTACCAGTACAAGGTATTGGCATTTTGCATATCTTCAGCTTATGCTGGCCTAGCTGGTGTATTTTATGCCTCCTGGACGACTTTATTTAGTCCGGATTCATTCCAACTAGTGGATTCAATCATGATTTCTGTTATGAATACGTTGGGTGGCATCGGCAGTTTGCTGGGAACCTTCCCTGGCGCGATTTTTATTGGTTCTCTCCCTGAAATCTTTCGTCCATTTACTACTGGGGCTGGAGTCGCAAGCCTTCGTTTAGCTTTGGTTGGATTAATTATGGTTGTATTCTTGATCATCCGCCCTCAAGGGATAGCTGGTATGTCGATAGATCCTATCTATATCTCCCTTGAACCAATTAGAAGATTGTTTTTCCGTAAAGAGGGTAAAACCAAAGAAAACAAGGATGAAATGCAATGAAAGAGCTATTACGGACAGAACATGTAACAAAAGAGTTTGGAGGACTTGTTGCTGTTAATGATGTAGATCTAACAATTGAAGAAGGCAAAATATTGGCATTGATCGGTCCAAACGGTGCCGGAAAAACCACATTGTTTAATTGCCTTACTGGTGTATATCCTATAACAAATGGTGAGATATTCTTTAAAGGGGAACGGATAACCAATTTAAAACAACACTTGATCGTTAGAAAGGGTATATGTCGTACTTTTCAAGAATTGCGGATCTTTAAGAACCTATCTGTGCTCCAAAATGTTTTGATCGGAATGCACACTTGTTCAAAAGGTAATGTAGTAGATGCAATATTGAATTTACCAAGCACGAAAGCTGAGGAAAAGCGAGCGAAACAAAAGGCTCTTCACTATCTTGATTTGTTGGGATTGGCTGATCGAGCTGATTTTAAAGCGAGTGGATTGCCATATGCAGACCAGCGCCGGGTTGAAGTTGCTCGGGCGTTATCTGCGGAACCTGAACTATTACTCCTGGATGAACCTGCTGCAGGGATGAACGTAAGCGAGGCACAAACACTGACTGAATTTATCAAATGGTTGAATGTGGAAATGAAAAAAACCATCTTATTAATTGAACACAACATGCGTGTAGTTATTCCTGTCGCTGATCGCATTGTTGTCCTCAATATGGGCAAAAAAATCGCCGAAGGTACGCCAATGCAGGTACAAGGTTCAAAACAAGTTATCGAGGCATACTTGGGTCGAGAATATGTAGCTCAAGAGCTCGGAGATAATTAGACATGCTCAAAATTACAGATTTGGTCGTCTCATATGGTGCTATAAAGGCACTTCATGGAATTTCCCTGGAAGTTAGAGAGGGTGAGATTGTGGCTATCATCGGCAGTAATGGCGCTGGTAAAAGCACGCTCCTGAATACAATATCTGGTTTATTACGCCCGAAAAGCGGTACTATCTTTAATGATGATATTCCCTTACACAAAACGGCTCCAAATACAATTGTTGCAATGGGAATTAGCCAGGTTCCAGAAGGGCGGAGAATATTTTCCAGCTTGTCAGTCCGAGATAATCTTGAAATGGGCGCCTTTCTACCCAAAAATTGGAAGACATTCGACCAGAATTTGGAAAGAGTTCATAAGCTTTTTCCCCGGTTGCACGAACGTGAAAACCAGAAAGGAGGTACTCTTAGTGGAGGAGAACAACAAATGTTGGCAATTGGAAGAGCTTTAATGGCAAATCCTAAATTGCTGATGTTTGATGAACCATCACTGGGCTTGGCACCAGTAATAATTGAAGAAGTTTATAAAGTCATCAAAGAAATTCAAAACTCGGGAACGTCAATTCTATTAGTTGAACAGAATGCGTTTCAAGCATTGAAAGTCGCTGATCGTGGTTATGTAATCGAGACAGGGAATATTACATTTGAAGATACCGCTAACAAATTATTAGGTAATGATGAGGTCAAGAAAGCCTATCTGGGTGGTTGATTCTGCTCAGATTTTGTGCCTGTGAAATAACAAAACTAACAAATAAGGAGTATAGCTATGGCATTCAATCTAAAAAATCGGCATTTCTTAAAAGAACTGGATTTTACACCTGAGGAGCTACTATTCTTATTGAAGCTCTCTGCCGATTTAAAAGCTGCAAAGTATGGTGGCTACGAAGAACAGCGTCTGAAAGGGAAGAACATCGCACTCATTTTCGAAAAAGCTTCCACTCGGACTAGATGTGCGTTTGAAGTGGCTGCCTACGATCAGGGTGCCCATGTCACATACCTGGATCCAACTGGATCACAATTGGGCAATAAAGAGACAATTAAGGATACTGCCAGGGTACTGGGTAGGATGTACGATGGTATCGAATATCGCGGATTTGGGCAAGCACGCGTGGAAGAGCTTGCGAAATATGCTGGTGTCCCTGTCTGGAATGGATTGACGAATGAATTTCACCCCACCCAGATCCTTGCCGATTTATTAACAATGATTGAACACAGCGATAAACCACTGCGGCAAATAAAACTCGCTTACCTGGGAGATGCCCGTTTTAACATGGGCAACTCACTGCTGATCGGTGCAGCAAAAATGGGAATGGATTTCCGCATTGTTGCTCCAAAATCTGTACAACCGGATCCTGCTCTGGTCACTGCTGCGAAAGATATTGCCAAAGAGACTGGTGCAAAGATCACGTTGACAGAAGATGTGGACAGTGGTGTAAAAGATTGCGATTTTATTGAAACCGATGTCTGGGTTTCGATGGGTGAAGCAGCCAATGTATGGGAAGAACGCATTAAGCTGCTTCTACCATACCAGGTAAATACGGCAGTATTGAAAAAAACCGGCAATCCGCAGGTAAAATTCCTGCATTGTCTGCCAGCTTTCCATAATAGAGAGACTAAGATCGGAGAAGAGATCTTCCAAAAATTCGGTCTTGAATCAATGGAAGTGTCAGAAGAAGTCTTTGAGTCATCGGCCTCGGTCGCCTTTGACGAAGCTGAAAATAGGATCCATACGATCAAAGCAGTTATGGTAGCCACATTGGGCTGCTGATGCAAATTCACAAAAATCGTGAATTAATCAAAATCAACATATTAAATATTTTTGGAGGAATAAATGAATAAAAGAAGAGTAATTATTATTGGCGCAGCTGGAAGAGATTTCCACAACTTCAATACGCATTATAGAAACAACGATGCCTTTGAAGTAGTTGCCTTCACTGCAGCTCAAATTCCGGATATCGCGGGACGTTCCTACCCCGCAGAACTGGCTGGCAACCTTTATCCAAAAGGAATTCCCATTTATGATGAGAAAGACCTGCCAAAGCTGATCAAGGATTTGAAAGCCGACGAATGTGTCTTCTCATACAGTGATGTCACCTACCAACATGTGATGGCTACTGGGGCTATCGTTGAAGCAGCTGGAGCCAGTTTCACTATGCTGGGACCCAAAGATACAAGGTTGAAGAGTACAAAGCCTGTGATTTCTGTATGTGCAGTCCGCACAGGATGTGGCAAAAGCCAGACTTCACGCCGTGTCATTGAGATTTTGATGGCAAAAGGACTTAAAGTTGTTGCAGTCCGCCATCCAATGCCATATGGAGACCTAGTCGCGCAGAAAGTACAGCGCTACGCAGAAATTTCCGATCTGGCCAAGAACAACTGCACAGTCGAGGAGATGGAAGAATACGAACCTCATGTGGCTCGCGGTAATGTCATTTATGCTGGTGTTGATTATGAAGCCATTCTTAGAGCCGCAGAAAATGATCCGAAAGGTTGCGATGTGATCTTATGGGACGGGGGAAATAATGACTTTTCGTTCTATACACCAGATCTACAAATCACAGTCGTGGATCCCCACCGCCCTGGCCACGAACTAATGTACTACCCCGGAGAAATTTCTCTGCGGATGGCTGATGTGGTCGTTATCAACAAGATGGACAGCGCTGACGCAGCCGGAATTCAAACAGTCCGAAAGAACATCGCTGCAGTGAATCCAGACGCAACAGTGATTGATGCCGCCTCCACCCTGGATGTGGATAATCCTGAAGTCATCAAGGGAAAACGTGTTCTGGCAGTTGAAGATGGACCTACCCTCACCCATGGCGAGATGACTATCGGTGCTGCAGTTGTGGCCGCCCAAAAATTCGGCGCAGCATCATTTGTTGACCCGCGTCCATATACTGTGGGAAGACTCAAAGAAACCTTCGCAACATATCCTAACATCGGTATTCTTTTACCAGCCATGGGCTATGGTGAACAGCAATTGAAAGATCTTGAGACAACCATAAATAATACTGACTGTGACTCAGTCGTAATTGGTACACCAATTGACTTGAGCCGCATCATCAATATAAAGAAACCTTTTACACGTGTCTTCTATAATTTGCAGGAGATCGGTCGACCCAATTTTGATGGTGTTCTCGGAGATTTTGTCAAGAAATTCAAATTAGGCTAAAGCTGTTAGAGCCTCTCTACAGAATATTGGAAGAGAGAGGCTCTTTCTATTTAAAGGTCGATCTAAAAAATATTTATCGATTTATTTTTCAAGGTTATTTTTCTGGATTTAGCAGAAATTAATCCATATTTATTTGAATATCTTTATATAGATGACCATAAAGTTAATCCGGTTTTCCAACAATATGAAGCAAAGCAAAATTCGGTTGTCGCATTTTATCAATTGGAAAACCAGCGATCATGATCACCGATGGATTTTTTTCTGGTGCAATTTTTATGAAAACAACATCGACAATCCTGATCATAGATTCTACTAATATTTGTGGAACTAGTCGTGATGTTACCCTCCAATACCAAAACCTTTTGTGATAGGAGGTTTCCATGGGTATGAAAGTAAGTATTGAGACACCAGGTTTTGATTTAGGCATTAATAAATCTGTTCGACCTGGGTGTGTGAATATTGCAATAGAAGAGATACTTCTTTCATGAGCTATTTCGCTGGCAGCACTTGGCTTTGACACAGCATGATCGTACTGGCCAGATGTAGTAGAATTTTACTAATTGTCCTGTCATTACAATTATTTCGTTTTTTTTTGATCAAATCCCCTAAGTTTATACATTTGATAGGATATCTGCCAATGGCAAACTCCCCAGACAAAACATGACCGCCCCTGTTCCATCAAATATTGCGTAGTCAGCATTCGTTGCTTCCGCCTTTGAGGTTAGCGGATTTTGGAAGATGGAATCCAGCACCTGAGACGGAGTGATTACAGGTCTACAATTTAATGCCAATGTAGGCCGGGAATGTAATCCCATTTATTAGTGGCATCAGGCAAATGCTATACGAGATCGATGGTTTCAGAAAAACATACACCTAGCATCTGACCAGTGTATATTTCCATAGAATCGCAGGGAATCACACCAATTCGGATATAGGGACCTTGATTGTCCTGCAGGATCGCAATTGTATTTTTCCTATTTTTAGAAACCTGGGGGATCATTTTTATTGAAAATAATTGATTTTCGTAGGATCCATGTGATTAATCAACCTGGCACCACCCAATCCAGCACCCCCATTGGATGCAAAAACCTTCACACTCTGAATAGATGGGCCAAGAATAGCAACTTTCTTAGCTTTTTGTTAATTGGCTAAATATAATTCATTTTTCGAGCTTGTAATAATAAGTCTGACCTGAAATCCGGGTGTGCGATCGAAATTAGCGCTTGCGCACGCTGACGGATACTCTTACCATAAAGGTCGACCATACCATATTCAGTAGCGATATAGTGGATATGGTTACGTGAAGTGACAACCCCGGCACCCTCTTTTAACATAGGAACAATTTTGGATATTGTACTTCCCGAGGAGAGTACTACTGAACTTGTTAATGCGATAACTGGTAAGCCACCTTCGGAGAGAGATGCCCCATAGATGAAATCCATCTGGCCACCTACTCCGCTAAAAAATTTCGGCCCGATCGAATCGGCACATACCTGGCCAGTCAGGTCAACTTCGATTGCAGAATTTATTGCAACCATATTATGATTTTGTGCAACTACAAAAGGGTTGTTGACATACTCAGTGGGCAGTAATTCGATCAATGGATTATTATCCACCCATCTGTAAAGATTGCGGGTACCGATGATAAACCCGGCAACGATCTTACCTTTATGGATGGATTTTTTATGATTCGTCACAATACCCAGATTGACCAGGTCCATTATTCCATCGGAAAACAATTCCGAATGGACACCGAGATCTTTTTTATGATGCAGGTATTTAAGAACTGTCTCTGGAATTCCGCCTATTCCCAGCTGCAAAGTTGCACCATCAGGAATTCTTTCTGCTATCCGTTCAGCAATTTTTCTGATAATCTCGTCCCCACAATCATTCTTCATGGGTAATTCTGCCAACGGGTAATCCACTTCCACAATATAATCGAGATTATCAATGTGGATGAGTGTATCCCCCAGGGTGCGGGGCATCTGCTGGTTGACCTCAGCAATTATAATCCTTGCGGATTCAGCAGTGGTTTTTGTTAATCCAGCTTCAATTCCAAAAGTACAATAACCTTTCTCATCAGGTGGAGAAAGGTGGACTAAGGCAACATCCAACTGTAGGATTCCGTTTTTAAAAAGGAGCGGGAGTTCTGATAATAAGACAGGAGTGAAATCCGCCCGCCCTCCCTGAACAGCGTTTCGTACATTGTGACTGATGAAAAAAGTGTTTACCCTGAGGTGACCTTCCATCTCCGGGCTAACGTAATCTGAGTCACCAACGGTTAGGGGTTGACAAATCTCTACATTAATTAATTCCGGTGCATAACTCACAAGTGCTTTGATCAGGACTTGTGGCACTGAGCAGTTGCCGGTCAGATAGATCCTCTGGTTGGATTTAATTAATCGAACAGCAGAATTGGCGTCGACAACCTTGGATTTGTAAGTTGATCTCCAGCTCATTTGGAATAAACCTGTACACGAATATTATTGCATTGTGAGCACTTCACGAATAATTAGTATTGCCCAATCGATTGTCGCCTCATCTATCACAAGTGCAGGCATAAACCGGATTGTATTATGATGAGTATCTTTTGCCAGGATACCTTTCTTTTGCATGGCTTCACAGAATCTTCGGGCACCGCCAGCTTCAGGTTTTAACTCCACACCGATTAATAAGCCCTTACCCCGAACTTCCTTGATGTGTGGGCTATTGATCTCTGACAATTGATCAATGAAATATTCACCCATGGTTTGGGCATTATCGACCAATTTTTCATCTATGATCACTTTTAGCGCTTCTCTGGCGACAGCTGCTGCCAGCGGATTTCCGCCGAAAGTCGATCCATGCTCTCCCGGTACGAAAAGCGAAAGAATTGCGCGGTCGGCGAGGACTGCTGAAATTGGATAGAATCCACCACCCAATGCTTTGCCTATTGTGATGATATCCGGACGAGCACCTTCATGATCGCATGCAAAAACCTTGCCCGTGCGCCCTAATCCAGTTTGGATCTCATCAGCAATAAACAGCACATTGTTTTTCTTGCATAAATCACTAACATTTTTGAGATAACCATCGGGAGGGATAATCACACCAGCCTCGCCTTGAATGGGTTCAATGAAAACTGCGGCAGTATTAGGCGTGACAGCCCTGGCGATTGCATCTGCATCGCCATAAGGGATAGTAACAAATCCTTCTACAAAGGGTCCAAAGTCGTCTTTATAAAGCGGTTCTGTGGAAAATGAAATTGTAGAAATTGTCCGGCCATGGAAATTGCCTCTTGCAGTAATGATCTCGGCAGCGTATTTAGGTACGTTTTTTACCTGATAGGCCCATTTGCGAGCTAATTTCAAAGCAGTTTCAACAGCTTCTGCACCCGAATTCATTGGCAAAGACATTTCATAACCTGTAAAGTCAGAAAGTTCCCTGTAGAAAAATGGGAGCTGATCGTTACGGAATGCCCTGGATGTCAATGTAACCTTTTTTGCCTGTTCGATCATTGCATTCAAAATGCGCGGGTGAACATGGCCTTGATTGAGAGCAGAATATGCGCTTATACAATCCAGATATTTGTTTCCATCAATGTCGTAAACCCAGACGCCTTCACCGCGTTCAATAACAACATCCAATGGGTGGTAGTTGTGGGCGCCAAATTGCTCTTCGATGGCAATAAAATCATTCGTATTCATTTAAACAGCTCCATGTAGGTAAGCTACAACTGCTTTTTGGGCATGCATGCGGTTATGCGCCCTGGGGACTAGGCGGCTATGTGGGCCATCTGCGACAGAATTAGTCAATTCCTGTCCCATACTCGTCCAGGTATCTGTATAAATTACCTGCGCATTCTTTACGGCGAGATGCGGATCCCTTAATAATTTGATGTTGGATATTGTCCGTTCTGCGATCTTATGCCCAATCTCCAGCGCTTTATGGTCAATGTCGTATCCTTCAGGTGATGCAAACGTGAAATTATCGCCCATAGATAAGGGTGCATGCATCAATAAGACGGTGACATTGTTGTCGTCACCGAGAAAAGTGAGTTTAAGTCCATTCATATTTCCAAATTCTTCGTATATTATCAGTGCATTCGCCATTGCCTGGCAAGGGTGGTTGTAATCACTCAGGCCATTAACAACTGGTATGCTGCTACACTTCGCGGGTTCCAACACATTGTCGTGGTCGAATACTCTGGCCATAATGATCTCAACCTACCCACTGATTACTCGCGCAACATATGCAATCGCTTCGCGCTGACCTAATCCAATCTCATTAGGCGACAGGTATAAAGAATCCCCACTCAAATGCTGCAATTCCAAATCAAAGGTGACCCTTGGTAAAGGGATGGTTTTTGGAAGATCATGGCCATGGTTTTTCCCTTAAGGAGGGGCTGGTTTTCTCCTTTAGTACGTTCTTTTTTAAGTTTAACAGCCTGGTCAAGCAACATTTGAATATTTTCTGACGAGAAATCAGAAATGGCTAGAAAAACTTTTTTCATTTGTGCTCCTGTAGCATGAATTGTTTTTTTAGGACAACAAACGTAGTATATCATACGGTGAAATTCATAATTTTCACCTGCTGGGGCGGGATTTGAAAAGGATCTTCGACTACGCAATTCCTTCAATTGCACTATGTATTTCCACTGCTGCATCTGAAATATTAGCTTCCCGGGTTTTTGCAGAAATCGCGAAATGGTTCTCCAGGTAGCTTCTTTCTGCTTCCGTAAATTCTGTTTCAGTCAAACAAATGACTGGAATGATCTGATTGTTAGGGTCTTTGAAAAGTTTATCTAGAATGCCGAATCCATTAAATTCTGGATGATAACAATCCAGCAAAAGTAAATCTGGCGACTCAGAATGAGCCAAGCGAATCGTTTGGGCTGAGTTTGTGGATTCTATAAAAAATTCTGCACCATGCAACTGCATATAACTCATCAAAATTGATCGAAAACTTTCGTCCGAATGGGCAATTAAAATACGCGGATAATGCGAGAAGTCAATCTGGGAAATAGCAGCAAGAACCCCATCTTCAGAATATCCAGTTGAAAGCTTATCATGTTCCATCTGGCGCACAATATTTGGTTTCTTCGCTGGAATAGTGTGTCCTGTGCAATTAACAACCACTACATCCTTTTCCTTGATCAATCCCTGGTTGCAAAGTTTAATTAAGCCAGCAAAGGTTACTGCAGCAGATGGTTCGGCGGAAATTCCTTCCATACGCGCAAGCAACTGCATGGCTTTATATGTTTCTTTATCAGTAACAGATTCGAATTTTCCACCCGATTCCTGCTCGATTCTGCGTGAAAGCAATGTAAATGTGCGTCCAGGGTCTCTCGAGCAAAGATTTTCGATTTCAGTATGTATTTCTTCCAACGGGTCGGCGACGTCCAGTCCCTGAGACCAAGGTTCCACCATTGCAGCGCTGCCCTCAGGCTGAATAATGCCCATGAGAGGTGTATGCTCTATTAATCCCATCAACCGAAGTTCGGAAAAGCCTTTCAGAACACCAAGAGGACCGATGCCAATACTAACAGACTGGATATACCAATCTGGTGATCGCCATGGATAGGGTGGTTTTGTTTTATTTTTTGTTGGTGGAGGACCCATATGAGCAGTTAATTGTTCGGTTGACTCAAATGCAATTGTCTTCATGGCTTCAACCGAGGGTACTGTCTGAGCGGCCTGATCCATAAATATATTGCGTTGCTTTGAAAACTCAACCGCTATTTGTTTCGTCTTTTCATAGGAACCGGTGACAATGACTGCCCGACTGCCGTAAAGCAGAATCTCGTTTATTTTTGAAGGTGGAACTCGGCTGGAGAGAAATGCCCAAACTTTGATTCCTGCCCTGGCTGCGAAGGCAGAATATGCCAAGGCGATGTTGCCGGTGGAAGCAGTAACGAGTTCGCTTATGCCTGATTCCAATAAGGCAGCGATTGTGACAGCAGCCTGACGGTCTTTAAATGAAGATGTTGGGTTTTGGCGTTCGTCCTTGATATATATATTGGGACATTGCAGCATTGCCCCAAGGTTGACAGCTTTAATTAATGGCGTTCCACCTTCGCCTAAGGAATAATCATGATTATGGTCCCGAATAGGCAGCAATTCCTTATAGCGCCAGACATCAAATGGACGTCCTGGAAGTTGCAGTGGGAGGGTGAGCGCAATATTCGCATAGTCATATAAAGCTTCACGCCAGCCACTTCCACATCGCGGACATGAAACCGACGTCGGGAAGTAGGGCGTGGAGTAACCGCAATCCAAACACTCGACAATAAAATGCGAAGCCATACACATTATTATATCGGTAAAATTGGAAGGAAGAATACCCGATTTCGTAACCAACTAAATGTACATAGCAATTATTTTCAGAATAGAATTCTTAAAAACTTTGGTCATGGAAAATTTATTTATCTGATTCACTTGCATGTATAATTATTTCTTGGAGGAAAGATGTTTTATTATAATCAGCACACTTGAGTGATCAATAAAGATGCAGGAATGTATCTAATGTGCAGTTTGCACAGGCAGGCATCGGTGGATTGATCTTCTCTAAAGGATGTAACAAAATCCTTCTCATTCACCGCTTGTTTGTGCAGGCGGTGATTTATTATCGGTTTTTCTGAAAAACCATCAATTTAACAGGAGGAAAGATATGTCGATTGCAGCTTCAGATACGGTCGTTTTTGTTACCCGATATGGCATGGGGGATGCCGATAAGGAACTACAACAAACACTAATAGCAACTTATTTTAAGCTTCTCTATGAGAATAAGACTCTTCCAGGCGCAATCTGTTTCTATGCTGAGGGTGTAAAACTTGTAGTAAAAGGCTCACCAGTTATTGAGATTTTAAAAAAATTGGAGGATAAAGGGGTTCGCCTGGTTTTGTGCAGTACCTGCCTTTCATTTTTTGATTTGACAGACCAAGTGGAGGTTGGAATAATTGGTGGGATGACAGATATTATTGAGGCACAATTCAGAGCAGACAAAGTCATATCAATATAGACACTAATTTCCAAAGATCAACAATTTTTCTCGCTGATCATGGAAAAGGAATTTAGTGACCAGGTTTTTTAATACATACAATAGAAAAAATTGAAAACCAAACCTTGGTTTGAACTCAATTTATTTTTTTGCACTTAAGGAAATTGAGACAACTTATCAGGAGCGAATGTCATTAAATTACATTTGATTTATTAATTTACAATTCCACAGGGGTAGTATTTTAATGAGGAAATACTGAGTAGTGATGGTTATAATGGATAACGCGAAAAAAAAACACCCTCAGCGCGTGCTATGAATGAAATGACTTGAGCGGGTGATGAGATTCGAACTCACGAATGGTACCTTGGGAAGGTACTGCCTTACCACTTGGCGACACCCGCATTAGTGAAAAGATTATAAGAACCCCTGAGATGCTTGTCAAGGCAAAAAAGCAAAATTCAAAGATTTCGTTTTAACAACCAGAGTGTCAGCTCTATTAAGATTTGATATTCTGCCTGGTCAGCAGCAGCAGATTCTAAATTATTAATGGCATATTTAGTGAAATCATCTGCCTTACTTATTGTTAAATTAGCTATACCAAATTCTTCGAAAAGTCTAAGGATTTCGGGTACTTCCTCTGATTGAGTGTTCCTTCTTGACCAGCGATCTCGAAATTGTTCACTGGCATCTAATGCCATGATGATTGGATAACTCATTTTTCCGGTTACGAGATCGCTACTGGTTGATTTACCAGTGATTGCATCGTTCCCCCAAACGCCGAGGTAGTCATCCACAATCTGAAAAGCTAGCCCAAGGTATTCACCATACAATTGGAATCTATCGATCCTTTTCTGATCATTTGTGCCAAGCAGCGCTCCAATTCTTGTACAGGTCGAGATTAATGCTGTCGTTTTACCTTTGACCATTTCCAGATACTCTTCTTGAGTAACAGAAAGACGGTTCTCGAAACTGATATCAAGGTATTGACCTTCGGTGAGTTTCAAACAAGTTTCAGTCAATAAGCGGCTGCACTGGCTGACAATATTAGTTGAAAACGTCTCCTGTAAATTCCAAATTTCATTCAAGGCAAGACTAAACATGGCATCTCCTGCATTGATCGACTGCGCCATGCCATGTTTGACCCAAAGGGTTTCCCGTCCATGCCTGGTGGCGCTTTTATCCTGAATATCGTCATGGATCAAAGAAAAATTGTGAATAAGTTCGATCGATGCAGCAGCCGGAAGAGCTTCCGTCCAATCGCCGCCAGCGAGGTGATTTACGAGGCAAACCAGTAATGGCCTGATGCGCTTGCCTTTTTTCCCCAAGGAATCATTTGTCCATCCCATGTGATAGTTAAGCATTTCACGCAATGGTTGGGTAGTATCATTGAAATTGCGATCGATTGCTAATTTGCAATAATCCTCGATTTCTGCCAGCATTTCTTTGATAAGTGGATGACTGAAAATATTCGGGTCCATTTTTTGAGTTACCTGATAATGACTGGAGCTTTTTTCAATGATTCCATGTTGTTTGAACCTGTGACGAACATGGTGACCTTGAGCTGTTTCTTTATTTCCCCTAACAACATGTGAATTTCTTCTTCTGATACTGATGCCGCACGGAGTAGTGGTCCGGCAATACCACAAAGACTGGCGCCAAGCGCTATACATTTTGCAATATCAAGACCGGATCGCATTCCACCTGAGGCAATAATCGGCAGATCTGGCGCTGCTTGTTTTACCATACCCAATGATTCGATCGTTGGAATTCCCCAAGATTTGTAATCAGAGGCTATATTTTGGAGTGATTTCGTTTGAGACCTGAACATTTCCACCTGCGACCAGGACGTACCACCGGCTCCAGCCACATCAATCGCGCTTATTCCTGCATTTTTCAGTTGACGGGCAACTGCCCCTGATATTCCCCAGCCTACTTCTTTTGCAATCACCGGTTTATCAAGATGTTTGCATACCATCTCAATTTTCTTTAGAAGATTCGAGAAGTTTGTCTGGCCTTCCGGTTGAAGCGCTTCCTGTAAAGGATTAAGGTGGAGAATTAACGCATCAGCCTGTATCATTTCAATGGCAAGCTTGCATTCGTCGACTGAATAACCATAATTCAATTGAACAGCGCCAAGGTTGGCAAAGAGAAAAATATTGGGGGCAAATTTTCGGATATTGAATGTATCCTTAGTCTCTGGGTGATCAATGGCAGATCTCTGGGAACCGACCCCCATAGCTAAGCCAAATTCCTCCGCGATAGTTGCCAAACGTTGGTTGATCTGCAGGCCTTCGGGTGTTCCACCTGTCATGGAAGATATCATTAACGGCATCTTAAGAGGTTTTGAGAAAAATGTGGTACTTACATCAATATCCTGAAGATCCAGCTCAGGCAATGCATTATGCATAAAGAATACCTTCTCCAACCCAGTGGGTTGATTTAAATCGACATCCTGATGCAAGTTTATCTGGATATGGTCATTTTTTCGGTTTAGGGTTTGGGTATCTTTCATCGGTTATTGGTGTTCCTTTATGTGAATAATCTTATCCTTTACAATAATCTGTGTCAAATATTAGGTAAACTTACTTGACATATATGGGAGGAAAGATAAAATCAAAGGAGTTAAAACAATCAATAAACAGGAGGTCGGAATGGCTGGTTCGTTGGAAGGTGTAAAAGAAGTTATCGCTGAAGTTATGAAAATTGACGCCAAGGACATTTCAATGGATACGCGATTCATTGAAGACTTGAAAGCTGATTCCATGGATCAATTCTTTCTTATTGATGGATTTTGCGAAAAATTCGATCTCAACATTGGCGATGACGATGCGCGCACAATTAAAACGGTTGGCGATGCAGTCAAGTATATTGACGCAAAAATGAGCTGATTATTGATCTAAGGAGAAGAGCGCATTCGGTGCGCTCTTTTTACTTTAATAACAAAGCAACTTCTTCCGGGTTATGAGCAATTTTAACACCAGCATTTTCGAGGGCAACAATCTTTGAAAGGGCAGAACCTGCTGAGCCTTCGATGATGGCGCCTGCATGACCCATGCGTTTCCCTAAAGGGGCTGATACGCCGGCTATCAGAGCAACGACAGGTTTGTTAATACTCTTAGAAATGTATTTGGCGGCTTCTTCCTCATCGTTCCCGCCAATTTCACCGATCAAAACAATCTTTTCTGTACGAGGGTCTGCTTCAAACAAACCGAGAATACAATCAAAATCAGTACCAGGAACGGGATCACCACCGATGCCAACACAGGTACTTGTTCCCAAACCCACCTCATTAATTGAAAAAAGAACTTCGTATGTCAAGGTACCCGATCTGGATACAATTCCAATATTACCTGATTTGGCAAGGTTTCCAGGAATAATCCCTGCTTTACATTCACCAGGAGTGAGAATGCCAGGGGAGTTAGGCCCAATAATTCTGACGCCTTTTTTTTCACTGTAGCTATTAATCTTCATCATGTCCTGGATTGGAATACCTTCAGTGATGCATATAATTAGTGGAATCCCTGAATCGGTGGCCTCCAGCATGGCGTCATACGCGTGCCTGGCTGGAACAAAAATTATTGATGTATTTGCTCCGGTCGCTTCTACCGCAAGCTTTAAGGAATCAAATACAGGAAGTTTGCCATTTAGAACCCATTCGCCGCCTTTTCCGGGAGATGTGCCAGCGACCACATTTGATCCGTAGTCCAACATTTTCGACGTATGGAAAAGCCCTTCTTCCCCCGTTATGCCTTGAATAATTATTCTAGAATTTTTGTTAATCAAGATGCTCATTTTGCCCTCGCGATAGATTTCTCGACTGCAAATTGGGCTGTTTGAATCAGAGAATCCAAAATTGTAATATTTTCGCCGGATAATAATTTCTTCCCAATATCAGCGTTTGTTCCTACCATTCTGGCAACGATTGCTACGTCCCTGCTTTGATTGGCTAGAGCAGCCAGCACACCTTCTGCAACTTCGTCGCATCTGGTTATTCCGCCGAAAATATTGATTAAGACCGTGTTTACGGAAGAGTCATCGAGTAGAATGCGCATAGCTGACGCGACTTTTTCTGCCCCCGCTCCTCCCCCAATATCGAGGAAGTTTGCAGGGCTGCCACCGTATTGTTTAATCATATCCATTAGAGATAGAGCCAATCCGGCTCCATTTACGAGACAACCAATTTTCCCATCCAGTTTTATGTATGATAATCCGTATTTTCTTGCTTCTATTTCAGCTTCATCCTCAATATCCATATCGCGCAGTTCATTTAACTCATTGTGCCTGAATAAAGCATTCTCATCGATGTTAATTTTTGCATCCAAAGCTACCAATTTTGAGTCAGAAGAAATTACCAAAGGATTTATCTCTACCAGGGATGCATCAAGGTCGCGGTAAATTTTCCAGAGACCCAGGCAGATTTCGAGAAACTGCTTCCAATATTGATGTGGAAGATCAATACTGCTGGCGAGGTCGCGAGCCTGGAAATCTCTCAAGCCAAGCAGGGGATTAATTATGATTTGGACAATTTTGTCTGGAGAATTTCGCGCGATCTCTTCGATATCTACTCCACCTGACCCAGATGCAATCAGTACTGGAGAACCCGTTACCCGGCTGTTTGTTATCGCAAGATATATTTCGTTTTCGAAAATTATTGCCTCATCAACTAGAACTTTCCGGACTGGCAATCCTTTTATATCCATACTTAAGATGGCTGTTGCAAGTTCTTCAGCTTCTTTTGGATTATTTGCCAACCGAATACCTCCGGCTTTGCCTCTGCCTCCCACCAGAACCTGTGATTTAATGACCACCCTTGTTCCTAATTCTTCAGTTGTTTGTTTCGCTTCGTATGCTGTTAGTGCTACATTCCCCCTGGGAATTTGAACCCCATACCGAGATAAAATTTGTTTGGACTGATACTCGTGAAGTTTCATCCACACTCCTTATTGGAAGGATAGTTGTCCATTTCTATTAATATTATCATGCAACATTTAGTTGTTGTCAAAACAAAGATAAAAACAGCGCTGCATAAATTTGCAGCGCTGTATTAAGAAAGGGGTTAAAAATTAACCTTTCAGGAATGACTCAATAGCGTCCTTGCTGATGCGATATGCTGTGCCTATCTTTCGGGCTTTTAGGTCACCTGCGGCGATAGCTGCCAGAACATCTTCCTCAGATACTCTGAGAATTGACGCCGCTTCAGTAGGAGTCATGACATCTGGAATGCCTTTCAATCCATTATTTGTGTTCCCATTGGTGTTTGGCTGATTGTTTGCTCCGCCTGCGCCTGCGCCTGACAATCCTTGCAAAGATTGGCTGAGTACGTTCCCAATTCCCATTCCAGCACCTATTCCTGCTGTCAAACCGGCTCCACCGCTGGGATTCTGTGCTGCGTCCCGCATTGCATCGGCTGCTTGCAATTGGGTATAGGTCTGCATATCCAGCATACCCATTGCTCGTAACTCTTCTGCGGATTTTTCAGATGGTTTGAGGTTACCAATATAGAATGATTTTAGAGTCATACCAATAGCTGCAAAGTCATCCTGGGCTTTTGCCCGAACACCCGCACCGAGTTCTTCTGTTAACCCAATGAGGTCAACAACAGAATTCTTGGCTGCTGTTTCCCCCAATAGATCCTGTAATTTTGAGAGCAGCATTGTTCTGAGCCTGTTTTCGATTTCGGACATGCGGTAAATACCCTGTGCACCACAGATCTGTACAACAAACTGCTGCGGGTCTTTGATCTGCAAGCTATAACTACCGAAGCCTTGGAGAAGGGCTACACCTAATCCCATCCCTGGATTTCGGACGATGATAGGTTGCGGAGTGCCCCATTTTCGATCAGCAAATTCACGCATGGAAACAAAATACACCTCCGCCGTGAAAGGTGTCCGATCATTAAAAGCTTTCCCGACAAAATCGATC
The DNA here is from genome assembly GCA_963810385.1 of uncultured Chloroflexia bacterium. Classification (GTDB taxonomy): domain Bacteria; phylum Chloroflexota; class Anaerolineae; order Anaerolineales; family Anaerolineaceae; genus PNON01. The sequence goes on along the minus strand of CAWENA010000002.1, from coordinate 1,884,275 downwards.
AGTTTTGGAATATTGGCAGTAATTATGGTATGTCTGCCAGGGCCAAAGGTATCCAAGGCTTTTCCATCGCGGAAAAAGACGACATTTTGTGATTCCCTGACGATGATCTGTGATCCAATTCTGAGGTCGGCAACACCAACTTCAGGGAAACGATGGACGATCTCATCATTCATTTCGCTCGCATATTCAACTACATCAAAAATTCTGGCCATGATTTTTTCTCCGTTTACGAATTATTACGCTTATGAAGCGTTGTTAATACCCGTGATCACTTCTGCACGCTTATCGAAAGCTGCCACAGCCTGATCTGCGACTGCAACCAAATTTCTAATTGCAGCAGGTAATCCATCTGAACCAATTGAAGTTTCCACATTATCAATGGCAGCGTTAGCCAGGTCCACCTGATCCAGCATTGCCAGATCATATTGATAAATTTGCTCTAATTCTTTTTCATTGATCTTTACAGCGTCGAAGAAACCGCTGTATCCATACGAGGCTTTTTGGACACGATCGATAACCTGGCGATATTTTATAGCAGCAGCCTCAAGATCATCAATATCGCGGATTGCTCCCTGACTAATCAGGTCCCTTTGAAGGCCGGAAATGCGCTTCCACGCTTCTTCAAGGCGCGCAGAAATCAACTCCCGTATGATTTTGTCTGAAGAACGGCGGTTTTCACGCTCAATATAGCCGCTAAAACCCGGTATTTTGCTTAATAATTTCTTAATAATATCTTGTTGCGATGTTACCTTATCAAACATGTCGCTCATTTATCCTCCTCAGGACTAAATACAATCCAAAATTAATCACATTTTCATTAATTATAGTAAAAAAAGGTGTTTCTAACAATACATACGAGCAAATTTGAGTAAAGTTTCAAACGGGTATGATTATTGCAATTCGTAATTCGGTGAATTGGTTAGGCTTCTGTAAGGTTTCTGTAATGTATAGAGGTTGTTATCCGTTATAATTCACCTATAATGAGTTCATTGATACTCATAAATCTAAGAACTGGAAGGAGGTGAAATACTATGATGTTCGCACCGAAGAAGGAAAAAGGTCAAGGTCTTGTTGAATATGCGTTAATTCTTGTTTTAGTTGCTGTAGTTGTAATTGTTATCCTTGCCCTATTAGGACCCGCAATTGGTAACATTTTCAGCGGAATTGTTAACGGCATCTAATCAGAACTATCTGGCTGTATGATCTAATTTATGAACCATTTGATATAGCCTAACCTGGAAGACCCTGCCGAAAGGTAGGGTCTTCTTTTTCACTAGTTAACAAATAATGGCAAGATGCTTGCATCTGTTTAATAGTTGTATAACTTGACATTTATTCGAGTTTGCGTATGATTGCATTATTGAAGATTATTTGCAAGGAGATGGGAGGCTTATATGGCACAAGGTTCAAAGCGTAAAGGGCGGATATTTATTTATGTCGCATTGATATTGATTTTGGGTGTGGCTGCAGTCTATATGGTAGTATTACGTCCACGAACGCAATCTCAACAGACAGCAGCGGCTACCCCGGCTCCGGCTGAGGAAATGTCGAATATTGTTATGAGCATCCAACCCATACCATATGGAACTGTCCTTACTGCGGATGTGCTCACAATGGTCCCGTACCCGAAAAAGCTGCTGGTACCGGGTGTATTTTACAGTGATATTCAAGAACTGGTTGGAAAACGGGCAAAGCTGGATCTCGAAGCAAAAGTGCCCATAACGAGCAGCCTGATCTCGGATAATGCGGCAGGATCTTTAGCTTCATTTCAAATTCCAGATGGTATGGTGGCAGTTTCCATTCCGATTATTAATCCACTATCAAGCGTTGGTTACGGCGCTCAACCCGGAGACCATGTTAATGTTATTGCAACTATGATGTTTGTCGATCTGGACGGTGATTATCAATCGAGATTGCCAAATGTTACCGCGGGAATAGTCCCTCCACCTGGAAATATTGACACACCTTCTCTTGTAGCTTTTACACATCCATTGGGGCCAGATGCTGTTCAAGGACGGGCTGAACAAGATCCAACCCTGGCACAACCAGTTTACTTAGTGCCATCGGAAATTCAAAGACCCCGAATCGTTAGCCAAACCATTCTTCAAGATGTAATGGTATTACATGTGGGCGAATTTTCACTTACCCAACCGACTGTAGCTTCACAAACTCAAGTAACTCCCACACCCATCCCAGCTGCAAACCAACAACAAGCAGCGCCAGAAGCGCCCAAAAAACCAAAGATGATCACGCTTGTTGTCACACCGCAAGATGCTGTCACACTCAATTACCTGATTTATGCAGGTGTAGAAATGAATTTGGCTTTGCGAGGGGCAGGGGATGAGCAGCGGATAAAGACAGATGCAGTTACTCTGCAATATACTATGGATACGTACAGCATTCCATTACCAGCTAAACAGCCCTATGGCTTTGAACCTGCTGTTACAATACTAAATCTACCGAATGTGAATATTGATGTTGCAGCTACGCCAAAATAATGGAAAAATAACGAATAAAGATGAAAAAACCAAGGGGACGGACGCAGATAAAAAGCCTGTACACAACAGGCTTTTAGCGTCAATTCATTCCCCGGATAGATAAAAATAAGGAATTTGGAGTAGTTTTATGGGTGATGGCGAAAAAATCCGGATATTGATCGTGGATGATAATCCTGAAACCAGGGAAAACATCCGGAAATTATTGCAATTTGAAAGTGATGTAGAGGTCGTCGGTGCAGCAAGAACTGGTATCGAAGGGATAGAACTTGCCACGGAAACCAAACCTGATGTAATCCTAATGGACATAAATATGCCTGATATGGATGGTATTCAGGCAACAGAGATGATTCGCAAGAAAATTCCATTCACCCAGATAGTTATTCTATCAGTACAAAATGATACAAAGTATATGCAGCGAGCCATGATGGTTGGCGCCCGAGCATTTATTGCGAAGCCACCTATGGTTGATGACTTGATCAATACCATCCACCAAGTCGGAAAAATGGCGACAGAAGAAAAAGCCAGAATAGCGCTTGTTGAGCAACTTCAATCTTCTGGCGGGGGGAAATCGGGAGGTACAGCTACTCGAGGAAAAGTTATTACGGTATATGGACCGAAAGGTGGCGTTGGAACTACAACTATCGCTACAAATTTAGCAGTCGCTTTGCATAGCCCGGAATCCAAAGTGGTTATAGTGGATGGAAACCTGCAATACGGTGATGTTGCTGTTTTTCACAATGAACAACCCAGAAATACAATTTTGGATCTTACCCCTCGTTCAGACGAGTTAGATGTCGATATTGTAAAAGAAGTGCTCATTGTTCACCAAAAATCAGGAGTCCATATCCTGGCAGCACCACCGAGGCCTGAAATGGCTGAACAGGTCCACCCGGATCAATTTACCCAGGTAATTAAATATCTGAGGACCATTTACAATTATGTTGTTATAGATACTGAAACCCATCTTACAGAATGTGTAATTTCCAGTCTGGATGCATCTGATGTGATCGTAATGGTCACTACACAGGAAATTCCAGCCATAAAAAATTCAAAAGCGTTCCTGACCCTTGTTGATCAATTCCAAATCGGGAGAGCAAGGGTCGTAACAATAATGAACAAGTATGATAAGCGAATTTCTCTCTTGCCTGAACGTGTTGGTGAGAGTTTAAAACAAGAGATGGCAGCTGTAATTCCGCTTGAAGAAAAAATTGTTGTTAATTCAGTGAATAGTGGTGTACCTTTTATGGTAGATAATAAAATCCAGCCAATTGGAAAAAGTATCAACGGTTTGGTAGATTTTATTAAAGAAAAGATAAATAAAGCAGAGTCAGAAAGCCTAGAGCTTCAGCTTCGGAAATAGAGTGGAGTAAAAATGCCCTCGATATTAGAGAGACTAAATGCTGGTCAGGGGACCACAACATCAAATACTCTTCAACCTGGTGGAGAAAAACCTGTAACATCTCCGCTTGGCGCCAGGCGAGTAGGGCCCTTCGTTCCTACCGGGTCATCAGAAACTCTGACCGACTTAAAGACAAGAGTCCAGAACAAGCTGTTGGGTGAGATGGACCCGAATACGGATGTTACAAAGGTGGAAGAAGTTAAAGAAAACAATTTGGACATTGTTTGAACAGATTTTGGGTGAGGAGAATATAATTCTCTCTAAACCTGAGAAAATAAAATTATTTGAGGGTATCACCGCCGAAATTTTAGGCTTTGGCCCGCTACAAACACTTTTAGAGGATGTGTCGATCACTGAAATTATGGTGAATGGATCAAATAAGTTGTACATTGAGCGAGCGGGTAAGATTCTCAAAGTACCAAATAGCTTTGAGAGCAATGAACATGTAATGCGTATCATCGACAGGATTGTTGCTCCACTAGGGCGTCGTATTGACGAATCCAGTCCATATGTGGATGCCCGGTTGCCGGATGGATCCCGTGTTAATGCAGTTATTCCTCCAATATCACTTGTTGGTCCAGTTTTAACGATCCGAAAATTCGCAAAAAACCCGATAACAATTGAACAACTTGTTCAGTATGGCTCAGCTACTGTCGAATCCGTTCAGTTCATGAAAGCCTGTGTTGAATCAAGACTGAATATAGTCATCTCAGGTGGTACTGGTTCAGGCAAAACCACACTCCTAAATATTCTTTCAGGTTTTATACCAACTGATGAGCGTATCATTACGATTGAAAATGCTGCTGAGTTGCAATTACGCCAGGACCATGTTGTAACGCTGGAATCAAGGCCGATGAATATTGAAGGAAAAGGTGAAGTCACTATCCGGCAATTGGTGATAAATGCCCTTCGAATGAGACCAGATCGCATTGTTGTAGGTGAGATTCGTGATGAAGCAGCCATCGATATGCTTCAGGCTATGAATACAGGCCACGATGGTTCGATGACCACGCTTCACTCCAACAGTCCAAGAGATACTCTGGCACGTCTCGAAACAATGGTGTTGATGGCTGGCTTGGATTTACCAGTTAGAGCAATTCGGGAGCAGGTTTCTTCCGCCGTAGATATGGTCATACATCAAGATCGAATGAGAGATGGTACGCGTAAAATAACTTCCATCACTGAAGTAAGTGGAATGGAAGGAGAAGTTATTACAACCATGGATATTTTTGCATTTGATCTTGCTGGTTATGATAATGGCCGTGTGGTGGGTAGATTAAAACCAACCGGACTGCGACCGAAGTTTATGGAAAAGATAGAAGCTACTGGCATTCGTTTACCACCTCAGATTTTTGGAATTGGTGCTGGTACTCGAAAATAATCTCAGGATGATAACTGAGAATTAACCAAAGGCTAAATTTATGGATGGTCTTACTTTAATTCTAATGATAGGCAGTGGAGCAGCGCTAGTCCTTTTGGTGATTGGCGTTATTATTTCTATTACAAGCGAGCGCACTCTCGTCGAAGAACGATTGGGGCGTTATATCGAGGATGAGCAGCAATATGCAAAAACAGTTCAAGCAGCCAAAGAAGCACCGCTAACTGAATGGATTACCAAACAGGTTGAAAGGTCATCCTGGGGAGACCGCATAGCGAAAGAACTAGCCAGGGCGGATCTGAAACTTAAACCAGGGGAATATATTGCGATTATGATGATTGCTGCTTTTGGTGTCGGACTGGTTGCCTTCTTCATTGGGGGGAAGGTTTGGCTGGTCGCAATTATTGGCGCAATTATTGGGGCATACCTTCCAAGGATGTATGTAAAAAGGGAACAATCCAAGAGGTTAATTCGATTTGACTACCAACTACCGGATATGCTTAATTTGATGGTAAATGGATTAAGGGCAGGGTACTCTAACCTGCAAGCCATGGAAGCTGTGAGCCGTGAACTGCCGCCTCCAATATGCGACGAATTTCGACGGGTTGTACAAGAAATCCAGTTGGGTGTCCCAACTGAGAAAGCGCTAGATAACCTTACCCGGAGGATTCCGAGCGAAGATCTAGACCTGGTTGTTACTGCCATGAATGTACAGAGAGAAGTCGGTGGTAACCTGGCTGAAATTCTTGATACCATATCCCATACAATTCGGGAAAGAGTAAGAATCAAAGGCGAAATTAGAGTCTTAACCTCGCAGGTTATGTATTCCGGAAAATTCCTGGCTATGATGCCATTGTTTGTCATCGGTATATTGTATTTATTAAATCGGGAATATATGATGCAGTTTTTTGCACCTGAAAGTGTTCCGTGCGGGTACATCGCGCTTGGTGTTGGGGCGATCATGATCATCAGCGGATATTTTGTGATGACCAAAATTGCCGAGATCGAGGTTTGATAACCCTGTCACTACAGGAGATTAATTTATGAATGTATTACTGGGCATTGGCATACTTGTGATTATCGGAGCTATTGTATTAATTGTTGTAGGACTTCGCGCTCCAAATAACGATGATATATTGGAAAGACGCCTTCAAGATTTTTCGACACTTGATGGTACAGTCAATCTCGAAGATATTGAGATGGCTCAACCATTTACAGAACGAATTATTTTGCCAATGGCGAGAAAAATGGGGGAAATTGCCACAAAATTTACTCCCCAGAACGCATTACAAAGCACCATGCGCAAACTGGAACTAGCTGGTAATCCTGGAAGAATGGAACCAAGCATGGTTTTATTGATGCAATTTGGCGCGGCAGTTCTTTTTGGTGGATTGCTAATTTTAGTATTTTCTGTGGCAACCACCAATTGGCCTTTTAGTAGAATTGCGCTGATCGTTCTTGGATTCACAGGATTGGGTTTTTATTTTCCACAAATGTGGTTGCAAAGTAAGATCAATAAAAGGCAAAAAGAAGTACGGATGGGTATGCCTGATGCATTGGATCTATTAACAATTTGTGTCGAGGCGGGTCTAGGATTCGATGCAGCGATGGCAAAAGTTGCTGAAAAATGGGCGAACGAACTTTCACTTGCTTTCGGGCGTGTGATACGGGAAATTCAACTCGGGAAGCTCCGACGAGAAGCTATGCGTGATATGGCGGAACGAATAGGAATTTCTGAAATGACCAGCTTTGTTGCAGCAGTGATCCAGAGCGAGCAATTAGGTGTGAGTATGGCCAAAGTGCTGAGGATTCAATCGGACCAGATGCGGATTAAACGCAGGCAAATGGCTGAAGAAGAAGCACATAAAGCGCCTATTAAAATGTTGATTCCAATGGGACTTTTAATTTTCCCATCCCTTATGATCGTTCTACTAACACCAGCTGCTTTAAAGTTGTTTCATTCTGCACTCGGTAACATGTTCAGCTAACCAAAAACTCAAAATTAATGGCTTTTATGCGATGATGAAATTCTCATTCATTGTCTATCACACACTATGGGAATTAATCGATTGGGTATATCCGCCTTCGTGTAGTGGTTGCGGATCACCTGGTTCCAGATGGTGCGATGTTTGTGACAACGAATTGATTCACCTATCGGAAGATATTTGTGAAACATGTGGCTATCCGATTGACAGAGAGAATTTATGTTCAAAGTGTTTTGATGTAAAACCTAACTTTAATGGAACGAGGTCTTTATATCAATATCAAAGCCATATTAGAAACGCTCTACATCATCTGAAATATGACAATGACCTTGGAGTGGGGGAGATCCTTGGCAAGAAATGTGCGGAATATCTTAATAATTTGCAATGGGAAATTGACTATATAGTTCCTGTCCCGCTTGGGAAGAAACGACGGAAAGAGCGCGGATATAATCAAGCTGCGCTGATTGCTTATCCTGCGTCATTAGTTAGCGGAATACCATACAACTCAAAATGTCTTACAAGGACAAAGGAAACAGTTACACAGGTGGAGTTCACTTCTGAGCAAAGAAAACAGAATGTAAGAGAAGCGTTTAGTGCGAACGAGAAGTTTGTTTCAGGGAAAAACATTTTGGTAGTTGATGATATCATCACAACCGGTTCAACAATTGATGCATGTGCAATCGCTTTAAGAAATGTAGGTGCAAAAAGTGTATATGGTTTATCTGTTGCTCGTACAATGCTGGAAACAAAATTAACTTGATGTTTATTCCATTATCATGGAAAATTAGCATAATCAAATAACAGGAGGATACGATAATGACAAAACTAGAAATATATGGCAAGAATATGGAAATTACTGATCGTATCAATGACTATGTGGGAAAAAAGGCAGCCAAGTTCGACCGGATGCTTACCACGATGGATGAAGTCAAGGTGGATCTCGCATTTGTCAAATCAGCAAGAAGCGCGGCAGATAGACAGGTGGCACAAATTACCATCCGAGGCAAGGGGTTCATTCTTCGAACCGAAGAGAGAGCCGACGATATTTTTGCAGCGTTTGACGCAGCCATTGAAAAGATGCAGCGACAAATTGAAAGATATAAAGGAAAACATTTCAGGGGTCGTGGTGATGGACGTTCAGCGGCTGAAGTTGGCGGGATCATTCCGGATGTAACAGAAATTGAGGAAAAGCCTTTGATTGTGAAGAGAAAAACCTTCCATATGGTTCCCATGGATGAGATCGAGGCGATTGAACAAATGACTTTGCTTGGTCATGACGACTTCTTTGTTTTTTATAATGGCAATACAAATGCAATTAATGTCTTGTATCACAGGCGGGATGGTTCTTATGGATTAATCGTTCCGGAAGTTGGATAAACCAAGAAAGATAAATAGATGTTGTATGTATGATTATTAATTTAAAAGGGGTAGAAGCTAATTCTATCCCTTTTATGATAGTCAGAAATAAATGAGGATTTCATGTTTGGTGATAATGAAGATGTTTATAAAGCGGCTCAATTGATAACTGATGATGGAATCGATCATGACTCCATTAAGGAATCTATCCGGTCAATGTTGAAGGCATTTGGCGAGGACCCTGATAGAGAGGGCTTGCTACGAACCCCCGACAGAGTTTCACGGATGTACGCAGAACTTTTAGGAGGTTATCGAGTTGATCCGGTTCACCTTGTAAATGATGCCATATTCGCGGTTGATTATGATCAGATGGTGATTGTAAGAGATATCGAATTTTATAGCATGTGCGAGCATCATATGCTGCCATTTATTGGAAGGGTGCATGTTGCGTATGTTCCAGATGGAAAGGTGATTGGACTCTCAAAAATACCAAGGATCGTAGAAATGTTTGCACGCCGTCTACAGGTTCAAGAGAGAATGACAAGCCAAATCGCAGATTTTATTAATGAATTGCTGACACCCAAGGGTGTAGCCGTCGTTGTTGAAGCGTTGCATCTATGTTCCATGATGAGGGGTGTAAAAAAGCATGATGCAAGAATGACCACCTCAGCCGTTCACGGCTATTTTAGAAGTAATATGGCGACCCGGATGGAATTTTTGGATAACATTTCACGAGCAGCAGAGCCGCTTCATATATAGTCTTTTACTGTTTATCAGCAGCTGGAAGAATTCTGATCCAGCTGTTTTTCTTTAATTCCTTTGCGACATCTACTAACAATATACCTGAAGACGTTTGCAAGAGCTGTGGGTACAGTTCCGCTACAGGAACTGCAATATAAGCAAGGTTCCATAGATTGGGCTCGATCACCGTTGCCCCATCAAGGATAATATCGATATCGATTGTGCGTGGTGCATATTTATCATCTGTTCTGAGACGACCAAGGCGTTTTTCGATGTCTCGGATGAATAAGAATTTAATATCATGGGTAGACAGAGAAGTAGAAACAGATATAGCGATATTAAAGAAATTTGCCCCTGTAGTACCAATCGCTTCTGTTTCCCAAAGGGAAGATTTACCAGAGATAGGAAATAATTTACTTACTTCGGTGGTTGCTTTTTCAATATTGATAAGAGGGTTAATATTTGATCCTATTAACAGGATGACGTTTCGATTAAGTTGAGGTCTTATTCTTTCTGCCATCTATCTATTTCCACCCCGACTGACTTTGCAAACCGGACAGCGCCAGGTTTTTCAACGCGAACGCGTACTCCTTTGACAAGCGGCAATGAGAGAATTAAATCTGCAATATCGGTCGCTAGCGCTTCCACAGTCAGCCGTTTAGCATTTTCTGCCAGTGAAATCGTCCTTTTAGTTACCGTTCGGTAATTCACACTTTCTTCGATGTTATCGTTTTCTCCCGCTGTTTTCACATCCGAAAAAATAGTTAAATTTATTAGAATATCCTGAGGATTAGTCCTTTCAGATTCGTTTACTCCAATAATTCCCCGAACGAGGATATCCTTTATTATTATCTGATCCATTAATTCTCCTTTTGGTTACACCAGGTGCCGTCCACCATCAATGTGTAAAATTTCACCGGTGATATAATCTGGTCCGGCTAACAAAAACAGCAAGGTTTGACCAAGTTCTTCAAGGGTTGCCCATCGTTTTGCCGGAACATTCTTTATTAAATTTGGTTGTTCGTTCTGATCTGCGGGGGGAAGGACAGCTCCTAAAGCCAATCCGTTGACCAGAATATTCGGTGCGAGCGAAACCGCAAGGGATTTTGTCATCGCAGCCAAGGCGGATTTTGTTATAGTATACGGAAAGTGGTCTACACCAGGACGTAATGCCCTCCAATCCAGAATGTTGACGATTCGCGCTTTTACATTCTGGGGAGTTTCTTTGGCTAAGGCCTGACAAAGCAGAAAAGGCGCCGTCAGGTTAAATATTAAAATGCCTTTGCCAATCTTCAGTGGTTGTTGAGTATATGTTCACCGGTTCAAATATGGCTGCATTATTTACTATGGCATATAACGGACCATAAGCGCATGCCCGATAATATAGGTCGCTTGCCTGGTTTGGGTCAGCAAGATCTGCAGAAATGATATGGGCCTCGCTCCCCAACGCTTTAATCTCTGCAAGCGTCTGATTGGCAAGTTTTGGAGAATGGCCATGATGGATGATCACATTTCCGCCGGCATGGGCAACTGATAAAGCCAGACTACGTCCAATCCTGCGAGCTGCGCCTGTTATTAATATATTTTTTCCGGTTAATGGCTTCGGATTTGAAGAGCCTGTATGTTTCATAGAGTTTCCTTCCATAAGTCCTACTTTAGTTTAGATTTGAATAATTGGAATGTCAAGTTAGCTCGAATTGTATAAGGATGAATTATTCCAGTTTTATTAGCGGGAAGTAAAATTATGAAAACAGAAAGGACATTCACATGACAAGCGCTACATATACTGTTCAGAATATTAGTTGCAACCATTGTATTCATACCATTAAGACAGAGCTTGGGGAGTTGGATGGTGTATTAAAGGTGGATGCAGATTTGGACACAAAAGTTATTAATGTTGAGTTTCAAGCTCCCACTGAAGAAAACAGGATTATTGAATTACTAAAAGAAATAAACTATCCACCCGAATAATAGTATCAAATTTCATAATGAGCCGAGAGGCTCATTTTATTTTCGAAATAAAAAATCCAATCGTAGACGAGCATGGTAAAATTAATAATTCCAAGAACAAAGAGGTAATTATGGACAACGAGATGGATTTACAGAACAAAGCAATTAAGACAATTCGTTTTGTTGCTGTCGATGGCGTTCAAAAGGCAAACTCTGGTCACCCAGGCTTACCGATGGGAGCAGCTGCGATGGCTTACACAATTTGGACGAAGCATTTAAAGCATAATCCAGGCGACCCCACCTGGTTTGATCGGGACCGTTTTATCCTTTCCGGTGGACATGGCTCCATGTTATTGTATACCCTGCTGCATCTTACCGGGTATGACCTTTCGATCGAGGAACTGGAAAACTTTCGGCAGTGGAATTCATTAACTCCAGGTCATCCAGAGTACGGATTGACACCAGGTGTCGAGACAACAACTGGACCTCTTGGGCAGGGATTTTCGAATGGCGTAGGAATGGCTATTGCAGAGTCTCATCTGGCTGAGGTATTCAACCGTGATGATAATCAAATTATCAACCATTTCGTATATGCAATTGTCACTGACGGTGATCTGATGGAAGGTGTTGCTTCCGAAGCGGCATCTCTGGCGGGTCACTTGGGTCTTGGAAAGTTAATTTACTTATATGATGATAACAGGATCACAATTGATGGACCCACAGACCTGGCGTTTACAGAAGATAGAGACGCTCGCTTTTCAGCTTATGGTTGGCAGGTTTTGCACGTTGAAGATGGGAATGATGTAGAAGCCATAGATCATGCTATCACCCATGCCAAGCTGGACCCTCGTCCAAGTTTGATCATATGCCGAACTCACATCGGTTATGGATTGCCCAGCCGGCAGGATACAGCAAAAGCCCATGGAGAACCTCCTGGAGAAGAAGAACTAAATGGAGCAAAAGTAAATTCCGGATGGCCACTTGAGCCCAATTTTTATATTCCTGATGATGTCCTGGCATTTTTTCGCAAGGCCTTAAAAAACGGAGAAGAATCAGAAAACAAATGGAAAAAGTTGCTGCTTCAATATCAATCCAAATATCCTGATCTGGGAATTGAACTTGATAGAAGAATTCAAGGCAGATTGCCGAATAATTGGGAAGCCACTTTACCGGAGTTTAAGGCGGATCAAAAGGGAATAGCAACACGGGCATCATCTGGTCAGGTAATTAATGCACTGGCTGAAAAATTGCCTGAATTAATGGGTGGCTCTGCAGATTTGGCACCATCAAATAATACATGGATCAAGGAGTCATCTGCTTTTGAGAAAGAGAATTATGGCGGTCGGAATTTCCATTTTGGCGTCCGGGAAAATGGGATGGGATCTGTTGTAAATGGCATGGCTTACCACGGGGGAATCCGACCTTATGGCGCGACGTTTCTGGTCTTCTCGGATTATATGCGGCCAGCCTTGCGGCTTTCCGCCTTATCTCATTTGTCATCCATTTGGGTATTCACACATGATAGTATCGGCCTTGGTGAAGATGGCCCAACCCATCAGCCAGTTGAGCATTTGGCTGCTTTGAGAGCCATCCCGAATATGATTGTGATCAGACCGGCAGACGCAAATGAGGTGGTAGAGGCTTGGAAATACACAATTTTACACCCGGATAATCCCTGCGCTATCAGCCTCACGAGACAGGCAGTACCAACAATCGACCGACAGATATATGCACCGGCTCAGTTTTTACATAAAGGAGCATATATTTTGGCGGATCTAGGTGATTCAAAGCCAGATGTTATATTAATGGCTACAGGCTCGGAGGTCTCACTGATAATTGAGGCTGGAGATAAATTAGCACTTAAAGGCATAAATGTGAGGCTTGTATCATTTCCCAGCTGGGAATTATTCAGGCAGCAAAGCGAAGATTATCAAGAGGCGATTTTCCCAAAGAATATTCGGACAAGAATTTCAGTTGAAGCTGGGATCGCGCAAGGATGGCGGGAGTGGGTCGGCGATCATGGAGAGGTCATATCCATAGATCGATATGGCGCATCTGCACCTGCAGAAGTCCTGTTCAAAGAATTTGGATTTACAGTTGAAAATATCATAGCACGGACAGAATTATTATTGGAAAGAAATCGGTGAATTATGCGCGTAGTCATAGGTAGCGATCATGCAGGATATCCGCTAAAAAAATATGTACTTCAAGCTGTCAATGAAACCCATCATCAAGTTTTGGATGTGGGTACACATAACAAAGAGAAAGTAGATTTTCCAGATTTTGCCCGAAAAGTCGGTGAGGCAATCAGATCTGGTGAGGCGGAAAGAGGAATCGCTATTTGTGGATCGGGAATCGGAATCTGTATTGCGGCTAATAAAATCAAAGGGGTTTACGCTTCGGTATGTCACGATACATACTCTGCACACCAAGGTGTGGAACATGACGGTATGAATGTCCTTTGTCTGGGAGGTAGAGTGGTTGGCCCGGAGTTAGCTATGGACATTGTAAAAACATTTCTGGCGGCGACTTTCATAGATGATGAAAGATTTGTGCGTCGGGCAAATAAAATTCGCGATATTGAAGAAAAATTACATGGAAAATATGAATAACAGTCAAAAATTGTATCACCTGGGCCAATCGATCTGGTACGACAACATTGAGAGAAAGCTACTTATCAATGGTGGTTTGCGAGAATTAATTGATAATGGCCAAATTTACGGAGTAACCTCTAATCCCAGTATATTTAACCAGGCTATTAGCCAATCAACAGAATATGATGAAGCAATCTTGCCGATGGCTCTCGCTGGTTGCTACCCTGAAACCATCTACAACCAATTGGTGAAAGAAGACATCCAATCCGCGGCAGATGAGTTTTTACCTTTGTATATCAAGACTTCAAAAAAAGATGGTTATGTCAGCATCGAAGTTAATCCATCGAATGCGTATGATTCACAAAAAATGATCGATGAAGCCAAAGTAATTTGGCAATCGTATGCAAAGCCTAATATCATGATCAAAGTTCCCGCTACGATTGAAGGTTTGGTAACTTTCAAACAACTGATCCGAGATGGGATCAATGTAAACGTGACGCTGATTTTTTCGCTGGAACGTTATAAGCAGGTTATTGATGCATATTTTACCGGATTGGAAAACCGATTAGCAGATGGAAACATAATAAAGGAGATTGCTTCTGTCGCCTCTTTTTTCGTTTCCAGGGTTGATGTAGCTGTTGACAAAGAATTGGAAAAATTATTCCAGGAAATGAAGCTGGTTGGTGAAAACCCATCAGATTACTTTGGTCAGGCAGCAATCGCTAACGCAAAGCTTGCTTACGGAATATTTACCAGGGAATTTAATAATAAGCGATTTGGACTGCTACAAAGGAGTGGTGCACAAATCCAAAGACCACTCTGGGCAAGTACAGGTACCAAAAACCCGGAGTACAGCGACGTCATGTATGTGGACGAACTTATTGGAAGCGACACTGTCAATACAGTCCCTCCCAAGACACTCTCCAATTTACTCGACCACGGAAAAGTAGAAAAGACCGTAGACCGTTCTGTTGAAAAAGCAGAGCGATTGGTGAGTAACCTTGATGGCGTTGGACTTTCACTTGAAAAAATCGGATTGGAGCTTGAAGGTGAGGGTGTAAAGATCTTTTCTGATTCTTATACTGCCCTGCTTGCTGCTATTGATAAGAAAAGCCGGAAATTACAGAGCCAACTCGGACAACTTCAAGAGGAAGTGAAACTACGGGTTGAAGTACTTGATTCTCATCAGGTTGTTCAGCGTCTATGGAACCATGACACAACCTTATGGACAGATGATCTAAACGCAGGATATGAAATATCGAACAGGCTGGGTTGGTTGGATAGACCCGAAAGCTCCAGAGAGATTATCCCCGAAATATATCAATTACGAACGGATATCATCAAGGCTGGATATTCTGAAATAAACCTCCTGGGAATGGGCGGTTCATCATTAGCACCGGAAGTTTTTAATCTCATTTTTGGCTCGAATACCGGATTGAAGTTAACCATTTACGACTCAACTGATCCAGACCATATTCGCTTACTATCTAAGAATTTAAAAACTGCAAACAGTCTTTTCATTGTTTCCTCGAAATCGGGAGGTACGAGTGAGGTCAATGCATTATTGGATTACTTTTGGAACAAAACCCTGAATGAATGCGGCCATAATATCGGGAATCATTTTATTGCAATCACGGACCCAGGTACCAGTCTCGAAAAAACAGCTCTTTCCCGGAATTTTCGCAAGATATTTCTTGCGGATCCAACGGTTGGGGGTAGATATTCTGCGTTAACCGCATTCGGAATGGTTCCTGCTGGATTATTGGGCATAGACCTGGATCTTCTGCTGGATAGAGCAGCGATTATGGCACAACAATGCAGGATAGCCATTCCAATTGGAAGGAATCCGGGGTTAGTTCTTGGTGCCACCATGGGTCAGGCTGCCATCTCGGGCAGAGATAAACTAAGTATCTATACAGACTCTCCAATTAGACCATTTGCGAATTGGCTGGAACAACTTATTGCTGAAAGCAGCGGCAAATCAGGATTAGGCATATTGCCGATTGTTGAGGAATTCACTCTCCCGGTAAAGTATTATGCCACTGATAGGTTATCGGTATATCTAAGGGTGGATGGTTCGTTTGATAAGCATATTGATGAGCTAGTAAAAGCCAGCCATCCTGTCATCATTAATAATTTTCAGCAAAAGGAAAACCTGTTCTCAGAATTCTATAAATGGGAATTTGCGACTGCTGTCGCTTGCTCTATTTTAAAGGTGAATGCATTTGATCAACCGGATGTTCAGGATAACAAGACCAGAACGAAGGCAAAAATATCAGAAGTGAAGCAAAAGGGCTATTTAATGGAACCTGAACCCGCCTGGGAAAATGAATATGTCGGTGTATATGCACAAAATTCAGAGAAAGTTAAAGATATCGGTACAATAAAAGAAGTATTTGATTTGTTCATTGCTTCTGGGCAGAAGGGAGATTATGTGGCGCTTAATGCATATTTACCGTATAGTCGATCCAACACCAAAGCTTTAATAGATTTGAGGAAGTATATCCAGGAGAAGTCAAACCTGGTGACCACGCGTGGATTCGGTCCGCGATTCTTGCATTCAACAGGGCAAATACACAAAGGCGGTCCAAATAATGGACTGTTCATCCAATTCACTACAGTAGCAGAGAGAAATCTAAAGTTTGGTGACCAGAGTTTCGGAACATTGGAACGCGCTCAAGCTCTTGGAGATTATGAATCTCTAATCGCAAGAGGAAGACGGATCATACGAATTAATATTAATAAGGGAACATTAGCAAAACTAGTAAAAGAAGTGATTGAAAGTTGAGCCCAAACAATGACTGACCCTCAATGGCTCAGTTTTTGATATGTTTTTATTCGAATCTGATGAAATGACTCATTAAAGTATAATTACCATATATGAAGGTACAAGTCATTCCGTTAGTGTCATACGATACTCTAACCTCAGTTAAGGATAAGATCTCACTTTCGAAAGCAAAGTGTGTGGTCTTAAATGAACAGGACAACTCAGCATTTCTCGAAGATGTTAAACAAATTAAATTACTTAAACGATTTGTCCAGAAGTTTGGTAAAAGTATTCATGTAATTTCCCAAACCCCAAAAGCAATTAGAGCTCTTGAGGATGAAGGAATCACTGTTTTACCTGATCTGGCCACGGTGCAGGAAGTTAAATGTGATGTTGCACCGGATGAAAAGATAATTTCCTTCCCATCAAAAAAAACACGGTCCATGTTTATGAGGGACAGCGCTAAAATCGTCCAAATTCCAAATTGGCTGCGATATTTAAGCTTTAGTATTGGTCTGACAGCCGTGTTGGTTTTGGTTTGTATTTTTGCACCTTCTGCTGATATTAATATCTATGTACCGATAGTTGACCAGGAGATCCAAATACCTTTTTATGTAAATAGTAAAACTAAAAAAACAGATACTGCCTTAATAAAGCTTGAGCCAGTAACTGTGGAATTGGAGTCTTTCAATTCAATAAGTGTGAGTGGAGAGGCATTGTTTCCTAATACGACTGCATCTGGAATGATTGAACTTACAAATTTGACAGATGACGAAGTGGTCATCCCAATTGATTTAGTAATAGCTTCTTCTGTTGATGCAACAAAACATTACAAGGTAATTAGAAGTGATACTATCCCGGCGGGTGTGGGAGTATCTGTAAATTTACCGATTGAAGCAATTTACCCCGGGGAAAAAGGCAATGCGGGGGTTGATGAACTTTCCATTGTAATGGGAGCACTTGGCCTACGTGTGTCAGCATCAAACGCATCGGAAATTGCAGGAGGAAAAGATGTCTTTAAAGCTTATCCAAGCGCTGAGGATCGAAATCAGTTGCGAACCTCATGCATTGAGCAAATAAAGAAATCAGCATTACTTGAGCTGGAGGAAGTAGTAAATGATAACTTCATAATACTACCGGCAACAATAGAGGTTTCTCAGGTTCTCTCGGAGAATTTCTATCCTGCTCAGGCACAATCAACGGATACATTGAGTCTCACAATGCAGGTCGAGGTTACAATACAAACAATCAATAAAGATATGTTGGCGACATATTCACAACCCTACTTTGATGTTTTGATTCCCAAGGATCATTCTCCCGTAGGGAATATCCGTGTCGTAGGATTGTATGTTGAGAATATGAACCCGGATGGAACCATCAATGGTATGTTCGATGTTTCCCGTTCATACAAACAAGATATTAATACTGAAGAATTAAAATTGTATGCGGCAGGAAAGATAAAAACCGTTATTGCCAAAGATCTTACAAAACAATACAAATTAAAGGAGTCAGTTCAAATAGCAACATATCCCGGTTGGATTGATTTTCTCCCCCTCGTTCCTATCAGGATCAAGGTTAGCGAGGCTGCAAACCAGTGAGGATACTTGCCATTGACCCTGGTGAAAAGCGGATAGGATTGGCATTGAGTGATCCGACGCGAACCATTGCAGCTTCCCACACAGTTTTATTGCACCACTCATTTAAAGTAGATGCACAGGCGATTTGCGATTTTTCAGTACAAAATGATGTGGATACTGTAGTCATCGGATTGGCGTTAAATGATGAGGGAGGAGCGACTACCTCCAGCCGGCGGGCAGAAAAATTGGGAAATGTATTAAAAATAGAGCATAAACTGATTGTCAATTATATTGATGAATATGGCTCCACAAATCAGGCGACACAAATCGCCATCGAATTGGGAACCCGAAGGAAGAAGCGCCGGGGGCATCTGGATAACCTGGCCGCAACAGTAATACTCCAGCGGTATCTGGAACAAATCCATTCGCGGCGAGATATCAACCTATGAGAAACAGGAATTGAAAAAAGAAGCAAATTCTATCGCTTACGTTAATACTTCTTGTAACCTGTATAGGAGGCATCTTGCTCCTTTCTTCATTCCTGATTATTGATAATGTCGAGAGGTCCTTTGGCCCCCCAGATCCTGGTTTAGGATTGATTAGAAAATTACAGCTGAGTTATAAATTATCACTCCATAAGCAAGAATTATTGGCAGGAAAAAACCTGATCAGCGAGCGTACTATTTTCACGATTCGACCACATGAAAGCGCTTATGTGATTGCCAATCGATTAGAAGCTGGTGGATTTGTGGAGGATAAGATTATTTTTGTTGATTATCTTATTTATAAAGGATATGATCGCCTGATCAATGCAGGGGAATTTTATTTAGAACCAGGAATGAATACTGTTTCAATAGCTGAAAAGATCCATTCATCAACGGGAGATTTAACCATATTTAATATTCTGGAAGGCTGGCGGGTGGAAGAGATTGCTCGGGCTATGGAAATTTATGAATTTCAGTTTAATCCAGATGCACTTGTAAGCGCTGTTCAGCATCCTCGCATGAGCAGTTCTACACCTGCAGGATATGAAAACTATGTATCATTGGAGGGATTCCTAGCGCCCGGCCAATACAAGGTGGATAAGAACATGACATTGGATACATTCTTATCCATGACCACACTTAATTTTGAGAATATTATTACCCCAAAGATGCTTAAGAATTTCAAGAAAAATGGATTGAACTTGTATGAGGCTGTGACCCTGGCATCCATTGTAGAGAAAGAGGCAATTTTGCCTGAGGAGGGACCAACCATTGCTTCCGTTTTTTATAACCGGCTGGCTATCGGAATGAAATTGGAGAGCGATCCAACCGTGCAATATGCAGTAGGATGGGACTCACAAAGTTCAACATGGTGGAAAAACCCACTCACGATTAGTGACCTCCAAACCAAATCGAATTATAATACTTATCAGGTTTCTGGCTTGCCGCCAAACTCAATCTGCAATCCGGGAAGTTCTGCTTTACTTTCTGTTGCATTTCCTGAAAGCACAAATTATTATTATTTCAGGGCTGCATGCGACAATTCGGGCAAACATGTTTTCTCTGTAACTTATGAGGAACATTTACAAAATAGTTGTCAATAATCATCCAGGAGGTTGTTAATATGGAAGTAATGGGTATTGATGTCGGCGGATCAGGGATCAAAGGAGCCATTGTAGATACGGCAACCGGCGAGTTTATTAAAGATAGATTCAGGATAGAGACTCCTTCGCCAGCAAAACCTGAAGCTATCGGAAAAGCTTTTTCCAATATGGTGGATCATTTTGAATGGAAGGATAAAATCGGAGTTGGATTTCCTTCTGTTGTCAAAAAAGGCATTTGCTTTTCTGCAGCGAATATTCATAAATCCTGGATTGGCGCAAATATTGAGGAAATATTCTCCAAAGCAACAGGATGCCCGGTAAAAGCGATAAACGATGCAGATGCGGCTGGTATAGCCGAAATGCATTTTGGCGCAGGTAAGGGGATTGACAAGGGCGTGGTGCTGGTTCTGACCCTGGGCACAGGGATTGGCTCAGCAATTTTTGTAGATGGCCACTTAATGCCCAACGTTGAATTCGGACATTTAGAAATGGACGGTAAGGATGCTGAAAAGAGAGCATCTGCAGGGGTGAGGCAGGAAAAAAATCTTTCTTGGAAAGATTGGGGAAAGAGGCTTAATGCTTATTTAAAAATGGTCGATTCGTTGATCAACCCCGACCTGATCATTCTGGGTGGGGGAGTCAGCAGCCGCTATGGGAAATACCAGCAATTCTTGTCCATAAGATCACGGATAGTAACTGCGGAATTCTTGAATAATGCCGGTATTGTCGGAGCTGCTTTAGCCGCCGAAGAGTATCTTGCTTAGTTAGGTCTGATAATAAAAAAAACCAGGACCATTTGAGGGTCCTGGTTTTACTTTTCTTGCAAAATTACTTACATTGAAGTATAGCCCGGTCCATTCTTAAAATAATTTGCATTTACTGCGATGTCTTCCGACAGGTCAACCGTTTCTCCCGCTTTTAGAATCCGCGTTGCATTGAGATGAACCGCATCCCCATTGTGATTCTCACCATCATATTCCTCTGTGAATCCAGCGGTACCTTCGGCAGCCGCGATACGCTCCCCACCCTTTGCATGATATGCAGAGGGAACCTCGTCTTCAGGGAAGATGGCAGCGAAGGGGCACTCTGGTACACAGGCACCGCAATCGATGCAAGTGTCAGGGTCGATGTAGTAAAGTGGCCACTCCGATTCAGGCTTTCCCGGTACGATACATTCCACCGGACAAACCGATTGACATCCCGAATCGCGCAAACAAAGTTTAGTAATTACATGGGTCATAGCTTCCTCCAATTCTATTATTATTGATTGTACCGTTTTTCAACAACATCCCATTGGACTAAATTCCACCAATTGGTAAGGTATTCAGCGCGACGATTCTGGTACTTGAGATAATATGCATGTTCCCAGACATCCACGACAAGCAAGGGAGTTAAACCTTCAGAGAGAGGGCAATCCTGATTGAGTGTCGAGTGGACTAGCAGACTGCCATCTTTTTTCATGCTCAACCAGCTATATCCGCTGCCAAGACGAGACAAACCGGTCTTTTCGATTTCTCCTTTGAAATTTTGAACACTATTAAAAGTCGACTCCACTTTCTGAAGCAGTTTCCCGGATAATTTAGAGCTGATTACTGGCCCCATATTTTCCCAGTAAAGGTTGTGGTTATAATATCCGCCGCCATTGTTTTTTACAACTGTTCGAATATCTTCCGGGATCTGGTCAAGGTTCGCTAATATCCATTCGATGGATTTATTATTGAACTCTGGGTGAGATTCCAAGGCTTTGTTACAATTGGCAAGGTAAGTAGCATGGTGCTTGGTATAATGGATCTCAACCGTTTTCGCATCAATATGCGGTTCCAATCCTCCAAAATCATAAGCTAATTTGGGTTGCTCGAATCCCATATTTCCTCCAGTATTACATTTTTAGATATTTTAGTTGTGAATAAATTGTAGCTTTCAAGGTATTCAATGTCAAGCCGGGTCCTAATACTCATATCCGGATCAGACCATGGCAGGGAGTGGAAATTGCAGAAACCAAATCAAACAAAAATTACCAGGTTTCTTATATTATTCTTCGGTGTGATAAGTATCTCCACTGCGGCAATATTCATTCGGTTTGCCCAAAAGGAAGCAGACTCGCTAGTCATCGCTTCCGCCCGTATGATCATATCCGTAATACCGTTAATTCCAATCGTGTTAATCAATCACCGCATAGAAATGAAGAGAATATCCAGGAGGAATTTATTGCTTTCCCTGTTATCTGGTTTCCTACTTGCCCTTCACTTTGCATCTTGGATCACTTCTTTAGAATATACTTCCATCGCAAGTTCGGTAGTGATCGTTTGCACGACACCTGTATGGGTTACATTGTTTGGTGCAATTGTCTATCGAGAAAAGGTGGGCAATACAACGATTATTGGAATAACACTGGCCCTAGTTGGAGGGATCTTAGTTGCACTGAATGAAACTTGCATTCTTGGTTTTTCCGGGGTAGTTTGTAATTTTGACACAAACTCAAATAGTGGCATTCATATTTTTGGAAATTCTCTAGCATTTATAGGAGCGCTCATGGCTGCCGGATATTTGATCGTCGGTAAGGCGGTTAGAAAACAGGTAAGCCTAGTTCCTTACGCATTTATTGTTTATTCCTGTTCTGCTGTCGTTCTATCGCTACTAGTGATGATCACAAGAACGCCGGTAACGCTGTACCAGCCGGTTACGTATATGTTTTTAATATTGCTGGCTATCATTCCCCAATTAATTGGACATTCTTCTCTTAATTGGGCGCTAAAGTACTTATCCACAACGTATGTTTCCATTGCACAGATGGGAGAGCCGATTGGTTCAACGATCCTGGCTATTGTTATTTTTCAAGAGATCCCATCTGCAATAAAAATCCTGGGAGCCATTTTGATCCTTAGTGGAATATTCACTGTATCCAGAAGTTCAATTTCAATACAGAGTAATTAACATTCTGAATTTAAGGCGAAATTCGGCTGAATAGTTCATTAATACGTCTAATATCTTGCAACAAAGATCCAGTCTGGTAGTGATGGTCCATACGCCAGGACCAATTTCCAGCTTGTTTTCCAGGAAAATTCATGCGTGCCGAGGTATCAAGTCTTAAGAAATCTTGCATGGGTGCCACAGCAAAGTTTGCAACTGACCCCCATACTAAACGAATCAACTCCCAGGCAATATCCTCACCGCTATTCCCGGTATATTCGTAATAGAACAGCTTCTCACTTTCTGGTGCTGTAACAAACCATCCTATGGATGTGTCGTTGTCATGTGAGCCAGTATATGCAGCTGTATTCCTTTCATAGTTATGCGGCAGAAAAACGTTTGTGTCATCATCAGAAAATGCAAATTGTACAATTCGCATTCCGGGCAGGTTGAATTGATCCCTCAATTCAGTGACATCCCCGGTAATTTTTCCCAGATCTTCGGCGATGATTGGCAGGCTACCCAGTTTACTTTGAATTGTTTCGAATATGTCTGCGCCAGGACCGGGCATCCATTTACCTTGTTCTGCAGTAGGCATATTGGCTGGCACTTCCCAGTATTCGGCAAAACCCCTAAAATGGTCCAACCGGAGGATATCCACCAACTTCAGGCAGGATGAGATCCGATCTATCCACCATGAGTAACCATTTTTCTTATGCACCTCCCAGTTATACAATGGGTTACCCCATAGTTGCCCAGTCGGAGAGAAGTAATCGGGTGGAACGCCGGCTACTACCGATGGATATCCCTTTGAATCCAAATAAAATAGGTGCGGTAGAGACCATGCATCTGCGCTGTCATGGGAAATGAACAAGGGAATGTCGCCAATAATTTTTATATTTAGTGAGTTGGCATACTCTTTCAAGCGGTTCCATTGCCTGAAAAACAAAAACTGGTAATACATGATCTCCACCAACAATTCGTGATGATCTTGTTGGAATTTGGTCATCACTTGTAGTTGGTGGGTTCTAAATTCCTCATCCCATTCGACCCAGGGTTTGCCATCGTTCAGATCTTTTAATGCGCTGAATGTTGCATAATCTTGCAACCAAGATGATTGTTCTTGCTGAAATTTAATAAATTCCTTCTTGAAGACAGGATTGTTTTGTCTAATGAAGGTTTTGTAAGACCGTTGTAAAATTCTTTTTTTCCAGCTTATGACTGGTCCAAAATCCACTTTCTCCGTTGGAAAATCTGGGCGATCAGATATATCCTCGATAGTCAGCAATCGTTCATCCAAAAGCAATGCGGGAGACACTAGGTAAGGATTACCTGCAAAAGCAGAAAAACATTGGTAGGGAGAATCACCGTAACCAGTCGGGCCAAGTGGTAAAATCTGCCATAAACCACAACCGCACTCAGCTAGAAAATCGACCCAGCGGAAAGCTTCCGGCCCAAGATCGCCTATTCCATCAGGGCAGGGAAGGCTGGTAGGATGCAGTAAAATTCCAGAACTACGTTCAAAATTCATTGGTTAACTTCCTTGATTTAATGAAATCGCCTTTTTTCACTGATAGTGTCTGATAATCACCTAATGTCACATCTGTGTCCACGGTTGCGCCGCCTTCAATTGTGTAGCCATCCGGTACGACACTGGATTTTCCGATCATGGTGATATCCGGCTTTTGGCCAGAGGTTATTGTTCCAACACTCGCACCTTCACCTATATAGACTCGTTTATCCAGGATCGCATAATGAACTGAGGCATTTTTTCCGATTTTTGTATCGGTCAGGATGATGGAATTACTGATTCTAGCGCCGCTGCCAACTGTGACGCCAGGCGAGAGCACGCAGTTTTCCACCACCGCTCCAGATTCAATGTGACAACCATCAGAAATCATACTATTTGTAATTTTGTGTTCGCAATTAAGAAAAACAGGCGGTCTTTCTTCGGTTCGAGTATGTATTACCCAGTCGCGGTTGTTTAAGTTTATAGATGGAGGTGTTTTTAGAAGATCCATGTGTGCTTTCCAGTAGGTATCAATAGTTCCTACATCCACCCAATAACCGGAATATGGATAACCGAAGATCCTGTAATTATTCTTTAACATTTTTGGTAAAACATCTTTCCCAAAATCATGGGATGACGCAGGGTCTAGATGATCCTCCAGCAATACCCGATCGAGAGTCTCCACACTGAAAAGGTACACACCCATATTTACATTATTTGATGTTGGTATTTTGGGTTTTTCAAGGAAATTTACAACTTCATAATCTTGATTAACTTCCACAATGCCAAAACGGGAGGCTTCCTCTAGCGGAACTTTGATTGTGGCCATCGTAAGATCGGCTTGATGATCAAGATGGAATGTGATCAAAGGTTCATAATCCATGGCATAGATATGATCCCCAGATAAGATAAGAACCAGGTCGGGATTTCCTCGTTTGATGAAGGAATAGTTTTGTTGAATGGCATCCGCAGTTCCGAGGAACCAATCAGAATTTCGGCGAGCTTTATAAGGAGTGTAGATCCTTACACCACCGCTAAAATCACGGTTGAGATCCCAGGGTCCGCCAGCGCCAATATGTTCGATCAATGAATGAGGGCGATACTGCGCTACAATCATGACATCATAGATATCAGAGTTGACACAATTTGAGAGGGTGAAGTCAATAATTCGGTATTTTCCCGCAAAAGCCACTGCTGGTTTGGTTCTTTTGGCAGTGAGAACACCCAACCTTGAACCTTCTCCACCTGCTAGAATGATTGCTCTTACCTTCATGGTACCTCCCTGAATATTCGCAGATTATTGGATAAGGCGCTCATATTCATCAATATATTTTACTGCTGACTTATCCCATGAAAAATCCTGTGCCATGGCTTTTTGAATAATGCTATTCCAAAACTTCTTCTTATGAAAATCCGCGAGTGTTTTTCCGATTTTTGACGAAAAAACAATCGGATTAAGATCCTCAAAAAGGTAACCTGTGCCAGGATACGATTCTACTGTCTGAATGATCGTATCTTTCAAACCGCCAGTAGATCGGGCCAGGGGTATAGTTCCATAGCGCTGGGAAATCATCTGTGAAATCCCGCACGGTTCGTACCGGGATGGCATTAGGAAGATATCGGCTCCTGCATAGATGAGATGCGCAAATTTGGGATCAAAATTATATATGCCTCGAACCTGTAGAGGCATTGCTTTTTCTAAATTACGAATTTGTAGCTCCAGATAAGGATCTCCAGTTCCCAGGAAGATACATTGCCATCCATCGGTGAGTTTAAGTTTGTATAGACTCTCAATAATTAGATCGATGCCTTTCTGGTAATCGAGGCGGCTTACAATACCCATAACTGGAATATTCCTGGTAATCTTAAGTGAAACCTGTAATTGCAAAGCAGCTTTGTTTTTCCTTTTCAAATCAATTGTGTCAAAATCATAATTTGATGGCAGCAAGGTGTCGGTTGCTGGATTCCAGGTGGTGGTGTCAATACCATTCAGTATTCCAACAATTTGATCTTTTCTATGGATGAGCAGATTTTCCAATCCACAACCAAAATCGGATGTTTGAATTTCTTGCGCATAACCGGGTGACACAGGGATGATCAGGTCAGCTGTTGCAATCGCCTTGGGGAGCGGTAACCTGCGCGACCATCCAGGTAAAAAAGGATGTTCATATTCAGGAATGCCATATTTCAGTTCCGCTTCATCCATACCAGTCCCCAGAAAAGGTAAGTTATGGATGGAAATGATTGTCTTTACTTCCTCGTTTTTATAGCCTTCTACTTTCTTTAAGGCAAATATCGCAAGAGCAGTATGCCAATCATTTGCATGAATGATATCCACATTCCAGTTTAGAAATTTCGGCAAATGAATTGCCGCCAATGAGAAGAATGCATATTTCGCGGCATCCAACTTTGAGTCGTTGGAATATGCAGACGGTGAATTCTGGATGGGAGTTCCATCCAAAAGGTAGAAGATTGTATTCTCGTGTTCGTATTCATAAACATTGATCTTTTCATCAAATCCCGCACTATCCATTGAAAAAGAACCAATAAATGAGATATGTAAATTTTTATCCTTAATGATGGGGTGGAAAGGAATTGCCACTCGAACTTCCATGCTCTTGTTTAACACCCCCGAGATTCGGTTGATTGCCAATGGCAAGGTCCCGGCGACATCACCCAACCCGCCGATCTTGATTAGCGGGTCGGCTTCAGCAGACAGAAAAAGAACATTGATAGAAGCTGTTTCCTTTGTCATTTAATCTGTTTGAGTAATTCAAAATAATCTTGTTTAACAACTTCGCCTGGTTTTTGAATGAGCAAGGCGAGAAGCTGTGTCACTTTCTTGGATTTAAATTTGGCATCCTCCCGGCTCCATGTTCTGCTCTTAATTTCCAGGAATATTCCCAGGTCGGGTTTTACTACCGTATCTATGTTAATAAAGAATTCAGTCTCCTGGAATTTCACCAGATATCTCTGCCGGTCTTTTTCGATAAAATCTTCAGAAGCAGGATTGAAGTATTCCCTGTAAAAACGCAAACTCTGGGTCGCAGGAGCAATATACCGGCTTCTTGAGAGGTAAATATCAGTCGATTTCTGGTGTTCCTTGGATGGGCCAATTAATGTGAGACGATAACGAACCTGATCTACTTCACCATTGTCATTGATAAAATCGTCTTCGCGGTATCGCAATCTGCTCTTTCCTTCATCGTTAAATTCGAAGTAAGTATCGAATTCACGATAGTGGCGTTTGCGGATTACTTCAATCATTGGATTGTTTATGGCATTAAAGATTGGATCCGGGTCGTCAATACGAACTTTGACTTGTACTTCGAAGCTTTCCTCTTCCAAAGCACCACCAATGGCAATAAGTTTAGATAAGACTGATTTTTCGCGAACAAACAAGAAATTATCAATTTTCTTTGCATATTCCTGAGCGCCAGCCAGTAGATCTTTCTCATTTAATGTCAGGAGTTCTTTATTCCGCATGATAAATTTGCCATTGACCATCACATCTGTAACGTCATTTGAGTGTGATGTGTAAATGATCTGTGCATAAATCCCATTTGGATCGCGGTTGAAACTCGGGCTATTATGGATGCCGGAAACATCCAACAGGATCATATCGGCTTTTTTACCTTTTTCGATGGAACCAGTGATGTGTCCTATATGCATTGCCTGTGCGCCGATGCGGGTTGCCATTGTGAGAATAGTTTTTGCAGGCAGAGCGGTCGGATCATTTGAGAAACCTTTCGCGAGCAAAGCCGCCAGACGTATTTCTTCAAACATATCCAGATCATTATTCGATGCAGGGCCATCTGTACCTATACCTACGTTCAAACCTGTCTCAAGCATCTTTTTGATGGGTGCCACCCCGGACGCGAGTTTCAAATTGGAAGATGGATTATGTGCCACTCCAGCCCCGGCATGAAGCATTGTACGCATTTCGCCTTCATCAATATGGACGCAATGAGCAGCCAGTACCTTGGCTTCAAACAAACCCTGTTTTTTCACATAGGGAATTACAGGCATCCCATGTTCATTGCGCATGTTTTCCACTTCCAATGCAGTTTCGGAAAGATGGGTATGCAGCGGAATATCGAATTCGACAGCCAACTGCGCAGAAGCTTTTAAGATCTCTGGCGTGCATGTATACGGTGCATGTGGAGCAACGGAAGGCACGATCAATGGATGGTTTATCCAACGTTTGATGTAGTCACGAGTGTATTCAAGCGATTCTTCGAAAGAATCGGCATCTGGCGTGGGAAATTTAAGTATGGACTGTGAACAAACAGCTCGCATGCCGGCGGCTGCGGTCGCCTTGGCGACATCCTCCTCAAAATAGTACATATCTGCAAAGCAAGTTACACCGCTGCGAATCATTTCGGCACAAGCTAAAGACGTGCCAAGCTGAACAAAATCTGGTGAGACAAATTCTCTCTCAACAGGCATCATGTAACCCATCAGCCAGACGTCCAGACGGAGATCATCTGCCAGTCCACGCAAAAGCGTCATGGGTACATGAGTATGGGCATTGACCAGACCCGGCATCAGCACTTTGCCACCACAATCGATTGTGGTGGTGCTTGAAAATTCCTTCGAAATTTCATTAACAGGTCCAGCTGCGACGATCTCGCCATTATGAACAGCGACTGCGCCATTGGTGTAGAGATTGTATTCTGAGTCCATCGTTAAAACGGTGGCATTTGTCAGGATAGTATCAACATTTTTCATCTAATTTTCCTTTTCGGATTCATGTGAAATAAAATAGCGGCGGAGAAAGTCCAGGGTGAGATTTATTGCCCATTGGACACCGTTTTCGGGGGGACCGCCAAATTTACGATTATTCCTTGTCATTTTTCCTTGCTCCAGAATGTTGCAGTCAAGCATGGATATTCCATCTTTTTGGGTGTATAAACAACCTATGATCAAGTGATGGTTATGATCCTCACTGCATTCGAGCATTTTTTCCTCCAAAGCCTCAAGACATGTCACAACATCAATCTGCTCTGTGAAAGAGAGTAATTCAGGGTGTTTGTTGAAACTGCTCGATATGTTCCCATCAAATCCAGATTCAAACAGGGTGACATACTTTCCAGAAGGGAATACTCTGGCCAACCCGTCGATCAACTTTTCATCATCATAACCATACACGTTTTGTTCCAATATTGAGTTGAGCTCATTAATTGTTTCGGAAATCAATTTATCGGCTGAAGCGATCGTGTCCGCTTTTGCAGCAACGCGGATATCCACCTGGCCTGGTTTTGCGAGGAGACCTACCGTTGGGTTGGATAATTTTTCAAAATCACTAATAATCATATCCAACTGTGATTCCCCCATCCCGGCAACATGAATTGTTCTTGAACGAATGACCTGGGGATTTGGGGAAACCCGACTTAAAAATGGCAGAACAAAATGGACCATCAGGTATTCCATTTCTTTTGGCACACCAGGGACACTGAAGATATAGGAATTGCCTGATTTTATGTAGAATCCCGGGGCAGTTCCGATTGGGTTGTGGATGGGTTGGGCTGTTTCTGGGAGATATGCCTGGCGATTGTTGTTCTCTGATGGAATTCGACCAATTCGATTGAAATATGCGCAAATTTCGTCCCATAGTTCAGATGAGAATACCAATGGCTTGTTGATCGCAAGAGATACAGCTTCCCTGGTGGGGTCATCAACGGTTGGTCCTAATCCTCCAGTGGTGATTATGATATCTGCTCTTTTAAGGGAATCCTGAATGGTTTGTGCAATTCGTGAGGGATTATCACCAATGGTGTGTGTTCTGAAAAGATCAATTCCGCTGGTCATCAATTGGCGCGCGATATAAGCAGTGTTCGTATCCTGGATTTCTCCCAATAGGATCTCTGTCCCAATCGTAATAATCTCTGCGGAAGTCATAGCAGTAACCTGTTATATGATTTTATCATCGAATGGCGATGAGAAAAAAACCGTATACTTAGGCAGGTTGGCAGTGTATATTTGTGCTTTCAGGTTTTTTAATTGATGGGTAAAATGATAACGTATGAATAATAAACAAAATCATCCCGGGCATAACCAGAAACTTGGAAAATGGGGCGAGAAACTCGCCGCAGATCATCTGGTTAGTTTGGGATACAACATTTTGGAAATAAATCATCGTACACCATATGGTGAAATTGACATCCTGGCTAACGAAGGTGAGTTTTTAGTTTTTGTGGAAGTCAAGACCAGATCATCGAAATCCCTTGGCAACCCGGAGGGGGCAATCACGCCTCGAAAACAAAAACACATAATTGATTCTGCGCAGCATTACCTTTCGGAGCAGGAGAATGTGATCGAAGATTGGCGGGTGGATGTGGTTGCTATTACTGGCACGCCCGGTCAAAAGGATATAGACATCCAGGTCTTCCAAAATGCGCTGTTTTTCTGATCCCAAACCTCTGTTTGTAATATTAGGTCCGACTGCTTCCGGCAAAACGTTGGCAGCGATTCAACTCGCCAAGGAGGTTGATGGCGAGATCATCTCGTGTGATTCAAGGCTGTTTTATCGGGGAATGGATATTGGAACAGCGAAACCATCAGCTGCAGAACAGGCAATCGTTCCGCACCACATGATAGATATCGCCGAACCGGATCAACCCATTAGCCTGGCAGTTTATCAGGAAATGTGCGTGAAAATTATTGCCGATTTACACAAGCGCGGAAAAATACCAATACTCGTGGGTGGGACCGGTCAGTATATTTATGCAATTACAGAGAAGTGGAATATCCCAGCCCAGGCACCTTCTGAAGTGATGAGGTTGACACTGGAGAAATTATCAAAGAATGAAGGCAGGGAAGAATTATTTCGATATCTGCAACAATTGGACCCACAAGCTGCGGATTCTATTGACAATCGAAACGTCCGGCGGGTGATCAGAGCGCTTGAAGTGATCTATATGACTGGCAGGAAATTTTCCAGCCAGAAGAGTAAAGGTGTACGCCCTTATCGAACAATTCAAGTAGGAATCGAATGGCCACGTGAGGAGTTATATCGACGAATCGATATGCGCATAGACATGATGTTGCAGATGGGATTTGTCGATGAAGTAAAAGGACTTTTGGGAAAAGGATATACACCTGATTTACCGGGGATGAGTGCGATTGGTTATAATGAAGTGGTCCTCTACTTAAGAGGATTGCTCACTTTTCCGGAATGTGTAGCTTTGATCAAAAGGAAAACACGACAATATGTTCGACGGCAAGCAAACTGGTTCAAGCCTGATGACCCGGAAATCAATTGGTTCAAACCTTCAGAAATTGAAAAAATTGACAATCTGATGAATATATATAAATTGGAGGCAGGTACTGATGATAGTCAATCCAAACATTGAAACTATTCCTCCAGATGTTCCACGACACCTTGTGTATCCGAAAAAATCCTTGGGAGATGTTCTCAATGATTCGGCGAATAAACGACCATTTAATCCCTGCATCCTTTTTAAAACGCATAAGTACAATTACCGTCAAGTTGATCTGATTTCTGATCGGATCGCTGATGGTTTGGTTTCACTTGGATATAAAAAAGGCGATCGAATCGGGATTTTATTGCCCAATATTCCCCAATTTATCTTTACTTTTTTTGGAATTCTCAAAATGGGTGGTATTGTTGTCGCAATCAATCCTAATTACCAACTCAGAGAGATCAAGCAACAGGTGATTAGCGCCGGGGTTACCGGATTATTCTTGCTCGACTCTAGATTTGATTTATCTTCTGAATTAATTCCGAATACACCCATCCAAAAAATCATTCACACAAAATTGGAAGGATATATCTCTGCTTTGGATATAGCAACAAAAACCATCGGTGAGAAAAAAAGTAAACCATCCAGTATCATCACCCTGGAAAACCTGATATCGTTACAGCGTCCCGGGAAATTGAAGAAAGATTTCAAAATTACTCCTGAGGATTCGGCAATATTTCAATTTAGCGGTGGAACTACTGGTACTCCAAAAGCAGCGGTAGGTTTGCACAGGAATGTTGTCGCAAATGTATATCAATTTCGTGCCTGGCTTCATCTCATAGAAGATGATAATAATCCATTCCTTGTAGCCATCCCACTTTTCCATGTTTATGGGATGGTACTTGGAATGGTTTTAGCAATACTGATGGGTTGCCCAATGATTTTGATTGAAAAAAGCGGGGATATTCCAGAAATATTCAAACAAATAAGAGATGGTAAACCTACTGTTTTTCCGTGCGTTCCCAGCCTTTATTATGCCATGCTCCATCATAAAGATCTTAAAGATTATCAAGAGGACCTGATGAGATTAAAAGTGTGTATCTCTGGCTCGGCATCGTTACAGCCAGATGTTAAATCCTCATTCGAAAAACTCATTGGTGGAAGTTTGATCGAGGGGTATGGATTATCAGAAGCGCCGACTGCCACCCATTGTAATCCGCTAACCGGAAATAATAAGACCGGCTCGATAGGTTTGCCCCTTCCAGATGTTGAATGCCGTTTAATATCATTAGAGGATAGTCGTACTGAAGTGGAAAACGGCCGACTTGGGGAATTGGTCTTAAGGGGACCTCAAGTCATGAAGGAATACTATGGGGATGAAACAGAAACTAAGACTGTCCTCAGAGATGGTTGGTTATATACCGGCGACATCGCCTGGAAAGACAGCGATGGTTATTACTTCATAAAAGGTAGGAAAAAGGAACTCATCAAAGTTGGCGGATTACAAGTTTGGCCACAGGAGATTGAGGAAGTCATCTCACTTCTTGATGGTGTTAAAGAGACGGCCGCAGCCGGCATTCCGGATGATTATTTAGGGGAGGTCGTCATAGCCTGGGTTGTTCTCAAACCAGGAGCTTACTTAACCGAGGCAGAAATATTGGCTCATTGTGCAGAGAATATTGCAAGACATAAAATTCCAATACATATATTATTTATTGAAAAATTACCGAGAACTACAGTAGGTAAAGTGTTACGGAGAGAGTTGATTAGTACAGTAATACAAAAAAAAGATTGACGATTTTTTCGTCAATCTTTTTTTATTTTATCCTGGTATTAGAGGATTACAGGGGTGCTACTCTTCTTTGAGTTTGGAGTAGGGAAGATGGATTCAAATTCATCCCGATTGATCGTTTCTACTTCCAAAAGACGTGTTGCTACGGCATCCAATTCCTTGCGATACTTAAGCATCAATTCTTTTGCTGTTTTATATGCATTATTCACAAGGACACGTACTTCAGTATCAATCTTTTCGGCGATTGCTTCTGAATAATCTCTCTGTTCAGATATTTCCCTTCCCAGAAAGATCATTTCCTCTTTTTGGCCATATACCATTGGTCCCATTGCAACACTCATTCCAAGCCTTGTGACCATGTTTCTTGCTAATTGAGTAACCCTCTCAATGTCATTGGAGGCGCCGGAAGTGATGTCATCAAATACGAGTTCTTCCGCAACACGTCCACCGAGCAAGCCGATTATTTCTGATTCTAACTTCTTCTTTGAGACGAGAGTCAAATCTTCTTCGGGCAACCCGCGAGTGAAACCACCATACATTCCTCTGGGTACAATTGTAATCTTCTGAACCGGATTAGCTTCCGGCAGGGCATTCATCAATACCGCATGTCCGGCCTCATGGTAGGCTACGATTCGCTTTTCATCGGCAGTAATGAGGCGACTCTTTCGTTCCGGACCAGCAATAACGCGTTCAATTGCTTCTTCAAGCTCTGATTGACCGACGACTTTTTTGTTTCGCCTGGCTGCAAGGATAGCCCCTTCATTTACCATATTCTCGATATCGGCGCCCACAAAACCTGGGGTGGATTTTGCTAGGATGGAGAGATCGACTTCTGGTGCCAGTGGTTTACCTTTGACATGCACTTTTAGGATAGCTTCCCGACCGCGAACATCTGG
Source organism: uncultured Chloroflexia bacterium (assembly GCA_963810385.1). Lineage (GTDB taxonomy): Bacteria > Chloroflexota > Anaerolineae > Anaerolineales > Anaerolineaceae > PNON01. The sequence goes on along the minus strand of CAWENA010000002.1, from coordinate 1,850,129 downwards.
TCGATCCAGGACAACTCTACGATCAAAACGGCCAGGTCGTAATAACGCCGGATCGAGGATATCTGGGCGGTTAGTTGCAGCCATGATGATCACATTTGTGTCAGTATCAAAGCCATCCATCTCTACCAGCATCTGGTTTAGAGTTTGCTCACGTTCATCGTGACTGCCGCCCAAACCAGCTCCGCGTTGACGACCGACAGCATCAATCTCATCCACAAAGACGATACAGGGTGAGTGACGCTTAGCCTGTTCAAATAGGTCGCGGACACGGCTGGCGCCGACGCCAACGAACATTTCTACAAATTCAGAACCGCTGATCGAGAAGAACGGGACGCCTGCTTCGCCTGAAACTGCTTTCGCGAGCAGAGTCTTGCCAGTTCCCGGAGGACCAACAAGTAGAACACCTTTCGGGATTCTAGCACCAAGAGCGATGAACTTTTGAGGTTCACGCAAGAACTCAACCACTTCCTTTAATTCTTCCTTGGCCTCTTCTACACCGGCGACATCAACAAACGTAACAGTTGGTTGATCACCACTGAACATTCTCGCTTTGGATTTGCCAAAGCTCATTGCTGCATTGTTGCTGCCCTGGGCTTGCCGGAAAATGAACCAAAATACGCCGGCTAAAACTATGAACGGCAGAATGTATCCAAGAGCGGTCACTATTCCAAGCCACGCGCTTGGCGGTTTGACTTCCAGCTTGATCTTTGCTGGTTCAAGTTCAACAGATGTGACACCTAGATCAAGAAGCTGCTGAACTAGTGTTGCATTGGGCTCTTTGTTGGATAATTTTTCGCCGTCGGGATAGATCACACGCAGTTTATTTTCATCTGCAACAATGCGGTTGACTCTTCCTGCTTGGACATCTGCTGCCAATTGGTTGATAGTCAATACTTCCTGAGCCCCGCTGGATTGTCTGAAACTGTAAAATAACATTGCAACGATAGCAATGAGAAGGAACAGATAAATTACATAAGATTGGTTACGAGACTTCACAGATACCTCCCGTATCTACGTTATTTCAATTCATTTGCGATTGATTATACCAATCAATAATATAGAATGGCGCTGGTTGTTGAATATTTTTGACGTTTCTTATACATTTCTTATATGCGAATACTTGTAATTTCAGTTTAATTTCAAAATCCATGGAATGACGTCGCTTTGAGAACCAGCGCCGATGTTTGGATCTGATGGCGACCAAGTATCATTGCCGTTTATCCGAAAACATTTTATACCGATCTTCAGGGCTGGTAAGATATCCATTTCGACATCATTCCCGACCATAACACATTGATCAGCAGTAGCTCCGATTTCATCCAGGATTTCCTGGTAATATGTAGAGTTTGGTTTTGTGAAATGGAATCTCTCATAACTTGTGATCAAAGTAAACGGAATGTCCTTTGGATCCAGTCCTGCCCATTCCAACCGGTGATGGATTGCTTTCATAGGAAAAAGGGGATTCGTAGCGACAACCACTTTAATATCCAGTGCAAGAGCATCTTTAATCATTTTTACGGCGGTCGGAATCATTGAAGTATATTTCCGTAATTTTGGAAACACATGATCATAAAAATCCTCAAGATGGGGGTGAATTTCTGCTTTACTTACACCGATGCCAGGGTAGAAGATATTATCAAAGGATTTTTCCAGGGTAATCAATGCGTTTTCATTCATCAACATCGCCTGAGTTCCCTCTATTAACTTTGGAAGCATGACTTCTGGAGCAACGAAACTTGAGATATGAGCGGAGAGCGCTTTATAGTATGGTGGTGCGAAAACCTCCATTGAATTTTGTAAAAGCGTATCATCGAGATCAACCAACAAATATTCGATCAATTCCACCTTCCTTAACAAAGTTAATTAATAAAGGGCAGGCACAAACCTGCTTCTATGATAACGATTTATTTAGAATCTACAGGATTCAGACAAAGAAATATCAGACACGAGTGACATAACCGCCATTGCGGGTATCAACCCTGATCGTATCACCTTCAACGACGAAATAAGGGCAACTCACTTCCAACCCGGTTTCAGTCTTTACTTTCTTAGTGACACCAGTTGCTGTATCACCTTTAACAGCATTTTCTGCCCAGGTGACCTTTAAATCTACTGAGGTGGGAAGGTCAATATCAATGGCTACATTTTCATAGAAAGTGAGTTTAACTTCTATACCTTCTTTTAGAAACCCGGCAGAATCTCCGATCACATTAGATCCAATAGCAGGCTGTTCAAAAGTCCCAAGATCCATAAAATGGTACAGGTTGCCATCGGAGTAAAGATATTGAACATTATGGAAATCAAGCCTTACATCCTGGATGCGGTCACCAGATTGGAAAGTTTTTTCCAAGGTTGTGCCAGTGCGTACATTACGTGCTTTGACTTTGATCGAAGCATTTCCGCGTCCGGTTTTGTTGTGCGAATAATCCAACACTTTATAGAGCGTGTCATCCAATAAAAAAGTAACACCTTTTCGTAAATCATTTACATCAATCATTTAGCAATCCTCTTACTTTAGTTTCAATTTCGACGCTTGATTATAGCCCAGGCGGCCAAGCATGACAAGCCGGAATACCAAGTCTGGGACTAAGAGTCTATCTAGTTATCTGGTGAAGGCAGCGGAGTATGATTCTGTGAATTTGATAGGTTTTGAATTTGTGCTACTGCGTGAGGAAGAATGTCATGAATAAAGCTCAAACTTTCAACTGCACCCTTCGGGCTTCCAGGGAGATTGACAATAAGGGTCCCCCTACAAATACCAGCTACTCCTCTTGAGAGCATGGCATGGGGAGTGATCTGCATACTACTGGTTCGAATATGTTCGCTGATCCCTGGAATAAGTTTCTCAATAATTTCGATGGTTGCTTCAGGGGTGACATCCCTGGGAGTGATACCAGTTCCACCAGTCGTTAGAATTATGTCACAATCGGCATTCTCACAAAGCTTTATCAACTCCGTTTTTATGTCGATTTTGTCGTCAGGGATAATTCTAAAATGCGAAATTACGCCCCCTTTGGATTCGATATACTCAGTCAAGGCAGGTCCGGATGTATCCGGTCTTTCTCCCCGCGAAGATCTGTCGGAAATGGTCAGGACTGCGAATCGAAGATTTCTCAACTGAACTCCTTGCCCATTATGAAAACATCCATCAGCTTCCAGTCCATTTCCTTGTAATAATCAATAACTGAAGAATTCTCTGCCATAATCAGTAAATAACTCTTGATACAGCCCTTCGCCTTGAGCCGTTTTTCCACTTCAGTCATTAGGGCTTTTCCTATGCCAATTTTTCGCAAATCTGGCTCGACCGCAAGGTGGTAAATCATCCCTCGTCTACCATCAAAACCGCCAATGACGGAGCCAACTATCCTACCCTCAAATTGAGCAACCAAAAATAAATCGGGAGAATAATCCAGCTTTTTTTGAATTTCTTCCATTGTATCAGACTGGCTGAAATTCACACCAGGGCTAAACTCTTTCCAAATCTCTATTACCCTGGCGTAATCTTCTGGAAAATGAAATTCGCGAATGATAACATCCGGCATTTATCAATCTTCCATTCCAGTTAATTTTCGCCATTCACCGTGGATACCGTTGGGTGTTACACCAAAAAAGTAGCGATTTCCCGGTGGGACTTTCAATATAAGGTCAAAGTTTGACCCCTTTTTTTGATCTGAACGGACTACAATACCATAGTCACCAGCCCATTCGGTACGACTCGCATCGGGTTTAGCATTCAATTCTTCAAACCTGTCGATGGCATAATGCCAAAGCCGCCTGGCTGATGAACGGGTGACATTTTTTACAATATTGCCATTCCGTAAGTCACGCATAGCGTAATATTTGACACCATTCCGCGTATCCATCGGCATTACTTCAACGCCGGTCCGTGGGGCATTGTTCTCAATAACTTCTGGATCGTGCTGAATTTCAGAAACTGGATCTTTGTCCTGAACTTGAACTTTACTAGCAGGTTCTTGTCCCTGTATGTTACCTTTGCGAAGGACCAGGCTTACAATTTCATCGCGAACAGCCAAACCAGTCTCTGCTTCATCACGGATATAAATTTTGTTGTCATCCACGGCATACGGCGGGTCTTCCCCGCGAGGAACCAGAACGCGCAACAGTTTCTTCCCTCTAAACTCATTGATATCAATCGTGCAATGCAGTGGTGGGCTGATCTTGTTGTTAATCTCTTTCTCAAGGATGGCGGCTGCGCGGTCAATATCAGGTATCCCTGGGGGTATTTTATGCAAATCATGGCTTATACCGAGGTAGAGCGTGCCGCCATTCGTGTTCGCGAATGCACAAATATCAGAAACAACCGCGTATATTTTTCCGCCCTTGGCAGAGGCTGACTCATGAAAATCTTGAATAATGTTCGGTCCATCTTCAAGGGCTGATTGAATGAAATCAAAAGCTGGCTCTTCCTCTTGTCTGTGGGGGCGGGTACGGGCGAAGTCGTTGCTTTGGAATAATTCGAAAATTGCGTTGAAGCTCAAATCTGGTAACAGAAAATCTGTTGTACGATCTCCGACCCCGATATTTTTCTTTTTCATAGGGTCTGCGAATAAGCGATGGGAGTCGGACCCCTGTATGCAGTGCATTCGACGGGGATATTCCGGTTTTGTACCGTTGAAAAACCAGGTGGTAGTCCTTGGTCCCTTAATTTCCAGGTCGGTTACTTCCAGTGCATCCAGGTTCGAATCTTGCGTGTAGGCAATTTTAGTCTGACCACCGAAATTGAAACCGCGCATGGCAACGCCATTAGATGAATTGGCATGCGCAGCGATGGTGATTCCTCCAGCATCTTTGATCTTACGATAAACAGTTAATACATCGGAGGTTGCGCCAACAGTAGCTGAACCTTCATCCAGCAGTTCTGGCGGAATGTTCAAGTTAAGTAGCAAGTGTTCTATTTCGCGTACTGGTTTATCGGGTGAAAACAACGCGATTATATGAAAACCAAATGTGGCAGTAAATTCAAACCCGGGGATTACCAATACTTTTTCAGTCAATCTGCGGTATTCTTGCAGCGTTGCTTTCTCGCCAGGTAATATTCTATTCAGCTTCTCCAGCATTTCAAGCTGTTCAATTTCTTCCCTCAGGCGCCGATAACCTGATACAGTGTTGTGGTCAGCAAAAGCTAAAATTTGAATGTCTTTCGCTTCTGCCCGTTGTAAAATATCCATGTACGTTACGTCAGGTTGCTGAAAATCGACAGACGCTGGAGTATGAATATGCAGGTCGGTGTTATACCACCTGTAAGATGTTTTGTTTGTTTGTTTTTTCACTAATTCTTTCCTTATGGCTGCAGTTGAGAATGGATCATTTTAATGAGTTCATCAGGCATATAGGGTTTTAATATAAAGTCGTTGGCCCCAAGAGAATAACAGTGATCTTTCATATCAGAACCAGAGGTGATGATTATTTTTATGGCTGATAAGTCTGACTGTTCTCTGATTTCTTTAAGTATATCCAATCCACTGAGTTTTGAAAGGTAAACATCCATCAATATCACATCAGGTTTGACTTCTCTGATCTGGCTAATAATATGTGGCGTTTCTTCCTTCTCGATTTTTGCAGTATCAAAATTTTCCAGACGAAATAATAATTCCAACAGGCTGATCATTGTTTGATCATCTTCGATGAGGAAGATGCGGGGACGATGTTCTTCTGCCATAAATTATCTTTCTTTTGTTACTTTCTCTCTCGCTGGCTTAGGTTTCTGGAGAGCAGCTCTTAATACATCATCAACGGTATCTGCAAACACGAATTTGATAGATTTTATGACTTCATCTGGTAGTTCTTCAAGGTCTATTTGATTACGTCTGGGTAAGATAACTTTCTTTAACCCTGCGCGATGAGCGGCTAAAACCTTCTCCTTGATCCCACCGACAGGCATGACCAACCCGCGCAGTGTTATTTCTCCGGTCATGGCTAACAACGGATCAACCTGTTTTCCGGTGATGAGCGATACGAGTGCGGTTGCCATTGTTACGCCTGCAGATGGACCATCTTTGGGTTGCGCCCCGGCGGGAATGTGCAGGTGTATATCATTGGTATCGAAGAAATCCTGCGGAATTTTTAGCTGTTCCGCTTTGGATCGAACATATGATAACGCTGCCCGGGCTGATTCCTGCATTACATTTCCAATGGAGCCAGTGATCTGGAAGCCTTTCCCACCACTCATTTTTGTTGCCTCAATGAATAATATCTCTCCGCCGACCGGTGTCCACGCCAGTCCGGTAGCCACACCCGGGAGTGAAGTACGCATTGCAATTTCTTCTGACCCGTAGTGGGTTGGTTTGCCAAGCAATTCCTTAACATTTTTAGGATTGATCGTGATGCTTTTGGATTTGCCTTCACTCATACGGGTCACGAATTTTCGGCATACCGATCCAATTTCTCGCTCCAAGCTTCGGACACCAGCTTCACGAGTGTAATGTTGGATGATCGCTTTTATGCCATCTTCTGAAAATGAAATTTCCTTGGCTCTTAATCCATTTTCTCTCAGTTGTCTCGGGATTAAGTAGTTTTTAGCAATGACAAGTTTCTCCCCTTCGGTATAACCGGATATGTCAATAACCTCCATGCGGTCCAGCAATGGACCGGGAATCGTATCCAACTGGTTGGCGGTTGTAATGAACATCACCTGGGAGAGGTCGTAAGAAACCTCCAAGTAATGATCACGGAATTCTGAATTTTGCTCAGGATCCAGAACTTCCAATAACGCGGAGCCAGGATCGCCGTGAAAATCGAAGGTGAGCTTGTCAATTTCATCCAACATGAAAACCGGATTGCGAGATTCAGACCTGCGAATTGCCTGGAGTATCCTACCTGGCATGGCGCCAATATATGTTCGCCGGTGTCCACGTATCTCCGCTTCATCGCGAACCCCACCAAGAGAAATTCGTAAAAATTTTCGCCCCAATGACCTCGCGATGGATTGTCCAAGAGATGTTTTCCCGACACCTGGCGGGCCGACAAAGCATAAAATGACCCCTTCCCGCATTTTTCGAATGTAGTCGGTGTTTTTACTTTTTTCGATTTCCGTACTACGGTCTTTTCGCAGTTTCCTGACGGCGAGATATTCGAGAATCCTTTCTTTTACGTCTTTGAGTCCATAATGGTCTTCATTGAGTATCTCCCGAGCATGTTGAATATCCAGGTTGTCTGTGGTTGTTGTGGTCCATGGTAGAGAGACCAGCCAATCCAGATATGTGCGAATAACACCATATTCGGCTGCAGCAGATGGTAAGCGTGATAACCGCTCTAACTCACGTTTCGCTTGCTTTTCTGCTTCTGGGGGCATCTTAGCCGCTTCCAATTTTTTACGGAATTCTTCCACATCGGCGGATTGTTCATCACCTTCGCCTAACTCTCGTTGAATGGCTTTAAGTTGCTCGCGTAAAAAGTATTCTCTTTGAACTTTTTCAATTTCTGAACGGGCTTCGTTTTGGATCTTTTGACCCAGTTCGAGCACTTCTCCTTCACGAGCGAGAATCCCGACCAGTTTATGCAGTTTTTCAGATACAGAGTTTATCTCCAAGATTTCCTGGGATTCCTCCGGATCCATGCGCTGAAAATTTGCAATGGTATAGATCGTTTGAAGAGGATCTTCCAGTGAGGCGATTGAGGATACCAGCTCGCGTGGTATCGATGGAACCAATTCGGAAATATGTTCAAATTGATTGCGGGTATTCCTGGCTAGCGCTTCTATCTCCAGCCCGGTTTCCTGCTCTTCAGGGATAAGCTGAATTCTAGCTTTCAGGTATGGCTCAACCTGGGTAAACTCAACTAATTTGAACCTTGCTATTCCTTGTATCAATAAGCGGATAGTTCCATCTGGTGCCCGAAAGAGACGGTTCACCACTGCAACTGTACCTATTGTATAGAGATCATCCGGACCGGGATTTTCGAGTTCAGGGTTTTTGGCTGCTACCAGACCAATAATTCGGTCTTTGGCAACAACATCATCAATCAGTCTAATTGAACGCGGTTGTCCAATTGTTAATGGAACAGTTGTCTCGGGATAGACTACAACACCTCGAAGAGGCAAGATGGGCATTTCATCAGGCAGCTTTGCTAATAATTCGTTTTCTTCCTTTAGAGAATCAGCTTCATCTTCCTGCTTTGGGTTTACTTTTGTGAGCAACGGCTGCATGAGCATATCATTCATAATACGCTCGTCATTTTTAATCCAATCGATATCTGTTTCAAGGTCTAACCATTTTGACGCGGGCATTCTTTACTCTTCTTTGATTTCAATGATAGTTGGAATGACTTTTGGCAAGGTAACAAGCAAAAAGCCATCATGATATTCTGCTGATACCTGGCTGCCATCGACAGTAGATGGTAATTTAATGGTTGATCGAAAATTTCCATAGGGAATTTCCATCCGGTGATAGGCGCGGCTCAGGTTTAAATCTGGCCGTGAACCGCTGATATCCAGCAGGTTGTCTTCCAGGCTCACGCAAAATTCTTCCTTGTTCATTCCGGCGACTTCCATTCTAACAATAAAGGCGTGATCAGTTTCGTAAAGATCTGTGGGCGGATGCCAATTATGAGGATGATTAACGTAATTCCAACTCATTCTTCCTTCAATCGTCGATCCTTGCGAATCACGATTCTTCTCTGACGACCTGGTCAGAAATTCAGTGTCTGTAATATTTTTCATCTTTTACCTTACAGTTAACTTATTAATTAAACTATGTAATATTATATTACACCTAATATTACATCATCTGTGTTAGAACTATATATGCAAAAGATGGATAAGGGTACAATAATTTTCCCCGAAAACATGAGCGCCCCAGGAGAGACTCGAACTCTCAACCAACGGCTTAGAAGGCCGGTGCTCTGTCCATTGAGCTACTGAGGCAAGAATGTAATATTATCACACTTGGCAGGGTCGGATACCCATAAAAACCCGTGATCCCGATAGAAGACGAAGGATCATAACCCCAGGTTTTCCTGTCAATTCCGAAAGTTCTTCCGGGGTCAACGGAGTGTTGCCGTTTGCTAGAAAAATCCTGAAAACATTATCCACCAGGCTATGAGTGGTGGATACAAAACCTTCAAGTTTTGAGCAATGTGTCATCAATTTCTGCTGAATGCCGTCCACTCTATGAATTTCGGCTGTAGTCGGGTCAATATAATCGATAAGTAGGTCTGATTCCTGGATGGAAAATACTGCCTGATGTTCGGGACAAAGAAAATCGTGTAAAAATACACGTGAGTTATTATCATGCTCATTCCACCAATCGAAATCGATGTGGAAGGGAGTATTGATGGAGGGTTTAACCAGGCTATACTTTCGGGTTTCGGGCATAATTACTCCTGCTCGGATCCTTCATTCAATCGATAATACAGATCGCCGACATGGTTAAATGCAGGATTATTAATTAAATGATGGAAAACCAGCTCGATTGGACACCGCTTGATCAAATTTACTGCTGCATATAGTTCTTCAGCATGAATATGACCTTGCGGATTTAGTTTTGTCAATTCTTTAGCAATGCGGGTCATAGCCTGGGTTGAATTAAATTTCTGTTTACCTGAAAGATTCCATATAACATCCAGGGATTCAACGTCAGGGATGACTGTTGTCATCCTTTCTTCATATTCAGTACTGATCTGCTGTTTTAACAAAGCCAGTACAAGTCCGTCGTCCGCCCCAACCAGGGCAGTTCGCACCCACTCCTTGGTGGGCCGGCGATTATTTGCATTGATGATGACATCACCGGCTGGATTTGATTTATGGATTGTGATAACACTCCCCGGAACCACCCCATTAGACAAATACCACTCCCTCAGGCCAACGACATATTTATGCGGTCTTACGACCCAACCAGGGAAGGGAGTTTGTGTTTCACTATCGACGAACTGAAATTTAATTCGTGGAGATTCTAAAGCAATTGGGAATAGATGGTCTGTTCGGTGCGACAAAGGCAAACTACCGGCTCGCCAGTGAGGATATGTCAGGGTAACTTTTACTTCATCATCAACGGAATGGTGTGAGGCTTGTGGAGTATTCTCATCATCCAACTGTGTTTCTGATCTGAGCATTTGCACATCAAATAATGATCGATCGACAGTTTCATTAACGTATTGAAGAAATACAGGAACTTTGCGAACATTTTCAGGTTCTAGTTTTTCGAGGAACCATAGCACATCACCCGAGGGCCCTACTTCATCAAAGCGCGGATCCTCCTGCAAAGCGAGGTTAAGCGAGAATTCGACCAAACTTGCGCTTACATCTACAGGTAGATCCAATTGGGCCATCAATTCAGGCGGCGTCAACGGACCTCCACCAGCCATATCCAGGATGGCTTCAACCAGGTTCAAATGTCCTACGTTTAAATCCAGGAGCAGTGCGCGAGGAAACCAGGCGCCGGCTGTGCGAACCAGATCATCATTTTGCATTAGGGCAGCTTCGAGCGTTTTCAAAAGAGCAGGCGCATAATTTTCGAGGACGAAGTCTTTATCCAAATAATCGAGACCAGCCAGTGTATCCTGTGGGTCGTTCAGGGGGTGGTCTTCATATTCTGCAGCAAAACTCCTGATTTCACCTGCCGGGAACTGGACATCTATGACTTTGAAGGGAGAATATTCTGGGTTTACTCCCTCGCGGATCGAAGACACTACACCTGCCTGCCAGTTTAATGCACTAAATTGAATAGGTTCACTGGTTTTATAAGTTTCTTTGGGAATATAAATTCTCCCCTGCTCCGCTTTCTTTTTTGCAAGAGTGTTCTTCTCAATATTAATTCTATTAATAATCAAGGCTTCAAGAAGTTGGATCGAATTATGTGGTTTTTCAAGTTCGAAGAGGTGGTTGTTTATAAAGTCCAAATCTTCTTTTGTTACTTCAAAGTAATCCCAGTATTGGTTTTCAGTTATTTTAGCGGCAGATGACATTCCCAAGCCTTATCCTTCAAATGAAATTTCAGTACTTCACTTGAGATATTATACCTTAGGGCGAGGAGAGCGACAAGCGAAGCACGGAGATAAAAAAATAAGGTGTGATCAATCACACCTTATTTATACTACTTAGAAAGCTCTGAAATTAGACGGTGATATCATCTGGAGCGCGCATGACGGCGTTTGCTTTCTTTACGCTATCAGGAACGTTGAAATCTAGCTCTGAACCAACCATCTGGCGGATATATGTCTTAACTGCGGTGTCCCAGTATTTTTTGGTGACATAGTAAACACGAGCGCCACCCAGTTCATGCTGGTATTCTGGCCAAGGGTATGAAGGCTGTGCCATTCCAAGACCCCAACGCATCCAACCGTTGTAGCTTTCGTATGTCGCCCACCATTCCTTGTTTCCAAGGATTTCAAAACCATAATAGGCCTTGGCATAATACATGATCGCACCAATACGACCACCACGGGCGAGAGCCATGGTATGCAAGGAGATATTAACATCTTCGTTCATCAAACGGCCATTTGCGAATCCGACCCACAAACCATCAATTAAACCAACCAGGGTGTAAGGGTCCTTCAAGCGTTTACGATACCAACCGAGGATCTCAGCGTATACACGGGCGCCAACGATATCATAAAAGTCATGCTCCACTTCCGTGTATTTTTTAATGTGCTCAAGCATCATGGGCGCTTCTTCAAGTTTGGCTTCCCGAATATATAATGTGCGGCCATCTTTTAGCTTAACCATGGCATCCGGGAATGGTTTTATATCCATTGGGGGAGCTTGGAGTAATGGTTCAATTTCGCGAACATCAATTGTTAATACTTGTTCTGTAACTTTTACTGGTGTTTCGATTCTCACTTTATTTTCTCCTTATATTTATAAAATTGTTATCAGTCCAAATCTATATTTTGGACAGTTTATTCAGCCGGTCAACGTGAGTAGGATCGTAGACATCGCCGAATTTAGTTTTTGGCATTGATTCGGCTTTCTTCATGAGCTCATCATATTCGTTGTCCTCAACGAATGCCACAGCACGACCTATGGAGGATTCTCCATCAACGAAGCGCCAGGGGAAGAAACCGACCTTGACGCGGCGGTTGAGGAGCAGATCAATATTTCCACCAAAGCATTCCGCATGGATGATGGATTTGGGGAAGAGATCTATGTGCATCAACTGATACCTTTCGTCGTTATAGAATTCAGCCAAAGATTGTTTGTAAAGTTTCTGGAAAACTTTTTCTGCTTCAGCTGCCTGACGTGGCATCCAGGTTCGAATGATGGTATTCATCGGGTGATCTGCGGATCCGCAGTCCACGGCGATCCAGCGTAGTTTTTTCTTCTTTGCCCAATCTGCGAATTCCTGGCCTGGTCCTGGATGTTTCACCATATACCGGATTTCATCTGCTGTGGGCTGGTCCCAACCGAAGTGATGGTAACCGGTATGAATGACAAGGATGTCACCTTCTTTAACTTCCACACGATCTTCGATCATCTTGCTTGTGTAAACCTGGTAATCACCAACAGCATCAGAAAGGTCAACTACAGCTGCTTCATTTACTAGATAATCTAAATCTAGCTGAGCAATGTCTTTTCCAGCAGTGTAAAAGTGAATTTCACCATCAAGATGCGTTCCTAAATGGTTGGAGTGGGTCAGTAACTGACCGTTGGCACCATTCGGTGCTAGGCGTTTAAAATACTTGATCTGTAATGGCTCATAAGTTGGCCAGGGTGGGGTTCCGACTCCAAATGGGATGGTTAAGTCGATCAGTTTCATATTATTCTCCTTTATGTTATATAAAAAAATACTGAAAATCTTTGAAACAAATAAATTATTGGCAGAAATATATCTGCCTTCTAATCATTTTACCTTATATCGTGCCGGAAAGTAGAGCTAGTACAACCCCACCGGCTACAACACTGGCCAGTTGTCCTGCAGCATTGGATCCCATGGCATGCATGAGAATAAAGTTTTCAAAATCATACTCATTTGCAAACCTTTGAACAATTCGAGCAGACATGGGAAATGCTGAGATCCCTGCAGCCCCAATTAGGGGGTTGAATTTCTTGCCCGAAAGTACATACATAAGTTTTCCCATAGCCAATCCGCCAGCGGTGTCCATGACGAATGCGATCAGACCAAGAACAAGGATTGCTATAGTGTATGGCTGTAGGAAGGTAGCCCCGTTCATCGTGCTTCCAATCGTGAGACCAAGAAAAAGAGTAACAAGGTTAGATAGTTCATGTTGTGCAGCTTCGCTTAATTGATCCACAACGCCTGCTTCGCGGATAAGGTTGCCAAACATGAGGGCAGCGATCAATGGTGAAGCCTTTGGCGCTATGAGGGATACGACTATGGTTATAACAATCGGGAAGAGAATTCTAACGATACGCGGAACAGGAACCTTGGTGTATGGCATACGAACAGTGCGTTCCTTCATGGAGGTCATTGCACGCATTACTGGTGGTTGGATAATCGGCACAAGAGACATATAACTATATGCGACAACGGTGATTGGGCCAAGAAGGTGTGGCGCCAGCTTCGACGACACATAAATCGCCGTCGGTCCATCGATCGCACCGATAATGCCAATCGAGGCTGCTTCGTTTAGTGTGAAGTTTAGCCAGGGAGTATATTTGCTTAGTAATAAACAAAGCATCAGCGTCCCAAAAATTCCTAATTGACCGGCTGCGCCCAGGATTGCCATTTTGGGGTTTTCAAGCAATGGTCCAAAATCAGTCATGGCGCCAATGGCAATGAAAACAAATAGAGGGAATAGTTCCGTGCTGATACCAGCCTTGTAAAGAATACCCAGCATTCCATCCTCACCAGTTATTCCAGTGAGCGGAAGGTTTGTCAATATTGCCCCAAAGCCAATTGGCAGTAGAAGCACAGGTTCATAATCTTTTGAGATAGCCAGGTATATCAGCAACCCACCAACCAGCATCATGACAATATTTTGCCAGCTCAACTCGAGGGGGGCTTGAATGATTACGAGAAGGTTTGAAAAATCCATAGAAAAGCCTCACTCAAATGTAACGAGAACGTCGTTATGGGCTACTTTTTGTCCATCAGCTACGTGAATCTCTTTAATAGTTCCGTCAAATGGAGAACGGATCGCATTCTTCATTTTCATTGCCTCAAGGGAAAGCAAACTATCTCCGCGTTTGACAGTATCACCCGCTTTTGAAGTGATAAGGACAATTGTGCCAGGCATTGGCGAAAGAATCGATTTTCCTGAATTGCTGACAGGTTGCGGTTTGGATACAGGTGCCGATGGCATTTTTACTACAGGTGAGTTAAGTTGTACTTCGCTGACTATATGAGCTTCTGTCGTTGAAGAAAGCTCCATCTCTACCTGATATGATTTTCCATCTACCTCCACGCTAACCGGGGATGATGTGAGATCACCAACTTTTACAGAATAAGCTTTACCATTGACGGTAATATTAACTTCTTTCATGCTTTACCACTCCTCTTTATACTAACTCCAATTCCCTGTTTGGCAGTAGAACGGTTTGAAACCCACCAACTGCCTTTGCCATTTTCAAGTGTTGACCCCAGGGATGATAAAGTTTTTCCTCGCACATATGATACAGCTGCGGCAATAACTGCGATAAGCTCGGAATCATCATCAGCTGTAACATAATCCGAAGCATTTCCGGAAACAGCCACTTCTTCTGTTGTAGTTTCGATTTCTTCTATTTTCACTCTAAAAATTCTCTTAAGCAGCATCATTACCAGGATGAACACACCCAATGCGGTAAAGGTTACTGTCAAACCAAGAATTGTAATTTCTAAACCTTGAACGATAGGATCCAAATTGATACCTCCGGTTAATCGAATGGATAAACCTGTAATAAATACTTACAGTGGAATGTTTCCATGTTTTTTGGCAGGAAGGGTAGACTGTTTATCCTTCAACAGCTCCAGCGCAGCGATCAATCTCGGGCGGGTTTCTGATGGCATGAGAATGTCATCAATATGACCAGCAGCCGCAGCAGCGTAAGGATTGGAAAATTTGTCCTTGTATTCCTGGATCAAACGAGCCCGATCTTCGGTCGCGTTTGCGCTCTCTTTTAGCTGTTTTCTGTACAGAATATTTACAGCGCCTTCAGCGCCCATAACCGCGATCTCTGCGGACGGCCATGCAAAAACAAGGTCTGCGCGAAGATATTTGCTGCCCATTACGATCATGGCACCACCATAACCTTTGCGAGTAATAATCGTAATTTTTGGTACGGTTGCTTCAGCGTAAGCATACAAGATTTTGGCACCATGGCGAATGATGCCACCATGTTCCTGTGAAACTCCTGGCAGGAAGCCGGGTGAATCACTGAACGTGATTATGGGGAGGTTGAATGCATCGCAGAAGCGGACAAAGCGTCCAATCTTGTCTGATGCATTTATATCTATCGATCCAGCCATTACAGCAGGATTCTGCCCAACGACACCAACGGATTGGCCATGAAGACGGGCGAAGCCTGTGATCGCATTTTGAGCATAGTTTGGCGACACTTCAAAATAGCTGCCAGTGTCAAAAATTCGGGTGACAACGTCGCGCATATTATATGAATCCGATGGATCTTCAGGAACGATTGTATCAAGCGCCTTTTCCATTCGCCAAGGGTCATCTGTCGTTTGTATTGATGGACCGCCTTCGGTATTATTTGAAGGAATGTAGGATAGGATTTTGCGAATGGTCGCGAAAGCATCCTCTTCGCTCTCCGCAGCAAAATGTGCCACACCGCTGGTAGAGCTATGTGTATCTGCGCCACCAAGAAGTTCTTCATCAACTTCCTCTCCGGTGACTGCTTTGATGACTTGTGGCCCGGTAATGTACATGTTCCCCATGTTTTTTACCATGATAATGAAATCCTGGATTGCTGGAGAATAAACAGCACCTCCAGCGCAGGGTCCCATGATGACGCTGATCTGAGGGATAACACCGGAGGCTTGAACGTTGCGGTAGAAAACTTCACCGTAGGCCTCAAGACTCCAGATACCTTCCTGAATTCTGGCCCCACCGCCATCGTTTATTCCAATGATGGGAACGCCGGATTGCATGGCGAGATCCATGACTTTGGAAATCTTCTTTCCAGCGACTTCGCCGAAAGAACCGCCAATCACAGTGAAATCCTGGGCATAGACACAAACTCTTCTACCGTCAATCTTGGCGAAACCAGCGATAACGCCATCACCCAGGTAGCGGTCCTGATCCAGGCCAAAATCTGTGTGACGATGTTCCATGAAGGCTTCCAGCTCTACAAATGTGCCTTCATCAACCAGCTTAGACACTCTTTCGCGAGCTGTCATTTTGTTTTTCGCGTGTTGAGCTTCAACGCGTTTGGCACCGCCGCCTTGAGCTGCAGCTTTCCGTTTTTCTTTGAGTTGGTCTAAAAAACCTTCAACCTTTGGCTCCATACAATGATCCTCCGTAAAATGGTGATGATAAAAGTGTATTATTCCCTATCAGTCAAAACAAGTGATACTTTTCCAATAGACAACAGAATCTGTCATAATTTAATGTGAAGAATGTGTCGGTAGTTTCACCGACACATTCAATTATTCTTTATTATGCAATTTTTCCTGCTTCGAGCATTGCCATATAAATTTTTTCAGCGCTCAATGGTGGATTGGCTACTCGAACACCGACCGCATCGTAAATAGCATTCGCGAGGACTCCGATTGTGGGTGTCATTGGATGCTCCCCAATTCCGCGGGCGCCCCATGGGCCGTCATCCTGGGCGGTTTCAACGAACAATGCAATATTTTCCCGCGGTATGTCTGAGGTAGTGGCAATTCGGTAATCTACAAAGCTGGGGTTTTTCATGACGCCATTAACCAGTTTCATTTCTTCGAACATGGCGGAACTCATACCCTGAAGGAAACCACCTTCGATTTGGGCAACTACAAGATCCGGATTGATGGCTTTACCTACATCAAAAACGCTGACAGCTTTGATAATTTCCGTTTTTCCCGTTTCGGTATCGATCTCCACCTCGATGCCCTGGCATCCAGTGGTGTAATGGACGACAGCTCGGGCGCCCTGGCCGGTTTCCTGGTCGAGTCCAGTGACATAGGATGGCATGAAGGTTCCACGACCTAGTATCGGTCCACCAATCCAGCCTTGATCATTTTGGCGGGGGATGCCATAAACAACTATGTTTTTTAGGGCAACGGATTCTTCGGATTTCTGAGAAACGACGTAACCATTCTTGATGTCGAGATTGGCCGGGTTCTCGCCCCAGGCTTCTGCGACCATTTCAAGAATATTCTTGCGAGCATCTTCAGCCGCACGCCGGACCGCATTTCCCATACTCCAGGTCAGGCGACTGGCAACTGTTTGCCATTCATATGGACTGTAACGCGTATCGATCGGACCTTCGATTTTGACCATTTCATAAGCCACACCAAGCGCTTCTGCAGCAATCTGGGCCATAACTGTAAAAGTACCTTGGCCAATTTCCTGACCGCCGACAGAAACAGTTACCGAACCGTCTTCGTTCAAACGGACTTCCGCACTTGAACCGGCATTTGGGGGCATGGACGGGGCTTTCCAAACGATGCCTATACCTTTGCCACGTTTTTTGTTTGATGCACTTGCTGTTTCTTTTTTACCCCAGTTCATTTCTTTGGCAACACGGTCGATGCAATCCTGCAATCCAACCGGGTGCATTTTCATGCCGGTTACATTGATATCACCGCCTTGAATAGCATTCTGTTTGAGGAATTCAACTTTATTCATGCCAATTTTTTCAGCGAGGATGTCCATAACCTGGATGATACCCGCATGAAGTTCGGACATTCCAAAACCGCGGTATGCGCCGCCGATGGGATGGTTTGTGTAAACGCACAAGCTGTCGGTGGTAACATTCGGGATATCAAACGGACCGGATGAATTGTAACCACCGGCGCGGGTGATGTTGACGCCATATTCTGTCGATGCGCCACCGTCCCAGTACTGTTTGTTTTCCATTGCCAAAACATTACCCTGGGCATCACAACCGATCTTTAAGTTTATGATCAGTCCCTGGCGAACGAAGTTGGTAAAGAATTCTTCCTCGCGGGTAAGGCGAACTTTAACTGGTTTACCACCTGCTTTTGTAGCCAACGCGACAGCTACATTCTCCATGGTGACGCCGGCTTTACAGCCGAAACCACCACCGACATATCCGGCAATGACGCGGATCTTACTCTCAGAAACGCCTAATGCTTTGGCAAAAGAAGAGCGTTGTGAGAATGGAGATTGGGATGAAGCCCAGACTGTTACATCCCCATCCGGTTCTACCTGAGCAATAGCGATGTGAGGTTCGATCGGTACATGCTGGACATGAGGAATGCGGAATTTCTTTTCAACAATGGCAGTGCATTGCTTGAATGCAACTTCAGTGTCGCCTTTCCTTATCTTGAAATGGTTGGAAATGTTAGTGCCAGCCTCCGGGAAGATGAAATTAGGGCATTCATAGCTTCCAAGATCAGGGTGGATTAACGGAGCTTCTTTGGATGCGCCATACTCAGCATCAAATACGGCTGGAAGGGGTTCGATCTCGACTTCGATCAAATCGATCGCATTTTCAGCGATTTCTTCAGATGTAGCAGCGACTGCAGCAATTGCCTCGCCAACGAACCGAACCCGGTCCCGGGCGAAGATCAGTTTATCCTTCAGGTAGAGACCAACCAGGTTAGGAAAATCTTCACCAGTAACAACAACTTTAACACCTGGCAGCGCTTTAGCTTTTGATACATCAATACTTTTGATAATTCCATGAGCGACAGTACTGCGTTTTACCCGACCGTATAGCAATGAATTTCCAAAGGGAATGTCATCAGTATAATGAGCGCTTCCGGTTACTTTTTCAAGAACATCCAGTCGAGGTACGCTCTTACCGACCGGGTTTAATGTTCCAACTTTTTTATCAGCTATAGCCATATGATGTCTCCTGTTCTATATTCTGATGGTGGCACTATGACCGCTCGGCGGCTTTTTGTACCGATTCAATGATACGTGAATAGCCAGTACAGCGGCACAAATTACCAACCAGCGCTTCAACGACATCTTCTTCGGTTGGATGTGGATTACGGTTGAGCAGCGCACGGGCAGAGATAAGCATTCCAGGTGTGCAAAAACCACATTGGACTCCGCCTTTTTCGATTATGGTTTGTTGCACAATATCCAATTGACCGTCTTTGGCAAGGCCTTCAACTGTGATGATCTCAGCGCCGTCAGCTTCGACAGCAAGGACCATACAGCTGTTCACAGGTTCGCCATTCATTAATATCGTACAGGCGCCACATTCTCCTGCTGCACAACCATTTTTTGTACCGGTAAGTGAAAGGCTTTCGCGCAGCATTCTTAATAGAGTCATATTAGATGGCACATTGACCACTTCGAGTGATCCATTTACTTTTACAGAAATTTGGTGAAATCCCATTTTTCTTCCTCCGATAAATTCAAATTTTGCTTTCCCAATTTATGATTTAAAAAGCTTCATAATCTCTGAGACAGCTCGTTTGACTAAATTACGAACCATGTGTTTTCGATATTGGGCACTGCCTCGGACATCATCTATTGGGGTGACAGCATCCATCGCTGCTTGAGCAGCTTCATCGATTGTGTCTGCTGTGATCAGTTTGCTGGAGAGTAATTCTTCAGCTTTCGTTAGTATGTAAGGTATTGGAGCTACAGAAGCTACTGCAATCCTGAATTTGTAACCAGATTTTGTGTCAGGAGCTTTATAACCTAGTGCCGACACGCCAACTATGGAAAGATCGCTTAATCGGTTTCGACCCAATTTTATGTATTTGCCAATATGTCCATCGGGTGGAACCGGCAGTGTGATGGATAGAACGATATCACCGGGTGTAAGTAAATTCTTTCCAGGTCCGGTAAAGAAATCCTTAAGCTGGATTGTTTTTTTACCATCCAATCCGTGAATATTTAGTTTGCCTTCGTAAGCGAGGCAGGCACCAATCGTGTCCCCGGCTGGTGAGGAATTGCATATATTACCAATAATGGTTGCTCTTGTGCGTAATTGATAGCTGGCGACTGATTTTGCGGCTTCAACCAATAATGGGTATTTTTTGATCGCTTCCGGGAGAGCTGCGACCATATTCATGGATACGGCTGCACCTATGGTCAAGCCATCATTAGCATCAAACTTTAAAATTTCTGTGCCAGCAAGTTTTTTTACATCCACTAAATACTTTGGCGTAAAAAAACCATCCCGCATTCTGACAAAGCAATCAGTTCCGCCAGAAAATGGTCTGGCTTCTGTTGCATGATTTGCCAGGAATTGACTGGCTTCTACAAGATCGGTTGGTTTGATATAGTCAAATTCAGGTAATCCTGGATGCGCTGAGGTCATATTTTTTCACATCCTCTCTTTGATAAGAAAATATGGTAATTAGAAGAATATATCTTTTAAAGACTTTACTCAATGGTTTAAGCGTTTATTAAGGGGAAATTCAATGAATGTCTCTTAAATACCTGCCTTTCTATGCCGGCTAATCCGGATACTTTCAGAGAATAAAATTATATCATTTTTATTATCCACCCCTCATATTGAAAGGTCAAGTTAGGAATTGTCAGACAAATAACGATATTTGTCACTTAATGTCAGATATAATTATTAAGTGAACGTTGACCAACCCCAAACAAGGATTATTGAGGCTGAATTTATCGGCTTCCAGGCTCTGAGTATTATGGATTGGAAACAGGATTTCTCTGTTTTGGGAAATACCTCAAACGGCGTTTTTGTAAAAGGATCAAAAAAGGGTGTCTTTTTCATTTCTAACTCCCAATATAGAGGGCCATTAACAATAAACCCAATAAAGGTGAGTCAGGATATATTCACAGAGATTCAAATTGGAACGAATGTAATTGTTAATCCTCCAACAGGAATTAGGTTCAATGACCTTGATCTGGTAGTTGATATACGAAAAGCAGTCATTTGGCAGCCGGAAGAATATTTATCAGATATATCTGCAAGCTATATTATTTGTAACCTTAATAATCTTGTATGCAAGTTGATCGAAACTACCAAAACGGACTCTTTCAGCAAAATAGTTTCTGAGATTATAGAAAAAGAAACATATCATATTATGCCTGGCGATAAGATTTCATTGAGGCTTTTAGGGTTGTATTCAAGCTTAAAAGAATGTAACTTAGATCAATTTTTACAGTATGCCAGAGGTCTTATTGGTTATGGTCAAGGATTAACACCCAGCGGAGATGATTTTCTCTCCGGAATGGCGCTTGGAGTAGCCAGATATTCCAAAAGTTACCCTAAGTTTCAGAGTTATTATCCGTGGTTTGATAGCCTTTTATTTGAGTTTCAACAAAAGACGACAATCTTAAGCGGTGGTTTATTCCACGCATCTTTACAAGGAAGCGCTGATGAGCGGATTATCGATGCCTTCGATCAAATGATGAGCAAGAGCGCCAATATACCAGAGGTGATCAGTAAGATTTCAACCTGGGGGTCGTCATCTGGATATGATACTATGGCCGGATTTTTACTAATTATGAAAGCGATATTAAGATGAACCAACATCACAAGCAGGAAGAACGAAAAGTGCTTCCCCTTTGTCCAATTTGCGGTGAGCGATCCAAAACAATGATGGTTAGTGATCTATATGTAGATGCAATGGAAGGTAAAAGGACTAATGAATATCCAGGATTATCAAGGGCAAAATGGGTCAATTTGATCACTCCACCAATACCTCCAAAACAAGACCGCCTGTCCTCACTGCATCCGGATATTCTGGCGATCATTGTTTTGGTAATTGTTGGCTATCTTTTGGTAATTCGAATATTTGATAATGACCCTAATGTAATTCTTTTTGGGATTGGTATAGCGATCCTATTCTTGTTATATGCGTCCTTCCGAAGGAGGCTGGTTGATCGTTTTACAATATATAAAGAAAGTCGAAAGAAGGTAGTGGACGATGTCAGAATAAATGCTGAAATTTGGATGGACCTAGCTTATTGTTCCAAAGATAAGGTCTTTTTTACATCAGATAAAAGGGTTCAATTACAACCCGGAGAATTGTTTGGTTTCTGGCAAAAAAGCATGGATGATCATGGATAAACTTTCTCTAACCAATCCAACGGACTGACCTGAACTCCGCCAGCCCAGACCTCCCAATGCAGATGGGCTCCGGTTACCCGGCCTGTGGCACCAACAAGTCCTATCACCTGGCCTGCCTCCACCACATCGCCTTCTTTTACATAACTCACTGTTTGATGCCAGTAACCAGTATAGACACCCCACCCATGATCAATGAGAGTGGCGTTACCACGAACCGTCAAGGGACCAGAGAACACAACTTTTCCAGCCGCAGCCGCAAAAATGTTCACCCCATCACCACCACAAAAATCTACCCCTGAATGAAAATTGACAAAAGGACCACCATTATAAGACCTGCGGTTTCCATAACGCGAATTGAGGCAGTCGAGGTAGGAATAAGGTGAAGGGCTTACGAACAGTCCAGTCCAATATTTTTCAGGGGTTGACGAAGCAATTTCAGAAAGTAACCAATCCATTTCTGGTTGGGTTGTTACTGGATCAATATATTCATCCTTAACCATGATGATCGGATCTTTCCCGTAATACCCATCTTCAATGATAACCATCTGCTCCCGGGAGTATTTGCCGCCATCCGGCGAAGTCATCGTGATCTGGAGAGGATAGACACCTGGTTCCTGCATGGCATGAATGCCCTGAAGTGCAGTGAAATTGCCATTATCATCGGGAAAGAAATGGAGTTGGTGACCAGTGAAAGAACCGGAAAGCTGAACATCAGACGGCGCTGCTATCTGGAATTTTATCGTCTTTCCCTGTAACATCGGCAATGGCGAAATTGTTATTTCCCCAAGTGGTATTGCTTGTAAACCTGGAATTCTAATTTGATCTGTGGCAGCCACGACTAGTACCTGCCCCGTGAAGGTTTCAGATGGAGAATTCAACTGGTTTTTTGTTGCGATTGCATAAGAATTTTGATTGGAAAGAATGCTGAATTCCAGCAGAGACTGTTCTTTTGGAAGTATATACTTACTTTCTGCTTCGGGATCAACACTCTTTTCCGGAATGATCAAACTGACACCTGTATATAGTTCAACCGGGGATGTAATGTGGTTTAGTTTGACTAAAAGGTTTTGGCTTATACCGTTATCCACTGCGAGCGATTCCAAAGTTGACCCGAAAGAGACGGTTCTTGTCATCAGGTAACCGCTTATACCATCCAATCCGGGAATTACAAGCTCGTCTCCAACTGCAAGGAGATTCGGATCGGTGATTCCATTGGCAGCAATTAACTCATCTGATGAAATGCCGAATTGATTAGCGATGCTCGTCAGGTTATCACCACTCTGAACAATATAAACCGGACCTTGTGGCTGGTTGTCCTGGGCATGGGCAATTTCAGCTCCGTTTAGGAGCATTACAATTGTAAGAATCAGTATAAATTTACGTATTAACAAATTGCACCTGGTCATTTATTTTAAAATCTGACAGTCTGGATGGATGTAATTCTAGCGTATAGCTTGCTGCTCCCGAGGGAGCATAGTAGGGATGCCATTTTTTTGCCAGTTTACCATCAACCACCTTGTGTGATGAATCGATCCAGACAACAGCTATGTCAAAATTCATAAAGAACATATGTATGGAAGCATTCAACCTCCCGGGCGGTTCTGCTTTGAGGGCAAGACCAGTGTTTAAATCCAAACTCTTTTGAAACATCAGTCCACGGAGTTTTGAAAAGAATGTATCGCAACTCATTATATGAATTGGCGATACCGACCGGGTGAGGTTAATGAGCTTCATAACACCAATTGTAATATAAAAAAATGAACCGTTGGAAACCAACAGTTCATATATAAAGTTTATGTTACTAAGTAGCTATTTACTGGATAATACTTTCTCGACACTATCAAGAAGATCTTGTGGCCTAAATGGTTTGGAAATGTAATCGTCCACTTTTGCGATATGTAAACCGAGGACTTTGTCGATGGATTGTGTTTTGGCTGTGATCACGATGACAGGAACATCTTTTGTGTTGGAATCTGCTTTAAGCTGCTGATAAACATCCCAGCCATCAAGATCGGGCATCATTAAATCAAGCAATATGAGGTCTGGATGCTCCTGATGTACGAGATCGATGCCTTGTCGGCCGCCGTGGGCGCCGTGAACTTCAAAACCATGGCGATTAAGAATCAATTCTACAAGGTCTATCATCTCCGAGTCGTCTTCGATATAGACAATGCTTCTTTTTGCAGTAATCTCCATAGATTTCCTCCTAATTAACTCATTAAATATACCACAGCATAGATTTTCCGCAAATATTTTTTTCAACCGTTAACATCAATCGAATCCTCTGCTTATTCAGGGCAGAGGTCACCCATTTTTTCAAAGACTGCCATCAGTGCGGCTGGTGAAGCCGGATCGTAATTGTAACTTTGCCTGATGTCTTCCACCATCCTGTCCAGTTCGCCACTTCTGGCCTGTCCACAGAAGTCATCAATGAGTTCGTCGGGAGTTTCTCCATTGGAGTACTTTTGGATATTATCCAGTTGTGATTTTGTGAGAGACGACTCAGACAGCATATTATAGTAATTATCTCCAGATGAACTACCATGTGGGTCATAATCTGCACTTCCATCCAAAATTCCCGGGGAGGTTATATTACTTTTCTGGGTATTACTCATGGGGTCGCCAGTTATGATTTCGGCAACGGTATTAATGAATAGATCAACAAACTGTTGACCCGTTGACTTTTTTTCGGGGAAGGCTTTTGTGCTTGGATAAGGGGGATTTATTTGCAAATCATCATTTTTCAGGGAAGAAATATTATTTGAGGAGGATTTTTGAGCCAAGGAGAATTTGGAACTGGTTTTTGAGTTCGAATGATTTTGAGGAGTGTGAGGATTCAATTGTAGAAGTAGTATCTGCTATATAAACGGTACTCAAAAGAAGTACGCCGCACAAGATCACTGAAATCACAACCATACTTTTAAGAGACATAATAATTGATTGACCTCAGCACAAAACATCTGCCTTCTGCAAAAATTGGCTTAATAATAATTTCAGTATTATTATCGGTTATATTAGGAAAAAAAGCATTACAGAATTATTACAATAAGGAACATCCGATGAGCACAAAAATTACAACCTGGAATATCAATGGATTCAGGGCTATGTATGGCAAAGGCTTCAGATCATGGCTTGAAGAGTGCAGGTCCGATATTGTCTGCTTGCAGGAAATTAAAGTCCAGGTTCCGCAATTAAAACCAGACCAACTCGATTATCCGAATTACCCTTCAATTTTCTGGAATTCCGCCGAAAAACCCGGTTATAGCGGTGTGGCAACCTTCAGTATGGAAACGCCGATGTTTCATCAAAATGGATTGGCTAAAGATGAATATGACCGTGAAGGACGGGTCTGTATTACCAAGTATCCCAATTTCTCATTATTCAATGTTTACTTCCCAAACGGTCAGCGAGGACAGGATCGTGTTGATTACAAGTTGAGTTTTTATGAACATCTTCTTGGACATGTAAATGGTTTAAGGTCGGCCGGAGAAGAAGTAATTATCACTGGAGATTTTAATACAGCACATAAAGAAATCGATCTTGCGCGTCCAAAAGAGAACGCAAAAATTTCCGGTTTTTTACCAATTGAACGTGAAATGGTGGATAAATACCTTGATAGCGGATTGATCGATGCTTTTCGATATTTACATCCTGAGAAAATTCAGTATACCTGGTGGAATTATGTGACAGGTTCGCGTTCCAGAAATGTTGGCTGGCGGATTGATTACTTCCTGATCACCCCTGGATTGTTAGATATAGTTGAGGATGTGATCATCCACGATGAAGTACTGGGCTCAGACCACTGTCCGGTTTCGTTAATATTAAAGGAATAGAGACACCATAGTACTTAAGATGTCTCTGTTCGAAAAAATGATAAAACTAAATTAATGGTAGTGCGCTGCTATACAGGTTGCCGATTGCCGGTCCGAGCAGAGCTAAAATGATGATCACTGCCAGGGCAACCAATAACATAATAAGTGCGTATTCAACAAAACCTTGCCCTTTTTCTTTGAAACTTATCATTTAGTATCACCTCCTAAAAACTAATTAAATAAAAAAACACAAAAAGTTATAAGGATTATGACATTATTCTGTGCTTATTTCAACAGGTAATAATTATCAATTTCTTAACAAAATCCCTACATGTTGCTCAAAAATCCAAATAATCCTGCTTTTATTAGTTATCGGCCGAAAAGTATATATTCTGAATAATAAAAAGGGGTTTCTGTATTTTACAGAAACCCCTTTGCAATTAATTGTCTTCCGGTATCCAACAGCATAGAACCAGTTCTTTTGCGGCTTTCACTTCATCCAACCTGCCAACCGGTGTGTTATGCGGCGCTTCTTTGAGCAACTGCGGAGTCTCGTGTGCTTCCCGTGCAATTTTCAACATGACATCAGAAAACTCATCCAGAGTTTGTTTGGATTCAGTTTCTGTAGGCTCTATCATCAGCGCTTCTTTGACGATGAGCGGGAAGTAATTTGTGGGCGGGTGGAAGTTGTAATCCATTAACCGTTTTGCCACGTCCAGGGCATGAACACCAGGTGCATCTGCCCAAAAACCTTCCACTACGAACTCATGCATGCAAATCCTGTCATGCGGTAAGTGATAAGCGCCTTTTATTTTCGTTTGAATATAATTGGCGTTAAGAACCGCATATTCTGCAATTTTTCGAAGTCCGTCCGGTCCATGCATGAGAATGTAAGTGTAAGCCCTCACTAGCATTCCGAAGTGTCCCTGGAAGGCTTTCATTCGTCCAATCGTTTTGGCGGGAGTTAAATACCCAAACAATGGAGCCATTTCATCCGTACCGGGTTCCACAATATCGATCACCGGAGCTGGTAGGAAATCGACTAGATGTTCAGCCACGCCAACCGGTCCGGAGCCTGGCCCACCACCGCCATGCGGCGTGGAAAAGGTCTTGTGCAGGTTGAAATGCATCACATCGATCCCCAGATCGCCGGGACGGACGATACCCAGGAGCGCGTTCATGTTGGCACCATCACCATAAACAAGACCGCCAGCTTCGTGTACGATGCGGATCACTTCCAGTACATTTTCGTCAAATAAACCGAGCGTGTTTGGGTTGGTGAGCATGAGTCCGCAAAGGGTGTCGTCACAGACGGCTTTTAGTGCAGCAACGTCAACATTTCCGCGATTGTCTGATGGGAGACCTACCACTTCAAGCCCGGTCATCGCGGAGGTGGCCGGATTGGTGCCGTGCGCAGAATCCGGGATGAGAACTTTCGTCCGTTTAGAATCATTACGAGAGGCATGATATGCCCGCATGATCAAAACGCCCACCAATTCACCATGGGCGCCGGCGGCCGGCTGCAATGTCATGCCGGCAAATCCACTGATCTCCTTGAGGATCTCCTGTAATTGGTACATCAAGGCCAGGTTACCCTGAACAGTTTCTATAGGCTGCAACGGGTGTGTAAAGGCGAACCCTGGTAATCTCGAAGTTACTTCGTTGATCTTTGGATTGTATTTCATTGTGCAAGAGCCGAGAGGATAAAATCCGCCATCGATCGAATAATTTAACTTTGAGAGATGGGTGAAGTGCCGTACAACGTCCAACTCCGAGAGTTCCGGCATTGGCAGATCTTTTCGCAACAAGTTTTCAGGGATAACTGCCACAGGTACATCCGGTTCGGGGAATTTAACCCCAAGTCTTCCGGGAGAGGAAATTTCGTAAAGGGTTGGCTCACTCATGATGGACCTCCGCCAGGATTTCACAGTACATATCAATCTCATCTTTGGAATTCATCTCTGTCACCGCAACCAGTAAATGGTTTTTCATTTCCGGAAAATCATTTTCAAGTTCGTAACCGCCCAGGAAACCATTTTCGAGCAAATGGGCATTCAATTCCCTGGCTGAATCAGGACAGCAAACAACAAACTCATTAAAGAAAGGTTGGTCC
Source organism: uncultured Chloroflexia bacterium (assembly GCA_963810385.1). GTDB lineage: Bacteria > Chloroflexota > Anaerolineae > Anaerolineales > Anaerolineaceae > PNON01. Next base: position 1,822,177 of record CAWENA010000002.1, on the reverse strand, counting down.
ATGCAAACTGAGAAACCTTTTATCGAAGCGATCTGTTGTGCGGCATAATGTGCTTTGTGATAATTCAGTTCTGCAACTTTGCGCAAACCATGCTTGCCCAACAAACTCATGTGGATCGTGGCTGCGAGGGCAAGCAGACCCTGATTTGTGCAGATATTTGAAGAAGCCTTATCCCGGCGGATGTGTTGCTCCCGGGCAGTAAGGGTTAAAACATAAGCTCTTTTCCCATTCGTGTCGGTTGTTTCTCCAACCAACCGGCCGGAGATTTTCCTGATGTATTCTTTCCTGGTTGCAAATATTCCAAGATATGGTCCGCCAAATGAAAGCGGCAAGCCCAGCGGCTGGCCTTCCCCGACTACAATATCGGCGCCCATTTCACCTGGCGTTTTTAGCATCCCAAGAGCAAGTGGATTAACTGCCACAGCTACCAACGCACCAACTTCATGTGCTTTGTTGATCAAATCGGTGTAATCATAAATGTTACCCAGAAAATCCGGGTATTGGACGATGACTAAAGCTGTATCTTCATCTAGTTGTGCGATGAGAGGCGCAGGGTCGCCGATTGGAGTTGACACATTGTCGCCGGTAATTACAAGATTTTCATAACCTTGCGTATAGGTACGAGCTGTTTCGCGGTAGTGTGGGTGCAAGGTGGGGGATAAAATCACCTTATTTCGTTTGCCACGGAAGTTTTGATAAGCCATGATGACGGCTTCTGCTGTCGCTGTCGCGCCATCGTAATGCGAGGCATTGCTGGCTTCCATCCCTGTCAAAGCAGTGATCAGGCTCTGGTATTCAAAGATTACTTGTAATGTGCCCTGAGAGATCTCTGGTTGGTACGGAGTATATGCTGTATAAAACTCACCCCTTCGCAATAGCATATCCACTGCCGCCGGCGAGTAATGGTTGTAAGCCCCGGCGCCGAGGAAACAAACCAATTCCTGGGTTGTCTCATTTGCCTGGGAGATATTCTGCATCTCGGCCATGATCTCCATTTCGGACATGGCTGGCGGCAGGATCAAATCTGGAAAGCGGAATTTTTCAGGGATATCGCAAAAAAGATCGGCGATATTCTTGACACCGACCACTTCCAGCATTTCTCTGGTTTCCTGATCAGTATGGGGTATGAACATTAGTGCTCCCGCTCTTCGCAGTACTTTTGATATGCTTTCTCATCCATCAGGTCGTCTAGTTCAGATGGGTTCGTCATTTCAACCTTGACCATCCAGGCTTTTCCATAGGGTTCAGAGTTGACCAATTCAGGAGAATCGGAAAGGTCTTCGTTGATGGCAACAATTTTTCCACTGACGGGAAAATTTATATCCGATGCGGCTTTCACTGATTCAACGGTGCCGAGCAGGGAGCCCTTTTTGACACTATCATCCACTGAAGCTGCGATTTCAACGAAAACGACATCAGAAAGCTGCTCCTGGGCGTAATCCGACACACCTACAGTTGCAACGTTTCCTTCCACTTTTACCCATTCATCGGTGTTTGCATACTTGTAACCTGCTGGAATATTCATCTTTTTTCCTCCAAAATATAATGGTGTTTAAACATTAAGGCACACGAAAAACTCGTGTGCCTCTGTATTTTACCTGAGAGATTCGCCCGTAAAAAAAAGCGGGTTTGCCCCGTCGGTGATCGTTCGCTTTCCAGAGAGTACGGCCAGTGGGTCCTTTTACCTGAGAGTTTCATTGAAATCATTTTCAATTTGCCCCTTCGGTGCCTGTTGCCAGATCTCTTCCCAAAGACTATATTATTCTACGGGTGAAGAAGGTAAAAGTCAAGCACAATAGAATTAGAGAATTGCAAAATTTATTGTCGATAGCCTTATAGATGACTTTGTAATCATTGATAAATATATTTTAGCTGTAAGAATTTGATACACATATAATAAAAGCAGTCTTTTGTAGTCCTTGTTCACTGCCCACAACTTACCCCGCCGGGATGGTAAAGGCGCTTTGGGATGGATGACAGCCCCAGATGCGGTGCAGGAGCAGATCAAGCAAGCAAGGGAATAAGCGGAATTACGCAACAATGCGCATAGCCACTAATTCAAGTTGATATGAAATGAAAAGGCAGCGGCTATGCTGAAGATATTTTCATCGGTCGAAGCTTAATATTGCCCGGTGAGGATCTGCCCCATGCAAACACCGTTCATGCTAGCCTGCATCAAACCACGGGTTAGGCCGGCTCCATCACCCAGGGCATACAGGTTGTGGATGCTTGTCTGGAAGTGTTTATCCACTACGAGCCGGTTGGAATAGAATTTGACCTCCACACCGTAGAGCAGTGTTGCACCACCAGCAATTCCGGGCATGATCTTGTCCAGCGCTTCGAGCATCTCATCCACAGCCAGCATGATGCGATAAGGGAGTACCAGGCTTAGATCACCGGGGACGGCGTCCCGCAGGGTGGCGCGAACGGTATTCTTTGCCAGGCGATCTGCAGTGGTGCGCCGGCCGCGCTTGAAATCGCCATAACGCTGGACGATCACTTTATTTCCAGAAAGCATATTGCCCATTTCGGCGATGTATCTGCCATACTCGATCGGGGTTTTGAATGGCTGGGTAAAATTCTTTGAAACGAGCAGCGCAAAATTGGTATTGGCTGTTTTGAGTTTCTCGTCTTTGTACGAGTGCCCGTTGACAACAGCCAGAGATTCGCCATATTTCTCTTCAACCACTTCACCCCGGGGATTCCAGCAGAAGGTGCGGACCTTGTCTTCAAAGGTGGGGGTGTAATAGACCAGTTTGGCTTCGTAAAGGATCGAATCGATCTCGGAGGTGATGGCTGCGTCGGTTTCGATGCGCAGGCCAATATCCACCGGTCCGGGTTTTGAGGAGATGCCGTATTTGTGACACATTTTGTTCAACCATTCGCTGCCTTCGCGTCCGATGGCAGCCACAATATGATCAGCGGTGACCTTGCGACCGTCCTGCAGTTCAACTCCAACTGCCTGTTTGCCGCCATCCGCCCGGTCTTTGAGAACAAAGTCGCTTACGACGGTATCGAACAGCATTTCAACACCCAGGTTTGCCAACTTTTGCTGGATGCGCGAGTAAATGTCATAGGCTTTCTCGGTACCCATATGCCTTACTCGGGAATCGAGCAATTTAAGATGGGCGTGAGCAGCCGAGCGGCGAATGGCATCGATACCAGCCTGGTTGCTTTCGCCGTACACCCTGGTATCCGCGCCAAAGCCAACATACAACTGATCCACATATTCCAATAAGCGGCGGAATTTTTCCAAACCGATGTAGCTTGCCAGGTCTCCGCCGATCTCGCCATCTGCGTTAATGGATAGCTTGCCATCGCTGAAGCTGCCGCCGCCAGAGAAACCGGTGGTAATGGCACAGGGCTGGCAATTAATGCATGTGCCTGTTTTACGTTTGGGGCATATTCGTTTCTCGATAGAATGCCCTTTTTCGATCATCAACACTTTTGTTTCGGGTTGATTCTTGCGGATCTCGTAGGCGGTGAAGATGCCGCTGGGGCCGGACCCGATAATGATTACATCATAATGATCAAATGCTGGTGAGGATTTCATCGCAATTCCCTGATAGTGAAAGATGATCGAAATTATAACCGGAAGGAACCGAAAACATGCAAAATATGTCGTGAAACTACAAATACGGGCTAGCAGCTATCCATTCAACCTAAAAACCGCCTGCAAGTGTCAGCTGGACAGAAGCCAGGCTGGAGTAACGCTGACCGATAGCCACAAAAACCATATATCCATAAACATGGAACCCCGCATAATATGGATCGATGCTATATTTTCTGATACCCAAAGAAATGAAGAAGCATGCGGCGGTGTCCGTAATATTTCTCAAACCGGAGGAATCCAGCCGTCTTTCGCTCGGGAGAAGTGCTTAATGTATGGAGTGGCCTCCCCTTTTTCTGATTTGAAATGAAATGACTTTTCCTGAGGTTACCGGATTTAGTTATTAGATAATATGTTCTATATATAGTATAAGCACAAAAAGGGGATTGTCAACCTGTCATTAATGACAGGTTGACCCGGAAACGAATGAATTGAATTTGGTAAAACCTCACACACTGGCGCGAAAGTGGAGGCTGTGCACACACCGGCGCGAAGAACGAGGAAAACTTTAAAGCCTTTCCCAAATGTGGTGCCTTCTCTTGCCCCTGCATCGCGATGATGATATCCCTCACACTAGCACGGGAGTCCTGCCTGGCAATTAGAATAGAAGAGTACTAAAGCTCGATAAGCAGATCTTTACTCTTGCTTATTCCAGCTATAACAATAGGTTTTATTAATGGTTTGCTTTTTGTAATGCTTCAGGATTGTCACTTACAAGAAGTTCAATCTCAGATAAACCTCTTGCTCCGGTTTCATTAAGATCCATCGGGCAGGCAGAGGCGACTGCAATGATATCAACTTCAACTCGCATGATTATCCTGTCACCCGCCTTGGAAGTCGGTACACGAATATCCAAACTCCCATCATCGCTGACAAAGGTGTTCATGAAAATATTAAATGCTGGTGGAATAAGCCTCTTGCCCCAGTCATTACCTCTGGAATTCATGGCTTCTCGGAAATTATCACTGCAGTTGCGGTGACCCTTTACACCAAAATGATATTCATAGCGCCGGGAATCACAGGGAGGAACTAACATATCATGCCAGCCAATATCGTCATATACAATCGTTAACAGTGGAAGTCTTCTATTGGAAACGAGGGTATCACCAATTTTGGGTTGAATTCTTAATTTATCAATGAAGAAATGCGCTGGTGAAAGAAAATGGTCAAAATCAACTGGATCAATTGCCCAAAAGTCAGCACATTGACCACCTTTAACCCCAACTACGCCAATATATTGACCCTTTTTTACGTTTATCGTTCCACCATATGATCCTGGTATCAGAACTCGATCAATTTTTTCAATTGTCTTCATATCAACTCCATGTCATTAATTTTACTAATATTTACTTGGCAGCTCACCGACCAAGGTTTCCACACCAATTTCTGTTTTCAAATAATCATCTCGGGAGAATACATTGCTTAAACCTTTGGTTAATTATATCCAGGGATTGAACACAGGGTGAATTGTTTAGTAGATCGATCATCGAATTATTTATGCCTACTCACCGGACGATTGTTTTCTAGCGGTTGGTTAGAGACCACTTAAAATGTACCCAGGAAAAAATACTTTGCACCTACTCCTGTTTTTTGGGGTTTTCATATTTGATTCCTTCGTTATAATAAATACCAAATCCACATTGCTGCGAGGTAATATCTATGTCCCATACGACCCTACAATCCGGATACGAACACCTGGTGGACCGCTTAAACCGTTTCCCGCAGGGGGCACCTGCGAGCGAAACGCTTTTTAAGATTCTAGCGATGTTGTTTAGCGAACGAGAAGCACAATTAGTGGCGCTGCTGCCGATCAAACCCTTCTCTGTGGAAAAGGCTGCCAGAGCCTGGAAACTGGATATTCTTCAGGCTCAAAAAATCCTGGATGAACTTTCCAGCCGGGCAATCCTGGTGGATGTCGAACATAATGGAAAGAGCTCATATACGCTGCCTCCTCCAATGGCGGGTTTCTTTGAATTTTCGATGATGCGATTGCGAGGCGATGTGGATCAGAAAGCTTTGGGCGAACTTTTTTACCAGTATATGAACGTGGAAGAGGATTTCATCAAACAGCTTTTTGTGCGCGGAGAAACTCAGCTTGGGCGGACTTATGTCCAAGAGCGGGTACTATCAAATGAGAATGCGTTGTATGTACTGGATTATGAACGTGCCAGCGAGGTGATCCGCACTGCCAGCCATCGCGGGGTGGGGGTGTGCTACTGCCGCCATAAAATGGAGCATGTTGGCAAGGCCTGCGATGCGCCCATGAATATCTGCATGACCTTTAATGGATCGGCAGAATCGCTGACCAAATATGGATATGCCCGCGCGGTGGACGTTTCTGAAGGGTTGGACCTGCTGCAAGAAGCCTGGGAGCACAACCTGGTCCAATTTGGGGAGAATGTAAGGCAAGGTGTCAATTTCATCTGCAACTGCTGTGGCTGCTGCTGCGAGGCCATGATCGCGGCCCGGCGTTTTGCCTATCTGAATCCGGTCCACACCACCAACTTCATGGTTGAGGTGAATGAGGATGACTGCAATGGTTGCGGTAAATGTGTGAGCGCCTGCCCGGTGGAAGCCATGACGCTGGTTTCGGCCAATGATGCCCATCAGCCGAACCGCAAGAATGCCCATTTGAATACTGAATTGTGCCTGGGATGCGGGGTGTGTGTCCGAACGTGCAGCCGAAATGGACTCAGCCTGCGGTCGCGTTCCGCGCGGGTGATCACACCTTTGAATTCAGTTCACCGGGTGGTTTTGATGGCGATCGAGCGCGGTGACCTGCAGAACCTGATCTTCGACAACCAGGTGTTGTGGAATCACCGGGCGCTGGCGGCTGTTTTGGGAGTGATCTTGAGGCTTCCGCCAGTCAAACAGGTATTGGCAAGCCAGCAGGTAAAGTCCAGGTACCTGGAAGCGGTGATCATGCGGTTCATGCCTTAGTGGTCAGCTGATTCAATAAAACTAATGAATTCTTGATCACAACAACCCCCTGGTAAAACTCCGGGAATTTTGCTTCGCTCCACTGCGTGATACTCCACCCACTTCGGGTGTTCTTCCACCGGCGCGAACGGAGGGATGCTGGAATCAACAAATTTATCTCTATCCTCACAAACGTGATTATCACTCGGTAGTGATTTATATGACCTGTTTGGTGCTTAGAGCCCTGGCATTTGTTCTACCAACAATGTAAATGTCCTGCTTATTGCTCATCAAATTTTCCTAAACCATAATTGTAATTTTCAATACTCTTGTGTGATAAAATTCGGTTTACTGCTTTCTCATAGTCCAAATATTTTGTTGCCAGAGAGCATAATACGAGACAATCACTAAAGGACTCTTTCAATGATCATAAAAGAAGATTTGAACCACTTTAAATTTGGGGAAAATTGGGAAAACTTCTCTCAATTAATAACAACCGAAAGAATTGATGCCGCAAAACAATCTCTGGTCGAACTAATATCACAGGAGAAACTTGCCGGCAAATCTTTCATGGATTTCGGTTGTGGAAGTGGTTTGTTCTCGATTGCTGCTGCAGAATTAGGCGCATGGCCGGTAATTGGTGTTGATCTGGATCAGGAATCTATTCAGACATCAAAAATGAACAATGACCGATGGCTGCCCGAAAAAACCATCAGACTTGAAAATTTATCGGTATTGAATGATGCCGGGATGGAAAAACTACCTATGGTTGATGTAGGCTACGCCTGGGGTTCCCTGCACCAAACAGGCGCTATGCGAAGAGCCATCCACAATTGTGCATCACGCGTCAAGCCTGGTGGAATCTTTGTGATTGCAATCTATAACCGTCATTTTACAAGTCCATTGTGGCAGCCGATTAAGAAGCTATACAATGTCTCAGGTAAATTTGTCCAAAATGTAATGGTGGCCATATTTACACCAATCATCGCCCTTGCAAAATTCCTGGTGACCGGAAAAAACCCCTACGTTCTCAGCAGGGGAATGAATTTCAAACATAATGTGATCGATTGGGTGGGAGGATACCCATATGAATATGGCAATGTAAAAGAATTAACAAAAATTCTGGAAAATGAAAATTTATCAGTGGAAAAAGTATTACCCGCAAAAGTTCCCACAGGGTGCAATGAATTTGTATGTGTAAAAAAAGGTGATAAGCAATAATTCCAAATTACGTTTGAGCAGGAATTTACTTCCCCCACAACCCTTATCGATAGGCATTTCCTGTTATTAATCCTGTTTGATTTGCATGAATTATTTAATAAAATGAGTGAAAAGATTTAGGGACCACCAACTATTTCTTGATTACAGTCGGTAAAATTATGAAGAGCAATCCAATTAACAAAAAAGTCCAGGCGCAGTATGATAAATTGTGGAACAACGAGTGGCGAAATTTACTTCAAGTTGGTCCGGGGGTACAAACACGTCAACGGATCCTAATGAGATTCATGAAAAAATATTTGTCTAATGGGTCTGTGATCGATATTGGCTGCGGCGATGGAAAGTTTTTAGCTGACCTGAATAGGAAATATGGCAAGGATCTGACATATTGTGCAGGTGATATTTCACAAAGTGCATTGAATTTGGTGGGAAAACATCATTTCATTGATGACACCATCCTGATGGATATCACGAATATTGGTACATTACCTGAATCCAAATATACAGGCGTCATCGCCTCTGAAGTGTTGGAACATATTGATGACTGGAAAAGTGCCTTATCAAATATCACTAATCTCGTTGAACCTGGAGGCTATATCTTTATCACAGTCCCCGCTCTGATGAAGCATATGAGCATTCATGATCAATTTGCTCACCATTTTAGACGGTTCGAGATCGGCGAAATTGAAAATGACCTTGAGCAGATTAATTATATTGTTCTCGAAAGTTTGTGCTGGGGCTGGCCAATATATAGTCTCTACTATTCCCTGTTCTTAAAGAGAATGAATCCAAAAACATTAATGAGCGAAAATAAATCGCCATTTATCCGAATAGCCTCAACGATCTTATACTATCTTTTTTTTATTGATGATCTGTTCCCCAGCAGCAGGGGGCGCCGTTTGTTCATTGTTGCCCAGAAAAATCGTTAAACACATCTGGATAATTCTTAGGTTGACCGAAAATTAACCAGATCGCACTATAGGAAGAATAAAAATCCCAAATCCATTGATCAATACTCATCCATTCCACGTTTTCTGATCCACATTCTAAGGATATGCAGCTCAAAACAGGCTTATTCGCCTTTAATTACCAAGCTTTGCAAATTCCATTAATGGGATCGGATTTTAGAGCCGGGTAATAATATTATTGACATATATATATCGGTGATCATTCGTCTTCACTGGAAACGGCAATGAGTTCTTTCTGTTGATTTTTTGCAAAAGTAAGCAAATCCCTGCCAGCTACAAGCAACCATAATCCCCCGATCAAACTGACAACAATTGACATTAGTCGAACTAATAATGCTGCTGCAACACCCTCACTTGGTGATAGACCGCTCAAGACCAATAAATAAGTTATGCTGCTTTCCTGAACACCTATCCCATTAAATGAGATCGGAAGAATTCCAACAAAGTAAGTCAGAATCATCACGCCAAATACTTGTAGGTAAGAAATTGACGGGTTTAATGAATGGACAAGTACCCAAAAACCGAGCCCATTGATGATCAGGGAGATCCATGAAATGGAAAGAATGATTGTTAGATGCTTGATCTCAAACCATGGTTTGAGCGCTAAAAAATATTTATTTAGCAACTTCTTTATTTTTCCGGAGAATTTTGAAATGAAGAATGAAGAAGACAACAATCCATCAGATCTTGCAATTGAAAGAATATCCCGAAAGTACCACAGGGTTAGCGGAACCAGAAGTACTTTGCTAAAAAAGCTGAAGCCTCTATCCGCAATTACCGTTGAAATATTAAGAGTCCTGTTGATCGATTGTTTGGAATCAGCCATTCCAGCTATTTTAATTAGATCTCCCCCAATGGTAGTTGGTAAGAAGTTGGATAGAAATAGAGAATAGAATACAAGCCTTAATATTTTAAGAAATTTTTCTGATGAGCCGATCGTTTTCAATAGATAAAACCAGCGGAAGCCGAATAATATATTTGCAAGAATGAAAAACATTACTGCAACAATAAATTGTTCAAATGGAAAGTCTGTTAATGTTATAAAGGCATCATTAAAGTTTATGTTTCGTAACAGGAAATATATCAAAATGATAGGTACTATTATCCGTAAAGTATTAAATAATATTTTTAAATATTTAGAATTCATAAATTCAGCTTTGGTTGAAAATAGTCTGGAATTGAATATTCAAATGGAGTTTAACATTCCCTAATAAGTCGCAAGGATGATAGATGGCACACCTGAAGAGACTCCAATAGTATGATAATTAGTTCAATACATTATAAAGTAAATATTTTTCTTTTGAGAAAATAACATATTATGAACAAATTGCATATCTCTCCCGGAAAATTTACAAATTAGGAAATTGCAATAGAATTTCTATTGGCCGGTAAAAATTATCTTCATTAATAAAGCCATTATTCGTTATTAAGGAGGAGGTGGATCTAGTATTCAAGAAACTGCTCACATCCGATAAAAATTCAACGTTCAGTCCGTCCATATTACTGTTCTTCTTTACACTCAATCATAAGTTTTTCATAATCATCTACAACACGATCCAGATCAAAGTTTTTAGAAAATTCCCGGCTATTTCTTCGATACTGAAGCAGATTTTCGTGATTGTTTAATAATAACCTTAGTGATTGTGAATACTTGTAACTTTCAGATGGCTGGTGGGAAAAACCATTTTTTCCATCTTCCACCAAGTCTATAAACCCGCCAACTTTTCCTACTATTAAAGCTAATCCCATCGATAATCCCTGAACACCGATTACTGGTAATCCTTCAGATAGTGAAGGCATAAATAATATGTCGCTCTTCCTTAAATAATCATGCACCTCGTCCGGTGTAATCCAACCCGTAAAAGTGACACGGTCAGATAGCTCTGACTGCTTGGATTCAACTTCCATTGCCTTTTTTAAAGGACCATCGCCGACAAGTACCGCACGCCATTGGAGGTCTTTAATCTCTGAAAGGGATTGCAAAATTTGAAGCGGGTTTTTCTGGGGGACTAATCGGCCGACAAAAATGATCGTGGGGGGGTTATGCACAGATATGTTGCCCGGATCAAATTCTGTAGTTGAAACACCGTTGTTGATCACCCTGATATTGACAGGATATCGTTGCAATGCAAGTGTCTTTGAATATTCACTAACAGCAACCACTCTACTTGCTTTTTTCCAAATGAGTGGTGTGAATGGCGCCACCCACCGGAACCATTTTTCAGTTTTTTCCGGAACACCACCTGGAACGTCTCCCAAATGGGCGGTTAATATATATGGTATTTTGGAAAAGGTAGAAAGCAGACATGCCAAAACACCTGCTGGAACGGCAAAATGCACATGGATAATATCCGGTTTCCAGGTACTCATTTCAAATGCTGCCCGCCAGAAAGTGAAAAAAAGATAAAGCAGCATATCAGTAAAGGTTGCTTTGAATGCGTGTTTTCTTCCTGTCTTTGTTCGGAATACCTCAACTCCTGCCTGATTTTCTCGAAGTGGTAAACCATTTAACCAGGTAGTTAAGACCCGCACCTGGTGACCGCGGGTGACCAAACCCTTTGAAATATCTTCGGCTACTTTTCCACCACCCCCACCAACAGGCGGATATTCATGGATTAACACAAGGACCCGCATAACAAATTTCCTTTCGATTGGACAGGCAATCCCCGAAATAAGAATACACAATTCTGGAACTGTTAGTCTTACATATTTATTATTAAAAACCCCGGTGAATGCAATTTATCGATTTGTGATTATATCGTACTATGCGACATGTTATAAATCTTCAAACTACATTAAAAATTACAAACTATGCAGGTATTCTATAAGATCAATAGATACAATCGCTAACTGATTGCAGGAATGGTCTAAGATACTCCAGTATTAGTCACATGTTGCATTTTTGTCTTTCTGCTACCGATTGTGTATTAGTATTGCCTCTTTTTCGATGGCGTGGGCGTGGCAGATTCAATACAAGGATGGAAACGATCCAATCCGCTTGCACGCCGGGTTTGCTGCGCTACTGATATATTTTCGGCAATACAATTTCAATTCCCGTTGTGTCGATGACAACCGTGGCCCAGAAAAAGCGTCGGGGTTTTTGTTTTTCCCCTGATAGAGGTCTGGCGAACGGCGAGAAGGGAAGCTGAATACGATCAATCAGCATGGGAGTTGGCATCTCTGGCTTCCGGCTTCTTCTGAGTGAGGAAGAGGATAAAACCCAGCAGGCGGATCCCGGCTGCCACCATCAGCCCGCCTGAAATACCAATCGTATCCGCCAGGTAGGTGCCAAGAAAAGGTGACACAACTGCGGAGAGATACTGCATGCTTTGTGCAAATGAGACGAAGGTAGCGCTGAATTCCACCGGAATGGTGCGCATCAACTCATCGAAGAAGATCAAATCAAGTCCGGCCTGGAATATTCCAGCCATTCCTGCCAATAGAACAATAAGTTCCACCCGACCGGTAAGGGCATATAGAAATGGGTAGATCGCCAATCCTAGAGTGGTCCAGAGCAGTACCTCCCGGGTGCCGTGTTTTCGGGAACGGTTGACCCAAAAGAAGTAACCAACCACCATGACCGCAGTGGACGAGGTGCTGATCAACCCGATCCAGGCGTCTGAGGCATGCAGTTCTCTCACAAGATAAAGTGGAAAAAGGGGAGCTGCCAGGGAGACTCCGCTCAAGTAGATGAACCTGCGTATGGCAAAGTTGATGAATGGTTTGTGGTTAAAAATTTGTGCCCAGTATAGTTTGATACTATCCAAGCGTTTTATCTTTTCAGTTTTAACGGGGATTTCCCGATGAGGGAGCTCCAGGTGGCTGGAAAAATAATAGCTGATCAAACCGCCTACGGATAATGCCATAAAAACGATCTGGTAATTGAAGGGGAAGCCCATTCTATCCAGCACCTGGCCAACGATGACAACAGTAATGGATGTCGTCAAACCCATCATTGACCAGCGGCGGGACATCAGTTCAAAACGTCCGCGCGGCCCCGCGACGGTATTCATGACCACACTGAAGAGGATGGCAACTATGGTTTGCGGTAAGGTGGCCAGCGCCCAGATGCCCAGAATCGTGACGACCAGGTATTCCTTTGGCACAATAAATGGGGCGATACCGGTCAGGGCGTAGGACAGGACCACCATCAGTCGAGCGGTGCTGAACCAGGGAATGATATTGGATTTTCGTTGCAAGTAACCGCCAATGACCAATGCCAGGAGCAGACCGGTAAACGCCGGCATCGAAGTGAGCAGACCGACCTGAAAGTTGGAAGCTCCAGAACGCGCCAGGAACACAGGGAGGAATGGCGCAGCAGCGTTAGCCAGCCCTATGCCTATGGCGTCTATTTGGACGAATAGGAAGTTCTTCTTGTTGATTTCCTGCCCGATATGAGGTTCGGTAAACCATCTCTTAATGGACAATTCAACTTCACCTTTTATTGAGGATGATTAATAATATCATTTAATAATTTTTAAGTAAAAAGAAAGAAAAGGCAGTACAGATTTCCGGCAGATAGACGGGGTTGTGATAAAATACTTGATTGCCCCTGAATCGGTTCAGGGGGCTTAATTTGAAAGGATAGCAGGTATTAAAGTATGTCAGAAATTCGAGAAGATATTCGTAACGTAGCCATTATCGCCCACGTGGACCATGGCAAGACCACGCTGGTGGATGGGTTACTGCGCCAGGCACACACTTTCCGCGCCAACCAGCATGTGATGGAGCGCGTTATGGATTCAAACGACCTTGAACGTGAACGTGGAATAACCATCCTTGCAAAGAACACAGCTATAACCATCGAAGATCCAAAAACCGGCAAGCCGGTGAAGATCAACATTGTGGATACACCAGGGCATGCCGATTTTGGCGGCGAGGTGGAACGCGTAATGAATATGGTCGATGGCGTTCTCCTGCTAGTGGATGCTGCAGAAGGACCGATGCCACAGACTCGTTTTGTGTTGAAGAAAGCTTTGGAGATGGGGCATAAAGCCATCCTCGTGGTAAATAAGATGGATCGGAAGGATGCCAACCATGAGACCACAGTCAATGAGACATTTGATCTCTTCATTGAACTGGGAGCAGATGACCTGCAAGCAGAATTTCCTATTGTGTATGCCAATGCGATCACCCAACAGGCAGGTTTGACTTTTGATATGGGTCCTGATCTGATGCCATTATTTGAAACGATCTTAAACTTTATTCCAGGGCCAACCGTGGAACCGGATGCACCGCTGCAATTATTAGTGACCAACCTTGGTTACGATGAATATCGCGGTATCACTGCAGTCGGACGCATTTTTGCCGGAAAGATGAAGGCTGGGCAGTCCATTGCGCGCATCACAGCGGACGGTGGGATCAAGATGGATAAAATACCATACCTGTATGTTTTCAGAGGATTGGAAAAGATAGAAGTGGAAGAAGTCAGCGCTGGAGATATTGTGGCAGTCGCCGGGCTGGAAGAGATCGTGATCGGGGATACCATCGCCGATCCCACATATCCAGTGGCACTGCCGCGCATCAGCGTGGAAGAACCGACTGTGAGAATGACCTTCGGTGTGAATACGTCTCCGTTTACAGGCAGGGATGGAAAGTGGAGTACATCCCGCAAAATTCGGGAAAGACTTTTCGATGAATTGAGGAAAGATGTTGCTTTGCGGGTTTCAGAGACAGAAGCTTCTGATACCTTCCTTGTGTCAGGGCGGGGTGAGTTGCATCTGGCGATCCTGATTGAGAATATGCGACGCGAAGGTTATGAATTCCAGGTATCCAAACCTGAGGCGATCTTTAAAAAAGGGGAAAATGGTGAGATGCTCGAGCCTTATGAAGAGCTTTCCATCACTACCAGCCAGGATACGGTGGGTGTGGTCGTGGAAATGCTTGGCGTCCGCAAGGGACAAATGGAAGAACTGGTAAATACAACTGAGAATACAGTCTATATTCGCTACACCGTCCCGACCCGAGGGCTATTGGGTTTCCGATATCAATTCCTAACAGCCACCCGCGGGAATGGCGTGATGAACACCATATTCAAAGGATATTTTCCATTTGCAGGGGCGATCGTCTCCCGAAATACTGGTTCGGTCGTTGCCTGGGAAGCCGGCACAACGAACAATTTTGGCTTGAAGAACGCCGAGGAAAGGGGATCTCTATTCATTGGCCCCGGTGTGGAAGTTTACGAAGGTATGGTCATTGGTGAATATACGCGACCGATGGATATTGCTGTCAACGTCTGCAAGAAGAAACACCTAACGAATATGCGATCTTCTAACAAAGATATTGAAGTACGCCTGACCACTCCCCGTAATTTGAGTCTCGATGAGGCGATCGAATACCTGGCTGATGACGAGCTGTTGGAGATCACACCCGTTAATTACCGCATCCGCAAACGCATTCTCAGTACGGACGAACGCGGCAAACAGGTTAAAGCTTTCAAAAAAGGTCTCGAAGAATAGCTTAGGGAATTGATCATTGACATAATACAGGAGGAGGTTCAGTTTCTGAACCTCCTCCTTTTTTGTGTTCCCGAGTTCATATTTTAGTTTGTGAAATTGGTGTTGTCTGTTAGAACCGGGAATAAGCGATGATCCGATTCTGATTCATGGCGGAATTGCTGGGTGTATAGATTGTAGTAATGACCACCGGAACGGAGCAGCTCCTGGTGAGTACCCATTTCGGTGATCTGGCCGTTATCGATGAGGATGATGCGGTTGGCGCGTTTGATGGTGGACAGGCGGTGGGCGATGATAAAGCTGGTTCTATCCTTCATCAACGCTTCCATTCCCTTCTGGATCAATGCCTCGGTCAGGGTATCCACAGAACTGGTGGCCTCGTCCATGATGAATATTTCAGGCTTTGCAAGTACAGCCCGAGCTAAACTGATGAGCTGCTTTTGCCCGACAGAAAGCTGGTTGCCGCCTTCACCGACCTCCTGGCCGTACCCTTTTTCCATTTCGCGAATAAATTCATCGGCGCCAGCAATTTTGGCTGCGGATTCGATCTCTTCGTCGGTGGCATCCAATTTTCCATAGCGAATATTCTCGCGTATGCTGCCGGAAAATAAATGGGGCGTTTGCAGCACAATTCCGATCTTTGATTGGATGTCGTGCATGTTCAGATCGGTGTAATCAACGCCCCCAAAGCGGATGACTCCCTGTTTGGGTTCGTAAAAACGGCATAACAGGTTGACGATGGTCGTTTTTCCGCCACCGGTAGGGCCGACCAGCGCGATCATTTCGCCAGGTTTCACTTTCAATGAAAAATCACTCAGGACCGGTTTATCTTTTTCGTAGTAGAAATCGACATGGTCAAATTCGATTTCCGAGAGTATGGTGGTTGCAGGGTGTGAATCGGGTTTATCCTGAACATCCGGCACTGCATCGATCAACGAGAAGATACGCTCGGCGGAAGCAATGGAATGCTGCATTTCTGCATATACGCGTGCCATGTCCTGAACCGGCCACATCATAAAGGTGATGTAGGAGGCGAAAGCTTGAATGCCGCCGATCGTTATCCACCCGATGGAAGATTGATAGCCGCCATACCAGATGATTGCGCCGAGGGCTACACTGCTGATGATCTGCACAACTGGCAAAAATAATGCTGAAAGCCAGGCTGCCCTGTAGGAGGAACGGTACATATCGCTGGTGAGAGCGCTGAATTCGTGCAGGTTCTCCTCCTCGCGGCATAGCGCTTTGACGACCCGAACGCCTGTGATCGATTCGTTGTAGGATGCTGTAATCTTGGAATTTACCTTGCGAACGGTGCGGTATTGCTTGATGATCCGTTTGCGGAACTGGATAGCGACATACACCAGGATCGGAATGATCATCAAAACAATTAATGCCAGGCGCCAGTTGATGATGAACATAAATACAGCCGAGGTGGAAATATTGATGATGGCCCATGTGGTATCCAACAGGCCCCAGGTCATCAAGTCTGAGACACGTTCAGAATCGGATGTAACCCGTGCCATGATCCAACCAACCGGCGTGCGGCTGTAATAAGAGAGCGAGAGATCCTGCAGGTGGTTGAACATGCTTTTGCGCAGGTCGTAGCGGATGCGTTCCCCCAGGATGGCTACAAGGTAAATGAAAAGAAATACGCCGCCAGCCTGAAGGATCAGTAATGCGCCGTATTGGATCACATACTGGTTGAGTACTGCCAGATCTTTTGGAACGATTGCCTCATCTATGATCTTCTTGCTTAAGAATGTGAAATAACCATCCAGGACCGAGACGATGGCGATCGTTACCAGGAATCCGATCACCCATTTCATGTGCGGGCGAACGAGCCCAATAATGCGCTTCAGTGTTTTGTTGTCAATTTTGGAGGAATATTCTTCCTCTTCGAATTCATCATAGTCGGACACGGGATACTTCCTTTTCCAAATCTGTTTCAATGCTGGTTTGCAGGTTGTAGATTTGCTGGTAAACACCTGGCTCTTTGATCAATTGGGTGTGCATTCCGCGTTGGATGATCTGCCCCTTATCAAAAACCAGGATCAGGTCGGCATCCATGATGCTCTGAATGCGGTGCGCGATGATGAAGGTTGTGCGATTTTTCATCAGATTCTCAAGCGCCTGACGAATTTCTGCTTCGGTTTCAAGGTCAACCGAGGAGGTGGAATCATCGAGAATGAGAATCCCCGGGTTTTTCAGGAGCGTTCGCGCGATGGTGACCCGCTGTTTTTGGCCACCGGAAAGGGTTACACCTTTTTCACCGACAAGTGTCCCATATCCCTGCGGGAATGAAAGGATGACATCATGAATGGCTGCGGTTCTGGCCGCATCGAAAACCTCTTCATCAGAGACTTCACGTTCTACGCCGTAAACGATATTTTCCCGAATGGTGCGGGAGAAGAGGAATGGTTCCTGTTCCACTATGCCGATCTGCTGTCGCAGATAATGACGCGGATAATCATTGATATTCCTGCCATCCATACAGATCGTGCCAGATGTAACATCATAGAAACGTGGCAGCAGGTTTACCAGCGATGTTTTTCCAGAGCCGGTCGAGCCCAATAGGGCAACGGATTGCCCGGCTTTACATTCAAAACTTACATCGCACAGGATCGGGTTATCTTTTTCATACTCAAAGGACACATTGTCAAATTTGATGTTGCCATTGATGACCTGGTCGGTTGGCGCTGCGCCACCATCCACATCCTCACGGTCTTCTTTGATCACCTTCATTACACGGGTGTAAGACACCAGTCCGGTGGACATCTGAACGATCATCCTGCCGAGGGTGCGCAGAGGGAAAATAAGCCAGACGATGAGGCCGGTATAAGCCAGGTAGCTGCCGATGGATAAACTGCCACCGATGACCATCGTTGCGGCGATGAAAAAGCCTGCCAGCATTTGAAATCCACAAAAAATATCGCTAATGGGCCAGAAAAGCGAGTGCATCTTCATCAGCACTTTGCCCTTTTCAAACTTCAACATGTTTTCTTTTTCAAACTTGTTGATCTCGAATTCCTGGCGGGCATAAGCCTTGACGACCCTTACACCTGTCAGGTTTTCCTGAATGGCGGTGGAGAGCACTGCTTCCTGCTCCTGATAGGCTTCATAAGCTTTGGTAATGCGTTTGAAGAACAGGATGGACGTAACGATGATAAAAGGTACCACGATGATCGAAAGCAGCGCCAGGCGGCCATTCAAGCTGTAAAGCGCGGCGAAATTAATCACGAAAAGGAGGATGATGCGGCCAACATTGATGGCCTGATCGGCAAAGAAACGCCGGATGGCATCCACATCTGAGGTGCTGCGTTCAATAAGCTCACCGGTGGAGGTTTCGGAATGGTATTTGAACGGCAGCCGCTGGATATGATCGAACAGGTAATTACGCAGCCGGCGGGTGATGCCTTCTGCTGAGCGGGCGGCGAGGGCGCCGCTTGCGAAGGTGGCGACACCTTCGAACAAAGCGAGGAGCACGAACCCCAGGGCTGCCATGGGGATGAGATCATACCTGGCAGGCGTCAGGATGCTGTCGATGAAATAGCGCAGCAGCAGGTAAGTGAGGGTTTTGGATGTGGCGCTTATGGCGAGCGCTGAGGTAGCGCCCGCATATTGCCACCTGAATCCACGCATGAGGCGCCAGAGCCCCAGCAGGCGATTCGGTGATAAAGTGGATTTAATATCCAATTCATGAGAGGTTTTTACGGCAGTTAGAGACACAGCAACTCCTAAAATGAATAAATATAAGCTCTATATTCTAGTCCAAGCCATGACAACCGTCAAACCAGGAGGGTCAGCGGCGATTGGGTTTATACTTTTTATTCTTCAGGTGCCAGAGGGAAAGACCGAAATAGACGGGCCGGTTCAGTCCCCGCACGAAATGGGGAGAGGGGATAGGGTGAGGGCACCAGACACAGTCCTAACAGCAACCTGGGCTGATCCGCTGGAGTAATACTCCTATACTGTCGTAGTAGCCCCGTCGATCTTCTTCTGGTACAGCTTGCCCAGGAAGTAGGTGGACTTGTCGTTAATGACGCTCTTTACATGTTACCAATCCTCTCTAATCACCCGACCAATACCCCACTCAGCTAGGTGTAGTGGATAAGAAACCTGTGCGGTTTAAGATGGTTGATTGGTACCAATATTGTGGAAACACAATAATTTCTCAATTCACTATTTGTGGTATGCCACTCCTATTGCTCCCTAAGGTCGGAGCACATCAAAATACTTCTTTCCGTTATTGTCCTCTCGTAAAATAAGAAATCCTCGAAAGGTATCCTGCCATGGAAGGATCCGAATATTTGCTAAATCCCCTTTATCAATAAATTTCATAGTTTTCCAATTCCAAATTTGTACATGCGAATTTTTTGAAGATGGGTCATTTATTAAAAACGCGATATGTACATTGTCTTTCGATTGGCGGCTAACGCCACATAAACCATCATTTATACCATTTTGTTCAACCTGTTTGCTCTCAGCATTGATCACTGTGTATTTGCAACCGGCAACATTTTCATTAGTAGCCATTAGTATCCGGCTTGATACGGGCTCCCAACCCAATACAAAATAGTACCTTGTCAAATCAATCACATGGAAAACATTTTCTGGCTCATCAATTGTGAAATAGTAGATAGATGTTGCCTGTTTTTGTCTTTCTGTGTTCTCCTGATCGCTATGGGCAGATGGATCAAGGTTGATCAGTATGAATTTATTTTCATTCCAGTAAAGGTAATCAAAGCCGTATCCATTTACTGGGGAATTAACAGAAAACTCTTGCTGAACTTCAGCTTTGGTATTCAGGATAGTTACGAATAAATTATCTGGATCACTGTTCTGTACACTCCTTGTATGAATAGCCAGTTGTGTACCATCATCTGACCATGAAAAACTATAACAAGTAGATCCATCAGGTTCTTGTGTTTTGTAGTAATAAGGACCCTCCCATTTCCCATTAACTTCATTAAATAGAACAATTTGCTGATCAATACAGAATCTGTTTATGTATTGAATCAGAAAAATGGATTTACCGTTCGGTGACCAGGATACAGCCACCCACGGCATTCCAAAATTCGTTTCAATATATTGGTAATCATCAGGTAAGGAAAAAGAGAATCTCCTGAAAGGAAAATCTATGGATGAAAATTGGATGATTGTTTCTACTATGTCATTACTATTGTTCCTATTATATGAAGTTTCAATCCCCCATATTCCGTTTGGCGAGATCACCTCATTAACTCCCCAGCCTAAGTGGTTTACTCGAGGCAAAATTACCTTGTTTATTTGAGCTAAATGGTATTGTGGATACCCCCAATAATATGCTCCAGCGAATGCCAAAGAGAATACTACAACTAGAAGAATTATTTTATGGAATCTATAAGGTTCTGGCATACTAATCTCCAGGATTGATAATCAGTAGCCATTGGTTAACTAGTTCAGCATTAGGGGCAGGTTGCCTTATACTTTGTTCAGGATTACTAGATGCAAATGTGTATCCCTCTTCGGTGAGTGTCCAATAATTACTTTTGCCAAAGGAAGCGGTTAGGTATATTTCCCGCTTGGTTAAATCCACACCAAGAACTCTAGCAAAATGTGCGAATGAAGGAATATGCTGCATCAGATCATCTGTAGTTGCAGGTTCCGCAAAAGATTTAGATATATAACTTTCGACGCTCCTATCTTCATCATCTTCATATTCCGCCCATACGCCAATATCAACGATTACACCAAAGCCTTTCCCCATAGCATCTGCTACATTTTCTAATGTTCCATTTTGCATCTGTGTAACATTGTCAGCTCCCCATGCATGTTGTGATGCAGTAAATAATTCACTCGGTTGGACACCTCCTCCTGCTGCCATAAATTGGGAACTTTTAACATTTGGAGCCGTCATTATTTCACGTGCTTTTCCTGGTACATCCATACCAGCAGCTTGCGGTCCACAATCATTCCAATTACTTTGTTTTGAAGACACATAGTTATCGGGATTAAAGCCCGATATTAATATTCTTAATGCTTGTGTTGGCGTTGGTCTTGGAGTTGAAGTATTAATCTTTATCGGGTTATACGGCAAAGAATACTTATAATAATTCTCATCTCTTAACGCAGGTGATGATGCCCTACCCACGTCATGACCACTAGGATCATTGTACTTAATCGGGTTATTTCGTGCGTATGAATATCGATCGTACGTTTTTGAGGCTGCGAAATTCGGCACCAATGTATCCGCCTGGGTAAAATGGGCTGTCTGAGGGTCGTACCCCACTCGCTGACGCTCGGGGGCGCTATGGTGCCATCTTGCCACATAGTAATATAACCCAAGCTCTGCCTGTCTTAACTGCCCGGTATAACGGAAGTTGCTGTTCGTAATCCCGCTGCTCGCCCGGATCTCTCCGAATGCAGAGTAGCTAATACTGCTGTTCCACGTTCCATCCGCATTCGCAGTTGTGCTGGTCGAGCCAAGGTGATCAGACAGCATCCATTGGATGGTATCTCTGGCACCAGATACAGTCCTAACTGCAATCTGCGCGCTGCCGGATGAGTAATACTTTTGTACAGTCGTCGTAGCACCGTCGATCTTTTTCTGGTAGAGCTTGCCCAGGAAATAGGTGGATTTGCCATTTATGACACTCTTCACCAGGTTTCCATCCCCGTCATAGATATAGGAGGCGTTTTGCAGCGCTTCGGGTGCCGGTTCGGTGGGGATTGTTGTAGCCGTCGGTGTACCGGCAGTGGTCGCTGTCCCAGCGATGGTAGGTGTTTCGGTCATGGTCGGGGTGGTTGTCTCAGTGCTGGTAAACTCCAGCGTGGGTGTCTCCATCGGGGTGGGTGTTTCGGTTGGGATAGCTGTCTCTGTTTCAGTCGCCGTTTCAGTGGCGGTCTCCGTCGGTGTAGCGCTGACTTCAGGTGTGTCACTGGGGGTCACCCTGTCGGGAGACAGGGTTACCAGCGGATCAGTCGTGGACGTCGCGGTTGGTGTCTCAGTCTCGGTGGCTGTTTCAGTTGGCGTCTCTGTGGCCGTTTCGGTAGCAGTCTCTGTCGGGGTTTCCGTCAGGGTGCCATTCGGTGTGGCTGTCTCGGTCGGGGTCTCTGTTACTGTTTCAGTGGCAGTCTCGGTCGCGGTCGCGGTAACTGTCGGGGTTGCAGTTGGAGGAGTCACTGCATCCACCTGTATCAGGCGATTCTCCCCGTCATAAACGAGCGTGAACATGCCTTCCGTTAAGCTGCGGGTTACCTGGTTGCCATTTGCATCATAAGTATAGGATCCGCTTTCCAATGCACTTACGGCATGCGGGTGACTTGCATCATAGGTAAATGCCTGTCCATCCTTGCTCTCCATCCGCCCGGCTTCATCATAATCGAAGTCTTCCACATGGATGGAGGTCGCATCATGGGTCACGGTCATGCCGGTCAACCTATCCAGCTGGTAGGGTGCGTTCGTAACGCACCATTTACCCGACAATCTTTCATTCACCGAAACCTTTACCATCGGCTAGCCCCTCACCTTCTCCCCAACTTTCATGATAATACCCATCTCTCACATACCTGTGAAAGCTGGACCACGGCCAATCCGACACACTTTTCACAAGGCCATGTTTGACTGGATTAAAATGGATATATTCGATATGCCTGTTCAAATCCTCCTGATCCCGTATGGAATGCTCCCAGAATCTGCGCTGCCAGATCGTGCCCTCTCTTCGTTTGACCCTTGACTCATCCGGTACTTCCAATCCCCCATACTTCTTCTGGTATTCGCGGGTGAAATATCTCTTGATCTCCCTCCACCGGATCGAATAATCCAAATCACCTTCCGGTAAGGTCCATACACAATGAATATGCTCTGGAAGCAGGCATACGGCATCCTGTGTGAACGGGAAACGTTTCATCACATCCATCCACGCTTCTTTGAGGATAATCCTCGCTTTGTCATCCGTGAGGATCGGCAAACGGTGGTAGGTGACAACCGTAAAAAAATAGGTTCCACCCTGGATCCTGGCTCTCCTGTATTCCGGCATAATTGAATTATATATTGGATCATCTGTGGTGCGTTACGAACGCACCCTACCAACTGTCCGTTTATGACACTCTTTACCAGATTTCCTGCTCATGCAGTGGTTTGCAAATAGTAGTAATAATAGGAAAAATATTCTCTTGGTGATTTCTACTTGTTTTTATTGTATCCCTGGAACCACCTTGAAACACGCTTCATCCTCTGATTTTATTCGTTTAATGAATTCATCATCAGAGATACCGAGATAGTATTGAACATTCTTAAAACCCTTATCCATGCCCCAGGTAGGCGGAAAGAGGACACTGATATCAGCAGGATTTACGAAATTATACTGGGATATTCCAATATTAGATTTCTTTCCAAATACCGGACAAATCAGGTCATTATTGGCATAATCAAAACCACCCGTAAAATATGCGGAAAAACCATATTTAGGGTAAGATAAAACAATTCCATAATTATTTCGTGAGTACACTTCAAAGTAGATCTCTTTAGGTTTCCCCAATTGTTCTAAGATTGCTTTTATCGAGTAATTTTGCCAATAATCATAAAAGACAGCATTTGCCCACATATATTCAGCATAGACAAACATATGTTCCACTTTCTCTCCTTTCATAATAACATCCAGGTAAGTTGTGGCGTAACTATTTCCATCTCCATGAAGAGTGAAATTTGTTGCAATTCCCTCATCTCCAGGTTCATAAAGTTTTTCCACTTGAGTTAGCTCATTCACCGTGTTGATTGCCTGCTTTGCATCGGCCGATGATGTTTCTCCGACTGTTACACCTAGTAAACAAGGCAACTTGCATTTTTGGTCGTGTAAGCGGTTCCATAATTCTTCTTTCCCGTTTATTGTCATCGTTGCTTGAGCGGGAACCTGAGTTGGTTCTACATAGACCGTAGGCGTAACCGTTAGGGTGGGCAGTAGAATTGTTTCTGTTATCGCCGGTGGAATGGGAGAAGATTCCACTATTTGGATTGTCCGGGTCGGCTCATTACCAACATTCCATCCGGCGGGTAAACAACCTGTCATAAGTAACAATAGAAGACAAGAAATGTAAATTGCCTGAGTTATTCTTTTCATATTTATTTTCCTGGTAACCAAATATTTAACATATTGTTGTCCATAAAGTTACGTCGGACATTTCCTGCAGAATCATCGGAAAAACCATATCCACTTTTCGATGAATTAGGTCCATCCATTACCCAGTTCAGATACATGTCTGCAAACTCTTCAAGCTTGTCGTATGGGTCTTTGTAACCTTTCCACGAAAAATCATGTTTTAAAGATTTCAGACCAGAGACATAACCCAGAGAAGTCCGATATACTGCTGCGGAATCATTACCTATAACGTAATTACCTTTTTTATCTTTAAGGGTATTGAGATAGTCTGCTGCAAAATGGCCGTCGCTACTAAGATGGCCTTTGAAATAATTATCGAACACATGTCCAAATTCATGAATTAATGTTTCAGAATCACCAGCACGCGAGGAGCACGAACCCCAGGGCTGCCATGGGGATAAGATCATACCTAGCAGGGGTCAGGATGCTGTCGATGAAATAGCGCAGCAGCAGGTAGGTGAGGGTTTTGGATGTGGCGCTTATGGCGAGCGCTGATGTAGCGCCAGCATATTGCCACCTAAAACCACGCATGAGGCGCCAGAGCCCCAGCAGGCGATTCTGTGATAAAGTGGATTTAATATCCAATTCGTTCTGCTTAACTTTAACCTGATGTATGACTGACACGGGTACTCCCTAGAGTATATTTTGCAAGCTCTTTATTCTAAATCAACCACTAACAAACGTCAAACAGCGTACCTCCCAGGGTTTGATAAAACAAAATCATTTGATTTCACTGGAGACAATGGTGGCAGTTATTCTTTGACTTCATTTTTGAAAAAGCTATACTATTAGATATGATCCAATTGCAAAACGCTTTTTATTAATTACTATAAGAAGGTGGAAACTTTTCATTGTCGACCATTCTAGAAATTGAAGGCTTAACTGCCAGTTATCATTCTACAAAAAGCATAATTTATGCATTGAATGGGGTCTCTTTCGAACTTTTGCATGGAGAAATTGCAGGGCTGATGGGGGAAAGTGGCAGTGGAAAAAGTACTTTATTAAATTTAATTTCTGATCATAAGTTATTACCAAATCTAAAAGTTTCCGGAAAAATTACACTTGATGGCCATGAGCTTCGAGGAATGGCCAATCTGGGCCCGGCAAAGTTTCCGGGTAAGAAAATTGGAATTGTACACCAGGACAATTTTCCAATGATGGATTTAGAGACATCTGTCGTCAAACAGATCGCGGACCGCATCATCACAATGACAAATTTAAGCAAAGAAGATGCCCGCTCAGCCGCCCTGGATGTGCTTAAAAAAGTTGACTTGCCTGATGTTGATCTTCGGTTGGATGAGAAAGCGGCGAACTTATCC
Source organism: uncultured Chloroflexia bacterium (assembly GCA_963810385.1). GTDB lineage: Bacteria > Chloroflexota > Anaerolineae > Anaerolineales > Anaerolineaceae > PNON01. The sequence continues at coordinate 1,796,551 of CAWENA010000002.1, read as the reverse complement.
TTCGGAAGCCTCAGACTAGCTGTATTTGCCAATGCCCTGGCCAGTATCCCTGATTTAATGATTTTGGATGAACCATTCATCGGTATGGATGCCATCCATCAGGCCCAGCTCATCGAACTGGTCAAACAGAAGCACGCAGAAAATGAAATGACAGTGCTAATAGCCTGCCATGATCCAGGAGTAATTGCTTCAATTGCGCATAAAGTGTTGATCTTTTGCGGAGGGTATCTCGTAGAAGCTGGTTCCTGTTTGGATATCTTCTTACAACCTGAACACCCTTATACCCTCTGGTTACTTGGCAGCCAGCATCACATAAATGGCAATCATGGTTCCGGGCTGGAAAAACCTCCCGGCCAGCCCCAAATATTTACAGAAAAACCAACCTTCTGTCCATTCGTTTATAGATGTGAATTTGCTACCGCACGCTGTAAGGTTGAGATTCCAAAAATGTTTCCGGTGGGCATTGAACACCGTGCTGCATGCTTTGTGGATCTAAAAAACGGGAGGATGAGAGCATGAACCCGGATATGAATAACACTGTAATAATGCATACGGACCATTTGGTGAAGCAGTTTCCAGTCTCTCGTGGTTCGATCCTCCAAAAACAGACTGTTGTTGTTCTTGCTGTTGATGATCTCACATTTGATATTTTCCAAGGAGAAACACTGGGGTTGGTTGGCGAGACCGGTTGCGGAAAATCAACCCTGGCCAAGTGTTTGGTCCAACTAGTTAAACCCACTTCCGGCCATGTGTATTATAAGGACAAAGATATCGAAGGCTTGGATGGCGCAGATATTGCCAGAAAGATGCAGCTGGTCACTCAGGATCCGATGGCTTTATTAAATCCGAAAAAGAACGTTAGAGAAATAATCGGCGGAAATTTAAGGATGCCCGGGTCAATTAATCAAGAACCGGTTGCAACCAAAATCAAAGAGTTATTAATCCAGGTGGGCTTGAATAATGAGTGCCTTGATAGATATCCACTTGAATTGTCCGGGGCGGAAAAGCAGCGTGTAAACCTTGCCCGCTCTCTCGCATTTAACCCCTCGTTCACCATTTATGATGACCCGTTTTCAATGCTGGATAGCTCGTCACAGGCTAGAATCATGAGTTTGCTCGAAGAAAATCAAAATAATCATAACCTAACTTATTTGCTGATCTCGCATGATTTCGCAATTATCCACTATTTGAGTAACAGAGTAGCGGTTATGTACCTGGGAGAAATCGTTGAGTTAAGCTCAAAGGATGAGATTTTTAGGAATCCCTTGCATCCATACACCAGGGTATTGCTTTCTGCAGTACCAGTTCCTGATCCTACAACCGAAATTAAACGCAACAGGATCAATATCGCTGGCGGATCGCCATCGAAAATTAATCCTCCCCAAGGCTGCAGGTTTAGATTACAGTGTCCAATGGCTGAGATGATCTGCGCTGAGGAAAAGCCAATTATGAGAGAGTTAATACAAGGACATTATGTTTCCTGTCATTTGGTAGATTGATATGCTGTTGCCAGCAAGGATCGATTAAACAATATACAACCCAATCGTCAAAAAATCAGGATTTCAGGTGTTGCAACCAGGCAGACAGATACACAAACGACGACTGGTTTGCTCTCGTGTAATGTCTTATGCAGGTGGATATCTGGCGGTCAAAGACACGCGCGCTGGGCAGGGTCCTATTTCTGTTTGTCTCGGGGATAAAAAACCTGTGCTAACGAGGGGGGATCTAACTTCACGGAGTCATCGCTTTGACCTTGAATATGGTATATAAAACCACAACAAATGTTCATTCAATAATTCGCCTACGAATGCTACCAAAAGGATTGTGCTCCACAATACCCTGAAAAATCATGACTTATATATGACCTGGGTCATATAAAGATCCCTATCCCATCCGGTACACTAAAAAGGTATTTGTAATGAATCAAAAGGTGATAAACGGCCAGAATGGATGTCAAATGATATTGGTGACGGGCGCTACGGGACACATCGGAAATGTATTAATAAGGGAGTTGGTGGACCGAGGCGAAAAGGTGCGCGCGCTGGTGCTCCCGAAAGATGACCTGACACCAATAATGGACCTGGATATTGAAATTGCGATCGGTGATGTGCTCGATAGGGCATCTATACGGCGGGCGTTACGCCTGGTAAAAACGGTGTACCATCTAGCCGGATTAATTTCGATCCTCCCGGGGGACTGGGCTATGTTGCAGAAGGTTAACGTGGAAGGCACGAGGAACATGCTTGATATGGCCAGGGAAATGAATGTGAGACGGTTTGTCTATACCAGCTCAATCCATGCCCTATCGAGGATACCGCATGGGAAAACAGTTGACGAGTCGGTTTTGTTTGATGCTGCAACCAGGATGGGTGATTACGATAAATCAAAGGCGATGGCTTCGTTGGAAGTAATCAAAGCTGCTAAAGAAGGGCTGGATGCGGTGATCGTGTGTCCGACCGGTGTGATCGGCCCATTTGACTACAAAGGTTCAGAAATGGGGACATTAATAAATAATGCGTTAACCAGTAAATTGGTATTCAGCATCGATGGCGCCTATGATTTTGTAGATGTACGTGATGTTGTAAAAGGTATGATTCTGGCAGGTGAAAGAGGCCGCTCCGGAGAGATCTATATTTTGTCAGGGCAGTGGATCAAGATCAAAGAACTACTTAATACTGTCTTACATATTGCCGGGAGTAAAGCGCCGCAGATAAAAATACCGACATTCATCGCCAGGGCTTTCTGCAATCTCACGCCACCAATTTATCGATTGACGAAATCCAAGCCGCAATTTACCCCATACTCGCTAGAAACAGTCCACAGCAATGCCATTGTCAGCCACAGTAAAGCCTCATCAGAGTTGGGTTATGCTCCGCGATCCATTCTTGAATCACTACAAGATACAGTGCTCTGGTTGTTGGAATACAAGCGATTGCAATTAGTTTCCATTAAAAAGTAGCAATAAGGAATATCATGGATAACATTAGCGGGAGAACTGTGCTGATCACCGGCGCTTCAACCGGTATCGGGCAGGAACTGGCGATTAAGTTGGGAGATGCAGGTTGTCATGTCATCCTATTAGCACGCTCGGAAGACCGGTTGAAGGCTATCGAAAGTGGGATCCAGGAAAAGGGAGGATGTGCGAATGTCTTTTCTGTGGATCTTACGGATCCTTGCCAGCTAGAGCAGGTGATCTCAATTATTCTTGAGCAACATCCTCATATTGATATACTGATCAATAATGCAGGGATAGGATGGTATGGATATTTCGACGAGATGCCATGGGATGTGGCAAATTCGTTGGTTATGTTAAATATTTACGCCCTGGTCAGGTTGACTCACGCATTTCTACCCGGAATGAAAAATAGGAACTCCGGGCAGATCATCAATATTAGCTCAATCATCGGTGATCTACCTGTCCAAGGCGCGGCATTGTATGCATCGTCCAAGACATTTGTTAATAGCTTTACGAAAGCCTTCTCGCGTGAATTATCCGGGACAAATGTGAAAGTGACACTGGTAAAGCCAGGGCCGGTTCACACCGGTTTTTACAGCCATGCTGAAGAAATGAATGGACGACAAATTCCAGGAGAAGGAATGGCAATATCTGTCGACAAAGCTGCAGAACAGATCATTTCGGTAATAATAAAACCCAGGAAAGCAATTTACATTCCCGGGTATTTCTTCTTTATGCCGTGGATTGATCGGCTATTCGGTTCGATTATCGACCGGCTTGGACCAGTTCACCTGAAAAAAACTGAGATCTGAAAATTGGCTATTGTCCAAGCTTTGCCAGCAGCTCTGTCTTTTTCTGGGAAAACTCTGCTTCGCTGATCAAGCCCTGTTCTTTCAATTCGCCCAATTTAATAATTAACTCCGGAATATTTTGATGTGATTGAGATTTATCAAACACAACAAGATGATCAGATGCTTCTTTTGCGTTTAACATCGTCTTTTTATATTTGATCGGTCGGGTGATCCGCTCCAGAAGGTTTACTCCCAACTCTGAGGCAGTCATGATCTCGATATCGCCGTAGTCAAATATTCTACCCAGATAAGATTGCGTAAGTTTGACATCGTTCACTTTTTCAAGAGAAGAATCGATCACATTCTTATTGATTACACCATTTACATTAATCACACGATGGTTGGTAATAATGAATTTTTGGGAATTCCAATTAATGACGCGCCATGCAATTAAGACAGATGGAATTAGTAACAAGAGATATAGGAAAGCTGCCCAGGATATTCCTGAAATAAGCACGGGAATTGTAATTCCGATGAGCAGTAAAATGATGAACGCGAGTTCTATCAACATACTACGGAGCAATACAAACCAATGTTGATGTGTCACCAATAGTATCTTTTCGTTATCACCGAGCAGGTTGTCTATGTATGATTTTGCCATTTTTCCTCTGTGAAATTTATCTTGGTCCTGGTATTCAATCTTCAATATCTTGATCAACCTGATCGCCTGGAGTGATCAATGCAATTGCATCTTTTTCAAATTCCTTCGGAACAAATATCTTAACCAGGCCGAGCGAGCCAATCGTCAATCCATAAGTAACCCCGGCGCTCTCCTGGAAAACCTGGACTGGAATATTATTTGCCTCAAGCTTCGCGCGAAGGATCTCGCCTTCGAGCTGACCATGTGCCTGTTCTATGCAAACCCAATTATCGTATGTCATATTCATATTATAGATATGATTGCCATATTTAACAAGAAGGAGCACAACCATTTGATTGTGCTCCTAGATTTTGATAACCGGTATTATTTTGCTTTAAGAATGATCCTGGCGTCAACGACTTTTACGCCCTGGCCTTCTTCATAAACCAGGACAGGATTGGCATCTGTTTCAGCCACTTCGTCCTGCAGGTCGTAGATCATTGAAGCATACTTACAAAGGACTTCTGTGAGGGCTTTCTTGTCGCGGGGAGATTCTCCGCGTGCACCGGCAAGGATGGGCGCTCCACGAATTTCGCCGAGCATATTTTCTGCCTGGCTTTCTGAGATCGGAGCAACCCGGAATGTGACATCTTTCAGAACTTCAACGAAGATACCGCCAAGCCCGAACATAACCGTAGGACCAAAAGTGGCATCATTGACTGAGCCCATGATCACTTCAGTGCCCCAGGGAGCCATTTCTTGAATGGCAACGCCGTGGATGTCGGCATCAGCTTTGTACTTCTTCGCATTTGACAGGATGGAATTATAAGCATCCCGGACACCGGCTTCATCTTTGATATTGACTTTTACACCGCCCGCATCGGATTTGTGTAAAATCTGAGGGGAGACAATCTTCATCACGACAGGGAAACCTGTGCTTTTTGCGATATCCACAGCTTCCTGCTCAGATGTGGATAATTTTGTTATTGCGATTGGGAGATCATAAGCTGCAAAAACCAACTTGGATTCGACTTCAGTCAGTGCGTTACGACCATCCTTACGGGCTTTTGCGATGATTTCACGAGAAACCTTTCCACCATCCGAATTACAGGGAAAACTGGAATCATTAACGATCTTGCGGAGGGAATAAAACTCCCGCAATGCCGCCATGGCATTGACTGCCAGGTCTGGTCCGTTATAAGCGGGGATGCCATTCTCGACGAGCCAGTGCATGGCTTTATCTGAGCGCTCACCACCAACGAAAGATACGGTTACGGGTTTTTCTTTGACCCCGGATTCTGTAACGCCTGAATGAATTGCCTTGGCAATTTCGAGCGGGTTGGTTTGGGCTGTTTCACAATACAATACGACCAATCCATCCACCCATTCATGCGCATAGGAGAATTTAACTGTATCATAATACCATTCATTGCCAGCCATCCCGGTCAGATCAACGGGGTTCTTTGCAGAGCCATATTCGGGCATGTGTTTCTTTAACTGTTCCTGGACATCTTCAGGTGCGAATTTCATTGGGATGCCAAAGCGCTCTGCTGCATCTGTTGCGAGTACCCCGACGCCACCGCCATTGGTGAGGACGAGCATATTGTCGCCTTTCATCGGCGATTGAAGAGAGAGGGCTAGAGTGCGGTCGAAGAGGTTGTTCAGGTCGCTGGCGCGCAATGTGCCAGCCTGTTGGAATGCGGCATCATATATTTTACCGGATCCGGCCAATGAACCGGTATGGGAGGCTGCTGCGGCTGCGCCGTGAGATGATACACCGGATTTTAGTGCGATGACGGGTTTATTGGATTTTTTGCAAGCTTCAATGAACTTTCGGCCATCTTTAAATCCTTCAATGTAGAGTGAGACACAGGAAGTATTTGGATCATTATCCAACCAGGTGATCAGATCAGCGAAATCTACATCCGACATATTACCGATCGAGATGAGTTTTTCAAAGCCAACGCCACGAGTGTAGGATGATGCATCAATGGCGATCAGCAATGCGCCGCTTTGGGTGATCAACGAGGCTTTACCAGGCAGGGGAAGGTAGGGGGCGAATGAGGCATTCAATTTATTGGAGTTGGTCAATGTGCCGACGATGTTTGGTCCAAGGATGCGCATACCATAACTTCTAGCCTGTTCAACAATTTTATCCTCGAGGGCTTTATTGCCAGTTTCGCTGAAACCAGATGTGATTATTATTAAACCCTTGACACCTTTTTTACCGCATTCATCAATTACTTCCGAAACAAATTTGGCAGGAACAACGATAACCGCAGCTTCCACAAAACCAGGAATTTCGTTGACGGTCTTGTAGTTCTTTAATCCCAGAATTTCATCGTCCTTGGGATTGACAGGATAGATTTGCCCAGTATATTTACTTTCAAGTAAATTTTTGACAACAGTGTATCCGATTTTTCCTGGCGTTGCAGAAGCCCCAATTACAGCAATCGATTTTGGGTTAAGAATTGCATTAATGGATTCGTCGTTCACATGATCCTCCTGGAGAATTATTTGATTCCAAATTTGGAATAATGTTCACTAATCGTTAATGAATTACCTTACTATTTTATTCCTTCATGAGCGATTTTCCAATGAAGGTTATGACTATTAAAAGCGTGACATTCCTCACCATTTGCGCATTACTTTTTATATGTGAGAGTTAAAAGAGCTAATTAGACAATATGCATAGTATTATAACTTATTGAATTATGGGAAAGAAAACCCGGCTTTTGCCGGGTGATTTTATAAAATCTCATAAGATGTTGTGATCTCAGCTACTCCACGTATCGTTGCTGCGACGGAACAATACTTGGTTTCGGAGAGTTCGATTGCCTGTTGAACTGCTTTTTCTGTCAACCCTTCCCCCTTGAGTTTGTAGAAGAGATGAATTTTTCTGAATGCCCAGGGCGGGTCCTGGTCCTGTTCTGCGGATGCAGAGATCTCGAGTAGAGTCAAATCGATTTTCTTTTTCTCCAGGATCTCCACTACATCCACAGCAGTACAGGATGCCAATGCAACTAATAACATTTCGCTGGGTTTTACACCAACGCCTTCATCCGGTGTTGATAAAACGACCGTGTGATTGGTGGAATCGATCCCCAGAAATTGTTTACCTGCAATACGCCGGACGGTTGCCTGAGCCATTGTTTTTCCTATTCTTTGATCAAAGCAAACAACTTTGATACTTCATTTAGTTTTTCCTGATCAGTACCTAAATTGCTATCATTGAAGCAATTGGAAAGATATTGCTTTATGATCAATTGATTGGTAGAACTCACTGCAGATTGGATAGCCTGAAGTTGCTGGATGACATCCATGCAATTACGGTTTTCGTCCAGCATTTTTTGAACACCCCGAACCTGTCCCTCGACCTTTTTTAACCGCAGTGATATATCTTTATTATATTCCATGATTTTCCAGTTCTGGCATACAGCCAAAATGGTTTATCCTCAGGTAAAACGGGACCCAGAGGATGAACATGAGCTACTTGAAGTTGAAGCGGAACTGCTGCCAGCAGTCGCAAATGTTGAGATGAGGCGGTTGGTGTACTTGCTCTTACATACTGGACATTCTTTTGTATTACTTTGGTCAGAAAAACCAACAATTAATTCGAACTTTGAGCCACATTCGTGGCAAACGTATTCATATAAAGGCATAGAAAAACACTCCAAATAACGATAATATACTCTACTGGAGTATAGCATAAAATCGTGTAAAGTCAATAGAAAATTGGATACAATGGCTGCGATATTCGTGATACGACTTTAAGATTTTTGTCTCTGTTGAGCTGCAACTTCTGCCCAGGGTTGTTTAATCCATTCACTCCAGGAGCCTGGATACAGTTTAGGTATGGGAAAACCTGCGTGTACCATGGAAAAAATCCCAAAAGAAGCAGTTACGCCTGATCCGCAATAATAGATAACCTCCTCTGGTTTTTTCCCACCTAATTTATTGGTAACTATTGTTTTAATTTCAGATACTGGTTTGGGATAGTTGTCTGCATCTAGAAATTCTGAAACAGGAGCACTGATAGCGCCGGGAATGTGGCCTGGAATCGGATCTATGGTTTCGTCCATTCCAAGATAGCGATTATATGCACGACCATCCAGGAGAATGTGGGTCTCTGAATTTATGGACTCACGTAACTCTTGAGAAAGCACAATCATATTTAGATTTGGTTTGATGGAAATTGATGATTTGCTTTTATTCGGAATACTTTGGGTGAGAGGGTAATCAAGACCCAGCCAATTTTGAATACCCCCTGATAGTAGTGCAATATTCGAAAAACCGAAGTAATTCAATAACCACCACAATCTGGCGGCTGCCATGGTTCCACCAGCAGAATCATACGCCACAACCTGCATCTGAGGATCAAATCCCCAGTTTGACAACAAGGTTTCAAAGTCTTTCGGCTCAGGCATGGGATGCCTGCCAGTTGTTGGGGTAATCTTGCCTGAAAGGTCTTTATTCAAATGAGCGTAAACTGAATTTGGGATGTGGTTTTTCAGATAATCAGCATAACCCAAATCAGGATCAAGAAGATAATTAGTACAATCAACTAAAATCCAATTCGGGTTGTCAAGATTTGCCAGTAACTCCTCCGGCTGGATATAGGTATTGAATCGGTCACTCACACTTCCTCCTTTTCGAAATCAACAAATATGCCATTATCAGGATCGCAAATCCTGCCAGATCAAAGTACATGAATCTGAGAATGGATTGTTTTGTGTTCAATAAATTTTGGACATTCATATACAGGCAGGTTTCACCAATAAAACCGATCAATTGCATAATCAGGGCTGATATTAAAGCCACTTTGAAGCGGACTGGATCCAGCATAGCTATGGCGTAGGGGACATTCCACATTGTAAAAAGGATTCCAACCGATCGAATAACAACGACACCCTGCTCTCCAGAGAGATCAAATTGATAAGAATACGCTGCGGGTTGGACGATAAATTGAATCGCACAAAGCATATTAATAAAAAATACCAATCCAATCAGCGTCCGCGATAACCAGGTTGTCCCGTTCTTTATGGATTTATATCTGTTATGAATACGTTTTTTCATCCGGCACCAAACATTATCCAATACGCAGCAATAGAGAAGGCGATAGCGACGTTCAAAGATCCTTTAATTCCTGCCATAGGTATATGCACCGTTTGGTCACATTGCGCCAGAATACCAGGATCAATTCCAAAATTCTCGTTACCTGCGATCAATAAACAAGGAGCGACAGAAGTGAGTTTGATATCAAATAGCAGTTTCGAGCTTTGGGTATATTCCAAGCCGATGAGGTGAAACCCATTTTCTTTAAATTTATCGATGGCAGCGACACCGTTCCAATGTTGTTCCCAAGGAATTTGCATATCAGACCCCAAGGCTGTTTTTGCCATCTGGGGATGTGATGGGGAAGGTGTGATGCCACCCAGGTGCAAGCGTTGAATACCGCATCCATCTGAGGAGCGAAAAATGGAACCCACATTAAAAACACTACGCAAATTGTCTAAATATCCTTCAAGATGTACCCTGGATTCAACCCGGGATGGATTTGAATTAATGCTTGATGGATAGGTATTAATTTTAATCGTGTTTGATCCGCACTTGGGGCAGGTGATATCTGGATGAGTTTGTTCATCAGCCGGAAACCTGAATGAACATGCAACCCTAACGCACTGGCGGACGAGAACCTGGATCATTTACAAGTCACTCTTCAAATTTAAAACCACTTACATCAACTTTCGAGAGATCTGAATAAACACCTCTGTAATATTCAGGGAGCAGTTTTGCAACCTGGTACATAATCTGGTCTGTTATAAACTGTCGATTTTCTCGATCATTAATTTCAATATTTGGAGAAAGTGTAAATGATTTTCCAACCCGAATATGAAATGGCGTTCTTACAAGCCGATGCAAGTTGTCCCAGATGAGCTCGCCGCCATAAAAAGCTATTGGAAGAATCGGAGTTTTCGATTTAACTGCGATTATCGTGATTCCCGGGTATCCCTTTTGAAGGCAGCCGGTTTTTGAGCGGGTACCTTCAGGAGCAACAGCAAGAAAATTGCCGTCATTCAAACACGCAAGAGCTCGTTGATAAGCTTTCATATCCACACCCCCACGCTTTATGGGAATTCCTCCCCAGAAAGTGAATAACGCGCCAAGAAACGGGTTTTTCCACGTCTCTTCCTTGACCAGAGCATTGATCTTTCTGGGTTGCAAGTGAGTCATAAAAACCGGTGCATCCAGGAAATTTACATGGTTGGCGGCCAGAATAAGCGGCCCATGAAGAGGCACCAAAGCTAAATCGGCATCATCTATCATGCAGGCTGCACGGGTGATGCCTTTAATTGTGAAATTTAGCATTCTTGCCGCGATCGTCATCTTATTAGATAATTAACTCCAGCGCTTTTGGGATCAGTTCAATTTCAATCATACTTCCATTTTCACAAATGGTTTCGCCATCCACATGGGCAGGAATTTTTCCATCAATTGCCGTTACTTTGATATTGCGGCTATTAATCATTCTCACAGATGGGTCATCTTCCTGTGTTCCTTTTAAGAATTTCAGGATGACAGGAAATGTCGCAAATTTACCCAATTCATTCACTATACACAGGCTGAATTTGGCATCGGTTGGATCGCTTTTAGGAGCCATGTAGAAACCACCACCCATGCGGATCCCATTCATTATCGAAACCATTAAGAATTTATCGGTAATTTGTTGATCATCCAAATCCAACTGTAACATTGGAGCTTTGAAATATAGAAAAATGGTCTTGATAGCTGCGACGATGTAAGATGGAAACCCGGTGAGGAATTTTAATTTTAGCGCTTCAAAGCCAACTACAGCATCAAATCCTATTCCGACGCCATTGCCAAAATATCTACCTTCAGGGAAAACCCCTCCAGTGACTTTTCCGATATCAATTGCTTTTATGGTTTGATTAACCAAATGTTCACATGCTTCGTTGAATTCCATGGGGATTCCCATGCTAAATGCAAAATCATTTCCACGCCCAACCGGAATTACACCCATTTTGGTTTTTCCGCCACTTATTTTGTTACCGAGAAGAAGGCCATTTACAACCTCATTACAGGTCCCATCGCCACCTATCGCCACCACGATGTCAGCCATTGAATGTGCGGCACTTTGAGCAAGTTCCAATGCGTGTCCCGGTCGTTCTGTTACGATCAGGTCATAATCCAACTGATGCACTTTAAAGAAATCTTCGATAAGGGGTTTATGCTTCAGACCCGACCCTCTGCCTGAAATTGGGTTTAATATCAGCTGGTATTTTGTCATTACGCTCTCCATTATTCGATTTTATGATTATTGTACTGGATTTGTGAATTCTTCAATGTTCTTTATCAAGGATTCTAAACTTTCCACAGATTCGGATGTCACAATAGCTCTCTTACAGGGAGCAGTCATTGCGTATGGACGAAGATACGCTTTCAAGTGTTTTCTGAAGATGATGTGCCCCCAATCCGGTCCATAAAAATCACTGATAAGCTTGAGATGCTCCAGTATAACCGGCTTTGCTTCATCCAAGGGAATATCAACTTGATCCCGGTGGGAAAACAGCCACGGATTTCCAATCGAGCCGCGTCCGATCATCACGCCATCGCAATTCGTAACAGATTTGATCTCGATAATGTCTGATACGGTTTTTACATCTCCATTTGCAAGAACAGGTATATTCACAGTTTGTTTAATTTCAGCGATGGCATTCCAATTACTCGAGCCTTTATACAATTGTGTTTTAGTTCTCCCATGGACGGCGATCATGGATGCTCCATAATCCTCCAGCAATTTTGCAATTTCCAAATAATTCAATGAGGTTTCATCCCATCCAAGGCGTATTTTTGCCGTGATAGGGATTGAACTGATATTCGTTAGCCCGGAAAAAATCTTTTTTATTATCTCAGGCTTTTTAAGTAGACTTGCACCTGCACCTCGGTTTGTTACCTGCCTAGCCGAACACCCCAAATTTATGTCAAGAATGTCTGGATTAAGTTGAAAGACGATCTTTGCTGCTTCGACGATTCTGACCGGGTCATTGTCGAAGAGTTGAAAGACAACAGGCCGTTCCATTTCTGTGAATATAAGCCTTTTTTCGATATTTTTATTGTTTTGTACCACATCGATTGCATTTACAAATTCTGAATAACTAAGTGCAGACCCAAAACGGCGCGCAATGGTCCGATCTGGTGAATCCGAATACCCCGACATAGGAGCCAGTATCAAATCGCCAAAAATTGGTATGTCCTTGACATAAAAATCAGGTGTATTTGTAAGTGGATGTTCAGTGCACATAAAAAATACTTTCAATTACTTAAGAGTTATCAGGCAATGATACCATTTGAGTTGATTAGCCGATATAATAATTACAATTTTGAAGTGAATTGGTATATATATGTCTAACCTACTCTGTCAAAAATGCGGATTTAATAACCCACCAGGTATGAGGTTTTGTGGTAACTGTGGAAACAGGTTACCTCAAGATACTGCCTCCCTGATTGCCGATTCATCTGTACAGAGCTCTCTCCCCGGAACGGTAGGGGTGATGATGGGGGCAGACCTATTGGAAAGATTTCGCGTAGCCGGGTTAAATGCAGCCGGGCAAAAGAGAAGCGTAACCATTCTTTTTGTGGATATGTCCGGGTTCACCGCGTTGTCCCAAATTCTGAACACAGAAGATGTTTATGTAATGATCCAGCAGTTTACCAGCCTATTAATTAAAAATGTTTACAAGTACGACGGGATGGTTGATAAATTGATGGGAGATGGTTTAATGGCAATTTTCGGCGCGCCAATAGCCAACGAGAACAGTCCTGAGATGGCGCTGCGATCAGCCAACGATATGCTTCTGGATATTACACAATTTAGTGAACAGATTAATGAAAAATACAATATTCCTGTGAAGAAGAAAGTAAACCTAAATTTACACCTGGCATTGCACTATGGAGAAGTCATAGTAGGCGGGATTGGGTCAAATTTATTAATGAACTATACAGCGATCGGCGATACGGTGAATTTAGCCCACCGCCTACTAGAAGCTTCAGAACCAGGGGTTTTGCTCGTCAGTCAGCAAGTTTACCAAAGGACTAGAGATATTGCGGAGTTTGATCAGCTTGGGCAGTACACATTGAAAGGTATCGAAGATCCGGTGAATGTACTGGAATTTGTGAACATGAAAGAAACTCCCATTAAAAGCAAGCAGGAATTTGAAATGTTCAGCCCAATTGTTGGCAGAAAAAGTGAACTGCAAGAACTTGTAGAATTTACAGAATCCATAGAGTACTCGGGTAAAGGTAGAGTTGTCCTTCTGGAGGGAGAGGCAGGAATTGGTAAATCCAGGTTATTGGCGGAATACCAAAAGTATTTGGAGAAGAATGAAATTTCCCTGACCATTGGCCACTGCTATACATACAAAAAGAACATTCAATACTGGGTTTTGCAGGATTTGCTGAGGCATTATTTTAATTGTGGCAAGCAGGATGATTCGAAGCAGTTTGAGAAGCGTGTCATATTAAAGCTAAATAAAATTGTACCAACTGAGATAGACGATTATCTGTTGGCGATTGACAGATTCTTCGGAGCCGGGTTCGCTCGAACGAAAAAATTGAAGGCCCAAGAACAAATGGATCCGGCGCAGATGCAAAATCAAATCTTCTGGATCATCAGAGATTTGTTTGAAAGGGAATCTTATAAGAAACCAAGCGTACTTGTCTTTGAAGATATGCACTGGGCTGATGAATCTTCGCTAGCGTTTTTGGCATATTTATTCAAAGTTATCCCGGATTTACCAATTTTTGTAATTATTGTCACCAGACCAAGCCTTGAAGCAGAAACGCCGAATCTTTACCTGGATTGGGAAAAAATAATGCGAGGAAGGTTTTCCAACATCTTGTTGGGAAGGCTTTCAGATGAGCAATGCAGGGAAGTCGTTGAGTTTTTATTACCTGAAAATAAACTTCCATTGGAACTTATAAACAAAATTACTGCACTGGCCGGGGGAAATCCACTTTTCCTTGAAGAAATCATACGAATGTTAATTGACCGCAGGCTGATAACTATTGAGAGTGGCCAGTGGGATTTAGAAGCGTTGGATGGCGGAATTCAGGAGTTGGAGATTCCTGATACCCTGCAGGGATTAATCTTGTCTCGTTTCGATCAATTAAGTTCAATTCAAAGGCGGTTATTGCAGGTTGCTTCGATCATTGGAAGGGACTTTAATTCCAAGTTGTTGCGCGTAGTATTGCAAATTACTGATCCATCCTTGTTCGATGAAATTCTACAACAATTAGTCCAAAGAGATATCATTGAAAACCGTTCCGATTTTCCTAACCAGGATTATCGTTTTATACACGTGCTCATGTCGGATACGATCTACAGCACTTTGCTATCAGGTGATAAAACAGAGCTTCACGGGCAGATAGGCACCGCCATCGAACAATTGTATCCAGATCAAATTAAGGAATATATCGATGTACTCGCGAGGCATTACTTCTATAGCGCAAACTATCCAAAAGCTTTATTTTACACAAAACTTGCTGCGAAAATATCCTCTCAAAATTATGCTAATGAACAAGCAAAGGATTACTTTTTCCAGGCGGAAGATGTATTAAGCAAAGTACAGCATAAAATAGAGGATGAGATCGAGATCTTTTATGGACTCGGTAATGTTTACGTATTTTCGGGAATTTATCCAGAAGCACTTGAGAACTTTCAAACAACCAAGGAAATTTTGATCGTAAATAATGAGATTAGAGTTGCTGGAATTGGATTAGATAATGTTCTGCGCAGCATAGGAGAAGTGTATGAGCATCTTGGAAATTATCCCGAGGCGATTGATTATCTGCAGCAAGCAAAAATGGCATTGGCTAATAAGGATCATCCCAATGAAGCAGATATGGCGTGGATCGAAAATGACCTGGGATGGATTGAGTACCGGCGAGGAAATCTTGAACAGGCAGAAGCATTTCTCCAAGCTGCATTGAAAAAATTGGATGATTACGAAAATTCAAACCTTGTTGCATCAATAACTAATCGGCTTGCAGGAGTATATTTCCAAAGAAGCGATCTGGAAAATGCTTCAAAATATTTACAAAAAAGCATTGTGTTACGTGAACAATTAGGAGACAAGGTGTCTGTAGCCAGAGCATACAATAACCTAGGATTATTAAAATGGCGTTCTGGAGACTGGCAAAACGCTTTGCAATATTTCAATAGAAGCCTGGAAATCAATAAATCCCTCGGTGACGCAGAAGGATCAATCGATCTGAACAGCAACATCGGATTATTGTTACTTGACAGGGGGAAGATAGCCGAATCAGAAAATTATTTGAATACAGCCCTGACCCTGGCAAATAAATTGGGTTTGTCTTATCAAATCGGGATGATTTGTCTTCACTTGGCCAGTTTAATGGTGACCTCTGAAGATTTTGATAAAGCGATCGAATTTGCGGAACAAGGCAAGGAAATCCATTCTGTAATTGGGGCAAATGAAAATCTTGCAGATTTGATGACTTATGCCGGATTGGCATGGCTTGGAAAAGGTGAACCAGAGAAAGCCAGAAAACTGGGCGAAGAAGCATTAAAAACAATTGATGATTACCATAGCGAAAATAAATATTCGGAAGATCGGGGAAGGGCATACAGATTGCTGGCAAAGATTGCGATAGTAAAGAATAATGGAATTGCAGCAGCAGATTATTTAAAGAAAAGCAATATTGTATTTGAAAAACTTGAAGATAAACTTGAAATTGCGAGGAATTTTATTGTGCAGGCAGATTTGGAGAAACTTAATGGTGATGATCTGGCTGCCAGGAATATATTGGAAAAAGCCAGGGTTATTTTTATTGCATCAGATGCCACTGTAGATATTGAAAAAATTAAGATGCACAAATAAAAAAACCGCTATCGCGGTTTTTTTATTTACGTGTAACGGAGAATTAATTATTCTTCAACCCAATCTGATATTGATGTAGTAATCGTTTTGCCGGAAACCTGGTTACCGCTGATGAAATTTTCGGTAAATGCAGTGTCTGCATATTGAGTCCCTGACCAGGGTAAATTATCATCCCATTCAGCGATGCCGTCTGCCCAGTTACCGTACCCTCCTGACCAAAGTCCGAAACCACCCGACCAAAGACCAAACCCACCAGACCATAAGCCGAAAGAGCCAGACCAAAGGCCAAATCCACCGGACCAAAGACCAAACGCTCCACTCCACAATCCAAAAGATCCTGACCAGAGGCCAAATCCGCCTGACCAGAGACCAAATCCACCTGTAGCGCCAGATTCGTCTCCCAGCAGCCGAAATGCCTGAGAATCATTATCCCAATAGGAATAACCCTCATAATGAGCAGAGCCATCAAGGTCAGCAAAGATATCCAACCCATTATTTGATGAACCGTCTATGGATGCATAAACTGCATCTGGACCATTCACTCTGCCAGCACCTTGCTGCCAAACGCTATACAGTGCATTACCACCATCTGGATTTGTCCAGGGGAACGCTGTATACATGATCCGATATTTCACCTGGTCCGGATTGAGATCCGGGTTTGCGGATAAGATCAAAGCGGAAATTCCTGATATAACAGCGGCAGATTGCGAGGTGCCAGCCATAGAGAAGTATTGATTACTTATCCTATTTGCAAGGTGTTTTTTAGCAATATAGCTGGATGGAAGCATCGTTGACACCATATGCGCACCAGGAGCTAACACGTCCGGTTTAACGAAACCATCCAAAGTAGGACCAGCTGATGAGAATGGAGCGACATAATCATCAGTCCAATCTGTTGGAGTGTAGTTATCTGTAAATGAACCAACTGTGATCACATACGGATTGTTGCCAGGTACTCCGATGGACATGGCTTCAGCACCAGTATTACCCGCGGCAACGACGACAACGATACCATCAGCCCATGCTTTCATAATGGCTTGATTTAATGGATCCGCCCAATAAGGTGACTGGACTTTTGCCACAAGGGATAAATTCATAACCTTGATATTGTATTCATCTTTATGGTCAAGCACCCATTGAATACCTTTAATGACGGTTTCGTATGTACCTTTCCCTTTTTTATCAAGGACGCGGACACCCACCAGGTTGACCCCGGGGGCGATGCCGTTCCACTCGCCATCAGCGCCTAATTGGCTATTGGCAATGATACCTGCGATGTGTGTCCCATGCCCGTTCAAATCGGTTGGTTGCTTCTTTTTTTCAACCAAGTCAACCCAACCCACGATCCGGGTTTTCTTCTTTCCTTCGATCCCTCGCATTAATCCACGATGCCTCGAAATTCCTGTATCAAGAATGGCAACTGTGACACCTGATCCGTTAACGCCATCCTGCCAGACGAGATCTGCACCGATTGCATCCGGATAATCTGTGCTTGGGGAATCTTTTCCTTGTCCACCTTCCTCGTCCCAGGAGCTATTCCCGACTGTGGATATATCTGAATTTGGAAATACGCTAACCACCTGAGGACTTAATATTAATTGTTGAGCTTGTTCTTCAGATAAGCAGGCTGCAACAGCATTTATTAATGGTAGCTCTGAGCTAGTGAAACCTCCTGCCAATCTTACAAATTTTCCAGCTTCATAAGAAGAGCTAGAGGAAACAATAAATGAATTGCATGGAAAATCTATAACGGGGTTTCCTTGAAGTCGTGATCCTCCAACTGAAAGAATAACACTGAATACAAGTAGAACTGATAGTAAGTTGGTTGATCTGCGCTTCATGGGACACCTTCCATTCGGATTAATAGAATTCGCACCATGAATATAGCACGCCGATTATGCGTCTCACCTTACAGTCAGTTTTCAGTTGGAATAATGTTTATGAATTTGATCATTAACTGCAGAAGGGTCCACTTTATATGATGTACCACCATATCCAAGGGTTGAGAGGCCGCCGACTATATTGCCCCATTCCTGACAATTTTCTATGGGTAATCCCTCCATGTACGCTTTTAGAAATCCAGAGCTATAGCAATCGCCAGCGCCGGTTGTATCCAATGGTGAAACAGGGATGGACGGAATGGTGATAAATTTACTTCGGTCGTAAGAGATCGAACCATTGCAGCCATCCTTTATGACCACAAGCGGACAGTACTCTGACAGCTGTTTTGCAGCTTGTTGAAGGTCCTCTGAACCGGTTAGTGTCCTGGCTTCTTTTGCATTTGGTAAAAACACCTCAGCACTATTTATTGAACGTTGAACGTTTTTAGATGATAATTTCATTTCTCCAGGACAATTGCCGTCCATGAATATCCGCATCTTTTTTAACTTGATTAGAGGTAAAGCTGCATTAAATTCTTTCCCCTGTATCAGTCCAGGTATGAATAAGAATTCGGCATTTACTTTTGCCAGTCCTTTAATAGCAGCTGAGGGCCCTGGTTCGACATCATAATGGGTGAGAAACGCTCTTTCTTTTTGAAATGAAGCTGATATTGAAATTCGCCTGAATGGTTTATTGTGAAAAACAAAGAATTCTTCACTTAAACCTTCTTTTCGAATGTGGTCAAGGGTTAGTTTACTGAGCGGGTCGCTCCCAAAGTCGGCTGCCCATGCCACACGCGCACCAAGTCGATGCAGGATTACGGCGTTTGTGTAGGATTCTCCCGGAATCAGGTCAAAACCATCTGCAAAAGTATCTTCCCCAAGGATTGGCATTCTAGGTAAACCCGTGAAGATAAAATCCATGGATGCGTTGCCGACAAGGAAAACATCATATTTCATTTTGGAATCCTCACACTAATTTTGGAAAATAATCACCGTGTTGCTCTAAATATCCATTAACAATTTTTGTAGCTATTTCAAAATCAGCCACTAGTGGATGATGGGTTAATGCTGCGACTGATATATTAATAGAATTCTCAAAAGCGGCTTTAATTGTAAGCTTTTCATACGCCTTAACCTGTTTCATTAATCCAATGCAATGGTCAGGTACTGACCCTATTGAGATTGGCAAAACACTATTCCGGGACACATAAGCGGGGATTTCAACAATATCCGTTTCCTCCATCCCTGAGATGGAACCATGGTTTGGAATGTTTAAGATCAATCGACTCGTTTTGCCACCTGAAAGGCTTTCAATCAAATCCAGCGCCAATTCTGCATATCCAATTTCCGAACCCTCAATCAATTCCTCCAGGAAAGATGCATCATGGCCTGTTTCGTTCTCCATATATGATCTGCTTCTGTTATGAATATAATCATGATGAACATCCCGGAGTTTTGCAAAATTACCAGCCTCCCTTAATTCATTCAATTTCATAAATAGGTTAATATTCATTTTTGAAATACTTTCGCCCCTGGTAATTCCAGCGCTGATAATGTTCTTGACTGCTTCTTTGGAGTGGTAATAGTAATAAAGATATTCATTCGGTATCATACCCAGGGAATAGATCACTTTTGGGTCGATATCCAAACCTGCGACTTTTCCAACTTTCATGAGCATTTGAATCAATTCAGGCTGCCTATCGATGTTGTTTACCACAATGGACTTATACCAACCAAGATGATTTAACCCAAAATATTCGGCAAATATTTCATTTTGCGGGATCTGTAATATCTGTGCTATAACATTTATTGTGCTAGTTGGGCCATCACAAATACCTATTACCCTGTCAAAATGAACATAGTTTCTTATTGCTTCAGTCATCATTCCGGAAGGGTTCGCAAAATTTATTAGCCATGCATCAGGACAATACTGGTTCATTTGGTTGGCATACTCAGCAAGGATTGGTATTGACCTGAGACCCATGGCGAAACCACCAGGACCAGTTGTCTCCTGTCCGATAATCCCCAAATTCAAAGGTACTCGCTCATCGATGATTCTCGATTCAATACCTCCGACCCGGAAAGTGGTTATGACATAATCTGCTCCGAACAGAGCTTCCCTGGAATCCTTAGTCAGGGTGATATTAAAATGTAATTGTTTCTGTGATTCACCTGCATCGGTTACGGCTGATATTAATTCCAACCGTTCCATATCGATATCCATCAAACATAATTCCGTTATGCCAAGCCGGTCCTGCCGATGGATAATCTCGTCAATAATTAATGGAGTACGTACTCCTGCTGCACCTAATACTGTAAGTTTCATAAATGTTCCTTGCTTGAATTCGAACCATCTAATGTAATTCGATTAAAAAACTTCTCCCTCATCATATTGAACATAAAATCCAGTACCCAAGCTCAAATTTTGGCTATATTCAATAATCTCCCCGGAATCAATATATGTGATTTGCTCTTTCATTAGCATGGCAACAGGTTGTTTAATTTCAAGATATTTTATTGCATCCTCATCTGGTAATAAAGCTGAGACAGTGTTGCGGCTGCCTACTAAATTTAGATGATATACATTCCTCAAGATAGAAAATAGCGAACCTGTCCCTAATCCAATATCTAATATTCCGGGACATAATTGGTGCGGGAGATATACTTTGTAGAGCGACACTGGTAGGGAGTTGGCGTAACGCAGTCGGTATACATAAACAACGGATGCACCTGGCGGAATATGCAATGTATTTGAGAGCAAGGCTGTCGCAGGTATAATTTGTTCTCCCAGAGTCACGGAACTAGATTTTAATCCGAGACGTGCCATCTGTCCGTCGAATCCAATCAGGGAGCCATATTCGCTGGAAACCATTTTTTGCACTACAAAGATACCTTTTCCAGGGATGGATTTAATGATTCCCCTCCGATATAGATCATCCAATACTTTGCGCATAGTCATTAAGCTTGTATTAAAATTATGACAAAGTTCTTTTTGGGAAGGCAGTTGGTCACCCGGGGCATAGGTACCTTTATGTATAGAATCCAATATTGATTCTGTGATTATTTGATAAGCGGGAGCTGGATTAGAAATTATCATGTAATCCTAGATATACTTATATATACTAGTATATATAAGTATATCTAGGAAGAAAATTACGTCAAGGGGTAATAAGATATCTATTTGATGGAGCTATTGAAATCGGAAAGTTTACAAATTGCCATTAAATAAGAACTCGGTTCTTACCATAATCAGTGAGAACCGAGTTTATTTATCTTATCACAATTCAGCTTGCGAGCGTAAGAACGACTGGTTTACCTCTGAGAGAATACTTGCCGGTGGATTCTTTTAACACTTTACGAATATGTTGTTCGGCTACATCTACAAAAGTATGGTTCTTCTGAATGCTGATTTCACCGATTGCTCTTCCGGGTATTCCTACTTCTCCCGCGATTGCACCGACGATATCTCCAGGCTTTATGCCATTATTTCCGCCAAGGTTCATCATTAATCTGACCATGCCTGGCTCCAATTCGCCTTTCCGGGGCTGATTCCCTATGGCTGGAGAATATTTTCTATCGTGTTTTTCCCGCTTGCCATTATTTTCGAATTCTTTCTTATAACCTGATTGGCTATTGGAATGTCTACCCTGTTTTCCTGGTTGACTTACTACCCGATAGTTCACGACTGGCTCGTGGAATTCATCAATGATAATTGAACCCTCATTCGCTCGAGCTAACTGGATGGCTGCTGCGGCAATGTCAACCAGGTCAAAACTGGAGTCTGATAGACGGGTGATCAGTTCGCGTTCATGGGATATTGATGATTTTCCAAGCTTTTCGCGTAATTTAATGATGAATTTATCATCCCGGTTGGCCAGAATTTCTTCTTTAGAGGGAACCTTAGTTTCAATGATGGATTGATGTGTGTAGGCTTCTATCTGGTTTAGGCGATTCTTATCTTTGGGAGTAATGAATGTTATTGCGACGCCTTTATTTCCAGCGCGGCCGGTCCGGCCAATGCGGTGTACATAGTCTTCGGCGTCCTGAGGAACGTCCAAATTGATGACATGAGATAGATCGGTAATGTCCAGACCACGAGCTGCCACATCCGTGGCAACTAGAATCGATATTGAACGAGCTCGAAATCTTTTTAAGACGAACTCTCTCCTGGCTTGATTCAAATCTCCGTGCAGAGATTCAGAATGAAAGCCGCGTAAGGAGAGTTCATCTGAAATTTCCTGGGCGCGTGCTTTGGTACGGGTGAAGATCAGAGCTGATTGTACATCTTCCAATTCTAATAAACGGCTAAGTGCAGCCAACTTATTATCTTCGCGAACACGGCAATAACGTTGCTCTGTCTCCGCGACTGTCACGTTACTTGGATTAATACGTATATGCTCAGGGTTGACAACATGCTTGTTTGCCAATTTTTTCACAGCCTGAGGGAATGTCGCCGAGAATAATGCAATTTGTCTTTCTTCAGGAATGCTCTGTAAGATAATCTCGACATCTTCAGCGAAACCCATATCGAGCATCTCATCAGCTTCATCGAGGATCAGGAACTTAACATTGCTGAGATCCAATATATTTTTCCGCATCAGATCCATCAGGCGGCCGGGAGTACCAACAACCACTTCCGCCCCCTTTTTAATGCACGGATCTGGATTTCGTAAGATTGTCCACCATAAACCGTAGCTACCCTAATCTGGGTATGCTGCGCCAATGAACTGGTAGCTTCTGCCACCTGGATGGCCAGTTCGCGAGTAGGAGCTAAAATGAGCGCCTGTACTTTTCCTAAACCGGGTTGAATCGCCTGTAGAAGAGGAAGGGCAAAAGCTGCTGTCT
Organism: uncultured Chloroflexia bacterium; assembly: GCA_963810385.1. GTDB lineage: Bacteria > Chloroflexota > Anaerolineae > Anaerolineales > Anaerolineaceae > PNON01. The sequence continues at coordinate 1,773,515 of CAWENA010000002.1, read as the reverse complement.
TTCCAGTCCCTGTTTGAGCCTGACCGACCACATTTCTTCCCTGAAGAAGAAGCGGAATTGCCTGTTGTTGAATGGGGGTAGGTTCTGAATATTTTAGGGTTTCTACTGCCTGCAAAAAGGAAGGCGTTAAACCCAGATTTGAAAATTGTGCTGCCATAAAATAAAAGTCTCCTAGACAAAAAAACACCTTGCCGAAACCGGCAAGGTCTAACTAACCGAGCGCGATAACTTACAGTTGCCAAATTGACAACCTATTAATTATAGCACACAAAGTAATTACTATGTTCCTTAATAAATATGTATGAACAATCTTCTTAAAGACACAATTATAAAAAGATTTTCGGTGCAGGCTTTCTTATCATAATTGCAGGAGCGTTAGCACCTTCATGTGAGGCGAAATTAGAAAACAAAAAAAAAGACCGCTGGTGCAGTCTTTCTTTTAGTTATGTGGCGGGAGCGACGGGATTTGAACCCGCGGTCTCGGCCTTGACAGGGCCGCATGTTAAACCACTACACCACGCCCCCGAGCGACAAAAATAATATCACATCAACTTAATGCCGTCAAGGAAATTATGGTTATAAATTGTAAATCCACTCGTCTGCGTTTCTATCCCAAACCATCAGTTCTTCCGGCTTAAACCAGAGCGCAATCTCCTCTTCACCACGTTCAGGTTTATCTGATGCGTGAGTTAAATTACGTTCCGGGATAAGAGCAAAATCATGGCGAATTGTGCCTGGATCAGCATCTGCTGGATTTGTTTTTCCCATTGTCTGACGAACAACAGCCACGACATTTCTACCCTCCCAAACCATTGCCATCACAGGTGATGAACAGATATAGCGCAATAATCCAGGATAAAAAGGTTTTCCAATGTGTTCCTTATAGTGAATTTCAGCGAGGTTTTTGTCAACAGTCATAAACTTTGCTGCAACAAGTTTTATCCCACGGGATTCAAGTCGTTTAATGATTTCACCGATCAAACCTCTTTGCACACCATCTGGCTTTATTAATATTAATGTTCGTTCCATAATCACCTCAACAAGGATTCATAAATCAACTCGGGTTTGATCCCGAGTTGAAAAAGATACCACAAAATTTTGTTATTGCAAATACTCTTCCGCCTTGGAATAAGAATCCAATGCTTTTTGTAATTTACCAGAGCGTCCAAAAGCGTCACCTAATGTCATCCATAAACCAAAATCAGTTGGATATTTCTCAGTTGCTGCTGATAGTTGTTCAATGATGCCATCAAGATTCTTTTCTGCATAGACCAGGCGCTCGAATTCTTTTTGGGCGCTTTCCAGATCCTCTGATTGTATCAGCTGGATTGCTTTTTCGAGAGATGAATCGAACTCAACTTCAGTTTCTTGAATTGTCGAATCAAGTTCTTCACTTTGTATTTCCTCTGCTTCGACCAGTACCGTTCCCTGCGGTTCAAGAGCTGATTCTTCTGACTCTGTTTCGAAGATATCCTCATCAGCCTTGGATGGTTCAGTTTCGACCACAGTTTCTTCTGCGACCACCTCAGCTTCAACAACTTCCTCAATTTGGACGATTACCTCATCCGCTATTTCTGAAACAGGTTCCGGTTCTTCGATTATTGACTCAGTTGTTTCCTCTGGGACTTCTACTGGTAGAATAACTTCATCTTGGATTTCAACAGTAGTATCTTCAGTAATTTCTACCTTTTCTAACTCTTGTGGTAGTTCAGAAGGTTCAATAGTTTCCTCTTCTGCAAGGGGTAGAACATCCTCTTCGCTGACAGGTTGTTCTTCAAAACTGGTGTCGACCTGCTCAATTACCATTTCAGGAAGAGGTTCTTCGTCCAGTTCCACCACTTCTGGTTCAACTTTCGCAGTCCCTTCTTCCGATATTTCAGATAAAGCCTCATTGAGTTCGGCAGAATCTACTTCGGATTCCTCAATCACTGGTTCTTCGACAGGCATTTCTTCTGCAACAGATTCTACCGTGAGGATCTCATCTGGGTCATTTTCTGAAATTACTTCAGGTAGGACAGCTTCTTCGATTGGAGCAATTATTTCATCTGATATTGGCAGCTGTTCTGCCACGTCGATCAGATCTTCAATTACACTCTCCGGTACTTCGTTCTCTTCTATTAGCGGGACTGCATCTGCTGATTCCGTTACCACGGATTCGACCAGTTCTGGAGAAGATTGTATATCAAGCGATGGTTCAGCTACGAAATCAATCACTTCTTCCTCAGTTGCAGTGGGTTCCGGGGCTTCTCCTTTTAACCAATCTGGAACATCAACCGCAGATGATTCAATGGATGACCCTTTTAAATCGAGATCACTTAACCAGTTGGGAACTTCCTCTTCGCTTTCTTGAGCTTCTTCCAAAGAAGCAGGTGTGATTGGAGCTGAATCAACCGGTTCTGAATCTCCAAAGCCTTTTAGCCAATCCGGGAATTCATCCTCAGAGGATTGCGCCGCATCTGCAATCGGGCTACTTCCTTCGGGATAACCATCCAATTCCTTTAACCATTCGGGTAATTCATCTGCCTGATCTTCTGGATTCTGCGGCAGAATTGAAGTTGTTGGTTTATCTTCAGCCGACTCCGCTTGCTCTAATTTCTCTGTGGGGGCTGGTTCCAACTTCTGGGTAACAATTGGGGTTTCCAGTGAATCTACTTTAGCCACCGGTTCGGAATGTTCGCTCGTGTCGTCATCTAACATGCTCAACCATGACGGCATTTCACCAGCCATCTCTTCAGGAGTTACAGGTAGTGTTTGGGTAATTTTGTTATTAGGTTCAACCGGAAACTCTGATAACCATTCAGGTACATTATCTTCCGGCGGAAGGGCGGTTGTTAATATCTCCTGAGGAGGTTCGAACTCCCCGTGGAGATGGGCGGGTGGGTTCTTCAATACTCATTGATCTGGGAGGTTGTTCTGGTTCTACGACTACTTCAACAACCCCTTCAGAATCCGGTACGGCCGCAAGGTCTTGCAGCCAATCCGGCACATCATCGGGAGAGAGAATCGATGTTCCGCCAGCAATAGGGAAGTCGTCTTCCAAATCCAACTTGTCAGTTTGAGTAGGCTGAGGAACCGGGGATTTTGGTATCGAAGGACCATCCTGTGTTTGCGGTGTTCCCTCAAGCGAGAACGCGGCGGGCTGACCCTTTGTTTTTTTGGCTTGCTCATCCAAACCTTTCAGCCAATCCGGGGTTGATGCCTCATCAACTTCTTCATCTTCTTCGTTTGGTAGATGAAGGGAGGCTGTGCCTCCTGAAGAAGCTTTATCTTCTACCGCAGGTTCTTCAGATAGCCACTCGTTCAATTTTGTGCTTGTTTCCTCAGAGACTTCTTCCGGAACAACTATTTGATCTGGTTCCACGCCCATTTCGTCAACGGCTGGAGCCAAGCCTTGTACCCAATCTGGAATTTCTGCAGGCGCGATGGGAACATCAGGGGTTTCTTCTTCCTGCCCCTCTTCAATATGAATGACTGATGTTGGAGGGGCATCCTCTTCGATCGTCCCTGCAGCAGCCCAACCAGAAGCTTTTAACCAATCCGGAATTTCCTCTTCTGTTTCTGCTGATGATTTGCCGGTATCCTTCAACCAATCAGGCAATTCATCGCTCTCTGTTTCCATTTCTACCTGCTGGGTTGAGGTGGATGTTTCATCGGGAAGGTCAACGACAATATTTTGTCGATCTTCTATGATTAAATCCTTTTCTTCTTGAACTGTTTCATCGACTTTCGTTACCGGAGCAGCGGCAGAAGCCTTGGCTTCAACAGGTGGTTCAGCTGAGTGCTCTTCTGGAGGTAATGTAGTTGAATCGAGAATTCGGGTGAAACCTTTTTCTCCGAGGTCGACATCACCACCTGTGAGATCTGATACAACCCAATCCGGTGCAGATTCCTTTTCAGGAGGTGGAGCTACATCAATTTGTTGTGCAGTCGGAACTGGCTTTGCATTGGGATCATATACCAGTTTCGCAATGGAAACCATATCCTCAGGCACCTGCTCTGAGGATGGATACGTATCATTGATAAGACTCTCATATGGATCCAGGCCGATAATTTTCTGTTTATAGGATTCAGCATCCTGTTTTTTGCCAGAATCCAGGAGAATTTTATACATGATACGGTTTGCTTCAAGACAATGTGGAAATTTACCCAGCAACTTATTGCATAAATCAGTGGCTTCTGATTTCATATTCAAACTGTAATACATTCTCGCGAGGAGAATTTCCAAATCCACACGATCAGGAGTTTCGGTAAGGAGTGATTTTATTTCAGCAACTGCCTGACGGTATTGATTTCCGCGGGCATACATGCGGCAGAGCGCACCTCTGGTTAAGCGAATTTTTAGAGGTTCTTCGCCATCCCGCTTTCCGTAAAGGTGTTTTAACTCATCCTGAATCGCCTGGTTGGATGGTTGTACTTCGAATGCACGTTCCATATGCCAGATCGAAGCAGCGAGGTTGTCCTCTTCCTCCTTAATAATACTCATTCCTACTTGGGTAATGAAATCATCAGGAGAAACAGAGAGGACTCGCTGAAATACATCCATGGCTTCTTGATGCTGACGGCCTTCGAGGTAAGCTTTTCCAAGCAGCCGGTATGTTTCGATATATTTTGGATAAGTTTGTAGTATGTACTGGCAATGAGCAACCGCTTCATCAGTTTGCCCACGATCAATCAGATTACTGATCTCGCGGTTATAAGCTCTTAAAGAAATATTAGCCATTTCAGGGTTCCTCCCTTAAATAGTATGCATCAACTGAATTAGTTATGCAAGTATCATACCGGATGGATATTAAAATGTAAGAAAAGAGGTGGAAGCGTCATCGCATCTTCCACCTCTTTTTTGGATAATTATTCTCCCAAATAATCACGTAATTTTCTGCGGATTGTTGGATGGCGCAGACGACTTAATGCCTGAGCTTCAATTTGACGAACCCGCTCACGAGTTACTCCCATCTTGCGACCGACTTCCTCCAGGGTATATGCCTGGCCATCAAGTAAGCCATACCGCAGCTGTAATATTCTCACTTCCCGGGGAGGTAGCGAGTTTAAGACCTCTTCAATATGTTCGCGTAACAAGTTGTATGTAGCACTTTCATCTGGCGGTGGAGCCTGATCATCTTCGATGAAATCTCCCAACACAGAGTCTTCCTCATCATCTGTTGGTGTTTCAAGTGAAAGTGGCCTGCGAGCTACCTGGATCATATTCTCTACTTTTTTAGGTGGAACATCCAGTGCGCCGGCTAATTCTTCCACACTTGGTTCGCGGCCAAGGCGTTGCGTCAATTGGTGCTGGACCCGTAGTAGCTTGTTGATCTGATCACCCATATGAACCGGAACGCGAATTGTACGACCTTGGTCGGCGATAGCACGGGTAACAGCCTGCCTGATCCACCAGGTTGCATATGTACTGAATTTATGACCACGACGGTAGTCAAACTTCTTTGTCGCTCTTATTAAACCGATATTGCCTTCCTGGATCAGGTCAAGGAATGGCACACCACGCCCCATGTATTTTTTGGCTACGGAAATTACAAGACGACTATTCGCTGTGATGAGGTGCTCTCTTGCAGACCAACCATCTTCAATGAGGGCCCGTAATTCCATTCTCCGCCGGGAAACTACATTGCCTTTGGCAAGTTCTTCGCGTGACAGGCGGCCAAGTTCGATACGCTGGGCGAGTGTAACTTCTTCCTCAGCATTGAGCAATGGAACCCGGCTGACTTCCTTTAGATAGAGACCAATTGTGTCATTGGTATCAATATTGGCCAGATCGTCAACAATGCTATCGGCGCGCTCGTCTTCTTCCTCTTCTTCGGAAGAAAGGTCTTCTTCGTTCGGACCTTCAATCAATGAAAGGTCTTCAATGTATGGGATACCCGCGCTGAGAAGGGCAGCAAACGCCTCCTCCAGTTGCTCAACATCCTGTTCTGCGTCCGGGAAGAAATGAAGAATGTCGTCAATCGTTACATACGATTTCTGCCGACCAAGATCAATTAAACGGGCAATGGCAGGAAATTCTTCCTCTTCTTCTTCGACTAAATTGATAATCATGTCATCCATCATAGTTAAAACTAATCCTTTAAAAGACAAGCAATACTTAGCAATAGTATCCCACCATGCTTTTCAACAGATCTGCCGTTTTGTATTTGCTTATCGGGTATGATTTGTATATGTAGCTAACTTAGAATACTCCGATTTAGATTCAATTTCAATACCTGTACATCTTTGTTAATAGTTTAGGAAAAATAATATCGGTTGTTTTATGGTTGAACTGTAATAGTCGCTCCAATTTCCGGGGGTGTTTGGAGAGGATAAAACTGTGAAAATAGATCTGCGACATTTTCGACACTTAATTTATTTAAAATAACCGCGTCTCCGTTCTGAAGGCGGGCATAATAACCCGATTCGATCGGTGTTGGATCACCAATGAGGATCACGTCCTTCTGCCCGTCGGAATACTCGAGAGATATTTTTATTGCAGATTGCAATTTTGTTCCCATTGACGAGTCTGAAGTGTCAGCCGGTAGTGTTCTGTAAACCTTAAATGATAATATCTCTGAAATTTTTTCAAGTAAGATTCCACTGCCATCGCTCACATCTTCGGGAGTCAAGATTATCCACCCCAAAGAAGCATCTTTTGTGGCGATTATCTCCTGGCTATTTCTCATCAAGAAAATCTTCGTTAAATCCGACTCGTCATGAAGCACTACTTTATAGACCGTAGGAGTGGGAGTTACTTTTGAAGACGGCAGATCATCCCCACGTTTTTCGAGGAATAAAGTAATGGAAGCCAACAGAATAAAAACTACAATGGCTATCCAAGCAGGGCGCCGAATCATTCCTAGCCTCTTTTCCTGCGCTGTGACCAGACAATGATGCCTACAATTAGGATCAACCCAGGAACTAATATCACAGAACCGAGCACAAGCAGATTCATCACCAGGTTCTGGGGGGGGACCAGAATCCTCTGGGTGGTTTTCTTTGGCGTTAAATTGATGAGCTTATCCTGCTGAGCTGCCCAATCAACCGAATTGGTCATAAAATCGGCATTGCCGTAAGCAGAAAAGTTCTTATTGATCGCGAAGTTTGTGTTGCCTACAACAACAACCCTTCCATTTGTGGCTGGATTTAGTCCAGCCACAGCCAGTGAAACAGGACCAGGAAAATCAACATCATTATCAAATTTCACCTGGTTTTGCTGTAAACCTACTAAGTCGACTTCACCCCATGCCTGCTGGGCAGTCCATACCAAAGGCGTCAACATGATACCATTCGGGGGATTACTAGAAGCAATCACACTGCGAGCTGAGGGGAAGACGGTTATCAGACCGGCGAGCTTTTGTACAATTGGATGATCGCCATATTCATTTGCCACAGCCTGAGATGGAGATTGCGAATTTGGATCAATTACGAAGTCGTTGTTGAGAGTGATACCCCAATCCGTCGCTAAATATTCAGCCAATGGATCAGGAGAGGCACCGAATTGTGTCATCGGGAGAGGATTTTCGAGGACGAGAAGTGAATTACCGGAATCTACAAATTGCTTAAGAAGTGTCGTTTCTTCAGGGGTAATTGGTTTGATAGGTCCAGCAATGATAATTACTTCGGCATCACCAGGAATTTGTGAACTTGCCAATAAGTTTAATGGGCTGATTTTGTAATTCTTGGATTCAAGAACAGCTTTTACCTGCCCATATGAATTATCATCGCTTCCGAGTGAATCATGTTCGCCGTGTCCGGTCAGGAAGTAAACTGCATGCTGGATGGGGTTGATCAATTTAATTATGGAGGTGACAATTTCTTCTTCTGTCACCAGCTTGACCTGGGTTTGTTGATCCATCATGGTCAGGACAATTGTACCGTCGGCAGTGATCTTATAATTGTTTGCAGTTATTGGGTCTGCCACCGGGTCGATGAATTTATAATCAAACATTCCACTGCTATTGGATTTTAAGTTCTCAAGAAGCTTGGATGCCTGGTCTGACGAAAACTGTGGAGAAAAGAAGGCAATCGCCGTGACCTTGTCTGGTAAGCTTTTAATTGCTGTAATGGTCTCAGGGGCCAGTGTGTTGCTTTGATCTTCTGTCAAATCCCATTTGACAGAGTATTTGTTAACCAGGAAATTGGTTACTGTCAGGATACCCAGTACCGCGACAGTAAAAATAACAAAATTACTGCCATATTTAACTTGCCGGCCAGTGAAGAATTTCCTGACCCTTTCAGGGTCCAGAACAGCAAAAACTGCGACCCCTACTAACACAAAGGCCAAACCGAGTTGCAGCGGTATGTCAAATTTTCTAACAACAAAATAATAGGCGCCGGAAAAAATTATGGCGGCTGCCGAAACGATTAGACCAATTGGAGCATATTTACGCCATTCAGAATTCATTATCGCCATCTCCTCGTTTCAACAGACATCGTTCCAAGGAAGAGAGCAAGAACGGTGACGCTGAGATAATAGATAATATCTTTTAATTCAACGATACCTCGCAGGAATGTATTGTAGAAATGTTCACTTAGATCCAGATAAGCGAAGAGCTGACTACCACCTGCCGGGAGAATTTTTGATGGATACCCTATCATCCAGAACACAAGTAAAATACCCAGGGCTGTGAAAAAGGCTGCTATTTGATTGCTGAACAAACTTGACGCAAACACACCGATGGCCACAAAGACAGCCACGAGGAGGATCACTCCGAGGTATGCGGCTACCAACAAACCTTGATCGATTCCTGGTTTGACAAATATGTTAAGGACAAGGGGAAATACCAATGTTAGAGCAATTACCGCAAGATAGAAGAGGAAACTCCCCAACCATTTTCCAACAATTAACTCCCAGTCCCTTACCGGGGCAGTAAGCAAGGTTTCCAATGTTCCCATTCTCTGCTCATCGGCAATGGTTCTCATTGTTAGCGCAGGAGTTGTGAAAAGGAAAAGGGTTACCAAAGGGCTGACAATAAACTGAACAGTCGGTGCGTATTGGTTAACTACAGCTACTAACATGTTCGCATAGAAAATGATCCCCAAAATTAGCATTATTAGAAATGCAACTGCATAAGCAATGGGGCTGATGATGTATAAATTAAATTCGCGTTTGGCGATCGTCCAAATGTTTCTCATTTTTCACCCATCATTCCTGAGCATATTCTGGATATTCTTCATTCACCTCAACCAGTTCCGGCGGGGCAACATCCTCGTGGGTTAGTTGAAGGAATATCTCTTCGAGGCTTAAGCTTGCGGCCCGCAATTCCAGAAGGTCGAATCCTTTTTTCACTACAGTACGCGCGATATCTGGTCTGGCATCGATTGCCGGTGATACATTTATCTCCAATGTATCGTCTGCATATTTCCTTATATCTTCAATGCCCTTAAGTTTTTTCAAGGGATCTATCAGACCGTCTATTGAGCCATCTACCCTGAGCATTACATGTTTGGCGCCGGATAGCCGCAGTTGGAGCTGTTCAGGAGTGTCTTCAACGACGATTTTCCCTTTATTAATAATCAAAACCCGATCGCAGAGTTGTTGTGCTTCTGATAGGATATGTGTCGAAAGCAATACAGTCTTTTCTTTTCCAATTTTACGGATAATATTGCGGACCTCAATAATCTGTGCCGGGTCTAACCCAATAGTGGGTTCATCCAGGATCAAAACATCAGGGTGGTGAAGTAGTGCCTGTGCAAGACCAATGCGCTGACGCATTCCTTTTGACAGGTTGCTAATATATCCATTAGCACGATCTTCCAGATGCACCATTGCCAAAGCTTCTTCGACCATGGTTTCTGCGTTATCCAGATGGCGAAGATCTGCCATGTATTTCAAATAAGCGTAGAGAGTCATATCATTATAGAGCGGTACAGTCTCCGGTAAATATCCTACCAAGCGCCTTACTTCGATTGAATTTTGAATAACGTCAAAACCACCAATGCGGGCGATGCCACTAGTGGGAGGCATATAGCCAGTTAAGATCCGCATGGTTGTGGTTTTACCAGCGCCATTTGGACCGAGGAAACCGAGGATCTCGCCTTTCCCGGCAGTAAAACTTAGACCATCAATTGCACGCCGGTCGCCGTAGTCTTTGGTTAAGCCTTCAACTTCTATCATTGGCAGCTCCTTACAAAAAAATGGATTGCCCAGACAATTCGCCAGGCAACCAGATAATTACAATTTTGAGTAATATTTAAGTTGACCTGTAAAAATATACAACAAGCAAGGTAGTAAAGTCAAGTACCAAATGAACTTCTAATCTATTACTAATGTTAACCATTTTATTGTAATAAAGTGAGGTATTACGGTAAAATAGTCTTTTATTTAATGCTTCATTCAAACTTAGTTCTAATGGAGGTTCTATGGAAACGAATATTCTTGGATTGGCAAGACACGGTTTGAACGGATTCGAACAGTGGGCAATTGTTGCAGTGTTAATCACTGCATTTATCAGCCTGATCTATGCCTGGCTGCTGCGCGGTGTTGTAATGAAAAAGGATAAAGGCACCGAGAAAATGCAGGAAGTCTGGAATGCAATTCGAATCGGTGCAGATTCCTATCTTAATCAACAGCTCAAGACAATTTTACCGGCTATCGTTTTACTTGGTATCGCACTATTTCTGAGCGTTGCAGTGGTTCCGCCCAGTAAAGAAGCGTTGGAAGAATTTCCGCAAAATACCACGACCATTATAGCTATTGGAAGAACAGTCGCCTTCATTCTTGGAGCTTCGTTCTCCCTGATCGTTGGTCAGCTTGGTATGCGTATGGCAATCCAGGCAAATGTGCGGGCGGCAGCAGCATCCCGCCGGGGATTCAATGAAGCACTCTCCATCGCATATTACGCTGGTACAGTTACCGGTATGCTTACAGACGGGTTAGGGTTGTTAGGCGGTACTGTTATTTTTATTGTTTTTGGAACAGCCGCTCCAGATGCCTTATTGGGCTTTGGTTTCGGTGGAACCTTGCTGGCTTTGTTTATGCGAGTCGGTGGTGGAATTTACACCAAAGCTGCTGACGTCGGCGCTGATCTGGTTGGAAAGGTTGAGAAAGACATTCCTGAAGATGACCCCAGAAATGCTGCTGTTATTGCCGACCTGGTTGGTGATAATGTTGGCGACTGTGCTGGTATGGCGGCGGATATTTTTGAAAGTTACGAAGTGACCATCGTGTCAGCATTAATCCTTGGATTATCACTGGTTGCAATCGATCCGTCACATAGCTTGAAATGGATAGTCTATCCTCTTATTATTCGTGGTATAGGTGTAATTAGCTCAATCCTTGGGACATTTACTGTACCGATCTGGGAAAAATTCCCCATCAAATTCTTGAGGGCGCATGACGCCGAAGAATCCATGTTCCGCTCATACGAAGTTTCCAGTGTGAATACGGTGATCTTCTCATTTATTGTAGCAATTTTATACGCAGGTGATTGGCGATTGGCCATGTTGACCTCCATTGGTGTAGGTCTGGCTGTTGTCTTTAATCCATTGACATCTTACTTCACATCTACGCGGAAAGCACCTGTCAAAGAGATTGTCAAATCAGCCAACACCGGCCCTGCCACTTTGATCCTCTCCGGCTTATCAGTAGGTATGGAATCCAGTGTGTGGGCATTGGTGGTTATTGCGATCAGTTTCATCTTCTCATATTTTCTGTATCAGGCGCAAGGTGCAATCTATGTTCTTTATGCTGTCGCCATGGTTGGTATAGGTATGCTTAGCCACACTGGTAACAATGTGGCGATGGATAGTTACGGTCCGATTTCTGATAATGCGAATGGCATTGGCGAGATGGCCTGGCATGATTTAGATGATGAGAATACCCTAAAGGCCCGCCAGATCATGGCTGACCTGGATGCGGTTGGAAATACAACGAAAGCCATCACTAAAGGAGTTGCTATAGCATCAGCGGTCATAGCCGCAGTAAGCTTGTTCGCCTCGTTTATCGTCGATATTGGAAGAGTGCAAGAACAACTCAATATTCCCATCCTTACTGATATTCGGATAAATGACACCAGGGTATTTATTGGTTTCCTTCTGGGAGGCGCATTACCATGGTTGTTCAGTTCACTCTCCATCCGTGCAGTATCACGTGCAGCAGCAGAGATCGTGGATGAAGTGAGACGTCAGTTTAAAATTCCAGGAATTATGGAAGGCACAGTAATTCCAGATTATGCCCAGGTGGTTGGTATTTCAACCCGCTCAGCACAGAAAGAACTTGTACCCCTGGCTGCGATTTCAGTGGTGATGCCACTATTGGTCGGGATGGTCCTGAAAGTGGAAGCGCTAGGCGGATTCCTGGCAGGTGTCATTTTGAGTGGTCAGTTATTGGCAGTATTCATGTCCAATGCTGGCGGCGCCTGGGATAATGCGAAAAAAGCCATTGAAGACGAGCCACGAGACCTGGCTGCGAACACCGGCAAGGGGTCTGAGAGGCATAAAGCAGGTGTTGTCGGAGATACCGTTGGCGATCCATTGAAGGATACTGCTGGTCCTGCGCTGAATCCGATGATCAAAGTTGTTAACCTGGTTTCATTACTGGCAGCACCTGTGATCGTAAAGTATCAAAACCCAACAGTCGGTTTCTGGTTATTCGCCGCTGCTTTGTTTGCCATACTAATTTGGGCGGTGGTCACGAGTAAAAAAGAAGTCCGTGCAATAAAGTAGAGATATCAATACTCACAATAAAGGACCTTGCCTAACCAGCAGGTCCTTTTTTATTTGATGCTAACTTATATCGAAATTGAGAGATCGTGGTGACAAAAATATTCAAACCAACCCCAAACCAAAAGAATGCAATCACAATGTTGATCAAATAATACCTTTGAAAAGTGATAGGGAGCATAAAAATAGAAAAGATCGTCTGCAAGATTGTAATTGCCAAGAGTATTTGAATGGTGCGCGAATTTGTAATATTATTGACGACAGGTTTATTCAATGAAAGAATCATACCGAACAAATTTAATATGAGAATTATTACACCACTGAACCAACCATTTATGAGACGATGAAAGATAAGCGACTTGTACAAAGCGATTTGTGAGGAAAGATCAATAGCGTAATTTCCGACATCGAAATAAGCAGCGGTTGCAAAAAAGGTATTTGCAAGCCAGGCAGTAAAACGAGAGATAAAACCTGAAACGGCCAGCGGGCTGGATAAAGCTAGGTACTCTGTAGCCTGGTTCTGTGAGAAAGCCAGCCTCGTCTGAAATTGCAAAATTGTTAACCTAAGTGGATCCATCCATATTACCGGGTTTAATAGATAGTGAATAACCAAAACCGATCCCAGGAAAAACACAACTTTCCTTGTCATTTCAAAATATCCTTTATGGACAATTCCATACATGACCCAGTAGAGCAGGGGAAATAACAACAATGGTAAGCTCGTCTGTTTCGACTGGATTGCAAGCCCGGAAAGAATTCCGATGAGCAATGCACTTTTTGGCTTGTGGATCATCAAGTAGAGCGCAGCCATATATAAAGTAAAAGCCAACCCTTCTGCCATTGCCCTCCTGGTGTGGACAAGGAATAAAGAATTAAGGCCAAGCAAAACAGTAACAAACAGACTGATTTGCCAATTGGAAACATTTTTAAAGATGAGATAGAACAGAAATAATCCCAAAGGAACAAATAACCCAAGGCTCAGGCGGGCGATAAGTAGTTTCTGGTTGGATGGGAGAGCTCCGTTTTCAGTATTTTCCTCCCAACTACGTGACCAATTCCAATCGGAGTTTATCTGTTCGGTGTTTGTAATGGCATAGGCGATTCCAATAATTGTGCGGGGTAGCGGAGCATCGATAAGGCGATATCTTTGGATGGAAGATAGATCCTGTTCGAATTGGTAATTAAGTTGTTTTGGAGATGAAAACAAAATTTTCAGGTCCCTGCTCATATATATCTGGGTGGCTTCATCCGGGTGAAAAGGAACGGAGCTCATCGTTGCGAAAAAAAGTATTAGATATATGAGCAGTAAAGATGCAGGGAGGATTTTCTCCAAACGAGAGCGAGTCATATTAGTTAATCCTCTGGTACATCAGCATATTCCTGCTGCCATAGAGATCTGTCGGATAATCATTAACCAAACGATAACTGGACAAGAAAGCAGTTGATTGTAGCAGAGTGTTCCTTCCATAAACTTCAAGAAAGATCACCAGATCGGGCTGTTCATCCAGAATGAGTTGGGTGGGGATGGCATAATTGATGACGTAATCCTCGGCAGGTAGTGGGTAGTATTTTGTTGAAACAGGGGAATTCAACCCGACTGTATCCAGGATTTTACGGCTGGTGTCATAACCGAGGACTCCTACATCGCCTGCGGCAATAACCGAGTCTGGAAAAGTGATTGCTACTGCATCTTTAGCAGCCCTCTGATAAATTTCTTCCAATTTGACCCAGGCCATTTCAGGGGAAGGCGCGATATTACCATGATCCGTTATTATTACCCAACTGTTCAACGAAATGACGACTGGGAGACATAAAATTGATGTGATGAGAATTATTACCCAGGTAGATGGAGCCCATTTCCCTTTCAACATAGTTACTATCTTTGTCAGGAGCGATTCGGCTCCAGTCAGGAGAATGAGGATATAGAACGGTAAAGGCGGCGATAGATACCAGCGGAAAATTAGTGGATGAGCGAGCGAGAATGTGAGAAAGTACAGGAGTGGATAAACTAGAATGGGCAGATAATAATATCCCTTGCGGATGATTGCTAAACTACCAAAGATAAATAACAAAGGATAGAGAACCAAACCTGCATAAAGGAAGCTCTGACCGAAGGTATATTGCTCATTGAAAGGGGTTAGATAATGCTGCAGAAACCGAATGAAGGCGGCGTTTTCCGGGAGAAGATACGCCACAGATTTAGCTGTCACCGAATGAGGCAGGGGGCTGCCAAAATATATTGAACTAAAAATGATCCAGGCGACTAGGGGGATACTTGCCAATATAATTGGTTTAACCTTATAAATTCTTCTCAGGCTTTTATGGATTAAAGGAAAGGCGATCATGGGTAAGATAAAGATCAATGCGTCTGGCCTGGTGAGAATCATAAAAAATGCGCATAGCCAAATACCATAAGGCTTGCTATATAAATAGAAATATGAAGTCAGGACGAGCAATAACACAAACAAGCTGGTCTCCAGACCACCGATGGAGAATGTAACGCTGAATGGCGCGACCGCCCATGCAAGCGCAGCGATCATTCCAACCTGATTGGATGCCATCTTTTTTCCGACCTGGAGAAGCACCATACAAGCGATTGCATCGAGAATAGCATTCAGTATCCACGAAATTTCAGGAAAAGGGGCGTTCGAACCGCCGAATATACTACCGACTCCTGTAAGAATAAGTGTGTAAAGCGGGGTGGTTGTTCCAAGGACACGCTCTCCCGGATTGAAGGTAAAGCCATTACCCGCTAAAATATTACGAGAATACCGAAATGTGATATAAGAATCATCAATTATTCGAGGTCCGGGAATTAATCTTGCAGACAGTGCGATTATGATTAATATTATAGGAAGATATCTACGCATAATGGAATTATATGTCTGAAACCTATCTGGTCAACAATCAAAATATTAAGCAGCCGCACAAGCACAGAATATATGCTGCATTAATCATTCTGTTTAGTATAGTTTTCCGCTGGATTTTCATTCTCCTCGAAAAGGTACCATTCAATAGTGATGAGGCTATCGTTGGAATAATGGCATCTCACATTCTCGAGGGTGGGACGCCGACCTTTTTTTATGGACAAGCTTATATGGGCAGCCTGGATGGCTACCTGATCGCAGGGGCATTTCAAATGTTCGGGACGTCCATTTCAGCAATCCGGATCAGCCAATCCGTCCTATTTTTGATCTTGAGCGTGATAATTTACGAGTACGCAAAATTAATATTAAACTCTCACAAAGGAGCATTGATTACGGTCCTTTTCATAGCGGCAGCCCCGGTCAATTTTTTACTTTATACGACTGTTACATTGGGTGGATATCTTGAAGCATTGATCATTGGCATAGCATTATTGTTAGTCGGCAACCTGATCGAAAAAGAACTTCCCAATCCAGTTCGGCGAGTAAGATTTATGGCGCTAAACATAACATTAGGAGCCCTTATCGGATTTGGATTATGGGTATTGGGAATTACTCTCATTTTTAGTATCAGCGCTTTAGTGATGGTGACTATTTCAACGATCAAACAGAGAATAAAACCAAAGTTAATTGTTATACAAATAAGCACAATCCTGGTTGGATTATTGTTGGGTGCATTGCCAGTACTTTCACACATGATAAGAAATGGCGGTTTGGTCTTTATTCAGGAATTATCCGGCAGCGCTATCGCGGTAACGGGACAGCCGTACTTCAGCCAACTATGGATGCATACCATCAATTTGCTGGTCTTCGGAATAACAGCGATATTGGGATTCCGCCCTCCTTGGAATGTGAGCTGGTTGTTACTGCCACTTATTCCAGTGATTGCTTTTTGCTGGTTATATATAATTCGAAATGGGTGCAAAAGAGGAACCCCGGAATTAACACTAAGAATCTGGTTACCTGTTCTAATCCTTATCCCGGCTTTCATAGCAACGCCATTTGGCGCTGATCCATCAGGGAGGTATTTCCTGCCTTTCCAGATCTCTCTGAGCTTGGCGGCTGGGTTGTGGTTTATCAGAGAACAAAATAGGAGACTCTGGTTAAGATGGGGCATCATAATGCTTCTTGCTATTTACAATATCGGAGGAGCTATTCAAGCCATTGTCGAATCTCAATATGGCATGTCCACACAATTTGCTCCTGGAACGGAGGTTGACCACATTTATGATGAGGAACTTATCGGGTTTCTTAAAGAAACGAACAACCTTTACGGCTATTCAACATACTGGACAGCTTACCCGGTCATTTTCAAATCCAAAGAAACTGTAATACTCGTTCCCGCTTTGCCTTATCATGCTGATTTGAGGCATACAACGCGGGACGACCGTTACAAGCCTTATTCTGAGATGGTGAAAAATTCGGAAAATCCTGTGTACATCACTTCCAATAACCTTAACTTGGATAAACAACTTGTTGCAGAATTGACAACCCTGGGCGTAACCTGGAAGAAAAAATCTATTGGGGATTTTCAAATTTATTTTGATCTGAGCAGGAAAGTGTTACCTGAAGAGATTGGATTTGGAGTAAACCGCCCTTGATTGGAAAATCAGAAAAGCAAAATCAGATATTCAATATCTTTTTTGCAACTATCTTTTTTATAGCTGTCTTCACAGGATGCATTGTGCTTGGACCCCGCGTATTAAATATGGATGGCGATTTGGGCCGCCATATTACAGTAGGGGAATACATCATAGACTCAGGAAAAATACCTGTTCGAGATATCTTTTCCTATACGATGCTTGGAAAGCCATTCACACCGCATGAATGGCTGGCAGAGGTAGCATTTGCATTTATAAACCTCTGGCAGGGTTTAACTGGTGTAGTGCTTCTCACCGGTTTTGTGATTGGATTAACCTGGTATTGGATAAGTTATGTAGTCATCTCTATTAGCAGATCATTTTACCTTTCCATATTGCTCATACTGGTTGGAATCGCTGCTTCCAGTATTCACTGGCTGAGTCGTCCGCATGTTTTCACTTTCCTGTTCTTAATTGTTTGGATATTGGTTTATAAGAGCAATCATCGATTGGTTTTAAAGAGTATCTTGCTGGGAATTATTATGGTTGTCTGGGTTAATACCCATGGTGCTTTTGTTACAGGGATTGTTTATTTATTGATTGACAATCTGGGAAGCGCTTTCGACCAGTTAAAAAATAATGAATTGCATGTAAAAGCCAGGCAGATACTTGGTAAGATTATCGTATTGGCCAGCGCAAGTGTTGCAATATTCATCAACCCTGTTGGGTACAAAATCCTTGATACAGTCTCTGGTTTTCTCGGCAGCTCATATTTAACCTCACACACTATTGAATATCAACCCCCTGGTCTGCTTTCAGCTCCATTTATTCCTTATCTAATATTTTTATTTTTCGTTGCGGTGTTATTATTTATTGTTCGTAAGAAAGTTTCAATAGTCGATGTGTTGCAACTAAGCATCTGGTGTATCTTTGGATTGATTAGCGCCAGAAATATTCCACTTGCCATCATTATTGGCCTGCCCATCATTAGTTCTTTATTTAACGAAATAAAACAAAAAAAGATAAATGAATTCAAGCGGGACGAAAATCAGGTTGCCGATTATAAACGAAACACTTTCGTGATTTTGCCTGGTCTGTCAATTGTCATTAGTTCTCTGGTTATTATTTTAATTTCGATTAATGTGCCGGTTATTAAAAACCGGAATATTTTTTTATCAGATGTTTTTCCAGTTCAGGCAGTGGATTATTTGGAGAAGCAGCCGCAAGTCGGGAATGGTTTTAATGAATTCACATGGGGAGGGTACTTGCTTTATAGAATGTGGCCTGATCAAAAGGTTTTTATCGACGGGCAGACTGATTTTTACGGCGAAGATCTTACCCGGGAATATGAACTTGTGTACTCCGGAAGCAAGGATTACAAAACGATATTGGAAAAATACAAAGTCGATTGGGTAATCGTAAATTGCCAATCAGATCTCGCACGAATACTTGCAGAGGATGATAATGAATGGCAATCTATCTACAAGGATGGGCTTACGGTTATATTCAATAGGAACTGAAATCTAGGAGTATAACCGTGGTTTACGGTCTTTCCAAACAGTGATCCTGCTTCTTACCGATTCTATCTCATTCAAGTCAATTTCAGCAGTAACCAATCCTTCAGCCTCTTCCAAATGAGTTATTAACTCTCCCCACGGATCGATGATAGCGCTGTTTCCACCATAATCTACATCCAAAATATTGCCTGTACAATTCACACCCACAACAAAGACCTGATTTTCAATTGCCCGGGCTTTGAGCAATACTTTCCAATGATCAATGCGTTTTGCCGGCCACTCTGCTGGAAGGATGATCATTTCTGCACCATCAATAGACAGCTTTCTACAAAATTCAGGGAACCTCAGGTCATAGCATATCCCAGACCCAATAGTGGTATCATCGGTCTGGAATGTGGATATATTCGATCCAGGTTTGAAAAATTCTCCCTCTCCCAATAAATTGAACAGGTGGATTTTACGATATTGATGAATGATTTCTCCAAACGCATTTATGTAAATAAAAGTATTGTAATAATTCCCGGCATCATATTCGATAAATGATCCAACTAAAGCTATTCGATTTGCCTTTGCAATCTCCTTGAGAGCCGTTGCGATGGATGGCAGAAAGTACTCATGATAGTGAGGAATTCTTTCATAGCAATAACCATTTAGGCATAATTCTGGTAAAACCAATAAAGATGAATTCTGTAGTGCGGAATGGCTGGCTGCATATTTCACTTTTGCAAGATTCTCGGCTGGATCAAGCGGATTAATACAATACTGATAGATGGATATGCGTTTTGGCATTTGATAGTGATCCTTGATTGACCTTGATTTTTGTTAAGTGTACAATACCCAAACAGATAAGAAAAGATGATTGTAGATGATAATAAACCAATCTAGGAATGATTTAATTAAGTATTCTCTTTTGGTCGTACTGTTAATTCTCGTGATAGGGGGATTAACCTGGATCAACTACCAATTTGCTACTCAAAATCCGGGAGGGAATGATTTTCTAGCCCGATGGAACGGTGCGCACGAATGGCTGATCAACGGTAATAATCCATACTCCGAACATGTCAGTGAAGTTGCCCAACGGATGATCTATGGACAATTAGCAAATGCTTCCAAGGGAGAAGATGTTGCTCATTTTGTATATCCACTATACTCAATGATATTTTTTGCACCATTCGCGCTCATGGAATATACACTTGCGAGAGCTTTATGGATGACATTGCTGGAGATTGTGATCGTTGCGTTGACATTTGTCAGTCTTCGATTGACAAATTGGAAACTGACACCGCTCAGCCTCGTTGGAATTTTGTTATTCTCCATGCTCTGGTATGTGTCAATCCGGACGATAGTATTAGGGCAATTCTCAGGAATAAACGCCTTACTCATGGTCATCGGTTTGTTATGTATAAAGAATGATAGGGACAATTTTGGGGGTGTGATGCTGGCATTGTCAACATCCAAGCCGCAAATGAGTTACTTATTAATCCTGTTTGTGTTCATTTGGGCAATTCGATCTGGCCGGCATAGAATCTGGGCAAGCTTTATGATTTCAATGGGACTAATGATCGGTGCTGGTTGGTTGTTGCTGCCGGGCTGGCCCATTGACTGGATCCGGCAAATGTTGAATTACCCGGAATATACTGATCGGATCGGATCGATTGTTTCAATATTAGCCGGGATAACTCCGGGAATCAAAGAATCACTTACCACCACTTTGATGGCAGTCTTTTACCTATATATAGGATTTGAGTGGCTTCGAACACGCGGAAATGATATCCACGCTTTTTTATGGACTGCCTACATCACTGTGGTTGTCACTAATTTTGTAGCCTATCGAACTGCAACACCTCATTATATAGCATTGATTCCTCCGTTATTCCTGATTTCGAAAATTGTAATTGAACGGTGGGGATTAATGGGTAGATGGTTCATTGGGTTCCTCATATTTGTTCTGTTTGTTGGTTTGTGGACTATATTCATTGTCACTCTGAAGGGCAACGATGAACAGGCAGTGATGTATATACCCATACCTGTTATTACCCTGCTCGGACTTTGGTGGGTAAGATGGTGGGCAATCAAACCGCCGACAAGGCTGATTGAAGAATGATGGCCAATTGAAAATGAGTGGCAATCCGCGCTACGCCTTAAATATGGATGTTAAGAGACAAAATTCCCTTCTGGTTTTGGCTGTTGTACTCATCGGCTTTGTATTAAGATCCATCAACATCGGGGGGAGAGGTATCTGGTATGACGATGCTTTCAGCATCCTATTAGCCAACCGCGAATTCCCTCAAATAATTTCTGGAACAGCAGCGGATACAATGCCTCCAGTATATTATTTTATGTTACATTTCTGGGGATTGATATCCCAGCAGATCTGGTTCTTGCGGATGCTCAATGTAATCCTGAGTACGGTTGTGATTTACCTAGTTATAAAAATTGTTTGCAGAATTGCAAATAGCAAAGCAGCGCTAATTGCAGGGATATTGACAGCTATTTCACCCTTCCAAATTTACCATGCACAAGAATTGCGCATGTATGTCATTCTTGAGTTTGCTCTGCTGATCCACATACTCCTTTTTGTTGATCTTTTCGTAAATGCCAACCTGAACGGAAATGGAAAATGGAAAGCTTTTGGATTGGTACTCTCAGGGATTGTAGCTTTGTTCTCGCACAACCTGGCTGTATTTACTATAGCCGGGTTGAATCTCTTCTTAATCATTAGGAAAGATTGGCGATGTTTTGGCCGATATATGTTGTTTCAGATTATCATGCTGATTGCCTTCCTCCCATGGTTGGTATTCTTGCCGGGGCAAATTGATAAAATACAAACAGCATTCTGGACGCCAAAACCTGGAGTGGTTCAGATCATTCAATCTGTATTGACGATGCTTGGAACATTGCCTTTAACACAGTTGGGTTTGTATTCAATTGCCATTTTGATCACATTTGTAATGGTCATTATTCTGAGAATGCTGTCCCTATCGGAATTGCGGCGAACAAATATACTGTTTGTATTATGTCTCGTAATCACACCACCAATCCTTTTATTTGTTGTATCGTGGATCATGCGCCCTATCTTCGTCCCGCGTGCATTCCTCGTAGCGGGACTGTTTTTCTACGCATTTGTTGGAATTATTCTGGGTGGTAGGAATATTTCCAAAGAGCCGATCGAAAAAAACCGCATGGGTATGATGAAAGCGAAAAGCCAAACGATTATTCCACTGGTCATTTTTGCAATCATTTCAGCTATATCACTTCCTTTCCAATATACTTACAATTCCTTTCCGCGGAGTGATTTTTCTCAGCTAATGAAAATTGTTGGTGAAGGTTGTGCTGAGGACTGTATGGTTGTTCATGACAGCAAGCTAAGTTTCTTTCCCGCGCTCATATACGATCCAAATATTCCGCAGGTATTTATAAAGGATGAACAAGGCTCTCATAATGATACTCTGGCAATAAAAACCCAACAGGCAATGGATCTTTTTGCAGAGCCGGATATTCAGACTGCTGTGAGTATTAACAAAAAGGTGCGATTTGTAGTTTTTTCGAAAACTATCACCGAATACAAGGATATGGGTATTGCAATCCATCCAAACCTGGATTGGCTGCGCAGTGAATTTATTGAAAAAGACCATCGATCCATCGGTGATTTGGAAATGTTTTTCTTTGAGAAAAGCCAATGAAAATACGGGATTATTTTATATTTTTTATCGGTGGGACATTAATTTGTTTTGTATCGTTATTTACCCGTCGATACACGGGATATATGGATGCTGATTATTATTTCACAGTCGCAAGGGAACTTGCCTCCGGGCATGGATTTATTCAGAACTTTCTCTGGAATTATTTGGATAATCCAGTTGGATTACCACACCCAGCGTTTACTTACTGGATGCCGTTGAGTTCAATTATTGCGGCTTCAGGGTTGTTCGTAACTCAAAGCAATGAATTTGTTTTTGCGAGAATCCCATTTGTGTTGATCTACGGTTTTGTTCCTGTTCTGGTAGCAAACATTTCATTCCAGATTACAAAACAAAGGCTTACCGCCTGGCTGGCAGCCTTACTTAGCATTTTCTGTGGATTCTATTTGCGGTACATCAGCGAGCCGGATTCTTTTGGGATTTCAATGTTATTGGGAACCATGATAATTTTCCTATCCACTCGTAAGTTTAGTGGGTGGAGAAATACGGTTGTTCCCATTTTCCTGGGAATTTTTGCAGGATTGATGCACATGAGCAGGGCGGATGGGATAATATGGCTAGTCGTTTGTGTGGTTGGATTATTTTCATCACAGTTAACTGGTAGTAAACATACATACCTGGAAATCTTCAAAAAACTAATATCTAAAGATGTAATAATAGGTATTGCCCTGGCACTTGCAGGATACCTGTTAATATCCACCCCTTGGTATTTACGAAATATAGAGTTATTTAAATCCCTCGTTCCTCCAGGAAACTCAAAAGCGCTGTTTCTCATTGAGTATGACCAGTTATTTTCATATCCGGCCTCACACATTACATTCATGGGATGGTGGCAATACGGTATTGGAGAAATACTTAAGAATGTTGCATCTGCTCTAGGAACGAACCTGGTCACAGCACTGGTTGTGCAGGGGAATATCGTCATGTTGCCACTTGCCATAATTGGGGTACTGAAATCCTGGAAGTCACCTGCTGCGAAATTGACAACATTTACATGGATCGTGATATTTTTCAGCATGAGCGTATTTTTTCCATTTGCCGGCAGAAGAGGCGGATTTTTACACTCCGGAGCAGCCTTGCAGCCCTTGATCTGGATATACGCTACAATAGGATTGCGCATAGCCATTTCCAAGGGAATAGAATTAAGAAATTGGGATAGGAAAAGCGCTAATCTGGTATTCAACGGATTTTTCCTGGCTATTGCAATTTTTGTTTCCGTTTATATTTTTAGAGGAGATGTAAAAAATCAATACACATCGTCAGGTGGTATGCTTTGGTCAGACTATAAATCAGTTGATGAATATATTAAAGAACTAGATGGAGGGAAAGATTTCCGTGTAATGGTCAACAATCCTGCTGCATATAACGCTGCAACAATGCGTCAGGCGATTGTATTACCGTATGGAAATCTGGCAGTAATGAAAGCCGCAGCTTCGGATTATGAAATTGACTATTTGATACTGGATAATAACCTCATACCCCAACAACACAATCTTTTTTATGAATCGGGTGATGTGGATGGAATGGACTATCTAGGCAAATTCTCTGAGTTTCAGATTTACAGGTTTGACAGGCAATGAAAATTATAAAGAATTATAAAGTTTATGCAATTCCATTTTTATTGTGTTCGGTCGTTTCGATGGGATTCATTCTTGCCGCAACAATCAAGTTCAGAATGGGTTTTCCGCTGGATGACGCCTGGATACATCAGACTTTTGCCCGAAACCTTGCCTCCTATGGAGAGTGGTCTTTCAACCCTGGGTCTCCTTCAGCTGGTTCAACCTCTCCATTATGGACTTTGCTAATATCCATAGGTTACTTTGCACATATCCCAGCGTTGGTATGGGCTTACATTCTTGGTATTTCTCTTTTTGTATTATTGGCCATTTTAATTGTATCGTTGGCATCACATGAAGGTAAACGATCCAATAAATACTTTATGTATCTCACGATTTTTTTAGCAGCAACTGAATGGCATTTAGTTTGGGCGGCTGTTTCAGGAATGGAAACGATATTGTTTTCCTTAGCAATGATTGCGGTGTTCTGGTTGTTGATACAAAAAAAATTACAACCAATACTCATTGGCACAGTGATTGGGCTGAGTATGTGGGTCCGTCCAGAAGGTTTAACCTTACTTGGACCAGGCATGCTAGTAATTTTTGTTAAGTATTACAGTAGAAAAATAGATGTGCTTAAAGTTTCACTCAGGTTGTTATTACCGTTAATCCTAATCACAACCCCGTATCTTTTTTTCAATTATTCACTTTCAGGACATATTTGGCCAAACACACTTATTGCAAAACAGATTGAATACCAAGGATTTAGCAATATTAACATTTTATTGAGATATGGAAAATTGTTATTTACGCCTTTGATCGGAAGTAATCTGTTGTTATTGCCAGGCTTTATTAATTGTCTACATGAATCTGTTAGAAGTAAAAATGTGACTAAACTTGCATTCATCACTTGGACGCTTGGTTTTCTTTTGATTTATGCAGTTAAACTACCAGTTACCTATCAGCACGGAAGATACCTGGTTCCCATAATTCCTATTTACTTAAGTCTCGCCATACCTGGCATGATGAGGTTGTTAGAAAAAATTCAGTTGGAGAAAACAGGGTGGGTGATAGGGCGAGTTTGGATTATATCCACCATATTGGTCTCAATTGGTTTTACAATTTTGGGAGCGAGAGCTTACGCAAGCGATGTAGCTGTTATTGAATCGGAAATGGTGGAAACATCCAAATGGATCGACCAAAACACATCTGAGAATTCAGTCATAGCAGCACACGATATTGGTGCATTAGGCTATTTTGGCAATCGGAAGGTAGTCGACCTAGCCGGTTTGATCAACCCTGAAGTAGTGAATATTGTTACAAATTCCATTGCGTTGCGAAAATATATTGACGACTCAGAAATAAATTTCCTGATGACTTTTCCGTTCTGGTATATGCCGCCTTTATTTGAAGAATCTCATTCAATTTACATAAGTCCATTCACGTACAGCATAGAAGAAGGCGGCGAGCGAATGGAAGTATATAAAATAGATAAGTAGTAGGAGTCAGGTTGTCTATATGTTTTCAAGTTTTTTAGGTATAATTTAATATCAAATAATTCGATTTTTCGATAAGATGAAATTCTTATATTTAATCCAACGATGGGAGTATTGCTATGGTGCTTAAGAGTGGGAAAGAAGATTCCAGTCCAGTAGATGAGTTTCTGATTGAGATTAATACCGAAATTGACCAAACCAACAGAGACTTAAAAGACATTGGAATGATGCTTGATCAAAGTGAAAATGAACTAAACAAGCTATCACAAAAAAACAGCCAACTTTCTGCCCAGTTGCAGCAGTCGCAATCTACAATCGATACCATGTCACGCACAGAGTTGAAATCTTTGTATGATAACGCACTGGATGCGCAACAGAGATTGTTTGTGATGCGTGGACAAATTGAAAAATTGCAAAGTGAACAAATTCAACTCAGAAAGTACCAAGCTTTTCTAGATAAAGCAAAAAAGATGAATGATGTGGCGAGTTCTGCCTCACCCGTGAAAAAAGGCAGCGCTTCTGATACTGTTCAAATGTTGATCAATGCTCAGGAAGTTGAAAGGCAGAGACTATCCAGACAAATGCATGATGGACCGGCGCAGGCACTTTCCAACTTCATTTTGCAGACAGAAATTGCCATGCGTCTATTTGATGTGGATCAAACCAGGGCAAAGGATGAACTGGGTAATTTGAAAAACTCCGCCATGGTAACATTTCAAAGGGTACGTGAGTTTATTTTTGAATTACGTCCCATGATGTTGGATGATCTAGGATTGGTACCAACTATCACCCGGTATGTGGAATCATATAAAGCTCAGACAGGTTTGGATATTGACTTGGTGGTGACTGGTTCTGATATTCGGATGGAATCTTATCTTGAGGTGTTGATTTTCCGATCCATCCAGGAATTGTTAGGTAGCGCCTCGCACCATAACCAGGCAAGCAAGATTAAGATCCAATTGAACATAGATAATGACTCTGTCCGTGTCAGTGTGGACGATAACGGTAAGGGTGTATATGTTGAGGATACATCTGCAGATAGCAACCTTGGCATCAAGCTGATCAAAGATCGAGTAGAAATGCTTGGTGGAAGAACAGATGTGGATAGTGTTGAAAACCAGGGAACCAGGGTATCTATTGAAATGCCGATGGTTAAAGCAGCTGAAAAGAAACCTGCTTCTTGATCCATTTTGCAATATTTTATTTCACAGGAGTGCATTAATGACAAAGACTATAGGTATCTTAACTGGCGGAGGCGATGTCCCCGGATTAAATCCATGCATGAAATCAGTAGTATTAAACGCGCTGGATTCAGGCTACAGAGTTATGGGAATTCGTAGAGGCTGGGCAGGGCTATTAAATTACAATCTGGATGAGCCGTCCACCCATGAGTATTATGTGCACGAATTACACCGTGATGATGTTAGGATCATTGATCGAACAGGTGGTACTTTTTTGCATACCAGTCGAACTAATCCACAAAAGGTAAAACCAGATAAGGTTCCTGATTTCCTAAAGACATCGAGTCTGGGTAAGAAAATAGATAAAGAAGGCACTATGGATTATACCGATCACATATTGAAAGTGATCAGTGCTATCGGGATTGATAACCTGGTAACCATCGGTGGTGATGACACCCTGAGCTATTCCGTCAGGCTCCATAAAGAAGGCATTCCAGTCGTAGCAATTCCAAAAACCATGGATAATGACGTTTTTGGAACGGATTATTGTATCGGATTCTCAACCGCTGTCACACGCTCAGTTGAGTTTATAACTAATATGCGAACTTCAGTTGGGTCTCACGAAAGAATTGGCATTATAGAATTGTTTGGACGCAATTCAGGCGAAACCAGTTTAATCAGTGCTTATCTTGGTTATGTCGATCGAGCCATCATTACCGAAGTGCCTTGCGATATTGAAAAATTAACCACTTTCCTGGTTGATGATAAACGAAACAACCCGTCCAATTACGCAATCATGACGATATCTGAAGGTGCGATCATTGAAGGGCTGGATGTTATCGAAACCGGTGAAGAAGATGCGTATGGGCATAAGAAATTAGGCGGGGTTGGACAGGTCGTTGCCGATGAAATTAAGAGAAGGACCGGTCAGGATATTATGTACCAGATCGTTGCCTACCTGATGCGTTCTGGTGCGCCTGATTCATTGGATCGAATGGTAGCGATGTCATTTGGAAACCTGGCAATGCAACTTATAAGAAGAAACGAAACAGGAAAAATGGTCGCATTACACGGAGGTAAGTACACTACGGTTCCGGTTGACATGTTATTAACCGGTAAGAAACGTGTGGATGTTCCTAGTTTCTACGATGTTGACAATTACCTGCCGAGGGTAAAAGACTTCATGGGTGTACCCATGTTCTTAAGTTAACAATTATTGTATGAAGATGTTTTGTAACACTATATTTTATTAAACATTAATAGAAATAAGTGCGAGAGAAATTCCTCGCACTTATTTCTTGATGAGATGACAATGGAACAATTTATTGACTCTAAAAGATATAAAGTAATTCCGAGAACTTTAATATTTTCTTTTCATGATGATGAAGTGCTCCTTCTTAAAAAGAATGATATTTCAAAATGGGGTGGAAAATTTAATGTCCTTGGTGGTCATATTGAACCAGGTGAAAATATTTTGGAATCAGCGAAACGGGAACTGGAGGAAGAAACCGGTCTATTGGATGTAGAACTTATCTACCTGGGAAATATAATGATCGATGTAAGAGATGATACCGGTATTGCGCTCCACATATTCAAGGGCATTTCTGAGACGAAAAAATTTGTAACAAGCGGTGAAGGAGAACTATTCTGGGTCAAGGTGGATGAAATCAATGATTCCCCGGTACTTGAAGATGTTTTCGATCTTTTACCACTGGTTTACAAATGGAGATTAGGGGATTTGATGATTGTTGGCCACTACGATATACATGGTCATAGAAATTATCAATAAGGTTAATTGGCTATATAGATTTCAGCTTGCGTTGATAAAAAACCAATAAAGTATTTCCATACTTACGCTCATCAAACTTTTCCAGGTTTCTCATTTCAAGGTTTTGATATTCTCTGGGATGGATTTGTACAATTACCCAACCATCCGTCGCCAAATGGTCAATTTGGTCATCCAGGATCAAGATGGCATCCTTCCACATTTCTTTGTATTGAGGGGGGGCGATATAAATATAATCGAATGCTCTATCGGTATGCTGTCGTAAAAGTGTAAACGCATCGCCAAAAATCACTTTGGAAACTTCTGTAAAACCGGTTTGGGAGATGTTGAATTTTATTGTATTGATCGCGTTGCGGTTTTTATCTGTGAAAACAGCAAAATCAGCGCCGCGACTTAAAGCTTCTATTCCAACGCAGCCTGTTCCTCCAAAGAGGTCCCAGACAATAGAATGTTCAATATCTGCACCGAGGATATTGAATAGAGATTCTTTTACACGATCAGTTATTGGACGGGTGGAATCGCCAGGAACATCTTTCAGGTGGAAACCGCGCACCTTTCCACCGATTACACGTAAACCGCTCATAATACCAGTGACTCAGCAGCCTTGCGGGCGGCATATATATTTACTTCAGGTGTAATAACAGGGACCACACAGCCAGTTCCGATACAGGTTTTTGATTTATCTGATTCTTCCCATGTGCTAATCACTTCGGACATTACTTGATCCGGCGTTCCAGTAGAAATCGTTTCACGACTGATACCGCCACAAACTGCAGCATGAGTCAACATTTTTCCATTATTAAGCGTATATTCAGATTCCCGGTCATGCCAGTTGATCAGATTCACAGGATAATCATTTACTTGATCAAACATGATATTGCTGCCATGAATGTGAAGTATTCGATAGGGGAATTCATTCATGGAGTTAAGCAGCCCCAGATCATAATTCCGGTTGAAATTGTCAAATTCTTCCAAGGACAATAGTGCATATTGAGCATATTGGACAGCATAAAATATGCCATCTAATTTTATGGACCTGAGTACCTCTAAATAAGTTTGAATACTCGATGAAATCGTTTCTAAGCCTGCCTTCAAGGCATCGGGGTACTTTCTCATATGGATGGCTAATAAATCTTTGCCAGCCAGATTCTTAGCTTGTGAGAGTGGACTGAATATTGTTTGGACCACTGGCGCTCCGGTATCATTTTGTTTCTTAACCTGTAATAAAGCCTCAATGGTTTTTCCAAGAAAACCGGAGTTTGGATCCAGCGGTTTGAGCTTATGCCAATCTTCCGGTGATGAAATCGGATAATGCAAATATTCTCGTGTGCCTTCAGGGTGTCCCTGCCATTGGTCAACAACATTCCAATCCACCAGACAATATGATGAAGATGGAGACACTTTGATCAAATCAAAATCAAAACGATGCTGAAAATCCATGGTGGCTTTTGCATGATCGAAGGGATCCTGGTCTGCTACAGGAAAGTGCCGCCACAGGATGACTGGCGGTCGATCCACTTTTCCGCCATTTACACAAGCATCCATTCGTTCTTTATGATTCATCAATTATCTCTTTTTGTGAGTACCTGTTCTATCTGTTGTTCTTCAATTTCCTGAGTTGCGAGGTAATCATCCATAAATTTTGATCTGCGGAGCCGCAAGGCTAGGGGAGCAACTGCTTGGATGTCTAAAGGACCAACCTTTGTCCGGCCATCTGCAGCACAATATGCCCGTGCTGCCTCAAAAAGGGTTACATCAGCCCGCAACGAATTGATTTGAAGATCTTGAATTATTCCCACACCGTAAGCAGCGGTCTCGTCATCCAATTCGACAGTTGGACAGATGTTTCGAGCTAGAATTATATCGTTTCTGGCCTGAAGCATCTCTAAAGAATATTGCGAGACAAGTCGGTAAGGATTTTCAAGGAAAGTATGAACCCTGCGGTAGGCTTTTATCCGATCGGTTTGTGTTTCCAATCGTTGTACTATCACTCTCAGCCCGAAACGATCCATAATCTGGGGCCGTAGACGACCCTCTTCGGGATTCATTGAGCCTATGAGGGTAAAACGTGAGCGGTATTTTCCGGCAGCCATTCCACGTTTTACGATATAGTGCCCCTGAGCGGCTGCATCCAGCATTGCATCTGTAATTACATCGGGCAGGAGGTTAATTTCGTCGATATACAGAATATTCTTATCAGCCTGCGAAAGCAATCCCGGGGTAATTCGAATTGGATCTGCTGTGCCATGTTGAGGATCTGCTGAACCGATAACATCATCCAGGGTTGTGTTTAATGGGACTTCAATCATCCGAACTGAATCTGGGTGGGTCAAAGGAATATCGTTGGCGTACTTTTGCGCACAGTCTGGACAAACGGCATCAATCCCTGCTTCTTCAATATCTTCTGGCAAGCACCCGAAATAACAGGTGCTTCTATCGACCTCTGGTAGTAAGGGGATCAGGGAACGCACGGCAGTTGTCTTGCCTGTTCCCCTGGATCCGAGCAATAATACCCCACCCAGGGATGGATTGATCAAAGAGAGCATCAGGGCAAGCTTCATTTCCCGCTGCCCAACGATGGCAAAAAAAGGAAAATATTGCAGGTCCGCCTGACTGGAAACATCACCTTCTGGCAAAAGAGTGCTTATTGAAAGATTTTTTCCGGTGGCTGCATCAATCAAATCCTGCAGTGAGGATATGTTTTTATGCGAGCCCAGACCATCGTTTTGGGTAGAATCGTGCGTTTCTGTCATGCGATATCTTCCCTCATCTCCCCTGCATCAATTGTGTGGAGTAATTCGGGTTCCTCATATAGTACATCAATTGTATCAAAAGAGAGTTCGGGCATGAGTGGCGCTAGAGGGATGGTGGCAGGAGGGTAAATGCGTTCAGGGATGAATGGCGGCATCTTTTTGGGATGTGTAAAATCCTCCACTCGTTTTCGCAAAATGCGTGGATCGTTTGATAGACGGCCAACAAAAATTCCCAAAACAGAATAGACCTCTCGCTGCGGAGTAACCCAGCCGATCCACTCACCGAGAGCATTAAATAGATAAGGATAAACCAGGAATGCTTCAGCATCACCTTTGGTTGTATAAACAGCGATAATTCTGGATGATTTATCCATATAAAGCAATCCCACTATGAATTTATATCCGCATAGGTCCAGTAGCGATTTGCGAAAAAATTCCAAAACATAACAATTAGAATCACAATTGCAAGTGAAATATTATGGCCTAAGAAAGTTGGAGTTAATGGCAAAGACAAGGACGTAGTTGAAAAATACGAGATCATAATCCTTTCAAGATAAGCAAAAAGCGGTGTACGGATCAATAGCCCTGTCAAGCTGATGAAAATGAATTGGATAAACTGGTGAGCTACTTTCTTTGAACGTAAATCTGGGTATGTCCAAAAACGATTCCAGACGAAGTTGCTGCATACAGCACAAATAAATGAGATTACACTAGCGGCAATTGGATTTATTAATGTGAAGTGTGTGAGTAAATTAAAAACACCGAAATCAATGACCGCTCCAATTATTCCAACCACGGCAAATCTAAAAAATCGAGATTGTTCTTTCTTATTAGTCAAAACCATCATAACGACAACATCTTCTTAAAATATGGAATTGTTTTTAGTAAACCATTTTCAAGTGAAGTGTATGGATCCCATTTGAGAATGGATTTTGCGCGAGTAATATCCGGTTGACGACGTTGGGGATCATCTCCAAGGCGTAGGGCTGGCAAAAATGTAACCCCAGCTTCATTTCCTGTCAGTAAGTTGATGATCTGTGCAAACTCCATTATCGAAGTTTCATGGGGATTTCCAATGTTCACCGGAAAATGTTCATCCGAGAGTAATAAGCGATATATACCTTCAACCAGATCATCCACAAAACAGAAACTGCGAGTTTGTGAGCCATCGCCATAAATGGTCAATGGCTCGCCTTTTAATGCTTGCAGGAGGAAATTTGGTACAACGCGGCCATCGTCCAGACGCATTTGGGGGCCGTATGTGTTAAATATTCTTACAATGCGCGTATCCAATCCATGATAACGATGGTAGGCCATGGTTAATGCTTCAGCAAAGCGCTTTGCTTCATCGTATACGGACCTGGCGCCAATCGGGTCAGCATGACCCCAATAACTTTCACTCTGAGGATGTTCTTCAGGATCTCCATAGATCTCACTGGTGGATGCCAATAAGAACCTGCTCTTGTTTGCTCGGGCTACACCCAATGAATTATGAGTTCCGAGAGCTCCAGCCTTCATTGTCTGAATTGGCAGGTTTGGGTAGCCATACGGAGAGGCCGGGTTAGGACTGGCAGGCGAAGCAAAATGCATCACTGCATCAACGTGCCCAGGGAAGTAAATGAAATCAGCAACGTCGTGTTTATAAAATTCAAAATTCGAATTACCTGCAAGGTGGGCAATGTTTTCTGCGTTTCCTGTTATGAAATTATCCATTCCCACAACCTGGTGACCTTCTAATAATAATCTGTCACAAAGATGTGAGCCTAAAAATCCTGCTGCGCCTGTAATTAAAACTCTCATAATACCCTCAAAATGAAATTTTATCTCCAGTTTAGCCGGCTGATCAAACCATTGCCGGTAATCTGGAATTTTTCCCTAGTCTGTGCATCTACAAGCCACAAATTTCCTTCGTAGATAATTGCAATAAATGCACCATTCTGAAAATCTGGGGTCCAATAAATTGATTGTGGGTTTAAACCTGGCGAACCTTCCGCAGGAAAAATAATGGATTGATTGGATCCATCCCTATCAATGACAGCGATTCGATATCGGCTTGTATCACTTTGCTCAGGAAAAGTGGCTTGCAGATATGCCAACATGAATCCACCATTAGGCTGAAGGGCAGATATAGCTGGATTTGCGAACATGCCAGTGTTTGGGTTCAAATTAACCTGGTATTGTTGCTCCCGGGATATTGCGGTCAATGAAAATTGTGTGGAGGATTCAGGGCTTGGCATTGTGGAGGAAGTTACATGGTTCACAAAATACCAAAAATCGCTATCAGGACTCCAGATAAAACCGGGGACCCAAGCCCAATCACTGTGTGTTTCATACGGGGTGATTGAAAAAATTTGGTTCAGCTTTCCACCTTTGAGGTCCACAGTTCCAAAACCATCAGGACGGAAAAAGGCTAGTTTCGTTCCATCCGGGGACCAGGCGAAGTTAGTTCCCCACCAGCCATAAATTCCTCCGGCGTTGGCCTCCAATTTCTTTATTGGGGCACCCAGCGTGCCGTTGGGGGCAAAATTTCTATAATACAAGTCATTATTAGCCTGCCAGCCGGGGGCTGTTGAACGAGGCTCGACAGTAGAGTAAATGATGGTCTGGCTTGAATTAGGTATCCAATCTGCAAAATGGATAACGTTTCTTATCTGTAGATCGATTGGGGTCGGGTTATCCCGATTGATACGAACCACCCAGAGCGAGTTGATATAGTCTTTATTGGCGGCGCTTTTCCTTGAGTATAACAACCATTCCCGGTCGTAGGAGATGTTCAGGATGTGCCCATCCAGGTCGCCAGTCGTAACGACTGGACGCCGGTTCCCGGTTGCTCCTTCGATAACCCAGGCATTACCATTATCGATATACGCTAATACACCTGAAATGGATCTTGAACTGAATGGTGTCTGAACCCCAATCATAAGAATTTCAGGGGTAGGTGGTGAAAGAATGACCGTTTTGAATTCGATCTTTGAAATTTCCAAACCATCTTCAAGTGTGCGTTTATAAGTTACAGTTTTTTCGCCGTTTATCCCACTTTGAAGGACCCGGGTTTCGCCTTCGGGCAAAGATTCATTTTTTATCGTCTGGTGGTCGTATGGAATGATTTCAGTTTTATCAAAAAATTCTTCCATTACTCGGGTGACCGTAATTCTATCTCCTGAGGAAACGATCGCCGAAAGCGGTGGATCTGTTCTATCCAAAGAGCCTAAGAGTATTCCAGCTTTCGCGAGAGAATTTTGAACAGAAGTGTTAGCCGGGACGCTAACGTTTCTTTCGGCTCCATCAGCAACAATCGAAACAAGGATGGCCGGGAGACCTGGAGTGGGAACAGCCTGACAGGCAACCAGCACAAAACTAAAAAATAGGAGAGTAAGAAGATTTAATCGGAGCATTGGATGAATGGTGAATAATTGAGTTAAATTAACACTGTTACGAAAATTTTTCCATTGCTGATAATAACATCAGAAATCGTATAGCCTCCAAGTTGAGCTGAAAGGGACGAAGAAATGGATTGATTTATCTTGCCTGAAATTTGATTCAGAAGAAATTCAGGTAGCTCTACCCCTTCGATTTTAAGATTTTGAACATCAACAATTGGAATATTATTGCTATCAACATTTATTGTAAATTCCATATCTATACGACCCGAAAAGGTGTTAAACATGGAGTTTCCATTGGCGTTATTCACTGGCTCAAAATCTGCCGAAATCAAACATAATCCATTGTCTAAATTTACTTCAGGATTGCTTAAATTAAGATCAGGGTTCTGAGTTGAAAAATTCAGTATCCAAGCTAGAACATCACTTTCGGTCAGGACAATAATTTGGGAGCTACTAAAACTCTGCTCACTCTTATCAGAATATTCCATTGTGGCAGTAGGCGTATTTTGATTTTGATCATTTTTTGCGATTGATCTGCAACTGATCATGAGAATGACCAGAATGATTGATATAATACTTAAGCGAAAGAGAGCTTTACTACGAAACATAAAATCTACCTCCATAAACACGAGAGTAATTATAGCATGACAGAATCTATTGAGTTCCAAAATGAATTATCCATAATTGACCAAGTTGAGGGTTTATTGTTTGTAGCACCTGGACCAGTAACCAGCCAGCAAATTGC
The DNA here is from genome assembly GCA_963810385.1 of uncultured Chloroflexia bacterium. GTDB lineage: Bacteria > Chloroflexota > Anaerolineae > Anaerolineales > Anaerolineaceae > PNON01. Next base: position 1,738,245 of record CAWENA010000002.1, on the reverse strand, counting down.
TGTCAGTTTGGAAAAACCCACTTCTGAGATTGATAAAACCATTCAGGAACTCATGAAGCGCTATGAAGTGTCAGGTGGCCTATATCTGCAGATCCATAAAGGAAAAATCCAACTAACTACCAAACCAGGGCTTGGAGCCGTGATTGAGAAATTCCTTGGATTGCAGGCAACATCGCGTTTAAGCAAGGCAGGTGTTGAAGCCCTAGCAATCATCGCGTACAAACAACCATTCACCCGGCCACAGATAGATGATGTGCGAGGAGTTAATAGCGATGGTGTATTAAAAAGTCTATTGAGTAAGGGACTGATCGAGGAGACTGGACGGGCGGATGGACCTGGTCGACCTATTATTTACGGGACAACTTCAGAGTTCCTGCAATATTTTGGACTAGCATCCCTGGATGATCTTCCTCCCCTAGGCATTGATTCGGAATCTGAAACCCAGGAGATACAGGAAAAGGTATTTAAGGATTAAATATGGCATTAGAGAGAGTACAAAAAATATTAGCTGGTCTTGGTTATGGCTCGCGACGTGGATGCGAAGAATTTATCTCCGGTGGTCGTGTGACTGTTAATGGAAAAGTCATTAAACTCGGCGATAAAGCGGATGTGTCGGTGGATAAAATTCAACTTGACCACAAACCTATCAAGGGTGCAGTTGAAAAAATATACATAGCTCTATATAAACCACGAAAGTACTTGTCTGTTATTGACGAGAATGATGATAGACCAAATGTAAAAGACATTATCGGGTTAAAACAACATTTATTTCCAATCGGCAGGCTGGATTTTGATAGTGAGGGATTAATTCTTCTCACAAATGATGGTGAATTGGCAAACCGGTTGACGCATCCTCGGTATGGGCATGAAAAAGAGTATCTGGTTCAGGTAGGGTCAAAACCGGATCAGGAACAGTTGGAAATTTGGCGTCGAGGAGTTGTTCTGGAAGATGGCTATAAGACTGCACCAGTTCAATTGGAAGTCATAAAAAGTGCAAATGATACTGCCTGGTTTAAAATCACAATGAAAGAAGGCAGAAAACGTCAAATACGAGAAATTGGGAGCAGGGTAGGACTGCCTGTTTTTCGAATTAAGCGCACTAGAATTGGCAATATTAAACTAGGGACTTTGAAAGTTGGAGAATGGCGTTATTTGAATAAGCAGGAGATTGCGGAATTAAACAAAATAAAAACCGCCTGATTTTCAGGCGGATCGTCTTTCTAATCAGATAATGACTTGTTAATAAGATCTATGGTTTCTGCGGGAATTACCTCCGCCTTAGATCGCTTGCGGATGAAATCCTTCAATTTTTTTATCGTTATGGTTGGAATAGGCGCAGTATCAGCATCAATTTCCACTGTTGGGTGGATAAACACCAGTGCAACATTCATAGGGGGAAGGTCGACGCCAAGCTTCTTTATCGAAAATCCTCGTGTGTAATCTGATATTAGATGTTCGGCGTCGATATTGGGCTTGCCGAGACTATCGCCTGCAAAAATCTTTCGTAGGGTATTACCGCCTTTATGTTTCCATTTGTTCCCGGTAAACGTGATTTTTCCCTCCTGAGGGTAAGTGATAAATCCCCAAATACCTGTAGGACTAACCAGCAGGTGTGGAATAGGTGATGTATGGATATATAAGGTGAACTTATCGTCAAGACCTTTTAAATTAGAAGTTATTTGTTCATCAGGTCTTGGAGATTTACCCCATTTGTTTTGCATGAAAATACTGATCTGGGAGAGAGTAAAACCTACGAGCAATGCTCCGAAGGTAATCAGTAGGGTTGATGTTTCTTCGCCCTTTTGAGTGATCGAAAAATAAATTCCTATACCCAAAACGCCCAAACTAGCCCAGGTAATGTACTTAGTGATCTTTACATTTTTATCTATGAGTTTTTGATTCGTAATTACTTTCATTTTATCCTTTTAGTATTCAGGTTCTAATCGATGGTGGATAGTTCATCACGAATGGATATTCGTAATGCTTCTAGTAAGTCGGCCTGATCCATTTCGCGGGCGAATTTCAACGCATTAAATAATGCTTTGCCATCAGATCTACCGTGTCCGATAAATATTAATCCATCTACTCCCAATAATAACCCGGCACCTACTTCAGATGGATCCATCATCTTTTTAACCTTTAACAATGCCGGTTTGGCGAGAATGGCTCCAATTTTGGTTACAATGGATGATAACAGATTATCTTTCAGGATATTGATGATTAGTTTACCAACAGCTTCACTGGATTTTAATAGTACGTTCCCTGTAAAACCATCAGTTACTGCAACATCAGCCTGCCCTCCGAACAATTCTTTAGCTTCGATATTACCAATAAAGTTCAATTTACTTTTTTCCAACAATGGGTATGTATCTTTGACCAGCTGGTTACCCTTTCCGGCTTCCTCGCCATTTGAAAGCAAGCCGACCCGTGGTTTCTGTACTTTTAATACTTTCCGGGCATAAACGCTGCCCATTACAGCAAATTCAAGTAAGAATTCTGGTTTGCAATCAGCGTTTGCACCGATGTCGAGGACGATACAACGGCCATCTTTTACAGGGAAAATCGTAGCCAGAGCAGGACGAAGAACACCTTTGATCCTTCCTAATTTTAACAGAGCGTTCACCATCGCCCCTCCTGTATTGCCGGCAGTAATAAAGGCGTTGGCTCTTCCACTTTTTATAAGTTCCATACCAACAGCCATGGAGTTTTGGCTTTTTTTCCGGGCATTCTCTACTGGTTTATCGCCCATTTCAAGAACTTCTGAAGCATGGACAATTTCGATAAAAAGAGTGGAGCCACCAGCAGCTTTGAGCTTCGATTGCAGCACCTCCTCATTCCCTACCAGGATAAGAGGTTCATTAAATTGCCTGGTAAATTGAATTGCAGCCTCCACCTCTGGATCAGGATAAGCATCACTTCCCATTGCATCTAGTATTAGAGTCATATTGTCGCCTCGTATCGAGAAATTATTTTTATGTCTCCTTGACAATCTTTTGGAGACGGTTATAATAGCTCTGCTATCCGCGCTGGTGCTGGAATTGGCAGACAGGCATGGTTGAGGGCCATGTGCCGCAAGGCGTGGGGGTTCAAGTCCCCCCCAGCGCACAAAAATACCGCTTTTGCGGTGTTTTTTTATTTTCTTGTTGTTAACATACAAAAAGAGTATATTAAGGATAGACGAAATGAACCATTTTGACAAGGTTCTGAGGTGATTCGCTGCTCCATACAATACTCCAAAGAGAAAAGATAAATTATATGAAAATAGTTACTGTAGATCAGATGAAGGGTATTGAAAAGAAAGCTAATAATGCTGGGTTTTCTTACCAAAAAATGATGCAAAATGCCGGGCATGACATTGCTAAATTTATCCTGCTGAAACGGAAAGAACATAACTATCCTAGCATCATAATTGGTCTAGTCGGCCCTGGCAATAATGGAGGGGATACATTAATAGCACTTCGAGAACTGGCTGAAAATGGAATAAATTCAATCGCATTTTGTTATAAAAGAGATATTGATCAGGACACATTTTGTAATGAACTTTTGGCGGCAGGCGGGAAGGTTTTCCAAATAGAGAAGTTGCTGCTTGAAGATGTTCTTGCAAGTACAGGAAATGCTCATGTGTATCTGCTTGACGGGTTTTTGGGGACGGGTTTCCATTTACCGATTGAAGCAGAATTGAAAGGGTTTCTTTCCTATCTAAAATCAATAATTAATCGAGATAAGACAACGATAATTGCTGTTGATTGTCCATCTGGCGTGGATTGTAACACCGGTGAGGTGGACATTTCCACGATAAGTGCGGACCATACATTATGTATGGCAGCGATAAAAACCGGTTTGCTCACCTTTCCTGCCTTTGACTTCATCGGACAATTGCATCCAGTTAATATTGGAATTGATGAAGTCCTGACTGGGTGGGAGGAACAACTACCCGGTGTAATATGCTCTGACAACGTGGTGAAGAGTCTGCCGATCCGTTCTAACAATTCACACAAAGGAACATTTGGAAAAGTGCTTGTAATAGGTGGTTCGATCAATTATTGCGGATCAGTATTGCTGTCCGCAGAAGCTGCCTATCGTTCCGGATCAGGATTGGTAACCCTTGGCGTTACAGAACCGGTATATTCTGTCATTGCCGGACAATTACCCGAAGCAACCTGGATACTCCTTCCCGACGAAATGGGATGCATTATTGAAAGAGCAGTAAAGATTATTATCGATACAATTTCTAAGTACGATTGTTTATTACTTGGCCCAGGGTTGAGTGTCAATGAAAGCACTAAAAGGTTCATACTGAATCTGTTAGGCTCATTTAATCTGAAGCCACAGCATAAAATGGGGTTTATTTCTGAAAAGGAATATGTAGGTGATAAAGAAACCTATGCACCACGTATGGTGATAGATGCTGATGGTTTGAAATGTTTGCACGAAATTCCATCATGGTGGAAGCAAATGCCAGAAGATGTGGTAATTACTCCTCATCCAGGGGAGATGAGCATTTTGACAGGAATTCCAGTTGCCGAAATTCAAAACAATCGGATGGAAACAGCCCGGAAATATGCATCGGAGTGGAATCTAACAATTGTCCTTAAAGGGGCTCTAACGGTTGTAGCTGATCCTGATGGAAATGTTATGGTGTTACCATTCGCAGATTTATCACTGGCTCATGCCGGGACGGGTGATGTGCTCGCTGGCATGGTCGCAAGTTATGTGGGGCAGGGGTTAGCCTGTTTTGATGCTGCAGTCCTTGCGTGTTACTTGCATGCGAAGGCCGGGATAAAGGCGCGTGAAACTATCGGAGATTCCGCGGCTGTATTATCAAGGGATATTATTCAATCCATCGGCGCTTGTATACAAGAATTGTACACAAAAAAATAACCCCGTACGGGGTTATTGTCTTACTTCATAAGCGTATCTAAGAAATTGATACTTCCGGGTCGGCAGGTTTCCCTTTATTCGTTAATTTGTTCACTTTAGCTTTTCCATCATCGATGACAGATTGCCCTTTAACTTTGAACTCATCGACGGTCTTGGCAGCTTCCTTTTTCAATTCTTCTGCTTTAACTTTGGCATCCGAAACGACTACTCCTGCTTTTTCAGTGACATCACTATAGGTATCAGCAGCCTTATCCTTTAATTCGATTGCTCTCTCTTTGATGATCGTACGGGTTTCTTCGCCTGTTTGAGGGGCCATTAATAGAGCCACGGCTGCACCAGTTAACCCTCCAACAATAAAACCAACTAAGAATGCTCCAAAATCATTTTTGTCAGACATATTTTTCTCCTTTCAGAAAATATTCAATCTATTGATTAAATTACTTAAAAATATTAACCATATCCATAAATTTTTTAATTCCAGCCAAGTACTCATTCATTTTTATCACCGGTTCAACCATGTTGTCACTAAGAAACCGGGCAGTTCCCTTCAAGTTTGAGACCGTTTCATTCGTTGTATTGAGAATGGGTTTTACCTCATTTTGCAGCATATTTATCAAGGCTGCTAGTTGAATGATCAATACGACTAACGCGATCCCGATTATCAAGAACTCCACCGCCATGAAGATAATAAATATATCTCTTACTTTACCTGTTTGATCCTCGGGCATTTTTGATAAGCCAATGACAGCAAAAACGATACCTGTAACAATAATCAACAACAATGCAATCACACCTACGGCAATCAGTCGCTGCTTTGGATTGTCTCGTTTCGGTTGTTGTTTAATTTCTTCAGTTATTGCAATTGTTTCTATTGGATTATCCATAATTGAATTATAGCATATCTACAAATAATATAAATTGTTTATATATTGAAAGTATATACGGCGGATTATTCGTCGAATTCTATATCAAATTCCCGGTTTTCGGCGAAGTCGCTAATTGATTCAAGAGTTATTTCTGAAAATAGTTGTGTTTGCCTTGTGATGATCAGGTTTTGTTTGACGAGCTCCAGCAATGCGAGGAAGGTAACCACCATTTCAAGACGAGTTGGCTCTTCTTCAAAGATGGATCTAAATGTCACATGGTGCTTTTCGCGAAGAATCGAGATGATCTCACCGATTTTTTCTCGAATCGAATACCTTGGCACCTGAATGATATTACCGCCAAAGGTTTCATCCCTCTGATTTAGCAGGATAACCCTGGCAGCTTCGGACAAGTCGTCTGCTGTAATTCCAGTCAGATCGATCACACCTTCCACAACAATTACTGGAGCAATATGTAGGTAGGTGCTTAGTTTTAACTCTTCGCGATTCGTGAGGTGTTTAGAACTTTCTTTGAAAAGTTTGTAAAGCAATAACTGTTGGGCAAGGCTTTCACCGGGATCCTCTTCTCCCGGTGAACGGGTGGGTGGAATTGGTAGCAATGCTTCGGATTTGATCTGTATTAACTTCGCAGCAATTACGAGAAAATATGAAATTTCTGTAGGGTTTTTCTGTTCCAATTGTTCAAGGTAGGCTAAATATTGGTCGGTAACCTGTGCCAGCGCTAACTTGGTTATGTCCAGCTCTGCTTTTTCAATCAGGGAGAGTAAAAGATCCAGCGGTCCATTGTAAACACCTGTAGAAACTTGATATTTCTCTGTAGAAAAAAGAGGAGGTAAAACAGTCATAGGGATTATTATAGCAATAACCCATTAACGTGTACACCAATTGCGTTGGCAGGTGATGTAAAGGTATAATTTAAGCATGGCTGAGAAAAAATTAACCCACATTGATTCCATTGGTAAAGCGCACATGGTGGATATTTCTGAAAAAGGAAGTACGTTGCGCATAGCTATCGCTAAAGGCGAGGTCGTGCTAACCCCTGAAACTCTGAAACTAGTAATTGAAGGCCAGATGAAAAAAGGGGATGTACTGACCCTAGCTCAAATTGCCGGAATCATGGCTGCAAAAAAAACCGCTGAACTTATTCCGCTTTGCCATCCGATACGGGTGAATCAGATCAAAGTAGACCTGAGTATTGACCATGGTCTGCCTGGGATCCAGATAATCTCAGAAATAATAACTTTCGATAGAACTGGCGCTGAAATGGAAGCATTAACTGCAGTCAGTGTGGCTAGCCTGACGATATATGATATGGTGAAAGCTGTCCAAAAAGATGCAAGGATTACGAATATCCGTCTGGTGGAGAAACACGGTGGGAGAAGCGGGGATATCTACAATGACTGAAGCAGAAATAGATGTCAAAATCATGTTTTTTGCATCCTTAGGAGAGTTGACGGGAACAAAACAGTTGAGGATCCAAGTTCCAGCAGGCAGCAAAATTACTTATTTAAAGAAGGTCCTAATTGAAAAATTTCCAGCGATCGAGCAAATGCTCTTATACGCTTTATGTTCATACAACCATGAATATGTCGATGAGGAACAATTCATCTCGAAAAACGCTGAAGTAGGATTCTTTCCTCCTGTATCTGGCGGTAGTGGCATGCTGGATGATGCAGTAATGATCACGGAAAATGAGTTGGATTTAAACGAGATTCTGCAAAAATTTACCACACCGAAAACAGGCGCCGCATGCGTATTTACCGGTTTTGTCCGACAGGAAACCTTACGCGGTCAACAAAAAGAAACCAAGCAGCTTGAATATGAATCATATTTACCCATGGCTGAAAGAAAAATGCGGCAGATTTGCGATGAGATAAGGAATAAATGGCCATTAATTATAAAGATATTTATGGTGCAGCGGATTGGGATTTTATTGCCGGGTGATATCACAATTGCAATCGGTTGTTCCTCCAGCCATAGAGATGAAGGAATATTTGATGCTGCTCGATACGGGATTGATCGGATGAAGGAAATCGTCCCTGTTTGGAAAAAAGAGATCGGGTTGGATGGATCTGCGTGGGTGGAAGGCGAATATATTCCAGAAGCGGGGGAATAAGTTGATAGAAATTAGATGTACTAATTGTGGTGGAATCTTTGATAGAACAATTCTGAACTACGTTTGTCCTAATTGCGGCGGCTATTTTGATATACCAGTTTTTCCAAAAATTTCTGATCAAAAAATATCAAAATCAGAATCAGGTGTAATGCGCTATAGAAACCTATTGGGATTGGATAACTCTTCTGTTCTAATCACTCTCGGGGAAGGTGGCACCCCTCTCGTAAAAGAAAACCATGAAGGGTTGCAGATATTCCACAAAATGGAATCATTGAATCCCACAGGTTCTTACAAAGACCGTGGCACGGTTGTTTTGGTAAACTATTTGAAAGAGAATAATGTTACTGAAATAATCGAAGATTCTTCCGGGAATGCAGGAGCATCACTAGCTGCTTATGCTACACGGTCTGGGATTAAAGCCAGGATATTTGTGCCAGAATCAGCTTCGGGTCCTAAAAGGAAGCAAATAGAAGTATATGGTGCAGAATTGATTGCTGTGCCTGGTCCAAGGGCAAATGCAGCCGCTGCTGCAAAAAAAGAGGCTGACACGGGTGCGATTTACGCCAGCCACGCCTTCATGCCGATGGGGATGTTGGGTATTGGAACAATCGCCTATGAACTTTTTGAGGAACTGGGGCAGGGGATTCAAACAGTCATAATTCCTGTTGGACATGGGGGTTTGATGCTAGGAATTATACGTGGATTCGAGACATTACTAGCCTCCGGTTATATTTCAAAATTGCCATATTTTGTAGGTGTACAGGCAAAGCTGTGTTCTCCGGTTGCAGATTATTTTAATAATGTAAAAAATGGAGGGAATTACCAGAAATCTATAGCAGAGGGGGTGAACGTTACAGATCCAGTGCGAGGTAAGTTAATTTCCGACTTTATCAGGAATAATAATGGTATGATAATGACCGTAAAAGAAAAATGCATATTACCGGCATATAAAGAACTTGCCTCACGAGGAATTCATGTTGAACCCACCTCAGCTCTCACCTGGGCTGCATTGAAAGAATTACCTTCGTTAGGCAATGGAACTCATGTATTAATTCAAACCGGCTCAGGTTTGAAATATCAACAGTAAAGAGTTCAATGAGCGCAAAAGCTTCACATCGTGAAGCATTTGCGCTCCCTTAACTCAAGGGAGATTGAAATATGGTTACAAATATGGGGCAAAATGAACAAGAGGCACCATTTGATCTTGCGGTACGGCTAGGACTGGATTTCAAAGGTGATCTAAGGTTATTGGAACGGGCATTAACTCACCGTTCATATGTAAACGAACACCCGGAATCGATAGAAGATAATGAGCGGCTGGAATTTTTAGGGGATGCCGTCCTGGATTTTGTTGTTGGAGCATATCTATATAATCATTATCCTGAACTTGCTGAGGGTAATCTTACGCGGATGCGTTCAGTATTAGTTGATACACAACAACTTGCCAAATTCGCGATAAAAATTGGATTGGGAAATGCTCTACGGCTAGGGCATGGTGAGCTTCAAGCTGGAGGAAAAGAAAAACCGCCCTTGTTATGTGATGCCTTCGAGGCGCTAATTGGAGCGATATACTTAAACGGAGGGATCAAAGAAGTGATCAGGTTCTTTCAACCACTCTTGAAAGAGAAATGTCTGGAACTTACGGATAGCCAAAAGATCCATGATCCGAAAAGCGAATTACAGGAATGGTCACAATCCAGAGGGTGGTTCACTCCAGTGTATAAAACAAAAAGCGTTTCCGGTCCTGACCATGCGAAGGTTTTTGAAGTCGAAGTGATAATCAATGCTGAAATTTATGGATTGGGGATTGGTCGCAGTAAGCAAATAGCAACAAAAAATGCTGCGAAACAAGCGCTGGAACGAATAGAAAGCACACATATCAAATTATTACAGGAATTATGATCTTATGCCTCTTCTTTTAAAATCATTGGAATTACATGGATACAAAACTTTTGCCTCCCGGACCTCCTTTGAATTTCCAGGAATGATCACCGCGATCGTCGGACCGAATGGATCTGGTAAATCAAATGTTACCGATGGTCTTCGGTGGGTTCTGGGAGAGCAGTCTTACTCATTGCTGAGGGGAAAAAAGACTGAGGATATGATATTCACTGGATCGGACCAACGGCCAAGGGCGGGAATGGCGTCCTGTACCATCACTTTTGACAACACCGACGGTTGGCTTCCAATAGATTATTCAGAAGTGGCTGTCACCCGAAGGGCTTATCGTGATGGACAGAATGAATACTTACTCAATGGACAGAAGGTTCGGTTACGGGATATTTCTGAATTATTAGCTCAATCTGGTCTATCTGAGAGGACTTATTCCATCATTGGGCAGGGATTGATAGATAATTCTCTTGCGTTAAGGCCTGATGAACGCAGGAAACTCTTCGAAGAGGCAGCCGGAATTGGTCTTTATCGTGGTCGTAGAAATGAATCCTTAAACAGGCTGGAGGTTACCCGTAGAAATATGGAGCGGGTCAATGATATTCTCGCAGAATTGGAACCACGCATCCATATCCTTGAGAGACAGGCAAAAAAAGCCATTGATTATGAACGGATTAAAGCTGATTTGCGTCTGGTTTTAAAGGAGTGGTACGGGTATCACTGGTTCAAGAGTCAGGAAGAAATTACTGAATCAAGAGAATATCAAGAGAAACAAGAATCCCACCTGGCGGAGGTGAAGGGGAAACATGAAGAAATCAATAAACAAATTGGAAGTGTCAGGTTGGAGATACAAACTTACAGGGAGCGAATAAACGAGCTACATGTACGCGCCTCGAGTTTGCATAATGAGAAGGAAGCGATTTCGAAAGACCTGGCTGTAAGGGAGGAACGATTAAGGTCTCTGACAGAACAAGTGTATTCCTATGAACTGGAGATTACACGATTAGAGGAAGAGATCCAGGCCGGCAAGGCCAGCCTGGATGAAATATCAGGTGAAAGTGTAGTCATTAATGAGGAATTAGCGGCTGCTATCGTTAAGGAATCCACTTTAAGGGAGAAAATTAGAGATATACAATCAAGCAGGGATGGAATTGACAAGGTCATTAGAGAAATTAGAAACAAGATTCTGAACCTGGAGAATAATTCGATCAAAAGTCAGGCTCTGGTAGAAGAGAAAAACAATCGAAAGTTGACATTGCTGGGTTCATTAACTGCTTTGACTGAATCCATCGATGAATTGGAGAAAGGTTACCAAACTGGTAACCTGGAATTCTTTACCTGTGAGAAGGAAAAAAACGAGCTTCAAATAAACCTGAGACAGGTGGAAGAATACTTAGAAGAAAAGATAAAAAAATCAGATGTTGCGAAAACTGAAATAAATTTGCTTATCAACGAAAAGCAAATTTTGGAGCAGACTGCCTCAAAACTAAGAATGGAAATAGAGATGCTCGAACAGGCAGAACTAAACCTGGTTGGATATCCCTCCGGAGCAAAATCTTTACTCCAATCTATTCGAAAGGGAGATTTAGGAGGGTTTGCCAGCGCATTAAGCAGTCAGATGATCGTGGCTGAGGAATACGAACATGCCATAAGTGTGGCTCTTGGAGAGTTCGCAGATGCAATCCTGCTAAGTAAAAACTCAGATCCCGACAAAGCGCTCTTAATACTTGAAAGTGAACAAAATGGGCGTACAGCGATAATTCCCGAAGGATGGATAAAATCCACGGCAAAGTTAAAAATCCCTGACAAACAGGGTTGTATTGGTGTGGCGTTAGATCTGATCAGGTATCCTGATGAGTTAAAAAGTTTTTACGAGCTACTCTTATCCAGGGTGTTAATTATCAGTGAGAGAAAATATGCGCGAGGTATTATTCAGGAGATTCCCAATGATGTAACATTGGTCACATTAAAAGGAGAAATATTTTATCCAAATGGGAAGATCATTGGGGGAAAAGGTACATCTAATACCCACCTCAGCCGCCCCAGGCAGATATCAGATCTATGGATCAAATTAGATAAGATCACGCCAGAATTGGAAAGTGCAAGTGAGGTTCTTTCTGTAAAGCAGAATGATTATGATGTTCTATTGTCCATAATTAAGGAAAAATCAGAAGAAAAGCGGAATTTGGATGTTAAGTTAACCAGTGCAAAAAATGATTTTCAAAATATTTCTGCTCACCAAGATAAGACAAAGAGACAATTAGATTGGAATGCCACACAACATGGAACTATTCAAAAAGATATCTCTGGAATAGTTGAAGAGGTAGAGCAACTGACTAAAGCAGTCGAAGAAAATAAGCAGGAAGTGATTAGTTTAAACTCAAGTATTAAAGAAAAATATACAGAGTTAAATCAAATAAATATTGATGATCTGCGAAGAGATTTAAGCTATTTGCAAACTACTATTGCTGTAAACCGCAGGGCATTGGATGAGATCAATAAACGGGTCAATGAAAAAGGCGAGCAGACTAGAAATGGCATTCTTACCCTGGAACTTATTAGAGAGAAATTTGATAAAAATAAATCTGCCATAACTGACATGGAAAGCAGTAAAAAGGATAGCAAAGCAATTGAGATTCAGAAGAATCTCGGTTTAGAGGACCTTCTAAAAGAAATTGAACCAGCAGAAGCCAAATTAAAGGAATTCGAAAAGAAATATAACGATCTTTTGGTTGTAGAAGAAAGTAATCAACATGTCGTTAATAACGCTGAAAAATATAATACCCAGGCTCAAATGGATTTGTTCCGGAAGAAAGAAGCAATTGATGTGTTGCGCAGACGCATCGAAGAAGACTTCGGTTTGGTAGATTTTGACTATGGCGAGGAAGTATCAGGGCCGACGCCGCTTCCTATTGAAGGAATGGTGGAACAATTACCATTTGTAAAAGAAATAACACCAGAATTGGAAGAGAATATTACAAGGCAGAAGTCAATGTTAAGACGGTTAGGTTCTGTAAATCCTGAAGCCAAAGAGGAATACGATTCCACCAAAGAGAGGTTTGATTTCCTGACTCAACAAATCAATGATCTTAATCTGGCAGAACATAATTTAAGGCAAATTCTGGCTGACCTGGATACTCTTATGAAATCTGAGTTCCAGAAGACTTTTAATGCGGTGTCAGAGGAATTCCCCAAAATGTTCAACAAACTATTCGGAGGGGGATCGGCCAGGTTAGTTCTTTCCGCCCCAGATGATCTGAATGAATCGGGAATTGAAGTCCATGCCCGATTACCAGGAAAGCGAGAACAGGAATTGACACTACTCTCAGGTGGAGAACGCAGCTTGACAGCAGTTGCATTGATTTTCGCTTTATTGAAAATTTCGCCGACACCATTCTGTGTTTTAGACGAAGTCGATGCAATGCTTGATGAATCAAATGTCGGTAGGTTTAGGGAATTATTATTGGAATTGAGCCAGGAAATACAATTTATTTTGGTTACACACAACCGGAATACAGTCCAGGCCGCCAATGTGATCTACGGTATCACCATGGGACGGGATTCGACCAGTCAAATGGTAAGTTTGAAACTGGATGAGGTTCCAGAAGATATTTTGAGCAAAAGAAGATAGAAACAAAAAAGTGAACCATCTGGTTCACTTTTTTGTTTCTAATTAATTGGCAATGTTTGGTTCGGAAGGAACCACAGATTTCCAATAATCTGTTTTAACGATTGTTGTAGCGGCAGCAGCATCGACCAGCCAATCCTGAAATGTTTTGTCCTTGATCTCTGTCAATTTATCTGGAGTTAAAGTTCGTTCTTCATGTGCAATTACCTGGATTATGTGCCAGCCAAAATCTGATTTAACCGGAGCGCTGATGCTACCTGCGGGAGTTGCATAAGCGGCAGTTTCAAAAGCTGGAACCATGGCACCTGGCCCGAACCAACCCAAATCTCCGCCGTTGTCTTTATTGCTGGTGTCTTTGGAGTAAGCGCTAGCCAGCGCAGCCCAGTTTTCTCCATTGTTATATTTTTCTATAACCTCTTTTGCCGTGACTTCGTCTTCTACAAGAATGTGCCTCGCCCAAACCTGATCTTGTTCTGGCTTGATATCATTTGTCAGCTCAGCCTCTAGTTTTTGGCGAATCAAGCTGGATTCAAATATTCTTGTAAGATCCTTTTCTGTAAATTCTGGGATCGCCATCTGTTCGAGATATTTTGTAACTGTCTCCCGGAACGCATCAAAAGTATATTCTGTCGCGGTGGGTTCGACAATCTCAGTAGCCGTAGGTTGATCCGACAGAGTAGCTTCAAGTGCAGGTTCCTGTGTAGCGGTGGCAGGCACGTAGGTAGGTTCACTCGTCGCAGTGAGATCAACAGTTGGTGTTAAGGTGACGATCATTTCCAACTGAGCAGGGGACAATGTTGATGTAGGAGCATCGGTGGGGTTGGCAGTTGGTATAGGTTCACCATTTGCGAAATAATTAAACCATTCCTGTACAGCTTTCTCAGTTTCTTCAGTTGTAACAGTTATTCCACGTTTTTGAGCTTCCTGACGTACCAATCTATCATTTACAAGTTGATCCAGAACTGATGAACCAATAATATTTGGATCGGATAATTGGGATTGAATTTGGGAGAGCGACGATTGGAAATAATTAACAAAATCGGGATTATCTCCAAATGACTGAGCCAATTGAAGGGTGGAATCATATTGTTGTACCGCTTGCCAGCGGGAGTACTTTACAGTCTTTTGAAACTCATTTGTTGTGATTTTATCTGATCCAACCGTGGCGACAGGTTTATTACCCTGAAACACTGTTTGATCAAGTATTCCATACGCGACAACGCCTAATACCAATACAAGGACCACGACCGAGGCAATGACGATGTAGCGATTTTGAATTCTTTCTCTTTCCAACCTGGCTAGATGTTTCTTGGAAACAATTTTCGGATTGACTTCTTTTGCCATATAACCTCTATGATAAACAGACAGGGCAGGAGGCGCTTACCTACTGCCCTTGATAATAATATCTAGCGTTCTGTCCAGGCTTCACTTGTGAAGGGTAATAAGGCAATATGACGTGCCCTTTTTACTTCGCCAGCCAAAGTCCGTTGATGCTTGGCGCAGGTACCTGTTTGCCGCCGAGGGCGGATCCTACCGTCATCGGTTACAAATCGGCGCAAGGTTTCGATATTTTTATAATTAATATCGATGTTTTTATCTACGCAAAATTGGCAGAACTTAGGTCTGGCAACATAGTGCCTACCATATCCACCTTGTTGTTCACTATCAGAATAATTTTCAGCCATTCTTCTTACTCCGTTCTGTTATGTGTTGAGAACTAGAAAGGAAACTCTTCAGGAGCATCTTCTAAATTTGGATTTTCAGAAAAAGATGAAGTACTACCTTCTTTTTTGTCTCCCAACATCATCATTTCATTGGCAACAATTTCAATATTCACATGCTTGTTGCCATCATTATCATCCCATCGCCGGGTTTGAAGACGCCCATCAATATAGACCTGTTGCCCTTTAAGTAAGTATTGCTTGCAAATTTCCGCAAGTGGACCCCAGGTAACAATATTGAACCACTCTGTATCAGTGTGCTGTTCACCATCTGCGGATTTCCAGGATCTGGAAGTTGCCAGGGTAAATGTAGTCACCGGACGTCCTGATGGTGTATATCTCATTTCAGGATCCCTACCAAGATGTCCAATTAGCAACACTTTGTTTAGACTTCGGCTCATTTTTTCTCCAATAAAGGATGATGATAAATACTTTTAGTCTAATGCAACGATCATATAGCGCATCAGTGGTTCAAGGAACCGCAAATTACGGTCAAGCGTTGCAGTGAATGATGGATCCAATTGTGCTTCGATCAACACATATTGGCCTTCGCGCTGTTTATTGATTTCATAAGCCAGACGTTTTCGACCCCACACATCAACTTTATTGATGGTGCCGCCGGATTCTGTCATCCATTCTTTGATTTTGTCAATAGCGCCATTGAAAGCGGTCTCGTCAATATCTGGATGGATAATGCATACTAATTCATAATTACGCATAGGAAGCCTCCTTTCCTCGGGTTTGCTCCTCTAACCATCGTGAATGGCTAAGGAGCGGAAAGTTAGGCACGAGTGCCTAAACAGGCACTATATTACCACACAAATGAAGATTTATCTAGAGACGGCTAGTTTTATGACTTTGCCTTTGCCATCAAAGGTTAATCTGGCATAGTGAAGATGCAGACGGGAAGTGACATTGTACTCTTTGCTTACTGTTACAACTGTATGATCATCGATGTTCCCGGAATGATGCTTGTGGATTGATTTCCCTGACGAGTTTGCGGTCATGAATTGTTTGGCAATGGAGTATTTTGCATCTTTCAACCCTGGAAGATATTGTTCTACTATGGATTTGACCTGGGTCATTACTTCGTAGGGTAAATCACTATCTGTGAATTCTTCCCCATCCGATTCACACGCTGCAATAAGTGTATCTTCCATGTCAATCCTGACAAATCCCTTGGATGCTTTTTTGGGTTTGGCTAAAGTGGCCAATGGATCACCATAGAGCACAAAGGAGATAAGGGTTTTCTGATCTTCCCCATCGAGGTAGCCTTGTTTTCGGTTCATTTCCTGCGCGAGTTGAATTTTTGCATTTCTCAAAGACTCTCCAAGTGAAACCCCTTCTTTGATGTTTTTCCAAAATGCCTGTGCTAATTGATCTGCTGCTATGAGAGGAGTGGTGACTGACCCGTAGGACACACAGGTTGATCCAACAAAACCTTTTGTTCCTTCTGCCAGAAACTTCAAAGAGATAGCTTCGTTTTCATTTTTACGATCGATATGAGCTCCATAGCATGCCTCGCTAAAAACAATATGGGGAGAGGGGTTATCACTCACTATATCTGTGGGAGTAAGAGCAACTGGATACTCTGGATCAGTTTGAGACCCACTAAAATCGGGTTGGCCATACCATTCGGATGTATCAGGAACTCCATGCAAGTTAAAATAACCAAGCTTGGCAGGAAATAAACCAGATCCAATCAGGCTACCTGTGGTTACAGGTGGTGATGTGAGAAGGGATTGCGAATCACCAATGGGACGGAACGCTTCAAGAGATGCTTGATTCCACACCTCTGCAGTGTATCCAAAAGATGGCCTATTATTCATCACTCCGTGAGCAAATGGGAATACACGCTGCATAGAGCCCCAAATAGGGGAGAACAGATTAAATCGGCGCCACCAAGGTTGAGGAGCTACCTGCTCGGAGTGGTTGGTTATCATTTTGCGTAGATATTGCATCAAAATTCCGGCATCCCGATTCGTTCCACCTGGCAGGCGGCCGAGAGGCCACTCTGGAATGAAATAGTTATCATCGGTGGAACCATATGGATTATCAGAAGGGACCTGTGTATCCGCGTCATCAGTTGGATTGGGCAGTAAATGGAATGGTACCACTTCCGGTCCACCCACAATTAGCAAAGCACCGATCATCTCTCCCCGTTTTGATAAAGCCTTGTCGAGATCAGCAAGGGAAAGTTTAAGTTTCCAGGCGTCGTTGAAAGGCGCTGGCTTTACACCCAGGGCAGTAGTACAGGCAGTGTCATCTGCATAGTATAAAATGGAAGTCCAACCTGGTTTCTTACGGATTGATTCAACAACCTGCTTCATCAATTCATCCAGAATAAAGCTTGTTTGTGTACCATACTGGTTCTCAAGCCCTTTTCTGGTCGTGAAGACGACGTAAACCGGAAACCTGCGATCCACACGGCCCACACCAGGTACCTGCAATCGGGAGGCGATACGGTCCAGTTCTGCTCGAACATCCTTCAGGACTTCTGGAGCGGATTTTGTTTCTCGCTTCTCCTCAAGGGATTCTTCTGCCGCTAATGATACAGGTAGGTTTTCTTTTACATCTTGAACTATTTCTTCTAGCTGTGAAGCTTCTTGCGTGGCTTCGATAATTTCTGTGATTTCAGGATCAATAGGGAGACCAGTTGATCCAACAAATTCTTCAGTGGATGCCACATCCCTGGCCATTTCAACAGTCGAAGGATATTGTGACTCGAGTAGATTCCAACCCAATGCTGAAACGATAGATTGAGGAATCGGTGTATCAAATCGACTTGTCAATGTTCCAGGCCATAGCATTTTATATGGGTTAGATTCTCCCCACACTCTTTCAGCGACCTGACAGGCTGAGTCCCTAGAAACACATTGGTGGAGCAATGCCACAGCTTCAGTGTCATTGCCCGAAACCATCATAGCTTCAGCGAGATAGTAGCTAAAATGTAGACAATCCATCCATCGGGAACGATAAAGATTCGATAAGTTTTCGGCTGTTTGTGAATCATGCAGCAGAGAAACGAGCTGGATATGGAATACTGCCGGTAATGATTTAGTTGGATCTGCAATCAGGGCTTGTTGAATGAGCATTTCTGCATCTTCTAATTTTTCCTGATCAAAGGCAGCCTGACTTTGACGATACAAAGTACTCCACAATGGTAAAGAGATATCGTCGAGCCTGCGGCCAGTCAAGGCGTAATATGCAGCGATTACCTGATTGTCTTTGGTATTCGTCTGTGATAAAGCTTTGTGATGCAATTCATATGCTGAAACATATTCCGGGTCTGCAGCTTCGAGCATTTCAATGATTGGAAGCGCCTGTGAAGCCTTCCCTTCTTCAACGAGTGTTTTCGCATAGAAATAATTAAATAATAAATCACCCGGATATGCAGCCAACCAGGTTAAGACTACCTGCCTGATGAACTTATACTCCTTGTTTCTGAATCCTGCCTGGATTATTAATAAAAGGTCTTCTCGCGAGATATTGCCATTATTCATCAGGGGATTTTTGTTTAATGTTGTCATGGATTTATCGATCCTCCTAAGCGGGATGTACTAAATTGATTGCAATAATCGCGCCTAATTGTCTTAGTATATTTACATCATCTTTGGAAAATTCTGAAGCCTTGCGGAGCATATTCTCGGCTCCGCGATAGTCTTTAGCATCTTTGAGCAATAGACCGAGTTGATAATATGGCCGATAATCTGTTGGAATGATCTCAATGGCTTGTTGGAAAACTGCCGAAGCTTTAGCAAAATCCCGGCGTTCCTGATATGTCTTTGCCAATTCCAGATAACCTTCAATGTTGCCTGGATCCTGTGAAATTGATTCAGATAAATGGTCCAACGCCTGGTCCAATTGCCCGCTGGTTCGTAGTAAACGACCGGCCAGAATGTGAATATCACTCTGTTCAGGATTAAGCTTCAGAGTAAGCTGTGTAATATTTAATGCTTCACTCGTGTGTCCATTCTCTGCAAGGGCAATGGCATACAATCTCAATATTTCTGCATTCTTAGGATAATCATCTGCAATTTTTTGAAGTGTAACGAGATAAGCCTTATTTCCTTCTGTGGATCGAACAATTTCGGCTTTTTCGATTAATAATGGCAATGGCTTTGAAACCTTCTTAATGCTGTAATTGATCAATTTCATTGCTTCTTCAGATTGATCCACCGCGCGGAGAGCCTGGACTTTTAGTACCAGGGCATCAATATTCTTGGGATCAATTCTCAGTGCAGCGTCGACTTTCTTGATGGATTGGTCAATCTGTCCATTCGAAAATGATAACTCAGAGCTTAGGATCATTGGCTCGATCGAGTTAGGAGCGAGAGTAACTGCGCGCTCTATATTCGCCAGTGCTTGCATATTATCTCCGCGGGATTGATAAGTTTTTGCAAGTAAATACCAGGGACGGTATTTTGTTGGCTCCAGTGCGGAGGCAATTTTTAAATATTGGATGGCGTGCATGGGATCACCAAACTCCAAAGATCCTTCACCAAAACCAAGAACGGCATCATAATTTTCCGGCTCAAGATCGGCTGCTATCCTGAGATGGTAGAGTGCGCTTGAATCATTATCCAATTCTTGACAAATTTGGGCTGCGAAACTATGCCAGATTGGCTCATTAGGCCACTGTTCAAGAGCTTTTTCTATTGAAGAGAGCGCAAGTTCAAACTCACCTGCAGAATACGATACCAATGCGAACTGCGCCAAATCTTCTGGTAAGAAGGTCGGATTATCTATATTATTTTCGATGAATTCGAATGCTTTTGCTGGCGCTTTGTCTGAGATCATGGCGGCTGCAAATCCTATAAGCGATTTCTTCTCAGCAAACTGTTCGATTTTGGTTTCAAGCTCGGAAATATTGTTTTCCAGCGCTAATTTTTGAATCTCACACTCTATGCGATTTACTGGCACTGAAATATCAAGCACCCGTTCATAGTTTTCAATCGTTGGTTGAAATGCAGCGTTTCCACGGCCTTCCCAATATTTTATAATATTTTCCTCGGAATATCTTTTAACCAATAAAGCAGTTTCACTAAAACGATCCATCGCATGGATGCTTAATGCATCCCCCTGCGGTAAGTTATTTTTGATCTTTAAGAGTGTGTAGTATCTATGAGTTTCCGCTTGCAAGGTTAGCAATTTCAATTTGTAAAACTGTACACCAGGTTCAAGGATGTATTCTTCCTCGAGCATGGACATAATTGCATTCGCTGCCTTGAAATTCTTTATTTCAAGTGAGGCATCCAAAAGGAAATAGAGCAAGCTTGGAGATGAAATAATTGGGTTATAGATGTCAATATTCGGTAATGATCCAGTACGGAAATCAGCCAAAGGCAAGTCTTCATAAATATCCAGTGAATGGTGACCTGCTAATTCGTTAAATAGATGATCGTTTTCATACTTCACAGACTTGCTGGAGCGTGAGAGGATATTTGCAGCTACCGCCCATAAAACCCATTTATCTGAAAAATCGAGAATATCTATGGCTTCACTGGCATCGACTTCAGAGGCAATTTCAAATTTAAGTAATCCATCCAATATTCCCGTAAGTAATCGAACAGGCTTAGAAACTTCTTCTTGAGATGTGAATATCAATTGTAAGTATTCACCAGTTTTTGAAAAGTCAAGTAGATTAAAGGAGATATCTGCGCCTAAGTAGATGGTTTCCATACTATCGGGATACAACTTCAACGCTTCATCTACAAGGGAAATTGCCATTGGCAGATTCCCGTTTTTTCGGTTTAAGTAAACTTGCCGTAATAAGATTTGGTCTAATTTACTATCCAAGTTTTCGCTAACGGACTTGGTTATGCGGGATTTGGTATCTTCGAGTACAGTAATCGCCTGATCATATTCATGTGCATGAGCCAATAAATCTGCATTAATGATCTGTAATTCAATATTATCTGGATTGATTGCGATGGCTTTTTCTATTGAAGAAACAGCCTTGGAGAGGTTGCCATTTTTTTCTTCATATTGCACAAGGTCAAGAAGTAATGGCAGTGATGAAACAGGATCTTGTTCTATTCCGAATTCAAGATAATGTATTGCTTCACTCATCTCTCCTGCTTGAGATAAGGTCTTTGCCAATTTTCTTATCAAGCGTGCATTTAGTTTTCCATGAGCTACCAACTCCTGGAAAGTTTTCTTTGCTGCTTCGTTATCTTTCATTTTTAGCTGCAACTCACCCAATTTCAATCGTAATTCTGCTTTATCAGGTTGTTGTTTAATTGCTGCATCGAGCGAGCTTAATGCTTCTGGCATGTCGCCAAGCTTGTCGCAAAACTCACTGTACCAGATCAAGTTTTCCGCGTCTGATGGGGCAATTGCCAGGGCTGCCTGTGCAGAGTTGACTGCTGCTTTAGGTAAGTTGGCTGATGCATAAGTTTCAGCTAATTTTTGATGTATTTCAAAGTTGGAAGGGTTCTGATTGCCTGCTTCTTCCAGAGCTGCCAATGCGACATCGACCTCTCCTAACTTTGTGGACATTAATCCCAGACCATAATTTACCCTCCACCGAAGATTTTCCGGGAGGTTAGAATTCTCTGATAGCGATACGTAAATATCTTTGGCCTCTTGCTCTCTTTGATCGGCTGCAAGTAATTCTGCAAGAAGTAAACGACCATGAATGTTTTCAGAGTCCAGTTTCAAACCGCGTTCCAGCAATTCGATCGCCAGTTCAATGTCAATTTGTGGGAGGTAGTTTGCTCTGTGAGAGAGGGCAATTGAAGCCAATTCCAAATATGGAGCTATGTCATCCGGCTCAGTTTCCAGGATTTGCAATAAAGGTGAAATGGCTTCTTCGTTTCTTTCACAAGATATTAATGTAGTTGCATAGGCGCGTAATATCTCCTGGTTATCTGGGACATGTTGAAGGGCATCTTTGAATACACCTAAAGCCTCATCTGTTTGACCGAGTATTTGCAAGGTAGATCCAAGTTTCAAGGCATATGTCTGGTTTTTCGGATCTAAATTATATGACTTTGTCAAGTATGGAACAGATTCTGCGTACGAGCCTTCTTCGATGTAATGATCAGCTAATTTTGATGATAATCGTGCGGAATTTGGGCAAGCGTTGATTGCAGTTGATAGTAGATCTATCATTGCATCATTTTGACCATCTGCCAGCCTGATTTCCACCAATTTGATCCAAGGTAGGTCATTTGCCGGAGATATTGTGACGGCCTTTTGATAATATTCTGCAGCTTTTTCCTTTTGGCCCAATTGTTCGTAAGCTTCCCCGAGAGTAAATATGAGTTCACCGTTCCCAGGATCGGCTGTAATAGATTTCTGACAGATACTTACTGCCAAATCAGGTTGATTTGTCGCCAACGCACAATTTGCATAGGAAATTTGGTCTTCGGTCGTCAATAGATCTGTGTCTTCAAATTGTTCCCATTGATTTAGCGCCTTTTCAGGTTCTCCAACACGTTCATACAATTTTGCCAGTAATCGTCGTGAGGTATGGTCTCCAGAATCTAAAGTCAAAGCTATATTCGCAGAGTTGATCGCTTCTGCGTGGTTATTCATCTGGTATTTGAGGTGGGCGAGGAGACGATAATTTGCTGGTTTTGAGATTTCTTTCCGGATTTGAGATTCTAATAATTCTTGTGATAGATCAAGATAATTTAACTTTCCCAGGAGGTATAAATGTCGTTCTATGTCCTTATTATTCGCTCCAGAAATATATAAACATTTATCTGCCGCTTTTATTGCAAATTCTCTGGCTTCCTCAACATTTCCGCTAAGCTCCTCAATCAGAGCTCGAGTGAGTAAAACCAGCGGTTCTTCTGAGCCGCTCCATAACAGTGACGATAGTTCGTCAGTTTTATTGTTTCCTATCAGTGCGAGAGCGTATTCTGCCTTTGCGATATCAGATTGGGGAGATTGCTCTGCGAGATCACGCCACCTTACGATGGTTTCTTCAGATGTCAATCCATCTGTATTATTTCTTAATTTATAGGCGTCAATCCCGGTTTGGATGCCTTTTAATAAATTATTTTTATAGTCTAATAATGCATTATGCTGTGACTCATCATTTGCTATACCAAACAACGTTATCCATTGATCAAGTGAGGTAAAGTCAGGATCGAATGCCTCGCTAACCAGTGGATCAGCTAAACTGGATTGCCGTGCTAAATCCTGGAGAAACAAGTTGTATGCCCCATTCAAAGATGGATCTTCGGTGTCAGGATCTCCTTGATAAGATTCTATGATGGAAGTTGCCAGGTTTTGCGCAATTACCGGATGAATTGACGATAATTGCTTCAACCAGTTCACCTGATTAGCAAAATCCTCTTTCTGGAGGATTGATAATAGTAATTCCTTTTTTGTAACATCAGAAGATTGCTGAGAAAGTAAAATGGTCGAAATATAAACAAAGTACTCCGTTTCGGTTAAAAATTCCTGTGAAACAATTAATTCCTGGAGCAAATCAGGGTCGCCAGGAAACCAGGCGAGTAAAATTGACAGAGGAGTTGTCCATGTCTCTGGATTGATATTATGATTATTTGAAGATCTGGCAATCTCTGAAAACAGTCCTGACCAGTTACCGGTCAATCTTTTACGTTCACGTAAGGCTAACGCAAGGAAAGTTGCTTCCGATGATGTGGAAGGAACAAAATTGGATTTAAGCGCTTTCTGGTAAAAAGCGGATGCCTGCTGACGCAATTCTGCAGATATCGGTTGAAGAGGCAGTGTGCAAATAATTTCGGAAAGAGATTCTTGCGAAATGGAATAGAGACCGATGAGACCAGAATTCCAAGCCGCTGCTTCATTTCCTTGTTTTGCTGCATATTCTGAAGCGAATCCTTCCTCCGACACTAAATCCCAAACTATCGGATCTAGATGGAGGGCGAAAATCGTTTCTTCCAATTCGTCTGAATTAATTATTGAAGTCAATCCCAACAGCAATTCACCAGGATTCATAGTGTACCTTTCATTACGAATGTACAAATTCGATTACAGCAAGGAAGAAATTTGCAGCACCAGCCAATATGCGCCACCCATTAATAGGATACCGATAAAGATGAGAAATACACCAATTCCAGCACTTGTTCTGATGAGATCATTAAGCGCCGAAAGCAAAGTGGATGCATTTCCAACCAAACCGCTCACATCTTCGGTGATCCCTTTTTGTGCCATCTTTGTCGTTTGGCTGGCAATGGCTTTAACGTCATTTCCAACGGTTTTGGACACCAACACAAATATTCCGATGCAGATGGAGATCAATCCAAGAATGAGCACTGCTGTTGCCATGGTAAGCAAGAAATCCGGGATACTGAGATTAAACATATAATCCTCCTGAAATAAATAACTATCAGAAGGATAAATTGCAAGAACTATGCCGTGGAAAAATTATTGTTAGTGAAAATCTGCCGGTAAATGGCTAATGTCAATCACTGGGTCATCGCAATAAAGCATGGATTGTTCAATTACATGAGAAAGCTGTCGTATGTTCCCAGGCCAGCTGTAATTCATTAAGGCTTGCATGGCTTTAGGAGTAACATCCATGATGTTGACCCCTAATTGCCCATTCAGATTTCGTACGAAAAAGCCAACCAGTTCTGGTATATCTTCAATTCTTTCGCGAAGGGGCGGGAGGTGCAGATCGACGACATTTAGGCGGTAAAAAAGGTCTTCTCTAAACTTTCCATCCTCTATCATCTGTGCAAGATTTCGGTTCGATGCACTTACGATCTGAACATCCACTCTAACCAACGCAGTGCCGCCAACACGTCGGAAATTCTGTTCCTCAATCGCTCGCAATAATTTTGACTGCATATCCATGGTCATTGAGGAGATTTCGTCCAGGAATAAGATCCCTGTATCAGCGACTTCCATTAATCCAAATTTCTTTTTATCAGCAGCGCCAGTGAAAGCTTTAGCTTCATACCCAAACAACTCCGATTCAAGCATGGTATCCTGAATGGCTGCGCAGTTGATATCCACGAGTGGTTTGCTGGAACGAGCGCCAATCTTATGAATATGTTTTGCCAGGACTTCTTTTCCTGTGCCGGTTTCTCCCGAAATTAAAACGCGAACACCTTTTGCAGCAGCCCTTTCTGCGTGTGCCATTACGAGCTGCATCTGTTTACTTTGACCAATAATAAAATTGACATTTTGCTGCTGCGCCTGGCGGAAGTGAGCCAATTCCCTGCGCATAGACACGATTTCTGAGGCTCGCAAGATTGATTGTTCCAACCGGGATAATTCTATCGGTTTCTGCAGGAAATCATGGGCGCCGTTCTTCATGGCGTCAACAGCCATATCAATATCTCCAAAGGCTGTGATCATTATTATTGGAGGCCGAGCAGGCAAATTACTTGTCTCTTGCAATAAATTTGGCCCATAACCATCTGGAAGAGATACATCCAACAATATAATATCAGGCTCATTCTTTTGTATTGATTCTCTTGCCTGGGCAAGGTTGGCTGCACTTAAAACAGCATATCCTTTAAGGGCAAGATATTCTGAAATCACCATTTGAACATTTGGTTCGTCATCAACGATAAGAATTGTTGCCGTCACTATTTTCCTCCAATATTGTGATACCCTGGCAGTGTAACATGAAAAACTGTTCCTCCCGGAAAACTGGTCACGTGAATTGTACCCTTATGCGCCGTAATAATACGCTTGGTGATTGCCAATCCTAATCCGGTTCCCTGTGGATTATTCGTTACAAATGGTTCGAAGATGTGCTCTTTGATCTCATCCGGAATTCCAGGGCCAGTATCTGAAATGGTGATCAGGACTTCAGGAGAATCAACAGGCGAAGGCTTGCTTGTCAGCTTTATTGCCAACACACCGCCAGAGGTCATCGCCTGGATGGAATTGTTCAATAAGTTCGTAAAAACCTGTTCCAAGGCACGAAGATCACCAATAATGAAATCAACATCCTGTTCCACCTGGAGGAACGCTTCCACGTTGGCTTTGGCAAAACGAGGGCGCCACCGGTCAAGCATTCGGCGAAACATTCCTGCCAAATCTGAAGGAACAAATTTGTATTCCATTGGCTTTGAGAAAGTGAGTACAGATTCCATCAAATGGGTCAGTCGTGAGCAATCGTGCAACATTCTTTGCAGAAGATCCTGGTTTGGATCATCTCCGGGAAATTTCATTGCCAATAGTTGTAGACCGGTGCTGATATTATTTAGAGGGTTCCGAACTTCGTGTGCGAAGATTGCCGTGACTTCACCCAACACAGCTCTTTGTTCCAATTGTTGTGTATTCACCCGGATTTGCTCATTCTCACTTTCATCGCGCAGGAGAACGATAATACTCAACAAACCATCTTCCAACATGACCGGGATGGTTTGCAGGTGACTTAAAAAAGATTGTCCACTTCTACGATGGAGCGAAATATTTCCGAGGTTGTGAGTGGGAACGCCGTTCAAGGCATTTTGAAGGGCGGGCACCAGGGAGTCTGGTCCGATCAAGATATTTTCGACAGGCACGCCAACAACCTCTCGTGATGCGTACCCTAACAAAAATTCTGCTGCAGGATTCATCTCTTCTATAGTGAGATCGTTCCGCACCAGAATGATTCCCTCCACGGCGTTATCCATTACTGTATCCCTGACCGATAAAGACTGGATATGTTGGTTAAGAGAAAGGTTGAGGTTTTGAACTAGCACAAAATGGTATATTACTGCTGCAAGTCCTGCGGACATGATGCTTCCAAAAGATTCGAGAGCCTCATCCGGTTGTTTTTCAGTGTCCGCTATAACGAATAATCCAAGTCGGGTTCCATCCATAATTAATGGGAACATCGCTGTGTAGGGAAGATTCGCAACCCGGGCGATCCTATGAAAATCAGATACAACCCGTTTGCCAGGGGCCCAGAGATCAAAACCTGAATCATCAAGGACTGTATTTTCCGATACTGCAGATGGAAAAATCGGAATCGTAGGATTTTCAGTTGATGTGATTTTTGAGAATTGAGATAGTTTGCTATCAAATTGGTATACACAAAGAATATTAGCAGAAACTAATTTTTGACAAATATTCAATGCAGATGCAACTGCTGTTTGGATATCTGAGACGGAAGTTAAGCAAAAAATACTTTCAACAGTGGTTAACAACAAATCAAGCTGCTGGGTCTCATTTTTTTGCTTGATATAACTTTCATGCGGGGTGATAGTTAGCAAAACACGATTGGAGCTTTGGTCCAGCGCAGAACTTTTAGTGATTACTTGAATCGAATCGCGGGAATGCCGTACTAATGAGGCACTTTGCTCGCCGGCTAGGATAAGTTCATAGCGATTCATATCAGGGAAAAGCGCACTCAACTCAGTTTTAGTGAGGTCTGAGAGCGAATAAGCGGTGAGTTTTAAGAATTCAGAATTTGCAGCAAGTATTTGGTTGGAACGCGGATCAGTCACCAATGCTGGTGATGGAAGCAGATTCAGCAAATTATTAAATTCATTTGATCCCGGAGATTTTCCCCTCCAGAGATGTGAAATTGAAATATTTTGGGAAATGCCATTACTCATGTCTGAGGGGTTGGTTGTGGCGTAAGTGTGCGGGGAGAATACCTTCCATTGCGCGATACTTGGCAACAGTGCGACGGGCAACTTTATGCCCCAGCTTTGCTAATAATCCTGCAAGTTCTGTATCGCTCAGCGGATCCTGTTCTTTCGCGATGAGTTCCTGGAGGGCAGTTCGGATATGAAGGCTGCGATCGAAAAACTTGGCAAATGGGATTATTCTGCCATTGGGCATTTGGATAGCTTTATTGGAGACAGCGCGAGAAATGGTAGATTCATGTACTTCCAACTCTTTCGCCAATTGCGCCCTGGTGATAGGTTTGATACTGCCTTCACCATGTTCAATGAATGCTTTTTGGAGTGTAGCAATCCGGGTCATTAAGCGTTCCATTGTGTGATTTCGCTGCTGCAAGCATTTAACGAATAAAGAAGCGCGTTCCAGATCGGATTTCCAATCTTCGATCTTATCCGTTGTGACTTCTTTGACTGCGCTTCTGAACCTTGGGTCAACACGCAAAGTACCTGAAATCGGCATAATGATCTCAACAACCAGAGGGCCAAGGACATCTTCATTTAGGTGGTTGATTACAATATCCGGGCGATGGAAAGCCCGGTCAGTGGCTTTCACAGATTCACGTGTGTCACCCCAATGGCTGCGGGCCGGGAAAGGATTGAGATTTGATCCGATAAAGCCGGCAACTTCCTGTACCGTTTTGATGTTGGTGTGAAGCAAGTGCGCCAGGTCTGAGTATTGATGCCGGCTAAGCAATGACATTCCCTCCTCGATCATTTGGCGAGCGAGTGGGGGTGTTTTTTCAGTTTCAGACAATATGTCCAGCTGAACCAGTAGCGCTTCCTGTGGGGATGCTGATCCTACGCCGATGGGATCGGCGTGTTGAATTAACAAAATGATGTTTTCAACTCGAGAAATTGGAATATGGTGGTATTGAGCAACTTCGATGGGCGAGATTGTTAGAATGCCATCTTCATCGAGGTGGGTTAAGATAAAAGCAGCCAGGCTGCGATCTTCTGCTGCCAGTTCCGGAGCAATTTGTCTAAGAACATAGGTCGGCAGGTCCTCTGAAGCGGCGCTGATATTATCTTCCGGCATCTCTTCCTGGGGAATTGCTGAGCCAGTAAAGAAATCTTCGCGCGGTGAAATAAATACAATAGGCTCTTCAGAGTTAACTTGTTTCTGCCGTGAGCAAACCGGGCAAGGCTCCTGGTTTTGGAGCAACCGGCTGCATGTTGGACAGCGCCTTTCCTCGATCAATTCCAAAGCCGGGTTCGAAGCAAGCTCGGAATCGATTTTCTGGTAGAGCTCTTCCGCAGTTAAACTTAGCAGCGTCATCGTTTGTGCAAGATGTGCTGTTGTAAGGTGTCGGGTTGTTTGTGTAGGTTTCTGAAACATACCAATCTCGTTATTGAACAGTATAGTATGAATGTATCAAAGTTGCAAATAATATGCCGTACTATTTTCTGTAAAACACCAGGAAGCGGTGCCAACTCTAATCTTTGGTAAAATGGCAATATGAGTTTAAAGGATCTGCAAATAATTGGAGGAGGATTGGCCGGGTGTGAAGCTGCCTGGCAGGCAGCGCAACAAGGGTTGAAAGTTACTTTGTATGAAATGCGGCCAATCCAGGGGACTGGCGCACACTTTTCCGATAATCTGGCAGAACTGGTATGCTCAAATTCACTTGGCTCAATGCAGCAAGACCGCGGCACAGGGCTATTAATCCAGGAATTAATCAAACTGGATTCGTTGTTAATTAAGATCGCAATGGAATGTAAAGTTCCAGCCGGCTCGGCACTGGCAGTGGACAGAGTAAAATTTGCAGAAAGTGTTACAAAAACAATTTCTTCCCACCCAAATATTACATTGATAAGAGAAGAGATAACGGATATTCCATATGGATCCTGTATCATATCTAGCGGCCCTCTAACTTCCGAAAATTTGGCAAAATCATTAAACACATTTGTTGGAGATAACAACTTATTTTTTTATGATGCGATTGCCCCGATCGTGACAGGAGAAAGTATTGATAGGTCTATTGCCTTTAAATGTTCACGTTATGAACGAGGCGAAGAGGAGGAAGGTGATTATCTTAATTGTCCGTTTACTGAGCAGGAATACCGGAAATTTGTCGAAGAGTTAATAGAAGCTCAAAAGATTGCTGTTAAGGATTTTGAAAAAGATATCGAGGGGGGTGTTAAAGCTGGAAAGGGTATTTTTTTTGAACGCTGCTTACCGGTTGAAGTGCTTGCCAGACGGGGAGAGAAAGCGTTAGCCTACGGTCCAATGCGACCTGTGGGATTGACCGATCCCAGGACAGGCAGGTGGCCATATGCCGTGGTCCAATTGAGGAGGGAAGATTTATCTGAAGAAATGTTCAATCTTGTTGGATTCCAGACAAATTTGACTATTCAGGAACAGAAGCGCATTTTTCGAAGCATCCCGGGAATGGAGAATGCAGAATTTCAGCGATATGGTCAAATGCATCGGAATACTTATATTTCTGCACCTGGAGTAATTAATGCAAGCTTGCAATCTATCAAACGAAAAGGTCTTTTCTTTGCCGGACAGATAATAGGTGTTGAAGGATATGCCGGAAACATTGCCTCAGGGCTGGTCGCGGGCATCAACGCATCCCGGCAAATTCAGGGCAAGGAGTTGATCTCTCTTCCTGTGGAGACGATGATCGGTTCCATTTTGCACTATATTAGTAGCGCTGCCACTGAACAATTCCAACCAATGAAAGCTAACTTCGGGATTTTGCCAGGTATTGAAACAGAGAAGAAAATTCAAAAGAGGCAAAGATATAATCTGATGGCTGAACGGGCATTACGAAGGATGGATGAGGTTGTTGATGCGATTAGCTTATAGACCAAAGAGTGTGATGGTTTATGGATTTACAATAATCAGCACATTAGTGATTGGAATTCTGATCTTTTTCTGGTTGGGCAAAACTGTTCAACCAGAAAAATTTGATGAGAATCTCGCTTTTGAACATGTCAAGACCCAATTAGAATTTGGAGCTCGGGTTCCGGGATCGGCAGCTCATGCATCATTTATCCTGTGGGCAGGAAAACAGCTAGAGAGTAACGACTGGCAGGTTGAGTATCAGGTTGGGGAGATGGGTGGGCATCCATTAACGAATATTATAGCTAAAAAAGGTGAAGGAAACGAACTAATTTTCTTGACCTCACATTACGATTCCAGGTTATTGGCAGATCAGGACAGTCAATATCCAAGTAAAAGGGAACCTGTTCCAGGCGCAAATGACGGAGCATCGGGTGTAGCAGTTTTGATTGAATTATCAAGAACTTTAGACATTCCACCAGGCAAACAGGTATGGATAATTCTATTTGACATCGAAGATAATGGTAATATTCCCGGTTGGGATTGGATTATGGGATCACAATACTTTGCAAAGCATCTTGATGTTTTGCCAAATAAAGTTGTGAATATTGATATGATCGGTGATACCGATTTGAATATTTTCAAAGAAAAAAGTTCCAATAAAGAATTAAATGATGAGATTTGGAAAGTTGCATCAGAATTGGGATACGAAAATGAGTTTATTCCTGTGTATGCGCATAGTATTTTAGACGATCATACACCATTTTTAAGGATGGGGGTAAGTGCGATCGACATCATTGATATTGATTATTCTTACTGGCATACATTGGAAGATATTGCTATCCATGTGTCAGCAAGGAGCCTGGGAGTTGTTGGAAATGTTCTGGAAAAGTGGTTAGAATAATTAAGCATTCAAATTTTGTTAATATTCACAATATATTAATTTCGTCATGGCCCAAAGGAAAAATATGCAATACGAAAAAATCAACTATTTGCCATCAGATCGCATCGCAAACTTCAAGCCATATTTTTTTGTTCAGCTAAGTAAAACAATCTCTGAGCTAAAAAAGCAGGGAGTGGATGTCATCCGGGTCGATATGGGCTCACCTGATCTTGCGCCTGAAATGAAAATTATCGATAAGCTTCGCGAACAAGTTCTTCGCTCTGATGTCCATGCTTATTCCCCAAGTGGTGGAACTAAAGATTTTATTGAGGGTGTGGCAACTTATTATCTGCGCAGATTTAATGTAGAACTTGATCCCGCATCTGAAATATTCACTTTGATCGGATCGAAGGAAGGGCTTTTTGCGCTTAGCCAGGTGATGTTAAATCCTGGCGATGTCTCGCTTGTACCTGATCCCGGATATCCAGTTTATGCTGCGAGTGGAGAAATTGCAGGGGCTGAAGTCTTTCATATACCTCTCCTGGATCAAAATCATTTTCTTCCGGATTTGGATGCAATACCTGAAGAAAAATTGAAAAGAGGGAAGATAATATGGGTGAATTATCCAAATAATCCGACTGGCGAAGTAGCAAACGACGAGTTCTATAAACATTTGATAGAGATTGCACATAAATATTCTCTATTAATTGCCCACGATGCGCCGTATGCTGATATCACTTATGATGGTTATTCTGCCCCGAGTATTTTGCAATATGCAGGAGCGCAGGAAGTTGCAGTTGAGTTTAATTCATTGTCGAAGTTGTACAATATGGCAGGCTGGCGGCTTGGAATGGTGGTTGGTAATGCTCAGGTGATCAAATATCTGGGTACTTATAAAAGCCAACAGGACACCTCACATTTTACGCCAATGATGACAGCTGGACGGGAAGCACTTATTGGAGATCAAGCTTGGATAAAAGACCGAAATAAGATTTATGAAGAGCGCAGGGATGTGGTTGTAAATACCCTAAGAAGCGGGGGAATTCAGGTTAACAAACCAAAAGCAGCATTGTATGTCTGGGTAAAAATTCCATCCACTAGAACGACAAGCGTTGCATATTGTAGGAGATTATTGGAAGAAACTGGTGTTAGCACAACACCTGGCAGTGTCTACGGCCAATATGGTGAAGGTTACCTGAGAATTTCATTGTGTACACCTGCGGCTCGCATGAAAGAGGCAATGGATCGCTATATTTCATGGGCAAACAGACAAGGATAGTTTATTATGGCAAAGAAAATCCCGGAACAAACTGAACGTCCAAATGAGAGAGCTTTCCTAGTAGGGGTGGAAGTTCATAATCAACCAGGATTGATCAGTATAGAAGATTCACTCGAAGAATTGGAATTACTCTCCGAAACGGCCGGTCTTGAGGTGGTTGGAGAACTTACACAGAAATTGGACAAACCAAATCCGGTTACATTCATTGGATCGGGGAAAGTTGAAGAGCTGAGGGCATTTGCGGAGGAAACTCTTGCTGATGTGATCGTTTTCGATCTCGATCTATCCCCTCGTCATCAGCGAGAATTGGAAAAAATTTTTGGATTAAGCGTCCGAATACTAGATCGGACTGCACTGATATTAGATATTTTTGCACAACACGCACATACACGCGAGGGTATTTTACAAGTGGAATTAGCTCAATATGAGTATCGATTACCACGTTTAACCCGTGCTTGGACGCACCTTGCTCGGCAAGCAGGCGGTGGGGGCGGCAGAGCGGGTGGTGTTGGAGGAGTTGGGTTGCGTGGACCAGGTGAAACTCAGCTTGAAGTGGATAAAAGGGAAATTTCAAGGCGTATTACAAACCTGAAACTAGAAATCGAAAAAATCAGGAAACACCGGCAACAGTACAGGCAACAAAGGAAAAGATCCAAGACTCCGATTGTTGCCCTGGTTGGATATACAAATGCAGGCAAATCCACATTGTTGAACAAACTGGCGAATACCGATATTTATGTAGCGGATCAATTATTTGCTACTCTAGACCCGACAACGCGAAGGGTAAACTTGCAGGATAACCGGGTTATATTGTTAACAGATACAGTCGGGTTTATTCAAAAATTACCCACACAACTTATTGCTGCATTTCGTGCAACATTGGAAGAGATATCTGAAGCGGATTTATTGCTGCATGTGATCGATGTAACGCATCCTATTGCAAAAGAGCAAGCGGCTGCCGTAATGAGCACCCTCAAAGAGATAAAAGCCGATCATATTCCTGTGTTGAATGTATTAAACAAGATAGATAATTTATCCGCTGAACAAATCAACCGGATAAATTTGGACGAATATCAAAATGCGGTAGCAATCTCTGGAATGAAAGGCATCGGGCTGGAAGAATTGTTGGAGAAAATTGATGGTGTGCTGTTCCAGTCTTACCTCCCTATCCGTGTTAAATTGCCATATTCCGAAGGCCAATTAATTTCGCTCATTCACGAATCAGGCCAAATTGACTCAATTAAGTACGGGAGCAAAACTGTAGATATCACAGGTAAAATTCCTGGCAGGCTTTATGCCAGATATCAGCAATTTGAAGTATAGAAACAAAAAAACCGCCAAAGCGGTTTAATATGTGTTAGAAAAGAACGAACTTACTTTTTCTTTGAATCTTTTTCCATGCTGATAATTTCTTTGCCCTGATAGTGTCCGCATTTTGGGCAAACAGTGTGAGAAAGTCTCATTTCTCCACAATTACTGCATTGTACAAGGTTATTCGCGACAATTAAATCTTGGGCGCGGCGGCGGTCGCGGCGACCTTTTGAAAGTTTTCGTTTTGGTTGAGGACCCATCTATAATCTCCTAAAATACTCTATACGGTTCACCCGTTTGATAACGATTAAGCGGTCGGATTATACTTTCATTCGTGTATATATGTCAAGCAATCGATCGTTTTCAGAGGTTTACCCTAAAATATGTAAAAATAATATGTCAGATAGTTGGATTTGAATTACAGAGTTTTGCTTAAACGAAAGTAAAAGTAATTGAAGTAGAAATTATATCCAACCCCTCTTCTTGAAAAACCACAACATGCCAAATGTAATCAGTAAGAACAACCCCCAAACGAAAAAATATCCATATTTCCAGTGAAGTTCTGGAAAAACAACGAAATTCATGCCATAAATACCTGCGATAAATGTCAATGGCAAAAAGATAGTCGAAACAATAGTTAAAGCTTTCATCACCTCATTTAAACGGTTTGAAGTGGCGGAAAGATAAATATCTAAGGTGCCTGATACAATGTCACGTACAGATTCTGACAAATCTTGAAAACGTACGAGATGATCATAAATATCACGATAATATATTTTGTTGACGTCTCTGATTTGTGGAAAGTCATCCCTGCTTAGGATATTCATAATTTCACGCTGAGGAGAAATAATCCTGCGCAGACTTAACGTGGAATGTTTTAAATCCAAAATTCTATGAAGAGTTTCTGATTTCGGTTTTTCTAATACCTGGTCTTCCAGCCATTCAATTTCTTCATCCATCTTGTCAATTAGGGGTAAGTAATCATCCACCAGGACATCCAAAATCGCGTGAACCAAAAAATCAGCTCCATGCAAATACAATCTTTCATCCTTTTCCAACCTGTTCCAAATGAAATCGATTGGATGCATGGCAATGCTGTGGTGAGAACTTACTACATAGTTTTTGCCAAGGAATATATTTAGTTCGGATGTATTCAGAGCGTTGATTGTGTTATCAGCTTCCAGCGCGTGGGAGATGATAAAAAGATAGTCCTGGTAATTATCAACTTTTGCTGTTTGAAATCCCTGGCTCTGACAGTCTTCAATAGTGAGGGGGTGAAAAAGGAATATTTCGTGGAGAATTCGTGCTAGTTCTTCCTCAGTTGGATTTGATAGATTGACCCATATGAGACCTTCACCCGTTTTTATAGCTTCAGTTATTGCCTGGGGAGATAAATTGTATTGGCTGGTTCCAGCTGAGTGTTTGAAAGTATTAATCATCAATTTTGACCCTGAAAGGAAATAAATTACTGAATCATTTTACACCGGAGATGATAATTTTACAAAAATCTAACGGAATCGCAAATTTTTCGTTGAAGGCATATGTTGTTGATAAATGGTGATGAATGCATGCAAAAAATTTGTTGTTTATTGCAAAATTTTTGAATTATCCAGTAATGCTATATGATTTATTGCCACATTCCCCATTCAAAGCCGGCGGAAGATTCCATCATGGAGAAGTCCCATGGTTCCATGCCAAGCGCCATAACAACGGGCATATCCACCGTTTCTTCGGCTTTTTGTTTTGTCTGTTCAATTAATGCAGGTGCGTAAGGACAAAATGGAGTTGTCATGATCATGCTCACCACGAGCGAATCCTCACTAACCTGAACGTTCCTAATCAAACCTAATTGAATAATATTTAGAGCCAACTCCGGATCATTCACCTGTTGAAAGGCTTCTTTTAGCTTATCAACAAGATCAGGATGAGAGGTTTCTATATCCCAAATTGCTTTGTTCGAATTTTCAGGTTCATCATTCATTGATTATGTATTCCTTACAGGTTGTTTGACCACATAGGTACAATGATCGTTGCCCAGTAATAGGCAATTTATTTTTTCAACTGGAATGGATAAGATGGAAGCAATAAACGTTTGATCCACCTTGCAAACTTCCGGGTGGTTTTGACCGACATGCAGATAAGGGCAGGAAATTTCATGAATACGGTACTCCTCCTCATCGATTTTTTCCCATTCCACAGTAAAACCCTCACGAGATAAAAGATTTTGAATCAAATCTAGCTTTTCTTCGAGGGTCAGGTTGGATGCCATGTCTTGATAGTTTGAACTCATATCCAAAGCGATCTCTGTGAACAACTTATCCACGACTGGCGCCGGTAGTGTATTTTTCATTTGATCAAGGATCTTTGTTGTGAGCCTTAGATAATTTGTTGGAAACTTTTCTGAGCCAGATTCAGTCAGGGAATATACCTGCCTCGGGCGGCCAACTCCATGCCTTTCTTCATCTGAATCAATCAGTCCATCTGCAAGCAAGCTAGATATGTGATGCCTCACAGAAATGGCATTAATGCCGACTTTCTCAGCGAGTTCTGTGACAGTCGAACGCGGTCGGGAGAGTAGGGTTTGAAGCACTTTTTCCCGGGTAGTTTTCATAATTCTCCAAAATCTGATTCCGTATATAAAAATATATCATACAACTGCCAGATTTGTCAATTATTATGATAATTATAATAAATATTGACTAATTATTCCAACACTGCTATAATTTCCAAAACTACAAGTTACATTTTGGGAGCAAGATGGCTGAATTAATTATCAAAAATTTACACGTCCGCATCGAAGATAAAGAGATATTGAAAGGATTTAATTTAACGATCAATTCGGGGGAAGTCCATGCGATAATGGGACCGAATGGAACGGGAAAATCCACATTGGCTTATACCATTATGGGCCATCCAGGATATAAAATGACTGAAGGAGAAATACTTCTGGATGGCAAAGAAATAAGTGAGATGGAGGCTGATGAACGAGCAAGGGCTGGATTGTTTTTAGCATTCCAATACCCGGTCGCCATACCAGGTGTTACGGTAGCAAATTATTTGCGGACAGCAATTAATTCCCATCGCAAAAGCATTGACCCTGAATACAAAGGCATACCCATCCCGGAATTTCGAAAAATGATGATCCAGCAAATGGATTTCTTAAAAATGGATCACACCTTTGCCGGGAGGTATTTAAATGATGGCTTTTCGGGTGGCGAGAAGAAAAGAACTGAAATTCTTCAAATGGCGATTTTAAAGCCACATTTTGCAATACTGGATGAAACTGATTCAGGGTTGGATATTGATGCATTAAAAGTTGTATCCGAAGGGGTTAATACCCTTAGAGGGCCGGACCTGGGCGTGCTGGTAATAACTCATTATCAGAGAATCCTTAACTACATCAAACCTGATTTTGTCCATGTCATGATGGACGGAAGGATAGTGGAATCTGGTGATTATCGATTGGCGCTTAGCCTTGAAGAGCATGGATATGAGTGGGTCAAAGAAAAAGTTGATAACGGTATTGTTTAGTGAGTAAGGACATACGATGGCTGTTGAGAATCAGACTGAATTTCTAGATAAATTATCCGAATATAAGTATGGTTTTAAAGATCCAGAGAATTTTGTGTATCGGTCCAAACAAGGCCTGGATGAAAGTGTCGTCAGAGAAATATCGGCGCAGAAAAGTGAACCAGAATGGATGCTGGAATTTCGATTGCGGGCATTGGAGCATTTTAATCAACGGCCGATGCCAAATTGGGGGGCAGACCTTTCCGGATTGAACATGGATGACATCTATTACTATGTGAGACCGGCAGAAGCTGCTGGACTAACCTGGGATGATGTCCCCGATACGATCAAAACGACTTTCGACCGATTAGGAATCCCAGAAGCCGAACGTAAGTTCCTGGCTGGGGTTGGCGCTCAATATGAATCCGAAATGGTCTACCACAGTATTCAGGAACATCTTGAAAAGCAGGGTGTAATTTTCGTCAGCATAGAAGATGGTTTGCGCTTGCACCCGGAATTATTCAGAGAATATTTTGGAACCGTTATTCCTGTTGAAGATAACAAATTTGCAGCATTAAATAGCGCTGTTTGGTCTGGAGGATCTTTCGTTTATGTTCCACCGAATGTGAAAGTTGATCTACCTCTTCAGGCCTATTTCAGATTGAACGAATCTAAAATTGGGCAGTTTGAACGCACTATCATTGTAGCAGACGAAGGTTCACAATTACACTACGTTGAAGGGTGTACAGCTCCACAATACACTGCAAATTCACTACACAGCGGCGTAATAGAGATCATTGTTAAAAAAGGTGCCCGTGTGCGATATACAACAATCCAGAATTGGTCTACAAATGTCTATAATTTGGTGACACAACGTGCCAAAGTATTTGGTAATGGCACCATGGAGTGGGTTGATGCAAACCTAGGATCAAAAATTACGATGAAATACCCGTCATGTTATTTGATGGAACCAGGCGCTAAAGGAGAGATACTTTCCATGGCGTTTGCTGGACCTGGTCAGTACCAGGATACAGGCGGTAAAATGATCCACTTCGCCCCACACACAAGTAGTAAGATTACCTCAAAATCAATCAGCAGAGGTGGTGGAAGAACCTCCTACCGGGGACTTTTAAAAGTGCATAAGAACATGGAAGATGTGAGAAGCAATGTTGTTTGTGATGCACTTTTGCTAGACCCGGAATCGCGCTCTGATACATACCCATACATCGAGATCGATTCTGAAGATGTATCAATCGGTCATGAAGCGTCAGTCTCAAAGATTGGAGAAGAACAGCTTTTCTATCTAATGAGCAGGGGTTTGTCCAAAGAAGATGCAACCACCATGGTTGTTTCCGGTTTTATTGAACCTTTGGTTAAAGAATTGCCGATGGAATACGCTGTTGAAATGAATCGCTTGATCCAATTACAAATGGAAGGATCGGTAGGTTAAGTCCGACCGTTTAATTCAGAACAACCATGACAGATTCACCAATAATTTTTACTAAATCCAGAAATAGAAAAGCTGATAGCTCCTTTAACCTTTCTGTCGAAGATCTTCCAGTTTCAACATCGGATGCCTTTCGAAAATATCGGTTGTTTGCATGGAATTCATACGAGAATATGCCTTTTCCCAATGATAAGGAAGAGGCGTGGCGACGAACAAGCTTAAGAGGTCTCGATAAAGGAACTATCCAATTTCGTAATAATTCTCCATCAAAGATTTCAATTCCTGAGAAATATAAAACACCGTTGATTGATGGGAAGCATGCCGGTCAAATGATCCTGTATCCAGGCGGAGAAGAAAGCAGGTTGGATGCAAAGTATTTAGAACATGGTGTCATTTTCGAAGATATTAAGATGGTGGTTGAAAAACACCCGGATCTGGCTCTACGCACTATTGGATCTTTGGTTAAACCAAATGATGGAAAATTTTCTGCGTTGGCTTCAGCATTCGGGGAACACGGGATGTTTCTTTATGTCCCCAAAGGTGTAAAAATTGATGAGCCTTTACATTCCCTTATCTGGGGTGAAGGAAAGAATTCAGGATTGATCTCGCATAACGTGATCTGGTTGGAAGATGAAGCAAGTGCGACAGTTGTACTGGAATATGCCAGTCAGCCAGAAAGCGCTCTTAATCAATTTCACACAGGGATTCTTGAAGTTTTTGTGGGTAGGAATTCTAATTTAGAGCTGGTGGAGTTGCAATCCTGGGGTGAGAGCATGTGTAATATCATGCATGAAAAAGTCTCAGTCCAACAAAATGGCAAACTCACATGGGTTTTTGGTTCCCTAGGCAGTTATCTATCGAAATCTTTTTCTTCCGTTGACCTGTCTGGTGAAGGGGCAACCGCAAAGGTTTCAGGCTTTTTCTTTGCCGATTTAGATCAGCATTTTGATATGGACACCGAGCAAAACCATAATGCGCCAAACACAACCAGCGATTTGCTCTACAAGGGCGCGGTCACTGGGAATGCCAGGTCCATCTGGCAGGGAAACATCTATGTAGCCCCTGGCGCGAATGGTACAGATGGATACCAGGCTAACCGTAACTTAATCCTAAGCAAAAAAGCCAGGGCAGACTCAATTCCGGGATTGGAAATTCTTGCAGATGATGTAAAATGTACTCATGGAGCTACCGTAGGGAAAGTTGATCCTGACCAGATATTTTATCTGAGAAGTCGGGGACTGACTGAAAACGAAGCGAAACATTTGATCGTTGAAGGTTTTTTTGAAACTGTTATGGCGAGAATTCCTTTTGAAGAAGTTCAAGATAGGTTCAGGAAAGCAATTGTCGAGAAAATTGATACACAAATTTAATTATTCATTTTTGGTGGAGGAAATTATATGAACCCTGGTCCTTATATGAGAGATCCTGAGCCTGAGTATTCGTATGATGTTGGAGATGTTGTAGAGGTATTCTGCGATCATGAAAAAGGGAGTGAAAGGATTAGAGGTTGGTTGCGTGGGATTGTTGTTCAGGTAGATTCTAAACTGGTGGCAGTCCAATTCCGCACTAATGTTTTCCTGACCGACGGATGGATGGTGCCAGATCATATTTTGTGGTTTCCACACACATCGCAGCATATTCGCTTTGCTCAAAAAAGTCAGAAGTCTGTACTCACTAAAAGCCAGGATATTGACTACTAAGCATGCAAACCAATACTGCTAGATTCTACGTTGAAGATATTCGGAAAGACTTTCCAATTTTGTCACGAATTATTAAAGGTGACAGGAAACTAGTTTATTTTGATTCCGCAGCAACATCTCAGAAACCACAATCGGTTATTGATGCAATGACTGATTATTACCAGCTGCACAATGCAAATATCCATCGTGGCGTTCATACTCTGGCAGAAGAAGCCACTGAACTTTACGAAAACACCCGAATAAAGATAGCCAGGTTCATAAATGCAAATGAAGCTGCAGAGATCGTTTTTACAAGGAATACAACCGAATCGATCAACTTGGTCGCGAATACATGGGGAAGAGCAGAATTAAACCATGGCGACCTGGTGGTACTAACAGAAATGGAACACCATTCAAACCTGGTTCCATGGCAGATGCTGGCCAAAGAAAAAGATTTGGAATTGGAGTTTATCCCTGTTCTGGAAAATGGCACGCTCGACCTTGAAGCATACGAGAAATTGTTGGTTCGAAGACCAAAAATAGTATCCTTAACACACATGTCAAATGTTTTGGGAACGATTAATCCTGTAAAACAAATAATCGAAAAAGCGCATTTTCATGGAGCAATAGTATTAATTGATGGCGCGCAATCGGTTCCCCATTTGGAAGTGGATGTTCAACTATTGGATGCAGATTTTTATGCTTTTTCCGGCCATAAAATGCTTGGGCCTACTGGAATTGGAATCTTATACGGAAAAAGGAAACTCCTGGACAGTATTCCGCCATACATGGGTGGCGGAGATATGATTCGCCAGGTTCATTTACGGTCATTTCTGGCAAATGAAATTCCATATAAATTTGAGGCTGGTACCCCCGCGATAGCTGAGGTTGTAGGGTTGGGGGCTGCTGTGGATTATCTATCCAAGTTAGGAATGCAGAGCATTCACGACCATGAGCAACGGCTCCTTTTGTATGGCTATTCAAAACTTAATGCGATCAAGGGCATAAAGATTATCGGTGATGAATTGAGAAATCGGGGTGGAGTATTGGGATTCATCGTGGATGGCGTGCATCCTCATGATGTCGCACAAATTCTGGATAGAGAGGGCATTGCAGTAAGGGCTGGCCACCACTGTGCCATGCCGTTGCATGAAAGATTTGAACTTCCGGCTACTACACGCGCAAGTTTCTATCTCTACAATACCGAAGATGAAATCGATCTGATGGAAAAAGCGTTGATCAAAGTGATAAAAATGTTTGGATAATGGATTATGATTTATGGATGATTTGTACCGGGAAGTAATTATTGATCATTATAAAAATCCGGGGTATCGGGGAGAGTTGGACCCGGCAGACATCACCTTTGAGGATGAGAATCCACTGTGCGGAGACCATTTGCGCATAGACATACGGCTGGACGAGG
The DNA here is from genome assembly GCA_963810385.1 of uncultured Chloroflexia bacterium. GTDB lineage: Bacteria > Chloroflexota > Anaerolineae > Anaerolineales > Anaerolineaceae > PNON01. Next base: position 1,696,230 of record CAWENA010000002.1, on the reverse strand, counting down.
GGCAAAATATTAAAGAGGCAGCTTTTAGTGGTCACGGTTGCGCCATCTCACAGGCGAGTGCTGATCTGTTGATAGAATCCATCATTGGGAAAAACATCGAAGTTGTAAAATCCATGGGCAAGCAGGATATTTTGGATCTTTTAGGGATAGAGCTAGGACCTGTTCGGCTAAAATGTGCTTTATTGTCTTTGAAAGTTATGAAAGCTGGCGTTTACGGTTTGACGAAATCCAGTGAGTATGATTTGGATGAAGAGTTAGATGTATAACTACACTTCAATTCCGGCCGAAGAAGCAATTTTTCATCCTATATGCAAAATTGAGGAACTGCCAAACGGTGAGAGGCTTTTCATTGAAATTGGAAAGAATCCGATTGTATTGTTCAATATTGCTGGAAAATATTTTGCAATTGGCGATGTTTGTACCCACGATAATGGACCATTGGGGGATGGCGAGGTCGAAGGAATGCATATCAAATGTCCGAGACACGGTGCGAAATTTGACATGCGCACAGGAAAAGTTTTATCACTTCCTGCGGTTGAGGATATACCTGCGTACCCAGCTCGAGTAAATGAGGGGTATATTGAAATTGGTTTACCGAGAGAGTAAAAAGAGCCCGGAGGCTCTTTTTTTATATAAATGATCCAATTATTCGCAAGGTTTCGAAACCTTCAGCATATTTTCTCTCACATAGAGCACCATTTCGAATCAAGGTCGCCCGGGTAACGTCCGGATTAAAATAATACTTTCCGCTATACGTTTTATATTCTGCTAGGGCATCTAACTTTTTTTGAACGTGAACATCATCAACCTCTGCCAGTAAGTTTGGAAAAAAACCATAACTGCTGCGAATTACATCAAAACCTAGAACGGTGATACCTCTGAAAGCACGCAGAGCTTCTTCGGTGACAGTATTATGATCTTGATGTAAGTCAGCTCGTGTATGCACGAAGACGATGTCCGGATGGCGTTCCTTATTCAGTTTAATCAAATACTCTAGAATGTCCTGGCGCTGAGCTGGAAACTGCCTCGTTTCAAATTTTTCAAGGATGACATTGTCTTTGAGTATTCCCAATTGTGCCATACTCGAAAAATGCTCTTGGACGAGAGCACTTAATGTAGGATTCTTCTGGTTGTCTGAAAGAGTGATGCAAGTCAAATTGTCTTTATCAGCCAGACAGGATATTAAGGCGCCACAACCCAATTCAATATCATCAGGATGAGCGCCAATAAAGCAGATGCGTTGGCCAGAAAAATTCATTCTTGCATCCTATCTTAAAAATTTTACTTTGTCGCGAAAATACCACCAACTACCTTGGTCATGACAATTCTTTTATCCTTGGCGATACGCATTTCCGCGGTATCCGAAATCTGCTGCATAACCTGCTTAAAACCGGATTTATTGTCGAACAGGCTTGTCCACAGGCGGCGATCTTCACTTAATGAAGCGCGTGTGTATTCGACGAAAGGTTCTGCGGTTTCGAAAACGAGCGGGTTCTCAAAGATTTCCACTTTAACTTCGCTAAACAGGCTTTTGATCGTGTTTAGAATTTCACTTCCAAAGCGGGAACTACCTGGCATAGGCGGGATTGGTTTACCTGTTGCCTCACGGATAATGTCATAAAATACTTTTTTATTATCCGGCATTGGACCAGTGGTAAACAAACGGCCGCCGGTTTTTAAGACACGATGCATTTCCCGGATGGTAAAGGGGATATTTTCTGAATAATAAATGGCGAAGCAGCAGGAAAGCAAGTCAAAATTTTCCGAAGGAAACTGGAAGGGTTTGTTAAAGTTAAGTTCTGTAAAAAGAACCTTGTTATCGATTTTTTTATTTTCTTCCTTCGCCTGCCTGAGCAATTCTTCGGAAACATCACCACCTGTAATATCGCAGTCTCCTTCGAGAAAATTGTAAAACGAAAAACATTGTTTGCCGGCACCACAGCCAACGTCCAGGATCTTGCTACCTTTGGTCAATTTTAGTGTTTTGAGCATCCATTGATCGATATCCCGAGCACCGAATTTATTATGGATGTCAATCCTTTTGAGCAAGTCATTCGTGGTTTCTTTATAGTCGATTTTCATTAATCCTCTTGATTGAATATTGATTTAGGAACCTGACCATTTTACCAGATTAACAAATACGGGGAAGCAATTCTCCTGCTAACATTGTTAGCAACCTGGACGAGCCATAAGGAGTGAGAAGAATAACGCTTTCTGGATCAGTATTTTCAACGCTTCCTATAATTGCGGCATCTTTACCATAAGGGTGGTCTTTAAGAATTGAGAGAGCTTGGGCAGCTTCATTTTCTGGAACGATTGCGATGAACTTGCCTTCATTGGCAAGGTAAAGCGGATCAAACCCCAGCATTTCACAGGCAGCCTTCACAGATGGTTTAAACGGGATGGCGTCTTCATTTATCAAAATTGAGACATGGCTTTGCTTCGCAATTTCGATTAATGAGGTCGCCAAACCTCCACGGGTCGGGTCGCGTAAAACATGTGTGTTCGGCGTAGCTTGAAGCATTTTTTCAATAAGACCATTTAGTGGAGAAACATCTGATTGGATGTCAGTTTCAAATGATAATTCGTTTCTGGCGCTCAATACAGCAATGCCATGATCTCCCAGCGAGCCCGACAATAGAACTTTATCTCCCGGTTGTGCATTACTACCTGAAATTAATCCACGGGAGGGAGGTATTACTCCAAAACCGGAGGTTGAGATGTAAACTTGATCAGCTTTGCCTTTCTCGACAACTTTTGTGTCACCGGCGACGATCTTAATTCCAGCTTCCCCGGCTGCTTTTTCCATGGAAGTAACAACTCTTTCAAGATCCTCGATAGCCAACCCTTCCTCAAGGATGAATGAAGCTGTCAAATATAATGGAATTGCGCCCATCATAGCCACATCGTTCACAGTACCACATATTGCCAGCCGGCCAATATCTCCTCCAGGGAAGAATATTGGCTTAACAACATGTCCGTCAGTGCTGACAACCGCGATACCATTGAGAAATTCTTTAGGTAGTCTGGCGCCATCATCGTTTTGATTAAGAAATTCATTGGAGAAGTGTTGATGAAAAATATTCCGAATAAGATCATGGGTCAGCTTTCCGCCACTGCCATGTCCAAGGATGATTGTATCCCTATCAGTAATTGGTAAAGGGCATATTGGCCCTTCAGATAGCTGTGTTGTCATCAGGCTGGTATCTTTCGATAACGGAAGTATGCGGAACAAGCGCCTTCGTTGGACACCATGGGCGCACCGACCGGTTTTTCCGGAGTGCAGAGCGTTCCGAAAGCGGGACATTGATGCGGCTTTTTAATTCCCTGTAATATTTGACCTGCGATACAGATTTCAGATTCCTTCGTTTGGATATGACCAACGTTAAATCTCAATTCTGCATTAAAATGAGCAAATTCCTGCCTGATTGATAAACCACTGAATGGGATCATTCCAATGCCCCGCCAGCTTCGATCGGCTGGTTCAAACACTTTATTGATGGTGTTTTGTGCGGCGACATTGCCTTGTTCAGTAACAGCACGTGGATATGAGTTACAAACTCCGATTTCTTTATTCTCAAGCATTTCTACGCAATCTATTAAACCAGTCAATAAATCCACCGGTTCAAATCCGGTAACAGTCATTGGGATGTTATACTTTTTAGCAATTGGGGGGTATTCCCAGTAACCCATAACAGCGCAAACATGTCCTGCAGCGAGGAATCCTTGAACCCGGTTCTGAGGGGATGAAAGTATTGCTTCCATAGCCTGTGGAACTCTAACCTGGGACACCAACAAGGAAAAATTTTCAACATGCAAATTGTCTGCCTGGATAATGCTCATTGCATTTGCGGGTGCAGTTGTTTCGAAGCCAATCGCGAAAAATACAACCTGTTTATGCGGGTTATCGATGGCAACCTTTACTGCATCCAGCGGTGAATAAACTACCTTGACTGCACCCCCTTTAGCACGGACTGAGAAAAGATCATCGCTGGAACCGGGTACCCGAAGCATATCCCCATAACTGGTGAGGATAAAATCCGGGTTGGAAGCCAAAGCGATGGCCTTGTCGATCATTTCCAACGGGGTGACGCAAACTGGACAGCCTGGACCATGAACAAGCTCAATTTTCCTGGGTAAAAGCTGATCTATGCCATAATGCATGAACGAATGGGTCTGCCCGCCACAGATTTCCATGATCACCCAAGATTGTTTTGTGATCTCGTGTAATTTAGCTGCCAATTCTTTTACCTGGACAACATCACGGAATTCATCTGAAAATTTCATCTACTTTAGTCCTCCAGAGCACCCAACTCGTCCATTTCTTTCAATAAAGCCAAAGTTTCATTCGCTTCCGATTCTGAGAGAAGGGAAATAGCAAACCCGACATGAATAATTGCATACTCTCCAACTTTTGCTTCAGGCAGGGTCTCAAAACAGGCTTCACGAACGACACCACCAAAATCGACTTTCCCCATAGTGAGGGTGTCTTTTTGATAAATTTCAATGATCTTACCAGGAACTCCCAGGCACATAATATTACATCCTTTTCATTTTTGATCCAGCGATGACTGCCTGCCCGAGGCTGATACAACCGTCATTCGGGGGTAATTTGGTATGTAAAAGAGTTTTTATTCCTAACTCTTCCAATACATTAAGCATTTTGGTCAGTAAGAGGCTATTCTGCCATACTCCACCGCTCAGAGAAACGGTGTTGATTTCTGTCCGTTTGATTATATCCAGAATACAGTCAATAGAAAATTTTATGACCGTGTTGTGGAACCTGGAGGAAATAATCTCCACGGGCATTTTTTGCACTAGATCAGACAAAATATCATTTAACAAAGGTTTGATGATTATTCTTCCATCATTTATCCCGTAGTTGTAAACACCAGTTTCATCCGGGTCTGCCACAGCTTCCATTTCTATGGCCGCTTGCCCTTCATAACTGACCTCCTGACGGATGCCTATCAATGACGAAACCGCATCAAACAAACGACCCATCGATGAAGTTGGAAAGGTATTAATACTCTGATCTACTTGGTCACGAATAATTTGTTGTTCCACAGGTGTGCAATATTTTACCGGCGCCAATATATCAATAAATTGAAGGCCACAAGCATGTAAATATGCCAGGGCGATGCGATATGGTTTTTTAATGGACAGATCGCCTCCCGGCAGCGGCATATACTCAAGATGGTACATTCTTTCAAAATTAAGGGCATTTCCTAAAATGATCTCTCCACCCCATATAGCGCCGTCATCTCCATACCCGGTGCCATCGTAGCAAAGAGCGATTACCTCTTCATCCAATTTGTGTTTATTCTCTGCAAGGCAGGCAGCAAGGTGGGCATGGTGATGTTGAATTTTGATGATAGGAATATCAAGTTTTTCGGCCAGCGTGTTTGAAAATTGGGTAGACAAGAAATCTGGGTGATGGTCACAGGCAATGACCTCAGGGGAAAACTGGAAGAGGTCGAAGTATTTTTGAATTGATGCTTCATAATCTCGAAACGTCTCAAGATTGTCGAGATCACCAATATAGTGGCTGGTGAATACTTGTTTGCCCTTTACAAGGCTGAATGTATTTTTCAACAATGCGCCGGAAGCAAAAACCTGCGGGAGGTTTTCAGCAATGAGAAGAGGGTCTGGAGCATATCCACGAGCTCTGCGTATAGGCATAAAAAATCTGGCGCTGGATTTATATACTGAATCATCCACACGATTGACAATCGTGCGATTATGTCCAAGGAGTCCATCTGCAATTTTTGCAAATTTTACTAGCGCCCTATCATCATCGATGAGCATTGGTTCATCACTAATATTGCCGCTGGTTACCACAAACACTTCTGGAAACCCTTCACTCGGTTCTGTAAGCAGATAGTGAAGAGGTGTGTTTGGAAGCATGAATCCAAGGGTGTGTTGCTCAGGCGCATTATGTTGAAGAGCATTCGATTTTTCTGAAAGAATAATAATCGGATGCGGTGGAGACTCAAGGAAATTTTTATCCTCATCTGTAAGGAAGCAGTATTTTTCAATATTATTAATACCATACGACATCAAAGCAAAAGGCTTTTCACTGCGCAGTTTTGATTTCCTCAATCTGGAAACTGCAGCAGTGTTGAATGCGTCGCATATCAGTTGAAAGCCCCCAATTCCTTTCAATGCAAGGATTCCCCCATTCTTAACCAGCATTCTTGCCTTTTGCAGTGCATTTTCTTTATGAAATTTGATATTTCCATCCTGGTAAAAAGTAATTGATGGCCCGCAAACAGGGCAAGCGATTGGTTGCGCATGAAAACGTCGGTTTGCTGGATCATCAAATTCTGCCTGACAATCTGGACACAGCGGAAAACTCTGCATGGCTAGTAAACGGCCGGTCGTATGGCATCTTTCGGATTATAGTGAATCTAGGGCCGCAATTTGTACAATTGATGAACGGGTATCGATACCTTCGATCTGTTGGATCGTTCATTTCTTTATAGCAATCGTGGCATGTCGCAATATCAGGTGGCACCAATGAGAAAGCTCCCGGTAGGACCTCACTATCAAGGATTGTGAATCCTTTATGGTTCGTAAGTATTGTTGATTCCCGTTTGATAGCATCAATTCGAGCAAGCGGAGGAGTCGATGACAGGATAAATGTATAAAACTCATCCAAAACCGCATCCATGCCGGTTGCATCGATGATGACACCAGCCGAGGTATTTTTAACCGTTCCTGATATATCTAGTTTTTGAGCTAAATTGTATATGAAAGGCCTGAATCCGACGCCTTGAACAATCCCCTGGATAGTTATCCTGATGGATGTTAGTTGGTCAGTGGAGTTGCTGTGTGACATTCTATACGTTTCTGAAGTTCTCTACTTCTTTGATAACCCATTGCACCCATTGTTCAAACCCCGTATTTTTAGTGCATGAAATGGGAAAGCTGACAAGGTTTGGATTGAGAATTTGAACACCGTCGATGAAGTAGTCCATTTTGAAATCTATGTATGGCAATAAATCCATCTTATTAATAATCAATGCATCTACAGCGGAGTACATGGCCGGATACTTATATGGTTTGTCATCCCCTTCTGGAATGGAAGCCACCAGGATATTCTTATTTGTTCCCAACTTGAAAGCCGCTGGGCAAACAAGGTTGCCAACATTCTCAACCAGAACGATATCCAGGTAATCTAGAGTGAGGTTGTTCAACCCGGAACGAACCATATTTGCATCCAAGTGGCAATTGCCACCTGTGTTTATCTGAACTGCAGGAAGACCCAGGGCAGATATCTTATCGGCATCAATAGTTGCAGCAGAAGTATCGCCTTCTATGACACCGATTCTAAATCTGCCATTTAGTTTCTCAATTGTCTTTAGTATAAAGCTGGTTTTTCCGGCACCAGGCGAAGCCATGATATTTAATGCGAGAATACCTTTATTTCGTAGAACTATCGCAGTTTGCTCTGCGATTTTGTCATTTGCGTCCAGGATGTTTTCAACGATATTTATATGAATTATATTAGTCATGAAGATTCACCTTGCAACACTTCTATGCTGTCCACCCTGAATTCATTTCCACTTAATATCTGAATATCAGACGAATTACAGGAGGGGCAGGGGGTTAGTTCGTTTTCCATGGAATATTCGTTTAGACAGGCATTACATTTCATCCTAGCTGATACCCTGTTGAAATGGATGGCTGCCTCTGAGCAGATCGTATCTCTGCTGATGATTTCCCAATAGAAGCTGATCGAATCATCAATGATGCTTGATAATTGACCGACCACTAAATTGATATCAGTTACTTTGGTTGCGTTTGCATTCTGAGCGTGTTCAAGTGCAATTGATAAGATACTCTCTGTCACGGCTAATTCATGCATGCGATTATTATAATCTAAATTGGACAAAATCAGGTGGAATTAGGCCGAGAGATCAGCCGGGCTTTCAGCCCATTTTTCCACCCACTCGATAGCAGAATTTACGGCTATCATGGCTTGCACGGACAGCTGATTGGAGAAGCCGAACTCTTTTCCGGGTATTGTCAGCAGGTAGGATTTTGGTGAGGAGAGATTAATTGATAAGTTGATATCCAAAAGTGATTGCGGCGACATGTGATGCGAGAGAGGAGAAAACTGATACCCTGGTGTCAATTGTAATATGGCAAGCTCTGGCGATACAGAACCGACACTAGCGTCAACAAAGCAAACTTCTTCATAGTCCTTAATCAAATCTACTAATTCAGGGATAAGCTGCAGAATAAAGAAAAAGTCAGGATAGTTCCCTAGCGTGGAATAAAAATCATCATTGTAACTAGAAAAGCTCCTCCCCAAGCGTTTAGCTGCACCCTGGAGTACATACCAGCCGGCGCCATCGTCTTGACGATCAGGATTCCCATAAGCAATAATCAGTTTTCGCTTCATCAGGTTAATTAAGACGATGCCAGTAAAAGCCTGGCACCGTCCACAAATATTATCGGAAATTATTCTCTAGAAAGGGTCCGGATCAAGTTGCCATCAGCATTGACGATATCTACGGAAATCGGCATTTTACCAACAGCATGGGTGGAGCAGGAAAGACATGGATCATAGGCTCTAATTGCAGCTTCAATACGATTCAGCATACCTTCTTTGACATCAGGACCGTGTACGTAAGTCTTAGCCACAGAATCCACGGCATTGCTCATTGCCCAGTTGTTATGACCAGTAGAAACGATCAGGTTGACCTTGGTAATTTGGCCCATAGCATTTGTTTTGTAATCGTGGATCAAAGTTCCGCGCGGTGCTTCGATTACTCCCACTCCCTGTCCCGTGAAGTTGCGCCGGGTGTTAAGTATATCGGTGCTCAAGACATCAGGGTCATCTAATAATACTTTGACCCTTTCAGTGGCAAATAATGCTTCAATTAGGCGGGCATAATGATAGTAAAGTGTATTTTCAACGGGTCTACCATTATTAATGGATTTGAAGAATTTCAATTCTTCATTTGCCAGCGGTGTATCGATGTGGTCTGAGATATTTAAGCGTCCCAAAGGACCAACCCGGTAAACACCATCTGGATATCCAAGTTTCTTATAATAAGGGAACTTAAGATATGACCAATTCTCAACATGCTCAGATATATAATCGAGGTATCTGGTCGGGTCAAACCTCTCGAGTTGGTCGCCATCCTTACTGATCAAGCGGATATCGCCATCATAAAGCTCGAGTCCATTTTCAGGTGTAATCAATCCGAAATATCCAGTTTTGAAGACAGCAAACTTGTTCATGTCTTCCATATTCTGGTCAGCCCATCCTTTGATTATGCCAATTCCAGTTTTGATCGTGGCGATAGAATCATCAACACCCTGGAGGATGTGATCTCTTTCTGCAGCCAAAAGCGCCTTATTTACTCCGCCAGGAACTGCAAAATTGGGGTGGACACGTCTGCCCCCGAGTGTATGAATAATATCCTGACCGAATTTGCGTAACATAACAGCTTTGACTGTCAATTCAGGATTAACCTGAGCTAGTCCAACAACATTGCGAATCTCGGGGTCAGCATCGAACCCTAATAGAAGGTCCGGGCCGGCGAGTTCAAAGAAATGCATTCCATGACTTTGGATGACCTGGCCCATATGCATAAGTTCCCGCAACAGGGTCGCCGGTCGAGGCGGGGGAGCGCCAACCACCTGATCGCCTGTTTTTGCCGAAGCAAGGTGGTGAGACACCGGGCAGATCCCGCAAATACGCGGTGTGATAAGCGGCATTTCGAAGTACATTCTGCCTTCGCAAAACTTTTCAAACCCTCGGAATTCATTTACGTGTAAATATGCCCGGTCGACTGAATCGTTATTGTTCATATGAACAGTAACTTTTGCATGGCCTTCAATTCTTGTAACTGGTTCAATAGTAATTTTTCGTGCACCCATAAATACCTCCTCTAATGCCAATGCAATTTATCATCTGTAAGTTCGGGTTTTCTGCCCTGTGCCAGCTCAGCCAATACATAGAAGATTACATCCGCGTCTGGCGGGCACCCTGGAACGTACAGATCCACATCAACAACCTCACTAAGAGCTCTAACTTTGGTTGGAACTGCAAGTTCTGGATCTGATGGAATCATACCCGAATCATCGGTACTTTCGGTTTCTATATAAGCCCTGCGTAATGATTCTTCAATTGTAAAGAAATTCCGCATGGCTGGTACCCCGCCAAAAACAGCGCAATCGCCAAGAGCGACCAGGGTTTTGCAGCGGGACCGCATTCTTAGAGCTACTTCTTCATTGGCGGTGTTATTAATGCCACCTTCAAGGATGCCAACATCGACGCCTGTTGCATCAGGTTCCTTAAGATCAGTAATTGGGGTTGCCCGCAGATCGGCCAACTCAATCACTTGCAGGATCCTTTCATCTATATCAAGTAATGACATATGGCAGCCAGCACAACCAGCCAGCCAATCAGAAGCAATCTTCGGTTTTGCCATAATTTATCCTTTCTCTATCTTATACCAATAATATTAATTGATTGGTTCGGAAGTGACGATACGAGCTTTATCGATGCCAGATCGCCAATTGCTATCAACCTTCACGCTTGTTGCTTCGGCTAACTCCATAAGTGTATCGCCAATTGAAGAAATTTCTTGAGTGGGAGTTACGATTTGCAACGCAGTCTGGATTCGCCCATCGAGGCTGATGAAGGTCCCTTCGGATTCTGACCAGGAGGTTGAAGGGAGAACAACACTGGCTTTGGAAGTCAACCCGGATACAAAAGTGCTCTGGAGCACCAGGTTGGGGATATTCTCCAACTCTCTTGTAAGTTTTTGATCTATCTCTTCATCACCCTGGAAAACAAACAGTGTATTCAAGCCTTTTAATTCCACTGGTTTGTCTATGCCAAAGAGGTACGAAGCGTACGAGTTCGCTTGCCCTTTTAGTGAAATAACACCCAAGGATTTTGCATTAGATCTCAAGGATATTAAGAAAGCAGTCATTCTATCTGGTAATAAATCAGACGGTAATTCGCCTACGATCAACATGACTTTGTCTGCAGATTTTATAAATGCTGCAGCTTTTCCTGTTTCAGTTGCCTGATTCGGCTTAGCGGATGCGAGGGATTGTTCAAAGCCATCGATAGCCGATCCCAGGTCTTTTCCTGGATCGATCACTGCATCGGCGAACGGCGTCAGTTCGTTAGTCTTATTGTCAACGAGAACCAGTTTTACTCCGCGCGGTAAGTTTCGTTTTACTAAAAACCCTGCCACTTGATGGTCTTTAACAAGATCAGCGCCAATTACAACAATACAATCAGCCTGATCAATTTGGTCAATGGACGATTCTTTTACATCTTTCGTAATTGGCAGCATCGAGGAAGTCGCCCGGTTGTAACCAACACTGTCCAGAGGACCAAATTTTACATTCTTGATGCCACCGAAAAATTTATTGAAGATAGAAAGAGTTTCAGCTGAAGCTTTGGTCGTGATCAGCGCGCCTACAGTAGAACCGTCTTTCAATGCTGTTTTCAAAAGGTCTGCTGCTGCTTTAATCGCATCAGCCCTGGTCGAAGCTTTCAAGCCTGAGTCTTTTCTGACCATGGATGTAGCCACGCGTTCGCGGTCGTTTTCCAATGGATCGAATCTACCAAGGGAGCAAAGCAATCCTTTATTAATTGGCGCTTCCCAGTCGCCGTCTATCCTCACAACACGGTTGTCGCGGGTTACGACATCAACACCGCAGCCAATGCTGCATTGGGTACAGATGGATTTAACATGATTAACGTCTTTATCCCGACCGTAATAAGCACTTTGTCGGTCGATGATGGCTCCTGTCGGGCATACCTGAACGCAGGTACCGCAGGAAATGCAGGTGGATTCACCGATTGGGGTACCAAGATCTGCTGCAAGGTAACTATTGGCGCCACGATCTTCGATGCCTAGGGTGAAATTTCCTACCAATTCAGCACAGGCGCGAACGCAACGGCGGCATAGGATGCATCTGTTATTGTCAATTACAAAATATGGATTAGATGCATCAACAGTGAAGGGTGTGTAATTTGGCTGTAATGGCCAATGTGTCATTCCCTCGTCATAAGCGGCATTTTGGAGATCGCAATCGCCACCACTGACCTGGCAGTACATACAAAAATGATTGCGCTCACTAAAAATCAAGGTAAGTACAAATTTTCGGGCTTCTTTTACTTTTTCAGTATCTGTTTTTACCACCATGTTAGGTGTGACAGGTAGAGTGCAGGAAGGTTGCAATGTGCGTGCACCTTCAATCTCTACGAGACAGAGTCTGCAGCCCCCATAGGGTGTTAGTTGCGGATGATCGCAGAGGGTAGGAATTTTTATTCCAGCACTTTCTGCAGCCCGCAATACGGTTGTCCCTTCCGGAACCTGAATACTTTTGCCATCAATCGTAACGTTGACCATCTCTTAACCTCTCTATAAAAGGGTTCTTATTAGTTTACTTTGCGACCGCTCATTGAGCAGACACCGGTTGGACAAACTTTTAATTTGACATGTGCTTCAACTTCTGCTCTAAAATGTTGCAGAATGTCTTTAATAGGCGTTCCTGCAGTTTGCCCTAAACCGCAATTTGACATTTGATATAGGAAATCACTTATCTGTTCCAGGTCATTCAAGTCTTGCATAGAGCCCGTTCCTTCGGAGATATTGGTTAATATTTGGAAGGCTCTGTCATTTCCAATCCTGCAGGGGTTGCACTTGCCGCAGCTTTCTTTGCGGAAGAAGTTTATCAGAACCCTGCAAAGATCAACAACACAGGTATCTTCATTGCATATTAACAACGCACCAGAACCAAGTGAGACACCGGCTTTGCTGAATGATTCAAAATCCATAGGGGTATCTTGCAAGCTGGCGGGGATGATTGATCCTGATGAACCACCGGTTTGAGCAAGTTTGAAAGTAGAACTCCCTTTCATTCCTTTGGCATAGATGCTTATCACTTCCCGTAGGGTAATGCCCATTGGAACTTCAATGAGGCCGGTGATATTGACATTGCCAAGAATTGTATATACTTTGGTGCCTGGACTTTTTGCCGTTCCAATCCCACGATACCACTCTCCTCCGTGATGAATGATTGCCGGAATATTGGCAAGAGTTTCAACATTATTCACCAAGGTTGGTTTTCCCCATAAACCATGGGTTGTGGGATATGGAGGACGAGATCTAGGTTCACCGCGTTTTCCTTCTATTGACTCGATAAGAGCGGTCTCTTCACCACAGATGTAAGCGCCAGCGCCTGAGTGTAAATGCAGTTTGAAATTGAACCCGGAGCCAAAGATATTCTCTCCGAGCAGACCCATTTCTTCGGCCTGTTGGATCGCTATCTGCAACCTTTCATGGGCTAAGGCATATTCACCACGAATGTATATATACCCTTCATCAGCTCCTACAGCAAAAGCAGCTATACTCATTGCCTCGATAATGCAATGGGGGTCTCCTTCCAAAACCAATCGGTCTTTAAAAGTTCCGGGTTCGGATTCGTCCGCATTGCAAACCACATATTTTTTTGTATCAGAAGTTTTGGACACAAAGCGCCACTTCTGACCGGTTGGGAAACCGGCGCCGCCACGGCCTTTAAGACCGGAGGCATCGATCTGGGTAATCACATCAGCAGGAGTCATTTCAGTGAGTACTTTTCCAAGAGATTGATAGCCATCATGGAGGATGTAATCCTGGATATCTTCAGGATTAATGATGCCTGCTCTCTCAAGGACGATCCGTTTTTCTGCAGGTACGGTGCCTTTTCGAGCGGCCAACCAGGCGATTCGGCCTGAAAGTTCGTGGGATGAAGCGACCAAATCTGTAGCTATACGACCTTTAAATAAATGCTCTTCAACAATAAACGGGACATCTTTTGAAGTGATTGGCCCATAAATGACCGCTTCTGGATAAACTACTGCAAGTGGTAATGCATCATGACGCCCGGCGTCACTCATCATGGATAAAGTAATTTCATCCTGTAAACCAAATTTCTGTAATTCTGTTTCAAAAGTCTTGAACACAAACTCGGATCCACGTTCGATACTATCGGGATCACCTGAGACTAAAACCATTGATCGTACGGCTTTCATGCTTATCCTCCTCTACTGATATTTTGCCAGTATATCTGGAACCTGGGATGCTGTGACGTTGCCGTACACGTCATCATCAATGATAAATGCCGGACCTACACCACAAATCCCAAGGCAGCTTGTGGTGAGTAAAGTCCACTTTCCATCTTTGGTGGTTTCACCCGGTTTTAGCTTCAGCGTATCTTGTAATGCTTGAAAAACCAGACGTCCACCAACAACATGGCAAGGAGCAGATTCACAGAACCGGATTACATGTTCACCGACAGGGATGGTAGAGAGCATTTCATAAAAACTCGCAACTGAGAACAACTTGCTTTTAGGTGATTTCAGCAATCCGCTCAACTCTTCCAGGGCTTGCGAAGGAAGATAACCAATCTCACGATTAATATGAGAGAGAATTGGTATGAGTTCAGCTTCGTTAGCGCCATAGACTTCTATGGCTTTTTGTACTGCAATGTGTACTTTATCGGTGATGCCTACTTCTGGATCCATGATCCTCCTCCTGGAAATATCTAAATCCTACCCCGAATTGATTAATTAATTTCGATCGCGTTAAAGTTACAGACCTGTACACATATTCCGCAACGAACACAAACATCCGGGTCAATTAAATGTGCCTGTCTTCTTTCACCAGAAATTGCATTAACCGGGCAATTTCTGGCGCATACAGTACAACCAGTACAAACATCTGGTAGTATTTCAAAATGGATGAGCGATTTGCAAACTTTAGCCGGGCACTGTTTTTCATAAATATGCGCTTCATACTCAGCGCGGAAGTGTTTTAAGGTGCTCTCCACTGGAGTCGGGGCGCCTTGACCCAAGCCACAAAGGCTGGTGGCTTTGATTTCCTTGCAAAGTAATTCAAGGGTTTCAATATCGCCTTCCTTACCTTTACCAGCACAGATATTTTCAAGGATATCCAATAAACGGCGGGTTCCTACCCGGCAAGGTGTACATTTTCCGCAGCTCTCATCCTGGGTAAATTCCATGAAGAAACGTGCTATATCAACCATACACGTATCTTCATCCATGACGATCAAACCTCCAGATCCCATCATGGAGCCAGCGGCCGTCATCGATTCATAATCCATGGGTAAATCAAGAAATTCGGCTGGCAGACATCCACCCATAGGACCGCCGGTTTGAATTGCCTTGAATGCTTTGTCGTCTTTTATTCCACCACAAACATCGAAAACAATGTCTCTAAGTGTAATGCCAAAGGGTACTTCGATTAATCCTGTGTTTTTTATGTCGCCAGCGATTGCAAAAGTTTTCGTGCCTTTGGAGGTGGCATTTCCGAAACTGGAATACCAATCAGGACCTTTTAGAATGATTCGGGGAACATTCGCATAGGTTTCAACATTGTTTACGTTTGATGGTTTGCCCCACAAGCCACTATCTGCCGGGAAAGGGGGTCTTGGGCGTGGTTCGCCACGACGCCCTTCAATGGATGCCATGAGTGCGGTTTCTTCACCGCAAACGAAAGCTCCGGCGCCCATACGGACTTCAAGATCAAAGCTGAACCCTGAGCCTAAGATGTTCTTGCCTAAAAAGCCCATTGCTCGTGCCTGGTTGATGGCGATATTCAAAGTCCGTACTGCGATAGGATATTCCGCGCGGCAGTATATGTAACCCTGTTGAGTCCCACATGCATAAGCGGCAATGATCATTCCTTCAATGACCGAATGCGGATCACCTTCCAGTACACGCCTGTTCATGAATGCGCCAGGATCGCCTTCATCTGCATTGCAGATTAAATACTTAACTGGATCCTTTTTTGCAGCAACAAAGGACCACTTTTTACCGGCAGGGAATCCAGCGCCACCACGTCCACGTAAGCCAGAGGCGAGAACTGTCTCAATCACTTGTTCAGGTGACATTTCAGTGAGAACCTTACCCAGACCTAGATAGCCATCTTCTGCAATATAGTCCTCAATATTGTCGGGATCAATTTTGCCGCAATTGCTGAGAACGATCCGAACCTCTTTGGGTTTGGGGGCGCCTAATTCTTCATCGGTTATGGCAACTTCCGGTTCGAGGAACTTCTGGGCAATCCTCCCTTTTAAGAAATGTTCTTCCACCAGGTAAGGGATATCATCCACGGTTAAATTTGTATAATGAACACCTTCAGGGTAAACCATCATCTCCGGGCCATTACTACAACCACCGATACGTGAGGTTTCCAATACCTGAACTTCTTCAATTAATCCTTCTGCTACCAATTCATCCTGCAGAGCATCCATAACTTCATGGGCGCCTTTTGCCAGGCATTCGGGGTCAATGCAGACTAATATATGAGATCGGAAATACTTCATTTTTACCTTTACACCATAATTGATTACGATAGTTGAATTACATTACTCTGGACTGGTTTACCGTTTTCGACATGATCTTTCATGATGCGGGTTGCAACTTCAGATGTTACCTTCCCGTAAGTTACCTTTTCCTGTTCGCCGATGACAACCTGCACAATGGGTTCTTTCTCACAAATTCCGATGCAGCCAGTTTGTGTAACCAAGATTCCGGATAAGCTGTCTTTTTCAATCACATCCAGGATTGTTTTCATGGCATCTCTGGCTCCTGCAGCTATGCCGCATGTTCCCATACCTACAATCACCTGAATCGCACCAGATGTAGCCTTGGCTTTCCTTTTTTCAAGCGCTTCTTCACGAATCTTCTTCAAATCATCAAGGGTTTTGACAGTGGACATTTTTCACTCCTGTAATTGAATAATATTTGTTTGAGTAACCGGAGGATTATCCTTTTGGACACCTTCAATTCCATCTTTAAGATGATCTCGCAAAAAAGTGATAATCGAAGGTTCAGAAAGAGAAATATCTCCCAACTCACTTTTAAAGAACTCATCATCAAATTCGAACATAGCATCATTGAATTCATATCTGAATATCCAATGAACATCGGGATATCCTATGACAAGCATTGCGATCGTGTTGACAATATCTCCAAGAGGCATACGGTCGATATGACTCCTTTGAAACCAGCATGAAATTTTTGTGCCTTTATTTAGAACCGAATTGATAGACAAACCACCATAGCATGATTCTGCTGCTGCTTTTAATAGCGGAATACCCAGACCAACTTTTCTAGTAGTTCTGGTAGTTACAAAAGGATCAGTTACCTTCTGAACCATTTCATTGCTCATCCCGATGCCGTTATCGCTGACAGAAAAAGAAAATTTATCCGAATACACATTTTCATGTAACGAAATTCGAACCTGATCGGATTTCGCATTTACGCAATTTTCTGCGATATCGAGGATATGCAATGCTAATTCACGCATGGGTAGCTATTCCTGCCACTGCCTGATAATTTGTGGAAATTTATTTGGTTTAACCCGACCGTGTGATGTCTCATCCACGACAACAACTGGTGCCTGGCTGCAAGCGCCAACGCATCGGCAAACCTCAAGGGTGATCATCCCATCCGAGGTTGTTTGGCCTGGGTTGATACCGAGGGACTGTTTCGCTTTTTCAATCAACTGGGGTGTGCCACCCACGTAACACGCTGTCCCCATACAAAACTTGATGGTATGTTTTCCCCTGGGTTGGGTAGTGAAAAAAGAGTAGAAGGATACTACACCATGTACTGTACTGACGGGAACTTTCAGTTCGTTGGCTACATAAGCTTGCATAGGTTCAGATATATACCCAACCTGACTTTGAAGTTCATTTAGAATGACCATTGTTGAACCCGGTCGCTCTCGATTGCTTTGAATAACCTTATCAATTATTTTCTTTTGTTCCGGGATGTTGATTGGATCAGAAGCCGGAGCGGTTTGTAAAGCCTTATACATTTAGGTAGTTTCCTCTCTGCTGGCAAGCACAATGCCAGATAGTATCGTTGTCACCATGAAAAGTGTACTCGTGAGGCGGAATATTGGTCAAATACTAAATGTCATATTCTGGAGCGCAAGTTGTCAATTAGTTACCGTAGCCCGAATGAGCGTCCATCTATGTTGTAGAATGCCTTTAGTAATTCAAATATACTGGGCTCTTCAATATCAAAAAAACATTTTCCATATATTTCATTTAATCTATGGGCATCTCCACTTTGAATTATTGGATAATTCGCGATATCAGTATGCTGCAATGTAATGTTTTCTGGAGTCGTGAACCTGGATATTTCAACTGCATCGAACGCAATATCTGGAGGGAAGAATCCCAGCATTGTCAACAGACCAAAAGCTTTTCGGTCAACATGGGCCGGGATGGCCAGTCCACCGAGTTTATGGACTTCGAGGACAGCTTTGTCCAAACTGATGTTTGCTGATGTAAGCAATAATCGGGATTCTGTACGAAGATATTCACCTGTCGAATCAACAACAAATTGTTCCCCGAAATGATCTGGATCGTTTTTAACCGATGGAAGTAATGGATCGATGATCTTTTGGAATGCGAATGCCAATCTGGGTTTATCAAAAATACATAATAAATGAACATCCTCGCGAGTTTGCAATTCCATGCCGGGAAGAACACTCACATCCGTGTTGACTGCTGCAGCCAATACAGCAGGAATGTTAGCAGTCGTATTGTGATCGGTGATTGCAATTAGATTGATACCACAGTCAATCGCTGTTTGTATAATGAGCGGAGGTATCATTTCCACTTCGGCACAAGGTGAAAGAACCGTATGGATATGCAATTCAGCACGGTACTTTTTCATGGAAAGGTCCAAAAATTGCCTGAATTAACCCCTCAAACCCATTTCCCATAGCAGACCACAAACCTCGAAAGACAGCTTATCTGTGGACAATAATGTTATCCCTTCAGAATTCGCCTTTTCGATCGTTTCAGGATCAGGTGTAGCTCCTTCGGTGATTATCACTGCGGCTACATCGAGCAAGGCAGCTACGGCCACAATATTGCTGTGACTTTGTAATGTAATCCAAATACTATGGTGCTTTGCACCTGCCATGACACAACTCAATAAATCTGAAATATAGGCGCTTGAAGGATTAATACTCCCAAAATTCTTTTTGCTTGTTAATTCTGTCAAATATAGTGTATCGATTACATCTTGCAGATTCATTTGTTGTCCTCCCATTATTAGGTTCGGATCTCACTGAAACTATCCTTATCCGTTAGGTATAGTTTCATTCTTAATCTTGTTCCTTTCTCGAGTGATGATTCTAATTTCATGTGATCAACACAACGAGATATGTTAACAAGACCCATTCCTGCCCCAAAACCCATTTCCCGCACCTGTTCAGTTGCAGTTGAATATCCTGGTTTCAAGGCCTGTTCAATATCACTTATCCCAGGGCCATCGTCAATAGCTTCCATGGTGATTTGGTGAGGCTCTATCTCAATGCGAATAATGCCGCCATTCTTTGAATGGATGATCAAATTCATTTCTGCTTCGTATATGGCAATTCCACAACGGCGGGCGATCTGTGGAGAAGCCCCTAAACGCAATAATGCTCGCTTGATGAATGATGAAGCAGCACCTCCCTGGACGAAATCAGTTGGTTTTATGTTATATCTCAGGATCAAACTTGTTCTCGTCGAGATAATGTCTTCAAACAAGTGGCTGGCACGATATACCCGGATCTCTTCCTGCTGAAACTCATTGGTTAGTTTTTTTAACAAACCTCTGGTAACATCACCTTTGGTAATGATCCCTACAAGTTTCTTGTCAATATTCAGCACAGGCAATCTGCCTACATGGCTATGGACAAATGTCTTCAATGCTTCGATCACCGGATCAAATTCGTTTACAGTTATTACTTCTGTTGACATGTATTTGCTTACTGGTGAATTTAAATCATACTTTCTCATACACCTTATCAAATCTTCGATGCTGAGAACACCAACCAAGGAACCATCTTTTACCACGGGTGCACCTGAAATCCTTTTTTCGCGGAAAAGATCAGAGACGACTTCCATGGCAGTGTCTGGTTGTATGACCTGCATATCGCTGGTCATTACCTGGCTTATCTTTAATTCATAGGATAATTCTTCAACTTTTGTAATGTTTTCAGCGATTTCGTCCGTGATTATGATCCCCTTGTTTTCGCTTTGGTCCATACGTCACTCCACGTTATTCGTCACACGAACAAGGTCCATCTCCAACCGGTTTTTCGAGGGAAGGCAACCCGGATTGATAGAGTCTGCCGCAAAGTTCAAAAGTTCCGTACGGTGTTGAGATAAGGGGGATGCACTCGATATTTGCGAGATCGATCGTTTCCTGGGGTGGTTGTTTGCCGCGCACAACAACTATTGCGGCTACATCTGCCATTTGGGCGGTTCTGACAACTTGAGGATTGCATAAACCAGTCAATAAGACTGCATCTGGTTGAATTGACGCTAATACGTCACTCATCAGATCTGCCCCGCAACCACCTTTAATATCGCGATTTAAATCACAGCCATCAGAAAGTAGCGTTCCATCAATGATCTTAATCAGATCTTTCGTATTCATATTAGAATTTGCCTATCGAGATTATCATAAAAATAATTCATATTGCGTTAGTATACATTATTCTTAATATATCTCAATATTATTAATTGAGCTATTTAATATGATAATTGTAATATTATTACATGTTAAAATTAGGGAACAGATCAAATGAAAGCAGAGATTTAATGAAATCAATTATTCAAAGTGTAAAAGGTACTCGGGATTTTTACCCAGCAGATATGTCTTTCAGATCCTGGTTGTATCAAAAATTGGCGAAAGTTTCGAGTTTGTTTGGGTATCAGGAATATGATGGTCCATTTTTAGAAAAAATTGAATTATATGCCGCGAAATCCGGTGAGGAACTGGTAAAAGAGCAGAGTTTTGTGTTTCCGGATAGAAGTGGTGATTTGATCACTCTAAGACCAGAGCTTACGCCCAGCCTTGCCCGCATGGTTGCATCCCGGCAAAATGAATTGATTTTTCCCCTCAGGTGGTGGTCTTTTGGTCCATTCTGGCGATATGAACGTCCTCAAAAAGGACGGTCACGGGAGTTTTTCCAGTGGAATATTGACCTAATTGGGGTTAATTCTCATGAAGCTGACGCAGAGATGCTGGCTATTGCGTGCACTTTTTTTCAGGAAGTTGGTTTGTCCTCAGGCGAAGTTACGATAGCTGTTAATGACCGCGAATTAATGGAATCCGAACTGACCAAAGCTGGTTTTAGACCAGACCAGATGGCAGCAGTCTATCATCTGATAGACAAACGGGAAAAAATGAAAAACGAGAATTGGTCGAAATATGCGTTAGAAAACGGGATTAGCGAAGCTCAATTACAAATTGTTGTAGGGCTGCTTGAAAATAAAGAGCTGTGGAAAAATTCTCCAGCGCTGGTAGCCATTTTTGAATTGATGAAAAGTTATGAACTAACGGATTATATTCAGTTCGATCCAAACATCATTCGTGGGTTGGACTATTACACAGGCATAGTTTTTGAAGCCAAGGATAAAGAAGGCGGTAGGGCAATATTTGGCGGCGGACGCTATGACAACCTGGTTGGTGATGTTGGCGGACAATCTACCGGCGGTCTGGGGTTTGCAATGGGTGATGTGGTGATGCGCCTCGTTCTCGAAAAATTCGACAAAATTCCTAAATTCACGAAAACCCCGACGGAAGTTTTAGTTACCATTTTCGATGTGGAAAGCGGACCCAAATCAATAGAAATTTCGACTTTGGTTAGGGCAGCCGGAATTAACTGTGAATGCTACCCGGAATCGAGCAAATTGCAAAAACAATTCAAGTATGCTGATAGAAATGGAATTCAATTCATCCTTGTTGCTGGGCCGGATGAAATTAAAAATGGACAGGTTACGATTAAAAATTTGAAAGATGGATCACAAATTACAGTTCTGGAAGAAAATTTGATTGGAAAAATTCAAGAACTAAAAAACTAATTAGAATATCGAGCTAATCTAAGGTCAAACTAGACTACCGAGGCAGTCTAGTTTATTAATTAAATAATAATATTAGAAAATTATTTATCCCCTATATCTCTCTTTAATAGCTGGTATCAGGTAGTTGTTGAAAGATTCAGATTCATTAAAATCAGGATGCCAGTGCCAATCGTTGCGTGCTGCCGAATCATCCAGGTCCGCTGGCCAGGAATCGACGATCTTTTGGCGATTTTCATCAGGCGCAAAGTCGATTTTAGCAGATGGAAATGCCTGGAGGACATACTGATAAAAGTCTTGAGCAGACGGGCTAAAACTGGTGACATTGTAAACTAATTGGGTTATATCTTTCAGGGGGGCATTTTCAAGCATGATCAAAGATTTGACGGCATCTGGCATCACCATAAACGGTAATGTCGTATCCGGACGAACAAAACACTTATACTCCAAACCCTGAGCGGCATGGTGCAGCATTTCTGGGCCGTAATCGCTGGTTCCTCCGGTGGGAGTAGTGAAAGCGCTGATCAAACCCGGGAAACGAATGCAGCGAAAATCAACGTGATTTTCCTTACTAGATCCTGCTGCCAGCTGTTTGTAATGACGACTGTAATACCGGCCAAGATGTTCGCAATACAGCTTGTTACAGCCATACATAGTTGTGGGGAAGCACCATTTTTCTTCCGAGATTTTGCCGGCCTCCATTTTTTCAAGCAGAGTTGGAAAACCATAAGCCGCGATTGAGCTAGGATAAATAAACTTAACTGGATTATTCTGCCACTGCGATTGTTCCACGGCCATTCGAAGAAGGTTGAGCGTACCTTCCACATTGATCCGATGTGCAGTTTCTGGATTGAATTCTGCTTTGGTCGACAGAATTGATGCGAGGTGATAGATGGTTTGGATTTCATATTCACCAACCAATCGCCCCAGCAGCATCTGGTCCATAATATCACCCTGAATAAATCTTGAGCAGAAGTGAGCGATATCATCGTCAAGCGGCTGGACATCCAAAGCCAGAATTTGGGTGGAAAAATGCCGGGAAAGATATGAGATCAGTCCATGCCCAATTTCGCCATTTGCGCCGGTTATCAAAATAACTTCTTTACGCATTGTCCACTCTCCTTTATAAAAATAATGGGTTCTGAAGTGATATCCAGAGCCCATTATTCAATAACATGATTATAGAATGTACAGGGTGGTAACCCGGTACAATTTATTGATCAAAGGATATTTTCGGAATATCGCCATCTTATCAGGCTGAAATCGCCTCTTTCTTCTTAAACCAGGTTTTCCATTCAGCATTTTCCCAGACCACGAGGATTGGGGATGCGTTGAAAATGGAAGAGTAAGTACCACTAAATACTCCGATGAGGAGTATTAGGACAAAGTGCCTGATGGTAACCCCGCCGAAGAGGGTTAGCGCTAAAAGTGTGAGCATGACTGTTAAGGATGTGTTAATTGACCTATCCAGTGTCTGAATTACCGAATGATTAACTACTGTTTCGAAAGGCAATTTACGGTAGATGGAAGAATTTTCCCGGATGCGGTCAAACACAACGATCGTATCGTGGACAGAGAAACCAATGACCGTTAATAACGCTGTGAGGAAGAGGGAATCCACTTCCCATCCAAGGAAATGACAGAGAATGGATTCTACACCAACCACAACAAGTACATCATGAAGCATGGCAATAATTGCGGAAGCGCCATACCGAAAAGCGTGAGGTACACCACGGAACGCGAAAGTAATGTAGATCAAAATCGCTAGTGCAGCTGCTCCAACCGCGCCAGCAGCCCGTCCTGCGACTTCCTGCCCGATGGATGGACCAACTGTATCAAAGCGCAAAATCGTCACATCTGCATTAAATTTTGTGGAGATCTCATTCACAATTGCTGATTTGGTTACTTCATCGATCTCTTTAGATCTGACTACAATTGTGCTGTTATCAGAACTCTGAATCTGGGGGTCTTGAACATCCAAATCGTTGTAAACCGCAATGATCTCAGAAGATTGGGGAACAATACCGCTGTTGAATTGCAACTCGAGCATTGATCCGCCGGTAAAGTCGATCGCAAGGGGCAGTTTCCAAAATATCAAGGAAAGGATACCAGGAATGATAATGATCAATGAGATGGCAAAAAATAAATAACGTCTTTTAATGATATTCATCGGTTTTCTCCTACAAACCAAACCATTTATGGTGGCCAGTAAAGTTTATTCTATCCAAAGTAATATGCAGGAATGTCCTGGTAACAATGATCGCAGTGAACATACTTACAAGTACACCCACAGCCAGAGTAAGAGAGAATCCTTTTACGAGGCTGGCTCCAAAAGCGCTGCCAAACCAGAATAGAATTACACATGTAATGAGGGTCGATATATTAGAATCGCGAATAGATGGCCAAGCCCGCTTCCACCCGAGATCAACAGCTTGTTTGAGTGTTCTACCGGCCAGCAACTCTTCTTTCAGCCGTTCAAAAATTAATATATTCGCATCCACAGCCATTCCTATACTCAATACAAATCCGGCGATTCCGGGGAGTGTCAGGGTAACAGGAATTAAACGGAAAAGGGCATATGTGATCAGCGCATAAGTGATCAAGGCGAGGTCGGCCAATATGCCTGGAAGACGGTAATAGAAGGCCATAAATAGCATGACGATGCCAAGACCAATCGCACCGGCAACGATACTTCTATTGACGGAATCTTGTCCAAGAGTAGGACCAACAGCGCGGCTTTCAACAACTTTCAATGGAATGGGCAAAGAACCATACCTCAGTTGAATTGCAAGGTTATTGGCTGTCTCGTCTGTAAAACTACCAGAAATGGATCCCGAACCTTCTGTAATAGCCGTTTTAATGACTGGAACAGAAATTAGTTTTTTATCCAGGCTGATGGCCAGATACTTGCCTACATTCTGAGTTGTGTAATCTGCAAATACTTTACGGCCGGAATCAGAGAGATCAAAGCTAATATAGTATTCGCCGTTCACGGTATCTCGTCCAACACCAACTTGTTTCAGGTCTGCTCCGGTCATAATAGTGTGGTAAACAGTGTCTTCAGGCAGAGGCGCCACTGGTTCAGTTGGGGCGGCGGGGTCGGTCGTTGGAACTGTTGCAGGGGCAGTATCTGTAGCTGGCAATGTACTGCCAGAATCTGTTCTTACGATGGTTCCTTCCGGCAACGGAGTAGCGCCCATATCGATAAATTCCAGTTCGCCGGTTTGTTTTAATACAGCAATAACATCTTCTGTATTCGTCAAACCTGGAAATTCACCAACTATTCGGCGATTTCCTGCGATCTGGAAGACAACTTCGCTGACTCCCAGTCCATTGGAACGGTTTTCAAGGATCTGCTTGGCATCCTGCAAAGCCTGCGGATCGACCACATAATCTGCCGGTTTATCAACTTCCATCAAGACTTGTAATCCACCTTTGAGGTCCAAACCTAACCGTGTCTCGAGGGATCTGGTAAATGAGCCGATTTGAACAGAAGGTGTGACATCGATCCAAATGACGGCGGCGATCAGTACCAAAATGAGAATAAATGTAATATTATTTCTTCGATCCATGACGCTTTTTCTCCTCTATTTCACACAAATGCCAGCGTTTGCTGGCTTGTCAATCGATTATACCCCAAAAGATGGCATGAACAGGTTTTCATTCATTAATTTCTTCAGAAGTTAATTTGGATATTTCAACCAGGTAGGCAATGACAATTTCTTCAATTTCTTCAGGCGAAAATTTATCTGTATCTATCATTAGATTTGCATGTTCTCTGGCATGTCGAAGACGGAACAATTGTTCATTGTATTCCGATAGAGTCCAGTTTAGATTTCTCCTATCAATTGACAATTGGTAGGAAACTGTCAGAAAAATCAAAATATCTGGATTTGTAATTTTCTCCCACATATATTGAACATAGGAATGTTCCTGCGCAATATGCCTGACATTGAATCCCCGGTTCAATAGTCGTTTGTGCAGAGTAGTTTTCCCTGAAGCACAAGGACCGACAATTCCGATCAAAGGCTTTCGGGCGTTAGGCATGCTACTGGTAAATATCCGGGACTGGAAGGCGTACCAGCATTCTCCGCACCTGATCTTCTGCTATTTGTACTACACGAAGAACTACCACGCTGATATCATCCATTGGCCTGCCGTCATCTAATTTGATTGCCTGATTAAGCAATGAATCCGCCAGATATTGTGGAGTTGGCTGCTGGTCCTCGAGAAGAGCTTCAAGAGTGGTGCAAATATCGAGATAATGGCCTTTTCGATCTCCCGCAGTGGTTAAACCATCGGTAAACATCACCGCTGTAAGATCGTTTTGGATGCTAACTTCACTAATGGATGGGCGGATATTTCGATTGGTGCCGATAGGCAAACTGGGCTGGGACAAAGAATCGACGTTTTCCTTTAAGGCAATATAAACCGGTTCAGGGTTGTTTCGAGAGATAACCAGGGTGTTCGTCTGGAGGTCGATAGAAAATATATTCAAGCAAGCAGAGACTTTTCCACTTTTTTCGGTGTAAAGATAGTCAGATGCTGCTCTGGCAGCCGCTCCATCCCGTACACCCTCGGCAAGTAATGAAATCACCTTTCTTACGACCATTGTTGAGACAGCTTTTGCACCCCGGCCAGAAGTTTGACCATCGGCAAGTACAACAGAAAGTCCTCCGTTAGGACGTTCCACAACTTCTAAAGTATCTCCACTCTCTGAAGTGGCATATTTATTTATCTTGGCGACTGCTATTTGAATTTCCATAGATATATTCTACAATAAACAGAGCCATTTAATGCAACATTATTATTATTTGTGCATCTAATAATCAAAAATATGGAATAATTATTTATTCAATTCAAGGAGTAATGATGAAAGAACCTGTACATGTTAGTGATGTAAATTTTGAAAAAACTGTATTGCAATCTCCAATACCGGTTATTGTAGATTTTTGGGCACCCTGGTGCGGTCCATGCCGAATGGTAGCTCCAATATTGGACAAATTAGCCAATGAATATGATGGAAAGATGCTTATTGCGAAGGTGAATACGGATGACAACCCTGAATGGGCAGGAAAATATGGTGTTCAGGGGATTCCAACCATGCTATTTATTTCTGGCGGGAAAATTGTTCATAGACAGGTCGGTGCATTGCCGGAAAATCTGCTAAGGGATGCCATCGGCCAATTTCTTGAAATAGTCCAGTAAATAATTAGGGGGTTGCCAGGTAGCAATCCTCTTTTTTAGGTTAACCTTCTTTTACTCTTTGGATATCTGCGCCGAGAGCGATCAACTTCTGGTCGACTTTTTCATATCCTCGGTCAATTTGACCAATATTCCGAATTATTGATCGCCCATTAGCGGACAAAGCGGCGAGTACCAACGCCATTCCCGCCCGAATATCCGGACTTTCCATTTTTTCGTGGGCCAGCTCCGTAGGTCCCTGTACAATGCAGCGATGCGGATCGCAGAGAACAATCTGGGCACCCATGGAAACTAACTTATCTGTAAAAAACATCCTGCTGGGGTACATCCAATCATGAAAAAGGACAGAGCCTTTTGATTGTGTACTCATAGTAATGGCAATGCTCATTAAATCTGTTGGAAAAGCCGGCCAGGGCATGACACTTATCACTGGAATGGCGCCGCCAAGATCATGTTCAATTTCCAATGGTTGTTCGGACGGGACAATCAAATCATCGCCAGACGTTTCCCAGATCACTCCCAAACGTCCGAAAACAAGCCTGATCATATCAAGATAGTTGTTCCCGGCATCCTTAATTTTGATTGATCCACGGGTCATCACTGCAGCTCCAATGAAGCTGACAACTTCAAGGTAATCCGGTCCGATTGTAAACTCGCCTCCATGAAGCTTCGGTACTCCGGTAATGTGAAGGGTGTTCGAACCGATATTTTCTATCTTCGCACCCAGTACATTCAGGAAATGGCATAATTCTTGAATATGAGGTTCTGAAGCTGCATTTCTGATCATAGATTGCCCATCAGCTGTAACACAGGCCATTATCGCATTTTCAGTTCCGGTGACGCTTGCCTCATCCAAAAGAATTTCTGCGCCTATAAGTTTTTCTGCAATAAAATGAAATGAGCGATCATAACTAACAGAAGCGCCGAGGGCCTTAATAGCTAGCAAATGAGTATCAACACGGCGCCTTCCAATGACGTCTCCTCCAGGAGGGGGAAGAAGTAATTCTCCTGATCGGGCAACCATCGGTCCGGCCAGCAGAATGGATGCTCGAATTTTTCGGCAGAGGTCTGGGTCAAGGTCGGCGGGACGGACTTGAGCTGCATGGATTCTCCATGTATGTTCTTCAATTTCAGCAATTTGAACACCGAGACTCTCAAGCAGAGCTTTCATCGCATAAACATCCCGGATGAGCGGAACATTCTTTAATACTACAGGTTCATCTGTTAACAAACAGGCAGCTAGCAGGGGAAGAGTTGAATTTTTATTACCGGATGGGGTAACTTCACCCTTTAGTGGCTTTCCACCTTGAATGATAAATTGCTCCATATTATTCTCCTGGACTATAATTATTTGATAAAGGAAACTTCCATTATGGTCATTATTAATATTGCTTATTCAATAATAATCGGATGGTCTATCGGTGTGATTATAAACTATTTATCAGACACGCTGCCTTTATATAGGAAGTTACGATACCCAGAGTGTGGATATTGCCGGGCAAAGTATTCAGTATTGAATATAATATTTGGCAGGAAATGTGATTACTGCAATAACAAACGGTCGCCAAGGTTCTGGTCCGTTCTCATTTTGCTCGTCATTGCATCGGGTTATGTTTTATTTGTAAGTGGGGGAAACACATCATCTATGTTAGTTGATATTTTTGTCATTTCATATCTTGCATTAATAACCGTAATAGACATTGAACATCACCTAGTGCTGAATGTTACTATGATTTTTGGTATTGTTTTAATGGGAGCGACAGGATTATTCATACATGGTTGGAAGGTGTCCTTACTCGGTGGAGTAATAGGGTTTGGATTTATGCTGATCTTATATTTGCTTGGGCAGCTCTATGGCAGAATTATCTCAAAAAAACGGGCTATTGAAGTTGACGATGTCCTTGGCTTTGGTGATGTAAGCCTGTGTGGTGTTTGTGGATTATTGTTGGGATTTCCGGGAGTGGTCACTTGCATAATTCTCGCGATAATCCTTGGCGGGTTATGGAGCATTGGTACGGTACTTTTAGCCAAGATCAGGAATGAATCAAACCCACTCATGCATTATATTGCTTATGCCCCATTCATAACATTGTCAGCCGCGATTCTTTGGTTTCTTCAAAATTAGGTAAAAAAAGGGAAGGAAATATTAATGTTTTTCCTCGTGGGAAAAAATCCTATTAACTGAACAATCAATAATCGCTACTATAGTGGAGATACTTTAATTAAATTTTGTTTTATCTCATTCAAGTTGTCCACCAAACTACCAAGAACGCCATTCACAAATCTAGGTGTGGAATTGGAACCATACACTTTTGCCAGCTCAATGGCTTCATTGATTACAACTTTAACCGGGGTACCAGAGTCGAAGATCATTTCCCACAGAGCAATACGGAGGATATTTCTATCGATTATTGCCACCTGGTCGATTGGCCACTCTGGCGCGTATTTTGATATCTGTTCATCAATACTAAGAATAATGGGGAAAACGCCACTAACTATCTTTTGAGAAAAACTGACCAAATTGTCATCCAAAGGGTTTTCTTCCATGCGATTGGTAAGGATAAAACCGACTTGATGTTTTGATTGATCATATTCATAAAGTACTTGCAAGGCGACGCTGCGCGCCCTGGTGCGTGGTTTCATGCTTGATCTTCACCGAAATGAATATCTTCTATATGTATATTTATTTTTCCAACTTCCATCCCGACCATTTCGGAGATCGCTCTACCAACATTGCCTTGAATTTTATGGCTTACTTCTTTTACGTTAACATCATCATTGACAACAACATAAATATCCGCATAAACTGTATTATTCTCTACTGTAATCTGAACACCATCCTGTTTGTGCGATGAAAACAATCTTTTCACATCAGTGGGCGCATCAACTAATCCATAAACGCCTGGAACTCCCAGCGCAGTCAGCTTGGCAATGGAAATTAATACGTCTGGAGCAATGGTTGTTTTACCTTGTGGCCTAGTTTCTTCTTTCATGGTACCTCCATACCTAATTAATTCTTGTTCGTATTATAACCTGATAATGATATGTTACCCTTTTGATCGAAGGGTGGTTATTGAATTTATGAATAATAATGAATTTGCAGCTATATCTGGCAGGTCTTTATCAAGGATCATGCAATGCGGGCTTTCTGGATAAAGGAAATAATCCTTTATCTTTGAACTGACATGGTTAAGAAGATAATTACCTGAATTGCTCGAAATTCTATCATCTAAACCACCAACAAAAATCGAAAGTGGCTGGTGAATATTATGCAATTCTGATTTCACCAACCTTTGCAATTGATACATCTCGGCTGAAGCACGCACCGGATTAACTTTGTAACCTTTCCAAAGCAAGTCGTCATCTGACCTGTTTTTTTTTATTTCTTTCACAAAATATCTTAACACCATTGAGATCCACAGGTTATTTACAGTTATTGCCGGAGAATAACATAATATCCCCGCAATATCTGGTTGAGTGGCAGCCAGATGGAGCGCGAGCAGCGCACCCATGGATTCGCCTGCAACAAAAATAGATGTGCACCTTGATAACAATGTTTGGTAAGATTCTTCAATTAATGCGATCCAATCCAAATAAGAGGTCTTATTCAATTCCGCTGGTCTTGTTCCATGGCCGGTAAGGAGTGGGGCGAGAATCGTAAATCCATCCTTCATAAATTCATTCGCCAGTAATCTAACTTCTGTGGTTGTGGCTGTAAAACCGTGGATCATTAATAGACCTACTTGATTTCCGTCAATCAGAAATGATTCGCCATCCAGGTGTGCCCTAACCAGGTATTCAGTATCCATCTTGATCCTTACAATTTAGGAATTGTTATGACTGCATGTGGCATAATAGCTAGAAATTTTGTATTCTCAATAGAAGATAGCACAATACCTAAATCTTCTTTGGTGAAAGGGGTAAACATACATTTCTTTGCCAATTCTGGCGGAAGCATTGATAGAAGGTGAATATTTACTCTCGCCGCGATTTTGGCGATTTGATAAGCTTTGTGGGGGCCAACCTTAAAACCCATTTTGCCAAACCGTTTCATAACTTTAGTTGGAGAAGGGGCATCTTTAAGGAAATTTTCAAAAGAAGAATTCCCAGCGCCTTCACGACAACCTGCTAAAAGATAGACATCACCACCATCTTTTGTTATGAGAGCTGCATTTGTTAAGGCTTTTTGAGCTTGATAAAGGTTGATATCCTTAGGATACCCGCCAGCCGAGGCAACCACACAATCGAATAAATGGGGAACCAGCACTGAAGAAATATCCCTTGATAAATTGACTCCATGCCCCATAACATCCACAGGCTTCCCCCACAGGACGTGAACGATTTCTTTATTTGTATTCAATATCACGTTAAGCGCATAGTCAATACCAATCATCTGTCCAATTTCTTCAACATCAATGCGACACAGGTTGTTCTCCAAGTTGCCAGCCTTCGAATTAGCGTCAATGAGGTAAGAATGATTCGAATTTATTGTCAGCCGTGAGGTCAGTCCTATCGCTGCGCTTTTTACTCCACCTGAGAATCCCATAAAATGGTGAGGTTCAATGTTTCCCACAACAATTTTGATATCGGTATTGTAATAACCTTTATTCACATGGACGGGGGTGCCAAGCTTGGTTGTTCCAATATATTGCATATCTTTTGGTGAATCACAATCATGACTAACAATTCGATACTTATTACTGATCTCAACTGGCACTATTTTGGAAAAGTCCTCTGCCGGCATCGGTGTATGTGTTCCGGTAGAAATATAAAAAGTAATCTGATCTGGTAGGATCCCAATTATTTGTAGAAAATCTAATAACGGTGGAATTAGAATGTCATGAGGAACTGGACGGGTTTTATCGTTAATCGCGATTGAGACAGATTGCCCCGGGCGAAGTACTGGAATATTAATATTGGATAAAGGACTTTTTAACGCATTTATCACCGCAACTACTGGATTTGATATTGGTTGAATGATTGGCGGATCTATGATGTATGGAGATAATCCTGTCGGAATAGAGAATTCGAGTGTGGCTGAATTGTAACTTAATTTCATGGTAGGAATATTTATCTTCCCGCCCAGGGCATATGACGAATTAAATGACCACCAAATAGCCATTCAGGACGAAGATCTTTCTGTAATTGGTAAGATTCATTCGATTTTGATTGATCCCAGTTATTGGCCCCGGTGGAAGGTCTCAACCCGTGGCGGTCCTGAGTGATGGAATTGCCACTGAATAAAATGCCTTGATCTTTCATGAAAAACGATAAATGACCTGGAGTGTGTCCGGGGGTACCTAAAACTCTCATTTCAGGGATTCCAGGAAAAGAAAGAGAATCAGCGGTAATGATATTGTCTACTTTGTATTGTTTAGCACGGAAGAAAGGGGAGAGCGAGAGATAAAATAGTTTTTGTATTCCAGTCGGGAGGACTTTTCTGGAAGAAATGCCTAGCATTATTGCTTGAGCTTCAATGAAAGAGGCGGAAACATAGGCTTTGTGCTTGTCAGCTATAAAGGATAATCCACCAATATGATCGCCATCCGAATGAGTAATCGCAATTTGGAAAACGGATTCTCGGGAAATATATTTAGTGATCTGGCTGGAAATATTCCTGGAATACACTGACAAGCCTGTATCCACTAAAAGTTGTTTCTCCTGGTTATTATAAAGATATGAGTTTACTGAGAAACTCGAGAAAGGAATGACATTATTTGGAAGTTTCATATTATGCGCATAGCCATATATATTATATTTTGATAAGATATTATAATGATATATAGCTAATATTACGAACTGGAGAGTGCATGATTAATTCAAATCTTGATTTGATTCGTTCTGCGCATATAACAATCGCTGAAAAGAAGTATGAGTTAAGAAACGTCCAACGAGGCTATACTGATCGGACTCTTTATATAAATGTTGCCGATTTGAATATTGAAGAAAAAATTGTACCTGCGGAAATGAAAAAGGTTTTTACTGGTGGCAGGGGGTACTGTCTATGGCTCTTATGGAAGGCCGTAACAAATGAAACAAAATGGGATTCCCCTGAAAATGAGATCGTAATTGCCGGTGGACCTATCGGAGGGATAACTCAATATCCCGGCAGCGGAAAAGCCACTGTCGTTACTGTATCCCCGTTGACCCATTCTGTGATCGATTCAAACAGCGGCGGTTATTTTGGCCCTTATCTAAAATTTGCAGGTTTCGATGCACTGGAAATCCAGGGAAAATCGGAAAAAGAAGTAATTATCGTTATTGATGGGGACACCGGCATTGTTCGGATAGATGAAGCGCCGTTGGAAGCACTGGATACGCATATTATTAATCGACAGTTGACCGATATGTATGCAGAAACTGAAGCCCAGAAAAAAGGAATATCGGTGATTTCTGCAGGACAGGCGGCTGACCATGTATCGATTACAGGGTTGAATATTAGTTTTTACGATTCAAGACGAAAAGAGATAAGAATTAAACAGGCCGCAAGAGGTGGAGCTGGCAGAGTCCTACGTGATAAGAAAATAAAAGCAATCGTAGTAAAGTATTCCAGAATTTCAGGAGATAGCAATGGTGTGGCTGATATGGAATTACTTCGCAAGGCTGGCAAGAGGATCAATAAAGAGATATCAGATTTTGACGCTATCCAGAATAACATGCGCGAGGTAGGAACGCCTTATCTGGTCGGTGTGATGAATGATTATGATTTACTTCCTGTGCACAATTATAAATTTGGCGCAATTCCCCAATCGAAAACACTCACGGGTGATGTCTGGCATAAACAATTTGATTTATCTGCCCCGGATGGCTGCTGGTATGGATGTACTCTAGCATGTGCGCATCTTGTCCCTCACTATCATGTTCAAACTGGACCATACAAAGGTGAGGTTGTCATTGTGGATGGTCCTGAATACGAAACACTGGGCGGTTTGGGGACAAATATTGGTATTTACGATCCACAGGCAATTTTGGAAATGAATTTTTATTGTGATACATACGGGATAGATACCATCTCGCTAGCCAATTCTGTGGCTTTTGCAATGGAATGTTATGAAAATGGAATAATTGATAAAACTAAAACAGGAGGCTTGGAACTAACCTGGGGAAATTATGAAGTCGTGATTGAAATGATTCATCAAATGGCCAGGGGCGAAGGATTTGGCCTGCAGGTTGGGCAGGGCGTTCGCGCTATGAAAAAGTATTTTGTTAAAGAATATAACGAAAACGGCAATTTCCTGAACGATATCGGAATGGAAAGTAAAGGTTTGGAATTTTCTGAATACATGACAAAGGAGTCATTGGCGCAACAGGGCGGATACGCACTGGCAAACAAAGGAGCGCAGCATGATGATGCCTGGCTGATCTTCATTGATATGGTGCATAAACAGCTCCCAACATTTGAAGCAAAAGCCGAAGCATTACACTATTTCCCGATATGGCGTACCTGGTTTAGCTTGCATGGATTATGTAAATTACCTTGGAATGACATCATTCCGGAGTTGAATAAAACCGCAAAAGAACCTGCCAAAGTTCCCGAACATGTTGAGAACTATACCTGGCTTTATGAGGGTGTTACCGGAGTGAAGGTTACTCCTGCAGATCTGATGCTTCAATCTGAACGGGTTTATAACTTTCAAAGGGTGTTTAATTTAAAATTGGGATATGGCACACGAGAATCGGATTACCCTCCGTATCGGGCAATGGGCCCCGTCACAAAGGACGAGTATTTGTCGAGGACGGATCGATATGATAAGGAACTCGCTGAAGATGTAGGAATTGATCCAAAAACTCTAACCTTAGAGCAGAAAATCTCATCCACCAGGAAGTATAGAGAAGACCGTTACGAAAAATTAGTTGATGCTGTATATAAACGGCGTGGATGGAATGGTAATGGGATTCCAACCTTAGAAACGGTCCAACGTTTGGAGATCGATTTTCCGGATTTAGTGGAGTTAATACAAAAGAAAACTTCTTGATACAAAAGTGACTGGCTATTACTAGAATGCCAGTCACTTTTAGTCATAGAAAATATATTAAGGCAGTATCCAATACGCTATTTCGTCCAGAACAGCCGTCAAACGGGTCGTCTCTTTCGGGCCGATATATAACCCAATGTGTCCCTGGTTGAAGGTTGTATCTTTAATTGAATCCACCAGCACGCCATTTACAAACAATTTCAATTCGCTGCCTTTTACCATCACGCCAATTCTATTGGTTTGATTAGAGCCAGTGCGGATGGAATCATCCTCCTGCCAGTTAGCCAACACTGTCATGGTATCGATATTCCATTTACGCAATGCATACTTGCCATCGCAAGAGATGCCATATAGATAACCACGGTCGGCTAATGATAGATTGGGCACTCGAAAAATTATGCCGAATTGGTCAGCTCCGGAGCACGTACTCATTTTTCCTGTAAGTTCAAGATAGAAATTTGCAGCCTTCTGACCCGATAATCTCCAACCATTTTTAGAAGTTAGTCCGGTCATTTGCAATGTACCGTTACCTGCTTTCAGATCAACGTACGTGTCTAATCCCAATGGCCAGTTATTACCGTTATCGAAGGTATCTTTCCAAGTTGGTGCACCAAGAGTGAGAGCTGGGTCATCGGCTGGCTGAGTTGGTGTTACTGATGGCTCTTGTGTGGATTGCTGAACCTTGCTGGTTGGAATTGGTTCAAGCGTAGCTGGAGGGCTTCCTTCCTCTGGCAATGGCGCTGGAGTCGAAAGAAACACAGCCTCTCCAGG
Organism: uncultured Chloroflexia bacterium; assembly: GCA_963810385.1. Classification (GTDB taxonomy): domain Bacteria; phylum Chloroflexota; class Anaerolineae; order Anaerolineales; family Anaerolineaceae; genus PNON01. The sequence goes on along the minus strand of CAWENA010000002.1, from coordinate 1,660,348 downwards.
TGTACTTGTGGCAAGTTGTCCAATTTCAGAATTGGTTTGTTCGATAATTGGTTCCTCAGTAGGTTGTTCCAGGGGTAAGTCTGTTGCTGGAAAAAGCTGCTGAGTAGGGGTTGCTTCAATAATTGGAGCTGAGGTTTCTGTTACCATGGCAGTCAAGATCTGCACAATTTCTGTTTGCATGGCTGCATCAGTCGCCGGACGAGAATTGGGGAGCACTGAGCATGACGTAATAATTGTTGAAAGAATCACTATGAATACTATTGGATGATATTTATTTTTCATAAGACACCTTTTCCATAGGTTATCTAGAGTAAATTGCAAGATTAGTGCCTATACAGCTTGGACTAAATCCTCCGATGCTATTTAATAATCGTGGCACAATGATTGCAATATAGCAAAATACGTAATCCGTATAATTTTTCTAATTCATAATCTTTCTGCATTTCATAGCTGCAGAATTGCTTAATGGATAAGTGTAAGAAGTAGCATGAGTAAACTGAGAATTTAGGTGAAACAATGATTATTAACGGCTTGAAAATTGAACCTGGCGCTGACTTAACGTATGCAAATCTGGCACATGCGAAAATGAATATGGCAAATATTGCAGGGGCGATTCTTGTTGCAGCAGAAATGCAGGATGCAGAATTACGATTTGCAAAACTTGGAAATACTAACCTTACCGGGTGCACCATGGATCGGGTGGATTTATCAGGATCTGATCTTTATTCGATTAAATTCAACGGGGGAGCCGGTATATCAGCAATATTTATCGGGTCAAATATTAACGAAGCACAAATGATTCTGGCCGATCTTTCAGATGCCATGTTAAGTAATGCTCAAATGAATAAGGCAGATCTCCGGGGAATCAATTTTATGAATGCCAACTTGCATAGTGCCAATATCACATCATCGAGACTTGATTTTTGTGATTGTAATCAGGCAAATATGGATAAAGCCGACATGACAGGAACAAATCTGACAGGCGCCCAGATGATACGCGCAAGCGCTCGTTGGATTGTACTCAATGGGGCTGTACTGAATCTGGCTGATGCTTCGTGGACCAATTTTTTCAATGGAAAATTCAAAGGAGCAAGTTGCTTTCGTGCTAATTTTTCAAACGCAAACATGATCAATGCAGATTTCACAGATGCCAATTTGATGAACGCAAATTGTTTCGGAACCAATCTTCAGAAAGCAAAATTATCGAATGCAAATATTGAGGGAATAAATTTGTCTAGGGCGAACCTGACTGACGCCGTAATAACTCTTGAGCAATTGTCATACGCAAAAGAACTGGCTGGAACAATATTGCCCGATGGATCTATACATAATTAATTCTAAGTTATATAAGTGGGGTGAGAGCTTTGACCAGTTTATTAGTTTGATCCAACTTCAACTCTGAGTTGTTGTCCGAAAGTACGATCAATAATGTATATTTATTCAGCGCACACACGAAAATTGTATGCGTCTCACCTTTTATATGAGAGTACATATATTGATCCATTTTTAGCAAACCAAGTGCCCGTTTTCCGAAATTAAAAGCTGCCGCGCCAACTCCGCCAAGAATTGATTCTTCTGTCTTCTCTTTATATGCAACTGATTTAACGTAACCATCAATACCAGAAATTGCTGCTAACTCGACACAACCAAAAGCATTAATAAATTGATTGAGGATGGTATTAATTTTTTCCGACCGATCACCAGATACCTCCTCGATAAATATACTTTCAGTTCCCCCTCCCTTATTGAGTTCATCCAAACGTTTAGCGCCTTCAAGTAACAATCCTGACCAATTCCGCTTGATGGTTATTTCCGGCGACTTAACATCCACATCCAGGACAAACTCCCCTTCATCCCAGGATAAGACTTTGTATATCACTTCTTCGCCTTTAATTGAACCAAGAGTGGCATGAATCACCGCACCATCCTTGAAGTAGAGGACTGCTTCCCTGCCATTGGAAACCATTGTTGCAGATGCAGTCTTTTTATCCTGGCAATTTACCTGGATAATATCAGCAACAGACATGTCTTTTAAATTGCCTTGAAGACCCATTAGTTCCTCCTAGATGATCCACTCTCTGGAGATTTTACTTATCACTTTTTTCATAATCCTTTTATACGAAATCATTTTTCCAGGTAGGATTACTGCAAGAAACATTAAACCTGACTTTGTGTTAAACGGTCGTATTACTAGCTGTTTACCGTTACTGTCATTAAGTGCCACTTCTTCTAATTGTGTCATATTTAGATGATCTTTTGTTTGTAGAATTGTTTGTTGGATCCTGGAGACAGTTGCAGCAGTATTATCAGCATCCTCAGAATCATCACCAGAGGAAATAATCGGCAAACCAGAATCATCGGTAAGGATGATGCTGCTAAACCCCCCCTCTAATTTGTATTGCGAAAATATTTTTTTTAATGTCTGTGGATTAAATGTTGTAATTTCTTCCATATCCTCACCTTTTCCTACATTGTTTCTCTTTGTATGTTTGCTACAACGCTGGAAATGATAGCTTTAAGTGTGTCAAAAACCCCGGTACCAATATTGGCTACAGCCGTAGTCGTCTTATATTTTTGGCAATTAAGAATATTTTGTAAAAAGGCCGGGGGTAACGCGTTAGGCAAATCTTGTTTATTTAGCTGTACGACAGTCGGCAAGGTATCTGGAGAGAGTTCCAGTGTTACAAGATGCTTTTTCATGTTTTGCCATGATTCCAAGTTCTCGTTGATCCGATTTGCGCCTGAATCGGCGACGAATACTACACCATCTGCACCACGAAGCACCAAACGCCTACTTGCTTCATAGAAAGCCTGACCGGGAACAGTATACAATTGAATTTTTGGCGTTAGACCATTGATTTTACCCAACTCCAATTGTAAAAAGTCAAAATAAAGGGTGCGATCCTCATACGTTTTCAGGGATACCAGGTCACCCCTCCGCGTTGGGTCAATTTTTAAATGAATCTGTTCCAAATTTGTGGTCTTGCCACTCAAAGCCGGCCCATAATATACAATCTTCAGATTGATTTGGCGGAGCTGCCAATTAATAAACATCTAATCATTCCTTCCAGATCTGATCCAGGGCATCGCCAAACAAATTAGATAGGTCGCCATTCGACCCATTTTGTTCAAAACCCGCATTGACAACATCAGTCTGGTCAAGCTTGGCAGTTATTTCCGCGATGGAAGCTGAAGATTTTTGAATTAACTTTCTCGCCCAACCCAAAGGAGTTTCTTTTGTAAAAAGAACCAGGAGGATCAGGTGCTTGCTTGCTTCTGTGATAATAATATGGGTTTTCTTTCCTTCACGAAGCACCATTTGGTAATCCTGGTACTCCTCAGTTAACCTTGCAATTTCTTCCGAGGCTGCCAGGTCTGCAGCAATCAATGACCCCATTACTCCAGAGTCAATTCTACCTTTTTCGCCCATGGATGTCACGAACTGGCCAGATGTATCTACGAGAAGTAAATATTTTGCTGGTATCATCTCAAACAACTTGCGCAGATCCCCCTCAATCAGCGATATTTGATTAACAGATAAGGAAAAACCACTCCTCAATAAAATCAAATTCGATTCTTCATTTGGGTCTGGCATCTTTTTCTCCAATAATTTTTTAGAAATTAATCAAACGATCAATTTCATCGGATATTGTTTCGTTATTCACATTATTGAAAACTTGCTGATCTGGTTTATCTGTGTTATCGGCAATACCAGATTCAAGGTTTAATGCCGCTTGTCGGGCGTAGTACCAAACTGTTCCAAGTTTATTATAAAAGCGTCCCTTATCAATAATGAGGATAAGAATCAATATTTTTCCAATGTTTAATGCATATAGATCTGTATTCCTTCCCTCCCGATATGATAGATTTAATACGGATTCCTGATCCAATTCTTTTCCCGCTTCCAGTAAAGTCGCGAGTCCACCTCCAAGTAATGATGTAATTGTATCTGATGCAATACCTTCAATTGATCCTGTGGATATCAACACTCTTCCAACGGGGTCACTAAGCATAATGCATCGTGCGCTGACGTTATTGCGCAATTTGATTAATTCTTCATTACATTTTGCATATTGCTGTCTGGATAAACTAAAATGGCCAAGATCTTTATTTCGAATGGGACCAAATATTTTTTCAATTATCGAAAATAACTGTCGGGAATCGATCGGTTTTTGTAAAAAATGATAATTTTCCTTATCACTCAAAGGGAAATCTTCTGGTAAAGAATTATATCCAGTTAGAATCGTGTGAATCGTTTTTGGGTCAACTTCAAGAAATCGGGACAATAAGTTCGGATTATCAAGGAGATACTCAGCATCAGTAAGAATAACATTGAATTCGCCCTGACTTGTACGATCAGCAGCTAATGCTGGATCGGTGAGTACTTCTATATTAATGTTTGGATCGTATCCGATAAAACTCTTCTGAATGATCGATGAAACAAATTCGTCCGGCTCGATTATTAGGATATATTTTTCTGACATTTATTCACCCTGGAGATGCAAAGTTGACCTGCAAGTATCATTTATTATACTATGTTGGATGAATTACAATTTGCAAATTATTTACAAATATTTTTTAACGCTTTTATATGTCTAGACTTGGTGGTCTAAAAATTACTAAATTATTTTGGGTTTGGTTCATCGGTTTAGTTATGGAGCGCACGCGTTGACGGCTACGGATACACAAGATTCTCCAGATTATTCTGAATAAGGCGTGCGAAATTATTGCAAAGCATCCGATAATTGCTTATCATAATTAAAGTAATTCTTATGGAGAGCAAAGGTAGCTGAAATGAAATTAGAAAACAAAACAATAATAATCACAGGTGGTTCAAACGGCATCGGGGCAGCTACAGCAAAAAAGCTTCAAAGCGAGGGTGCGAATGTGGTCATTTGGGATATTCGCGATCCTTTATTGGATAATAAGAAATTCATATTTCAAAAGGTGGATGTTACCGACCGGGCTGAAATCAAAGATGCAATCCGAAGGTTGACTTCGGATGGAAACTCCGTGGATGCCTTGATCAATAATGCAGGGATTACTTCTGATGCCCAACTTGTGAAATGGAAAGATGGGAATGTCGTCCATGAGATGTCGGCTGATCAATTTCAGCGAGTAATCGATGTGAATTTAACAGGTGTTTTCAATTGCACACAGGCAGTGATACCACATTTTGTATCTAAAAAATGCGGTGTAGTGATTAATGCAGCCTCTGTGGTGGGTATCTATGGTAATTTTGGCCAAACGAATTATGTGGCGACTAAAAGTGGTGTCATTGGGATGACTAAGGTTTGGGCCAGGGAATATGGCAGGTATGGGATCCGGGTAAATGCTGTAGCGCCGGGGTTTATAGCGACTGAAATGGTTCAAAAAATGCCAGAAAGCGTAATCAATGAGATGAAAACACACACGCCTCTGGGCAGATTAGGAACGCCTGAGGATGTAGCCAATGTTTATGCATTTTTAGTTTCTGACGAAGCTTCATTCATTCACGGTGCTGTGATAAGCGTGGACGGGGGTATTGTAATTGGCACTTAATGCGCATAGCTATATATTATTATTAGATAATATGCTTAGAGGGGTGGGGCTACTTTAACCTTTTGGCTATTGCCCGAATATGATCCGGATTACTCCCGCAGCAACCACCAAATATCTTCACACCTTCATCAAGAAACTTGAGGGCATAATTGGCCATTATTTCCGGCGAGACATCGTAAACGGATTCATCATTTTCGAGGTGCGGCAACCCTGCGTTGGGTTTTGCCATTAAGACCAGTTCATTATTTTCGGCTCTCATTTCCTGGATGGCCGATAGTGATTCTGTTAATGTTCTTCCACAATTAACACCTATAACTGTGATGCCTAACGGCCAAAGTTCTTGAACAGCCTGAAGCGGTTTTACACCCATCATTGTCCGACCTCGAGTTTCAAAGCTCATCGTGACAAGTATTGGCAGGGTGGTGACACTTTTGGCTGCAGTAATGGCTGCTTTTGCTTCTTCGATTGCGCTCATGGTTTCGATAAGGATGGCATCTACTCCACCGGCGACCAACCCTTCAATTTGTATCGCAAAGGAAGATACAGCTTCGTCAAAATTCATATCTCCAAGGGGATCAAGTAAATGACCGGTAGGACCTACATCTCCAAATACAAATCTGTCCGCCCCAGCAGCTTTTTTAGCGAGCTCTGCAGCTTTCCTATTTATCTCTTTGGTTTTTCCATCGAGTTCTTTGGAACGTAATTTGATAAAACTTCCCCCAAAAGTATTTGTCAAAACAATATCAGCTCCTGCGTCAAGATAGGAGAGGTGATGATTAATGATAGCCTCTGGATTTTCTAAATTCCAGAGTTCTGGCGGATATCCAGCCGGCAATCCGGCTTTTTGAAGTTGCGTTCCAGTAGCACCATCAGCGATAAGTACTTTTCCTGCATTCAAAGCTTGTATGAAGTCCATTGATCCTCCAGATATTGTTATAACCTATTTTACAGTAAGAATTTCTTTTCCTTATTGAAAGATAACGGAGGATTTATTCGTCCTCACCTTCCTCAAATACGTCCCAATATCCCTTATCCAATTCATCATTCGCCAGGTGGGCATAACGCTGAGTAACTGCTATATTCTTGTGGCGGGCCAGATCCTGAGCAAGTTTTAGGTTACCAGACGATTGAAGGACACGTGTCACAAAATAATGCCTGAAGGAGTGCGGGGTGATGGTTCCGATCGCGTCAGCTCCCAGAAATTTTTCAACCCATTCAGTTACGATATTTCTGCCCGTAGTCGTCGTAATGGCTTTTATTTTCTTTCCAGCACCTTTATCATGCCGGGCGAATATTGGTAATGCCCCAATATTGACATTCGCTGCTCTGTCCAAATCTGCGCGTAGTTGAAGATATTTCTGCAGTGCACTTTGGGATCGCCGAGAAAACCGTACGATTGCTTCCCGGTTTCCTTTTCCAAGGACAACAGCCCGACCTTCATTCCAATCAATATCTCCGCGCCGCAGATTGCATGCTTCATGAACACGCAATCCAGTTTCACCTAATGTGATTAGGAAGGCTCTATCCCGAAATAATCTAAGTTTTTCATTGAGTTCTAAATTCTCTGAAATTGGAAAAGATTCTACCTGATCTAAAACAGTACTAATCGCGTCTTTTGGGAATTGAGGTAATCGAATCCCCGGTTTTCTTGAACGCTGTTTTATTAGTAATCGAATTTTTTGTAAATTTACCCGTGTTTTATTATCTGCTGATAAGAACTCAAAGAAGCCGGTTAATGCGGTCAGATACAATCGCTCTGTGGAAGGGGCATGGAATTTCAGTGATTGGATAACCCAATTTACTGTATCTTCATCCATATCCATCACCTCGAAATTCTCAGGGTCAATTTTATGCGCTCTAAGGACGATCATTAATTGTCCCATCGCATTCCGGTAGGTGCGAAATGTGTTCTCACTTCTGGAGCGCTGGATCATTTGCAAGTAAGCATCTTTTGCTTTGTCGAGAGTGAGGGTCATTCCAAGCTCAATCCTTGTTTATGATAATAGTACTTATCGAAACCATTATACATTTTATTAAATTATATGACAAGACTACTGCCCTGCCCTATTCAATTCCAAGATAACTATTCGGTAGATTGAGTGATGCTATCTCTCTTGATACTTTTCCCACGCACCAACCCATGGAGACCCAATCCTGGATTTTTCTGTAACCCTTACTTTTGATAATTTTTGGCCAATTTTTGCGGCACTCATGGCGATACCAGACCAGTTACCTGAATCCAACGCAGTTAACATTTCGTTACCCTGCATTCCCGCCCAACTCCATTCCATCCTGAAGCGATCAGCTTTCACCCAGTAATCACGTTTTTCCCATGCAACTACAGATCGCTCAACATTGGAATGGATAGCAAGTAGGCTAAGTCCAATATATGCCACTAAATCATAGCTATGCGCATCTGGCTCTTTTTGTTTCATTAATTCCCTTAAACCCGCTACTATCCCGCGTGATAGCGTATTTCTTTCCTTGCCGGTCCCATTAATGTTGATAACTCTGGACAATTTCTTTTCTCCATTATTTTTTATTATTGTAAATGATGATAGGGTTTATTGACTAGCTTCTGCCTTACACTTATAATATAAAAACTTCGGGGAAGTGCTGGAATTGGCAGACAGGCATGACTTAGGATCATGTGCCGCGAGGCGTGGGGGTTCAAGTCCCCCCTTCCCCACCAGAAAATAGAGCACAAAATTGGATGGTATTAGCAAATCAATCATCCTGAGTGCTCTTTTTTTATGCCTCGACTGATTGTTGCAATCAGTTATATTAATGGTTGAAATAACTACTAAAAGTAATGCATAAATTGTTAGGTATAGTGGTACTGGTAGCTTAGGTTGTTTGTTGTTGTTGATCATTGTGGAAACTCTCTGTGAGAAAATTTTGTACATTTTTTTATAAGCTATTCAAGCGATTACAAGCTGACCTGCCCCCCAAAAACTAATCCAGTTTGAAAGTTAGGAAAGATCAGAATAAACTAAACTGGGAGACAATGTCTTGCCAAAGAAATACTACAAAGCAGATGTAGCTAGATGTAGGTAGATGTTTCCACGGTTTTGGGGGAAGTTCGTCTACATTGCTGGTGAGGGGTAATTGGAAGTGGCGATTTTTTTTGAACATGTTTTTGGTCTTGTAATCGGAATACCTTCATTATATTAAATTATTGGATTTTTACGGAGGGTATAAATTGAATAATTTTTATTCAGTTGTTTTTGCAGCGAAGTCATTAATATTATATCTAAGATAAAAATACTCGTAGTAAAAAAAGAGATTACAAGGGGTTTTTTTGTAAGAAGTACTTAAGAGAAGGTTGAGTAGTAAAATAAAACTTAATATCATGAAAACAACCACGATTGAAATTTCTGACGATAAAATATTTAAAACTGCCAACGTGACGGCTTTAGCTTTAGGGCACTGGATATTTGACACATATCAGGCTTTTCTTCCAGCCTTCCTGCCCGTTTTTTTACAGACATTATCGTTAAACAACATGCAGGGCGGTGCTTTATCTGCATTCAATCAATTTCCTTCACTAATACAACCTGTAATTGGCTACATTTCTGATCGCCGGAATTTGCGGTGGATTGTGATCCTGGCTCCGGCCATCAGTGCTGTGACCATGAGCCTGCTGGGGGTCATGCCCGGTTATTGGACGATTGCACTACTGCTGATGATTGCAGGTTTCAGTTCAGCGGGTTTGCATGCTGTTGGTCCTGCAATTGCAGGCAAGCTCTCAGGAAACAAAATTGGTAGAGGAATGAGTTTTTGGATGGTGGCAGGAGAAGTAGGCCGGGCAGTTGGCCCGCTAGCCGTGGTTACGACCATCCAGTTGATTGGAATGAAAGGTACACCACTTCTTATGATTTTTGGTCTTGGTGCTTCTGTCTTGCTTTATTTCAAACTTCGCAAAATACCAAATCACAGTGTGCCTAATAATGAGCTTAACAATTGGAAACCTGCATTGAAAAAAGTAGCTCCTTTTGTGGTGACCATTTCAGTTATCAATCTTGCAGTAGCTTTTTTAATCACTGGAATCTCTACCTTTTTGCCTGTTTACCTTACAAATCAGGGATCAACATTATGGTTTGCAGGAGCATCTTTAACCATTCTTCAAATTGCAGGTGTAGCAGGTGCAATGGTGAGTGGAACCTGGAGCGACAAAATTGGCAGAAAGCCTTTATTGATTGCGGCAATTTTGATTAGCCCGATCGCCCTGGTTTTCTTTGTGTTTACTTCAGGTTTATTACGCATCGTTTTTCTCTTGACCATGGGATTTGCAATGATTTCTGTCCAGCCGGTTTTAATGGCCTGGATTCAACAATCGTTTCCAGATCAACGAGCCCTGGCGAATGGTGTCTATATGGCATTAAGTTTCGTTATTCGATCAGTAATTGTGATTGTGATTGGCTGGATGGGGGACCGACTTGGATTACGTGATGCGTTCTTGGTGTGTGCGGGTATAGTGTTGATCGCTCTTCCAGTGGTAATTCTTACACCTTCTAATCCTAACCCTAAACCGGTATTGGGATAACCTTTATACAAGTGATTATTATCTCACTCTAAATTGCTTTAATGAAATTAAGGATTGAGAAAGGATTGGTAGAAGTATCATTTTGATATAAAAATATGAGGTAGTTATCGTTACATTATTTACAGATTTGTATTCACTGTTTCGATTAGTCTGGCTATTAAGTCTCCAAAAATTGGGGCACTACTCTCAATCATTGAGAACACTTGTAAAAGCACTTAAATCAAAGAAGAAGAACTTTTTGTAACACTTTTCGCAGGTTCAATTCTACATATTATTGCATCCGGCGCTATGTACTATATTGAACGTTGAACACAACCGGACAAATTTAATAGTATTTCAAATACAATGTGGTGGGGAGTTGCTACATTAACAACAATTGGTTATGGAGATATTTACCCTATTACTCCATTTGGTAAAATGATTGGTACCATTATTGCGGTTTTTAGTGTTGGACTTTTTGTATTTCCAGCTGGAATAATTGCGTCAGGGTTTTCAGAAGAACTTCAGAACAGAGATAAAATGACAAATGTTTGTCCCCATTGTGGGAAGGACATTAACATCAATTAAGAATATTCTGAGGGATAGTTCACTAGATTTTGTGTTATTTGAGCTACTCCAAAATGCTAAAGACAGATGTTATCTCTCAATACATTTGGTTTAAATCACATCTACCAGAGAATGCTTGCATACAATCAATTATAGCTATTCAAGTTCGATCCTCTCCATATTTCAGTAAACAGACAGCTAATAAAGACCTTCCGGTAAAATTATGTTTTCCTGGCTGTAAAGATGATCTGAACAATAAGATATGTGTTATGAAGCCGCTGCAAATCCTTACCAGATCCCAGGCAATTGAGATTTTTATCAATTATTCACATCCCAAAATAGCCCTAGTTGATGCAGTTTAGTTGCAAACATTTAAGGGACTTATAAGAAATACGTTAATATTGGGTTTCATATAACTCTCTCTATTCCTAATTATGCTTATTGTTGGTACAATTGTGACGCTTTTAAAGCATTGTGAAATACGAAAAGCAACTCTTGTTGACTTAGGATCATGTGCGTAAATCGTAGGGATTCAAGATCCCTATTCCTCACAGGATAATTTTATTTTTTTGGAAGGATCGTAAATTGAAAATTGAAACTGAAGCCCGCGATGACCATCAGATCAAGCTTATTGTTGAACTGGAGCAGGAATTATTAGAGCGTAAAATGCATAAAGCAGCACAGCACATTTCGCAACACAACAAATTTCATGGTTTCAGACCCGGGAAAGCGCCTTATGATGTGGTGCTACGTACTGCCGGGGAAGATCGTGTCAAGCAGGATGCGATCGAATTGCTTGTTGATGAAATCTATCCTGAAGCGTTGAAAGAACAGAATATTGAACCAGGGGCTGTAGGCACACTTGATGAAATAATCAGCACAGACCCGCCTAAATTCTCTTTTATTATCCCATTGAAACCTTCTGTGGAATTAGGCGATTACAAGGCTGTAAGGATTCCCTACAATTACCCGGGTGTGTCCGAAGAAGAGATAAACATTGCCATTGATCGTTTCCGGAATTCATATTCAACTTATGAACCTGTTGACCGGCCCGCTGAGGTCGATGATATTTTGAGTTTCACTTATTCCGCTTTCAGTGTCACACCCGAGGGAGAAGAATCAATTTTCGATGATCGGCCATTGCAGGTAAGGATCTTGAAAGATGACGAAACCAGAGATGCTGAATTTCCATTTAGCGGTTTTTCGAAAAATTTCTTTGGTGCAAAAGAAGGCGACGAAAAAGACCTGGAATTCACTTATCCAGAAGAGTATGCGCGGCTGGATTTGAAGGGTAAGAAGGTCCATTACCACGTAAAGGTGGATAGCATCAAGAAAGTCGTTCTTCCAGAAATTAATGAGGAATTCATCAAGAACTTTGGCGAATTCGAATCTATTGAGGCCTTCAAAGCAGAGATTACTAAGCAACTGGATGTGAACAAGATGGCTGAGTACGATTATCAGTTTTACAAACAGGTCATTGATAAGATCAAAGAAGGAGCGAAGATAAAATATCCGCCGCAATTCTTGGAAGAAGAAAAAGAAGAAGTAATTAAGAGTATTGAACATGATCTTTCACATCAGAAAATGGATTTACAATCATATCTGAAGATACGGCAGAGTACTATTGAGGAATTTATTGAAAAAGAAGTCACCCCATCTGCGATCGAACGCCTTGAACGGTCGCTCATACTAAACGAAATTTCAAGTTCAGAAAAAATCGAACTTACAGACGAAGATATGCAAGCCAGCTATACTGAAACACTAAACGAAATGGCTGGCTCGAAAGAATTTGAAAAGCTTACGAAGAAAAAACCACAAAAAGAATTAGTAAACGCTATAGCTATGGAAGCAGCATCACGTGCTATGAATAAGCGGGTTTTTGAATCACTTAAAATGATTGCAAATGGCGAGATAGACACTAAAGCAAAAGAAATATCTGTAGCAGAAAACGAAACTATAGAGGTTGTTGAACCAACTGCTGAAGCAAAGCCAAAAGCAAAAAAAAGCAGGAAAGCAGCAGCGCCAAAGGAAGGATAAATCATGTCTCTACCAAATATTACCAATGTTGTACCGATGGTGATCGAATCATCCGGTAGAGGAGAAAGAGCTTATGATATTTATTCTCTTCTACTGAAGGAACGCATCATATTTCTTGGAACCCCAATTGACGATCAAGTTGCCAATGTGATCGTCGCGCAGTTATTATTCTTAAACCGCGAAGATCCTGAAAAAACAATACATATGTACATCAACTCGCCAGGCGGTCAGATCTATTCTGGATTGGCAATTTACGATACGATGAAGATGATCTCCAATCCGATCAGCACCTATGCAATTGGCTTTTCTGCATCTTTTGGAACTGTGATCCTATCAGCAGGAACAAAAGGTCAGAGATATGCCCTACCCCACGCTACGATCCACATGCACCAGCCACTGGGAGGTGCACAGGGTCAGGCATCTGATATTGAAATACATGCCAAGGAAATATTGCGGCTTAGAGCAAGATTAAATGAAATATTGGCAGACAGCACTGGCCGCTCTCTCGAGAGCATTGAGCACGATACTGAACGAGACTTCTTCATGGATGCAGCACAGGCTGTGGAGTATGGACTTGTTGACGAGATACTGAAAAACAAAAACGAACAATAACTTGTTAGATTTGCATGTACTATGGCCGGATAGCTTTCTATCCGGCCAATTGTTAAGATTTGCACCAAAAAGAAGGCAACTAATGATAGATTTTAATAAGGATGGGATAAAAGCCGTCTTTTTAGATATGGATGGCGTGCTCTGGAGGGGTTCGGAACCACTGGGAGATTTGCCGATTATTTTTAGCCGTTTTTCCGATCTAAATTTACCAGTCGTTCTCGCAACCAATAACGCTACCAGTACAGTTAAGCAGTATATTCAAAAATTGAATGGATTTGGTGTGAGACTTGCCTATTGGCAGATAGCAACCTCCGGTGAAGCTGTTGTTTATCATCTAGCCAAAAAATATCCTGCTGGGGCAAGGGTTTATATTGTCGGAATGCCTGGCCTAAAGGAAATGGTGGAAAAAGCCGGATTTGTGCTGGCTGATTCTGATGTAAGTGCCGTAATAGTCGGAGTGGATCGGGACATTACATATGAAAAAATAAAAGTTGCAAACCGCCTCATTCGTGGAGGTGCAGAATTTATAGGCACCAATCCTGATGTAACATTTCCAACTCCAGAAGGATTGGACCCAGGTGCAGGTTCTATTATAGCGGCGGTAACCGCGGCTACTGAACAGGAACCACTATTTGTGGGAAAACCAGGTAATATTCTGATGGATCTATCGCTTTCAAGGCTCGAGAATATCGCTAAAGATCAAATTTTGATGGTTGGCGATAGATTAGAAACCGACATTGCAGCGGGGCAAGCTTTTGGAGCACGAACCGCTCTCGTTCTATCTGGTGTAACTACCATAGAGATGGCTAGAAAATGGTCCCCAGCTCCTGATTACATATTTTCTGATCTATCAGAACTCGTCGGAGTATGCTAATTTCCAATTCATTACCTTTGATAACCGATTTTGAACTCAGCCAGATCGAGCAGGATTTGATCGCATCTGGTGAAGCTGGATTCAGGGCAAAGCAAATTTGGCAAGGAATTTATCATTCCCAGGTGGAAGCCTTTTCTGAAATATCTAATTTACCCATTAAATTACGCGAAAAATTAATTTCAACCTACAAATATTCGTCCCTTGAAAAATTACACGAATTACACTCCCGGGATAAACAGACAACAAAATATTTATTCGACACCAGCGATAACAATAAGATTGAGACAGTCATTATGAGATACAACACCCGTAATACATTATGTATCTCAACCCAGAGCGGCTGTGCCATGGGATGTGTTTTTTGCGCTACCGGCCAGATGGGTTATTACCGTAATCTCTCACCAGGGGAGATTGTAGAACAAATTCTATTTTGCAGTAGAACTTTAAATGCGCAAGGTAAAACCGTTACAAATATCGTCTTTATGGGCATGGGTGAACCATTTCATAACTATGATTCGACACTTAAAGCAATTGATATCCTGGGGGATAAAAACGGCTACAATTTTGGCGCGAGACGAATGACCATCTCGACTGTGGGACTTGTACCCCAAATCATCCGATTTGCAGATGAAAAAAGGCAGGTTAATCTTGCTGTGAGCTTACATTCGGTAGATAATATCGCCCGATCAAAAATGATGCCAATCAACAAGAAGTACCCGGTAGAAGAATTATTATCCGCGTGCGATTATTATGTCCAACAAACCCACAGGCGGGTTTCATTCGAATGGGCTTTGATCGAAGGTATCAACGATGATGTAGTAACCGCACGAGCCCTCTCTAAAAAATTGCATTCCATGTTATGTCATGTCAACCTGATCCAGTTAAATCCCACAAACAAGTTTGCTGGAACCGGGTCTTCAAGCGATACTGCTATTAAATTCAAAGAAACCTTGGAATCAGCTGGAATTCAAACCAGTATCAGATTAAAACGCGGAATTGACATTAACGCAGGCTGTGGACAGCTTGCTTCAACAATAAATTAACCAGGGAGGAATTATGGCAGATTTCTTAGATAAGTGGAAAAGTTCTTTATTCAAAACGAAAAAACAGACCTTTGCAAAAATTGCCACATTGTTTGGCGAGACTGATGTAACTGAAGAAACCTGGGATGAGTTGGAGGCTTTGTTGTTACAGTCTGATCTCGGTAGCAATGTTACCCTATCTATTACATCTGCCATGAAGGAAAAAGTCAACCAATTAGGGGTAACGAAGTCCGCAGAATATCATCAAATACTCTCTGATGAATTAAATTCTCGATTATACACAAAGGGAGTCTCGATACCTGGTACAAAGCCGGTTGTGATCCTGGTCGTTGGGGTCAACGGTTCAGGCAAAACTACCTCAATCGCCAAACTTGGCCTGCACTATAAAAAAATGGGTTTTTCTGTCATGTTTGGCGCTGCAGATACATTCAGGGCAGCTGCCGTGGAGCAGTTAAAAGAATGGGGATCTAGATTGAATATTCCTGTTGTATCAGGGCAGGATGAAGCTGATCCTGGTGCTGTTACATTTGATGCTGTTACTGCTGCCTGTTCAAAAAACATAGATTTATTGATAGTTGATACTGCCGGGAGACTGCATACACGTTATAATTTGATGGAAGAATTAAAAAAAGTTCACCGTGTTTGCGGAAAAGCTTTGTCCGGTGCGCCACATTTTGTGTGGCTGGTACTGGATGCGACAACTGGTCAGAATGCATTTCAACAGGCAAAAGTTTTTCAACAAGCAGTCAATGTGGATGGAATTATTCTGGCTAAATTAGACTCTTCCGCAAAAGGCGGAATGGCATTTGCAATTCAGGAACAATTGAAACTTCCCATCCTCTTCACCGGATTGGGTGAAAAACCGGAAGATTTTGAGGTATTTCAACCGGATAGATTTGTTAAAGCCATATTGGAAGATTAAGTAAGCGAGGTAATTAGATGCAGGATATTGTAAATCGTTCACAAAAAGGACTTCAGACAATCAGCTCCATTATGGAGCATCTTTGACCTCACCGGGCAGGAAAAAAAACTCGCTGAAGTAAAAATCCTATCAGAAGCGGAGAATCTCTGGGATGACAGGGAAAATGCACTCTCGCTGATGAAAAAAGTTAGTGATCTTACGTCCTTTATAGAAAGTTGGAAAGTTCTTCGCAAAGGGTTCGTAGATATTTTCGAACTGGCCGAGTTGGATGATGATAATATGCGGCAGGAGTTGGAAGCAACCCTTGGCAAGCTGGAAAAAGAACTTGCCCAAAAAGAATTGACTGCTATTTTATCCGGCCCTTACGATAAGGGAAATGCCCTTCTGGCTATTCAATCGGGTGCTGGAGGTACTGAAGCGCAGGATTGGGCATCCATGCTGATGCGTATGTATTTGCGCTGGATTGAAGCCAGGGGTTATAAGTCGGAGATTATTGACCTAGCTGATGGTGAGGAAGCCGGTATAAAAACTGTCACCATTGCAGTAGAAGGCTTGTACGCTTACGGTTACTTGCGCGCAGAAAAGGGCGTCCATCGTCTTGTACGTCTCTCCCCTTTCGACGCTGCCCACAGAAGGCATACATCCTTTGCGTCTGTCGAAGTTCTGCCAGCTGATGTTAGTGGCGAAGAAGGTATTGTCATCAATCCTGACGATTTGAAGATTGATATTTACAAATCTTCAGGTGCAGGTGGACAAAATGTTCAAAAGAATGCTACAGCTATACGCATAACCCATATTCCTTCAGGCTTGGTTGTTAGTTGCCAGAACGAGCGCTCCCAACTTCAAAATAGGGAGAATGCCATGCGGGTTCTCAGGGCTCGCCTATTGGAAATTAAGGAAGAAGAAGATAGCAAGGCGCTTGCAGTATTGCGTGGTGAGTATATAAAAACTGAATGGGGAAGCCAAATTCGCTCTTATGTCTTACACCCTTACCAATTGGTGAAAGATCATCGCACGGATTTTGAAGTCGGTAATGCTCAATCTGTCTTAAATGGCGATATTGACCAATTTATAGAATCATTTTTAAGAGCTAAGAAATTACCTTAATCCAATACCTTCGCCAGTTTCAATAAATCGAGGTCCAACTCCTTCTTATGAGAAACCACTATATCTAAAGGTGTTGCCTTAATTTCACCGGCCACCTGCCCTGTCATAACGCCAAACTCATTTTTTGCAATACAAGCGACTGCCGCGGCTCCAAGCCGTGTAGCTAAAATGCGATCGAAAGCGCCAGGATCTCCACCCCTTTGAACATGTCCAAGGATGGTGACCCTGAGATCAAACCCAAGTCGATCATGGTGTTTAATAAAATATGCGCTTAACGCGTCTGCATTGTAAGTAGAGCCTTCTGCTACGACAACTATTGCATGTGGTTTGCCTTTTTCATATGCCGAACCAAGGATTTGAGCAACGGTTTCAGGATCCGTCACTACTTCCGGGATCAATATTGCTTCTGCCCCACCAGCAATCCCAGACATTAATGCCAGATAGCCGCAGTCCCTACCCATCACTTCTATAAGAAACGCTCTTTGGTGAGAAGATGCAGTTGTTTTAAGCCGGTCTATTGCTTCAAGCGCTATATTGAGGGCTGTATCCACCCCGATGGTTATATCAGAGCCATGTAGGTCATTATCTATTGTAGAGGCGACCCCAACAACAGGGAAACCCATTTTATGCATCGCCAGGCTGCCAGTTTGCGAGCCATTCCCGCCTATTACTACAAGGGCATCGATAGCATTCGTGTTTAGGTTTCGAATAGCTTTTCGTTGACCTTCCGAAGTCTTGAATTCAAGGCATCTGGCGCTGCCCAGAATAGTGCCACCGCGATGGATGATCCCGCCAACATCACGGGTGCCTAGTTTAACAAACAAGTTATCCACCAAGCCCGCGTAACCACCTTTTGCGCCAACAACTTCCCATCCATTTGCAACTCCACATCGGACAACAGATCGAATGGCTGCATTCATTCCAGGTGCATCTCCACCGCTAGTTAAGACTGCAATTTTCTTCATAACTCATCCTTTAATGAATATTCACTCTATTTAAGCAGTTTTTATCAGTTACAAATTGTACTAGATATTCCCGGAGATTTCCTTATGGTATGATTGTGGCAAACAAGAATACTCGGTCAAATATAAAGAGAATTCATTCTAAAATGGCTGATTATCGGATCAAATCACATCCAATTCTCAATGTCCCTAAACGACAAAAAATATCAATAACCTGGGAAGGTTCTAATTTGGTTGCATTAAGTGGAGAAACCATTTCCGCTGCACTTTTTGCAAATGGCGTGCGGGTATTTGGAGAACATAAAAAGGATGAGGCGCCCCTAGGGATATTCTGTGCTAATGGACAGTGTTCGCAGTGCATGGTGTTGGCCAACGGTATCCCAGTGAAAGCATGCATGGAAATAGTTGAAGAAGGAATGCAGATATATCCTATGAAAGGCCTTCCTCACCTTCCCCAGGTGAATCTATCCCAAAATACTAATTCCATATCTGAAATTACAATTCCAGTACTTATTATTGGAGGGGGGCCAGCAGGATTATCGGCTGCTATCGAATTGGGGAAACTAGGGGTTGAAGCAATTTTGATTGACGACAAACACAAACTCGGGGGAAAGTTAGTCTTGCAAACGCACCGTTTCTTTGGGTCGATCAATGCAGTTTACGCTGGCACCAGAGGAATAGACATAGCACAAATCCTATCCGGCGAAGTTGATAAATATCCTTCTATTACGACCTGGCTGAATAGCACTGCTTTAGCTGTGTTCAATGACAGGAAAGTGGGAATCCTCAGGAAAAATATTGAGTACGTGCTGATTAATCCAGATGTAGTTCTGGTCGCTACTGGCGCGAGGGAGAAATCGTTGGCTTTCAATGGAAACTCATTACCGGGCGTGTATGGCGCAGGTGCGTTCCAAACTTTGCTAAACAGGGACTTGGTTAGACCGGCCGAAAAATTATTTATTATTGGCGGCGGCAATGTTGGATTAATTGCGGGCTATCACGCATTGCAAGCAGATATCGCTGTTGTTGGTTTGGTGGAGGCACTACCTGAATGCGGGGGGTATAAAGTTCATCGTGATAAATTAACCCGGATAGGCGTACCAATCTTTACTTCCCATACAGTTGTAAGTGCAAATGGCAGAGAAAAGGTCGAATCTCTTACAATCGCTCAGGTGGATGATCGTTTTAAGATTATCGAAGGAACTGAAAAATCCTTTGAATGTGACACCATATTGGTTGCAGTTGGATTGGACCCTGTCAATGAATTCTATTTAAAAGCCAAAGAGTTTGGATTACCAGTAATGACAGTAGGGGATGCAGAAGAAATTGCCGAGGCATCCTCGGCAATATTTTCCGGAAAGATTAAAGGATTAGAAATTGCTGATCTTCTGGGTTTTGCAACCGAACCCACTCCAACAAACTGGTACACAACAGCTCAGATACTTAAATCCAAACCGGGACCAAGCCTCTCAGAAGAAGTACCTGAGTTAGATTCTGGTGTTATGCCCATTATTCACTGCACCCAAGAAATTCCATGCGATCCATGTGCTTCAATATGTCCTCAGGGATTGATATATATAGATAAGAATGACATCCGATCACTTCCCCGTTTCCTGGGTGATAGTTACTGCTGTGGAGTTTGCGAAAAATGCGTTACGGTATGCCCTGGTTTGGCTATCACCCTAGTAGATTTTCGGGAAGACAACCAAATGCCGATCGTTTCCATACCTTACGAATTTCAGTATGGAGCTCTGCAAAAGGATGACAGCGTTACCGTGATGGATACTTCTGGAAAAGAGTTGGGGAAAGTTGAAGTGCTGGAAATTCGAGCAATCCCAGGCAATGACCACACTGCCATTGTCAGGGTTAAGGCGCCGGCAGATATTGCACGCCAAATTGCCGGAATCCGCGTCCAGGAGGTTGTCGTTTCCCGTCCTATGGATCATTATGTTGAGCGCCTGGAGGACGATACCATTATTTGCCGCTGTGAAAGGGTCACTGCCGGGGAAATTCGTGAATTGATCAAACGCGGGTATCGGGATATGAATGAGATCAAAACCGTCACAAGGGCGATGATGGGTGCTTGCGGTTCTAAAACCTGTCACTCATTGATCTACAGAATTTTTAAAGATGAAGGTATTGATTCTGATAAGGTCAAAGAACAGACCAAACGTCCAATTTTTATCGAAGTTCCATTGGGAATATTCGCGGCTTGCGAAGATGTTACGGACAACGATGCAAAGTAAATCTTCCGCTAAAAATACTTATGATGTCATCGTAATAGGCGCTGGTTCAATTGGTGTACCAACCGCATATTATTTAGCCAAAGCCGGGTTCAAAGTTATGGTGGTGGATAGCGAAGCAAGCGTTGGACAGGGATCAAATAAGAAAGCGATCGGTGGGGTTCGCGCTACCCATTCGGACCCTGTCAAAGTCCGGTTGTGTCAGAGGAGCATTGAAATTCTGTCTACTTGGAGGGAAATAACCGGAGACAATATCGAATGGACACAAGGTGGCTATTGTTTCGTAGCTTATAGGCAGAAAGAGAAAGAGATACTTAATGAGATCCTAACAATCCAACACGGTCTTGGATTGAACATATCCTGGCTGGATCAAAAACAAATACTTGAAGTAGTTCCCGACTTTAACCCTGAAGGTCTCCTAGGCGGTACCTTTAGCCCAGAGGACGGGAATGCGTCCCCATTATTAACTATCCATTCATATATGGTTCAGGCGGTATCTCAAAAGGCTGAATTTCGGTTCAATGAAAAAGTAATTGCCACGATAAAAGAAAAGGACAGAGTTGTTGGAATTCGAACATCAAATGGAAAATATTTTGCCAATACGATCATCAATGCAGCAGGAGCATGGGCTAACCCCGTTTCAAATATATTCGGCGAGGATTTGCCAGTCACGCCTGATTCACATGAATCAGCCATTACAGAGCCAGTTGCAGCTTTTTTGAAACCAATGATCGTGGATATCCGTCCTTCACCAGGTTCAACGAACTATTATTTTTATCAGCATTGCACTGGTCAGGTAATTTTTTGCATCACACCCAATCCAAGTATATGGGGGGAAAACACACAGGAAACCAGCGACTTTCTACCAATGATAGCCCGGAGAATTGTCCGGCTCATGCCGCGACTGAAAAATATACGAGTCCGTCGTACCTGGCGCGGATTGTATCCAATGACTCCGGATGGATTTCCGTTGATCGGTTGGTCTAAGTTTACTCCAGGCTATCTGATCGCTGCTGGCATGTGTGGCCAGGGGTTTATGCTTGGACCAGGCGTTGGTGAACTGGTCACCAGGATGTTAATTAACCAACTAACAGATGATGATTGCGAAACACTTAAGGTTCTTTCCCCATATCGGTCATTCCTACAATCAGAATTATTGAAATAAGGCAATTTAATGAATAATGCAAAATTCTACTCGGTTGATACTCTAACCAAATTTGCTGCTGAAATTTTCACCTGCGCGGGTGTTCCAGAGAAAGATGCGGGAACATGTGCGGTTGTTTTACTCGCATCCGATATTCGAGGAATTGAATCTCATGGATTAAGCCGCTTGAAAATGTACGTTGACCGGATTGGTAGCGGTCAACAAAACCCGGTTACAAATCCTTCTATTGTTCGGGAAACACCATCTACTGCGACACTGGATGGCAATAATGGTATGGGCGCTGTTGTCTCAACCCTGGCAATGAATCTGGCAATTGCAAAAGCAAAACAGGTGGGCACTGGCAGTGTAGCTGTTTGCAATTCAAACCATTTTGGTATTGCCGGCTATTATCCTTTATTGGCTGTCAAAGAAAACATGATTGGAATTTGTGTAACAAATACCCGGCCTTCGATGGCGCCAACATTTGGGGTTCAGCCCTTATTGGGAACCAACCCTATCGCATTTGGCGCACCAACTGATGAGGATACACCGTTTTTATTCGATGCTGCCACTACCATCATTCAACGAGGGAAAATAGAAATCAGCAACCGTTTGGCGAAACCGCTTAGAAAAGGCTATGTGATAGACAAATTTGGCCAAGCGGCGACAAATCCAGCGGATATTCTTGTAGGTTTGAATAATGACTTACATTCATTGCTTCCCCTCGGTGGCCAGGATGAGACTTACAGTGGTTACAAGGGTTACGGATTAGCGACCATCGTGGAAATTTTATCAGCCTGTCTGCAAAATGGCAGCTTTATGAGTGGACTGACAGGATTCACTTCAACAGGTAATAAACAACCATTTGCGATAGGACACTTCTTCCAGGCAATTTCTATTGAGGCATTTACATCGGAAGCCGAATTTAAGAAATCAACAGGAGATATTCTGCGCACCTTGCGGAATTCTAATAAGGCCGAGTACCACGAGCGAATATTTACAGCCGGAGAAAAGGAAGCAGAGGCAACCATTAAATCTTTTCGTGACGGGCTAGCAATTTCTTCAAACCTTGCTGAAGAATTAAATGGCCTTGCCCAACACTTCGATCTTGATGATTACTACTTTTAATTCGAACAGCATATACAAACAATTGTGCAATCGACCTTGGATTGATTATTTCGTAGGTCCAAATACATAAATATTTTCAGTCTGCGATCGCTTTGCTTTTCTCCACGTAGCGACAGTATTCGTTATAATCATATCCAGGTAGAATTAAGTTGTTTCGAAAACATTATTGGAGTTGGCATTGAAGTTTGAAAATCTAATAGAATCTCTTCCGGCGCATTACAACCTAGTTGATCGAGAGCTACTGACCCGGTCGTATGTATTAGCCGAAAAAGCACATGGTGATCAAAAAAGGGTTTCTGGCGAACCTTATATCTCACACTGCCTTGCTGTTGCGGCTATCCTCGTGGAAATGAAAGTGCCTGTAGAGGTTGTCGCTGCCGGAATACTGCATGATACGGTCGAAGATACCGATGTAACTTTGGAAGACCTCAAACGGGAGTTTGGGGATGAAATAACCAAACTTGTGGATGGCGTTACAAAACTCACAAATCTGCCCAGAGTTTCCAGAGGTGATCAGCATTTGGAAGATGCCGCTAATTCACAGGTTGATGGACACGAAGACACCGAAGCAGAAATTGCGAACGTACAGGCTCAGAAATCAAGAAAACATGACCTTGCTTCTGAAACTCTGCGAAAAACATTTCTCGCAATGGGTGATGATATCCGGGTTGTCTTGATTAAATTGGCAGACAGACTTCACAACATGCGTACCTTGGGGTACATGCCTGAGCATAAACGAAAGCGGATTGCTAAAGAAACTCTTGATATATTTGCTCCACTTGCTAATAGGCTTGGAATCTGGCAGATGAAGTGGGATCTGGAAGACCTGGGCTTTCGTTATACCTATCCTGAAAAATATAAAGAGATCGCAGAACAGCTTGCAGAACGACGAGTGGATAGAGAAGAGCAAATTGAAAAAACAATAGAAAAGTTAACTAACATTTTGCATCAAGCCGGAATCAAAACGGAAATCACCGGCAGACCTAAGCATATATTTTCCATTTACAAAAAAATGATGGAAAAAGGAAAATCTTTTGAAATGGTGCTTGATCTGCGAGCGGTCAGGTTGATCGTTGCTGATATTCCTTCCTGTTATGCTGCTTTGGGAGTCATCCACACCAATTGGAGGCCAATTCCGCATGAATTTGATGACTACATAGCTGCGCCAAAGGATAACTTTTATCAATCACTTCATACAGCCGTGATCTATGACGACGGTAAACCATTGGAAGTACAAATTAGAACATCGGAAATGCACCAGAACGCAGAGTATGGTATCGCTGCGCACTGGCGTTACAAAGAGGGTCGGAAAAGAGATGATGAATTTGAACAACGCGTAAATTGGCTTCGCCGTCTGATGGATTGGCGAAAAGATGTTGACGATGCGCAAGAATTCATTGAGGGGATGAAAACCGATGTCTTCCAGGATCGTGTTTACATATTTACACCCAGAGGTGACATCATCGACTTGCCAAGTGGATCGACTTCCATTGACTTTGCATACCATGTCCACACTGAAATTGGCCATCGCTGTCGCGGAGCGAAGATCAACGGCAAATTGGTTACATTGGATTATAAATTGAAGACTGGCGATCAGGTTGAAATATTAACTGCAAAACAAGGTGGTCCATCCCGCGATTGGTTGAATACTAACTTAGGCCTTGTCAATACCCAACGCGGTCGGGCAAAGATAAAACAGTGGTTCAAGAAACAGGATCGAGAACAAAACTTATCACAGGGCAAACTGCAGATAGATCGTGAATTGCGTCGCCTCGGTCTCGAAAGTATCAACCTCCATCATTATGCTCAGGAATACGAATTCAAGAGTATCGACGACTTTTATGAGGCTATTGGAAATGGAGATCTATCAATCGGCCGGTTGATCACAAAAATATCTGATGTCTCAAAAGAAAAAAACGAGGATATTCTATCTCCAAGTCCAGCCACAGAAGCCAAACCGGGGTCGGAGGCTATCACTGTTCTAGGACTGAAGGGAATGTTAACCAGCATCGCCAGGTGTTGCAAACCCGTTCCAGGGGATGAGATTATTGGCTATATTACACGTGGCCGTGGAGCAACCATCCATCGTCAGGATTGCCCAAATATCCTCAGACTACGCGGT
The DNA here is from genome assembly GCA_963810385.1 of uncultured Chloroflexia bacterium. Classification (GTDB taxonomy): domain Bacteria; phylum Chloroflexota; class Anaerolineae; order Anaerolineales; family Anaerolineaceae; genus PNON01. The sequence goes on along the minus strand of CAWENA010000002.1, from coordinate 1,635,521 downwards.
GATCAGGAGCGGATAGCTAAAGTTTCATGGGGAGAGGTCAAAAGGACATTTCCTGTGGCAGTTGAGGTTAGAGCTTATGATCGGCAAGGTTTGCTGGGAGATATATCAAGCATTTTAAATAATGAGTCAATAAACTTGATCGATATCAGTCTAAAAGTAAATCATAACCTTGCAGTTATTAAACTGGTGCTTGAGATCGGCGATTTAGTCCAATTAAGCAAGATATTAACCAGAATTGAGAGCTTGCAAAACGTAATGGAAGTTCATCGGCTGAGGCCAGGTTAATCATTCGCTCGATTTTCATTTGATTTGCACCTTTACGGATATTATAGATTAATGTAAAATCGCATCTTGATTACCGCGAACTGGAAAATTTTCAAATGCGAAACTTGAGATATTGGGGAATACTTCTATCAATAATTGGCTTAATTGATTCCGGTTATCTATCCTGGATAAAATTTAGCCATACAGAAGAAAGATGTATCCCTGGATTTGGTAATTGCGCAGCAGTTAATTCCAGTTCATATTCAACCATATACAATATACCCGTCGCTTATCTTGGTTTCACGACATATGGTATTATTTTGCTTTTATTACTATTTGGCGAAAAGTGTACATTAACACAATCCAGTAGTCCATACTTGTTATTCGGTATCACGCTTGTTGGAATATTGTTCTCAATTTATCTAACCTACATTCAATTTGGAATTTTGGAAACTTTTTGCCCTTACTGTTTATTATCTGCGTCAACGACTACGCTTTTGTTTGTAATATCGACCATTTTATTGGTCAAAGAAATTAATAAATAATTCATTTTTACAGGAGTGATCAAATGCCACGAATTCGATGCCACTATCTTGATTGTGTTTTTCTTGACGAAGGGTTTTGCAGCGCGGCGGCTGTAGAAATCGACCCAGATTCTGGGTGCGCTACCTACTCCCCCAACGCCGAAGCAGCTACAGAAGATGGTTGGGATGAAGAAGAAGAATTAGATGAATGGGATGAACTTGACCTTGAAGAAGAGGAAGATGGTGATTCCTGGTTGGATGATGATGACGAGGAATATTAGCCAATATTAATGATAAATTAATAATCATTGACAACCCGCCATAAGCTATTGTATAATACTCCCAACGTATATGGCATTTTGTGTTAGCAGTGACAGAACTTTTTACGATCTGAACTTTAATAAACGTTCAGGTCATTTTTGTTTGTCTATGCCAAAGACATGGAATATTGCGACACAAAGCTAATAAAAGGTTAAAAATAAGGAGTGAGAGATGAGTGAGAGAGTACAAGGTACTGTAAAATGGTTCAATACTAGCAAGGGCTTTGGTTTTATCCAACGCGCCGGTGAACCAGATGTCTTCGTCCACTATTCAGCAATTCAGGGAGACGGTTTCAAGAATCTCGAAGAAGGTCAACCAGTGGAATTCTCAGTTGAAAAAGGGCCAAAGGGATTACAAGCCTCAGAAGTCATCCTTATTCAATAAATTAGTCAATAAAAATGATAGTAGCCCTCGTTGGAGGGCTATTATTTTGCCTTATTAGCGAAACGATCCGTTGACAACCAGTATCCTAAAAGCAGAAAAACCAGCGTGCCTAAGATGGAAAAACCCAGGTGAAGAGGTCCAAGTTTCAAAAATTCCCAGCCAATCCATGAGGATAATGCATGTCCAGACCAAAAACCAAATGCACTTAATAGTTCATATAACAACAACCTGCCCAACCCACCATCCTTCCATAAATGGAAGGCTGCGCCAAACATTATTGATACCAATATTCCGAATAAAAAAGCTGGAAGTGTCATCGCCAATTATTATACAATAATCCCACCACCCAGGCAAAGATAATCCTGATAAAATGCTGCGATCTGACCTGAAGTAATGTCCGCGGACTCCTTACCGGTCAGTTTTACTGCGCATGATTGTTCTGAGATTACAGATATTGTACAAGGCAGATCTTTTGATTTATACCTAACTTTGACAGAGCATTCCAGTGTATTCCCGGGTTTGACATCCTGAAACCAATTGCATTTACTAACATTAAACGCAATATCTTCTTTCTCTCGTGAAATACCCACAATTAATCTATTTGTGATTGTATCCTTGGAAAGCACATAAAGAGCTTTAGAATAAGCTATGCGCAGTCCTTTTCGTTGTCCGATGGTATAAAATGGCAGCCCCTCGTGCGTCCCCACCACAGTTCCATCTTCTGTGACGATTTCTCCGGGAAATATGCTTTCGCTGGCATATTTCAGCAGGAATTGCCTGTAATCCATATCTCCGAGGAAGCATAAATCCTGACTATCCGGTTTATTCGCATTTTTCAACCCTAAAATTTCACTGCCCTTGCGGACTTCCAGTTTTGTCATATCCCCCAAAGGAAAAAGCGTCCGTGATAAATACGGCTTGGTGAGCATGCAGAGTACATAGGACTGATCCTTGGATTGATCTATACCCTTCCATAACCCCACCTCGTTACCAGATTTGTGTTTTAATCTTGCATAATGACCGGTTGCAATATATTGTATGCCAAACTTATCTGCATGTTTTAGCAACAACTTCCAACGCACAGAATTATTGCAAGCAACACATGGATTTGGTGTTTTCCCAGAAATATAATCCTTAACAAAAAGCTCAACGACACTTTGGTGAAATTCCTTCGATGCATCAATGACATAGAAAGGGATGTCAAGTTGCTCCGCGATCCTGGCTGCAAGGTTTTGAGATTCCAGCGAGCAGCAGCGGTTCTCACCCATCTGAGATGGTTCAGTCCATAGTTTGAGCATGATTCCTACAACATCATACCCATCTGATTTCAACTTAGCTGCAGCGTATGAACTATCGACTCCCCCACTCATACCAACAAGGACTCTGCCTCTTTCCATCTCTGGCACTTTCATTTATTAAGCCTGGCAATAACAATTGGCAGAATATTAAGCAACCTCTCAACATCTTCTACAGTAGTGTTTCTGCCAACTGTCAGGCGAAGAGACCCTCGCGCAAGATCCCTATCAAATCCCATCGCGAGCAAAACATCAGATGGTTCCGGGTTACCTGTCTTGCAGGCAGAACCCGAGGAGCACGAGAAACCTTCCAAATCTAATACCATCACCAATTCATTCCCATCGATACCCGGAAAAGCAAAACTAGCATGATTGCTTAATCTATTTTCCCTGCTTCCGGTTAATACAGACTGAGGAAATTTCCCCAAAATCCCTTTTATAAGTCGATCTCTAAGATTGGTATATTTTATTGCCAAAGAAGCTTGGTTTTTTCTAGTTACTTCTAATGCTTTCGCCATCCCTACAATATAAGGAACATTTTGGGTTCCTGCACGAAAGCCGCTTTCCTGGGATCCACCAGTTTGTGTTGGGAGCAATACAATCCTTTTTTTCTTGTATAGAAATCCAACTCCTTTCGGACCATAGAATTTATGTGCCCCGGCAGACATTAAATCGATGCCATCACTCGCTTCTATGTCAATATACCCAAAAGCCTGCACTGCATCGGTGTGAAATGGCACATTTTTTGCCTTACAGACTTCAGAAATGTCCTCAATTGGATTTATTGTACCTACTTCATTATTGGCGTACATCACTGATACAACTGCCACATCTGATCCAATTGCGTCTACCAAGCCATTTGAGTTAACTTTCCCATCACAATCAACGGGAAGAATAACAACATCAAAGCCATACTGTGTCTGCAATTGTTTCGAAGTCCTGTGAACTGCCTCATGTTCGACAGCGGAAATAATGATCCGATTGGCGCCTGTTTCATTTCTCCTTGCCAATGCTGTACCTCTTAAAGCCAAATTATCCGACTCAGACCCCCCTGAAGTGAAAATGATCTCATTAGACGAACACTTCATCAAATCTGCAATCAATTCTCTCGCACTTTCAACTGCTCCTTCTGCTTTTCTACCATGTTGGTGGACAGAGGATGGGTTACCATAACTTTCCTTGAGATATGGCAACATCGCTTCCAATACCTCTGGATCAACAGGCGTTGTGGCCGCATAATCGAAATAAATATTATTCATCGTCACCTTTTTGCGAATTCAATGCATTATACTTCAGACGGACTTATGCCTGAAAACGATAGGTTGATATAATAGTTATACATTTCAGACTAGGAGGATAAATGTCATCAGAAATCAAATTTGGAACCGATGGTTGGAGAGGTGCAATTGCCGCCGACTATACTTTTGTGAATGTAAAACGCTGTGCACAGGGTTATGCCTCATACCTAATTGATCATGGAAAAAAAGGTGAATCGGTCGTAGTTGGTTATGATAAACGGTTTTTATCTGAACATTTTGCCAGTGCTGTCGCCAGTGTACTCTATGGCAATGGATTCAAAGTATTTTTGACGGATGGCGCTACACCAACACCTGTGATCTCATTTTCCGCAGTAAACCTGAAAACAGCAGGTGCTGTCAATATAACAGCTTCGCATAATCCTCCGACTGATAATGGGTTTAAGGTTCGTAATGAATTTGGTGGAGCAATCGATCCGGAAGGACTGTTGGAAATTGAAGCCAAAATCCCCACAGCGATAAAAGATGTCAAAGAACTACCTATATTTGAGGGAATAAATTCGGGTGAGATAGTTCTATTTGACCCGGCACCGGCATATATTGATCATATTAAAAAGCTGATCGACCTTTCAAATATCAAAAATGCAGGGTTAACTATACTGGTAGATTGTATGTGGGGAAATGGGGCTGGCTGGTTCTCACGATTTTTGAAAGGTGGTTCAACCAGGGTCATAGAAATTCATAATGAGAGGAATCCAATTTTTCCTGATATGAAACGCCCAGAGCCAATTCCACCAAACATAAATGTTGGGTTAAAGGCTACCGTAGATAATCATGCGGACGTTTTACTTATCACAGATGGTGATGCAGATCGGGTTGGAATTGGTGATGAGAAGGGTGAATTCATAAATCAGCTGCAGGTTTATGGTTTGCTGGCCTATTATTTACTTGAGGTTCGCCAACTACGTGGCCCGATCGTCAAAACATTATCCACTACAAGTATGCTCGATAAACTGGGCAAGACTTACCAGGTTCCTGTTTATGAAACTGGTGTGGGATTTAAATATGTTGCTCCAAAAATGTTAGAGGTGGATGCAATGATCGGGGGAGAGGAATCTGGCGGATATGCTTTCAAAGGGAATGTACCCGAACGTGATGGAATACTTGCCGGCTTATACTTCCTAGATATGATGGTGCGATTGAATCAGAAGCCATCTGAATTACTGCAAACATTATTCAATAAAGTTGGCGCTCATTACTATGATCGGATCGACACCGCATTCAAAGGTGACCGAACACAGAAAGAGCAGTTAATTTTGAACAGCCATCCAAAGGAAATAGCTGGTTTAACTGTTACTGGATTGAATTCCACCGATGGATATAAATTTTCCCTGGAAGATGGAGGCTGGTTATTGATCCGCTTCTCAGGAACGGAACCAATCATTCGCGTTTATTGTGAAACTACCCACAAAGATAAAGTCCAGGCAATATTGCAGAATGGCTTGAAAATCGCTGGAATTGTATAGCGAAAACACACTGTGTTTGTAGATACACACTGTCACCTAAATTTTCACGAGTACGCTGGCGACCTGCCAGCTGTACTTGCTCGCGCTAAAAGTAATGGCGTCGGATCATTCATCATCCCGGCAATTGATTTACAATCCAGTGTGGAGTGTTTGTTTCTCTCAGATAAGCACAGGAACATTCATTCGGCTATCGGAGTCCACCCCAATGATATTTCGGGTATTTCGCCAGAAAGTATCCGCCCAGCACTCCAAGATCTATTGACTACTCATAAACCAGTTGCAATAGGTGAAATTGGATTGGATTATTACCATAATGCATCTGATAAGGATAAACAAAAAAAAGTACTTATTAGTCAGATAGAGCTCGCGATTGACAATCGACTGCCAGTTATTCTGCATTCCCGAGAATCAATAATTGACCTTCTAAAATTATGCGCTTCATGCTACCCGGAAATGAAATGCGTGGAGGAAAAAAAGTATAACGGAGTGTTTCATGCTTTTGAAGGTTCTTCAGACCAGGCATTGCAAGCTTACCAGCTTGGTTTTTTAATTGGAATCGGTGGACCAATTACATATACGAATGCCAAAATTAAACAGGATGTTGTCAGAGAAGTCCCGCTTTCATCCATATTGCTGGAAACGGACAGTCCGTTTCTATCGCCATCGCCACTACGAGGGACTAGAAATGAGCCTGCAAATATAAAAATTATCGCTGAAAGAATCGCAATTCTCAAAGAATGTGATATAAAACTAGTAGAATATCAAACAACACAGAATGCCCGAGCTCTGTTCAATATTGGAGAAGAAATTGATTTCAACTGATTTTTACACACCAGTTCAAGCGCTATTGGAAAAAGTAGATATCTTAATGCGGGCGCAAGCGAAAAACTACCATCCGGACCTCCAACGGGCTTTGGATCTAATTCTGACATCTGGCGGAAAAAGAATTAGAGCTACACTTACCCTCCTCTCCGGAAAACTACTTTGCGCAAACGAAGAAGCCACAATTACGCTTGCATCAGCCATAGAAATGCTGCATACAGCAACACTTGTGCACGATGACCTGATCGATGGTTCGCTTCTTCGCAGAGGAATGCCGACTTTAAATTCACAGTGGTCGCCGGGAGCAACGGTCTTGACTGGCGATTTTTTATTTGCCCGGGCAGCAAAACTTTCTTCCGACACTTATAATGTTGACGTGATGAGGATTTTTGCAGAGACTCTCGGAACCATTGTGAATGGTGAGATCTCGCAATTATTTTCAAGCCGTTGCACTGCAGACCGTGAGAGTTACTTTAGCAGGATCTACGCAAAAACTGCTTCATTATTTGAGACCTCCTGCAAGGCGACCACGCTTCTATGCAATTCTTCATCTGAAGTACAGGAAAAGATGGGGCAATATGGTTACAATATTGGAATCGCGTTCCAAATCGTGGATGACATCCTCGATTTTAAAGGAGAGCAGGTTACTTTAGGTAAACCGGTTGGCAGCGATCTTAGGCAAGGTCTGCTTACTTTACCAGTTCTGTATTATTTCGATCGATACCCAACTGATCCAAATGTATTGCATTTAAAAAATCAGGGATGTCTGGATGATAGTGGCCAAACGAATAAGTTCATTCAGGATATCAGTTCCAGCGATGTCATAGACGCAGCTCATGAAGAGGCAGAAAAATATGTTTCTTGTGGACTTGATGCTCTATCTTTCTTTCCGGAATCTGATGAAAGGACGGCTTTAGAAGAGCTTGCGCGATATATTGTTTCTAGAAATTATTAATAAAAAAGAACTCCGCTTGGAGTTCTTTTTTTCTGCGTTTCTTTTTTGGAACTAAACAACGACTTCTTCAGGTACTCTAAAAGTCTCGTTGGCTTTTCTTACGGAATCTGGTACATCGAAGACAAGATCATTTCCAATCATTTGCTTGGCAAAGGATTTGATTGAGGTATCCCAGTATTTTTTAGTTACGTAATAAACACGGGCACCGCCAAGTTCATGCTGATATTCTGGCCAGGGGTAAGAGGGTTGAGCCATTTCAAGACCAGCCATTCTCCAGCCATTGTAGCTCTCAAATGTGGACCACCACTCTTTTGCACCGGCAACTTCGAGAGCATAATATGTTTTGGCGTAATACATAGCCCATCCAATTCGTCCTCGTCGCGCGAGAGTCATGGTATGTAGGCTGATGGCAATGTCTTCGCTCATAAAACGGCCATTCGCCAAACCTGCCCATACCCCATCGATCATTCCAACCAGGTGGAATGGGTCTTTTAAACGTTGGCGGTACCAGCCTAAGATTTCAGCATACACACGCGCACCAACAATATCATAAAAGTCATGTTCAATTTCCATAACCTTTTTCATGTATTCCATCATCATTGGGGCTTCATCCAGTTTTGCTTCACGAATATACAAAATTCGGCCATCTTTGAGGGTGATCATTGCTTCTGGCCAGGGTTTTAGATCCATGGGTGGTGCCTGGAGCAATGGTTCAATTTCCCGAACATCAATTGTTAATTGCTCTTCTGATACTTTACATGGTGGATTGATTTTCATCTATTACTTCTCCTTTTTGGGATAATATTTGTTTCTAGAATTCTCAGTCGCACTAATCCGACTAATGTTAATTCTAAAGATACGGGTTATTGATGTCAAGTATAACAAATGCCTGGGGTGGTATTAAAATGTAATAACTTTCCTCCATCAAATTGCATGACAAATGTCAATAAAATAGTGATATTAGGGGGTATCTAGTTATGTTGACTATGATTTCCTAAGATGCTATACTTTTTTTACGCTCAACTAGAATTGATGAATCTTAATAGGAAACAAGAATACATCAATATTTCCTGTTGGTTTTTCAATATATTTCTAACACAGGAATAATAAATATCCGTGGACTTAACCAGAGTTTCGTTTCCCACACCTGCAATTAAACTAAATAGTAAAATTCTGCCTGCCATCTTAAATACTGAGTGTCAGGTTATTAATCTTTTGCAAAGTATCTATATTATTCTTACCTGGAGGCAATAATGACCGTAATTAAATCTGAAGTTCGAAAAGGTGTTTACTACGATTCGGCTTTCTTAATGCAATTGCAGCGAACTCTGGCACAATTGCCAGAAGTGGAGGATACCGGTGTCATCATGGGAACAGAAGCCAATAAAGAACTTCTTGAGCACATCAATTTGGTTTCACCAGAATTAGAATCTGCCAAACCGGATGATCTTGTAATTGTTGTACGTGCCCAAAATGATAAAGCAGCTTTATATGCCATTTCTCAGGTGGATGAGCTCTTAAAAAAGAAGAAAACCGCCTCTGATTCTGTATTTCGGCCAAAAAGTATTGAGTCTGCCGCGGAAAACCTTCCAGAAGCAAGTTGGGTATTAGTGTCTGTTGCTGGTAGATACGCGGATATCGTAGCCAATGACGCCCTCGATTTGGGTAAACATGTTTTTCTATTCTCCGACAATGTTTCTGTTGAAGCTGAAATTGAATTGAAAAAGAAGGCAGCAGAAAAAGGTCTGCTGGTGATGGGCCCCGATTGCGGCACTGCCATTGTGCGTGGCATCGGGCTGGGTTTTGCGAATAAAGTCCGCTTAGGCCCGATCGGAATGGTTGCAGCAGCTGGAACTGGCCTGCAGCAAGTATCATCAAGAATCGCCCAACTTGGCAGCGGTATGACGTATGGCATCGGAACAGGCGGACGCGATCTGACTGAAAAAGTTGGCGCAAAAACTTTTAGCCAGGGTATAGATATCCTCAGCCGCGATGATGAAACAAAAGTAATCGTATTGGTTTCCAAACCGCCAGCTCCTTCTGTGGCAGAAGAAGTATTGAAACAGGCCCGGAAAGCTAATAAACCTGTTGTCGTTTGCTTTGTAGGAAGAACCCCAACAATTCCCAATGAAGGAAACTTGTTCTATGCTGGCAGTCTGGATGAAGCAGCTGAGATTGCCGTTGCTTTGACAAAAGATGTAACCGGTAAATCTCTGCAAGCATCAAAAAAGATGACTGAATTCAAGGTGGATGTCTCGAAATTTGCTAAAGGACAAAAATATTTCCGTGGATTATTCTCTGGTGGAACTTTAGCTTACGAAGCCCAGTACATACTCGAAGATTATCTTCCCAAGGTTTTGGCAAATTCACCTCTGCGAAAAGAAAACAAGCTTCCAAATTCTCTAAACAGCCAGGAGCATTGTATTGTTGACCTTGGTGAAGACGAATTCACTGTTGGACGGCTTCATCCAATGATGGATAATGAATTGCGGATACGACGTCTCCTCGAGGAAGCTGCTGATCCATCCGTGGCAGTGATCATGTTGGATGTGGTGATTGGTTATGGCTCCCATATGGATCCCGCCAGTGAATTAGCCCCGGCTGTAGCTAAGTCTTTTGAAATTGCGAAAAAGGCAGGCCGCTATCTTGAAATCGTGGCTGTAGTTACTGGCACGGATGATGATCCGCAAGGTCTTCGCAATCAAATCGCTCAGATGGAAGCAGTCGGTACCTGGGTTTCCACCAGTAACGAGGAAGTGGTTCGTTATGCAGGAAGCATAATCAAAGCATTGAATCCCAGTGACAAGCCATCCGGTCATCCAGCTCCTAAAGCCATCTCAGCAGATGACGTTGTGAAAACGCCTAAATTTGCGAAGAGCGATCTTGTTATGCTACGAAAAGACCTTGAGGCTATTAATTTGGGTTTGGAATCTTTTGCTCAAAATCTTTCCGCACAGGGAATTCCTGTTGTACATGTCGATTGGAAACCCCCTGCCGGTGGTAATGATGTCCTCATCCGGACATTAAGTAAGATGAAAGCTCCAACTTTAGCAACAAAGATCGAAAAAGCCAACAAGGAAGCGCTTGATCGCATGATGGAAGCACACCCTGTCGTTACAGGTGTGGGTATGGCGAAAGACTTAATCCCGGGTATGACATCAACAATGCTTTTGCATGCTGGTCCTCCGATCACATACGATCGCATGGCTGGACCGGTTAAAGGCGCCATTTGGGGCTGTCTGATGTACGAAGGTCTTGCCAAGAATGTCGAAGAAGCCCAAAAATTAGCAGAATCAGGGAAAATCCTATATGATCCATGTCACCATCACTCATCAGTAGGTCCCATGGCAGGATTGATCTCACCCTCCTTCCTTGTTTACGAAGTGGTAAACACTAACGGAGGCAACAAAGCATACTCAGGTCTAAATGAGGGACGTGGAAAAGTATTGCGCATGGGGGCTTACAGTGAGGAAGTCCTTGACAGATTGCATTGGATGAATGAAGTCATGGGGCCTATCCTTGATAAGGCAATTAAGTACCTGGGTGGAATAGATATTCGAGCCTTGCTCGGAAAAGCATTACACATGGGAGATGATGGCCATAATCGCCTGGATGCCTGCTCTGTTTTGTTTACAACAATCCTGGCGCCGGCTGTGGTCAAAGTTTGTGAGGATAAAGAAGAAACAGAAAAAATCATTAAATTCCTCGCAGATAATGCTCTGAGCATTCTCAACCCAGTAATGGCAGCAGCCAAGACAATGGCGGATGCTGCTGCAAAAATCGAGTATTCCACTGTAGTTACAACTATGGCGCGCAATGGCACGGATTTCGGTATCAGAGTAAGTGGCTTAGGCGATAAGTGGTTCACAGCCCCAGCGCCTATTGTAAAAGCCCTTTACTTCCCAGGATTCTCAGAGAAAGACGCCAATCCGGATATTGGCGACAGCGTCATCACCGAAACGGCCGGTTTTGGCGGATTTGCAATGGCATCTGCTCCTGCTATTGTTACCTTTATCAGTGGTACTGCAAAGGATGCCGTCAGCACTACGCTGGATATGTATGAAATAACAGATGCAGAGCACAAATTTTTGACGATTCCTTACCTGGATTTCCGTGGTACACCAACAGGTATCGACATTCGTAAAGTTGTGGATAAAGGTATTGCCCCAAGAGTGAACACCGGGGTAGCCCATAAAGATCCCGGCGTGGGACAGGTTGGCGCCGGAGTTGTCAGCGCTCCAATGAAAATTTTCGAAGATGCCATTGTAGCGTTTACAGAAAAATATCAATCGAACTAACCTGAATTTATTGTCTTTCAATGGAGGAATATATGGATCGGGAAAGTTTTATCAAAATGTTAAGTAATGCAAAGCTTTTTGACCTGACACAGGGGTGCAGTATCTTTACAACTCCCTGGCCATTCGAAAAAGCACTGGAAGTCCACTTCTTTAAGCGTCTGACAGGCGCCTATGGCGGTGGTGCTGGCGCCAATGGACAGATCTTGAACTGGAGCAATACAGTCGGTACTCATCTCGTTGGCGAACGGGCTTTTCATTCTGGAATGCGAGCGATTGCAGATGTTCCATTAACTGATCTGACCGGCGAAGGCGTTGTTGTAGACCTTTCGGATGTAGTGGAAGATTACGGTTTCTATACGCCTGAGATGATCACAAAAAAGGTCAATGTGAAGAAGGGTGACATTCTCATCATCAACACGGGCTATCACAAATATTCCTGGGATCAACCAGATGTTGTCAATCCAAAAGCCCAGGGTGGCGTGGAAAATAAAGACTTTGGTTTCTATGTTCGGCATCCAGGGCCATCTCCGGAATTTTACCAATGGGCATTGGATATGAAATTAAAATTGGTTGGTGTCGACTGCGGTTGTGCAGAACACCCCATGAATACGCCCATCCGCCGTTACCATGAAAACCATTTCAAATTGGCTGAAGAAAAGTTGTTCGCGAAAACCGGCAAGAAATGGGATGAAGTATTCCCCACCGACGAATACTATACTCTTACACATATAACACTGCCAAAAGCACACCTAATGTTTGTGGAAGCAATTGTAGGTGAAATTGATAAGCTGAAAAACAAACGTGCCTGGATCTCTGTTCAACCTATCCCATTCATGGAAGTCGAAGCAGCATGGTCCCGTGTATTTGCCTGGACTGCGCCAGATGGAATGCCGGAGGACGCTTTCTTGAAAGAAATGAATGCTTCCAAGATGATCGATTTTTCAGTGCCATTTAGTGTACAAAGCCCGCAGTGGGCAAACTATGAACCTTTGTCCGTCAAATATACCAAGCGAGTTGGCGGGCAGCATTTTGGTATGGGGCGCAATGGGTCCATTTGTAACGCATCCATTCACCTGGCCACACACATGGATGGAGAGAAGCACTTCTATCCAAATGGCCGCACAATTGGTCAAGTGCCATTGGACGAATGGGTTGGCCCTGGCGTAGTTGCAGATATTTCAAAATTGGTTAGCAATTCATCCGTTTACACACCAGCAATGATGGAGAGCGTAGTAGAGATTCGTGAAGGAGACATCCTTATCATCAAGACTGGCTGGTCCAAATTTGGTTGGAAAAGCGAAGACTCCGATGAATTCCGGTATATGATCAAACATCCAGGCCCATCCCCTGATTTTGCAAATTGGGCAGCAAAGATGAAACTTAAATGGATCGGAATCGATTGTGTTGCCGCAGATCACCCCATGAATACGATCCAGAGAATATGGCACCCGAAGACATTTGAAGAAGCCAATGAAAAATTGAAAAAAGACTTTGGCAAGGACTGGGATGAAATGTTCCCGCTGGATCAATACTACCAGGACATGCACTACAATCTCTTCCCGAAGAAGATTGTCCATGCTGAAAACCTTGGCGGACAATTGGCTGAGACTCCAAGCGGTCGTTATTACATCGGCTGCTTTGTACAAAAAGCGATGGAAGCAGAATCAATGTGGGGAAGATTTGTAGCTTTCAAAGAAGGATAATGTATTATTGTCACCCATAACAGCCGCAAATTATCGGCTGTTATGGGTCATTCGTTAATCGTTAGGATTGTTAGGAGGAGGAAACATCCATGAAACCAGCCTCTTTTAAATATTTTGCACCAAAAAGTAAGGAGGAAGCATTATCCATCCTTGCACAGGAAGGTGATGATGGAGGAAAAGTGCTGGCAGGCGGTCAAAGCCTGGTTCCTGCCATGAATTTTAGAATGGCACAACCAACAGCACTGATTGATTTAAATGAAATTAAGGAATTATTCTTTGTAAATCCATCAGCCAACGGTGGTTTGATGATAGGAACGATGACACGCGATCGAACAGTGGAACTAGATCGAATGGTTACGGAGAAAGCTCCATTAATTCCAGAGTGCCTTTATTGGTTAGCCCATCCAACAATTAGAAATCGTGGAACATTCGGTGGTGCATTAGCCCACTCAGACCCGGCTGGACAGCTACCTGTTGTTGCATCCGCTATGAACTTTAAATTTCACATCCAGTCCACAACCAGTGATAGATGGGTGGACGCTGATGATTTCTTTGTTTCAATTTATACAACTTGCATGGAAGCAACAGAGATGTTGGTGGAAATCGAAGTACCACCCATGCCTGAGAATGCTGGTTATAGCTTTAAACAAGTATCCAGGCAGGCAGGTGAATCTGCTCTGGTTGGGGTTGCCACAATGTTGACATTTGATTCTAGTGGAAAAGTGCAGGATGGGCGCATTGCATTCATGGGTGTAGATGAGAAACCAGTGCCAGGCTTGAAAGCTTTCAGTATGCTAAAAGGAAATGTCCCATCCGAGGAGCTCATCCGAGAGGCAATAGTTGCTTCCGTACAATCTGAAATGGATCCCGGTCCAGATATCCACGCAACTGAAGAATATCGCCGGCACTTGGCTCGAGAGTTGGGTGTTCAATCAGTTTTGGAATCCATTGTCAGGGCAAGGAAGTAGGAGGTTGTGATGAGCGAACTAATAAATATAAAAATTAATGTAAATGGAACAGACTACGAGCGCTCTGTAGAACCTCGCTTATTATTGAGTGATTTCATTCGATATGAACTTGGGTTAGGTGGAACTCACGTCGGTTGTGAACATGGTGTTTGTGGCACGTGTACTATTCTTTTCGATGGCAAACCTGAAAGGTCATGTTTGACATTTGCAGTACAGGCTAATGGCCATAAAGTGGAGACCGTGGAGAGCCTTGGAACGCCTGAAAAGATGAGCCCATTGCAACAGGCATTCCAGGATAAACACGGCGCTCAATGCGGTTTTTGCACACCCGGTATTCTGATGACCATGACTGCATTCCTTAAAGAAAATCCCACGCCCACCGAGGAAGAGATTCGTGCTGGTATTGATGGCAATCTCTGCCGATGTACTGGGTATCAGAACATCATCGATTCTGTAAAATTGGCTGCAGAGCGTATGTCTGCTCCTGAGAAGAAGTAACAGAAAGGATATCGACATGGAAAAGAAATTTCTTGGACAAAGAATTAAAAGAAATGAAGATCCGATTATCCTGACTGGTCGGGCAAAATATATTGCAGACATTACATACCATAATGTATTGCAAGCTGCTTTTCTGCGAAGCGACTATCCTCATGCGAAGTTAAACAGCATCGATACAAGTGCAGCGAAAGCCATGCCAGGTGTAGTGGCTGTTTATACAGCAGAAGATCTTGGAGAATTCTGGCATCCTGGCCCCGTTTTGGTTCCAGCACCCCACTCAATCCCTGGAATAACTGCAAATTCACGCACGCAAATTCCTATTGTCAAAGATTTCGTTCGGCATCAAGGTGAAGTTGTAGCGATGGTTGTCGCAGAAAGCAGGTATATTGCAGAAGATGCTTGCGCCGCAATTTATGTGGACGCAGACCCATTGCCTGCTGTAGAGAACATCGAGGATGCACTAAAACCAGATTCCCCCTTGGTTCATGATGAGCTGGGTACCAATTTGGCCACTTACGTACGCCAGGAACGGGGTGATTTTGCAGAAGTTAAGAAAACCGCAGATTTCGTTATACATGAAAGATTCGTGATGGATCGCGGAGGCGCTGGTGCCATGGAAAACCGTGGTGTCGTGGCTCACTGGGAAACTGATTCACAGCACTTAACAATTCACTGCAATACCCAATCACCGTCTGGGTTACGGAACAGTATGGCCGCATGGTTTGGCATTCCTGAACAAAAAGTGCGCGTGGTCGTTCCATTTGTTGGCGGCGCCTTCGGGCCCAAAGTAATGACCAACCAACCGGAAGAGGTCCTTTGCTGTTTTGCTTCAATAAAACTGGAGCGACCCATCAAATGGCTCGAAGACCGTGCAGAAAATTTTATTGGCACAACCGCTGAACGCGTTCAAATTCACGATTGCGAAGTGGCTTTTAATACAGACGGAAAAGTATTAGGCGTAAGAGATTCTTTCCTCTATGACACTGGTGCTTACAATCCATACACCGCAACAATTCCCCTTAACACACAAACCCATACAACCGGCACATATGATATTCCGGTATTTCTTACAGAGTTTACTTCCGTATTTACTAATAAGATGATCGTCTCTCCAGTGAGAGCAGCGGGTCGATCGTATGGTGTTTTTGTTATGGAAAGAATGCTTGATGCTGTCGCGTATAAATTACAAAAAGACCCCACCTATATCCGTGAGATCAATCTTATCCCTGAAGATGCGAAATTCCCTATTGAAACAGGAATCATTGCTCAGGACTTTGCTCAATTCGTTCTCGATAGCGGAAATTACCCAGCTGTGCTCAAAAAAGCCAAAGAAATGATAGGGTATGACGACTTCAAAAAGAATCAACAGCCTAAACTACGCGCAGAAGGCAAGAAAGTAGGTATTGGTCTGGTGTTGTTTACCGAAAATACCGGTGTAGGTCCTTACGAAGGCGCGAAGGTAACCGTAGGCACTAGCGGCAGGGTTTTTGCCTCCTGTATTTTTGGCACACAGGGACAGGGCCATTTCACCTCTTTTGCTCAGATCGTTGCAGATCAGGTCGGATGCAGAGTTGAGGACGTAGAAATTTCTACCGGAGATACCGACAAATTCTACTGGGGCGCTGGTACGTTCGCCAGCCGCGGGGCAACCGTGGCCGGAAATGCGTTCCACATGGCTGCCAAGCTGGTTCGGGTAAAAATACTTGAAACCGCCAGCAAACTATTGAATGTGCCCCAGGAAGAACTCGAACTCGCAGATGGCATGGTACGCGTAGCCGATTTACCGGAACAATCCATCAAGCTGGGGGATCTGGCTGTAAAAGCTAACCCGATGCGTGGAACAATAGCACCAGGAACAGATCCCGGTTTGGAGGCATCTGCTTATTATGCCCCGCCCTATGGCGCAACCGCCTATGGCGCCGCCGCGGCCATTATGGAAGTTGACCCAACCAGTTACAACATTAAATTCCACAAGTTTGTTTTTGTTGATGATTGCGGAACCGTAATCAACCCCATGATTCTGGATGGCCAGTTGCATGGTGGCATACAAATGGGAATTGGGAACTCTTTCTTTGAACAGCTTGTTTATGACGAGAACGCTCAGCTTATGAATGGATCACTGATGGATTACCTGATCCCTCGTGCCTCAGATATGCCGCCGCACATGGAAATTGGTCACCTCAACACACCATCTCCTTTGAATCCACTCGGCATCAAAGGTGTGGGTGAATCTGGTACAATTCCCATTCCCCCTCTATACTGCCAGGCATTGGAAAATGCCCTCAATATTCCTGGGCTATTCATCAAAGACGTTCCTTTGAGCCCCAGTGTCCTTTATCATTTGGTGGAAGACGCGAAGAAATCATAATTTAGATAGGAGATCATCATGGGAATTAAAATTGAAGGTGAATACATATTTAATGGGCCTCGCGAAATATCTTACTCGGTTGTTCACGATCCCAATATCCTGCTGCTGGCTATTCCGGGAGAAAGCTCAATGAAAGAAACCGGTCCAAATGCATACGAGGGCACCATCAAGTTGAAAATTGGCCCGGTTAGTGGGCAATTTGCGGGATTATATACAATTACCGATGATGTAGCGCCCGAATCCTTTACCATGGTTGTCAAAGGTAAAGGCGCTGCAGGATTCGCAGAAGGTGTAGGAAAAGTCCAGTTCCTGGAAGCGGAAGACGGAAAAACCCTCTTTAAATATTCCGGGGAATTGAATATCGGAGGAAAATTAGCCAGTGTCGGCCAGCGCTTGATTGATAGCGTATCGAAGAGCATGTTGAAGAATGGGCTTGAAAAACTGGATAAGGAGGTAGAGAAACGAAAAGAATAATTTGGTGTTAAGTCAGGTATCTACTTGACATATTTAAAATTGTGTTAAAATAGTATTAGAATTTGGAGGTTTTACAGTGTCAGATAAAGTAGAAGATCAAGTTGTTGAAGATGAAGTAACAATTGGTGAAAAAGCGTCAAAAGAATACATTGAAAAAGTAGATTTTAAAAAATCTGCCGAAGTAAGAATGGTTATGTATGTAGTTCCTGTAGCTCTGGTTTTCATCATTATTGCTTTCATTCTCAACGCCGCTCGTTAAAGAAAAAAAGGTCTGATCAAAAGTTACTGATCAGACCTTTTGATTTATTTTTAAGGGAAAGGAGGTGAGGTTATAGCAACTGGTTGAAAGAAATAAATGTTCCCTGTAAACCTTCTCTGTGGGGAACTAAGCAATGATGTTTTATTAATAACAATCGAATTACAAAACATTCTAAGGAAGGAAGAATATTATGTCTGAAAAAGCAGTCAAAGTAATGGGATATCTCCCTAATGACCAACCCCCATTTGGGCAGATGGTCTTGTTGGGATTCCAGCACGTTCTAACCATGTTCCCAGCTACAGTATTATGCGCCCTGTTAATGAATTTTGATGTTTCGACAGTCTTGACCATTACCGGTCTTGGAACTGTTGTCGCCCTCTTGGGTGCCAAATTCGCAATGGGCAAATATATCCCCCTGTACTATGGTTCAAGCTTTTCCTATATTGCTGCAGTTGCTGCAGTGGTCGGAACAATTGAACCAGGGCTTGGTTTCGGCGCCACTGCGTCTCCTGCAACGATTTCTGTTGTCCAAGCTGGTTTCCTTGCAACTGGTGTTATTAACGTAATAGTAGGTTTAGTAATCCGCCTCTCTGGTGGTAAAGAAGCTGTTGATAAAGTCTTACCTCCTATCGTAACTGGTTCTGTAGCCTGCGTCATCGGTATTGGCCTGGGTTACACAGCCTTAACCATGGGCTCTGGTACCTGTTGTGGTGTCGTTGATGCCGCAGGCGGGCAATTGAGATGGTGGGCTGCTGCAATGATCACCCTGATCGCAGCTATCATGTTCTCAGTCTATCTGCAAGGTAAAGGCTTCATCGGGATGCTTCCAATTCTGCTGGCAGGTATCCTTGGTTATATTGCAGCCATCCCGCTAGGTCTTGTCAATCCACAGTTTGTTTCTGACGTCTTCATTCTCCCCCGGATCACATTCCCGAACTTTGCGCATCCACTTACACTCACCGTTATCATCGGTGTCGGTGTCATGGCGATCGCTACCATCCCGGAATCGACCGCTCACCTGTATCAGATCTCCCTCTATGTGGACCATTTAGCCGAGGAACAAGGTCGAGAAAAATATTTCCTCTCCCGCTACATTGGTTTGAACCTGATGCTTGATGGTTTGAATGACATGGTAAATGGTATCTTTGGCTCAACTGCTGGTACCAACTATGGCGAGAACAACTCGTTGATGGTAATCACACGGAACTATTCAGGTCCTGTGCTTGTCGCCGCGGGCATAATCTCCATCCTTCTTGGCTTCATTGGCCCACTAAAAGATGCAGTCAACTCCATCCCAACAGCTGTCGCTGGTGGTCTTTCAATTTACCTGTTTGGTGTCATTGGTATGCAGGGTATCGCACTTATGATCGCAGAAAAAGTTAACTTGTTTGATCCCAAGCAATTAGCCATTGGCGCCGTCATCCTCATCGTGGGTATTGGTGGCAACATTGGTTATGGTGGCAATATTCCAGTAGGTGGCCTGCTATCCTCAATCGGGAGCGTCTCAATCTTCCCCCTTGGTTTACCCGCCATTGCGACCGCTGCAGTCTTGGGTATCCTTTTGAACCTGATCTTCATTTGGTTCAAGCCCTCCGTCGACCGCGCTGCTGTCAAGTAACATTTTGTAAAACAAGTCTCGAAAGAGGGGCGCAGTTATCTGCGCCCCTCTTGGTATGAAATGGATGCGATGATATTTACCATAGGACCAAGATGATTCTCATAACTGGCGCAGCCGGTAAAACTGGCCAATCTATTGTAAAAGTACTAAAAAAACATGCTATTTCTTCAAGGGTCTTTCTCCATCGCGCTGAGTATCAGCCCATGATGACATCAATCGGTGCAACCGAAACTGTGTTGGGGGATATCCAAGACCAGGAAGATCTAGTAAAAGCAGCTAGCGGTGTGGATGCCATATACCATATTTGCCCCAATATGCATCCCGAAGAACTTACAATTGCCAGGAGGGTAATTTTTGCCTGTCAAAGAGCTGGATGCGAACGGATTATTTATCATAGTGTTTTTCATCCACAGGCAAAGAAAATGGCACACCATTGGCAGAAATGCCTCGTCGAAGAGCAATTATTTGAGTCAAAGTTAATTTATACAGTATTACAGCCTACCGCATATATGCAAAATTTCCTCGGATATTGGAGGCAGATTACATCAGGGAAATTCCCTGTGCCGTATCCAGTTGAAACAAGGATTAGCCTTTTGGATATTGAAGATCTGGCTCAAGTTGCATTTAGGGTGCTGACAGAATCATCGCATGACTACGCTACATATGAATTAGTTGGGACTGAGCCGCTCTCTCAGGTGGATATAGCGCTTGCACTATCTGAACATATGGGATATAAAGTCCAGGCTGAACAGATTCCATTGGATGTGTGGAAGAAAAACGCAGAGTTGATGGGAATGCCTCAATACGCAAAGGAAACATTGATATCAATGTTTGAATATTATCGGGATTTTGGGTTGTTTGGAAATCAAAACACTTTACAATTCTTATTGCAACATGAACCCACGAGTTTTAATGAATTTCTTGCAAGGATACCAAAGTCTTAAAATAGAACTGGAGTTATGAAATATGGATAAGAAGAAAAGCCAGCATTACAATTTTTCTCATGAAGCCATGCCAGTATTGTTCCACAGTAATCCTGATAATTTTTTCAAGTATATTGAAAAAGATGGCGTAAAATTCCTAAAATTCTACTGGCAGCATTTGGAAACCAACTTGCGGGTAGAGATCCTTTCTTCATCAGCAGGATTAAGCTATACGACAAAAATGATAAATAACAAGATCAAGGTGGTCTTTATCACTTTACCTGAACCCAAAGCCATTGGAGAAGCATATAATTTGTTAATGGTAAGATTTCCACAAAAACTCTCTTTATTCAAAGTCGGTTTTACGAGGGTTCTTTCTCTGGAATATGAAGGCGAAGCAGATGATGGAACTAAGCTGACGGGGGTATACGAACTGACTCCCCGGGCAAGGAATGTTCGGGTAAAAGATGGTCCAGCTGCAGATTCAGATGCTTTCTATTCCATGGCTCTGGACATTTTAAAGATCAAAATTGGAGGTTCGGATGAAGCTTGATACCGGCACATATATCGTAATTGGCGCAATGATCATATTTTACTTGCGCTTGATGCAGCTTCGGGGGAAAAGAAGACGCCTGGAAAGTGAGGCAAATGTTGCTCGCATGAGCCCGAAGAACAAAACACGAAAAAATGCACCACCCATGGAAATACGAGACAAAAACGCCCCCCCCTATAAGGTTACAAGTTGGGCATTGGTAGTGATTGCAGCGCTGCTATCTCTATTAGGACTTGTTGCTCGCGGTTCAACCGGCTTTCCTATTCTGATGCAGGAATATTGGTGGATCATTACTTCGGTAGGAACCTTATTATTCGTATTCTGTTTTAAAGTTTAGGTCAAGTCTTCCACTGCGTAGTTCTATTTAAAAAAACTATTGTTACTTCCGAAAATTCAACCTTAAGAGAAAAATATAGCAGCCAAACAGCAATAGACTCATTAAGGTTGAATTATTTAAAAATCCCACTGTAATGTTCGGATTTCCTCCCAGGAATAATCCTATACCGACCATTTCCAGTACGCCAGACGGTATGAGCGGCCACCAGACAAATTTATCGCGAATCACACGAGAACTTATCGTTATTAAAGCCCAACCCAAACCAAACCAGACCAACATAATCCCTGTCTGGCTTATAGGGTTTGATTCTCCACCTATTCTCCATGAAAAATTTATTCCTGGAGCTATAGTCAGTATTAACGATCCGGGAATTATTAATCCAAATTTTTTAGCTCCTATTCCCCAAATTAATAAGGTTATACCCAGTCCGATTCCTGTAATAAATGCAAAATCCAGAACATTCCCAGTGCTATATAACAGACAAATTCCACTTGAAAGAATTACTCCGGCTGGAATAATTGTCCACCATAAAAACTTTTTGGAAATAAAATAGGTAGATAAAAAAATCAGTAGCCATGCAATTCCTGTACAGGTTAATATAATTCCGAAGTAAAGTGTGAATTCAAATTTGGCTTGCTTTAACAAAATAATTACAATGGCAATTAAGATGGCTGAAACATTACCTACAGAAATCAACCACCCCATATTTCTTTTAATCGCTGCCCAGATAAGGAGAGTAATTGAAATAAATGGAATAGGAAAGAGAAATAATGATTCAATTTTGAAAATCCATCCCGCTAACAACAAAAGGACTACAATAGAACCTGAGATAATAAATAGTAAGTTTGGAATTAGTCGATTTTTCAATCTAGAATAACCCTTTTTGATGTGCTTTCACAGCTGCTTGCAACCTATCTTTGACATCCATTTTTCCAAGAATATTAGAAATATGATTTTTTACCGTTCCCTCTGTAATTACCAGAATTTCAGCGATATCTCTATTACTGGCTCCTGTAGCAACTAACCGTAATATCTCAACTTCTCGTTTTGTGAGCGTCTCAGCTGGTGTTAATGGATAATCAAAAGTAGGTTTGGATAATCTGGAAAATTCAGCTACGATCTTTGCCGTCTCAGATGGTAATAGATAAAATTCACCTTTAGCTGCGGATCGTATTCCATCGAAAAGCTGTTCGGATGAAATATCCTTCAGGATATAGCCAACTGCACCTGCTTTAAGTCCATCAAAAAGATCATTATCCTCATCGAATGTCGTTAGAATTAGAATATGTGTATCAGGAAATTTACTGACGATCTGCTTGGTCGCCTGAACACCATCCAAAATTGGCATCCGTAGATCCATCAGAACAATTTCCGGTCTGAATTTTTCAACCATTTCTATTGCTTCTCTTCCAGTACCAGCTTCCCCCACTACAACAAATTCCTCCTGGGTGCTTAATAGAGTCTTTATAGCCTCTCTGAACAACTGCTGATCATCAGCAATAATCAATCGTATCTGATCGCTCATAATGGTATCTCAACTTTTATCTCAAATCCTTTGCTTTCTTCAGCCTGATACTTAATGCGCCCTCCAATTTGCTTTACTCTCTCTTCCATTCCTTTCAGACCAAAACCCCTATCCAGATTTTGGGACCCGATTCCATTATCTCGAATGATTAAAATCAAAAATGCCTCATCTTTGTAATCTAGCGTTATTGCCAATTCAGATGCATCAGCGTGTTTAATACAATTTTGAATTCCTTCCTGTACGATTCTGAAAATTACCAGTTCAATCTGCGGGGATACCGGAGCCATATTCCCAATTACCAAATTAGTGATCTTTAATTTGTCATTGAATATCCCGGAAACTAGGTTAGATATTCTCACTGATAGTGGAATTCTTGTTTCAGCCAATTCCCTAAATGCGGACACGGATTTGCGTACATCAGACAAAGCTTCCTGCGATTGTTTCTGCGCAATTGTAAGCGTTTCTAAGGCCTTTTTGGGGTCTGATACCATTATTGCCCTGGCTGCCTGTATTTGCATGTGTATGACCGTCAAGTAATGACCTAGCCCATCATGTATCTCCCGTGCAAATCGATTGCGTTCCTTGACGAGCGTTAATTCTTCAATTTGGTTCACATAGTTACGTAAATTTGAATTTGCCTTTTCCAATTCTTGGATAAGCCGAATAATTTTATTATGTGCTGTTTCATCTTCTATGTACATTTGCATAAAAATGATAACAAAGATTTGACCAGCCAGATATATTGGCAAACCGGTAGTGGTAATTTCTGATCCATGCAACACAAATCGACTTGCACCGAAATATAGCAGAGCAATTAGACCGTTTATTCCAAGCATTACCCTAGGCGCAAATAATACGACGCTATGTCCAATGATGGGTAACAATATCAGAAGACATATACCAGCACCATTCGATATATAAATTATCGATAAGGCTAGGAGAATTTCAACGAATATATATAAAAATCTTAGCCATATATATGAATGACCGGCAGCTATGGAATATACATAGATACCAATAAAAATGTAACAAATTCCAAGCAGTATTATAGTAGCGATGCGTAACCAACTAATCTCACGGACTGAAACAAAAACGGATAAGAAAACCCCCATAACTACAATTGTGAAGGAAAGAGCATTCCCAACACTAACTTTTGCATTCGTATATTCGGAGATCATTTTTCAATTATAGCATTCAGCATTATTCACATAGTAATGAATCCTTTACTCCTAAGTGTAAAAATATATACCTTACAAATGTTCCTAAAGTTAGATATCAAAAATTGTTCCTGTAGCTATCCTTATAAAGGTATAAGTAGCTAAAGGAGACAAAAATGAATACTTTATTGGTTTACCCGGAATTTCCAGACACCTTTTGGAGTTTTAAGCATGCAATGAAATTCATTAATAAGACGGCCGCCAACCCTCCGTTAGGATTAATTACCGTAGCTGCGATGCTCCCGCTGGACTGGAACATTAAGCTTATTGATTTGAATGTCAGCCAGGTAAATGAGAAAGATTGGCGATGGGCGGATTTAGTGTTAATATCCGCAATGACCGTTCAGCGGAAATCGGTGAAAAAACTGATTTCAGAATGTAAAGCACATAATCTACAAATTGTTGCTGGAGGACCATTGTTCACTGAGGAATATGAACAGTTTCCAGATGTAGATCATTTCGTTCTCAATGAAGCAGAAGTAACATTGCCGCTTTTCCTTGCAGATCTTGCAGCAAACAAACTCAAACGGGTATATCGATCTGACATGTATCCAGACATTCAATCTTCGCCGGTACCAAAGTTTAATATGTTAGAGTTGCGTAAGTATGATGCCTTGTCGCTCCAGTATTCCCGCGGCTGCCCTTATAATTGTGATTTTTGCAACGTCACAGCTCTTTTTGGACATAAACCCAGAATAAAATCCACAAATCAAGTTATCGCAGAATTGGATGCGATCTACGCTACTGGCTGGCGAAGAAACGTATTTTTTGTTGATGATAATTTCATTGGGAATAAGAAAATAATCAAACAGGAGGTCCTGCCTGCCTTAATAAACTGGCGAAAAGGAAAGACAGGCTGCCTATTTATTACAGAAGCAAGTATTAACATGGCAGACGATCCTGAGCTGATGTCACTCATGGCCAGAGCAGGATTTATTTCGGTTTTCATCGGCGTAGAAACACCAAGCGAGGAAGGTTTGGTAGAATGCCATAAAACTCAAAATACTATGCGTGATATGATCACAAGTATCCATCGCATTCAACAATTCGGGATTCAAGTCATGGCCGGTTTCATCGTAGGATTTGATTCTGACACACCCTCCATTTTTCAAACCCAATTTGATTTCATTCAGGAGAGCGGCATTATCACTGCTATGGTGGGTATGCTGCAAGCCCCGAATGGTACCGAGCTCTATCAACGAATGAAGTCTGAAGGAAGAATCATTGAAGGTATGAATGGTGATAATGCAGACGGCACAACAAATATCGTTTCCAAAATGGATAACGCTGTACTTGCAGCCGGGTATAGAAAGCTAATGACTGAATTATTTGCACCTAAACCCTTCTATTCAAGAATTCGAAATTTTCTAAGAAATTATCATCCGATCAGCAGACCCGTGACCATCCACCCTACTGAAATTCTAGCATTTTTTAAAACTATCTGGTACATGGGTATAACTGGACCGGACAGAAGAGAATATTGGTCATTGATTGGATATGTACTCAATAAGATGCCCGATAAATTTCCAATTGCAGTCACTCTGACTGTGTATGGATACCATTTCAGGAGAGTAGCCAAACTTCATCTGGGTGGCGTACGATCAAAAGATGCTCTAATAATCAACTTGGATACCAGGCTGAAAAAAAGTAATTTGGAAAAAATTCAGATATAAATAAAACAACTTCCTGGAAATTACCAGGAAGTTGTTATGAAATATTACAGTTCAGATATTTTAACAGGTCTGTTTTCGAGATAAGACTTTCTGGCAGCCATTGCAATGAGCACTGGCTTCTTTCCATCCTCAGCTATGACAGGAGTTTCTTTATTTTCCACTATAGCAGATATAAATTCCCTCATTTCAGCCAAAAAGGATTCAGTGTATCTTTCCAGGAAGAAATACATCGGTTTTGCTGAACTTACTTGTTCAGCATTGCTGTAAATATGGGAATCGGGGAAGTTATTCGAAACAGATACCATGCCATTCGACCCAAAAACCTCAACGCGTTGATCGTAACCATAAACTGCCTTGCGGCTGTTATCTATCGTCCCAATCGCGCCATTAGCAAATTTCAGAGTGATCACTGCAGTATCGACATCGCCTGCTCTTCCAATCTCAGGATCGACCAGTACAGCCGCAGCCGTAAAAACTTCCACTACTTCAGAACCGGAGAGGTATCTCGCCATGTCAAAGTCGTGGATGGTCATATCAAGGAACATACCGCCTGATGCCTTCACATATTCTGCAGGTGGTGGTGCAGGGTCACGGCTAGTAATTCGAAGAATATGGAGGTCGCCAATTTTGCCATCTTTCACCATCTCTCTTACTCGCTTGAAATTAGGGTCAAAGCGTCGATTGAATCCGATTTGACACTTTACCCCGGCTTTTTTTACAGCAATCAGCGCAGTATCAATTTTGGCCAGATCGTGATCAATTGGTTTTTCACAAAAAATATGTTTTCCTGCTGTTGCAGCTTCGGTAAGGATTTTTGCATGTGTGTCTGTTGAGGAGCATATGGCAACACCCTCGATACTTTTGTCATCCAGCAACTTGTGATAATCTTCATAGTATGTGGCAACATTGAGTTTTTCTGCCAATTCTTTGGCAAATTGTACGTTTGTGTCAGCTATGGCAACGAGCTCCACGCCTGGAATTCGGGTTGCTAGATTCTCCGCATGGAGCTTACCGATCCTACCTGCGCCAATCACACCCATCCTGATTACTTTCTTCGCCATTCTCTTTTCCTCCTGAAATACTTAATCATTATTGGACTTATTTCTTTTCCAAAATTTCAGATACAGTAACTATTCTTTCTTCATCCAAAGATTTGGTCGCGGCTAAACCAATAGCTGTTGCCGCCCTTGCATCTCTTCCTGTCACTGTGGGTTCTGTCCCTTCTATGATATGCTTTACAAATACGCGAATCTCCTCTGCGTAAGCAAAGCCGAATCTTTCCATAAAGTAAGGAACTGTGTCATGAGTTACGCCCTGCCTGTTTAGCACTAATACGGGAGTTTGCTGCAGATAGCCAATCCACAAGCTTCCTTCCGTCCCAAGAACCTCTGTACGTATATCATAGCCATATACGGCATTTCGGCTCATATCAATATTACCGATTGCCCCGGAAGCAAACCTCAAGTTGATTACGACATTATCGATGTCACCCACTTCTTTCAATTCGGGGAATGCGATACAAGCACCTTCGCTATAAACACGCTCGACTTCGCTTGCCATGAGCCAACGTGCAAGGTCAAAATCATGGACCCCCATGTCCACAATTAACCCTCCACTATTTTCTCTACGTGCAAATTCGAGGCTGGTTCGCTTTGGATCACGACTGATGCTCTTAAACATGACAGGTTTTCCAATGGCACCATTAATGATTTGTTGCTTGGCGCTAGAATACGGCGGATCATACCGGCGCATAAATCCAAGTTGAAGCTTTACACCAGCTTTTTTCACAACATCTATTGCCTCGTCACACTCTTCGATGCTTTGAGACAACGGCTTCTCACTAAATATATCCTTGCCTGCTGCAGCTGCATCTTTGATGATTTTTGCATGAGTGTTTGTGGGTGTGGATATTACAACTGCTTCAATTGATTTGTCCTCCAGGATTTTTTGATATTCGGTATACCCTGAAGGGATGCCATATTTATTCTTTACTTCTGCCAGTGTAGTTGCATTTGGCTCAGCGACTGCAGCTAATTCAACTTCAGAAACAGAATAAGCCAATGTACTGGCAAAAACCTTACCCATGCGCCCTGCTCCTATCAGACCTACCCGAATTTTCATTGTTTTCTCCTGTTATAAGAAATATTTTTCCATTCTTCTATTTTGTTCGTAATCACTGCGCGCTTTTTGCACACCTTCCATTTCTGATACTTCAGCGATGGAAACATCCCACCAGGATTCATATCCAGGGACAGATGCTTCTTTGTCTGCTTCAACCACAATTACCGATGTAGTGCTAAGTTTTTTTGCTTTTCGTAATGCCTTTTCAAACTCAGCTAAGGTGGATGCTTTGTAAACTGTTGCTCCTAAACTACGCGCATTTTGTGCGTAATCTATCTCTAACAAATCATTTGAAAATTGCCCTGTGATCGGATCTCGTTTTGCGAAGGTCGTCCCAAAGCCTTCGCTTCCAATTGATTTACTTAATGCCCCAATGGATCCGAATCCTCGATTATTGACAACAATAACATTGATCTTTATACCTTCGAGTACAGCGGTGACAATCTCCGTCGGATTCATCAAATATGTTCCGTCCCCTACCCAAGCAAAAACTTCACGGTTTGGCGCTGCAATTTTTACGCCGATGGCTGCTGGGATCTCATATCCCATGCAAGAATAGCCATATTCCATGTGGTAACTATTTGGCGTACGGGTCCGCCATAGTTTATGGAGATCCCCAGGTTGACTGCCTGCAGCTGAAACCAATACATCCTTCGCGTTGGATGCTTTCCAAATGGCATTAATAATTTCGCTCTGAGATGGGATGGGTTGATTATTGAGATTAAATAATCGATCAGCTTCATTTTCCCATTGATCTTTTAATTTATTGACCTTCCCGGTATATTCTTCTGTAACTTTAAATTTCCTTAATCCTTTTCTCAACTCATCCAAAGTAACTTTCGCATCAGCTATCAAGGGGATTCCACTATGCTTGAATGCATCCATCTCAAATACATTGATATTAATGAATTTAACCGCGCTATTTTGGAATATCGTTTTAGAAGCAGTTGTAAAGTCTGAATACCTGGTTCCAATACCAATTACTACATCTGCTTCTTTTGCCAGGACGTTTGCTGCGAGTGTCCCTGTGGCGCCCACAGCGCCAACATTGCATGCGTGATTGTAAGCAAGGGATCCTTTTCCTGCTTGAGTCTCGCAAACGGGTATCCCGGTCCGGTTGACAAATTTGTCCAGCGCGCCTGAGGCTTCTGAAAATAGTACTCCTCCTCCAGCCACAATTAATGGATATTTAGATTTAGCGATCAACTCAATGGCTTTTTTCAACTCGGCAGTATCTGCCCTATTTCGATTAATGTGCCATAAACGTTTCTTGAACAATTCATCTGGATAATCGTAGGCCTCTGTCTGTACATCCTGAGGTAATGCCAGCGTAACAGCTCCGGTATCAGCTGGAGATGTGAGTACTCGCATTACCTCTGGAAGCGTAGTTATCAATTGATCTGGCCTGTTAATCCGATCCCAGTAGCGGGATACTGGTTTGAAACAATCGTTCACGCTGATATCTTGTGTAGCATTGGATTCTAATTGTTGCAAAACGGGGGCAACATTCCTTCTGGCGAAAATATCTCCCGGTAAAAGTAACACTGGTAATCGGTTGATGGTAGCCAAAGCGGCTCCTGTTACCATATTCGTGGCGCCTGGCCCAATCGAAGATGTACAAACGAAAGCCTGCATTCTGTTTTGCATCTTGGCAAAGCCACTTGCAATGTGGACGGCTGCCTGCTCATTTTTAACCATGATGTACTTAAAATCAGGATTCTGCTGAAGGGCTTGTCCAATTCCAGCAACGTTTCCGTGGCCAAATATCCCTAGGATCCCTTTGAAGAATGGAGATTCATTTCCATCCCTTTCGACGTATTGATTTTTTAAGAAGAGAATAAGAGCCTGCGCAGTTGTTAATTTCATAGTTTCCATTCCTTGTTATTCAGTAAATAATACAATGATATTATTTCTTATTCATATCTAAAGAAACAATTGGCAATCTTGGGTCCAAACCTTTCCATGAATTCTTCACCCAGGCGTATGTTGGATCATCGGTACTCGATAATGATTGGTCGGATCCAGCGAGCATATTGAGATAATATACATTGTATCCGTGTGCTGCCACTACCGGATGGTACCCCTCTGGTGAAAGTACCAGCTCGCTATCCTGAACCATGATTAATTCGTCCAATCTTCGGTCGTCAGTATAAACTCGCTGATAAGCATACCCTTCCGGCTTATCGATCTTGTAATAATAGACTTCCTCTAGGTCAGCTTCAATAACATTACCGGCTTGATCTAATGTACGTTTATCGTGCTTATGGGGAGGGTAAGAACTCCAATTGCCTGAAGGAGTATAAACTTCCACTACAACAAGTCGATCGCAGTCAAAACCAGGCATGATTATCTGATTAATTTGCCTGGAAGCATTTCCACCTCCCCGCAGTTCTACTATTACAGCCTCCGGTGAAATTAATCTTGTTGGATGGTCGTTATAAGCAAGGCACCACCCCACGCCTAATTCAGCTTCGTTTGAAATGGCTGTGATCTTCACCCAATTATTTTTTGATACATATAAAGTCGTAGGCATTCCTGCGAAAACGCTCGACCTTGTGCCCGCTCTTTCCCATTCACCATCCGCCGTTTCCAGTTTTACAGATCCCGACAGGATAACCACTACCATTTCATTTCCTTCAGTCTTCTTAATCCATGAATTTCCCCTGGATAAACTAACTGCGGAAAAATTTAAGTGCTCCCACTTGGCGATCTGAGGAGTAACCTGGATGAATTCCTGAGTGTGAAAATCGGGTTTTATTAATAATCGACTTATTTCGCTCATATGATTTTCCTTTCATAAATAAAAGAAAATACAAAAAAAAGTTATTATCATTGAATATTATACAATACAAACGTGTGCAAGATTACAAATCACTCCAGAAATTAGTAATTTACAAGAAAAACCTATCCGGCTTATTGGATAGGTTTACATTGTGCAAGAATAATCAATAAACCTTGAACAAATATTATTAATATAAACTCCCGTACCTGACAAGTTCAACCATTACATCAACCATTTCTGGATCAAATTGTGTTCCTCGGTATCTAATTAATTCTTGAACAGCAGATTCCCTTGACAGGGCTGCCCGGTAAGGCCGGCCTGTAGTCATCGTGGAGAATGCATCTACGATTGACAGAATGCGTGAACCCACAGGAATGTCTTTTCCCTTGATACCATCAGGATAACCGCCACCGTTATAGCGTTCATGATGCCAACGAACGATGGGTTTAATGGAATCCAACGCGCGCACCGGATCCATTAATGCAGCACCATAAACCGGGTGTTTTCTCATGCTCATCCACTCTGATTGGCTAAGTGGACCAGGTTTCATTAGGATTTCTTTTGAAACAACAGATTTTCCAATGTCGTGAAGTCTTCCCGCTAATCCCATTCTAAGAACTTCAATTCCCGGGAGTTTCAATTGCTGGGATAAGCGTTGCGCCCAAAATCCTGTTTCCTGACTATGCCCACTGTTATCACACCGATCTATGGAGTCTGCCAGAGTGAACAATGCGTTAACATAATTGTCTTGTAACTTTGGAACAATTGGCCCAACATAGACATTCAAACCGGCTAACTCCACTTTAAGTGGGGTTCCCATTATTTCATCTAAATTCTTCTGCCCATCATTTGGGAATTGATAGTTATCTAAATAATAGTATCCAAGAGGACATTGTGCGCCATCCATTTGGACAGGAATCATGATATTTTGAGACCGGTTTGTCCGGTCCCAAAATTCCCCTGCTTCCCCCCTGCCATTGGATGTATTCGTTAATGAAGGATCGTAGGCCATGTAATTGCTTCTTTTCAATGAATAATTAATATGATGAGATCTCCGCTAGTTCAAGTACCTGGATACCGTCTATAATCCTGACAACTTCTAACGAAAATTGTTCCAGACTGCTGCATTTCAGGAAAGATATTCGGCACAATAAATTTTCAGGCAGATGAAATTTTTCACCAAAATATCCTGCCTCAATTGATGACAAGGGACTTGCTAATAAATTTTCTCTAAAGTCCTTATTGATCACCGCTGCATGCATAACCTTTGAAAACTCTGTCATTATGTCGTTTTGAACTTCAATGCTTCTATTGATTCTTGTCTGTGGAATGCTGTCATAATAATTGGGCATCTTATCTACTCCTTTTCTCCATTGCTGAGTGACCAAAGGAGAAAAAATACTCCTAGTCCTATAAAAATATCGCCTAAACTAAATGCAACTTTATAACTTATCCAGGAAGGTACAGTGATGATGTCCGAAAGATATACTAGAGATGTTTTTTCTGTTGAAACAATCCAATCTTTCGTATAGGCCAATCGCTGACCTTCTATCCAATAATTTGATGGCAATGTTGGATGTAATCGATTAAGCGTATCAGGGCTTATTGGCATCCATCCGTTATTTGCACCAATTACTACTAAATTACTGATCAATCCCGTTGCCAGAAATCTTATCCCAACCCTTTGGATGTTGAGAGAGCAAAAAACTACTAGACCCAACATTGACCCAATTTGTATATATGGAATTATCGATTCTGGTACGTTTCTGGCTGTTAGAGGAATAAAGAAAACAACAATTTGTGGAATAACGAATGCGAAGACTAGCCATTCTTGTTTTAATGTTGGTATCTCCAACTTCCTTTTATTAAGGCTTGCTCTTATTATTGTTACCAGCAAGCCTGCCACAACAGCCAGAACTAAAATCATAAATTATTCTTACATCTGTTTATTTAATCTTTACTTTCAAATAAAATGCAAACACTCAACAATGAGAAATGCGTTATATTCCTGTAGCGCCTGGTGCGCCTGCACCTAGGACAAATAAAACAAGCATTACTACAAATAGTGCTACTTTAACATTTGCTGGGGATAATAATAATGATTTCATGATTCTCTCCTATTCGATGAGGTGATTTAATTTGTTGCTATGTTTTATATACCAGTGGCGCCGGGGGCGCCTGCACCTAATACAACAAGCACAAGCATTACAACAAAGAAAGCTAATCTGATATTCGCAGGGGTGAAGACAGTTGATTTCATGGTTTTCTCCTTAGAAAATTAATATTCATCATTATGTTGAATATGAGTCTCAAAATAGGCATTAAAGAATTCTGTATCTAATTTGGGCAAATTATTTTTGTGAATCGCGAATAGGGGAGTGAAGGGATAGATCCCTCCTGGTTGAGTTAGATTAGAAAGAAAATCCAGCGAATAATAAAACTTTGGGCGTTTATTACTAAGAAAGTTAATTAATGAGATTTTGAAAAAGTGATTCGGTTTGCTTGGAGGGAGCAGCGCAAATTTCACGATTAAGGATTTCAACACAAGCATTATATTGACGGACCAGTCCCGCTTTATTTCCCATGGCTGCGTAGATCTTAAACGCTAATCTATAAGAATCCTCCAATAAATTATCTTCATTTATTGCTTGCTGGCAATAGTCAAGAGCATTCTCGAAATCAGTCAACTCTAAATAAATCTCACTCAACTGAAGCAGCGATGATATAAAATTTTGATGTAGTGTTTCCCGTAAGCTATATACCCAGTTTTCTTCAATTTCAGGTAGATACTTTCCACTATATTGACTAACTGCATTCTTTAGATAATTAATTTTTTCTTTTTGGTCTGTTTCTCTGGATGCAGATGCAATGCCCTTCAAAAACAACTCGATATCGTGCTCATAATCGAGTTTATTATTAAAACGGTAAAAGTCTTGCTCCAGCAGGATACTTTCTTTACCTATTGCTCTCCTGAGTCTGTAAATTGTATTTTTAAACCTGAATTTTGCATCATTTTGATCTGCATCCGGCCAAAACAACACGCTTATCTCCTCTTTGGTCATTCCTTCAGGATGTGCGAGTAGTGTAAAGAAGAGATCTTTTGCTGCCTGAGTTTGCCATTCAGCGTTGGAGATCAAATGGTCATGCATTCTAACCTGCATTTTGCCGAGTGATCGAATATTAATAGTTGGAGGAAGGAAAGCTATTGCCCGTGAATTTTCCCGTAAGAATTTTTTTAATTTCGGTAATTTTGCTTGAAATATTTTTATTTGAGCGTAATATGCTGCCAGCAAGTCTTGAATATGACCGATATTTGCCGTCTTTATATGTGAATAGTATCTAACGCCCATCGCCACCAGCCCCGCTGACGGGTGGTCATTATTTGTAGTAGAGAGGATTTGAAGTACGTGTTCGATCAGTTTATCGGACTGATTGAGTTGCAAATAAGCAATTGTCAAATAAAAATGCGCACGATCACTTTGAACTTTATGTCCCTCATTATCAAAATATTTTAGAGAATCTTCCAGTAACGGTAAACTTTCTACGACACAACCTTCCATTAATTTTAATCCGCCAAATTCCAAATTACATAATGCATTTTCCATTTCCGAATTCGACAGACCAACAATGGATTTTGCTGCCATAATCTCTTTATAACCATCTTCGACTCGCCCGACCAGACCATGTAATGAAGCTTTTTGGACCAGTATGTATGTTTGAAGGAAGTGTTCTTCAGCTTCGGTAGCTAGTTTTAAAGCTTTATCATAACCAACTAAGGCTTCATCATAGACTTGTAGTTCAACAAAAATATCAGCAATCCCAGTAATTATGAAAGATTCCATCCTTGTGTATCCAGTTGTTTTAGAATACACGAGCGCCCTTTCAAAAGATAGTATCGCGTTTTCATAATCGCCCATAAGTTGATACAACACGCCTAAATTATTTAGCAGGTTTGCTAACCACAATGGGTTTTCTGCTTGCTCCCAATAAAACAATGCTTTTAAGTATCCTTCTTTTGCATTCGAATAATCTCCCAGGTTTTCAAAAACAAGGCCAATTTCCATCTGAATAATCGCTTCATTTTTACGATCATCTGCAGATTGCATAACTTTTAAAGCATCTTCAAGGTATTTCAGTGCTTGGTTCAGGTTACCTTTGTGGAAATAACACAATCCTATGCACCTTAAGACATCGCCTCTGATTTTTCGCAATCCTAAATTTGATTGTATGATTGCATTACATTTATTGGCATCTTCGATTGCCGCATCAAGGTTCCCAATCAATCTATTATTATTTGCCCGCATAGCTAACGATTTAGCTAAAAATTCATTATCTTCGCTTGAAAATGCATTAATTGCCTGATCGTAGAGAAGTCTAGCCAGGGATTTGTCTCCCTGACTTACGGCAATATATCCCTGCAAGGCAATAAGAAATGGGTGAAACTGTATCAACTCAATGGGTAGGCTCTCAATCCATGATGTTACAGTAGAAATCCTTCCATCAATGAGCATCTGATGACCTACGGTTTCGATATACAAAGCTAACTCTTCATTTGTATTCGTTCTGCTCAATATCGAATATGCGCGTTCATATTCGCTTTGCAGGACACATAATTTTGCTAACTGCTGTTCAATCTTTTTAGATTCCATAGGGAATTCTAAGTAAACATGCGATTGAAGAAATTCCAGGAAGAGTGGATGATATCTGACCCAATCACCTTTTTCTCCAACAGAGAATACAAATAAATTATTCTTTTGAATATCATTTATCCATTTTTGCCAGGGAATTTGATCAACCAATAAAACAGGGCTGATTACCAAATTACATAAATTGGCATCAAATTCTTCCAGAAGGGAAGACCATAGGACAAATGATCTTAATTCTGATCCTAAATTATCAATTAAGTGCAGAAAATAGTTTTCCAAGCCGAAACTGGAAACTCTGGAAAGTCTTTCCCTGGCTAGTTCCTCATTCTTGTTTACTTCCCCCGAGAGGACTATCCCTGTGATCCAGCCTTCCGTGGTTTGTTGAATCTCTTTTGCAAAACGCAGCGAAATGTCCATACTCTGGTTTTGCGAATAAAGAAACTGGATTTCATCTGCCTGAAAGGCTAATTCCGCAAAACTGATACCGGCCACTTCTGCCCTCGCTACCATAAGAGGCAATACAGGAATGGTTAGTAGTGATCTGGAAATAATCACAACATGGACATTTTCTTCCATTTCCAGTAATAATCGGTTAATAAACTTCCGAATATCAATATTTTCATTTACTAAATGATAATCATCCAATAAAAGAATAAAATGTTCTGAGACATGTTCATGCAAATCATTTAGAAGAACGGTAGTCGCGAATTCCACATCGAATTGGCCTTGCCCGCCCTCCAGGACCGATTGTGTGATATGTCCAAACCCATTAAACCTCATCTGAATGGCTTTAGTTACATAAGAAATAAATCTCTGGGGGTTTTGATCTAGTTTGTCTATTGAATACCAGCATATCGGCATAGAACTAGTGGCAGCAAAATCTACGAAAAGTGAAGTTTTTCCATACCCTGCCGGAGCGCTGACCAGGACCAACTTCTTTTCAACGACATCATTTAACAAGCCAATTAACCTGGCTCTAGATATAATATCTGCTCTCCGACGCGGAATATTTACTCGGGAGAGAATAAGTGTTCGATTCCTATCCATAATTTACAGTCTTTCGGTAACATTATAGCGGAATAATTACAATATGTACTATTAAACCAATTATTTTCTTTATTGTACATATTTTCATTTAAAAATAGCGCAAAAAAACTCCTTATCGGAGTTTTGTTTATAGGGGTGGCTGATGGGGGTCGAACCCACAACCATCGCATCCACAGTGCGACACTCTGCCATTGAGCTACAGCCACCATGCGAGAAAGATTTTATCACACAGCCATGCCTATTGCAAGCTAATCGCTTTCCAGCAACCGAACAGCACTCATCAGTCTTTCCATAACAACTTTTTTCCCAATGATCTCAATTGATTCGAATAACGGAGGACTAATTTTTTGGCCTGTGATCGCCATCCGCAAAATGCCGAAAGCTTGTCCTGCTGACAGACCAGATTGTTCTACTACATCACGCATTATTGGTTCTGTTATACCTATTTCTAGTTCCTGAATACTTTGAAATGCCACTATAGTCAATTCGACAATGGTTCTTGATTCTTCCTTTGTCATGCCTTTTCCAACCAATTGTTCAGGTTGTAACTCTGGAAAATTTCTAAAGAAGAATCCCGCCATATTTATAACATCATCGATTGTTGTCAATCGTTCTTTAACTATCGGAGCTATTTTCTCGAGTGTTTGGATATCGGCTACCAGCCCCTCGGCATCGAAGAATGGTTTCAATTTCATTGCCAGATCTTTATCGGATAGCATTCGAATATAATTGCCATTGAAATAGTCGAATTTTTGGAAATTAATGGCTGCGGGCGAGGGATTTAATTTTTCCAGGGAAAACTTATCGATCAAATCACTTTTTCTAAAAAACTCTGTATGGTCATCATAACTCCAGCCCATAAGCGCTATCCAATTCACAACTGCTTCTGGTAAATAACCGAGTTTTTCCAAGTCCTTTATGAAAATGGAGTGCCCATCTTTTACCAATTCTGCTGCGTCTCTTTTGCTCATCTTGCCGCTACCGCTGGGTTTTAAGAATACCGAGAGATGCACCCAGATTGGGTTCTGTCCAACCAAATGCTCGATGGATTAAGCTGTGCAGTGGACTGGTAGGCAGCCATTCAGAGCTTCTGATAACATGGGTAATCTTCATTAAATGATCATCAACAGAGGCGGCAAGATGGTATAGTGCCAACCCATCAGATTTGACAATAATATAGTCATCAAGTGTCCGGTTTTCTACTGTAATCTCACCTCTTATAAGATCTGTAAGAGTGGTTGCTCCTGTTTTTGGAGTTTTGAAACGAACAACATGCTTTTCTCCTGCGGCAACCCTCGCTTTTGCTTCATCTATTGGCATATTTCTACACAATCCATCGTAAACAGTCATTTCTTTTCGTTTTTGCTGCTCCTGACGTTCTGCGGCTAATCTCTCAGGTGTGCAAAAACAATAATATGCATGATCTTTTTCAATTAATTCTTCTGCGTGTTTTTGATAAACTTCTTTGCGTTCCGATTGTCTGTAAGGCCCGTAAGGTCCACCAATATCCGGACCTTCATCCCATTCCAGGCCAAGCCATTTTAATCCCTGGTAAATTTCTTCCTCCGCCCCATCCACCAGACGTTTACGATCTGTATCTTCTATTCTCAAGATAAACTGCCCCCCAGTTTTCTTTGCTAATAAATAATCATAAAGAGCGGTCCTGGCTGATCCGAGATGTAAATGTCCGGTTGGGGATGGCGCAAATCTTACACGTACAGGTTCCATATATCTCTCCATTTAGAAATCCAACGATTTTTGTCTTAAAACTACACTTTCGACTAATCCGATACCAAGAATCATACTTAGCAACGAACTACCCCCGTAACTAATAAAAGGCAACGTCAGTCCAGTAACCGGAATGACTTTTAAGTTTACGCCAATATTTACTGCTGTTTGGAAAAATATCAGAATGCCAAAGCTATACGCAATCAGTGATCCGAACGGATCGCTTGCATTCCTTCCTGCTCTGAAGCACCTTATCATTACGAATATCAATAGTGCCACGACGATCACAGTACCTACAAAACCAAATTCCTCAGCCATAGCAGAAAAAATATAGTCTGTATGCCGCACTTTCAGAAAGCGTAATTGAACTTGCGTGCCATGTCCATATCCTTGACCTAAAAGCCCTCCTGATCCAATGGTTATTAACGCCTGCTCTATATTATATGAGTTACCATACCTTGCATTTTCCTCTGGAACAATGAAGTTAATGATCCTCAATTGCTGATATTGTTCAAGCAATGGAAAAGCAAGAATTGCTAATAAAAGACCAATAATCGCGAAAGCAATTATAAATTTTGGCGGAAGGCCACTGATCCAAATTAAGCTAAACCAGATTACAAACATCACAATGGAAGTGGAAAGATTTGGTTGCAGCACTATCCAAATAACCAGTCCTCCAGTGATCAACAATGATGTGATGATCCACCTAAGGTCCTTTTTACCTCCGCGAGTTCTTGCGAAATAGTCAGACAAAACGATAATGAGTACAACTTTCCCAATTTCTGAAGGTTGGATATTTACGATGCCGGTTTCTATCCACCGTGCAGAACCAAAACTTGCCTGACCTAAAATAAAAACAACCATCAGCAAAACAAAAGTACCAATATACATCAACCGGGTGATGGAAGACCAATAATGATAATCGACCATTGCGGTAATTATAATAACCACCAGGCCGATAGAGATGTAAATGATCTGCCTTTGGACGAGCCCCGCAAGCTCTTCATTTCCGGCGATGGCGGATCGAATCATCGCTATACCAAAGATGCTCAGGATAATAACAGATCCAAAAAGCCAGAAATCAAAATTTCGCCATTTATCGCGACTAAACATTTTTCCTGATTATTTCTTTCTGCCACTTGATAAAGGAATATTCATAATAAGGCGTTGTTCTCTACCTTCGTTTTCAACAGCGATTTCAACGTTTCCCCGATCAATTTCCACGTACTTGGAAATCACTTGCATCAGCTCATCTTTCATCATTTCCATTTTCCCGGTGGGCAAATTTGCACGGTCATGAATTAACACTAGTTGCAATCGCTGTTTCGCGGTATCTGCGCTGGATGTTTTATTCATCAATCGATCGAATAATGAAGACATGCGCTTACTTACCTCCAACCTTTATCAATCTTCCTAACCTGGAGAATATTCCATTGTTTCCGTCGAGATCCATTAGCGGTACTTGTTCCCCGTTTAATCTCCGTGCGATATTCATAAATGCCATCCCCGCCTTGCTTTTAGTATCCAATACAATCGGCTGGCCTTTATTCGTACTGATTACAACATTCTCATCCTCTGGAACAATTCCAACGAGATCCACCGCCAGTAGGCTGATGACATCATCTGCCGTCAACATATCACCTTTCTTGATTAAGGCAGGATTTAATCGATTGATTATCAGGTGAGCTGGTCCTTTTTCTTCTGCTTCAATGATCCCAATAATTCTGTCAGCATCCCTGACGGCTGATACTTCCGGATTCGTTATCACAAGGATAATATCTGCCGGAGCGATCGCGTTCTTAAACCCACGTTCTATTCCTGCTGGAGAATCAATGATAATCCAGTCCAAATCTGGTTTTAATTCGTCGCAAATCCGTATCATGTCACTTGGTGAAAGAGCGCTCTTATCCCGTGTCTGAGCTGCTGGAATTAAGAACAATTCTGGAAATTTCTTATCCCTGATCATTGCCTGTTTAATACGACAGCGACCTTCCACGATATCAACAATATCGTATACTATTCGATTTTCCAGCCCAAGAACTACGTCCAAGTTCCTCAGTCCAATGTCCGCATCCAGGCAGACAACTTTATAACCAAGTGACGCCATAGCAACTCCTAAATTCGCCGAAGTCGTAGTCTTTCCTACGCCACCTTTTCCTGATGTAACTGTAATGACTTTTGCGCCCATGCTCTCCCTCAATACGTGATTTTTTTCCAATCCTCAATTTTAACCGAATTGTTTTCAATGAAAGCAATTTCGGCACCTTTTGATTTTCGTTTATTAGCTTCATATGAACAGTCTGCGATTGTCATAATTGATGGATTCATGTCCAGGGCACAAATAATGGCTGTTTTGTTTCCTCTGATACCGGCATGAACTTCGCCAGCCAATTTTCCCCAAATTATTACATTTCCAATAGTTTTTACCACACCACCCGGGTTGACATCCCCGATCACAACTACATCCTCTTCCTCAGAGATAAGGGTTCCAGACCGGACGGTTTTGTGAACAATCACTGCCGATTCATAATTATTCTTTCCAGTTCCTTTGCTAATTGGTTTTGTTTTTTCAGATGTCCTGTTATGGATACCTAATAATCCAGCCGCTTTATTTGTCTCAGTATTCTCTGAATAAATAGAATAAAGAGTGATTTGATTGTCAATTAAGTGATTCCGCAAATCAAATAACGATGCGGATTTTAATTCCAATTCTTTCAGATCAACGATTACTTTTGCTTTTTCTAAAAAATTTTGGTTCGCTTGAACATATTCTTTTAAAGCTTGCAGCCCTTCCGCCCAAGAGTCAGATAATATCGTGATGAGTAGTTTATCATCAACTCCTTTGACAATTAGCTTTTGTCCCATGTTAATACTTCCTCATTGCTCAGTGTTCAATCCGGTGTCAACGGCTTTTAGGTTAAAATATGCCTTAATAACTTCCCTCACGATTGGACCAGCAACTTGTGATCCTTCAGTGCCATTATATACAAAAGCAATTACTGCAATTTCAGGGTCTTCGTAAGGGGCATATCCGACATACCAGGCATGTGCCGGCCAACTGCCAGGCTGGCATAGATTTTTAGACTGGGCGACATCATCGCAATATTCAGCGGTACCAGTTTTTCCAGCGGTTGGTATTGTGACCCCCTCAAATTCAGTTTTTACAGTGCCCTCTGTAACAACCATGCGCATCCCCTCCTGAACCTTTTCTATTACCCATGGTTGGACAGTTATCTTATTATCAGTAGGAAGACCGTCTACAAATGTATTTATAACCGGATCAACAGTAATATCCCAGATCATATCAGCTTCAAAAGGTTTCACCACGCTTCCTTGATTATCCAATACCTCCCTGATAATAGTTGGTCGCATTAGTTTTCCATCATTTGCCAATGTTGCGATCGACATTAGAACCTGCAATGGTGTAGCCAGTACGTATCCCTGGCCCATTGTTCCAATATAAGTATCCCCAGTGGACCAGTTTTCTCCGACATTAATCCGCTTCCAAGTTGGGTCGGGAATCAAGCCTTTCGCTTCGCCCGGCAACTCAATTCCTAGTATTCTCCCATAACCCAGCGCCTTGGCATATTCAGCTATCCGTAAAATCCCAAGTCCTCCATTTTCTACCTCACCCTCATATCCCCCGCCAATTTTATAGAAGTACACATCGCAGGAAAGGGCAATTCCATGGAGGAAATCCACAATACCATGACCTGTTCTATTCCAACAAACGTAATCTCGTGGTGTGCCAGGGTCATTTGGGTAAAACTTCTGCAATATCGTGATCTTTCCAGGATCAGTTATCTCCTTGTCAAGCGTTACAATACCTTCATTCAATGCGCCAGTAGCTGCTGCCATCTTAAATACAGATCCCGGTGGATGCTCGGCAGAGATCGCATGGTTAAAAAGTGGCCGGTTCGGGTCCCGGGATAACTGTTCGTAGTAATATCCAGGAATAATTCGTGCCATTCGATTGTTCTCAAATGTTGGATAACTTACCATTGACAGTATTTCACCAGTTTTTGGGTTTACCGCAATCACAACACCATTTGATGAAAAATTTGTACCCAGGTATCTGTTCCAAAAGTCAATTTCATTTACCAGTGCAGTTTTCGCAATCAATTGTAACCGGGTGTCTATTGTAAGTTTGATATTACTTCCCGGAATTGGAGCGATTGGCTCCTCAAGATTCCGAATTTCCTGGCCAGCAACATCCACTTCAACCAATCGTTCCCCATTTTTTCCTGCCAATTCATCCTGAAATGTTGATTCAACTCCAGCATATCCTACTTTATCTCTACCTGGAACAAATCCTTGCTGCTTATAATCCTCTTCGTAAATGGCTGGTATTGGCCCAAGGAATCCAATAACTTCTGATGTCAATTCGCCTGTGGGATAATCTCGTATAGGCTGTATCTCTAGAGTGATCCCCGGCCAATCGGTTTGTTTTCCACGGACTATCATCGCAATCAATTCTGGAACATTGCAGCTAATCTCTATCGGCACGAATGGAGCATTTGTTCTACCTATTTCAACAATTTGAGTAATTCCAAAATCGGTAATACATGGTGAAAAATTCCTAACAGTTTCATCATTAATTTCTCCATTGCTCACAGGAACTTTGATTAACGCAGATAAATCCGTATATACCTTTTGCAATGAGCCTTCATCTTCGGGCAGGTAAGCTGGCGTGATAGAAACATTGAATGATGGTATGTTATCTGCAAGGAGAACATCATTCCTATCATAGATATTTCCGCGTGGCGCTGGATCGCTTTTCTTGGATATTCTGTTTTCATCAGCTTGTGCTAAATATTCTTTCCCCTGAATGATTTGTAGATCAAACAACTTGTAAAGATAGAATCCAAAAACAAGTGTTATTACGATAAAGAACGAATTTAAACGCCAATTATCAAAGTAAGTGCTATTTTTTGATTTATTTTTCATTCATCTTCTCTGGGATTCAACCACTTTGACCAGTCTTTGACCAATAAATAAATCGGAATCCCTATTGCAACATTGAGCGCTATGCTCGGTATTACTACATCGAGTAGACTGCTAGTAAAAGGTAATGGAGTTCGAGTGAAATATATAACTAAGTAAGCGAAAACAAAACAAATTAATGTTCCAATGAATGACAAAATGATCATCATTAACATTGGTATTCTCCAAATTCTTTTTCTCAGATAAACAATAATAACCCCTATAATAATATAGGGAATTAAGGGGTACATTAATGGCGCTGAACTAGTTATTGACCAAACTAATCCGCCAAATGCAAACCACAATACAGTTCGTTTCGTTTCGACCTGAAGTCCTAGCGCAATCAAGACGAGTAGAACGATATCTGCAGAACCAAATGAAAGGTTTATTCTACTCACAATTGCAGATTGCAAGATTACTAGCATAATGATTACTGGAATACCAATGATAATTGTCACAATTATTACGCTTAGTTTGGAATAAGCGGTTGGATTTCAAGAGGTCTGAAGTTTGTTATTACCAAAACAACACCCAGGTTATTAAAATCGACAGAACTTTGAATATTTGCTTCTTGAAATAAATCGTTAACTAGCTTGGTGACACCGGTTATTTGGCCAACAAGCAAGTTCGGTGGATACTTACCACCCAGGCCTGATGTTAAGATGATCTCCCCCAGGTTGATATTAATATCCTGCGGAAGCATTGACAATTGGATATCACCAGTAACAGAACCGGTGACAGAGGCTTCTGTGCTAGAGCTCTCTAATTTTACATTCACAATGGATGCTGGATCATTTATTAATTGAACTCTTGCTGCGCCGGCTGTAACCGCATCAACCGTTCCGACCAATCCATTTTGTGTTACGACAGGCATGCCATGTTTAATCCCAAAATCCGAACCATGATCGATGATCACATAATGTAAAAATGGACTTGGGTCTCGCCCAATTACATTAGATGCAATATATTGATTCTCAGGATTTGCTCTGGCGAAATCCAACAATGCATATAAAACCTGAGCTTCATTCATTTGTTGTTGTAACTCGATAACCTGAGTTTGTAACCTGGATAGTTCTGCTTCAAGTTCAGCATTTCTTTGGCGCAAACTTACAACATCCCTGGGGACAGTTAAAAAATCTTTCACAGCCAAATACCGAATAGATACCCAACTCTGAATATTAATAAAAGGTTTAAGGGCGCTATCAAATATTGGGTTTGTATAACCGCTCAAGGCCAGCAACAAAACACCAACAATGATAAAAAC
The DNA here is from genome assembly GCA_963810385.1 of uncultured Chloroflexia bacterium. Taxonomy (GTDB): domain Bacteria; phylum Chloroflexota; class Anaerolineae; order Anaerolineales; family Anaerolineaceae; genus PNON01. The sequence goes on along the minus strand of CAWENA010000002.1, from coordinate 1,591,189 downwards.
AAGTATTCCCGCATAAATATTACGGGGAGGAATATTTTTCATTTACTTTCCAATAGGAATTTGGGATGTTTACTTCCCGCTAATCCGTTCCAACCCGACAAGGAACCGATCATATTTCTCCAAATTCTCAAACACTATTCCAGCGCCACGTGCAACACAGGTCATTGGATCTTCAGCAATCCATACTCGTAGTTTAAGTTCGTCGCTCAATCTTTCTGCCAATCCCAGCACCAGGGATCCTCCACCTGCAAGACAGATACCAGTTTCAAGCAAGTCGGAAACGATTTCAGGAGGCACTTCGTCCAGGGCATCTTTTATCGTATCCACGATCACCCGTATCGAGTTTGATATCCCCTCCCGAATTTCCACCGAGGATATTTCAAGGGTTTCCGGCAGGCCGGTTACCAAATTACGCCCTCGTATTGCCATCGTTTTTTCAGTCTGTAACGGATAGGCTGACCCGATGGCAATCTTCACTTGCTCAGCCATTAACTCGCCAATGAGTAAATTATATTTGTTGCGCAGGTAGGTAATGATATCTTGATCCATCTCGTCACCGGCTACGCGTAAAGAACGTGAAACAACAATTCCGCCCATTGAGATCACGGCCACTTCTGTTGTTCCACCTCCAATGTCAACGATCATGGATCCTTTAATATCAGTAACCGGTAACCCAGCCCCTAAAGCAGCAGCAGATGGTTCTTCGATCAAGTATGCTTCTCGCGCTCCAGCAGATCTTGCAGCATCATAAACAGCTCTTTTCTCTACTTCTGTTGCTCCAGAAGGAATGCCAACCACAACCCGGGGGCTTGGAAGCGGAACAATACTTTGCTGATGAGCTTTACCAATAAAATATTCAAGCATTGCCTGAGTTATTTCAAATTCTGAAATAACTCCATCACGTAAAGGTCGTACAGCCAGGACATTAGCTGGGGTGCGCCCAACCATTTCTTTAGCCCGAGATCCAATTGCTAGTGGTTTTCGCGTCTTTTTATCGATTGCTACCCAGGAAGGTTCGTTAATGACAATACCTTTTCCACGAACATTTACAAGAGTGTTGGCAGTTCCCAGGTCGATTCCAATATCCAGTGAAAAAAATCCCAGCAACCAATTGAGGGGATTAAATGACAATGTTAACTCCTTGTTCCCAATGCTCTTCTGCTCAGATTTTGAATTTCCTGCAGATTATACCATAGCGATAAATGGAATTTTTCGCATTGATATAGAATACATCATACTTGAAAAGAAACAAATCCGCCATCAGTTTTATACAAAATGAAGATTGTGGAATTCAATTTACCCATTTCGAAGGTAACTTTTCCGCTTTAACAAAAACTATTTTTTCAATATCTCTGATATTATTAATCTTGCCAATGAAAATATTATGGATTTGCAATTGATCCATTTTCTCTTTAATATGAGTAATATCCGAGGAAAATCCCAGATTGATCGGGTCAAGCATAATCACCAGTGGATGAAAGCCTCGCGAAGTCAACTCCATCCCAGCGGAGACAACTCCCACCTGATCACTTGCTGTAATCATTATGACCAGGCTGCCACGAGGTAAGAATCTTGATTGGAAAGTTACCAATTCATATAGATCAATTTTTCCGACACCTTTCAGCATGGAAACATGGTCAAGAATTTTTAAATATTGCCTCTCCCCTCGTTCGGCTGGCAATGTGATGTGAGCATTGTCGAATGCCAACAAACCAACCGCTTGCCCATGCTCAACATAATATTTTGCATACGACGCCCCAATGCTCGCTAAAATATCCAATGAATTGTCCGGTTGATAGCGAACCACACCTGGTCTAAATATCCAGCCTTGGGATCGCTCATCATCGATATTATGAATTTTTTCATAATGCGATCTGGAACACGCATCAATAATGATCCAAACATCGGCGCGTGGGTCTTGATCAAATTCTTTAACCATGAGATGATTATGCCTTACAGTATTTTTCCAATGAATGTGGTTCAGAGGATCCCCCGGGAAATACTCCCGTATTCCAGAGGTGTATGATGAAGCCAAAGAACTTTTATTTCTTTGAACTTTTCCACCTGGAAGTAATCCCAGTGGTGTAATGCTATCTTTGATATTAAATTCGTATGGGGTTACCAGTATTTTTTCATCTGATAAAATAATTCTTTCCTTCGTATACATTCCAAATATATCTCCAGATCTGATATGAATTGGGCTTAATAAGAATTCTCCGCGCTTGGATAAATATGTGTAGGAAACATAGCTACGTTTCTGAAATGGCCCGATAAAAGTCAATATTCGAGAACCTGCCGAATGAGGAAGGTTGGATCCGTCTCGTATTTCCATCCAGAATTTTACAATTGGAGAACCATTATATACCTCATACTTCTCCTCAAGGAGTTGCCCGATATGCATTCGATCATTTCGGCAAGTTCTGGTGATTTGAACACCATGAAGGGAAAAATAACCCAAAAATACAGACAATACAAATAATGTCATAAGGAAAAAGAACATCCTGTAGAAGAATTTGTCACCCGAAACTAACAGGAGTATTGTAATGAGTATCAGGGTTCCCAGATAAACAAGAAAATACTTCCCAAGTTTCATTCCATACTATCCAGGTCGGAACCACCAGGAACAGGTAAGCGGGAGAGGATCTCTTTTACCACCATGCTTGAAGTGATATTTTTTACCCTACCTCCCGGATTGATGACAATTCGATGCGCCAATACTGGCAATGCGAGTTCTTTTACGTCATCGGGGAGTACAAATTTACGATCGTTGATAATAGCAAGTACCTGACTTGTATGCATCAAACCGAGAGAACCTCTCGGACTGGATCCCAGGTAAACATCCGGATGCTCCCGGGTGGAGCGCACCAAAGCCACTATATACTTCTTCACCTTTTCAGAGATATAAACATCTTTTACCATATCTTGAACTTCCAGAAGCTCATTTAATTCAATCGTCTCAGATAAAGTTACGAGCGGATGTTGATATTTTTGATTACTAAGGATCTTCACTTCATCTTCTGCAGACGGGTAGCCCAAACGAATTTTGATAAGGAATTTGTCCAATTGAGCTTCCGGTAAGGGGAAAGTGCCTTCATATTCAATCGGATTTTGCGTCGCCAAGACGATAAAAGGAGATGGCAGTTTGAATGTCTCGCCATCAACAGTTATTTGCCGCTCCTCCATCGCTTCCAGTAATGCAGATTGTGTTTTGGGAGTGGCTCTATTGATCTCATCAGCGAGTAGAATCTGAAGTCATGATAGGACCCGGTTTATACTCGAACGACTTATTTTTCTGATTGTAAATAGATATGCCTGTGATGTCCCCAGGAAGCATATCTGGGGTAAATTGAATACGTTTGAAATCACAACCAAGAGATTTTGCAAGACTCTTCGCCAAAACTGTTTTACCTACACCCGGAACATCTTCGATCAATATATGACCCTGGCAGATAAGGGCAATAATTGAGAGCTTCAAAGCCTCTTCTTTTCCCACAATGACCTTGGTCATATTATGTAATAGGTGATTATAAAGTTCAATCACTGGTTTTTTTGTATATTTCATCTGATTTCCTTAATTTCATTTGTAAAATTATATATCCTATAAGTAATATAATAAAAACAATGGTTGTAAACAAGCCCAACTGGAAAACGTTAGGTCGATAGATGAACTCAATTTCATGCTTTCCTGCGGATAAGTAGATCGTTTTGAAAAGAACATCCCCATAATATAAATCTACTTCCTTTCCATCAACGAATGCAACCCAGCCGGGATAATTTGTGCTCAACTGCATAAGCCAACCATTACCAGAGGCATCCACTTTTATCCGTGTCTCGAGGGGGTGTGATTCATATTCAAGAATAACAAGTTTGCTTTCTTCTTCTCCGCACTCGGATATTTGAATGACGGAATTCTCGACGACTACTCTTGTCATATAAGTTTCATCTAAAATGATCTTGTTCAATTCAGAAATGGATTCTTCCTCATTTCTGGAAGATCTATTGCAGGTAAACCACCTAATACGATGTGTATCATCTTCAATAATTTTCACGGAAAACCGTTGCCCGTCAGTTATTATTCTGTGAACACCCCAAAAAGCATTTGATACAAGATCGTTTTGCTCCAGAAGTGGCGCAATGATACTCAAAAATTTATCGTAGCGGGAAAGTAATAATGGGTCAAAATTATTGACGGTTGCGAATCCCCCCAATATATTTGAATTGGGTAAGAAGTATTCCGGTAATGCCTCCCACCCATCTTCAGGATGAAAAGAATCAAACCTAAAAAACTTTGTGAACTTAACTTCCTCTTCTGAGGATAAAGTTTGGTAAATTAATGATTGCCCTTCAATATTATTTGCCCGCAGGTCCATCTGTTTCATCGCAGACAGGTTAAACCCTGGATTCACCCCCCAATTGTTGTAAACAAGATCAAAAAGCAGAAAAATTAATACAACAGCGATCAAACCAGGTTTATGTCGATACATATCCTTTCTCTGGTTAGTTACGAATAAATTGATAAACAGTAAAATTGTCAGTAGAATTCCAGTTTCAACAATTCCCCTAATATATGTTACCTGAAACATGTTATTAAAATATATCCAAATGAGAATGCTGGTCACCGTGCTGCCCACAGCTCCTGCTGCCAACAATCTGGACCAGTACAACCACTTTCCTGTCGGTTTTGTCCATTTCTCGATCCCCAACCCGGCTAAAATCGGCAGGAAAATAATCATCCAGATTGTAAAGCGTGCTGGTGCTTGGAACATATTAAAAGTGGGGATATATCGATATAAAAAAATAAAAATCGGGGTATTTTTGCCGAGTGCAAAAATAATTGAGAGAAATATTGTTGCTATTGAAAACCACACCAGGACCTTTTTTTGAAAGTCATTTTTGTATTTGCCAATCAGCAATCTAATGACCGTTATAACGGAGAAAATTATTGTCAAAACGCCAACATAGATATTATCTTCCCAAAAATTATCGGCTGTTACCCAGTAGTTTCCATGTGCAGGATTACCAAATAAATTAGGAGATAAAAGCGTTAAAAAGCGCCATGGCCAAAACGAATAGTTCAGGGCGTAGGAATACTCTACGCTGGACGACCTCTGAGAATTGATCAATAATTCAGCAGTTGGCAACAGTTGGATCGCTGATAAACCGATGGACAAAAGCATGGCGATTACCAAGATACCGATCGTAAGCCATACCTGCTTGAATCCATTGCGGACTATGCTAAAAGTAATTGTCCAAATAAAGTAGATACTGAGCGCGTACCACGCTAATTGCGCGTGGCCGGATAGTAAAAGCATACTGACCGCTAAGAGTGAGAACAATACATCTCTGGATCGAAAAATCATTTTAATATTTGAAATATTAGCTATGCGCAATCCATAAAACAATATCCATGGAATCCATGCCAAAGCAGCATTCATACTTAAAAACGAAGCTCGGGCAACCAGATAACCGCTGAGAGAATATGCAATGCCGGCGACAGCCTGTCCAGGTTTCGATAATCCAGTCTCCTTCGCCAGATTAACCATGCCATAACCTGAAATAACCAGGTGCATCAAGACGAGAAGTGACTGGCCGATAGCTATGCCGCGAATACCATCAATGAGTGCAAACAACCACAATATCAAATTGGGGGGGTAAAAAAATGCGGATTGATAGTTCGCGAGGAGTGGGGCTCCATACCCGTTATAGCTATTCCATAACGGAAAAGCTCCCTCCTTTATTAACTCCCAACCCGCCCAATGCCATGGAAGAAATTGCAAATAGGTTGTTCCCCAAAATACTACTTTTCCTGCAAGTAATAAAGAACCAATTAATAGCACTGGACCTACCCAAGTTGCTACATAAGGATAATTGTTCGCAATATATTGAACAAATTTTTTGTTATTCTTCACAGTTCACAACTTTATATAAAAAGTAATAATTTGTATCCAGCATGTCTTCAAGATAACATGGCAACGCCCCATCCGTCCGTGGTACCAGTTCCACTTCCTTTTCATATAATACATAATCGATATTGTACTTTTTCAAAATGCTTATTTTGGGTGCATCTAAACCTTGAGGGTCATAAAACTCCTCTGCATCCACTTTTACTTTGCTTAAGAAGATACTCTCTGGTCCGTGCCCCATTGCCACATATACAGGACTCCACGCAGGTAGTTCGTTCCCGGTTTGAAAATTTGACAATACGTTTGAGTGTGGTTCAATTGAGCTATTAATTTGTTGGTACGATTCAGCTTTTTCGCGTGGAATAAAAACAGGTTCATAATGATTCTTCCCCGCAATTATTCCATTGATGATAATTAATATTGTTGAAATAATCAGGATCATCCCGAGAAATGCATTTACAAGGACTTCATACTTCCATCTATTTTTTTCTAAAACAAAAAGCATGAAAACAATGAGAGCAAAATATATCCCATCCGGCAAGCGCCTTTGTAAGTTATAGGGAATATATGGTAGCAACAAGAATATCGGTATCCAAAGAACCAGAAAGATTATATTGGGGTCATTTAATTGGCTTCTGATCGTTTTGTAAAAAATTATTATTACTGCGATGGGAACTATGTACGCAAACAAGTAATGGATTGGATGGGGTGAAGTGATAATATTTTGTCTTGTCCATGCCTTGTAAAATGGGTCAAGAAATTGGACAAATATGTAATAACTAATAATCGGTATTACTGGTATCGCTGTATACAATAATTTAATTGCTTCTGAATTGAAAGTGTTCTTAATATTCTTCCGCGAAAGAACAAGAGAGACGCTGAATATGGAAATTATTAATAAACCGATTGCAGAACTCAATGGCTGGAAGATTCCACTAATGAATAAAATCACTCCTGGCAAAATTTTTTGATATCTGATAACTATATGATTCTGGTTTGTCGTTGCCATATAAGCAGTTAAGGCAGCGAACATTAAACCTCTGGCGATAGCCAGGTGAGGCAGAGCAAAGAGACTTAGAAATCCAAAAGCCTCGGGAGAGTAAAAATCCAAAGGAATCGATCCAAAAATACTCACTTTACCAAAAATTACCAATACCCAACCTAACCCTCCGCCTATTGACAAAAGTATTAATCCGAACATTCGATATTTGGTGGACTTCAAATAAATTCTTAGAAAATTGTACGCGCCTAGAAGATAAACGAATATCCCTGCTAAACGGAATACCTGGTAAAGCATAATTAGCTGAATATGTGAGGCTGGCGGGTTTGCTAGTTTACCGATCAGCAGGTAAGGAAGGAAAGCGAATACCCCCTTTTGAGGAGTTGTTGTATACGGCGTTTTGAACAACCAGCTTCCATACATTCCTGAAAGCATTTTGGCTATGTAAGAATTTCCGTCATCTACGCCGATAAAAAAACCACTGAATACCCATTCATTTCCTTGAGCATAATACGCCAGAAAATAAGGTAGTGTTGTAATAAATATAAGTCCTATGAAAGTGAGGAAAAAACCATTACGGTCTTGTTTTTCGATCATTAGCTTTGTTTTTTCAGAACGATGATGGTATTAAGGGTTACAACGAAGACAATTAAACCGGCATACATTGCGTCAGGTTGATACCGCATAATTATTCGGTGGCCGCCACTTTCTAATTTTAGCATGCGAAAAATTCCATCATAACAACTTATCGAATTTTCTTTGCCATCCACCCATGCCCTCCAGCCCGGATAACAAATTTCGCTAAATATCAAAGTTCCACCTTCGCTGACTTCCACTTTTATTTCATTCGGCGAAGAGTTCACACTTTTTATTCCAGAGGGAAGCACCTTGCCAGCTTTCAAAAAATAAATTCGTGGAAGCACGAGCTCATTCTGGTAAATATATATTCCATTTGTGTTAGAAATTGGTTTATTTCCTTCTAAGGCAGCAATCGGATGGTCTTCCACAATATACTTCACATTTAATAATCCCAACCGGTTCCTGTCCGGGCCATCGTTTGGCGCTTGGTTACCGAGCGGTTGCGTTTGCAAAGGAGGGACAACAACCCCATATACTTTATTCGGAATACCAGAAGCATCAACCATGAATTCAACATAATCGGCCACTTGCATGGGATTGACACCCTGGGCTAATGCAATTCCACTTTCCATGGCTATTTCTTGCGGAATGGCATAAGAGGAAGAATAAGCTCTATAAAGAATCCTGTCCTTCGAAATTATCTTGAAGGCTTCACTTTTTATTAACTGTCCAGATGGGGTTGAAGAAAATTGCGAAATATCCACAATAAATAGATCAATTATTAAGACGACGCCAAGAAAAACTACCCCAAACAATTTTCTGTTTGTAAAAAGGATAATTATTAAAGCGGTTACCACGAACAAAACTACAAGGAGCATCTGTAGCATTTCGTGGGATAACCCCTTGTTCACTACTATTACACCCACCCCAAGAAATCCGATAAATCCACCAACAATCACTACTACCGGGAGAATTTGTTTCGCACGGCCGGATTTCGCTGATTCTACAAGCCATTCCAGAGTCAATCCAGCTGATAACAAAGCCATCAACTCACCAAGGAATATTCCCCGTGGTGGAACCCTGATCAGGTTCAATCCTGGAATGGATGCCAGGAAGCTCACTAAAGGTATTTGATCACCGAGTGCCCAAAGAAGGGTATACAAAAATATTACCGACAAAAATATTATCCGCCAATTTCTTGTGAGAAACGATATTGTGACAAGTAAAATAATTGCAATTCCAGGGTAGATGACCCATTCCGAAAAGCCACCGACGGGTGGAATGATTAAACCTAACAACCGTTCTGCAGGCAAAGAATGAATTAAATTTTCCCCGGCAGAGATCCTTATCCGGGTGGAACGAAGCAAGAATTCAAAAAAGGGAAGCAAAAAAGGCGAAGCCATAAGAATTGCAAATATATTTTCCACAAATATGGATCTTAACCTGGGGAGCCAGTTACCAACAAATTGGATAATTTTTTTGTAGCTTGATTGCCCCGAATTATCAGGATAACGCTCTGTAATTAGGGAGATGCACAACCATGCGAATAATGCAAAAGGAAACCACCGAATATCTGCGAGTATTATCAATAGCGCCATGAAAATCGTCAATACACTGAAACTCTCCTTCGTCCTTTGTTTTATTGTTTCTGAGAGCAGCAAAGCCGGTGTTAAATACACAGCATAAAGAAAAGTGATATGCCCCGCGCCATAATGTGCGTATGATTTAGTCAACAAAGCGAAACCAGCTGCACAAACGAGGGCGATAATTGTTCTTGCACCCAATTTCTTGAGCAGAAAATACATGCAGATAGAACCGAAAACGATGTGAAAATAAAGTAACAAATTAATCCCGAATGGAAGAGGAAAAAATAATGATATCCATCCAGGTAGATACCAGAGTCCCGACAACGGATCCCCGACGAATGGATATCCGCTCATTATCATTGGATTCCACAACGGAATCTGCCCATACTGAAGGATGGAGTATCTGATAAATTCGGCGTTTGGTAAGTGAGTGATTGCCAGATCAGAATACCTTCCTCCAGTTGGATAGTTGATTGATCCCATTGTAGGCAGCATCACTAAGAGTGGGAGTAAAGCGAGCAACGCTATGGCAAGCTTATTTTTTAACTTGAAAAATCTTGACATCGTCGTTTTCATATATCAATGGGTATTTGGAAAGAAGACTATACATTTCAATAATTGGATTATCTCCATCAATTAGAATATTATCCACTCCCTCTGCAGTGACATACGCAATACTTTCGGGAGCAGTCATCCCTGAGAAATACTTTTCTAAATTAATCAGATTCTCCGCTGCATTGGAAGTTTCAAATGGGTGTCCGTAGATGACTCGTTGATATGTGTAAGCAGGAAGAAATAGTCCGTATTCCGGTGTAGTTAATATAATATGAGCATCAGTTAAATTCTCATTTACCCAACTGAAGGAATTCCATACACCTTTTTTCATCACAAGCAGCGGATCATAATTTGCCACTGCATAAATTGCTAAACCCATCAATAATAGATTCGATGGCAAAGCTGTGGCAATAATCACTCTTTTAAGCGTATTTACCTTTCGTGGAGATATCAGAGCAAGATACAACAATCCTTGAACACCCAGAATGCAGATAGGAATATAAAGCCCGATCAGAAACCTTCGTTGTAAATTAAGCGGTAGAAAAACCATAGTTAAGGCGATCCCTAACCAGATTATGAAAGGATAGAATTTCGATTCCTTATTTTTAATTATTATATATACCCCATACAAAGCCGGAATAAGCATTGGCACCAAGGCAAGTATTAAATCCCAAAAAGGAGGGGCTGGAGTGAGGTTTTGGCTATTCCAGTTCTGAATGGCTGGATTGCTGCTGATAATCGAGATGAGATACCATCCGAAGATACTTGTTGGAATAATGAGCGGGAGTAAGCTCATGATTCTGAGGCGATTTATCTCCTTCCATTTCATTACCAAGGTGAACCCTGAAATACAGATAACTATGACCGCAGAAAAAGGTTGAATGATCAACAAAAGAGAGATCAATAACAATTGTATCCAAGCTGGCCTTGCAGTACATTTAAAGGTCAACTTGAGGATCAGCACCATCAGCCCGAGCGCAAGGGGAAAATGAGGATTTACAAAGGATGCAAGGAATGGATACATTTCCGGGATTAGAAAATCTGAATTTATCCAGCCCGCCGCAAGAACCAGCCACCCAAGTCCTGATCCAAAAGAGAGAATTCCAAGCGTATAAAATGACCAATCCCGATCGAAATAATCCTTAAGGAAAACCTTAAGGACATAAAATAGGAAAACCGCATTAATCAAGCGCGCCAGATGAAATATCCATATGTTTGCTACTTGAAGTATTCCAGCGATATGACCCAGGAAAAGATAGTATGTGAAAAGAAATACACCTTCTCCCGGATTACTTGTATATGGGAGTTTGAATAACCATTCTCCAGCCTGTCCTTGCTGCATTTTGGCAAGATAGGAATTACCATCGATAGGATTCACTAAAAATCCAGAGTAATGGTATGAAACGCTCACCAAACTCTTGGATACAAAGTAAGGCGCTGTTAACAATATGATAAACAAAAAAAGTAAAAGGGTATATTTCTTATTCATTTGATCACTAACGAAAAGTATACAGTAGATAACCGAGCATCACAACCGACGTTTTTTCCTTGCTTTTCGTTCCATCAAATTCTATAATCAATGTCATGAATAAATCAGCCAATCTCTACAGATTACAAGTGCTCGATACAAAGATCGACGAACTTACACGTCGGATCTCTGCTCTAGAAAAACAACTATCAGATGAAAGCTCCATATTAAAGTTGAAGGATAAAATCGCAAAAGAGAAGAATTCAGCTTATCAACTTGACCAAAAGTTGAAGGACGCCACCTTCGCAACGACGACATTGCGAATAAAGATCGAACAAAGTGAAAGCTCGCTGTATGGAGGTTCCATCAGTAATCCCAAAGAGCTGCAGGATTTACAAAAGGAGATCACCTCATTAAAAAAACAACTAACCCTCGCTGAAGAACAAGAGTTGGAATTGATGCTTAATACAGAAACCCAGCAGCTTTTGCTGGCAAAATTGGACAACGAATTCAATACCGAATTTTCCAAAAAGCAAGGGTTGAATAATGCATTAAAGCAAGAGTTGGGAGTAAATATTAAAGAATTGGAAAAAGTCCAGATCGAACGTGGCGCAACAGAGAAATCGCTGCAAGCAGTCGACCTGTCAGCATACAATCGGCTCAGGGCTGCAAAATCTGGTATTGCAGTAACTGATGTCGCCGAGAGTGCCTGCTCTGCCTGTGGCGCCGAAATTTCACAGGCTGAATGGCAAAAAGCCAGAATAAGCCCAGACCTGATATTTTGCCAGGGATGCGGAAGAATTATTTACAGCAAATAATCTCATCATGGTATATTTCAAAATATGGATCTATGAAGAATATAAACCAGAGTAAGGTCAAAAGTAAATCATCTCAATCTTTGGGTGGTACACCTGCAGCCGTTCGAAAGCGATTCCTTCTGCTAGAAGCTTTGCACATCGAATCTATTCACCTGCTTTCAAACACATGTCCGCTTTCTGAAATAGTAATTCCTCCAGTCTTGCTACCCCCTCCGTTGCAAATTTCCCCGGATACAACCGTTTTTGCTGATAGTCTTGTCCATCAAGTGCTCCCATACCTGCCTGATTGGCCGGAATTCGTGGCGCCTTATTCTGTGAAACATGTCAGCATCGCTGACGTCCTGAAAGGTGGATTAAATATTGCGTTAATAGGTAAATCGGGAATTGGAAAAACAACTGCCCTGGCTTACCTGGCATTGCTCATCATTAACAATTCCCCTAAAGTAGATTATTTAGGATCACCTCTACCATTGTTTATTCACGCGCGTGATATTGTTGAATCCAATAATCCTTCTGACCCCATGAAGACATTGACTGGGATTTTGTGTGATTATTATCCTGAGATTAGATCGGATAGGCTCAAACAAATCACTGAATCAGCATTCCAGGCAAATGAAATTTTACTCATGATCGATGGTATCGATGAATTGCCGAGAAATCTTATATCAGAGTGCTATTCATTTATTAAGAATTTCCGCAATACCATAAAAACCAATTTTCGCTTGTTGATCACAGCTCCGCTCGATTATCTTGATGGTTTCGTGCTGGATAACATTGCGCCAATGGCCATGGGGATATGGAACCAGAATGCGATCAATGATTTTATTTCCAGGATAGTTCATGTCTATTCTTCTAATGTTAACCTTAATTCTTCCGGAACAGACGAGCTACTACTAATACATTCAGTCAGAAACTGGTTTCAGCAAGAAAGGAATCGTCTCACCCCTTTAGAGCTCACGATTCAAGTAATTACAATGTTAAATGGGGCCGAAACAGGTAAAAATTCTTTTGATATTATGAATTCATATATTGATAATATCGTCCCAAATAAGACTTTGCGTAATTCACTTGAAGTGTTAGCTTACCAGACTTTGATAAGCGAAAATCCTATCATCAATAAGTATGAGATGAATCATTACGCACCGGAGCTACTCTCTGATGATGAAAATCCACACCAATCAGCAGAATCCATTAACCCCAAAAAAGCATTATCTCTAAAATCCCACGGTTTGGTCCTTCAGGAAACTATTAAGGGGAACACTATTTTTACACACCCCTTGTTTCTGGGTTTCCTGGCCAGTAATGCGGTAATTCGTAACGGTCAATTTCAATCCATTTTCAATCAGCCGGAATGGGCAGGCAAGGAAACCGCATTAAATTATTTAACCCACTCGATCGATATTTCTCAATACATCGATTATCACGATGTCGATAATGATTTACCACTGCACACCAAACTTTTTTCTTATGCTCACTGGTTGAGAGATTGCAAACCTGCCAGTATCTGGCGTCCCCAGATTCTTAAACGCCTTGCCCAGATTCTCAATACAGACACGGTTCCATTTTCTGTGCGTTGCAAAGCTCTGGCTGCCCTTTGCCTGTCGAACGAAAAGGGGTTAGGCGCGCTATTTAATGGTTATTTGTTATCCGGATATTCAAATATCAAGATTCTTGCATCTTTAGGTTGTGGCTACCTGCAAGAACAAACTTCAATCAACCGTCTAGCGGATGTCCTCGGTGATCAGAATACCTCCGTCAGATCCGCCGCTTGTATGGCCTTGTTCGCTATGCAGCGAGAAGATACCCTCGAGTTCACAGTTAAAATCCTCCTCCAGGCGGATGAAAACCTGCGAAGAACTGCGGCAGAAATGTTAACATTGGATCGATTCGAAGGACATTCAGTCCTAAAAGATGGCATTGCTCACCAGGATATCCTCGTACGCCGGGCTGTAGTATTTGGTTTGGGGCTTCTAAGGAATAAGTGGGCTTATGATTTGCTCCAGCAATTACAGATCCAGGAAGGACAATGGGTTGTTCGTACAGCTGCTACCCAGGCGCTGGAAATTGCAGATGGCACAGACCCATGCATTCCCCATAAACTAAATGATCCGCATCTGTGCCCTTGGTTGATCCAGGCAGCCAGCACAACCGGTGAAGGGATTTCCCCCGGGATCCAACCCATTCCATTACTGCTAAAAATACTCGATACCGGTACGGATGAAGAAATCTATGGCTCACTGGAATATCTGAGTACGAATATTTCTGAAACTATCATTGCTCGAATTTATGATGTCATGTTCACGCATCAAAATCAAGTAACAGAGGCTGCTTTTTATACACTTTGGAAAATGTCATTATCTGGATTTGAGCTGCCATCCTCTAAAAAATATGGTTTTCAATCCTAATCTTGTATATTGACATGATGCCTCAACTTATCAAGCACCTCATCGTTTGACAATCCTCGAATTTTAACCAGCTTATCTCTCGATCTGTCGCCGCGTTCCAGCGTAAACCTGGATTTTGGCATTCCCAAAACCTCTGACAAATATCTAATTAACCCGGAATTAGCTTTCCCCTCAATTGCGGGAGCTGTGATTTTAATGCTGATTACAAATTCCGCAGATATCCCCTGAATTTTGTTGATTTTGGACCCAGGAGAGACGTGAATTTGAATCTTACATTCTTTGCCCGAATCTCTCAAGAAAACTATGCAACCAGGCTGTGGAGTAATGATGTAAGAAGGTAAGCCACCAATTGTACAAGAATCACCAATACAACAGGACTAAAATCAAACCGTCCTATAGGTGGTACATATTTTTGGATTAACCGAAGGAATGGAGTTACTATCCTGTCTACAATTTCTCTAAACCTGTTCGTGGGAGGCAAAAAGTAAGGCAGGAAAACATTAAAGATGACTAACAAAATAAATATGTTAGTGGCTGCCTGCAAAACTTGAATCAAACCATTTACAATAAATACGCTCATTTTTCTCTCTCTCCGAAAACCTTTGTACCAATTCTAATATAGGTAGCGCCTTCCTCGATAGCCACCTGATAATCCTGGCTTGTTCCCATGGATAATTCACTCAATCCCAGATGTGGTAATTTCTCATTCACCCTGGCCATCAAATTATTTAGCGCGGAAAAATAGTTTCGGCTATCCTCTGCATGTTCCGTAATAGGTGGCATCGTCATGAAACCGTTTAAAACCAATCCCTCATAATTTGATACCTCAACTAATATATCCAGGAATTTTGAAAACCCATCTTTTTCAGCAACATTAAACCCATATTTCGAGGCTTCCTGACCTGAATTGATTTCAATAAGAACCGGCAGTTTTTTACCTGTTTCCATGGCTTTTGAATTCAATCTTTGGGCAATCCTCAGGCTATCCACAGAATGCACATAATCAAAATGCTCGACCACAAGACCACTCTTGCGGGATTGAATGTGTCCGATCATATGCCATTTTAATCCTGGCATTTCTATGATGCCATCCAATTTGGGGATCAACATTTCTGGATAGTTTTCTGCGTAGTGCGTCCCACCTGCATGAATAGCGGCATTTATCTTTTCAACTGGTTGATACTTCGTTACCAAAATCGTTTTGATTGACGAAAAATCTCTACCAGCCTTTGAAGACGAATTATACACATCATCCATCAGCCTTTTATAGTTAGCATTGATTTCCTGAACAAAATATTTCATCATGCTTCTAACAGCTTAATAAAAGCGCCGAACCTTCCTGTTATCCCCTGACCTTTTCTGTGAGAAAACCAGTTCTCATTGTCACAGAAAGTGCAAATTCCCGAATTTTCAACTGACAACACACCAGATTTGCGAAATTGGAGCTCATTTGCTTTCTTTAGATCAAGAAATGACATACCATTATCATGCTGGATCACAGAATCACTTTCTTCTATTCATTATAGCCTGAACTGATTCTATCACCTCAGAACCGACCTGGTAATGTTCCATGCAAATTGCCGGCCCTATCGCTGCCAGTAAGTCTTCAGGGTTTGAACTGAATTGAGATGTCATCGCACGCACCATGGTTCCAGCGACATTCTTAACTGTCCCCTGCCATCCAGCATGCCCAATGGCAACAGCCTTACTGATCGGATCATAAATAAACAATGGGACACAATCTGCGAATCGCATCAATAAATTCAATCCTGGCCTATCAGAAATGATAATATCTGCCTTTTCATGAGCTTGCGACTTATGTCTTGGAGTATTTGTATAAACAATATTCGCACTGTGAACCTGCCAGACATCGTAAATATTGTCGTTATCAATGTTAAATGCCTCACAAACCCGCAATAAATTACCTTTAACATTCTCCGGTTCGTCACCTACCGTTGATCCCATGTTCAGAGAATCCCATGGTGGTTGCGAAACGCCGCCTTTCCTAGAGAGCAACTCTGCCTGTAATTTATGATTTTCGAAAATTGAAAATGAATATGAAACTAAGCCGTTGTGGTTATGCTCGATCATTCAATCCGCTTACCTTTTCCAATGCAAATTTCTTATTTAAGGATTTTCGGCTATCAAGCATCGTCTCTTCGATCATGGGGAATCCATACCATCCGGTTGTGATGCCGAACAATAAACCTGTAATTGTCCGCAGCAAAGGTGTACTTTCCCGCATTGGAAGCCAATTCAGGTTTGCCGCAACCAGGCTGGGAAGTTGGGAGACCCCATCCAAACCAATAGGCACCATGCCAACAACGATCCATATATACCAGGGAATGGAATGCAATTTTTTGCCGGTTACTGAAAACAATAACCCGAACGCTAGAATTCCCGCATAAATGGCTACATCTCGTTCGCAATAAGCAACTTTGAAACCGATCTTATCATTTCCGATAAAACTCTTGGCCGCTCTGACATCATGGCTGTCCAAACCTGTGGCTTGTTCATAGGTCAGTTGATTATTTAACCCGGCAATCTCCCGTGGATATGTTGATTGTTCCCCATACAAAAACCACGAACGGTAAGCCAGCTGATGACATAACGGACTGTAGATTTTATAAATGATCTTTGCTGGAAGTTCAACGCCATTTTTTTCCAGCACAGGTGCAAGAAAAGGCAATCCAAGAAACACAATGAGGATTGTGTTTAATAAAGCCATGTAGTGATTTGTCAACCAGAAGGATATTCGATCGGCTTTTGTAACATTTCGTGCAGAATTGATCTTTTCGCCATACTTTGGGTTATTGGCAACCAATCTATTCTGACGATCTTCAGCCGTTTTTAAAGTCACAATAATTTCATTATCTTTAAAAGGATAATAAAGGTGGTATGGTCCAGTTTCTAAAATTGGGGTTTTACCAATGTAAGCTTTATACACATCTGGATCTTCACTGATATCTATTACCGACACTTGATGTTGTACCTCGCTCTGATAGTTCTCCAGTTCAACCAGGACCTCATCCGTTTGTGTTTGCTGGCCATCAGTATAAATAAATACAGTGATCATGACTGTTTCCTAAATCCCTAGATCGATAATATTTCCATACTGCGAGAGGAGTGCGAAAGATCCGGTAAATAGCATTACCCCGACAATGATTAGGATCACCCCCATGATTATTTCTGTTACTCTCATAACTTTCTTGAATTTAGTGAGGATTGATGAAATCCATGATACTCCAACAGCAGCCAGTAAAAATGGAATTCCCATCCCTATTGAATATGCAATTAATAGGCTAATTCCCTTCGAAGCATCTCCTGAATTCATTGCTATTGTCAGAATGGAAGCTAATACAGGTCCCAAACATGGAGACCATCCAGCGGAAAAAAAAATTCCCATCAAAAACGACGAAAAAATGCCTGCGTTTTCGCTGACAGGAGTTTGGTGCCTGAGATCGTATTCAAGAAATTTTATTCGGTAAATTCCGGTCATATGGATACCAAAGATCACCACGATAACACCCCCAACTTTCGCCAGTATATCTCTTATTCCATAAAGTAAGCCCCCCAGCACAGAGAAGGATAATCCCAATAGGATAAAAATGAAACTGAAACCTACAATAAATGCGATTCCATGGATAACTGTCCGCCAGCGCTTGGAGGAAACTTCGATTCCATTCGTTGAAGTGAAGGATCTTCCACTCAGGTATCCTATATATGCTGGAACAAGAGGAAATACGCACGGGGAGAGAAAGCTGGCCAACCCATAAAAAAATGCAATTCCAATGCTAACATCCATGCTTGCAGCCGTTAATCTACCTGAACAGTCACACGACTGGACGAGGTCATTCCTTGTATAATTAAATCACCCGGGTCATATTCCACATGTGGTAATGTCCATCGCCAGATCCATTTTGCGTCATCTGGCAGGCAATTTACACAGCCATGTGACCGAGCTTTCCCAAATTCATTGTGCCAGTACGCAGCATGGATAGCTGCGCCTTCGGATGTGAACAAAGTTGTCCATCCTATCCCGGATGTATCGAAGGCTTCTCCCTTTGAGGCATTCGCGCTCATATGCAGGGAAACCAATTTGCGCCAGATTGGATGATCTCCCGGGGGAGTGGACCATCCTTCCGATAATTTCGGGCCTGTTGCCACTCTACAGAAAAATACTTCACGCCCATTTTCATAAGCAGAAAGGGTTTGTCGAGTAAGGTTGACAATGATTTTCTTATCCTCCACCTCAGGACTTAGTACAGTCATATCTTCTGGTGGAATCGGCTTACAAGTTTCCGCCTTAGCATAGTAATAATCCGGGTAACTTCCCACCCTCTCTGACAACCGGTAGAGTATTTGTCCAGTCTGATCCTGTGTAATGGCATCACACCAAAATACTTGTCCAAAATATATTCTTGGTTTCAATACTGTCCGCAGCCAGTATCCACTGGGAGGGTCAGTTAACACAAGGTCTGCTACAGGAACAGTAACTTCCACCCACATTCCCGGATTTTGTGCGTAAACTGGCAGTGTAGAAAGCGGAACGTTTGGCAGGTTTTTTACAGCCTGGACGTATGCTGCATAGATATAGCCTTTGTCTGTTTCCACCCACCTTTGATTAAAATCGTTATAATCCACTGCTGTTGCAACAACTTCCATTATCCATGGAACCACCTCATCCCGATAGATCACCCCCACATTTTGACTGTTAATGCTGGGTTTTGATTTCAGGTCAAAATATGCACCTTCTCCCCCGGCACATATGCGACCAAGTCGATCAAAGTTAGGAATTTCTAGCTGAGCGAAAACACGGTTTATTGGCGACACTAGATACGTGCCAGCGATAGTCCCAAGTGTCCCTTTTATAAAGTTTCGTCTGTTAATAAGATAATTCTTGTCCATAATATTAAGATAATCTACACAATGCATATTGTCAATGATAAATATCAGGCATTTCAAGTTCTGCGTGATAGATCAGTTCAAACACTTTTTCAATGTCTTGTCCCCAACACCTGTCATCTGCCTGATAAGGAACAATCTTACGGATCTGTTTGTGAGTATCAGAGATTGCCGTGCTGACGATAGCTTTGCGTTTCATCCTCAATCGCAAGTCCAATGCCCTTGAGGCTGTGAATAGCTCGATGGCGATGATTCGCCAACAATTCTTGAGTATCCTTGTGGCATGGCGCGCTGCCGTCATAGAGTTGGCATTATGATCCTCTTGATCCCCTGATGTCGGCAATGAGTGGACAGAATCCGGAGTGGCTAATGTTTGATTTTCCAGAACCAGGGAAGCTGCGGTGTATTGCGGCATCATCAAACCGGAGTTCAAACCAGCGGCTTTTTGAGAGTCCACCAGCATGGATGGCAAACCTCCATTCAAGTTTCCGTCTGTCAAACGAAATATCCGTCTTTCTGATATCGCGCCAATTTCAGCGATCGCGATTGCCAGATAATCAAGTGCGATGCCAATTGGTTCGCCGTGGAAATTCCCTCCTGAAAGGGCAACTTCTGAACCAAAAAGTAATGGATTGTCCGTCGCAGCATTGATCTCTCTTTCGATGATCATTTTCACATGCCCTATGGCATCCAGCGCGGCGCCATGTACTTGTGGAGCACATCTCAAACTATATGCATCTTGAATTCTGTTTGAACTATTGATTAAAGTGCTGCCTTCAAGTAAATTCATAACTTCATGTGCACATTGGATTTGACCAACCTGCCCTCTGGCCGCATGAATTCTTGGATCAAATGCTGCTGACAAACCTTGTAATGCTTCCATTGTCATTGCCAGTGAGATGTTCGCAGAGTGATAAAGTCGCTCAGCATCATAAACCGCAATCGCTCCGATAGCAGCAGAAAATGTTGCACCGTTATTCAAAGCCAAACCTTCTTTAGGTCCGAGAATTATTCGCTTAATGCTAGCTGCTTCCATAGCCCATTTTCCCGGCATTTCTTCGCCATTAAAAATAGCCGTACCAGAATCTTTTTCTTCATCGTTCTGATCTGTCGATAATACTAATGCCAGGTGCGAAAGCGGACCAAGGTCCCCGGAGGAGCCCATGGAACCTTGTGAAGGAACAATTGGAGTTACACCTTTATTCAACATATCGATAAAAGTTTCGACTAATAGCGGACGAACACCTGAAAATCCCTTCGCCAATGTATTCGCTCTAACCAGCATGGCTGCCCGGACGACTTCTTCGGGCAGGGAACTTCCCATACCGACAGAGTGACTGAGGATGATATTTCGACTTAATGTTGCTGTATCTGTTCTTGAGATCTTTTTATCAGAAAAGATACCAAATCCAGTGTTGATTCCATAAACGGGCCGTTCTTCATCATTAATCTTTTCTACCCAGCCCCAGGATTCTTCCATCCTGATTTTAGCTTCAACATCTAGTGAAACTGGAGCGTAATACCTGGCAACCTGGATAACATCTTCAAGCGTAAGCGCATTTCCGTTTATCTTAACCATATCGCTCCTAGAGATTGATGAATAAAGCTGTGAATATTGCTGCCAATGGAACAGTAATGTTATCGATATCAGATTTTGATATTGATTCTATCAGAGTAGAAATAATCACAATGATGAAAAGTTTTGGAAGAAAACTGTAATAATCGATAGAGAAGATATTTAAGTGGACGAAGATTAATGCCATAACGAGTGATAATAAAAATCCACCCACTAGCATCGCCATACTTCCTTCCCAAGTTTTAACTTTTGACCAGGGCAAGATGGTTTTCCCGTATTTTTTGCCGAAGATGTCTGCCAGACCATCTCCACCGCACAGGACCATTAAGGCAGTTATCCCAATTGCGTTCGTGTTCCAGAAAAATATAGTAATTATAGTAAAAGCCAGTCCATAGTAAAATGGCCCTTGCGTTAATTCCATCTTCTCGCCAGTTCTGGACATCGACTGGACGGAAGCCTTGTCTTTCAGGATTCCCAAACCTGCGAGGGCGAATTGAACACTTGATGCAAAAGGAACGACCGCTGCTAGATATCTT
Source organism: uncultured Chloroflexia bacterium (assembly GCA_963810385.1). Classification (GTDB taxonomy): domain Bacteria; phylum Chloroflexota; class Anaerolineae; order Anaerolineales; family Anaerolineaceae; genus PNON01. The sequence continues at coordinate 1,569,858 of CAWENA010000002.1, read as the reverse complement.
GCTTCAACACCTGGTTCAAAAAGCAACCAGCATAGAACAAAAAGTGGTCCGGTACCAATATGGATGATCTTCCTGCTGATTGAACTTGGAATCCAGCCTCTGATTACTGCAAAACCTACGAAACGTAACCAGATGGTCGAAAGTAGAAGTGTGACCAGGAAGGCGGCGATGTTACTGTGCAGCATGGTTTTACCAATCTTTTCGATTCATATCGCGTTGAGCTTCACGATCTCGATCCCTTTGTGCAATTGTGTCCCGCTTGTCATACAGTTTCTTTCCCTTGGCAACCGCAATTTCCACTTTGGCACGACCATCTTTAATATATACCTTTACTGGAACGATCGTGATTCCTTTCAGCCGTACTTGTTCGTACAGTTTTCGAATTTCCTTTTTATGGAGCAGCAATCTTCTTGGCCGGAGTGGATCGTGGTTGTAACGGTTCGCTTGATTGTATGGCGCGATATGAGAGCTCATCAGCCATGCCTGGTTTTCGCGAATTTCGACAAAAGCTTCAGCCAGACTCATTTGCCCATTTTTAATTGACTTGATTTCAGACCCCTGCAAGGAGATGCCCGCTTCAAGGCTGTCAAGCAAAAAATATTCAAAACTTGCTTTGCGGTTCCTTGCAACAATTTTGTCAGTCATGCGGTGATTCTAACATATTAACCCTTCCACAAAAGAAGTGCCCCGGCTCCCAGACGAAGGATTGCAAACACGATTAACGCTATAGGAAGGCTGATTATTCTGCCGATTTGAGGTCCACTTAAGCTCCCGATGAGGATGGCTGCATAAAACACGAAATTGTAAATCGCGAGATAAGAAGGACGATTTACTTCAGGAATTTTTTCAAGAATGTAATTGAAGAGTAATCCTCCTACTAATGACCAGGCCAATCCGCCGACAAGAGATCCAATGAAGAAAACATCTGCCCCAATACCGAAAGCCATTATTCCAGGGTAAAGCGCCAACATCAACATACCAATTCCAACGATGAGTTTGTTCCCGTATTTATAAGATAGCTTGGAGATCTGGGTAGACCCAATAAATACTGAAAAAAAGAACAAGCCGTTTCCGATACTGATTATACTGTCGGATAATTGCATATTGTTTACCCAGTAAACTGGAAATACCGGGATGGCGAGGTATTGCGCAGTGTGGAAAACAAACAACAAAGCCATCACCAAATAATAATGTTTGTTATCAGTCAATTTCGGCCACTGGAATCTTGTCAAAGTGATACGACTGATTAATAACCTCGATTTTTCTTCCGCTCTTGTTGCATTTGCAGGTTTGGCAAAGGTTCTTTGGCCTTTGCCTTTAGTTTACGATCTAACAGAAGCAGATGGAGCGATGAAAGCATCGCGCCTACAAAACCAAGAGCAAACACAATCTGATAATTAGCCGGGAATGCCACTCTTATCAAAACCTGGCCGCAAACCAGCGAAATGACGATCGAAACGGCTGCGAACAGCGCATTCCTCACCCCAGCTACATAGCCGCGAAAACTGACAGGGACTGCCACCGCAAACATTTCATTGAATCCGACTTGAAGTATGGTGCCCGGTATGGTCATCACAAAAGTAATGATTAGAAGCAATTTTATTTGGGAAGAGTTGATAAAGAAATATGGTATCGGGATCCATAGCAAATAAAATAATCGATGGACGATTGATGCCCACACAGTTTTTTTGTTTGGGCTTCCCAACTGCAACCACGATCCCGCCGGTAAGGAAAATACAAGCGTCGCAATAGCCGGCAATGCCCCTAATAAGCCAATTTGTGTTCCGGTTCCACCGATTCGAGCAAAATATATGGTAATAAAAGATATGGCGCTACCATTAAGGATGCCATACCACATGATGTCCAGAAACAGGTGAGTAAAACTACTTCGAAGTTCATCTGGTACATCTTTGTACAGATTTGGAGCTTTTAATCTTATTTGCATGGATTAATTGCTATTCAAGATTTATAGTTCGTTCGTATACATCCCTCATCAGAGGCGAAGATATTATAAAATCAGCCGTAGCCCTGTTGCTTGCGGTTGGAATATTGTAAAGGACTGCAATTCTTAAGAGCGCCTTGACATCCGGATCATGCGGTTGAGGTGATAGCGGATCCCAGAAGAAAAATAGAAAGTCGATTTCGCCATCAACGATCTTTGCACTGATTTGTTGATCACCTCCAATTGGTCCGCTTTTAAAACAATGAATCTCCAACCCCGTTTCTTGTATAATCAAATTTCCAGTGGAATTGGTTGCATAAAGAAAATGCTCCTGCAAGGTGCCAATATTATACTTAACCCAATCTACCAGGTCTTGCTTCTTCCAGTCATGTGCGATCAGCGCAATCCGCTTACGTTTTTTCATGTAGAACTCGTCTGTGATCATTCCTTTAATTCCTCCTCCTGTGCAAGTGTCATTTGCGCTTTATTGGAGCTATTGTAGTAAGAAAGCTTTTAGTGCATCTGGTTTCTTTTTATTCCCAAGATTATTGGTTTATTGTACCTTTTACAACAGATATTCGCTAATTATTTACGAATGAAAGTGGAGATTATTTGAGAAAGAAGACATTTGCAGTGCTAATTAATATCCCGTTCAAATATCTATGCGCAAATATCCCTTTTCTCCGGTATACCAAATTTGAGGTATGCAACATTTTAATTACTGATTCGAATATTCCGTTATTCACGCACTCAATTAGTAACGCCTGTAGATACCTGACATAAACAATTCTCAAGCATGCTTCCATTATGGCTTACAATGATGATGTTCTTCTTACAATCTAAATTTAGATATACTCTGATCAATATATGATTGGCTCGGATTGAAAATGAAAACAGATTTGCGGAAATACACGAACCAAACCACCTTCCGATTGATCATCGGAGGAATATTCCTATTGGTCGTTGTTGGAGATGGCCTGATATTTTTTATTTACGGACCAGCAGCTGCATTATCTGGCATACTTTGTCTGGGGGTGGGATTACTCCCCATATTAATAATCATGGGCATTCTGTGGGCAATGGAAGCTGTTGTACGTAAAAATAATGAACCTTAATTATGCTTTCCTTACTTTCCTCGTACCAAACTTAACAAAGCGCCAAAAATACCAAGCGCTCCCAGACCTACAATGATCATCCCCATGGGAACATTGCCTGTCGTTGACTGGTTGGTCTCTGGAATGATCGTTGGTATTTCCAATGGCGGTGGCGGAGTGAAGGTGGGCAGCCTGGAAGGAATTGCAGTGACTATAAATTGTGCTGCAAGTGTCGGATCGATGGTTGCTGTGACAAGCGGTGTCGGAGTTGGCGGAGGCTCTACGATCGGTAAAAACCCGGGTGTAATGGTCACGAGTGATGAGTGCACCCATGCCACTCCCCCCGAAACGCCTGGGTAACCGATCATGATCCACTCTCCACCAGTCGATCTACCTTTTGCAGGAACTCGTTGACCAGCTAACAAAACTCCAACTTTTGCGCAGGTGGTGGCGTTTGGGCACTCCCTAACATTGATCTGGTCTTGATCTGCATTTACAGTCGCCATAGGCCCCAATGGCGTGCCTGTAACTGTCGCCATCGCTTCAGTTGGAATGAAAGGAGTCAATTGTTGGGCAAACACCAGATTCCCCTGAAATGGTATCAACCCGAGTATTCCTGTAAATAATAATATTCCTGCTATAGCAACGACTTTTCGCATCAATTTCTCCTGCGACTTTACCTATTTTTTATATCTTTCAGATTATAATCTATTTATGATCCATAAAATCTATCACGGAAACATTACGCCAGAGGATCTCACCCGGGACATTATTGGAAATTTTAATCGGGGTAATTTTATTGCGCAACAGGTGAAATCCGGTGAAACAACGGTAATCCAGGTCTCCACCAGGGCGTACCAGAGCTCTGGCGGGCAAACCGCCCTTTCTATCTCTATCACGACGGTGGAAGATGGGGTTGCAGTTCAGCTTGGCAAACAAGCCTGGATGGGTGTTGCCGCCAGCCTTGGGCAAACTGTTTTTTCCGCCTTGCGCAACCCATTTTCCCTGCTAAACCGCCTGGATGACCTCGCTCAAGATATCGAATCGATGCAATTGACAGATGAAATATGGAAAGTGATCGATCGAACCGCCGCCTCCAAACAAGCTACCCAGGAACTCTCTGAACGCCTGCGCAGAATTGTCTGCAATTATTGCTATTCTGCCAACCTCGTCGGAGAATCCAACTGCGTGGCCTGCGGCGCACCTCTCGGTAATATCCAACCCAATACGTGTATAAAATGTGGTTATGTCACCCGAAGGGCTGAAGCCTTTTGCCCCAATTGTGGTTCAGCCCTCTAATAATTTCCGTAGAAGCGCCAGGTTCTTTGATCAGCCGCAATAAAAAAATCGGCTGCAGAAGGTCCCCATGTACCAGCCTCATATATAGGTAAGTTTTTTGTTTGATCTTCTTTCCACGCTTCTATGATATTGGTTGTATATGCCCAGGCAGATCGCACTTCATCGCTTCGGGTAAACAGGGTGGCATCACCCATAAGTGAATCCAGCAACAATCGCTGATAAGCTTCAGGGGGTTCCGCGCCAAAAGCCTCCTGGTACGAGAATTTCATCTCAACAGGCTTTACACTATCGATCATACCGGGATATTTCGCTCCAAAGGAAAGTGTGATACCTTCGTCGGGTTGAATATTCAGTACCAGTCTGTTTGGTGCATCAAATGCGATATTTTCATTCTTAAATAAAGCAAGTGGCACTTCTTTGAATTGGATAGCGATTTCTGTCAATCGACGGGAAAGACGTTTCCCGGATCTCACATAGAATGGAACCCCGGACCAGCGCCAGCTATCGACATACAACCTGGCTGCCATGTAGGTTTCGGTGGTTGATGCAGGCGCAACACCTTGTTCATCTCGATACGAAATGACCCTCGCTCCATCCATCAAACCAGAGACATACTGACCGCGCACAGTATTTTTTAGGGCTTCCTTCCCTTTCATTTCTCTGAGCGCCTGTAATACTTTCACCTTTTCGTCCCTCACAGAATTTGCATTAAAGGCAACAGGCGCTTCCATTGCCATCAAGGTTAACAATTGCAACAAATGATTTTGGAAAACATCCCGAATTACCCCGGCCGATTCATAATAACCAGCCCTGGTTTCGACCCCTACAGTTTCAGCAACAGTGATCTGAATATGGTCCACATACCTTCTATTCCATAAAGGCTCAAAAATGCCGTTTGCAAATCGGAAAACCAGAATATTTTGGACGGTTTCTTTCCCCAGATAATGGTCAATTCGATAAACTTGTGATTCCCGAAAAACCGTGTGGACTGTTTTTTCCAGTTCTTCTGCCGATTTTAAATCAACGCCATATGGTTTTTCGATGATGATCCGTTTCCACCCGCCACCTTCTTTTGACAATCCAAATTTCCCGATCCGTTGCAAGATCGGAATATACGATTCAGGGGGTGTTGCCAAATAGAATAGAACATTGAGGATATTATTTTTCGCCAACTTGGCATTTAATTGTTGATAGCCATCATCGTCGTCAAAATTAGCCTGGGTATAATCCAAACCATGGGATAACCTTTCAATGATGCCGGGTGATTCAAAATCGTCCGGAAATTCTTTGTTTATGGATTCGCGGATGACAGATTGAAATTTCGCTTTGTCCCAATCCCGCCTTGCGAAACCATATATATAAAATTCATTATGTATTTGTCCGGCTTTGATCAATTGATAAATAGCTGGGATCAACTTCCGGAAGGTAAGATCACCAGTCACACCGAATATCACCAGAGCAGTTCTTTGAATGTTTTTTCCAAGCATATCCCCGCCTTAATCCGGTCTTTTAATCTCATGACCGCCAAACTGGTTTCGCAAAGCTGCAAGCATCTTTGCAGCAAAGCTTTCATCCTGGCGGCTCTCAAATCTCCTGAAGAGTGACATGGTGATCACAGGAGCCGGGACACTTTGATCGATCGCTTCCATAACTGTCCATCTTCCTTCACCAGAATCAGCAACCCAACCCTTAACATCAGATAGTTCCGCATCTTCAGCTAGAGCAGACTCGGCCAAATCCAACAACCAGGATCGCACAACAGATCCATGTTGCCAAATTTTCGATATCTGGTGGAGATCAAGTGCATATTCCTTCCGTGCTTTTAAGATTTCATATCCCTCAGCATATGCTTCCATCATGCCATATTCGATGCCATTATGCACCATTTTTACGAAATGACCGGATCCGCTTGGACCAACGTGACCCCATCCAAGCTCTTTCCCCGGCGCGAGCGTCCGAAACAATGGTGAAATTTTATCAACCACATCTTTTTCACCACCAACCATAATCGAATAACCTTCTTTCAGACCCCATATCCCGCCTGATACGCCTGCATCCACGAATCCTATTTTGTGCTCTTCAGACTCCATTCCTCGCCGCATGGAGTCTTTGAAATTCGAATTGGCTCCATCAATGATGATATCCCCTGCTTCGAGTTTTCCCAATAAGAGTTGGAACATATCTTCAGTGACAGAACCAGCTGGAAGCATCACCCAAACAACTTTCGGGGCATCCAGGTGTTCGAGCATTGCATCAACAGACTTTGCAGGGATCATTCCCTCTGAGTCAGTCAGCTCCTGAACAATACCTTGCGACCTGTTATAACCTACCACTTCGTGTCCATCACGCAGGAGTTTGCGCACCATATTTGCGCCCATTTTTCCCAATCCAATAAGACCAATTTTCATTTCCCGCTCCAATCTATTATTAGTACGAATATATTTCCGGGTTTGCACAATACGGCAGCTTTTGATCGCTCAACCCGGCGATTAAGTTTTCACACGTCATTTCTGCCATTCTTCTGCGTGTTTGATCGGTGGCCGACCCTATATGTGGAATGATTACACAATTACTTAATGTGTAGAGGGGATGGTCAGGAGGTAGAGGTTCAGGGTCGGTTACATCCAAACCCGCTGCCCTTATCCTGCCTTCGGTTAATGCCTCATACAATGCCCCTGTATCCACTTCGCTCCCACGGCTGGTATTTATGAGTATAGAACCGGGTTTCATGCGCCTGAAGGCAGCCTGATCAATTATATGGTGTGTATCAGGTGTTAGTGGTGCATGGAGACTGATAAAATCACTCGTTTCAAGCATTTCGTGCAGTGAAACTTTCTTTGCCTGAAACTCATTTTCAATCTCGAGCTTTGCAGACCTGCTGACATAGACAATATTCATTCCAAAGCTTCGGGCGCGCTTCGTCACTGCCGACCCAATTTTTCCCATGCCAATAATTCCCAATGTTGAATTTGCCAGTTCTGAACCTAGCCACCGATCGGGATACCACATCTTCCAATCACCTGAACTGGCAGCCTTAATGGATGGAAGCAAATTTCTGGCAACTGATAACAACAAAGCCATAGTTAGGTCTGCTGTCGCGTTCGTTAACACCCCCGGGGTCGTTCCTATTGGAATTTTTTTTTGAGTACATAAATTTACATCAATATTATCTGTGCCAGCGGCATAATTGCAGATGACTTTCAATTTTTCTGCTTTATTGATTATTCGTTCATCCACTTTATCGCATAAAAATGAAACAATTCCTTCTGCCTCTTCCAGATAAGTTTCCAGGTAAGAAGAAAAACCCATGGAATTTTCCTCACCAACAATTACCTCATAATTCTCACTGAGCGGGGTGATCCATTCGGATGGTAATGGGTGCGTAAGAAGGACTTTCTTTCTTTGATTCATACACTTCTCAATTCTTAATTAAGATAACCAGATCATTCACATTCGTACCGGTTGGCCCTGTAATGATTAGATCATCTAAAGCTTCAAAAAAATCAAAGGCAGCCTGATCTGTCACCGACATTTCATAATCTAAACCTGCCTTATTTGCTCTTTCTATTGTACTGGAATCAATGATTGCGCCTGCAGCCTCTGTCGAACCATCTTCTCCATCACTCGCCAATGTAATACCAGTAATACCTTCCATTTTGGATATGTAACCCGCCAGCATCAAAGCCATCTGCATATTTCTCCCACCTTTATTGGATCCTGTCCTGTTAACAGTCACCTCACCACCCCAGACAATTAATAGTTTCTCGTTTTCAAATTTTGTCAATTCTGTCTGAAGTTCCGAAATAACCCTTTTCGTCTCATATTCAATATCTCCCACAAAATATTCCGCTGACCTGTCTGTCCGGTAGCCTAATTCTTGGCCAACAGATAATATCTTTTGTATGGCAGTATCCACACTGCCAACAATTATTTCTTTGTGCAAGGATCCATCCACCTGCTCGGGCTTGATCGTTTCTGGAAGCGATCCATTAATGCCTTTGAGTAGATATTTCATCAATTTCCTGGATAATTTATCCTTTAATTGATGTTTCTCAATTATCTTCATGCAATCTTCATATGTACTCGGATCAGGCACGCTTGGTCCTGATGCTATGATCCCCAGATCGTTGCCAATCACATCAGAAAGAGCAAGGGTAATAACTTTTGCGGGCATGGCAGCTTTGAGCAACCCTCCCCCTTTGACCATATCCAGATGTTTTCGAATCTTGTTGATCTCCAGGATAGGAACACTAGCATTGAGCAAGGTTCTTGTCACTTGCTGTAAGTCTTGTAACGATAATCCTTGCGCTGGTTTGCTGATCAAAGCCGAGCCACCCCCCGAAATTAAGAAAATCACGATATCTTCACACTTTAAGCCTGAAAGAAATGCAAGCACTTCGTTCGCAGAACAGAGGCTGTGTTCCCCCGGAACTGGATGATCTCCGTGTAAAATTTGAATGTTTGATTCCCCAATACTATGCGCAGTAAATGCTTTTGTTACAACAATTCCCCTTTTTATACTCTCCCCAAGTATCTGTTGCGTCGCTTCCATCATCGGGATGGCGGCTTTGCCAATTGCCACCAGGTAAATATTATTGGATCGTGTAATCTGATAAGGTGATTCGTCTATGATTAGGTCATCACCGGATACTTTTAAATGATTCTTGACGGCATTACCAGGATCAACCGAAAACAATGTATGGTTTATGATATGTTCTACTTCAAATCTCGTTTGGTTATCTTGAGGTGCATGAGTGAGTAATCGGTAACCTGACTTTGAAAGCATATAATCCCTGATAATATTGTATGATTAGTTGATACAAATTATTTTACGACATTTTGTCACAAGATTTTTCATTCATGTAAGGGAAGATTTAAAAATGGCTAACCTTAATAATTATTTAACAGATGTTCCAGGTGTGTTCGTTGGTCATGCACAGAATATGGAGGCGCTGACTGGTTGCACTGTTGTGATCTGTCCTAAGGGAGCTACAGCTGGTGTTGACCAGCGCGGCGGAGCGCCTGGTACCAGGGAAACAGATGCGGTGCAACCCATGCATCTGGTAGAAAAAGCTCACGCTGTTTTGCTGGCGGGTGGCTCCGCTTATGGCCTTGATGCTGCCTCTGGTGTCATGCGCTACCTTGAAGAGCGCGGTATTGGTTTCGATACAGGCGTGGCGAAAGTCCCCATCGTCCCTGCGGCAGTGATATTTGACCTGGCTATTGGTGATCCAAACGTACGACCAGATCTGGATATGGGATATCAGGCGTGCCTGAATATCTCAATCAACTCTTCACAACACGGTAATATTGGAGCCGGAACTGGGGCAACAGTTGGAAAACTGTTGGGTCCACGACAATCCATGAAATCCGGGCTAGGTTCAGCATCGATCGATATCGGAAATGGCGTAATTGTCGGCGCTTTGGTTGTTGTAAATGCCTTTGGGGATGTATACGACCCTTCAACAAATCAAATCCTTGCGGGTACAAGAACAATGGTCAAAGGTCCGGTAAAAGTTGGCTCAGGTGATTTTTTTGCAGATACTTTGGCAACGATGAAGACTTTTGCGGGTAAAACGATCTTGAATTTTGCCGGAAAACATAATACTGTGATTGGGGTTGTCGCCTCGAATGCGAAGCTGACCGTGGAAGAAACGAATAAAGTTGCTCAAATGACTCAGGATGGATTAGCCAGGGTAATTAAACCATCACATACCATGCTGGATGGTGATACGATTTTTGCGCTTTCAACTGGGAGAAAAAAAGTGGATGTCAACATTGTCGGCGCTTATGCCGCTGAAGTATTTTCAAATGCTGTTATCAAGGCCATTTTGGCAGCAAAGCCGGTCGCAGACCTACCTTCTGCGGCTGATCACGGCTAGCACTACTATCAGTGATCACATTTCTCTTATATAATACTTACTATCATATTATTTTTTTATTATCCCCGAAAGGATCAAAATGGTCACAATAGTCACAGACACAACCGCCTGTTTGCCAAAATCAAAATACCCTGAACTGGGCATCCCTCTTCTCCCTCAGATCATTGTTTTTGGAGAAAAGGAATACAGGGACGATACCGAATTGGATACCGCGGGCTTCCTCGAGAAATTGAGGGCATCCTCGGTACTACCTAAAACAGCCGCACCCCCGCCAGCATTATATCATCCTATTTATGAAAAATATTCTGCGAATGGAGGGACGATCATCGTGCTTATTCCCTCATCAGATTTGAGCGGCACGTTCAGGGCAGCATCCGTTGCAACAGAAGAATTTTCAAACGCCGACATCCGATTGATTGACACGAGAAGCGTCGCTGGTGGTCTTGGATCAATTGTCCTACAGGCAGCAAAGTGGGTCGCACAGGGATTATCAGCTGATGAAGTTGAGCAAAACATCAGAAACATGAGCAAACGTGAGCATGTTTACTTCCTTATAGATACTCTCGAATATCTTCACAAAGGCGGCCGCATTGGCGGTGCTAAAGCTTTGGTTGGCAGTATTCTCCAGGTTAAACCCATCCTCACATTAAAGAACGGTAAGGTTGAGGCAGCCGATTCCCAGCGAACCAAAAAGAAAGCACTGGCCAGATTGATCGAAATGGTGGTTGAAGACTGCCCAAGAGATTCGTCGGCTTATTTATCTGTCTCTCATTGTGACGCCCTGGAGGAAGCAGAATCGCTCAAGGCTCAATTAGAAACAATACTGGGCATATCTGATGTCCCAATTTATGAATTACCCCCTGCGATCGTTGTGCATGCCGGACCAAAAACCATGTCAGTTAGTTATTTTATTAAGGAATAAAATAAAAGAGGTTGTCCGTTGGACAACCTCTTTTCTATAAACTCAGTTCAAGTATTTTAGCCAGTTCTTCGCCGGATAATGCTATTGGATTTCCCTTCATACTGCTTGAATTTCTTGCTTTCTCAATGATTAAATTTGATTTTGACCTCTCCACGCCAAGGCTTTCCAAACCAGGAATATTCAATTTTGCGCCAACTTCCCTAATTTTTTGATCCAGTGTCAATTTTTTACCATAACTGAATAACCCGGAAAGCTGATCCATTTTCTGCTTCACCCATATGTATTCATTCTTGCCTTCTGCTGCTTCCCGGTTGATTTGCATGGCGGCTGGAAGTATCGCAGCGCAAATCTCCCCATGCCGGATGGCTGGATACATTCCACCGATGGCGGCGGCAAACCCGTGGACGGCGCCAAGCCCGGAATTTGCTAACGCCAGTCCCCCGAATAAACTGACCAACGACATGGCTTCCCTCGCCGCGAGGTCCATTGGATCTTTATATGCTTTCAATAATGCTTTCTTTGCGATCGATACAGCATGAAAACATAATACGTCCGTTACTGGGTTGGCATTGCGGGTGATCAATGGCTCCATTACCTGGGTTAATGCGTCCATTCCAGTTGAGGCTGTGATGCCTGTCGGCAGACCCACCGTAAGGGTTGGATCGATTATGGCAACAACGGGGATCATCAAAGGACTGCGCAGGCTTACCTTTACACAGCGCGATTCATCCACAATCACTGCATTTCTGGTCACTTCAGATCCTGTACCGGCTGTTGTCGGAATGGCAATGTATGGCAATGAAGCATCAACCAAAGGTTTTCCTTTGCCTATTACTTCAAGGTAATCGATCAGGCTTCCATCATTAGATGCCAGCGCTGCTAAAGCTTTCCCAGTATCGATAACACTACCGCCACCAATGCCGATCAACACATCCGGCTGAAAAGCTCTGACTGTTTGCAGGGTCATGTGGATAAAATCTACTGATGGTTCCCTGTTACAAACGATCTGCTTGATTTTAAAATCGCTTCTGGAGGAGAAATCTTTGCAGACAGGATTGTCGTTTTTATTATGTTCTCCGGTTACAAGAATGATCCTTGTTCCGTAGGTTGCGGCAATCTGTAGAACCTGGCTTGCGCTGTCATTTCCAAATATAATTCTTTGACTTGTTGCAAATTCGAAGTTTATTTTTTGGTCCATAATTCTTCTGCCGGGTAAATAGCATTGTAGCGCTTGCTTTGACGCGGTTCTGCCATCATATCATTTACCTTGTCGCGCCATACTCTGTAATGCCTGGTATCTTTATGCGCAGCATTTGCCGCCTGATTTGTATATGCTTCGATAAGTATAAAACTGGTTGCGTCATCCACATCTTGAATAAAATCGAAGCGAATTACTCCGCTCTCAAGGTTGCTGTTTTTAGCATTTTCCTCTGTGGCAGAAATAAATTCTTCCAATTTTTCTGGCCGTACTTTGATGTGTACCTGAACTAGGAACATGCACCCTCCATTTATTTTAGGTTAAAATGTTATTCATATCTATCATATCTTATTTTTGTTCCTGACACGAATTATGGAAAATATTCTATCTAATATAAGTATATTGCACATTGATCAAGACGTGATTGTAATCAATAAACCTGCTGGTTTATTATCCATCCTGGATGGATATAACGCAGACTTACCCCATGTAAGGTCAATACTGGAGCAAAAATATGGTCGTTTGTACATTGTTCATCGCCTTGATAAGGACACCAGCGGAGTAATGATTCTTGCTCGCAATATTGAAACCCACAAGAAATTGAATATCCAATTTGATGAGCGAAAAACTAGCAAAGAATATCTTGCGCTAGTTATTGGTCAGCCGGACTGGGAAGAAATTACAATAGATTCGCCTCTCACAGTCGACGGGGATCGCGCTCATCGTACGCGAGTGTTGGCGAATAAAGGAAAGCCTGCCAAAACCCACGTTATGGTGCTAGATCGTTGGGGAAAAATCTCTCAGGTAGCCGTTTTTCCCGTGACGGGTTACACTCATCAAATTCGGGCGCATCTCTCCTCGATCGGTTTTCCAATATTATTTGACACTCTCTATCTTCTTCCAGATCAACGTGCATACGTGAAAGATCTGGAGGCAGAATTAGATGTTGTACAAGGACATAAGCGCCTGATGTTGCATGCGATCAACATTACAATTACGCATCCTGGATCCAACATATTGGCAACCTATTCTGCGCCAATGGCAGATGATATGGCTGATATCATTGCCTTTTTAAAGAAAAAGGACAGCCAATAAAAAGCTGCCCTGATTGCGTGTATTAGGTCAGGTGTTTATGGTACACCCGATGATTCTTGTATGCCCTACCACCTACATTCTCAAGATCTTTGCGCATCTGCTTGGTTGTTTCTGCCACCTGGGTCAGGTCGGCATGATCAAAGTTGAAATCATGTAATGTTTTTTCCATCTCATAGTAAAGTAATGCATTGCCTCCACGTCCTTGATATTCCGGGAGGACCCCCGCCCCATTCAATGAAACCCATTTTGTCTTTTTAAGTTCCAATAGCAGGTCGATGATCGAGAACAGATTTAGTCTTCCCCTGGCTCTTTGCAGTGCGGCAGAAACATCAGGAAAAGCGAATAGAAAACCAACAACATCTTCTTTATGGGTAATGATTTTGATCAATTTTGGATTTGCAACTTCAATGATCTGGTCCACTGCAAATTTAATTTCCTTTTTGGTCAGCGGGTAATACTCCCAATTCTTCACGAAAGTCTTGTTATAGGCTTCCCCAATTTGGTCGGCATAGCCAATCAACTCAGCCTTGTTCTTGAATTGAATTACTTTGAAAGAACCCCGTTCGATCACCCTTTCAGCTATCAGGTTGATCCGTTCATCTAAATGAAATTTCTCCGCCGGAATATAACATGAGACGAAATCCACCTCTTTTTCGAAGCCCAGAGTTTCGACCAATTTCGGGTAATAATCATAGTTATAATTCATCATAGTCATCATTTGACGATTTTCGGTGCCCTCCACCTGGATACCATATCCATCGAACGGGCTCATCCCCTTAGGACCGACAATCTGATCCAATCCCCGCGCTTTTGCCCAGTCGAAAACAGTCTTAAAGAGTGCGTCCGCTACTTCCTGGTCATCTATACAATCGAAGAAATAGAATTCTGCATCTTTGGCTTTGTGATATGTATTAAATGGCTTGTTCTCAAGTGCAGCAATTCGTCCAACATCCTTCCCTTCCTTCACTGCCATAAAAAATTCAGCATCAGAATGTTCATAAAAAGGATGTTTGTTTTTATTCAACATTGTCCGAATATCATTATAAAATGGCGGCACCCATTGCGGGCAGCCTTTATACAAATCAAACTGAAACTTTATGAATTGGTCAACCTGTTTTCTGTCATTTGTATCAATCTTATCGATAACTATCATAATGTCCTCTCAGAATGATGAATTTGTGACAATTTTAAAAGTATACACTCCTTTTGTAACCCATCCTACCCTATTAACCCCAATATCGAAAATTGGATATACAGTCATTCGATAAAATCCAATATTGCCTGATTAACGAGCTCCGGTTTCTGGACAATAACAGCATGTCCGGCGCCTTCTATAAACACTTGCCGGCTATAGGGAATGCGCTTTGCCAGCCTGACCTGCGAGTTTGGCAGGATGGTTGTATCTTCTTTGCCGGTTATGAGCAGGCAGGGAGTGACGATCTTCTTCAAATACTTGTCGAGATTTAGCATAGTGATTTTCAGAATTGACCTTTTATAAAACTCCGGGTCAGTTGCATTGATCTGGTCAACGATTATTTTTCTAAAAGGAATATCCCCTTCCGCCGGGAATAGTTTCTCCGCCATATATTTTGCCTGGTCCTCCAATGATAAGAACATTAACCGGCTAACACGGGAAAGAAGAAAAATTGCATTATTGATTCTTTCAGGACGAATTTTTGAGAAGGTATTTATGAGGACTGCTTTGGAATATTTTTCAGTACCATAACTCAACATTTTCAAAATGATCGCCCCCCCGAGTGATATTCCCGTCAAAATTATCTGATCTTCCGGGAAAATATCTACAAATGTATCAAGGATGGCTGCACACTTATCAACTGACCACAGCCTGGCCACAAATGTAGATGCACCAAACCCTGGCAGGTCGGGTATGATTGGCCGGTAACCAGCTTCTCCCAGTGATTGCTCCTGGAAATGCCAGCTCAGACTGTCCACCCCCAACCCGTGAACCAACAGTATGATTTTTTTATTGCCTTTGAATTCATCTCTGAAATGCAACTTGTACTGTAGCTCGTCTGCTGAATATTCCCAATATGGCATATACATTTCCTTAACATTTTTTTTCAATAATATGTCAATTTTACACTTCTTCGGGTGGAAAATTGGAACACTGGCAACTATCAGAATTCAATTACTCAAACTTATTTTTATTACA
The DNA here is from genome assembly GCA_963810385.1 of uncultured Chloroflexia bacterium. Taxonomy (GTDB): domain Bacteria; phylum Chloroflexota; class Anaerolineae; order Anaerolineales; family Anaerolineaceae; genus PNON01. Next base: position 1,554,253 of record CAWENA010000002.1, on the reverse strand, counting down.
CTATTCCCGATTATCGGTTTTTTTTCTTGACGATAAACTCAAACCAGAATAAAATGACTGGTCGATATATTATGACAAATTCACATTAGTAAGCGAAGGTAACCTGCAATTTTTGGTGAGAGGCGCTGGAAAGAAGTTAAAGATGGAAAAAGTAGTAATTAATGCAACCAAACGAACAATAATTGGTAAAAAAGTTGGTGAACTCCGCAGAGAAGGCAAATTGCCTGGTGTACTCTATGGTCACAAATTTGATTCGACCCCAATCGTCATGGATTTGCATATCGCATCCAAGATACTACACGCATTAACTGGCTCATCTATTGTTACCATAAGTCTTGATGGTGTGGAACATTCAGCCATTGTTCGTGAAAAACAAAAGAATTTTATCCGTGGCACTCTGCAGCACATTGATTTTCTCGTTATATCCATGACCGAGAAACTGAAAGCGAATGTTGGCATTGTGTTGACGGGCATATCTCCTGCCGTGAAAGAATTGGACGGACTTGTCGTTCATGATATGAGCGAGTTGGAAGTGGAATGCTTGCCGCAATACCTACCAGAGCAGATCGAAGTTGACCTGTCTTCCCTCGTCAATATTGGCGATGGTATCTTTGTCAAAGATTTGAACCTGGATAGTCATGTCGAAATCCTTGCCGATCCCGAGGAACAAATAGTCCACATCACCCTCCAGAGAGTTGAAGAAGAACCTGAAGGAGAGGTTGAAGGCGAAGCAGCAGACGGCGAAGAACCAGAAGTGATCGAAAAAGGCAAAAAAGAAGAAGGCGAAGAAGAATAATCCTCTCGCTCAAATTACAAAAAACCAACGGACTATCCCGTTGGTTTTTTTTATTTGTTTATTAGGTCAATAATTTGTTGAGTCAACATCGCCGTGATTCCCCATATGGTGTGTTTGTCGTACTCTCTATAGAACAAGACTTTCCGGCGAAGCTTAAATCCTGGATCTTCAAAATCACGTTCCTCAGTATTTGTAACATCCATTAACCAGGTAATCGGCACGAGGAATACACTTTCAACCTCATCCAAACCAATCTTTAGCGGGTAAGGCCAACTAATGGTTCCAAAAAATGGCGTAATCGAATAATTTGTTATGGTTTCAAATGGCGGCAACGACCCAAATACATCAATATCCGTCGGATTGATACCGATTTCTTCGAAGGCTTCCCTGACCGCTGTGTCTTTCAGGCATTTATCCGTTTCATCCCAGGCGCCACCCGGAAAAGATACCTGACCTTTGTGGTCTCTAACCTCATTTGTTCTCTGCGTAAATAAAATGTTCCAACAATCGTTTTCTCGAATCAATAGGATCAAAACTGCGGCTGGAAAGAAACCCTTGTGGATCAGAGATGGCAGATCGCAATCATTATGATTTAGCTTTGGATCAAGAATCTCCGCAACTTGCTCTTTTGTAAGGTTGTTTATTTCAACTGGAATCATTTCGTCCATTAATCTTCTGCTTCGAATGCTTCATTGAGCAGATCGTCATTTTCATCCTGTTCAAAATTCACAGGACGTGCAAAAATGAGGTATCCCGTATGAGCCACCATTCTATCTGTTGGACGGAAGTGATCTGATTCTGCTTTATAGAAACGCATCATGATCTCGCATACATCCACGAATGCGAACTTTTCCTGCCGCAACGCTTCCAACAAGCGGATCACCTGATTGGAAGTCGGTAATATTGTTCCAAAGAAACCACCCGGCTTCAAGGCACTTCGAATCTGTTGCATAAAGTCATACGGATTCTGGACATCCAAAAACGCGGCATCCATATCTGTTTCAAAAAAACCGTTACGAATATCATGCAGTTTAAACTCCACCCTGTCATGGAGCTCCACTTTCTCCAGGTTCTTTTTCGCAAGGATCATCATTTCCTCGCGGCTTTCGTAGGTATATACACGACCTTCTTTCCCGACTGCAAAGGCCATGGCTGTGGTCAATGCGCCGGAGCCAGTACCAGCTTCTAAAACCTTCATTCCAGGGCCGATTCCGAGCCTTACTAGAATATACCCAATATCCTTCGGATAAATAATTTGTGTATTTCGCTTGATCTGGCGTAGCAGATCTGCAAGCGATGGCTGCAATATGATAAATGGACTGTTGTTATGGCTGCGAATCTTGCTTCCCCACTTGACACCGATAATCTGATCATGTTGTATGACTCCGCGATGAGTTTGAAACTCCGCACCAGGAACCAGTTTAATAATAAAATGCTTGTGATTAAGACCCACTAGGCCCGCCAGATCACCAGGTTGTGCGGTGGTTCCACTTAGATTCCAGCTCAAGTTGTTTCTCCTCTAATGATGAATGGGAATAATTATAACAATAATTGGCGGTTTCTATGGAAATATTGTTAGTTTTATGCTAGAATACAAACCGCTTATGGCGAGGTAGCTCAACGGTGGAGCAGTGGACTCATAAGCCATTGGTTGTGGGTTCAAATCCCACCCTCGCCACAATACATACGATCTGTAGCTGACAGATCGTTATTGTTTCATCAAAAGCTGATTATAATTACATCACTATGATTGAAAGTATCAGGCGCATCTTCCGTTATGTCCGGCGCGCTGGGGCAGATAAATACTTTCTGTTGATGCTCATCAGTTTTGCATTATCAGTCACTTTCACCCGCGCCTTCTTAAACCTGACAGGTTTCCCCCAAATTGGGACCAAAGAGCTACATTTTGCCCATGTGCTTTGGGGAGGATTGATTCTTTTCCTTGCATCTATAATTCCGCTGCTTTTTGCCAATCGCTGGGTTTATCCAGTCGGCGCTATTCTTTCCGGTGTCGGTGTTGGATTATTTATTGACGAAGTTGGAAAATTCATTACCCAATCCAACAACTATTTTTATCCGGCGGCTGCCCCGATCATCTATGGTTTTTTCCTGGTAACTGTTCTGTTGTACACACGGATCAGTAGAAAACCTGAAATTGATGAGCGCACCGAACTTTATCACGTCTTCGATATGATGGAGGAAGTGCTTGAACATGAATTGGATCAAATTGAATGTGCGGAATTGGTTACTTCTCTCGAAAGAATTCGCGACAATTCCACAGACGAAGATTACCGCCATCTCTCAGAAGAATTGTTACACTTCCTGTCTTCAGATAGGTTGAAACCTGGCAATAAAATTATTTTCTGGCCGGACAAAATTAAACATTTTATTAGCAATTACAAGTACAAATGGATAACCAATACTGCCCTGCATAATTTTTCAATTATTTCACTCATATTTTTAGGTGTTTATACAATAATTTTTCCATTTAGGTTTATCATTAAAATTGGATCGCAGGCGGAAATATTGACATTGGTCCAACCCCTCGTCGATGCCCAGCTTGTTATATCCAAGACTGGCGTTAATTGGTTTTCTGCCAGGCTGGCATTGGAAGTTTCGGTTGGTATTTTGTTAATTATTTCTGGAACTCTTCTACTGTTTGGTAAACTCAAATGGGGGCTTTCCCTGGCGCATATGAGCCTTTTACTGGTTTTTACCACGGTTGATCTGCTCATCTTTTATTATGACCAGTTTTCGACGATAATATTTGTTACAATTCAGCTAATTGTATTCTTGGCCATAGCCGCTTATCGCCGGCGTTTGGTCTGATCAAATTTGTTTGAGGTGATTATGCCCCTTTATGAATATGCATGCCTGTCTTGTGGAATGAAATTTGACCTCCTTAGGTCTTTCAATGATGCAGATTCTCCAGTTCCATGCGTAAGTTGCGCTGGTCTCGAAACCAAACGCCAGCTTTCCACCTGTTTTTCTCACACAACAGGCGGCAACCCGTCTTCCACATCATCTTCAGGAGGATGTGGAAGTTGCAGCGGTGGGTCCTGTGGTTCCTGTAGTCATTGATCTAGAATTTTGCTCCTAGCTAAGCCTTATTTTTATTAAAAAGACTGGATAATGATATTCCAGTCTTTTTTCGAGTAATTACTGGTATTGTATCAACTCATTTGTTCTGCTTTTTCTTTGCTTGCCCGTTCAGCCAGTGTGGATCTTAGCGACAGAATATCCTTATCCACAAAGAATAATGCACCCAGGTAAAGGAAGAAACACACAACCCACGCTGAAATACAGACCGACATGATGGCCACCTCTTTACTATTTGCCGCCAAGGCGATAGCACCAGCCAGGGTCGGAGCGAAAGCAGCGCCGAAGTTCTCAACAAAATATTCTACTGCCTGTGCGGAACTGCGTACTTCTGGTAGGCTGATATCAAAAATGGTCGAGATGACATTTGGCGATGAAAACGGCATAAATAACGCAGTTAAACTCATCAGAATAAAAAATGTCGTTCTCTCATCAACAGGAGTGCGCAGTGCAAAGAAAAGGAAAATTGCGCCTAGTATCACACCAGCGCTTGAAATGATGATGCGTCCCTTTAGTGTGCGTTTGAAAAGCCAATCCCCCAGCGCGCCACCGATAAAATAGCCGGCCGCAAGGATGATTACGATTGGCCCCATGGTAAATAAAACAGAATCATTATCATAACCGCGTTCGGTCATCAGGTAACCAAAGAAGAAGAAGGTAATCACATTCCATGGGAAAACACCTGCAAAACCTTGCAGAAACACGAACCACATGGTTTTCTTTTTCAATACATCTTTAAGTGAACTCCAGGAAAAACGGAATTGGCCAATTTCATCCATACCAGCGAATTCTGGTTCTGCCTGTCCCCGTGGCATTTCCTTTACTCCAAAGAAAATGACAACTGCCATTACAATTCCAAGACTGCCAGTGATAATGAAAATGGTCCGCCAGCCTTCCATACCACTTATGACACCTGAAAGCATCGGCGCAACCATTAATGCCAGTATCATTCCCAGTAAATAACCGATAGGTTGTGTTAGCTGTAAAATGCCATAAATTCTTCCACGAACTTTAGGCGCAAAATAGTCAGCGACCAGGCTGTACAATCCCGGGTATGCCGAATCATCGACACCGGTGGATGCCCTGGTTGCCAGGAACCCGGAATACGTTTTTACGAACGAACTCATCCACGTGGTTGCGCCCCATACGAATGAGGCTAATGCGAGTAGTTTAACCCGTGAATACTTATCATAGAGATAGCCCCAGATCGGATAAAGGATCGTTCCGACGATCAAAGCGCCAGAATTAATAAGCCCCCATTGAAAATCATTTAAATTGAAGGTTTCACTTATGGGTAATTGCAAGGACCCGATCAGCAATTTGTCTGTTTGGTGCAATAGCATAAAAAGTGCAAAAACAACGACCACAAAAATTGAATAGGCTTTGCTTTGTTTTTTCATTGAGCATCCTTGTTTTCAAATAGTTATGAGCTGATTGGTGCGCCGATGTATCTATTTCAAATATTTTGACTATTGCTTATACCAGATTTTCCATGATCCCTTCTATGAACGGGTGAAAACGGGTATAGCGGAAACTCTCCGCATATTGTACGCCAATTTTACTGCCGACTTGCATTGCCTGGGTAATTAATGCAAAATCCATTGCTTTAAATGGGTCATCCATGACAGGACCTAAAACCGAAGACAGGTCCACACCGGCCATTTTCGCCTGACGGAAAAAATCATCCACCAGGAAATGCACCTGACTGGTATGTGCACGCATGGCTGCAAGTTTGTTATCCATAAAAGGGGTAATATCCACGATTTTATTATGCAGATCAAAATCTTCACTGTAATAATACTTTTCCGGAACAAAATGGGGATTTAACCCTTCAGCTAGGTGCTCAGGATGAACCAGCGGTAAGCCCGAGTGATTGACCGCATCAGAAGCAGCCCACGCTAAAGTTCGATGGTCGGGATGTGCTTCATTCGAAGCATAAGGGTCAATTGTAATAATTATCTCCGGCTTGTATTCACGAATCATTCTTATCAATTTTTGGCGTATTTCTCCAGCTGGTGCCCTGTCCAGTTCATAATCATGATAACCAAGTAAAACAACCTTGGCGCCTGCCATTTTAGCTCCTTCCTGAGCTTCCTGCTTGCGAATTTGGATCAAATCCTCCCGGGATTCCTTGTATGAACCGCAGCAGCCATCCGTTGCTGTAACGATCGTAACATCACCGCCTTCATCAACAAGGCTGGCAATCAGACCACCCGCATAGAATTCAGCATCATCCGGATGTGGCGCCATAACCAGTACTTTTTTAACCATATTGTTCTCCAAATATTGAAAAGATAAATTGAGTATAACTTTGATTTCTACTTGCTGCAATTTATATTCTGCATTATTTTCAGCCAATTCCAAATGATAACCTAAGAAATTACAAGGTACAATTTCAGTGATTTAAAAATTGTCAATTATTTCAAAAGGAGGATTGAATAATGGATTTACCCGGTAGGGTAGCAGTTATTACTGGTGGTTCACGCGGATTGGGTTACGCGATAGCATTGGAACTCGCCCGATCAGGCGCCAGAGTCGTCATCGGTTCACGAAATGCACCATCAGTTGGTCAAGCTGTTGAAAGGATCCGCAAACATGGATATTCAGCTGCCGGTTTGCCCGGTGATGTAAGAAACCAGGATTACCATCAAAACCTTTCAGCTTTCGCAATAAAAGAATTTGGCCATTTGGACATCTGGATCAATAACGCTGGCGCCGCTGGTCCATACGGCCCCACCCTTGAAGTTCCTGTCGTTGATTATTTGAAAGTTCTCTCCACCAATATCAATGGGGTATATTTTGGTTCATTGGCTGCCATGGATATTTTCACAAAACAGCACGCTGGTAAATTGATAAATATCCTCGGCCGTGGATGGAATGGTCCAGTCGCCTATCAGAATGCCTACGCTCCAACCAAAGTTTGGATCAAGAATTTCACTCTTGCCCTGGCAGCAGAGTACAAAACAAGTGGCGTAGGTGTATTCGTCATCAATCCCGGGATGATCCTGACCGATCTCCTCACAAGTGTGCAGGTCATTGCGGGTCATGAGGAGAAACTAAAAGTATTTCCCATGGTGATTCGAATTTTGGCCAACGCTGCTGACGTTCCCGCAAAAAAAGTCGCCTGGATCGCGTCCAGCGCCACAAATGGCAAAACTGGGAAGGTTTACCAGGTATCGAATACTGGTCACATGATGAAAAATGGTTTGAAAGTGCTCTTCTCCAAATTGATCAAAAGGCCTTTATCACCAGTCGATCTACAAATGGAATCAATTCCCGCAAGGCTTTCTGAATAGATAAAATAATTTGCAACTTTAATTATTTTTCTCCGTAGAACTAAGTGAAGGAAAATATAAAATGGAAAACAAGAAACTTACCCGCAGTTTGGACGATCGCATGGTCGGCGGAGTTTGTGGAGGATTGGGACAATATTTGGATATCGACCCTACTGTTATTCGAGTGGTCTTTGTATTACTAGCATTACTGGCCGGAAATGGAATTCTTATCTATCTGGTCATGTTGCTGCTCATTCCCGCGGAACAGACAGCGGCAGCTCAAACAAATTTGGAATAGACATCAGCATTTTCTAAAAACAGCCGTCTTGTTGGGCCGAAGATGGCTGTTTGTTATTAATTGCATATCATCATTAAAGGTGCTAATAATCCTGATTAATAAGTTATAATCAGAACATATGAGCGAATTATCATATTTGAATGAAGTCTATAAATCCTGGTTTACTGACCGCGAAATTCAGCCGAATTTCATCTTTTCAACCAACCTTGACTCCGTTACACCATCTTTTGCAGATTTTCCAACATGTTTATCTCAGAAGTTGGTGAATGCCATCGAGCTTACAGGTGTAAATAAATTGTATTCACATCAAAAACAAGCCTGGGAACACTCCCAAATGGCCGAGAATTTGGTTATCACTTCTGGAACAGCCAGCGGAAAGTCTCTCTGTTATTATCTGCCTATCCTTGACAAAACCCTGAAAGATCCAAAAGTCCGATCCCTTCTGCTATTTCCAACCAAAGCGCTTGCACAAGATCAATTAATAAAAATATCCGATCTTCTAAAACTAATACCAAATCACCAGATTAAAGTGGCTGCTTATGACGGAGACACACCCTCCAATCAACGCAAAAGCATCCGCGAGAGTGCCAATATCATCGTTACCAATCCAGATATGCTCCATCTTGGTATTCTTCCGCACCACACCCGCTGGTTTGAATTCTTCTCCAACTTACATTATGTCGTTTTGGATGAAATCCACACGTACCGTGGAATATTTGGCTCACATGTAGCGAATGTTATTCGCCGCTTTGAACGTGTGGCCACGAATTATGGCAGCAATCCACAATTTTTTATGACATCTGCTACGATTGGGAATGCACAGGACCTGGCGGAGAAGCTCATTGGCCAAAAAGTGGCATTATTGGCTGAAGATGGCGCCGGCCGTGGAAATAAGAGGTTCTTCATATACAACCCGCCATTTTCAAACGCGGAACTTGGGATTCGTAAAAGCGCCCTTTTCGAAACAATTCGCATAAGTGAACAATTAATTAATAAGGATCTGCAATCCATCATCTTTGCTCGTACAAGGAGAACTGTTGAATTGCTCCTTGCTTCTTTCCAGCAATATTACCCGGCCTCGAAAGAAAAAATAAAGGGCTATCGCAGCGGCTACTTACCAAAGGACCGCCGTGAAATAGAAAGAGGATTACGCGAAAAGAAAGTTACCACAGTGGTGGCGACAAATGCTCTTGAATTGGGTGTGGATATTGGCGCGCTCGATGTTTCAATTCTGGTAGGATACCCAGGGACGATTGCCTCCACAATCCAGCAGATCGGCCGGTCAGGTCGCAAATCGCAGGATTCCCTGGCAGTCCTCGTTGCGACCGCAGATCCAATTGACCAATTCCTGGCGCGAAATCCCGATTATCTACTTGGTCTGCACCCCGAAAATGCCCTCATTGACCCGGATCACTTATTAATATTAATTAATCATATTAAATGCTCAACTTTTGAAATCCCTTTTTCAAAAAATGATCATTTCGGATCCTTATCGCCTAAAATTCTGGGGGAATTTCTGACATTTCTCACAGAGCAGGGAATTCTTCACGAATCTAATGGTAAGTATTATTGGATGCAGAGTAGTTATCCTTCATCTGATTTCAACTTGCGTAGTACATCCGCTGAACGAATTGATCTTAAAAGATCCTTGAATGACACAACTGAATTATTTGGCATTGTGGATAGGACTAGCGCATTCTGGATGGTGCATCCAGGTGCGATCTATCTGCATGAAGGTCAAACCTACCTTGTGGACGAATTAAACCTGGGTGATAATTCTGCGATAATGCATCCTGTCACAGAAGATTATTTCACCGAACCACAGGAAACATTAGATATCAAAATCACCTCCAAAAACCAGGAGTATCATAATCCATCCTATTCTTTGGGTTATGGCGAGTTGCTGGTCACCAGCCAGGTGGTCGGTTATAAAAAGATCAAAAACTTTACTCACGAAGTGCTGGGATTGGGTCAGGTGGATTTGCCAGAATTCGAATTTGATACTGTTGGAACGTGGTTGGTGCTGGCGGATTCCTGCGCTGATTATTTGCGTGATTCTGGATTGTGGCGTAATGATCCCAATAACTATGGCCCAGCTTGGCCAGAAATACGGAAACTAATAATCACTAGAGATGGCAGAAAATGCCAGAATTGCGGCAGAGAGGAAACAGGTATTTCCCTTCATGTGCATCATGTTGTTCCTTTCCGAATGTTCACTGACCTTTCCAGAGCAAATTCAATGGAAAATCTCACTACTCTTTGTCCAAATTGTCATCAGAAAGCAGAAATGTTAACTTATGTGCGAAGTGGTTTAGCCGGCCTGGCTTACACGCTGCGCCACATCCTGCCTCTGCACCTGATGTGTGACATCGCCGATATTGAAGTCCATCATGATCCCCAATCCACAATTTTTGGCCAGAAACCAGCGATCATTATTTTTGATGCAATCGTTGGTGGTATAGGCCTTTCCGGCCTCGCATTTGAAAAAATAGCATCCCTCCTGCCTTATTTGTATAATTTCATAGAGGAATGCCCCTGCCAGGATGGTTGCCCGAGCTGTATTGGTCCAGGTGGAGAAGCTGGCTCAGGCGGAAAAAAGGAAACCCTGGCTATACTGGGTTGTATCAGTAGAGGATAAATGGACGACATACTGGCAGATAAACTGAAACGCCTCGGCGTGAAGTTTGGAAATGGTGAAGTTTTACCCCCACCAGAACATAATGAAAATTTTTCGGTGGCGAAAATTATTCCCGGTGCAGAAATCAATACAATTTTTGGTCGCTGCTATCGCGTTACCAAGCAATTGGAGCGGAATCATATCCATGGAATATCGAATTTAATCATCGATGGTGAAATCGGCCTGGTTGCGGATTGGTCGCGTACATTAACATTAAGAGACCAGACAGCCGACCAGTTGGTTTTTCTGGATACTGAAACATCCGGATTATCAGGTGGAACTGGAACATTTGCATTTCTGGTAGGCGTCAGCCGGCAAACTAATGACGGATTGGAGTTCACGCAATTCCTACTCACTGACCCGTCAGAAGAACAGGCAATGTTGACAGCATTGTCGGAATACATGACCGGAGCGACAGCTGTGGTAACTTACAACGGCAAGTCATTTGATATTCCACTCCTGAATAACAGATATATTTTGCATGGACTAACATCTCCTTTTATTGATCTGGCTCATATCGACCTATTATCTTTATCCAGGAAAATATGGAGGAGAAAACTTGCCAGCCGTCGCCTTTCTAATGTTGAAACTGAGATCCTGCGGGTAGAACGTACTATCGATGAGGTGCCAGGTTATCTTGTACCACAAGTTTACTTCGACTATTTGAAGACTGGAGACGCCAGACCTTTGGCGGGTGTTTTATACCACAATGAGATGGACGTCTTGTCTCTTTCCACCCTGTTACAGCATTTCATGCACGCCTTTTCGCAATCCGCACTTGAAACTGAAGACAAACCTGATGATATTTATCCGATCGTGAATATGATGCTAGACCTTGGGAAGAACGAAGATGCTGTTTCCCTATTTACTAAAGTCTTTCAACCTGGTTCGTGCTCATTGCAGGATGATTGGGATACGATAGAAAAAATGGGGTCGTTTTTCAAAAGACATTCAGCCTGGGAACCTGCTGTAAGGATATGGCAGGCGGCAGCAGATCTCGGTTTGGAATTTGGTTGGTTTGAATTGACTAAATACTACGAACACCGTGAACGAAACTACCCGGAAGCACTTCACTTTGCAGAATTGATACTAAATCATGCGACGGAATCCAATCAACCGCCGTTTTCAAAAAACGCCCGCCTTGAAGAACTACAAAAAAGGATCAGCCGTATTCAGCAAAAGATACATTCAAAAAAATGACCTCCTGTTTTCTGGAGGTCATTCATTTTCATAACTTTGCGCTCACCATTTTCTTTGCGGTTTCAATTGCCTCCAAGAGCAGAGAAGCATCTTTGCCTCCTGCTTGTGCCAGGTTTGGACGGCCGCCTCCGTTGCCACCAACCACCTGAGCCGCTACTTTCGCGATCTCTCCAGCATTAATCCCTTTCTTTACCAGGTCATCGCTTACCGAAACAACGATGGCGGGTTTCTCATCAATCACCGTAGCAAGGATGGCCACGCCTGTCGGATATTTTGACTTGAATTGGTCCGCCAGTGATCTAAGAGTTTCAATATCAGCTCCATGGATTATTCCACCATAGATCATTCCACCTGTAGCCTGCGACAAGTTCGCCAGCTGCTTCTGAAACTCAAAACCGGCCAATTGTGCTTTGATTGAAGCTGATAACTTTTTCTGCTTCTCGTTTTCTGATAATATAAGCTCAATTTTTGAAGGTAATTCTTCAGGACTAGTTTGCATCATTGACGCAGATTGCTTCAAGAGCTTCGTTCGTCGTTGCACCAGCGCATAGGCCGCCCTTCCTGTAACTGCCTCGATCCTGCGGATACCGGCGGCTGTGGAACCTTCATTAATGATGAGAAACAACCCTATATCTCCGGTTTGTTCCACATGTGTGCCACCGCAAAGCTCGAAGGAAATTCTATCCTCATCGCCGATCACGACGGTTCGAACCACTTCGCCATATTTTTCTCCAAATAAAGCAGTTGCTCCGTCTTTCATGGCATCCTGCAATTTTCTTTCTTCTGTAATTAGCCGAAAATTACTTAATACATCTCGATTCACACCTGCTTCAACATGCTCAAGTTCTTCTGGAGAAACCGCTTCTGGATGATTAAAGTCAAAGCGCAGCCTGTCTGGTGATACCATTGATCCAGCCTGCAAAGCATGTTTTCCGATCACTTTGTGGAGTTCTGCATGCAGCAAATGTGTTGCTGTGTGGTTGCGTCTGATATCCTGCCGGCGGTTTGCGTCCACCACGGCGGTAACTGTTTGACCCAATTTTAACGTACCTTTAGTCACTATTCCGACATGGACAATAACACCAGGAGCAGGCTTTCGCATTTCTGTTACTTCAAATTCAGCTTCATTGCCATGCCCAATAATCTTTCCATGATCGGTGACTTGCCCACCGGATTCAATATAGAATGATGTTTCTGGTATTAATATCTCTGCTGATTCGCCTGTTCCTATGCTTTCGACTGGAGAACCATTTGCGAACAAGGCCAGGATCTCGCCTTCATGATCAACACAATGATATGGGTCGTAAACTACACCAGTTGCGCTGATCTTTCCGCTTGAAATCAGGTCATCCATCACATCGCTGTACAATCCTGCATCTTCACCGCCCAATTCCCCCATTGCTTTTCCGGCGCCGGATGCAATGCGATGCTCATCCATGGCTTTCTTGAAGCCTGCCTCATCGACATTCAAACTACGTTCCTCTAAGATATCTCGTGTGAGTTCAACAGGTAAGCCGTGGGTGGCATACAGCTCAAAAGCCCGCTCACCATCCAATGTCGTGGCTTTTGCTACAAGCATTTCTTCAATATAAGTTTCCAACTGGCTCATACCAGAATCCACGGTCCGGTGAAAGCGGATTTCTTCCCGAGTCAAATTATCATAAATCGTTTGTTTGTTGGATTCCAGTTCCGGATACGCGCTCCCATAGTTATCAACAACTGCTTTGGCAACTTCCGCCAGGAATGGCTTGTTCAATCCTATTTTTCCCCCAAACCGCGAAGCCCGGCGGATGATCATACGTGTAATGTAGTTCCTGCCTGTATTGCCTGGTACGACGCCATCAGCGATTAGGAATGTACTCGCCCGGGCATGATCAGCAATTACCCTGTAAGGGGTAAAGTTCTCCATTACCTGTTCATCGCTGTGATTTGTCAAATTTTGTACAGTTTTCATCAGAGGTGCTAGCAAGTCAGTTTTATAATTGGAGAGTACTCCCTGCATTATCGAAACAACTCTGTCCAAGCCCATTCCAGTATCAACATGTTTTGCTGGAAGCGGATCAAGGGTACTGGCATTCTGACGGTTATACTGTATGAAAACAAGGTTCCAGAGCTCAAGATATCGAATGCAATCACCATTTACCTTACAGATATGCCCCGGTACACCTATTTTATTGCAACCCTCCGGTCCCCGATCAATGTGAATTTCACTACAAGGACCGCATGGCCCTGTCTCTGCCATCTCCCAGAAATTATCCTTCCTTCCACCGGGTAAAATATGCGAAGCGATCATCCCTTCCTGATTAAGCCAGTTTTCCCTGGCTTCATCATCCCCCGGAATGTCACCTTTGTCATCGAGGAAGTAAGTCGCCCATAATTTGTCCGCAGGGATTTCCCAAACCTTGGTTAACAATTCCCAGGCCCATTCTATCGCCTCCCTTTTATAGTAGTCACCAAACGACCAGTTTCCGAGCATTTCAAAGAATGTATGGTGCAAATCATCACGCCCCACTTCTTCAAGGTCATTATGCTTGCCCGCTACACGCAAACATTTCTGAGAATTTACAGCTCTTGTGTATGGCCTCTTATCAGTTCCCAGAAAAACATCCTTGAATTGCACCATACCGGCGTTCGTGAAGAGCAAAGTCTGATCTCCACCAGGTACCAATGAGGCTGATCGCACAAATGTATGCCCTTTTGTTTTGAAAAAATCTATGTAGGATTGTCTGATCTCTGCCCCAGTAAGTGATTTCATTTAAACTCCTGAAAATATTGTAGATAATATGATGAACTCAAATTATAAATGAACAATGCGCATCCATCAACAAAGCTGATGCAGGATATCCTTTTCACAATACTTAAATTGAAAACATAATTTTCCTGTAATCATCATTTTTTCGATTTTTCTGCATAGGTGTCGTGCCGCTAAGGTATAATATTCCAAAGGATTGATTACCCCATGAAGAGACACTCAACAGCTTCTCCAACCTACCTGCTTCTTATGGTTTTTATTTCTGGATTGACAACCCTTGGGCTGGAAATGGCTGCCTCCCGACTGCTTGGCAATGTTTTCGGCTCAAGTAACCTGGTTTGGGCTAGCATCATTGGATTAATTCTCATTTATCTTACGATAGGTTACTGGCTTGGCGGAAAATGGGCAGATAACCACCCCCATCCATCCGTTTTTTACCAGATATTGATCCTGGCAGGCATCTCCATTGCTATAGTCCCGTTGGTTTCCCAACCTGTGCTGCGTTTCGCTGCGGACGCTTTTGATCAATTGAAATTGGGCGTCATGGCTGGAGCTTTCATTTCGGTTTTGATTCTGCTCCTCATTCCCATGGTCTTGATGGGAACTGCATCACCGTTTGCTATCCGTTTATCAATTTCCGATGCAGCGACTTCAGGGAAAATCTCCGGGAAGATCTATGCCATCTCCACTGTTGGGTCTTTTATTGGCACATTTTTAACCACCCTGATATTAATCCCCCTCATCGGCACCTACCGCACCTTTATGATTTTTGCTCTGCTCTTGTCTGTTATTGCCTTGTTGGGTTTATTATTTCAGGCTTATAAACGAAGGTACCTATTTTATTTACTACCAGTGATGGTGATCCTGCTGCTTGTAATCCTCGGTAAACAAGGTACGATCAAACAAACAGAAGGACAAGTCTACGAGACAGAATCGGAATATAATTACATCCAGGTTTTGCAAAGTGATGGCTATACTTTGCTTCGCCTGAATGAGGGTCAAGGCATTCACTCCATATACAAACCAGGTGTGGAAAATTATTACGGCCCCTGGGAGCAATTTCTGGTCGGTCCTTTCTTTAATACACCTCCTTATGCACTGGACCAGGTACAATCTATCGCCATTGTCGGGTTGGCAGCCGGGACAACCGCCAGGGCAGCCTCGATCGTTTATGGTGACATTCCAATAGACGGTTTCGAGATCGATCCAAAAATTATCAACGTCGGACAAACTTACTTTGATATGACTGAACCAAACTTGACAGCCTTCGCTGAAGATGGCCGTTGGGGGTTGGAGCACTCATCCAGGTCTTACTCGATTATCGCAGTGGATGCCTACCGTCCCCCTTATATCCCATGGCATCTTACCACTCGCGAATTCTTCCTGACAGCGTATGACCACCTGTTACCTGACGGTGTATTAGTGATCAACGTCGGCCGCGCACCAGAAGACCGCCGCCTGATAGAAGACTTAAGTGCCACACTTGGCAGCATTTTTTCTTCCATTTACGTTATGGATATCCCTAATACCTTCAATTCAATGGTTTTCGCAACCAAATCTCCAACTGAGCAAGGCAACCTTCTGTCAAACCTGGTTGCACTTTCTTCAACAGGCGACACTCCACCGCTATTAATTGACACAATGCAAATTACCGCGGCCAATCTGAAGGAAACAGCTTTTTCCGGTCGAATTTATACAGATGATCTTGCGCCAGTGGAATGGATCACCAATGACATGGTTGTCCGCTTCCTGATCTCCGATAATCTATCTGTAATACAGGAATAATATGGAAAATCGTTCAATTCTCAGCATTATCCTCTCCTGGATTCTCACCCTGCTTCTGCCGCTAATGATTGTTTTTACCATCACACGGCTGATACTCACTCCGGTTTTTCCGCACATCGAATACAGCATGCCGGGTTTTCCAGATGACCCATATGGTTTTACAAAGGACGAACGGTTACGCTGGTCAAAACTCTCGATTGAGTATTTGCTAAATGATCAAGACGTTTCATTCTTCGATGACTACAAATTGGTGGATGGTTCCCCGCTTTACAATGAACGAGAACTTTCACACATGGATGATGTCAAAGTACTTGTACGCAAAGGATTGACCATCTGGAACCTTGCAGGTTTTGTCTTTTTAGTCTCCATAGCATTAATCATCCGTTCGAATAACTATCAAGCTCTGAAAACTGGTTTTCGGCGTGGTGGATACATCACCATTGGAATTATTGCCGCCGTTCTGCTTTCTGTTGTAATCAATTTCAATGTACTTTTTACTCAATTTCATGCACTTTTCTTTACCGGAGACAGTTGGATCTTCTATTATACAGATACTTTCATCCGCCTATTCCCCATTCGATTCTGGCAGGATTGCTTTGTTTATATCGGTGTATTAAGCCTCGCATTGGCAATTGCAGCAATTAAATTGCCGTGTAAATGGATTAATTAAAAACAACTCCTTAATCAGTGTATGGGGAGTTGTTTTTATCCATTGAAATTTATTATGCACCAAATTTATTCAACCGCAGGCTATGAGCTAAAGCCAAAGGCATCGTCTCCAGTGCGTTGATTGTTCCCAATCCTCCATGAACACAGAATTTTTCCCCAAATTTCACTTGATCATCAGTTCTGATTGTCCCCGGAGCCCATAACAGAAGTGGTACGGGATGCCAGCTATGCGACTTCAAAACTGCAGGGGTCGAGTGATCACCAGTGATCATCAACACATCTGGTTTCAGTGCCTTCAACAGCGGTAACGCCTCATCGACGGTCTCGATCACATGCACCTTTGCGTCAAAATTTCCATCCTCGCCATAACTGTCTGTCTTTTTGATGTGGATGAAGAAGAAATCATAATCGTTCCAGTATTTGGCAACAGTCCTGAATTCATCAGCAGGCGTTTCGCCTGCGAATTCAATAACATCCATGCCAACCAATTGTGATACACCTCGATACATTGGATATACAGCAACGCAGGCAGCTTTCAAAGCATAACGATCTTCATAAGTCTCCAAACCAGGGTCTGTGGCAAATCCACGTAATGTGAGCGCATTCGCCTTGGGTTCATTTCTCAAGATCTCACGGGCTTTTGCAATCCATTGGTTGTAGAGGTCTGCTGTTTTCTGCGAAGAAGGACCCTTACTCTTTACATCATATGGCGCAACTCCAACTTTTTGCGGGTCGGTATCTTCCAGTTCGGGTAGTAACCCATCACCCCGCATTACTACAGCAAACCGATGTTCCTTGACATGGTTTACCTCGATCGAAACACCCGGGATTGCGATGCCTTTCAATCTGTCAACAATAGGAGCTGCTTCTTCAGTAGGAATTCTTCCCGCACGGCGGTCTGTGATCAAACCTTTCTCATCCACAGTGCAGAAGTTACCTCTAACTGCCACATCGCCTTTGTTTACCTTCATTCCAACCCCAATGGCTTCAAGAACGCCCCTGCCGACTTCATGTTCCACCGGGTCATATCCAAAGAGTGACATGTGAGCTGGCCCAGAGCCTGGCGTAATCCCATAATCTAGCGGCTGTGTTAGACCCAGTATACCTTCTGCGGCAAACTGATCCATGTGAGGGGTTTTTGCCGTTTCAAGTTCTGTTAATCCGCCGGCTGACTGCGGCAACCCGCCTAAACCATCCATTACCAGCAGTACAATCTTGGTTTTGTTTGGACTTAATAATGATTTTAAATCTTTAAATGTCATATATACCTCCATCTATAATAAATATGTAGCGCAAGAAATTCTTGCGCTACAAAATTTCGTAAACATAAACTTCCAAATCCAATTACCGGACTGCGGTAGGATTTTCCGGGTCGGAGCTCGGATCGAATATGTGGAAGTTGTCCATATCGAAGACCAGTTGTACTTGATCACCCATGGAGAAACGCGTACGTGGATCTACACGCGCAACAAAATTATTGGCGCCGCTTACCAGGTATAGCAAGATTTCAAAACCCATCAACTCAACAACATCCACTTTTGCTTCAATCGGTGAGGCATGAATTCCAGGTGGAACAAATAATGGGTTGTGAATGTTTTCAGGACGAATTCCAAAAATAACATCCTTGCCTGCCATGGATTGGTACATCTTTGCTTTATCTTCCGGAATTTGGACCTTAATTTCACCGGTATCTACAAATAGTTTTTCCCCATCTTTCGTTAATTTCGCCTGGAAGAAATTCATGGCCGGTGAACCTATGAATCCAGCAACAAACAAGTTGGCAGGATTATCATAGAGGGTTTGTGGAGTATCTAACTGTTGCAAAACGCCCTTGTTCATGACTGCTATCCGTGTTGCCATGGTCATGGCTTCAGTCTGATCATGGGTCACGTAAATAAAGGTGGTTTGGAGGCGCTGGTGCATTTTGGAGATTTCAGCTCGTGTCTGGACTCTCAATTTTGCATCCAGGTTGGAGAGTGGTTCGTCAAAGAGGAATACTTTGGGTTCACGTACGATCGCGCGTCCCAGGGCTACACGTTGACGTTGACCACCGGAAAGTTCACGCGGCCGTCTCTTCAATAACAATTCTATTCCCAGGATCTTTGCCGCATTCTCCACACGGGATTTAATCTCTTCTTTTGGTACTTTACGGAGTTTTAAACCGAAAGCCATGTTATCGTAGACTGTCATGTGTGGATACAAGGCGTAGGATTGGAAAACCATCGCAATATCCCGGTCTTTTGGCGCAACATCATTGACGACAAGGTCAGCAATTTTTACTTCGCCTGTAGTTACTTCTTCCAGTCCAGCTAAACAACGTAAGGCAGTTGTTTTACCACAACCTGATGGACCGACCAACACCAGAAACTCTTTATCATTTACTGCAATGTTTAGATCATCTAGTGCAGTAAAATCACCAAACTTCTTTGACACATGTTCGTAAGTTACGCTTGCCATTATATTCCTCCATTCGTTTGTGTATAGTGATATTATTATATCTCAAGCAAATCAATTATCCAAATCTTTTTCGATCAACATTTTCTGCAATATACTAAACCATGCCTGAAGATATCACCCCCATCCGCCAACAGTATCTGGATATCAAGAAAAAATACCCCACTACAATTGTTTTCTTTCGCCTTGGTGATTTTTACGAGACTTTTGACGAAGATGCCGAAATCACATCGCGGGAATTGGATATTGTCCTCACCGGACGAAATGTTGCGAAAGGGACCCGTGTTCCAATGGCCGGTATCCCATATCACGCAGTGGATAATTACCTCTCGAAATTGATCGAGAAAGGCCACCACGTCGCCATTTGTGAACAAGTCGGAGAACAACCGGCAAAAGGAATTTTTTCGAGGGAAGTCGTTCGTGTTGTTACTCCGGGAACAGTAACCGAGCCTTCATTGTTATCATCGAACAGCAACAATTACTTGCTGTCATACTTCTATGATGCGAATTCTGCCGGTCTCTCTTACACTGATATTTCTACCGGCGAGTTTTTCTGCACAGAGATCCATTCTGAAGACATCCTTAACACTCTGAGAGCCGAAATTTCTCGTTTATCACCTTCTGAAATCCTAGTCTCTGATCAATTGGAGAACATTCCTGATTATGACGGTCATTTCACAAAATGGCCAAACTGGCATTTTGAGCCTGGCCGTTGCCGTCAAATACTTTTTGACCAGTTTGATGTATCAACCATAGAAGGATTTGGCATCAAGAATATGCCGTTGGTTGAAAGAACCGCCGGAGCTATAATCCAATACCTGCGGGAAACCCAACCAGCCTCGATCAATCATCTGACGACCCTGCACACCTATACCCTGGATGAGTTTATGATCCTGGATGCGGCCACCCGTCGCAACCTGGAACTATCCTCTACCATCCGTTCTGGCAGCCGTGATGGTACTCTGCTGGGTGTATTGGATCATACTATTTCACCCATGGGTCACAGGATGATCGCCAACTGGGTCAACAAACCTTTGCTCGATATCGACCTTATCAATTACCGCTTAAACGGTGTTGAATTTTTTTCCAAAGATGGGCTCCTCAGAACGGAGTTCCGCAAATCGTTAAAATCGATCGTTGATATTGAGCGAATCGTTTCAAGGATCAATATTGGAATTGCATCACCCAGGGAACTGAACTCGGTAAAAGAATCCATGGCCAGCTTTCCGCTCATAACCCCGGTTCTTGATCAGTTGCGTGGAACGTTTCCCGAATTTCCTGTAATGGAGGATTGTAGAATTGTTTATGATCTAATCGATCAGGCAATTGAAGATTCACCTCCTGCAACACTACAGGCAATCGGTTACATAAAACCTGGTTATTCCGCAGAATTGGATCAAGTTATTGACGCATCCAAACATGCCAGGGATTGGATCGCAAACCTTGAATCCGCTGAAAAGTCCCGCACAGGTGTAAAAACCCTCAAAGTAGGTTTCAATAAGGTGTTTGGTTACTACATTGAAATCACACGCTCCAACACACAACAAGTTCCAGGTAATTACATCCGCAAGCAAACATTGGTCAATGCAGAAAGATACATTACACCGGAATTGAAAGAATATGAGTCTCTTGTCCTGAATGCAGAAGGCCGTATTCATGAGATCGAATTGCGGCTTTTCAAAACTGTATTACAACAAGTTGGTAAAGAAACTAATCAGTTGTTATCCGCAGCCAGGGTGATCGCCGAATTGGATGTATTGGCTTCGCTGGCAGAATGCGCGGTAAATAACAACTATCACCGGCCAGAAATTGACATGGGTACAAATATTGACATCCGCGATGGTCGCCACCCGGTTGTTGAACAATCACAAAAATCTCAGTGGTACATACCGAATGATTTTTCAATGGAAGATGGTGAGATTATCAGGGTGATCACTGGCCCAAATATGAGCGGTAAAAGTACTTACCTTCGTCAGGTAGCATTGATAGCGCTGATGGCGCAGATGGGCAGCTTTGTGCCGGCAGCTTCAGCCAGTATTGGGTTGGTAGACAGAATCTTTACCCGCATTGGTGCCCAGGATGAAATCCACTCCGGCCAATCCACCTTTATGGTCGAAATGGTTGAGACAGCAAATATCCTTCATCATGCAACTACGCGCAGTCTCCTGATTTTAGATGAAATCGGCAGAGGAACAAGCACTTATGATGGCTTATCCATTGCCTGGGCGGTGATCGAATACATTCATAATCATCCGCAAGTCCGTTCTCGAACGCTCTTTGCCACCCATTATCATGAATTGATCCAATTGCCTGAAACATACCCAGGAATTCGTAATTACAATGTCGCTGTCACCGAAACGGATGGCAAAGTACTATTTCTCCACAAGATCATTCCAGGTGGTGCAGACCGTTCTTACGGCATTCATGTAGCACAAATCGCTGGCATTCCAGGCTCTGTTATTCAACGGGCTAATCAAATTCTGGTCGATCTCGAAGCATCATCCGGTCATCAGAGTAAATTCAACCCGATTTTGTCACAACAATTGGCGCTTTTCCCTGAAACAAATCCATTGCAGGATGAGTTGAAAAGTCTCGATATCAATCAAATCTCACCGATTGACGCGATCAATAAACTATATGAGTGGAAACAAAAGTTTGGTAAGAAAGGGTGATTCCAGTTCCTTCATTAATTACTTACGCGCGTGATAATCCCCTTTTATCACCCATTTATATGACGTAAGCTCATCCAGTGCCATTGGGCCGCGGGCATGCAGCTTTTGGGTGGAAATGGCGATTTCAGCTCCCAATCCCAGTGCGCTGCCATCAGTGAACCTTGTGCTTGCGTTAACATAAACTGCTGCTGAATCTACCAACTGTAGAAATTCCTCACCATTTTCGGAATTTTCAGTAAGTATCCCATCTGAGTGGCCAGTGCTGTGTTCCTGTATATGCGAGATCGCCTCACCCAGGCTGTTGACAATTTTAATTCCCAGAGTTAAAGACAACCACTCTTTATCGAAATCGTCAGTTCCAGCAGAATGCACACCCTCTTGTTCTCCTAATATTTGATGGCTTGCAGGGTCAACATGGAACTCAACACGATCCTGCTTTAATCGTTTAACGAGTTGTGAAACAAATTTAGACGCAATTTTTTCATGCACCAGGACAGTATCCAGCGCATTGCAAACCGTTGGTCTTTGGATCTTTGCATTTCTGATCACTTCAATCGACTTTTCTTGATTTGCGCTTTCATCTACAAAAAGGTGACATATTCCAATCCCCCCGGTTATGACAGGAATCAGGCTGTTTTCTCTGCAGAATTTATGCAATCCAGCGCCGCCACGCGGAATAAGCATGTCGATCAAGTCATATCGCTTCATTAATTCCATTAAAATCCCTCGATCAGGATCATCAATGAACAAGACCACATCCGGTGAAATAAGGCTATCCTTTAAGACGTCCTTGATAATTTCAATGATAGCAATGTTTGTGTTCAATGTTTCCTTACCGCCGCGTAACACTACACCATTGCCGCTTTTGATGGCAAGTCCGATAACATCAACGGTTACATTGGGCCGCGATTCATAGATCACAGCCACAACCCCCAATGGTACCCGCCGTTTCGAGACTTCCAAACCATTGGCAAGGATCATATTTTCGAGTATTTTGCCAACCGGATCAGGAAGTTCAGCAACTCGTCTCAGGTCGGTTATTACGCCCTGCCATCGCTCATCATCCAGAAAAAGCCGATCCACCATAGCTGCTGGCATTTCGGAATTTCTCGCCAATTCAACATCGACTACATTTGCTCGTAAAACGTTCCGTGATTGAACATATAACTTGTCAGCTATTTTCAAAAGAACGTCTTTTTTCTCATACTCGGAGAGATTTGCAAGCTTTTTCGAAGCTATCTTAAGATTTGATAATAAAGTATCAATATCATTCATAATTCCTCTTATAACATGACCAGATTATTGCGGTGGATCACCTCATCCCCGAAGTTATACCCGATGATCGCTTCAATTTCCTCAGACCGATGTTTGCAAATATTTTTCACATCATCAGACCCATAATTTACAAGGCCGATAGCTATCTGCTTTTCATCCAAAGAAATTATTCTCACAATATCACCGCGGTCAAATTTACCTTTGACATTAATAATTCCAATCGGTAATAAGCTGTTACCAGTATTCAAAGCGCTTGCTGCTCCATCATCGATTTGGATTGCAGCCCGTGAGGTCTTCATCCCGGAAAGAAAGTATCGCTTGCGACTTTCCACTTTGGAAATAATTGGAGTGATTTTTGTACCTATGGCTTCTTGTTGCGATAGTCTGGTAAGTACATCCTTTTCATCACCCCTTGCGATAATGACAGTCGTCCCTGATCTGCGAGCCAGGTCCGCGGCTCTGATCTTGGTGATCATCCCGCCAACACCAATTCCGGTGCCGGCGCCACCGGCTGCATCCCAAATCTCTTTTGGAATCTCAGGCTCAATAACCTCTTTGATCAACTTTGCCGAAGAATCGCGGCGCGGATCACTGGTATACAAACCTTCCTGATCAGTCAATAAAATAAGCAGATCTGCATCGATGAGGTTGGCGACTAACGCCGACAGGTTGTCATTATCGCCAACCCTGATCTCCTCGGTAGCAACTGCGTCATTTTCATTGACAATGGGAAGTACCTTTTGCTCTAGCAATTCTGCCAGAGTGTTTCTGGCATTGATATACCCTCGTCTATGAGCAAGGTCAGATCGGGTTAATAATACCTGGGCCACTGAAATTCCATATATTCGGAATAACTGAGTATAGATCTCCATTAATCGAGGTTGACCAATTGCTGCAAGCATTTGTTTGGCCGGTATATGTTTTGAGCTATCAGTTTTGTTCATCACCTCTCGCCCGGCTGTGATCGCCCCGGATGTTACAAAAATGATTTCCCTTCCACTTTCCATGAGAGATGCAATCTGTCTGACCAGGTCCACGATCCTTGGCATGCATAATCCACTTTTACCGGAGGTAAGGGTGGATGTCCCAATTTTTATTACAATTCGTTTATCTTTGATAACCTTCATAGCACAATTCCTGACTGATTATTCTCATCCACCGATGGATACTCCAATTAGCTTGCCTATGCCAAACGTCATTGCTGCTGCGATCAATCCAAAGACCACCTGCCGTGATCCTGAAAACAAAACATTTCTGCCAGTAAAAAGAGTAATACCACTTCCAATGATAAATAACCCGACCGTACTCAGCGCTAAACTGAGCAAAATTGCTGCACTGCCTTCTAAAAAGAAAAATGAAACAACAGGGATGATGGCGCCAATGGCAAATAATACAAATGACGTGATTGCAGCTTCTACTGCTGATCCGCCCAACTCGAGTGGGTCAATTCCTAATTCCTCTCGAGCAAGCGTATCCAGCATGGTATCTTTGTTTTCCATCATTTTTGAAACCAGCTCTTTTGCCTGTTTCCTGTTTAATCCTTTAGCCTGGTAAATCAGAACCATCTCAGCCTCTTCTTCTTCAGGAGCTGATTCCAGTTCTTGCCGTTCAATGTCTATCTGGTGTTTATACAATTCCCGTGAACTTTGGACAGAAAGCCATTCGCCCAGCGCCATGGATGCAGCACCTGCAAGTAATCCTGCCAAACCGGTGATAAGGATCGTTTTTGCGGATAATGCCGCACCAGCCACACCCATCACCAGGCTGAGATTTGAAACAAGCCCATCATTTGCACCCAGCACGGCCGCCCGCAGAGCATTTCCTCCGCTGGCTTTGTGCCTGCCTTCCAGTTGAGCCAACAAACCGCCTTCCATTCCCCCGCGTTTCTGCCTGACGATGTGGCTGAGCAGCCTGGCATGAGATTGTTCTTCCACAGCCATTGTGCCGGATTCCGGGTTTTCATCGCATAGATATCCCTGATTTCCCTGCTGCTCGTTCCCTAGAAGAACAGAAATGACTGCCTGCGGTCCGAGTTTTTCGGCCAGCCAGCCCAGGATTCGGGTTCTCGAGTCTGGACGTCCATCCCCGGCCATCTTCCCTTCTGCCGATAACTTATCCTTCCAAAATGCTGCATGTTTGGCTTCAGCATCCGCCATTTGTTTATAAACTTGTCTTAGCTGATCATTCTGTTCAATTTTACTTATCAATCCATACAAATATGCTGTGTTTACTTCATCCTGGAAAAACGACCTGTATCTTTTCTCTTTTTCTTGTTCCATTGAATTCAACCTTATAGCTTTTTTTGAATTTCCTCAAATAGCCGGTCAGCTTCGTGATCATATTCCTTGATCATATCTCTTCTCCGAGTCATATCGCTGAGCATTTGACTTAGAAAGTGATTTACCTGTGTCGGAACATCTACTTGTTCGCCAAATCTGCAAATGGCACCGTTTAAATATGGTGATTCCAGGGTCGTTTGTCCTGAATGAAGATCAATATGAAAAGATGGCATTTTTTCACCTCTTCCGGATCCGATCAATTTAGCAAGGATAATCCTTGATAATTTCCGCGGCAGTTTCAACATGAGCCAAAGTAATAGTTTCATGGGCACACCCGGCAGGTTAATTGAGTGAATGCCGAGCTTAGCCATCACTTGGACTGCTTCTGTCATCTGGAGAAACTCAATCTCATATATTTTAGCATTCTGGAATAGCTGTGCTGGTGTCATGTTCAGGATTGCGGAGGTGGCGTTCCCGAGCAAGTTTGATAACATTTTTGACCATTTCAAATCTTCCAACTTTGGATACAACTTCGCATTCAGCTTTGCACGATTAAAATCTTCTACAATTGATCTTGAAAGGTGTTGCGAATCTACAACCCCAATTCCTCGTTTCTTTTCAAGGGAAGCCTGACCAATGGATCCGCGTTGTACGGCCGAAGTTACGCTTCCTCCAATTACCTTGTCGGCACCAAGATAATTCGCAATGATTTGCTCGTTTTCTACGCCATTTTGCAGGCACAAAACAGCCCTAAACCGATCTCGAAATTTAACCAATCCTTTCACAACTTCTTCTGTATCAAAGGATTTCATCGCAAAAATGATGATGTCTATTGGATTTTGTGTTGCCTGGTCAAGATCAGAAAAAACCTGGAAATCTGATGTCATAAAAACACCACTCTCCAGGTTTAGCGTAAGTCCTTCATTTTTCAATGCTTGAATTACTGATTCTCTCTCAAGAAACACTACTTGGCTGCCGCTTTTCAATAAGGAACCACCAATATATGTACCGATGGCTCCCGCACCAATAATCAGGTAATTCATTCTCTCTCCTGGCGAACAATCCTCCTATAATACCACTGAACCAACGGTAATTGTCAGCCAGATGCCGTATGCAGAGGCCACTAATGCGATGATAACCAGGATTGAGTCAACCGACTTCATGAGTTTATGTGATGGATTGAAATCCAATAGTACACTTCGCAACCCGAGTAATGAGTGGCAGATAACTATGATCAGAAACGTGGATTCCATGAATGCGATCCAGGGATTTGCCAGGTAGCGCACAACTTCTGTGTAGCTCAACAAACCAGTTTCAGCTACCAGGTGATTTACTATGAGATGAATGATGATTAAGGCAAACACCATTACACCAGTCACTTGTTTGGTTAGCCACAATAATCCGCCTTCAACTCTATTTGACTGATTCATCATCCTGCACCTCCAAACATCTTGAAAGCGAAGAAGATACTAAAAGCAATGGCAATTGCCACTGCAATGAGGAGCAGAAGCTTTTGGTTGCCAGCTTTATAACCAAACCCTGTCAAAGCTATACGCAGTCCATTGAATCCATGCAGTACAACCGCCAAAATGACGACAAATTCACCAGCAACAAATATTGGATTATGAGCCAGCTCAATAAAACCATCAAAAGCTTCTTCACCTTTGGACAAGGTACTTAAAACAATAAGATGCATAAATAAATAGAACGTCAAACCCAATCCAGCCAGGCGATTCATAAGAAATCCTATGCTTCCCGGGCTTTTCCCGCGTGGATCCAGCCACCGCGTCCAGTTTGATCTTTTTGGTGCTCCGAGTTTTTCTTCCATGTTTACTTTCCTCCTTCCTGTGTTTTCCCGCTAAAGAGGTGCTGCAACCTGGCAGAGATTGTCATTTTTCTCAAGTCCATGATTCGCCAACCCGGTTCAAAGTTGGAGGGACACACCTCGGAACACTCAAAAGCTGAATGGCAGCGCCATACACCGTTCTGGTCATCTCCCAACGCCAAAACCCTCTTTTCCTCATACCTGGCTTTGCTCTGGATGGCTCCCAACGCTGCCGGACCAATATATTCAGTAGATGTTGAGCTGGCCGGGCAAGCGCTGATACACAGGCCGCATTCCAGGCAGTCCACCATACGCTGCATTCCCGGTTCCACAAACTTTTTTATAGGTTTTATGCCTTCGTCATCAGGTTGGTTGATTACCGGTTGTACCTGGTTGTAATCCACCTCATCTAGCTTTCTGAAGAATTGTCCCATATCAACAGACAGATCACTGATAATCGGCATATTACGCAGTGGCTCGACCAGTATCCTGCCGCCGTTTTGCGTTACATCACGGATGAGAGTGATACAGGTTAATTTTTCCCGATGATTAACCCTCATACCGCAGGCTCCACAGGCTGAGTGATGGCAGGCGTGCCGGTAGACCAGGCTGCGATCGTGATATGCCCAAATTTTCTCTATCCCATCCAAAACATACTCATCCGGATTGATCTCCAGTTCAAAATCCTGGTATCCGGGTTTTTCACCGTCTTTTTGACGATATACGGAGAATGTCACTTTCCATTTTTCGCTCAAGGTGCACCGCCGATCATAATTGATAATACTTCCTGAATGATAGAAGTGGTTGATCTTTCGTCTGGCATTCAATTGAAAAGCCGAATTTCTTGCATACCAGATCAGAGGTTTTTTCTGCCATTGCCCGACAGGTCGTTGCCTTACCTCCAATGATGCTGATCAACCCCCCCACTTTATCAGATTCTTCATGGTCATAGCATTTGAAAGTCCTCGCAATGCTCCTGGCTTCCATCCCGGCACCGATCAATGGCCGGCTGGACATGAAGATTCCTCGATATGGTGTATGACGGATAGCCGGCAGAAGTTCCGAGCCTCTATCCACCATAAGCTGCACCTGTTCCTCATCGATCGGAATATAATCCACATCTTCGATTTCAAATGAGGTCGTGCCAATCACAGCCATTCGGCGTTGTGGCAATACAATGTCTCCATCATCTGGGATATTCAGCCTGTTGATGGTTGTTAATGTTAGTCTTTTTCCTACTGTTACCATGATCCCCGGTGTGGGTTTGACGGGTACATGAATATTTGCCATACTGGCAATTTTCCCTGCCCAGGCGCCTGTCGCATTGATAACTATATCCGCTGTGAACTGCACTCTTTGATTATTCGTCCTATTCCAAGCTTTTATACCAGTCACCCGTTTTGAGTTATCCAGCAGAACCTCTTCCACTTCATGATAAGGGTGAAATACAGCGCCCCATTTTTGAGCGGAGGCAGCGAACGCAAACGCCAGCCTGAGAGGTTCAAATGTCCCATCAGGCACAGAATATGCCTTGATAACCTTTGGATTAATTTCCGGTTCCATTTTTCGCAAATTCGAAATAGCTATCTCTTCCACAGGAATTCCACAGGCAATAGCACCTTCAACAAAAGTTTTACTATATTCAACATCCGAATCATTCAATCCTATGAAAAATCCGCCATTGGGTTCGATGCACTGACTGGCGATCTTGCGTAGGATCGTATTTTCTTCAATACACTCAATGGCAGATTCGCGGTCATTGACACAGTACCTTCCTCCGCTGTGCAATAATCCATGGGTCCGCCCTGATGTCCCGGAAGCAATTTCGCCCCGTTCCACAACAGTTACCGCGAATCCCCGCTGAGCGAGGTCGTAAGCGGTAGCTACTCCGGTAAAACCGGCGCCGATAATTAATACCGTTGGTTTATTCATCTCCCATCCGTTCTGATGATTCATCCACCCAATTAAAAGTCTTTTCCACGGCTTTTTTCCATCGCTTATAAGCATTATCAACTTTACTTTTTTCCATAAGTGGCTGCCATTCACTACCTTTCACCCAATTTTGTTTAAGATCGCCAATTCCAGCCCAGTATCCCACCGCCAATCCAGCAGCATACGCGGCTCCCAAGGCAGTTGTTTCAGCAACGCTTGGTCGGATCACTGGCACCTGGAGCAAGTCTGCCTGGAACTGCATCAATAAGTCATTGAAAACCATGCCCCCATCAACTTTCAATGCTTTCAATGAGACGCCAGAATCCATTTCCATGGCATCCAGAACTTCTTTTGTCTGGAATCCAGTCGATTCCAATGCTGCCCGGGCGATATGACCAGAATTTGCATACCGGGTTAAACCAACAATCGCTCCACGGGCATCACTGCGCCAGTATGGCGCAAACAAGCCAGAAAATGCAGGCACGAAATAAACATCGCCATTATCAGTAACGGATCTTGCCAGCTCTTCCACTTCGGCAGATGTCTTAATGATCTTCAAATTATCCCTAAGCCACTGCACCAGTGACCCGGTAACGGCAATGGACCCTTCAAGGCAGAACACCGTCTCTTGATCGCCGATCTTATACCCCACTGTGGTCAGTAATCCGTTTTTCGACTGTACAGGTGTATTTCCAGTGTTCATCAACATAAAACATCCGGTACCGTAAGTATTCTTTGCTTCACCGACCTCAAAGCAATTCTGGCCGAATAAAGCCGCCTGTTGGTCACCCAAAGCGCTCGCTACTGGGACGCCACTGAATGGATCCTTCATATCACCATAAACATTGGAAGAAGGAACGATTTTTGGGAGGATTTGTGGCGGGATCCCAAATGTTTCCAGTATTTCCGTATCCCAATCGAGTGTGGCCAGGTTCATAAGCATTGTCCGGGATGCATTGGTGACATCTGTAATATGCACACCCCCGTTCACGCCCCCGGTGAGATTCCAGATGACCCAACTATCTACGGTCCCAAATGCCAGAACACCACTTAATGCTTCTTCCCTGACCCCTGGCACATTCTCCATCAACCAGATCATTTTTGGCCCTGAGAAATAAGTTGCCAGCGGCAACCCCGTTTTACTTCTAAAACGGTTCTGCCCTGTTTCCCCGCCAAGCCTTCTGCAAATAACATCTGTCCGGGTATCCTGCCAGACAAGTGCGTTGTAATACGGTTTTCCGGTTTTTATATTCCAGATTATTGTTGTCTCGCGTTGATTGGTCACACCGACCGCAGCAATATCATGTGGCGACAACGATCCTTTATTGATAGCGTCCTCTAGTACAAATTTCGTATTTTGCCAAATTTCCAGTGGATTATGTTCGACCCATCCAGGTTTGGGGAAAATCTGTTCATGTTCTCTTTGGCTTACTGAAACGATCATCCCTTTGGGGTCAAACAGAATGCATCTTGTACTTGTAGTCCCCTGGTCTATTGCTGCAATAACCTTGTCCATAAACCACCCCGCGTTGTGAGATTAATGAATTTGCTCGCCCCAGTTTCGATTACTGTTAATAAAAGCTTTGCCATCTATTGGTTTTTTCCCGGGGAGTTGGACCACTTCTAATACCAGGAGACCTTGTACTGTCGAAATAGCTGGAATGCCTTTGTATATATATTTTACATCAGCAGGTAAATTTATACTCATTTCCACCCGGACTTTATGGATTAATAATTGAGAATTTTCCAATCCCAGTCTTGCAACCGGCCAGGGATGATATGCCCGAATTTTCCTCTCCATCATTTGGGCGCTTTCCCCCGCACCAAGGACCGCATCTTCCTTCCGAATCATCCCGGCATAGGTCGACTCCGCTTCATTTTGAGGTAGACTTACAATTTTTCCTGATAGGTAAGCCGGCAGCGTCTCGATAAGCAACTCTGCTCCAGCGATTGCCAGCTTGTCAGATAACTCGCCGGATGTTTCTTTTTCCATTGTTCTTATTTTTTTCTGTGAAATAATATCGCCAGTGTCTATCCCCTCATCCACTTTCATGATCGTTATTCCGGTATATTCATCTCCTGCCAATATGGCTGCCTGAATCGGTGCAGCGCCGCGCCAACGGGGTAAAAGGCTTGCGTGTACATTGACAAATCCATATGGCGGAATATCCAGGATATTCTTGCGAAATATCTGCCCAAATGCCGCCACAACATAAACATCTGCATTCCATTTCCGAAGTTGCTCAATGACACCCGGGTCTTTTAGCCGATCGGGCTGAATCAGCGGGATCCCCAACTCTGTTGCAAGTACTTTAACCGGGGGAGGTGTCACTACCTTTCCCCGGCCAGCTGGTCTGTCTGGCTGTGTAACAACCCCTATTATTTTATAATTATTATTAACTGCAATCAGGGAAGGAATAGCAAAATCAGGAGAACCGAAAAATACAACCGAATAATTCATTGAAAAATTTTAGCATAAATCCTTACAAAGGATAAACAAATATAATTGACAACTTGCTATCCTAGCATTTTGCTGTACAATAATTGCATATTAACTTTGGAGGATAAAATGACAACTGTACCACCGACTGACATCACCAGTGACGATAAACTTTGGGCATTACTTTCCTATATCTTTGCACCACTCGTTGGGCTGATAATGTTGCTCATTGAAGATAAAAAGAACCGCCCATTCATCAAGCATCATGCTGTAGTTTCACTCGTGCTGGGAGTAATAGCAGTTATTTTCTATGTTGTTCTAGGCTGGATCATTGTAGGGTTATGCGTAGGCGGCATTGTCTGGGCCTATGGACTCTACGTCGGTATCAAAGCATATCAAGGTGAAACCGTTAAGGTTCCAGTTGTGTCCGATTTCGCCGCGAAACAAGGCTGGATTTAATTTCTTAATAAACAACTAACCTGTCAGTAGAATTCTACTGGCAGGTTTTTGTAGTTAATACATCTCTTATCGAGAACCAGTTACTAAATATTGGTTACTGATTTCTAATTTCTATCACTTAACTACTTTTACTTTCTTCGCTAGGTATATAGAACTGTCTATTGTACAGGTCGGCATAGACCCCACCTGCACTGATCAGTTCATCGTGTGTCCCACGCTCTACAATTTTCCCGCCTTCGACAACGATCACAAGATCCGCGTTCCGCACTGTTGACAACCTGTGAGCAATCACAAAACTTGTTCTGCCGGCTAGTAATGCATTCAATGCCTTTTGAATGAGGACTTCTGTTCTCGTATCAATACTGGCTGTAGCTTCATCCAATATCAGAATTCTGGGGTCTGCCAGAACAGCCCGGGCAATCGAAATTAATTGCCGCTGTCCCTGGCTGAGCAATTTTCCACGTTCACCAACTTCTGTTTCATATCCTTCCGACAATTTTTCAATAAAAAGATTTGCATTTGCCGCAGCCGCCGCTTCCTTAACTTCCTCATCGGTTGCAGTCAATCTTCCATAGCGGATATTCTCCAGCACTGTTCCAGAAAAAAGAAATGGCTCCTGTGTTACGATACCCATTTTTGAACGCAGGCTGTTTTGGGTGATGCCTTTCAAGTTATATCCATCCACCAGAATTTCTCCTTCGGATGGATCGTAGAATCTGGCCAGCAAACTGACCATTGTCGTTTTCCCTGCCCCCGTGCTGCCTACGATAGCCACTGTCTGGCCGGCTTTTACATTCAACTTGATGTCCTGAAGTACGTGTTGTTCCTCATCATAAGCGAAGCAAACATTCCGAAATTCCACATTCCCCTCAAGATGATCCAACACTTCAGCATTTGGGGCATCTTCAACTGTCGCCTGTACATCCATAAGGGTGAATATCCTCTCAGCTGCAGCAAAAGCAGATTGGGCCGTGGTCCATAACTGGGCAACCTGTTGGATCGGTCTGAAAAAATTCATAACATACTGCAGGAAAGCAACAACGACACCTACCGAAACACTGCTATTTATCACCATTATGCCGCCCATGCCTGCCACAATCGCCAGGTCCAGTGTGATCAAGACATCCATTGCAGGGTTGAACGCTGATGTAATGGCAGTCGCGCTCACATTAGCATCTCTATTGGCAGCATTTCGGGCTTCGAAGTTTTTGATGTTTACATCAGATCGATTAAAAGCCTGGGCAACTTTTATTCCCCCAATTTCCTCCTCCATATTGGCTGATACATCGCCAATGGTCTCACGTGTTTTTCGAAAAGCGTTTCTTGCCAGCTTGGAAAAGAATTGCGTGGTATATAGCAACACAGGCACCATGATGATCACTGCCAGCCCCAACTGCCAGCTAACAAGCAGCATCGCCACCCCAATCCCAATCAAGGCGAAGATTGAACCCACCATTTGCGTAAATGCCTGGCTGATGAAGCTGTTCAGGACATCTATATCGTTGACAAGGCGGCTCATGATCTCACCCGCCTGTTTGCTCTCCAGGAATTGAAGTGAGAGGCTTTCAATTTTCGCAAATACATCTCGACGCAGGTCAGCCAGTATATGCTGTCCAACTTTGGCCATGGTAAACACCTGCGTTCGGGTTGCAATAGCGCCAATGATAAAGGTTACGATCATTGCCAGTACGATGTACCCCAGCCCTGCCTGATCACCTTTGGTGATAAATTTATCGATCGCCCGACCTGTTAGATATGGTCCCACTCCCTGTGCAGCAGCTGATAGGAGGATCGCAATAAATGAGATGATAAGTTGTTTCTTGTATGGAACCAGTGTCTTTAGTAATCGGGTAAGGACTTTCGATGTGTCTTTGGCCTTTTCTTCTTCACCCTCAAAGAATCTTCCACCGTGTCCGCCTGGTCTTCCTCCACCGTGCATCATCGTGTCACCTCTTCGATTGAGGATACGAGTTCAGCGTGTCCACCCATTTGAGTTTCAAGAATTTCAGCATACAATTCACTAGATTTCATCAACTCAAGATGAGTACCCATTGCTTCAAGTTTTCCATCCGCCATAACGATTATTTTGTCTGCGTTGCGCACTGTGCTGATCCTTTGGGCGATGACAAATGTTGTCCTGCCTTTTCTTAATTCTTCCAACGCCTGTTGGATTAAAAATTCAGTTTCTGAATCGACCGATGATGTACTATCATCCATGATCAATATTCTGGGTTGCAGTAGTAGCGCCCGTGCAATTGCAACGCGCTGTTTTTGACCACCTGAAAGTCCAACACCTCTTTCACCGATCAACGTCGCGTAACTTTCCGGTAGCTTTTCAATGAAATCTTTGGCCTGTGCTGCTTGAGCAGCTGCCACAACATCCTCCAGGCTGGCATCCGGTCTTCCGTAGGCAATATTTTCCTGGATCGTTCCCGCGAACAGGGTTGTTTCCTGTAAAACTATTCCAATCTGCTTCCTCAAAGTATCCAGTGTCACGTTTCTTACATCGTTGCCATCAATGAGAACCTTCCCGGAACTGACATCATAGAACCTTGGTATCAGATTGATGATGGTCGATTTACCAGACCCGGTTTGCCCCATAACTGCAATTGTCTGATTTGGTTCCGCAGTGAAAGATACATTCTCAATGACATAATTGTCCGATCCAGAATATTTGAATGAAACATCCTTAAATTCAATTTTCCCTTCAATCGGAGGCATCGTTATGGCATTTGGGCTGTCTTCAATCTCTGATTTTGCATCAATGATCTCAAATATTCTCACTGCCGATGTTTCTGCGCGAGAGAGAGCGCTGCCGATAAAACCAAGCATGAAGATAGGCATTAACAGGTACATTTGATAACTGGTAAATGCCACCAGTTCACCAAGGGTGATCGTATCTTTGATGACCATTAATCCTCCAACCCAGATCACCGCGGCAGATGCGATATTTGCCACCAGGAATGTCAGAGGAAAAAATGTGGAAAAAGCGCTGACAAGCTTAATATTCACATCCTTGTAATCCAGGTTTCGGCTTTCAAATCGTGAAGCTTCATATTCCTCCCGCGCAAATGCTTTTACAATTCGAATTCCAGACAGGTTCTCCTGTAATACAGTATTCAAAGCCCCTAATTTTTGCTGAATGGTCTTGGAGATCGGCATCACGAATTTAATAAAAACTCCAAATAAAACACCGATAACAGGCAGCATGGCCAGCAAGACCAGAGTTAATTTCCAATTCATGGAGAACAGTATTGCCAGTGTGCCGATAAAAAGGATCAATCCGCTGGATAGTTGCAGCAGTCCATTTCCTGTGAACATCTTCACCAATTCCACATCAGATGTCATCCGTGTCATCAATTTTCCGGTCTGGGATTGGTCATGATATGAGAAACTCAATTTTTGCAATTTTTCAAAAATTCGGTTGCGCATTTCATAGGCAATCCCCTGTGAGACTTTCTCTGCCCAGTAACCCTGCAGGAAATTAAAGACTCCACGCACCAGCGCGATCACAACCAGTAAAACCGCAATTTGGATGATTGTTCCAAAAACTTTCTGGGTGATCCCTTTGTCTATTAAGATTTTTAAGAGTTGAGGTGTGATCAGGTTGGCTGCGTTTACTAGTACCAGACTAATGAACGCCCCAATAGCGATAAACTTGTAAGGCAATATAAAACCGAATGCCCTTCTAATTCCTTTCAATGCAAACCTCCATGTTGAGAATCACTAAATGCTTCGTCAAGAAGATTCAACGACTGGCTGATCTTCTCTAATTGCTCATCGGATAATTTTTCCAATTTATTGCTGATATATTCCCTGACCTTTTCCCGCATCTCTTCCATAAACTGCACACCATCAAGGGATAGTTTCAGCATCACAATTCGTTTGTCGTTTGGATCATGGTACTTTTGGATCCATCCTTTCTCTACCATGATCTTCACTGAATTGCTGATAGATGCTTTGGAAACTTTTTGTCCCAACGCAAGGTCGCTGATCTTCATTGGATGGGCGCTTAGCATGCCCACTATTCGGAAGTGCGCCATTGGAAAGTTGCTATCTCCACAATCCTTTATATATGAAACGAATACCTGCATCAATTTGGGTATAATATCCGATATGTCTTTTGCGGTTTTTTGTTTGAGATCTGTCATTAGTCTCCAATATTGTTAGGTATCCTAATTATAATTCTCATTTGGATACCGTCAATACCACCAAACGTGGATGTAAAACCTTGAAAAATACAAGTTTGCAATTATTCAACAAGGAATACCAATCAGCAATTGATGCGCATTCACGAGGCCTTGAAGGACGTTCCAGGGTTTGCGCCAGGCGCGCGGCCGCTGCTTTGATCGCCGAATACCTTGAAATTCACAATATCGAACATGCATCCATGAATAGTCTCGAGCTCATCGTGTATTTGCAACAGCAGACGAACGATCCTGAACTGACGAAATTGCTCGCTGATTATTCCAAACCGGTTAATCCTGACCTTCACCTCGATGATGGGGTGAACCTGGTGGCATCTATTGCGGATCTCGCTAATTTTTTGGAAATAAAAATGGGAAAATCGAATGGAAATATCTGAAAACAAGATCCGCATCTACGGTACAATCTGGTGTCCGGACTGCCGCCGGGCTAGAGATGTATTTAAAAGTTTAAAGGTCGACTACGAGTGGATAAATACTGATTGTGATAGAGAAGCAAGACGTTTCGTGATGGAAACGAATCATGGAAATTGCAGCGTCCCCACGATCGTTTTTGCGGATGGCTCAATAATGGTCGAGCCGTCATCTGCATCTTTGGAAAGCAAACTTCATTCACTCAATTGAATCGCTGCATTTAAAGAATGAAATAACATAATTTACCAACCAGAGTATTCCTGCCAAAAACCCGATTACTCCCACAGAATATAAAAACACTCCGGAAGTCCGTCGCGGCTTTTCAACTTCGATCCCTGTGCGGTCAGCCAGCCTGGTTTTAAGTCGTTCAACAAACTGTGGGTTAGGCTGATAAACTTGCAGCTTGGTAACCAGCCTGTTTTCAATATCGTAGAGATGTTCTATATTCTTCACGCCCTTATTCCTTTGTCTTAACTGGATAAGCAACTATGCCCACGGTACCTGGCCCCAGATTGGCAGCCACAGAGATTGAAAGATCTGTCATGATAAATTCATTGATATTAAATTTACTCTTTGCTTTCGCGAGCAATATTTTTGCCATTTCAAGATCCTGTGCATGAACAACTGCGATATTGACCGCCTCGTCTCCAATTCGGCGTTTTACAAGTTCAATGATCCGGTCAATGGATTTGCCCCTTGTCCGTACTTTTTCGCCAATATCCAACAAACCGTCTTTTAGGACAACAATTGGTTTGATCTGCAATATGGATACAATTTTTTCCTGCAAAGCGCTCACCCGGCCATTCAATCTGGCAAATTCCAGGCTATCCAAAGCGAAAACGATCGTCACCTGTCGTCTAATCTCTTCCAACCGTTGAATGATGCTTTGAACATTTTCGCCGCTGCGTGATAGCACCCTCGCTTCCCGGCACATAAAAGCCAGGCCTGCCGAGCCATTTCCCGAATCGAATGGATGGATGTTGATCTCGCCGGCTAATTCCTGTGCTGCCGTCCGCACAACATTGTATGTCCCGCTCAGTTTGCTGCCCACGTGCAATGAGAGGATCGAATCACCTTTTTTGGCAATTTTTCTGTAAAACTCCACGATCTGCATCGGAGATGGTAAAGATGTATGGGGTATGATCCTTTTTTCGCTGATCATTTGATAAAACCTCTCGGCTGTGATGTCGATCCCCTGTCTGAAAGTCTCCATCCCCATCTGGATGTTTATCGGAAGAATATGAATATCAAAATCCTTCTCCCACTCTTTAGGCATATCCACTGAGCTGTCAGAAACGATTTTCAAAGTGTCCATATGGGCCTACTCTTCCAAATTTTCCAACTCATCTTTAAGATTATACAATGTTCGGTGATACAGGCTCTTTATTGCGCCTTCACTCCTGCCCATGATCATTCCTATCTCAGAGTTGGATAGATCCTCTACAAATTTCAAGATCAATAACTGCTGCCTGTCAGAAGTCAATCCTTTAATGATCCTGAAAAGCGAATCCACCTGCTGATCTTTCATCAGTACTGTTTCGGGTAAAGCTCCACGATGCATGATTTGCGGTTCTTCATCCAACGCTACTTCCTTTTTGCGGCTATTGTCGCGGTGCCAGTTGGCAACCAGGTTGTGCGCGATCCGATACAACCAGGCGGAAAATGGAACACCGGTATTGCGATAGGATCCAATATGGTTGTATGCCCTAAAGAATACCTTGGCTGTCAGGTCCTCTGCTTCAGTCGTCAAACCCGTGCGATAGTAAATATAGTTATAGATACGGGCAACATACCGTTCGTAAAGCACACCGAACGCATCGGTATCTCCTTGTGCGGCTTGCTGTAATGCCTGGTCGTCAGATAACTGTTCCACTCAATAATCCCGCAGCCTGGGTTCAATATGGTATAACCCTGCCTGCTCAAATTCGTTTCAAAATAAGTATAACATTTCCAGCTTTGCAATAACCTCCCGGGATCGAGCACATATAAGAATCCTTAATATTATTCTTACATAACAAAGGTATAATATTTATATCGGGGATGACAGGCTTCGACGGAGGAGGCTGGTCCCGGATTGCGAGCCGAGAGGTACCGAACTCGTTAACTCAGTACAAAAAATCAAGTGCCAATCGCACTTCCTACGCTGCACTTCCCCTCGCTGCCTAACAGCGAATGAAGTTCGGCTGATCTCCTCGAGAGATCACGTCTGCCCGTCCCTTTCACCAACTGGTGATGGTGTCAGGCGTCATAATGTTGGTGTGCCCTGAACGACGCTGCTAAATTCAGGAAAGAGGACTTTCGGGTCCAGGCAGCTGGCTGGATGCAGGCAACGTAAATGAGCGTGCATCTGGCAAGATCAAATAACTTTACTACGCTCGTAGATATCTGGTGGTCGAGTCTTTCGGACGCGGGTTCAATTCCCGCCATCTCCACAAAAAACAAACCGGCAGTTATTCCGGTTTGTTTTTCGAAGGTAATTTTGAATCTTAGACCTGGAACTTACCGTTTTTATAAAACAATGCACCATCAACGATAAACTCTGACCTTTCTTTCACATCGCATATCATATCCCAATGGATAGCCGACTGGTTCTTGCCACCGCTTTCTTCAAAACCATTTCCAAGGGCAAGATGAAATGACCCACCAATTTTTTCGTCATACAGAATACTTTTCGTGAATTTTTGAATGCCATAATTGGTGCCAATACCCAGTTCTCCGATCCGCCTGGCGCCCTTGTCTATGTCGAGCATTTTTAACATGAATTCTTCATTTTTTGCAGCAGTTGCAGTTTTCACAACTCCATCCTTAAATTCTAGACGGATACCCTGCACTTCTTTGCCTTGACGAATAGCCGGATAGGTAAAGTTTACCCAGCCATTAATTGAATTTTCTACCGGGCTGCAGAAGATCTCACCGGAAGGCATGTTTTTGTCACCTGCGGAATTAATAAATTTTCGACCATCAATCGACATCGTTAAATCGGCATTTGGACTATGAATCTCAAATTTCTTTTTCCCTTGAAGCCAATCGACCAGCTTTTGCTGGTCATCTTGCACTTTCTGCCAGCAGGCAACGGCATCCTTTTGATCGCTGAAGGTAGCTTTATACACAAATTCTTCATACTCCCGCAAGCTCATATCAGCTTCCTGGGCGAGTGCATGGCATGGATGTTGAACCATAACCCACCTCAGGTCGCCAGTGGCAGATCGTTTCATATATATCTTTGACCATTCTGCAAACGCTTTATTCCGTAGCTGTGATTTCGCAGGATCGATTCCACTCATAGCCCTGGTATTTTCCGGAGCTTCAATAAAGATCATTGCATCAGATTTCTTAATTTCCATCATTTGGACAGGATTGACCCAGAGCAACTGCTCTTCACTACCATTGGCTAAAAGTATTTCGCCGAAGCCCTCTGTTACCATGTTGATGGATGGATGACCTCCAGCGGCCACCACCTCTTTATAGACTTCCAAGGCTAAAGGGCTTCCCTGCGGCGAAGCCTTTATGATCACCCAATCTCCAGTTCTTACTTTGACCGAATAATTCACCAATGTTTTTGCCAGGTTCACTGTACGATGATCTGCCATCAATCCTCCTTTGTCTGAATGTTATTTTACTGAGCAAATCAACCCCTTCAAGTATTCCCCTTCGGGAAATGGCATTGAAATGGGATGGTCTTCAGCCTGATGCAAATATTTGATGATTTGAGCAGACCTGCCAGCATCGAGCGCTGCATCTGCCACTATCTTCTGGAAAAGCGCAAGGCTTACACCACCGGAACATGAAAAAGTGAACAAAATGCCGGATGGGGCAAGGAGTTTGAATGCCAGCAGGTTGATATCTTTATATGCCCTTGCCGCACGTTCAGCCTGCGATGCAGTTGGTGCGAATTTTGGGGGATCCAGAACAATGACATCATACTGCAAACCCCGATCCCTTAATTTTCTTATATATTCAAAAACATTGTCGTTCACCATTTCCACTTTCAATGGGTCAAGTCTGTTCAAGCGGATATTTTCGCCAAAGAGCTGTAATGCTGCCGACGAACTATCCACAGCGGTAACACTGACCGCACCTGCTGCCAGGGCATTCAGACTGAAGCCCCCGCTGAAGCAAAAGCAATCAAGTAATTTTTTTCCACTGGAATATTCTGCGACCAGAGAACGGTTATTGCGTTGATCCAGGTAATAACCCGTTTTCTGTCCATCTAGAATATCCAGGTAAAACTTTATTCCATTCTCTTCAATGATCAGGCGGTTATCTGCAAGGCTGCCATGTTGCATCTTCACCACTTCATGCAGTCCTTCGAGTTGAAGGATATCCGCGTCAGATTTCTCATACAGACATGTGCACGCTGTCTGTTGCACCAGTTCGGCAATAATGACATCACGCCAGTAATATGCACCTGCGCTCGAGAGTTGGAGCACCACCACTTCCCCATATTGGTCAGCGATAACGCCCGGCAACCCATCATTTTCTCCAAATACTATGCGCATGGCATTGGTTTTTTGCAATCCTGCAATGTTTTCGCGCACGTACAGTGACTGGTTTATCTTTCGATGGAAAAAAGCTTGGTCAATGGTTTCTTCCGGATCGAAGGTCCACATTCTGACACGAATTTTGGATGCCCCACTGAAGGCCCCGATCCCCAGATGATTCCCATTGGCATCCACTAACTCAACGCTTGCCCCCGCCTCTGGATCGCCGATGATATTTTTGATCGCCCCTGAAAATATCCAGGGGTGTTTTCGGAGAAGGGATTTTTCCCTGCCAGGGAGTAGTATTACTTGAGGGACTTTCATATCATCCTACAAAATGCCAATCTTTTTACCGGCTTCCGCCAGGATGCCAACCGTATGTGAGATATCTTCCGGTTCGTGGATGGCTGTTACCGTGGCTCTCAGCCTGGCCTGTCCTTCCGGTACGGCAGGCGACACAACAGGAAGGACAAATACATCATGGGTTTGGGCTTCCCGCGTCAGTTCATAGGCCAGCTGGTCTGAACCGCACAACACCGGGACGATGGCTGTTTCCGTTTTCATTGTATCAAATCCCGCGGCCAGCAATCCCTTATTGAACAGGCTGGCATTCCGGTTTAATTGCGTTATTCTCCATTGTTCATCCCGGATAACCTTAAAAGCTTCATTTGCCGCAGCAGCCTGGGCTGGAGGCAGCGCCGCAGAGAAGATATATCCCCGGCTGCTGTGACGCAGATAATTGATCACATCGTGGCTTGCACCGACATATCCTCCGATGGAAGGGATCGTTTTCGATAATGTCCCCATCTTCACATCGATCGCATCTTTCATGCCGAAATGCTCTTCAATGCCTCTTCCTGTCCCCCCCAGCACACCCACGGAATGAGCTTCATCGACCATCAACCAGGCGTGATACTTCTCACAAATGGTTTTTAACCGGGGCAGGTCCACAATATCTCCATCCATGCTAAAAACCGAATCTACGACAACCATTTTCGCATTTTCGGCGGGAGCGCTTGAAATATGTTTTTCAAGGTCATCCAGATCGTTGTGATTAAAACGGACAAATTTCGCGTGAGACATCATGCAGCCGTCATAAATACTGGCATGGTTTAATTTATCGCAAAAAACATAATCTCCCCGGCTGACTAGCGTGGATATCACAGACAGGTTGGTTACATAACCGGAAGAATACGTGATGGCATCTTCGGTGTGTTTAAATTCTGCTATCGTTTCTTCCAACTCCCGGTGGATGGGCAATGTTCCGGCAAGGGTTCGTACACCGTGCGTGCCGGTTCCATATTTGTCTACAGCTTGTTGGGCTGCCTTGTTGATGCGCGGATGACCGATCAAGCCCAGGTAACTGTAAGAAGCATACATGCTCATCACCCGGCCATTTACCCTTACCTTGCTGCCGCCAAGCATTTCTGCAACCGGTTGATTGTAAAAATACAGTTCTTCGGATTTCAATTCTGTAGTGCGGTCTTTCATCCCCGCTATACGCCGGGTTATCGAGTCCTGCATTTTATCCATTCAATTAATTCTCCAATATCTATCAAATAATAAAGTTTAGTTTATCCGACCGTGGAATTCTCGTCAATCAGGATTATCCTGGCCATTTCGTACATGTCAGGAATAATCTCCATTATGTATTTCAGCACCTATATTTTTCCCGATATATAATTCTGTTATGCCAAATTACACAAGATATCAGGATGCAGGAAGGTCTAGATTATCGTGGTTTGGACATATCACCGTCTGCCGATCCTCACGAATGACAAAGCCAGGATTATCATGAATGTGAATAAACATTTCACGTTCCCACAGGATTTTGAAGGGTTCGTTCGTAACGCATCCACAGATGATCCAATATATAATTCAATTATGCCGGAATACAGGAGAGTAAGGATCCAGGGAGGAACCAATTTTTTCACGATTATCGCCTATCACCGATTACTGATCTGTACTGAAGATGTAGCCTGATCCATTCGTAAAAAATGCCTGGAGTTATTGCAAGGAAAATTGTTGACTATCCGATATTTAAATAATTCTTTGTTCGCGCCGGTCTCCT
The DNA here is from genome assembly GCA_963810385.1 of uncultured Chloroflexia bacterium. Classification (GTDB taxonomy): domain Bacteria; phylum Chloroflexota; class Anaerolineae; order Anaerolineales; family Anaerolineaceae; genus PNON01. The sequence continues at coordinate 1,511,195 of CAWENA010000002.1, read as the reverse complement.
GACCGAGCGCGCGGTTTTGACCGATAGGTCTCCGCAGTTGATCATTATATAATTAACCCATGGATCGCTACCAATTCATGGATGGTGTATTTGCATACTACGTAACATTCACAATCTACAGATTGGCTCCCAATTTTCATTTCCCCTGAGCCTGTCGAAATTATCGTCGACAGCCTGGCATATAGCATCAAGGAAGGAGGATTGAGAGTCATGCTTATGTCATTATGCCCAATCATCTGCATCTGATCGTATTCGATGCAAATTTTGACAATTCCCGATTGCAGCAGTCATTGTCAGATTTTCGTAAATATACTGGTAATCGTCTGGCAAATTACATTTGACCGTTCGGATTTCGACCCAAATCTGCTAAAAATCTTGTCAAAGAAAATGAAGGCCGCCGTTGCCGTCGGCTTTGACAACGATATTGAGCTGCTGGTCCGTCAACTGGCGGTGATAACAAGCTCTCTCCAGCGATCGCTGAGGTGATAAGAAGCAAAGATCTCGATGATCGGGAAAGGCAAGTCTGGCAGCCTGGTTGGCATGCCGAAGGATTGGCAACTCGAGAAATTCCGGAAACAAAAATTAGGTTACATACAGCATGAACCCGGTAAGGAAAGGATTGGTTAAAGAGCCGGAGCACTGGCGTTATTCAGCTGCGGATTATTGGCTGAATAAATGCGGTAACTGACTTGCCCCGATATATAATATTCAAGATCTCGGTATCTGCCAGCTCATTTGGGTGAACTTATTCAGAAGCCGTACGTTGGGTACACCAGCGCGATTTCAAGAGTTCTTAAGATTTGGGCGGACATATCAAGCGTGAAGGGTAAAAAGATCCGCCCCAACTCATTTGGGTGAATTATTCAGGGACGTTTCGTAGGATATCGGACAAGCGGGTGTAGAACGATCCTGTAATATTTTCCTGCCTACTCCCCCAGCTCTCGCAGTTCTTCCTCGCTGATCACCTTCACCCCCAGCGATCTGGCCTTTTCCAACTTCGAACCGGGGTTCTCGCCCAGCACCAGGTAGCTGGTCTTCGCGCTGACACTGTCGGTTACCTTTCCTCCCCGCACCTGGATGAATTCTTTCACTTCTTCGCGTCCCAATCCGGGCAGGGTTCCGGTGACCACAAAGGTCAACCCTGAAAGCTTCTGGCTGCCCGGTCCTGAAGATCCGTTCCCTGCATTCTGAGTGGAGACGCCAGCCTGTTTCAGCCTTTCGATCAGCTCCCGGTTTTCCTTCCGCGCGAACCAATCCACGATCCCGGCGGCGATATTTGGCCCGATGCCGTCCATTTGCTGTAATTCATCGGTCGAAGCCTTCGCCAGCAGGTCCTGGTCACCATAGCGGTTCGCCAGGTCCGCGGCTGCCACCTCGCCTACTCCCCGGATCCCCAGCGCGTTGATCAACCTTCCCAGCGGGCGGTCTTTTACAGCAGATATCGCATCGATGAGGTTTTTTGCCTTCTTTTCTGCAAACCCTTCCTGGGTCAGGAGTTTTTCAATATCAAGTGAGAATATATCGCTAGCATCCTTTAATAGACCGGATTCCACCAGTTGTTCCACCACTTTGATGCCCATCCCGACGATATCCATCGCGCCGCGTGAAACGAAATGTTCCAGATTGCGAATCAATTGCGCCGGGCAGGAAGCATTCACACAATACCAGGCCACTTCGCCGGGCAAATGCTCCACCTGTTCCCCGCAGGTCGGGCAAAACTCGGGGGGTTGGTAAACCTCCTCCGTACCAGTGCGCACATCCACGATGGGACCGATGACATAGGGGATGACATCGCCTGCCCGTTTGATCATCACGCGGTCGCCCACGCGAATGTCCTTCTCGGCGATGTAATCAAAATTATGTAATGTGGCCTGCCTCACAACAACTCCGCCAATCTCCACTGCTTCCAGCACGGCATAGGGAGTTAATACCCCGGTCCTGCCGACATTGACGTTGATCGCCAATAATCTGGTGGAAACTTCCCGCGCCGGAAATTTGAACGCAATCGCGCCGCGCGGATCCTTGCCTGTTACCCCCAGGCTGTCTGCCAGCTGCAGGTCATCCAGTTTGATCACCATGCCATCAATTTCAAACGGGATGGAATCGCGTTCCACTCCAGCCTCCTGGCATAAATTTATTGCTTCTTCCAGAGTGCTGCACAACCTCACCCGATCGGATACTGGAAAGCCCAGCCCTTTAAGCAATCCCAGCAATTCCCACTGTGTTGTTGGCGTATCCCCATCGGCGTCCACGATGTCATAGGTCAGGATGGTCAGCGGCCGGCTGGCGGTCAACGCCGGGTCAAGTTGACGCAGCGAGCCGGCAGCGGTATTTCGCGGATTAAGGTAGGTTTTTTCGCCTTTTTCCTGCAGTTCAGAGTTTAGTTTCTCGAAGCTGGCTGTTGATATAAAAGCTTCGCCCCGAACCACAAGCGTGGAAGGTGGTTTGGGTCCATTTTCGGCGATGGGAATACTTAACGGGATTGCCCGAACAGTGCGCAGATTTGCTGTCACATCTTCGCCGACCTCACCATCCCCACGGGTGGCTCCTTGCACGAATCGGCCATTTTCATAATGTAATACTACCGTCAACCCATCAATCTTGGGTTCGACAACGAACTTCGATGCAGCCACCCGCGCATCCAGTTTGGAGATACGGTCAAACCAGGCTTTCACGCCATCCGCGTCAAAGGCATTGGCCAGGCTGAGGATAGGTGCTGGATGCCGTACCTTTGAGAATTTATCCACGCTTTCACCGCTGACGCGCTGTGTCGGAGAATCAGGAGAGAGCGATTCGGGGTGCGCACTTTCAATCGCCCGAATTTCTTTCATCAGGCTGTCGTATTCTGCGTCGCTGACAACGGGATCGTCCAACACCCAGTAACGATAATTGTGGAATTGCACTTTTTGGATGAGTTCCAAATACCTCTTTGTATCAAATTTTTTATTTTCCATCACGCAACCTGCACCATTCTCAGCACGTATGTGTTGTATAATTTAATGACATTTTACTGATTATTGAACTTCAGTCAATTAGGGAGACCTTTATGAAAACCGTCGGAAAAGTTCTTGCAGCCTTCTTTTTTATCTTTGGTGTTCTTTTTACACTCGCAGCTTTCAGCCGAAACCAGGCTAATGCTGGCGGTACTTTGATCACTGGCATTATTCTATTGATCATATGCGCGGCGCTCGCCTTTTTCTCATTCCGCAAGGCTCCAGTAGAAGCTTCCAATGACCAGAATATCACATACAAAGTTGAATTACCAGCCAATGTGACGATGGATACGCTCAAGTGCCAATCCTGCGGCGGGACGATCACGCCCAAGGATATTGCCATGGTTGCCGGAGCGCCTGTCGTAACCTGCCCATTCTGCCATACCAGTTATCAGCTAACCGAAGATCCCAAGTGGTAGTCACTTTCCCCTGGAGGAACGCATGAAAAGAATCAGCCTTGGACTATTGATCTTATTAATCGTTTCATTATTCACTCCATCCCCGGTTTCAGCGCAAACATATTATTTTTCAGTAGATTTTGCGAATGTGGATGCCTATTGGAACGATGATGGATCATTGGATCTTGTTTATGTGTATGGATTTTCCAACGATCCTGGAGCATCTCCTATCGAGTATGTGGATATTGGTCTGCCGAACGGCAATTTCAACCTGTCTGATGTGACCGCGGATGTTGATGGCAGGAGTATTACCGACATCCAGAACGCTGATCCGCAATACCTCAAAGGAACCAGCGACGGCGTGACCCTGGGCCTGGGCGGGAACGCCATCCAACCCGGCATGTTTGGGGTGGTCACCCTGCGTGTGAACAACATCCGCAAGGTCATATACACCTATTCCAATGACCAGGATCAGAATTATGCCAGCGTTCGCTTTATCCCGAATTATTTTGGATCGGATTTTGTGAAAGGGAACACAAACCTTGCTGTCACATTCCACTTCCCGCCTGGTGTTCGGCCCGAAGAACCCCGTTGGGAAACGATGGCATCCACCTGGCCGGGAGCCCCGGAACCTCTAACCGGATTCGATTCCGAAAGCCGGATCACCTACACCTGGCAAAGCGATGGTGCCAGTACTGCAGAAAAGTATGAATTTGCCGCCGCCTTCCCCGCATCATACGTCCCTGCGGAGGAAGTCTATACACCGCCAGCATTTACTTTTGATCCCATGTGGTTAATTTGCGGGTGTATGTCCCTTTTCTTTGTAGGAATTATCGGGTTTAGTTTCTATAACGCCATCTGGGGGGCAAAGAAAAGGAAGATGAAATATCTGCCGCCCAAGATCTCGATCGAAGGACATGGCATCAAACGCGGTTTGACAGCCGTCGAAGCAGCCATCGTCATGGAACAACCCATGGATAAAGTTCTGACCATGATCCTTTTTGGCGTCATCAAGAAAAATGCCGCAGCTGTTAAAACTCGAGAACCCCTGGAAGTTGAGATCCCTACTGATTTGCCCCAGGGTTTGCAGCCTTATGAAGTGGATTTTCTGAAAGCATTCAAGAGTCCTGCAGGAAAAGAGCGGCAAAAAGCCATGCAGGAAGTGGTCATTGGCATGGTCAAAGCTGTTACAGAAAAGATGAAAGGTTTCAGCCGCAAGGAAACCGTTGCATATTACGATGACATTAATAAACGCGCCTGGCAGCAGGTGGAAGCCGCGGATACGCCTGAGATCAAGAGCCAGAAATATGAAGAGAACCTGGAATGGACCATGCTTGATAAGGATTACGGTAACCGAACTGAGAGAACTTTCAGCCAGGGACCCGTATTCCTGCCCATGTGGTGGGGGCGATTTGATCCAACTTTCCGCGGAACACCTGCAACCAGCACTCCATCATCAATTCCATCAGTGGGTTCATCTAAACCCATGAGTGTGACCCTGCCATCTCTGCCAGGAGCCGATTTTGCCTCATCAATGACCACCGGCGTTCAAACCTTTGCGGCGGGGGTTGTGGGCAATATCACCAACTTCACGTCAGGTATCACGAATAAAACGAATCCCCCGCCGCCTCCATCCAGAAGCTCAGGTGGCGGCAGAAGCAGCGGAGGCGGTGGCTGCGCCTGCGCCTGTGCCTGCGCAGGCTGTGCGTGCGCTTGTGCTGGTGGCGGACGATAATCAATGGTATTGGATAATTAATGGCATCTTTCTCGACATACTTTAGAGAAAAGTCCAATCACTTTATTGGAGCATTTTCCAAAAAGGGTGATATTCCCGCATTCGGTTTGTACCATCACAAACTGGAATTCGAAGGGGGCTACACGCGTGTGCATTTGCGTGTGAATCCTGATCTCTCTGGCTGCCTGGTGATCGACGCCGCCCAGATGATCCACTTGAACCCGACCGCCTCTTTGATCACATATCACTTTTTGAATGGTCTGACTGAAGCGAAAATTATAGAAAAAATCATGTCCGTTTTTTCAGCGGATCGGATGGAAGTGCAACTCGATGTGCGGGAAACGATAGATCGGATCCAGCAGCTGATTCAGCCTGTTGGCGCCTGTCCCATTCATGAACTTGAACTTGAGACAACCATGCCATTCTCGGCAGAATTGACCGCCCCATACCGCATGGATCTGGCATTAACATACCGCTGCAATAACGAATGTCATCACTGTTACAATGCCCGCGCCCGTTCCCACCCTGAAATGTCGACAGAGCAGTGGAAACGGGTGATCGATAATGTGTGGAACCTGGCTATTCCACATATTGTGTTTACTGGTGGTGAACCTACTCTGAGGGAGGATCTGCCAGAGCTGGTGGCTTATGCTGAACAAAAGGGCATGATCGCCGGCTTGAATACAAACGGACGAAGATTGAGCCAGCCGGATTATGTCAAAACACTGGTCAAAGCAGGCTTGGACCATGTCCAGATCACGCTAGAATCGCATCTGCCGGAGATCCACGACGAACTGGTCAATTGCCCCGGCACCTGGAAACAAACCGTTGCAGGCGTACAGAATGCAGTTGATTCAAGGCTGTTTGTGATGACAAATACTACCCTGCTTCAACCCAACAGCAGTCACATGGAAGACCTTTTGCTGTTCATCACAGAGCTGGGTGTTCCGACCATTGGATTAAATTCACTCATTTATTCCGGCAAGGGATTGAATGTGAACAGCGGATTGCAGGAGAGCGAGCTGGAAACCTATTTATCCATTGCCAAAGACCATGTTCAGAAAACCGGACAAAAGTTGATCTGGTACACCCCCACCCAGTATTGTCATTTTGATCCTGTCACACAGGAACTGGGTATCAAAGGCTGCTCTGCTGCGCGGTACAACATGTGTGTCGAATTGGATGGAAGTGTTCTTCCGTGCCAGTCCTATTACGAGCCGCTGGGCAACATCCTTGAGGATACCTGGGATAGCATTTGGAACCATCCCCTTGCGGTATCCATCCGAGAGCGGGCGAATGTTCCGCAAAAATGCAACGGCTGCTCACTTCTGACCGAATGCGGTGGTGGCTGTCCTTTGCAATTCAAGGAAGATGGTCAATTTTCCGGAGTTGTGGAAAGCGCTCTAGCTGAATGAAAATATGCCTTATCTGGTCGGGATGATGTCAAATAGTTTCATTACAAATTTGGCAAGTAAACAACTCTGACAGAATATCAATTAAATGTTGATTAGTGTATTTAGAAAAGAGGGAACTATGGTGAAATGGATTGATCAAATAATGGGCAAGTTTATAAATACTTCTCCAATTCTTCCCATTCAAGCAGGAATGTACCAATTCCAATCTCCCCCAGAAGACAAAACTCAATATCGCATGCATCTGCGTTTGGAACCATCCGGGTCTGGATTGTTGATCATTAATGCTCATACAACCCTTCATCTGAATCAGACTGCTGCTGAATTCGCTTACTATATCGTTCAAGGTTACTCTGAAGAAGATGCCATCAAGGAAATAACTGGGCGCTACAACATCAATTCCGACCTGGCAAAAACAGATTATTTTGATATTGTGGATAAGATCCAGACTCTTATCCATACCGAAGACCTTGAACCAGTTACATATTTAAATATTGACCGGATGGAACCATATTCCGCTGAGCTCTCCGCTCCCTACCGCTTGGATTGTGCATTAACCTACCGCGTGAATGAATCTGCATTAACTCACGCAGCTCCTCTTGAGAGGGTTAAACGGGACTTGCTCTCTGATGAGTGGAAAGTCATTCTCCAGAAGGCCTGGAACGCCGGCATACCGCACATCATCTTCACTGGTGGAGAACCAACAACGCGACCGGATCTGCCGGAATTGGTCGCTTATGCCGAATCCCTAGGCCAGGTTACTGGCTTGTTAACAAATGGTCTGCGTTTAAGCAATCGCGAATATTTACACGAGTTGTTAAACGCAGGCCTCGATCATATCATGATTCTCCTGGATCCTGAAGCAGAACAATCATGGGAAGCTGTAAAGGATGCGCTGGTTGAAGATATTTTCGTCACAGTTCACCTGACAATTGCCAATACTGATGAATTTAAGTTATTCCCATACCTGGATCGATTAGTGAAGATGGGATTAATAAACCTCTCGTTAAGTGCCCAGTCGGAGGATTTGAAACCTTTAATGAAAGAATGTTCTGAATATGCTTCTGCCAGGGGAATGAGCCTGGTCTGGGATATCCCGGTACCATATTCCGCATTTAACCCGTTCAATTTCGAAGAAGAATCCATTGCCCAAATAACTGGTGAGGGCAACGCCTGGCTGTACATTGAGCCGGATGGTGATGTATTGCCCTCGCAGGGTATCAACCGGGTCATGGGAAATTTGCTCTCAGATGATTGGTCATCCATCTGGGCGAACAGGCCAACAAAAGAATAACAAGCCATGCTCTCGATCGCTGATTGGCATGCCCGGTATTCACAGCAGGCGGAATGGACTGCCAATCTTCGCAAATATATATTCGATACATTATCCATCCAATCTGCTGCTTCCATTTTGGATGTCGGATGCGGCACGGGTGCATTGGAACCTGATCTTCGAGCATTTACAAAAGCTTCAATTAATGCCTTGGATATTGACTATTCGCGTCTGCAATTTGCTAAAAATATTTTCGACGGAAATTGGGTAAACGGAAATGGGGTCACCCTCCCTTTTGCTGATAATTCATTTGACTTCTCGCTCTGTCATTATTTAATGTTATGGCTCCCAAAGCCGCTTTCTGTTCTCGCAGAAATGAAGAGAGTCACCTGTCCAGGCGGTCATATTCTCCTCTTGGCTGAGCCCGACTATACGCATAGGGTTGATTTTCCAGATAAATTGGCTATTCTGGGCGAATTACAGAGTGATTCCCTCGCAAAGCAAGGCGCAAACCCGGCCATTGGCCGGTCAATTGGGAGTTTGATGAATCAGGCTGGAATTCAAATTATCGAAATTGGACTTTCCGGCGGGCAGTGGCAACCAGCTGTGTCCAATCACGATATTGTGTTGGAGTGGAAAACTCTTCGCGCAGATCTGGAAGAATTTATTACCGACAAAACCCTTGAAGAGATGGAACAGCTTGACCTTATTGCGAGAACTTCCGGTGAGAGAATTCTATATGTGCCCACATTCTATGCGATTGGCCGGGTTGAGAAATAATATACTAGCATTGCCAATTATTGCAAAGACAGCTATAATATCTGCTGTTCTGAGATCGGGGCGTGGCGCAGCCCGGCTAGCGCGCTTGCATGGGGTGCAAGAGGTCCCGGGTTCAACTCCCGGCGCCCCGACTGAACAAGATACCGTCTTCCGAGGCGGTTTTTTTATAGATCCCGGTTCCCCATCGAGGGGTGATATCAAATCCCGGCGCCCCGACTGAACAAGATACCGTCTTACGAGGCGGTTTTTTTATAGATTCCGGTTCCCCATCGAGGGGTGATATCAATTCCCGGCGCCTCGAACGAACAAGATACCGTCTTGAAAGTGGTTATCATTTTAAATATCAGCTCTCCATATTATTTCAATGAACGCATCTGAATTTTCGCCTCGATACATCAAATTGCTACAAGCGACGCAGATTTATAGTGGATAAGATAATTGCCAGGGTTGCAGGCAATCCGTTTTTAGTTATAATGGAAATTACAATTGTTCTCATCAATATCGAGAATGATCCAAACTAGGCAAATGTATCCGCCTTTTATATTCCCTCTTGGAGGAGAGAAATGTCCAAAAAAATCAGTTTTATAATGCTATTTGCTTTATTAGCTGTAACGGTACTTGCAGCCTGCGCGCCAGCCGCTGTGGCAACTGAAGCGCCGGCTGCTGAAATGCCAGCCGAAGCTCCTGTTGCCGAAGCCCCGGCTGAACCGGAAGCTCCTGCCGCAGAAGCGCCAGCCGCAGTTGAGGAACCGATGGAAATCACAGACACCGAGTTAAACGTGCTTTGCACCCCGCAGGAGCAATGGTGCCAGGGTATGAAACAGGAATTCGAAGCAATGTATGGTATCACCGTCAATTATGTTCGTATGTCATCCGGTGAAGCCCTCGCTCGAATAGAAGCCGAAAAAGACAACCCAACCTTTGATATCTGGTGGGGTGGACCCATTGACAGCTTCGTTGCAGCAAAGGGAAATGGCTTGCTCGAAACCTACGAATCCCCTAATTTTGTCAATCTACGGGATCCAATTCTGATGAAGGATGTTGATAATCAGTGGGTTGGCGTCTATGTTGGCAGCCTTGGCTTTGCCACGAACACCAACTGGCTTGCTGCACATCCGGATGCAAAAGCCCCCACATCCTGGGACGACCTGCTGAAACCAGAATTTGAAGGTGAAGTTATGGTTGCCCATCCTTCCACTTCTGGCACATCCTATACTGCTCTTGCCACTATCCTACAGATCCGCGGGGAAGAAGCAGGTTGGGAATACATCACCAAATATGCCGGCCAGATGGCTCAATTCACCAAGAGTGGCGCCGCACCCGCAAAATTTGTTGGCCAGGGCGAAGCAGCTGTCGCGATCGTTTTCTCTCACGACACAGTTAATGAAATTGAAAACAACCAAATGCCCCTCGTTCTTTCCTTCCCAGCTGAAGGAACCGGTTATGAGATCGGTGGACAGGCTATCTTAAAAGGCGCAAAGAACATCCAGGCAGCCAAGTTATGGTACGACTGGGCTATATCTGCTGAAGGACAAGCTTTGGGACCGAAATACGCGGCCTACCAGGCGCCCACCGTCAATGGTGTTGAACTTTCACACCCGGAACTCCTCGAAGTCAATCTGATCGATTACGACTTCATATGGGCTGGAGAGAATAAAAAAGCTGTCGTTGAAAAATTCACAAACGAAATTCAGAACGCTGAAAACCTGAAACAATAATTTTTCACAAGGAGAATTACAGTGGGCGGCGCAAGCCGCCCATTGTAATTATATTCAGGAGGATTATGCAGAACACAATTCCAGAGCCAGATTCTCCCTTATCAAAAATCTCAGGCTTCACCAGGCGAATACGCGAATTTTCTTTGATCGGCAGAGACCCGGTTCTATTTATGAGTCTGCTGCTCTCAGGTATTTTCATTTTTGTTTTTGTCGTTTTTCCATTATTTCGTTCAACCGTCGGCGGCTTCTTTTCCAAGGAAGGCGCCTGGGACGTTACATATTTTGCCCGTTATTTTGATGATTATTACGGCCCTTTCCTGCGGAGAGCATTCCTCGATACCATGCTGATGGGCCTGCTGACAGCAGCATCAGGTACGCTGGTTGGTTTCATTTTTGCATATGCAAATGTTCGCTGTAACATTCCTGGCAAAAGGGTTGTGCACTGGTTGGCTCTCGTACCGACAGTTTCCCCGCCGTTTGCGCTGGCGTTGAGTATGATCTTGCTTTTTGGCCGGAATGGCTTGATTACGAACAAAGTCTTCGGGATACAATTTGCAAAAGGCATGAATGATATCTATGGTTTGGATGGGTTGGTGATTGTGCAAACGATCACATTCTTTTCGGTGGCTTATCTGATCCTAAAAGCCATGCTGGAACGGTTGAATCCTGCCATGGAGGAAGCTGCGGCCAGTTTGGGTGCGGGCAGGTTCCATTTGTTCAGAACAGTTACTCTGCCTCTGCTTATCCCTGGGATCGCTGGCTCCTTTTTGCTTCTTTTCGTGGAGTCATTAGCCGACCTTGGAAATCCTTTATTCATAGCTGGCAATAAAACGGTTTTATCTTCGCAGATCTTTTTGGCGGTAATCGGTGAATATAACTATCAAAAAGCATCGGCGTTATCATTGGTTTTGATCATTCCAACGCTAGTCATTTTCCTTGTTCAGCGGTACTATGTCAATCGCCGGACGTACATCTCGGTTACCGGGAAACCAGCCGGATCAAAGATCCTTGAAAAAGACCCAATCATCCGCTGGCTGGTCAATATTATTGCATATCTCATCATCGCATTCATCCTTCTCTTATATGCAGCAATCATTTATGGCTCTTTCAGCTCAGCCTGGGGGGTCGATTTTACCCCAACACTGCGACATTGGGAAATGACCCTCACACGTGGAGTAGAAGCCATCCTTGATACCACATTCTTGAGTGCAGTTGCCACACCCTTTGCTGCCATTCTGGGTATGATCATTGCCTGGCTGGTAGTCAGGAAGAAATTCAGTGGAAAAGATGCGCTCGATTTCACATCAAATCTTGGAGGAGCTGTCCCGGGAACGATCCTCGGTATTGGTTTCGTGATGGCTTTCAATAAACCACCGCTTGCCATTGCGATCGCGGTATACGGCATTCTCGCGTTGTTTTTTGCACAGGTGGTTGGAAAAAATAAAGTTGAGAGGATCATTATACTGATCCTTGGCACGGCGCTGGGGGTTGGCTTGACAAAGATCGAGCCGCAGGCAATGTTCTATTATTTGGGAGGTATTTACTTTGTGATTGCAGTCACTTTGATGATCACCCAGCGGAGGATTGTAAAGCCGGGAGTAGCCATGCTGATTGGGTTGTATGTGATGAGCACAAATTGGGCGAATGTGATTGCCAAACCGATCGCGAATTTCAGCCGCTCATTGGAAAGAGGATTCTGGAGCAACGCCATTTTTCAATTCTCCGACCACCTCAAAGTCCTGGTCCAGCCCACCCCCGCATTGCTAGCAATTGCGCTCATCTTTGCGGGTGTCCTTCTATTGCAGGGATTCAAAATCAAAGGTCTGCGTGTTGGGCTCGCGATTTTTGCTTTGGCTGTACCCTGCGCACTCTCTTTTACCGGGCTTCCGTTCGCAATGGTTGGTGGCGCTTACATTATTATGGCTGCTTTCATTGTACGAAGTCTCCCAGCATCTGTTCGCTCTGGCGTTGCTGCGCTTCAACAAATCGACCCCTCCATAGAAGAGGCATCCAATATACTTGGAGCTGACGCGCAATACACCTTTCGGAAAGTCACGCTTCCGCTTATCCTGCCAGCGTTATTAGCAGGACTGATCTTTAGCTTCACCAGGCATATGACAAGCCTGTCAGCTATCATCTTCTTGATAAGCGCCAAATGGCGAATCGTGACCGCCTCGATACTCAGTGAGTGGGAACAGGGCGGTGTCAGCATCGCCGCTGCTTATTCGACGGTCATCATTGTTTTTGTAATGATCGCAATTTTTGTATTGAATGTCATTGTCAACCGCCTGTTCAAAAGCAGGGGCTCGGTGGATATGAGCCAGGGATTCTAAATATCAAAGATTGAGGAAAAATCGATGTACTTGACTCTAGAAAATATCACAAAAGTGTTTCCCGCACGCGGAGGAGTAAGTGAAGTGACAGCGGTTTTTAATGTCGATATTGAAATTGAAAAGGGCGAATTGGTCACCCTGCTAGGACCGAGCGGTTGTGGCAAGACTACAACTCTGCGGATGATAGCGGGCTTTGAATTCCCTACAGAAGGGAAAATCATACTGGATGGACAGGAGATCAATTCTCTGCCGCCGCACAAACGTGAGATGTCGATGGTCTTTCAGAGCTATGCCATATTCCCGCATCTTACCGTTTTTGAAAATATCGCTTATGGGCTCAATGTTCAGCGGCTATCGAGGTCTGAGATAAATAGCCGGGTTGGTAAAGTACTGGACCTCGTCCACCTGGAAGGATATGGACATCGCGCCCCCACCCAGCTTTCCGGCGGTCAGCAACAGCGTGTGGCTCTGGCGCGTGCACTGGTGATGGAGCCAAAAGTGTTGTTAATGGATGAACCATTATCCAACCTGGATGCCAAGCTGCGCGAAGAAATGCGGACCGAGATCCGCCGCATCCAGAAAGAATTGAATATCACGAGCGTCTATGTGACCCACGATCAGATCGAAGCCATGACCCTATCTGACCGGATCGTGGTCATGAACCATGGGATCATCGAGCAGGTCGGAACACCGGTTGAAATGTACCGTTATCCATCCAACCGCTTTGTGGCAGATTTTATTGGCCGTGCAAATTTTATCTCCGGTGTAGCCCAGGAGCAGGTGAAACAGCAATTATCCGTCCAGGCTCTTGGTGAAATGTTGGACCTTAAGAATGTTCAGCGGGAGTTCGTTAAGCAGGAAAAAGTAACCCTGGTGGTTCGACCGGAGATGGTCCGGATAAAGAAAACCGGCGAGGTTTATAAGGGCATTATCCGGCGGGCTGTATATCTGGGGGATGTGATTGAATATGATGTTGAAGTGAAAGGGCAATTGATCACCGGCGTGGAAGCCGACCCGTATGTGATGAAGCTTTTCCCTGAAGGGGAAGATGTCACCGTGGGCTTCGCTGAAGGCTGTATCCAAGTTTTGCCAGATGTTAACGCGCATGATTGATTACGACATTTTAATGATCGGCAATTTTGCCAAAGACAAACTGATCGTGGATGGCGTAGAAGAGATTGCATCCGGCGGCGGAGTGTATTATGGCAGCGTTGTCATCAAAAGGCTCGGCGCGAGCGTGGCAGTGGTCACTCGCCTACACCCGGATGATTTCTTCCGCTTGAATGAGCTCACGGCTGAAGGCTTGGATGTGTTCGCAACACCTGCCAGGGGAACTTCAGGGATCGCTAATTATTATAAATCTACGAACATGGAAACCCGCATCTGCAAACCGATCGGTTTCGGCGGAAAGCATCAACTTTCCGATCTGCCGGATGTAAATGCCAGGGTGATTATGCTCTCACCATTATTCGCAGGGGAAGTGGACCTAGCATACCTGCGGGAAATCTCCCGGTGTGCGCCGGTCGGAATGGATATTCAGGGCTTCGTCCGCGTTCCTGTGAAGGACGATTTGATATTTCAGCCCTGGCCGGATCTGGCTGAGGGTTTAAAATATATTACCTACCTGAAAGTAGATAAAGCAGAGGCCGAATTCCTAACCGGATTTACGGATATCAATGCCGCCGCAATCAAACTTCTTGCCATGGGACCGCGCGAAATTGTACTGACCCAATCCTCCGGTGTGACGGTATATGCTGATGGAAAGTTTTTCACCGCCCCTTTTACCCCGAGATCGCTTATCGGTCGCACCGGGCGGGGAGACACCTGCTTCTCAACCTACATCGCCAAACGTCTGACTGAGACCCCGGCAGAAGCAACCCGATGGGCTGGTATTATTACCTCTTTTAAAATGGAGACTCCGGGTCCCTGGAACGGTACTTTGGATTAAGATATACCAAGGCTAGAATATACACTTGAAACCTCGATAACTGGTCTCCCCTTTATGAAAAGGAGAATAATTTATGAAATCTTTGTTTAAAAAAGAAAAAACGTTTTTATAAGACTTCTTCACAATCAGGCTGAGTCCACTCTTGGTGGATTGGAAGCACTGCAAAATTACATGAAGAACCCCAATTCAAACAATTCTGGAATCGTAAAGACAAAAGAGAAAGAAGCGGATGAGTACCGCAGAATATTAATCTACGAGCTGAATAAGACCTTCATAACACCGATTGACAGGGAAGATATCTTTGCTCTTTCACGGTCGATTGATGATGTTTTGGATTATGCATACAGTACCGTTACGGAAATGGAATTATTAAAAGTAAAACCCACGAGCTTTATGATTAGAATAGCATCTCTGCTATATGACTCTGCAAATGAAATATTATTGGCGGTAGATCGCTTGCAAGATCATCCGGGTGTGGCAAGTGAGCATGCCCAACGGGCAAAAGCATTGGAAAATAAGATTGAAGGTGTGTACCGTGAAGCGCTTGCGGAGTTATTTAGCGGGGCTGAAGATATCAAGCATGTCATGAAGATACTAAAAACCAGGGAGGTCTATCGTCACCTGAGCAACGCAGCGGATAGGGGTGACGAAGCCGCAAATGTCATCGCGGATATCGTTGTAAAGATGACCTAGGAGAATGCATGGAAGTATCTTTAATTGTACTTATCGCACTTGCCCTTGGTTTTGACTTTCTAAATGGAATTCACGATTCTAGCAACATCGTCGCAACCATGATCTCTTCGCGAGCATTGTCTCCAAAAGCTGCTCTTGCTATTACGGCATTAGCTCACTTTTTTGGCCCTTTCATTTTTGGCGTAGCTGTTGCTAAAACGATCGGCGATGAGATCGTCCAATCAGGTCATATCACCATTGGGATGATTATCGCCGCCTTATTGGGAGCGATTATTTGGAATTTAATTACATGGTGGCTGGGCATGCCGAGCAGCTCCTCTCATGCTTTGATAGGTGGACTGATCGGTGCGGTGGTAATCGGAGCCGGCTGGCAAGTAATTAAATTAAGCGGAATAGAAAAAGTATTGATCGCTTTGTTTGCTTCGCCGATTGTTGGTTTTGCCCTGGGCTGGTTGGTTACGAGAGTTGTATATATCCTTAGTTGGAAAGCCTCACCAAAAATAAATTGGGTGTTTAAAAAATCGCAAATATTTACATCCATCGCATTAGCGCTTAGTCATGGGACCAATGATGCACAAAAAACCATGGGAATTATTACACTCGGATTGGTAACCGGAGGATATTTGAAGGCCTTCGCGGTCCCGACGTGGGTGATTGTTCTAAGTGCATCAATGATTGCCGCTGGAACAGCCCTGGGTGGTTGGAGGTTGATCAGAACCCTTGGGGCGAAATTCTATAAAATCCGGCCGGTGGACGGTTTTTCCTCCCAGGTAAGTTCGGCTGCGGTCATTTTAGGCGCATCACTTGTTGGCGGCCCGGTATCAACCACCCAGGTCGTTAGCACAACTATCATGGGTGTTGGCGCAGCAGATCGCGTAAATAAAGTCCGCTGGGGAGTAGCTGGGGAAATTGCCATGGCTTGGCTATTGACGATCCCGGCCACAGGAATCTTATCAGCCGGGATCTATCTTTTGCTAAGATATCTGATAATCTAACCCGGCCTTGTTTCAGACTGATCCATAATTTTGGTCGAATCAACTCTATTTGGATTGAATTAATATTATACTTTCATGGTCTTATGATCGCTAAACCTGATTTCGATATCGTTTTTGTTGGAAATTACACAAAGGACACCATCATCACCACCACAGGAAGGCGCACAGTGGATGGCGGCGGGATGAACTACGCAGGGAACGCCTCTGTCCGTTTGGGTGCTAAAACTGCCATTATCACTCATCTTTCTAAAGAGGATGATCATATCCTCAGCAAGTTAAGAGAATCTGGTATTTCTTGCTTTCCTGCATATTCCGCTAGGTCCACTGCCATTACATTGGATTATCCAATCGACGATCCAGATACTCGATATATTTATGTTACCGCCCAGAGTGATCCGATTATAGCAAAGGAATTGGATCAGCTCAAAACAGAATGGGTGGCAATCGGTCCATCAATTCGTGGCGAGGTGGGACTGGAATTTATTAGATATGCAAAAGCAAGGGGCTGCAAAATAGCATTGGATGTTCAGGGGTACATCCGGGTGCTAACAGGTCAGGAATTAATAAATGCTCCTTGGGAAGAGATGAAGAGTGTTTTACCTCTCATCGATGTGTTAAAAACTGATGCTGTAGAAGCTGAATTTCTCACCGGAAAAAAGGATAGAAAACAGGCTGCCAGGTACTTTTCTGATTTGGGGGCCAGGGAGATCCTGTTGACCCATCGGGATGGCCTGCAAGTATTCTCAGATGGTGTGTTTTTCGATCGCCAGTTTCACTCGTCCTCCCTGATCGGCCGGTCAGGTCGTGGAGACACCTGCGTTGGTTCCTACCTCGCATCTCGGATCACAAAACCTCCCTCAGAAGCTGCTACCTGGGCGGCAGCAGTAACCAGCCTGAAAATGGAGAAAACATGCCCCTATGACCGATCGCTCACAGAACTAACAATGTTCATTGAGAGATGGTACAACAATGGAAACATTCATAACGGAGAACGACTTCCAAAATCCAATGTATAATTCTCCCACTTTGAAAAACAGATTGGTAGTAGAAACAATTCCAGAGGATTCATGCCAGGGTTAACTCCTGGACGGCGTTGGCAGCCGGCATATTATCCTTTTCGAAACGATACTTTCTTGAATCATCTCATGCAAGTTATTGAGAGGACGATCAAAGGTCCCTTGTTCGGATGCCGGATGTGCGGAAACTGCCTGCTGCAAGAAACCGCCTTTATCTGCCCGATGGAATGTCCCAAAGGATTGAGAAATGGCCCCTGTGGAGGCTCCACACCGGATCACTGTTATGTTGATCCCAGCCGACCTTGCATCTGGTACAAGATTTACGATCGGGCTGAGAAAATGGGGCGTATGGATCGGTTGATGGAAGTTTTTCCGCCGTTGGATTGGGACAGGGTGGGTAAGGATCAATGGAATGATGTAATTGGTAAATGGGCAAAAGCAGGCGGAGTGCCAAACACCATCCGTAATCTAAAATTATCTTCACCTGACCGCGATAAACGTTACGAACAGTTTCTGTATGAATTACGCCAACCCGACTGGTGGCAGGGGGACGACCGACCTCATCCAGCTGAACCGCATGAGCCCGTCTCCAACCTGGAACAAAAACTGACCAGTGGAGTTTTTGTGATCACTGCCGAAGTAGCACCACCCCTGGCGGCGTCTTCAGATGAATTGGTAAAGAAGTTCGACATGCTGCGCGACTACATTGATGCGGTGAATTTCACTGACAACCCTTCGGCCACATCTCGCATGTCACCACTGGCGGCATCTGTGTTGTGCCTGCAGAACGGTCTTGAACCGGTAATGCAGATCGCGTCACGAGATTACAACCGAATGGGTGTGCAATCCACCATTCTTGGGGCATCTGCCCTGGGGATTCGCAATATACTTTGCCTGACGGGAGACCACTCCAGTCTTGGACCACACCCGCACAGCCGTATGGATATCTGGGATATAGATTCTATCCAATTGGTGTGGATGCTGCGCCGCATGCGAGATGAAGGCCGTTTTCTTGACCAGCGCGATATCAAACCCAGCCCTCCCTTGTTCCTTGGTGCAGCAGCCTCTCCAAATGCCTCCAGACCTGCTATCCAGGCGATGAGGGAATTAAAGAAAGTGAATGCCGGTGTCCAGTTCTTCCAAACCAATTTGATCTATGATCTTGATTCATTTACCGAATACATGGCGGAATTAGATAAAGCAGGTGTCATAGGGAAGGTATTTATCCTTGCAGGTATTGCCCCCATCCGCAGCGCTAAAGCTGCCTCCATGATGAATCAAGTACCGGGTATCAAAATCCCTGAGGTGTTGATCAAGCGTCTCGATGAATCAAAATCTCCAAAAGAAGAAGGTGTGCAAATCTCCCTCGAACTTATTGAACATGTCAAAAGTATGCCAGGCATCAGCGGCATCCATTTCATGGCCGTGGGCTGGGAATCTATTGTTCCACGTGTGATCATTGAGTCCGGGTTGAGAATGGCATCTCCGGGAAATTAATATTTTCCACCATCAGCTAAATTGTTACTGCTTAATTAATGATAATTTTCTATGCGCATTAGGTACGCTAGATAGGGAAATAACCAGGTGTTTGTAGGTGGCGAATTTTATTACGATGATTTGTGGCAGTCAGAAATCCCAACAGTCTGCACTGATGGGGTTTACTTTCTTAACGGTGGAACAGCCTGTTTAAGAGTGATCTGCGACTATTTACTCGATCATGACATTCGTGATATCCTGCTGCCATCTTATCTTTGTCCATCCATTCTGGCTCCGTTAGAACAAACAGGCATGAAATGGGATTATTATCAGGTCAATCGGGATCTATCGATCGACCTCGATGACCTATCAGGCAAGTTAAAAAACGATCAATCCATCTATCTGATCAACTATTTTGGGTTCCCCCATTCAAATAACACCGTTTTATTCATGCGTAATTTGAGTGAAGCGGGTGTTACTATTATTGAGGACAATGCCCAGGCTGGATTCATCACCCCAACTATAGGTGATTTCGTCTTCAATAGTATTCGAAAACTCGCTCCTTATGATGGCGGTTACCTGACTACTGCAAATGATATTGATCGATATCTGAAAAGATATTCAAATATAATCAATCGCCGTTTGCATGTCATCAGGAAATATCGAAAAATGTTGCATCCTTATCTGGCTAGTGGCATTGGTAATTTCGAAGAATTGGATGGATTATTCCACCTATCTGAGAAATTATATTCAGAAAATGGTGTGATTTTCGGTGATGAAGTAGAGAGAAAACATATCGAACATTTGGATTGGCTCGGGATAAAGGCCAAACGACGTGAGAACTACATTCAATTGCTGGCCCTAATAAAAGACATTCCAGAAATTTCCCCAATCTTCCCGGCACTCCCGGATAACATCATGCCCATGGGCTTACCTGTATATTTCTGCGACGTGCCACGAGACTTGATAAATGAAGAGTTGGGAAGAGCCGGAATCGGCCTCTGCATTCATTGGGATGATCTCAAAACAGACCCTCGGACAAATGGGAATCGCCTTGCTCTGGAAATGGCTGGCGACATGCTAACGCTGCAAATTGACCAGCGCACGTCCTCTGATCAGCTGGATTACCTTGCTCAAAAACTAAGAAAAGCGATAAGATCATCATGGAAATCTGTCTGATATTTTTCCTTCACATATCATGCTAAAATATCTTCAACAGCATCTTTCGCCCAGTAAGTAGTTTGTCCTTGCCGGGATAAACGACGTATATCCTCAAGATAATTCCCTAGTGTGATAATTGCCGGTTCTTCAGAATATTCACCATTTTTATCTCCACCCTGACCCAACCCAACTGTAGCAAGCAGACCATTGCATAAACAGCGTTTATCCTGGGTGTTGTGGGGCAAACCTCGCTTGCGAATAAAGTCTTCAATCGGCGCGGCGGCGCATCTCTGAAACAGCCTTCTAACCCCATCTTCACCTGGTTTTCCGACACCGCGTTGTTGCAGCAATCCGATATCACATACTCGTGTTCTATTTGTAAACACATCACTATCCGAAAGCGTTCCTTCCACCTGCACGACTTTAAATGGGAATCCCGTGGGAGAGTATAAAGTCGTTTGTACTAGATCAAAATCGTTTTCACTCATCTTTATTGAATTCAGGATCGCTACCTTGTAGGAAGATTTCATTCCTGATTCTTCCGCCAAAGCAAAAACGGATCCCACCTGCACACCACAAGCGCCAACAGCCAGCGCATGTGCAAGTTTTTCCTTACTGCCATACCCACCTGCGAGCCAGAATGGCAAGTTCACCGCTCTTATTTCCTGAAGATTTGGCTCATCCAATTCACTATAAACAGGTTGACCTATATCGTCTGTCACCATTGGCCCTTGCGGTCCAGCGTTATGGCCGCCTGCAGTGTGATGTTCAATGATAAAACCATCCGGTGGTTCGCTGCTGCTTTGTGCCAGGGCTTTGACCAGATTTTCCTGTGAGACAATTGCCAAAAATGCAGGTCTGTCAATTTTTCTGGATGTCAGGTTACCACCAGCTATTGCCTTTGGATCGAAGGTCAAGCGGAATGTTTCACCTGCATCTCGATACAATACTGGAATATCCAGGCTGACAGGTGCATGATTTGCTAATTTTGTACATACTTCAGCCAGTCCATCCGGGTTTCCTGCCCCGACGACGATCGCATCCACACCTGCCAGCATCGCCCCATACATGGCATAGATCAATGGCAGCTCGATCTTTTTCATTAAATTAATGAATATTTTTCCCTCATGACCTTCTTTGGCCAACCAGACTTCAGCGAATGCAGTGGCGATGATCAACTCAATTGTTTCCAACTCCATATCAAGAATAATGGGTTCATCCTGCGTTAAGATTACCGGGTAGAACGTCTTTACCATTTAATGGATGAACAACCTGCATCGGAGAATATTTATATCGCGCAGCAGGGAGTTTTCCACCATCCATGAGGTACATTTCACAAATATTCTTACCTATGGATACCCCGAATTTAGAATCAAATGCAGCTAATGCGCGTTGAACATGCCCTCCCGGGTCTCCCAGTTGAAGCAGGCGAACATAAACAACATCCAATCCAGTTCCTGAAACTGAGCCTGCTGTAATTCCAGGTCTCTCCTTTGATACTGCCCTGGCAAGCCTCCAATTTGATACATATACACCCATCCCCCCTTGAATTAGTTTTATCTGATGCAAAAAATCCATTTTCAAAACCTCACAGGTATCTTTCCAATAATAAGAAAATCTCTCCAATCTGGTACTATTGGATGAGGTCTATAACACCTTTGTTGGCTTATAGGTTTGAATTTCCCAAAATGATATATTTTCCGCTAATATTATTTACCTATTTTATTCAGCCGGGTTATTTTGTATAATGGATTATCCATTGCTGCCCCTTCGATTGCTTGAATTTGAATATTCATATATACCGTTTCGCCAAGGAGGCAATTTATGAATCGCCCATTTAAATTCATTGTCATTATCACCGTATTACTGATTTTCCTTTTTGCCTGCACATTTTCGCCTTTGAATGTGAATAATGAGGCAGAAATTCCAATAACCGGCGACATTACAGAATCTCCACAAGTGGAGTTGTTGCCTCCTGATCAGCCAGCGGAACCACCTGCTCCAACAGACACGCCAGAACCGACTGCAACAGCCGAACCCACCGCTGAACCGCTGCCAACTGAGATCGTTCACCTGGTAAGCCCGATCGTCTCCATTCTTAGCGAAAAACCCCAGGTCATCTACGACCAGGAATCCATCCGCAAATCAGCCCAAAAAGAAGCCTATGCAGGGGATGAGTTCCTGAAAGGTCGTTACGAACGGCCTTTCGACCAGGAGATGAATTATCTGCCATTCATAGACATCCGGCAGGTTGATATGGTCCGCAGCCAGGAAAGTGAATTCGTTTATGCCTACATCTATTTGCTGGAAGATCCAACACTCAAGCCTGACGAAGAGTATGGATTTGGCATCGAGGTGGATGATGATATGGACGGCCGCGGTGATTATCTTGTATGGACTAACCTGCCGAAAAGCCAGGAGTGGTCGACAGAGGGCGTGAGCGTCTGGAAGGATGCCAATAACAACATCGGCGGGCCACAGCCGATTTTCAGCGATGCTCCAGTCATCACAGATGGGTACGAACTGAATATTTTTGATTCTGGTGCCGGCGCCGATCCGGACCTGGCGTGGTCGCGAATTTCTCCAGAAAAAATTGGTGTGGTCGAGCTCACCTTCAAACTATCGATGCTGGAAGATTCACCAAAATTCCTGTGGGGCGCCTGGTCAATGCTTGGTCCAGGGCAATTCGGTCTTTTTGACCACAATGACTACTTTACCTTTGAACAGGCTGGTTCATCCATGAAGAGCGATAAGCTGTTCTATCCTTTAAATGAAATGTACGCACTGGATAATACCTGCCGGGCTGCCTCAGGCTTCTCTCCAAAGGGGTATGAACCGGGTTTATGCCCGATAACTACTGAGCAAAAGACTGGTGAAAACTGCAGGCGGGTTTGTATCAGGTATTATTTGACCCGGGTCGGTTGTGCAGAATGGGGTCAAATATGTAATTAGAGGTGGAGTTTTTCTTAAATAGAATTCAATTTATTAGCAATTTATCAAAAATTCTAATAATTTATTTTCCACAATTTACTAAGCTTAAGTATTTAGGAGGTATTCCATGCATCGCCCATTCAAACTCTCTGCAATTGCCACATTATTAATAGTTTTGATTCTTGCATGTACTTCTTCACCAATCGGCGGAAATAATGCGGTAGAAACACAGCCACCTGTTGAACCCGGTAATGCACAACCAACGGAGCTGGTTCCCCCCGCTGAACCCGTCCAGCCGCCTCAACCTACCAATACGCCAGAACCGGCTGCAACAGCCGAACCCACCGCTGAACCGCTGCCAACTGAGATCGTTCACCTGGTAAGCCCGATCGTCTCCATTCTTAGCGAAAAACCCCAGATCATCTACGACCAGGAATCCATCCGCAAGGCAGCCCAAAAAGAAGCTTACGCAGGGGATGAGTTCCTGAAAGGTCGTTACGAACGGCCTTTCGACCAGGAGATGAATTATCTGCCATTCATAGACATCCGGCAGGTTGATATGGTCCGCAGCCAGGAAAGTGAATTCGTTTATGCCTACATCTATTTGCTGGAAGATCCAACACTCAAGCCTGACGAAGAGTATGGATTTGGCATCGAGGTGGATGATGATATGGACGGCCGCGGTGATTATCTTGTATGGACTAACCTGCCGAAAAGCCAGGAGTGGTCGACAGAGGGCGTGAGCGTCTGGAAGGATGCCAATAACAACATCGGCGGGCCACAGCCGATTTTCAGCGATGCTCCAGTCATCACAGATGGGTACGAACTGAATATTTTTGATTCTGGTGCCGGCGCCGATCCGGACCTGGCGTGGTCGCGAATTTCTCCAGAAAAAATTGGTGTAGTCGAGCTCACCTTCAAACTATCGATGCTGGAAGATTCACCAAAATTCCTGTGGGGCGCCTGGTCAATGCTTGGTCCAGGGCAATTCGGTCTTTTTGACCACAATGACTACTTTACCTTTGAACAGGCTGGTTCATCCATGAAGAGCGATAAGCTGTTCTATCCTTTAAATGAAATGTACGCACTGGATAATACTTGCCGGGCCGCCTCAGGCTTCTCCCCAAAGGGTATGAGCCAGGTTTATGCCCGATAACTACTGAAAAGAAATCATGTAAACGAGATTGCCAACAGTGGGTTTACTTTGGGTCGACAAGCGTATGTGTGGTTTGGGGACCATGCCAGTAAGTTGTGTAAGAAGTGATTGAGGACTTTCGTCCTCAATCACTTTATTTATAAACAAAACCGAAGTGACGTCCGAAAATTGGAGCGCATTCTTTCCACAAAAACCTGGAAATTCAAAATAACATTGCTCTTGTCATCAGTATCATATAGCCCTCATCCGATTATTTCTAGGATTGTGTTCAATTTCTGCTAACCCGAGCGCTTCCAATAATGGCGGCAGGTACATCCCAAATCTTCCGCGCAACCCTTTTTTCAATCCGTACCACCCGCCAACAGGGTTATCTTCAGACCGGCTCCAGGCCTCAACCGTGCCTTCTGCAGCCGGCTTTTGCTCATCAGCGCTGCCCATCAGCATCCAATCGCCATGTTTTTTTAGCATAGCATGCAGGTCTTCAATGCAACTAAGGTGATAGCGCAACTCGGTCTTTCCTACCACACAAACCAACGCCGGTGGAGTTGCAGTTCCATCGCGGTACATAAGATAACTTGAAGAACCGGGCGGAGTATTAAGTTGCCAGGGCTCTTCTTTTGTTCCATTTCCAACTTGGTTGGTCATAATATCTCCTATCTAATGTCCTTATCAATAACTCATTATGCTGTTAATAAACAAAAGAAACTATGTTTTGTATAGAGTGAATTGTAGGTTTTTGGAAACATACAAATAAAGATAACGATAAGAATAAATTGACATTAAATGATTCCAGCGGACCGATAATAAACTCTCGGGAGTTTTTTTCCACGTCATTAATCCCATAACAAGCGTTTTATAACCAGGGGTGTTGAATACAGTTCCTGGCGCTGAGACACTAATTTATCCTAACACTTCAAATCAGACTTGCTTTATCCAATTAACATCGGTATAATCCCAAACATGAACTCGTACACTCGGCGTAATTTCATCAAGTTATCCGCGCTAAGCCTTAGTGCACTAGCCTTTCGGCCTATGGCCGGCAATAATTTACTCCTTAAAGGCGTCGAGCAGGGCCGCATAGCTTATGACCAGTTAAGTGTTTATAGCGCGCCAGATGAGAAAAGCAGTATCATCAGCCAGCATTTCCGTGATGAAGTCATCAATATTTATGAAGACGTGATTTCGGATAAAGGTCCTGGCTACAATCCCCTCTGGCATCGGGTTTGGCGTGGATACATGCACAGTGCGCGAATTCAAAAAGTCAAAACACATATTAATGAACCCCTTAAATCGGTCCCGGAAACCGGAATCCTTACTGAGATCAGTGTGCCCTACACCCAGGCGTTTCGATTCACTAAGACTTATGGTTGGCAACCAATTTACCGCTTATATGAAAGTTCATTACATTGGATCGTTGGCATCGACGAAGGCCCAGATGGACAACCCTGGTACCGCATCCGTGACGAACTGCTATCTGCCCATCATGAAAATTATCATGCCCCGGCCATCCACTTGCGTCCTATCCCTCCGGAAGAATATGCTCCGCTCTCAACTGAGGTACCAGCTGAAGATAAATTGATCGAAGTTAACCTGGGCACCCAAGTACTGACGGCCTTTGAAGGGTCAAAGGAAGTGCTGAAAACCAAAATTTCATCAGGTATTCCGAACTCTAACCTAAATAAAAACGAAATCGGCACCGATACCCCCAGAGGTGATTTCAGAGTTTTCAGTAAATTGCCTTCCAAGCACATGGGTGGCGGCTATTTTACCGACGACCTGGATGCCTACATTCTCCCGGGTGTTCCGTGGGTAACATTCTTCGTGGAGAACGGCGTCGCATTTCACGGCACCTGGTGGCACAATAATTTCGGGATGGTGATGTCACATGGTTGTATTAATATGCGCACTGAAGAAGCCAGGTGGATATTTCGCTGGACAACACCTGTCACTCCAGCAAACACAGTTGAAACGAATGGGCATGGAACCAAAGTCCACATCTTCTAATCCCCAACAAACTCCATAAAAACCTGATTTCCCAACATTATTCCCCGTTGTGTTAGTGACAAAGAAGTATTGTCCTCTTCATTCCAATGAATCAATCCTTGATGAATTAATTTGGTTATCTCCTTATCAAAAACGTTTGTAATCTCCCTGCCAAACTTTTTATAAAATTTAATGGAAGATATACCTTCTTTTATCAAACGCAACCCGAGCATCATTTCATCCTGCATTCGTTCACGCTCTGTCACGGTGTGCCCATAAAACCAGCTATCACCAAAGTGTTGAGAATTTCCAATTTTAGTTGTATAGATTGGTATGGAATCAACGTTGGCTACGCGCATATTATTGATATATGCATGGGCTCCGGCACCAAAACCATAATATTCCTCGTTCTTCCAATACTGCAAATTATGGAGGCACCTGTAATCCCTTCCGCTCTTATCCACTCTCGCCCAATTGGAGATTTCGTAATGACGATATCCAGCCTCCCCCATTGTATTCATCGCAAGTTCATACATTTGTGCGGAATCATCATCATCAATCGGAATAATTTCTCCGCTCTGAACTGCTTCAAACAATGGAGTTCCCTCCTCCAAAGTCAAGCAATACATGGAAAGATGTTCTGGATTTAAATCCAATGCGCGCGCCAATGTGTCCTTCCAACTCGATATGGACTGCCCTGGAAGCCCATAGATCAAATCCAGGTTCAAATTCGCAAATCCGGATTTTCGAATTTTATCAACAGCATCAAGTGTATCCTGGCAATTATGGATCCTTCCTAGGAGTCGCAATTCTTCTTCGATAAATGACTGCACACCCAGGCTGATACGGTTAAATCCGAAAACGCGATATTCACTCAGGTCTTTCTCCATTAATGTGCCGGGGTTCGCTTCAAGGCTGATCTCCATTTCATTTGCCGTCTTAAAGTTTTCAGTAATAATCTTTAACATATTTTGATAACTATTTGCAGGAACGATTGATGGTGTTCCCCCGCCAAAAAATATTGTATGGATTTTTATCCCCTCATCTACTGCAGCACCGGCCAGCTCCACCTCTTTTTGAATAGCCTGAAAATACTGCGGAATCCATTTCTCCATTCCGGAATAGGTCGTAAAATCACAATATGAACAGCGCTTGCTGCAAAATGGGATATGAAAATACATACTTTTATTTCCGGGCATGAATAAATCTTATCATATTCAATAGTGATGAGTATGGAACCATAAACTGGTATAATATCGTGACTTAAATGAGAAAACACTATGACACCTGAAAAACAAGATAATTCAACTAAAATTTGCCCAACATGTGGAACTCGCGTGAGTGAGAAAGCCGTAAAGTGTGTAGTTTGTGGTACCGACCTTAGTGGATCCTCTGGTAGCACAACACCCAAGCCTGTTCAGGGCAGTCGCATGCCAGAATTAACTCTCAGCCTTCCCCTTGCGTTAGGTTTGCTGGCATTATTCGTGGCCATTGGAGCGACCGCCGTGTTTTTCACGCTGCGCTCTACAGGGCGGGTTCTGGAACCCACTCCCGAACCTTCAGCCACCCCCACCGCGACAATGACGCTGACACCCACCCTGACGCTCACACCTACCCTCCAGCCTACCTACACGCCAATCCCACCTATTGAATACACCATTGCCAGCCTGGATACGTGCTCAAGTATTGCTTTGACTTTTGAAGTCTCTGTCCAGAGCATCATATTATTGAACAATCTTCCCGCCTCCTGTAACAACCTGGTCGTAGGTCAAAAGATCCTTGTTCCACAGCCTACTCCAACCCCAACTGCTGCACCATCCTCTACCCTTAGCGTCGGCGATGCAACTGAAGCAGCGTGTGAAAAGTATGTTTACACTGTCCTGGCAACAGATACACTCTTCGGCATATCCTTGAATTTCAATGTACCCATGGAAGCCATCAAAGAGTACAACGGGTTGCCCGGCGATTATGTATACGAGGGCCAGATATTATCAATACCCACCTGTAAGCGTAATCCGACTCCAGGCCCTTCACCCACCCCCACAACTCCACCGCCATACCCGCCAGCTAACTTGTTGTTGCCCCCAGATGGCGCATCATTTACGCTTGCCAACGATTCTTTTACACTCCAATGGGCTGCTGTCGCTGAACTACGACCAAATGAGTTTTACGGTGTGACTGTTGTTGACTTGACCGATCCAAACCAGCGACGGTTGACAGATTATGTGAGAGAGACCAAATACATCGTTCCTTCCACATTTAGGCCGAATGATTCACTCCCTCATGTTATGAAATGGTGGATTGTTGTGGTGCGGCAGATCTCAACCGACGCCGAGGGTAAGCCAATTTATGAAGCTGCGGGAACTCCATCAGAACAACGCGCTTTTTCGTGGATCGGCGCAGCCATCAATGCAACCCCACAGCCTTAACCGGGAAAAACAAATTTCTAAAACAGGGCATTGGAATTGATCCAAAGCCCTGTTTAATTGAATAAACTAATTTCATTCTTCTTCGAGGAATTTTGAAGCCTGAATTGCCGCAGCAGCACCCATACCTGCTGACGTGACTACTTGGCGAAAGAGGGGGTCTGATACCTCACCGGCTGAGTAAACACCCGTAACGCTCGTTTGCATTTTCGCATCGGCGATTATATATCCACCTGACGTCATATCCAATTGACCTTTAAATAGCTGTGTATTCGGGTTGTGGCCTATGAAGATGAATACCCCATCTGTCTGAAATTCAGATTTCTCGCCTGTCTTTAAATTTTCCACGCTAACCGATGTAACAGCTTCTTTGCCATTTATTTCCTTGACCACACTATTCCATATAAATGATATTTTTTCGTTGGCATTCGCCCGTTTTTGTAATATGGCACCCGCCCTCAATTCCTCACGCCGATGGATGACCGTTACTGAGGTGGCATATCTTGTAAGGAAGATCGCTTCTTCTAATGCGCTGTCTCCGCCACCAACGACAACCACTTTCTTGTCTTTGAAGAAATATCCATCACAGGTTGCGCAATACGATACCCCTTTTCCTACCATTTCATTTTCACCTGGTACATTCAAATGGATCGGTGAAGCGCCTGTTGTAATGATTAGACTTTTGGTCAAAATTTTCTTCGAATATGTGCTAATGCTTATTGGCTTTGTCGAAAGGTCAACTGCCGTTGCAGTATCAAATTCCATTCTGGCGCCAAAGTGTTCAGCCTGTTTCTGAAACAATTCTCCTAACTTGGCACCTCCAACGCCCTCAGGAAAGCCCGGATAATTTTCAATGATGTTTGTCAATGCTGCCTGCCCCCCTAGCTCCATACCTGTTAGCACCAAGGGAGATAGCTCTGCCCGTGCTGCATACAATGCGGCTGATAATCCGGCCGGCCCGGATCCTAGTATAACGATATTTTCTACTTTTTCGTTTTCCGTCTTATTTGTAGATGTTTTTGGTGTAAATGAAATATTCATAAATCCTCAATTATTTGTATTTAGTATTGGATGATCACAACTCCAAGAAAGTTGCAAATACGATTATCCTTCCACTAGTTTATCAGTGATCTCAAGCGCCTCGTCAATAATGGAATACCCATCAGCGAGTTGTTCTTTTGTAATAACTAACGGCGGAATGATCAACAATGTATGCCAATGGGTATAAGCGAACAGACCTTTTTCCAATAAACGTTTCTTTAGATTAGCCATTTCAGGTGATGTTTCATTAAATGCTGATACTGGTTCCTTTGTCTCCCGGTTTTTCACAAGTTCGATGATACCAAAGAGACCAATATTTCTGCACTCCCCTATGGATGGATGGCGCTCATACAACTCGGCATGCATATCTGACATGATTTCACCCATATCGCGTGAGTTTTCAATCAAATGATCTTCTCGTAATACCTGAATATTTGCTATAGCTGCTGCAAAGGAAATTGGATGGCCATTGAATGTTAATCCACCTTCATATACGATATCGTCGAAATGATGAGCAATTTCCGGTTTCATTCCCACAGCGCCAAGCGGTACATAACCAGAAGTCAATCCTTTTGCCATGGTCATCAGGTCCGGGGTGACATTCCAATGGTCAACTGCAAACCACTCACCTGTTCTACCAAATCCGCTCATTACTTCGTCAGCAATCATCATGATGCCATATTTATCGCATAAAGCCCGGACACCTTGCACGTATCCGTCTGGTGGAACTATGATCCCATTTGTACCTGTAACTGTTTCGATCATAATCGCAGCGATTGTTTCCGGTCTCTCATACGTAATGATTTCCTGTAAATGAGATAGATAATCGTTACAGAAATCCTTGTCTGAAATATTTGGATTATTTTTATGAAATGTGGAACGATATCGATATGGATCCAGGAAATGAATGGCTCCTGTTGCGATTCCCGGTTCCCAGGCAACCCTGCGCGGGTCACCAGTTACAGCCAATGCCCCCAGGCTCGAACCGTGATACGACCGGTAGCGAGAAAGGATTTTATATCGGCCTGTGTACGCTCTGGCCAGTTTGATCGCGTTTTCATTCGCATCGGCGCCTCCCAATGTGTATAAAAAGTGATCCATGCTGGTAGGTGTAATTTCGGAAAGCAATTTACCTAAAACTGCTCTGGGTTTGCTGGCCATTCCCGGACCCGTGAAGGCAAGTTCCTGCACCTGATCAATAATTGCCTGAATGACCCTCTTATTACCATGCCCGATATTTACGCACATCACCATCGAGTTAAAATCGAGGTATCGCTTACCATCCACATCCCAGAAGTAAACACCTTCCGATTTCGTCACAGGGATTGGGTTCACCTTTTTTTGAGCTGACCATGTCCAAAAGTTGTGTTTTAATGCTTCTGAAAGGATGTCCTCATCTTGAATTTCGATCATATATCCTCTATGTAATTGATGAAGTAATTGCCATTTACAATTATATATGATGCTGGAGTAATTGATGAAACGTTTGAGTAATCAGTGACGAGGTATGGAAGGACAGGTATATATATTCTCGCATCCTTCGTCCTCCAGATTGAATATGTAACTTGAGATTTTACTTATAATTCGGTACCAAACCATCATCCCGGAAAATCTCAAAATTTTCCACCCGACACACCCATCTCGATAATTTTGTACGAAGGAATTGTCAAATCTAAACCGATGCTAATAGCTGTTAAGAATATCAAATTCCACTCTAGCAACATATGCAAGCAACCCAAGTCCCAATTCACGTAAGTAGATTAATTACGTGAACTACCTAGAAATTAATGCATGTATGATGGTGATCGAGTGGTAGAAATTATTTCAGCATTGCTGACATCGATCATACTTCGTCAATTAGAACCACCCGGGCAGGTGCCCCATCCGAGCCAACGAGCTTAATCGGTAAACAGATCAACGAATAATAGCCTGCTGTAACTGCATGCAAGTCCAAACCTTCAATCACAATAACCCCGGCTCCCAATAAAACTTCGTGAGTCGGCCGGCTTTGTTTGTATGGTGCTATTGATAAATAATCAATACCCACGACCTTTATCTCCCTTTCAACCATCCACTCAGCACCGTCCTCCGATAAACCTACAAATTCTGGGCTGAACTCTGTCTCATCGCCAGTCCAAAAATAAGAATTCTTAGTTTTTATCAAAAGCCTTCTGACTCCAGATGGAATTTGAAGTCCATCCATAATTTTCCGCGTCACCACATTTGCATCTGATGGTATCTCCGATACAAAACAAGGACCAATGAGCTCTTGAAGTGCCAGGTTCTCGATCCCTTTTTCGCCTGGAAAGAAATGCACAGGGGCGTCCACATGGGTTCCACTGTGAACACGCATTTGCAGGAGCGATACATTTGAATTTGCGCCATCTGCAATATCCTTCACGCGCTCTAGGATTACTCTCGGATCACCCGGCCAAACTGGTAATTTATCAGTCAATGGTAGTGAAACATCAATTATTCGCATGCTACCTCCAATTTATCAATTTTCTTTCCAATTATACCTATTTCGAGGAAGGGATTAGAAACTTGATAGAAACTGACAGCCTCGCCGCATATAATTAGTCTAAACAGATAACTATGATTTGAGGTTAATATGCGGCAAGTTGCTGTAATTGGAATTGGCCAAACAAAAGTTGATGAACATTGGGATAAATCAATTAAAGAACTCGCAGGCGAAGCCATCATTGACGCCATGCGCGATGCCAATCGTGATTTCGCCGATGCTTTGTTTGTGGGAAATATGATGTCTGGCTCAGCAAACCACCAGCAACATCTGGGAGCATTGATCTCGGATTGGGTAGGGCTTCGCTACATCGATGCAATAAAAGTTGAATCTGCTTGCAGTTCTGCGGCAGCTGCTTTCCGGGCTGGCGTGATGGCGATAGCTTCCGGTCAAATAAATTGTGCAATTGTTGCTGCTGTTGAAAAAATGACAGATTCTACAATGGCTGAAATAACATCCGAATTAGCTACTGCAGCCGATGCTGATTATGAGGCGGGTATGGGTGTTTCTTTTGTCGCATTAAATGCATTAATTATGAAACGTTACATGCATGTATATGGCTGGAGAAAAGAAGATTTTGCACCGTTCTCTATCAACGCACATGCCAACGCAGTCCATAACCCCAAAGCTCGCTTTCAGAGTGCAATAACCCTTGAAACTTACTTAAAAGTCGGCATGATCTGCCCACCCATCAACCTTTTGGACGCCTCCCCAATTGGAGACGGCGCTGCTGCAGCTGTCCTTGTCCCATTGGATTCAGTCAACAAAACCGGAAGACCAATAATAAAGGTAGCCGGTTCTGGTGGAGCTACAGACTCAATCGGTTTACATCATCGTCGTGAACCACTTTACCTGAAAGCCGCAGAAATTTCTTCAAAAATTGCATACCAGCAATCCGGGTTGTCACCTCAAGATATCGATTTTTTTGAACTGCATGATGCGTTCTCGATTATGGCTGCTTTATCGCTCGAAGCATCAGGTTTCGCAGATAGGGGCCAGGGACCGAGAATGGCAAATGACGGATCGATCTATCCAACTGGCCGCTTGCCAATCGCAACACGGGGCGGGTTGAAAGCGAGAGGTCACCCAGTCGGTGCTACCGGGCTGTACCAGATCACCGAAGTCGTTCAACAGCTGAGGGGCGAAGCTGATGGAAATCAATTGCAAAAAGCACGAATCGGAATGACACAAAATATCGGCGGCAGTGGGTCGAATATCATTACTCACATTTTCCAAAAAGTAAATTGATTGAAGCCATAATAAGCCGGATTGGATATAATTAAACTCAAGCCGGTATATTATGACCCATTTAACCATTCCACTTGATATAGTAAGCCAATACAGGCAGAACACCTTTCGATCAACCAATCAAACAAGAATTCGAACGCTTGATGGCGCTTTGGATTATATCAATTCACGTGGATTGATTTCCTTTTGGCCATTAAAAGGAATCATTTTGCCGAGCCTATGGACAGCGGTAGCCGGGGATCGTCCTGTTCCGGATGCTCATGACGATCCCGGGCATATCACCTGGGGTTGGAAGGATGAGCTTTTAGGTCAGAACAAATGCTATTACGCCAGGATCCTTTGTAAAAGGAACTTCTTTGTCAGCCTGGATTTACTCCCCAACCTCTATGCACTTTCAAAAAACTTCGGCGATCCTGCAGATGACCATAAGATTCTATACGAATCAGGCGAGATGTCAAACACTGCGTTCAGAATCTACGATGCCATTCTCGAGAATGGACCATTGGATACACTTGCAATTAAACGAATCATTCATCTTTCCGGCAAGGAAGGCGATAAAATATTTAACAAAGCGATAGATGAACTGCAAAAAGATTTTAAGATACTACCCGTAGGGATTTCCAAGTCTGGCGGTTGGCGGTATGCGTTTATTTACAATATTGCCTTATTTCAATTTCCAGAGCTGCTTAGCAGAGCCAGCCAGATCACCGAAAAGAGCGCCCGGAAGTCTTTATTGCTTAATTATCTAAAATCCGTTGGTGCGGCAAAAATAAATGACATCACCAAGCTATTTAAATGGAATCAAAACTTATTGACATATAGCCTTGAAGAGTTAATAAAAGGTCAAGATATTGTTTATGGTACGATGGTAGATAATAATGAAGACAAACTGCATTATGTGCTCATTGAAATGGTCTAAGAATTATGGATTAATCCATGCGAGGTAAGGATGGAATTTCTAATAAACCGCAAGGCACGCGATAAATTCAAAATTACTGATCCAATAAACCAAACATCAGGATCAGGGTCAGCATCCAATATGCTTGCAGTACGGGAAATTGCAAAAAAGATGAACGACCAGGTTGACCCGTCGCTCCATCCTGAGAAGGCAGTCCAGGCAAGCAATATCAATGCGATGGTCTTGCTCAACGAGATCAATCATTATATTTTTGAAGTGTATCGGCGCCAGGTAATGCCATCAGTAATTGCGAAATTACTCCATCATCTCGAAACAACTATTCCAGCAGCAGAATTTAATGCACAACTAGCGAATTTTTGTAACACGTTTCCACCAAATGAAGTGTATAAGAACAGTATTTCCACAATAAAGTACCTTGCCAGCTCTACCGATGGACGACCGCATCCGCATCTCCTGTTAGAAGAAATTTTGATACTCTGGCTTGCTACTAATAATCCGGCATTACAACGTTACTCGGAGTTATTCGATGCATCTGATCTAAAGAAAAGTAATATTTATACTCAAATAATTGAATTTTCGGTTGATTATTTTAAACAACAACCGCCTTTTGGACCGGAAAATGTAGATCTATTAAGTATGCTACATAAGCCTGTTGAAGCCTCACCATACTCTCTACCAGGTCAATTGGAATATATCCGCAACAATTGGGGCTTTCTGCTGGGCAGCTTGCTCTCCCGAATTCTCAGCAGTCTGGATTTCATAAAAGAGGAATCTAAAGCCATTTTTACCGGCACAGGACCATCGGTTATTCCAGATTACAAAACAATTCGGCAGATGATCGACCTTGAAAGTGAAAGGTTCTCTCCAGATAAAAACTGGATGCCCAGCCTGGTCCTCATGGCAAAGAATGCCTATGTATGGCTGGATCAACTTTCGAAGAAGTATAAGTATTCAATCAACCATCTCAACGAGATTCCAGATGAAGAATTGGATTTTCTCGCTCAGGCAGGGATTACAGGTTTATGGCTGATCGGTCTTTGGCAGCGTAGCAAGGCTTCTGAACAAATCAAAAAACTATGTGGTAATCCAGAGGCTGTAGCATCCGCCTATTCCATAGAATCCTATCGAATCGCGGATGACCTCGGCGGCGAAGATGCATTGACCAACCTGCGTGATCGTTCATGGCAACGTGGAATTCGTATGGCAAGCGATATGGTGCCCAACCACATGGGAATTGATTCGGACTGGGTTTTGCATCGCCCAGACTATTTCCTTTCGTTGGATTACTGCCCATTTCCATCATACTCATTCAATGGCCCCAATCTCTCGCCGGAGCCCAATGTTGGAATCCATCTGGAGGACCACTATTTCTCCCGTTCTGACGCAAGTGTCGTATTCCGTCGAACTGATTACCAAACTGGATCGGTGAAGTATATCTACCACGGAAACGATGGTACGGTTATGCCATGGAATGACACCGCCCAACTTAACTATTTACTGCCTGAAGTGCGTGAGGCCGTCATCCAGATCATCCTCGATGTGGCCAGAAGGACACCCATCATCCGTTTTGATGCTGCCATGACGTTGGCAAAAAAGCACATCCAACGGCTTTGGTTCCCGGAACCCGGGAGCGGTGGTGCTATTCCGACCCGTTCTGAACATTGTTTATCCAAGGAAGTATTTGACCGACTGATGCCAGAAGAATTTTGGCGAGAAGTCGTTGATCGGGTTGCTAAAGAAGTGCCGGATACACTGCTTCTGGCGGAAGCCTTTTGGTTGATGGAAGGATTTTTTGTGCGAACCCTAGGAATGCATCGGGTCTATAACAGCGCATTCATGAACATGCTGCGGGATGAGGAAAACGCGAACTTTCGGACGCTTATCAAGAACACGCTTGAATTCGATCCAGATATTCTCAAACGATATGTTAATTTCATGAATAATCCTGACGAAAAGACCGCCGTTGAGCAATTTGGCAGTGGAGATAAATATTTTGGCGTCTGCACCATCATGTCCACTTTACCCGGCTTGCCGATGTTCGGTCATGGACAACTCGAGGGATACACCGAAAAGTATGGCATGGAATACCGAAAAGCCTATCTTGATGAAAATGTGGATGAAGGTTTGCTTGCCCATCATTGGAAAGCTATTTTTCCTCTGTTGAGAACCAGGGAACGATATTCTGGTTCTTATAATTTCCGGTTATATGATTTTCACCTTGCGAATGGATCAGTGAACGAGAATGTTTTAGCTTATTCCAATAATTCCAACAACCAGCGGACGCTTGTGTTTTACAACAATAAATTTGCCTCAACCCAGGGATGGATTAATACTGCTGCTCCTGTTTTGGTAAAAGGAGATAACAAATCCAACATGTTAACTGAAACGCTTGAAAAAGCGCTTGGGTTATCTCACACCCCAGACAAATTCTTGATATTCAGAGATAGCATCAACAACATAATGTATATTCGAGATTCCGAGCAAATTATAAAACAAGGTTTTTATATAGCACTAAAGGAATATGAATACAAGGTTTTTGGAGACTTTTATGAAGTTCAGGAGGAATCCAATACCCACTACCGGGAATTATGTGACCAACTTGGCGGAATGGGAGTTAAAGATATATATTCTGAAATGCGAAAACTGCAAATCCGACCAATCCTTGATGCTTTATCTGTCCTAACCAAATCAGATGTGATAAATGCGTATATTTATTTGCTAAACAACTTTCATCCAAAAAATGCGAATGTATTTATTAAACAAAATGAACTGGCACTATCAAATTTGCACAAATCATATTGTAATATCATAAATTGCCAATCTTCGATTGAGAGTTTTCATTCTGAATTGTCTGGTAGCATCAAAAGAATTGGGCAGATTTTTCGAAGAAATCAACTTGGATTTGGTTCATTCCTATCTATTTCACATGATGTTTCAGACTATGCACTATCGGGGTATTGGAATGTAAATAATATTTCATCACTTTGGTTGTGGTTAATTATTCGATCGCTCAATCCCACCACAGGAATAACAAATTTCTATCACGAATGGTTTTTAGAGGATTTTTGTCATTCCCTATCAACGAAGGGTAGCGAATCACAAGATATTAAATGGTTTGTTAAATTGTTATTATTTCAAAGCACATCAGTAGAAAACCTCGACGTGTCGGCTGCGAGTTACCTGAAGTCTATTCTCCAGAACCCTGAACTGGTAAATATATTGGGAATTAATCGATCCAATAACTTTCTTTGGTTCGATAAGAAAAAAATGGAGGAATGGACACACACCCAACTTTTCCTGTTTACTTATATCATTCAGGAGAACGACCCATGGGATGAGAATAAAAAGCTGGAGGAACGCACAAAAGCCTTTCATCTCTTGCAAGAAATTATAAGCAATATTCCTGCTAGCGAATACAAGGTTGAAAAATTACTTGAGTTGTTGGGGTAGATCATGGAAAAAATTGTAGGTTTTCCACTAACCCTTCATGTCCCCGCTGGTAATACTCCATAAAGACATCATATCCGTTAGTTCCAAACCTAGCGCTTTTTACAGTTTTTAGACAATCTGCGAACTCTTCTGCCAGGTATTGCCCGGTCGCCTTTTCAACCAACAATGTTGCCTGTGCGGCATTGCCAATATTATTTCTCGGTTCTATTCGATCAAATTCATCGAAGAACCAGCCGCAAGAAGTATACATTTTTTGCCTGGCTGATTGAGACTCAAGCAAATTTTTAAACCAATTTAATATTCCATCATCAGCTGAAACAGATGAATATTTCTTAAGGAAGTCTTTTAGGTTGACTTCGCCCAGGATGACGTGAATATAATCATTGCGTATTTTCCACGGATCGATATGTAAACGTGTAAGCTCATTTTCGTAAATATCATCCAATTTATCGGCTATGGTATTTAATGCATCTCTCAAAGGCGCTTTCCAAATGCTCCCAGGAGTGCAGTCACAATCTTCAGCCCACCGCGCCACACCATGGTGGCAACTCCAAGAAGTATTTGGTTGTATTTTGAGAACCGACCGGGCTGGATGTTCTAGAAGATACCGGCCAGGAAAAGTGAATTGGTTCGCCTTGTCCAAATTTGGCCGATTCATCAATCTGTGTAGGAATTTATCTCTGAATTGCTGGTGGTGACCATACAATTCTCCATCAGAAGCAGCGATCACTAACTCATTTTTTTTATTATTCGTAAATAATGGTAACAAATATTGAACAAAGAAACGATCTGCATTGGAAGTAGCACCTGGATCAAAACTGATTCTTGTGCTGATATCCATCTGGTAGAAGAAAACAGTTATCTCCTTATTTCTTCCGATTTTTACTTTGTATGGTTTGCTGGTATCCAACCCTTTTGCATCCGCCTGCCATGGAGCCAGGATTGTGTATTTTATACCATTGTCGATCATGATTTCCAAAGTATCTATGTCCACTGCTGTTTCTGGCAGCCACATACCTTCAGCAGGATGACCAAACCTGTAGGCATAATCCGCCAAACCCCACTTGATTTGAGTCAATTTATCCCGTTTATTTGCATGAGGAAGGATTACATGGTTATATGCCTGAGCCATCGCATTACCAACACCGTATTTAGCATAATTTGTATTATCCTGCGCGATAATGGATTTATATGTAATTGGATCAAATTTTTCCATCCAACTGAAGAGGGTTGGCCCGATATTGAAGCTAATCTTCTCGAAATTGCCTAATTCCGCATTAGGTTTGTAACATTCTGCGTGAATCCGTTCATTCCAATTATTATAAGGAGCAACACCAGTTTCGTGAGGGATAACACCTGAAATAGCATCTTCCCTGGGTGGTTGGTAAAAATGCCCATGTATGCAAAAAAACCTATTACTCATACGTTTCGCCGAAAGAACTTTTTGAAGGTACTTGAGGTTGCGCCTAGAGTAATGTACTCAATTTTCTGGGAAAACCTCGCGGGTAAAATACCAAACTCCCGGGGGAGACTATCGATAGCACTAGTTCGGTTTGCTGACAAATAATCCAGCCAGAACGTGGATACAGGAAACGAAGGGAATGCATTTTCTAATAAAACCGTAAATAATCGCAAATAAGCAGGATGAATGTGGATAATCCGTTTTTTAAGTCCTAACTGCTGCCGTATGATGTTCACGATCTCATGAATAGTAAGATACTCCCCTCCGCCTACCTCATATATTTTATTCCTGGTTTTATCGTCTTCCAAACTTGCCGTAACACAACCAACAATATCCTCAATCCAAATTGGCTGCAACATGGAGGATCCATCGCCGGGAAGAAGAAATATAAAAGGGGTTGCCTGCAATAAAGCCTTAATTCCCTGTGTTAAATGGTCCGAGGGACCGTATACCAGCGATGTTCGAAAAATTGTATAATCCAAACCGCTAGATTTTATATAGTTTTCGGAAATTCCTTTTGTCTTTAAGGTTGGATACGCAGAAGCACGATCCGCACCCAGGTGACTTAAATATATCATCCGATTCACACCTGTGTCTGCTGCGGCAGAGTTAATGGCTCGTGTTGATTCAATATCCACTTTCAATAAATCTGTTTTGCTCCCTTTGTTTTCGCCACTGACCAGGTGAATAACTGTCTGCACATCAGACATGGCAGCACGAAGTCCCCGAATATCAGTAAGACTTGCAACAACTACATCGACCGGAAATCCTTTTGGAAGCTTTGGCGTCTTTTTAGAAGGGCGAATTAATGTTCGCACATCATAACCAAGGCTGGTGAGCTGTCTGATTAATGCCTGACCAATGAAACCAGTTCCACCTGTGACAAGTATCATGCGAACCATTATAGCAGAGTACTTAAATCCTTTGGCAAACAACTTGCATCATGAAAAGGTAGTTCAATGATCATAATTAGATAAGGTGAACTTTCAATGATTCCTATACCAACTCCAATAAATAATTCTCGGGTCGGATTTCATTACTTTCCAGATTCCTTACATTTCAGAGAAATTGATGTCGCAACCTGGCTACCAAAAGCCAAACAACTAAATGGTTCTTGGATGATATTAAATGCTGATCAAGATCGTGCAATTCCAGAAGCTTTTATCACATCTTTGATCTCTAATGGTGTTGAACCCATCATACACTTCAACCTTAACTTAAGCGCGCCTCCCTCCTTGGTAGATCTCAAGTTATTACTTGAAAGTTATGAAAAATGGGGCGTCCATTTCATAATGTTATTTGATAGACCAAATCTCAAGTCCTCATGGGCATCCTCAGCCTGGGCGCAACATGATCTTGTCGAACGTTTTCTGGACAGGTTCATACCTGTTGCCAGCGCAGTCATCCAATCTGGTTTAATACCTGTTTTCCCGCCGTTAGAACCTGGTGGAGATTATTGGGATACGGCTTTCCTGAAAAGTTCAATTGAAAACATGAAGCGCCGTGGAAAAACAGATATTCTAGATAAATTAGTGTTAGCCGCCTGTGGTTCCTTCTCTCAACATGGATTAAACTGGGGAGCAGGTGGCCCGGAGCGCTGGCCCGGTTCGCGCCCCTATATCAATTCAGAAACCGAAGAAGACCAGCGTGGATTTAATATTTATGAATGGTACAACGCTATTTGCCAAGCCACTTTACAGCATACTCTCCCGATGCTACTCATCCAGGTTGGAGAAAGAGCTGGAGAGCTATCGCAGCCACAAAATTACTTACCGATCTTTCAATTACTGAATAATGAATCAGTGAATTTACCAGGCTCGGTGGAAAATAAACTTGACCCAATTCCAGAAAATATCTTGGGCTGTTTCTTTAGATTAGTCCCGCAATGGACGGACACATCCGCAACAGATTCATTTTTTTATATAGATGGAGATTCACCTACATCTGTCCAATCATCAGTGATTCAATGGCTCCATACAAGGAAAGCTGCGGACAAGACTCGCAATGACCCTTTATGTGAAAATTCTCATCCGCTGCAACATTATCTATTGTTACCTGCATATGAATGGGGGATCTCTGAGTGGCACTTAGATGTCATTAAGCCCTTTGTTAAGCGTCACTTACCAGCAATCGGTTTTTCTTTATCAGAAGCAGCTTTGGCCTTAAATGTAACTGTAGTCGGTGGACCGCAGTCATTTCCTGAAGAATCACTCCAATACCTTCGTGATTCAGGTTGTACAGTCGAACGTATCAGTGGCGATGGCACCAGTATTGCATCACAACTCGCAGAGAGGTGAAATTATGATTAACAGCTACGCGCAAGTTCAACACACACCCATCTTCGCTAAACAACCGGTATTAAAAGTTATTGGTCTTGGTGGTGGTGGATGTAATGCAATTAATAGGATGGTAGAGCTGGGAATTACAGGGGTCGACTTCATCGGTGCCAATACCGACCATCAGGCATTGAAAGCATGCATGGCACCAACTACCCTTCAGCTTGGACCGAAAAGTACACGCGGATTAGGTTCCGGCGGAAACCCTCTCCTTGGTGAAGCTGCTGCAGAAGAAAGTGCTAAAGATATTGCTCGTGCGCTTGAAGGTGCGGATATGGTTTTCCTAACAGCAGGCATGGGTGGTGGTACAGGAACCGGATCAATTGCCGTAGCAGCAAAAATTGCCAAAGCTTTGGGTGCAGTAACTGTGGGTGTTGTTTCTACACCTTTCTCTTTTGAAATGGGTAAGCGTCAGCGGAATGCAAACGATGGGTTAACAAAATTACGTCCCTTTTCCGACACATTGATTACAGTTCCAAACGATAAGCTCCTTCACGTCGCTCCAAAGGACCTGCCAATGGAACTCGCTTTCCGATTGGCTGATGACGTCCTTCGACAGGGTATTCAAGGAATTGCAGAATTAATTACCCTTCCAGGATTAATCAATGTTGATTTTGCCCATGTCCGTAATGTTATGCAGATGGGAGGAGGATCACTCCTTTCCATTGGTCAGGCTGAAGGAATGAATAAAGCGCGTAAAGCTATCGACCAGGCTTTGCACCACCCCCTTCTCGAATCTGTAAATTTGTATTCTGCCGGTGGCATCATTGCCAACTTCACAGGTGGCCGTGATCTCTCGTTCCTTGAAGTAACCGATGCCCTCACCTATCTGCAAGAAATGACCGGAAATCAGGCAGATATTATCCCAGGCTTCATGGTCGATGATCGTTTAGAAGATCGTGCTCAGGTCATACTTGTAGTTACTGGATTGGGGGGCACTGCGATAGATAACGAATTATTCTCCACTCGAGAGGTAAACAAGCAACCTGAGTATCGCTCTGAGGTCCCTATCGAAATGAAGGAGGCTGTGATTTCACTTGATACTAACCAGTCATTTGTACATTCACCTTCTTCCACAAAGGAACTCCCAAGTCTGCCATCAAACCTCGATCTGCCAGCATTTTTGCGCAGGCGGACAAGGTTGAATACCCAGGAAATGTAATGATGAATGCAGATATCCTTTCAAAAATTTGCTCTCAAGTTTATGCAAAATTCCCGGAAGTTAATGGTGTTAAGCCTAAAGTACAAAACCAATCAGCAGCAGGAGCTGGCAATCACCTGGTAATTTTTACGGGAAGCGCGAAAGCAGCAAACGGAAAAGTATTATCCAGGGTTGTAAGAGTTGTGGTTTCTGAATCTGGCAAAATCCTTAAAATGACGACTTCAAAATAACAGGATATGAGAGAATACTATGAATATTCAAAACAGTTTTAATAAAATTGAAGTAACCATTTGGGATTGGATCATAAAATTAATGACAGAATCTCTTCTCATACAGGCAATTATGAAAAGGTTGTTCTTATTAATCAAAGACAAGGAAATCGTATGGATGGCAGGGTTATTCCTGGTTTGGATATGCGCCGGGATTACTGTTGGGTATTTTATGGGTTTAACCGGATTGCGATAATGTCAATTTGATATTATCCAACCATCGTTATTGTCAAACCTCCGCCCTCAGGTGGAGGTTTCTTTGTAATATAATTAGCGTCATGATTATCCTAATGCCCGTTATAGTTGGAGATTATCCTTGAAACCACATAAAAGTGAAACAACAGAGAATCGATTTTTGCTATCACTGTCTTTGACAGGATTGATCTTTCTGGCAGAACTGGTTGGCGGATTTTGGACTGGCAGTCTGGCATTATTGGCTGATTCAGCTCATGTATTTCTGGACGTATTTGCGTTGGGAATTAGTTATTTAGCTATACGGTTTGCTCAGAAACCTGCCGATACAAGACATACTTTTGGATTTCACCGGGCTGAAGTGCTGGCAGCTCTTGTGAATGGAATCACATTGGTCATCATAGCTCTTGGAATATTTTACGAATCCTACAAGCGTTTTTTCACACCGGGGGAAATTAAAAGTGGTTATATGCTCATCATCGCTGTAATTGGATTGGCCATTAATCTTGTGGTAGCGCTGATATTACGCAGTGAAAACAACTCCGATCACTCTCATGGTCCACAGGATATCAATGTGCACAGTGCATATCTGCACGTAATTGGTGATGCTGTTTCGTCGATCGGTGTGATCATTGCAGCTATCCTAATTTTCTATACCGGATGGAATTGGCTGGATCCAATAGTTAGTATCTTAATTGGATTTATTATTCTCTCAGGAGCTTATAGAGTAACAAGAAGGTCACTGCATATATTGCTAGAGGGAACACCTGAACATTTGAACTCAGATCAAATTGAAAAAGCTATGAATCTAATTCCCGGTGTCGAAGAGATTCATGACCTGCACATTTGGAATATTTGTTCAGGTCATGTTTCTCTATCCTCGCATATTGTTACAAAAGTTAAAAGCATTGATGAGAGAGAAAAATTACTATCAAAACTACAGGATCTTTTGGCAAACGAATATATGATCGAACATGCCACGCTTCAACTTGAGTTGAATGAATGCTATCAGGTCGATTGTAATTAAACAAAAAGGATGGGAGCAAAAATGAAATTGTCCCATCCTAAAATACTGGTTAACTGTTTATACGGTTTTATATAGCTTGCCTACATAATCCCAGTTGACAATTGACCAAAAGGCTTTTACATAATCTGCTCTACGGTTCTGATATTTCAAATAGTATGCATGTTCCCAGACATCCAAACCAAGTAGAGGCGTTAGGCCTTCCATTACCGGGCTATCCTGGTTGGCTGTGGAATAAACCATTAATTTCTCTGATTTATCCAATACTAGCCACGCCCATCCTGACCCAAATCTTGTCATAGCCGCTTGAGAAAATTTTTCAGTAAAGCTCTCAAAGGAAGAAAAGGTTGCCGCAATTTCTTTTTCGATAGTGCTGTCAGGTTTGTTTGCCCCACCTGGAGCAATCATTTTCCAGAAAAGAGAATGGTTGTAATGACCACCCCCATTATTTCGGACGGCTGTCCTGATTGTTTCCGGTACCCCATTCATATTTGAAATCAACTCTTCGATGCTCTTAGATTGAAGGTCTTCATAGTCTTTCAGTGCATTATTTAAGTTTGACACATAGGCTGCGTGATGTTTTCCATGATGGATTTCCATTGTTTTTGCATCGATCGCTGGGTCCAGCGCATCATATTTGTAAGTTAATTCAGGTAACAAGTGCAAGTTTGACATTAAATTCTCCTAATGTAAAATATTTTTATTATTCTATATATTTATTATCTTATTTATCTTATTA
Organism: uncultured Chloroflexia bacterium; assembly: GCA_963810385.1. GTDB lineage: Bacteria > Chloroflexota > Anaerolineae > Anaerolineales > Anaerolineaceae > PNON01. The sequence continues at coordinate 1,466,405 of CAWENA010000002.1, read as the reverse complement.
TTTTGGAAGAGATGAATAAGTTTTGTATAAGGTAAACAATATAATATCGGCAGACCAAGTCTGCCGATATTATATTAATTATTCTTGTTATGAATTAGGGGGCTACACTGATAGTAATCGAACTACTGTTGTTCCCTTCATTATTTTCTGGAATTACATTCGTCTCATCGGCTACCCCAGTCAATGAGATTGATCCATACCAGCTTGGGAAGGTATAACTACAAGACTTCACCTGTCCTCCATTTTTTACCAAAGAGGGAATATTCCACGAACATTTTGGTGTTGTCGCTGAGCCAACATATAGATACAAATCAAATGGAGTGTTAATGTTCACGTCCCCGCTATTATAAACAGCAACTTTAATTGTACACGGAACACCTTTCTGTGGTGACGCACAGGATTCCAATTGTGTAATTTTTAGATCAGAGAGAGGTTGTGCAGTAGGTGCGGGAACTTTGATCTCAACCCAAAATGGATTTGATCCACTCGTCCCTATACCAAAAATTGTTCCATCCGGTGCCCTGAGTTTATAGTTCCCTCGATACGTCCCCTTCGCATGGGGTGCTGTAAGTTGCACTGAGACATCCACGGAATTTCCCTTAACAACTGTGCCGGTCGTTAGTTGAACAGAGCCTGGGGCGTCCATCCTGTCACCGTCACTGAAGACCAATGAATAACCTGAAGTCCAGGTACAAGTTCCGTAATTCGTTATTCTCCAGGTCTTAATAAATATACTGTCCGCATCCACTTTAGTTCCATCTGAATATGTCACATCTATCACATTTCCTGCTAAATTGCAGGGTTCAGGTGTATTGGTCATACTCGGAGTTTGAGAGGCTGTCGGTTGTGGTGTATCACTCGGCCGAATCGTAGCCGAAGGTTGGCTTGTCTCTGTTACTGATATCTGCGCATTCATTGCTGTCTCAGTGAGCTGAATACTTAATGCAAATATAGTTGCATTGAGATCTAGCTGGGTAGGAGTAGGAGTTACCGTCCCAGCAAAAGGTATATTACAAGCAAGAGTCAATAGTACTGGAATAAAAACGAATAGTTTTATCGATTTCATTGTTATACTCCTATCTTAAGATAATTATCATGGAAGTTTTGAAATGATGCATTATTAAATCAGTACAATTGTTGCCGGATTATTTGATATAACTATTATATACAACATGTCAAATTTCTCCTCTGAGGTCAAACAATGATCTATTTATTATTGGTATCCCTTATCTGGGCTTTTTCCTTCGGATTAATAAAAACTAACTTATCCTCCATCGACCCCGTTGTGGTAACGGGTTTGAGGTTGTTGATCGCAGCAGTAGCTTTTATGCCATTTCTAAAACTAAGCAAAATAGGAAAAAAAACAATTTTTAATTTAGCGGCAATTGGAAGCGTTCAATTTGGCCTGATGTATGTTTTTTATAACATTTCGTTTCAATACTTGAAGGCATTTGAAGTTGCCTTATTTACTATTTTCACACCAATTTATGTTGCATTAATCAACAATGCAATCGAAAGAAAATGGTACTGGTTCTATATTCTTACGTCTTTAACTGCAATTATTGGAACAGCGATTATTGTACAAACAAGTTTTGACCGACCAGGAATGCTGACAGGGTTTGCTGTCATACAACTATCCAATATCTGTTTCGCAGTAGGACAGGTTTTGTATCGTAAGTTAATGCGTTTGCATTCTGAAGTGAGAGACATGGATATTTTTGGACTCACATATCTTGGTGGCTTTCTTACCGCACTAATTATCTCGCCCTTTTTTGTTGATTATGGAAATATCACTATTACCCCACTACAATGGGGAAATTTGATCTACCTTGGAGCCTTCGCATCAGGACTAGGATTCTTTCTCTGGAATTATGGAGCAAGGCGAACAAATATTGGCGCATTGGCAATATTTAATAATTTTAAAATACCACTTTCAATTACAGTTTCATTGCTTTTCTTTAACGAAAAAGCTGATTTATCTCATCTAATATTAGGCGGGGCAATTGTTATAGCATCACTTGGCATAAATGAGCTAATGGAACACCGAAAGATGAAAAAGAAATTATTGTTAGATGGATAATTTAGCAAGATTCTAAATTCTTTTACCTGTATTTTATAGTCCATCCAAGAGACATAACGTATAATTTTAACATTCCGGTATTCATCCGGTCTTTTGGTGTTTCAGATTATGCACAAAGAAACCATTTTCGCAATAGGATCCAAGCTAATAATTGCGGTTTTTCTGTTTATCATCGCATTCTTTATGGATGCTATCCCGGGCTATGCAAGCAAATTTTTCGAAACAACCCCCCCAACAAATCCACCTTCATGTACAGAAGATCACGCTGTAACTAATAATACCTGGCAAAATTCTATTAATGACCCTTCCTTCACATGGATCGCCGGTAGCGATTCAGAATCGGGTGTGGATGGATATTTTGTCTATTGGGGAACCGATCCAAATGGAGTTTCTGTAAGTTACCAGCAAATCACAACCACTTACGATCCAATTGCTGTTACAACAGGAATTTATTATCTGCGGGTAAACACGAAGGACGTTGATGGCAATGTTGCCGGTTGGGTTACCCTTTTCATTTTTAGATATGACAACACACCTCCCTCAATGAGTGCAACCGAAACTGGCGGTGCGTCAAATAGTACCTGGCAGAATACTATTACCACTCCAAACTTTAATATTATCCCAACCGAAATCGGCGTTGGCTTCGACGGCTACTATTTGTACTGGGGACCTGATCCAAACGGGACATCACTAAATCCAATAATTCAAGGATTCTTCTCTTTTTCGCCCGGTTTTCAGCCTGATGGAGAGTATTACATCAGGATCAATGCCTTAGATCTACTCTCCAATGCATCCGGTTGGCAAACGATATTCATTTTCAAGGTAGATACCTTAGACCCTAATCCAGTTACATCAGCCACCGAAATAAGTGGGTTACTTCCCTCAGAATGGAATAATAATCCATCTCCTGCTTTCAATTGGAATTACCCTGCCGGCGCTACAAAATTCAATTTATACTGGGGTGCTGACCCCAATGCTGTCATTGCTACGGCGACTGGAATTATCCCTGATTATTCTGCAACAGCAATGGAGGGAACAAATAACTACTTGAAAATTCAATCCGTGGACGACGCTGGGAACACCAGCGCCTGGTCAAATGTGCTATTCATAGATTGGTTTGATAATACGCCACCCAGCGCTGTTACCTCTGTAACCGAAACCGCAAATGGCATTAACAGTGGTCAGTGTACTATTTTTCGGGATGCAACCTTTACCTGGAATGCTTCGACCGGCACTGGAGCGCCTCTTGCAGGTTATTTTTATTACTGGGGATTGAACCCGATTGGAACTAATACATTGGACAACGTCCCTGCTCCACCCCTAGGACTTAATCTACCTAAAGGGGATAAATTCTATTTGCGAATGGCCGCATACGATGATGCCGGCAATGTTTCAGAGTGGAACACAAATTTCATTCTATGTAACGGGGATGTCGTCAGATTGATAACAGCTGTTGGAGGAGGAAATCTTTCTAAGGGAGTCCCCAACCCCATAGTTGACGCTGCTTATTCTTTTTCACCAAACTCATTCCAGGTGTTTGAAGATCCGAATTGGGTTGGGAAAGATTTCTGGGTGCGATTGTGGTATCCGACAATCAATGGTCATCGTGACCCGCCTCCCGGGATGGTCACACCATACACTCATCAGTCATTTAATCTGGCTGCAGATCTGGCGAGTGATACGTCCGATTTGTATCAATTAACCCTCCCTTTCACTATTACTCTATCCTACAGTGAAAATAGTATCCTCGCTCTTTACGAGGACAGCCTCGCTATATACCGTTGGAATGGTAACCAATGGAAAGCTTTGCCTAATTCCATCGTGGATACTGTCAATAATACAGTAACCGGTACGACAACCAATTTGGGTGAATTTATCTTGCTGGGAGACCCCATTCCATCAAGTGATCTATTGAGCATTAATGTGAATCCTATCTCGTTTGGCTCTCTAGTATTAACGGGAAAACAACAATTGTTGGAGGGACATACAAATCCATGGGAGATTCTTGATGCAACCTACAATAATTCTGGTTGGCAGGTATTAATCAATGCCACAGACTTTCTAGATAATAACAACCATATTATTCAGGTTCAAAACCTGTCCCTGGAGCTGTTACAAACAAATGTAATTATACTTATTGGAAATAATTCCCCGGAATCCGCAATTACATTGCGCAGCGAATTGTCAATTAACGATATATTACTTCTCTCTGCTGCTAGTGGAGCAAGTTCAGGTAAATATTCTCTTCTACCTAAATTTTATCTGAGTATTCCACCAAATGTGTATTCCGGTAATTATACAAATACTGTTACTGTGACTATTGTTACCGGACCCTCTTAGGAGATATATGAAAGAAAGATTAGTACTAATCCTAATAAATATATTGGTAATTATGACATTGCCTGCTTCAGTTGTTGCACAAGGTAAAAAAGATTTTGGCATTAAACCAGAAGATCCGAATATTGGGTATTTCATTTATTCACTTCTTCCCGGAGAATCGGAAACTAACGCCCTGATTTCAATTAACTATACATCCGACACTTTGCGATTAAAAGTTTCGCCCGTAGACGGACATACTGCTTCTAGAGGTGGTATTTCATTTGATTTTGAAGATAAGATTGAGGCGGATAAATGGGTCCAAATGCCAGACGAAGGTATCATTGAAATTCCTCCATTTGGGATTAAACGTTTACCATTTACTGTTACTGTTCCCCTTGGTACCAAGCCGGGCGAGTATGTATTTGGCTTTTTAGCAGCCAAAGAAGAACAAGGGAAACCGGAGGTTGTGTCAACCGCAGAGGGCGCCACTTTTAATATTAACGTTGTTTCAAGGGTTGGAATATCATTAATAGTTACTGTTCCCGGAGAGGCTCCTTGTAGTATTCAGATCAAAAGGATTGAGGAGAAAGTTGATTTTGGAAAATGGAAGATCAATCTGTTTATTATTAACACGGGAGATGTCCCATTCAAAGGCTCTGGAATCATTGAAATTTTTGACAAAACAAATGAAAATATTATAGAAACCATTCCTTTGAAAATTGGATATTTTGTCCGGAAAGATCAAATTATTTATCCTATTGTCACAAAACTCCCCCCTGAAGGAAATTATAAGCTAACTATTTATTTGAATAGTACAAATAATCCTCAATGCATAGCCAATTTCACTGAAGAGATCCAAATTGGGGAATCATTGGTCTCGGATTACAATCAACAAGCAACTGAAATAGCAGCTTCTCAGCCAACATTATTGGTGGACACTGTTCAATCTACTGCTGCTGCGATAGTAATTAAAGATACTAGTAACGAGACTAAGCAGAACTTTCCATGGATAATCGTTTTCAGTGTTGGGATTTTTATTATTAGCCTGGCAATATTGATATATTCACAAATCACACTCAGGAGCATAAAAAAGCCGTAAATAATTTCAAAAATATATACAGATATTAACCAAATATCCGATTAACCTATATAACGTAAATGAATAATTCGAGTTGTATAGCATAATCGGAGGAAGAAATGGTTAAACGAGTATGTATTTTGATGATGGTTTTATCATTGCTTATGGTTTCAACTTCAGTTGTATTTGCAGACGATTCTCAGCCAGGAAATGTTGTCCTAACCGGGGGTGTTCTCTCAGTTTTGGCGAGAACCTTCAGTTTCAATCAAGGGCCAGAAGCTTCAGCAAATTCCAATGTAATAACCCTTGATGGTCATCTACAAACAGTCCATTTTACGGAGTTTGCAGCGGATTGGGAAGTAGTCGACCCAACGGGCACAGGTAGTGGGTATCATGTAGAAATTTCTGCAACCGACTTTGCTGGAGGAATGAGTACAACCGGGTCGATTCCTAAAGTTATCACCGCTGATCGATTTTCAGCAAGAATTCCTGACGTGGACATTACCCTTGAAGACCCAGAATCCAACACCAAACCAGTATCTGAAGCTACTTCATATGCACCGCTAGATTCTGACCTCCCGTTTATGACAGCAGCTGTTAATACTGGTATGGGGTCCTACAGGTTCGACCCAGATTTTGAACTTGAAATACCAGCTGACACATATGCCGGAACTTATGTGTCAACTGTTACAATAACGATAACCACCGGTCCATAAAAAACCTAAAATAATATACAAAAGCAGCCAAGAGGCTGCTTTTGTATTGCTTTGACGATATCTTGATATAATTGCACCAATCAAAGGAGATTGGTGCAATGAGCTCATCCCGTACTCGAAAAATCGTATTAACCGGAATTCTTGGAGCAATATCGATCATTCTCGGAATCACCCATTGGGGTTTTATTCCATGGTTTTCCGGCGCTTCCTTGACAATCATGCATGTGCCGGTAATCATTGGCGCGATCCTTGAAGGTCCAATTGTGGGAATTGGGATTGGCCTAATTTTTGGAGTTTTCTCACTTATTCAAGCTGCTGTTGCACCGACAGGTCCAGCCGACGTGTGGTTTACAAATCCATTGATTTCAGTGATTCCGCGTTTATTTATTGGGCCAGTAGCGTGGATCGTATGGAAATCCTTACAAAAGTGGAATTTGCCAGCATTGATCGTCTCTGGAATCGTCGGAAGCCTTACAAACACGATACTTGTGCTATCCGCCCTCGGTTTACTTGGCTTCTTACCCTGGCAGGTGATCGGTACCATTGCCATTGCAAATGGGTTACCCGAAGCAGGTGCAGCTGCAATTTTAGTGTTAATTGTCGTTGCAGCATGGAAAAACATCAGCATAAATTCGAAAAAAGGCGCAAGTCTGGATTAGTCCTTTAAAACAAAACAACCAAGATTAATAACATTAACTGAACTACAACAAATAGTAAATCCCCAAATGACACGCGGCTGGAATAGTATCGGCTGCGTTGTTTTATTACACCATAGCCCCGGGAATCCATGGCAAGCGCAATTTTTTCTGCTTTCTGGAAACTTTGGATGAACAGAGGCAAGATCAAAGGAACCACCTGGCGAATTTTTTCGAAAATGCTCCCTTTTGAAGTACCCCAGGTCGCTCCTCTAGAAGCTTGTGCTTTAGCAATCCGTTCGGCAGTAATTGTCAATATCGGAATATATCGTATGGCGATCTCAACAGACACTATAAAATCCTGTATAGGAATTTTCATTTTAGAAACTGGAGAAAACAAATCTTCGAGACCGTGTATAAACTTGGATATTGAGAAATTCGCAGTCGTAATGCTGATTGAAAGTAGAAGAACAGCAAACCTTGCAATGAGAATTACTGAAGAGTTAATGTCTTGCATCGAAATCCTGACAACCCAAAACTGAATTACCATTGGTGTCACGTCTGGGAGAGGGTTTATTAATAAATTTATCAATGCGATGATGACTATAAAGGGAATTGCTTTATTAAACCTACTCAGGAATATGGAAAGCTGCAACTTTGATAATATTAATCCAATCACACATATTACGAATGCCGTAACCAGCACAAACCAGGATTTTGTAGCTAAAACACTTGTAAAAAACAGAATAAAACCAAATAAATATAAACCCGGGTCCCGCCGCTGCAGCCAGGAATCGTTTTCAATAAATTCAGTAAACGGCAGGTTACGTTGAAATTCGAAGTTAGTTGAGGGCATTTTCCCTCATAACCAAAATTTTAGATAGATCAACAACGCTTCTGATCCCATTTAGTTTAACATTTGTATTCTCCGTAATTCCCGCAATAATCCTGGAGATAAACGGAGGATCAATACCATGATTTAGCAATAAATCCATATCGGTCAGCAATGATTCTGATAATCCGCTTATTACGGAACGCCCATTCTCAAGGAGGGTTAATGTTTCTGTCAATTCCATAATGTCCATCAAATTATGGGTGGATATTACGATAGTCATTTTATCGGCCAGCATGGAAGTGAAAGCATTCAAGACATCTTTGCGTGATTTAGGATCCAACCCAGCCGTTGGCTCATCTAAAAGCAATAGTTGCGGTTTCAAAGCAAGAATTGAAGCAAGAGCAGTTTTCCGTTTTTCTCCACCGCTCAGTGAGTTGATCGGCCGGTCTTTGAATGTTTCAAAATCCAAGCCTACTGTCTCCATTGCCCACTTAACTCGCTCGGATAATGTTCCAACATAACCCACATTCTTAGGCCCGAAAGCAATTTCGTCTCCTACAAAATATTCAAAGAACTGATTTTCCGGGTTTTGCATCACAAGACCGGAGTATTGCACAATATCCTTGAGCTGGATATTTTCGTCATTTAACCAATAATTCCCAACAGTAACTTCACCCGATTGCGGGCGCATCAATCCGTTTAAGTGTTGCAAGACAGTTGATTTTCCCGAACCAGTTTTACCAATCAATCCATGGCCAACTCCTGATTTTGCAGAAAGAGAAACATCCGTTAATGCATTCACAGAATATGGTGTGTTCTTGAGGTAGTCAAAACTTAATCCTGATACTTTTACAGATTGTTCAGTAATTATTTCTGTATTTTCAATATCCCTAAATCGAGGGTTTATTGAGAATTGTTCGAGGATTATTGAAATTAGATCAGTAGGAGATAATACTCCATCTTGTATTAATATTCCTTGCTTCTTGAGCAGATTTGCCAGAAGAATATATTCAGGATATTCAAGATTCCATCTTTCATCAATTTTTTCCTGGATGAACAGGTCGGCTGGAGAACCGTCAAAAACCAGGTTACCCTGATTTAAAACCAGTATCCGATCTGCCTGCGCAGCTTCATCCATGGAATGGGTAATATGGAGAATGGTTTTGCCTTCATTATGAAAAGATTTCATCAAACCCAACAGGTTTTTCCGCGCGGCTGGATCAAGCATCGAGGTTGACTCATCGAAAATGATGCAGGATGGTTGAATTGCCAGTACACTGGCTACTGCCAGGCGCTGAGTTTGCCCCCCCGAAAGCATATATGTTGGCCGATTTCTGATATCCCACATATCAAAACCTTCCAAGATCTTTCTCACTCGAGCTTTCATTTCTTTATGCGGTACAGCAAAGTTTTCCAGACCAAATGCCACCTCTTCCTCAACTGTCGAGGTCACAATTTGGTCTTCTGGCGATTGAAAAACTATTCCTACTTGTTTTCTAATTATTGCCAGATTCATCCGGTCTTGGACTTCTACTCCCCCAACTGTAAGTTTTCCTCTGGTAGGGAAAAGCAACCCATCGATCAGCTTTACCAATGTAGACTTTCCAGATCCATTTGCCCCAACGATTGCAATATATTCACCAGAATCAATTGAGCAATTGATGGAGTTAATTACATCCCGGGATTTTTTTCCTTGTTCGGAATAATGAAAACCGACCGATGAAAAGTCTATAAAATGTTTATTCAATGACACATCCAGTGTTTAATCTTATCTGGATTTTATCATAACAAAAATGCATAAAATTCATGGTAAAGTTTATACAAAGAAGCAGAGTATATGAATGAATTTATTATAATTACTTTATACAATCTTTATACACGAAAGAGGTTTTATGGCAATTTATTTATCCTTTATGGAAATTTGGCGTAATCGTAGCAGGTTTTTCCTATTCAGTCTGGTAATCGCTCTGATCACAACACTGGTTTTGTTTATTGCAGCCTTAGCACAGGGGTTATCGAATGCAAATATTGAATATCTATCCAAGCTTGATGCACAGTTAATAGTTTTTCAGAAAAACGTTGATCTATCAGCTTCCGTAAGTCAAATCGATCGATCAACTTTAAACAATATTCAACGTGTTGATGGCGTGCTCGATATAGGACCGATCGGTGCCAGCGGCGCAAAAATTGTAAATATCGCTGGTGTTGATCCGGTGAATGTTTCCCTGTTAGGCGTTGAACCCATGAAACCCGGTTCCCCAACTGTTATCGCTGGCTCACCCATCACTCTCAGCAGAGGCAATAATGTTGTAATCGATCAATCACTTTCTAACGAATTAGGTTTGAATTTAGGAGACACATTTACAGTTAGAACTATCCAGGGAACAGATGAAAAATTCGTTTCATTGAGAGTTATTGGGATCAGTGAGCCGCAGGAATATTTGTACAGTTCATCTATTTTTCTTCCTTACCTCACATGGGACCAGGTCAGGTCGCAACCTTCAACACGAGACCCAAATCGTGAAACGGTTACAAACATCGTAGCAGTTAAATTGAAACCGGAGCAGGAAGCAGCTATAGTTGCCGCGAGCATTCAATCACAGGTGGACAATGTTGAAGTTGTAGATATTAAAACTGCCTACGAAGCAGTACCGGGCTATAGTGTACAACAGAGCACACTAAATACTCAGCAAGGTTTCACGCTTTTGATTGGAGTCCTGGTTATAGGTGGTTTCTTCCAGATCCAAATGCTTCAAAAGGTGCCATTAATCGGTGTGTTGAAAGCTATTGGCACTTCCAATTTAACCGTCGCGCTATCTGTTGTGATGCAAATAATCCTAATCACCACATTCGGAGTCATCATGGGCAGTTTGGTTACATTCTTACTCGCAGCATTTTTACCGGCCGCAGTTCCAATTGTTTTTAATGGGCCCACGATTTTGGTCGCAATAGTAGCGTTATTAATTATTGGTCCGCTTGGCGGATTAGTAAGCGTAAGACTCGCCGTCAAGGTTGAACCGCTGACTGCTCTGGGACTAACCTCATGATAATCAATAATGAGACCGTATTAAGGGCGAATTCAGTTCGCAAAGTTTATAAATCAGGTGCAAATGAAACAATAGCTGTGGATGAAATTTCGATCGATGTTAAAAGAGGTGAATTCATAGCAATTGTCGGCCCAAGCGGATCCGGAAAAACTACATTACTGGCAATGTTAGCGGCATTATTATCCCCCACGGTTGGTGATGTAGTCATTGACAATCTGAACTTGAATGAATTAAACGAAGGGAGAAGGGTCAAGTTCCGAAGGGAAAAAATAGGCTTTACCTTCCAATCTAATAACCTCCTACCATTCCTAACAGGGCAAGAAAACGTAGAAATGATGTTACGTCTCAATGGCACATTCAATACAACAACAAAAGAGTATGCCAAAGATTTACTTTGCCGATTGGGGCTTGAAGAACGATTAAACTTCCTACCCAGTCAATTATCCGGAGGGGAACGCCAGCGAGTTTCAATCGCTAGAGCTCTGGTTCACAACCCCAGCTTGGTCTTAGCAGATGAACCCACAGCAAGCCTCGATTCGGAGAGGGCTTACCAGGTAGTTAAGATCTTTTCAGATCTTATTCATGAGCAGAAAAAAGCTGGCATTATGGTTACCCACGATCTGAGGATGTGTATCTATGTAGATCGCGTAATCCAGATGATGGATGGCAAAGTTGAGAACATATTATCAACTAGAAAAGAAATTGATGACTTTATGGCCTGTGGCTAACAATTTGAAAGGGTAACATGAACAAGAAACTTTTATTCGTATTAACTATATTATTGACAAGTGCATTATTATTAGTTGGCTGTCAGGTAAACAAGGCAGAACCACAACAGAATTCCAGCACGGTTGTACCTATTACCAACACCATTGTTGCTGAGGGCAGATTGCTCCCCAAACAATCGGTTGAGTTGTCCTTTTTTCCAAATGGCGGAAAAATCGATCAGGTTTTCATTAATGAAGGTGAATTAGTAAACAAGGGCGATGTACTTGTCAACCTTGTGATCCTACCACAACAGCAAGCCGCTGTCTCCGCTGCGAATGAAAAATTAGTTACCGCTGAGAATAATAGGAAAGAATATCTTGCTCAGGTAGATGTTTTCATGGCACAGTCTTTAGTTGATGTCTCTCTTGCAAAAGAACGTTTGAAAGATGCTTCTGATAAAAAACGTGACAAGGAGTACACATATCGTTACAGCAAAACGCGAGAGGCAACAATTGAACTCGAAAAAGCATTAACAGATTTTGACCTTGCGACGCAACAGGTGGCATTCGCGGAAGCCCAGGCAGCAAAATTTGAAAATGGACCAGCTAAGGATCAACTTGCGGCGCTGGATGCTCAATTAATAAACGCTAAGAATCAGCTTATATCAGCCGAAACATCCATAACATCTCAATCGGAATTGGTTGCCCCCTTAAGTGGACAAGTTATCCTCGTAAATATTATCCCATCGCAAGTTGTGCAAGGCTCCGAGCCGGTTGTTACCCTGGCCGACACAAACAACTGGATCATTGAAACAAGTGACCTTAAAGAAACGGATATCTTGTCCATTTCCGTAGGTGGAAATGCAATCGTTCGAATTGATGCCCTCCCGGGTGAGGAATTTGCCGCAGAAGTGTCTGCAATTCAACCCTTTGGCATCGATCAACAAGGGGACATCACATACAAAGTGACCCTTAGTATCAGAGATGATCCCAGATTCCTATGGGGTTTGACGGCAAGCATCAGTTTTAGCAAATAGTAATAAAAAATATAATAAAAAGCATCCAAGTCTTCACTTGGATGCTTTTTATTATATTTACTCATTTAAGTGTTCCTATCATGTTATCCTCGTCCAGGAATAATTGCATGAAATAACCATCGTGGTAAACTTAATATCACTTCTTTAAATAATTCCTGATGGGTAAGCAATAATTTTCACAATCAGAACACCATAAAAGGAGAAAACCATGTATATGATCATGTATGTACTGGACGATACTAGCTCTTTGGATAAAATCCTGGATGCCTGGTCCGTATTAGGTGTTTCTGGCGCCACAATCATTGAAAGCACCGGCTTATATCGGCGACGGATGCATCACATTCCTATGAGATACAGCTATGGCGATTCGCCCTCTGATGAGACCGGCAATTCCACTTTGTTCGTGGTAGTGCAGGATGAAAAAATGGTCCATCTATGCTTAAAGGCAATCGAAGATATTATGGGTAACCTGGAAAAGCCAAATACAGGCGTTTTTACTGCCTGGCCGCTCGCCATTACAAAGGGAATTTCTTCTGTACAAAATAAAGGATAGGCTATGGTTTGGATCAAATTCCTTGCAACCTCCGGTTTAATTGTTCTTGCAGCAACACAATTGGCAAAATATGGGGATGTTATTGCCGTCCGCACGCGTTTGAGCGGCATGTTCATTGGCGTGCTATTGTTGGCAGGAGCCACATCCCTCCCGGAAGTGCTTACTTCAGTTAGCTCCATAAATCAAAATGCTCCAAACCTTGCAGCGGGTAACTTACTCGGAAGTAATACTTTTAACATGCTCCTGCTGGCAATTATTGATATTGTCAACAGAAATCAAAGAATATTAAGGAAAGCGGCCCTTAAACATGCTCTCACCGGCAGCCTTGCCGTATTTATGATCGGGCTGGTTGTATTTTTCATCATTGCGGATATAGATGTAAAAATTGGATGGATTGGTTTGGATAGTTTGCTACTTATCGCAATTTATGTCGTAGCTGTCAGATTGATCCATAAGGACTCTTCCCCGGCTTCACAATTCGCTGTACACCCGGAAATTCCTGAAGGGACACCAAAGTTACGCACTGGAATCATCGGATTCTTAATCGCTGCCGGCGCTCTAGTCATCATTACACCTATCATGGTTCAAAGCGCGGAAGAAATCGCCATTCTTACAGGACTGGGAACCACTTTTATCGGTACAACTCTCGTTGCTTTGGTTACCTCACTCCCTGAACTGGTTACCACCCTGGCTGCGATAAAAATTGGCGCCAGCGACATGGCAATAGGGAACTTATTTGGCAGCAATCTGTTCAATATGTTTGCCATTGGGCTCACAGATATCTTTTTCACGCAGGGAAGATTCCTATCTGCAATCGATCCGTCCTTTCTATTGATCGGTATGGTCGGGTTAATAATGACCTGCATGGGATTAATTGGCAACTTGGCAAAACTTGAACGCAAAGTCTGGTTCATAGAATTGGATGCCCTGGCCCTTGTTGTGGTTTATGTTGCCAGTCTTATTCTTCTATTTATTAGGAGATGAGAGAACTATTCAATAGCATTTTTCAGGAGCCGCAAGCCTTCAGCAGCTCTTCCAGCCAATCTAATACTTCAGCAGGATTCTTCAATCGGAATTGGGCTAAAGTAGGTATGGGATCGGGAGATACCCTCACAGCATAACCTCCAGCCGCGATAACGGGCTTGAAAGCTAATTCATCCACGTCATCATCGCCAATATAAATTGACAAAGCATTTTTTGGCATTATATTCATAGCAATCCACTTGACAGCATCTGGTTTGTTCGCCAGCCGGGGTGCCAGTTCAATAAATAGGTATCCTTCAACGAGGTGAAATATCTCGTCATAGCCTAACGTGATTGCTTCTTTCTTTGCCTGAAGAATTATCGATTCAGGATCTGGATGCTCAGCATACCGACCATGAACAGCAAGTGTCCAACCCTTATCTTCCAGGTAAAATCCAGATAGTCCTTCGATTAGCGATTGCCAGACTGGCAGCAACACATCTAGAGTCGGGCGGACTTCTTCGTAAGCGAGCAATGAACGGAACTCTCCATCGGGTAATTGCATTTCCATGCCGTAGGTACCAGCCAACAACAAACCTTTAATCGGCAACAACTTTCGAATGTGATCCAACCTGCGTCCGCTTATTATGGCAGGCTTCACTTTTCGCGAATTTACAAAACGCTCAAGTAATTCAATTACATTGCTATCCGGCAGGACTACATCCGGAGTCGGCGCGAATACTGCCAGGGTACCGTCATAATCCAGGAAAAGCCTTAGAAATTCAGCCTTTGCAGCAATATCAATGAGTGACTCTATACCTTTTTTCAAATGATCCCCTCCTTATAGCTTTCATGTACCAATATATCTTGCACTCTTATTAAAGATTTTGCACTTTTAGTAGAAACTCATCAGTATCCCAATCGTTGAATTTCACTGATTTGGTTGCAAAACCAGGCATTGATATCATTTTCTTCGACAAGCTTGCTTAATCTTGCTGCACGAACTTGCCGCTCAAATGCTTCCATAGTCAAAGCCTGATGCAAAGCTTCCGCTGTTCCATACACATCACAAGGAGAGATCACAATCGCTCCAGTTTCCAGTTGGTGACTTGCGCCTGTTGTTTCAGAAAGCACTAAAACACCATTCTTTTGGTTCACCACTGGACCTTCTTTTGCCACCAGGTTCATGCCATCAGCAATCGAGTTAACGAGTAAAACATCATATATTTGAAGGGCGCCCACTGCCCTCGGATAATTTTCCCCGAGTATGACCCGTATGGGTTCCCAATCACTTGTTCCATAGCGAGAATTAACCCAGCCTGCGGCTGCCATAATCTCATCATGATAATTTCGATATTCTTCAACATCCAACCTGGATGGAACAAGTAATGCCAGGAACTTAACCTTGCCGCGATGTTCAGGATGCAAATCCAACATCTCAGCAAAAGCCTGGAATCCACGAACGATGTTCTTACTCGGCTCAGTCCGATCCACCCTCAAGATCAACTGTTGATCTTTGGCTAACTCAACTAATTCTTTTTTCTGAGAAACAGTCTCATCCGATGTTGAAAGGTTCTTAAGAGCAGTCACATCAATTGAAATTGGAAAATCCCTCACCATAGTGGTGTGATTTCGATACCAAATCCGGCGGTGTTTGTAACTTACATAGGCCCGTGGCAAATGAGATTCTACCGATCTGAGAAAATTTAAACAGTCTTCATGAGTCTGAAATCCTAAAACATCAACCGCAGTTAAACCTTCTAATATTTCTTGTCGCATTCCAGATGGCAATATTCGTAATTCTTCAGGTCCGGGCCATGGAATGTGAACAAAATGTGTCAAAGTCAACTGTTCAGAACGACGATGTTTCTTGAGCATGCCCCGCAACATTCTCGGTAACAGGTAAAGATGGTAATCCTGCAGCATTACCAGAGTTCTTCCCGGGGTGGATTTAACATGCTCAGCAACAGCAAGCGCCAGTTGGCGATTCGCTGCTACATATCCTTTGTCCCAGGCTTGCCAGGTATCCCGAGTGATCGTTGGACTGGACACAAAATCCCACATGGAGTGCTGCAGAAACCACAGTAATGGGTTTGAAATAGTGTTGTAAAAACCATCATAAACATCCTGATCTAATGGAACCAGGTGCATATCGATATCACGACCGCTATCATCAAGGGATAATTGGCCGCGGCCCCATGCTTTTTCCAGATCATCCAGAGCAGTGGCAATCCAGGTGATATCCAAATTTTGTGCCAAACCAAGAAGTGCGGTTACCAAACCTCCACCACTCCGATGCTGTTGAACGCTGCCATCTTCTGCTGTCGAAAAACCGACTGGGCCACGGTTAGAAACAATGATCAAAGACCTTCCTGACAGCATGGATTTAGGATCGCCCCCACAATTCAAATCATTATTTTGAGGTGTTTCATTTTGCATTTTAATCCTTTGGGTTTTTCCACAGTAGCATCAAATAGGGTATATTCCATTCACTTTTTCCACACAATCAAATTGCTTTTGCCAGGGGTACGGTACTTTCAATTCATGTTGAAAGGACGTTACAGTATCAAACCCATAGACTGGTAAGCCAATTAATGGTTTTTTCAAATCAGTGAGAATTAAGTACACTCGCATTCGTGTACGAAATCTTAATTTAGTCTACTTCATCGTTAAATGGATGTCAAACATCTCTGGTCGATTTACCACAACAATCACCGTTCCATCTACCCCCCATTTTTGTGATGGGTGCTGATTATGGTAAACTTGACCATTACAAGGAGATTTGTAAAGCACATGTCGGATAATAAGGTTTCGGCGATAGCTCATCCAAATATTGCTCTCATTAAGTATTGGGGAAATCAGTCGAATGAGCTCAGAATTCCTTCGAATAACTCCATATCCATGAACCTGGGGAGCCTCACCACTCGCACATCTGTCGAAATAGACTATTCCCTCACAGCAGATGAGGTTGTCGTGAATGGTGAACTTGCAAATAAGCAAACTTCTACGCGCATTAGCCGATTTTTAAATCTTATTCGGAAATTAAGTAATCATGTTTCTTTCGTAAGAATGAGTTCGACAAACAATTTTCCCACCGGTAGCGGCATTGCATCATCCGCTTCAGGGTTTGCTGCCCTAGCACTAGCGGCTTCCAGAGCGTATCAACTCGAACTATCAGAAATGGATCTATCACGTCTCGCACGCATGGGATCTGGTTCGGCGTGCCGCTCGATCCCGGCTGGATTTGTGGAATGGCAGGCTGGGACAACTGATGAAGATTCGTATGCAACTTCGTTTGCTGAACCTGAGTATTGGGGACTTGTGGACATCATTGCCATTGTTGATTCATCCCACAAGAAAACCGGATCAACAGAAGGGCACCACCTTGCCCCTACCAGCCCATTACAAAATGCCCGAATTGAAGATGTCCTTCGCCGAATAAATTTGTGCAAACGAGCCATCCTCGATCATGATTTCGCTAATTTTGCTTTAATTGTAGAACAAGATTGTATGCTCATGCATTCTGTAATGATGACGTCTTCACCTGCTCTTCTTTACTGGCAACCGGCATCATTGGAAATCATCCAGCATGTTTTGTGGATGCGTGATCAAGGTCTGCACGTCTGTTTCACCATAGACGCCGGACCGAATGTGCACGTCATAACCGAGTTGCAATTCAAGACCGCAGTTGAGAAGGAATTAATGAAAATCGGGGCAATTCAATCTATCCTCACATCAAATCCAGGTGGTGCTGCTTACATATCTGGTTGATAAACTCTGTTCCAGTTGATAAAATTGTTATTACCTTTAGATAGATAGGAAAAAATGATTCAAACAAATACTCTCGTTTCCATAGTTCAGTTCATAATAGTTCTTGGATTTTTACTGGTAGCCCATGAACTGGGTCATTTTCTCATGGCCAGGTTATTCAAAGTTGAAGTAGAAGAATTCGGACTCGGTCTTCCTCCCCGAGTGATTGGTAAAAAAATTGGGGGGGTAATCTTCAGCCTAAACGCCATTCCATTTGGAGCTTTCGTCCGTCCCAAGGGTGAGAACGACCCTGAAGTTGCTGGAGGGCTTGCGTCTGCCAGTCCCTGGGTTCGTTTAGGAGTCCTTTTTGGCGGCCCTGTAATGAACTTGCTGGTTGGTTTCGTGGTATTTATCATACTCTTCGCACGTATTGGCTCCCCGGATACAACCAAAATAACGATCATGGAAATCGCTGCTGCCTCGCCTGCTGAAAGTGCTGGAATGCTAGCAGGTGATACAATATTGTCTGTTAACGGTACATTGATAACAGGCACAGAACAAATTCAATCACTCATTCAGGATAGTAAAGGAAACAAGGTTACCATGGAGTTGATTCGTGGAGATCAAACGATTAAGGTCAACGTAACCCCACGAGAAACGCCGCCGGAAGGTGAAGGTCCCGTTGGATTTGTGATGGGCAATCCATTTAAACCGATCCCCTGGTATGAAGCCATCCCAACTGCTGGCTCTACAATGCTAGAACAGGCAAAACAATTGGTTCTATTACCCGCGAGGCTGTTACAGGGAAACATCCCAGCGAATGAAGCCCGGGTAGTTGGACCGAAAGGTATTTTTGACATTTATCGTGCTGCCCAACAAAGTGATGTCCAGGCAGAGTCCTCCCCGGTTAATATTCCTGCAGTAGGAGTCCTCTCCTTTATTGGTACAATTTCAATAGCGCTTGGATTGACCAACCTACTACCCATTCCAGCCCTGGATGGCGGCAGAATCATTTTTATTATCCCTGAATTGATTCTGCGTAAGCGTGTGCCTGCAAAATTCGAAAATATGATTCACTCATTGGGAATGTTGACCCTACTCGCCTTCATGGTTTACATTACTTTACAGGATTTCATCAACCCTATTACAATCCCATAATACGGAAAAGAAATGGATAACAAATCAATTATTGCCTTCGAAAATATTATTGATGCCTTGCTCAACAATGAAATCCCTTTTTCGCCAAGGTATTTGCATAGATTCTCTGACATATCTAATAGCGATTTGAAGGCTTTAATGAAAGTATGGAAAATTATTCCAGAATCAAGAAAAGTATCATGGCTTGAAGACCTTGAAGGAATCGCTGAATCTGATACCATGGCTTCCTTCGCAGAGGTAGGAAAACTTGCATTGGGTGATACAAATGCCTCTGTCCGCGAGCTGGGAATACGGTTGCTCTGGGAAAATAATGAGAACACGTTAATTAAGGTTTATACGGAAATGCTGAAGAACGACCCGGACCACCATGTTCAAGCGGCAGCCGCTAATGCCCTTGGGATGTTTGTTTATCTTGGCGAATTGGACGAGATTCCGGAGAAGCAGCAATTGGAAATTGAGAGTAATTTGATCGCCGTATTTAATGGCAGCTCAGACTTATTAGTAAAAAGGCGTTCGATAGAATCTCTTGGATACTCCAGTTCAACTGGGATCAACAATCTAATTCGGAAAGCATATTCAGATAAGAATAAATCCATGGTTGCAAGCGCTTTATTCGCAATGGGTCGATCCGAAAATGAAATTTGGAATGAAATTATCCTTTCAAATCTACAAAACGATAATGTTGATATTCAATTGGAGGCTGTCCGTGCTTCAGGAAACCTGGAAATTGATGGCGCTCGTGATTTCTTATTTGAGTTACTAGAAAACGAAGGACTGGACCAGGATGTGTTTCTAGCTGCTATTTGGTCGCTTTCACAAATCGGTGGCGAAGGTGTCCAGGATAAACTCGAACGCTTAAGCGACGATCCAGATGTAGATGATGAAACGTTGGAATTAATTGACTCGGCGGTAGAAAACTTGATATTTAATAATAGCTTGATCGATTTTAATATAATGGATATTGATGGCAATATGGAAGATGATTAGGGTAAATGGAAAAAAGGGTTCATGCGATAGTAAATGGACGTGTCCAGGGAGTTGGTTTTCGCATCTTCGTTGAAGAGGAGGCTGACAGACTGGGTTTGACAGGCTGGGTCAGGAATCTATATTCTGGTGAAGTTGAATTGGTTGCTGAGGGTGAAGAACTATCATTAGTCGCTTTTTGTGAAAAAATCAATAAAGGCCCTTCACTATCACACATCAGGGAGCTTAATTTGGAATGGCTGCCAGCAACAGGTGAATTCCGAAGTTTTAATATCCGAAGTACAAACATCAGCGATTGATACTAATCACCTGCCATCAACCTGGCTTTTTCCCAAGGGGGTATTTTGGCGCTATCAGCATAAATGGCTTTGAGTTCATAAATCTGATCCCTAATCGCAGCAGCTTTCTCAAATTCCAATTCCTTCGCACTTGCCTTCATCTGGTTTTCCAGCTCACCTATAACACGTTTGAATTCTGATTTTGGCATCATCGTTGACTTATCTGGTCCGTACCTAGCTTTGGATTCTGCCATCTCATGAACACCAGTCAACCGTGCAGTAAGGTCTCTTACAGCTTTCCGTATGCTGACAGGTTCAATTCCATGCAAAACGTTGTAGTCATACTGTTTCTTGCGGCGCCGATTTGTCTCATCGATTGCTTTCTTCATAGAATCTGTCATCCGATCGGCATACATCAAAACCTTGCCATTAACATGCCGGGCAGCGCGACCAATAGTTTGGATCAATGAAGTACCCGACCGTAGGAACCCTTCTTTATCTGCATCAAGAATTGCTACAAGCGAAACCTCAGGCAGATCCAATCCTTCACGCAGCAGGTTGATTCCAACAAGGACATCGAACAAGCCTGTACGCAGATCCCTGAGGATCCCAATCCTTTCCAAAGTCTCTACTTCTGAATGTAAATAGTGAACTTTAATTCCAAGCTCCAACAAATAATCCGCCAGATCTTCTGACATTCTTTTTGTGAGGGTTGTAACAAGCACACGTTCTCCAGCTTCCGTCCTTAGTCTGATCTCACTTACAAGATCATCCACCTGTCCATGGGTTGGGCGTACTTCAACTTCTGGATCAAGCAACCCGGTCGGTCGGATAATTTGCTCAACAACTTGATCAGCCTTCTCCATCTCAAATGGGCCAGGAGTTGCGGTGGTGTAGATCACATGCTTCATGTGCGTTGCAAATTCTTCGAATCGCAATGGTCTATTGTCCATAGCAGATGGCAAACGAAAACCGTAATCCACCAACACCTGCTTGCGGGAACGATCACCATTGTACATACCGCGTATTTGAGGCACGGTCATGTGCGACTCATCCAATACCAACATAAAATCAGTGGGCAGGTAATCAATAAGAGTCCAGGGAGCCGAGCCTTCCGGCCTTTGATCGATGTGCCTGGAATAATTCTCAATCCCAGAGCAATATCCTACCTCTTTTAGCATTTCCAGGTCATAACGACAGCGTTGCTCAATCCGCTGAGCTTCCAGCAGCATATTCTCATCTTGAAAATACTTTATTCTGGTTTCAAGCTCTTGCTCAATATCCTTGATGGAAGTTTTCAGTCGATCTTCTTCTGCAATATAATGCTTGGCAGGGTAAATATCCAATTCATCCATTACACTGAAAATTTCACCTGTAATTGGATGCACATCCATTATTCGCTCAACTTCATCGCCAAAGAATGATATACGAAAGATATGTTCATTTTCGTAGGCCGGTTGGATCTCGAGTGTGTCCCCTCTTACCCTGAAAGAGCCAGGTTTTATTTCCAAATCATTGCGCTGATACTGGCTTTCCACTAGTTGTCTCAGTAAAGCATTTCTCCGGAAAATCTCGCCCTGTACAAGGTGTACCAGTCCTTTGCCAAATTCTTCCGGATTGCCAAGGCCATAAATGCAAGACACTGACGCTACGATGATGACATCTTTTCGGGACATTAATGCAGTGGTTGCAGCTAATCTTAGCCGCTCGATCTCTTCATTAATATCTGTTTCTTTTTCTATATAAAGATCTCGTCGTGGAACATAAGCTTCTGGTTGGTAATAATCATAATATGAAACAAAGTATTCGACTGCATTTTCTGGAAAGAACTCTTTGAACTCTGCATAGAGCTGAGCTGCCAAAGTTTTATTGTGCGCCATCACCAAAGTAGGTTTCTGGGTTTGTTGAATAACGTTGGCAATCGTAAAGGTTTTTCCGGTTCCTGTTGCTCCTAAAAGAACCTGGTGAGCCATACCTTTCTCAACCCCGTTTACCAGATGAACGATCGCATCTGGCTGGTCACCTGTTGGCAGATATGGTGAGTGAAGATTAAAATCCATAAATTCCTCAACTATTAATCTTAGCAGATATTAAAAAATAAGACGAATGTTCTAATTTATTTCTGTCTCTGGGGGGATGATATTTGGATAGTTACATATTGAGTATTTTGTGATTTGGACCTAAATTCCATCAACTTTTTCATCAATCCGTATTTCTTTTTTAATAGTTTTTCAACCCGCGCTTCCATTTCACCAGCTATGAGGACCGCTTTTCCGGTTTCCCAATCACCCTTAGGGTTTCCCCTCATATCACATACTGCAACCCTTACGGTCGAGTTCTTTCTGATGCGCTTGACCTTCCCGGAATTGTCGATTGTACGGACGTACAGACAATCTTCCTCAATAACAAACCAAACCGGAGTTTTCACTGCTGCTCCAGATTTGCGGAGTGTTTCCAGGTTCAAATATGACTGTGTTTCAAATTGTTTCCATTTTTGATTCATTATGTGCTCCTTTGGAAAGATTATAAATCTTCACCAATTGTATGGACAAAGTTTGTACAAAGTGGAATTCAAGAATTCTCAACCTCTGACAGGTTTTTGGGCGGCAAGTATCTTATAAATTTGTCTGAGATATTATTGCCTCCAGAGAGTGCAATAATTCTTGCTGCCATGAAGAAGCGGAAAAATTTACCTGTATCCAGTAAGCATTCTTGCCAGTTCGGATAAATGGACCTAAAGCTGGCAGGTTCCTAGTCGGGAATCCATCAGGTAATTGAGGATACCGAAGCACAATCTGGCCACCTTCGATGTTAACAGAAGAAAGACCCGCCAAATCTGCTAACATCTTTACTCTGAGTTGAAAGAGCAGATTATCAACTTCTATGGGCATTTCTCCAAACCGGTCTTTTAATTCTTCATCCATCAAATCCAACTGATCTATAGAACTTAGATCTGCCATCCTGCGGTATAGCTTTAGTCTTATGTTATGGTCGGAAATATACTCCACGGGAATTTCGACAGCCAGCGGTAAATCTACGGCAACGGGTAGTGAAAGCTCTTTGACCACCAACTGATTATCACGCATATCCTCCGGTAAACCTCTCAACCGGCGTTCAACTTTAACAGCCGACGCCAGCATTTGTGTATATAAATGAAATCCGACCGAATTGATATAACCATGCTGGCGTGTGCCAAGTAATTCTCCTGCGCCTCGCATTTCCATATCTCTCATTGCAATCGAGTACCCGGCACCCAATTGTGCGTTTTCTGCTATTACTTCCAGACGTTCAAGACCCTCTGGTGTAGCAGAACGGGAACGGTGACGGAAAAAATATGCATAAGCTCTTTGTGCTCCTCTGCCTACCCTGCCGCGCAATTGATAGAGCTGTGCTAATCCAAAGGCATCTGCCCGATCAACGATCAATGTGTTTGCATTTGGAATATCCAAACCAGATTCAATAATGGATGTGCAGAGTAGGACATCGATTTCCCCATTTGTAAAATTACGCATTACTTTCGCCAGTTCCTGCTCCTCCAGCTGACCATGGCCAATACCGTACCTGGCTTCAGGTACAAGGTTGAGCAAGTGTGATAGCATCGCTGTAATACTATGGACACGATTATGAACGAAGAAAACCTGTCCGCCTCTCTCAAGTTCACGCAAGATCGCCTGGCGGACAAGTTGGGGTGTATAAGGACCGATATGCGTTGTAACTGGCAAGCGTTCTTCCGGAGGTGTATTTATCGTGGATATGTCCCGAACCCCAGTAAGCGCCATATACAAAGTTCTAGGGATTGGTGTTGCTGTAAGGGTAAGAACGTCAACTTCAGTTCGTAATTTCTTTAAAAATTCTTTGTGGGCGACGCCGAATCGTTGTTCCTCATCAATAATTACAAGCCCTAAATCTTTGAATTTAACATCAGATTGGATAAGGCGATGTGTACCAATGATGATATCAACTTTTCCAACCTCAAGCATCTCAATGATTTCATTTTGTTCTCGTGGAGACCGAAAACGTGAAAGCATTTCAACTGAAACCGGAAAAGGTAAAAGGCGTTGCTTGAAGGTATCCAAATGTTGCTGAGCTAGGATGGTTGTTGGAACCAGGATTGCCACCTGCTTCCCATCCATCACTGCTTTAAATGCTGCGCGCAAAGCTACTTCAGTTTTTCCATAACCAACATCCCCGCATAAGAGGCGATCCATTGGTCGGGGAATTTCCATATCGCGTTTGACCTGCTGAATGGCTTCTTCCTGATCTGGAGTTTCAATGTAAGGAAAACTTCCTTCCAGTTCCATTTGCCAGGCTGAATCTTTTGAAAAGGAAAACCCTTCCGCAACCTGACGTTGTGCATACAGATCGAGTAAGTCGCCAGCAACAGCCTGAATCGCGCCCCGCACTCGGTTTTTTGTATTTGCCCACTCTGGGCTACCTAACCGGGATGGCGATGGTCTTTGGCTATCTGGCCCGACATACTTGGATATTCGATCGGCCTGGTGAATAGGTACAAACAGCTGGTCCCCGCCGTCATATTCTAGCGCTAGAAATTCACGCCGAATCCCATCCAAAACACGTTTGACCAACCCCAGAAATTGACCTATTCCATAATCTATATGGACAACCCAATCACCAACTGTCAAATCGGCATATTGAGCCTCAGGGTTTTCAACAATCTGTATCTGATGCCGCCGGGAGTGTGGCCTTTCCCATCCAAATATTTCACTATCTGAAAATAATCGCAGGTCAAGTCCCGAAAAATCTTTTAGGTGCCAACCTTCAAACAAGTTTCCATCCAAAAAAACGGGTTCCAAAATATCTGACTGAATATGCGAAGTCTTCTCCTGCCAGACTTCCCGAATCCGTGGCGTTTGTCTGGATACAATGAATTGTTCCTTGCTGGTAATCGCTGATTCTAAAAGATCATCCACAAAAGTTGTTAATTGACCAGCATACCTCCGGTTAGGTTGAAAACAGGAAGATAATTGTGAATGATTCTCGTCCATGCCATAACCCATGTCGAGAACTTGTATTTTATTCATGGAATCCTGCAACTCAGACCAACTTAGGTAAGGTGTGGGGAAATCTTCCGGTATAAAACCGGAATATATCCCTTCATTCCGCCTTTTTACTGCGTCTTCTTCTACGTCATTAATGTTATTTTGTAACTTAACCCCATCATCTAAAACGATGAGCGCGTTTTTAGGTAAATAATCAACCACTGATGCCGGGAAACCATGAAGAATTGGTATGTGGAACTCGTTATATTGCTTACCGGAAACCATTCCTGGTTGATTTCCAAGAAGAAATTCTCGTGCTGGAGGAATTGCGCATAAGCTTCGTTTATCAATTGTCCGTTGCGTTGCCGGGTCAAATAACTTAATTGTTTCAATTTCTTCACCAAAGTAGTCCATCCTAACAGGTACATTGTCACCCATAGGCCAGATGTCGATAACACCTCCACGATGAGAAAACTGACCTGGTTCAACCACAATCTCTGCAAATTGGTACCCATTCATAACCAATTGTTGGATAAGATTCTTTTGTGGAAGCTTTACGTTTGTGTTTATCCTCAAAATTGATTTGAGGAAATCGCGCCTGGGTATGGTTCGTGTCATGACAGATTTTGCAGAGGAAAGAATCATTGGGGGAAAGCCATTTACTTCATTGCCTGGCAGGAAATATTTCGCCAATGTCGAGAGTGTTTCCAATCTATCCTGGCGAATGTTATTGCTCCAGCCGCTATCTTCATAGAATAGAGTTGTCGGTTCGGTAAAACTAAAGTGTTGAGCACCTCTTTGCCAGAATTCCATTTCATCAACTGTAGTTGATACCTTGTCCTGTCTGTCTGTCAAGTAAAAAATTGGACGCTTTAAATCCTGCCAGAGACCAGCCAGAATCGGGAACCGGGCAGTTCGAATCAACCCTAGTGGTTTGATCTCTTGTCCATTTCGGATGGAATCAAGCAATGATTGATAGGAACGTAAACCTTTAATTTTATTGAGGATCATATTACTCTTTGGAGATATTTCCGTTATACCGCGTCATAGCCGCTTCCAACCCATCGGCAATGAACATCCGAATAGCCATTACAGCCACAGGAAGTACCTCTGATAAAATCTTTTCATCTGTTTTAGAAAATTCCTGCAATACATATCCGGCAGCTTCCTGGCTTCCTGATGGACGGCCAATACCAATCCGCATCCGGGGAAAATCCTGCGTTCCAAGTTTTTCAATCGTTGAGGCCAAACCCTTCTGACCAGCAGAACCTCCTCCAGGCCGTATTCTAATTGTTCCGAGCGGAAGATCAATGTCATCGTGGGCAACGATCACATTTCCTAAAGGTATTTTATAAAACCTGATTAAAGATGCTACCGCCTGACCTGAGAGGTTCATATAAGTCTGAGGTTTCGCGAAAATGATACGAGCAACATCGTTATCGACTGTGCCTAAGATTGCTTTGAATTGGACTTTTGTCAATTTTGTATCAAAATCCGATACGAGGCTGTCTATGAGTTTAAAACCAACATTGTGGCGAGTATTTCGAAACTCACGGCCTGGATTACCAAAACCGGCGATTAAAAAAAGATCTTTATCCATTGCTCATTCTACTCATTCTTTGATTTGAAAATAGTGATTAGGAGAATCACCAGGACCACCCCAACACTAATACTAATAAATAAAGTTGTTTGAAAATCCCCGGTTGTAATTTCAATCTCATTTCGAGGACTTGTCATTCCAGAAAATGCAGGGGCAGGAAATGTTGGTTTCCCTGGACCGGGATTGGCAGGTTTCTCTGCAATTCCGGGACTTGGAGTATCAGTTTCTATTGGAGAATAATTCCTGACGCGAATTTTTTCAACAATTATTTCAGACTTAGTATCATCCTTATATCTAACCGTCAGACGTAATTGGTAATTTCCATCGGATATCGAGCTCGTATCCCAATTTCCAAGCAATCCATCCTCAGGAGTCCTGTCATTCGTTGATATGTTGAACCAACCAGATTCAGTTTCGTTTTCATGGCTAAAATCCAGGTCATAGCCAGCAAAATTGGTGGCTTTAATATAGCCTAGTACATCCACTTTCCCTTGGACCGCCATTCCACTCACTGGCGAGGTTATGGCAGAATCTGATTGCCCGTAAACTGATAAAATGGGCAAAAAAGCGACTGAAAAACAGAGTAAGGAAAGCATGAGATATTTCATGGCAATCAATAAGTTTAACATGAACCAGAATGATGGTCAAATAATCGCCTTTATTCGACTGTATCAGTTATCTGGCTTCGGTTATGTAATCGTCCATTTCGGCTTGTTGTCATTTTTATCATCACAACTGACTTACATATACAGCACAATGAATACCCCTATACAAATGAGAATCTAAAGCCCCATTGTTGCTTTTTTATAATTTGCTTGTCGGGATTTCAAGATAAATGGACGATTTTATTGGATAGGTACTTCCTTTAGAATTATCGGCTGTTACAAAATTATATTGTTTAGGGATAGTTCTATAATCTAGGACATTAAATACAAAATCAAAATGGATTGGCTTCTATATATCAAAGTTATGTTTGATTATTGAAAGCGAAACCTTTCTCTTTTAATGATGTAAATTTTTTATGTCCAATAACAATATGATCCAAAACATCCACATCCAGTAATTTCCCAGCCTGTATGATTGCTTTCGTGAGGGCGATATCTTCCGGACTGGGTGTAGGGTCACCACTTGGATGATTATGTACTACGATAATGGAAGGTGCATTACGTCTGACAGCGCTTTTAAAAACTTCAGATATTCTTACCTGAGAAGAATTCACCGAGCCTTTGTAGACCGTATCAATATCGAGAATATTATTCCGCGTGTCAAGAAGAATTATTCGCAATTCTTCCTGATCCAAAGCTAACATTTCATAGACCATTTCATCATAAACATCCTGAGGACCATGAATGGTTCTCATGGTGCTTTTATCTGCAATGGCTATTCGTTTACCTAATTCGATAGCTGCTAATAATTGTGCGGCTTTTGCAGGTCCTATCCCGTGTTGTTCGCATAATTCCAGATATCCAGTCCGGTATAGACCTATTAAACCTCTGTTTGCATTCAATATCCGATCAGCCATTTGAATAGCGTTTTCACCTTCGACACCTACGCGCAGCAATATTGCCAGCAACTCCGGGTTGCTGAGTTGTGTTGCTCCATAACGCGCCAGGCGTTCCCGCGGGCGTTCAGATTGTTCCATATCTGCTATACGGTATATGCTTTCTTCTTTTATCTTCATTGTTAACCTCTTATTTTTTTTCGATACATAATTCTATATCAGATGCCAATTTATTCGTATTTTTCCATGCTATAATTTTACAATTGGAGAAATTATGTCCCTCAATCCGGTTTTGATCAGCAATACTTTGCTATTTTTATCTGGTTTCGCGATCGTCTTTTTGGTCGTTCTCTGGGTAAGTATGATCATATGGACTTACCGTGACATACGAAAACGCACGAAAGATAGACTATTAAGAATTTTCGCTGTACTTGTTTCAACAGTGCTATTTTTGCCTGGCGTATTTGTTTATATCCTTCTTCGACCCCAAAAAACACTCGATGAGGAATATCAATTCTCGCTCGAAGAAGAAGCTTTGTTACAGTCGTTGGAAGAGTTTTCAAATTGTCCTGGCTGCGAAAGGCAGATTATTGAAGCCTGGTCCATCTGTCCTGACTGCCATACAAGGCTCCGAAAAAAATGTATCGGGTGTGGGAATGCACTTATCATGACATGGGATATATGTCCGTTTTGTGAAACTGTCCAACCGGGAAACAGGCACCAGGATGGTATAAGAGGATCGCTTTTTCAAATTGCTGAACAGCTTCCCGACCAGGAGGAAGAAACATCCTGATAAAAACCCAAGCTTTTTTGTATTCAGGTATAATCATCCAATGCAAAATCATCCCCGCGTCGAACCTATAGATTACCTTGTAATTGGTCATTTAACGAAAGATCTAACACCGCACGGCCCACAAATGGGCGGTACCGCCTCCTTTGCTTCCTTAACTGGAAAAGCATTAGGCTTGCGAGTAGGAATTATCACATCCTGTGGTCCAGACATTGACCGCAGTAGCCTGGGTAATATTCCGCTCATAAATAAACAAACCGACGAAAGTACTACCTTCGAGAATGTGTATACACCTCAAGGT
Source organism: uncultured Chloroflexia bacterium (assembly GCA_963810385.1). Classification (GTDB taxonomy): domain Bacteria; phylum Chloroflexota; class Anaerolineae; order Anaerolineales; family Anaerolineaceae; genus PNON01. The sequence goes on along the minus strand of CAWENA010000002.1, from coordinate 1,437,073 downwards.
CGCATTCAATACCTCTATCATCAGGCACACAAACTTGATTATTCACTCGTTCCTGAAGCCTGGAGGGATACTCCAATCGTTCATTTGGGCCCCCTTGACCAGGAGACTGACCCTAACCTTTCGAAGTCCTTCCCTAATTCCCTCATGGTTCTTACCCCACAAGGATTTATGCGCTCCTGGGATTCAAAAGGAAAGGTTAGCCTGGCTGAATGGCCTGAATCACGTTACGTACTAGGGAATTCTGATATCGCGGTAATGAGCGTTGAAGATGTTCAGGGAGATGAATCTAGAATTGAAGAAATGGCATCTTCCATAAAAATTTTGGTTGTCACAGAAGGTGCGAATGGCGCCAGGGTCTTCTGGAATGGCGATATCAGAAGGTTTTTACCTCCACAAATGAATGAAGTCGAAGCAACTGGTGCTGGCGATATTTTCGCAGCTGCTTATTTCTATAGATATTACCATACGAACGACCCATGGGAAGCCGCTCGGTTTGCAACAAACTTAGCAGCCTTCTCTGTCGAACGGCAAGGATTGGACAGCATCCCTACACAAGATGAAATTAATTCCTGTATGGTAGAAGTCATGTAAGGACGGGTTCAAGCAAATGGCAAGAGTTTATACATTGGTTAATCAAAAAGGTGGTGTTGGAAAAACCACTACTGCCATAAACCTTGGCGCATATCTTGCCCAGGCTGGCCAAAACGTTCTTCTTGTTGATGTTGACCCACAAGCCAACGCTACATCCTGCTTGGGAGTGGACAAATACCAGGTCAAAAACGGGACTTATCAATGCCTGGTTGGAGAAGCTGTTATTTCAACAGCCATCCTGTACAACCCAAAATTAAAACTTTCCCTGCTACCGGCTTCCCCTGCTCTGGCAGGTGCAGAAATTGAACTGGTCAATGTTGACAAAAGGGAACAGAAATTAACCAATGTTCTTAATCCTATAATAGATAAGTACGACTACATTCTGATTGATTGTCCTCCATCGCTAGGATTACTCACGTTAAATGGTTTGATATCTGCCAGGAATGGTTTGATCATCCCGGTCCAGTGTGAGTATCTTGCACTTGAAGGTCTAGGCCAATTAACACAAACCATAAATAAGGTACATGCGTCGTTATACCCTAGCCTTCACATTCGCGGTGTGGTCATGACAATGTTTGACACAAGAACCAAATTGAGCTTAGATGTTGTAACAGAAGTACAACGAGTTTTTCCAAACAATGTCTTCACGTCAATTATTCCAAGGAGCGTAAGGTTGGCAGAAGCGCCTTCCTACGGACTTCCTATTTCCCATTATTCACCGGATTCATCGGCTGCCCAGGCATATGCTGCACTAGCTCTGGAAATCCTTCAACAGGATGGCGTAAAGATCAATCAGCCTGAATCAAGCTCAATCGAGAGGGGGGAACATGGCTAAAAGAAGTGGTTTAGGTAGAGGATTGGATGCACTGATACCTGGCGAAGTTCAAGAACTAGTTCCACAGGGAATTTCTACTCTGCCTGTGCAATCCATTAAGCCAAATCCTCGTCAACCTAGAACTGTCTTCAAACAGGATGAGCTAAATGAGCTGGCTGATTCGATCCAGGAAAACGGGATCATCCAACCGCTGATTGTCTCACCTGCAGAAAATCAGGGTGAGTATTATCTGGTAGCCGGTGAAAGACGCTTGATGGCAGCAAAACTCATCGGATTGGAATCAGTACCGATCATCCTGAGAGATGTCAACCAACTGCAGCAATTGGAACTGGCACTGGTCGAAAATGTCCAAAGGGAAGATTTATCTCCACTTGAAACCGCCGAAGCATACCACCAACTTGCAGAAGAATTTTCTCTCTCGCATGATGAGATAGCAAAAAAAGTTGGAAAATCCCGTGTGTCTGTAACAAATACGATCCGGCTGCTAAAGTTGCCTGAGGTCATTCGAGGATATATGTGGGATGGGAAAATCACTGAAGGACATGCCCGCGCATTATTGGGTCTTATCACACCCGAATCACAAATTGCAGCAGCAGACACAGTAATCCGAAAATCGCTGAATGTCCGGCAGACCGAAGAACTGGTACAACTTTTATCCGGCCAAAGGAAAAAGACTCAAAAAACTTCTGAATACTCCTCACAGATCAAAGACATTGAAGATACATTAAGGGAAGCGCTTGGTACACGAGTAAACCTTCATTACACACCCAAGGGTGGAACAGTCGTAATTCGATACTACTCTGATGAAGAGTTGGACTCGATAATCAATAAAATAGCACGAAAATGAATCATATCCTACATAATGGAAACATATATACACAGTTCAAAGACAAGATTTGTGTTTCTGCGCTAGCCATCCTAGGTGAGAAAGTTGTTGCTGCTGGATCAGATGGCGATATTTTATCCAGCTTCAAAAATCATGCGGAAATTATAGATTTAGAAGGTCGCACAGTCCTTCCAGGTTTCACAGATGCTCACATACACCTCTCGCTTTACGCCCAAAGCTTACAGCGGGTAGATTGCGAAACTGGAACACTCCAACAATGCTTGGATAGAATTAAAGAAAAAGTTAAGAGTATCCCTCAAGATGGTTGGTTGTTAGGTCATGGTTGGAACCAAAACACATGGAGTGGCCAATATGGCACAAAAACGATGCTCGATGAAGTGGATGCCGTTCATCCAATTTATTTGACCGCAAAATCACTTCACGCCGGCTGGGCGAATTCGAAGGCATTACAGGCTGCAAATATCTCCCGGATGAGTAGCGATCCCGAAGGGGGAGTAATACACCGCGACCAATTTGGTGAACCTTCTGGAATTCTGTTTGAATCTGCCATGGCTCTTGTTGAAAAAGTAATACCACAAATCAGCGATACCGATCATAAACATGCCATCCAATTAGCACAGGAACAGCTCAACAAGTTTGGTTTTACTGGCATTCATGATTTTGATTCAATGGATTGCTTCAATGCACTTGAAACATTACTGGCCGAAAAACGCCTGACCCTTAGAGCAATCAAGAATATCCCATATGCTTTTTTGGAAGAAGTGTTAAAACTTGCCATCCACACAGGATTTGGCGACCCCTTGCTTAAATTTGGGGCCGTAAAACTCTTTTCCGATGGAGCTTTAGGACCAAAAACTGCCGCTATGATTCATCCTTACGAACAAACCTTCGATGATTATGGCATGCTTTTACTGGAAGAAGAAGAGATCTTACAAATCGGTAAACGGGCAGTCGCAGGAAGATTGCCATTAACAATACATGCAATAGGCGATAGAGCCAATCGAGTGGTAATTAATGCCCTTTTAAGGATAAAACAATTTGAGAAAGTTATTGGTATTTCTCCACTACGACATCGTATTGAACATCTACAATTGATTGCACCCTCAGACCTTGAAATCCTACGTGGAAGCGGAATAGTAGCATCCATGCAACCATTCCACGCAATATCTGACCACAAAATGGCAGACAGACTCTGGGGCAAACGAAGTGAGTTTTCATACCCATGGAAATCTGTTCAGGAAACAGGGACACCGCTCGCCTTTGGTTCTGATGCACCGGTAGAATCTCCCGATCCATTTGCTGCCATTCATGCTGCTGTCACCCGCCTGCCTGATGATTTTGGCGATCCTCGCGGTTGGTATCCAAATCAAAATATAGGATTATCTGATGCCTTGCATGCTTACACTTATGGGGCTGCATACGCTGCAAACCAAGAATTAAACGTTGGCAAACTTCTGGAAGGATATTTTGCAGACCTGATTGTCGTAGAACAAGACCCCTTCAAAACATCCATTAAACAGTTGCCGGAGATGGTAACATCCGCTACAATGGTAGGAGGAAATTGGGTTTGGAAGGGGTTTTAAGATGACATCAAAGCCAACGCTCACACCAGAAGTTCTTGTTCCCAGATTGGGTGATTACCTTGTTGATAAAGCACTTATCTCAGGGGAGCAGCTGTCGGAGGCTTTGGATTATCAGAAAGAATTGAAAAATGCCGGCCGAGATGAGCTCATTGGCGAAATACTCGTTAACAAGGGATTTATTCCCAGACCCAGATTAGATCAGGCAATCACAGAACAGATCCTTCAATTGCGAAATGCCTTGCAAGTGGCCAATAGAACGCTTGAACAACGCGTCATTCAACGCACTCTAGAATTACAGAACGCGCTGAATAAGCTATCCGATTTGGATAGAATGAAGTCAAATTTTATTTCAAATATTTCACATGAACTTAGAACTCCTCTAACCCATATCAAAGGATACCAGGAATTATTACTAGCCGGCGCGATGGGAAAACTCAACGCGGAGCAGGAGAGTACTGTTAATATTATTAAAAAATCCTCTGAACGGCTCGAAAGACTAATTGAAGATTTAATTAGTTTTTCACTTGTTGCTAAAGGTGATGTAACGCTCAAACTCAGTTCTGTAAATATTGGAGTCCTAGTCGGTAACGTTGTAAAACACAACCAACCCAAGGCTGAAGAAAAGAAAATCACACTAAAGGCGAAGATTCCCGAAAATTTACCGATAATTAAAGCGGATGAACAAAAGATTTCCTGGGTGGTCATGCAATTATTGGATAATTCTTTGAAATTTACGCCGGAATATGGGAAGATAGATGTAAGTCTAAATTTAGTGGATATGGGAATCCTTTTATCCATTGAGGATTCCGGAATAGGGATTCCTGCCAAGAGTATCACAGAGATCTTCGAGCCATTTCATCAATTAGATGGGAACTCCACAAGGAAATATGGAGGCACTGGCCTCGGATTAACTCTCGTTCGCCAGATCATCGAAGCACACCATTCTCAGATCCATGTAACTTCAGAGGTAGGCAAGTTCTCAAAATTTGAATTTCTGCTTTCACTAATTGATCAAGCCTAGTTAATAATATGAACTATAAGAACGTCAAGAAAATAGATAATATATTAAATCCTGCAGAAAAATTGTCAATTGATTTGGCAAAAATCACCGCAGATGATCTTTCCTGGAAAAAGGGTTTGGATCATTTCGCAATTCTTCTACGGAACGCCGTAATATTTGATAATTTTGTACTGTACAATAATTTGGATTTGCCTGACAGTTATGAAGTGATTTATGCAAAAGCAGTCGGCAGAGGCAAGTCAAGCGGGGAGATGCTATCCTGGGGAGAGTCAGTTGTTAGTCAGGTATTCAGTACAGGAGAGGTTGTCATACAGGAAATTTCAACCGAAGAAATACCAGATCGTTTGGATAATCCTTGTGCCATCGGCTATCCTATTATGATGAATTCGATCGGGCAGTTTGCGCTTATCCTGATACGCTTCGGCGGGCCATCCTTCACAAAATATGATTTAGGATTAATTGAACTATTCACTCTTCACATAAAAACATTATTACGGAAGAAAAAACTACTGGACAAAATAACCAGTCTTGAAGCTGAACACCAACAGATTGCCATGCAGGAAGATTTTATTTCTACCATCTCCCATGAGTTACTTTCTCCCATCGGTTTTATCAAAGGGTATACAACAACTTTGATGCGGTCTGATACTACATGGAACACAGATACCCAAAAGGAATTCTTGCAGATCATAGACGAAGAAACTGACAGGTTGCAAGAGCTTTTGGATAATATGCTCGATTCAGCTAGACTACAAAACGGTTCGATGCCTATTGAATTTCAGCCAATCAGGGTAGAGGTTCTTATTCGTGATGTGATTAAGCGTGCTATTGCGCACCAATCCAATATTCAGCTTAACTCAGATTTTTCAGAGAATCTGCCGGCAATCAAAGGGGACGGACGCCGTCTATCACAGGTATTTGAAAACTTGATCAGTAATTCAATCAAATATGCACCAGGGGCAATTCTCACAATTTCAGCAGCCATACTCTCAGATAAAATCCATATATCCTTCGTAGATGATGGGCCTGGAATATCACCCAGATATTTACCTTTCCTTTTCCAAAAGTTTTATAGGTCACCGGACGGTAGTACCAGCACGCGAGGTTCTGGTCTAGGTTTGTACATTTGCCGGCAAATCATTGAGGCACATTCCGGAGAGATTTTTGCTGAATCCTCTTTAGGTAAAGGCACTCAAATTCACATCTTACTTCCGGTATCCAATGGCTGACATTATTGATCTAATTACGAATCGCATTTTGGTGGTTGACGATGAAAATCGTTATTTGAGGCTGCTTCAGATTAACCTTGCTACAGAGGGGTATGAGGTAGTAACTGCAACCAACGGCGCAGATGCGATCAATATAATCACGACCCAACCCATAGACCTTGTTTTAATGGATATCGTCATGCCCAAAATGGATGGCATCACAACCTGTGAAAGAATTCGACAATTTTCAAATATCCCCATCATAATGCTAACTGGACGCAACTCTGAAGAGGATAAAGTTCGTTGCTTAAATATTGGTGCAGATGATTACATTACCAAACCATTTTCTGCAACCGAGGTGCTAGCAAGAGTGCGTGCAGTCATAAGACGGACGAAATCAAACAGGGATGATACCAGTAAAAATATATTCATTAACAAGTACCTGAAAATAGATTTCGCGAGGGCTGAAGTATGGCGAAACGATCAACCAGTTGTCCTGACTGCTACTGAATACAAATTACTCATTCAGTTCGCCAGGAATATGGGTAAAGTTCTTGCAGCCGAGGAGCTTCTCACAAACACCTGGGGTCCACACTATAAAGATGATAAGGAAATTCTCTGGGTAACAATCGCCAGGCTAAGACAAAAGCTTGAAAACAACTCCCGCCAACCTGAATTAATTATTACACGCTCTGGTCTAGGTTATGTAATGCCCCCTTTATAATGTAATTTAGTAGAAATGAGGAAGTATGATCACAGATTTTGACGGAAAAGGGAAGATATTCACCAATATCGTTCAAAAAAACCCAATTCCAGCAACGATCCAAACTCTAACCCACCTGATACGTGGTGAAGTATATATGAAACCTGATGAACGCCTGAAAGATGAATTGAATCGTTCCGACCAATTCCTGGCTGTCACCAACGCCTCGATACTGGATAAAGATGGGAATGTCACATTTTTGTGCAAATTCCTCACTTTGAATAAAAATCAGATCGTTTGGTTGATTCCGGATAAGGATATGAGTTCTGGATGACAATAATGGAGCAGCCAGGAAAATCCATCGATCAAAGGATCAAACCCGAAGATTACCAAAAGATAAAGCGTTTTATCCTCGATCGGATATCGAACGATATTGAAGTAGTTTCACCATCTGCCATTCTGCGTAAGCAAGCAGTGGAAGAAGCGCTTGAAGGTATCTATACACAATCCAGGCTGGCTTTACCAAATACAATAAAAGAGCAACTATTTCGGGAAATCCAGGATGAATTATTGGGATTCGGTCCAATCCAACCACTGCTTGATGATGAACTAATCAGTGAAGTGATGATCAATGGAAAAGACGACGTTTTTATTGAAAAGGATGGAAAACTGCTTAGAACGAATATTACATTTTCAGATAACAACCAGATCATCCGGTTGATTGAACGCATTATTATGCCTCTGGGGAGAAGGATCGATCAGGACAGCCCGATGGTGGATGCTCGCCTGCCGGATGGATCAAGGGTAAATGCCATCATTCCGCCAGTAGCCATCGATGGACCGTCGATAACTATTCGCAAATTCCAAAAAGGAAAATTGGAAATAGCGAAACTTATCGAAATTGGTTCACTCACTAAATTCATGGCTGACTTCATTCAAGTGTGTGTCTTATCAAAATTCAATATTCTCATTTCTGGTGGAACTGGTTCTGGGAAAACAACCCTTCTTAATGCGTTTTCCAGCTATATACCAGAAGATGAACGCATCGTAACAATCGAGGATGCGGCAGAATTGATGCTGGAACAAGCGCATGTCGTCCGCCTTGAGACCAAACCTCCCAACGTAGAAGGCCAGGGAGCTGTAACCATACGTGACCTCGTGCGAAATGCATTACGAATGCGGCCCGACAGAATTGTCATCGGCGAAGTACGAGGTGGAGAATCGATGGACATGCTCCAGGCAATGAACACTGGCCATGATGGGTCGTTAACCACTTTACATGCAAACTCACCGAGAGACGCAATTTCACGATTGGAAACCATGTGCATGATGTCTGGTCTGGAGATGCCACTCAAAGTTATCCGCCAGCAGATAGCTGCGGCTATTGACCTTATAATCCAGATCAATCGTGAAAAAGATGGAACACGTAAAATAATTGCCATCACAGAGGTTGCGGGTATGGAAGGTGATACGGTTGTGCTCACCGATATTTTCAAATTCGAGAGGCAAGGCGTTACACCGGATGGAAAATTGATCGGTGAATTAAAACCTACTGGCATTCGTCCTCTCTTTACACCCAGGTTGGAGGCTTATGGTTATAAACTCAGTCCTGAAATTTTTGGTGCAAACATCGCCGACATTATAAATAGTCGATTGCGAAGATAATTGTATCTTTGGTATAAATATTGCATAATAAATTTGAAAGCTGTATGATTACAGATATCAGATATGCAATATGAAGGGAAGCATCTATGAGCACTTTTCAGAAGGCGCTTACAATCCGGTCAAAGAAACTGGGAATCTTAATTACAGACGCAAGAACTGCGGCCAGGAGGGAAAGGAAAGCATGCGCCAAAATCCTTGGAATAGCTCCGCGTGAATTTACTGCAATTGAGAGGGGAGAAAAAACGCCCTCCCTTCCGCAATTAGAAGTATTAGCCTATTATCTAAATGTTCCAATTGAGCATTTTTGGGGAAATAAAGCGATTTCAGAAGACCAGGAGATAAAATTAAAGAGTAAAGAATTGATAAAACTCAGGGAAAAAGTGATAGGCATTACCATTCGCCAGATTCGAACAGAATCAAATATTACTCTAGACGAGCTATCTGAACATTTGGAGATTTCCACTGCAGACCTCAACTCCTATGAACTTGGCGAAAAAACCATTCCCTTCCCATTGTTGGAATCTATGTTGAACGCCCTTAATTCAAATATATCAACTGTGACCGACCATCTTGGCCAGTTGAGTCAGTGGTACTTGAAACAAAAAGTAGAAAAACGGTTCGATGTCCTTTCTGGTGATATTAAAGAATTCATGGTCAAGCCTGTGAATGAACCGTACATTGAACTGGCAAAAAAATTAAGCGAACTTCCCTCGAACAAACTCAGGTCTATTGCTGAGGGATTGTTGGAAATTACTTACTAAACGCTTTTTTACAATTAATACTTATTTATCCGAATGCATGATAATCCAACCAATGGGATTTTTGCTGAATCGAAACCATTATGTCAGTAGTACAGACCAAATCATTCAGTAAGGCTTAATACCTTGAATTGCTTTGAAAAGGATGAAAGATCCATCACTTGAAAATACAATCCTCATTCCTTGCATTTGTGGTAAAATTAGCTTGTTAGATACATAAATGATATATAAAATACAATACAAACAAAGCTGGGAATTATCCTGGTATTGATTTTAGACAAGGACTTTTAGTGAATTTTAATCAATTTAGCTTTCACCCGCTGATTGAAGCGGGTATTTTTTCGTCAGGTTATACAACACCTACACCTATTCAAGCTCAAACTATACCTTCGATCCTGGAAGGACGTGATATTTTGGGATTGGCACAAACAGGGACGGGTAAAACCGCTGCTTTCGTTTTACCCATTTTACAGCGTTTGCTCAACCGTCCCCACGGAAAATTGCGTGCACTGATCATTTCACCAACACGTGAATTAAGTGAACAAACCCATGAATCCATCAGGAAATTAGGTCAAAAGACCCATCTAAAAAGCCTGACCTTATACGGTGGTGTTAGTATTATCCCCCAGATCAAGGGCATCCGTGAAGGTGCAGAAATTGCTGTTGCGTGCCCGGGCCGCTTGTTAGATCTGATGAATCAAAAGAAGGTCAGCCTGGATTTTGTTGAAATAGTTGTACTGGATGAAGCTGATCATATGTTTGACATGGGTTTTCTGCCAGATATTCGCCGGATCCTCAAAGCTTTGCCTAAAAATCGTCAGACATTACTATTTTCCGCAACGATGCCCAGCGAGGTTAGAGGATTGGCAACTGAAATGTTGCACAATCCCGAAACCGTTGAAATTGGAATCAGTAAACCATTGGAAACTGTAAGTCATGCAGCATATCCTGTCATCCAAACACAGAAAACACAATTACTTCTTTCCCTTTTAGGTTCCAGCGGGAATGGTCAGGTATTGGTTTTCACGCGCACAAAACATCGCGCAAAAAAGCTGGCTGAACAATTGATCCATGCTGGTATATCAGCAACCTCACTCCAGGGTAACCTATCACAAAATAAGCGTCTCGAATCGATGAACCGATTCCGTTCTGGTAAGGCCAAGGTCATGGTTGCAACGGATATCGCTGCCCGAGGTATCGATGTTTCGCAGGTAACTCATGTGATCAATTATGACATACCAAATACCGCAGAAGCCTACACCCACCGTACAGGGCGAACAGGACGAATGGAACACCTCGGCGAGGCGTTTTCACTCATTACCTCTGAAGATATGACCATGGTGAGAACCATAGAGAAACTGCTTGGTCAAAAGTTGGAACGTAGAAGTGTTGAACATTTCCAATCTCCAGATCTTGATCAATTTTCTGCACAGCTGCAACCGCCAAAACGCCAAGGACCGCCTCAACAACAGCATCGCCGTCCACGCCAATCTTCCTCATACCATTCGAACAATCGAGTGTAATTTTTAGAATAAAAATGAACCAAATAACTCATTAATTGTTGTTCCCAATTCAAAAGTTAATGAGTTATTTTTGTTGGTATAGTGATTTATGAAATAGTTTCAATCCGCAATTTACTCTACTCATTTTACCTGGTCGCTTACTCATTAATGATAATTTGCATCTCCCTTGTATAATTCAATTTGCAACAATTATCATAAATGCGAATGATTATGACGGATTCAGAATTCAAAATACATCCTGCAAGCTCTTCCGATATCGAAGAGATCTCAAATTTTTTATCAACATCCCAGGTAAGTAATCGCCATTTAGACTGGCAAAAGACCATCACCTGGTTAGGATCACAACCATTTCTCAAGTGTTATTACAACAATGAGTTAGTATCAATATTGGTTTGTCCAATAACCGGAAAGGATTTTGTATGGATCAGATCTTTTTACGGTGGAACACTCTCGGCCGCGGAAAGTTCTTGGACAGTAATGTTCTCCTATCTTTTGAATATACTGAAAGACACCGGTATTCAGAAAATTTATTCAATTCCCCTGTCTTCCTGGTATGAACGGTTGCTTCGAAACAGTGGCCTTCAATCCAGCACAAAAATTGTTACGCTTGTTAATCACCATTTAAAAACCACAATTATTGATACTCCAATCAATATTCAAATTAGAGAATTAGTGAGCAAAGACATTGAGGAAATTTGCGACGTCGATAAAATTGCCTTTCCTCCTCTCTGGCAAATCTCAAAGGAAGACATCATTCAAGCGATAGCAATATCGCAAAATAAATCAGTAGTTCTGGATCAATCCAGCAGGATAATCGGCTATCAGATCAGCTCAAATATTTTTGACACTGGTCATATCGCACGGATCGCAGTTCTACCAGAGTTTCAGAAACAAAACATAGGATCTGCGTTGATTCAAAACCTAATGAGTTGCTTTAATTCTCTCGGTGTTGGCCCTGTTACGGTGAATACCTCATCTGATAATTTACCTGCTATAAATCTCTACTTGCGCCACAATTTCAGTTACACCCAAAACAATTATCCCATCTACTCCTGGAATCCCAATATCACTCAACAATAAATACTCATATACAACTCGTGGAAATTTTGTCTGATTTATGGCATGATTCTCCTAATAAGGAGATTCAATGGGAAAGAGAGAAGAAATTCGTCGGCAAAGAGCCAGTTTCAAAAGAAGAAACAAAACGCTAATTGTTCTTGGAATTATCATTTTTTCATTTATGCTAGTCGCTGCGCTTACTATTCCATTGATAAATGCAAGTAAGGCAACCGAAGAGGGGATTCAAATCCCAACCATATCTCCTCGGCCAATGGCAAACAGAACAACCATGGGAGACGCTGCCGCTCCGGTCGTGGTGGAAGAATATTCGGATTTTCAATGTCCTTATTGTAAGAAGTTTTCCGCTGAGTTAGAACCAGCCATAGTCACTGATTTCGTGGCAACTGGCAAAATTATTTATAAATACATACCTTTCAGGGTCATCGGTGAAGAATCTGACAAGGCTGCTTCTGCTGCCTATTGCGCAGCCGACCAGAATAAATTCTGGGAATTCCACGACATTCTGTTTGCAAACCAGACCTCTGAAAACAAGGGCGACTTTACGGATGACCGCCTACTCGTTATGGGGGAAAAATTAAATCTAAACAACGATGTGTTTAAAAGTTGTTACACTTCAAATAAATATGCAGAGCAATTAAAGTTAGACCAGGCGGCGGGAGTAGCTGCTCTGGTTGATGGTACACCTTCGTTTTATGTAAATGGATTGAAAGTGGATCCTTCTGAAGTCTATCAAGCTGTATCTAATGCTTTGGCTGGAAATTAATGTCAGGCTTGATACTGTAGATTATCGATCAAAATTTAATCTTTGGCGAGTGTAAATTCACCGTTGTTTTGATTCGCCAAGTGATTTAGTTCAAGGACATAAAAATAAGATGAAAGACGATTTATGAACTTCAAAACAAATGGATTCACAATTTCACCGGATTGCTTAAATCCATTTATCCTGCGTTCCACACGTCTGGTATATGTCCTGGCAAAATCAATATAAGCAGATAAGACTGAATCTCCCGGCAGAATGAAATCGGCAGGAAGGTTCACATCACCCCCTAACCGATCGATCCAACCCTCTAATTTATCAATTGAATTTTGTGTGACGGATGGTTTTTTTAGTTTGTCAGGATCTAAATAAGATATCTCGCTCATGATGCTATACAAAAACCGTTGTATATTGCTAAGATCGTCTTGAACAGGATTTTCTGTCATTTGTGCCTTAACGATCCCAATAACTGCAGATAATTCATCTATCGAACCTAAAACTTCAAATCGCAGGTCAGATTTATTGAATCTCCCCTCTCCGATGAGTCCTGTTTCTCCTCCATCCCCTAGTCCAGAAAAAAGCTTTTGCTTATTGGGGGTTCCCATCTCAATTCGCCTCAGGAGTGGTCTGCTCTGGTTGGTTACCTCTCTTTGTGAGAAGGAACCATTTATGGATATTAGCCAAACGATCGCTTGGGTCGTAGAAAGATCCAAGTTGGACGCCTTTTATTTCAGTATCAACAGCATAGGTGTAAACTGGATAGTATAAGGGTAGAGCAGGCATTTCATCCCGAAAAATCACCTGGAAGTTATGATACAAACGGATTCGTTCTTCCCTGTCTGTCGAAACCCTTGCCTGTTCAATATATTCACTCGCTATCCGGTTATCCCATTGGGAGTAATTTTGTCCTCCGGTTGCCTGTGCCTGATCCCAAAATGGATATGGGTCTGGATCGGGGTAGCGGGATAGGTTTATGTCCACCAGAGCTGCCTCAAAATTACGATTAACCAGCCGATCATCTATGATCGTATCGTATGCCAAAGCTTCAAGGATCACATTAACCCCTATACTTTTCCAATCCTTTTGAATAGATTCCGCGATCTTTTTATGAATATCATCATCAGGATAAATCATAGTAAAGCTTAATTTTTTACCTTCTTTTGCTCGAATCGCATCAGTATCCCCTGCGTAAAGAAATTCAGCAGCCTTAAGATGATTCTCTGCCGATTCTTTATCAAACAGAATGGGCGAACTGGAATAATAGGCCCAAGTTCCCGGAAAAATTGGGCTGTCGGCTAGGATGGCCTGTCCGTTCATATATTGGTTTATTATGACGGAGCGATTGATGCTTTTCATCAAAGCTTGACGTATGTTAACATCTTGAAAAAAATCCACCTTAGTGTCATTCTGGTTTAACAGCACCATGGCTAGCTCAGGTCGGCGGCCAGTGTAAGTAGCTAAATTTGGATCACCAAGAATTGAATCCAGATTCTCACCAGAAACACGGCTTATTCCCTGGATTTCTCCATCCTTGTAAGCTTTATATAGCAATGAGCTATTCGGATAATATTTGAAAATCACTTGCTCAATAAAAGGAGCATCTCCAAAATACGTTTTATTAATGGATAGTACAACGCCTGTTATTTTGTCGTTTTCAACCATCAAGTGGTCAACTTTATAAGGACCGGTACCAATTGGCTGCAAATTATATGGGGATTCTTGAATTTCGAGAAATGTCAAATCGCTAAGAATATGCTTGGGTAGAATTCCAAAGGAGAGATAATCCAAAAATGGTGAGAAGGGTTCTGGCAGGATGAATTGAATATTATATTCATTCAAACGGTTGAGTTTAATTTCCTGCCAGAAGGTTTTTAAATCGGATGGAGTGATCGAATCTGGTTCAATCATTTTTTCTATAGTAAAAATAACGTCATCGACTGTAAAAGGAGTTCCATCCTGCCAGGCAACATTTTCTTTTAGCGAAAAATTATAAGTTAACCCGTCTTTTGAATAACCCCAGGATGCTGCCAGGTCAGGCTGGGCTAATCCTTGTGCATCAAATTTTATCAGGCTGTTAAAGATCAGTCGATTTACATCCCGATCCACCTGGTTGTAATGGTCAAACAAAGGATTCAATCTTTGATAACTCCCAACCAGACCTTCAGTGTATACACCACCTGTTTGAGGTTGTGCAGTGATCGCAATATTGTCTGGCTGTTGTGTAATCAACAACACCCCGACGATTATACCTGTAAGCAAGATTATAAGAAGTTGCCAGCGGAAATTTTTCATATTAATTAAAATCGAGCGCCAATAATCTTTGAGGCGCCCATTTACTGATTATATTCGTTAACCTCTCTTTCCAAAGAGAGTTTGTGTTACTTACTGACAATAACAGTGATCAGAGTCAGCAAAACAAAAATGATACCCAATGCGATGGTAACATAAAAAAGGGTTTTTTCAATTCCGCGCCGGGCTGTAAATACACCACCACTATCACCACCAGTCAATCCACCCAGACCAACACCCTTGCTTTGTAAGATTATACTCGCTACAAGCGCAATTGAGATTATAATTAATGCAATATCAAAATACTGTTCCACAATCATCCTCCTGGATTATTACAATCGCTGAATTATACCTACTAACTGGTCAATCCGTCAACAAGAACTAGAATTGCTACTTATCATGCATGAAGTATTAATTATTACTCACGTTCATACAAATTTATCTGATGGTCACGCCACCTTTCAAGAAATCGCTGATGCTGCAGGTAGTTCAGGAATTGATGGCGTCATCACAACTGACCATAACGTTTTTGTGAAACGTGTCGATGGCTATTATACATCCAAAGACAAGCAGGTTTTGTTACTGTCTGGCCAGGAAATCCATGATCAAACTCTACTTCCGCAAAAAAACCATCTGCTGATTTTCGATCCTTCCATGGATTTTTCAAGTATAGCAGGTAACCTCACAAGTCTGATCAAGAAAGTACAATCAACTCATGGATTATCATTCATTGCCCACCCGAACGACCCTGAGTTAAAGATCATTGGAGAACCGGATATCTCCTGGGAAGATTGGAATATTCCCATTACAACAGGAATTGAACTATGGAATGGTTTCAGTGAGATCAAGTTTCGCAGTCGTAACATGCTACAGTTATTATTCTTCTCATTCTTTCCAGTGTATTTGGCACACAGGCCATTACCTGAAACAATGAGGTTATGGGATAAGCTATTACAAACCAAGCCGCCCTGCGTTGCCATCGGGGGGGCAGATGCTCATGCACTTCCTAAGAAAGCCTTGTGGTTTAGGAAGGTAATTTTTCCTTATACATATCACTTCAAATCGATAACCAATCACGTGCTACTGAATGAACCTCTGTCATCGAATTTTCAATCAGCAAAATCTCAAGTATATGAAGCGTTTCGAAAAGGAAGCCTTTTCATTGGTTATGATCTGCCTCACTCAACCAGAGGTTTTCGTTTCTACGGGCAGGCAAAAAATCTAACAGCACAAATCGGTGAAACGATATCTGTTAGTGAGGGAATTACCTTCCAGATCTACCTGCCCCTTGCCGCAGAATGTAATCTGATATGGAATGGCGAGATTGTAAAATCCTGGTTTGGAACACAAAATTGCACTTTTATTACAAAAATTCCAGGTGTATATCGAGTTGAAGTATATATCCAGTACTTGGGGAGGAGAAGAGGGTGGATTTTTAGCAACCCTATCTATGCGCATTGATATGATTTCGAATAACGTTACCCGATTCCTTGAAAGCAAAAAAGTCCCCTTTGATGTTTTTGAATTACCCGTTGAGAAACTCGGTGCTGAGGAGACCGCTGAGTTGCTTGGCGCGTCAGTCTCTCATGTGTATAAAACCATCGTAGTTAAACGTGAAAAAATTGGTAAGTCGATCCTTGCACTAACTCCTGGCGATAAAGAAGTGAATCTTAAGCTTCTTGCTTCGGTAATTGGTGAAAAGAAATTGATATTGCCGACCCAGGATGAGGCTGAGAAAATAACAGGGTTACTCGCCGGTGGTATATCTCCCCTGGCACTACTCAATCGCGGTTTTCAAATTGTAATCGATTCTTCTGCTATCACGATTGACCAGATCTACATCTCCGGCGGGCAACGGGGATTGAACATTCGCCTCGCAGTAGTAGATCTAATTGATCTAACCCATGCCCGTGTCGAGTCGATTACTTCCAGCACGAGATCAGCCTTTGATAACAACAACAGGGATTAACCTCGCAACCTTGTTTGCCAGACCAGCCTCTGTAACCACTTTTATAACAGCATCTACATCCTTATATGCCTGAGGCGCTTCTTCTACGAGTCCACTAAGTGAGTGGTAACGTAGATGAACACCTCTGGAATCTAGGTTTTTGTTCATTTCGCTGGCTACAACTGTTTTTTTTGCCTGTTTCCTGCTCATCGATCGACCTGCACCATGACATAATGACCCAAGGGAAGAATCCATAGTTTTATGTGTACCTGTCAATACCCAGGATGCCGTGCCCATGGAACCTGGAACGATTACTGGCTGACCAATTTCCGCATACCTTTCAGGGACACCCTTTGTTTCCGGACCAAAGGCTCGGGTAGCTCCTTTACGATGAATGATAACCTTCTTCATACAACCATCGATAAGATGCGATTCATACTTTCCGATATTATGAGCCAGATCATATACCAAATTCAGATTTGCGTCCTTGTTGTTCTTACCAAAGACTTCTATGAATGATTTCCTCACAAGATGCGTAATCACCTGGCGGTTGGCAAAGGCGTAATTGGCGGCGCACTTCATTGCTCCAAAGTAACTCTGACCTTCAAAGGAAGTAATTCCTGCATAAACGAGTTCCCTGTCAGGAATTTGATACTTCCTTTTCTCAGACACTACTTGAAAATCTTTCACGTAGTCGGTGCACACTTGGTGGCCAAGTCCCCTGGATCCGCAATGGATTAAAACCGTTAAACAACCCGGTCTTAATCCCATCAAATCTGCGGCCGCTTGATTGACCACTTCTACCACCTGACTTACTTCAATAAAATGGTTACCTGAACCCAACGTTCCTAATTGCAATCTTCCCCGGCTCTTGGCTCTTTCACTTAACTTTCCAACATCAGCGCCTTTCATGGCTCCTTCTTCTTCTGTCAACTCCAAGTCGATTTCTGTACCCATTCCTTCATTTATTACCCACTGTGCGCCTTTTTCACAAACAGATTTTATCTGATCCTGCTTTAATATTATTGAACCACCTGCCCCAATCCCGGATGGGCAATTGTGAAATATTCGGTTTGCAAGTTCCTCCAATTTATTCGCAACATCCTTCAGTTCCAAGCGAGAATTCAGCAAGCGTATACCGCAATTGATATCATATCCAATCGCCCCAGGCGATATGATCCCATCTGGGTAATTGTAAGCAGCAACACCGCCGATGGGGAATCCATACCCCTGATGAACATCCGGCATTATGATAACATCACCTGCTACCTCTGGCAGACTGGCAGCATTAATTGCCTGCTGGATTGATTCATCCTCTATTGCCTTTGTCAGGATATCCTCATCAGCATAAATTGTGATACCTGCGTTCATCTCTTGGCGATAGCTCCTTGGGAGATGCCATTCATAATTCGTAATTTTTGAAAAATCCTTAATTCTTGCCATAATGACCTCAAACGTCAAAAACAATCCTTGCCTTATATACACCATCTATATTTATTAACTTTGCCCCACCGTATGTAACTGCCTTGATTAGCAAACCAGGACCTTTTACAGTATTGCAATTTAACAGGAATCGATAACCATTGGTTTCATTCCCATCAACATCAAATGACCTTACTGCTATATTTTCTTCCAGTAAATATACAACTTCATTCAGGAAGCCAATCAACTGATCGATTAGATCACCATTGCCATACCGATATTGCAGAAACCAATCCGTACCATCTTCAACTGTATATCCAATTAAACTTACCATTCCCGAGAATGCCGCTTGGAATATTCCTTGAATCGAATCACTCCACACATCCAAGGCAATATCGGCTGGATGTTGAACTTCCTTGTAACCATAATGCCCATAGCATTGCATACCTTGAGTATAATAAGAATTACAGAGTAGTAAAAGTCTTCAGAATATCAAGGAATAAATGACAACCATTGCTGATAGAGCAGAATTTCTGCATAATTTAGTCGTCCAAAAAAGGTTATTCACCTGGCTTCCTGAACCTCAAAACATATTCTCCGTTCTTAGTCTAATCCTTAATGAGCTTCCGTTGACTAAGCAAAGTGATAGCCTGGACATGACATATGATATCATCATCAAAGTTCCGCCAACTTCATATGGGATATGGTTTAATAACCAGGTGGAATTCGCAGAACTTGGAAAATTTTTGGCAAATGATATTGTATATGGAGCAACTGTATCCAACAACCCTCCAGTGTTCCATATTTTTGGTGATCCCCTATTGTTGGCAGGAGATATTCAAATTTCTGTGGTTCAGTATACCTCAACTTCAAACGATACTTCCTATTTGGATTCTTCGGCTATCCATAATAATGTTGAAGATGGTCTAGTGTTGACGCCTTTTTTGATCGATCAAAATAGCCAGACAACCTGCATCACTAAAACAGCCTTCAATATTGGAAGAAGAATCGATAACGACCTCGTTATCGACGATGCAAGAGTTTCAAGACAGCATGCTCAAATTCGCTTCTCACCAAAAGGTTGCATACTTTTTGACCTAAATTCAACCGGTGGAACATTCATCAACAATACGAAGATCGCCCAACAAAAACTGCAATCCGGAGACGTCATCTCTCTTGCTGGCGCAACACTGGTATATGGTGAAGAAGCCCAAAAAGAAGATGGTTTAGGTACCATGCACCCGAATCATTCTGAGACCAAACCGCCGATTTTTTCAGATGATGATCATTTGGAGTACATCGGATGAACATCCTTTTGCTGATCATACGCCTCCTTATCGCTGCTGCTTTATACGCATTTATTGCTTGGACAGTTTATACACTTTGGATTGAAGTTTACCGAAAGGGATTGAACAAGGAAAAAAATTCAGTCCCTACTTTGATCATAAAATTCTCCGATGAACAGGGAGAAAAGATCCAATATATCACTCGCCCGGTCGCAATTATGGGGAGAGAACAGGATTGTGATGTCTGTATTGCAGACAGATCAGTATCCTCGAGGCAAGCCAGGTTTTCATACCATCAAAATCAATGGTGGGTTGAAGATCTCAATTCTACCAATGGCACCTTCCTCAACCGTGACCTGCTTCGACAACCTGCTGTATTGGTTTCTGATGATTTGATTTCATGTGGCAATACTGATTTAAACCTGCAAATTGAAAAGGTGGAAAACTAGAAGGAGATAATATGAAAGATACGCCCCTCCTGGCTGTTATTGGCGGTTCTGGTTTATACGAATTTGACGGTTTATCGGATGTCACAACTGTTTTCCCAGGAACACCATATGGGAAACCCAGCGCCCCAATAATTCTCGGAAACTTGGATACAAAGCCTATTGCATTTTTAGCACGGCATGGAATTGGACATACTCTAAACCCCACTGAGGTAAATTATCGCGCTAATATTTATGCGCTAAAAACTTTGGGAGTCAAAAAGATTCTTTCTATCAGCGCTTGCGGATCTTTGCGGCAAGATTTTTCTCCAGGACATATTGTTCTCCCAGATCAACTTTTTGACTTCACCAGGGAACGAAAAAGGTCATTTTTTGAGGATGGCTGCGTTGCCCACGTCGGGACAGCTAATCCATTCTGCGCTCATTTGCAGTCGATCACCGCCGACTCACTTATGGGGTCAGATTCAACAGTTCACCAAAATGGCACATTAATTACCATAGAAGGTCCACGTTTCTCCACCAAAGCTGAATCCAACCTATTCAGATCCTGGGGAATGTCTATCATAGGTATGACCGCCAGCCCTGAAGCATTTTTAGCCAGGGAAGCAGAAATGTGTTATACAATCATGGCTCATGTTACAGACTATGACGTCTGGCATGTCAGCGAAGAGTCAGTAACAGTGGATATGGTTATTCGGACACTTCGTAAAAATACACAGGCGGCAAAAATGTGTATACGCTCAATAATTACTGACCCACGTCTGGAAGAGGATTGTGAATGCCATAATTCTCTTAAGGATGCAATCATTACACAGCCGAATGCAATCAGTACACAAGCAAAAGAAACCCTGGACATCTTTCTAAAGAGATATAATCACATTGGAAATTAATATCCCGAACCACCGTCAACCTGGTTATATCGCATTTATTCAGAACAGGCTTTCCAGCCTGGCTGTGATTTTTGTTACTCTTTACGCAATCGCGCTAACACTCTCTTCTATTATTGAGAATAAATCTTTATCATTCCAATCTGGATTTCAGCATTGGATTGGCTTCATCGTGTGGCTGGTGATTTTCCTCCTGTTATCAAAACTTTCTTCCCGGTATGTCCCTCATCAGGACCCATACATTTTACATCTGGTATTTATTAGTTGTGGCTGGGGTTTGATGGTCATATGGCGTTTGTCTCCATATTTAGGGCTGCGTCAGACGATTTGGTATTTGATTGGGAGCATGCTTTATTTGTTCATCCTGAAATATCCAAAATTCATGCATATCTTGAAAAAATACACCAATATCTGGCTTACTCTTGGTTTTATTCTCATACTACTCACCTTGCTTCCCGGTTTGCTGGATCGCTCTGCCCAACCCAGCTTATGGTTACAATTCAAAGGTTTTACCCTTCAGCCATCCGAACCGTTAAAGTTATTGT
This sequence comes from uncultured Chloroflexia bacterium, assembly GCA_963810385.1. GTDB lineage: Bacteria > Chloroflexota > Anaerolineae > Anaerolineales > Anaerolineaceae > PNON01. Next base: position 1,415,679 of record CAWENA010000002.1, on the reverse strand, counting down.
TTATAGTGTATTTAAGTGCCTACCTCTCAAAAAAGAAAATATTAAATGCCAAACTGCAATCATATATTTTTCCCACTGTTTTAATTACGATAGGAGCAGTGCTTATCCTTCTTGTCCAAAAGGATCTAGGAACGGTCTCGCTGATTATAGCCATATACGTGGTTATGGTATTTGTCGGTACAGGGGATAGAAGATTTCTTATAGGTGGTGTTATTGTATTCCTGACTGCCTTTATTGCAGGGTTTTTCTTGTTTGATGTTATTCAATTACGCGTACACGCTTGGATAAATCCATGGATTGATCCGGAAGGTCGTTCTTATCAAATCATTCAAGCATTGATATCACAAGCGGCTGGCGGGATTTTAGGTACAGGTCCTGGAATGGGAAGCCCAACCTTGGTACCGGTAACGGCTTCAGATTTTATTTTTTCAGCTATCGCGGAAGAATCAGGTGTATTTGGGTCCGCTGGTGTAGTACTTTTATTAGTACTGTTTTCATTTCGAGGATTCTCGATTGCAAACCGGGTGAAAAGTACTTTCTTGTCAATGCTTGCATTTGGGATCTCATTTTGGTTGGTAACACAAGGATTATTAATTATTGGCGGAAATATTCGATTATTCCCACTCACCGGACTCACTCTTCCTTTTTTTTCCTATGGTGGGTCTTCATTGATCGTATGTTTAATTACAGCAGGAATTCTCACCCAAATCAGTGAACAGCAAGAAGGGGCTATCGAAATTGCCCAACCCCGATCTATCGATCGCGGAATCATTCTTTCAGTAATACTCATTACTGTCGTACTTACATTAATTCTTTTGCCCTACTGGGCAATTGTTAAGAAAGATGACTTAATATCCCGTAGCGACAATCTTCGTCGAGCAATTGCAGATTCTTTCGTTATTCGTGGGAATCTGGTAGATCGCAATGGAGTAGTTATCAATAGTTCCGAAGGCATATCAGGAAATTACATTCGAAATTATAGCTATCCACCTCTTTCTTCGACCACCGGGTATTCCAATTTTTATTATGGGCAGTCTGGTTTGGAATCATTCCTTGATTCATTCTTGAGGGGTTTGGAATCTAACCCACCCTTAAATATTTGGTGGAGTAACTTAGTTTATAACCATCCTCCAGCAGGAGCGACAGTGAGATTATCCATCGATCTTAATTTGCAAAAGACCCTGGATGAACAACTGGGAAACCACACTGGAACTATAATCGCAATGAATGCCCAATCTGGAGAAATCTTATCCATTGTGTCACATCCATGGATCGATCCATCCAACCTGGATTCCATTTGGGAAGCAGTAGTTACAGACCCGAAATCACCCCTTCTTAATCGTGCTCTACAAGGATCCTATCCTCCAGGTACTGTTCTCGGGCCTTTTCTCATGGCAGATGCGCTTGATAAAAATCTGCCGCTGCCAGAAGGATCAAACGATTCTGTCTCATATAAAGGGATGAACGTAGAATGTACAATTAAAGGTGAGACAGGTGAAACATATCTTTCAGATACACTCCAAAGGGGCTGCCCGCATAGCCTTCTGGAATTCGGACGGATTCTCGGAAAATCTGGTTTGTATGATCTATATTCAAAAATAGGTTTCTTTTCTTATCCTCAATTTATCTTTCAAGGACCTACGATTCATGATCCGGGAGGTATTGAGAACTTGAAAGCAGCATCCATCGGACAGGAATCCTTGAGTGTGACTCCACTTCAAATGGTCATCGCAGCATCCTCAATCAGTGCTAATGGGCAGAAGCCATCTCCAATATTAGCACCTTCATACCAGCTCTCAAACGGAGAATGGCGTTTGATTGAATCAATTTCGAACGATCAACTGGTATTCACTAAAAAAGCAGCAAACACGGTCAATGAAGCATTCACAACGCTGAACTTCCCTTCCTGGGGAGTGGTTGGGAAAGGTCTTAGCAGTACAACTAACATAGTTACCTGGTTTGTTGGTGGTACAAATAGCAGCTGGCAAGGCGTACCTGTAGCTTTTGCAATACTACTTGAAGAGGATAACCCGACAGTGGCAATTGAAATTGGCAAGATACTTATTCGTCAAATCACCAATTCCCAGATCATTCAATAAATCTAAACTCAGCAATCGGTCGCCCTGAATTTCCTTTATATTAATCTTACAAAATGCCGCTTGCCAACTTGTAGTACGCCGGCATGTGGAACTTGTGAAAAAGGATCAGACAATACCTCTCCATCCAGTTTAACGCCGTTTTGCTAAATCAGCCTGCGAGCTTCCCCTTTTGAATTCACCAGTTCGGAGGCCAATAATACGTCTAACAATTTTTCATTAGCCTGATATGGAAAGGATGGCATTTCTGAAGGAATATCTTTCTTCTGAAACATTGTTACAAAGGTATGTTGTGCTTCATTGGCTTCTGTATCGTTGTAAAATGAACTTGTAATTTCCCAAGCCAGAGCCATCTTTGCATCACGTGGATGGATACTACCATCTGACAATCCGTCCTCCTGCCTTTTTATATCAGCAGGCGTCCAACGGGTAACCAGTCGTGAGTAAGGAGGCATGGCAGTATCCGGGATGCTCATTACTTTTCCATACATATCAGTCGCATCAGAATTAATTGGAATGTGATTTCCAAGGCTTTTGCTCATTTTTACAATACCGTCAGTGCCTGGCAGAATCCCAAGAATTATTCCAATATTAGGCTTCGCCCCCAAATAGGTCATCAATTTACGGGCAGCAGTGACAATATTAAATAGCTGGTCTGTACCGCCAACCTGAACGTCAGTATTAAGAGCATAGGCATCATAGCCCTGCATGATGGAGTAAAAGGTTTCATGCAAATATAGTGGGTCATTTTTTTCCCAGCGTAATTTAAAATTTTCACGAGTCAAAAATTGTTGGATTGTAAAATTACTCGCCAGCTTGATCAGATCTTCAAATGTTAGCTTGGACAGCCATTCAGCGTTATACCGGATTGAAGTTTTTTCCGGATCAAGAATCTTAAATGCCTGTTCTGCATATGTCCTGGCATTTTCTTCAATTTCTTGCGCAGTAAGGATCGGCCGCAGCTTATCCTTATCTGATGGATCACCGATTAAAGAAGTAAAACTACCAATTAGAAAAATTACATCATGTCCAAGTTCCTGGAATTGCCGCATCTTACGCATGGTAACAGTATGCCCAAGGTGCAGATCTGCTTTGCGAGGATCGTAACCTGTATAGATGCGTAGTGGTCGATTTTCTTTATCAGCAATTATCAACCGATCACGAAGTTCGTTCTCCATCGCTTTACTCAGGTTTTCATCACCATATTCGGTTCCCTGCATCAAATACTGTACTTGTTCTTCAATGTTCATCATTCCTCCACCTTGTTTAACCAAAAACGCCCTCAGCGGAGAGGGCGCACCTTTTCCGCAACAATGATTTATTCTGAGAAATAGTTAACAATTATTCCAGACATAAAGCGATTATAACATGTACAAGCATTATTATTGAGAAGTTTTTCATCATAAAATTGAAAAATCGGATGGAGGGAAATACGTAATTAGATTTTCATTTTTTATTTTTGAGAGATATTAGGGCCATTTTCAATTCTGCAAATTTAAAATTGTATCCAGCAATCAACAACCTTTTCGGTAGTACATTTTGTCCATCCAGTACAAGTGTGCTCATATCGCCTAAAAGTAGGCGTAAACCAAAACCAGGAATCGGAAACCAATTTGGACGTTGAAAAACCTCAGCGATGGTTTTTGCGACCTGAAAATTCCGCATTGGATTTGGAGCAACCAGATTGAAAATGCCATCCAACTGGTTTTCAACAATGTAAATAATGGCATCCACCTCATCCTGGAGATGAATCCACGAGAACCACTGCCTGCCTGTGCCCAACCTACCGCCTATAAATATTTTAAATGGGAGTAAAACTTTTGGAAAAGCGCCTTCTTTGAGATCAAGAACAACTCCCGTTCTAATAACTGCCCGCTTAATACCCATTTCTTCAACCGCTGCCGTTGATTCCTCCCACTTGATTCCAATTTTTGCCAGGTAATCATTGCCTATCTCAAAGTCTTCCTCGAACACCTCAGTTTCAGAAATTCCATAAATTCCGATTGCTGATGCCTGAATAAATTGTTCAGGTTTTTCACGACAGATGCGAATCGCTTCCACCAACACGTTTCCTGCATCCAACCTGCTTGAAAGAATCCTTTCCTTTTTGCTTTTAGTCCACAACCCCGCACCAATATTTTCGCCAGAAAGGTTGATGACACCTTGCGCTTTTTCAAGTTCTTGGGACCAGCTTTCCACTGTTTTTGCATCCCAATGCACAAACTTAATCCTCCCATCTGATGTTAGATTAGGCTGACCTCTGGATAGTATTACAACTTCATATCCTTTATCAGCTAATTTTTCAGCCAGCGCTGATCCAACCGTCCCTGTTCCGCCACAAATAACAATTTTTTTCATGCTTTCCTCCCGAGAATAAATGCTATGTAGCACCGTTATGAAATAAAATCAAAATGGGTAAACAATTAGCAAGATGAAGTATAAAATGGGGGGATTAGACTACGGGTAATCACCAGGAAAATGTTAATCCATCTTTTGCTAATACCACTTTTCCAGCGTATTTTTCATTAGCTTCAGCAATAAGCTTTTTACCATCTAGAACATCCGGGTAATGAATTAGCACAAGCTGATCTACCTCAGCCCTTGCGGCTGCCTCCCCGGCTTGTATCGCTGTTGAATGGCCTTTGGCATCGCCTGCTGCCTCATGGATAAGGATATTGGCACCCATTGCCAACTTTTCCACACCCTTGCAAGGTTCTGTGTCACAGGTGTATGCTATCGAATATTTAAGAAGGTTATCTGTGATATTTACCCCTATGGTAGGAATTAAATGCTGCACTGGGTTTGAAGTAATGGTAACATCTGAATCAGTTAAAACTGTTGAAAATTCCCCAGGAATAACTTGAAAATTCACTTCGAAATATTCTGGCCAGTTCTTCCAATCAAATAGTTCCATCATACTTTGAATTTTTTGATTAGTTTGTGCCAAACCATGAATTTTCAGCGAGGATTTTCGTCCTAATAGCCAAAGATCCATTAATAACAATGGCAATCCTGCTACATGATCCGGATGGAAATGGGTGATAACGATGTCGGTTACTGTTTCAGGTGTTGCGCCAATTTTCTGTAACCTAACAATAGCATTTGTTCCACAATCGATTAATATAAATTTCTCGTTTGTTCGTAGAGATAGGTAGGTAGTATCCCTTTTCTGACCCGGTATTGCGTTTGCTGATCCAATGATCGTTAATTCTGGCATTTACCCCTCGTTATCTCAGAACCAAATAGGCAATTTTTGGTGTCAGCCATACCTCAACTGCAGCAGCAATTATTAAGAGTGGTAAGACTACACCTAACATGATTTTAACCCATTCTGCAAGGCTTTGCAGCATTACCTCCCCTACTGTTCTGGAAGCATCTGGTTTTGCCATTAATGCACCCATTTTCAACACAGATGCTGTAGAGATAATTGCTGCCGGGATTTCGAATATTCCATGCGGAAGAATGAATGCTAGAAGATAACTAATCGGGGTCAACCCAGCCTGGCTCAAGACTCCCATCAAATAACCTGCAACAGCGAGCGATGCGATTCCGGGTAAAATTCCAGCTACACCTAATGAAAAGAATCCTAGCGGAAGAGCAAGTAATAAAACCCGGAGGTTTTGCCAAATGATGCCAAAAACTGGTTTCACCGAAGCAACTGGAATGTCTTTCATAACATTCACGATCTGATTTTCAAGATCTGTCACTCCAGCTTGATCCAGTGGGATAATAAACTTGAAGGATTGCTGGTACCCTATCACAAGCCCTGAAAGAAACAGGATTGTTACAATAAGAATTGGAATTCTGTGTTCTACGATCGACTTGAATACAAAAAGATACCATTCCCTTAGGTTTATTGAGTTTGCTTTAAACCGAGTAGAAAATACTTTCCAGCCCCATTTAATATTTAATACATCGATTTCACGTCCAAGGAGCTCTTCCCGTCTAAAATGCGCCAGACCTACCCGTACCAGGAGGATGCCGAAAATTGTCATCCCCAGAACCGCCCACCACAGTGTAGTGTAATCTCCCCAGAATATGACAACACTCTCCCCTTGGATCAATAACGCTGACGGAATGACGATAAATGAAGCCAGCAAATTCGCGGCTCGGACAGATGTTGTTTGGGTGGAAACGATCACTGCACCGGCAACCATCACAACAGCTTGAACTGTCGTTAGTGCTACTAATTGTAGAATGATACTAATATCAGGTAACGTGACTTTAGATATGGATAATCCTACAAGATATACTGCCATCCCGATATAACTCGACATCAACGGTGGAACTGTAGAGGATAATAGCTTTCCAAGGTAGATCTGCCAATCTTTAAGTGGTGTGTTTAAAAGGGGTTCTATCGAACCCCTTTCCTTCTCGCCTACAAAAGATTCCAGTGCAATAACTAAAGATACGGAAATTGGGAAAAATCCAACCACCATGAATAAAAACGGCACCAAACGATCTGCAATGATCGAAGCGCCATAATTGGAAACAAAATCCAATGCTGTCTTTGCCGTGAAATTCATCAAGAAGGGGAAAAATACTGTTAGCCCTAAAATGGGAAAGATGATACGCCAATCTCTAAACTGATCGCGGACTTCACGCTTGGTAATCATGAGAGCAGGTTGAATCTCACGCCACATGATGATTTTCCGTTTCTTGATTAATGATCTGTAAATAGATGTCTTCCAGACTCCGTTGATATTTCTCCAAAGTCAGAATATCAAGTCCAATTGAAGTAATTGCCCGGACTATTTGAGGATTGGCCGTGTCAGGGTTTTCTGTTGAGTAATGCAGGAAACCATCTCTATGTTGGATACAGGTTGCAATTCCAGCTAATTCCTTCATATGGCCATCAAGCTTACCTTTATAATTAATAATGAATTCCTGAGGACCCAGCAGTTTTCTTCTGACCTGTTCAAGTTCGCCATCCAGAATGATTCTTCCGGATTTAATAATCAAAATTTGATCCGCCAGTTCTTCCGCTTCGCGTAAGTTGTGTGTACACAATACAATTGTTCGGCTGGATGAACGCAGGTCGCGAATGGCTTCCCTCACCATGAAAGCGCTTTCCGGGTCCATCGCAGATGTTGGTTCATCCAACAGGACAACAGGAGGTTCATGCAAGAGCGCACGGATCAAGGCTAATTTCTGCCTCATCCCCTTAGAATATTCAGCCAACCGCTTTTTTCCGGCGTGCAAATCGAACTGCTCCATTAATCTAGTGCTTCGCTTCCTGGATTCTTGCGCTGATATTCCATAAAGGCTTCCAAAGAATATTAGATATTCATCGGCATTCATTCTGCCATACAACCCATGGTGTTCTGTTAATACACCAACGGATGCTCTTACTTTATCCGGCTCGTAAACCACGTCAAAGCCAGATATTTTTGCCCAACCAGATGTCGGTTTGAGGATTGAAGTCAACATTCGGACCGTTGTAGTTTTCCCCGCTCCATTCGGACCAAGTAAGACCAGAATTTCCCCCATATTTACATTCAGGCTGAGGTTATCTACGGCTAGAAATTCATCAAATTTCTTACTTAAGCCTCTCGCCTCGATTGTTAACGAATTCATAAATAAATGCTTTCAATTGAAAACTAATTACTATCCTGCAATTCTTCCTTTTCAATGGCTTGCAATTCCTCATCCGCGATCGTCGCTGGTTCTTTGTTCGATTTGCGATGCCTAAGAACTAATATCGCCAGCGAGGTCAAACCGACAACAGCCATTAATGTTTGATTGATATTCAGGCTGAACAAATTTGATGCATCAAGTCTCAAGAACTCAAGCAAAAAACGTCCTAGCGGATAGATGATGGCATAAACCAGGAAAACGTCGCCAGGCTTGAGTTTATCCTTGTAGAATTGGCTTATCCAGATGAGGATGCCCATATTTGCCAGATTATAAATTGATTCATATAAAAAGAGCGGGTGATAGTAATCCTGATCCGTATACCCAGCAATCCTATGGGCTGGATCAATAAATATTTTCCAGGGAAGAGAGGTCGGGGCACCGTAAAGTTCCTGATTGATGAAATTTCCCCAACGTCCAATTGCTTGCGCAACAGCCAACCCTGGAGCAATATAGTCTGCCCATTTTCGAAAATCTACTTTTTTCTTTCGACAATACCAGACTAACGCTAACAAACCTCCGACCACCGCTCCGGGAATGCCCAATCCACCTTTCCATATGCTAATAGCATCGATGGGATGGGTGAAATAATATTTGGTATCCAAACCAATGGCGACCATTGATGCTGGAGGCGTAAGGATGTGCCAGATTCGTGCACCAACTATCCCGGCGATAAGCAGCCAGGGCAGCATATCCCAAATCATATCCGGCTCACCACCGGCTGCGCGCGCTTGTTTGGTAGCGATCCAAGCAGCCAGTAATGCTCCCAACATAATGATCACACCATAATAATGAATAATAAATGGTCCTAATTGAATTCCTTCACGCATGTTATTCCTCTACTTTTTAACCTGATCTATTTCGCAGGTTTCTTATATGCTAGTATCTGTTTTTGTTCGTAAGCCTGTTTTCGGACAGAAAAGATTCTTTGTAAGGCAGTAAAATTTGAAAATATTGCGATGACCCACATAGCTATATGGGGAAAATTGAAAATTAGGCAAGGAGCCAATACAAGATATCGTTCAACCCTCGTTAATATTCCTACCTTGGCAGTATATCCCAATGATTCAGCCCGGGCTCTCACATACGAAACTAAAATCGAGCCCGCCGCTGCAAAGTAAACCAATCCTACATTAAGAGAATCCTGTCGGGATATGAAATAGATCATTAATCCAGCCAGGATTACGAGTTCAGAATATCGATCGGTAACGGAATCGACAAAAGCGCCAAAAACTGTTTGCTCTCCCCTCAGGCGCGCCATCGTGCCATCCAGCGCGTCAATTGGCCCCATAACGAGGATAACTACCCCACCCCATGTTATGTGACCAGTGGCCAGCAAATATGCCCCAAAGGCGTTTCCTGCGAGACCAATTATAGTAACAGTATTTGGTAAAATACCGGTTTTATTGACTGCTGTTCCGATGGCATCTAAAACACCTTTAAATGTTTTCCTTAAGAACATCTCGATGCTAATACTTTCTTTTTTTGATTGACTCTCCACAGTTCACCCTTTGATTAAGATAATAAATAATATTACCATAATCACCCCTCTTTTAATCTAATATCATTATTGTGTTTAATCTTCAAGAAAGTTGTCTGCATCCTCATCAAGGTCGATGAGAACTTCACGCTCTTTTCCCCCACCCTGGCCAGGACCGACTATACCCATTTCTTCCAATTCTTCGATTATTCTCGCTGCTCTTGGATAACCGATACGAAGCTTGCGTTGGATCAAGGATGCGCTCGCCCGCCTGGATTGCTTCACTACCTCTATCGCCTGCTGGATCAAATCATCGCCGCCATTTTCCTGTTCCTCAAATAGCATATTTTCCCATGGGGCATTATTGTTTATGCTTTCAGGCTGTTCCTTTTGCCAATGTGAAATTATGCCTTCCAATTCCGCATCGCTAACCATCACGCCCTGAGTTCGTACAGGAACAGCTTTCTCGGGATCCAGAAAAAGCATATCACCGCGGCCTAAAAGGTTCTCTGCTCCTGTGCTATCCAAAATAACACGAGAATCGACATGCGAGGAAACAGCAAAGGAGATACGTGCAGGAAAATTAGCTTTGATCAATCCAGTAACTACTGTGGAACTTGGTCTCTGGGTAGCCACAATCATATGAATACCAGTTGCTCTTGCCAATTGTGCCAGTCGGACCAGTAATGGTTCTGTTGAAGCCTGGGCGCTCATCATAAGGTCTGCTAATTCATCGATAAAAACAACGATCCTTGGTAAAACTTCCTCTCCGCGTTTCTCCATCTTCTTGTTATAAGCATCAAGGTCTCTAGCACCGATACCGGAGAATGCAATATAGCGTCTGTCCATCTCCTGAGTTACCCACCGCAAAACGCCAAGTATTCGTTCGAGCTCCGTTTCAACCTTGCCAAACATATGTGGTAATCCGTTAAAACGGACAAGTTCAACCATCTTCGGATCGATCATCACCAATCTCAAATCCTCTGGGGAGTTGTTCATCGCCAGGCTTGCTGCCAGTGCAGTGATGCAAACTGATTTACCGGAACCTGTAGTACCTGCAATTAATAGATGTGGCATTCGGGATAGGTCACCCACGACAGGCTGACCCGAGACATCCCGTCCTAGAGCAACAGCCAGCGGAGAGTTAAGTTTGTTAAATTTATCGCTCTCAAGCAAAGATTTCATCCTGACAACAACAGAGCGAACATTTGGAATTTCAATCCCGACATAAGATTTACCAGGCACAGGCGCTTCGATTCGAATGGAGGTGGAAGATAAAGCCAACGCCAGATCTTTCGATAATTGTGAAATCTGGGATACACGAACCTTCTGCTTCAGGGTTTGGCCTTCAGGTGCAGGTTTCTCGGTATACCCCGGTTCGACAGCAAATTGAGTAACGGTTGGCCCCATCCTGTATCCGATTACCTTGGCAGGTATGCCAAAATCCATCAATGTTTTTTCCAGGATGGATGCTGTCTGGTTGATTGTTGTTTCATCCAATCTCACAACCTGGTCTTCCATTAACAATGAGAGTGGTGGCAGGCTGCTTTCTCTGTTTATTGATTTTCCCGCCGCGATAGGCGCATTATTATTCTTTTCAATGGTTTTTAATGAATCTTTAGCCAAATTTTTCAACTGATTACTGCCTAAATTCTGTTTATTTTCTTCAGCTCTAAAACTTGGGTATCTGTAGTCATTTTTCGTATTATCACTTTTTTGCTGCCTGCCAGCCTGGATAGGCAAGTGAGGCTGTTTCCCTTCCGTTTCTTCCCGCCTTTTCTGAACAGTTAGCCTTTTAATTGACCCTGATTCTCCATTCAGGATAAGACCATTGAGACCCTCACCTCTTGAGGATCTACGCTTTTGCCTTATGACAGCTGCTGCATATAAGATCATAAGAGCTGGAATGATTAACCACACAACACCTGCAACAGTCCTCCCAACAATTTCGGCTGTCATCTGCGCTAACGCCCAGCCGACCAAACCTCCACCTATACCTGCCTCAGCCAATCCCAGATCGTAGTCTGTCAATACAGCAAAGAGACTCAACAGGCTAACTACCAGCATTTCAAAATATACAATTTTCCAAAAATACAAAGACCAAAAATCACCTTTTCTTTTTAGTACAAAATACCCCATGAAGCCCACAGAAATATTGATGAGAAGCGCCCCCCAGCCAAACCAGTGCAGTAAAAAGTCAGACCAGGGACGTAGAACAACACCACCGGTCAATCCCAACAAAGCTAGGAAAGTCAGAATGGAAGAAAATATAAGGGTAATACCCAGCACATCCCTTGCAAACCGGCCATAATGAGTAGAAAGATATACCACCCCGTCTAATGATTTCTTTAAAGCCGAATTGGCCTCTTCACTGAATGAGGAAGCCGATTTGTTACCAGAATACGAATATTCTTTTCTTTTTACTATTTTTCGCGACATTAATAATCCATACTAATCAAGGCATAAACCTATACGTTTCTTTTCAGAATCGATGTGCAATATTCGAACCTGAACGCATTGATCCTTGTGCAAATACTGTTCAATAGACATGTTTTGTTCCGGTAAATTGATAGCTGATATATGTATCAGACCTTCTACACCCTCTTTTAAGGCTGCAAAAGCGCCAAATTTTGTGATATTTGTGATCTTCCCTGTGACGATATCTCCAGGAGCATATATATCCAAAATTGAATCCCATGGGTTTTTTGATAATCGCTTATAACTTAACGCCACCCGGGCATTTTCTACCGACACGCTGAGCACCTCAGCTTCTATGCGTTGACCAATACATAAAATATCTCCCGGGTATTGAACTCTTCCCCAGGATAACTCTGAGACATGGATCAAACCTTCCAACCCTCCCAGGTCGATAAACACACCAAAATCAGTAATATTCGTGACTGTTCCCCAAACGACGTCACCCACATGGATGTTTTCAAAGAGAGCCTTACGTTTTCCCTGTCCGGCTAGCGCTGCCCTTTCTGAAAAAACTAACCGTTCATCACATGGTACAAATTCAATAATTTTTAGCGGAATCTCATTTCCTACGTATTGTTGCAGTAACTCTTTCCGTTTCTCTTCACGTTCATTACAGGGAATTTGGACCAAATGGGAAATTGGGACAAATCCCTGGATATTGTCACCTTCAACCAGTAAACCACCTTTGTTGTACCCGGTTACATGTAAAACAACCACATCGTCGTTCTTATATATTGTCTCCAGGTATGTCCAATCATTTTTTGCCTGGTTGAATTTTTCTGTTTTTTCTTGAATTTCAATATCCGGCAAAGATGAAACGATTTTTTCTTCTTCTGTCAATATCGAATTCCACCAAGCTTCATCCGGTGTCAACTCTTCTGGAGTCATAATTCCATCCCGTTTTAAAGTACCCATTTCCCCTCCAAACACATACACTTATAATTTCCAATAATCATTACAATTAGCGTTGCAAATTATATGCCTCTGCTTTATCTGTTTTGCTTTCCATTTCGAGTATTGCCTTGGCAACAGATTCTATGGCAACCCTTTGTTTCCTGTAAAGATCAGCTTCGGACATAGCCAATTTCAATGCGACTTCCCTCACCTTCTTTCCCTGCATGAATTTCATTTCCAAAATATTATACAAAATCCATTCTCCTGTAAAATTTCTATCCCCTTCGGGTTTTACACTTTCGATTGCATCTTTGAGAATTGCCCTTAATACATTGGTTGGATTTTGATTATTCTCAATTAGTGCTTTCTGGACAATATTCAGTTTTAATAATGGCGAATCAGCCAGTTTTGGCCCCCCCCAAAAGTGAGTTAAAGCGTCCTTCACCATGTTGGATACATCAGTAGGTACAGTAAAATCCGTTTCAGTAAGGTCATCCACTGTGGGGAATCGGCTTTCTGCTCTCATTTGTTGAAATTGTTCAAACTGCGGGCTTAATTCCTGGGCTTTTTTAAAGACTTCATATTGTAATGCCCGATTGACCAGAGCAAGGATGATCCGTTTACTTAAAAGTATTAATACTTGCCTGTCATCATCATCGAAATTTTCCTGGTCAACTTTTTCTATGCCCAAAATTCCAAGGAGGCTTTTATCCAACTTTCCTTCTTCGAATAACGGTAAAAGTATATACGATCCCCATTTGAATATATCTGTTGATGTCCCTTTATTAATCATTGCAGGCAGGATACTCTCTTCAAGATGATTCTCTTCCAAGAAACTGGTATCTCCTTGAGAAACTACCATATTCAAATTGCCGTCAGTAAAAGCAGCAATAAAAACGCTTTTCGATTGAAAACGGTCGCTAATTGCTGCCTGTACAGCTTCCAGAAACTGTCGAAGGTCATTTCGAGTCATCAAACGGTCAGATAAGTCTGTGATTAGGTCAATTTCTTCCTGATCATTATTATTAAAAATCCATTTCTCCCATATTGGAGAAAATATTGTAATCATGTACTCAAAAATCAATATCGTCAAAGTCATGGTAATTGGAACCAATGCTGTATATTCCATACCAAAGAAGCTGCCACCTCGTCTTATGATAGTAGTAAATCCGAGTGCCACTATTGCTGTCACAGGTCCACGCATGATCCACTTAAACAATCGCCTTTTCACAACTCTATCCGGCCAATTGACACCAAAAAAAGCGATCGAATAAGACATCATTACAATCAAGCCACCCACCAAAATATTGCTAACCATGACAACAATCCAAAAAATCAATCCGTGGTCAGAAGCAAATGAGGAACCATATAGCAAATAGGGAAAACTTCCCAATGCCGGAGCGAGGGCGCCTGTGATTAGATAAAACATTCGTCTACGGGTTGTTGGTGTAGTTGTCCGCTGGTATGAACGAGTAAAGTTGATCCAACTCGCTATCATGCTCAGAATATAGTAAATCGAAAATAAATCTGTAAATATTGTACGCTGTAAAAAGGCAGCTGGCTCATCAAGCATCACCAATGGGCCAAGGAACATGTTTAGCGGTATAGTCAACAAAAAACAGGTTGAGATAATGTATGTTGCTCGAATGGACCAACGGCGTTTCCCCTTGCTTGGCTTTCCAGTTGTGGCGAGGATGGCATCAGAAAAATGCAAATATGTTGGTGGTAGATATAGAATACCTATCCATTGGATTTTTAGCCAAAAGGCAATGCTGTCGGAAGTCGCCGCGGTACTGCTAAACGCATCTGCAGTGAAAACTGTTGCAACACAAATTAATATTAAGGTGAAAGTGCGGGCAATACGATCTTTTTGATTAAAGGTTAAAGAATACAATAAGAGAGCAACTGCCGTAATCGCAATTCCCGCCGCAAGAATCTCGCTGATTGTTCTGAAAATGGCTTGAAGTCCAACCCACCAGCTCACGAATGCCTCTTTACTACCTTAAATTAGGTAATGCGAGAAAAACAACGCAATGTCCTGGTTAACATAAAAATGATCGTTATATCCGCAGAATTCAAACCCCATTTTCCTTACCAATTTAACACCTGGGGTATTCTTGGATTGCATGTCGATGATCATGCGCTTTATCCGTTTGGATGATGCCCAATCTTCCGCCGCCATAACCAGAGCAGTCGCTATCCCACAGCGTCGATGAATTGGTGCCACCACCAGATCAGTTATCCAACCCGATGAAGGCGCCAGATCTTCCGATACACTGATGTATGCAACTGGCTTTTTGTCCAACAAACCCACCAGCAAAGCATCTCTATGAATCCAATCTTTAAAAAGTTGTTTGGGAAGGCGTGGATATTCCACCTTAACAGACCTCGGGAGCCTGTTTTCCTGAAAATTTACACCTACATATCGATCCTCAGAAATCAGATCCATCTGCCAAACATAATCCGTATGATAACTATGATCCAATTCCATCATCGCGGGTATATCTTCCAAAACAGCTGTTCTCACTTCAATTCGTGGCATAATTTTCCTAATTTGGTAATATCCTGATCTTTATGATACAGGCTGGTAATGGTGATCCCTGGGTTGTTGTAACAACTAATCTTAAAAAATAATCTCCAGGAGTTAGCAAGGATGTATCCCACTCGCCCAGCACACCATCTGTAACCACAGTTGTGCCGGCAAGGAGTGTATTCCAATTGACGTTATCAATTGAATACTCGTACTTATAAAAACCAAAATCAGGCACATTAGTCGTACCTTTTAATTCTACCTTACCTTTCAATTCGTCCCCTTCAAGTGGAAAACTCCAATCAAGTTGTCCTGAAATACACTTCGGCTCACCTAAAGGGGCTTCGGTGATCGCAAGCATATCATCGGTTGACATCACTCCCGCGGGGATTTCCCCTGAAAATATGGGCGTTTCAGTCGAGGATAAATTTAAGGTTGGGGTTGCATTCAAATTAAACACCGCAGGGTTTGTTCCAATGTATGATACAAATATGAACTCTCCGACCGCAATAATGAGAACCAATACCATCACTCCCCCGGCTTGAAAGATGTGTCCTCTGGCATTGTCTTTTTCAAGGCCAAATAAGGAATTCTTGTAATCTCCAATTGCAAGAATTAGTTTACGAAAATATAAGAACCCGACAATACCAAGCAAGAAAAACAGGTAAGGTTCGGCGAGGGTTAAGAAACGAAAAATCTCTGCCATTATTGAATATTTTTTTCCGAATTAACTGCACTTCGAGTCAGTCTATCCGCAACAACTCTCTAATTAATTTTTCCAATTTAGGTACGATTATTTCGCCGGCACCTAATACTTCTTCATGAGTTGTGATTGTATTTCCGTCGAGGTTTGCTTTGTTGCTGATTCCTGAAATGCCAATAACTCGAGTCCCGCCATGGCGGGCTGTGATCACTTCCGGCACAGTGGACATTCCCACGGCATCTGCGCCAATTGCCCGCAAGAATCTCAGGTCAGCCGGTGATTCGAATGATGGTCCCGATAAACAAACATAGACGCCTTCCTTCATTTCCAATTTATTTTCTTTGGAAATCTTTCTAGCAATGTCTCCTAGTTTCCTATCATATGGCTGACTCATATCTGGAAAGCGGGGTCCGAATTCATCAATATTTGGTCCCCTCAATGGGTTTAGTCCAGCCATACCAATCAACCCTATATGATCTGTGATGAGCATCAAGTCCCCTGGTACAAATTCCGGATTAATTGCCCCGGCTGCATTCGTTACAATCAAAGTTTTTATAGCCATCCGTTGCATTACACGAACAGGTAATACAACCTGATCCATCGGGTAACCTTCATAATAATGTGCTCTGCCTTGTAATACCATGACCGATTTTTTCTCAATTTTGCCAAAGACAAGCTTACCGGAATGCCCTTGAACTGTAGATTGCGGCCAGTGTGGAATAGCTGAAGTTATTATTTCCGTTTTATTTTCGACACTATCTGCCAGGTGGCCAAGACCTGACCCCAGAATAATCGCATAATTCGGTCTTACATCCGTTTTGTTCCTTATACTAGAAACTACTTCATCAATTTGCTCAAGAGTGATAAATTTATCCATAATTCTTCCCTGAAATATATCTTCGAGTGTATTTTCATTATAGCAGAAGTTAAATCCTGCTTATTTCAGTTCGTTCGCGATTTCTTTCCATACTTGAATGATCTTCCGCACCATCTCATCATTTATCCAATAATGGGTCACAAATCGAAACCTACGCTGGCCTGTAACGCCGACAAGTATACCTTTATCCTTAAATAACTGAGCGATCTGTGAAGCGTCGACAGAAATATGATTTGCCAAATTACCAAAAATCATATTCGTGTGTGGTGAGCCGTCATCCAGAATTATTCCGCCAACTCGAGATAGCCCCTCCGCGAGTATTTTTGCACTTTGGTGATCTTCTGCGAGCCGATCGGTCATGGATTGCAGGGCAACAATACCGGCCGCTGCAATAATTCCCGCCTGACGCATACCACCCCCCAACTGTTTTCTAATCCGACGTGCTTTCCTAATAAATTCTGTGTTCCCACACAAAACAGACCCAACAGGAGCGCACAAACCTTTACTCAGACAGAATGTAATGCTATCCACCGTGTTCGATAATTCACTGACTTTCACGCCCAAAGCAGCTGCTGCATTAAATATTCTGGCACCATCCATATGGATAAAAAGATTATTCGCATGGGCCAGGTTTGAAACGTTATTCGTATATTGAGGAGATAATACTACACCACCGCAGCGATTATGGGTATTTTCAAGCATTAATAGGCGTGAACTTGGATAATGAACGTCATCTTTGCGAATGGCGTTAATTATATCTGTCTGTAATAATGTGCCATCTTGTTGATTGGGAATAGTGAACGGATGAACTCCACCCAGGGCGGCGATCCCGCCAGCTTCAAAAAGGGTTGTATGGCATAAATTTCCCAGAATCACTTCATCCCCACGATTGCAATGAGTCAGGACAGCCACGAGATTTCCCATCGTTCCGGAGGTGACATACAATCCGGCTTCCTTGCCCATTTTTTCTGCTGCCATTTCCTGTAGTTTGTTGATGCTCGGGTCCTCTCCAAACACATCATCACCGACCTCAGCCTCGGCCATTGCTTTACGCATATCTGGCGTGGGTTTTGTCACTGTATCTGACCGAAGATCGATCCATTCCATGGATACCTCCTAGTTTAATTGTTCAAGGATAGAGTTAAGATCATATGGCAGAGCTGCTTCTAATGTGATCAATTCAAGACTTCCTGGAAGTTTAAATGTTATTTTTGAAGCATGTAAAAAATGCCTGCTGATCTCAATTGAAGATTTTCGATGGCCGTACAGACGATCTCCCACGATTGGACAGCCCACAAAAGCCATATGAAGCCTGATCTGATGTGTTCGGCCGGTAAGTGGACGGACTTCTACGAGGGTATGGGATGAATATTCCTTAATCGTTGAATATTGCGATGTAGCTTCTCGTCCGCGATCATTTTGTACAATCGACATTTGTTTTCGGTGTGATGGATCTCTGGCTATTGCAGCTTCTATGATACCTTCAGGTGTTGGTGGCTTGCCATCAACCAGCGCAATATAAACTTTATGGATCTCCCGCAGCCTGAATTGGTCTTGCAACCACCGATGCGAAAGATCATTTTTGGCAAGTATGAGGATACCCGAAGTATCTTTGTCCAATCTGTGAACAATACCCGGACGACCTTCCCCGCCTATGCCGACCATTTCAGGCGCATGAGCCAAGGCAGCATTCACAACTGTTCCGGTAGCATGTCCAGCCCCCGGGTGTACCACCATTCCCGCTGGTTTGTTGATAATGAGGACATCATCATTTTCGAATAAAACGTCCAATTTGATATTTTCAGGAAGTGTTTGAGTTGGTTCCGGATCGGGAACTTTCAACAGTATAGAATCTCCTGCCTCGAGCATATAACCTGTCTTGCTGATGGTTTTCTCATTTACAGTCACCACACCTCCAGTAATCCACTTTTGAACACGGCTACGGGATTGATCCTGGTGCATTTCTGTTAGAAAAACATCCAACCGTTTTTTTTTCTGCTCTGAGTATGTGTGAGAAAAAGTTGAGTTATTCAATTGTGTTTGATTGCTCCATTGCTTGTTCCTGATCCAATTTTGCTACTTTTCGCGCATCCAATCTGTCTTTCCACCACATTCCAATAAGTAACACTGCTACGCCAACGGATATGGATGCATCGGCGATATTGAAAACCGCAAAATTTCCTATTGAAATAAAATCGGTTACCTCGCCAATTAATATGCGATCGATTAAATTACCAATTGCCCCACCTAGTTGCATGCCCATTGCAATGCGTAAAGGCCATTCCTCGACAGGTACCCGGGGATAATAATATACAATTATGGCGGCCACAATCAAGTTTACTATGGTAAAAATCATGCCATAACCTTGGAACATACCGAAAGCTACACCAGTATTGCTCCAGTGAACAATTCGTGCAAATGGTTCCAACCATGCGAGCGGCATCCAGGTACTGCCATAGGGTATGTTCGTCCTGACAATTGATTTTGTAACCTGATCCAGTACAACGATCAAAGTTGCGATGCTTATAAGCAATAAGTATTTTTTTAACCTGGAATTCAATGTTCCTCCGAAGTTTATTATGTATCTTATTTTACCTTATCTATTATTGGCACTTATGCTGGTTTATTAACTAACCAAGATTGGGTTGTCGAACAACTCAGCCCGGTTCTAATTCGATTGCACACAATCAGGGGTCGACCTTTTGGTCAACCCCTGCCGAACCACGAGAGGAAAAATGCCATTTTCCCCAACCAACTGATATTAATCAGCTTTTAGTAATCATAAAGGAAACCTGCTCCCCATCAAAACCATCCTGGGTAAAGTCAACATCACTGGAGGATACTGCCTCCAAAGATACACAAAGAGTCTCGCCCATGATGTAGTCTCTAAAGGTCAGAATTGCCCCTTCAAGTCCTGCTGAGGCCGAATAGAGTAACTTTATTCGATCTGAAATGTCAAAATCCTGCTGCTTGCGTGCATCCTGAATTCGTCGAACAAATTCCCGCGCCAATCCTTCCTTGATCAGTTCAGGAGTCAGTTCTGTCACTAGTGCTGCCATATATGCACCTTCAGAAGCCACCGCGAAGCCTGCCTTAGCCTGTGCCCGGACCTCTACTTCATCCGGGAATATTTCATAACCAGTGCCATCGACATCTAAGGTA
Source organism: uncultured Chloroflexia bacterium (assembly GCA_963810385.1). Taxonomy (GTDB): domain Bacteria; phylum Chloroflexota; class Anaerolineae; order Anaerolineales; family Anaerolineaceae; genus PNON01. The sequence goes on along the minus strand of CAWENA010000002.1, from coordinate 1,395,825 downwards.
AACGGCTGGCCAGATAACAACCTCCGGGCAGCATTTTCTGATGGCATTTCGATAATTGCTTTCCGAATGGCAGGGAATTCCTTTCCATATTTCTGACCAAGTTGTTTTGGCAAAGGATTTAAGCTGAAAGAAACAGCTTCTCCAGCTGCGTCCAGTGCCCGAACGTGCTTCACATTCAATTCATCAGACAAAATATCTGCATACTTGCCAATTATCTTCTTTTCTTCAATATTTCCCAATGAGAAAGCAACTTCCTGCAAAGGCTGTCGTACCTTTCGGTTAGCTTTATTACGGGCTGCGTGACCCAATGATGCCAACTTCATCACTAGTTCCATCTCTACATTGAGTTCCTCATCGATCAATGTCGCATCGTATTCAGGCCACCTCGTCAGATGGACAGATTCAATTGCATTTTCGTCCAATGAACGGACAAGGTTCTGATATAACTCATCAGAAATGAAAGGCATTGTCGGCGCTAGTAACGCGCTGACAGCTACCAATGCCTGGTAGAGGGTAGCATATGCTGCATTTTTATCTGCATCCGATTCTGTTTTCCAGAAACGCCGGCGGGATCTACGCAGGAACCAGGTGGAAAGATAATTTACAAATGTTTCAACAGGACGTGTTGCTCCAGTAACATCATAATTCTCAAATGCATCTGAAACATCCCGCACTAGAGTGTTCAACTCGGAAAGCAACCATTTATCCAAGTCATTATATTCTGGAGTGATGTTGGGATCCGGCTGCCAACCATCCAAACGCGCATAAGTGATGAAGAATGAATACGTATTCCATAATGTTAGTGTGAAGTTGCGGATCACTTCACCCACCAGATCTTCGCTAAAACGTCTTTCCTGCCCCGGAGGTGATGCAGTGTACAAATACCATCTGAATGCATCTGCTCCTTGAGAATTGATCACACTCCAGGGGTCAACGATGTTTCCTTTTGTCTTGGACATTTTTTGTCCGTCACTATCAAGGATCAAACCTAGACAGATGACATTCTTAAAGCTCTCCTGATCAAAAAGCATCGTGCTTATCGCATGGAGTGAATAAAACCACCCACGGGTTTGGTCTACTGCTTCACAAATGTAATCTGCGGGATATTGTTCTTTAAATATCTCCTGGTTTTCGAATGGATAATGCCATTGTGCATATGGCATAGAACCAGAATCGAACCACACGTCGATCAATTCCGGCACCCTGTGCATTTTTCCGTTGCACTCCGGACATGGGAAACGGACATTATCCACATGGGGTCGGTGCAGATCCAGGTTACTTTGGTCATATCCACTAAACCGACTTAACTCTTCTACAGACCCGATACAAATTTGGTGATTGCAATCTTCACAGGTCCAAACCGGCAACGGCGTCCCCCAATAACGCTCCCTGCCGAGTGCCCAGTCAATATTATTCGATAGCCAATTTCCGAAGCGCCCACTTTTAATGTGGTTGGGATACCAATTAATGCGATTGTTGAAATCAACAAGTTTGTCTTTGTACTTGCTCGTACGAACAAACCAAGTTGGGCGCGCATAATAAAGCAGTGGCGTCTTGCATCGCCAGCAGAATGGATATGTATGAGTGATCGTTGTTTGCCTGAATAAGAGCCCGCGCAATATGAGATCATCAATAATCGCCGGATCTGCCGTTTTTACAAAAATACCACTCCAAGGTTTAACTTCGCTCACAAATGCACCATCAGGAGCAACGGTCTGAATCACTGGAAGATCATACTCCCCGGCAATTTCCATATCATCTGCACCGAATGCTGGAGCAATATGAACTAATCCGGTTCCATCTTCCGTTGTTACATATTGTGCTGTTACTACATAGTGTGCCGGCTTTTCAGGAGGAATGAATGTAAATAGCGGATGGTACTTCTTACCTTTAAGCGCCTTTCCTTTGAAGCTATCTACTATCCGAATAGATTCTTCTCCAAATACCTTTTCAATTAAAGCAGTAGCAAGTATTAATCTTTCAGTTCCGCCTTCTGGCATCTCGCGTTCGATAGTGCTGTATTCAACATCCGGGTGAACAGCAACAGCCACATTCGCTGGCAACGTCCAGGGGGTTGTAGTCCAGATCAATAACGATGTGCCTGGTTTGTCCACCAATGGTAAACGTACAAAAACAGAGGGGTCAACAGCATCTTCATAACCCAGTGAGACTTCATGATCAGAAAGTGGGGTACCACAACGAGGACAATATGGGACAACCTTGAAACCCTGGTAAAGCAAATCTTTTTCCCAGAGTGATTTCAATATCCACCAGACAGATTCTATATACTCATTCCTGTAAGTTACGTAAGCTGTATCCAAATCCACCCAGAATGCAATGCGATCAGTCAACTTCTCCCATTCTTGAATGTAAGTAAAGGCAGATTTTCGACACTCCTCGTTGAATTTATCAATGCCATAGTCTTCGATCTGTTGCTTGTTTGTAAAGCCAAGTTTCTTTTCAACTTCGATCTCGACTGGTAAGCCATGTGTATCCCACCCTCCTCGTCGACTAACATGGAATCCTCGCATGGATTTATAGCGCGGAAAAATGTCCTTGAATGACCTGGCCAGAACGTGGTGGACGCCTGGTCTACCGTTTGCAGTGGGTGGACCTTCATAAAAGACATACTCGGGACCATCTTTGTTCAATTCATAAGCATGCTTGATCACATTGTACATTTTCCAATGGCGCAGCATCTGCTCTTCCATCTTTACAACATCCAGTTTGGGAGAAACCGATTTAAATCCCATAAACAACTCCTCCAATATATAAAAAATCCCGTCCCGATCAGGGACGGGAGAAGAATTCCCGCGATACCACCCTGGTTCCTGTTATGTTACAGGCACCTCAATATCCATTTTTGTTATGGATAACGTTCTTATAACGGAGAACAATTCCGGTTTACTTATTCAGACGATTGCCTTTTCAGTTTACAACTCCAGAAGGATTTTCAACTTGACCGGTTTCCCGACTTTCACCGTCTTCGAGATCGCTGCTACCATTCCAAGTTTACTCTTTTCTATCATCATTTTATTCAATTGTTACAAATTATCTCATATTCATTGTGATGCGTCAATCTAGCTCACCTTGAAACTTCAGATACTTTATGTTAATCGGATTTAATTACATCATAAAATAATGGCAATGGATCTATCATTGAATCGGTTATTTTTATTGCTCCAAGCAAAGTATCCTTGGCTTGTTTGACATAATCCGAGTCCTTAGCATGGATAGTGAGTAAATGGTCGCTTTTTTCGATCCAATCGCCTACTTTATGATGAACGATCAACCCTACAGAATGATCTATCTGGTCGTTCTTCTTTTCTCTTCCAGCACCTAACATTACAGATACTTCACCGATGATTCTGGCGTTTAGTTCATGAATGTATCCGCTGGAATCTGAGTACACATTTTCTGTCACTGCAGATCTGGGCAATTTTTCCGGATTGTCGACATAACTAATATCACCTCCCTGGGCAATAACCAGCTTGCGGAACATTTGAAATGCTTCGCCAGTCTCAATCGCTTTTTCTGCCAACCCTTGTGCCACATCAATGTTTCGCGCTTTTCCACCCAATAACAGCATGTGTCCTGCCACGACAATACAATGTCTTCTGAAATCATCCGGTCCACCACTTTTGAGGGTGTCTATCGCTTCTTTTACTTCAATCGCATTTCCGACCGCATAGCCTAAAGGTTGGTTCATATCCGAAAGAATCGCTGTTATCTTTCTCCCGCTGAGTTTACCAATCTCTACCATTAATTTTGCAAGCTCACGGGCTTCATCCAAATTTGTCATGAACGCACCACAACCGACTTTGACATCCAGTACTATTGCCTGTGCCCCTGCCGCGATCTTCTTACCCATCACAGAAGCCGCAATAAGTGGGATCGATGGCACGGTGCCGGTTACGTCGCGTAATGAGTAAAGCTTTCCATCTGCCGGCGCCAGGTCTCCAGTTTGACCAGTCAACACCAAACCTAGAGATTTTAATTGTGCAATAAATTCATTCTGGTTAAGGTCAGTCCGAAAACCAGGGATTGATTCCATTTTGTCAAGCGTCCCACCGCTAAATCCCAATCCCCTTCCAGACATTTTCCCAACTGGCAGTCCACACGCAGCCACGGTTGGCTCTACAACAAGAGTAGTTTTATCTCCGACTCCACCTGTTGAGTGTTTATCCACGACAAATGCAACCTCTTTTGATAGATCAAGTACATCGCCAGAATGCGCCATAGCCAGCGTAAGCTCAGTTGTTTCCCGTGCTGTAAGGCCATTTAACAATATGGCCATTGCCCATGCAGAAATCTGATAATCCGGGATACTACCATCTGCAATACCCTTTACAAAGAATTCTATTTCGTCAGTGGTTAATTCCTGATGATCACGCACTTTGATTATGATATCGACTGCCCGCATCATGTACCTCTTTGAAAAAACAGAGAGCGTTTCCACCATTATTCGGAGAAACGCTCAAATATATAGATCCAAGATTAACTACTTTTTTACTTGAATAGTTAATTTTCTGAATGGTTCTTCACCCGTGGATTCTGTGATTACGGATGGGTGATCCCGCAGAGCTAAGTGTACAATTCGTCTCTCATTAGCAGGCATCGGTTCCAACATTTGACGCCTACCTGTTGTCACCGCCTGTTCAGCCATCTTAAGCGCTAACTGTGTAAGTTGACGTTCTCTTCTTCCTCGATATCCTTCCACATCGATAACCAGAGGAATCCACTTTTCCAATCGTTTACCGACGATCAAACTGGTAATATACTGTAAGGCATTCAGTGTTTCAGATTTTCGCCCTATCAATACACTTAAATCCTCACCAGTAACCTCTACCAGCACGCCAATTTGTCCCTTATCATCAGGTTTATCCATAAAAGTGGAAGTAACCTGAGCGTGAATATTCATTTGTTCCAATAATTCGCTAACGGTTTCACGAGCTGTTTTCAAAGTGTGGTCTTCGCCGTCTGTTTGAAAACCTTTCTCATCCACTGGCGCTATTATTTTGACAGTTGGTTTTGGTTCCCGCTTAGGTTTTATATCGCGGGCAGGTTTTTCTACTTTGCTCGATTTTATTGTAGTTTTCGCATTCTTGATCGATATTTTAATCCGGGCTTGACGTCCGCCCAGGCCGAACAACCCTTTACTTCCTTCATCGATCATTTCAATTTCCACATCATCAATTGATAAATTAAGGTCAGCCAGTCCGGATTCTATTGCTTCTTCAATTGTCGGTGCGATTACTTCGAGTGTCGTTCTTTCTTCGGTCATAAAACCCTCTTATTTTTTCTTGTCTGGTAATTTGATAAACGAGAACATTTTTTTGAGGTCAACCTGTCCTAAAGCGGCATACTGAAGTATACCAACTATATTACTTGCGACAAAATAAAGAGACAATCCTGAGGAAAATGTCAAAGCCAAGTAGCCCATAAGGAAAGGCATATACAAGTTCATGGCTTTACTAATCTGTGCTCCTTGATCTCCCGGGTTTCCTGTCGGCGGGGTCATAGCCCTTGATTGCAGGAATGTGGTTGCAACAACGATAATCGCTAAAATCGGAATACCAAATGGTAGAAAATCTAATTTCAATCTTTCCGGTTGACCCAGATCCATCCAAAGAAAACGACTATTCAGTGGAATAAGTGTAGATACATTGAGAAAACCCGAATAGACGCGGCGCGTAAGGTTCAATAACTCTATTGGTGATGAAGCTAACGTGAGCATAATACTCTGGTAAAGCCCAATAATGACAGGGAACTGGATGATTGTTGGAAGGCATGAAGCGAATGGGTTGATACCCAGCTCCTTGTAGAGCTTCATCTGTTCTTGTGATAACTTTTCCTTGTCATCTTTATACTTTTTCTGTGCTTCGATCCATCGTTTATCACTCTGAAGAGCCTGCATTCCTTTTGTGCCTTTTACTTGTTGGGCGGTCAAAGGATGTGTAATCAACTTGATAAGAATCGTAAAAAGAATGATCGCTACACCAAAGTTTTGTCCCATAAGTGTATAAATGTAAAGCAGTACATTTACAAACGGGGTAATGATAATGGTATCCCACATGTTATTTATCCTTATTTAGGTTGGGTCAGAGACCAAACCTGGTTTCCATTGGAATCAAGTGCAATAATAATGTTTTCTTTGACAGTAGTTCCTACGATAATGTTCTCTCCAGAAACAACTGGGGTGCCATATAATTTTTCACTTAATTTTTTGTTGTAGATCATCTTTCCAGTGTAGTCAAGCGCAACAAGATTGCCATTCTCTGATGAAAAAATGATCTGGCTGTCGGTTAGTAATGGTGATCCAATCACCGCACTATCTGCTTTATAACGCCAGGATTCTTTTTGATTGTCTTCTGCGATAGCATATAACGTACCATCAAGGTCGCCAAAATATAGGATGCCATCTTTTATTGAAGGACCAGACCAAACAGCATTGCCTGTTTTAAATCTCCAAATAACAGTCCCAGTGGATGTCTTAATTGCAAGAAGTTCATTCGCAAGGGTTCCGATATAAACCTCTCCATTGGCATTGACAGGATTACCAATAATGGCTCCGCCGCAGTCAACCTTCCAAATTTGCTTGCCAGTATTGGCATCGATGGCGTATAAAAAGTGATCCATCCCTGCTTGGTAAACAACCCCTTTCAGTATTAGTGGATCAGCCCAGAGAAGATTTTCAGTTTTGAATTTCCAGATAACTTCACCATTGAGATTCAAGGCATAAAGGTTTCTATCACTATTTGGTGCATAAATAACATCTCCGTCCAAGACAGGATGGGCAATCCATTTACCGTTGCCTTGGAAAGTCCAACGGGGACCACCAGTTTTTGCGTCAATTCCATGTAATTCATTATTATAGTCACCAACGATAACCAATCCATCCGGTGTAACGAGAGGTGCGGCGTAAAAATTGCTTTTTCCAGCTTTTTCTGGATAGCGCCACATTAAACTGCCATTTCCAGAAGAGATGGCATATACACCCTGGGCGTAGGATGTATAGATCGTATCAGAATTAACCGTAATTCCCGGCCAACTGGATGATACTCCCGTGCCAGTACATCCCGTTATAAATACGGAAATAACCAGGATAACCGTGATTGGAAAAATAATTTTTCTCATATTTTATGTTCTTTCAACCTTCCATAAATTTGTAACTGGATTAATCAACTGGATTATACCCGCCTGCATTGAATGGATTGCAACGTAAAATCCTCCATACAGCCATTATTGATCCTTTTATTACCCCATATTTGTAAATTGCCTGATAACCATAATGTGAACATGATGGATAAAACCGGCATGTATTACCAGCTAACGCTGGTGAAATTACCTTTTGATAACCACGAATAAACAACAAAAGAGTCCATCGCGGTAAAGTGAACAAAGTCAATGGAAGATCTTTCAACCTAGGCTCAGACGCATATTCTGATCGTATTTCAGTTGTTTGTGTCATTCTCGCTAATTAACCTGGCTTTATATAATATCTGCTTACAACCATTTTGTACTAGAAAAAACGGACTGGATAGCAATCCAGCTCTAGCAATAACCAATATATTCTTTTCATTCTCAATCGAGGCAATATAATGCCGAAACACTTCCCTTAGTATTCTTTTAGCCCGATTACGATTAACCGCATTTCCCAGGCTCTTACTCGCTAAAAACGCCAGTCTGGGCTGGTCATTCTGTTGGCTATTCTCTACTATCAAAATTAGAAGCGGGTGGGCATATGATCTTCCTAAGCGCCGCACCCGCTGGATATCGCTTGACCTGGTCAGGCGATATTTCCGGTTCATTTTGCCACCTGACCATTTCTCAATGAATGAAGTCTTCTAAAAATATCGGTTTACCATCTAATACGTTTCACATGATTATTCATGGAAACTGTCAACTTATGACGTCCTCGGGCTCTGCGGCGCTTTAATACTTCCTGCCCATCAGCAGTTGACATTCGTGATCTAAATCCGTGCACCCGCAAGCGCCTATGGATCTTTGGCTGGTATGTACGTTTTGGCATTCTTCTACCCTTTCAAATCTTTTCAATATTAATAATTTCAGACGGTTGATTATACTGTAAGCACTCTGTTTGGTCAAACAATTTACGGATAGAATGGCGGGGTGAAAAATTTTGCCAGTTGTTCAGCGCCATTCGTATCAGTTACCGCTAGAACCTCGTCTTCAGCTTCCAAAGTCGTAATCCCTCTTGGAATCATTACCTCACCTTGACGGATGATGGCTGCAATCACGCAATGCTCCGGAAGCTTCAAATCTTTTATCGCAACTCCAATCGCCCCTGCTCCTGGGGGTATCTTTTCTTCCACCAGGGAATAATTTCCTCGTCTTAACTTCATCAAGGTCATCATATCTCCCATGGACATTTCTTCTTCGATCAAACGGGCTAATATTTCAGCCTGATTCAGAGCAACGTCTACATGGAATTTCTCATCAAACAACCATGCATTTCGGGGATTGTTCACTCTGGCTATGATACGGTTGGTTTGATATCTTTCCCTAACAAAATAACAAAGGGATAAATTGATCTCATCGCTGGCTGTACAAGCAACTAATACCTGCGCCCTTTCAATGCCAGCCGCTTCAAGTATTTCGGGGTCTACAGGGTCTCCTTCAAAAATCACTTCAGTTGGTAGTTCTCTGTGCACCCTGGAAAGGATATCTTTCCTATGATCCACCAGATGTACGTCGTATCCCTGTGAGATCAACATTTTAGCGAGTTGTGCACCAGTACGACCTGCGCCTGCAATTAATACAAACATGATTATTTCCCTTCCGCAGACAATACCAGGCTATTTACTAATTTCGCGCCCTCCATCGTGGCGCTGAAATGGACAATATCGCCTTGTTGAACAAGAGACTGAGGGTTCGGTAGAACAGCCCTACCTGCGCTTGTGATGGATACCGGAATACTCTCTGATGATGTGAACACCTCGGATAAATATTTACCTGACCATTGTTCAGGGATCACAATTTCATATATCTCCACTTCACCATTACCGGCTGAATAAACTGTTCTTACGTCAGGGTGGTAAAGTAGCTCTTCAACCCTCTGGGCACCCCAGCTCGTGGAAGATACTATTTGATGCTTGAAAGCTTCATGAATTGGTCGCCACCTGGGATCAAAATTTCTCACCACAACATGGGGAACATTGTAAACAACCGTGGCTATTTGCCCTACGACAGCATTCAATGAATCACAATTGGTAACCGCAGCCACTCCATCTGCTTTATCGATACCAGCTCGCAGTAATACGTCCTGGTTCAAAGCTTCTCCTTCTACAGTCAAACCTTCAAACGCAGCAGGTAAATGAGCAAAAGAAGCGGCAACATTATCAACAATCGCCAGGTCAGTGCCACTTTTATTCAATCTGTAAGCCAATTCGATACCCAACCGGCCGCATCCAACAATAATTATCTTCATCTTTCCTCTAATTTTTCAACAGTAAATAAATCAACAATCTAATCGACCTGATACGGAACATCTGTGATCACAATTCCTTTTTTAAACATCAGCGCCAGCCTTAGCCCCCAGGCTGTTTGTGTATGAAGTGCATTCGCCCACCATTTTTTGGGGACGAATTGTGGAACCACAATAGTCACAATTTCATTCGGTTGCATTTTAGATGTAATTGACTCAATATATTGTAACAAAGGTTCATACAATAATCGATAAGGAGAGTCTAATACAACCAGTCGCGTACCATCTCCCCAATCTTGCCATTTTTCCTGAAGTCTGGCGGTTTCTGCAGGATCAATTTGAATCGTGACTGCCGTAATATCACTGGAAAGCGATTTTGCATATCGGAGAGCAGCCAGAGTGCCCCGGTGAACGCCACTGATTGGTATGACGACCCTGTGACGAACAATCCTGGGAGGAGCGCCAAAATCCTCCAGGGATAATTTTCCAGCCAGGCGTTGGTAATGCAGATGGATCGAAATGAAAATCGCAACGAGAAGTGGAATGATAATAACTATCACCCAGGCTCCATCTTTGAATTTTGTAGTCGCGAAAATCAACGTTACAATTGCTGTTGTGATTGCACCAGTACTGTTGATGATAAGCTTTACAAGCCATCGTTCATCTCTAGCAAGAGAAGAACCACGTTCTTTTAGAATTTCTCCAACTTTTAATTTGCCAGATTTCCACCAGCGAATCGCCATACCGGTTTGAGACAATGTAAAAGACATAAAAACCCCTACGGCATAAAGCGGGATCAATCTGGTCACGCTCGCCTGAAAACCGATGATGAGCAAGATTGCGATCGTCGCCAGGGTGAAAATGCCGCGTGAGTAAACCAATCTGCTGCCGCGATATGCCAATTGCCTTGGGAGGAAACCATCCATACCAATTATTGCGCTCAGTCGTGGAAAATCTGCAAACGCTGTATTAGCTGCCATGACCAAAATGACAGATGTTGCTGTAATTATTCCGATATATACAATCCCCCTGCCCGCCCAAACTGTCCTCGCTAGCTGCGAAATCACAGTTTCTACCTCAGATGGGATTGCGCCAATATGGTATGAGAGGAAAGTAATCCCAAGAAGCAGCGTACCGAGGATGGCAGCCATCCAGATCAATGTGGTTCCGGCATTTTTACTGCGTGGTTCTTTAAACGCTAGAATTCCATCTGATATAGCCTCAACACCAGTTACGGCGGTCGTTCCACTCGCAAACGCTTTCAGAATTAAGAAAAATGTGATCGGTTGCAATTCACCGACATGTTCCATTAATGGCGGAGCAACAACAACACCCAGCCCTCCGGTAAAATATCGAATTAGGCCGACAACAACAGTTACAGACATCATGATCAGGAAGAAGTAAGTCGGAATTGCAAAAGTAACCCCAGATTCTTTTACTCCCCTCAGGTTAATCAACATAATCAATAGAACAAATCCTGAAGCAATCCAAACTCGGTAAGGATAGAGGTCTGGATATGCGGAAATAACCTGTGCCACTCCGGAGGAGATAGATACAGCGACGGTAAGTATGTAGTCTGTTAGTAAAGCCGCACCTGCAGTCTGTGCAGGAAAGATCCCCAAATTATCTCGCGTTACAATATATGCTCCACCACCACCCGGATAGGCATGAATTGTTTGTTCATAGCTTATAGTGAGGATTGCGAGTAAGGCGATGATAGTAATTGATATCGGCAGAGAATATTGAAACGCAATTGTACCGGCTGCCGCAAGTATTACGAGCATTTCTTGAGTGGCATATGCCGTGGAAGAAAGCGCATCCGATGCAAATACCGCCAATCCAACCGCTTTTCCGATCGTCTGATGGGGTGCATCTGCAGTAGATAATGGCCGGCCAATAAGTAATGTACGCCACGATTTTGGAGGAACATAATCTGCATTCTGCTTGATTACAGTACTTCCATCGTGCTCTTCAATATTTGTCATTTCTTCTTCTCAAAAAACAGGTAAGCGATTTTACAATTCAACCTATGTGGCTGGTATATTCTTCCAGGATCAGGGCTATAAAAAAAATTAACAGATGGATTATAATACAATATACACATTTACTGAGAAGGAGTTATTATGAGACCCGGATTGCCAGAAATTCTTATAGTCCTTGTTATCGTCTTATTGGTTTTTGGAGTTGGCCGAATCAGTAAAATTTCCGGCGAGATTGGTAAGTCAATAAAAGAGTTTCGCAAAGGTTTGCAGGATGGGGCATCCGGGGAAAAAGAGGGTACTGATCAGGACGAAAATAGTAAGTAAGGATAGGTATCACCTTCTACGAATTTGAAAGTTGCAAAAAATTTATGAATGTTTTTGGCGTTGGACTCCCTGAGCTTATTCTAATTTTCATTGTTGCCATGATCGTTCTCGGCCCTAGAAACATTGTCACCTCATCACGAAAGTTAAGTGAAAGCATTCGTAAATTAGTTACGTCAGAAACATGGCAGTCAGTAATTAAATCCACCCAGGAAATTAGAGATATACAAGGCCAAATCCTGGAGGATACTGGACTGCCTGAATCAATAAAAACACTCCAGAATAGTACTCGCGATCTGGTTACACCATCCATTCCCAAATGGAATCCTCCATCCAATAACACTATCGCACCACCCCCTATAAGCCTTCCAAAAGAACTTGAAAACAATTCATCTGAGATAGAAGTAACTAATACTGTTCCTAAAATCAAAGAAAACGATACACTGTCAGATTAACTCTCTATAGGTTATACGCCGAATGAACGATGCAGACACAAAAGAGATGAGCTTCCTCCAGCACTTCGAGGAATTAAGGGGTCGGTTGTTAAAATCGGTAATTGCATTAGCAATTACAACAATTGTCAGCTTTTCATTTTCCCAGTATTTGTTACGGTTTATTGCAATACCTATTGGCGGGTTGGACCAGCTTCAGGCAATTGAAGTCACAGAAAATATCAGCGTTTACATGCGTGTATCCCTCCTTGCAGGGGTTGTACTGGCCATGCCAGTGATTGTATATCAGCTCCTTCGTTTCATTCTCCCTGGTTTAAAACCGAAAGAAAAACGTTGGATCGGATTTGCAGTACCTTCAGCAACGTTATTGTTCATAGGCGGAATACTCTTCGCTTATTTTGTAATGCTACCGCCTGCCATCCAGTTTCTCACAACCTTCTTAGAGGTTGAAACAGCGCCACGTCTGTCCAACTACATTTCATTTGTGCTAAATATCATGTTTTGGATCGGCATATCTTTTGAAGCGCCCTTGTTAATTTTTATACTCGCCAAGCTCCATTTGGTTACGGGTAAAGGGTTATTGAAGCAATGGAGAATAGCTATCGTTGTTATTGCAATTGCTGCAGCAGTGATCACCCCCACTGTTGATCCAGTGAACATGGGATTATTAATGCTCCCCTTATTTTTTCTTTACTTGTTTAGTATTCTGCTGGCATTTCTTGCGTAACTATTTCCCCCAAAAATCCAGTATCGGTTAGTTCTACTAATTTTGTCAACAATACTTGATTGCTTACAAATTTATCTGTGATTGTGTTTACTCTGTGGTTATTTGAAGTCAATCCACTCACCCTCCATAAACCATCATCTGTTTTTCGCATTCCCTCCCATAGCACAGGAACAACTGTAGAGATCAGAGGTAAGCGTTTGAGCACAGCGGATCTTTCAAGTTCTAATCTCATTTCTCTGCTTCGGGTTTTCTTATCCACTGAAGCCACATGATCGGAAAAACTAGCAGCAGGAGTTCCCTTTCTCGCAGAGTAACTAAATACATGCCCGCCAGAAAAACCAATTTTTCTTACAAAACCGAGCGATTCTGAAAATTCAAGGTCACTTTCGCCTGGGAACCCGACGATCACATCCGTTGTGATGGAGGCGTCCGGAAGAATGCTGCGAATAAGATCAACCAGAAGGGCGAATTTTTCGGGCGTAGTATTACGAGCCATCCTTCTTAATATCTTTCCAGATCCGGATTGCAGAGGCAAATGGAAATGCCGGCAAAGCCTTTCATCTTCAAGCCACAGCGAAAAGAAATCTGCATCAAGTTCCCAAGGTTCAATAGAAGATAATCTGATCCGAAATTCATCAGGAATTGAAAGGATAGACCTCAACAAATCTTTCAATTTCAATTTCGGGAGCAAGTCAAATCCCCAGGCTCCTAGATGCACCCCCGTTAGCACAACTTCATTAACTCCCCTACTAAGGGCGGATAGAATATCTTTCTGAATAGTATCAACAGGGATCGATCTCGCCTTTCCGCGGGCAATCCGAGTAATACAATAGGTGCAATGATTGTCGCATCCATCCTGAGCCTTGATAAATGCCCTTGTACGAGACCTGCTACCTGGAATAGATTCTCTATTTAATGGATCTTCGCCCCTCAATTTACCTATAGTGCAAGCGACAAGATCGTCTTTTTCTAGATTTGGAACTATTGTTAGATTATGAAAATTGTCGAAGATATCGGGTTCGATTGCAGTGAGACACCCAGTTGCGATCACCTGAACATCTTCGTTTTGCAATAATTTCCGCATTTTTTGTCGCGAATCGGAAGCAGCTGCAGAAGTCACCGCACATGTATTGATGACAATGACTTCGGCGTCATCAGCTAGGGAAACCAACACATGTCCGGCTGCACTAATTTCGCTGGCATACTTTTCTATTTCGCTCTGGTTTAAACGACATCCTATCGAATCCAGGTAAATTCTCATTCAGCTAATCTGTCTTTTCAACAATAAAATTATCAAATTTAATATCTGTGCCGGGTTCACTTAAAGTACCTGCAATTACTCCTGTGTCACCGGAAGATAGATCAATATCTCGTACTTCGCTCAGTTTTTCCCAATTTACATAGAAGGTTAGGGTTTTCCCGTTGCAATCTGCTCTGAGATGATTATTCTTCTGCCCAATTTGAATAAATTCAGATGGTTCAAAGGAATCGGAGCTGAGAATTGTCCTTGCACCACCTACATTTTTTAAAATGGCATAATAACCATCACTGGAGATCAAGAAAGCGTAATAGTTGGCATCGTCCTGATACCTGCAGATCAAGCCATACAAATTGTTGTCAGGTCCGCCCATCATTTGAGTATCCACATTAACCGTTGAATTTCGGATGTTCAGATTGGGTGTAGATCGTAATTCCATTTCTGCCTGTTTGATGACCACTCGCAAGGCATCTCCATCGTATTGGATAATTCCTTCATCCTGAACTGTCAATTTCCAGCCATTTTGATGGTCTGTGAAATCGTCCATAAAAAATGGAACTTTGCTTTTCTGTTCGATTGTTCCACTCGCATTCGTTTCGTCAGAATAACAACCGCATAAGAAAAAAAGGCAGATAAGGGTTGCAGCCATCATACTAATGTAATATTGTTTCTTCATACATGATGATTCTAACATAAGACTATTCTACAGAAAGTGTCGATAATAGAACCTTCGCCTCCTTGCTTATTTGATCATCAGAGGATTGGTCAGCAGCAAGCACTAGATGTTCACGGGCATTTTCAAACTCTCCAATTAATATATATAAGTTCCCCAGATGATAATGCGCTGAATAGTTCAATTTATCTTCCCTGGTGGATTGCAGATAATACTTCTCAGCTGTGATGTAATCTTTGAAATAAATAAACACATCCCCGGCAAGATCTAGAATTTCTGAGGAGTGCGGTTCGAGGGCAATCGCATATCTTACTGAAGGAAGGGCAATTTCTTTTATATATACGCCATTTTTCAGGCAGTAAATAATAACATTTTTCCAGCCAGTGCCAGAATTTTGTGCTTCCGCAGCCTCATATAAATATGTTATTCCGTCATTGATATTCCCCATATCAGAGAGAAGCCAACCTAGTTTTGTTAAAATTACCGGATCATTATTTGAATTATTCAATGCATTGTGGAGATAAATTACTGCCATTTCAGGCTGGTTGGTCAACATCATATAATCAGCTATGTAAGCATATACCCCTGGTTGATTTTCGGCATTCTGGATAGCTTGAGTAATCTCCGCATCACCACTCTGCTTAGATTTCATCTTCAAGATAGCAGAATTTGCCCACCCGTAACCATTATTCGGATCAATGTCAATTGCCATATCGTATGCCTTGAGCGCAAGCTCGAATTGGTTGTGCTCCTGCATGGCATCACCAACTTCTACCCACCATAGGCTTAACTGCTGTGGTTCGTTTTGAATTGTTGAATATTTTTCAGCTAATCCACGGGCATGGTCATAAGTCAGATCAAAATCATTGTAATTCTGAGTAAAAATTGTTCCTGCCTTTGGTGGATCTGTGAACAGATATATCCATCCCAGCAACTCGCTCATTTTGATATCTTCTGCTGATGTGGCTTGCCACATTTGTATTGTTTGAATAGCTTTATCCCATTCAGAGAGAGAAATATAAGCTTCTATCAAACGATTTGTTACTTCCTCTTTAAATTCTAGATTGAGGACGATGAGGTTCCAATTGAATATTGCTTCATTCATTTTGCCACTAACAGCGTAAGCATCACCAAGATGAAGCAATCCACTGTTATCGATTGTCCCCTGGCTTTTAGCTAATTCCAGGTAATAAATTGCATTCTCAAAATGGCCGGAAAGTAATGCAGCAGATCCAATTTTAGGATATAAACCTGTCTTCTCTGGATATTCATTGGCAATTATGGAATATGCAGAAAAGGCATCTTCTGGTTTTCCATCTTGTAGCAATTGGTCCGCCTGTAGGACCGATTGAATTGATGCTGATTCGTTGGGGTCCAAATTCATCATTATGGAGAATACCAGAATGAACAATACATACGGTATCGACTTTTTATAAATCATAACAATACCCATTATGCATCAATAAATTACAACCGCACAATATTTAAGATTTCATTCATAGTTCTTATAATTTTAGACATTATCCCATATTTCGCGCTGAAGTTTTTTCTATAATACATCTCAATTATCCTTCGTAACGCTACACCCTCACTTTATTTTGGCCTGTGAGATTATATGCTCGTTGCAATTATCTTGACAGTCGATTATTGGAGTGATAACATTTTCGCTTGTATGCTCCACCGGTCATTCAAATGGCTTGATGGATAAAAATTATTTGATGGAGATAGAAAAGTATGTCAGAACGTTATGTAGGAACAGTAAAATGGTTTAATGCCACAAAGGGTTATGGTTTCGTTGGCCGTGATGAAGGCGAAGATGTTTTCGTCCACTTTTCCGCAGTCCAGATGGAAGGTTACAAACGGCTTAAAGAAGGTCAGAAAGTTGAATTTTCTGTAGAAGAAGGTCCAAAAGGACTGCAGGCTGCGGATGTAATGCCTGTTGAATAATTAATTACAATGATCTTTACAGAGAGCTGCCTGAAGGCAGCTCTTATTATTTATTTTGTCCTGCAAGGAAGTAGAGAATTTTTACATATTCCAGGAATGTAGCTTCCCTGGACTCACCTGTCCACCACCATCGCAACGGCCTATACCAGTATCCGGGAACATCGACCGGCTGAATACTTACCCTAACACCAGAACCACGAAATACTTTATCAAAAATCATCCCTGTTCTTCTGGAATGGAAACTGTCTGTAACAACCACCAAACTTTTCCATTCCCTATCCTTAACAACCGCTAGCACAGCCAACGCTTCTTCATATGTGCTGGAGGATGTTTTTTTAGTGGCGATTATCCTCACTTTACTAATACCATACTCTGAAGCCAGTATATTAAAGTTGGAAATTATTATTGGTTCATTTGTTATGGGATCAACTTCGTCAGTTTCTGTAAGGATGATCCTTCTCGCCAATCCATCGTCGTACAATTTTGCGCCAAATTCCAGACGTTCTCCTTTCCCTCCACTTAAGATCACTAGGGCGTCCGAACTTTTTATTCTATCCTCCCGCACAAGGAATTTTCCGGCAAGAGAGAATAACACCAAACCAATTAAGATTGCAACAATAATAATCGCGCAACCCCCCAACCAAATTTTCACAGAATTCTTCATTTAGCTCCTGAGATACGCATCCCATTTATTGCTGATTCCATTTGCTCCAATGCTTTCCATAATACCTTCCTCGAACATCCAAAATTCAGACGAACAAAACCATTTCCTGGTTCCCCAAAATCCGAACCATTATTCAAACCAACGGAAGCGTTATCAATAAAAAATTGCGAAGTATTAGGCTGTAAATCTAAACTCCTGCAATCCAACCAGGACAGGTAAGTTCCCTCAGGCGAATAAGTATTCACTCCATCCAATCTTTCATTTACAAATTTATTAACTACATTACGATTTTCTTCCAGATAAACCATTAAGTTTTCGAGCCATTCGTCTCCAGATTTGTATGCATGCAAAGCTGCTGTCAAACCCAAAGCGTTGACATGGCCGGCATACGCATCTTTTTCAACAGAAAACTGTTTTCTCAAATTCGGATCAGTGATGATGGCTACAGAGCAATCCAACCCGGCGATGTTAAAGGTTTTACTAGGTGCAATAAATGTAATCGTTAGTTTGGCAATTTCAGGGGAAATAGATGCCAGTGGAATATGCTTAAATCCAGAATAAAGCATATCTGAGTGAATTTCATCAGAACACACCAGTACCCTATTGTGTATGCATATTTCTGCAAATTTCTGCATTTCACCATAAGTAAATACCCTCCCGGTTGGATTGTGTGGGTTGCATAAAATGAATTGTGAAGCATGCCTGCTAACAACATCACTAAAGTGGTCAAAATCTATTTCATACCTCCCACTTTCAGATTGGACTAATGGAACTTCATGCTTTTGTAAATGTGAAATATCTGGCGCATGCAGGATCGGAGGGTAAACTGGCGTCTGAACCACGACATCCTTGCTGAAATTTGAAAAAGTGTGACAAAACAAATTAAGGCCACTAACAATTCCCGGCATGAACACCAACCAATCAGGATCCACCTTCCATTGATACCGTGCAGCCATTCTGTCCACAATGATTTCCTTCAATTCTGGATCGGGATATGAATATCCAAAAACGCCATGTTCCACCCTCTGAAGTAATGCTTCAATAACAGCAGGCGGGGAAAGAAAATCTAAATCTGCCACCCACAATGGAAGAATTTGCCCAGGGTATCGATCCCATTTTATGCTGTTTGTGTTTCTTCTGTTAATAATCTGATCAAAATCATACTTTTGCATCAATGTACCTCCATTTCCACTGTTAGATTAAATCGGGTGCGTTAAAAGAATATTAGTTATCATTTCTGTTCCACGCTATGGCTTGGAAACCCAGGATATCATGAGTATAACCTGCTTTCTGATATACTTTTACCAAAGGAATATCTATGATCAACGCAAATATACCTGAAATTAAAATTGCCATATCTAACGAATGGATTGATTACGAACTCCTCGATTCTGGAGACGGATTAAAACTGGAGCGCTTCGGTAAATTCACATTTTCGCGGCCGGAAGCCCAGGCAGTGTGGGCACCTGCCAGGCCAGGTTCATTGTGGTCCAAAGCGGATGCAGTATTCCAAACAACTGGAGAAGAAAACGGTGGACACTGGAACTTTAACAAATCCATTCCAACAGATTGGACTATGCAATTCAATGGACTCAAGTTTAAAGTTCAGGCTGGCGCTTCCCGGCACCTGGGTGTCTTTCCCGAACAGGCTTATCACTGGAACTGGATGTCGAAGGTGATCACAGCAGCAAATCAGCCATTGAAGATTCTAAACCTTTTCGGATATACAGGAATTGCGACATTATCGGCTGCCTATGCCGGCGCCAATGTAACCCATATTGATGCCTCGAAAAAAGCTATTGCCTGGGCTCGTGAGAACCAGAGTATCAGCGGTCTGTCCAATTCCCCAATTCGGTGGATTGTAGATGATGCCTTGAAATTCGTGGAACGGGAAGTTAGGCGCGGATCCCTATACGACGGGATCATCCTCGATCCACCCAAATTTGGGCGTGGACCAAAAGGGGAAGTTTGGGAGTTTTTCAAAGTACTTCCAGAAATGCTCTCTGCCTGTAAATCAGTATTAAATCCGAATGCAAAGTTTCTTATCGTGACAGCCTATGCGGTAAAATCATCAGCCCTCACCCTGCATGGCGCGATTAATGATCTTGTTTCCATGCGTGGTGGAAGCTTGGAAATTGGCGAGTTGGCAACTATCGAAAAAAGCGCCGGCAGATTAATATCTAATGCTATCTATGCGAAATGGTCAATCTAAAAGCTAGAACTTTCCCTGCATGCTCTCAGCGTAACCTGTGAGTTCAACGTAGCCCGAACCGCTTACAGGCTCACCCTTTACTGTTCCATTGATCTTCACGGCGCCTTCCCAATAGGTGAACGCCAGATTCAATTCCTGGTTCTGGATCAATGGAGTGATTGTTAATTCGATCGCCTGTGAGGGAACTCGTATTCTCCATCCTGAAGGATATAACGCTCCAGAGATTGGACTTTTCCAAGTTTCCATTGGAATGATTTCATAATCATCAAATGAAAGCCGAATAACCGGTATGTCTTTTTCCATGATTGATCCATGAGAATTGGGGTCGATGTATCCTCCATCCTGCCGCATAGTGTAAGCCATAATATCTTTGCCGTTATTTAGATGTAAAGCAAACCAATCCCAGCCTACCTGGTCAGCAGCAAGCGTACTTGTGCTGAATTCATGATCCAACCAGCTCAACCCTGAAACATGAACATTCTCGTTATCAACTGAGATTGTTCCTTCCGTTCGCAGCCTGGGCATGCTGTAATAATAGGAGGCTGTATCTTTGCTTTTTCTACTCCATCCATTGTCGCCTTGTAGAAAAATTCCACCATCATCGGATAGATCAAGGTTGATATTGATATTTTTTGATTTTGCATTCAAACGAAAAACATCCTCGCTAACCTGTTGAACTCGCCAATCTTCGAGCCATACGTCCATCAATGGATCACTACTCACACCAGCGAGGTTTCCATCACCCCGGCTGAAGCGTTCAAATGGATGGAACTTGCTATTTCGGCCATCAGAAACAGTAAAATGTGCCATAAATATCTGGTTTACAGCAAGATCTGAGGTCCGTTCTTGAACTTCACTAACTGGAGCTAAAGCACGCCTAAAAAAAGTCAATTGATATCCAAAGTCTTCACCTGCATCAGAAATCAAGTTTCCTGTAAAGTACCACCATTCCGTCTGAAAATTTGGATGCTCTCCGTGATCGGCAGGGAAGTTGAATTCTCTCGGTACATCCGCATAATCAAAAAAACTTGAATTAACATTCGGAGGGGAAGCCCACTCGATTCGGGTCATGTTTACAGGTTCTGCCTTGGTAGCGTTATTCACACAGCCACCTAATAAAACCAGCAAAGCAAATGAAATCAACAAAATTATGTACCCAGGTGTTTTATTCATATCTGATCGCCTCAACCGCCTGCATCCTGCTCATCCGCCAGGCAGGGAACACCCCGGCGAGCAGAGCAGCGATTATTGCGACACCTACTGCTTGGATAAAAACACCGGGGCTGGCATATAATTTCATTGCCCATCCGAATGATCTCTGATTAATGATGTCCACAAGGATCAATGCAAGAGTATACCCTGCCGGAATTGCCATCAAACCGGAGATCATACCCATTAATAGCGTTTCAAACATGGCGAGCGACCATACTTCGCGATTTGTTAATCCAAGTGCACGGATAATCCCCATTTCCCTTTGCCGTTCAAATTGGAGAAGGCCTAGAGCGCTCAATATTCCGATAAATGCGACAATCATAGCCAGAATCTGAAGCGCCCGGGTGATTGCAAATGTTCGATCGAAAACTACCATCACATCCTGCCGCAACTCCTGATTGGGACGAATGAGAAGGGACTGATCAGTCGGAAGTTCCTCATTCAATTTTTGAGCGAAAGAATCTGCATTTACACCAGGGTTCAGATGGATTCCTACCGCAGAGATGGAATAATCGCCCCAGTAGCGTTGATAGACATCTAGAGGCATTTGGATTGTCCCTGCGGAGGAGGCATAATCATAATAGATCCCGATCACTGGAAAAGTGACCATCCCTTTATTGGTTGCAAGGTCAATTCTTCCGCCATTTTCTGGGATCGCCAATGTGTATGCAAGTGATTCTGTGATCAATACGGAACCATTCTCCATTGCTGGCCAAATTTCCGATTCAGGTAAAGAGACTGATTTATAAAGCCGTTCGTAGGGCAATTGATCGTTATCAGTCGCAGCGACTTGAATTTCGCCGTTTGACGATTCGATATAATTGATTTTCAACAAATAAAAGCTCGTTATCTCAGGGTAAGATTTCAGCGCTGGTAGAACAGCTGAGTTGATCGGTAAAGTTGGTTGATTTGATATGAATGTTGGCGCTGTGATATAGATATCTCCCTGCAATGATGTCCTTAGCCATTTATCAACTGTGCTTCTGAAACTCCCTATCATCAAACCCACCCCAATGGATACCGCAACAGCTACCATGAGTGCTGAGACAGCGACAGATGTCCGACTGAGAGAATTAATAAGGTTTCTAGGGGCTAATCTGCCAGTTAGACGGTTAATTCTTTTTGTGATGGGTTGAATAATTGTCAGAAATCCCACCATTGCTAAGGCTGTGATCATAGCAAACCCAATTGTTACCAGGCCAATCACGCCAAAACCTACGACCAAGCTTTTTATAGGAACTAAATACGCCAGGTAAGCCAATCCGAAGGAGCAAAAACCTGCAACCGCTGTCCACCAAATCCTTTTCCTCGTCTTGTGTTCCACTGAGAACCTTGACATAGCTTCCCGAGGAGGTACAGATGCGGCTTCCAAAGCAGGAGGAATGGTCGTCAGGATTGTTGTTACAAGGCCAAGTAAAAAACCTTTAGCCAAACTCGCGGCCGGGATGGTAGCTGCTTTAATTGTTGTTGTGAAGTAAAGGTCATTCACAGTTTGCGAAACCAAATTTATCGTGAATCTGCTCAAAACTATCCCCAATAATACTCCTAACACACCTCCAATTAACCCTACAAATGCGGCTTCAAACAGCACCATTGAGAAAACTTCCCTACGGGTTACGCCCAGGCAGCGATATATTCCGAACAATGACCGACGTTGAACAATAGAGAATGTCATGGTGTTGTAGATCAAGAACATTCCTACCAACATTGCTAAAAAACTTAATGCAGATAAATTCGTCTGAAATGCATCTGTAAGTTGATTCAATCCTGTTGTCCTGGCCTCGACTGTCTTCAAAATGGCAGATTTTGGGAGGAAAGCTGAAATATTCTTGAACGTTTCCGGCTGGTCCTCAGGGATGATCAAATCAATTCGATCGATTTTTCCTTCACTGTTTAGTATTTCTTGCGCTGTAGAAATGTCCGCGAAAATCACGCCTTGCAAAGTCCTGGTCTGGTAAGAATCTGTGCTAGTGATAACACCAGCGATAAATGATCCTTTCTTTATTCCCGCATAGTCAATTTCGATCTTATCTCCCGGGTTTAGCTGGTACTGATCTGCCAAAACACTTGAGATTATTACTGCCCCAGGTTGAGTAAAAAGTTGGTGTGCATTGAAATTGAAGAAGTTGTTTTGCTGGTTAATGTAACCACGAAATTCCGAATCATAAAACGGGTCAATCCCAATTAATTGAAGCGGTAGATCTCCTAGTTGTTTAGAAGTGACTATATCTGTGACTACCGGGGCTGCTTTCAAATCAAGACCGGATTTGATCAAATTGCTTAAGACTTCTTCTTTCAACCCTTCTGGTGGGGCATAAACTTGATGGGTGGTTTTTCCCGCAAGGGCAACCGTACTAAGTTCCAATGCTTTCGCTGAACTGGCGTTGGCCAGATCTATTGCCACTGCTACAGCAACACCGATAGTGATTCCAACGATCATTAGAAACGTCTGGATCCTATGTCGGATAAGATAGGCGGAGGATGGTCTAATAAACAGCTTTAATCGGGCTAGAATACGCAGATCCATTAGAGGGTCGCTCCCTCACCCCGGTGATCTTCGACCAATTGACCATCTTTTAATATCACTGCCCGATCGGCAAAAATAGCCGAGGCAGGGCTGTGGGTAACCAGTACCAGGTTTTTTCCGCTCTGTCTGGTGAGCTGGTCTAATAATTTGAGTACCTCATTTCCGGTTTCTTCATCCAGATTACCAGTTGGTTCATCTGCCAATACTAAAAGTGGATCATGAACCAGCGCTCTGGCAATGGAAATTCGCTGTTGTTCTCCACCAGAAAGCTGGTCTGGATAATCACTTTTTCTACCAAGCAATCCTACTGCAGCCAGTAAATCCTCAGCCTTCTCCTTCCCAGCTTTATCCATCATGTTGTTTAATTCAAGGGGAAAGGTTGTATTTTCCCAAATCGAAAGAGTAGGTATCAAATTAAAGAATTGGAATACGAAGCCAATCTTCTCACGCCTTATAAGGGTACGTTCATACTCATTTAAATTGGTTAGGTCCATGCCATTCAAAAATACCTGGCCAGACTCTGCCCTATCTATTCCACTAATCAAGTTGAGTAATGTGGTCTTTCCGCTACCGCTTTTCCCGAGTATCGCTGTGAATTCCCCCTGCTGAAATTGAAAACAGGTATTATCTAAAACGATTCTATGGCTTTTGCCATCAAAATATCCTTTGGATAAATTGACTAACTTTAGAAATCCTGTTTTTTTCTCGCAATCTTCTGATGACTTAAAGGAATGATTATCTTTCATTCCATTATTCTAAATCAAAACAAATTGTTTTACAGGTGCAGACATATTTCGCAGAATGTTTGTACAAACTTCAAGCTGCTTTGAAGCAGATTATTAAAACCAATCTCGTTTCATAAAAATATAGATAACGATGAAGCTGATACCCATAAACATTGCTATGATGATCAGATACGCCATCGGATGATCCGAAAATGGTAAATTTACATTCATACCAAAGAAGCTGGTTACAATAGTTGGAATACTTAATACAATCGTTATTGATGCGAGAAACTTTAAAATAACATTGAGATTGTTGGAAATGATCGAAGCAAAAGCGCCCATCATGGAACTAAGAATGTTACTGGAAATATCAGTCATTTCAATTGCCTGCTGATTTTCAGTTATGACGTCTTCCAACAGATCCTCGTCTTCAGGATATTGTTTGAACAATTGCATACGTTGCAACCGTTCTAGCAACAACTCATTTGCTCGTAAAGCAGTTGTAAAATAAACCAGGCTTTTCTGGTATTTCAATAATTCCTGGACTTCTTTATTTTTTACAGAATGTTGTAATTTATCCTCCAACAACTCTGTAGATTTATTGATTTCCCTTAAGAAATTCAAATATTTGGTTGCCACACCTAATAAGAAACGAAGTATGAACCTGAATCGCTTACCTGTTGAGAGTCCGCGTACCTTTCCTAAAGCCATTGCAGATAATATGTCGCATTCCTGGCTGCAAATGGTCAGAATGTGTTCGTCGCTGATGATAATTCCGAGCGGGATGGTTGTATAAGGTACATCTGCAGTTTCTCCTTCGTAAACAGGAATACGGATAATGACAAGTAATGTCCCATCGTCCTCGCGCTCAGAACGGGGTCGTTCGTCCATATCCAATGGATAGGTGAGAAAATCTTGCGGTATTTTCAGGTTCCGTAGATCCGATAATTCGGTTGTGGATGGATTAACAATATTTATCCAGCAGTTGTCGACTGCATTACTAATCTGCTCAATCCCATTTTCGGTGGATTTATAAATTGTTATCATATGTCACCTCCAATCGTAAAATGGGCTGCAAGAAACTGTGGAAGATAATTTTACCGTATATTGCCATTTCCGGAATAGACCTCGTCTGGATAAAATCACCTCCTCATTTTAAGCAGTTCAATAATTTATTCCTGATTTGATCATTCAGCCAAGGGGATATGGTCGAAAATCCACCTGGGCTTAGAATTGGATTGTAAAATTTCCGTTCTTATACACCTGATCCCCATCAATTTCTATCACACCACCGTCGCGCATATCGCAGATCATATCCCAGTGGATCACAGATTCATTCTGACTTTTCGTCTCCGGAAATCCTGTGCCGACAGCCAGGTGTATACTGCCATTGATCTTTTCATCAAACAGGATTTCGCCGGTAAACCTGGTTATTCCAGGGTTGAGCCCAAAAGCAAATTCACCCAGGTACCGTGCACCAATGTCAGAATCCAATATCTTCGTAAGGTATTCTTCATTCTTTTCTGCAGTTGCTTTGACAACTTTTCCCTTCTCAAACCATAATCGGATACCTGAGACTTCACGGTTTTCATATATCGCCGGGTAGGAGTAATAAATATGCCCTTCGGCGCTATTTTCTATCGGGCTGGTGAACACCTCACCATCTGGCACATTCTCATGCCCATCAGAATTTATAAATGGCCGCTCATCGATCCGCAGTCTCAAGTCAGTTTCCTTGCCGATGATATGTACTTCTTTCTTCCCCTTCAACCAATCAACGACCTTCTGGTTCTTCTTTGAGAACTCTCTCCAGAATCGAACTGGATTGTCAAAGTCTGGCATAGATGCATTAAAAACAAAATCTTCATACTCATCCAGGCTCATGCCGGCTTCCTGGGCATGCGCGGAAGTCGGACACATTGCAACTGACCATCGAAATTCTCCGTCGGCAAACCTTTTTAATAACGTATTCATTAAAGGTCCAGTTGCCCTGTGCCTTGTTGCCGCCTTTTCCGGATCGATATTTGTCAGGTTACGCGTATTCTCCTCGCCGATTATATATATTCTGGCATCATAATTTTCAAATATAAATTTCATCGGTTCGTGTATGAATTTTAATTGATCTTCATTTGCAACATTCAAAAATGAATAATCCTGACCGTTAAACGATAACATAGTGATCGGATGTCCACCTGCCTCCAGGACTTTGATATACAGTTCTTTGATCAAAGATTCGGCTGCTGTAGATCCCTGCAAGAGGACAGTTTGCCCTGGTTTGATTTCGACAGAATAATTGACCAGCAGATCAGCCAGTTTTGTTAATCTCGGGTCTTTCATCAATATCTCCTTATCTTTGGTGAGAAATGGTAAAGCGCATCAGAGGACTCGTATCTGATAAATTGGCGGCCATCGTAAAACCAAAATCAGAAAAAACTTTGGAAAATCCCCTATAGCCTTCATCATCACGAATCCTATCTTTTTCGTTAAGAACCGGGTAAGCCTCTACAACTTCTGCTCCATGCTCGCAGGCATAATTTACTGCTTGCTCGATAAGAAATCTTGAAACACCTGCTCTTCTTGAATCTTTGGCTGTATAAAAACAAGTGATCGACCAGCAGTTTTTGTTGTCCAATGCTTTATAGTTTTTCGAGCGAGCCAGCGCCGCATAATCCACCCGGGGTGCAACAGCACACCAACCAACCGGAGCTTCTCCGTCATAGGCCAGCAAACCGACCGGCTTTTGACAATCAACGATTTCTTTGAACCGTAATCGATTACCATCACCAATATTGGCGCGCCATTCCTTTCGTGATTCACGAAAAAACATGCACCAGCAGCCACCATAACCACCTTGATTACCCATCAGCTTTTCGAAATCTATCCAATTTGCTATGGTCAATGGTTTGTACGTGAAAGCTGGTTGACTATCCATTTCCGGATTAGTTTTCATTTTTTCCTCAACTGTTTTTTCTGAAAGTGATCCACCAATGTGCATGTTCATGGCCTTTTGCATCGTTGGCAATATCATGTATGATTGAATTCACTACAAAATTGCGCATTAATATACTAATATCTGTCAAATCACAAAAATGATGCGGTATTCCAGCATCGTCACCAATTTCAGGAATAAATGTGTTTTCCTCGATTTTTACTCCATTGCCAAAACGATACCCAACTGAGCTTTGCAAAGTTACAAAGCCAACCCCTCCCACCCGGAGGATACGATATATTTCAAAAAATGCCTGCATCATTCTAGAAAACGTTCCATGGTGCAATACGTATGTAGAGACAACAGCATCAAAAGAAGAATCCGGGAAGTCCAACTGCGAAAAATCTCCAATCCTCAAATCCGCATTTAATCCTTTTACTTCCAGCCATTCTTCTGTGAATGAGAAACCATTTACAGAAATATCAATTGCGCTTACCGTGAATCCTTGTTCAGCCAAATAGACAACATGCCGGCCAGCACCAAACCCAATATCTAAAACGTTTATCACGCCTTTCATTTTCCATTCCGGTATTAATGCTGTGATACCTTCATGTGGTTTTTTCCAACGATATTCATCCTGGTTAAATAGAGTGTTCCAATCCGGCATGGTACACCTCCTTTGTGCAAATTCAAGTCTGATTTACTTGTATACGATGTATGATTATTATAAACTTGTAATGGCATTCAAACTAATAATTGGAGGGAACATGAAGCACATTGAATCTACCCGAAAGACAGAAGATGGCATGATGCTATATGAACAAACTTGGCTTCCCGATGGTGATCCAAAAGGAGTAATTTGTTTAATACACGGGCTTGGAGAACATTCCACCCGTTATGACCATGTTGGGCGATACTATACAACCAAAGGATACATCATGACAGCATTTGATTTGCGTGGCCATGGGAAATCTTCTGGTCAGCGCGGTCATTATACGAGTTTGGATGCAGCCATGGACGATATTGATAGCTTCATAAAGGATATTGCAACTAAATATCCTGCATTACCTGTCTTTCTTTATGGTCATAGCCTCGGTGGAGTTATGGTTATCAATTATGCACTTCGAAAAAAGAACTCTTTAACTGCAGTTATTGCCACAAGCCCGGGTTTAGCTACCGGGGAAAAAGTAGCCGCCTGGAAGCTCTCCTTGGGCAAATTGCTGTATTCAGTCGTGCCAACCTTTTCCATGCCCAATGGTTTGGATGTGGATAATATTTCGCAGGATCGATCCGTAGTCGAAATGTACAATGCCGATCCGCTAGTACACAATAAAGTCACAGCCCGATTTGGCCTGGATTTTATTAACGCTGGTTCCTGGGCTATTGAACATGCGAACGAATTCACGGTACCACTGTTGTTGATGTATGGAACGGATGATCACATCGTATCGGGTGATGCAATTAGATTGTTTGCGGGAAAGGCTACTGCAGTAACATACCGCGAATGGCTGGGTGGTTTTCACGAGTTGCACAACGATCCCATGAAGGAAGAATTCTTCGATTTCACTGAAAAGTGGATTCAATCTCAATTGTAGAGCAATAAAAATCGAATTACCGGTATCTGAAGGATAGGCAGGTCATTAGACTTGACCTTAAGTATCACAGGTTTTACAATAATAGTGGAATGAAAATGCAGAGATTGTCAATCATGCTCGTTTTTCCACTATATTCTTGCTTGTTTATTCAAACAGGTGAATCAATGTAAAGAAGTTTTATATCCAATGCCCGATAATCAAGAGATCTATCGGGCAAATTTATTATCATTATTGATATTGAAACAGGAGATAGAATGGACGATTATTTATTCCGAGGAAAGCTAGCTGATCTGGATGGCGATATTTATGAAATGGCACAATTGGAAACTGAACGGCAAAATCGAAAGCTCATAATGATTCCGAGTGAAAGCACCGCGCCTCTAGCTGTGCGCGAAGCATTGGCGACTTCTTTTCAGAATATATATGCAGAAGGTTACCCAGAAGATGATCTCCGGTTCATGGATGAAGAAAAAATCCTTGATTACCCAAGTCGTCTGGCAGATTATCGTCGTTATTCTGACCCCAGATTCTATAAAGGTGTGGAATATGCCGATATCATCGAATCCCTGGCTCGCAGGCGTTGTGCTGAAGCATTTACTGCAAATGGAAAAAAACCGGATGATCTATATGTCAATGTACAACCGCTTTCCGGCGCACCGGCGAACAATGCTGTCTATCCTGCTGTTGTCAATCCTGGCGATACTGTCCTAGCAATGAGCCTGCTGCATGGCGGTCATCTCACCCACGGTTCATCTGTTAATCGTTCAGGGCGGCTATATAACGTTATTCATTACCTGGTTGACCCTATCACCGAAAAGATCGACTATACCCAGGTGGAGGCATTAGCGCTTGAGCACAAGCCCAAAATGATAATCGCAGGTTACACCTCCTATCCGTGGCTACCTGATTGGAAGAAATTCCGCGAGATTGCAGATATGGTAGGTGCCATCCTTCTGGCTGATATTTCCCATATCGCCGGCCTGGTCTCGGCTGGAGCACTCGCATCTCCTATTGGATATGCGCATGTCACAACATTTACAACCCACAAAACTCTGTGCGGACCACGTGGGGCTTGCATCATCACTACTGACGCGGCATTATCAAAAAAGATCGACCGCTCCATATTTCCTGGCGAACAGGGAGGCCCACACGTCAATGTCTTTGCAGCATTAGCGTTGACATTCAAACTTGCCCGAACCAGGGAGTTTAAAGACCTGCAATTCCAGATCATTAAGAACTGCAAGGTACTTTCCGACCAACTTACCAAACGTGGATTTAGGATCTCCTACAGTGGCACCGACACTCATCTACTGAACCTGGATTGTAAAACCATTGTCGGTCCGGATGGCACCTCACTAATGGGTGATATGGCAGCCCGCATTCTCGACCTGGCTGGGATCGTCTGCAACCGGAACACCATCCCCGGTGACAAATCATCATTCGCTTCTTCCGGTGTTCGAATGGGTACACCCTGGATCACTCAAAGAGGATTCAAAGAGACTGAAATACTTCAGCTGGCAGACATCATTGCAGATTTACTTAATGCAATTACGCCTTATACCATTGAAACGAAGAAGGGTCCTGCAGATAGAGCCAAAGTCGATTTCAAAGTATTTGAAGATATAAAAGTAAAAGTAAGAAAACTTGCTGAGCAGGCAGGTACTGTTGAAGTAACTCAGAAACACGGCTATCCACACTTCTTCTACATCGATGATGCTCCACTTGGAAACACTGAGATTGTTACTCTAAAACTATCCGGTAAGAATATTCGCACGTTTCTAAATTATGTGCTTTCCAGTGATGTTGAATCGATAACACCTGGTGATTCCCAAAATACTACATTAACTATTGACGGGAAAGATATATCAGCTGTTCTTAAATCTGTGACTCCATATCAGTTTTTACTGAATATTTCCCGAAAGGATTACAGCCTGACCGCCACCTGGTTACGTGATCTTTCCGATGGATTTATAGGCTTCGATCCTGATTTCCGCCGAAGGCTACCTGGACCAATCCTTGTCGAAGAATCCGAGACGGTGGCTTTTATCGCTTCAGAAGCGGACATCAAATCGGAAAAAGCCTTTAACATAGGACAGAAAAAAACCGTTGGAAAGTCATTGCCACTATTCCACTGGGTGGAGCCTGAAGAAATGCTGAAATTTACTGCCTTGAACAAAGCTCACAAGGACCTTGGAGCAAAGATGGTTCCATTTGCCGGGTGGGAGATGCCAGTTTGGTATAGTTCTGTGATTGAAGAACATGCTGCCACACGTCAGGCGGCAGGTCTATTCGATGTATCACACATGGGTGTCTATCAGGCTGAGGGACCATCAGCAGCACCATTCCTTGATTCGGTTTGCGGTAATGATATCGCCGGACTTGACATTGGCGAGAGCTGCTATACGCATTTATTAGATCCTGATTCCAATGTTTTGGATGACTGCCTTGTCTATCGAAGAGCAGAAGAGAAATTCCTGGTTGTTGTAAATGCATCCAATGATGACAAAGATTGGGCATGGCTGAATGCTGTAAAAAATGGTGACGTATTGGTAGACAATGTTCAGCCATGGGTTAAAGCCTTTGGAATGGACGTAAATTTGAGAAATTTACGCGATCCCAGGGAAGGCAAAGATATGCGGGTGGATATTGCACTACAAGGACCCAAATCCCGTGATATTCTTCTCTCACTGGGATGCGATGCAGCAACGAAGAAACAAATACTTGGCCTCAAACGTACCCAGCTTTGCGATGCAACAGTTGGGGGTTTTGATCTCATCGTTTCACGTACTGGATACACAGGTGAGAAGATGGCATTTGAATTATTCGTACACCCTGATCGCTCGGTTGATTTTTGGAAGGCTTTAATAGAAACGGGCAAATTTGCCGGCCTCTTACCTTGCGGATTAGGCGCTCGAGACTCCCTTCGTACTGAAGCAGGATTGCCGTTGTATGGCCACGAAATGGGTGGCGACCTTGGTCTCGGCGTCGCTGAGGCTGGATTTGGTTCCTACGTAAAACTATATAAACCGTGGTTCATCGGGCGACAGGCATTCAGTGATCGGGAGCAAGCAAGGAAATCTGTAGTTGTTCGATTCACCTTCACTGAAAAAGCTGTACGTATGGCTCATCATGGTGATCCAGTCCTTGATAAGAAAGGCAAAGTGATCGGAGTTGTAACAAGTTGTGCTATTGATAAAGAAGGATACCTCACCGGGCAAGCTTCTGTCGAATTAAAATCCAGCCAGGAAGGAACTCCTCTTTTTATATATCAAGGCAATCCTTCCGTTACCGGGAAACCACCTTCCGAGTTATCGACAGGAGACAAAGTTGTTCTTCCCTCAACCGCTGTAATTGTGAGCCGTTTCATGAAGTAGGAGATATTTTAATCAGATAGTACATTTCACTATTCAAAATAAGGAGAACCATATATATGCAAACACCGTGGGACTACCGGTACGCTCAACGAACGCAAAGGATGACAAGCTCTACTATCAGGGAATTGCTTAAGATTACCGAAAAACCAGATATCATCTCTTTCGGTGGAGGATTGCCTGCCCCTGAGGTTTTTCCCATCGAGCAAATCGCGGAAGCTTGTCAACGAGTCCTGCATGACAATGGCGCGGTAGCCTTACAATATGGTACTACCGAAGGCTATTTGCCATTGCGCGAAATGATCGTTCGCCATTCTGAACGATTTGGCATTAAGATCACCACAGAAAATGTGATGATCACCACCGGATCACAGCAGGCGCTGGATCTACTAGGAAAGATATTTATTAATCACGGTGACCGGATATTGGTAGAATCTCCAACCTATTTGGGGGCATTACAAGCCTGGAATGCATACGGAGCAGAGTACATAGCAGTTCCTTCTGACGAGAATGGAATGATCACCGATGCTCTCGAGGATAAACTGCGGACTGGCCCTAAATTTATTTATGTTCTGCCTAATTTCCAAAATCCAACTGGCGTTACAATTTCGCTCGAAAGACGAATGAAAATAATAGAGTTGGCCGATAGATACGGTGTTCCTATCATAGAAGACGATCCATACGGACAATTGCGTTTTGAAGGTGAACCGATTCCGTCAGTTGCATACCTGGACAATGAGATGCGCTCGGATAATGATGGCATCACCTACCGTGGAAATGTGATCTACCTAAGTACTTTTTCTAAAATTCTTGCTCCTGGGCTCCGCCTAGGGTGGATAACCGCACCACCGGAAGTGATCCGTAAATTAGTTCAAGCAAAACAAGGTGCCGACCTGCATACACCCACATTCAATCAGGTGGTCGCGTACGAAGTTGGCAAGGGTGGTTTTATCGACCAACATGTAAAATTGATCCGCAGTGTCTATTTTGAGCGCAGAAATGTGATGCTTGACGCCTTGGAAGAATTCATGCCGGAAGGCGTCCATTGGACCCGCCCCCAGGGTGGTTTATTCCTTTGGGCAACCATGCCAGAGGATATGGATAATGCAGAACTACTCAAGGATGCGATCAAGGAAAAGGTTGCATTTGTTCCAGGAGAAGCGTTCCATCCGAACGGCGGTGGAAAAAACACAATGCGGCTGAATTTCTCCATGCCAACTCCTGAAAAGATCACGATCGGCATGGAACGTTTGGGGCGTGTGGTAAAAAACTACCTGAATAAATAATTCTTTATCCCGATCTAGTAAAAATACAAGCAACCCTCCTTAGTAACGGGGAGGGTTGCTTTTGTTTGAGTGCAAAGATAATCACTGCAAATAACTAAGATGTTTCGTTTTGCCAAATTTTAAAATCTTTTAGGATGGATCCCCCAAGGAATTCCCTCAATATTGAATTATCAGGTATTAATTCGTTATCAAGTGGTAGGAACCAATCCAGGAAAGCCAGCAATCGCTTAGCTTCAATATACTCCTGGCTACCAAAAGGTACCTGACGTAACAGAGGTTCAACAACCGGTTTTAACGCTGCCAACTCGTATGAGAGCGCGGAATTGAACATAGTATCCGCATTTTCCTGGTATGGGAAGATATGATTCTTTTCACCGTTGCGCACCGATTCCCACCTTTGCAAAGTTTGATGGGCGCTATATCCACGATCCGAGGAATCTCTCACAATCCTACGTAGTAAACGCGTATCAGTCGTTGAAATCCGGTTTTGTTTATCAAGGTTTAATTGGGTTAATGCTGAAACATAAATACGGTAGGATTGCTGAGATGGAATCTCGGGAATAAGTTGTGGATTCAATCCGTGAATTCCTTCCAGAATGATCAGTTGACCTGGCTGGAGCTGGACAAGTTCGCCAGGGATGCTCTTCCCAGCCCTGAAATCAAACTTCGGTAATTGAACCTGGTTTCCTAAGATAAGGTTTTTTAGATCTGCATTCAATCTCGCCCGATCTAATGCACCAAGGGATTCATAATCGTATGCGCCTGATTTATCTTTTGGTGTTTTATCCCTATCGACAAAGTAATTATCCATTTCTAACGCAAAAGGTGAAACCCCCTGAGAGATCAATTGAACAGATAGGCGTTTTGAAAATGTAGTTTTCCCCGAAGAAGATGGTCCGGAAATTAATACAATCCGAATGTCGTCACGATGCTTTGCAATATGGGCAGCAATTTCTGATATCCTTTGTTCATGTAATGCCTCGGAAACTAGAATTACCTCACGGATCCTCGTGGCAGCGATAGCATCATTTAATGAGCCAACGTTGTCGATCCCGAGATGTTCCAGCCAATCACCGTACTCCAAAAAAGTATTCAATAATTTCTGTGATTGTGGCACTGGTTGGATCTCAGTGGGCGCAAACCGTCTTGGATAGCTCAAAACAAAGCCATTCCCCATAATTGTCAGGGCGAACCACTTTAGGTAGCCTGTCGATGGCACCATATAGCCGTGATGATAATCGCGATGATTTTCTAAACGATATAGGATTAAAAATTCTTTCTGACGATATGAAAGCAACCTCACTTTGTTTTCTTCACCACGGGACTTAAAATAAGCTACAGCATCCGCCAGGGGTACTTTTTGCCTTTCAAATGGCAGGTTTGTCTGCACCAGGATAGACATTAATCTTGAGAGTTGCTCCAAATCCTCAATATCAAGCGGGTTGCGGCCACTCGCCTGGCAAAAAAAGCCTCCTGATGATACCGAATGATCTATTCTTAACTCTGCATCAGGAAATAAACCTTCGAAAGCTACTTCGAGCAGAAAGGTCAGTGATCTTCGATAAATGCGCGCTCCATCGGCTGAGTGCATGGTAACGGGAATGACATTTGCGTCCAGCTGAAGTGGATATGTCAATTCGCGTAACTCAGAATTAACAATCGCGCCCATAATAATTTGCCGCTCATTTTCTGGTAGGATTTTCAGGAAATCTGCAATACAACTTCCCCTCGTTCCTGTAATTATGCGTTCATCTGGTAGATGAATCTCAATCGAATCCCGAGGTATAGTGAACTGAAAGTTTGTTTCCATGTAATATTATTCCCTGGAGCAATTTTATCATATCCAACCATCGCACATTCTGTTTGTAACTCGGAAAATGCATTTGAGTCATCTTATCGATATGATAGAATCGAAAGATACTTGACAACAATAGGAAGTTAATATGCCGCCCACTACTGATTTCATTTGGAGATTGATAATTTCTCCTCCAGCCTCAGGGTCATGGAATATGGCTGTTGATGATGCTTTATTGACCTGTGCCCAGCACCCAGATTATGTTCCAACTCTCAGGTTGTATTCATGGCAGCCAGCTTGTTTATCTCTTGGTCATGCCCAGCCAATCGCTGAGATTGACCCCCGACGGCTTGCAACACTAGGTTGGGATATTGTCAGGCGACCAACGGGAGGCCGTGCAATTCTGCACGCAGATGAGCTAACTTACTCGATAACCGCCAATGCTGATCATCCATTGCTACAAGGAGGCATTCTCATAAGTTACCAAAGAATTTCCTTGGCATTGATGGATTTTATTAATAATTTTTCACTTATACCAACCTCCAGAGAAGAGAAAGACCTATCCAACAAACATCCAGAACCGGTTTGTTTTGAGATACCATCAAATTATGAAATCACCGTATCTGGAAAGAAAATAATTGGTAGCGCCCAGGCAAGAAGGAAGAATGCCGTTCTGCAACATGGCGCAATTCCACTTTACGGGGATATTACTCGGATTACACAAGCATTGAGTTATCCAGATGAAGGCATAAGGCAAAAAGCCGCCGCAAGGATATTGTTACGTGCAACTACACTCGAATCTGAAACTGGAAAAAGGGTCTCCATTGATCAAGCCGGCAAAGATTTGGTAAACTCTTTTGTGGATACACATAATTTCAAGTTCAATTTGGGTAGTCTATCTGGAATAGAAAGTTCCATGGCGAAAGACCTTGAAAAGGTAAAATACGGAAATACAACCTGGACCGCCAGATTGTAATTTGCTATGGGACCACAATGACATGAACATATCCAAGGTTATCTAAAAATTCATTAAGGAATGTGATTGCATTTTGACTGGCCAAGTCCAATATTCCATCCTTAATTGCCGCGGCTTCGATTTCCTTTTCCGCAGCCCTTCTCACTTCCGTTTCCAATTGCGGGTTACCTTTCGTAAATATTCCTGTTTGCCTATCATATATGTATGATTGTTCATTGTTCAGCGATGCGATAAATACTTCGGCTTCCGGCAATGTGATGACTATACCCCCATCACGTTCATTGACCTGATCAAGGGTTAACTTTTGTAGGTCAACACCTGCGATGACTGTACCATGAGCAATAAATAATAATTTATCCCCAATGAAAGTTTTGAAAATTCCCTGCCCTGTCTCGCCGGATATCACTTTTTCCACCGAGTATTGTATTGTCTCCAACCGTGCCAATGGTTGAACAGCCCGTATAATGGTTACCGGATCAGGTCGAATGGTTGGTGTGGGATGCAGCAATTCCGCCACTTGAGTTGAAATTCCAGAATTTGTGTTTATAACTGGTTGAATGATACTTTTTACAGTATTATTCACAGAATTGATTAGATATATGCTAACAACGAAGAATGCAACGAGCGCAAAGAGGATAAGTGGAACAACCCATTTTTCAATTTTCATGTTTTCTCCTAAAAATAATTATACCGTCTAATCATGTACAAAATTGTTCATGGTAGAATTTCGAAATGGTGAAAAAGATGTTTCTGGATATTTTTCGAATACTAGTCATAATCGTTGGATCTACTTTTACGCTGGCTGCAGCCGCACGGATAATTATTGTGCTGTCCACACACCAATATATACTTTCTTTTAATGAACAACCTTCCTCACAGGTTGCGCTTGTTTTTGGTGCTGGCCTTCGAAGAGACGGATCTCCGACAGCAATTCTTCGTGATCGCGTTCAGAGCGCTGTACAGCTTTATAAGGCTGACAAAGTCCAAAAACTGTTGATGAGTGGGGATAACAGTTATGAGGATTACAACGAACCAGGTGCAATGCGCGAGTATGCTCTCAGCCTGGGTGTACCGCCGGATGATATCGTCTTGGATTTTGCTGGCCGCCGAACTTACGATTCCTGCTATCGTGCAAAGCATATATTCGGAATCAAATCAGCCATCCTGGTAACCCAGCCATTTCACCTGCCCCGTGCAATTTATCTTTGCCGGAGTATTGGTGTTGATGCCACAGGCTATCCTGCTGAGAACATCCAATTCCGCAAGAGCTCAAAGTTATATTGGAACATTCGTGAAATACCAGCCATGCTGGTATCCTTCTTTGATGTAAGTTTAGTTCACCCAACCCCGGTTCTCGGTGAAAAAGAATTTATCTTTCCCGAATAGTAATTTACAGGCATGAACCTTGCAATAATATATAGGTAAACCTATGTCGATTTAACAATTAAAATATGAACCGTAATGAAGCTTTCGTAATTGTAAAAAAATACATTAAAAGCCCCGGGCTGATCAATCACATGCTTGCTGTCGAAGTTGTGATGCAATTTTATGCGAATCTACTGAATGAAGATGTAGAACAATGGGGAATTACTGGTTTACTGCACGATTTTGATTGGGAAATCCACCCCACTGCAGAACTTCATCCTGCTGCTGGAGCCGAGATTTTACGCGAAAATGGTCTGGATGAAGAAATCATCCTTGCCATTCAAAGCCATGGAAATAATACCGGTATACCTAGAGTAACCAACCTTCAGAAATACTTGAGCGCATGTGATGAGATTACTGGTTTGGTCACTGCTGTCGCTCTTGTGAGACCATCAAAATCGCTTTACGACTTAACCTCCTCCTCAGTAAAGAAAAAGTGGAAGGATAAAGCCTTTGCAGCGGGAACAAATCGTCAAGAAATGGAAACATTTACACTGGATTGCGGATTGGAACTCTGGCCACATGTGGATAATGTGATTCAGGCCATGCGAAAAATTGCCCCGCAACTAGGTTTAGAAGGAAATCTTAAACCTGATGATGTCAACTAAAGATCGGATGGGTGAATAATGGGACTGTCAGGAAAAGGTTTTTTCATTTGGAAAGTTCCCAACGCTGAGAACGGGAATCCAACCTATATAACGAATGCCGCTGTTAATGCCAATTTATCCCATGTCTTGATCAAAATCGCCGATGGGATCGCCCTGTCAAATTATGATACTTCAAAAAAAATTGATTATGTTGCTCCAGTTGTTGCAGCTCTGCGAGCAAAGGGTATCCAAACATGGGGATGGCATTATGTCTATGGTGATGATCCCTTACGGGAAGCAAGATTGGCTGCTCAAAGGGTCTCAGAACTAAGCTTGAACGGTTATGTCGTTGATGCAGAAATTCAGTACAAACAACCCGGGAAATCTACCGCAGCAAAAAGTTTTATGACTGAATTGCGCAGATATCTTCCAAACACGCCAGTCGCACTAAGCACATATCGCTACCCAAGTTACCACATGGAATTTCCGTTTAATTCTTTCCTGGAAAAATGTGATCTGGCAATGCCCCAGGTTTACTGGGAGCAAGCCCATAACGCAGATGCTCAACTGCTGCGATGCATCCAGGAATATCGCACACTGGTTCTACCTCGGCCTGTTATTCCTACTGGTCCAACATACAAAGTAGGCTCCTGGAGTCCGGTGGTTAAGGATATTAAGAAATTTTTGAATACTGCCGTCAGTCAAAACCTGCCCGCAGTAAACTTCTTCAGTTGGGATGAATGTCGTCGGGATCTTAGTACGATTTGGAATACCATTGCCGCTTACAACTACAACACAGCCCCGGTATTAGGTTTCCCCGATCAATTTATTGCAGCTCTGAATACGCGAAATTCAGAAACAATCACAGCTTTTTATGAATCAACTGCCGTACAAATAACACCAGCACGTACTATCCAGGGATTGGATTCAATTCGCTCCTGGTACAACGGATTATTCAGCCAGGTACTACCCAATGCCGTATTCACACTCACAGGTTCATCAGGCACAGGATCGACCCGCCATATAAACTGGAACTGCACATCCAGTCGTGGAACAATCCAAAATGGCAGCGATACTTTCGGTATGTCTAATGACAAGATCATTTACCACTATAGTTACTACAAACTCCCTTAACTTTACTGCAAGTTTGATTATTACTTTTTTGGTCTTCCTCTGCCCTTAGAGGGAGACGACTTTAGTCCATCTTTTTTCGAAATAATTTGGTTAGTCGTTTTTCCACTATCATTTCTATCGATTCTCGGGTTGGAAGCGTCTGATCTGTTTCGCCTTGTAATTTTCGCAACCGGTTTCTTTCCTGTTGTTGGTTTTACGCCTTTCGCCATTTCTGGCATTATCTTAGTTTTTGTTTCCACCTTTTTTGTAGGTACAGATTTTGCTGCAACAAGTTTCGATTTTACTGGTTTTTCTGGCTTGAACAATTCGAGCTGAAGATTCTCTACTGATTCTTCCAAGTTGCTCCCGCTGTCATTATTACTCCTCGTAGACCTTCCTCTATCCCAACCGCCATCCCAGATCGATGTGATACCAATGATCTGATCACCTGGTTTTACTTCAAACACTTTTTTACCCTGAGCAACACGGCTTGACACTGGAATTTCATCCACGCGTTTGGATTTCGAAGCAGACTTCATAAAATGCGCCACAAACCGATCATTGATTTTTCCAGCCATCATTCCAATGAGATGAATTCCAGGAGGCATTCTCCAACCGATAACTCCCAAACCATATCGTCCTTGGGTCGGAAAGTCTTTATTGGATATCCTTTTTGCCTTGCCATCCGAAGCTACCAGGACAACAGATTCTTCTTTCTGTATGCATTCGACATTTACAACCTCGTCCCCCGGAGAGAACTTCATCCCGGCAACTCCTGCCGCAACCAACCCCATTGGCCGAACGTCACCCTCACTGAAACGGATGCACATACCTTTTAATGTTGCCATCAAAATATCAGCTTCGCCATTACTTTGTATGACCCAACCCAAGACATCTCCTTCGTTCACCTTGCAAAGCTGGAAAGTTTGAGCAGATGGACCGGGTAAGTCAATAGCCGTAGATTTTTTAACCATCCCTCCCCTTGTGATTGTCGTGAGAAACGTCGATTCTTTAAGTTGGTTTTTTTGCGGTAACGAAAATATTGCAGCAATATTATCATCCGGTCCAAGCGCTGATATTTTATGGGCAGTTGTTCCTTCAGATATTTGTGACGCTTCTGGAACAGAATGCACAGGAACAGCAGCTGCCTTTCCATTATCCGATACAATGTAAAGCGTATGGTGTGTATTGCACCTGAGCATCCAGGCAGCCGCCTCTTTTCCGAACATCCACGGGGCACTATTTGCTTTTGAACTCGCAATAACCCCAGCTTCGTTGACTCCAATCCAAACATCTTCCGAATCCATCAAATCCGTCACGGTCAACATTTGGGCAAGACTCCCCCCTTCCTTCATGCCAATAATTTGGGTTTTTCGCTTATCCGCAAATGTTGTTTTAATCTCTGATAACTCTTCTGTTGCTTTTTCTCTTATTTTTTCGGGAGATTTAATCAGGTCTTCCAAATGTTTGATCGACTTGACTAGATCACGATATTCTTCTTCAATTTTCTTTCGTTCCAGGGCAGCCAGTCGCTTTAAAGGCATATCCAATATGGCTTGCGCCTGAATATCTGATAACTTGTATTTTTTAATCAGGCGAAGTTTTGCTTCTTCAGTATCAGCCGAGTTTCTAATTAGTGTAATAATATCATCCAGGTACTTGATGGCTATGCGCAATCCTTCCAAGATGTGCGCCCTTTGTCGAGCTTTATCTAGTTCATACTCGCCCTTTCGTTTTATTACAACAAGGCGGTGATCGAGAAAGACCTTCAAGGATTGCTTCAAGGTCAATAGTCTCGGTTCCCCGCCTACTAGAGCAAGCAATGCTATACTGAATGTGCTTTGCATCTGTGTTCGCTTATAAAGGCTTCGTAAAACGATTTCAGGATCAGCGGACTTGGATAGTTCTATCACTACCCTCAATCCCTGCCTATCTGATTCATCACGAAGATCAACTACCCCCTCCAAACTACCCGATCTGGCCAGATCTGCAATTTTTTCGATCATCGACGCTTTATTAACCATGTAGGGTAATTCTGTAATGATTATCCTATTCTTCCCACGATCCATTTCTTCAAGGTGTGCCCTTGCCTGCATAATCACCTTGCCCCTGCCTGACCCATAAACACTTGCCAGCCCTTCACCAGCAGGATCCTGAATGATCACCCCGCCAGTTGGAAAGTCCGGGCCTTTAATAAATTTCATCAAATCTTCAACTGAAACATCATCCAACTTGGACCATTTTTGCAACATGTAGATTAACGCGTCCACAACTTCGCCTAGGTTATGTGGAGGAATGCTGGTGGCCATACCGACTGCGATCCCTGTGGCTCCGTTGACGAGTAAATTAGGAATTGCTGCAGGGAGAACGTCCGGTTCGAATAACGTCCCATCAAAGTTTGGAGAGAAATCTACAGTGTTTTTATCGATCTGCTTGAGCATCTCCAAAGAAGCTTGGGTGAGTCTTGCTTCTGTATAACGCATGGCAGCAGGTGGATCGCCATCGACGCTCCCAAAATTCCCCTGCCCATCCACCATTAAACAACGCATCGAAAAATCTTGAGCCATGCGGGCCATAGCTTCATATACAGCCATGTCGCCATGGGGATGATATTTGCCAAGCACCTCTCCGACTATTCTTGCTGATTTTTTATATGAAGCGTTAATGTTCAAGCCCAGATCGTACATTGCATAAAGAATTCTACGCTGAACTGGTTTTAAACCATCGCGCGCATCTGGCAATGCCCGTGAAACGATTACACTCATGGCATAGTCAAGGTACGATTGCTGCATCTCATCGTCTATATTTATTCTTCGAACTGGATTGGATATGGTCATGGTTTTCTCTATGGAATGATATGTTATAAGATATTTTCACTATCTACTTCTAATTTCAATATACATTGACTATCTTACGAGAAAATATATTTCAGGTCAAGAAGCCTCGACAAGAAAAGACCCCGGCAATTTGACCGGGGTCTAATATTTTTAAATATTCACTATTCAACTATTGGCAATTCAGCAACCGGAATGTCCGTCACATCCTCAACTAATTCGACTGGTTCTTCTGGATAGCCCTGAAGTGCCAATGCCTTCGCAGCTACAAATCCTGAGCCAGCTGGAATGAGCTTTCCGATGATGACATTTTCTTTCAAACCAATCAGAGGGTCTTCAGTTGATGCGATAGCAGCGCCTGCGAGGACTTTGATGGTATGTTGGAAGGATGCTGCAGAAAGGAATGAATCCGTACTCAGAGAAGCTTTGGTCACACCGAGTAAAATTTCCGAATACCTGGCAATTTGCTTACCTTTGGACGCCAAATCTGCATTTGCATTGATGATCTCCAACCTATCAACCAGATCCATTGGAAGATACGGGGTATCTCCCGGTCGTCTAACCTGAACCTTTCCAAGCATTTTGCGGATGATGACCTCAAAATGTTTATCGTTAATGTTCTGCCCTTGAGATCGGTACACCTTCTGAATCTCATTCAATAAATACTTCTGGCATTCATCGCGACCTTTGATCTGCAAGATCATGTGCGGGTTGAGGGAACCTTCAGTAATTTGCTGTCCAGCTTCGACATGGTCACCATCTTTGATTATCAACCGTGCAGTAGATGGAATTTCATACTCATCGCTTTCTTTTTGTTCGTAGGAAACGATCACTGTCCGATCTTCAATCCGAACACGGCCGCTATGTGTGGCGGTAATGGTCGAGTCGTTCAATGCGGCTATCAAACCACCGATTTCCATCTGGGTGGCATCCTCGGCTGCTATGGTCCATTCTTCAGGTATAACATATTCATCCGAAACCATCTCGCTATTCTCGACGCGGACAATGCGCAAATCTGCCATTTTTTCATTCTGGAAGAAGTGGGCAACGCCTTTTATCTTTGAAATGATCGCTTCACCTTTTGGCATCCGCCTGGCTTCGAAAAGTTCTTCAACACGTGGTAGACCTGTGGTAATATCTCCACCTGCAGCGACTCCACCCGTGT
The DNA here is from genome assembly GCA_963810385.1 of uncultured Chloroflexia bacterium. Lineage (GTDB taxonomy): Bacteria > Chloroflexota > Anaerolineae > Anaerolineales > Anaerolineaceae > PNON01. The sequence goes on along the minus strand of CAWENA010000002.1, from coordinate 1,352,601 downwards.
GGAAAGTTCTTAGTGTAAGCTGGGTACCCGGTTCTCCGATGGACTGGGCAGCCACGGTTCCAACCGCCGAACCAAGTTCAACGATCATGCCGCGTCCCAAGTCCATACCGTAACATTTCTGGCAAATCCCATGCGTCAATTCACAATTTAATGGAGAACGCACTTTAACTTCCTGTACATTTGCTTCGGTAATTCTTCGAACTCTCTCGCGATCCAGGATTTCATCACGTTCTACAAGCAATTCACCTGTAGCGGGATCGTATATATTGGCTGCTGCCAATCTTCCGTACAGACGTACACCCATTGGCTGCCCGGCTACGTCATCGATCTTGCGCATGAAGATGCCTTCGTCAGTACCACAATCAGGTGTATTGATAATGATATCCTGGGCAATATCCACCAGGCGTCGGGTCAAGTAACCGGCATCTGCAGTACGTAATGCTGTGTCAGCCAGACCTTTACGGGCGCCATGTGTAGAGATGAAATATTCCAGAGCTGTCAAACCTTCACGGAAGTTGGAAATAATTGGCAGGGGAATAATTCTCCCTGATGGGTCTGCCATTAAACCTCGCATACCAGCCAATTGGGAAATCGGACCGAAACCGCCTTTAGTAGCACCGGAATTGGCCATTACAGCGATATTCCCATTTGGATCCATGTAATTGCGAACCGCATCACCAACCTGTTTAGTGGTCAATTGCCAGATCTCAATAACCCGTTCATTCTGTTCCTGCTCGGTCAGCAGACCGCGCCGGAAGTCTTTTTGTACAGATTCAACTTCAGCTAGTGAGATGTTTACGATATTCACTTTCTCGGGTGGAATGGTGATATCTGAAACTGCGATGGTTGATCCAGAAACCATGGCATAGTGGAAACCAATATCCTTGATATGATCAGCAACTTCAGTGGTAATTTCCTGTCCGCAAATTTCATAGACATCAGCTACCAGGTCTTTCACACCACCTTTATCCAGTTCTGTATTTATGAACTGAATTTGTTCAGGCAAAATTCTATTGAATATGACGCGCCCTACTGTCGTATCCAGGATTCTGGTTGTTTTCTTTAGCTGGCGGTTATGATTATCATCATACCAGGAGGACATCTGAACTTTGATTCTGGCATGAAGATCAACATACTTAAGGGAGTATGCCAGTTCAACTTCATCCATATCGGCAAATATTCGTCCGTCACCTTTGTGGTCACGTTTATCATCAACGGTAAGATAGTAAACCCCCAAAACCATATCTTTTGAAGGTGAAATGATTGGTTCGCCATCGGCTGGTTTTAGCAAGTTTTTGGAAGCCAGCATCAATGCGCGGGCTTCTTTAACTGCTTTTTCTGACAGCGGTACATGGACTGCCATCTGGTCACCGTCGAAGTCCGCGTTGAAAGCGGTAGTGACGAGTGGGTGTAATTGGATTGCACTACCTTCGATCAATATCGGCTCAAAGGCTTGAATTCCCAAACGGTGGAGCGTAGGCGCTCGATTCAATAGTACTGGTCGATCGCCGATAACTTCTTCGAGGACTTCCCACATTTCCGGGCGATTTCGTTCGATAAACCGTCTTGCCCCTTTGACATTTGCTGCAAAATTGTGAGAAACCAATCGGCTGATAACGAATGGGCGATAGAGTTCCAATGCCATGGCTTTAGGCAACCCACACTGATAGAGTTTAAGCTGAGGACCGACAACAATAACCGAACGACCTGAGTAATCCACACGTTTACCAAGCAGGTTACGACGGAATCTGCCTTTTTTACCCTTCAGCATATCGCTGAGTGATTTTAATTCTCTTCTGCCGCGGCGTGAAAGTGCTTTGCCACGTTGTGAGTTATCGATTAGGGAATCAACAGCTTCCTGAAGCATCCGTTTCTCATTTCGAACAATGACGTCTGGCGCACCAAGTTCCAGTAGCCTTTTCAGTCGGTTGTTACGATTGATCACGCGACGGTAAAGATCATTCAAATCTGATGTAGCGAATCTACCGCCATCCAACTGCACCATCGGGCGTAAATCAGGTGGAATCACTGGCAAGTTGGTCAAAATCATCCATTCGGGACGGTTCCCAGAGCGTTTGAACGCTTCTACCACTTTCAATCGTGTAGTTGCTTTTTTCCGTTTTTGTTTACTGCGCGATGTTCTAACTTCGTGCCACAATTCTTCGGCCAGTTTTTCAAGATCCAAACGACGCAGAATATCATAGAATGCCTCTGCGCCCATGTCTGCCCTAAAAACTTGTCCCCAACGGGTTTTTAGTTCACGGTAACGGCTTTCGCTTAAAAATGTAAATGGCTTTAATTCTTGAAGTTCATCTTTTTGGTGAGCTGACTGACCCTGCGACTCGACTGTTTCATCTTCCAGTTGATTGCGCAATAAATTCATCTGCGTATCAGCTTCTGCGCGAGTTTCTTCAGTAAGCATATTTACTTGCTCAATCTCACGCTCTTTCTGGCCTTTCAACTCAGTTTCAATTTCTTCCAGGCGACCTTTGACCAGTTTATTGATCTTCTTCAGAAAATCTCCAGTAACTGTTGCTCCAGCTTCGGCTATAACTACGTTGGCAGATTTGAAAGAGACCGCAGAAATCAGAGCAATTCCCATCTTTTCTTGTAATTGCGCTTCTAGCGCCTGACCTTCTTTGATTACCGGGTCTAATTTGGTTGCTGTTTCTTCGTCATACCTAACATCGATCCCAGTCTTTTGTGCTTGCAATTCCGCCAGTTTCTTGTCACGGGCGATCTTCACTTCAGCAATCTTGGCATTGATATTGGCAGCCTGTTCTCGTTCTGATACGTTAATTTCCTCCATTAACCGTTTCAGAGCCTTTTGTCGGGCATCTTCATCAACAAAAGTGACAATGTATTGAGCGAAATACAAAACACGATCCAAGTTCCTTCTGGAAATGTCAAGCAATAAACCCAGATATGAAGGAATACGCCGGGTATACCAAATGTGAGCGATTGGAGTGGCCAGTTCAATATGCCCCATCCGCTCCCTGCGTACAGAACTTCTTGTGACTTCTACACCGCATTTGTCACAAACTATTCCCTTATAACGCGGATTCTTATATTTTCCACAGTAGCATTGCCAGTCTCTGGTAGGACCAAAGATCGCTTCGCAAAATAGGCCGTCTTTTTCTGGACGGAGACGTCTGTAATTGATGGTTTCTGGCTTTAAAACCTCACCATATGACCAACTTTTAATTGTTTCGGGAGAAGCAAGATTTATCCGAAGTGCAGTTAAGCCCTTTGTTTCCACTAAGTACCTCCTGATGTGCGGGACCGGTAAACGTTAAACGATTTAAAACGCTAGGGAATAATCCTGTCGCGCTTAATTTAAATTACGAAAAAGGCAATATACGCATGACAGTTCATTATACTAATCTAAGCTGGATTTCGTCAAGATGTGAAATCTAAAATCGTGTAATGTCGTTTAAGATTCTAAGCCTAAATTAATGGTATCTGCCTCAGGTACGATCGCTGGCAACTCTAAATAGAATGTACTACCCCTCCCCAGTTGACTTTCCACCCAGACCCTACCGCCATGACGCTCAGCAATAGATTTCACAATTGCCAATCCCATACTGGATGGTTTTTGAACATACCCCTCCCGCTGAGAACTTCGGAAGAATTTTTCAAACAAACGTGGAATATCAAGTGGTGCGATGCCCTTGCCGTTATCTTTAATTTCAAAAATGACATTAGCCGCTTGTTCCAGGCAATTGATCTTTACTTCCCCACCAACTGGAGAATATTTGATTCCGTTTTCAATTAAATTGTATAAAGCCTGTTGTAGTAAGGCTGAATCTGCATTCACAATTGGATCACTATCATCCGGTATATCTTTAATCAATGTGATGTTCTTTTGAACCGCCTGAAGCTGCAAGGCAGATAAAACCTTTTCGGCAATTTCCTTCGCGTGTATAGGTTCAAGTTGCAAGCCAATCCCTGCTTCAATCCTTCCAAGGTCAAGCAAATTGTTTACCAGTCTGGACATGCTTTCAATGCCAGCCGAAATTTTCTTTATATAATTTTGTTGCTGCTCATTTAACTCCCCCACCATCTGAAGCATGGTTGCATTACCACGCATCAAAGTTAACGGTGTTCGAAGGTCATGGCTGACCGTAGCAACAAATTCTGACTTTAATGAATCTACTTCTTTGAAATGAGTAATATCCCTCAAAATACAAACTTTGCCCAGCGGGGCTTTGTCGACGACCATATCATCTATGGCTGCGTAATAGTAACGTTGATCAAGGGTAATCTCTTGATTGTTCGAGCCTGATCTCAGCAGCCTCAATAATTCCTGGCTCGAGACCACTTCCTGGATTTTTCTACCCTCAATAAACAGTTCGTTTAGTTTAAATAATTCACGAGCCGGATTATTTGCCAGGATGATCATTTCATCCTGATCTAGCACAAATATCGGATCAGGTGTTGATTCAAGAATCGCGATAAGACGTTTTTTGCCCAATTCAGCTGATTTATACAAACGAATATTTGTTACGGCAAGACTTACGTCAGATGATAGAGTTGAAAGGAATTTTACTTCAAACTCGGGGAAGGATCTTGGTTGATCGTACGCAGTCCATAAGATTCCCAGGAAATGGTTACTGTGGCGGATCGGAACGGAAATAATTGCAGCGGGATTCAATGCTTCAGGATTTAAATTCAATACGCGACCGCGAATCAGATTATTTAGCGTCACAACATCACGACTGCGCGTCAATGCCATGACCTGTTCATCCAAATATGAATAATATTTGAGGGTATCCCCCAATCCAAAGCTGGTTGGGGTATTTGAGTATGGATCGGTGTCCTGCTCCGGTACCAGGACAATCCGTGCCATACTTCCTCCGTTACTCAACGAAGCCTCCAGGATTGGCTGGAGGGCGGATTCCAGATCTAGGTAAGAAGCTATACCCTGGCTGACTGATAATAATAGATTTTGTTCTTCTATATGGTCCTTTAAACTCAATCGCATTTGCTCAAACATTTGGCCCAATTGACCAATTTCATCGTCACCACGGATATATTGCGTATGATCCATTGTGCCTTTTGAAATTCTATCTGCCTCATTAGTCAGCACTTTTATTGAATGTGTGATCGATGATAGACCGGCTTTAAAGATTAGAAATAATAGTACTGCAGCAAGGATCAATACTGCAAACATTGGCAAAGATACTTCCCAGGTCGCAGCTTGGACTTCCGTGGATGGTACAGCCAGGACAATTGACCAGCCAGAGTTTTTGGACGGTTTGTAATATATCAACAACTGTGTATTTCCATTGGTTGTCAATGTATAGAACCGTTCATTTTCCGTCAACTCTCCTGGATATGTGGAATTAAGATATTCCGGGTTCGGATGGTATATTACTTTACCCAACTCATCGATAATATACCCTTCACCACCTTTTTGCGTCATATTGTTAAGTAAATAAATTGTGGATTGAGTATATGGATTGGTAGCCAGGTCACTTCTACCGATCAGTACGCCCTTGAATCGACCAAGCTCGTCTTTGATGGGTACCGAAAATGTTATTATCGTCTGATTACTGCCTAAGGGTGAATGTGTGGAATACGCATTGAGAATTCCTCCAGAAGCTGTCTGTTGTACTGTATTACTTTCTTCAGGATCTAACTGTGTTATGCTGTTTTCTGGGTAGCTGCTAATTACCTCTCCGTTCCCATCAACAAGAGCAAGTTGTTTAAAGAATTGTATCGACCTGATATTTTGGGCCAGGCTTACCTGTATGTCCTTTTCTGACCCACTATCTATTGGAATGGTGCGCGAATACTGGGCGAGTAAGTCAAAACCGGAATTAATAAAAAACGGCAACCCATCCGCTGCAACCTCAGCCGTACCTGAGAGACGTGCTTGTACTAATTTTCGCGCTGCTGCACCTGAAATCAACCAGGTGCCTACCAGGGCAGCGAAAAAGAGAAGGAATACGAATGGACCAACACCCGTGAAAAACCGTCTTGTCAGTACATTATCATCTGTGGCAGGGAATAATGGTCCCGGTTTAACCCAACTGCCCTGATACACTTTCGACAGAAAATATGCGATGATTCCGGCAATTAAACTGGGTAGGATTACTAATAAGAAAGTTCCTGTGATGGAAAGGAAACTGCCCCCAAACAGACCATTAAACACTCCTGGCTCACCGACAGAGTAATCTGCAATGGAAAATAACAGAAAGAAGGATGTGGAAATTAACGCTGCGAAAATTGGATTCCTTAACAAGCGGTAAACCCAATTGCGGTACTTTAACCGCAATAATTCACAATATAACAGTGCGACAATGCCATATTCAAAAGGTGTAATAAGACTGTGTTGAGTAAAGAAAGAAATTAGAAACCCGGATACCCAGGCTGATGCCACCGCATATATCGGAGGCATCATTCCCCCAGCGAGGATCCATGGAATGGCTGCTAATAACGGAATAAGTAGAATTGTTACTGAGTCCCCATATAGATTATTCTGGACTCCTGCCACGGAGTTGATCCTTAATCCAAGGAAAAAAGATGTGAATGGAACCAGGATGATCAATAATGCCAGAATAACATTATGACCCTGGGATTTTTGTTTCGACTTTTCGTGCCAGTATTTTAATCGCCAGTACAAGATTACTGTATAGAATCCAATAATTCCCCAACCTGTAATGCTGTGAGGTAATTGGAGGCTAAATGGGTTCCCTATGAGTGTAAAAATAAATTCCATAATGTAGAGAGAGCACCAGAAGTATTACTAATTATATAGGTAATTTTATTTATAAGGCAACATTGCCAGCTTATCAAATTTCTCCCGGGTATTTTTATACAAAGCTGATACCCCTTTTTGCACCGGCTCCAATTTGATATTTTCCATCCACTTTATTGTAGCAGTTTTCGCACCATCAAAACAGGCTTGTGAATATGCTAGTTTATCTTGGTTAGCCAAATTTGATATTTCATTTGCTTTCTGTATGAAATTTCCTTCCAATGTATCCCGTTCCTTACGATACAAGCCCATCCGGTGGTTGTAATCCATGATCACAGTTCGATGTAACTTTTCATGCGTCCACCACAGTGAATCTGAATCGTATTTCCCGGTGGGGATCGGCCCCATATCTGGTAATCCTGCCTTGAACCACACAGGTTTGAAGATACCCGTGCAGGGTGCTGCCGTGCCTGTGAACCAATGCAGCTGGTCATTTTCGCCAAGCTCAGACACCATGGAACCAGTTGTTTCGTTGATCCTCACTGGACCAACTGCTGCATGCATACAAACATCCGCACCTGTAAAGCCACGGTCAGGTGCCCAGCTGGGTATATCGCCTCTACGATGGGTTCGCAGCATCGTCATCAAATCCCCGGCATCCAAATTATTCGATCCATTTGTTAGGTTTAAAGTCGTACAGGTCTGCCTTCCTATTGCATCCCCAAAATAGGTGATCAGAGGATCAGAATAACACTTGCTAAAACTGAAATCATCTTTGTTTTTGCACCAGCGTCTATCTACTGCATATTTAACCAGATCATCCGAGGCCATATCCCATTTATTGCCTATGGTAATAGCGTTAGAAATGGTTCGAATTCCGTTTATGTGTTCGGCTGCCCATTGTTTCCCTGCTGTTTCTAAAACCCAGGCATCTTTCGGATCAGCGATGAGAAAACTATTATGATAATAAAACTTGTGCAGAAAACCACAATTTCCGCCCTGACCGAATTCTTCCAGTAACGCCGTGATGGTTTTTAATGCTTCGAGCGCTGATCTGGAGCGCTCCAGTCCCAGGCGCAGCAGGTCCATTCCGGTCAATCCATCACCTTTTACATATGGGATACGGGTAAATACCGCTTCATTTCCAATAGTCACGCCAAACTCATTAGCTCCCATCTCCCCGCCCCAGATCCAAAACGGTCGGGCAAGGATGATCGCATTCGTGGAGTTAGCCTGCGGTATGGTTAGATAAGTACATTTAACGGTTTCACCTTCTGAGTATTCTTTTTTAGGGTGGAATTCAACTATATGGGCTTCGTTCGGGTCACGATCACTATTTTTTCCAAATATTGGAACACCTTTTTGTGATCGGTTGGCAGGCACATAAATTGTATCGCACATAGTCACTTCCTTTTCAGTTAAACCGAATTTGTAACTTTAATGATATTTACTATTGTAAATCAGGAATAATAGCCCCGATACTCTTCCGGTAAAATCTCAGCAATTTTCTTCATGACGTAGTCCACTTTTTCCTGCCGCAAATCAGCGCCGGATTTCCCTTCCTCATTAAAATGGGGCAACAGGAATGGTTTTCCAACTTCGATGGAAACGTTGGGCCGCTTTCCGCGCAACGCTTTGGGCAGAAAGTCATCAGTCGCACCGACCAGTCCAACGGGAACTATTTTTGCATTAGTTTTTTCAAATAAGTAAGTGATACCGCCTTTGGCTTTGCGCATTCCAGGTGCATGTGAACGGCCTCCTTCTGGAGCGATCATTAACGACCTGCCAGAGAGAACAGCATCCACCATTTTGTGCATCGCTTTGCGATCAACTTCACCCCGGTCAATCGGAATGCCTCCATAAGATTTCGCGAGAATATTCTGACCTGGCCTATTCCAAACATCCGAAGCGCCGAGCACTTCGGGATATGTTGGCCAATAGGCAACAATCAGCGGTGCCTCATAAAGGGAAACATGATTAAAGATTAATATGTATGGCTCTTCAGGAATATTTTCAAAGCCCTTTAAATCCACCTTGCTAACGATGAAAAAGATAAATTTGAATAGCGGGCGTATGATCCTTCGTGCAAGCAGGTTGACAAGTGGAACCCGATATTCGCTCATACAATTTCCGCCTGGATTAGGTCCACAACCTGGTTTATACAAAGTTTATCTGTATTTATAATAACAGCATCGGGAGCTGGTTTTAAAGGCGCTATCTGACGATTTGAGTCTATTTCATCTCGTTTTCTAATTCCCGCCAGAATAATCTCATACTGCGCAACCTCTCCTCTAGCGATTAATTCTTTGTAACGTCTTTGAGCACGTTCCTCAGGAGAAGCATCAAGATAGATTTTCAATTCAGCTTCCGGTAGTACAACCGTTCCTATATCTCGCCCAACCATAACCACTTTTCCCCGCAATCCGATTTGACGTTGTTGATTTGTCATCGCTTTCCTGACACCTGCATAAGTAGAAACCAGTGATACGTTTTTATCTACCTCCCTGGTCCGGATCTGCCATGTAACGTCCACGCCATCCATATATACATCGTATTGCCGGCCATCATTTATGGAAGCGTCACGAATATCAATATTTACTTTCTCAGCCAGGGATGCAATGCTGTTCTCATCCTCCAAAGGTATATGGGCTTGCAAAACCCCCAGAGTAACCACCCTATACATGACCCCGGTGTCAAAATACAGGTAATTAATTCTTTTTGCAATAATGGCAGCAACGGTAGACTTTCCAGAGCTGGCAGGACCATCGATTGTGATCACATCAGGTATTTCCATAAATACATCCCATCATAAGATAATTTTTAATAAACTAATTCGATTTAAATAGATGGCCAAATGGGTATTCCCAGGTCCAATTAAATATTAACACCAAATACTATTCCGGGTTACATGTCAATTATTCCTGGGCAGGAAAGGAAAGTTGACCATCTGGAAATTGGTCGGCTCGCACCCACATTACTATTGTCGAATTTGAAGAAGAGGTTTTTCGGTGTACCAACCAGGATATCCAATCCAGCGATGAAAATGAACTCCATTCAATCTGGCTTTTATAAATAAAGTCCTGTCCACGGTATTGATCCTGGAAAGAAATGGAGTGATCCGATTCTGATATGATCAATTCAGGATGATCCTCGTTCGCAATATTCAATAAGAATCTGATATTGGGAAATTCTTTTAGCTCCCATGACAATGCGTTAGATTGCAAACCCACAATAGTTATTGGTATGCCAGTTGAAGAACCTGCATTCCAGGTGGAGATTTCATTGATAGTTTCTCTTACCATTCTTATTTGAGGCATGGTTTGATTTACGCCCAACATCTCTGATTGACCATTTCCGGTAACACCTGTTGTTCGCACTCCAGTTGAAATTGAATAGATTGTTAATACTGATATCAATCCCCAGACATACCCTCTCACGGCAATATTTCCTGACCAGCCTAAAAATATAAGAATTGCACTTACAAACAAAAGCCCCAGACCGCCACCGATTGCCAACCATAGCTGTCTTTGGTCTCCACTAATTGTAATTTTTCCCAGGTTAAACCATATAAAGACGAGAATTACTACCACTAACGCTGAAACCCCCACCGATTGAAATACAGTATCTTTTTCTACCGAAATATAACGCATTATTTTCCGGGCAGCCAATAAATACACCGGTACACTCACCCAGGCTAATTGTGAGAGGTCTTTTCCAGGGTTGACCACTAATAAAATTAGCCCAACCATAAACCAGATAAATAATAGTGATGCAACTTGATTCCTGGAAAACAAACTGCGAATCCCTCCCCAAATTCCAAATATCAACCCAAATGGAAAGTAAACGATCAAACCTATTAATAGTTGAGAAAATGACAGTGGACTTTGAGATTGCCATGCCTGGAAATATGCAATTAATGACCCGGGGAAAGCACTCAACGATCTTGGGTAAATGAGATAAAAAGTTCCAAATACAAGAATGGATAACAATGCAGATAACCAGAAACTGCGATCGCGCAGGGATTCAGTAATATCATTCAGTGATAATGGCTGGTTGCGTTCCTCTGGTTTGAAAGTGATCTTCCAGATACCAAGAGCAATAACAAGCGGAATGAGCGAAAACCAAACACTGCTTCCGCCCAATACTGCTAAACCGAAAACAATCCCTGACCCGATCAATCTTTTGTTGGTCAATAGTAGAAATGTCACACCAAGCAGGAATATAGTTAGTGTAGCGCCACCTGCGGTTCGTGAAAGTGAGATAAGAGCAGCATCTATCGCCAGGAAAGATGACAGTAATAAAGAGACAGGGTTACCCAATATTCTTCTATAGAAAACTGGTAAAAATACAACAATACTACCGAACAAAGCTGGGACCAAACGGGCAATAAAATTGGTTTGATCGAAAACGGTAAACAATATACTTGTTACAACCAGGTATAAAGGATCACCAGACCAGGCACTACCCTCCGCTTTTGAATCAGAAAAAGCCTGAAAGGCTAGGTTCGCCTCACTTTCTGATAAAGGTTGAATGCCAAGGTGAACAAACCTGACACCAATAGCTGCCAGGATTATTATCGCGAACAAGTATGTCTGGATCTTTGATAATTTTGCCTGATTCATTTGTGCATCCCATCATAGGAATAAATTGTAACCGTCTGGTTTTGAAATACTGGCGTGAGGTTTTGTAAAAATTTTTCCTCTTCAAGCCGGTATTTTGTACGCTCAAGACCGCCTATATAGATATATTTTACCTTGTATGTATCAAGGATGGATTTTGCCTCCTGCCAATCGGGCGTGGAGTAGAATGTTTCAACATCAGTTTCCCGGGTTCCGATCTCAACCGCACCGCCCCGCCATTGGCTTTCATGCGGCGGCCAGCCAATTACTCCCGGTAATCCGCTTATTGTAGCTACACGCGCAAAACTTGAATAACTACCACCCACGGCTTCAATCACATATCCGAATGGTGCGTCAGCCAACCACTGGATCGCTTGTGATTCATCAGGGTTATATCTTTCCAAGTAGGAAGTTCCATTAATGTCTAGTTTGTTTACAGGATTAAAATTGTTGGTTGTGTAAGCTATACCAATAATTGGATAAGCCATGCCGCAAATGACGACAATTGTGATGAGTATGCTAAATAAGTATCCACTCAATTTGGAAAGAGATAACCACAAGATAGCAATTCCCAGGCTAGCTGCCAGGGACCATAAAATCCAGGCTTGGTAATAGAATTTGAAAATTGTATTCATTCGCCAGCCGAACTGGTCACGCAAGTAAACAAATTCTGGAATGAGTGTAAGAAAAATTCCTGCAAGAATTAATAGTAACGAGAATTGTATCCCCCCCGGAATCTTGTCTGAATTTGTTTTTACTAAATCCTCGGTATTCTTTCTTCCTATGAGAGACACTAATATTGAAGCTACAAGACTGCCAAGAATTAACAATGTAAGCCATGTCCCGGGCGCTGAAAACCGTCTTGCCATCGCTACATTGAATAATTGGTTCTCCCCACCCTGAATTGACAAGAAATATCCACCTGCTTCACTTAACTTATAACCAAGCGTACCACCAAGCAATTTATTAGCGTTTAAAGCCAGCCACCCCAGTCCAAATCCGCCAATCCACAATACGACTAGCACACCAAGGGACCAAAGAATTCCAGTCACCCAGGATTTTCCCAATTTTTGTTTTCTAACAAGGTATAAGACATAAGCAAAGATTGGAAGAAGCAGCGTTCCAAACATAATCCAAAAATGGATTCCCCGTGTTGAGAAAACTACACTGGGAATGATCCCGCCTGCTTGTGATGCAAAACCAATATAAAATGGCAAATATAAAATCACCGAACCAATGATCAATAGTATTCCCAGACTGATCATATTCCAAACAAGATGCCAGTTGAAACCACTATCGATCAGTCCGCGCAACAAGTAACACGCCAGGACAATAACGAGATAAACTGGCAAATCCCATGTATTTAAAAATGCCATTCCGCCAAGGAAAACCATGTAAAAAATGAGGTTTATCGGCTTTATCTTTACTTCAAATCCCAAAAAAGATAAACCATTATTTTCGGAATTCATTAATATACTCAATCCAACTGCCAACAACAAAGTTGCAAAAGGTAGCGCCAAAACATGTGGATGCAGATCGGCTAGGAGAAATGAGAAAAATGGGAACTCGTCGATGATCTCCAACCAATTGCCGTTTAGATTGTAATCTGACAACACCCTAGAAGCACGCCACCAGATTATCCCTGCCGGCCGATTTGGCCACCAGCCAAAAGGAAGCGCAGGCGCTTGTACCAATTCCTGAATATCCAGCCATTTCCAAAAACCAGACTGCAATTGACCATCCAAACCAACCTTCCAGAATAATCCGCGCGCATGCATGAATTCCAATAAGCCTTCAAAATTGCTAATTACTAGCGTGAACAAAGGACCAAACAATGGAAGTAATACACCCGCTAATCCAAAAGACTTGTTCTGGTTATTATTATGTTTTCTTATCCACCCCTGGAGACTATCAGAATTGATGATGTTATACACCAGGCCATACATTCCTATGGCCGTTAGAGCAAATACGAGCGATATCATCAAGTTAAAACCAATTCCAGAAGGTGTAGTGGTGACCTTTATCAGCATGGCTGTGATTACATAACCAAAATAATAATAAGAGATCGAATATCCTGCCAACCATGGGTCATTTGGTGGAAAGCTTGTCGACCGTAAAATGGCATTGATAAATGCTAGTTCCATTGGTTTTTCTGTGCCAGTTATATCCGGACTAGAGGCTCGTAATAATGCCAGAAAAATAAATGAAACTAGAAATAGGATTTCAATGGTGATGAAATACCACTTTTGTGATAAAAGTATTTCTTTTATGGTTGCGACTGGGTTCTTCTTTGTGATTAACAGACCGATCAGTAAGAGCATACCAAATGCCGCCAAAATACCAGCAACATCATTTTGCAGGATTTGGTAGGATGTCAACAGCCAGAAGAGAAAACCAGCAATCATCAATCCTAAAATTCGGCTGAATGCATATCCTCTATCTTTGAGGCCAGGTAGCAGGATCTGGATCAGAGGCAAGGAAATAAAACCCAATATACTAATCACCAGGTACCAGATTGCGAAGTAGATCATGTTATTCCTTATAAAAGTTCACTGAACAGAAATCTACCGTTGGTATCCTTCACCAATGGCATTTCGCACACAACTGCTCCCAAAATCAAAGGTCCATAGATATGTGGAAACCAATCGCCATTAGGGCCCTGTTCAACCCGAATTTCTGATAGTAATTTCTGAGGATCAATCTTCAACACGCTGACGTCTTTAGCTTCAGAATAGTACCTCCCTGCAGTCCCGGCGACCTGAGAGGCATAAGAACAGTGTATGAATCCTTCTTCATGGATACTTTCAGGTTCATAAATACCTACCTTCAAAGCGTTTTGCCAATCTGTTCGTGTGATAATATGATAAATGAAGTCCATTATTTCACCTGTCATATTCTAGCGTAACTTCCAGGATCGTTGTATTAGCTTTTTGATATACAATTCTCCACGGCACATTTCCTTCAATGTAGAATTTAGCCAGACCTTCAAGCGGATATATTGCCTGTTCCAATTGTCCCACGACAATATACCTCACATTGTATTTTTGTAAGAAGGAGATTGCCTCATCGAGGGATGTTGTCGAATAAAATTCACCAATATGCTCAACTCGCGAGGTTACCCATTCTGAAGGTGTAATCGCTCTTTGCTGTCGCTGGTGCCAGTTCCAACCCAGCACTCCTGGTAATCCTGTATTAATTGTATAGCGGCTGCCCCATCTATATTCTGTAACGTTCCCTTCAACGATTACTGGTGACCCTTTGATATTGGCCAACATCCAGCGGATTCCATCCAAGTCTTCTGATAATTGCATGGTGCGGCCGTTTTCTTCGTAGGTGGCACCCTCCATGTAATTGACTCCGTTTAACGAATGTGATGCATTATCCACATAGCGGTCACGGATCTTGTCAATACTGCCAAATAATGGAAACAGCGCTGCGCCTAGAATAAGAAGGCTTCCAATTGTTCGATAGACTGTATTCCAGTGCATCCTGCCAGATTGGAACCGTTCAAGGATCCACCATGCGGAAGCAGCCGCACTTATTGCGAACAATGTCCATACCTGCAGATAGAACTTGAAGACAGTATTCATTCTACCTATATCCCCTTTAAGAACAAAAATTTCCACAAACAATGTTAAGGACAATCCTGTACCCACAAAGAAGAGAACTACTCTTTTCATGTCATCCAAATCAGGACGTAGCATTAGAACAGCCGCCCAGATAGCCAGCGGCAGCACGAACCAGGCGATTCCAGCCCCAAGGAAGATTAATAAGATAACCAGTAATATTGCTGCGACTATTAAACTTTGTACCAGCCAAAGGTAAGGTCGAACTTTTGATAATGAACTGAGTGGTGTGTCAGACATCCAATTGATGGTTTCGCCTACCATCCACGAAATGATAAAGAACAGGAATACGCCCCAGTGAGTGATAAAGGACCAGAATGGTGTATGTGTTCCTTTCCATAACTCGACAGCGTTATATCCAGCTCCATACCAGTAGGAAAATGGCTGATACAAAACAAGACAAAGCCCACCGAATATCGCGATCAGGATTGTTAGACGAACCCAGAAAAACTTAAGAACCGGCGTTGTTTCCCAGGACTGATCTTGCTCGTACCTCCATCGTATAGAAACATAGATTATGCCAAAAATACTCAATGTTAAATATGTCGGAAAATCCCATGTATTGGTTAGCCGAAGAGCTCCGACTGCCATCGCACCGATGACCAGTATAGAGGCCAGACCAAACATTTTCATCCTCGAATGACCAAAAAGCCCTCGACCCTTACCTAATATCAATCCAGTGATCCAACCTAAGACCAGGATTGTGATAGGTAAGGCGATCATGTGTGCATGCATATCCGCGTACAGAAATGTAAAGAATGGAAATTCAGTTATGGGTTCTACATCATTCAATGCGGGTATCGCTCGACTGGGGATCCAATACCAATCACCAGCGCCGAATGGCAGTTTTGCACCTTTTACAACCTCAATCAAACCCTTAAATGACCAGATAAATCTTTCGAACACATTTGCAATCAGGATCGATCCATCTGGTGCTGCTAGCCGTTGCAAACCCTGCCAAATCATGCGCACTGTTCCCAGATTACCCAGGATCACTAATCCGGCTGCACCAGCCAATCCATATATGTATGGCAGCCAGGCATGATTTGGTTTTCCCAATTCCATTTCTGCAGCTGTATTCTGCTCAACTACCTTCTGCCCGGTCGATGCTATATTCCAAATGATTGAATACATTCCGACAGCCAACAAGCTAAATAAGGTCGGTAGGATCAAGTTATACGCAATTGACGGCATGATCCCCAACAGCTTAACCAGCATTCCAACGAGAACAAATCCGTAATAATAATAATTAATATACCCACCGGCAAACCATGGGTCGTACGGTGGAAAAGTAGTACTTTTTATGACTGCATTAAAGTATGAGAAATCCATCGGTTTCTCGCCACCTTTGTATGGGTGCCAGAGATCCGGGTTTCCAATTCTGATAAGCAGGTCAATAATAAAGAATAAGAGGATGACCCCTTCAATTATCAGGACTTGATTCCGCTTCTCGCGGAAGAAAAAAGCAAATTCTTTTTTCTGTAACAAAGCAAGAATTGTATTCGCAAGAGCTATCACAAGGAGAACAACCAGTAGCGTCGTCCTCGTTACCGGTATTCCCAACGACCCTACCCACCAGCTTATCAAAGCAAAAAGCAGCATACCGGTTATTCGGGCAAATGCATAACCTTTATCCTTTAATCCGGGGAAAGCCAGGTGAACCAAAGGGAAGACCAGTAACCCCAGCATCCCTACAACGATATACCAGAGAACAACGCTTACGGCGGGGTACCTATTGACCACGCTACTATTATTGAATAACTCGGACCAGGTGCCTCCGGATTGTTGATCAAGCAAGCGTTCTCCCTGTAACATAAGATTTTGAGGCCGCATTGGAACCTGGTCAAGAGGAACGTGGATGACCTGCGTCAGATCCACACTATTAAATAATGCCCTAACTTTTTCCGGGTTGTACTCAGATGTTTTGCGAAAGATAAGTACCTTGGGATGGTCATATACTGTGAAAGCTTCCTCGGCAAATTGATCATTAATCCTCAGGCTGCCCATGTTGGGGTCAGATTGGAATACCTTCACCAATTCAAAGCCCAAGTTCCCTTTGAACATATCGGGTGTGGCGACACTATAACACCAGACCAGGTCTTTGTTCTCTGGGCAACCCAATAAATTACGATAATAAAGGGTAGATAAAGGGTATCTTTCAGGGATGCGGACCGTTGTTGCCCATTGTCTGTTAGAACTTATAAAAATTACATCTGCCTGATCCAGATTCGTTATGAACCGATCACGCTTTTCCGCATCTTCTTCCCAATACATTTGGAAGTTGAGCCCGCCAGAATAGATACCGCCATAACCATCAAAGTTATCAATTCTCAGCGGCAAACCGTCATCCCAATCTGATTCGTTTGCTGGCGCAGTTCCATAGAAAGAAAACTGCGAAAGACCTTCCAGCACCATTAGAGAAATCTGATATACATGGTCTTTGGATACGGCGAAAGGCTTATCCATTTTGAAGATATAGGAATCGCCACGATAGTCTGTCCCAGCTATAAAGTCAGCAGTAATTTTCGATACGGAGGTATTGCCATTTCCCGAATCCTCAAGGTGAATTGAAAATTCCTTTTCGCCTGCAATTGATAATGTATCAACCATTTTATAGACAAATACCTCATTAATCTCTCCTGAAGCGTTTGCCGTAAAGTTGAAGAAACCTGGTGCCAAGTTACTGACTGTCAATCCTTCCGGATAAGGCAATGGTTGGTTATACAAACCATCGGGAGTTTCTATATGCAAATTTAATGGACCAGGTAAATTCTGATAAATCCATCTTGAAGCTGCCACCCTTGTTACCGGTCGTGTGTAAATCCTTGTAAACGCATAAGCCCAGAGCCCCGAACCCAAGACGGCAATGGCTAATATTATGAGGGACAATGATTTCAGATACATGTTGGATTTGGTTTGATTTGCCCTATCCCACAGGAAAAATATTAGCCAAGCCCCCATAATCACAAGCGTTGGGTAAACCAATACCATGTACCGCATGGATGGGTTCCATGCCTGAGATTGCCAGCCAAAATAAAGAGCCGTCCATAACCAGATGATGATGTGCCGGCCCCAATCGCCTTTGATCATCCTCCAGGCTAAGCCAACAAAACCCGACCAAACGAGGATTCCTAGTGGAATACCCATCCCCCAGCGGATGATATTCTCCAGTGCAAAGGTTGCCGGCCGTCTTGCCCATTGCAATGCCGGGGGGAAGTCTGCCACGCCGCTTGTTTGACCGCTAAGTTCCTTGAGGTTGCTAAGCCATTTTGGGTTCGGAATTACACCAAAGAAACCAGGTCCACTGAATGCATACGGCTGGAAGATCCTGAAAACAACAAAAGCTGCAAAAGCTCCTAATGCGAGATTCCTGAGAACTGGAATGAGCCATCGACCCTTATCATCTGAAGTGAGTTTCAGGTACCAGGGTAGAACCGCAACAGGAAGTAAGATGGCTAACGGAGCAGCACTAACCTTGGACGCCATTGCCAATCCGAGAGCAATTCCAAACAATATGAAATAACCTACTCCCTGCCAGTTGGAGGAAATTGATTGAAAAATGTTAGAAGCCGACGTTGGCTCACAATTGTCCAGCTTTTTATACTTAGAGGAAACCAGGACTGCGAAATAAACAGCTAACGTTGTAAAAAAGCACAAAAATGTATCAACTGCAAAATAATGTGATATCTGAATTTGCATCACAGAAAATGCAAAAAAGACAGCAGCCAGTAATCCCACTCGCTTATCGTAAAGTTTGCTACCTATTAAATATACCAAGATCAAAGTTAATAGGTCGAAGACTCCAGATACCTGTCTGCCAAGTACATTCACCTGGTCATAACCGCTCTGTCCGGTCCATTCTGCCAGATAACGTACGATGAAAATTGGTAATGTCCCGTAAACGTAAAACCCATGACCCCGATTATGTGGATTTAAACTGGATTGCTCGGTATTGAAGTAATCTTTCAATGAATTGACAGGTGAAATATCTGTCTCAACCATTGTTAAGAATCGTTCATCCGGGTGTAAATGCTGGGTCTCATCCCACCTGATCCCTACAAATCTAAAATATCCACCAATCAGGATCACGAGTATCAATAATAGATCGAAATACCAATACTTTTGTAATTTTCGTTTTGTCATTGGTGCAGCTTGTTCAAGCTTTGGTGGTTCTTGGTTATCTATCATAAGTATAAATACCTTTATTAATTGCCTGGACCAACCAGCATCACAAGGAAATCTCTACCTGGTACTTTTGAAGAGTATGTCGTAACTTTGGCAGTTGGATACATTCCCATCAGCGTTGCCAGATCCTCATTATCCTGGGTGTTTAAAATAAACAATTTTGGACCTTCTATATACCTTGTTTCTTCTAAGTGTTCAGGCCAGATGGCATAATCTTTGATCCGATAACCTGCCTCAATGCTCACCAGCCGTGTATCGACCCAGTATGGGAATCCAACCACCCAGGCTGATTCGGGCGTTCCCACAGAATCCGCAAATCCGCGAATAACCTGTCCCATCTCAGTCGTATTTCCAGCAGATTCCCTGTAGATAGCTTGGTACTGATTAAATAAGAAATTATAATTCTGTCTGGCTGAGACGAAAACCAGTGTAGCGGCGATCAAAAATGCGGTAACTTTTCCGGGTTTCCCCTTGATAAATCTTTCAGCAGAGGTTAATAACCCATCCAGGCAAATTGCAATAATTATATATACAGGAATAATTGCGCCGGCCGTCCTATTGAGTACAGGATTCTCCTCAGGAAAAGCAATGGATAATATGGAAGGCAGCATGAGGATTGGTACAGAGATTACCATGAACAGATCCAGCCAATGACGTTTGTGAATGTATCTGAATAGCAGCAAAACGATTCCGAGATAAAACAAAGCAGCCGATATGGTATCCAGAGCGGGTCGGTCCGGGATTGAATGCAGCCAGGTGTTACCATCATTGACTCCAAACATCAGCATTGCATTTTTTACGTTATCAAAAAATATTACAATAGGATTGCCTGGAATTGGCCGTTCGATACCGCTCATCCTGGTAGCCAGACGGTAAGAAAAAATATCTGGATTGTCGATGGCGTAGCGTATCAGTGGCAGCGTAACCATGACCGAAGTCACCCCCATCATGATCGTCCCAATCAAAGCCCTCGCCTGTGTTGATTTATCGCGCTTATGCAGAATATATAGGAAAACTGCAACAAGAAGTAGTACTGGTACTGCCCTGTAAGGTGAATAGCCATGCATTCCAAGCCCAATGGCAACACCAGCCCAGATAAAATCGTTGCGGTTGCCATTCTTTAATCCACGCAGCAAGTAATACAAGGCAGGTGCAGTGAAAAGCGGGTAAAGGGCAAACCTCAACCCAACCCGCGAGATCACGTTCGGCCAGAACGCTACTCCGGCAAAGGCAAGCGCCAGAAACGCGACCCTTCGATTCCAAAATTCCTTTGCCATCAGGTAAATGTAGGGCAATGTCAACAAACCGGCTGCCACCATCCCTATTTTTAAACTCATGAAAGATATGCCAGTCTTAAATAATGCAATAACAATCACAGTCCAATAAAATTGGAAAAATTCTCTGCCTGTATTCCGTGGAAAATAGATCGACCATTGTCCATCAAGCACATCTTGCACATCCAACAATTTTTCAGCGTGATCGCTGGTCATTTCAGGTGGAACTGTTTTTAATTGGTACGCACGGAAGAAAATAATAACAATCACTATCGCAATGAGAAGGATGGTTCCCCAGGTGATATTCAATTTCCAATTTCCTGCTTTGATGGACTGAAACAGGAATTTTACACCTGGAATAAATCTGTGAAAATCAAGAAAACCCGCCATAAAACAAAAGATACTGGTTATCCAGAGGGTAAGATTAATAAAATTGAAAACATATCCCGTAAATGATATGTAAGCGAAAATCGTCAGAAATCCGCCTGCCAGCAAAAACTGCCATTTCACTCGAAATAATGGCCAATCCTGACGGCTTTGAATTTCATTCTCGGCTAGTGACCAGCTTTTTTTGAAATAACTCCACGCCAGGAACACAAACGCCACAAGATATAAAACCAGCGCGGTCCCCTTGGTTTGTACAGGAGGTTCTAGCAGACCCTGGGCGATCAGGGCTATGATAAATGCTACGGGAACCTGCCATGGAAACTGGCCAAACATGATGGTAGGTTTTGAAACCTGTGAAACCATTTCACCTTCCACAACCTGTTCTGCTAAACCCTCGTTCAGTATTTGGCTACTCTCAGACTCATCGATGGGGAAATGCAGGTCGGTTTTCTGCCAAAACTTAAGTTTAGCTTTTAAATAATCCAGTACGCTAGGCTCAGTATTCATATTCACTCAACTTAAACTTTCCTCGCAATAAAGATGATACTCTCTCCCCAGCGTGGAGGTAGAAAAACAAAACCGGTTATCGCTTGTAAACCACCGAGTGATCCGAAAAGAAGTTTTTGTAATCCGGAGGGTAATCCGCGAATATACGGGGCATCCCAGAATCCATCTGAAAATGTTTTTACAATTTCCATACTTGAATCATTTATCATTACCTTCCATTCCTCCGGTGTTTGGAGAGAGATATGGGTTGGATCCTGATAACCGATCCAGCGTTCCTTTTTCAAAGGCTTTAATAATGAATCCAGGTTGGGCGTTGAAATAATTGCTATGCCGCCTGGAGCCAGAATCCGTCCAATTTCCTTAATCGCTATACCCGGTTTTGCAAGGTGTTCAACGACATGTTTACTGATTATCGCATTAAAAGAATTATTTGGATAAGGTAACCCTTCTGCAGACGAACATACCAACCTCGATGTACCGGCATTTTTAGTGGCTTCTTTTAGCGCCCACAAGTTGATATCCATTCCGAATGTATCGAAATCAATATCAAGTTGACCGATGAGATGGCCTAATCCACATCCTTCTTCGAGGAATCTGCCGCCGCTGGAAGAAAACCGGCGGGCTAATATTCCATAAAACCGATTCGACCACCAATATTGAGAATATTTCGCGAATGATACATTTTTGTATGTATTCGTTGAAAAGTATTGATCATTAAAGGGATTGGTTGGCATAATGTCAGGATTTTTTTTCTATGAGATCTTCAAACAGTTTTTCATAGATACCTGCTACTGTATCGGGTGAAAAATGCTCAATAATCCACGAAGGGTCTTTAACATAAGTTTGCTTATAGTTGAAAATGGAGCAGATTTTATCAGCAAGCATTTTTGAATCGCCAATTTCAAAAACTTCTCCCATTCCTGTCATCTTAACTGGTTGCCGAACACCAGGAAGATTGGATGCTGCAACAGGAACACCATTCATCATTCCTTCAATTTGCACCAACCCGAATGATTCTGTTGAATTCAAGCTCGGGACGGTAATAACATCCAAGTTGGGATAAAAAGCTGTCATCTCCTTTTGAGAAAGGACGCCCAACCATCGCCAATTACCATCTATAATATACTGATTGATCTTTGGGAATAGTCTCGCAGAGTAAGAATCCTCTCCCAAAACATTTAAATATTGTCCGGCAAATAACACGATCGCCTTAGGAAATTGTTGCAGTATATCAGGCATGGCATCCAGCAAGACTTCCACGCCCTTTTCTGTCGCAAAACGTGCTGCCATCCCTATAACAGGACCACGGTTGCGAAGGTCAAATTTCTCTGCAAATACCTCCCTAGCTCCTCGTTCAGCTACTGGAAGGATAACTGGGGGCTGGATGATGGCTGTTTTATTTTTATATCGTTTAAGGTATGGAGAATGGTCCGCGTAATCCTGAGTATACGTAATAATCTTATTTGTAAAGAGTGCTGCAAGGTGATTCATTACATGGACTACTTGATTTACGAAAGTATTGAAAAGTCCAGATGGCATCTTGAGATCACAATGATAAGTAATGACAGATGGTTTGCCAAAAATTCGACCGCGTAATGCCACGCCTGCTGCATCAAATTGAGGCAGATGCAGATGAATCACATCCGCCTCTCTAACCAATTTTGTAGCCAGGTACCCAAATGAAGGTGAAATAACCCCTTTGCTTATCCTTAAAAGCACAGGCGATCTGACGACCCGTACGCCATCTATCACTTCTTCCAATGGTAGCATTTTATCGAACTGGGTGGTGAATACAGTCACATCATGGCCACGATTTGCAAGGGCTGTTGCGAGCCGTTCTGTGTAGATTGTTAATCCGCTGGTGTGTGGACGATAATATGTTAAAACAATTAAAATCCGCATGCATTTCCCGCTTTACTTGAATAGATCCGGGTTATCCTTGACCCAGTAAAACAACATTGTGACACCTTCTTCTGGAGTTACCCTCGGCGACCATCCCAGTTCTTTTTCAGCTTTACGAATATCTGAAACATAAACAGTCTGATCACCCGGCCTCCAATCGCCAACTTTTACTGGAATTGGCTGCCCCATCAACTTTTCCAACATTGGACCGAATTCCTTCCAGATGGAGATTGTTTTATCCGGTCCGCCGCCGATATTCAGCACTCGTCCAGGTTTAGCTTGAGCTTGCTCAATTGCCAGATCATAAGCGTTTAGAAGATCATCCACATACAGGACATCCCGAACTTGCTTTCCATCTCCATAGATCGTAATGGGCCAACCGCTTAAAGCTGCAATCACAAACCAAGCCACCCAGCCTTGATCTTCCATCCCAAACTGCCTCGTACCATATATGCAGCTTTGTCTTAGCGCCACTGATGGCAGCCCATATATGCGTGAATAATCCCTGACATACTGATCACCTGTTCCCTTGGAACAACCATAAGGGGAGTGGAAGTCTAATGAGAGAGATTCCGGTATTCCATACGGAAAATCGGCATATTCGTATCGCTCATCCTTTTCCACCGTTTTGACTTCTTCCATGCCGCCATACACTTTATTTGTTGAAGCATAGAGAATAACTGGTTTCTTACCGCTAAGTCTTGCTGCTTCAACGACATTGAAGGTGCCTAGCGCATTGATCTCAAAATCTTCCCGTGGATTAACAACAGATGTTGTAACAGCTACCTGCGCAGCCAGGTGAACAATGACGTCCGCAAGACTGGCTGCTTTTGAGACAGCATCAAAATTGCGAATGTCACTTTCAACGAGTTTGAAAGAATTTCCGTATTCCTGACGAAGCCAATTAATATTTAGTTTACTACCCGGCCGGGAAAGGTTATCGTATATGGTCACATCTTCACCACGCCGGATTAACCGCGTGACGTAGTTCGAACCAATGAAACCAGCGCCGCCAGTCACCAGATAGCTCTTTGTCATCTAACCCTTCTTAGTTTACAGATCATCGCCTTAACCTCAGTCGTCTCCCAATCGAAGGACAGCCATAAAAGCTTCCTGTGGAATTTCCACATTGCCCACCTTTTTCATGCGTTTCTTGCCCTTCTTTTGTTTTTCCAGTAGTTTTTTCTTACGAGAAATGTCGCCGCCATAACATTTTGCCAATACATCCTTACGCAATTGTTTTACCTTGGCGCTTGAAATAATTCTACCCGCGGCAGAAGCCTGGATCGAAACATCATATAATTGTCTGGGAATTAATTCCTTCAATTTGGTCACCAGTTTCTGTCCCTTATGATACGCATCTGCTTTATGAACAATGGAAGCCAGGGCATCTACAAATTCATCATCCACAAGAATCTCAAGCTTAACCATCTGTTCAGTGCGGTAATCTGCTATCTGATAATCAAGTGACGCATAACCCTTAGTTCTGGATTTTAATTCATCAAAAAAGTCTATGATCAACTCAGAAAGTGGGATTTGAAATGATAACTGAACCCGGTTAGGAGCCGGATAATCTTGCGAAACGAAACTACCCCGCCGTTTAATTACCAGGTCCATAATGGTGCCGTAAAAATCAGTCGGGCTGATTATCTGAATATTCATCCAAGGTTCACGAATTTGTTCGTATTCTCCCTCGTCTGGTAACTTCGCCGGAGAATCGATCAAGATCGTCTCACCTGTTCTAAGTACAATTTCAAATTCCACAGAGGGCGCAGTCACAACGATATCCAGATCATATTCACGTTCCAAACGTTCCTGGATGATCTCCATGTGAAATAACCCTAAAAATCCGCAGCGAAAACCGAAATTCAATGCCTGAGATTTTTCCGGTTCATAAACCAGGGAGGCATCATTTAGCTGAAGTTTCTCCAGGGCGTCTTTCAGATCTGTGTAGTCTTCACCTTCAACTGGGTAAATACCAGCGAAAACCATCGGCTTGACTTTCCGGTAGCCCGGTAGCGGTTCCGAAACAGGAGATGATGCACTTGTAATGGTATCGCCCACCCGACACTCAGAAACTGTTTTCAATCCAGTGGCAATGTAACCCACCTCCCCGGCCGAAAGTACATTCGTAACCTTCATTAAAGGAGCGAAAACACCAATCTCTATGGGTTTGATATCCGTTTTCGTTTGCATCAGCCGTAAAGTATCTGTTGTCCTTATTGATCCTTCAACTACGCGCAGGTAAGCTACAACGCCTTTGTAAGAATCGTAATGCGAGTCAAAGATCAATGCTTGAAGCGGCTTATCTGCCCCCCCGGACGGTGGTGGTACTTTTGCTACAACCATTTCTAGCACTTTGTCTATGTTTGTCCCGTCTTTCGCGGAAACCCGAATGATCCCGTCAGGTTCCACACCTAATAGACTGGAGATGTCTTCTGCAACGACATCAGGCTGGGCAGATGCCAGGTCGATTTTGTTTATCACAGGGATGATCTCGAGTCCAGCATCCAGAGCAAGATAAAGGTTCGCAAGCGTCTGGGCTTCAATACCCTGTGTTGCATCAACAATTAATAACGCTCCTTCGCAAGCAGCCAGCGCGCGATTTACTTCGTAGTTAAAATCCACATGTCCTGGTGTATCGATCAGGTTTAATTCATAAAGTCTACCATCGCAAGCTGTATATTCCATGCGTACAGCTGAAGCTTTGATGGTGACACCTTTTTCGCGTTCAAGATCCATGGAATCCAGAAGCTGCTCGGTTTTATCCCTGTCGGAAACTGTGCCTGTTAGGTGCAGCATGCGATCCGCAAGGGTAGATTTCCCGTGGTCAATATGCGCGATGATACAAAAATTTCGAATGTTTTCTGTCATAGACGTGTGTAGTATAACCTATTTTATTCTGTTTGAATGTTTGGGAACCACTCAGGAAATTTAGATTCCACGAACCGTGAAATATCAATCTCTTTTCTCGCCGGATACAGAAAATGAGCCAGAAACTCGGTATTCCCCTTAGGTCCTTTGATTGGTGATTCGATAAGTCCAACCGTCTCATATCCAAGATTATTAGCCATATTTAGAATCTCAATCACCACCCTTTTATGTACTTCAGGGTCAGTAATCACACCAGAACCTCTGTTCACTTCCTGTCTGCCAGCTTCAAACTGTGGTTTTATTAGCGTCACCACTTCACCCCCGTCCGTGTTTAACCAATTTCGAATCACCGGAAGCAATTTATCCAGCGAAATAAATGAGGCATCAATCGTAACCAACCGGACTGGCAGAGGTAGCTTCTGTAAATAACGTGCGTTTTGCCGTTCCATTGAGATAACTCTTGAGTCCGTCCGCAATTTCCAATGCAAAATCCCATAACCCACATCGATTGCATAAACTGCGGCTGCACCATTCTGTAGCATGCAATCGGTAAAACCTCCAGTCGATGCGCCTACATCGGCGCAAACCAACCCCTCGACATTCAAATAAAATGCTTCAAAAGCCCCTTCCAGTTTCTCTCCTCCGCGTGAAACATACTTAGGGTTTTCAGCAACTGTAATGGATTCGATTCCACGGATCGGGTGTGAAGGTTTCAATATTATCTGGCCATCCACCCGTACTTTACCCTCCATGATCAACCGTTGGGCAACAGACCTGCTCTCCGATAGGCCTCTTTCAATTATTGCATTATCGAGCCGGCTAGTTTTCATCTACATTTGTTTCCCAAATCGCAATATGTTTGCTATATTATAATAAATATATCATTTGTAATCAGGTAGGAAATTAATTATGATCAAAGCAATCATCAAAACCATGCGGCCAAAACAATGGTCAAAAAATGTTGCTGTATTTGCCGCGCTCGTTTTTGATCGCCAATTAACGAATTGGAACTCTCTACTCAACGCAACGGCGGGATTTTTCATCTTTTGCCTTATCTCAAGCGCTGTCTATATTATCAATGATATCGTGGATGTCGAAGCAGATCGCCAACATCCGGATAAAAAGTTTCGCCCAATCGCCTCCGGAAAACTTCCGATTCCCACAGCCATTGTTATGGTAGTTGTTCTTATCCTGATCAGTTTTCCGGCGGCATTTTTCATCTCCCCCATGTTTGCTGCCATCGGTATTGGTTACTTTGTCATGAATTTAGCCTATTCTTTCGGTCTTAAACATGTCTCATTAGTGGATGTTTTAATCATCGCAGCCGGGTTCGTTCTTCGAGTTGCTGGTGGCGTTATGTTAATCCAGGTGGAACGCTTCTCCCCCTGGTTATATGTTGTTACAACTTTACTAGCACTTTATCTCGGATTCGGTAAACGGCGGGCAGAACTGGCGCTGCTTACAAAAGATGCAAACTCTCATCGCAAAGTGTTAGATGGCTACACAATTCCACTATTGGATCAACTAATTACCATTGTCTCCAGTACAACAATAGTGGCTTATAGTCTTTATACTTTTTCAGCGCCAAATCTACCTGCAAACCATACGATGATGCTAACGATTCCATTTACCCTTTATGGCATTTTTCGCTATTTATATTTGATCCAAGTTAAGAATTATGGTGGCGCGCCAGAAGATATGTTGTTCAAAGACCGCCCCCTGCAAATAGCTATAGCTCTGTGGGGTTTATCCATTTTGGTCATTTTTTATCTTTTTTAATCATGCCAGCTATCTCCAGTAGTTCCCCTGGAAAAATTATTCTTTTTGGTGAACACGCGGTTGTGTACGGGAGTTATGCGATAGCTATTCCAGTGAACCAGGTGCATTCGAAGGCAACCATCACTCCATTGGTCAAAAGTCCACCAGGTGAAGTAGAGGTGGTAGCGCCTGATATTGGAATCCACTCGAAACTAAATGACCTTGATGAGGTCGCCCCCCTGGCGGTTGCGATCAAGCTATCGCTTGCAAGACTGGGGCTTACTACCCACCCGCCTTTTTCAATTCGAATCACCTCGGATATCCCCATCGCTGCGGGGATGGGCTCCGGCTCATCAGTATCATGTTCAATCGCAACGGCAGTCTCAACGTTTCTTGGCCATCCTTTCACATCAGAGGATGTATCCGGGATCGCCTTTGAAGTTGAAAAACTTCACCATGGTAATCCATCTGGCGTAGATAACACCGTCATCGCATTCAACCAGCCTGTTTATTTCAAGCGTCCTTTTTTCAAACAAGTAATAAAAGCTGGAAAAGTATTACACTTCCTCATTGCAGATACCGGAATTAAATCTCAGACTGCTGACGTCGTGAATGCTGTTCGCACAATCCGGGAATCTGATCCAATCCGTATCAAAAATCTATTGGAGGGAATCGATACAATCGCGGTAAACGGACGAAATGCAATTGAGAATGGCAAGGATGAATTGATTGGCAATTTGATGGATGAGAATCATTTATTGCTCCAAAATTTGGGAGTCTCCCATCCTACTCTTGATTATCTGGCGACGGTTGCAAGAGAATCTGGCTCCTTAGGAGCTAAACTCTCCGGCGCCGGACGTGGCGGCAATATTATTGCTCTCGTCCCACAATCCTTGTTTAGTCTTGTTAAAGCGAATCTAATTGCGGCAGGCGCAGTGAGGGTGATTCAGACCTCATTACAGCCTGCTTACGATAATGAGAAATCGGTCAAATGAATCCACAGCCAATCTTTTTAAAACTTGGCGGTTCTTTGATCACAAACAAAGATAAGCCATACACGGCTGAACATGACATATTAGATCGGATCTCCCAGGAAATTAACCAATTTCGCAAGGTATCCCCGCAAACAAGAATCATTATCGGACACGGATCTGGTTCATTTGGTCATACTTCCGGTTCTTTATATAGAACCCGGAATGGCGTCTTTACTCCAGAAGATTGGGAAGGTTATCAAAAAGTATGCACAGATGCCCGGGCATTAAATCAGATCGTAATGAGCTCACTCGTGAAAGTAGGGTCTCCAGCGATCTCGTTTCCGCCATCAACACAGGTGATAACATCTAACCATACCATTCAAGAATGGAATATCACTCCCATTCAGCTCGCATTGGAACATGGACTAATACCTGTGGTGTTCGGCGACACAGTATTTGACATCAGCATTGGTGGAACTATTCTTTCGACAGAGGACCTGTTTATCCATCTTGCTGCTTTTCTACATCCTTCAAGGATACTTCTGGCTGGGATCGAGGCTGGGGTTTGGGCAAGCTTTCCCGACCGGACACATATCATCCCCAAAATTACACCACATAATCTCATTGATATGAAAAACACTATTGGTGCATCTGCCTCCCCTGATGTAACCGGAGGCATGACCAGTAAAATTGATAGTATGCTGGCGTTGCTGAGTTCACAACCTGATGCCAGCATTCATATATTCTCTGGTCTTCAGCCTAATTCGATATTCGAAGCCCTTTCAGGAAAAGAAATTGGAACTGTGATCACGAGTTATTAGAAAGGAGTATTTAATGATTAAAGACCGACAGGTTTTAGAAAATTACGAGGACCAATACCTCGCGCCTTATGCAATACATAGTAAGAATTCAAGAGGCAGGAAATTCCTAGAAGATGAGCCATCCAACCGAACCTGCTTCCAGCGGGATCGCGACCGCATTATTCATACTACAGCCTTTCGCCGTCTGGAATATAAAACTCAGGTGTTCATTAATTCCGAAGGTGATTATTATCGAACCCGTCTGACTCATGAACTGGAAGTCACACAAATTGGGCGGTCTATCGCACGTACTCTTGGAGGCAACGAAGACCTCGTCGAAGCTATTTGCCTGGCGCATGATCTTGGCCACCCGCCATTTGGCCATAGCGGCGAGGTTGTGCTGTCACGATTAATGAAAGAATGCTGTGGTGGTTTTGACCACAACAAACACTCATTGCGTATCGTCACAGAATTGGAAACCCGATATCCTGACTTCCCAGGATTAAATTTATCGTGGGAAGTACTCGAAGGTATAGTCAAACATGAAACCGAATACGATGTCTCAGATGCTGCGGAGTATGATTCCTCCTTGCGCGGCCACCTTGAAGCCCAGATCACAAATGTTGCTGATGAATTGGCATATACTGCTCACGATCTGGACGATGGATTGCGATCCGGTATGATAACCGTTTCCATGCTGGCAGGGATGCCAATCTGGGAAATCCTGCTAGAGAGTATTCAATGGAAAGGCGTTCAATTGGATGAAATTTCCAGGCATAGGTTGATACGAAGGCTTATCGGTATGGAAGTAACAGATATTGTTGAAACCACAGATGCCAACCTCAGGAGGAATAACATCCAGTCCGTGGTAGAATTACAGAAGTTGTCATACAATGTGGTAAGTTTTAGTGAAGAAATGCGGCACAGAAATCGCGAGCTGAAAGATTTTCTTTATAAAAATCTCTATCGACACTATCGTGTAGTGCGGATGGCAGTTAAAGCTGAAAGAATCATCACGGAATTATTCAATAGCTACAAAGCCGAACCCACTATTCTGCCATATCACGTTCAATCCATAATCCTTGAACGCGGTCTTGAAAGAACAATTTGTGATTATCTGGCCGGCATGACTGATCGCTATGCCATAGATGAATACCAAAAACTCTTTGACCCCACTCTGTTGCCATAATTAACACAGGAGAAAATATGTCTGATGTTTCGTACTTAACCCCTGAAGGACTAGAAAAACTTCAAAATGAACTTGAGCACCTGAAAAATGTTGATAGGGAAGAGATTGCTCGAAGACTGAGATCGGCCATTCAGATGGGGGATCTCTCTGAGAATGCCGATTATATAAAGGCAAAAGAAGATCAGGGGTTTTTAGAAGGTAGAATCAAAGAACTTGAATATGCTTTAAAAAACGTCAGCATCATTGATAAAGACAACATTGATACAAGCAAGGTTCAAATCGGATCTACCATAACAATTCAGGAAGAAGGTAGTGAAACGGAAACCTGGTTTTTGGTAGGAACCAAAGAAGCCAATCCCCGCGAAGGTATGATTTCGCACGAATCACCAATTGGCAAAGCATTGCTTGATAAAAAAGTAGGAAATGTTGTCAATGTGAAAACTCCAGGCGGGAGTATTAGCCTGAAGATCATTAAAATCGAATAATTTACCCGGAATTAAATAGCCCCTCAAAATAATTTGAGGGGCTATCTTTTTTCAAAAGATATTAAGATTTAGTTTTCGGCCAAACTACTAATTCGAGAGTTAATCTATCAAAGTAGCTGGTAGCGGGTAATGGACCCTGTCCATAATTCATATCCACGATCCTTGCTTCCAACTGCAATGTGGCAGTCTCGAGCAAGATCCGTTTGCCTGGTTCAGCAAGGATCGGTTCACCCTTAGACATCAATCGTTGCTGGGAAGCCTGGTCTGAGAAAGTATGCTCGCTCATCAAGACTTTGGTCACAGTTTGGATGTCATTTTTATCAAACAGCCAGACTTCAAAAGCAGCCACTTTCTTGGGCTCGCCCACACCGATAGTATCAGATATGCCGACACCGCATTCACCTAGGAACTCACCCATCGGGTTATCAATACTGAATGAGTCATCATACTGCTCATCGCCTTGCATGTATGTTGTCATAAATTGGGATACGGGAGTCTCACCTGTTCCACCAAAGAATTCTCCACCTTTATCCAGGGTACCTACCTCTGGGTAAGCGCCACCATCATCCCCAACCACCGATTCCTGCTTATTTCGTCGACCTGGAAGTTTTCCCTTTTTCATAAAAAAGTAAAAGGCTACAAACCCAAGAACAAGGGATAAAACGCAAAACAAGCTTATAGCGACAGGCAAGATACTAGTAGACCCCTTTTTGACTGGAGTGTCTGTGGTTTCCGGAATTGTGATATCAGCACCAGCCTCTGGCATAACAGCAGTCGTTTCAGATGTTCCATCCACGACTGGCTGCTCATCTGTCTGAGGAACAGTTTTTATTCCCGAATTGACAATCCGCGCAAAGGCGGCCAGATCAATGGAACTGATATTCTTGGTATCCATCTGGAGTTCAGAGAATAGCTCTTCCGCATCGTTTCCTAGATTATCCCATCGCGCTTTGGCAAGTACTGGATCCTTATTTACTGAATAAGAATCAACTGTCATTCTCAGGTAATCCGCCTTTATATCCTGGCGTAAGTATTCTGGCGTTGCATCGGTCCATTGGACAGGCAACAACCACCAGCCAAGAACTATCAACCCAAACAAGATACCTGCCACACCAGCAATGAGAGTTCCAGACCAGGGTTTTCTAAAAAATTCTTTTATTGTATTCATAATATATTACTCCTGTCGTTATCAAATGAGATGGCTGTAATTAAACAGACATGCAATACATCAAATCATTGAACATTATTCAACAGGAATGTTGCAACCTTTATGCCGTCAATGGTCTGTAGATAATTATTCTTTGGATTCTTCGATTTGATATGTTTCATTACAGGAGATACACTGGGCTTTCTGCTTGTTTATCACAACCAATAAACCATTTTTGCATTCAGGGTTTGTACAAGTTTGAGCAATTGGCCTCTTCCAACTCGTGAAATCACAGTTTGGATAGTTGGCACAGCCATAGAAATCTCTTCCTTTGCGAGTTCTACGTTTGATCAATTCCCCATCATCTTTCGGACAACTTACTCCGATTTTTTGTAGTATTGCCTCTGTGTAGCGGCAAGCCGGGAAAGTACTGCAGCTGATGAATTTGCCAAAACGACCCCAGCGGTAAACCAGGTCACTTCCACAAGTGGGGCAGTCTCTGCCAACTTTTTCAAGCTCAGTCTTTGTCTCTGGCATTTCAAGCTTGGCTTTGTTAATTAATTTTGCAAAGGGTTGATAAAATTCATTTATCACATCCACCCATTCTCGCTTACCTTCAGAAACGTCATCAAGGTCATCTTCCATTTTGGCTGTAAATCCCACATTGATCAAATCATTGAAGTGGGCAACCAGGAGGTCATTTACAAGGAAACCTGTTTCTGTTGGGAAAAGCCGTTTTGTCTCACGGTAGACATACCCTCTTTCTTGAATAGTGGAGATGATTGGAGCATATGTTGATGGCCTACCTATACCAAATTCCTCAAGTGTTTTTACCAGACTCGCTTCAGTAAAACGTGGAGGGGGTTGGGTAAAGTGTTGATCTGGAAATATTTTCATCAAATCCTGACCAATGCCCTCCTTTAAGTCAGCAGGAATTTTCATGTTTTCATGCGGATCCATGCCATTATCCTCATCCATCGATTCCTCATAGACAACGAGAAACCCGGGGAACTTGATTGTAGATCCGGATGCCCTGAAAAGGTATCCATGAATCTTTGTCTTTCCTTCAATATCTAAAGATGTTGCATCGTACACAGCGCTTTCCATTTGTGAAGCAACAAATCTTTGCCAAATTAACTGATACAGGCGGAGTTGATCACCCTTCAAATGAGTTCTCATTTTTTCAGGTTCACGAAATACTGATGTCGGCCGAATAGCCTCATGTGCTTCCTGAGCTCGAACGGATTTCGTTTTGTATTGTGGAGCATTTGTTGGCAAAAAGTCGGATCCATGCTTTTGGGTGATGTACTTGCGTGTTTCCTGCTGTGCCGTGTTGGACACAAACGTTGAATCTGTACGCATGTATGTGATCAAACCGGTCGCACCGCCATTCCCCACATCAATACCTTCATATAGTTGTTGTGCCAACGCCATTGTCCTTCTGGCTGTGAATCCAAGCCGTCTGGATGCTTCTTGTTGGAGAGTGCTTGTTGTATATGGTGCAGATGGTTTTCGCTTACGTTCGGATTTCTTTATCTTGGAGATTTTGTATTCAGGTATTTTAATATCTAAGACTAACGGGTCAACCACTTTCTGATTCATCAATTCTGGATCTTTGCCATCCAGCTTTGCCAGGTAAGCTCGATAAATATGCTTGCTTCCCTTTTGCTGAAAATCAGCGTCAATTGACCAATATTCAACTGGCTTAAATGCTTCAATCTCGCGCTCGCGATCAACGATTAGACGCAACGCCACAGATTGTACCCTCCCTGCAGAGAGGCGTGAACGGACTTTCTCCCACAGTAATGGGCTGAGGTTATAGCCAACCAGTCGATCCAATATTCGCCTGGCTTGCTGCGCATTTACCAGGTCCATATCCACTTCGCGTGGATGAGCAAATGCCTCTTTGATGGCGTCATCAGTGATCTCGTGAAACACAACCCTTTTAGAGTGATCAAATGGAATTTCTGTTGCCTCAGCCAGATGCCAGGCGATGGCTTCACCTTCCCGGTCAGGGTCAGTTGCAAGATAAATCGTTTCCGCTTTTTTAACCAATTCTTTTAGTTCCTTTACAACAGGCCGCTTTTCATTGGGAACACGGTACTTTGGTGTGAAGTTATTCTCAACATCAACCGATAATTCTGATCTTAACAGATCGCGGATGTGGCCAACCGATGCACGGACTGTATACCCTTTCCCGAGGAATCTGCCTACGGTCTTCGCCTTCGCCGGGGATTCAACAATAACAAGTTTTCCTTTTCTTTTTGGCTCAATCAGTACTTTTTTCCGCTTTGCAACAGGCTTGTTTTGCTTTTCAGGAACAGGTAAATCCTCATGCTCTTCTGTTCGACCCATTTTATACATTTTTGTTGAACAAATTAAACATGTACCAGTAGTGGCTGGAGATCCATTACTATTAAAAATAGCTACTGGATTTTGAATTTCCCTCTTCTGTTTACATTTAAAACAATATGCTTCCAAATGATTACTCTCCTAAAGGTACTGGGATCGTCCACTTTCTCTCAATTGTGCAACAATCTCTCGCACCATTTGAACTTGTTCCTTCGTACAGATAAGCAATGCCTTGTCTGTATCGATGATGATTATATCCTTCAATCCAATTGTGGCAACCATTTTGTCCGGATTTTCTTGTACAACCAGGCTATCAGTCGTGCCTTGCCAGATTACTTCATTGCCCAACTTGATATTTCCGAATTCGTCGGTTTTTAAAAAATCGAAAAGTGATAACCAGCTTCCAACATCGTTCCATCCCAAACCATCCACCGGGATCACATAAATATCATTTGCTTTTTCCATAACACCGTAATCTATAGTTTCAGGTTTAATTCCGGACCAAATTTTCTGGAAGTTATTTTGTTTCTCATTGAATTTCCAAGATTCTTTGATTTCGTCAAGTTGATGAAACAGGGCCGGCATGTATGTTTTAATCTCAGCCAGAATCTGGCTGACCTTCCAGATGAACATACCCGAATTCCATAAATGTGTAGTCGATTTGAAAAATTCATCAGCAGTGGACTGGTCAGGTTTCTCTTTGAATTTGATAACATTGTGAATTGGGAAGCCTTCTGAATCACTTACGATTTCTCCAAATTCTATGTAACCGTATCCAGTCGCAGCATAAGTTGGTTGTAAACCAAGTGTATACAAACCACCGTCCATTGCTGCCATAACTCCACGATCTATAACTCGCAAGAATAGTTCTGTATTATCTATTAAATGATCTGCTGTAAGTACAACCATGACAGCATCAGGATCGTGTTTTTCAATGGATATTGCGGCCAAACCGACTACGGATGCTGTTCCTTTCGGTTCAGGTTCGATTATGAAGTTTTCACTCGGTATTCGTGGTGCAAGTTTCATTAGCATTTTTGCCTGATCACTGACGGTAACGATCATGATATGGTCAGGATCAAAAGAATCCTTCAATCTGCCGATCGCCTTCTCAAACATCGTCTCCTCACCTGAAAGCACAAGCATGTGTTTCGGTTGTTCTTTTCGGGAGAGAGGCCAAAGCCGAGTACCACCACCCCCAGCCATGATCACAGCATACTTATTTTTCATGGGAATCTCCAATTTGGTAAATTTCCCTTTCATCATGGATAGCCATATAGGTCATTCCACTTACCTGTCTTACCATACCCTTTAATTCCATCATCGTCAATGCAGCAGAAACCTTTTCAACCGGGTAGCCTGCCTTAGATTGGATATCATCAATGTAAACCGGTTCAAGGCTAAGGATATTCATCAGTTTGGATTCGATTTCGTCAGCTGGGAGTAACAAAGTAGCCTGTTTATAATGATCGACCTTACGCAGATTGAGGCTGTCAATGATATCAACCGGATCAAGCAAAGGTTGCGCACCCTGGTGTATCAAGCGATTGGTGCCTTTACTCTGAGGAGCATAAATTGGACCGGGCACAGCGAAGACCTCCCGACCTTGTTCGGCTGCAAAAGTGGCTGTGATCAATGCCCCGCTTGTATCTCCTGCCTCAACAACAACCGTCGCCAGAGACAAACCTGCAATGATTCTGTTCCGAGGTGGAAAGTTGCTCGCATCTGGTGGTGTGTTTGGTTGATAATCGCTGATAATTGCGCCATTCTCACAAATCTTTTCAGCTAGTTTGCGGTGTTCTGGAGGATAGATCTGGTCCAAACCGGAACCCAAAACGGCAATTGTCCTGCCGCCATTTTCCAATGCTGTATAGTGG
Source organism: uncultured Chloroflexia bacterium (assembly GCA_963810385.1). GTDB lineage: Bacteria > Chloroflexota > Anaerolineae > Anaerolineales > Anaerolineaceae > PNON01. The sequence goes on along the minus strand of CAWENA010000002.1, from coordinate 1,315,942 downwards.
GCAACGCCATCCACTCCTCTGGCCAGTCCACTTACGACTGTCATTCCATTTCTAGCCAGATAAGCAGAAACCTGCTCTGTCACCTGCCGGCCATAAGATGTCACGCGTCGTGTACCTACCACTGCCACAGCCCAGCGGTCTTCTGGCTTGATCTTCCCCATTACATAAAGGACTGGTGGAGGTTGATAAATACTAATCAATTTCTCGGGATACTCTGCGTCCTCCCATGTCAAGATCTGAATATTCTTTTGCTGTATATCTTCATATACTAGTTCAAGATTAGTTTCATTATGAAACTTCCGGAAACCATCGATTATACGTTGGTTCAAACCCGCCGCCATGAGGTCCTGGTCACTCGCAAGCCAGGCAACCTCCAGGTTGCCAAAGAAATTGATCAGTGCTTGCATTCGCACCGCTCCAATTCCTTTTACAAAGTTAAATCCAACCCAATAAGCTTTCTGATCCATTTTCAGGAAAAATCAATACCATACCGGAGGGTCAACGATCATCTTTTGCTCACTCAGGCTAACCTTGATAATCACAGATGCGATGGCTGGTAGAAGTATTTCTTCCCCTGCTTCATTTTCAACAACATAAACATCATTGGCGCCGGTCTCAAGCACTTCTTTGAGATTTCCCAAATAAACCCCCATCTGGTCGTACACATTTAACCCTACCAGATCAAAGTGATAATACTCGCCATCCGGTAAGCTTGGTAGGTATTCTTTTATTGTATATATATACTTATTTCGGTATTGCCCAGCCAGATTGACATCGTCTACATCTTTGAAAGTGATCAACATCGCTTTATCCATCATCCGGCGTGTTTTTATCACATGCAATTCATGATCTTCCCCGATAAATATCTGTTTTCCAGCTTTAAAGCGTTCAGGTGATTCGGAATATGCGTCGATCAATAGTTCGCCATCCACACCATGCGGTTTTCTGATTTTACCAATAAGAATGAATACAGGCTCGCCTGTTTCAGGCGAGCCTATATCATTGTCTTCAGAATTCTTTTTAGTGATCTCTGAGTCGCTCATCTTGGTTCAATGACGTCAAGGTTTGCCTGTTTTCCTTCGGAAGAGGCTGCAACCCGCAATAGTAAACGGATTGCATTTGCAACCTTTCCGCTCTTGCCAATAACGCGCCCCATATCTTCTTTGGCAACGTTAAGTTCCAGGTTAACTTTATTGCCCATCGACTTTATATTTACTTCGACTTCCTCAGGTTTATCCACCAGAGACCGGGCAATGTATTCGATTAGCTCTTTCAATGAAGCTCCTTTTCTTAAATTAGGAACGCTATCAGATCAGTTGCTAAATTCTGGTTCTCGGATCTACAATGCGTTTCTCTTTTGCTTCGGCTGCTTCAGCCAAAACTGTTTCTATGTTTTCTCCAGCTTTTACCCTGGCAAATCTCTCCATCAAGCCGATGGTATTAAATATCTTCACAACTGAATCACTGGGTTGAGCCCCTTTGCTCATCCAATCATAAACCCGATCTTCTTTGACCTCAACAGTGGATGGATTTGTGCGTGGGTTGTAAAAACCTAAAATTTCCAAAAACCGGCCATCCCGCGGGGATTCTTTATCTGCGGCGATAATTCTGTAACTAGGTTGACCTTTTAGACCTGTACGGCGAAGTCGAATGCGTACCATATAAATATCTCTCCTATATATAATATTAACTAATTGTTCCTGAAATATAGTCCAGTGGTTGAGAGGCGCAGAAGGGTGCGCACCAGTGGTTCTATTTCAGGTTTCTAAACAGGCCGGCTAAACCTTTATTGCCTGTCTTATTAAGTGTTTTCATCATCCTTTGTGCTTCACGAAATTGCTTCAGCATCCGGTTGACTTCCATCACTTCTGTCCCACAGCCTGAAGCAATTCTTCTTCGTCGGCTGGCATTGAGAATGTCCGGGTTTTTTCTTTCGTTTCGCGTCATCGAATTGATGATAGCTTCTGTCAATTTTAACCTGTTTTCCGTTTCTTGGGGAGATATGGATTGTGCAGCTTTTCCCAGGTCACCAGGCAGCAAGTCAAATATCTGTGATAATGGGCCCATTTTCTTCATTTGTTTTAGTTGGTCAGCAAAATCTTCGAGTGTAAAACGTCCACTAGTCATGGAGGCGGCCTGTTTTTGTGCTGCTTCCATGTCAAAAACCGATTCTGCTTTCTCTATCAAACCAATGATATCGCCCATTCCAAGGATTCGGGAGGCAAGCCTGGCAGGCAAGTACGCCTCCATGGCATCAATATTTTCTCCTGTGCTGAGAAATTTAATTGGGATTCCAGTAACCGATCGGATAGATATTGCAGCGCCACCCCGCGAATCGCCATCCATTTTTGTCAGTACTAACCCTGTCAGTTTTACAGAATCCCTAAACCCTTCTGCAATGTGTAGCGCTTCCTGACCGATCATGGAATCAACCACTAAAAGGGTCTCGACCGGTTGCACATTGCCTCGAATGGCTTTAAGTTCAGCCATGAGTGTGTCATCTAATTGAGAACGGCCGGCAGTGTCTATGATCATCACAGATGAGCCTGTTTTTTGAGCATTTACCCGGGCATTTTTTACCAGTTCGGGAGGCATAACGCCTTCCTGGGTAAATACTGGAACTCCAATTTTCGCTCCAAGAATTTGTAGTTGAGTTATTGCTGCAGGCCGATACGGATCTGCGGCTACAAGCTCTACGCGTTCACCTTGCGTTCTAAGCATGGCTGCCAACTTTGCAGAGGCTGTGGTCTTTCCGGAACCCTGCAATCCAACCAGCATGATCACCCTCGGTTTTTCGCCGATCAAGTTCAAACGATCCGGCTCGCCTAGGATTGATATCAATTCTTCGTGGACAATTTTGATCACTTGTTGTGCCGGGTTCAAGGCTTTTGAAACCTCAGCTCCAACAGCGCGGAGCTTTACACTATTTAGGAATTCTTTTACAACGCTGTAGTGGACATCTGCTTCCAGCAAAGCGAGACGAATTTCACGCAGCACTGCATCAACGTCTTCTGCCGATAGCTTTCCACGTTTGCGTAATTGTGTAAAAATTTGGTTTAATTTTCCTGATAAAGACTCAAACATAATTTTCCTTTTGGCTGAAAGATTTTATTATGTAAGCCACCAAAGGTCAAGTTGATATTAAATAAAATGGTTCATCCTATTTTTAATACATAATCACCTACAATGGTCATCTCACAAGTTCTATTCGTGTTCATAATCCGCTTCAATAATCCGTTTAGAGTGATAAAATCAATCGGAACTTTTCTTCAAGAATTTGGCAAAACGATATGACATTACTGTTTCACCTCAAAAAACTTCCCCGCGAATTAAAGTTATTCTTATTCGCGACCATTTTCATGGGGATGGCCTATAACATATTCGATTTTACATTTAACAATTTCTTGAATTCAAATTATGTAATCTCAGGTTTTCAGCGCTCCATCCTGGAAATTCCGAGGGAGTTACCCGGGTTTCTCGTTGTCTTTATCTCAGCTATCTTCTGGTATCTATGCAGTCGTCGCCTGGCAGGCATAGCAATGGTTCTTGGAGCTGTTGGAACTATTCTAATCGGTTTCATGGCCCCAAATTATGCAATGATGACGATCTGGCTATTCCTCTACAGTCTGGGACAACATATTTGGCTGCCACTGCAATCTTCCATCGGCATGGAACTGGCAGAAAAAGGTCAAGCCGGAACACGGCTGGGACAACTAAATTCATTAAAAAACCTGGCGGCAATTTTCGGCAGCTTTATTGTATTTGCTGGTTTTCGATTTTTTAAATTTAATTTTCACACCACATTCATACTTACAGCCACATTGCTGTTAATTACAGCAGTCCTTTTTAATAAAATGACTCCGCGGCCATCGGGAAAACGTGGAATATTTTTGAAGGTGCACAAGGAATACAATCTATACTACCTTCTTTCCATTCTTTTTGGCTCCCGTAAACAAATTTTCGTAACTTTTGCCCCATGGGTGTTGGTTACAGTTTTTGAACAACCTACCCAAACGATGGCAACCCTGCTGATGGTTGGTGGAATAATCGGTATCTTCTTTCAGCCATTACTTGGCAGGATGATTGACAATCTGGGTGAGAAAACTGTTCTTGAAGCCGAAGCGATCCTGTTGGCGCTGGTTTGCTTGGGATATGGATTCGCAAGATTCGTTCTTCCCGCCAACACAGCATTGATCGTGACCTTCGTTTGCTTCCTTTTGGATCAGGTGCTGATGTCCGTTAATATGGCAAGGGCAACATATATTCATAAGATTGCACTGACGCCCGAAGATGTCCAACCTGCCCTGACATTTTCGGTAACTATTGACCATGTCTTTTCGATTGGCGTTGCCCTCATTGGCGGCTGGATTTGGACAGCGTTCGGATATCAGTATGTGTTTCTCATCGGGGTCGGTATTGCGATAATCAATTTCTTTGCAGCCGCCAGGATAAAAATCCCATCAGAAATCGGTCTTGAACCAGTAATATTAGATGAACTAGTTTGATCCGGGAAAACAAAACAGTTCCCAATTTTTCATCACACCTGATCCGTATCCAAAGATGGATATGAGGGTTAAGTACTATGATAACTATTCAAATTTAGGAGAAATTATGTCTAAAGTCGCTATTGTTACTGACAGCACAGTTAACTTGCCCCAGAGTGTAATCAATGATTATCCCATCACTGTTGCCCCGCAAATCGTGATCTGGGACGGAAAAACCTACCAGGATGGTGTTGATATCCATCCAACGGAATTTTATACCCGCCTTGCAACATCATCAACCATGCCATCCTCATCCCAGGTATCGCCTATCAGTATACGGGATACTTTCACTGCACTTTTAAACGAAGGTTATGAAATTCTAGCTATCATGATCTCATCGCACCTGTCTGGAACCATGTCTTCTGCAACCATGGCAAAGGAAATGCTGCCAGACAAACCCATAGAATTGATAGATTCGCTTAATGCTTCCATGGCACTAGGATTTCAGGTATTAATGGCTGCCCGAGCGGCAAAGAACGGCGCTTCTCTCCAGGAATGTAAAGCCATCGCTGAAAAAGCGCGTGACCAATCTGGTGTATATTTTGTCGTTGATACTCTGGAATTTTTGCATCGAGGTGGTCGCATAGGTGGTGCCGCCAGATTGTTAGGTACTGCCCTCAACCTCAAACCCATCCTGACAGTGGACGGCGGAAAAATCGAACCGGTTGCAAAAGTCCGAACAAAAGCAAAAGCCTTTGAAAAGTTGTTAGAGATCATTGGAGAGAAGATCGATCACAGCAAAATATCCAGGTTGAGTGTATTACACGCAAACGCATCCTCCGATGCTGATCAGGTGATGAGTGAACTAGTCAACCGTTTTCACCCAGCAGAAACTATTATGACTGAAGTCAGCCCCGTTATTGGCACTCATACAGGCCCCGGTACGATCGGGATCGCATATTTATTAGACATGTAACCACCTTATACTCTTCTAAACGAATAATTGTCATCCTTTATTAGGGTGGCAATTTTTATTATTATCACAGAGATTTAACATCGTCAGCCTTCGGTAATTGGAATTGCCCATTTTTCGAACATCAGATATACTCAAAATGGAAATTTTGTCCTGGAGGAATACATGCGAAAATACGAAAACATTGGACTGGCCGTTCCAGAAATATATTTGCCGCAACCAGGCATAGATCTACAACGTTGGGCGGTCATTGCTTGCGACCAATTTACTTCCCAACCAGAGTATTGGGAAGAAGTTCGTAAAACCGTTGGAGATTCGCCCTCCACTTATAACCTTACTTTGCCTGAAGTATTTTTGGGTACGCCTGAGGAAGCTCAAAGATTGATAGACATCAATGGTAATATGCAGCGCTACCTGGAGAAGGGTATCCTGCAACCACATGTGGGCATGATGTATATTGAACGAACTGTAGCTGATAAGACGCGAAAAGGATTACTGGTTTGCCTTGATCTGGAGGAATATGATTACAATACAAGTTCCACAAGTCTAATTCGTGCCACCGAAGGCACCATCCTGGATCGTCTGCCACCACGAATTAAGATCCGAGAAAATGCGCCTCTTGAATTGCCGCATATTCTCGTATTAATTGATGACCCGGAAAATAAGGTCATCGGCACAGCACAGCACTTTAAATCTACCCTACCAAAATTGTATGATTTTAATCTGATGCTAGGCAGTGGGCATATTACTGGTTGGTTGGTGGATGATATCGCCCTCGAAAAATCTATTGTGGACGGTCTGGTGGAATTAGCCAACCTGAATGTATTTAGGCAAAAGTATGGTTTACCTGATCATCAGGACGTTTTGTTGTATGCCATGGGTGATGGAAATCATTCCCTGGCTACAGCCAAAGCGATCTGGGAAAAGATAAAGCCTGTTGTTGGAATGGATCATCCGGCTCGTTATGCCCTCGTTGAACTTGAGAATATTCATGATCCTGGTCTGGAGTTCGAACCCATCCACCGGGTCTTGTTTGATGTCAATGTTGATCTTGAGCAGATGATAAAATCATCATTTATGGATAATGTTAAGTTTTCCGAAGTTGAAAATTTTGGGAAATTAGCAGAACAGGTCAAACAATCTACCTCCATCAAGCAACGGATCGGTTATTTGGACTCCTATGGCTTCAAAGTTGTTGAATTGACCAACCCTTCGTTAAATCTACCGGTCGGCAACCTGCAGAAATTACTGGACGCTTTGTTATTTAAAAAAAATATCGGCTCAATCGATTATGTACACGGAAGTGATGCGGTGTTGGATCTAGGTAGAAAACCTGGTAATGCTGGTTTCTATCTTCCAACAATGGGGAAGGAAGAGCTTTTCAAAACCGTCATTTTGGATGGTGCGCTGCCACGTAAAACTTTCTCCATGGGTGAAGCCATAGAAAAACGTTTCTACCTTGAAGCCAGAATAATTAAATAATTCGCTGCAAATGTCTTGTGTGTGTTGGTTATTTTTTCATAAAACTGAAAACCACGGCGATCAAACCTATACCACACAATACAATCAAAACCATGCCTGCCGTCTGCTTAGCAGGTGGTTTTTGATTACCTTCCCCAGTAACACTTTCCAAAGTCAGTGTTCCATCTCCAGTAGGAGTCAGTGTGGGAATGGGTGTATTCGTCCTTGGTCGTGGAGTGAAACTTGGCATAAGCGTTCTTGTGCCAATCGCCAGTTCGCCAGTTGCAGAAGAAGCTTGAGAAGCAAATGGCGTTCCGCTACTCTTTTTAATTAACAATTTTTGGTCCGGCCAGATATTCGTTGATTCGGCAGCCATTCCATTCAAGGCTCGCAATTCATTAATAGTGATCTCATACGCCTTCGATATTGTTTCCAAGGTCTGGCCATACTTTACAATATGAACGATCGATCCATCAGGAGCCGGAGTAGCTGCCTGTACTCCAAATATGTAATTAGAAAGATCTGGCGTCGCAAATGGGTCTAATGGCACGGAGGGGTTGGAATTTGGGCTGCTGCCGCCAACGATCAAACAAACATCCAGAATAAAGACGTATGTCCCATTGCCATTGTCCGCAACACCTGCCCCGACATCAGTATAGTTATTCCCCCATCCATTCAGCATCACCTGTTGGTGGGTCCAATCTGCCCATGCGTCATACACCGCAGAGCTGACAGAAGATGTGCTTGCCCATGCCTCATCACATTTGATGGTTTCCCCGTCACCATATCCAGACCAGTAAACCCGCATGGTTTCATCGCTGCCACTGGCGCCAGTATGCCCGCCCAGTCCGGTGGAAACGATCCAATCGGCATGATTCTGTGCTGCAGACATTACCTTTGGATCTGGATTCAATGCGTATAATCCCATGCTGATCCGATAGGCGTTGACTTCCGCAATCAGATCATACGAGCTCGGAGCTGAAAGATGTTCCCTCGACCGAAAGGCAGTCTGGGTTAACAGTATAATTATGAATAAGCTGAAATAAATGGATTTTCGAAGCATTATAAATTGATTATAATCCATCTGAAGGTACACAGAAGCTGATTGAAAGGGTGTGTTGAGCAGTTGCAAAAAATTTTTTCTTCGTTTTTTCCATTGTTCGCCTTGGTATTAAGTGGATGTTCACCAATTATGAGCAGCCAAATTATTAAAACGCCTGTGCCTTCTGCCAAGACACTACCAAGCATGACAGTAACCACATCATCCGCGGCGATAGAGCCAACACATGCAATTCTTCCTTCACTCACGCCTTCATTTTCTCTAATACCAACATTTAATGTTTCATCTCCTCTCGAAGACATTACCATAACCGAATTGAGTTCGATCATCTCGACTCCTTTCGATTTGATAGGCGATGGGTATGAAGACGGACATCATGGAACAGATTTCGCGTATTATAGTCGGGGTGCGCATACTACAATGAAAGGTTTGCCCATCCACTCTGTTTTATCCGGTAAAGTTGCAGCAGTCATAAGCGACCAGAAACCATACGGCAACCTAATCATCATAGAGACTCCAATAACCAGAATACCTCAGGAAATGTTGACTCCTCTCAAACCGCCGGCGCAGCAAACACCTTATCCTTATAATCCACGCATGCAATTTTGTGAAAGCTTGAAAACCCAATCTTGGGAAGTTCAGACTGGTTCAATTTACTTACTCTACGGTCACATGCTGGAACCATCACCTTTAACCCGAGGTGAGATAGTTGCGAGCGGACAGCAAATTGGCAAAGTAGGCACAACAGGTATGTCGAGGAATGAACATCTTCACCTTGAAATGCGATGGGGACCAACTGGTACTGAATTTGCATCAATGAATTACTATGATACTGCTGCCACCCAGGAAGAAATGGATAATTATTGCATCTGGCGTATCAGTGGAAAATTCGCTCTGCTCGATCCTATGTCCTTTTTCTCTACCTGGCAGAGTAAATCTACCCAGTCCTCAAATTGATGCTACTAAATGAAATATATAAAGAAAATAAAGCTACCAAAAATAAAATTGGATTTCTTGCGAAATTTCAAGCTGCCAAGAATCCATATCAAGCAATCCTGGCTGTTCTGGATCGCCGGTATATTAATTGCGGTAAATTTGATTTTGTTATTTTTTGTGAACCTTCCTGCTGGCAAAAACCCGCATACAGGTAACTATTCCACGCCAACTCATAATTCAGAAATCGTCGTTACCCCTACTCAGACACCAATCATCCCTACTATTGAACCGACCATGATTCCTTCAGAGCTCCCGGTGGAGGTTCTCACAAGTGGGTCAAGCCTGGCGCAGGGAACAATTGTTTTTTCAATGGTGACGAACGGTTTCAGCAATATCTACAGTTTTCAACCTGGCTTACCCGGCTTTCTGCGCATCACTGCCCACCCTTGGGATGATCTGGACCCAATGCTGAGTCCAGATGGCTCCAGGCTGGCTTATAGCTCCAAGCAGAATGGTTATTGGAATATCTATATACTCGACCTGATAAACGGTATGGTGACGCCAGTCACTGATGACGCGGGTTATGACGGGCATCCTGTCTGGTCACCGGATGGATCCAAGTTACTCATCGAAACGTATATTGAAGATAATTTTCAATTACAGATTATTGATCTTACGTTGGAAAATCCGATAATACAATCACTTACATCAGGTGATTCTTCAAATTATGATGGCTCGTGGTCACCGGATGGAAGATACATTACCTATGTGTCCAACTCTTCCGGTGTCCCGCAATTATGGATGATGACTTATGCAGATGGGCAGCATACAGAAAAAGCATTAGCCGTTGGGAATATCAACAATCCAACCAATCCCGTGTTCTCTCCTGATGGTTCAAAACTTGCTTGGTCCGCTGAAATTGATGGTCAGAGAAATATCTTTGTCTGGGATCGCGCCAACCCCGGGTTGAGCACCCGTATGCTTGGATTAGGTAGTAACCCCGCATGGAGTCCAGATGGACAGGTATTATTTTGCGTTCTAGTTCAACCGCAAAAGACTTATCTTACAGCTTACGCATTACAATTTGGGAATATTGTGATGCCGCCTTTCTTACTACCCTTCGGAGCCAATGGCCTCAGTTGGAGTCAATATCCGTCAACATGGATTAATCATGATTGGATTCAAACAATCCAGCAATCAAGTGATTTGCTGCCTTATCGAATTCAGTTGACGCCAGTAGCTGAATCTGGCCGATTTAACCTGGTACCCATTCCCGGACAAAATTTGGAATATCCTTACCTCCACGACATGGTGGATGAATCATTCGTGGCATTACAAAACCGCATGGCCAAAGAAACGGGTTGGGACCTGCTGGCAAATATTCAAACAGCCTTCCTCCCACTATCACAAGTGGCAGAGCCCGATGGAATCCAGGATTGGCTATATACAGGTAGAGCTTTCAAAGTGAATCCAGTTCCGCTGAATGTTGGCTGGATGGCTTTGATCCGTGAGGATTTTGGTTCCCTAACCTACTGGCGTATCCTGATTCGTCCTCTTTTCCAGGACGGATCAATGGGGAGGCCTTATCACTGGTCTAACTGGAATATATCCAGCAGATTTAATAACGATCCTGCAGCTTATGAACAGGGAGGAAAGCTAAGCCAGGGAAACATTACGGGTTATTGGGTGGATTTCACTGACATCGCAAACCGTTATAAATGGGATCGCTTCAATGCGCTTTCAAATTGGGTCAGCTTTTACCCTGCCTCAAGGTTTAACTTATTCGCGAATACAGGTGGTTTAACTGTAAATAATGCAATGTTGGAACTCTATCCTCCTGAGATCTTTGTTACTCCCACTCTGATAACCCTACCAACGATTACGCCAACCAATACCCCCAAGCCAAAGAAACCAGGAAATCCAACCAGTACACTTACACCGACAATTACTTTAACTATTCACCCAACCTGGACCCCCCTCCCTTGATATGAATACAAAAATCAAGTTACCGATTGCTATTTTTTCAACCATAATTTCAGGTCTGATTTTCCTGTCACAATATCAGATTGGCTCTGCTCAGCAGGGAAATTCTACTCCATCTGCATCAGCAACCTTGCTAACCACTCCAACTAGCATGCCTCTATCTCCGGAGCCAACCCCTACAATAGATCGTATGGGTATCATTCTGGAAGAGAACCCTGAGAGTATTAACTTGTTTTTTCCAACTCCCGGACCTGATCCAATTTCTGCCTGGCGGCCACCATTATATAGTGTTCCGTGGGCAGCAAACGAACACGACCACTTCTATTTTCAGCGTCCTATCGGTGCTAATGAGATCAACTGGCCAGTGGCTGATTATCGCTATGGTGGTATATTTTTTGGCCCCAATATCGTCCACACCGGGGTGGATATCGACGCTCCTGCCGGTACACCCGTCCTCGCAGCAGCCCGTGGCAAGGTGGTATGGGTCGGGTATGGCCTATTCAGTGTGGAAGGCAACATGGGAGATCCTTATGGTTTGGCAGTTGCCATTAGACACGATTTTGGATATGAAGGAAAAAGACTTTATACAATATATGCCCACATGCGGGCTATCAATGTCGTGAAAGGTGAAATACTTAAAGCGGGAGATCAATTAGGAGAGGTCGGCGAGACTGGAGCTACAACCGGCCCCCACCTGCACTTCGAGGTCAGGATGGGCAGGAACTACTTCTTCGATACCCGCAACCCTGAATTGTGGATTGCGCCACCTCAGGGTTGGGGGGTGCTGGTCGGGAATATTTCGGATAAGAAAGGGAAACTACTTTCCCATAAGGAAATTCATGTTTATTCAATTGATAACAAGCATGACTGGACAGTTAGGAGTTATGGCCCCCAGGTTGTCAATCCTGATGAATACTATCAAGAAAACCTGGTGCTTAGTGATCTTCCTGCAGGTAAATATCGCCTATGGATTAATTATGCAGAAAATGATTACTATGGTAAGTTTGAGATACAACCTGGTATGGTCACTGAAATAATATTTAGAGGTGAGAATGGTTTTAGTAATAAAATAGATTCTCCAAATTTTATCCCCCAAGCATTAACACCTACTCCTTGACTATCAGAACGCATGTGCTATAATATCAATTGATATCATAATTCAATTTCTTACTTAAAGACGGAGAGACTATGGCAAAAAAAACCATCAACCAGCCACTTCCAGTTTCAACAAACAACATGGAAGATGCGAAAAAAGCAGTCCTCGAAAAAGCTTTATCCGACATTGTTAAGCGGTATGGTGAAGGCTCAATCATGCGCATGGGCGAAGCGCATCAGATGACCGTGGAATCCATACCTACCGGTTCTCTCTCCATTGATATCGCCCTCGGAATAGGTGGCATCCCACGCGGCAGGATCACCGAGATATTCGGGCCGGAATCCTCCGGGAAGACGACTGTCTGCCAGCATATAGTGGCGGAAGCTCAAAAGCTTGGTGGAACTGCTGCTTATATCGATATGGAACATGCTCTTGACCCTGTATATGCATTGAAATGCGGAGTAAATGTGGAAGGATTACTTATCTCGCAACCAGACACCGGTGAACAGGCTCTTGAGATCGCAGAAACGCTTGTGCGTTCTGGCGCTGTGGATGTGGTGGTCATCGACTCAGTGGCTGCATTAGTCCCACGTGCGGAAATTGAAGGTGATATGGGTGATGCCAGTATGGGTATGCAAGCGCGCCTAATGTCACAGGCATTACGCAAACTATCCGGTATTATCAGCCAAACCAAAACGGCCGTCGTTTTCACAAACCAGCTTCGTCAGAAGATCGGCATCATGTTTGGTAACCCGGAAACTACCCCGGGCGGCCTGGCGCTCAAGTTCTATGCATCTGTTCGTATGGATACTCGACGAATTCAGGCGATTAAATCCGGTGCAGAGATCACAGGCAGCCGGATACGAGTCCGCATCGTGAAAAACAAGGTCGCCGCGCCATTCCGCACAGCGGAATTTGACATTATGTACAACGAGGGCATCTCGAAAGTAGGCGATATCATTGATCTTGCCACTCAACTGGAAATTGTCGCCAAACGCGGGGCGTTCTATTCTTATGGCGATGTCCGACTCGGCCAGGGACGAGAAAATGCCAAAGAATTCCTCGCTCAGAACAAAGAACTGAGCGATGAAATTGAGGTGGCTGTTAGAGAACGCGCCCTTGGTGGCGATTTACCCTTGCCCTTCGTAGTTGGGCAGGACGATGGTGATTCCTCGGAAGATTAGACATACTGGATCATGATGCGCTTATCTATTTCAAAATATGGAAATTGGCTATTCATTATCTCTGTTCTAATATCTCTTAGCAGTTGCCAGCGTACAACTGAAAAAACTACAACATCTGGTTTTCTCCCACCAACCGAAATTCCATCACCGACTGCAACAACACAGGCTGTCATACCCAAACCTACACCGCAGATCGATTGTACAGATGTCCTTTCCTATATGGAAGATATTACTATTCCTGATGGTTCTGTTGTTAAACCTGGCGAGGAATTGGATAAACGCTGGCAAGTGCGAAACAACGGTAGCTGCGATTGGACAGATGATTTCACTCTCCGCATCATTGCAGGCGATCCGCTTGGTTCACCTGAGACCCAGGCACTCTACCCTGCCCGATCTGGCAGCGCAGCCGTCATCCGTATGCTGCTAACGGCCCCTCAAACTCCTGGCAACTATCGGACAGCCTGGCAGGCATTCAACCCCCAAAATGAACCATTTGGAGACCCAATCTATATTGAAATAATCATTCAATAAAGAGTAAGATGTCCTGATAATAAAATCACCCTGTGAGAAATTATCTTACAGGGTGATTTATTTTTACTGACAATAGATTTAGGTGCCTTCTTCCCAGGAGTTGAGGTATTTTACCTGAGCTTCAGTCAGAGTATCTATTCTGATACCCATGGCTTCCAATTTTAACCGGGCTATTTCACGGTCGATCACATCTGGAACCGAATAAACTTTCTTTTCGAGTGTGGATGCATTCTTTAGCATATATTCAGCAGCAAGCGCCTGATTGGCGAAGGACATATCCATAACGCTCGCAGGGTGGCCTTCGGCAGAAGCCAGATTGATCAATCGACCCTCACCGAGAATATGAATTTGACGGCCATCTTTCATTTCATAACGTTCTACATACGGTCGTACCAGGCTTTTCTTAATGGACATATCCTCAAGTGCTGGAATATTTATCTCCACATTGAAATGTCCAGAATTTGCCACTATTGCCCCATCTTTCATTACCTCAAAATGATGGCGGTCGATAACATTCAAATCTCCGGTGACTGTCACAAAAATATCACCGATTTTGGCTGCTTCGACCATAGGCATTACTCTAAACCCATCCATTACGGCTTCAAGCGCTACGAGTGGATCGATCTCTGTGACGATGACATTTGAACCCATACCACGAGCTTTATTTGCCAATCCACGACCGCACCAACCATAACCAGCTACAACAAAAGTTTTTCCTGCAAGCAACATATTCGTTGCCCGGACAATGCCGTCAAGGGTCGATTGGCCAGTTCCATATCGGTTATCGAAGAAATGCTTGGTCATCGCATCATTGACAGCGATAATTGGAAAATTCAATACGTTATCGGCAGCCATAGCGCGAAGGCGAATGACACCAGTGGTGGTTTCTTCCGTACCGCCAATGACGCCAGGAAGTGCTTCACGACGATCCTTACCTAGCGTGCTGACAAGGTCAGCACCGTCATCCATGGTGATATGAGGTTTGTGATCAATTGCCGCATGCAGGTGTTTGTAATACGTGACATTATCTTCGCCCTTGATGGCATAGACAGGGATTTCGTCCCGCTGTACCAATGAGGCAGCCACATCATCCTGGGTTGAGAGCGGATTGGAAGCAGTTAATACAACATCTGCTCCACCTGCCTGCAGGGTTTTCATGAGGTTGGCTGTTTCTGCAGTTACATGTAAGCAGGCAGACATGCGAATTCCCTTGAAAGGTTTTTCTTTTGCAAAACGCTCTGCAATCTGGCGCAGAACTGGCATTTCACGTTCTGCCCAATCAATCCGCCTGTGCCCACCTTCTGCCAGGCTTAAATCCCTGATATCTGAATTTGACATTATTTTCTCCGTATCTTATTTCTGTTTAGTTTAATAAACAATCCAGTTTGCCCTGGTCATCGAAAACTTCTCGATAACGATTGACAAACTGCTCTACTGTATAGGTATGATTTTGGGGTCCACGCTGCTCTAGGCAGTAGGCAGCCGCTAGCGATCCCATCTGTCCACAGGTAATCCAGTCCATACTGCAGCTATAACCAGTCAGGAATCCACCTCGGAAGGCATCTCCAACGCCTGTGGGATCTGCAATCTGGTCTGTTGGGAATACATCTATGTGATGTTCCAAACTTTCAGAATAAACGGTCGCCCCTTTTGCGCCCAAGGTAACGACCATGAAACTCACATTCTTTAATATATCAGCCTTCGAAAGCTTTGTTGCCCGCAGTAATAGCTCAAATTCGTATTCATTTACGAATAATGATTCTGCACCCAGTACTCCCTCGCGAATGGCGTCGCCATCCAGGCGAACGATTTGCTGGCTTGGGTCATACAAGTAAGGAATTCCAGCTTCGAGGCATTCCCGAGGGTAAGCCTGCATCGCTGCCGGGTCATTGGGTGAAACTACTACCAGATCCGGTTTGTCACCAGGTAAATCTGTGACTCTTAATTCGGCTGCATGTGCCATCGCTCCTGTGTAAAAGCTGGCGATCTGAGCATTGGAAAGATCAGTATTGGCAAAGAAGGAAGCAGTGTACGTCCCAGGAATTACTTTAACTCCACAAGTATCAATGTGGTTCGATTCCAACCATTCGCGGTATTCGGCGAAATCTTCACCAACTGTTGCCAATAAAACCGGATTTCCCCCGAGAAGTGCCAACGTGTAAGCAATGTTAGGCGCAACCCCACCTCGTTGCTTTACCATGGAATCTACAAGGAAGGAAAGACTGATGCTATCGAGCCGTTCGGGCAGGATGTGATCTTTGAAATAGCCCGGAAAGGACATCAGGTAATCATATGCCACAGATCCGGTGCAAACGATCTTCATTGATTTATTTCTCCCTTCATAACCACGTAGATAACAACATAAAAAACGCCCTCGACCGAGAGCTTCGCGGTAAAAAGTATACCTCTTGAAAGATTGTTTGTCAAAGAATCTGCATAAAATAATTGTTCTTAGATTTACAATAATCACTACTAATTACATATTCTAAAAATATGCCTTAATCTATGACTACAGACATATCCACTTGCTTTGTCCACATGTTATATTCTTCATGGGAAAAAAGCTTTTTTTATTTCTTTATATAAAATTACCCATGGAGGAAAGATGCAAATAGTAACCGATCAGGGGATGGATCTATCACCCGAGCAATCAGTCGGCTTGAAAATCCATTATGTACCTTTGCGTATCACGCTGGATGGAAAAACTTTTATTGGCGCCGAAGATGTGGACTATGTCACATTTTATAAAATGCTGCAGGAAACAAAATCATTCCCGACAACATCCCAACCCTCCCCGGGAGATTTCGCTGATAAATACCGTGAAATTGCTAAAAATGACCCCGATATCCTCTCAATTCATTTGTCATCCGGTCTGAGTGGTACAGTCAACTCTGCTCGCCTAGGTGCCGAGATGGTGCCTGAAGCCAATGTCACGGTGATCGATTCAAAAACACTCTCCTGCCCGCTCGGATGGCAGGTACAGGCTGCGGCTCTGGCTTTAAAGGCTGGATGGGATTTTGGTGATATATTAAAATTCTTAGACCAGATTCGTGAAAAGACCGAAGCGCTGTTTACCCTTAATGACTTGAAATACCTCATCCATGGCGGTCGTATTAGCCATTTAAAAGGATTAATGGGTTCCATTTTGAAGATTAAGCCGGTGATCGGCGTGGCGAAAGATGACGGTAAGTATTATCCATTGGGTCAGGAATTCACCTTCAAGAAGGCCATTTATAAACTGGCAGACCTCGCATCCCAGAAATTTCCAAAGGGTACTGCCTTGAGAGTTCAATTGATGCATGGGGATAATCCTTCCGGTATCGAGCTTTTGAAGGAACGCCTAACCTCGATGTATGAATGTGTCTTTGAATCTGTTGTTCCAGTGGCACCGTTGCTTGGTGCTCATACTGGTCCTAGTGTGGTAGGAATTGGGGTTGCTCCATCGCATATCTTTGATCACCCGGATTTACACATTCTGCCAGCTGTAACCGCAACAGCATAGCAAACCTGAAATATAAAAATACAGGAACGCAAGAAATCATCTGATAGATATCAATAATCAGATGATTTCTTTTTCCATTCTTAACCACATGATATACTTTCGCGTAAATGAATTCCACAGAAATAACCAAAAAATCCACAATACATATTTGGTGGCTGGCAATCCGACCCAAGACCCTGCCTGCCTCGATTGCCGGAGTGGTCACCGGGACAGCCGTTGCCATCGAAATGGGTCACTTTTCTGCCTGGCCAGCGTTAGCCGCCGTATTTGTTGGTTTGTTTCTGCAAATTGCGAGTAACCTCGCCAATGACGTTTTCGATTTCGAACGTGGTACAGACAGTTTCGAACGGGTTGGACCAACACGTGTAACACAGGCAAAACTACTTTCACCAAAACAGGTGAAAATCGGACTCGGAATAGTGATTGCAATGGCCGCCATACTTGGAATATACCTTTCCATTGTCGCCGGCTGGCCTGTCATTCTAATCGGTGTTGCCGCTATCGCCGCGGCCATTCTATATACTGGTGGCCCATATCCTTTGGGATATCATGGATTTGGCGACCTGCTCGTTTTTCTCTTTTTTGGTCTGGCCGCAGTAACTGGCACCTATTATGTTCAGAGCTCAACAATCACGCCCGCTGCGTTATGGATGTCGATTCCTATCGGTTTGATCGTTGTCGATCTGTTGGTTGTAAACAATCTACGTGATATTCACACTGATAAAAAATCCGGAAAGATTACACTCGCCGTTCGGCTTGGAGAAAAAAACACTCGTGTCAACTATGTCGTTTGGATGGTTTCTGCATACGCCATCATCCCAATTCTCGTCATCACCCAAGTAATCCCCAGTATCTCCATGCTTACCTGGCTTTCCGTACCTCTTGCATGGCGGGTCACCAAAAAAGTGCTGTCTCTCGGAGGAAGCGCTCTTAATCCAGCCCTTGCAGGAACCAGTCAATTGGCGCTCATATACGCGGTTCTCTTCTTGCTTGGAATACTAATTCGTCAAATTCATTAAAGAATATTGAAAACTACTATATTCGCTGCCACGGACAAAGCCAGCTCTCCAACCAATCCACACTGAAATACAGCCCCAGTCCCAGAGCACTCATCACCAGTACACCTGCATACATAGCAGGGTAATTCAGCAGCGTGCTTCCATTGTAGTAGATATAATACCCCAGCCCTTTTTGTGTGGCGAATAATTCCACAATATAAAGGACTGCAACCGCAGTCCCCACAGATTGCCGCAAAGCTGTCAAAATCGCAGGCAAAGTGGCTGGTAGATAAACAAATCGAAACAAAGCCCGGCGCCCTGCTCCCAGGCTTCGCAGACTTAAGATCATCTGCGGAGTAATTGTCGCTGCCTGGTCACGAACGAGCACAATAATCTGGAAGAAAAGGATCAGAAAAATGAGAAATATCTTGGCGGCATCGCCGACACCCAGGAATAGCAGAATGATTGGAACAAATACTACCTTGGGGATGGGATAGAGGATATAGATAATTGGTGAGAATATCTGATTCAACCGTTCTGATTGCCCGATAATTATTCCAGCCGGTGCTGCCAGAACAACCGAGAGCAGCATGCTCGCAGTCACCCGCCATAAGCTTGCCAGAAAATGACCCGGCAGGTCTTTGCCAATTTCTATTATTAAGACACGGAAAACGACCACGGGTGAGGGCAGGATGGAATCATTCAAAGTCACAGCAGCCAATTGCCAGAGTAGCAGCAAGGCAAGTGCTGCAAAAAGGATATCTCGCCGTCTCATGCTTTTTCCATCCTCTTTTTCAATTTTTGATATAACTCTTTACTACTCTCATTCTTCTGCAGTTTGGCAGATCCAATACCAGGATTTCCGAATACAACCGGTTCCTGGTTTGGTGGGTTGTCTAACAGCAGTATTTTTCCACCAAGTTGAATCGCCTCATCGATGGAATGGGTGACGATGATCATCGTAATACTTTCTTCAATGCACAAATCCCATGTAAGTGATTGCAACCCTTCCCTGGTGATGAGATCGAGAGATGAGAACGGTTCATCCATTAGCAGCAGATCCGGCTTGATAGCCAGGGTGCGTGCAATAGCCACTCGTTGTCTTTGGCCACCTGATATTTGCGAGGGGAATTTATCTGCTACATCCATGATCCCCAACCGTTCCAACCAATAGTCAACAGCCGGCAGGGTTTTATGAATTATCGGTGAATGTGTGCCATCTGGACCATAAAAATCACGAATATTGATACCCAAATTTGCATTTTCGCGAACTGTCTCCCAGGGTAACAAACCATAATCCTGTAATATCAATCCAGTGCTGGGGCGAGGTCGCAATAAAGGCTGACCATCCACCGTAATTTCACCCCCCGTAGGAGAATACAATCCCGCCAGAAGATAAAGTAATGTTGTTTTTCCGCATCCTGAAGGTCCTAGAATTGACCAAGACTCTCCCTTACCAACCCTCAAATTAAAATCCTGAAATAGTAGCTGTGATCTGGGATAGTGATAGGAAAGTTGATTAAGTTGGATCATATTTTTTCATACAGCCAATTGATTAATTGAGTATAACTATCCACGATTCAATTTTCGTCTATAATCATCATTTGCAGTAGTTATGGCAGAAACTTACTGGTAACTGATTTCTGGTAAGCCACATCGGTATTTATTAAACCCATTTCTTTCGTCCAGGACAGGGCATCATTCCATTCTGCTTCTGTAGGGAGACCGGCGAGAGGGTAAGGAGGCAAGGAATATGATTCCAGTAACGGCTCCGGTACCAAGTTTTGCTCACTTAATATGTTGAAATACTTCTCAGGGTTGGCATTGACTAATGTGGTGGCTTCTTCAATGCTAACAAGAAATGCCTTGATTGCTTGTGGATTTTTGTCGATTACATCCTTTCGAAATGAGATCACACTAAAGCCGTATTGGGGATACTCAGAATCATCCATGATGATTTTGGCGCCCTGTTGAATTGCAAGTGACGCCAGTGGATCTGGCAGGACCGCCACTGATAACTCTCCCGAATTTAATAGTGCCAAACGATCCGGTATCCTGGGAACAGCAATAGTCTTAATATCTGACACACTCAATCCCGCCTGTTCCAATAGACGAAATGTAACATACTCAATAATCGTTCCCTGTGAAACACCAATTGCCGCAAGTTTTAGTTGCTCTGGAGATGTAAAACCACTTTTTGCTGAAGCCAGTATAAAGAAATGTCCCGCCTTTTCTGTTGGTCGCAAAGCATACCTGACGATCTGTATCTGGGTATCTATTTGGTTGAAAAAGAAAGTGGAAATGGTTTCGTTAATCATCCCATCAGCCTGTCTTGAGACAAGCAGTTGATCTCGCTCCGGCGCAGATGCGACTGGGATAAACTCCACTTTAATACCATTTTTCTCAAATAACCCTTCTTGCTGAGCTACGTACATAGGGACAGAATCTATAATCGGGAGCAATGCGACTTTTAAGGTTGGAATTTCATTTCGGTTACTCTTTGTTGCTCCACACCCCGCAGGCAATAAAATTAATACCAACAAAATCATTAATACTTTTACTATACGCATAATTCTTCCTTTTTTATGTAGGATCGCTTTGATTATACCTAAGATAACAACTGCAAAACATTTTTTGACCTACAAAACCACTTTCTAATATTGAGTTTTTAAAAGTCACCAAATTACCTGCTTTCTTATTACTCGTATGTTTTTCGCTTTTTGTTTTATACTGGAACTGAACAAATCAAGAATCTGGATCGCGATCCAAATAACAATAAGATTGCCATTTCAATTAAGTTGATTAATTAGTGTTCGAACAATTAATAAAGGAACCATTTGATGCGTATTGCAATGATTTCATATCATACATGTCCTCTAGCGATCCTTGGTGGTAAAGACACCGGTGGAATGAATGTCTATGTCCGTGAGTTGACCCGTTTCCTGGGACAGGTCGGAGTCCATGTGGATGTATTCACCCGATCACAGGACGAACACGTTCCCCATGTCCTGCATGATCTTGGTTATGGTAATCGCGTGGTTCATATCAATGCAGGCCCGGAAATTCCTCTTCCTAAACCACAACTCGTAAATTATGTTGATGATTTTTCTCAAGGCATTTTGGAATTTGCTCAACAAAAAAAAATCGAATATGATCTGATTCACAGCCATTATTGGATGTCCGGAATTGCAGCGGGTCAATTGCAGAAAAGTTGGAAGATACCAATTATCCAAATGTTCCATACCCTCGGCCACATGAAGAATAAAATTGCCCGATCTCCATCAGAATCTGAAGGAGCATACCGAACAGCTGGTGAACAGGAAGTGATAAGTATCGCCAATCGGGTCATCGCTGCGACGCCGGCCGAAGTAGAGCAGCTCACGTCCTTATATACAATCGACCCGGCTAGAATTACTGTAATCCCTCCTGGAGTGGATACAAGGCACTTTTATCCCATCTCGCAGGATGAGGCAAAAGCTGTGATAGGAGTGCCACAGGATGCGCGTATGATCCTTTTTGTTGGCCGCATTGAACCATTAAAAGGAGTGGATACCCTGATCAGAGCAATTGCTGTCATGCGGGAGGATTGCCAAAAGGACTTATGCTCATATCACCTGGCAATAATTGGTGGTGAACCGGATGACGAACCGGATACGACTGATTCTGAGATGAAGCGACTGAAAGTTTTATGCCATGACCTGGACTTGGATGAGATCGTTGTATTTTTAGGTAAACGTGACCAGACCACCCTACCTTATTACTACTCCGCAGCAGAAATGTTGGTTATGCCATCCTTTTATGAATCTTTTGGAATGGTTGCCCTGGAAGCCATGGCATGCGGAACTCCTGTTATTGCTTCGCATACCGGAGGTTTGGCTTATTTGGTTAAGAATGGGGTGAATGGATTCTCCGTATCAAGTGGAAATGTGATCGAGTTAGCAAACAGGTTAGCCCAACTTATCATAAATCCTACCTTACGAGAAAAAATTGGCAATCAAGCAGCAGAATCTGCAAAGACATACTCCTGGGAGAACATAACCCAGAGGATACGTTCAGTTTACGTTTTTGAATTAGAGAGCTGGGGTTCCTCATCGTCCTCAGGATAGAAAAAACCAGAGTTAATCAGCAACAAAATTGCTGATTAGATCACACCTTCGAATAAATCTTCTTCTATTTGGCCAGGTTTTGGTTCAGGATAACCCTTCATATAGAACTCATGAGAAGCACTCCATCCTCGCAACAGTCCAGCAACACCTTTATTCATTTGTTGCCCACCCTGGCTCGCATGGCAGTTAGACGCCTCCATTCGTATATGTTTTGATGAGGAGTAATTTACCCGCGCATGAATTGGAATTTTCATATCCACTATAGCTTTCAAATTGATGTCTTGGTTTTGACCAAATTTTCTGGGATTAAACCCAATTATTGGCATTATTCGAACAACCCACCGCAGGATCGACCTTGAAATCGTGTTGTAATAAAGTTTTTGCGGATTATAAATCATAGAATTTGAAACGGGAGAATAAATATCTCTTGCCGTAAAAAATGCTTTGCGGGTGGCATGATGCAGGAAGATATGGTCAGGATGGCCATATCCACCCAATGGATCGAAAGTGATCACAACCTGAGGCCGGAATTCAAGAATGATCTCAACAATTTTTTGTATCACGCACTCTTCTGAAGCATTGATCAGTGCATCAGGGTTCCTGCTTAGAATACCTCCGGGCATACCGGAATCTTTATAGCCAAGATAATGGATATCTTTAACTCCTAAGGCATTACAGGCGCATTCCAATTCTTTTGTGCGTAATGCTTGTACCAAATCATAACCCACCAAATACTTTTCTTCCACCTCGCCAGCCTCGCCACGGGTTGCACAGATCAGATATATATCCACCCCTAAACTTGCATAATGCGCTAATGTACCCCCCACCCCAAATGTTTCATCATCCGGGTGAGCCAGTACCGCCAGCAGAACACGGTTTTTCATCATGAAATTGCTGGATCAAAAAAAGTGGTTTCCGGTAAGCTATCGGTGTAATTCCAGATGAAAGAAGTAACCGATGCCGGAGAAGGGAAAGTGATATCAATTTGCTTTTTTTCTATCAGTGCTTTATTCGAATAGCTAACTTCATGACCTTTCGCCCACAAGAGAAGAAAAACTATCAAATCGGCATGGGTCACGGCAATAATCTCTTGGTTAGCATGCTTTTTTGTGTATTTCGCTATGAACTTCTGGGTTCTATTAAAAATATCTATAGGTTGTTCGAAAGGTTTGGAAACGCCTGTATATAAATCCCAATTCATGTCCTCTAAATTAGACAATGGCCGGCCATCAAAAGGTGTAAAACTCTCATTCAGGTAACTACTGGTTGAAATGGAAATTCCGGGAAAGAATCCAGCGATGATCTGGCCCGTTTGCCTGGCTCGTAAAAGTGGGCTGGTAATGACAGCCTTGATCGGTTTCTTCACCAGATATGATTTTAACTTTCCTGCCCGTTGATAACCATCCAGGTTGATCTGGAATCCTGGCATTCTGCCGTAGAATATTCCAAGAGGGTTATGAACTGTGCCATGCCGAACAAAGTGGATCGTTGTTAAATGCTGTTCTGCCATTGATCTCTCCCGTCATGGGTATAATGTAAGGTAATTATAATATATGGAGCTTGAATAAAACAAAAGTTTATATTAACATGTTCCCTATTGACCAAGTAGGAACATTCAACATAACGTGATGTTTGCGCATTGACACAAACTCGACATTCCAGTATAAAATTCTCATGAGACAAATAATCATAACTTTTATATCGATCATCCTTGTGATATCGACCCTGGCTTGTACCATCAATATTCCCCTGATAAACAATCCAACTGATACTCCACGGCTTTCAGATACAGCCACAAGTATTCCTCCACCTACAATTGAACCGACTCCAGCAGCTACGTCAACCCCAGCTCCTGCCGTTCGTATTATTTCCGCTGATAAAGCCTTCATGGACGGTGATTTCGACAAGGCGTTGGATTCCTACCAATTTACATTCAACTTAACAACCGATCCGGAATTAAAAGCTGCTGCACTGACAATGATGGGGCGCATTTATTTCAAGCAGGAACAAACTCAAAAAGCATTAAATACATTTCGGGAGGTCACAACAAACTTCACATCTCCTGAGTTCCTCTCGATGGCGTACGTGTATCTCGCCGAAATATACAACCAACTCATGCGCCCAGCCGAAGCGGCAGCAGCATATCAATCTTACCTTGACCTGCGCCCCGGCATCCTTGATAGTTTTTTTCAGGAAAAAAAAGGGGATGCTCTTACTGAAAATGGTCAATACTCTGAGGCAAATGATGCCTATTCCCATGCAATTTCATCCAGCTCTACAACGCCAACCACTTCATTGGATTTGAAAATTGCCGCGAACCTTGCCCGTCTTGGCGACTCGGATTCTGCCATTCAACGTTACTTGTTCATTCAAAATTCAACTTCAAATGATTATGTAAAAGCCCAAACAGAACTCCTAATTGGGCAATTATATCTTCAAAAAGGGGACATAGGTTTGGCCTATGAACATTTCCAAACAACTGTAAATAACTATCCCCGTTCTTACGATTCATATTCTGCCCTTGTTGCATTGGTCAATGCTGGTGAGCCAGTCAACAACCTCAATCGGGGAATTGTGGATTATTATGCCAACCAGTATGGATTGGCCATTCAAGCTCTGGATGAGTATGAGAAGGAGTCGGAAGTTCAAGACGGTACAACTCATTATTACAAAGCATTATCCTATACAGCAATAAATGAATATGCTAGCGCTCTAGACGAGTGGAATAAGATAATTGAAAAATATCCCGGCGACAGATTCTGGGTAACTGCATGGGACGAAAAAGCCTACACCCAATGGCTTTATCTTGAAAGGTATGATGAAGCAGCCCAGACCCTTCTCGATTTTGTAACTACTGCTCCTCAGGATACATTGGCCCCAGGTTTTCTCTTTGAAGCTGGAAGGATATATGAACGAGGAGATAATCTTGACTTAGCCGCGCTCACCTGGGAACGATTGGCAACTGAATATCCATCTTCGCAGCAATCGTATACGGGGATCTATCTCTCCGGCATTACACGATATCGACAGCTAAATTACGGGGCTGCCTTAAGCGCTTTCCAGCGATCGCTGCTATTAGCCTCCACACCAATGGATACAGCTTCTGCTTATTTATGGCTGGGTAAGGTGCAGTTAGCACTAGGCGATGCAGAATCAGCCCAAACTTCCTGGCAACAGGCTGTTCAGAGTGATCCTACCGGTTATTACAGTGAACGCGCCCGCGACCTCCTCATCAATCGTGAGCCATTTTCCACCTGTCCAGTGTTTGACCTCGCTGTCGACTTGGATATAGAAAAGATTGAAGCAATTGCCTGGTTGAAGAAAACTTTCAACTTTGGTGATGAAGTGATCTTAACAGGATTGAATGAGCTGGATCAGGACCCCAGGTTCATTCGCGGAAATGAATTTTGGCGGTTGGGGTTTCTTGAAGAAGCAAGCGCTGAATTTGAAGACCTGCGTATTTCAAGGGAATTGGATGCGGCAGACACTTTCAGATTGACACAATTCTTCCTGGATATTGGGCTTTATCGTTCGGCAGTTTTCTCTGCGCGACAGGTACTTACCCTCGCCGGAATGGATGACGCAGCAACATTTAATGCACCATTGTATTTCAATCACCTAAGATTTGGCACCTATTACCGCGATATTATCATGCAGGCTTCACAGTTGGAAAATTTAGATCCAATGCTTTTGTTAAGTCTGGTAAGACAGGAAAGTCTTTTCGAGGGGTTTATAAAATCATCAGCCGGCGCCCAGGGATTGATGCAGATCCTTCCATCGACAGCGCGTGAAATTTCCGGCAATATGGGCTGGCCAAGTGTTTTCATCGATGAAGATATTTTCCGTCCATACATCAACATTCGATTAGGTAGTCATTATCTTAGGCAACAGGTGGATTATTTAAATGGTGATATTTATGCAGCCCTGGCAGGTTACAATGCTGGCCCTGGTAACGCGCAATTCTGGCAAAATCTATCTGGAAATGACTATGACCTGTATCTTGAAACAGTTCGATATCAAGAAACTCGACAATACATTCGGAGCATTGTCGAGCTATATAATATTTACCGCATGTTGTATTGCCGCGATCAGTAGGGGTATTTAGCTGACGAGTAACTGCGCAGGCAATTCCATTTTCTGTTTCAAAGTCTTCATAAATTGGGCTGCTTCGACGCCATCTGTGATCCGGTGGTCGGCAGAAATTGTGATCTTCATCATCTTACTGACAACCGGCGAACCTGCCTCTACAACGACAGAATCCCTCGCCGACCCCACTGCTAAAATTGCCCCTTCAGGAGGGTTGATGATTGCTGCGAAGTTCTCTACATCGAACATTCCAAGGTTGGATATCGAAAAAGTGGATCCTTCGATATCATCTGTTTTAACTTTGCCACTACGTACCCGCCCCGCCATCTCTTTTACATCTTTACTAATTTCCCTTAAATCCTTTTGGTCGGCATTCTTAACAACAATGGTCAGCAATCCACCTTCCACTGAAACGGCCACACCGATATTTATATGACCTTGCGTCAATAATTCATTGCCATCAATGGATGAATTTATATTTGGATATTGCCGCAAGGTGAGAGCCGCTGCCTTAATCACATAATCATTGATCGAAAGCTTTTGGTCCTCAGGCATAAACGAATTGATTTGCTCACGGATGTCCAAAAGTCGTGTAACATTTATATCACTTGTAACATAAAAATGCGGAATCGATTGTTTAGACTCCTGCATTCGCCGGCCAATGGCAGTCCGTAACTTGTTAATTGGCGTGCGTTTATCTCCCGGAATTTCTTGTTGTTGAAATTGTTTGAATTCATGATGTGACGTTCTTTCTATGCTTGCTGCAGATTCTGTCCTCTTTCCAGCTAAAGCTGCTTCAACATCCTTCCGAACAATCCTTCCTCCCGGTCCAGTTCCAGTTACTATTGAAAGATCAATGCTGCTTTCTCCTGCAATTCGACGTGCAAGCGGGGACGCAATGATCTTCAAATTTCCCTTCTCAAGCTTCTGTGTTTGCTTTTTTGACGGCTTACCGGAAGATTCCTGTTCAAGCGATTTTTCAATGAATTCGGTTTCGGGTGGTTTTTTTGCAGGTGTTGATGCAGTTGCCACCTTTTCCCCGGCAGCACCAATGATTGCGATTGGATCGCCAACCGGCACATCTGTTCCTTCATCCACAATGAGTTGTAGTACGACACCAGTGTATGGTGATTCCACTTCCACCGTTGCTTTATCGGTCTCGATCTCTGCTAGAACCTGGCCTTTTTCAACCTTCTCGTTTACTTTCTTCAGCCAGCGAACAAGATTTCCCTCCGCCATATCAAAACCAAGCTTGGGCATTGAGACAGTTTCTGCCATTACAGCACCTCCTTAACGGCATTTATTACATCACTCATCTGCGGTAAAGCCAATTGTTCAAGCGCTTGATTATAAGGAAGCGGAACTTCCTTCTGAGCTACGCGTTTGATAGGTGCGTCTATATAATCAAATGCTTCTTCATAGATACGTGCAGCAACTTCTGATCCGACACCATAAGACTTCCATCCCTCTTCTGCTATCACAGCCCGGTTCGTTTTCTTGAACGAAGCAATCACCGGGTCCATATCCAACGGACGAAGACTGCGTAGATCGACAATTTCCGCTTCTATTCCTTCTTTCGCAAGTTCGTCAGCTGCTTTCATGGAAACTTCAAGCATCTTGCTATACGTAACAATAGTTACATCTTTCCCTTCGCGTTGAACCTTTGATTTTCCAAGTGGAACAGTGTAATCACCTTCAGGGACTTCACCTTTGGTCTGGTATAGTGTGGCATGTTCGATAAACAGGATTGGATCATTTGATCGAATTGCAGATTTTAGCATCCCTTTTGCATCAGCCGGTGTTCCTGGCGCGACGACGATCAAACCCGGGAAATGTGCGAAAATTGCATCAGGGGTTTGAGAGTGTGTTGCACCTAGCTGTCTACCTCCACCACTAACCGTTCGTATTACTAGCGGTAGCACCATTTGGCCGCCGAACATATAATGCAGCTTCGCAGCTTCGTTGACTATATGGTCCATGGCAGAAAAGGCAAAGTTGATCGTCATAAGTTCCGCAACCGGGCGTAATCCAGTCAAGGCTGCTCCGATGGCGCCGCCAATGATAGCGGATTCGGAAATGGGTGTGTCTTTAACTCTATCTGCACCAAAGTGATCGTAGAATCCTTTGGTAACAGCGTATGTTCCCCCCCAGACACCAACTTCTTCTCCCATTATGAATACTTTGGGGTCGTTTTCCATTTCCTCCCATAGCGCTTGAGAGATGGCTTCTCGCATTGTAATTCTAGCCATTTTCATTACCTCAATTCTTCAACGTAAATGTGCTTAAAAAGGTCTTCTGGAGCTGGATCGGGGCTGGCCTCTGCAAATTCCACTGCTTTATCCACTTCTTGCTGTGCTGCTGCATGTAGTTCTGCCAGATCTTTCACTGTGGCATGATTATTGGATTCCAGGAATTTCTGGTATATTCCAATCGGATCATTCTCCTGCCAGCAATGAACTTCATCCTGTTGGCGATATCGTTCTGGATCCCCCATCGAGTGCCCGCGAAAGCGATAAGTGAGAACTTCAAGGAAATATGGACCTTTTCCATCACGGACATCAGCTAATGTCTTTTCGGCAACTTTACGGACTGCCATCAGGTCCATACCATCCACCTGGGAATTGGGTATGCCATATCCTTCTGCTTTTTGACTGATATCAGATACCGCAGAAGCTCTTTCAACAGCAGTTCCCATTCCATATTGGTTATTTTCGCAAACCCACAAAACAGGTAAATCCCAGACTTTTGATAAATTCAGAGCTTCATGAAAGTAGCCAATATTTGTTGATCCGTCACCAAAAAAGCAGATGGTTGCTGCTTTATTATTTTGATACTTATCACCCAGAGCAAGTCCTGCTGCGAGCGGAAGATGAGACCCAACAATAGCATGACCTCCCCAGAAATTCTTGCTGACGTCGGCCATATGCATTGAACCGCCACGTCCTTTTGAGCAGCCGGTTACTTTTCCTAATAACTCCGCCATAACTTCGTTGGCTGAAATACCGCAGTTTATGGCTATCCCATGATCCCTATAGGCAGTGATAACTCTATCTTCAGGTATTCTGGCAGAAATGATACCGGTGCTGACCGCCTCCTGCCCTATATATAGGTGCAGAAACCCGCCAATTTTCCCCTGCTGGTAAAGTTCTGCAGCTTTTTCTTCAAGCCTGCGAATCACAACCATTTCGTAATATAACTGTAAGTATTCTTTTTTATTCATTTACATCCCTCTTTACATTAATAATTGCTTATAAAATTTTATCATTCCCCTGTGAAAAGTTTCAAAGAAACCTTTACGATGATTATACAATTATTATCATTGCTTGGAAACTAATCGCATATCCTTCAAAGGAGAGGGTAGGTTAGCGATATGTTAGAAAATTGATTGAATCAAACAAATAACAAGGGGGTTTTCAAATAAATTTGGAATGTTGTCAAAACAAGCAAATAGTATCAAGGATCTGTACGAGCGAAGCCCCTATAGTCCTTTTTTGGTCCTTTGTTTAATTTACCTTGTAAATTGGTGAGATGTATAATCAAATAAATATGCCTTCTTCAATTTTAGCAACTAAAATCTATATCCCTCCGCCCCGGCCAAAAGTTGTCCTCCGGCCCCGCCTGATCGAGCGGCTTAACGAGGGTATGTACCGCAAACTGATCCTTATCTCTGCCCCCGCCGGCTTTGGCAAAACCGTGCTAATCAGCGAATGGGCTGCTTGCCATGCTCAGAAAGTTGCCTGGTTGTCTCTGGACGTCGGAGATAACGATCCGGTCCTTTTCTTAACTTACCTTATCTCGGCACTGCAAATGATTTCGCCAAATATTGGAGCAGGGGCGTTTGAAGCGCTCCAATCTCAACAGCCGCCGTCTACTGAAGCGATTCTGACCGCCCTGCTCAATGACATCACCAGCTTACCGGAGAATTTCACCCTTGTTCTGGACGATTACCACATAATTGATTCCAAGCCGGTTGATAATGTCCTCAGCTTTCTGCTCGAACATCTGCCGCCACAAATGCACCTGGTCATTGCCAGCCGGGAAGACCCTCATCTACCCATGTCTCGGTTGCGTGCTCGCGGTCAATTGACCGAAATACGTGGCGCCGACCTGCGTTTTACTCCAGCCGAATCAGCTGAATTTCTCAACCGGGTAATGGGGTTGAATCTATCAGCAGAAGATATCACAGCCCTTGAGACTCGTACTGAAGGCTGGATTGCGGGTCTGCAATTAGCAGCGCTATCCATGCTAGGCACCAAAGATGTTTCAGCGTTCATTCGAGAATTCGCTGGAGACCACAGGTACATTGTGGATTATCTAGTCGAAGAGGTATTGCAAAGCCAACCTGAATCTATCCGCAGATTTCTACTCCAGACCGCCATTCTCGATCGGTTGAATGGTTCTTTATGTGATGCAGTTACCGGGGAAAAGGAAGGCAGCGTAATGTTGGAAGCTCTGCAGCGTGGCAACTTCTTCGTTATTCCAATGGATGACAAGCGAAACTGGTATCGTTATCACCAACTATTTGCCGATGTTCTTCGCATGCACTTGATTTCGGAGAAACCTGATAATGTATCCGTTCTGCACCGGCGCGCGAGCGAGTGGTACGAGCAAAATGGTTCGTCGGCTGATGCGATCCACCACGCGCTGGCAGCAAAGGATTTCGAGCGGGCAGCGAACCTGATCGAACTTGCTGTACCAAAAATACGCACGAATAGACAAGAGGCTACCGCCACAGAACTTGGCTGGCTAAAAGCATTACCCGATGAGTTGGTCCGTATCAGACCTGTGCTCAGCGTAGACTATGCTTACGCTTTATTTGGTGCCGGAGAAGTTGAAGCTGCTGAGGTTCGCCTGCGGGATGCTGAACGTTTGCTTGGCACGACGGACCATAACAAGAAGCGACCGGATTCCCTGGCAACGGAAATGCTCTTCGTGGATGATGGGGAATATCGCCGCCTGCCGGGTATGATTGCCCTTCTCCGTGCCGCAAAAGCCCTGGCACGGAGTGATATGCCCGAGGCAGTTAATAACGCTCAACGGGTGCTCGATCTCGCACCTGAGGAAGCCCATTTGCTGCTCGGTGGAGCCTCTTCAGTACTGGGACTCGCGGCATGGACGAGGGGTGATCTCGAGCCCGCACACCGAATGACTGCTGAAGGCATGGCAAATGTGCGGCTGGCCGGGTACATCTCTTCTGCCATCGGCGGCTCCATCGTCCTGGCGGATATCGAGATCGCGCAGGGCCACCTCCACGAGGCTATGTCCACCCATGAACAGGCATTGCAATGGGCGACGGAACCGGGTGGACCAGTCCAACGGGGAGCGGCAGATTTGTATGTGGGCATGAGCAGCCTTTACTATGAGCATAACGACCTGAAGATTGCCAAACAGCACCTGCTCACAAGCCAAGCTCTGGGTGAGCTTATGGGGTTACCACAAAACCCCTATCGCTGGTGCGCGGCGATGGCCCGCATATGGGAGGCCCAGGGCGATCTGGATGGTGCAATCGACCTGCTCGACCAGGCGGAACGGCTATACGTAGGGAACTTTTCCCCGAATGTACGGCCGATATCGACACGTAAGGCACGGGTGTGGTTAACCCAGGGACGGTTGGGTGAAGCTCTGGGCTGGGTGCGCAAGCAGGGACTCTCAGTAGATTCTGAACCTAGCTACCTGAATGAATTCGATCACATCACACTGGCCAGGGTTCTCCTGGTCCGTTATCAAAACGAACCCGCAAATGGCTCCAATTCAGAGGTTCTGGGATTGTTGGAGCGTCTGCAGAAAGCAGCGGAAGAACGCGGGGGGACAGGCAGCGTAATTGAAATCCTGGTATTAAAGGCGATGGCTTATCATATGCAAGGCGACCTCCCTGCTGCTCTCGTGCCTTTGAAACATGCTCTTGCGTTGGCCAGGCCGGAATGTTACGTTCGCATGTTCCTTGACGAAGGCTCAAGCATGGAGCAATTGCTTCGCGAAGCATCCGCACACGAGATCATGCCAGGCTACACAGGCCAGCTGCTGGCAGCATTTGAAGCTGAGAATCAAAT
Organism: uncultured Chloroflexia bacterium; assembly: GCA_963810385.1. GTDB lineage: Bacteria > Chloroflexota > Anaerolineae > Anaerolineales > Anaerolineaceae > PNON01. Next base: position 1,283,492 of record CAWENA010000002.1, on the reverse strand, counting down.
AAAGGAAGACAAGTCTGGTCTACCCTCCGCCCTTCCGGAAGGACGCCGGATTAGCAATCCGCTTGTCGAGCCATTGAGCCAACGGGAGCTGGAAATACTGAAGCTGATCGCTCTGGGTCTCTCGAATCGTGAAATTGGCGAGCGGCTTTTCCTTGCCCTGGATACGATCAAAGGGCATAACCGAAAAATCTTTGACAAACTGCAAGTTCAAAGCCGTACTGAAGCCATAGCTCGTGCCCGCGAACTAGGTTTGATTTAAGTGTTAGAGCCAACAATCCTCTAAATTAACTCCCCAAAAAATCAAAAACAACACCTTCATTCAACACTAAAGTGTCTATTCGATGACACTGTGCTGAAGATATGATACCTGTATCTTGAGCAAGTGGCATGGAGTGTAATGACAGGCCACGAAAGGAGAAAACATTTGTCAAACGAACTCGACCCAATTACTGACCCGAGTCAACCAGTGGTCTATCAGATCAGGATCAAGGGTCAATTGGATACTCAATGGGCAAACTGGTTTGAGGGTATGACCATCACACTTGAAGATAACGGGGATACGTTGCTGACTGGCTCAGTAGTCGATCAGGCCGGATTGCATGGATTGCTTAAAAAAGTGCGCGATTTAGGAATGCCATTGGTCTCGGTTTGTCCTGTTGAATCAGGTCGTAAGTATGGGTCAGATATCATGCTGCCAAAAACCAATCAATGAATCACATCAAAATCAATTAAATAAGGAGAAAAAATGAACAACTATAGAAAGCTCGCACTAAGTGCGGGAATATTATTTATCATTTATGATATTGTAGATCTCCTAAGCTTCCTTTTTCTGGGGCCTGTGAATTCTGCAAATTATCTTGTTAAGGTTTCTGAAAATGCAGGCATGGTAGGAACAGGAGCCTTTCTTTTAATAATCGGTGGTCTTTGCGCTTCTGGTATTGCAATTTCACTGTATCCCGTGCTAAAAAAATTCAATCCAGTTCTAGCTCTTGGAGCTGTTGGTTTCAGGATCTCGGAGGGAGTGTTACGAATTGTTTCTATGTCTTTCCTGCTAGGATTGATAACTTTAAGCCAGCTATTTGTAAAAGCTGGATCTCCGGAGATATCGTATTTCCAAACCTTAGGCGCATTGTTAAAAGAATTACGAAATTGGGTTGGTGGTGGTGTTGGTGCGCTGCTGGCTTTTTCCGTAGGGTGTACCCTTTACTACATCGTTTTTTATCAAACCAAACTGGTTCCTCGGTGGCTATCGGTCTGGGGACTGATTTTCGGCGTATCAGGCATCGTTTCATGCGCGTTAGTCAGTATCGGTCTAATCGCTCCATTTAGTACGGAACAAGCCATTATGATTATTCCAATGTTGCCACAAGAACTGGTTTTGGCGGTTTGGCTGATCGTGAAAGGATTCAATCCATCCGTAATCGCTTCCACCTATGTACAAACAGATATGAATTAAGGAGAAAACAAATGAATACGTACAGAAAAAACGCATTAAGTGTTGGAATATTGTTTATCATCGCAACAGTAATTCATGTCGTGAGTAAAACTAAGTTTTTAGACCCAATCCTGGATGCCCCGGATTTACTTATCAAAGTTTCTGCAAACCAAAATCAATTGATCATAGGAAGCCTCCTGGTTTTAGTCTCAGTTTTTGCTTGTGCCGGTATTGCAATTGGGCTGTATCCAGTCTTAAGAAAACATAATGAAGCATTAGCCCTTGGTTCTGTTGGGTTCAGGGTTATGGAGACTATGCTCTATATTATCGGGCTGGCTTGCACGCTATCACTAATCCCATTGAGTCAGGGATCTGCACCCGCAGGAGACTCGATTGCTTCCCCATTTCAAATTTCAGGCACTTTATTGCTGGCGGTAAAAGATTCGGCCGGCATGTTGTCGGTAATCACTTTTACCATGGGTGCCCTGATGTATTACTATATATTATTTCGATCAAAACTCATTCCCCGGTGGTTATCCGGTTGGGGTATAGTGGCAGCCGTATTATCGCTTGCATGCATCTTATTAACGATATTTGGTCAGCTAATTCCATTTTCGACGTTCTTCATTTTATTACAACTTCCCATCGGATTGCAGGAAATGGTTCTGGCGGTTTGGCTGATCGCTAAAGGGTTCAACCAGTCTGCTATCGTTTCCGCAGCTGTAAAAACAGTGACGAACGAGTCTTTGCACGCAGCATAGATTTTACTAAAGGGGAGATGGAGGGCGAAACACCCTTCATCTCCACACTCGGTTACATATGTATCCTCATAGGATAGAAAATAAAAGTGACACAACACAAGGAGTAAGCCAAAATGCTAAAAGCAGGCTCGAGATTACTTTCAATATGGTGCGTCATCAATTTTATATTCGCCTTCATCATATTGATCTATGTCATTATCCTTAAAAAGGATTCGCCAATTTTGCAGGTGGCATCTTTTTCTGAGATTGAAATTACCAGCCTTAGTGCCAAGACAATTTCAGCGCTCAATTGTTTTACGATCCTGTACAACTCTTGCTCGGTGGTTGTCTCGGTGCTGACCTGGCCGCTGATCCGTAATAACCTGGTTGCAGGACAAAAATGGGCTTTTTGGCTGCTGGCTGGAGTGATCGGGTTCATCGAAGTGATGGCATTCCTTGCATCATCTTATATTGGGAATGGACGCTGGCAGGTGAATGTTGTTCAGAGCATTTTATTTTTGGTGGGAATAGGTATGTCAGGTTTTTCCATATTTTACAAAGGAGTAAGAAATGAATTCAGTCAATAAGATCGCTAGAACCGCCGGCTTACTTTATATACTTTACGTGGTCACCTCGGTCGTAGCCAATCTATTCGGGAAATTCGTGTTCGTGGAAGCCCCGGTCACGATTGATCACATCCTGACCCATGCGACGCAGTTTCGCATCGGATTTGTCATCAATCTCTTCTCGGTTGTTTTTTTCCTAATAGCTGCATGGGCTCTCTATGTACTGTTGAAACCGGTGAACAAAGACTTGGCGTTACTCTTCCTGTTGTTTAACGTTGCCGGTTTTGCGGTCTGGTTATTCAGCTCGCTTTGCCTTTTTGCCAGCCTGGTGGTCTTGAACGGGCCAGAAGCCATCAAAGTGTTCCAGCCGGATCAACTCCAAGCGCTGGCAGTGTTTTTCTTCGGTTTATACAAAACCGGTGGCGTTATAGCTCAGGTTCCGTATGGCGTCTGGCTCTTTCCGTTCGGTTACCTGGTCCTAAAATCCAAGTTCCTTCCAAAGGTACTGGGCATGCTGTTGATCGCTGACGGCATTTGCCAATTCGTTTATGTCTGCCAGCGCTTGATCCTCCCCGATCTCGCTTTCATCGCTTATCCCTGCCTGGTGATCAGTTTTATTGCAGAAGTCTCCCTGGCTTTGTGGCTTGCCATTAAGGCTGTGAAACCCACCTTGTCCGTGAATCCGGAATAAAGAAAAGAGTAAAGATGATAAACAAAAAAGGAATCTTGAAAAAGGTGTTGGTGCTGACTCTGGTGGGAGGTCTGGCTTTCTGGTTGGCTAACTTCGCGATTTCGCGAACGGCTATCGCTGCGGATTACAGGGCTGCAATGTCCATTTCCTATTACCCAATGCTGCTCGAATCCCTGATCGGCGGTTTGATCATCGGGCTGTGGGTCAGTTTTCCTTTGCTGAGATTCTATAACAGGATCCCGGGTAATAACCCGATAATAAAATCAGTCCTCCTGAGCTCTCTTGTGCTGGTCATCGTCACGATCGTGCTTGGGGGTCCCTCAAGTTTTTACGCGACAAGTAATGTTTTGCGGTACTTCATCATCGGCACGGTATTTAACGTGATCCGTATCACCGCCCTGGGCGTCGCAATTGGCTATGTGTATAAAAGACAGCACGGGGAAGTCAAATCATCCGTAGTTGAAGCCAGCCCTGCCGGGCTGAAATAAGGACACAGCCATGCAAACCAGTGTCACAGGTCAATCTACAGCTCAGGCTTCTCGAGAATTTCTTAAGTAACTGCTTATGTTGGCGGCAGCGGGAGGCGCGGCATTCTGGATCACTGACTTCGTAATGGCAGTTTCCCCAATTGCCTCAGCCTATAAAGCCGCGTTCTCGATCTCTTCGCTGCCGGTAGCCCTGGTCGAAGCGTTGGCTGGCGGACTGGTGATCGCAGTTTGCGTCAGTTTTGTCCTGCTTCGTTTCTTTGACAGGATTCCCGGCAATAATTCCATCCACAAGGCCTTGATCCTTGGCTTTATAATTATGCTCATTATTGAATCCTTATCAGCGCTTATTAACCCAGCCCATGCCTCTGTCTACCTCCTATTAGGTACAGGATTGAATGCGCCTAGGTATCTAACTGTTGGGTTAGTGATTGGCTTTTTACTCGATAAGTAAAAAAAAAGAAAGGTTTGAAAATGAAAGCGATTGTCTGCACAAAATACGGTTCTCCTGATGTTCTTCAACTCCAGGAGGTGGAAAAACCTAAACCAGAGGACGATGAAGTGCTGATAAAAGTTCAGGCGGCATCAGTGACATTTTCAAATTTGCTTCTTGTTCAAGGAATTCCAATATTTATCCGTCTCAAAGCTGGGGAACTCCTTAAACCTAAGCCAATAATTCTCGGATCTGATGTAGCAGGGGAGGTAGTGGCAGTGGGCAGGAACGTGAAGAATTATCAATCTGGTGATAGTGTGTTTGGGTATCTCGCTGGCGATGATGGCAAAAAAGGCGGTTACGCCGAGTATGTCTGTGCACCAGAAAATTCTCTCGGGTTGAAACCTGTCAATTTGACATGGGAACAATCTGCAGCAGTGCCGGAAGCGGCACTGGTCGCGTTACAGGCAGTTCGGGATGATGGACAAACCCGGAAAGGGGACCATGTACTCGTCTACGGTGCTTCTGGTGGAATTGGGACGTTTGCCGTTCAAATCGCCAAAGCTTTCAACGCAGAGGTTACTGGTGTCTGCAGCACAAACAATGTTGAACTAGTTCGTTCGCTTGGCGCTGACCATGTTGTCGATTACACAAAAGAAGACTTTGTCAAAAGAGGAATCCACTTTGATCTTATTGTAGCCACGGCGGGTTTTCGCAAGATCCTAACTTATAAAAGTGCATTGAAACCGAAAGGAATCTATGTCTGCACTGGCGGTTCTTGGAAGCAGATTTTTCAGGCTTTGCTCTTTGCAAAAAGGCTTTCAGAACCTGGAGGAAGAAAACTTGGTATGTTAGTAATGAATCCTCATTTTGATTTTTCCACCCTAAAAGAATTGCTTGAATCAGGAAAAGTAAAACCTGTTATTGATCGAGTTTACCCTTTGAGCGAGACAGGTGAAGCATTGGCTTATTACAGCAAGAGACATGCTCGCGGTAAAGTTATCATTTCAATTTGATTGAATAAATCCCATTCCTGATTTAAGGAAATTACCTTGATAATAATTATCCTTTCCTCACTTAATATGCATATTAAGTGAGGAAAGATTTTTTTACAAAAGCATTATGCGGTTAAAGCCACTTCAGGCAGATGAGATGCGATTGAATCCGTGTCAATCTGTACTTCACAATCGTCCAATCTCCCTTGCAGGTAGGCATCATAGGAACTTAAGTCAAAATTACCATGTCCCGAAAGATTAAACAGTATTACCCGATTTGCCCCCTTATCTTTTGCATCCAGGGCTTCCAATATGGCTCCATGGATAGCATGAGCAGATTCAGGAGCCGCAACAAGCCCTTCCGTCCGTGCAAACAGCATGGCGGCCTCGAAAGTTGCCAACTGTGGCACTGCTACCGCTTCCACCAACCCCGCATCATACAAGGCTGAGAGCTGAGGCGCCATGCCATGATAACGCAACCCACCGGCATGTATTGGTGAAGGCACAAAATCATGTCCAAGTGTGTGCATCTTTACTACCGGCGCCATCTTTGCAGAATCTCCATAATCAAAGTCGTAGATGCCTTTCGTAAGCGATGGCGCTGCGGTTGGTTCGATTGCGAGTAAGCGGGTTCTTTGACCATCCTTCAGATTCTGTCGGATGAACGGGAACGCGATTCCGGAAAAATTCGATCCTCCGCCAACGCAACCAATAACCACATCGGGATACTCTCCTGCCATATCCATTTGTTTTAATGCTTCTTCACCGATAACGGTTTGATGCAAAAGCACATGATTGAGAACCGATCCCAACCCATATTTTTTAATCCCATGGATCCGGCAGCAACTTCCACAGCTTCGGAGATTGCCACTCCCAGTGTCCCCGGAAAATCTGGTTTTTCTTTTCTCGTCTTTCTTCCGATTTGTGTTTCTTCTGATGGACTTGAAAAAACATTTGCTCCGTAGGTCTCCATCACCATCCTGCGGTAAGGTTTTTGGTCATAAGAGACTCTCACCATAAAGACCTCAATATCCATCCCAAACATCGCACAAGCCATCGAAAGCGCAGTTCCCCACTGTCCGGCACCAGTCTCGGTAGTCATGGCTTTTGTCCCAGTTATTTTATTGTAAAACGCCTGGGCAACGGCAGTATTGGATTTATGTGATCCTGAAGGGGATACACCTTCCATTTTGTAATAAATGTGGGCAGGTGTTCCGAGAGCTTTTTCCAATCTCACAGCTCTCAAGAGCGGGGTTGGCCTCCAGATCTTATATATCTCGCGCACTTCATCAGGAATATCTATATAGCGTTCATTGCTGATCTCCTGTTCTATCAAAGGCATGGGGAAAATGGCAGAAAGAAACTCCGGTGTGACGGCTTTAAGGGTTTCTGGGTGCAGCACCGGCGTGGCTGGTACAGGTGAGTCGGCGGCAATGTTATACCAGCGGCGCGGCAGGTCAGATTCTGAAAGGGAAAAACGGGTAGGTGTGTTCAAGGATGCCTCCTAATAAAGAAAAAAATTATGGCGCTGTCCCATTTTGGGGACGAACGCGCCTGGCATCCGTGGTACCACCCCGGTTAGGCTGAGAAAAGAAAAATCCGTCAATGTGACGGATTAAACAAGGCCAGCCTCACTCTTTTCAGGTACGGCGATACAATTCGCTTATACCCTTTACCATGATAACGGTGGAATTTCCGGCACGGGTTACTTGATCAATGATCGTTCACCTTGCAGCTCCGAGGTCCATTCCATCTCCGCGTACGGGCAGTTTCTCAATTTGCACTGCTCCCTGTACCGCCGTTTGGCGATATACTCGTCCTCTTCTACGCATTTAATATTTCGCTTATTATATACTGATATTGATACCTGTCAATAGGGGTATTATTTTTAATAAGTTGTAGGAGGTGTACTTTCTTACTATTATTAAGTAATAAATGTGGCTTTGTGTTAATCTTCCAACTTTTTGATTTCTATCATCTGGGTTTTCCGATAGAAATCGCAAAGTCGACTAGCATTCCGGGAAGGTCAACTCCGGTCAGTGGGACGGTTGAATGAAATTCCATTTTATGGTTGACTTCATTAACCAGGAACCCCCGGTCCGGGTCTTCCAATAGATCAACAGCAATAGCCCCACCTCCAACTGCTTTTGCCGCTGCAAGGCTAATATCGTTGATCTCGTTTGTAACCGGGCATTCAACTGCCTGACCGCCTCGTGCAGTGTTTGTAATCCAATGATCAGAATTACGATAAATTGCGCATACCGTCTGATCCCCTATAACAAATGATCGAATGTCCCGTCCAGGTTTCTTAATATATTCCTGTATATAGAAAACTGAATGTTGGACTGATCCCAGCGTGTCTTTATGTTCGAGTATGGCTTCGGCTGCATCCCGGTCGTTAATTTTAGCCAAAAGACGTCCCCAGGATCCAATAACTGGTTTTAACACAACCGGGTATCCAATTGATTCCATGGTTTCGAGTGCAGATTCCGGGTTGAAGGCCAGCCAAACCTTCGGTTGAGGAATGCCTTGTTTATTTAGCGCAGTAGAAGTGGTCAGTTTGTCGCCGCAAGTAGCAGCGACCTGAGCCATATTCAGGGTTGGTATTCCCCAGGAATTTAACACCTGTGTAATGTACAATCCATTCTTGAAAGAAAGGCTTCGTTCGATGACAACATCATACTGATTCCACTTCTCTGGATTATCCAAACATAAATGCTACCGTACGGTCATCCACCTTATCATATTCAATACCACGTTTTTCAATAGCTTCAAACAACCATTTTTCTTCCACCCGGACACGGGAATATAATACAGCAATTTTCATGTTCCTCCATAGTGATGCTTGTTTCGAACTTGGTGTTTCATTTTATGTAACGTATTACAGCATCAGTGATGACACCTGTGCTCATCCCAGGATTTAATTGCCCATCAAAAATATCCAGATCATTTTTCAAGGCGCAATCGACAGCTGTCTCTATTCGCGCTGCAACATCAGGTAAACCCCAGGTGTATCGCACCAGTAATGCTGCGCTTAATATGATGCGATCGGGTTGGCAATTCCCTTGCCTGCAATATCTGGAGCTGATCCATGAACAGGCTCAGCAATCGCAATTTCCTCCCCCCAATTTATGGATGGAGCTAATCCCATTCCTCCACACCAGTGAGCTGCCTCATCAGAAAGTATGTCACCAAACAGGTTGGTCGTCACAAGCACATCAAAATGTTCTGGATTACCTGCCAATTTAAAAGCAGCCGTGTCAACCAACATTTCTTCGATAGTAATTTTCTGCATATTAATATTTAAGTCATTCACAGCAGACAAGACGGAATCCCGAAAAAGGCCATCTGTTACAGGTAAAACATTCGCTTTATGGACGATCGTCATTTTGGAGCGATGCTCAGATCTTACAAGTTCCAGTGCTCTCTTTCCAATTCTATAGGATGCTTTTCTAGTGATTATGCGTTCTGCAACTGCAGTATGACCATCCAGCCACTCACGACCTGAATACAATCCTTCGGTATTTTCCCGGACAATAAGGAAATCGATCCCTGATCTCGGGGAAATACAAGGTAAAGAACGGATCGGACGCAAATTTGCATATAAGTCTAACTCCTGCCGCATTGTAAGTATTGCACTCCGATATCCAACCACCTCACGTGATGGAGAAGACACTGCACCGAACAATGCTGCTTTACAACGCCGTATAGCTCCGAATGTTTTTGGTAAAACAGACGCTCCATATTTTTGAAAACACTCCCAACCCGCCTCGGCATACTCAATATTGACCGAAGGCAGGACAGTTTCCAATACTTTTATGGCAGCTGGAATTACCTCTTGACCAATTCCATCGCCAGGAATAACACACAGGTTATATGGCATATCAGACTTCCCCCGGAAAGCGGCCGTGAATTTTCACATATGGTATTATTCCACCGGCATCTAAAAGTTCAAATGCAAATGGAGGTAAATCCGGAAGGGAAAAACGTTCTTTACCTACGCGCAAGTTATTCCCGGGAATATCCACCGTTACATTATCTCCATCCTGTAAAGCAGCTACAATTAGAACAAACTCATACAACGGGATTCCCAAATTAAGCGCATTGCGATAAAAGATTCGGGCAAAACTATGAGCAATAATTGCCCCCACCTTGCGCCTGACCAATGCTTCAACTGCGTATTCTCTCGATGATCCACACCCGAAGTTTTCTTGAGCAACAATTACATCACCCGGTTTAGCCATCCGGGTAAAATCAGGACGAGCTTCAATAAATGCGGCATCACCTACATCCGCCTCCGGCCGCATGTATGGTGCAAACCGGCCTGGTACAATTTGATCTGTATCAACATCATCACCAAATTTCCATACTCTTGGCATAATTTTTCTCCTATAAACGTTAAACTCCGCGCGGATCTGTAATTTCACCAGTCAATGCAGACGCTGCAGCCACGGCAGGTGAAGCAAGATATATTTTCGATGTGGGAGCGCCCATTCGTCCTTTAAAATTTCGATTCGCAGTTGAAAGACATACATCATCATCTCCCAAGGTCCCCATGTGACGTCCCATACACATTCCACAACCTACAGAACCGATAACGGCACCAGCTTCAACAAGTGTTGCAATTGTTCCATCCATTGATGCTTTGCGTAACTCCTGGTTTGATGCAGGTGTCACAATCAAACGTACACCAGTTGCTATTGTTTTTCCATGCAATATTTTTGCAGCGATGGCCATATCTTCATATCGTCCATTTGTACAGGTACCCAGAAAAACCACGTCGACTGGAGTTCTGGCTAATCCAGAGATATCTGCTACGTTATCAACTGAATGAGGAATTGAAATTTGAGGTGACAATACATCCAGATCAAAACTGTAGGAATGTACATATTCCGCATCAGGATCAACTTTCAACCAATCTGGAATGGAGAATTTTGCCTGGTCAATACCAACAGGTGGAAATATACCCACTTTCGCTCCCATTTCCACTGCCATACTCGAAATGACTTGCCGGCCTTCTAATGGAAGCCAACCTAAACCATGATACTCAACAGCCATATAATTGGCGCCATCAATTCCCAATTCCTTACACATTTTTAGCGCCAGGTCTTTTGCCTCAACAAATGGTGCAAATCGGCCATTTACTATGATCCTAACGGTTTTGGGTACTCGCAGCCAAGTCTTTCCTGTTGCCCAGATAAGCGCCACATCGGTAGAGCCCATGCCAGTACCAAATGCTCCTACTGCACCATAGCTTGTTGAATGAGAATCGGCGCCAATAACGAGCATTCCAGGTGCAGCTATAAATTCTTCAATTAAAACCTGGTGACAGATTCCCCTGCCGACATCAAACAGGCGAATACCCTGTTTGCTGGCAAATTTTCGCACCTGGTTTTGCATGTTTGCAGTACCAATAGTGGCAGGTGGAACGACATGGTCAAATACAATAACCACCTGATCAGGGTTCATCACACCTGGTTTTCCAAGCTCTATCTGGAGAATCTTGATAATGCCCGGTGTAAGTGAGTCATGACTCATTACGACATCTGGCGTGACAACTACAAACTCGCCACCTTGCACTAGCCTGCCGACAGAGTTAGATAGGATTTGTTCTGATAAAGTTTGTGCCATAAGAACTCCTCTTTCTAAACCTTGATAATCCTGATATGTATAAAGTCGAACTTTACGAAATGTTATATTGGTCGCTGAAATCTAAATAACTACGGATTCATTGATAGCAACTTCAACCTCATTGTTCTCCTGAACTCTATATAGCAAAGAATCCACTTCATCCAGTGTGATATTAAGATCATCAGCCAATCCTTTTACGCGTTCGGTCACATCTTTCACCTGCACATCCGTAAGCATTAAGCCTAATTGTTCAGCGCGGAATCTAATGGCATTCCATCCAGTTAACCGACTGGCAATGTGGATATACCGCGTCAAACCAAAATCTTCCGGTTTGAGAATCTCATAAGTGCTCGGATTATTGAGCACAGCTTTGGCGTGAATTCCAGCCTTGTGGGTGAATGCAGCAAATCCCGTTATGTAATTATTAAAGGGAATATCCACTCCAACCAGTTTGGCTACAACCTGGTCCAGGTGCATCAGAAGCGGGAGGTGATACTTTGATACCAGTTTTGGGTCAACTGCATAGACTCTTGCAATCAAACCACCCAATGCGGTTATGCCATTTCTCTCGCCAATACCCAGCACACTGGTATCGATATGAGTCGCGCCAGCTTCGAGCGCTGAAAAAGAATTGGCAATGGCACAGCCTGTATCGTTATGCCCGTGGAATTCAATATCAGCCTTGACTCGAGCCCGCAAACCGGCCACAAGGTCATAGATCTGGCGGGGAGTACCTATACCAACGGTATCGGCAACACCTACCCTATGCACACCCATCTTATCGACAGCTTCATAGACCCTATAGAGATCCTCCGGATTGCTGCGTAGGCTGTCCTCTGTGCTGAAGCGGACTTCCACGTTCTGCTTCAATAAGAACTCGATCACTTCCTGAGCCATGTCAATGATCTGGTCGATACTCTTATGATGGCTGAATTCGCGCAGGTAAGATGATGTTCCGATGACCACATCAATTCCATTCACACCAGTATCCACAGCCACACGTACGTCTTCCAAAGCGCAGCGGGTGTGAGTAAGCGTTTTGGCATGAAGTCCCATCCCTGCAATTGCCCGGCAATCTTTCTCGCTCTGTGGAGAAGCCGCAGGAGTGGTCAGCTCAATATATTCAACACCAAACGCATCCAACAAGGTGGCGATGCGGATCTTCTGCGCAGTTGAAAAGAAAGCATTAACAAATTGCTCCCCTTCCCTCAGAGTTGAATCAATAATGGAAAATTTTTCCAGGCTCATTTATTGTTTCCTTTCATTTTCATAATCGGGCACTTCATCCACGTCTTCGATTAATTTCATCTTTCAAAACCTACCTATCCAGCACTATTGGAAAAAATCTGGTTTAAGGCAGCGGAAAGCACTTTAATACTTCGTTGATATTCCTGAATATCAATATGCTCATTTGGTGTATGGTCCATACTAGAATCTCCAGGACCATACACAGCCATGGGACAATTCCAAGCTGGCCCAACAATATTCATATCTGAAGTACCAGATTTCAAAGTAAATTTAGGCATCCCTTTCTAACTCCTAATTCCAGCAAGGAGTGCACGCACAACTGTTGTATTTTTCTTCACCTTATACGCAGGTGTAAAATCTTCGATGTGAATTTCAGCGGAGCTTGAAAGTTCAGAGATGACATTTGACAGGGTCTCTTTCTCATAACCAATGGGAACACGTACACCGATTTTCAAATTGATCTCTTGAATAAACCCATCATTCCTTGAATTTATTGCTCTCAGTGTTGGTGAAACCTGATCAAATAGACGAGAGGCAGACCCGTTATTTGCTGTTGCCCTTTCCTTGAAGTCATTCCAGAATTCAACTGCCGTTTCACAGGAACTCGAGATATTTGCAGCTGTATGGGAAACAGGCTCATGCAATATGTAGTTGATCCAGACGCTGCCTTTGTAACCAAGTGTGATATTTTGCCAACCGCTGGGTTCACCGATAATGACAATTTCCGGTTTCTGACGATGATCCACCAGGTATCTGGCACCGTTTGATGCCGCCTCTTCTCCAACAGCACCGATCACTGTCAGCCGATACCCATCCGTTAGTTGAATTTTTCCGGCAGTAGCAGTAAAACATGCCAGCGGCCCTTTGGCGTCAACAGCGCCTCTGCCATATAATATATTTCCATCCTGCTTTACCTCAATAAAACCAGGAACTGTGTCAATATGTCCGAGTAATAATATTTCTCGAGGACCTTCACCTTTTACACCAACCGCATTACCCGCTTCATCAACTTCGGCTTTCAATCCATAACTTTGCATCCGTTCAACAAGATAGGAAACAGCATTTGACTCTGATCCACTTGGACTGTATTGCTCAAGTAATCCATGCAGGAGAGCAAGATCATCCATTATTCAGTTCCTTCCGAAAGAACCATTTGCACAGCATTGGCTACTTTTTCAAGGTCTTTACGGCTGATGACCAAAGGAGGCAGGAAGCGCAAGACCGTTAATCCGGCGGGCAATGCCAGTACACCATGAACGGTTAGTGCCTGTAGATAAGGAGTAACTTTCTGTTTTAATTCAATACCCACCATCAAGCCCAACCCGCGCACATTCCGAATTAGTGGTGAACTAACTTCCTTAAGTTTTCCCAGGAACCATACTCCCAACTCTGCAGATTTTTCTACAAGCTGATTTGACTCCAGGTAATCGATTGCTGCCAGTGAAGCCGCACAGGCTAGTGGATTCCCCCCAAATGTGGAACCATGAATCATGGCTGGGATTTCCCCTATCCGTTTTCCTATTAGGCATGCTCCCATGGGAACTCCACCAGCCATTGATTTTGCTACACACACAAAGTCGGGATCTAGATCATAATGCTGGTAGGCAAATAATTTTCCTGTTCGCCCGAAACCAGTTTGAATTTCATCAACGATAAAATGCGCGCCATGTTTCAGACACAATTCCTGTGCCTTATGCAAAAATTCCAGGTTACCCAGGTTGACTCCACCTTCGCCCTGTACAATTTCAAGGATGACTGATGCAGTTTTGTCACTTATGCTTGCCTGTAGTGCTTCGATGTCATTGTATGCAATATGCTTAAACCCGGGAATTAGTGGTTCGAATGGGATCCGGTATTTTTTTTCCCAGGTTGCTGAAAGTGCGCCCATGGTCCGTCCATGAAACCCACGCATGGCAGCAATTACTTCCATTCTGCCGGTGGTAAATCTTGAGAATTTAAGTGCAGCTTCTACGGCCTCTGCCCCAGAATTGCATAGGAATATCCTGGGCATTCCTGTTAGCGAACAGATTTTCTCTTCAAGGATGGCACGTTGATCGTTATAGAACATCTCAGGGCATGAAATAAGTTTCTTCGATTGTTCTGCTAATGCATAGGCTACTGAGGGATTGGCATGACCCAAATTCGCAGCGCCCTGACCACCAACGCAGTCAATATATTCATTCCCATCCAAATCCCATAGGTGCGCCCCTTCCCCCCGGACGATTACTAGCGGCCGTTTTGTGTACACTCCGGAGGTATGTTGGAACTCTAATTGTTGTATCTCGAGTGTGTTCATTGAATCATCCTTATATCGTTAATTTATTGTGATCCCAATTCTGTGTATTTCTATGAGATAACAGTTCCTTCACCGGCTAGTGCAGCAGTTAATGGATTCTCACCTCTGCCATCGGCAAAAACAACTTTTCTTACTCCCAGTTCCATGGCTTCGCATGCTCCGAGGACTTTTTTCTTCATCCGTCCTTCAGCAATATTCAGTGCGTTATCCAATCCCAATCGTGGAATATGTCGAATCAGGGTTGATTCGTCTGGAAATTTCTGCATCAAACCGGACACATTCGTCAATATAAGCAATTGCTCTGCGCCAATAGCTCCTGCTATCATGGCTGCAGCACGATCGGCATCCACATTAAGGGCAACTCCTTCTCGTGAAATCGCCAAAGGGGAAATGACAGGAGTCAAACCGTTGTATAACAATGTTTTTAATAGTCCTGCCTCCACATGCTCTATCTTTCCTGTGTAATCATCACGTAGAATGACCTGTTTTCCGTTTTCCACAATCCGGATGGATTCTTTGCGCCTGGCAATCATTACCCGTCCGTCGATACCAGAGAGACCAAAAGCATTCACCCCTGCTTTTTGCAGACACTCTACCAACAAGGTGTTGATCCTGCCATTTGTAACCATTGCAAATATTTCCAAAGTTTTCCGGTCTGTATAACGACTGGTAAAGCCAGTTGTACTGGTAACAAATCGAGGCGGATGCCCTAATTGAGAGGAAATATCATTTGTCTCGGCAGACCCGCCGTGAACAAAAAGTATCGTTTCACCTTCTGCAATCAACCTGGCAGCATCTCTACAGATCGCCGCAAAGCTAACTCCTTTTGCTCCACCAACTTTTACAACAATCATTATTTCACTCCAGTATTTAAGAATTATTCAATTAAATGGGATGAAGCCCACTAAATTCGAGACCAGAGGCTTCTGGAAAGCCACACATCAGGTTCATCGCCTGAACCGCAGACCCTGAAGCGCCCTTCATGAGGTTATCAATAGCAACAATACTGACCAACCTGCCACTTTCAGCATCCAGATCAAAACCAATGTCGGCATAATTAGTGCCAGCTAATATTTTCGGCTCTGGAACACGATAAATCCCCCGACGATCTTTTACTAGCCGCATAAATGGTTCATCGTTTACCCACGCACGATATGCTCTCCAAAGATCTTTTTCGGACACTCCAGATTTTACGAATAAATGTGCTGCTGCCAGTGACCCCCGCACCAGGTCTACGGATGTCATCGTTAAATGGACACTTGTAAGGCCTAATTCCTGAAGGACCTCTCCAGTATGACGATGACCAGATGCGGAAAATGTTCGCACCACCGAACTGCGTTCAGGATGATGAGAGCCGGGGTTGGGTGTTGCTCCCCCTTCAGAAGATCCAACTTTAATATCCACAATAATTGGCATGTCTAAATCTATTAATTCAAACCTGATAGGCACATACAAAGCTAAAATCGAAGCCGCAGCATTGCAGCCTACACCACTGATATATCGAGCATGGCGCATCTCTTCCCGATGGATTTCAGGAAGTCCGTAAACAAATTTGTTCAACCAATTTGATGCATTATGTACTTCGCCGTAGTATTTTTGATACTGCAATGGATCCTTTAATCTGAAATCAGCAGAGAGATCGATTATCTTTGGTGCCAAACCGGAGTAATGATCGATATCTTTCTGGCTTTCACCGTGCGGTAGTGCTAAAAAGATGACATCACACGAGTCGAGGGCAGTCCGGGAAGTGAATTTTAATTCAGTACGCTTTCGCAGATTGGGGTGTTGCTGATAAACATATTCACCGAGATGCCTTTCAGATGTTGCTACAAGGCTCGTCACTTCGGGGTGAGCCAAAAGCAATCTAAGCAGCTCGCCACCGGTATAACCGGACGCGCCAACAATGGAAACTTTCATTTAGTTCTCCTGTAAACTGTCTTATTAATAATTTCGAAAATGTTCATCGGCTTGCCAAATTCATTATTGTTGGTACGATCACTGGAATTCCTGGCGTCTGCGAATTCAAACTTGGTGGTATAAATTGGTTAATCCGACCGTTACCAACGGCGAGAGTGTAATCTATCATTATGCTGGCAATATCTACTCCTGTAATAGGGGCAAGTGTATGGAATTCCATCGTATGGTTGATTTCATTTACAAGGAAACCCCTCTGGGAATCTTCGAGAACATCAACCGCGACAAAACCTCCACCAACTGCTTTTGCAGCTGATACACATATCTCATTTAGCTCCGGGGTGATCGGACAAGCTTCACCTTGTCCGGTTCTAGCAGTATTGGTAATCCAATGCGAAGAGGAGCGGTACATTGCGCAGATGGTTTTGTCCGCAACCACCATCGCACGTATATCGCGACCAGGTTTTTGGATGTATTCCTGGATGTAAAATACTGAATGATGATAGGAACCAAGGGAGCCACGAAGCTCAAGTACAGTTTCGGCTGCATCCCTATCATTGATCTTGGATAGCAACCTTCCCCAGGACCCTACCACTGGTTTTAGAACTACCGGGTAACCAATTTCTTCAATCGCCGCGAGAGCAGCTTTGGGCGTAAACGCTACCTTAAGTCGAGGCTGTGAGATCCCCGCTTTTGCCAGCGTAACAGATGTGGCTAATTTATCACCACAGATTGCAGCAACATTAGCCATATTGACCGTCGGTATGCCCCAGGCATTAAATATGGTGGTTGCATACAGTCCGCGTGCGAAGGAAATGCTTCTTTCAAGAACAACATCAAAACGGGTCCAGGGAGTTGGATCGATGATTTCGAAATGCGCTAAATTATCGTCAATACGTTCAAAGTCAACTCCTTTTGATTCCAACGAAGTCAGAAGCATCTTTTCTTCTACTCTCACTCGTGATATTAAGATGCCAATTTTCATATCAACTCCATTCCCGGATAGTAAACTCCCCATAGCTCTTTGACTAATTGCTCTGTAAAATTTGGAGAGTTACTCACCCCAATCCTCTTCTTCCATCGGCGCAAGGTCCAATGTGACCGGATTTGTACTGGTAACCTCGAGGTCCACTCCGCAATCGGAGCAAACAACAATTTCACCATCGATAATATCAACGAGTTCCAATTCTGCATCACATTCAGGGCACTGACCTACTAATTTTTGTGACATAATAAACCTCCTGGTTGAATAATAAAAAAAGCCCTCCGGTTGGAGAGCTTGATTGGATGAGATTAATTCTAACTTTGGATATTATTCACCCGAAACCAAAACACCCACTTCACCGAAAAGTGGAAGAGATTTGGTTTGACGCTTTATTGAATCAATCGCGTAAGTGAACATAATGTGCTATTCTACTCCACTTAGTTGATCTGTCAAGGGTAAATGCTTTACTATTAATAATCTCTTCTGATCCTTGTTATCATCCTCTAGCGATCATGTAGCCCCCGCCTAGTAAAGCCAGTATCCCGATTATCCTTGAAACCGATACTGGGTGGACAGGAACCCCCAGCCAGCCAAAATGATCAATGATCACGCCCACAACCAACTGCCCGGAAATAATCAAGGTCACCATCATTGTAGAGCCTAATCTTGGCAATGTAACATTGATAGTTTGATAAAGGATCACTCCAAAAACACCGGCAATGAGCATATACCAGGGGAGTGTGTTCCAAATCCTTATCTTTTCTCCTCCTCGCATCCATAGCAGCAACCCTGAGAGGATCATACCGCTGAAATGGATTATGAAGCTGCTTGCAGTTCCACCCACCCGTTGCCCCATGCCACCAGCAATAGGAGATTGGACACCTACTGCGATACCGCCTATCAACCCTACAATAATGACCCATAAATCCTTGAACATAGATACCTCCATGATGTATTGGCTGGAATTCGTCTTGAATATTTCTATTATAACTTTACGAAGTTAAAAAAGAGAACACCGAAAAATCGGTGTTCTCTTTTTAACATTAATTTTGATTACTTGCTAAATTTGATTGCAGCCTGAGCTGCAGCCAGGCGGGCGATCGGCACTCGGAACGGTGAGCAGCTTACATAGTTATTGCCGATCATGTGACAGAACTCGATCGATGATGGGTCGCCACCATGCTCCCCACAAATACCTACTTCGAGGTTTTCACGAGTTGAACGTCCATCGTCCACGGCCATTTTCATCAATCGGCCAACTCCATCCCGGTCTAACTGCTGGAATGGATTCTTTGGCAGAATACCCTGTTCAACATAAGTGATCAGGAAGTTGCGCTCCGCATCATCACGGCTGTACCCAAAGGTCATCTGAGTAAGATCATTGGTTCCGAAGGAGAAGAACTCGGCTTCGGTAGCGATCTCAGCCGCAGTAACCGCAGCCCTTGGAATTTCGATCATGGTACCGAACTTATATGCGAAAGTAACTTTCTTTTCAGTCATGACTGCTTTGGCAATTCTCTCCAGGCGTGGCTGGATCCACTTTAACTCATTGATGTGTCCTGTCAAAGGGATCATGACTTCTGGTTTTGGCTTGAAACCGTCGATCGCAGCATTTGCAGCCGCTTCAAAAATTGCACGTACCTGCATTTCAACGATCTCAGGCATGACAATGCTCAATCGAACGCCGCGCAGTCCCATCATTGGATTACTCTCGTGCAAGGTTTCGACGGCAGAATGTAATTTCTCCAATTCTGCAATCTCTTTGGTATCGCCTTTGCCGGTTGCATACTGGGAAAGGTTTTCAATTCGTTTTGCAACTATCTTTTCAACCAGTTCTTCAGCACCGGGTAGGAACTCATGCAATGGTGGATCGATAAGGCGGATGATTACCGGATAACCGTTTTTATCCTTATCATTATCGATCATCGCTCTGAACAATCCTTCAAAGTCTGCCCGTTGGGAGGGTAACAGTTCGTTCAACGCTTCAGTGCGAATTTCACTTGTATCAGCTAGAATCATGCGCTGGACAATTGGTAACCGTTCAGTCTCAAAGAACATATGCTCAGTACGGCATAGGCCAATACCAACCGCGCCATATGAACGGGCACGCTGCGCATCTTTCGGATAATCGGCATTTGCCCACACCTGTAATCCGCGGGTTGGCCAGCCTTTAGGTGCCTTACGAATACCATCGGTTGCGCAAAGGGTATCAGCCCATTTGAGGAGAGTCAGTAAGTCTTTTTGTTCATCCAGGGATGGCGCGACCACAGGAACTTTCCCGAGGAAAACTTCACCTGTTGTACCATCCACAGAGATCCACTCGCCTTCTTTGACAATGACCTCATTTGCAATCATCAATCGTTTGTCCATTTCGATCTTTACAGAAGCTGCGCCAACAACACACGGGACACCAAATTGACGAGCAACAACCGCAGCATGGGATGTTGCTCCACCTTCACTGGTGAGAATTCCCTTTGCGGCAAGCATACCATGGACATCGTCAGGCTTTGTGAATGGACGCACCATAATGACATCCTGCTTGTGCTCCTTCGCCATGCGTTCTGCAGTATCGGCGTCAAAATAGATCTGTCCGACTGCGGCCCCAGGGGATGCATTCACACCAGAAGCAAAATAGCTGCCATTCGTTTTGGCATTAGTGATCGCTTTTGGATCGAACTGAGGGTGGAGCAATGTATCCACGTTTTCAGGCGTAACACGCATCACGGCTTCTTCTTTGGTGATCAAACCTTCGTTCACCATGTCAACAGCCATCTTAACAGCAGCTTTTGCCGTGCGTTTTCCATTTCGGGTTTGCAGCATCCACAATTTTTTATTCTCAATGGTGAATTCTACATCCTGCATATCCTTGTAGTGTTTCTCGAGCATGGCTGTAATATCCATAAACTCTTTGTAGGCTTCAGGAAGATCTTTCTTGAGGTTAATGATCTTTTCTGTATTTCGAATTCCGGCAACAACATCTTCACCTTGAGCATTAAGCAGGTAATCGCCAAACATCTCACTATCACCAGTTTGTGGGTCGCGAGTGAAAGCCACTCCTGTACCGGATTCCCAGCCCATATTACCGAAGACCATGGTAACAATATTGACAGCTGTTCCGAGGTCGTCTGGAATGTTTGTCGCTCGGCGATAATCAACAGCTCGCTTCCCATTCCAACTCTTGAAAACTGCTTCTATTGCCAGTTCCATTTGCTTCATCGGGTCTTGCGGGAATTCAAAACCATGATCTACAGTTACTTCCTTAAATTTTTCAGTGAGGAATTTTAAATCAGCTGCGGTCAAATCAGTATCGTTTTTGAATCCTTTTTGCTTTTTATAAGATTCCAAAACATCCTCATATGCTTCATCTGGTAACCCGAGCACAACTGATCCGAACATCTGGATAAGGCGGCGGTAAGAATCATAAACAAATCTTTCGTTGCCGGTTAGTTTGACCATTCCTTTGGCGGTTTTGTCATTCAAACCAATATTCAGTACGGTGTCCATCATTCCAGGCATGGAAAATTTTGCGCCAGAACGGCAGGAAACCAAAAGCGGATTTGTCGGATTCCCAAATTTTTTCCCTGAAGCTAGTTCCACCTTTTTTAATGATTGCAAAGTCTGATTCCACATACCTTCCGGGAATTTACCTTCAGACTGATAAGCATTACAGGCTTCGGTAGTGAGTGTAAAGAAAGGTGGAACCGGAAGATGGATACGCGTCATGTCAGCCAGGTTGGCACCTTTTCCGCCGAGTAATCCTCTAACTTTGTCCCAATCACCTTTTGTATACTTTTGAGCCTGTTCTACTTCATTGAATAGATAAACCCATTTCTTTGCCATACAACCTCCACAATATAATATGATATGGAATTAACCTGTTTGGCCAGGATAATTATTTTCTATACTAAATTTTCAATTCTATCATGATTTGACTATACAACTGAAAAGAATCTGATAATTCTTTGAGTTAAACCAAGAAGTATGTAATTTTACTTCATTTCTGCGTATTTTTGAGGTATGATTTGTTAACCAAATGCAAGGTTTCCGGAATAACTTTAGGTAATAATAGAATGAAGTAGAACCACCGGAGGATAAATGAAAGTTTTAGTCATTGATGATGATCCAGCCATGACAGAGTTATTAGCCCTGTTGTTACGACCAGCTTCCATGGAAGTTTATACAGCTAATTCCGGGCCGGATGGAATTTCCCTTGCCCATGATCATGAGCCGGATGTAATCGTCCTGGATCTAATGATGCCGGATATGGATGGCTATCAGGTTTGCAGTTCCATACGGTCCTATAGCGATACCCCAATTCTCGTACTCTCAGCATTGGATATGCCAGGTATGGTATCTAAGGCATTGGATGCCGGCGCCGATGATTATTTAATTAAACCAGTAACGAGCAGCATCTTGATTGCCCATTTAAATAATCTTGTCCGAAGAACAAAAACTCCTGCCCAGAATGATACAGTTATACCGAATTACAACAATTTATAAAGGGAGGATAGGATGCAAACCTGTTCACGTTGCTACACACAATCATCTGATAATGCCATTTTTTGTACCAGTTGTCAGAGTGATTTGAGAGATTACTCCACTACGACGATTGCACTCAAAGAATTTCAAAACAATCCCCGGGTGATAAACGTCCGAATCAGTATCTATCAGGACTCCTGTCCGGAGTGCCATTCTCACCAGGGAACTTATGCCAAGGATGCCGTACCCCACTTGCCACACGTTGGCTGTTCCCACAACGATGGTTGTCGGTGCTTCTATGAACCATTTCTGGATGTCTTATATCCCTAGTCGATAGTTCTTAAGAAATTCCTGATAAACGAAACAGCTTCCCCTTTTGATCGAACATTGCCAGCTGCTTGTTCGATTTTCAAAATTTCAAGACATTTACCGACTAATGGCCCAGGTGCAATTTCAAACTCAATCGAGATTTGATTACCGTCCAGTAAAGGTGTTGGGTTTACCACCACTGATTGTTTATTAAACCAGGAATCCCATAGTATCGATGTTTTTTCAAGCATGGTTCGCCACTCATCAGGATCAATATTCATTTTTTGTTGCAACTAAATAATTCCCTAAGAATAAAATTGTGGCGCCAATTCCCGCTTCATCGAAGATTTTGAAAAAATGGTAAATATCTTTTCCAGAATGGTCGGAAATCAACCTCAAAATATTTATCAATTCGCCCAGGATCTATCACCAAAGCTGAGATAAATCGAATCTCAGCTCTGCTTAAATTCATATCTGAAGCCAACCTACTTGAATCAAGTGGATTTATACCCATAGAATGACTAATTAACCGAAAAATATTGCTCAAGTGGATCAACCTGGAAATATTTTCGATCTGGAGTAAAAGTTTTATTCAAATAGTCTCGCAACTCCTGGCGAAAGCTTCCAAGCACAGAGTCAGCCAGCCCCATAAATAACGTCGCTTCTTCAACGATTGGTAACCTTCTGGTGATCGTTTTGATAAGTCGATTAATTTCCAATGAACTCGAAAAATCGATTCCTGTTCTAAAAACCTCTCCCTGTGCGGGGATGTTTGTCTTATTTCCTGGAAAAACTGCAGGTATGGCGTGCATCCAATCCAATGCTTTTAATGCAGCAGGTAATTGGTCCAGGCTGATTATTTTAAATAGCTCATCACGTTTGCGTTCTGGGAAACCAATTTAAGCATTCCGACATTAGATTTAATATTTTTTTTCGTGTCTTCTGCGATCTTGTATCCACCCTCTGCGGCGAAACGAATTGCTCTTAATATCCGGATGGGATCGTCTGCGATCGATTGTGGACTACATGCTCTGACAATTTTTCCCTGTAAGTCGATCGCCCCCCCCAGTGGATCAATCAACTTCAATGGATCATTCAAATTCACTGCCATGGCATTAATCGTGAAATCACGTGAAGTTAAATCTGCGTCAATAGTTGCTCCACGCATTTTCGAAAAATCTACGTATAGTCTTTTTCCATTGTTAGTTTGCAGGATCAGGCGGTATGTCTCCCTCGATGAATCAAGTGTGTAGAAATCAGTATGCAATAAATTGCACACTCTTCTGGCAATTTTTCCCGTATTACCAGAAACAGCAAAATCAAGGTCATTGATCTCTTGCCCAAGTAATACATTACGTATTGCCCCACCAACCAGGAAGACGCCTGGTTCCTCCGCGAGGATTTGCTGAATTTGATAAAAAATTGGGGGAAGGAGCATAATATCAGTATTTGGTAAATATGAAAGGATTATGGATTCTTTTCCACGGATTGACTTCGCACCAGCAAAAACTTGAGATGGTGATCCTCCCTGGCAGATAATCCTTGAACCGATCCGGGCAATCCATCTGCCGGTATATGGGCTGAAAGGCTTCGGTCCGTTGCACATGATGATGCTTATTCTTCTGGACGGTATTTTTCCAGGTCAACCACTCCGATAAACGGAAGGTTTCGATAGTATTCATCAATATCCAGACCATAACCGAAGACAAATTTATTCGGAATTGTAAAGCCAGTATAACGAATCGGCACCTCTTCTTCCCGTCTTTCGGCTTTGTCCAGAAGGGTGCAGACTACCAGGCTTTTCGGGTCGCGAGTAGCAAGTAATTCCAGGACAGATGCAATGGTCCTACCGCTATCTACAATATCCTCCACTAGGATTACATTTTTGCCCTCCAGGCTGGTGTTCAAATCGAGGGTGATCCGGACATGTCCGCTGGATTCTCGCACGCCTGTGCCATAAGAAGAGACTGCCATAAAATCCACTGCCAATGGCAAGTCAATTTCTCGCATAAGATCGGTCAAAAAGAGAACACCACCTCGCAGAATACAGATGAGCAGGACTTCCTGGCCCTGATAATCCCTGGTGATCGCTTGGCCGAGTTCAACAATTCGCTGATGAAGTTGTTCTTCAGTTACAAGTATTTCAGCCAGGAAATCTTTATAATTCTGCATAATTCACCTTTGAAATATCATTTTCCAGGAACTTCATGATGCATTCTGCATCGCGCTTCATACATTTCGGATGCACCAACAATGACAACAGGATCGTTGTAGTTTGCCGGTTTTCCATTTACCAATCGTTGTGTACGGGATGCCGGCTCACCACAGGTCATGCAAATCGCTTGCAATTTATCTACTTTTTCAGCTTTTGACATAAAGATTGGCATCGGACCAAATGGTTCACCGCGGAAATCCGAATCTAAACCAGCAACGATGACCCTCTTGCCATTATCGGCCAAACCAGAAACTACCTGCACAATCTCAGGATCAAAAAACTGGGCTTCATCGATAGCTACAACGGTTGTGTCGGGCTTGAGGTAGTTCAGAATATCATGCGCTTTATTCACCGGTACTGCATCATATTCTGATCCCGCATGAGACTTTACCTTTTCCACAGCGTAGCGAATATCAATGGCAGGTTTAAATACCTGGACTTTCTGCCTGGCGATCGTCGCTCTGCGCAACCTTCTGATCAATTCATCTGTCTTTCCGCTAAACATGGAACCACAGATCACTTCCACAACACCAGTATGATGTTTCATCTCACCGCCTAAGTATGACATTAAGAACAGGCAGATGCTGAAGCATCTGCCTGTTAAGTTTACATGATATTACTGCCCACAGCAATATTACACAGCGGTTTCGTCTGCCACCGAAGGTAGATCATATCCCATAGCTCGCATTTTTTTCTTTGCATCAATCAATGACTTACGTCCAAAGCCCTCGATGGCCAGAACTGCAGCTTCGCCTTCGCTTAATTTTTCAATGAACTTACCAAATGTGGTGATCTCTGCCTTCTCGAGAGAAGCAATCGCGCGGATACCAAGTTCGAGCTCCAAAATTGGCCGATCTGGTGATACGCGTTCATTTTCGCGGTCGCTTTTCTGATCAACAAAATCCTGGCGGGCCTGGAGTTTCTTGTAGAAGCGATCAACCTGACCTTCAATGTCGATCAAACGTTGCTGCTGACCAGTGAAGAATGGATGGCATTTGGAACAAACCTCTGTTCGAATAACTTTCTTTGTAGAACCGGTTGTCCAGGTGTTACCACATGCACAAACGACCTGAGCATCCGGAAAATAATTTGGGTGAATGTCTTTTTTCATATCTTTCTTTCAATCCTCTCCCCGCAGGGAACAACCGGGGAATTTACTCCTGGGGTTTTGTAACGATGCTTACACGTTTTTGACCAGAAGGTAAAGTTTGAAATTCAACAATACCTGCTGCTGTTGCAAATAGAGTATCGTCTTTACCTTTGCCAATATTCAAACCAGGCTTGATGTGAGTACCGCGCTGGCGTACAATAATATTTCCAGAAAGTACTTCTTCTCCGGCATATTTTTTTACGCCAAGTCTCTGTGCATTACTATCACGACCATTGCGGGATGAACCGCCACCTTTTTTATGAGCCATTTTTTCTTACTCCAAATCGATTGAATCTATCATTAAGCGTGTAAATTTTTGGCGATGCCCTGTTTTAACACGAATGCGTTTCTTCGGGCGGTATTTAAAGACGATCAATTTCGGTCCTTTAAAATGCTCAGCCACTGTAGCTTTTATGGAAGCTTTATCAACATAAGGAGTTCCAACTGAGATCGTTTCTCCATCCACCAGCATCAATACATGTTCAAGAACTAGCTGGGATCCCTCTTCAACTGGCAGTAAATCAACTTCGATCAGACTGCCTTCGACGGCTTTGAACTGTTTGCCGCCACTTTCAACAATAGCGTACTTCATTCCACATTCTCCAATCTTCACTTCGCCATAATCCACGCGACATATCGCCCGTTTACGGGGAAGTTGGGGATACATATTGATACCCCAGCAATACCAGCCGGGGCACGGTGAAAGCAATTATAAAGCATGCCTGTCCAAATTGTCAACATAACAGACTTGACAAACAATAGAATGTAACAAGTTATTAAGTTATACTCACCCAATGAAAATCTTAAAAATCGAGCCCCTTGATGTTTCAATTCCGTGCAAACTGGGAATTATCTCGGATACACATGCGAATGGTAAGTCCTTAAAAATTAACCCTAGGGTCTTTGACGTTTTCCGGAAAAATCGTGTAGCCGCGATACTACATCTGGGTGATATAACCAATTATCAATTAATATCTGACTTAAACCTTACTGCTCAAACCTATACTGTCAGGGGAAATCGTGATCTTTTCTTCTGGCCCCAATTGCCATTTGCCATCGAGTTTAATATTGATGGAGTCAGAATAGGCATGACACATGGCCATGGTACTACATTGCGCTATCTTTGGGACAAAATGCATTATGTCTTTGTTGGTTTTAAGTTCGAACGATACCGCAAACTGCTTGATGACGTATTTCCAGAAACCGATGTCAAGTTATTTGGCCATACCCACGTAGCTTTCAGCCGTAAAATTGATAAGACTATTTACTTCAATCCTGGTGCAGCTTGCAATACATCCATGCACGACCCGCATCCTTCGGTTGGTATATTGACAATTAATAGTGTCGATGATATCCAGACAGAAGTAGTGATCCTTTAGTTGACTTTTCGCATTTCTTCGAGGGCTTCCTCAACGCCTTTCTGTTCAGCCTTCAAATCTACCAGGTATTCTTCCAACATTTGGATTTTTTCTTCCTTTGTATAGAATTGTCGTTCAAATCCAGAATCTTCACTGCAATCGCAACCACAATCACTTTCCTGTTCATGGCAATTGCAGACTTCTTCTTTCTCTTTATTCTTCTTGGTTTTCTTTGACATTTTTTTCTCCTAATTTGTGATAATTTTTACAAATCACTGTAGTCGCTCATATATATTCTATTCGATTTTGGATGATATGGTAGGTTAATGTCAGATGATTAGACACAAATCCATAATTCTGAATCCTCCTGCGAGGTAATGTCTGGGTGAGTAAAAATCTGTTTCTTTAGTGGTTTTTTTAGAATGGTATCTCAGCGCAGTTTTACCACATTCGGATTCGAACGTATAAAAATCTATTTTCTTCTTAATGATCAGTTTATTATTCCAAAATATAATTTTCAATGGAATATTTTCCTTACGATTATTCATTCCAAATTGTTATTATATGACCAATTTGTTGACCAGCTTCTAGCTGGAATAGCAAACCGGGAGATTATCTTGCTGTCTCCCGGTTTAAGCCACAAATTTGGATTTCTAGACGTATTTTTCGCGTAAGACAGATGATACGTAGTCCATGGAGGCTACAACAATTGCAATGGCGATCATCTGGGTACTGGCTCCCCGATAGTTCAACAAATTGATATTTTGCTGCAGCAGGAAACCAATGCCCCCACCACCGACAAAACCAATGATGGTTGACATACGCACATTAATATCCCAGCGATACATCGTATAAGAAATGTAGGGCGGGATGATCTGCGGGATTACAGCATAGATGATAGTCTGAAGTCGATTGGCTCCTGTGGCTTCAACGGCTTCCATCGGTCCAGGCATGATGCTTTCCACTTGTTCAGAGTATAATTTTGCAAGGCTTACAATTGTATGCAGTCCCAATGCAAGGACTCCAGCAAATGGGCCAATACCCACAGCAATGACGAATACAATTGCCATTACAAGTGCTTCAATGGATCGTAAACCATTCAGAAAAGAACGACTGACTGAGTAGATAACCAGACCGATAGGCAGAGTAGCTTTGGCTTTATTGATTAAAGCAAGAATAATGCCCAGGATAGCCCCAACTATTCCGGGAATCCAAATTGTATAGAGTGTATTGCCAATTTGATAGATCGATTCAACCAGCAACCCCAGAAGAACCAAGATGGTTGCGCCTGCGGCTGCAGCAAGAAAGATATTCATACACTTAACGCCCGTTGAAGGTAGTTTTTCGCTGGCTTTTTGCCCAATCTGTCCAAGTTTACCGGCGAGAAAACCACCTGCAATCAATCCACCGATCAAAGGGACAAGAATTCTAAGGATCGCACTAACCTGGAAGAAGAATGTACCCAGGAAAGCGAAAGTTCCGAACAATTTGGCCACGCTGGAACCCGCAATACTAACCCAATCTGCAAGTTGGTAAAATACAAATACACCTCCTATGATACAGATCAATATTACAAGGAAGCGTCCTATTTTAATCCTGGAACTAGGTAAGTCAGTCTCTTCAGGAGGAATCGCCCAACGAAGAGCCCTAATAATTAATACCGGAATTGCAACAATCAATAATGTTTTCAGCAAAAAGTTTGCTTGCAATTGGTTACTGATGTTGCCAATCCATTGGACAGCCTTCAAACCTACGTAAAAACCAATAGGCCAGCCAAGAATTGAAAGTGAAATACTAGCCAATGGACTTTTAACAGGTTTCATCAGGTTTTTTGCTGCGATGAAACTAAGAGGTACGGCTAGCACAGTGCCAAAAGTCGTTGCCAGTAACGCTAGGAATACTGTTTCAATAATCTTATTCCATGTATCTTTAGCAGTCTGGGATACCATGGGTAGTCCTTTATTGCTGCGCATGGAGGTGCGGACGAATTGCACTTCCTCGCTCGGGCGTTTTGGCATTGTTAATTCGAGAGAAAAATTACCATTTTCATCGGTTGTGGCGTTATCCCTACCGAGAGTAACAATATTTTCTGGATCATTCCCCGGAACAAATCTAACAGGTCCTGTAGCGTTAGGTGTGAAATTGAATCCTTCCACTATTATCACCTCCCCAGGCTGCGCACAAGAAGGAGTGGTGACTACATAAGGTTCTGATTTATTGAACGGTTCAGTTTCAGGGATACCAGAAAGGGGACAAGGAACATAAATGGGTGAATTGATGATTATCTCATCCTTGGCATAGTAAATAATGTCCGGCCTGGCTAACGCACGCATGACACGCTGTAGACTGGTCTGCCGTTGTTCGTTTTGCAATTCCTCCAGATCAACCTTAGTAACTTGAAATCCATAGGAATAAATTACGAGAACCAGGAGAGCAATCAAACCAACTTTTATTGATTTCCACGGGGAAGCTTTCTTTTTATTCATCGGTTAACCCACCCGTTCGGCGTCACGGCCATAAATTTCTTTGAATTTTTTATCATCAATCTCTTCAGGTGACCCTTCAAAAACCAACTTTCCATCATTAAGAGCGATTACCCTGTCAGCATACTTGTGAACAAGATCCAGAAAATGCAAACTGCATAAAACTGTAACCCCATCTTTTTTATTGATCTCTTCCAGGATTTTCATTATGGAATGTGCTAATACTGGATCCAGGCTGGCAACCGGTTCATCAGCCAGGATCATTTCTGGATCCTGCATCAGAGCACGGGCAATTCCTACTCTTTGTTGTTGTCCACCGCTTAATTCGTCTGAGCGATGATTTGCCTTATCTGCAATCCCTACCCTGTCCATCTGCCGGATGGCTTTTTCAATATCTTCCTTGGGAAAACGATTTAGCAGGCTCATTGCAGGATTGATGTAACCTAACCTCCCAGCCAGGACATTCGTAAGTACTTTGGAGCGCAGAACGAGGTTGAATTGCTGAAACACCATCCCGATCTTCCTTCTTATCCTTCGGACTTCTTCCGGGGACGCGGCAGTAATATCATCTCCATTCCATAAAATTTGCCCAGCTGTTGGTTCGATCAAACGATTGATGCAGCGCAGTAATGTTGACTTCCCGGAACCACTTAATCCGATGACAGCCAGAAATTGCCCATCCGGGACTTCAAAACTTACATCGTCGAGCGCTTGAACACCACCATCATACACTTTTGTAAGATTTTTTATTTGGAGCATATCAATCGTCCATATCCTGAATATGATTGGTACTTAAGAATTGTTGTAAATAGTGATTTCCTTGAATGGATAATTCAAGGAATGAAGTTATTTATTTATTAAGGAGAGGCCGGGATTGTATCCGGCCTCTCTTTTATACTAAGTAGATAATTTTACGGCTGGTAACCTGTTGCTGCTACCATCGCACGAACCATATCATATTCAGCGTCCGTGGCTGGTAAAATGCCAGTCCATCCATAAAAGTCATTGCTTCCTATAGATTCCTTCCAGGCATCCGTTCCTGCGAAGGCAACAATTGCAGCTTCAATTTCTGCCCTCAGTTCAGCAGGGAATTCCGGTGAGAAAGACATGGTGTCATTCGGAATGGCAGCGGAGATGGCAAGAATTCTGACCTTTTGGATCACATCTGGTGCTTCTGTACGAATGTTTGCGCGGGCGTCAAGGATTCTGTAGCCATCGCATAGTAATTTCTTACCTTCAGCGTCAGGGGCACAATTCTTTATCGCATCTTCAGGAATTTCATATTGAGCGAGTTCTTTAATCATTCCAGCTTCATAATCATCATATGTGAAAATGGAAGCACCATCCGGATTCAGTGGAACGCTATAGAATACAGTACCGAAATCTACTTCACCATTATAAACGGCTGTTACGGTCTGGTTATGCCCACCGGTTTGAACCTGCTCTCCTGGAACGATTCCAGCTTCAGTTAATTCAACAAATGGAACCATGTAACCAGAAGTCGAGCCTTGATCTCCATAACCCCAGGTTGCGCCTTCAAGATCGGCCAGGGTTTGAAATTTGCTGTCACGAGCGACGATGTATTCTGCCCAATAGACTGGGTATCCGTAACGAACGGCTTTGAAAGACACATCAACACCACATAACTGGCTTGCCAGGGCGTAACCCAAACCAGGGATGAATGCCATTGTATCCATTGGGGATGCGCACATTTCCTCTAAAGTAGCCGCATAAGAGGTTGGGACCAATACTTCAAAGGTTAGCCCAGTGGCTTCGTTAAGAGCTTTAGCCATCACTTCACCACCTGTAACGATGATGTTTGCATCAACTGATGGAACAAATAACACCTTTATCGGGTGTTCGGGTGAACCTATTTCAGGTTCAGGAATGGCTGTGGGTTCCGGAGTTGGTGGTACAGCGGTGGGTGGCACCTCCGTTGGCGGTACTTCTGTCGGTACTACTGGTGCGGGTGCAGGTTGGCATGCAGACATGACCATAACTGCAACGAGTAAAACCGCCATCAACAAATACAATTTGGACTTCATTTGTTCCTCCTTAAATGTTGAACAAGTTTGAATGAATCAGGGAAACCCCTGTTTTGCCTGTAGGTCGGCTAGACCACGAAATTATTGTACAACATTCCATGCCTATTTGGCAAATTGTAACTGGAAGAATTTTAATATAATTAGTTAACATTTTAAATAAATATTGATAAATTTCACATCACTTATTGCAATTTTGGAAAAATTCAATAATATTCATTTCCTTTTTTTAAATGCGGTAGAATAGAGTGAATTATGAGACAGATAAAATGGGTTTTATTTACAATTCTACTAAGTTCCTGTAACTTTCCACTTACCGGAAATATTACGGCTACCCCTAACATTACTCAGGCGTATCAAACCATACAGGCAGAAATCCTCACAAGACAGCCTTTGGAAACGAATGCGGCATTGGGAACACCATTTCCAACCCAGGAAACTCCAAATCCTTCCACGCTTGTTCCCACAAATTCAGCACAAACACCCTTATCTACATTGCCAGTGCCAACAGCAGTTTGTGACCGGGTCCAACCGGGTAATCCTATCGATGTAACGATTCCTGATGATATGATCATCCCACCTGGCGAATCATTTGTGAAAACCTGGCGCCTAATTAATGCTGGTAATTGCAGTTGGACGAGTGCTTATACTCTGGTTTGGTTCTCTGGCGAACAATTTGCAAAAGATCGGGCTTTTTCGCTCGAACAATCTGTTTCGCCTGGAAACACAATTGATATTTCCATAGAAATGATTGCGCCAAAAATCCCTGGCACTTATCAGAGCAATTGGATGTTGCAAAATGCAGGTGGACGGTTATTTGGTATCGGACCTGCTGGAAACTCACCATTCTGGGTTCGGATTATTGTTCCAAATGTTGTGACTCCAACAGCTACACGCATACCGACAGCTACGGCAATACCAACGGTATTAATTAGCGGAACAATTCAATTGGCTGATGGCAAAGGAATTATTCTTGCAAGTAAATTGCAGGGGAATGAACAGAATTCTGACATATACCTTTCTAATGGAAGTATCCGCGCACAGAATAATACTATATTGAGTGCAGCTATCGATTACCTGCCAGATTATAATGGCTGCTTCAATCTAACCAAAAATGTATCTGAGATCAAAGTAAATAATGGACAAAACTATCCATATTATTGCTTTAAAGATGGTGCCAACCATATCGGTTGGATCCAGCTCTTAGGTAAAGATCCTCAAGGGTTGGATATAGAGCTATTGGTTTGGAATAACTGATGGGCATTCTATACCTTGTTGCAACTCCAATAGGTAATTTGCAGGATATTAGTTTTCGCGCAATTGAAATATTAAATACCGTCGAATTGATAGCCGCAGAGGATACCCGCCAGACCACGCACCTCCTAGCACATTTCGACATCCACACAAAATTAACCAGCTACCACGAATACAATAAAGAAAAAAAAACTGAGTCTTTGGTTGATTTTTTGGCTGACCACGACCTGGCGATTGTCTCTGATGCAGGATCACCAGCCCTGAATGACCCGGGATACGAAATTGTAAAAGCAGCGGTCTCAAAGGGAATACAGGTGATACCAATTCCCGGTCCATCTGCACCAATCGCTGCGCTAACGGCTTCAGGATTGCCCACAGATAAATTCCTCTTCATTGGTTATCTGCCCCGTAAACACACTGAAAGAATGAAACTTTTACACGAGATCGTTGCCCATCCTTACACACTGGTCATGCTGGAAACACCTCACCGTTTGGTGGATGCTTTGATAGATCTACGGCAGGCACTGGGTAATCGTAGAGTTGTCTTAGCTCGGGAAATGACCAAAAAGTTTGAAGAATTCATCCGGTTAAACCTGGAAGATGCGGATGAATACTACCTCACTCGAGAACCACGGGGCGAATTCACCTTGATAATTGAAGGCGCCGGTAGTTTGCACGAGGAGATATGGCCAATTGCAGAGATTGAAGCTGAACTTAGAAGGCGGATGGGGGAGCCCTACCAATCCCGCATACTTGCAAAAGAGATTGCAGCGATGTCTGGTTGGAATAGTAAAGATGTTTACGCAATAATTTCCGAACTTCGAAAGTAACCTGGAGCGGTCATGAATCTGGATAATCTTGTGAAAATGAAACAGATTGATTTGATGGATATGATCTCTGAGATCGACAATTTGCCCAACCAAATAGAATCTGCGATTGAAATGGCAAGTAATTGTTCCCTACCTTCCTGGACAGGTTTTGAAAATATCCTAATTGCAGGTATGGGAGGATCAGCTATTGCAGGCGATCTGTTGGCGGCCTACCTATCAAGCACCTGTTCAATCCCGATAATTTCCCACAGGGATTATGATCTCCCCGCGTGGGCAGCGAAAGACAAAACGCTCGTTATTGCTTGTTCCCACTCCGGCAACACCGAAGAAACTATATCCTCTTATAAGGCTGCAGTCTCCCTGGGCTGTAGGATCGTTGTAGTGACCACCGGTGGCAAGCTAGCTTACATGGCAGGTGAGGCTGGCTTACCAGTTTGGAAATTCGACCATCAAGGACAACCCCGTTCTGCGGTGGGATTTGGGTTTGTTTTGTTGATTTCAATTCTCGCAAAGCTTGGATTGATCCCAGATCCCATAGCTGACCTGAGGGCAGCAGCAGCATTAATGCGCACCGAATCTGTAAAATACAAACCGGACAGTCTTGTAGGACAAAATCCTGCCAAACGACTCGCCGGCCAATTGGTCGGTAAGAATGTATCCATTGTTGGTTCAGGGTTCCTGGCTCCGATGGGGCGCCGTTGGAAAGGCCAGATCAATGAACTTGCCAAAGCTATATCATACTTTGACACCCTACCTGAAGCAGATCATAACTCTCTGGCGGGAACCACCAACCCGGATGAACAACTTTCCAAGAATTTCTTTATCTTCATAAGGAGCGATTCCGATCACCCCAGAAATAAAAACAGGTCGAAACTGACGCAGAAGTCTTTTATGGTCAATGGCATTTGCACAGACTCCTATAATGCTAAAGGAAGAACAGTTATGGAACAGCTTTTAACTGCTCTTCACTTTGGCGACTACCTAGCTTATTACCTTGCTATTTGCTATGAGATAGATCCCACACCGATCGATGCAATTCAACAGTTTAAAAGCGAATTGAGGTAGGTAAAATCTGGATTTTTCAATCAATAATTTATCAATTTATTTAGGTAATTATGGTATAATTTTGACCTCAATAGGGGAGAGGTCGCATAGCCTGGCCTAGTGCGCTCGCTTGGAAAGCGGGTATACCAAAAGTATCGTGGGTTCGAATCCCACCCTCTCCGCTGTGAAACCTGGTCTGCGAAGGCCGGGTTTTATTATTTTTTATGGTTCTCACCACGCAATATTCTCCCGTGAAAATTTGAATATATTTTCGAGCTGCCACTTTTCCAAAGCTAAGGATTATTCCACAAGTCTATTGTTCCAAATTTATTCTTTGATATGATTAATGCATGAAATCTAAATATCGTGCAATTATCTGGATCATAATGTCCCTGCTATTTGTTGGGATCTTAATCATTATTATCTCTTCCTCAAAACCATCTTCACTTTACAATTCAATTCCGAGTACATACGTCGTTTCTGACACTACCCGACCACCATTCGAAACAGAGCTTTTACGAACAGCTACCTTTCAAGAAAAAAGCATAGTTACGCTTGCTCCTTCTGTAACTTTTGCCAGTGAGGCACCAACACGGTATCCATCTGTGATTTTTCACAAAGGTCCATACTTGCTTTTCCCGGGCAGCGATACAGAGATGGAAATTGCCTGGCAACTGGATAATTCAGTACCCGCAACTTTGGAGTGGGGAATTGATGATGATTACGGCAGTGGAAGTATTAAATCTACAGAGTATACTGACGACCATCAACACAGATATAAAATCAGAAATTTGGATCCCGGTACGAAATATAGTTATAGAGTAGTGGTTGGAAACGGAGAGGCATCCGGCACATTCATTACAGCACCAGATGCAAAGGCGGCTAGATCTGAATTTCTTCGCTTATGGCGATACTCGGGATGGAATGGACATCCATGACACAATTGCTGCCAGAATATCCGCCCACTCCAGTACCGATCCAACTTTGCAGACCTTTATCCTCGCGACTGGCGATATTGTTAGTGATGGCAACCTGGATTGGATGTGGGATCGCCAATTGTTTAGCCCGGAATATATTAATATTCGCCAGGTTTTCGCTAATATGGCTTTTATACCAATCATGGGGAATCACGATGGGAATGGTATTTTATTTCAAAAATACTTTCCATACCCCTATGTGCGCCAGAGTTATTGGTCATTTGATTATGGTCCGGCACATATCGCAATGCTCGACCAATACTCTCCGTATAGATCAGGCTCAGATCAGTACAACTGGTTGAAGAATGATCTGGAAACGAGCGACAAGACCTGGAAATTTATAGTGCTTCATCAACCAGGCTGGTCAGCGAGTGAAAATACGATGATCACCCAGAGGGATATCGTTCCTCTCGCCGAAGAATATGGTGTTGCATTGGTGTTTGGTGGGCACAATCACTACTATGCCAGGGCAGAAGTGAATGGGGTCACCCACCTGACAGTAGGTGGCGGCGGCGCCCCGTTATACTCCCCTAATCCAAATGCAGAAAATGTACTGGTAAGCAGAAGTGTACATAGCTTTGCAGAAATCCAAATTCATGGACAACAACTGGATTGTACGGTTATTGACCTGGACGGAAACATAATCGATAGCTTTTCCATCAGAAAATAAATAATTATCGACAGAAACGACTATTTTTAAAATATCTTACATTAAGATTATTAGTTAGAAACAACCAGGTCAGGATGTGCCTTGCAAAGCTGTAAAACACGTTCTTCCGTCGTTAATGCATCCCACCAATTCGATGGTGTTGGTGTGGGAGTGCCACTCATACCGAACCAGCTTTTCAATGCCTCCGGGCTACCCTGCCACAAATTGATATCCATCGCCTTGCCGGATGTTCCTGGTAAGACATACTTATCGCCAGTGCATTGCCAGAGCCAGATTGGTCCTGGAGCCTTTTTATATGGATCCGGATTCCAGGTCAAATTATTCACCTTTTCTTTAAGCTGAGTCCATGAGATTTGAGTTAAACTACCGGGATACACCGCATAAGGATACCTTGCCCACCAGTAATCAACCTGGGGCCAAGGAGATAAATTTTCTAAAAACCATAATCCGGAATAAATTGCCGGCCAATATCCTGCGTCTTGAAGTTTATTGATCAGAATAGCGACATGATAGCCATACGTAGATGGCGAGTATCCGCTCTTTGGAACTTCAATATCGATCATGATCCTTTTTGGAGCATCTCCGGGTATTCGTGGAAGAAGCCAGTTGAAATTGGCATTGCCATCCACCCAGGGATTGTAAACGAAATAAGGACAGCGCACATCGAATATACTGCTGTCTGCCCAGGCTTTTGTAAAGCTTCCATCCATGTGGTGCCCGCCCGACATACTGTTTAACCTGCTTATCACACCCGCCACGCCGGCAGATTTGATCATGCCGTCATCAATATCCAGATTGCCTTCCCATTGATCAAGAACGATCTGATACATCTTGCCTCCTCAAAGGTAATTCATATTAAATATTGCAAGAACTGTACCTTTGGTGTAGTTAATAAAAAATGATCAGATAGTTCATTTCTAAAATGAAAAGATAATCATTCCTTGCAATTGATCTTTTGACTGACAGATTTTTTTCTAAGCTGGCCGCAAAATAATTAGTTTTGAAATGACAAAGGAAATCCGATTTTATTCAATTAGCAGAACCAACGAATGAGGTCATGTTAAAAACCATTTTTGGTTATGGCTGGGTGACTAGCTGGATATACCCTTTGGTTTAAAGTTCCACATTAGATGTTCTTAACAATTAGTCTAATTACAAATTACTCCTGCACATGAAGCAGCCTGTAAGCATCATATGAACCCCTAAAAATTTCAGCAATACAAAGACACGATAAAGCAATTGTATATATAAAATTTGGGATAGTTGTAATATTTAAATACCCTTATATACTCAATAGTAGGGCTAATTTCTATGTCTCTTTCCCCTTTTGATTTATGCGGTTACAAATTTTACGACTTGCTCTTTTTTATTTTGAATGATTGATTATCACAAATAACGGGGAAGTAACAAGTAATTAACAGATCAGGAATAAAAGATGACACCTTTTTTGCGATTCCTTGCTCGGAGATTGATGCACATCCCATTTTCGCTTTTCATAATTACCTTAATTCTATACGGTGGAGTCATGATGACACCACCAGAAGCCCGAGCGCAGTTGTATTTCCCTCCTAATCCACGCAGGATAACCGAAAACTACATAAATTCGATCATCAGAAATAACCACCTTGATGAACCATACTTTATTCAGTACTCGCATTGGATAAAATCGTTGGTCACGGGTTCGTGGGGGTATAGCCCAACTCTGAAAGAAAAAGTCTTGCCCTCCTTACTTCAAAGGACGCCGATTACCCTCGAATTGGCATTATATTCATTTCTGCTATTTGTTCCACTGGGTTTGGCTGCTGGTTTACTGGCTGGTTGGAAACCTGCAAGCCGCTTTGATAACACTTTTCGTTCCCTTGCTTTTATTGGTACTTCTGTACCACCCTTCATCCTGGCTTTGGCAATCATGGGTGTATTCTACGTTAACCTGGGCTGGTTCGCCCCCGGAGGAATTAGTTACGAGTTCTCTCGTCAAATATTGGAGGATAGCTATAAGAACCCCACTGGTTTTATCACGATAGATGCACTGATTAATGGTCGTTTTGATATATTATTGGATGCGTTCAAACACCTGGCTATGCCTGTTATGGCATTGGCACTTTATCACTGGGCAACATTGGGTCGGATCATGCGTGCAACAGTGATTGGTGAACGCTCGAAAGATTATATTGTGGCAGCCCGAGCTCGGGGTGTTAGTGAAAATGGTCTGATTTGGAAACATGGATTCCGTGCCTCCATCATCCCACCTCTGACAAGCATCGCCCTCTCTGCGACAAGTATTCTCACAGGAGTATTTGTCATAGAGATAATTTATGGAATAAAGGGGGTTTCAAGTGTAATCGTGTCCTCACTGACAGCTGCCCCTGATGCCCCTGCTGCTCTGGGCTTTTCAATTTATAGCGTCATAATGGTGATTAGTCTGATGGTTTTACTTGATATCATTCAGGCGATTATGGATCCACGGGTACGTAGTGAGATTTCAAAATGAAAAGATTGTGTCGCTTTATAGAAAACAAAAAAAATTGGCCGGCAATTTTGCTCATATTAGTTTTTTTCTTCGCTGCAATCTTAGCTCCGGTCATTTCTCCCGTAGATGTAAATGATCCTGGTCCATATAAACATGTGGGGCGTGGTTTGATTGATAAAGAACCCCATCCTCCCAGTTCTCAGGCGTATTTGGGTACTTTGCCCGGACAATATGATATTTATCATTCTCTTGTCTGGGGTACACGGGATGCTTTACGAGCCGGCCTGATCGTTGCAATTTGTTCAGCTTTCATTGGCATACTCTTTGGAGTAATTGCTGGATATGCCGGGGGTAAGGTGAATAGCTGGATGATGCGTATCGCCGATGTTTTTCTGACCTTTCCACCAATCGCTGGAGTCGTTTTCCTAGAGCAACTGGTTGGTGTAACCAAACTTGCTTTGAGTGGTATTGATTTCTATAACTATTTATCCTTCGGGCCTATGAGATACATAAATGAAAAATCGACACCTCTCGTCGATCTTCTGTCCAAGGTGGACCCTTTACTGATAACTCTGATAATATTTTCCTGGATGCCATATGCGCGTCTTATTAATTCCCTTGTTCTGACTCTGAAGCAAACCGAATTCATCAAAGCGGCAAAAGCTGCCGGCGGTGGACCTTTTTGGATTATTCGCAAACACTTGATTCCCAATTCCATCAGTCCGGCAATTGTACTTGCTGCCCAGGACGTGGGGAAAACTGTAATTATTCAGGCAACTTTTACATTCATAGGTCTGGGGGTTGATTCCCCCTGGGGAAAAATGCTCGTAATAAGTCGAGATTGGGTGATAGGCTTTAAAGGAAGCTTGTTCACATATTGGTGGATGTATCTTCCGGTTACGATAGTAGTAATCCTTTTTGGAGTCTCCTGGAATCTGCTGGGCGATGGAATTAATGATGCACTTGACCCATATTTAATCACTCAAGAAGTAAGGCCATTGCGCAAGAAACGAAAAAAAGGGAGGGAAAAGACATAAAAATAAGCATAGGATTCGTAAATCCCGTGCTTATCTTTATGTCTGAGGAAGAGTGCCCCCATCGAGATTCGAACTCGAGTTATAGCCTTGAAAGGGCTGTGTCCTAACCACTAGACCATGGGGGCAACGGACAAAATTCTATCATACGCATGGATACCGGTCAAGGAAATCAACCAATGAAAAATCCAAATTAAGCAGCAATTTCTTCTATGCATTCAGGAAGATCATATGCTGGGTTATTAACTAGAGAGGATACCGGGTAATAAGCCATATTATCAGCAGGAAAAGGTTTTAATAAATCCTGGGCGGCTTTAAGATCTAAGCCGGAATTCAACCACTTCCACCTGTTATCCCCCTCCAGGATCACAGGCATACGATCATGAAACGGCGAGATCAATGCATTGGAGGATGTTGTAATAATGGTTGTTGAATATACTAAATTACCATCAGGTGATTTCCATTCTTCCCACAAGCCTGCAAATGCAAATGGCTTACGATTTTTCATATGAATAAGGACAGGGATTTTACTTTTTCCCTTCGGATTGGCCAGGGAACTTACTGTCTTCCATTCATAAAATCCACTTGTCAAAATCAAGTTTCTTCTAAGCTTAAATGCGTTCCGGAAGGAAGGTTTGTCAGCCAGCGTTTCAGCTCTCGCATTAATCATTCGAGATCCAATCGCCTGGTCCTTCGCCCAGAATGGAATTAATCCCCACCTGAACATTTCAGTCTTTCGTACCTTCAAATCGCGAACAATGACGACCGGTTGGGTGGGGGCAATGTTATATCTGGGTAAATAACTTTCCGGGATGCCGCCTAGATCAATTTCATCATCAAAATCTCCCGGTTCTAAGATTAGAATAAATCTTCCACACATATTTCCTCCAGTATCATTTTAGCATCAAGGATTTGTTCAACCAAACCAATTATACAATCCGCAAAAAATAGGAGCTTGACACCAACTCTCCTCCAAATGATAATTACATCATCATATTTGTTCCCGAGGTGAAAATGTCTAACCCCCTGGTTGAATGCATTCCCAATTTTTCAGAAGCCCGCCGCCCGGAGGTTGTGCAGGAGATTATCGGTGCGATAACAGCAATCCCTGGTGTTCACGTTCTTGATCAACACTCGGATCTCGATCATAATCGCACAGTCGTGACATATGTAGGATCCCCTGAAGCTGTCGAGGAAGCTGCTTTTCAATCTATTGCAAAAGCAGCAAAGTTGATCAATCTCGATGAACACACCGGTGAACACCCACGTATCGGTGCGACTGATGTTGTACCTTTTGTTCCATTGAAAGATCTAACAATGGTGGAATGTGTGGAAATTGCCCGCCGTCTCGGCCAACGGGTTGGCGATCAACTATCCATACCCGTTTATCTCTACGAGGAAGCCGCCACTCAGCCGGAGCGCCACAACCTGGAGAATATTCGTCGCGGACAATATGAAGGCCTCAAAACTGAAATAGGTGAAAACCCCTCACGGAAACCGGATTTTGGACCAGCGAGGCTTTCACAAGCCGGAGCTACTGTGATTGGTGCTCGTGCACCTCTGATTGCCTATAATGTCTATTTGACCACCGATGATATAGGCATTGCCCAAAAGATAGCGAAAAGTATGCGCAATTCCTCTGGAGGGTACAGGTACGTCAAAGCTCTTGGATTGTTGGTTGATGGAAAAGCCCAAATTTCCATGAATCTCACAAATTTTCAACAGACACCAATTTTTCGAGTTGTAGAAACAATTCGTCGTGAAGCTCAACGATATGGTGTATCCATCCATCACAGCGAACTGGTTGGACTTACACCTCAAGAATCGTTGGTCAACTCTGCTGTCTGGTATCTGCAATTGGATGGTTTCAAAATGGAGCAAGTCCTGGAAACCCGCCTGTACACTTCCTTGCAGCAGCAAACCAATGAAAAGATCGAAAAAATCGATTTTATCGAGGAGCTTGCATCTGGATCACCAACTCCTGGGGGCGGTTCTGCATCCGCTTTTAGCGGCGCTATGTCTGCTGCCCTTGTATGCATGGTTGCAAGGGTGACCATCGGTAAGAAAAAGTTTGCTAATGTTGAAGCTGAAATGTGGAGGATTCTCAAACAAGCCAGCTCCGTGCAACAATATTTGGAAAGTGCAGTTATTGAGGATGCCCGATCGTTTGATGAGTTATTAATAGCCATTAAGCTGCCAAAAGAAACTCCAGAAGAAAACGTAATTCGCGAAAAGTCAATTACAGAGGCAACATTCAATGCTGCCGGGATTCCCCTCTCGGTTTGCGAGAAATCACTCGAATTAATGCAGTTGGCAATCGATGCGGCAACCAATGGAAATCAAAACGCAATCTCAGATGCAGGATCAGCCTTCTCTCTCGCCCGGGCAGCGTTCACAGGCGCCAGCATGAACGTACAGATAAACCTGAAAGGATTGGATCAGGGGGATAGAAAACAATCGTTCCTGGACACCCTGGAAAGATATAAAGAAAAACTTAAAGAATTAAATTTACTCGCCAGTCAAATACTTGAACAACGCGGAGGTCTAATTCTCTGATGTTTTCAGGTTTTTCAAAAATTGGTAAAAAATATATCCTTCCGCTATGGTTACTGATCATACTTCCTGCTTGCTCAAGTCGGATTCTCAGCGTCTCACTTCCCGAATTAGAAAAAACCAGTAGTCCGCTATCTTCACCGACAATTATAATAAAAAACCAGCAGATTGCTAGTGCGATTGTTATGCGTACAAAAACCATAACTGTCACTCCTCAAATGCACTTAGATATATGCAAGGATGATATTTGTATTTTTTCAGGTCACTTTGTCTTTGAGCCACCAATTGGGCAGGAGTACGGAAGTGAGCCGGAACAATCCTATCCCTATGGCGGCACCCAGAATGGCGAGCGTGAACCACACCACGGGGTTGAATTTATCAACCCGGTTGGCACACCCGTTCTGGCAGTCGCTGATGGTATTGTGGAATACTCCGGTAAAGATTCAAATCAACAATTTGGCTGGGGGGTGAATTTCTATGGTAATCTTGTCATCCTACAGCATAAAGTTAAAGGATACGATTCGCCTATCTATACGCTGTATGGACATTTATCCAAAGTATCCGTTGCAACCGGGGACAAAGTTAGTTCAGGGCAGAAAATTGGCGAGGTCGGTCTATCTGGAAGGGCAATTGGCGCGCACTTGCATTTTGAGGTCCGTGAAGGGATAAATGATTATGCACACACCATCAACCCAGAATTTTGGGTGAAGACAAAACACAATTCTGGCGCACTGGCAGTACAAATTTTCAATGAAAATAATGAAGTTCGGCGTTATCCAGATTTCAAACTTGTGTCGCTCGATGATCCAAATTTTAGAGTTCGCTACCCCAAACCTTACGCTGATGCTTCCCTCAATGGAGATGATCTATTCCAGGAAGTAATGGCAGTTGCAGGCTTACCTCCAGCAAAGTATGAACTATCTTTTTCACCGAATGGAGTTCCGCAAACACTCCAATTCGAAATATATCCTGATAAAATTACTCGAATAACATTTCATACGAAGTACTGAAGGAGAATTAATGGGAATCAAACCCGACCACTGGATCCGTCGTATGTCGCTTGAGAATAAGATGATCTCACCATTTGCAGAAGGTGAAAAACGCCCTGGTACGATTTCTTTCGGCCTTTCATCTTATGGTTATGATATGCGCATCACCAATGAATACAAAATTTTTACAGGGAATATAACGGGAGTGATAGATCCTAAAAGCTTCGATTCCCAAATGCTAAGTGACTATATCGGGGATATTTGCATTATTCCACCGAATTCATTTGTTCTGGCCAGATCTATCGAGTACTTCAAGATCCCTCGCGAAATCCTCGCGATCTGTTTCGGAAAAAGCACTTATGCACGGTGCGGCATCATCATCAACGTGACTCCTTTTGAACCGGAATGGGAAGGTTTTGTCACTATCTCAATAATTAATCCTACCAGTATCGCAACTAAAATATATTCCAACGAAGGGATTGCTCAGGTGTTATTCCTTAGCGGGGATGATGTTTGCAATACATCGTACGCAGATAAAAAAGGGAAATATCAGAACCAACAATCCATAGTATTACCAAAGCTTTAACATTTTGTTTTCTAAGTTTTCCGTTTGCCATGAATATATATCATAAAATGCTTGAACTCAGAAACCGGATAGACTTCCCCCTGCGCGAACTTTTTCGATGGAAGCGAAATTACCAAAATATAATTACAAAAGCAGGTTTTTTTGATGAATATAATTATCTGTCCGAACCAGATAGAACCCACGCAATCCAGATTGAGCAGAAATTATTCAACGCCTATCACCTCGATCATGTAAAGAAAACACTCTCGAGTTGGAATTATTATGAAAACATTTTCTACCTGCATATGCTCGAAGAGACCTTCTCAAAGATAAAAAACAATTTACCTTCTTCAATTCGATGTGCGGATGTTGGAACTTCCCATTGGTTCTACGCACAGATACTATGGTCTTTTTATTCCTGGTTTGGAACATCGGTTCAGCGCAGTCTGAAATTAGATGGTTATGAAGTGGATGCGTATCGCGTTTATGCCGACCTATATTCCCGTTACGATCATGCGCTTGCAAATATTAGAGACCTTCCTAATGTTCATTTCTTCGCCGAGGAATTTAAACCTGAAATTAACGCCTATGATGTGATAACGCTCTTCTTTCCCTTCGTTTTTATTAAAGATTCTTTGCAGTGGGGATTACCTATTACAAAGCACAAGCCGGAACAGCTTTTAGATGAAGTTTGGACCAGTGTCAAACCTGGAGGGGTCCTGATGATTGTCAATCAGGGTGAAAAAGAACATCAATCTCAAATGCAGATTTGCACGCAAGTAGGTATGCATGATATGTGGAAAATAAAGATCAGCCCGTTACTATTCAAATATGAATATGATCGTTACATCATCGCGGTGGTCAAA
Source organism: uncultured Chloroflexia bacterium (assembly GCA_963810385.1). Taxonomy (GTDB): domain Bacteria; phylum Chloroflexota; class Anaerolineae; order Anaerolineales; family Anaerolineaceae; genus PNON01. The sequence continues at coordinate 1,238,785 of CAWENA010000002.1, read as the reverse complement.
TGACAGTTAATGCAACCAGAACTGTTAGTAGTATATCCCGGCATTTACAAACCATATTAGACTTCTCCAATGCAAGACCAGCAGGAAGTGAGGAAGAGGAAAAAACAAAAGATTATATTGAAAAAGTGTTATCCACAGCTGGCTATACTATTGAACGCCAGGGACTCAGGTTTCCCAATATCCCTGCCCTCTTTAATGAACAGTTTTTTGATGTATTTCTCATCATAATTGCATTACTACTTTATAAAATTGCACCATTGATCGGGTTCTTACTACCTGTAATTTTCTCCATTCTGCCAGTACTGATGTTGGAGGTTATTAAATTATTCCCACGCAGATACACAACTGAAAACTTGATCGCGATACCTGAAAAATCTCAGCTTCGCAATTCTCAAATGTTGATCATCTCCCATGTGGATACAGCAAAAACAATTCCATACTTGAGCGGCTTTTTCGGAAAATTTATTATCTATTGTCAACGCTATTTGTTTTATGTTTCATTTTTTATTGCCATTCAAAGCTTTTCTGCAGTCCTAAATATTGCTCTCCCCTTCGCCTTTACAATAACCTTATTCGTAGTTTCCACTGTAATTACACTAACCATTTTGATCCAACAAGTGTGGAACTTATTTTCTCAAAAGGAGTACTATTCCCCTGGTGCAAACGATAATGGATCAGGCATTGCAACTGCGCTTGCGATCGCAGAAGTTATTGCGAAAGACAAAAAGAAATATCCGGCTTGTGTCAGCTTTCTGTTTACGAGCGCTGAAGAACAAGGACTTTTTGGAGCGAATAAGTTCTCCAGGATAAACCATGATTGGTATGAAAAGCCAATCGTAATGAATATTGATTCGATTGGCAGCGGAAATGCCCTCGGTTTGGTGAAACGATATGGCCGATTGGCACCTGTTTACACCTCGAAGAAATTGAATGCAGTAATAAAGAAGAATGATAAAAACCTGGTGGATGTTTTCCATATCCATAGGTGTGGTGATTACCTTCCGTTCCTTCGGGCTGGGTATACTGTATCAAGCCTTGAAGCAGTTTTAGACGGAGGCACACCCAATGAATATCATACTGTGAGAGATACACAGGATTACCTAAACTTTGATCTGCTGGAACGTTCTTACAAATTGGTTCTCAAGACGATTGCCAATATTAAACCCTGTGATCATTAGCCCATGCTGGAATTAACAAAACAACAAGCTCGCAACTTTCAAATAATTACGCTTGGACTCGACAACCCACAGAATAAACGTCCCTCCAAAATGGACCTACAGGAGCAAATCAGAATCATGGGTGTCTTACAAATTGACACCGTAAATGTAGTAGCGCGAAGTCCATACCTTGTTCTTTGGAGTCGTCTTGGAAATTTTCCCGAATCCTGGTTGGAAGAATTGTTTTCGGATGGCTATTTATTCGAATATTGGTCGCATGCAGCTTGTTTCATACCCATTGAGGATTTTTCGCTTTACCGTTGGAAGAAGGATTATTACCACGGGCTATGGGTAGAAAAAGAAACTTGGATCGGTATACGACCAGAACTTTCGCGGAAAATATTAAATATCATCAAAGAAAATGGCCAGGTAAAGTCAGCGGATTTTAATCGTACTGACGAAAAACATAGTACTTGGTGGAATTGGAAGGATGAGAAAGTAGCGCTTGAACAGTTATTCTTTACCGGTGCATTGATGGTCTCACACAGGGAAAAATTCCAGAAAGTATATAATCTAACTGAACGGGTATTTCCTTCCTGGGATAAGCAATCTATTCTAAGTGAAGATCAGTCACGCATTGAGCTAACCGCAAGAACCATAAAATCCTTGGGGGTTGCCCTTACATCCTGGATATCCGATTACTACCGGTTTCCTAAAACAGGGCAGGCTGAAATTCTGGAAAAGTTATTAAGCGATGGAAAAATATTGTCTGCAAAAATCGAAGGATTAAATGAGCAAGGTTATATACATCAGGATAACCTCACAATTTTCGAAGCTGTTGCGGAAAATATGGTAACACCAAATCGAACATCAATTTTATCGCCGTTCGATCCACTACTTTGGGACCGAAAGAGACTATCCAGTTTATTCGACTTTAATTATCAATTGGAAATTTACTTACCAGAATCTAAGCGCAAAATGGGATACTTTTTGCTTCCAATTCTTCATAAAGGAAGTATCATCGGCCAGATGGACGCAAAAGCACATCGCAAATCCCGTGTTTTCGAGGTCAAGTCACTTTATCTCGAAAATGGGGTTAATATTGATAATGAGTTCATTAATTCATTAAGCAAAGTAATCAGCGAATTTGCAATCTGGCACAATACTCCAAAAATAATTTTTCAAAATTGCGAAATCCATGAACTCAAAATAAAGTTAATGAAGAAATTAGATAATAATAATGACGAATAATAAAGGTAATGAAAAAGATAAAAAGGGGCTCTTCCTGCCATCCACCATGGCATTTTTTAATGAAGCAAAATTAATTAACGATTTCTCACTGTTTGATCAAATTCATGGGTACATCTATGCCCGCTATATTTATACATACATAAAAATTGGGACTGGACGCCACAGAATCAATCGAATTATTACGCCGATAACGCCGATTATTAAATCCATTCAGAAGGTGCTACGGATATTCATGCCAGGCTTCGAAAATGAAAAGACTAAACCTACAATGGCGGACACCTACCACGGAAAGGTTATGCCTTTAGCATCAATTAAGAAGTTGGTTTCTATTAAAGAAGATATCAGACTGGAAAATCTTGAGAGTATCATTCCTTATAGCTTAGCAAAAGACATTATCCTTAATCACCCGGATCATCTAGCGGTAATGGAATGCCCTTGCCGGGCAAGTCGTGAGAAGCCATGCTTGCCCATGGATGTGTGTATGGTTGTGGGTGAACCTTTCGCGAGTTTTGTTCTCGAACACCATCCCAAAAAGTCCCGCTCCATTCAACTGGACGAAGCGCTGCAGATTCTCCAGGAAGAAGATGACAGAGGGCATGTTCATCATGCATTCTTTAAAGATGCCATGTTAGGTCGTTACTATGCCATCTGCAATTGCTGTTCATGCTGCTGCGGGGCTATCCAGGCCCATGAAAATGGCACACCAATGTTAGCATCTTCTGGTTATCAAGCCAAAATAGATAAAGAACTTTGTATTGGGTGTAGTAATTGCATTGAGTACTGCCAATTTCACGCCCTCGCAGTTGAAAATGGAATAAACTTCGTTGATTTCAATTTATGTATGGGTTGTGGCGTCTGTGTCAGTAAATGTGAAATTGAAGCAATAACACTCGAATTAAACCCTACCCGGGGGGTTCCATTAGAGATCGATCAATTACTCTTTGAGGCAGCAGCCAATAAAGCTTAATTCTTAAACAGTTTTCTAAAATCGCCTTCCCGACGGGTAATCTTTTTCTGATCCATGTATTCCAAAAAAGCAAGGGCATATTTTCTACTCGTCAGAAATTTATCTCTAAATATTGCCACATTTATTGATCCATTTTCGTTGATGTAGTTGATCACCTCTTCCTTTATTTTCTCATATTGGTGGATAGTATAGACAACATCCTCGGACAACTGTATCAGGTCTCCATTTTCAATTAGCAAACGATAAAGGTCTTCTCCGACTTCAAAAATGGCTTCTTTGGTAGATGGTGGGGTAGAAATATTCTGGTTGAATTTCCCCATTATATTATCAATTTTTTGCACTTGATCATTCGTAAGGTTGATGGAAAACAAAGGCATGGAAATGAAATTCTGATCAGCGTATATTGCACCTTCTGTAATCCAGTTTTCAATTAATTTATTGAATATTTTCGGAGCCAATTTAAGTTTGCTTCGCAATTCCTCCCGTGCTATGCCGTGTTTCAAAGGATTAGTATTATGGAAATCCGTCAAGGCTAGAATAACTTTATCAATATTCGATTGGTTATAACTTTGGGAAATTAGGTAACACTGATTGATATTATCTGATACTTTAATCAGTCGAACTTGTTTCTCATTCTCCAGGCTATGGACAATTTCCATCACAATGGCGCTCCCTAAGTTTGATTTCGCAATAAGACCTGAAACAAGAACAGGGGATTCGGAATGGATTAGGGTCAATAACTTTTCAGAATCTGAGCCGGAAAATTTTTTCTCCATCAGACTTAAAACCTCGGTTGAAAACCTCTTATAACGCTTCAAAGAATTCACTTCAATAATGGAGCCTCCGCCGAGGGTTTCTCCCGGAGAAGGTCTTCGTAGAATGAATCTATCTCCTTTTTTTGCCACTATGGGTTCAGCCAATTCAATCTGCAGGAAAGCGCTCTTACCAGTCGATAATTCATCCATACCTAATAGTCGAATACTACCCAGTACCTCTGTGGCATCAATGAAGAGCTTGATCTCATCGCGATGTTTGATACTGCCATTCACATCCTGAAGAAGGTCAAATGAAACATCAATTCGCCTCGTTGGAGAGTACAAGCCTGGCAAAGTGAGAACATCTCCCCGGCTCACATCCTCCACAGCCACTCCTGTAAGGTTGATGGCTGTTCGTTGCCCTGGATAAGCAATATCCACCTTAGTTTTGTGATTTTGGATTCCTCGAATTCTTGTTTTTATTCCTCTAGGCATAATTGTAACTTCATCCCCCAATTTTAAAGAGCCGTCCAAAAGTGTTCCGGTCAGTATCGTTCCAAAACCAGGCATCGAAAACACCCGGTCGATAGGTAATCTGGGTTGGTGGTTATCCAATTTTTCTGGGCTATTTTCTATTACGGTCGCAATTTCTGATAATAAATCAGGAATACCTTCATTGGTTTTGGACGATACATGGACAATAGGTGAATAGGCCAGGAAGGTATTTCTAACAGCAGTCCTAATATCATCTTCTAGGAGTGTCAACCACTCTTCATCGTTTATCAAATCACATTTTGTTAATACGATGATCCCGTTTGAAGTCTTAAGTAAATCGAGAATTGCCAGGTGTTCTCTGGTTTGCGGCATTACCCCTTCATCCGCTGCTATTACAAACAATACTGCGTCTATTCCACCAACACCTGCAAGCATGTTCTCAATAAAATCCCTGTGACCAGGCACATCAATAATTCCCACTTCCTCGCCTGATGGTAATGTAAACCATGCGAACCCCAGCTCGATGGTCATCTCTCGAGCACGTTCTTCTTTTAATCGATCAGGGTTGATCCCTGTTAGCGCTGTTACAAGAGATGATTTTCCATGATCAACATGCCCGGCAGTGCCTATTACATGAGTTGCCATTACTCCAAATCCCGATTTTTACCAGATAACCGCTCATAATCAGACAACCAATCATGAGCAAGGGATAAAAGGTTTTGCAATCCTTTCTCAGTTTCATTTTGAATGCCAGTTACCAGATCGGTCAATTCCTGGTTTCCGTCCTCTAAAGTAATTATTCGTTTCTCCAATTTTTCATTCTGACGAAGACGATCATTTTGCTGCTCGTCCATGATTAAATTGTAATTTGCCCAGCGTTTCTGGTCATCGGCTTTGAAGGTTCCCCATTCTTGACGAAAGTGGTCCTCGTTTAATCTGTGCATTTCCGTAATTTCATTCACCCGGCGGTCGATGCGTTGGGTTGCATCTTCCAATTGTTCTTTGGCTTTACGCGCTGTTCGAAGTGTATCTTCCAGACCCTTCAATTGGCTCTCAAAAGATGCAGAGGATAGCAGAACCTGCTCGATTTTCTGAAGAGAGTCTTTAGCCATCCGATCACGCTCTACCTGATGTTGATTTTGTTTTTCAATAAATGCAACCTGGGCTTGCCTTCGATCACTTTCAGAACTTGTGATCTCAACAATCCGGGTATCTATGTTTCTCATTTTTTCCAAGGTCAGATCGATCTTTGAGCGTAGCTCTTCACTTCTTTTCCGATAGGCAGAAACCTCTCCTTGAAGATCTGTAATTCGTTTATTTTCAGCTTTGCGGGTTTCATCGAACAATTTCTGAGCACGTTTATAATCATCAAAAGTACCCTGGTTGGAGACCAGCTTATTATCCAATTTAGAAACCTGATCTTTAAGTGAGTTGAAATCAGTATCCAGGACTTTTTGACTCTTTTTCAGGTCCTTGATCGGAAGTATGTCTTTTCGTAGATTTTGGATGGTGTTGGTAATTTGGTCAATCTCTTTAATTCGGTTATTTATTTGCTCATGCTCCTTGTCTTTCATAGACCTTTCCAATTCTTCCCCCAATTTACCAAGATCTATATTTGTTATTACCAACTTTTCCTCAACTTGCTCCAATTTTCCAAATATCAAATTGAATTGAGAAAGATTTCGACTCCAAAGAAGCAAATTCCTTCTTTGATATAGAATTTTTCTCTTCCAACTCTGAAATTCGATTTTCTAAAGTTGAAATGACTGCTTTATCTTTTCGACGTTCATCATCCAACCATTCCAATCGCTTTGTGATCTGTTCAATTTCCATAAAAACCTCGGGAAGTAAATAAATTGATATCCTGAAAAATTATACCATCCAGATAATCAAGTATAAATTATCGTAGATGCGAGTATGATAGTAACAATTTTGAGATACTTGAACTATACAATTGTGGAAATATTCCCATAACAATCAAAGTGACAACTCCTATCGAAAGCAGAATATTGACGATTGAGTTTGATGTGAAAAAGTTTTTCCAACCCGTCTCAGATCGTAAAAATATTGAAAGCGAATACAGCCCGGCCGCCCAAATTCCAGCAATACCAACAACAATTGCCCAGGCAATAACTACTGACTGGAGTACTATCTCCTCCAGTATCGCCACACGTAGTGGAAACCCGGCTAACAGAGGTAGCCCACCTATTGAAAACTGTGCTGCCAAAATGCCAATGATAATTATTGTTTCAGATTTTCCAATTCCCAACATTTTATTTAGTTCAAGGCTGCCATACTTTTTTTGTATCAGAGATAAGCAAATTGTCCATACACCAAAGGATAATATTCTTGGTAAAAATAAACTGGCAAATATCTGGAAACCATTCACTGTCATTGTACCAATGGCAATCAATGATAATCCATTTTCCACGATCACTGCATAGCCAAACATGCGTCCCAAATGTTTTTGAAACGCCGACCATACCCCTCCGGATATGACCATAAGCGTTCCCATAATTTGTAACCCTTCTTTTAGTTCAATTGAATTCCTTAACCATGAATACTTTTCCAAAAATGTGATTCCGAACAACAGAATTAATGTCGGATATAGAATCAGAATAAACCCAACAGAATAAGAATCCTCGTGCTCAGCAAGCATCGGAATCCAAGAATAAAATGGAAATATTGCCAGTACAAACGCAAAACCTAACCCTAGAAAGATAAGGGATCGGATCGCCGCTTCCCGACTGGCAGGAGCAGATTCTTGTCCGCCTAATAGCCAACCAGTAAAAAGCAAAAATACCATACCAATAGTTTGGAAAGTAAGAAAACGAATAATTCCCTTATTTACCATTTTGGCATTATTGGTTAACAGAGGTATGGTTATTAAAACCGCAATTTCGATAAATATGGCAGCGTACAGAAAAGGATCTACGGCTACTGATCCAACCAAAAAGGAACAAGCAAGTAGACTGATTGGAACAATTATCGAAGGTGCTGAGGTCGAAAAAGCGCCGATCAGCCAGAACGAAATTATAGCAAAAACCATGATCAGAATTGCCTGTCTGTCCTGATTTAATATTAGCTGTCTCCCCAGAACATTGAGTGTTCCGGATATTTTATACTCGAATAATCCAATATCCACGACAGATTCGATTGGTACAAACTTAGCAGCAAATGTCAGGATAATAGAAAGACCAATACCTGATATGTAAGTCCACTTTCGGAATCGCATAATGAGAAACAGCCCGATTGAAGCCAGCGACGGTATAACAACCCAAATCAAAGGCGAACTCATTAAGTCACTCCCTGCAATTGTCTCATAGCCAGGTACGTCCCAATAAAAGCCAATCCAATTTTCACCATTCCTATTAAGACAATAACCAATAAGGAAAATTCAAGAGAGTAATAGATCAATTCAAATCCAGAAATAAACACTAGTAAACTGACAATTATTCGAAACACTTGATCAAAAAAGTTCATCTGAAGTATTCCTGTAAATACAAGAGACAAACCTCCGGCCAGTAAAATATATGGTGTTCTATTAAGCCATGAGAAAGTATTTATCGATAAGGCAAAAGCAGTGAGAATAAAAAAGAAAGCACTAATCAATCGAAATGCTGTTCCACCGCGATATTGATCAATCCCTTCCGATTCACCTAGCCTGATACCTGCTATCCCAAGGACCGCACAAGCCATCCATCCTATGATTAAGTTGATGACCGCTAGCAAAGGAGTCAACTCATAAAAAATAAAGATGAACTGCACCAGGTAAATTGTTGCCAGCGTGGACACCAATATCCGCCAATTTGGTAATATGTATGGAAGCATACAAGCTCCAACAATGATAACAATACCTAATATTTGTAAAAAATACGGCATATATCAAACCCTCACGCTAATGATCATAACCATTATTATTAGTAGTACCATTCCCCATAACAATCCATTATTGCCTTCAAGCATAAAAGTAAATTGATTAACAATCTTACCAACAACCCCGATCATCATATTGAGTCCTTTGTAAATCCACGAAAAACTAAAAAAGCTTGAAATATTCTTTTGTAAAAAAGAGAAGTTTATTAAAATCCTTCTGATCGTGTCTTTACGGCTTTGAAAGGTGTTTGAATATCTTTTGTTTACCAGCAGTGATAAAGTGATAATTACAATTGCCATAACTATTGCTGGCCAAGCACCTATCGTTCTCGACCCTGGCCACCCGAAGAGACCAATTATTATAAATGAAGTAATCATGAAAATAATGCTTAAGGGATATGTCAGATATATTACCTTTTCCTGTCCCAGAGCTAATTTCGGTTTCTTAAATATAGTCTTATACAAACCAACAAAGAGTAACAAAAGTAATATAAGACTTATGATTTCATTAAATAGGTTGTTGGAACCAATTAATCCCATTACGCCCACAGCATTAGGTGCAAATGGTAAACCTGCCGAAAATAATAATCCAATAATTAGAAGGATTTGAATTAATTTTGTTCGTGAATCGTGTAGGTATAGCGATCCACCAATCAGGATCATGGTTACCCCCCAAGAAATGGATGCATATGGGTTTCCATTCAATGTGGATAGAATTGCAAAGCTTGATAGTATCATAACCCAAAAGGGGCGTGAGGCTAATTCTGATTTTTCTGTTAACCAACGAATTACACCATAGCTGGCAGCAATAAATATAAAAACCTTTATGACAAAAACAAAATCATTATTCAATGTTTCAGGCGGTATTCTGGACAGGAAAACCAAACTTGCGGCAGGAGGGATGAATCGAAACAGATTTCCCTGGCTGCGCCGTATTCCAATTTCTTCTGAGTAAACCAGATGGACCGGAATTAGCCCAAGCCTTAAACTTATGCCTAGCAAAATTGGTAGACTAACTAATGGTGACAAATTCATAAAATCTGTTTGATTCCCGGAAAGCTGTCCCCCAAGAACAATCGCCCAGAATATCAACATTAATCCGCCAATCCTTGAAGTAAAACCAATGATCACTCTCTGATTAATATCGCTGCGATGATTCTTTCTGAGTAGAACAGTTAACTCCAGCAGGTCAATAACTGCCCAGCCAATGAGAAGGGCGATTAGATTCGATGCGAGAAGCGCAAACAAACTAATACCCGTTATTGCCAAATTCCCGGACAGAGTTATAATTTCTGCTCTCGATTGAAGGTTTACTGGGGATGAAATGACGATCGCCAAAATTAGTGTTCCGATAGCAAATGCAAATGGCCATGATGAATAATCAATAGCCAGCATCGGCGAATCTAAGTTTATTGAACTTTTACTCCATTGTAGGTATACCAGGCTGGTTGGGAGACGGAATCTGAGAAACAAGAGTGATAACCAGCTTAAGAATGCACCTATTGCTGCCACCAACCAACTGGCATTAAACCGCGGTCGAAACACGTGTAAGCCTGAAAGGATCGCCGCTGTTGTTAGCAGGAGTATGGATGGAAATAATATGATCATGTTTTTTTTATAAAACTTGATTTGACGCTTCTCGGTGGATAAATTTTCCTCCACCCCGTTTGCCAAGCCATTGTCGATCTTCAATGATCGCCTTGCCGCGTAGAAATACTGTTTTCGGCACGCCTACTATTTCCCAACCCTCAAATAAATTATAATCTGTTCGCATATGAGCTTCTTTAACACCATATTTAATTCGTATTTCAGGATCCCAAATCGCTATATCGGCATCTCCTCCTGGAACTAATGATCCCTTTCTAGGATACATACCGAAAATTTTCGCGGGATTGGTACAGGTAAGCGCCACAAATTGATTGGGTGTCAACTTACCCGCTCTAACGCCATAAGTCCACAGAATTGGCATTCGATCTTCGATTACAGGCATTCCATTCGGGATTTTCGTAAAGTCATCTTTACCTAATTCCTTCCCGGGAATGGCGATCTCTTTACCTTCATAAATGACGGGCTTGGTTCCATCATAAAAAAATGGACAGTGATCGGTGCCTATTGTTTGAATGATGCCATTTCTTAGGCCTTCCCATATTCTTACAGTATCATTTTCCTCACGAATTGGAGGTGAGCTGATCCACTTTGCACCATCTGGTCTGCGCAATTGTTCCGAGGTAAAAAAGAGATATTGGGGGCAGGTTTCACCCATGACTTTGATCCCATGGGCTCTGGCATATTCCAGCTGATCGACTTCACCCCCGGCATTCATATGAACAACATATAACGGAGCATCTGCCTGCTGAGACAATGAGCATGCCCGCAAAACCGCTTCGATCGCCCCCCAGGCTGGACGAGTTAGAGCATGATCGATGGGATTTGTTCTACCCTGGATCAGGGCTTCCTGAATCAGTATTTCAATCACATCGCCATTTTCTGCGTGAAGCATTGTCAAAATGCCTGCATCCCTGGCTATGCGCATTACTTGAAATATTCCGCCATCATCCAACCGTAAGCGGTTATTATAAGCCGTAAATACTTTAATGCTGGTTATCCCGTGATTGACTAACTCCGGGATTTCACTTGCAATTTCTGGATTAAACCGGGTGATATTCATATGAAAGCCGTAATCGATGGCGGCGTTATGATCGGCTTTTTCGTGCCATGCAGCAATATCAGCGGCAAGACTGGAGTGATCTTGAGAGATAAAATCCAGGCAGGTTGTAGTGCCTCCAAATGCAGCTGCTTTATGGCCAGTGTAATGATCGTCGGAGGAAACAGTACCAAACATGGGCAGATCAAGGTGCACATGTGGGTCAACTCCTCCTGGCATGACGAGCATACCTTCTGCATCGATGATCTCTGCACCTTTGTTGATAATATTCTTTCCAATTTCCGCAATTCTTTCGCCATCGATTAGGATATCCGCGGAGTATGTTTCACTTGCTGTAATCAGAGTGCCATTCTTAATGATCTTCATAGATCTCTCCTATATTAGTCTTGTGTTGTGTCTTTGAAGGTCAAATAGCCAAGAATTTCTATAAGTTGCACATCTGTCCATTCAAAATTATTACAAACATCTACCTGGTTTGTTCCACCGTCATCCAACCTCTCACGCATCGATCGCCATAAAATAGATCTTTCCTCTGATCGAATTACCAGGTCATTGACGACTTTCGCCTCCAACAATGATTTTCCAATGGTGTAGAAAAAAGTTATCCGCTTCCAGGTAGTTGTTGTAATAGGTTTATCAAGCTTTATCAGGGGTCCCAATTGGATTTTGTAATACTCTTCATCGGCTCTGGGATGTTCAGGCTCATCTTTAAGCAACTCTCCCCTTGTAGTCAGTTCATGACCGCGGACTTTAGCAATGTACTGAATTTTTCCACTTCCACCTTCTATAATTGCAGATGTTTGATAGAAAGCCAGGAAATCCACATCCACCACTTTCGGCGCTTTTCGAAACGGTATGCGATACCAGCCGAGTATTCGGGCAATTTCTAAATCACGTGAAGAATTAATCACGGCAACCAGAACAAGGTCTGTCTCTTTTAGCGAATCAATAGAATCCATACTCTAATTATAAAACAACATCCCACAGACGTAGCTGTCTGCGGGATGCAATTGCAAGGATTGAGAATTAGTAATTCTTGATCAAGCCTACGCGGTCATTGAATTCTGTGATCAATTCGTCTATCTCCGCTACCTGACCCTGGACAGCTGTCCAATACTCTCGGTCATACCACATATCCATGATCTCTTCATATTCTTTGCCCTGTTGTTCAACCCAGGTAAAATATTTTAGATTATGGATTTTTCGGCGATCTACATAGTTAAGCTCTGTAAGATTATCTGTGGATTGCCCTTGCAGGTAACGAGCATAGTCTGCTGCGGCGTCAGATGAGGAATATTCACCAAATTCATGGTGCATTTCGACCAGGCGACTGCCATAAAGTTCCATTGAATCAGTTAAGACAGTCAGAACAACATCATTCTCGCCGAGTTCATAATACTTTGCGAACTTTATTGCTGAGAGTACGTTGGAAATTCCTGAGAAGCCAAGCAAATCTAGTTGGGAGATGATGGCTGCAGGAACACCCTTTGATGCTAGGTATTTTCGGCCTTCCGGTTCGTTGAAGAGACGGCTGATGTTCACAACAGCCTGATCATCGATGGCGACAACCATGTCAGTATTTTTGGAATTATGAATCCAAGGAACGTGTTTATCGCCAATTCCTTCAATTCGATGTGAACCGAAACCATTCTCCATGAGGGTTGGACATTGAAGCGCTTCACTAGCAACGATCTTTGAAGTCGGGTATTTCTTTTTCAAATAGTCTCCAGCAGCGATCGTACCAGCAGAGCCAGTAGCCGATGCCATGCCACGGTACTCATCTTTTGGCCCCATTACCTTCTTAAGGACTTCCTCCATCGCATGACCGGTAACCTCATAGTGCCATAAGTAATTTCCATATTCTTCAAATTGGTTAAAGATCATCAGGTCTTGACCTGATTTTCTTAATTCCCAACATTTATCAAATATTTCTTTTACATTCGATTCTGACCCGGGGGTGGCAATGACTTCACCAGACACTTTTGCAAGCCAATCAAATCTTTCCTTGCTCATTCCTTCTGGAAGAATTGCAATTGATTCGCAAGCCAGAAGTTTTGAGTCATAAGCACCACCTCGGCAGAAATTTCCAGTGGATGGCCAGACAGCCTTTTGGGTGGTGGGGTCAAATTGACCGGTTACAAGTCGGGGAACGAGACAACCAAAAGCAGCGCCAACTTTATGTGCACCGGTTGGGAACCACTTACCAACCAGTACGACGATTTTGGCTTTTATGCCAGTTAAACTGGAAGGGAGTTCGAGGTAGTTCACTCCGCCGAACCCGCCCCCTTTGGCAATTGGTTCATTATGCCATGTAATTCGGAAGAGATTACGTGGAACAATATCCCACAGTCCTGCACTATGAAGCTCTTCCTTGATTTTCCCGGGAATTAATTCCGGGTTTTTCATTTGTGCAAATGTCGGAATTATAATATTTTGCTCTTTTGCACGTTTTACTGCTCTTTCCAGTCGGTCCTTTTTTACTGTTAAATCTATTCTATTTGTCATTTCTTAAAAATCTCCTTAAAGATGATTATTCAAAATCTTTTGGTTCTTCACGTACGATATACAATGGCCGTCCTTTAGATTCATCATAGATACGCCCAATGTACTCACCTAATATACCCAATGATATAAGTTGAACACCTCCTAAAAACAGTACTGCAATTAAAGTGGTAGCCTGGCCAATAAAAGCTTGATTTCCAGTTAGACGTTCAATTATTACAACCGGGATAGCTAATATGCTGATGCCAGCGGAGAAAAATCCGATATATGTGGCCACCTGAAGTGGAAAATAAGAGAAGCTAGTGATGGCATTAAGCGCTAGTTGAATCATTTTCCGGAAAGGATACTTCGTCACTCCAGCGTATCTGGCAGACCGTTTATATGGAAGACCAATCTGCTTAAAACCGACCCATGAAGCCATCCCACGAAGAAATCGGTGCCGTTCGCGCATCCGATCCAACACTGCAACAACTTTTCTGTCCAGCAAACGAAAATCGCCGGTATCCAATGGGATTTTAACATCTGTGATGCGAAATATCACTCTATAAAAGAGGGCTGCTGTAGTCCTTTTAAACCAGGTTTCCCCTTCACGTTCAGACCGAACAGCATAAATTACTTCGTAGCCTTCCTTCCACTTAGCGATCATTTCGAGAATAACCTCTGGAGGGTCTTGCAGATCGGCATCGATGATGACCACTGCATCACCACGCGCATAATCCAACCCGGCTGTAACAGCAATTTGATGACCAAAATTTCTGGCAAATATCACTGGGCGAATGTGCGAATCCGATTTGGCCATTTCCCTGATGAGTTCTGTAGAACCATCTGTTGAGCCATCATCCACAAGAATTAGTTCCCAATCATCTCCAGTTGTACTCATAACTTCTGACATGCGTTTTTGAAGCTCAGAGAGACTCTCAGCTTCATTGTAAACAGGTGAAATGATTGAAAATTTTGGGTTCATCTTATTTTTTCAAATATTTCTTTAATTCTTTTAACGATGGCTCAATGATCGACGCAGCGGCAACCGCCTGCATGGCAGCGCGGATATCCTTCAATCCGCTACCCGTATTCATAACAACGACTTCATCATCTGCGTCAACTATACCTTCCTCAACTGCCTTTTCAAGCCCGGCGTAGGCAGTGGACCCGGCAGGTTCTGCAAACAAACCAACCTTCCCTAACTTTGCGATTGCGCTGATGATCGCCTCGTCCGTAACATTGATATAAGTGCCACCAGTTTCTTTTGCAGCCCTTACAGCTCTTACACCATCGCGTGGTAAATCCACAGAGATACTATCAGCAATGGTTGTCGCTGAAACAGGCGTGATCGTCTCTGTACCTCCGTGGAATGCATTTGAGATCGCCGCAGAGCCATAGGATTGAACACCTATGATTCGCGGCATTTGTTCCAGCCACCCAAGTTTTTGCAGATCTTTGAAACCCTTGTGGATTCCAGAAATAATATTGCCATCACCCACTGATACAAATACCACAATTGGTTTGCTGCGTGATTGATTGAGCAACAATTTTTCCCAAATTTCGAATGCCGCTGTCTTTTTTCCTTCAGCAGTAAATGGATTGTAGCCGGTATTCCGACAGTACCATCCGAATTCATGGGCTGCCTCAATTGTCAAATCAAAAGCTGAATCGTAGTTGCCATCCACAAGAATGACCTGAGCGCCAAAGATCAAAAGCTGGGCAACTTTCGCCTGCGGAGCTGTTTTCGGCGCAAAGATGATCGCCGGTTGACCAATTGCAGCGGACATACATGCCAGCGCTGCTCCTGCGTTTCCGGTCGATGCTGTAACAACAATTTCTGATTTGATCTCGCGGGTTCTCGCAACTACAACGGCGCTGGCCCGATCTTTGAATGAAGCGCTTGGATTCCGCCCTTCATCCTTAATCCATAATTTCTTGATACCCAACTCTGTGCCTAGGTTGACGGATGTCAGTAAGGGTGTACCACCGGCTAATCGCAACGGGGTTCCTTCGCCGCCAGGGTTGTCAACGGGTAATAAAGGTAAATAACGCCAAAGAGAGCTTTCTTGCGAGGAAATGATTTGCTTTAGAATATCACCGTTCTTGATGGATTCATAATCCAATAGTACGTTCAGATTTCCCCCATCATCCGGGCATGTGTAAGTGACCTCACCTGGAGAATAGGTTTTATTGCACAAAGAACATTGATAACCAATAAACTTCTGCATATATTCCTTTCTTAACTATAAAACAATAAGAATGATCTACAAACCACGCTCGCCCCTGACATAAGGTATCCCTAACGCAGCCGGCGCCCCCAGACGTTTTTTCATTGCATCCACAGAACCAATGATGAGGACAATTATTGTGAAGGCATACGGTACCATAGTGAGAAATAATCCAAGGTAGGGGTTGTAATAGAATGGATTTCGTAATCCCAAAATTACAGCTGGCCCTTGAATATCCAAGACAAGACGGCGAAGGGCGCCAAATGCGTATGACCCAACCATTGCTCTTACAGGATTCCATTGCGAGAAGATAATTAATCCAATAGCGATCCAGCCTTGACCGGCAGTCGTTAATTCGCTAAACCAACCAGGGGATATCGCCAAACTGATTGTAGCGCCGGCCAAACCTGCAAACATTCCACAAACAAATACATAAATATATCTGGTTCTATAAACATTTATACCCAGAGAATCAGCAGCAGACGGTTGCTCCCCTACAGCTCTAAGGTGCATTCCTGGTCTGGTGCGATAGATGAAGTACCAGGCCAGTGGAACAATAATATACCCAATATAGACTAATATATTTTGATCCCAGAAAAATATTTTTCCAATAATTGGTATTTGTGAAATGACGGGAATGGTAATTTTAGGAATGAGTGCTATAACGCCAGCTTTACTAAGTTGTTCACCAAAAACCAGAGCGATACCCGTTCCAACGAATGTTAGCGACAGACCACTTACGACCTGGTCTGCTTGAAGTGTAATAGTAATA
Source organism: uncultured Chloroflexia bacterium (assembly GCA_963810385.1). GTDB lineage: Bacteria > Chloroflexota > Anaerolineae > Anaerolineales > Anaerolineaceae > PNON01. Next base: position 1,222,135 of record CAWENA010000002.1, on the reverse strand, counting down.
AACCCATGAATCTGGCTCAGGAGTCCCCCAGCCAACATACCAACTAATAAGCCTAACCATGGATTTCCAGTTTTTACTGTAATGCTAAAGGCGGCCATCGCACCGAGGAGCATCATTCCTTCCATACCTAACTGAATAATTCCAGCGCGCTCAGAAAAGATTCCGCCTATGGTTGCAAACAATAATACTGTTCCAGATGCAACTCCTGCTTGTAATATAATGATGGGATCCATATTCTTACTCCTCAATCCGACGAATAATTCGGATCCGGTTGCGCGCAAGAAAATCGCTTGCGATAAGACATACCAATATTATGCCCTGAATAAGTTTGGGGACGCCTGACGGTTGTATTTCTCTACCAGCCAGAATCAAACCACCAAATAGGATAGATACGATAACGATTAGGAATGGATTTAATTTTGCCAGCCAGGCAACAATAATACCCGTAAACCCATAACCTGGTGAAATGGCTCCCTGCAACCGGTGAACCACTCCAGAAATTTCTGACATCCCAGCCAGTCCAGCCAGGGCTCCAGATAACATCATAACCAGGACTACATTCTTTTTCATTTGAATACCAGCATAATTTGCAGCTTTGGGATTATCACCAATAAGGCGAATTTCATACCCCCATTTGCTTCGATATAGAATAAACCAGACAACTACTACAGCGATCAAGGCTATTACTAAACCCATATGTGTTGTAAGGCCACGAAATAGAGGGATTTCCTTTCCAAAATCTGTTAAGCGGGGAAGCCACGCGGCTTTGGGGAACATCTTTGACATCTGGAATCCGCCTTCTGACCAGACAGCAAAAATAAAAAAACCATTCCATGCGACAGCAATATAATTCATCATCAAAGTGGATATTACTTCATTTACATTGAATTTCACTTTGAGGTATCCAGGTATGAATCCCCACAACGCGCCGAAAACCATACCAAACAACATCATGACAAGGATGAAAAGCCATTGGGGAGCTGTTTCAGGCAGAATGGGGAGTAAAACAACCATACTTGCGCCAAAAGCACCAAGAAAAAACTGACCTTCTGCGCCAATATTCCATAATTTCATTCGAAATGCAACAGCACAGGCTAATCCGACAAGGATCAAAGGTATGGCTTTTACTACAGTATCAGAGAATACACCGATATCTCCAAAAGCAGCTTTTGCGATATGGCTATACGCTCTCCAAGGGTTACCCCCAACAATGGCTAATATCAGTGCGCCAATCAACAACGCGAGGACAAGGGCGGCGACAGTGATTAGGAGCGATTGCCACCATTTAAGTTCTCCCATCCTTGGCTCAATTTTGATGGCGTAAGGAAATCGAAATTTTTCCGGTTTTTTTCTAAGGATGTTTTCAGTCATGGTCCCCACCCTTCATCTCTAAAACCTTTTCGAGTGTTGTTCCCGTCATCATCATTCCTATCTTTTCAACATCTTTGTCAGTCACTTCACCCATGATCCTGCCCTCATATATGACATAAATCCGATCACTTAGGGCAAGAAGCTCATCCAATTCCTCAGAAACAAGCAGAACCCCTGCGCCTGCTTCTCTCTGGAGGAGTAACAGACGTTGAACTCCTTCTATTGCACCCACATCCAACCCTCTGGTTGGCTGCATGGCAACCATCACCGCGGGTTTGGAAGAAATCTCTCGAGCAAGAATGACCCTCTGCAAATTCCCACCGGAGAGTAACCTGACCGGAGTCTTGATTGTTGGGGACAAAATTTCATAAGCAGTTCGTAATTCGTTGGCATAGCTATCGGCTGCCAATTGGTTTAATGTCCAACCTCTTCCTATCGGATTTTGATTATATGTTTTCATAATCACATTATCCGTAAGGCTCAGATTCGGAGCAGTTCCAACATGATGACGATCTTCAGGGATATGCGAAATGCCCAGCTGAATACTGCTTCTTGGCGCTTTGTTTGTGACATCGGTGTCATGTAATTTAACGCTTCCAGTGGAACACTTTCTTAATCCTGTTATTACTTCGGCAAGCTCTCGCTGTCCATTTCCTGCAACTCCTGCCAGTCCAACGATCTCACCATGCCTGACATTTAGATCAACGCCTCGTAATGCAGGCAATCCTTTATCATTTTCACACCTCAGGTTGGTTACAGATAATACAATCTCACCTGGAGTGACTTTTTTCTTATCCAAATCAAATATTACTTCCCGGCCGACCATTAATTTTGCTAAATCGCGAACGGTCATTCCCTTTGGATTAACTCCTGCGGCGGTAACTTTTCCACGCCGCATAACAGTTACTCTATCGGCGATTAAAAGAACTTCATTCAGTTTATGACTGATGAATACAATAGATTTACCGAGGTTTGTCATTTTTCTCAAGGTTTCGAAAAACGACTCAATTTCTTGAGGAGCTAATACTGCGGTTGGCTCATCCAAAATTAATACATTGGCTCCTCGATACAACATTTTTATTAGCTCAACTCTTTGCTGCTCCCCCACAGAAAGTTGCCAAATTTTACTCGTAGGATCTATTGGAAGACCCATCTGTTCGCCTAGTTCTTTAATTCTGTGATCGTACTTGGATAAATTCAGCCTAAACCGTGGATCATTCAAACCCAGTAGAACATTTTCAGTGACACTCTGCGTAGGAACAAGCATAAAATGCTGGTGGACCATACCGATCCCGGCAGCTATAGCCTGTCTTGGTGAAGAAAAGGTCTCTTTTATTCCATTAACTATGACCACACCGGAGTCTGGTTTATACAATCCGGTTAGAATGTTCATTAATGTGCTTTTACCTGCGCCATTTTCGCCCAACAATGCATGAATTTCACCTTTTTGCAATGAGAAACCCACGTTATCATTGGCAAGAACTCCAGGAAATTGTTTGGAAATTCCCTGCATCGATACAACAATTTCTTGAGCATTTAATGGAGACATCTTATCAAGCATTTCTGCATTCATAATAACATTCCAGAGGTTGGGATATTAGGAGCCAAAATTGTTATTCTGGCTCCTAATATTATGTGATTATTTATTGGGGTAATTCAGCGGTAATTCCTTCAGCCCACCACTTCATGCAGACATCTACACTGCATGGCAGACCAAATTCGGGGAATGCATCTAGGTCAACCTGCTCCAAACTCTGACCAGCAGGCAAGACTACATTGCCTTGATTGTCATTGATCGGGCCGGTAAACACATCAAATCGTGTGAACTCACCTGCAAGCATTAATGCAAGAGTGTCCTGGACCATTTTTATTACTTCAGGATCCAAGTCAGCCACACCAGATGGCAATTCTTCACCTTCCATGAAACCATATAATCCAAGAGCTCCTGTTTCAGCATCGAAGTAATCCCATCCTGGAACATAGGTCTTATCCTTAACTTCCTGAGCAATCTTGGCATAAACTGGACCCCAAACCCAATAAGGTGCGGTAAGGCATCGTTCAACCTTGCAGGAGCCGTACCAGTCATAGGTTACGCCCCATTTTCCTTTTTCCTGGGCTACATCTGCTACAGCAGGTGTGTCTGCACCGGTGAAAACTACCTGGGCGCCAGCGTCAAACAGTGATGCAGCTGCTTCCTTTTCAATTACAGGGTCATGCCAGGTATTGATCCATCTAATATCCATTGTGCATTCCGGGCAGGTTTTCTTCATGCCTAAGGCAATTGCATTTCCAAGTCGGATTTCTTCTGGGATTGGGAAAGTTGCCATGTAGCCCAATTTTGGATTTCCATCCTGTTTTGCACGCGCGCCAGCCAGCATACCGGCGAGGTATTTCATGTTTTCCATGGCGCCCATCAGGTTTCCAAAGTTGGTGCCATTGGATTTAATTCCTGTCAGGTGAATAAACATGGTATCAGGGAATTCACCGGCAACGACTTCCATAGGATCCATAAATCCGAAAGAAGTGCCAAAGATCAAATCAAAGCCCTTCCGAGATAAGCTACGGAATACCTGCTCTGAGTCTGCACCTTCTGGGACGTTTTCGATGTAGGCAATGTGGGTATCAGGTACATTTGCAGCCACATATTCCAAGCCTTCAAAATGAGCTTGTGACCAGCCGCCATCGTTGTGTGGTCCAATTAGAACCATTGCAACATTAAATTTTCCTTCCACAACATCCGGGATCTGGAAGGCGCCAGATTCTGCTGGTGCAGCGGGCTCGGCAGGAGCAGCAGGTTCTGCGGGTGCAGCAGGTTCTGCGGGTGCAGCAGGTTCTGCCGGAGCAGCGGGTTCAGCTGGTGCAGCAGGTGCTGCTGGTGCTGCTGGAGTGCAGGCAACCAAGACCATCGTGGTTACAAGCAATATTGATAGAATACGCCATAAATAATTCTTATTCATCTAACTCCTCCAATTAGCAATAGGTTTTTTTATATACAATCTTTGAAAACTGTTTCAAAAGCACTTGCCAGGGTATCACCTCCTCTCACTTTTACGAACAAGTATACAACTTGACTACAGCGATATAATTAGTGAACCTGTAAGACTAATATTTCAATTTTACACGAAACTAAAAGAAGAGTACTATAAATTTCCTGACAATTATCTTAATATAATTAAATTTCAAATGACCCCTGTCAAAATTTGACAGGGGTCATGGTTACTGCTAAGGAACGATCCAGGTTCCTGTTTCGCCGCGTAGAGCTGCGCCGATATGTGCCGGGTCTGTGATCAGAGCCTGTTTTCCGCCGTTTTCCAGGAACCAGATGATTGCCTGAATTTTTGGCGCCATTGATCCTTTGGCAAAATGAGTGCCTTCTGCAAGATATGCTTTTGCTTCGGCCAAGGTCATCTTATCCAACCATTTTTGTTCTGGTTTCCCGAAGTTGATTGCAACCTTCTCCACGGCTGTGGATATGAGCAACAAATCTGCATTGATCAACTGAGCCAGTAAGGAAGATGCAAAGTCTTTATCAATGACTGCCGCCGTTCCAACAACGCCACCTTTGCCATCATCGATGACTGGTATGCCACCACCACCAACGGTGATAACCACTGTCCCAGCCGTAATCAACTCTTTTACTGCATCTAGCTCAACAACTTCTTCAGGAAGAGGAGAAGCAACAACTCGCCTCCAGCCACGACCGGAATCTTCTACAACGTTCCAGCCCATTTCTTTTTCGCGTTTTTTAGCTTCGTCTTCTTCCATAAAACCGCCAATGGGTTTGGTTGGATTTTGGAAAGCTTTGTCATTTTTATTTACTTTGACCTGGGTTACAATGGTTGCAACAGATTTCTTGATACCACGTCTCTTCAGCTCATTCTGCAGGGTTTGCTGCAGTGAGTAACCAATAGCTCCCTGGCTGTCTGCGCCACAAACATCCAATGGAACTTCATGCATGCCTTCAGTCTTGGCAGCAATTTCTGACCGGCGAAGGATGAAACCAACCTGCGGTCCGTTCCCATGACCTATAGCAACATCCCAACCAGCTTCGATCATATCTGCTATGTGCTTTGAAGTCTGAGCAGCAGCGATGTATTGATCTTCCACAGTGACTTTTTTGGGATCCAGTATTAATGAATTACCACCAACTGCAACAACAGCAATTTTTTTCTTTTCCATAATATACAACAATCCTTTCAAACTAATAATTACATTGTCAAAGCCATTACGGCTTCTTGAGCGTGCATTCGATTTTCAGCTTCATCATAGACTACAGATTGTGGACCATCCATGACACCATCGGTCACTTCGATGTTTCGATCGGCAGGCAGGGGGTGCATATAAATCGCATCCGGTTTGGCCAGCTTCATCTTTCGTTCGTCGGTGATCCAACTTTCATATTTCTTGATGATCTTCGCACCCTCTTCAGCATCTGGAGTATGAACCATGGCTCCCCAGCTTTTGGCATAGATGATATCAGCATCTTTGAAAGCTTTCTCCATGTCATCCATCACTTCAAAACCGACACCAAATTTCCTGGCTTGTTCCTGTGCCTTGTCCATGATTTCTGGCATCAATTTGAACTCAGGTGGATGTGCTAACACGACATCCATGCCAAACCTTGGCATCTGGAGAACCAGGCTCTGTGGAACTGACATTGGTTTCTGGTATGAAGCTGCATAGGCCCAAGAGACAACCATTTTCTTCTTGCGCAGATCGCGGCCTTTTTTCTCCATAATTGTCATAAGATCAGCAAGGCATTGAAATGGATGGTAGACCTCATCCTGCATGTTCAAAACAGGAACGCGTGAAGCTTTGGCAACATCATTTAAATACTTATTTCCTATTCCCCAATCAACGTGGCGAATGGCCAATCCATCAAAGTAGCGTCCAAAGATCTCACCGATCTCTTTGGGAGTATCACCGTGGGAAATCTGGGTAGTGCGACTTTCAATAAATGCAGCATGTCCACCAAGATGCGCCATACCTGCTTCGAAAGATCCACGTGTGCGTGTGCTGCTAAAGAAGAATAACATAGCGAGGACTTTATCGCGTAGATATGGGGTAAGTTCGCCAAGGGCGCGTTTTCTTTTCAGATCAAATGCCACTTCCATAACGGTCTCGACCTCTTCTTTCGAAAAGTCCAGATCGCCAATTAGATCGCGGCCATGTAAAAATGTTTGCATAACTATCTCCTTTATTCCATCTTGCCTAATACAAGAGCGATCAATGCCATACGCATAATTACACCATTAGCTGCTTCCTGCCAGTAACGTGACCAGCGGGTGATATCGACATCCACAGGGATCTCGTCCATACGGGGAAGTGAGTGCAGGAGAATGGCATCTGACTTAGCTTTATTTGCAAGCAGCTCCCGGGTGATCTTGTAATTATCCGGGGTAAGTCCATGTTCTTCAACTTCCTGGCGGGACTTGGAATAGTCGGGCTGGACAACTGGTTCAACCAGGATGACATCAGCATCGGCGATTGCCTGTTCAACATGTTCAGCTTCCTTGAAATCTACATTGTATTGCTTCAGCTCTGCTTTATATTCCGGGAGCAAGGTCATTTCAGGTGGTGAAACGAAAGTGATCGGGCAGTCGAACTGTGAAAGAGCATAGCCTAGCGAGTGCATTGTTCGCATACGCATATCACCAACCGCCAGCCATTTTAAACCATCAATGCGGCCTTTTTCACGCAGAACAGTATACAGGTCAGTTAAAACCTGGGTTGGATGTTCCCCCCAGCCATCCCCACCGTTAATAATGGGAATAGATGCCCATTTGGCAGCTTCCATCGGGGCGCCTTGCTGGAAATGGCGCATTACAATGACATCCCCATAGAATTCAAGCATCTTTACGGTGTCCTTGATACTTTCCTGGTAGAAATCACCAGCACGTGTCATTTTGGCATCGGAGAATCCAGTAACATGACCACCTAATCGGTGCATTGCGGATTCATGTGCCAGGCGGGTTCTGGTGCTGGGCTGGTAGAAAGCGGTAACCAGGGTTTTGTCAGCACACAGATCACTATTTTGTCGAGCCCGAACGATGGGTTCCATCTGTTGGGCAATTTCAAAAACATGGAAAAATTCTTGTCTTTCGAATTCCTTGAGAGATAATATGTCTCTTCCGTTAAAACTACGCATGGTAAAACCTCCTGATAATTTTGGTTAGATTTATTTACAAAACAATAAGCAACGATCTTCAATTATTCGTCTGAATCTCGCGTGTACCTCCTATCCGCATCTGGGCTACTTAACACAACAGTCTGGTTATTTCCAATACTTCGAACAACATTGAATTTAAAATAACCCGGCAGGAAATATGAGTAGGAATGGTCAACCACTTTTGCCTCCGCATCAAACAAACGGGCAACAAATAGCAGTAAGCCATCTCCCCGCTGAATTTCCAACTCCCGGGCAATTTCTGAAGAAGCATCAACCACCCTGATCTCTGTATCTGAATAAGATAGGGCAGGATAACCACGTTTAATGAATAGATCAAGTACAGAACCGCTAAATTGTGACACTAGTTCATCGGCCGATATGATATTCTGGCCAAGAGTATCAATCAGGTAGGCAACAGGACGGTTATCCGTACGCATGACACGCGAAACTTGAACCAACTGATCGCCTTCAGGAATATCGAAAATGGCGGCCTGATCTCTAGTAGCATGCAAAAATTTTACGTTCAGATCATCCATTGAAACATCCAACCCGATTCGGTCTGCAAGGGTCTCTATTGATTCCAAGACTTCTAATCCACTCACCAAAACCTGGGTTGGTCCAACAACAAATGTACCGATTCCCTGACGACGCCTTATTAATCCTTGACTTTCGAAGGATCGCATTGCTTCCCTGAGGGTTGCTCTGGATACACCCATGTGCTTCGCCAACATAGGTTCAGTGGGCAGCCGTTCCCCCGGCATCGAGCTTGATATCAACTCTGCCAGGGATATCCTGAGTTTTTCATATGGTTGTGGTTTTTTAATAATATTCATGCTATCAGCTCGATCATTTTCATTTGAGTAACATCCAGCAACCCCAAGTCTGAAATCCTTATTTCAGGTATAACTACCAGACTCAGAAGGCTAAGCTGCATGTTCGGATTATTCAAGTGACAACCACATTCACGAAAACCTGCCAGGACATTCGCTGCTTTTCTGGCAACCGTTTGTCCAGCCTCATTAGACATGATTCCACCTATTGGCAATTCCACCAATCCACAGATTTGATTGCCAGTGATAACAACCTGACCGCCGCCACATTTTTGTAGTTCGTTTGCGGCCATAGCCATTGAGTGATCATCATTCCCGACTACAATCATTTGATGGCTGTCATGTGCCACTGTCGTTGCCACCGCACATGGAACATTGAAACCAAACCCTGAAACAAACCCTTTTTGAACAACACCTTTCCCGATGTGACGTTCAACCACTGCGACTTTTGCAAGATTTAGGGTATCGACTGCTTTCAGTTCACCGTTCAAAACAGGAAGTTCTAAAACTAAATGCCGGGTTGGCGCCTGGTTTTCAATAATCCCAATTACATTTACTTTTACCAAATCTATAAATTTTGTTGAAATTACAAAATCATCCGAAGTGATTGGATTTTTTAAATGAACACTATCAACAGACCAATCCGGATAGCAGTATTCAGGAATATCCATTAAGATATGGCCAGCCTGGGAGACGGCTTTACCTTTTGAAACAACCATTTCGACAGAAAAGTCGTTTAGATCATTAACAAGCAAAATATCAGCAAAGCGACCTGGTGCGAGCATTCCGACATCATTACTCACACCAAAATATTCAGCGGTGTTGATTGTTGCCATTTGTATTGCTTGCATGGGAGGCAAGTGACAATTAACGGCATGTCGAATTACCCGGTCCATGTGTCCATCATTAAATAATGTGTGTGAATGGGAATCATCGGTACACAACATAAAACATCTTGGGTCGCAGCCTTCTTCAGTAACAGCACGAGAAAGTTGTTCTACATCCTGCCAGGCAGATCCATACCGCATCATCACTTTCATCCCCTGCCGGGCACGTTGAATGGCATCTGCCAATGTAGTGCCCTCATGATCATCCTGGGCTCCACCCGCGACATAACCATGAAATGGTAGACCAAGATCGGGGGACGCATAATGGCCCCCTACGATCTTACTCGCCTGTTTTGCCAATCCAATTTCAGCAAGCATTTTTTCATCACCAGCAGCAACCCCAGGGAAATTCATGACCTCGCCCAAACCTATAACTCCATCCCAGGAGAGTGCTTCTTTAACCTCAGCCGGTCCCAGTACAGCACCTGGAGTCTCATATCCCGGGTTGGATGGAATACAAGATGGAATCTGCACCCAGATATGGATGGGTTGATCCGCTGCCTCATCAACCATCAACTTAACACCAGGTAGTCCAAAAACATTGGCTATCTCATGTGGGTCGATGAAGATTCCAGTTGTCCCATGCGGAATGACCGCTCGAACGAACTCCGTCACTGTCAACATTGTCGACTCAACATGCATATGTGCATCAAGTAACCCTGGAACGAGGTACTTGCCTTCGGCGTGAATAATCCTGGTTTTCTTGCCAATTGTATGCTTTGCGTCCTGCCCAATAAATGCTATCCGCCCGTTGATGATCGCAATATCCGTATGTTCAATTATTTCGCCAGTTTGCACACATACCCATTTTCCATCCAAAATCACCAGATCCGCAGGCTGTCTGCCCATCGCGCAATCTACTAATTCTTTGGTCGGCATCGGATAATTTTCTGTCACTTTGTGTCTCTTTCCATTTCTTGGCGAATCACACATCCAACAAACGTGTTGCTGCTTGATTATGCTTATTTATTTGTGATCTTAAATCCAAGGTGGTTAGCTCGCCGTCCTTGACGATAAAATTACCACCTACCACATTGTTATCTACCTTTTGAGGTGAGCATAACACCAAAGCTGCGACAGGATCATGTAACCCTCCTGTGTAATCCAACCTGTTTAAATCAAGTGAAATAAAATCCGCACATTTTCCAACTTCAAGTGAGCCAACATCGGTTCGTCCTAAAACATCTGCTCCACCCCGGGTAGCCAGTTCTAATGCTTCACGGGCAGACATAATGGGCATACTTGCTTCTGATGAAAGAGAAGCTCCTAATATCCCAGCCCTCAATCTTGCGAGAAGCATTGCCTGGCGAGCCTCTGCCAACATATGCGAACTATCATTGGAAGCAGAACCATCAACGCCTAGTCCTACTTTTACTCCAGCCTTTTTGTAATCCCATATCGGGGCAATTCCTGACGCCAACCTCATATTGGATGATGGACAATGGGCAACACCACAACCGGTTTTTGCATATATTGCGATCTCATCCTGGCTAATGTGCACTGAATGAGCAAACCACACATCACTTCCCAACCAATTTACTGATTCCATATATGCAACTGGACGATGACCAAACATTTTGAGGCAAAACTCTTCTTCATCTTGTGTTTCAGCCAAATGTGTGTGTAAATGCACTCCAAATTTGCGCGCCAGTTTGGCGCTTTCACGCATCAATTCTCCGGTTACGCTAAAAGGTGAGCATGGAGCCAGCACAATCCTTGTCATTGCTCCGGGATTTGGATCGTGATACTTTTGTATGAGGCGTTCACTGTCTGCCAGAATTGTTTCTTCAGTATCCACGACACTATCTGGGGGCAAGCCACCATTGCTTTCCCCAAGACTCATTGATCCACGGGAAGCATGCAACCGGATACCAAATTCTTTGGCAGCAATGATCTCATCATCCAGCCGGGAACCGTTCGGAAATAGATAGAGATGATCGGATGCGGTTGTACAACCGGAAAGAGCTAGCTCTGCTAGTGCTGTTTTTGTAGAAATATAAATATCATCCGGCGTCATTTTTGCCCAGATCGGGTATAAAGTTTTCAACCAATTGAATAAATTAGCATTTTGAGCAGCCGGTACAGCCCTGGTTAATGTCTGGTAAAAGTGATGGTGCGTGTTGATCAAACCCGGAAGGATAATGTGCCCGGTCAGGTCAACAATTTCATCTGCAGTTTCGGGTAACGATTCCGAGGCACCTACCTGTTCTATAAACCCATCCCGAATAAAAAGACCACCATCCGGAATTTCCCGGCGGTGGTCGTCCATAGTTACCAAAGTGTGGGCGTGCTTAACTAAAAGCGAAGGCATTTTACCAACCATTTCTTGAATATAGATTGTATGACAACTATATCAAAAAATCAGTATGGTGTCAATTGTCTGACAAATCTTTTCTCTAAATTGTATAAGAATCTTGGAACCAGCTTCCTTTACAAAACGATTATCTGCTGTGAAGTTCTATCTTTCCATCGAATGGGAACGCAATCTCTACCATACCCGCAAATTCGCCATCTTTATACCAGGGAACCTGGAAAATAACTTCTAACTTACCGTTTTCTTCGCTGGTATATTCTCTGGTTTCCTGATTGGCTATCTGAGATCGGATCATATCAGCTGATTTTTATTGAATGGCATTCGAAAATACTTGAACAGATCAACGCCTTACTGCCGCTGGTGGCAAAATATTCCGCCTCTATTTTGATCATTTCCAAAACTACGCCATCCATGTCACATACCGATATAAATCCCGAAAATTCTTTAGTCCAATTTATCAAAATAATTCTCGGCTAAATGAAATCCAGCTCACCTTGTGGCTGCCATCTTGGCTGCTCTCAACGTGTTCTGTAACAACATCGCAATTGTCATTGGGCCAACTCCACCGGGTACTGGAGTTATCCATGCTGCCACTGCACTGACCTCGTCGTAGGCAACATCTCCCACCAGTCTGTATCCTCGCTTTTTGCTTGCGTCATCCACCCGGTTGATTCCAACGTCAATCACGACAGCCCCTGGTTTCACCCAATCACCTTTCACCATTTCTGGTTTGCCAATAGCAGCGACTAATACATCAGCTTCTCTAACAACGTCCTGCAGGTTTTTCGTCCGAGAGTGGCAGATTGTGACTGTCGCATCTGCCCGTACAAGCAATAATGCAACCGGCATACCTACAATGTTAGACCTACCCAGAACAACTGCCTTAGCACCGGAAAGCTTTACTCCAGCTTCTTCTAACAGAACCATGCAGCCGAATGGTGTGCAAGGAATGAATAAGGGTTCACGTCCCTTTTGCGCCAGCCTGCCAATGTTTAGTGGATGGAAGCCATCGACATCCTTTTCGATTTTGATCTCGCGTAAAACTTTCTCTTCGTCCAATCCATCCGGCAATGGTAATTGGACAAGGATTCCGTTTACAAGTGGATCTGCATTTAATTTTCGGACAAGAGCTTCCACTTCTTCCTGGGAGGTTGTAGCTGGCAGGTTATAACCAAAGGATTGAATGCCTGCTTCCCCGCATGCCTTCTGCTTGGATCGCACATATACTTGCGAAGCTGGATTTTCTCCAACGAGTACAGTAGCCAAACCCGGGGGATTATGCCCGGCAGCCACCCAGTTAGTTACTTCTTCTTTAACATTATTACGAACTTTTTCGGCAGTTTTCACACCATCCAGTATTTGCGCGCTCATTACACCTCCGTATCATATTTATCAATATATTAATCATAGCTGAAGATAGGAATTATTTCAACAAAACCGATTTATGTTATCATTGACCCGGAAGAAATTGGTTTGGTAGCAATCAATTTTCAACAAAGGGAGAACAGTATGAGTAACATTTGTGTTATAGGAACAGGGTACGTAGGTCTGGTTACCGGAACCTGTTTTGCCGATCTGGGGAATAATGTTCGCTGTCTCGATATTGATCCTGAACGCATCGACAAGCTGCATCAAAATATCATGCCAATTTATGAACCCGGCCTCGAACAGCTTGTGGCCCAAAATGTTAGAGCCGGGCGACTAACTTTCACTACAGATTACAATGAAGCCTTAAAAGATGCCTCCATCGCCTTCATTGCCGTCGGTACGCCTTCCGGTGTGGATGGCGAAGCAGATCTGCAATATGTCCGATCAGTTGCTGAGTCAATCGCTGATATTGTGAATACTCCCATAATTATTGTTAACAAATCTACTGTGCCAGTTGGCACGGGTGATTGGGTCGCAGACATAGTAAATAAACGTCGCGCTGGAAAACCCCTGAATTTTCAAGTCGTTTCAAATCCCGAATTTCTACGCGAAGGGTCTGCCATTAATGATTTTATGATGCCTGACCGTGTTGTTTTAGGTTCACTGGAAAAATCAGCTGCTGAAAAAGTGGCAAAGTTGTATGCAACACTGCGTTGTCCAATTCTCATCACCGACCTGCGTACTGCAGAAATGATCAAGTATGCGTCTAACGCCTTCCTGGCAACCAAGATATCCTTCATAAACGAAATGTCTAATATTTGCGAGGAACTTGGGGCTGATGTTACGCAGGTTGCCCGTGGTATGGGTTTAGATAAACGAATCGGTTCAGAATTTTTGGATGCTGGTCTAGGTTGGGGTGGTAGCTGCTTCCCAAAGGATGTTAAAGCTCTGGCTCACATGGCAGTGTTACACGGAACCCACCCGCAGTTGCTTCAGGCTGTAATGGATATCAACCGCAACCAGCGCCGCAGGGTTGTATTACGATTGCGGAAGGAATTGGGTTCACTTAATGACAAGGTCATCGGCGTTTTAGGTTTATCATTCAAGCCTAACACTGATGACATCCGTGAATCACCTCCATTGGAAGTGATCCACCTGTTGCAAAATGAAGGCGCTAAAGTAAAAGGGTATGACCCGCAGTCCATGGAGCTGATTGCTAAGTATGAAAAGCAAATCACATTATGTGATAATCCGTACAAAGTCGCCGAAGGATCAGATGCTTTGATTCTGGCTACAATGTGGAATGAATTTAAACAATTGGATTTTGCTAAAATCAAAGAGAGCATGAAACAACCCATCATTGTGGATGGGCGCAACCTTTGGGATCCAGACACTATGCGCCAACTTGGATTCACCTATTACGGTGTGGGGCGTGGCAACCGAAACGGTCATGAGTAAGTGACATCAACACAATAGTTTTATATGTAAGAACGAGTGATGCTTTTCTGCTATCACTCGTTCTTTCTTTTGGTATGTGTTATGAACACTTGCTTATATAAATTTACCATCGGGCGGCATGATCTTCAGCCCATCCAACCAGGTGATTTACCTTATACACTTGCCCGTCTTCATCCACTAATTCGCCCTCAAAATGCCCGATCATCTGATGGACTTCTGAGAATAAAACTAATCCATTCGTTCGCGCTACCCGCTCATAAACTGGTGTAAACATCAGGTTTAGGGCAGGTACATCTTCAGTTTTGATGAGCCACGGTTTCATATAATCCTGTCTATCATAAACAAAGGTGATGTCACTGCCAATTTTTTGTAATCGCCCATCAATAATCAAACCATTTTCTGTGAAGCCGGTACCATCTGTCCATTGACCTCCCAGGTTCACGCCAATGACATGAGAGTCAGATTTGCCAGCAAAGCTGGCCTAATTCCATTTTGAGGAATACTTCCAAACACCTCTCCCAAAATCCAAACAGGCATAGCTATTTACTTGATCAAATTGCATCAATTTGTCACCAAGTTTGACAAACCCAGTAACAGGTAAACAAGTTTGTTTACTGGTGAATTGGAACCGTTCATAACTCCAAGGAATGGTTACGTTGAGGGTTTCGTGATTGTCGGAACGCTTTACCATAAACTCCGCTTCCAATTTATGGATTCCAAATTTTGGCGCAATAGCACGTATAAAAACTTCCTTACCGTTGTCATTAAAATCTACGGACATTTTGGATTTTTGAAATGAAATTGCACCAGGGACATTCTCATTCAGCTCACAGCCCAGGCCAAAAAGTGTGGAAACAGTCAGTTCAATGTATTCCTTGGTCTTCATATCCAGAAAATATGCAAAAACCATCCCCATATAATCAACATTGGATATTGTTATAGAAAACAAGTAATCATTATTTGTGAAGCACCAGTAATTCCATTTCTTTTTA
Source organism: uncultured Chloroflexia bacterium (assembly GCA_963810385.1). Taxonomy (GTDB): domain Bacteria; phylum Chloroflexota; class Anaerolineae; order Anaerolineales; family Anaerolineaceae; genus PNON01. The sequence continues at coordinate 1,206,746 of CAWENA010000002.1, read as the reverse complement.
CGCAGCGAATGCCTCTTCAGGTTGCAGGTTTGTAATGATTGTCTGGAAAAACCACGTGCTGCTGGATTCAAATTTCCATTTGAGTTACACAAAGCCACATGTGAAAATATCTCATCTTCTTTTGTGTATTTTGCCATTGGTTTCCTTCCTTTCAGCTATTATAAAGGAACAAATATTCCGGGAAACACTGTAGCAAGTATGAGAAATATCGTCAACAATATGAGGATCCCGACCACTGCCCAGTTTATTATATTGAGCATCAAATTGTTGGCATACTTACCCATGATGCGCTTATCGTTGGTCAGACGTAGCATAACGATCAAGATCAGGGGGAGCAAGATCCCATTTAAGGTTTGACTTGAAATCATTGCCTGAACCAGGGATTTGATCGGCAGCAAAATAATTCCTGCACCTAAAACGATCAAACCGGTATAAATACTAAAGAATATCGGCGCTTCATGCCAGCTCCTGTTTACCGCTGCCTCCCAGCCAAAGGCTTCACAAATGACATACGCCGTAGATAATGGCAAAATTGCTGCTGAAAATATCGAAGCATTCAATAAACCCAGGCCAAACAAAACTCCGGCATATTTTCCTGCCAATGGACCCAAAGCCAGGGCTGCGTCCTTTGCGTCATTGATTCTAATCCCTTCTTTGAACAATGTCGCTGCACATGCGATCGTGATAAAAGCAGCGACCAAAACCGCAAAGATCGAACCGACAATCACATCAATCCTTTCATAAGCATAATCAGAAATCTTCAATCCTTTATCGGCAATCGATGATTGTTGATAAAACTGCATCCATGGCGCAATGGTGGTTCCAATGATAGTCACCGCAATCGTCAAATATCCTGCATCAAACTGAAATGTTGGTCTAATCGAAGATGTCAAGACTACATTCCAATCCGGTTTTGCCATGATACCTGAAATTACATAAGCCAGGTAAATCGCTGAAGCAACAAGGAAAATACGTTCAACCGATTTATAATTCCCTTTTACTATTAATAACCAGACTCCGATGGCGGCAATCGGAACCGAGATGAACTTGCTCACCCCGAAAATTTCCATGCTTGCAGCCACCCCAGCAAATTCTGATACCGTATTGGCAAGATTAGCTATAAATAGAATTCCGAGAATTATTACTGTAATTCTTACACCAAGAGATTCACGGATAAGGCTGGATAAGCCTTTGCCGCTAACCACACCCAACCTTGCGCTCATCTCCTGGATAATGATCAATGCTATTGCTACGATTGGCATCATCCATAACAAAGAAAAGCCATAATGCGCGCCAGCAACCGAATATGTTGCTATACCACCGGCATCATTATCGACGTTTGCAGTGATAATTCCCGGCCCAAGAACAGCCAGCATTAGCAAAATGCGGGCTTTGAAAGGGCGTAATCGTACCGCGACATTCATTAACTTTCCCTAATTCGCTTAACGGTACATGCGGGGAAGACGTTTCTTCCACGCTGTCGGTATAATCTTGTCAAGAGCGTCATCTGCAGTGACAATGCCATGCAAAATCCGCTCATTGTCTACCACCGGAATTGCCAGTAAATTATATTTTGAGATCATTTGTGCAACTGAATCTTGTGAATCTTCCAGTTGGACGTAAGCCACCCGTCGATGCATGATCTCATTCAAGCGGGATTTTGGCTTTGCAAGGACAAGGTCACTCAAGGAAAAAACCCCAATCAAGTGGTCGTCATCATCAGTGACATACACATAAAAGATCTGTTCAGCCTCATCTGCTGTTTCCCGTAGGAATTTGATGGTTTCCTCCGCCGTCAGATTTACTTTGACTGCTACAAATTCTGTAGTCATAATACCGCCAGCGGTGCTTTCGTTGTAGGCTAAGAGTTTGCGTACGTCGTTAGCATCATCATCTTCCATTAATTCCAAGATATCTTCACTGCGTCTTTTTGGTAATTCTGCCAGAAGATCGGCAGCCTCATCTGGCGCCATTTCTTCCAGGACATCTGCCACGCGTTCGTCGGCCATTCCCTCAACCAGGCTGGCCTGAAAATCCGGTTCCACTTCCTCAAGTGTATCGGCCAATACCTTCACGTCCAATTGGTTGAGGAATTCACCACTCTGCATCCGGTTCATATCACTAACTATTTCAGCAATATCAGCAGGATGAAGGTCTTTTAACTTATCACTGGGGACTTTCAATTTCATTGATTCATTCTTTGAGATTAATTCAATCACATCCCAGGAAATGATAGAGGACTTGCCGCCTTCTTTGAGTTTGGAATTGAACTTTTGGATATACCTGGCTATACCAAGTCTTCTCATCAATCCCATTCCGCCAATATCCACATTGACTACAAAATATTGTTCGCCTACTTTCTTAATCTCCAGGTCATTAACTCGGACAATCCGTACACCATTCGTATCGATGATCTGTTTGTCAAGAATATCTCTTACCAGTAACAGATCTGAATCCTCGATTGTGATCAGGTGTAGGTCTTTCTGATGTTTTTTCAAAGGGATGGCTGGAGCAATAAGAACAGCTACTTCATCAATAGCGACATTCAGTTTCCCGGCCGAAGTTTTTATTATGATCGCTTTTATTAAAGGATGTGAATAATTGGGCAGGGTCACCGCAAGAATATCATCCAATGAACCAATGGCTTCACCTTCAAAATCAGAAACTGTTTTCCCCAGCATCTCGCTAATGAATGCCATAATTACCTTCTTCTTTAGAATAATTCCGGTTTGCCAGATAGTAAAATGCTATCACCTTCATTTTTTTACGTCAATAGAAAATAAGATGACTACAAAAACTAAAAAAAACATCCGTATTTCAAAATCGGATGGGCCTAGTGAAAACAAATACCTGCTAATTTATTCGCCGAAAAAGAGTAGTCCCCATACCTGCCAGTTACTGACGACCACTGGAGTAAAAATGAGTTGAGGTGTTGGTTGAGGTGTGAAATTGGGATCGGGCAGCATGATGATAGGTTCGTCACCTGGGCGAGCCATGAAGGCTTCTTCACGCGCCCATTTTTCAGCAGCAGCATCCGAGTTTGCATAAGCAATACGAGTCTGCATGACGGATTCTGTGCCCTTTAATTCGGCTACCTGGGTAGCCATCATGTTCCTCTCCGCAGAAAGACGGAACAACTCCTCCACCCGATTATTAAAATCAAGTATCAGGAATGCCAGAAAGATCAACCCGATGGCCGCAATAATTTTCTTGGATTTTGAGAAGAGCTGGGTAATTCTTTCGATCATCTTAATATTTATACCTTAGTACGAATCCTGATGCAAGATATTTACCAACAAAAAACCTCGCATCCCTACGAGGTCTTGTGCCGAAGGAGGGATTTGAACCCTCATGAGAGTAATCCCACTACGCCCTGAACGTAGCGCGTCTGCCAGTTCCGCCACTTCGGCTAATTGAGCATATTCTACCAGAGTTATGATAATTAACATAGTAAAAGAATTATGCCAAAGGCAGGCAATATTTAATTAGATGTTATTAAATCCTTGCATAGAAAATCACATTAATGGAAGGTTCCCATTGGTATGAAACTGTCTTTCCAAATAAATAAGGCAGTTATGCAGAACAATAAACAAAAGTTTAGAACTTTTCTATTGTCCTGCCTTGCACCAAAAACAATATAAGAAATGACAAGACCGATCATTGCCCTGGATATTCCCAGTGGATCAAGAATGTTGGAGGTTGGAAGAAATGGAATGAGGATGGACGTGAACAATAACGCCAATGTTCCTTCATTCAATAATCCATTGAAAATGCGTCGACTACTGAGCCATATACCAATTGCGGAGGGTAGTACAACCAATGGAACAATTATCATGGAGAGTACCGCAAAGCTTGGTAATGAGTAAAAAACCATTTTCCACCAGCCATAATATGGGATCCATTCAAATGACGATGCCATCGCTCCGCCGGAATTTAAGCCCCAATCATGGAAGAATGAGAATAGGATCACTTTCCACAAAACCATTGGAGCAATTCCGACTATAAGCCACATAATTGCCTTGCGCCTGTTTACAGACAGATAAGAAAGTGAAAAAGCTGCCAGGAAAAGAACTGTGATCTCTTTTGATAGCACCCCCAGGCTGAAAAGCATTATAGCCAACCAGTATCTTTTTTGAAACCAGGTTAAAACCCCAAATAATACGAACACATATGCTAATATTTCATTCAGCCCTAACCGGAAAGAAAGTAATGTACCTACATACAATCCGTAAATTAAGGCGTACCAGATTGATTTATTAAAGTGAAGCAGAATTCTTTCCAGGATGTAAACGCCACCTACGAGTGCAACGAAGTTTACAAAAAGCATCGCCCATGGGATAAGCAGTTCGTGCCCTATGGATACAACTCTTACGATCATTGGGAACAAGATACGTTGATAACGGTAAGCTGGAATATCCACATAATTCCATGCATGTAAAGGGTCTTTGGCAATCTGGTAGCTGAATTGCCCGTCATAACCCATCTCCTCCCCACCTACCCTTGGATCAAAATGCCCACCGACGCGCACAAACTCCATAGGATTCCAAGAATGCGATGCAAGAATAAAAATTGCATAAATTAATGTTACGAAAAAACAAATTACAGATGGCCGATAAATCTGTGGGTATTGCGATTGTGGCATAATAGAATCAGGTTATCATTTACGAACCCCAATTACCTAACGATTGAGGTCCGATTCGTTTGATTATTTTATACAAATCCTACTTAATTTTCAAGAACACCTTCGGTGACATAGTATGTTAATTCACTCACGCTCAAGTTATCGATCCCCAGTTTGGAAATCGTTCTTCCACGCCGCCAGTAATCTGTGTTGTGTATGACACAGGCGAGGCGTATGATGGCATCCATCCCGCGGACAGAGACCCCATACTGTTGGCCGAGAGAAGCAATTGGCACCAGGCTCATAGGCACATCTTCAAAAATGTATCGATGATTCAGCGTTGGGGGCGCTTTGATCCCATAATATCCTGGCTGATTATGTATAGCTTCATAAAGGTCCTCACCACTGGTGTCGTAAGCCAATTTTAACCACTCCAACGCAGTCCTCGCCCTGAGGCCAAGGGAAGATGCTACAGTAACACGTTCTCTATCAAGTGCAGCCAGGACTTTTGAAACAGATGGAGTGACTCCATCAATATAGAATTGGTAATCCCCATGGGTGGCTTCAATCCATCCTGTATTCAAGATGGACAACGCTGGATGGAAAATGGCGCCCATGTTGTTCAAACCAGTCTGAAGGACGTTCCCGCCATCAATAAATTGAGGATAGGCTTCCCGAATTTTCTGCAGAACCAATTTAGTGCGTTTCGATGGCAAAGCTGCGATTGGCACAGCTTCTTTTACACGGAAGATACGTGCCTGGGCAGGTCCGTCAGAACGGGAAGCATAAATAAAGGTTTCCGCCTCAGCCAAGTTAATATCTGCCTGGCAATTATTATCCCTCAGGACTTTAGCAAATTCGATCGTGCCACAAGTTCTTCCGGGATGCAAAACGATTGTCTGCCCATCCTTTAGATATGGTGCACATACTTTGGCTATGTCTGCATGTGCTGAAGATGGCAGAACCACCATGATCATTTCCGCGCCTTCAAGCGCTTCTTCAATATTGGATGTTATGCAAGCGAGTTTACCGAAGCCATGGACATCCCCTTCTGGATTTTCCAACTCTATTCCACCAAGTTCTTTTATTGCATAAACATGATCAGCCGTTCTGTTATACAGTGTCGTCGGAAAACCCAGTAATGCAAGGTGGGCTGCCATAGTCTTGCCACCGTGACCGGCTCCAATTATCGTAAATTTTGCCTTTTCTGCCATTTATTTTTCTCCTTTCAACTGAAGCTCCTGGATCCGAATTGCTTCGGAAATGGGAGTACCATCCGAATTTACTGCGACACAAGCCCCTTTAATTATCCTCGTCTTAATTCTTCCTTTACCATATGAATTACTGCGTAATTGTGGCGCATCCATGATACCAAATTTCACGGATTTGCTTAATACCTCCGGATTGATAAGCGGGTCACCACCCTCCTCATCACTTAATCTTTTAATGCTTTCTAATGTGAAATGTACCTCTGATACCAATTCTTCCACTCTGGCTTTGATGGCAGGATCTGCAGTCATATCCGGCGCTCCACGGATTGAATTCTCAATGGATCTCCTCACAAGGGCACATGCTTCGATCACTTCATCCGCAGTCGCAGCATGATCAGCTTCCGATGGTCCGACTATGTGAATAATGTTCGGTTTTAATGCCATCTGCAGATAGACGCTGGCAGCAAGATGTGCTCGCGCTGCAATTGGATCAAGCGGATACGAGAGCAATCCAGTTCGGGTTTGGATCCAAACATTAAAATCTTTTGATTTCAATGGTTCAATCAACTTCAACATTGCAATCATCTTTGCGAGATCCATTGCATCCGATAACCCCGGTGGGCTATTAAACATGAACTGGGCAATGTAATCCTTCACTCCAAAGGCCTTTGCGTTGTATGCCGCCAGGTATGCCGAAACAACGCAAATCACGTCAGATGCATCCCGCATCCCCCAGTGGTGGGGTTCATTTTAACTCTACAGGAATCATATGATCCCCATACCATTTCATCACTTTCTGATGTTCCTGAATAGATCCTTCCAGATCCCATGGGCCGCGACCGTCCATTTTATTGAACCAGAAGAGAGGAATGGCACACCAGGCGTTACGAATGGTTTGTGTGTACATTTCTGCCAAACGAATAAAGTCGTCTGTCCCGGAATATGTGCGCAAGAGCGGGAAATTTCCTCTGCGGCTGGCTTTATACAATGCGATGTAATCGTCAGCACTGCGAACTGGAACACCTCCCGCCCCTTTTCTGCGAATGTTCTGGCGTTCAGGGTGAAAAAAATTCTCTTGTGCATCCTGGTCAACACCCAGTGATATTGCATCAAGGCAGCGGGCGTTTGCTATTGTCTCAACACCCTTTAAGGTCTCCTCCAACGTCGGAAGGCCATAATGGTGGCGTAGAAGCGGATATGGTTTTTTCCACAAAATCCTGTCAATGGTTTTATCAGGATAGTTTATAGCGTTATCGGAGGAAAACAGCTCACCCTTCATATACGCCACCACTTCTTCCATAGGTTCACTACCATCAAACACTTTTTCGAAGAAACCCATGTCCTTTGCTCGTTGGGCAATTTCCGGAATTCCCCCAAAAGCAAACTTGACGCCTTTATTCCGCAAATCATCAGCAGATTCAGCGAACTCTCCTAACAAGCGCTCGCCTGTTTCAGTCGTCAAACGATAGGATACCCCCACTAAGTCCGCTTTTTCCTTTTTTGCAGCATCGATAATATCTTTGATCGAAACAGCCGGACCTAAAAAAACAGTTTTCCAGCCAGCTCCTTCAGCAATCCGCAAAAAGTTGGTTACACCGGCAACGTGAACACATTCACCTATTGCGGCGGCAACAACAGTTTTTTTCATTTACATCCTTTCAGAAAATTTTTCTCTGGATTGGATTAATCACAAGGACTAACCGAATACATAAACGGATCAACATTTGTAGAGAAAGAAATAATTTGTCGAAGAATTTAACTATCCATTAGATTCGCAAAATTCATAAGTCCATTTCATTTTACAGGGATTAAGACAGATAAGCAACAAATCGGTATTGAGTAACTTTAAGAGATACCTCCATCTATGATTGGCATGAAACATGCAAAAAGATTCATAATTAAGGCGACTATGATCAAGCGAGATATTAACCCACCTACCACCCCTAGTTACCCAGTTCCTCCCAGGACGCTGCACACCCTGTTATCCCTTGCGGCAGAAAATCGACCTGAAAAGATACCAGCAGCAATTTCACGGGCAATTGCCAATACCCTCCGGGCAGAAATATGTTTCCTGGTATCCGTACCTGATAACGAAGGCAACATAACAATCTTTGAAGGATTCAACTTGGTAGCAGAAGAGATGCTCCCCGGCTCAACCATTTCAGAAAAATACAAACCAATCATTTCAGAGAAATTGCTGATCTCACAACCTTATTGGAACAACGACCCTGAAGACGTAAGTAAGTTCATTCAAAACAGCCCTGTAAAAATGAAATCGCCAATCCTAATGTGTCCTGTTACAACAACGCATCGGGAACCAATAGGTGGTGTCATCCTATTATCGCCATTCTCCCATCGAACCTGGAACAGCAATGATCTCATCCAACTCACTGCAATGGTGGATACGGTAGCCCACATTCTTCAAAGAGTGGATTATATTGCAACTCTTGAAGAGAAACTGACGCAATCCACCAAGGAGAAGTTGTACCAGAGTTCAAGCGAAAGTAAAAAACAACAATCCATCCCGGAAACAGTGTTCGAGCCGGAAGAGCCAGTCATAGTACCAACAACAAGGATGGGTAGAATTTTCCAACAATCCAAGAACCAACCATTTTACGATATTGAAGCAGCTATGCTCCTGGATGAAGTGACCTATTTGATCCAGGACCTTGATAAGGTCAAAGTCAGTACACAATTAACTGATGAGGATTACAAGAAGGCTATCGGAGGGCCTTACTCCCTCCCTTTTGAACCCACTGCAATTGATACAGTTCGATCCGCCGTCTCTGCCATTACCGGTTATGCTGACCTATTAATGAGTGAGTCGGCTGGTATATTGACTCCACTACAAAAAAAATTCCTCACCCGCATTCAGGTATCTACTGGCAAGATAAACCAGGCTGTTACATCGCTTGAGGACACAGGATTCGAGAAAGATGACACTCTGCGAAACGAGGCGATTCCATTCAAACAGGTTATCAAAACAGTACTTTATGAGTATGGAACGATTATTGACCAGAAGAAAATTATCGTTGAATTGTCAATCCCTCCTGTTATAAATGAATTATTCTCAAACCGCGAATATATTGAAACAATTCTCAGGAAGGTGATTAAAACCATTCTTTTTGAAGCACCTTTGAATGCAAGAATCGTCATTCTTGGAAAATCTGTCCACCAGGTACAGAGTAAGAGTGGAATATTGTGCTCGATTATTTCCTCCATTCATTCAGCAGGTATAAATACACCGGGATTAATTGGAGAGACTGAACTACGATTTGAAAACGATCTAACCTCTTTGTTAACAAGCATCGATAGCCAGGTATGGATCAACCAGACTATTCTTCAGGAGAAGACAGTTCATTTATTCTTTGTCAATCTTCCAAAAGAAAAATAAAGAGCGAGGATACCATAACGCTCATTTTATCTAGTCTATTTTTCATTTTTATATGTTTGTTTCCGAGAGATAATATTGAAAATCAATATTCAAAATTGGGATCTGCGGCTCTCGTTCAAATGGATCTTTCCGCGTTATTTGTCTATTTGGGTACCCCCTTCCGGAGCATCCTTGTTATTACCAAACCTGGACGCTAGTCACGCTTTTTTGACAAATGCATTATCTAATTGACAACAGTATCTATAAATATTACAATATCTATACGCAATTAATAGGAGAATTTTATGAGCGATCAAATATTGGCAGAACTACATATCACACCCAGCACAACCATGAATCCCGCAATGAATTCCTGGAAATTGTATCTGGCTGATCAAAACCGGTCGCTGCATACAATCAAAGCTTTCGCAGCAGATATCCGCTTATTAGCTATTTTCCTGCCTGTCGATTACACATTGGGGTCAATTACAACCGTCGATCTCAACCGTTTTTTAGAATGGCTTCAGAAGGGACGGTCAATTCCTTGTAGTCCCAAAACGCTCTCCAGGCGAATTACTTCGATCAAATCATTTTTCAATTGGCTTGTAAAATTCGGCGTCTTGACGATTAATCCTGCCGAAAAAGTGCTTCAGCAATCTGTGATTAGTCCCCTACCGGAAGTGTTGACTGACCTGGAAGTCCAAATGCTTTATAAAACCGCAGAAAAAATGAGATCGGGGCAAAAGCTGGATGCCAGGCCTTACTGCCTGTATGGCCTATTAATGGAGACAGGAATTAAAAAAGGAGAATGCCTGGGAATAAGTATCCATCACCTGGAAATCAATGATCCTGAAAACGCCTCAGTTTTCATTCGGTACTCAAGCCCACAATATCGTTTAAAAGAGAGAAAAATTAAAATCTCACCAGAGTGGGTAGAATCCTGCCAGGAATTTCTGGCACAATACCCAACCACAGATAAACTGTTCAACTGGTCTCAAAGACGATTGGAATATATATTAGAGGAGTTGGGCAGCTCGGCTGGTCTGCGAAAACATCTCTCTTTTGACATGTGCCGCTGGACCAGTGTATTGCACGACTGGAAGAACGATGCCGATAGGGATCATATCCGTCAAAAGTTAGGGGTTTCGAAAATTCAATGGCGGGAGATCTCAATGAAATTAAAGCAACTTGCTTCAAAGAGTTGATTAGGAAATTTTTAGTTTTCCTGCATCTTGGTCATTTTTAGGTGCAGGATTTTTTTTGTGTTCTCAGTAACTTTGCAGCATTCCGATATAGTCACTCCGGGAATCCAAACGATCCTCTCCGAATTGCACATCAAAGGATAAGCTAATCTGGCGTCTATCGGAATTCCTCGATTAATAAAAATGTCTGAGATCTTTGCACGATGCCCACCAAGCCCCAATGGTTGAATGCGGTCTCCAGGTTTCGGATTTCTCAAGAATAATTCTTCGCGGACTGAACCACCATCAATATAAACTTCATAAGGATTTTCGGAAAAAACCTTATTTTTGATAATGTCCTCGTATGATGTTTCCAGTACTGCCAACACCCATTTATTTATCATTTTAATATCCCATGGATAGGATGTAGGATACACTTCTCCGATAGACTGAGGATATTCAATTACTGGGGATTCATAATCAGAATTACATATCATCAGGTTGCCGCATGCCTTTCTAGCTTCAAGGCCACCTGCCAGTTCCAACTTTTTTGTACTTTCCTGTAAAAGGAATTCATCTAGACGGCGTATAGTGTCAAAATCGAAATCCCGAATATCATTCCGCAGGATCTTTAGGACTCTTCGGAGAGCGTTCCACCTAAATCCTCTTGGCATTCCGCGGATAGCGTCCAAGTCGAGAATCACATGCGAAGAATGTTGCAAAACAATCATGTTTTCCAATTCGCTGCCGACCATCTCATTAATGAAGTCGAAATCTGCGTAAAGAGACATAGATCCACGCAATATGACTTCCTTAAACCGGGGATTATACTCTTCCAATAAGGGGATCAAATCATGCCGCAGTTTGTTACGAAATATTGTCGTATCTGTATTCGTTTGATCGGTCACAAAAGGGATGTGGTTTTCCTCGCAGTAATTCTCGATCTGCCTCCTGGAAAATTCCAATAATGGTCTAATAAGCGGGATGGTTTTGGAGAATTGGGTTAGGAAAGTAATCTCCTTCATTCCCTTCAACCCTGATAAACCTGCTCCGCGCAAAAAATGCATCAGAATTGTCTCCACTTGGTCGTCGGAATGATGCGCGCTCAACACTCCCTGTGCCTTGTGTTCTTTTGCGCAATCAAACAGGAATTCATATCTTTGATTGCGGGCACCTTCTTCAATGCTTAATTTTTTCTCTTCACAATATTTACTTACATTAAGTTCTTGAAGTATGAATGGAATATTATTCGAATGACAGTAATTATGGACAAAATTTGCATCATCTCCAGACGTTTCCCGGATTTTATGATCCAGGTGAGCAGCAAGTACAGAGAATCTGAATTTAAGGAGTAGATGCAGTAAACACATGCTGTCTGCCCCGCCAGATACTCCAACGATTACCGGCTGATCAGGTATAATATGGCACTTTTCTTGCAGAATGTAAGGAAACTGTAAAAACTCCATCGATTTGGATTATAGCATTATTGGATTATGTTATTATAATAAATACTAACACCCGCGTTGGAATATTCTTGTTCGAGAGGCCCTTATGCCAGAAAAAATCCTGATAGTTGATGATGATGTTGAAACCTTGCGTTTAGTGGGGCTGATGTTACAACGCCAGGGGTACAAGATTATTGCTGCCAATAATGGCACCCAAGCGATTGCTACAGCAAAAATGGAACAACCCGACCTGATCCTTTTGGATATCATGATGCCGGATATGGATGGATATGAAGTCACAAAACAGATCAGAAGCGATAATGCCATTCAGCAAATACCCATCATCATGTTTACCGCAAAAGGAATGGTTGACGACAAAGTCGCCGGTTTCGATGCCGGTGTTGATGATTATCTAACAAAACCAACCCACCCTGCAGAATTAACTGCCCACGTCAAAGCTTTGCTATCTCGAAATGTAAAACGCCCAACCGGGTCTTTGCAGCCAAAAGGTATGGTTATCGCAGTGATGTCAGCTAAAGGTGGCATCGGAGCAACGACCCTTGCAATGAATGTGGGCGTTGCGTTACGGCAAAAAACCAAGAACGATGTTATCGTGGCAGAAATGCGCCCATCCCAGGGAACACTCGGTATCGACCTCGGGTACACTAATGTAAATGAACTGAACCGCCTTCTTAAACACCCGGCTAATGAATTAACTTCGAATATGGTTGAGAACGAACTCGTTATTCATTCCAGTGGTGTAAAACTTTTGATGGCTTCATACGATCCACAATCTATCGAATATATCAATGCCACCGATCGTCTGGCAGCCATCATTAAATTCCTGGCTCAGCTTGGTCATTACGTTATTCTTGATATTGGATCAAATATTCTTCCGGGGGTGGAAAGTATTTTAAGCCTTTGTAATGAGATGATCTTATGCGTTGAACCGATGCCAAATACCGTTACCCGCACCAAGTTATTGATCGATGATCTCTCTGAAAAAGGATTCACAAAATCCCGCGTTCTGACCCTGGTGCTAATAAATCGAATCCGATCCGATATTCAACTTTCATGGACACAGGTTCAAGAAGCCCTCGGAATTCCTATCACTTCGATCATTACACCAGCACCAGAATTGGCATACCAGGCAAGCACGAGAAGTACCCCAATGATACTCGCTCAACCGGATGGGATAGTGGCACAGCAATATGTCAAGATCGCCTCCACAATTGCACAGCGTGGCCCTCAAAAATGATTCGTAGTACAAATGAAATTGCGATAAACGAAGCTGCCAGATTAATCGAAAGATCAACCTCGGCAGTTTTCTTTACAGGGGCCGGAATATCTACCTCTTCCGGAATACCCGATTTTCGTGGATCGACTGGACTCTGGACAAAAGATAATCCTTTAGAAGTAGCTTCGCTTTCCACATTCATCAATCAACCAGAACGTTTTTATGCTTGGTTTCACCCCCTGGTAGAGGCATCTTACAATGCAAAGCCAAATACAGCGCACAAAGCTATACACCACTTGGAACAGCTTGTTAATGTAGAAGGTGTGATCACTCAAAATATCGATAGCCTGCATACCTCAGCAGGTTCAAGTAACATAATTGAGTTACATGGATCGATTCAAACCGCATCTTGCTTCAATTGCCATCGATTCATACCAGGTTTTGAATATCTGCCAGATTTTATTGAGACAGAAATTATTCCACGATGTAAGGTATGTAATGAGATAATAAAACCCGGAATCGTACTATTTGAAGAGTTACTTCCTCAAAAAGCCTGGGATATGGCAGAATATTTATCAAAGCAATGTGACTTGATGATTGTCGTTGGGTCTTCTCTGGAAGTAATTCCAGCAGCTTCAATTCCATCCAACGCGGTACAAAATGGCGCTAAATTGATTATCTTAAATTCTGCTTCAACACACTTGGATAGGTTTGCACAGATAATCCTACGGGACGACGTCAGTCTAACATTACCTGAAATTGTAGAGAGAATACAATGACTTCAGACCAAGATCTGCGCCGATTGGAGCATTACCAGAGACTACTAGAAATCTCCAAAGACCTTGTCTCAAATCATGACTTGCAAAGTATTCTCGACAACATCACTTTAATTGCGTGTGAATTAAGCAACGCAGAAGCAGCATCCATCCTCCTCTACGATGAAGGAGTAAAGGAGCTATACTTCCAATCAGCAACCGGATTGGAAGAGCCAGTGATGCGGGGATTAGTGGTTCCTCTGGAAGGCAGCATCGCAGGTTGGGTGATCAAACATGGTAAAAGGGTAATGATCAATGATGTCCAAAATGATCCCCGATATTTTGAAGATATTGAGAAAAAAACACGTGTGATTACGCGGTCTCTGGCTGGAATTCCGTTAATTGTGCAGGAAAAAGTTCTAGGAATATTGGAAGTTATTAACCATATGAGCGGAGTATTTGGAGAATACGAAATTGAAATATTGAGTGTCCTGGGTACCCAAGCTGCTCTGGCTATAGAAAACACCCGCCTTTTCCAGCAATCTGATCAAATTTCAGAATTGGTTCATGAAATTCGAACTCCTCTTTCGTCGATCAGCACAGCCGCATTCCTCCTTCAACAGCCGGAAGTAGATAAAGATCGTCGAGTTGCACTTTCAGCGACGATCTATTCTGAGACACAGAGGCTGAGTGATATGGCTACAACATTCCTCGACCTAGCCAGACTGGAATCTGGGAGAGCGTCCTTTAAACCTATCTGGTTCAACTTAAGAGACCTGGTCAATGAGGTCTTGGATGTTTTCTCCAGCAGGACAGATATGGGTGGAATCCTACTAACCAATTCAATTGATTCAAATTACCCTGACCTTTTCGCTGATAGAGATAAAATAAAGCAAGTCTTCATCAACCTGGTTAGCAATGCCCTGAAATATAGTCAAAATGGCGGGCATATTGAAATCTCAACAAACCAGATGACTGGTGAGCATCATGTCAGTGTAATCGATGATGGAATCGGGATGTCCGACGAGACCGTACAGCATCTGTTTGAAAAATTCTACCGGGCACATAATACCGAACAGCAGATACAGGGAACTGGATTGGGTTTGTCCATTTGCAAGAAAATCATTGAAAATCACAACGGCCGTATTTCAGTAAAAAGTGAACCCGGAGCAGGCACAGAATTTGAGATATGGCTGCCTCTAAAACAACGCTAACGCGCACCCCTACGACCAAATTGTCTCTCCAGTAATTCAACTGATAAGTGGATCATCGTCGGACGACCGTGCGGACACGTCCGAGGAGAAAAGCATCCTTCAAGATCGGCTAAAAGATGCTGCTGTTCTTCTGTTGAAAGCGTTTTTCCTGCCTTGATCGCAGCTCGTTTACAAATCCGTGCAACAATTCTCGCTTCAATTTCTGTTTGGAATGGTGATTCATCTTCTTCAAAATCTTCTACTAAGACCTTTAGCGCTGCTTCAGGTGATAAATTGATAAATAATGCGGGGATTGCCCTTATAACAAATGAATTGCTACCAAAACCTTCTATCCCGAATCCCAAATGATTAAGGGCGGGCAATTGATCTGTTAACAGATCTGTTTGGGAGGCTGATAATTGAACAATTACAGCTTCCATCAGTTGCTGTGAGACGAGAGGTTGATCCTTTTGTTTGATAAATTGCTCGTATAATACACGTTCATGAGCTGCATGCTGGTCGATCAAGTACAACCCATCCGGTCCCTCAGCCACCAAATATGCAGTGCCTACCTGACCAATTAACCTAAGTAAAGGTATGCCAGTTACCGTTTGGGTTTGCACATAGTTTTCTTGAGATCGGATATTTCCTCCACCAGCACTTAAAACCTCAATACTAGATTGAGTAACCTCCGCTCCCATACCCCATGCTGGGTCAGACTGTTTTTGTGAACTCAATCCAAACTGCCAGTTACTATTTGATGGTACCTCTGGAATGGGTGAACTTGTTAATAAGGCTTTGCGGATACTGCGCTGGATTAGTGAAAATACTCTATCTGGTGTTCTGAAGCGCACTTCTGCTTTCGCAGGGTGAACATTTATATCGATGTCCTCAGAAGGCAATGAAATAAATAAAATCGCCAGAGGGTACCTTCCTACCATCAGATATGTATGATATGCCTGAAGTAAAGCTGAGGATAATGTTGAATCCTGTACCCAGCGCCCATTGACAAAAAAGGTGATCTCACGCCGATTTGACTTTGTCACATTAATTGGACTGATAAAACCTTCCACTGTCATTCCAGCTTCCATTCCATGGATGGATATTAATTGTCTGGCAAGGTCCGGGTCAAACAGATTTCCTATAACTTCGCGCCTGTTACCTGCCCCACTGGTTTGAATAATTGGTTTATTATCCTGATAAACCTGCATTCGAATTCCGGGATATGCCAACGAATATCTGGTTAATAAGGCAAGAATTGCCTGCTTTTCCGTATGATCTTTTTTTAGGAACTTGAGCCTGGCTGGCACATTATAGAACAGGTTCTCAACTCTAATAGAAGTCCCGCGGGTAAGAATTATTTCACTGGTGTTTACGATCCGCCCTCCCTCAACGACGATCTTCGCGCCAGTTTGAGAATCCTCAGTTTGTGATGTAATTGTCATGTGGGAAATTGATCCTATTGAAGCCAATGCTTCACCTCGGAAACCAAGTGTCTGAATTTTGAACAGATCCTCAGCGCTACTTAATTTGCTGGTCGCATGTCTGGAGACAGCCAGCTTCAACTCTTCAGGAGGAATTCCGGTACCATCATCCGAAATCTCGATCTGCGTTTGTCCCGATCCATGGATGTTTATTTTGATAAATCCTGCTCCAGCGTCAATTGCGTTTTCCATCAACTCTTTCACAACAGAAGCAGGTCTTTCAATAACCTCTCCAGCTGCAATTTGCGAAGCTACTTCATCAGATAATTGAATGATAGGCATAAGTTGATTATACATGATCGAATAATCTATTCCCAAAGCTGCAATGTCATACAAAATGGCTACATGTCTGTTATTCAGGGTAAAATTATTGGATGGCAATAACTCATATCCTTTTTGATCTGGATGAAACATTATATCCACCTGATACCGGACTATGGCCAGTATTGGGTGACCGGATGAATAAATACATCCATACACGTTTGGGTATACCTGCTGAAGAAGTTGAAGAACTTCGTGAGCGTTACTTCCACACTTATGGAACTAGTTTACGCGGATTGCAGGTGGATTATGGCGTGGATGCAAACGAATACCTTGATTTTGTTCACGATGTTGAAGTAACTAAATATATACGAGCGGATCAAAGGCTGAATGAACTTCTTAATTCAATTGCCGTGGATAAAATCATTTTCACGAATGCCAACAAAGCACACTCCAGGCGGGTTCTTAATGCGTTGGGAGTAGAAAATCACTTTTCATTGTTGATTGATGTAATTGACATGGATCCATATTGCAAGCCATATCCACAGGCTTTCAAAACTGCCATGAATATGGTCGGTGATCCAATTCCAGAAAATTACCTCTTGTTGGATGATTCGATAAAAAATGTTCAAACTGCCATCTCATTAGGTATGTCTGCAATACATGTTTCACCAGAACGATCAAACCTGAACGAAATTCAGCATATTACTTGTATTCACGACTTAAAGTACGTGTTCCCGCCCATAATGAAAGGATAGTCCAGAATGAGTATTCAGAATCCAACAATTGGATACATCATCGTTGGTATCTTGATTTTCATAATTATCGCGATCAATATCAGTTTATTTTCAGCACTGAGGAATAAGAGCAGCAGTCAATCAGTAAATTTATATAAGTCTGCTTTTGACAGGGCAAAATCTCCCTGGCAACCAGAAGATGAAGATCTGTTGGAATTATCCAATCTGACGAAAAACCTTAATCCTTCCCCAACAGACAATGGTACAACTGACAATCATGAAAAAACTATAATAAATTATCAGGAGTGGTTATGACAAGCAAAGCAGTTAAGATCATACTAATTATCACAAGTGTAATTATTGTTACCGTTGGCGCTTTTTCGGGCGGTTTTTTAGCGGGAAATGTTTTTAGTCAGTCTTCACCAAACTCCCTTGATCTTCCTTTCCTCGGCGATTCCAATCAGACAACCCCGCCAACGTTGATGACAGATCAAACAAGTACCGAAGCTGTAGGAACACCGTCCGATTTGCGGACATTATTCAAACCATTCTGGGAATCCTGGGATATCGTCCACAAACAGTTTGTCGATCAACCTGTCAATGACACTTTATTAATGCGCGGGGCTATCAAGGGAATGTTGGATTCACTAGGTGATAATCATACATCTTATGTCGATCCGGATATGCTGCGCCAGGCAAATATTCAATTAGAGGGCGAGTACGAAGGTATAGGCGCCTGGGTTGATGTGACCGGTGATTTCCTTACGATCATCAGCCCCATGCCTAACTCTCCCGCAGAAAAAGCCGGTCTGAAACCGGAAGACCAGGTAATTATGATAGATGGAGAGGATATGACCGGTTTGGATGGGAACGTAGTACTCAAGAAAGTGCTGGGACCAGCTGGTACAGAAATCACATTAACCATTCTCAGAAAAAACGAAGATAAGCCTTTTGATGTAAAAATCATACGTGAAAAGATTGTGGTGCCAAGTGTCACCGGGAAAATGTTGGAAAATAATATCGCCTATATCCAGATTTCGACCTTTGGCGACAACACTGAACCCGAACTGGAAAAGAACCTGAAAGAATTACTTTCAAAATCACCAAGTGGATTGGTGATAGATCTTCGTTATAACGGTGGCGGTCTTTTGTCCAGCGCTATTGACGTCGCCTCTCAGTTCATACAAGATGATATTGTGATGTATGAACAATATGGAGATGGCACTTATAAAGAAGAACACAATCGAAATAACGGCATAGCGAGGGAAATTCCGATGGTCGTCCTGGTCAATGAAGGCACTGCCTCTGCTTCGGAGATTGTCGCAGGTGCAATTCAAGATTATGGCAGGGCAAAGCTGGTCGGTATCCAAACATATGGTAAAGGGTCTGTCCAAAACTGGATCGAACTCGACGGAAACCAGGGCGCTGTCAGAGTCACTATCGCAAGGTGGTTGACTCCATTGAAACGTCAGATTAATGAAATTGGTTTAACTCCTGATTATATTGTTGAATTGACAGACGAAGATATTTCGGATCAGAAGGATACTCAACTGGAAAAAGCGGTTGAATTATTAACAACCCAGTAACATTTATAATCACCGGTACACATCCTGTGATTATTTCTAGTTGAAATAATTTTCAATTATAATCAACAAATATGCGCAAATTCATTTTTGCTGTCGCTTTGCTCTTTGGAATAATATTCCTCTTTTCCAGGTTTACGGAAATTCAAAATGTTGTGGAAACGCTGCAGAGGGGCGTCGTTTGGTTTATTCTGGCTGCAATCGCACTTGAGGTCGTCTGGTACTTCAATATGGCCGTCTCCTATAAATATATTTACCGCAGCCTCGGAATGGAGGAGAATATTAAAAGGCTCTTCCTCCTTTCTCTAGGATCATATTTCGCCAATGTAGTTGCCCCTTCAATAGGGGCAAGCGGCATTGCCGTCTTTTTAGGAGACGGCTCCAGCCGAAACCACTCCAGTGCAAAAGTCACCGTTGCAGGGGCGTTGTATGTTCTTTTTGATTATGTTGGATTTCTAACTGTCCTTGTTCTTGGATTGGCTGTACTCGCCAGAAGAAACAAGTTGGATTGGCCGGAAATTTCTGCCTCGATAATCATTGTCTTGATTGCATTATTCCTGACTAGCCTGTTATATCTTGGCGCCAGGTCTGCGAATTTACTTGGGAAAGTTCTAGCCTGGTTGGCCAATAGAATAAATCGTACTTTAAAACCCTTCATTCATCGAAATTACCTCTCAGAAGAACGGGCATTTACATTCGCAGAGGAAGCTGCAGACGGTATATTTGCTCTTAAGTCCAATCCTCGCAATTGGGTCAAACCTCTTTTACTCACCCTGTCGAATAAAGCTCTCCTGATTGCAATTTTTACAATGATCTTCCTGGCATTCAAAGTACCCTTCACAGGCGGGACCATCATTGCCGGTTTCAGTATTGGTTATCTTTTTCTTGTTGTATCACCGACACCGTCCGGGATTGGCGTCGTCGAAGGCATATTGACTCTTATGCTTGTATCATTACGGGTTGCATTGGAAGATGCGGCAGTCATCGTTCTCGCATACCGCGGAATAACATTCTGGCTTCCATTGTTTTTTGGAATGATAGCATTTCGATTTATCACAAAGTCCAAAGTTTCAAGTGAAATTGCTGAATGAAGGGCAATTCATAATCAATGTTTGACAGTATGGGAGCCATCGAGTATAATCCTCCTTCGCTTAAATACTGTTAAAAATGGGAGTGAAACGCTATGGAAACCAGCGTTAATCAATCAAGTGAAATACAACTCAAGGCCCACTTTTCTGGAAAAGTGGTAAAAACTTCTCTCGCAGGCGCCCTGGTGGATATAGGCACAGGAACTCCGGCATACCTTCACGTATCTCAAATCGTCAACGATAAGCCGGATCAACCGATTAAGATGGTTGATGATGTATTAAAGGCAGGTCAAGAGGTTGAAGTGTGGGTGAAAAAAGTTCGTGAGGGACGCGTGGAATTATCCATGTACAAGCCTCTCGAATTGGATTGGAAAGACATCAAAGCAGAGATGACCGTCAAAGGCAAAGTTGTCCGCCTGGAAAAATTTGGCGTGTTCGTCGAAATTGGTGCAGAACGTCCTGGTTTAATCCATATAAGTGAACTGGCTCATGGATATGTAAAAACTACAGGTGACGTCGTAAAAGAAGGTGATGAAGTCGAAGCAATGATCCTGGATGTGAACAAGAAAAAGAAACAGATCAAGTTGAGCCTGAAAGCACTTCAAGATGAACCAATAAAGGAAGAAGCGCCAGTTCAACTGGAAGATTTCTCTGAAAAGAAAAAAGATACCCGACGTCCTACCAAAAAACCGATCCGTGGCGGAAAATCTCGAAGAGAAAATTCCTATGAAGCTGACCTCGCAGCATTTGAATCTGAAAATTCAGAACCCGAGCCTACTTACATGGAAATTGTACTCCGGGCAGCCATGGAACAATCAAATACTTCAAAAAGCCGGGCAGAAAAATCCCGCAAAGGAAAAACGACTTCAAGAGAACAGGATGAAATCCTATCAAGGACTCTGGAACATAAAGTGAAGTAAATTCGAAAACCAAAAAAGAAAGCGCTTTCAAGCGCTTTCTTTTTTTTAATCATTTGGATTTATGGTAAACTAAAAAATATCACACCTATATAAGTAATATTTTGAGCCAAGAGTGGTACCAAGTTGAATAATGGCCATTATTTAGATTTAGAATCAATAATTAGCTGCGGGGAGGATCCGGTGGGATATCCTCCCCATTTTACTTAATACTTCAAATGGAGGATTGGATGCCTGGTACGAAGTATATATTTTTCACTGGTGGCGTAGTTAGCTCAGTTGGAAAAGGTGTCACTGCAGCCGCGACCGGCCGGCTGTTGAAAGAACGCGGATTTAGCGTTGCCGTCCAAAAACTCGACCCCTATATTAACGTGGATCCAGGGACGATGAGCCCATACCAACATGGAGAAGTCTATGTTTTGGATGACGGCGCCGAATGTGACCTTGACCTGGGGCATTATGAACGATTCATTGATATCCGACTGAACCGGGCATGTAATGTGACCACCGGTCAGGTTTATGCAGAGGTTATCGCCAAAGAGAGACGGGGAGATTATCTAGGCGGAACCATCCAGGTAATTCCACACATAACTAATGAGATCAAGAAAAGGATCGCTGCTGTAGCCAAAAGTACCGACGCGGAAATCGTCCTTGTGGAGGTAGGGGGCACAGTGGGAGATATCGAAAGTCAACCATTCCTGGAGGCGATCCGTCAATTACGTAGCGATTTGGGAAGAGAAAACACTCTTTTCGTACACTTAACCTGGCTGCCTTTCATTGGTGCAAATGGAGAACTAAAAACCAAACCAACACAGCATTCCGTCCGCGAATTGCGCTCAATTGGAATTTCACCAGATATGATCGTGGCACGTTCCGATTCACCCGTAGAAGAAGATTTGATCGAAAAAATTGCTTTATTCTGTGACGTAGAAAAAAAAGCAGTAATTCCCCTTGTGACGGCCAGTATTCTCTACGAAGTTCCACTAATTCTTGAAAAGGCCGGAGTAGCTGATTACCTGATCAATAGGTTTGGATTGCATTCACCCAAGCAGCCTGATTGGAGTGAATGGGAAAATATCACATACCGGGTTAGAAAGCCAAAACCTACTGTAAAAATCGCCCTAATCGGTAAATATGTCGAGCTGCACGATGCCTATATGAGTGTCGCAGAAGCTTTGAAACATGCCGGAATTCATCTTGGCGTAGAAATTGATATACAATGGGTCCACTCGACTGATATCGAAAAGGGGAAATCCTGGGAGATCATCAAAGCTGCCGATGGGATCCTCGTTCCAGGCGGTTTCGGCAGCCGGGGAATAGAAGGCAAAATTCAATCCATCCGATATGCACGAGAAAATAAAATTCCATACTTGGGATTGTGTCTTGGGATGCAGTTAATGGTAATAGAATTTGCACGGTATGCCTTCCAGGATGAGAGCACCAATTCAACCGAGTTTGATCATGCCACTCTGCACCCGGTTATCGACTTGATGTCCGAGCAGCGCGATATAACAGATATGGGCGGAACAATGAGACTGGGGTTGTACCCGTGCCAGCTACAGCCAAATACTATCGCTGCAGCAGCTTACAACACCGACCTGATCTCGGAAAGGCACCGTCATCGTTTCGAATTCAATAATGCCTACAGGCAGGTTCTGGGTGAAAAAGGCATGCGGTTTGCTGGTTTAAGCCCGGATGGAAAACTGGTAGAGATAGCAGAACTGGAAGATCATCCATTTATGGTCGGAACCCAATTCCACCCTGAATTTTTATCACGCCCCAATAGACCACATCCTCTGTTTGTAAGTTTTATCAAGGCGGTATGCGGCAGACTGGAAATTCAGACCAATGGAAACCCGATAAACTATACTGCAACAGGAAAATAAAATCAGTGGGAATGTTTAATTAAGGTATACTTAAGTCCTCTATACAAGCACTCATTGCCAGATCTGGCAGAGAAATTTATTATAAAAAGGTGAACCAATGAGCACAACAATTGAATCAATCATCGCCCAGGAAATTCTAGATTCCCGTGGCAACCCCACTGTTGAAGTGGAAGTCATCCTTGAAGACGGGAGCTGGGGAAGAGCTGGTGTACCTTCCGGTGCATCAACCGGTATTCATGAAGCACTCGAGATGCGGGATGGTGATAAAGCGCGTTATAACGGCAAAGGAACTCTAAAAGCCGTTGAAAATGTAAACACCATCATCGCTGAAGAATTACTCGGCTGGGATGCAGTTGAACAGAAAGCCATAGATATGGCTATGCTCGACCTTGACGGTACAAAAAATAAGTCCAAGCTTGGTGCAAATGCCATGCTTGGAACCAGTCTGGCTGTCGCAAAAGCAGCGGCGGCGGCTCTCGGGCTTCCGCTTTACCGCTATATTGGCGGGGTGTACGCGCATATATTACCAGTCCCCATGATGAATATTCTGAATGGCGGCGCTCACACTGCCTGGCAATCCACTGATGCGCAGGAATTCATGGTGATGCCATTAGGTGCTCCGAACTTTGCCGAAGGCTTAAGGTGGGGAGCAGAGATTTACCATGCTTTGAAGAGTGTTCTCAAGGCACGTGGATATGCCACTCTTGTTGGCGATGAAGGGGGCTACGCGCCTGCCCTCAAAGCCAATAATGAAGCTGTGGAAGTTATCCTCGAAGCTATTGAAAAAGCTGGTTATAAGGCTGGGGAACAGGTTTGTATTGCGCTTGATCCGGCTGCCTCTGAACTTTATGATGAGGAGACTAAAAAATATAATCTTCGCAAGGAAGGGAAGATGCTGACCGGCGAGCAAATGGTCGAATTCTGGGTTAACTGGGTGCGCCAATACCCGATCGTATCCATTGAGGATGGCTTGGCTCAAGATGACTGGGAAAGCTGGAAGTTGATGACCAAAGAAATTGGCGACAAGATCCAAATCGTGGGTGATGACCTGCTGGTAACTAACCCTGAGCGGGTACGACGCGGCATCAAAGAAAACGCCTGTAACGCATTATTAGTCAAACTCAACCAGATTGGTACATTAACTGAAACTATCGAAGCTGTAGAGACCTGTCAGCGCGCAGGATGGCGCGCAGTGACATCTCACCGATCCGGTGAGACTGAAGACTCCACGATTTCTGATCTGGCTGTTGCTTTGAATATGGGGCAGATCAAGACTGGCGCACCTGCCCGCTCTGACCGTGTAGCAAAATACAACCAATTGCTACGGATTGAATCAGAATTGGCTGAAACCGCAGCTTATGCTGGATGGAACGCCCTCAGACGCTAGTAGAATATGCAATATAAAATAGTCCGGTTATTGCCGGACTATTTCTTTTAACTGACCTGAAAGCTAAAGATCCTTGAGAATATTTAATATTTCATTGTTTTCTGGTATATCCGACATGGAATTGCCATAATGTGCATACTTAATAACACCAGTTTTATCTATAACGAATAATGCAGGCACCCAACCGAATTTCAATAGATTAAACTCCTGAAAATAGAGTCTGGCTGTATTGTTGCCAACATCAGAACATCCAACAAATGGTATTTTTTCGCTTTCCCAAAAGCGTTCAAAAGCCCGTGGGCCGTCGGGTCCAATAGCAATGATTTCTGTATTTAGATCAACAAATTTCTGATATTCCTGACGCAACTGCGCCATATGCCGGCGGCAGAATGGTCAGGCAAACCCCCGGTTGAAAACAAGTAGCAGGTTCTTCTTTCCAGAAAAATCCGAAATCTTTACTAATTTCCCGGTTGCATCTTTTAGTTCAAAAGCAGGTGCTACAGAACCTATCGTATTCTTATCCATAATTTTTTTCCTTCACCATTATTAAAGCGAAATCTATTCAGTATTTTTTAGAAATTTCAATAAAGCTTCCTGGACTACCGATTGTTGTTCTGCACGACTTATCAATGCAATTCCATCCCCGGCTTGATCTCCATACCAACCCATTTGGGCATGGTTTCCACCTGGAATTTCAATAAATATTGCATTTTTCGGGAGAAGAGAATTACTATGATTGATCTCTTCAGCCGATACAAGACCGTCTTCGCTGCCAAAGATACTTAAGACATTTATATCCGCTCCACTCAGGTCATTGCTGTCAGTAGGATAAGAGGCCAGTAAGACAAGTCCGTTGATATCTTCCAGATTGTTGAATGCAAAAGAGGCAGCCATTGCACCTCCCAGAGAGTGCCCACCAATAATCCAATTATTAATTTCGGGGTAGGATGAAATCACTTTTCGTGCAGCATTCGAATTCAACACTGCCAGGCTGAGGGGCATAGGTGTGATCACCACCTTATACCCATTTTCTGCCAGGTAAGATGCCAAAGGCGCATAAGACCTGAAATCAACATGCCCGCCAGGATAAAAAATTAAACCCGTTTCAAAATTTGATTTGGTCGGAGTGAATACTAGCAAGGAGCCATCTTCATCTACATCTACTTTATCTGAACTGACTAAAAATGGATTAACATCTGTGGTAGGTCCACTAGGTGTCAGACCCCACACCGCAAATCCAAATACAATTAAAACAAAAATTATAAGTACAATACCCAATATTCTCTTCATAAAAACCTCAATATAATTATAGCTATTGTAATTTCTAAATTAAAGAGATTGCACAAGGTTTGTATAATCTTTAGATTGCTAATAACCTTCTAGTTTCCACCCAGATTGCGGAAAACATCTCTTCGGTCAAACGACCTGTTTGTGTATTTTGTCGGCTTGGGTGATAGGATTGAAGTATCCATAAATTCGTTCCGTTCGGGTGCAACAAATTGCCATGACTGAATTCTTTCACGGGAACACTAATTCCCGTATCTAAAAAGATTCTCGCGATTCCCGCGTATGCAATTCGACCAAGAACGACTATTCCCAGAAGATTTTCGAAAGCATTCATTTCTTCAAGAAGATATGGCAGACAATTATTAATCTCCTCTCTTGTGGGTTTATTGCCAGGTGGAACACACCTGCATATAGCGCTGATATACAATCCTTTTAGCTGCAATCCGTCGCTCCGGGCCAAAGAATTGGGCTGATTTGCAAATCCGAATGAATGCAAATTACGATACAAAATATCACCAGACGCATCACCAGTGAACATGCGACCAGTTCGATTGGATCCATGTGCGCCAGGAGCCAGTCCCACAACCAAAACTCTTGCTTTATGATCCCCGAAACCGGGTACCGGTTTTCCCCAATATTCCCATTCCAAAAATGCTTTTCGTTTCACCTTGGCAACTTCCTCCCGCCATGAAACCAGTCTCGTACATTTTCGGCATTCTTGAATTGTTTCTTCGAGATAACAAATTGAATCAGACAATGTACTTCTCATTTGATAAACATTGCATCGCCAAATGAAAAGAATCGGTAATTCCGGTCTATGGCTGTTTGGTAAGCAGAAAGGATCTTATATTTTCCTGCAAACGCGCTAACAAGCATCAATAGGGTGGATTTTGGAAGATGAAAATTTGTTATCATTGCATCCACAACCTTGAAATGATAACCCGGAAGAATAAACAAACTTGTATCACCTACAAAAGGTGGAATTATTTTGCTGTCAGAATTCTTAGCAGCTGATTCTAAGGTTCGTACGGTTGTCGTTCCAACAGCTATCACCCGCCCGCCATTGGTGCGAGTCTCGTTTATTTCAAAGGCAGCTTTCTGTGAAAGCTCGCACCATTCGGTGTGGATGTGGTGATCGTCAGCCTTTTCTTCTGTTACCGGGGCAAAGGTATCTAGACCCACGTGTAGATCCACATAAGCAAATTTGACACCCATATCCTCAATTCTAGATAACAGCTCACGAGTGAAATGCAAGCCAGCAGTCGGCGCGGCGGCTGAGCCGGCGTGATTGGCATAAACAGTTTGATACCGTTCATGGTCTGCCAGCGTTTCATGAATGTAAGGGGGGAGTGGCACATTTCCAATTTGATTTATGTGCAATTCAACCGGTTCGCTGAACTCAACAAGCCTTTTTGCGCCACCCAGCATCTCCACAATCTTTCCACGTAACCCATTTATTGCAACGATCTCTTTACCTTTGATCAAACGCCTGCCACCAACTAACACTTCCCACATCACGTCAGTCTGCTTTTTTAAGAGCAGCAATTCCACTTTTCCACCATCTGGGATTTTCCTGGCAAATATTCGGGCTGGTATCACCCGAGTATCGTTCATGACAAGCAGATCGCCCGGTTGCAGATATTCTGGTAGATCCCAAAAGGTACGGTGCTCAAATCGGTCTGCAACACGATCAAGGACCATCAGACGAGACGAATGTCTAGGTTCTATTGGGGTTTGTGCTATTTGTTCAATTGGTAAGTTGTAATCAAAATCTGAGGTTAACAATGGTGTTATTCTTCAAATAAAGTTGGTTGGGTTTTCTCGGTGTAAGCCAACCCAAGATGTTGGTAAGCTCGTTGAGTAGCTATCCGCCCCTGCGGAGTTCGGTCAAGAAAACCAAGCTGCATCAGATATGGTTCAACTACATCCATGATCGTATCGGGTTCTTCACTCATCGATGCGGCAATTGTACTCAATCCAACAGGACCACCATTGTATTTTTCAATGATCGTTCTTAATACTTTCCTATCGACATCATCCAATCCGGATGGGTCAACATTGAGCATATTCAATGCAGCAACAGTAACAGGACCTGTGATCACGCCATCGCCACGAACCTGGGCATAATCCCTGACCCGCCTTAACAGTCGCAAAGCAACTCTGGGGGTGCCTCTAGCACGAGTGGAAATTTCAGTTACACCTTCAAAATCTGCTGCAATATTGAAAACTTTCGCACCCCTGTCAACGATCTTTTGCATGGCTGCAAAATCGTAAAAGTCCAGGCGATACAAAGCGCCGAACCGAGCTCTAAGAGGCGCGGTCATTAGTGCCAACCTGGTGGTTGCGCCGATTACAGTGAATCTGGGTAGTTTTAAACGGACTGACCGTGCTGCTGGCCCTTTACCTATAATGATATCGAGTGCGAAATCTTCCATAGCCGGGTAGAGTATTTCTTCGACAACCCGTCCCAACCTGTGTATCTCATCGATAAACAGGATATCACCTGCCCTCAGGTTGGAGAGGATTGCAGCCAGGTCACCCGCCCTTTCAATTGCTGGACCTGATGTCACTTTGATATTGACACCCATCTCATTGGCCATCACGTGAGCCAGTGTTGTTTTTCCTAATCCGGGAGGACCATAAAAAAGGATGTGGTCCATGGCCTCGCTCCGTTTTTTTGCAGCCCCGATCAAGATTCTGAGATTGTTCCGAACCTGATCCTGGCCGATCACCTCGTCCAGGGTTTTTGGTCTCACAGCTCCGTCATTTTTCTCATCCGGTTTTATTTCCGGAGATATCACACGATCATTCGGTTCAATCATAATATTGATTATACCTGTAAGTCCTTGGCTTGTCCGAAAAACAGATATAATATCTTTATTTTAACAGAAGGAGCGGGTTATGTCAAACGTTTTCCCATCAAGGCACCCTTTGGTTGCGCACAAACTTTCTATTCTCCGTAATATCTCCACAGAACCTCAAAAATTTCGAGAATTAGTTAAAGAAATAGCAGCATTGCTTACTTACGAAGCCACCCTAAATCTCGATCTAAAACCGGTAAAAGTAACAACACCAATGGGTGTTTCCAATTCTTTCGAAGTTGGAGATGAAATCGAACTCGTTCCAATCCTTAGGGCAGGTTTGGGGATGGTTGATGGTGTCTGGGGTTTACTGCCATCGGCAGAAGTATGGCACATCGGATTATATCGTGATGAAAAAACCCTTAAACCTGTTCAATACTATAACAAGCTGCCTGTGTTACCAAGGGTATCCTTGTGTCTTATCCTCGACCCGATGCTCGCGACTGGCGGATCTGCTGTAGCAACCGTTGACCTTCTAAAGAAATGGGGTGTAACAAACATCAGGTTCGTAGGTATTATTGGCGCTCCGGAGGGCATCGCAGCATTGGAAACCGCACACCCTGATATTCCAATCCATCTAGCTGCCATCGATGAAAAATTGAACGAAATTGGATACATCATACCCGGTTTGGGTGATGCTGGCGATCGACAGTTCGGCACCGGGTAAAATATAATGTACATACAAAAACCGCAGACCATAAATCTGCGGTTTTGATGTTCAGCCAAACCTAACTAAATTATTTTCCAGCAGCTTTAACAATTTCCAGGAAATTCGGAACCTTTAGGGACGCGCCTCCTACCAGAGCACCATCAATATCCGGCTGACTAAAGAATTCATCTGCATTATCTCCCGTAACAGATCCCCCGTATAGAACACGGATGCCCTGACTGACTTCTGCTCCAAATAACTTGCCGAGGGAAGGTCTGATTGTCCTAGCCACAACAGCGTTAGCGCCTGATCCACTTGCTGCCTTTCCTGTACCGATAGCCCAAACTGGTTCATATGCCACTACAAGCTCTTTTCCTTGCTCCGGGGATAAATCCTTCAATCCTTCAAGTATTTGCCTAGTAAGAACAATTGCTGTTTTCTGATCTTCAAATTCTGACAGAGTTTCACCAATACACACGATGGGAACAAGTCCAACGTTCAAAGCAGATTTTACTTTTTTATTTACTGTATCGTCTGTCTCGCCAAAATAACTACGGCGCTCTGAGTGCCCAAGGATAACATATTGACAAAACTCTTTAACCATTGCCGGGGATGATTCACCGGTGAATGCTCCCGTAGCCTCCCAATGCATGTTCTGGGCGCCAAGGCCAATATCTGTGCCCTGAAGCATCGCACAAATGGGTAGAAGTGATGTAAATGGCGGGCAAACCACTCTTTCCACTTGCGAAAGCTCTTGCAAACCTGGTAATAATTCTGAGACGAGTTGCCTGGCTTGTTCCACATTTTTATTCATTTTCCAATTTCCTGCTACGAACGGTTTTCGCATTTCTATCTCCAATTCAAATATAAATTATTATTGCAATAATAAATTCACAACCCTGAATACTAATTTTGAATCACTTGCCATATTATGAACAAATAATGTAATTCATTAATTATAACTCAAGCAGATTTCACGCGATAAACAAAAGATAGGATGTCGATAACCCATCCTATCTTTAGATGCTAATTCAAAAAATTTTTCTAATTTCGAATCGCGGGTCCTAACCAGAAGGCATCATCATCTTTGTAAGTTCCATTCGCATCGACAGTGAAATAGAATATAACATTTTGATCTTTTAAGAAAGATAGATCAATATTTAGATAAGTGAGAGACTTGTCATATACTTCTGTCCAGGATCCCAGGCTCGTAATGGCACCACCATCTGCGGAATAGCTGAGAGAAAACATTACATTACAACTTGCAGCGTCTTTTAAGCAACCAAGCGTTGCAACCAGGGTATCTCCATCCTTGATGAGAATCGGTGGATATTCGCCAATAATCGATCCATTCTTTATAAACTCCGGGTGGGTCCAAAGCGCTGGTTCATCATCAGTTCCACCCTTTTCGAGTGTTGGATTTTTCAGTTTTATAACGAAACCACCCAAGGATGCTGAATTTCCAGGGCAGGGCAGTAGATGAGTGTCATTGCTCCATTGTGCCAGACAGTAATTTGCGACAAAATCAAATGGTGTATCGTAAGAAGTTGCAGTGTGCTTTACCTGGACTTGTACCCAGAACTCACTATTATAATCAGGTCCAATACCAAAAGTATTGCCGCTTTCATCTCGCAGCTTCCAGTAACCTTTGTAGTAGCCTTTTTCATCAGGTGCCCGGAGAAAAACAGCAACATCAATGGTTTTTCCAGGAGCAACGTCATAGCTTAATGGAATGGATTTATTGCCTTCCATTCTATCGCCATAAGAGTAAATTAAATCATAATCTGTTGTCCAGGTGCATGTTCCAATGTTTTTAAGGCGCCATGTTTTATAAAAACCTTCTCCCGCTTTTACAATTGTTCCATCTTCTATAGTTACATCGCTAACATATTGTGCCCAATCACATGGTAGTGGTCTGGGAGTATATGTGGGCGGAACCTGTGTATTTGTCGCTGTGGGTGGAACTACGGTTGGAGTTTGAGTGGCAGTTGGTGGTAATTCGGTTGGAACCAGGGGAGTCTTGGCTTCCTCGGTTTTCTGGGCTACAAAAGTTTCAACAACAGAGTATGTAAGTTGTGCCATTATCGTTTCTGCTGCCTGGGTATAAACTGCTCCCGGTTGGTTCGCTGGAACACCGCTAACAGGTAGATTGCACGCTGTGCCAACCAGCACCAGAATTGTGACCAAAATGATGATATTTCTTTTGCTATTTGATTTCATTTTACCTCGCTGTTTGCATTAAATGAAAACCTTTTAAATCATACTACGGTAAAATGTTAACGTTGGTTGCATATGAATTGTTCCCAAAAAATAAAAAATTGTCATATACCTCATTATATGTGAACATCCCGAATTGCGGTTTATGGTACTTCAAAAATTTCCTTATATTTTATTTGAACGTCTTAAGTAAACCATTAATGATTTCCTGCCGTTCCACTGTAGAAAATCTAGCTTCTGCATGGATGGTCATATATTGAAGGGGTGGCATTTTATTTTCCGCCACCACTTCGGTCATCTCTCCAACCCAATTCCTAGCCTGGTCAGGTGTTAATTCATTGAAATTGAATGTTGCACGCGCTTCAACAACATCTTTGTACACAAGCCATGATGCTGGTGCAATGTTGGAATACCAAGGCCAGGATGTTTCATTGCTGTGACAATCATAGCAGGCACCGCGGACCAGTTGTTCTGTCCGGGGTGAATCCCAGTTTGGATTAGTCACTACAGGAGGATTTGCATGATCCCTTCCATATGGAACAAGTTGAATTAGCGCGAACAACAATACCAACAACCCAATAACAGCCAGAATCCATCTGATCGGAGAAAGTTTCATGATTAACTCCTGCATACAATCATTATTATACGATCTATTTATCCTGTAAAGCGGCTACGCCCGGTAGAACAAGTCCTTCTAGCATCTCAAGTGAAGCTCCGCCACCAGTTGATATGTGGGTGATCTTATCAGCCAGTCCTGATTGTTGAATTGCAGCAACTGATTCTCCACCGCCAATCACACTGATTGCATGCGAATCTGCGACAGCCTTCGCAACACCATAAGTCCCTTTTGCAAATTCCGGAAATTCAAAGACGCCCATTGGCCCATTCCAAACAACTGTTCCAGCAGATTGTACAACCTTCTCATAAGCGCTTATAGTTTCAGGTCCAATATCTAATATTCTCCAACCAGCTGGAACATTGCCGCTCGATACCACTTTGTGAGCTGCTCCTTCTTCGAATTTATCAGCAATGACCACATCCACTGGCAGTCGAATTTTTCCGCTACTATTCTTCAACAACTCTTTGGCGGTCTCGAGTGCAGTATCCTCTACAAGTGAATCAGCTACTTCATATCCTTCAGCTTTGAAGAAGGTGTTCGCCATTCCTCCGCCAATTAGAATAGAATCAGCTTTTATTAGAAGATTTTTGATCACGCCAATCTTATCACTGATCTTGGCGCCACCAAGGATAGCCACAAATGGATGTTTGGGGTCGGCAACAGTCTGACCAAGATATTTGATCTCTTTTTCAAGGAGGAAACCAGCAGCGGCTGGCAGGTAGCGGGCAACGCCTTCTGTGGAAGCATGGGCGCGGTGCGCGGTGCCAAATGCGTCATTGACATAAAGATCCGCTAGAGACGCCATTGATTTTGCCATATTCTGGTCATTGGCTTCTTCCTCTGCATGGAATCTAGTGTTCTCTAACACTAAAACGTCACCAGCCTTCAAGGCTTTTGCAGCTTCCTCTGCCTTCGGTCCGATACAGTCTTCAGCAAATGAAACCGGCTTGCTTAATAGTTTCCCCAAATAATCTGCAACTGGTTTCAAGCTATATTTTGCTTCTGGTCCTCCTTTTGGTCTTCCCAAATGTGAAGCAAGAATTACGGCAGCACCGTTTTTGAGTAAGTATTCAATCGTTGGCAATGCTGCACGAATTCGAGTATCATCCCCAACCACACCCTCTTTGATGGGTACATTGAAATCAACCCGAACAAATACTTTCTTGCCTTTTACGTCCAGATCAGCAACAGTTTTTTTATTAAACATGGTTCCCTCCAATTACATTGAAATGAAGGCGTAACGATCACAAAAGATCATTACGCCTATGAAATTAATCTAACCGGCTACGAATAGCCTTCATCGTACTAAAGTGATTTTGCCATTAAAGCTGCGAGGTCAGCCGTTCGGCAGGAATAACCCCATTCATTGTCATACCAGGTAACAACCTTAACCAGGTTGCCACCCATAACCATATTATAGGTCAGGTCAACAATAGATGACCGAGGATCGCCTTTGAAGTCTGACGAAACCAGAGGATCACCATAATCACCATTGGTCACACCTAAAATACCTTTTAATGCACCTTTAGATGCATCTATGAAAGCAGCATTTAGTTCTTCCTTGGTGACTGGTTTTTCTACAGTCGCCACGAAATCCACGACAGATACTGTTGGTGACGGCACACGCATTGAAAAACCATCAAACTTGCCTTTTAATTCGGGGATGACAAGTGAAACAGCCTTGGCTGCGCCAGTGCTGGTTGGGATGATATTCAAACCAGCAGCACGTGACCGGCGTAATTCCTTCTTGTGACCTTGATCCAGGATAACCTGGTCGTTAGTGTAAGAGTGAATAGTGGTCATGACAGCATACTGAATTCCCCAGTTTGTATGAACAATCTTGGCAGCGGGTGCCAGGCAGTTCGTGGTACAGCTTGCATTTGAAACCACATGATGCTTCGAAGCATCATACTTATCCTCATTTACGCCCAAAACCACTGTTAAGTCTTCATTTTTTGCAGGGGCAGAAATGATCACTTTTTTCGCGCCGCCTTTTGTGATGTGGATATTAGCCCCAAGTTTACCCTTACCTGGATCGCCTACAGCATCTGTAAATACACCAGTGGACTCGATAACAATATCTACGCCAAGGGATTTCCATGGAAGAGCGCCGGGATCTTTTTCAGCAAAGACTTTCAATTTCTTGCCATTTATTACCAGATCACTACCATCCACTAATACTTCTCCATCATATTTTCCATAATTAGAGTCGTATTTGAATAAGTGGGCATTCGTCTTCGCATCAAAAAGATCGTTGATTGCCACGACTTCCAATTCTCCACCGTGGTAATCCAACATCGCTTTCAATACTTGACGACCAACACGCCCGAAACCATTGATTCCTACTTTTACTGACATTTAACGCCTCCTAATAATTAATAATGATTTCAAATTAGAGAAATTTTATCATACCCAAATGCATTGGGCAAATGAATAGACAACCTGATTTATACGGTCATGTCCTTGTCTGGAAGAGGACCTGTGCGATCAAAATAAATATCCATTATCACCTGCGCTAACTTTTTCGAGTCATGCCGCCACGGACTATCGTTGTTCGAAAGATCTGTCCGGTAAAGGGGATAGTTACGTTCAAGGTTGGGATCGAGTTGCACCCACTCCACCCCCTCAGGAAGAGGTCCTTCACATTTATCATTACATAGAATGAGGTCGAATATTCTATCTCCAACATGTTTCTCGATTGTGGAAACATGATCCCCACTGGTATAGCCATCCGTTTCACCACGTTGGGTGGCAAGGTTGCATATATAAAACTTTAATGCTTTGCTTGCTTTAACTGCTGCAAGAATATCTGGCACAAGAAGATTAGGCAGAATGCTTGTATAAAGCGATCCAGGACCAATTATCAACAAATCTGCTGCTAAAATTGCTTGAATAGCTGGTGGATAAGCAGGCGGGTTGTCCGGTTCCAACCAGATACGTTTTACCTGGCCTGCTGCCAAGGGGATCTTTGATTCTCCTTTTACATATACTCTTGTAACTTTTTCTGGCAATGCAATGTCAGCCGATAACTTTACATCCATGAGTGTGGATGGAAGCACGCGTCCTTGAACGGCAAGAACCCTACCACTTTCAGCGACAGCTTCTTCAAAGCTACCGGTAATCTCGGCCAGACCGGTAATAAACAAATTCCCCAGAGAGTGTCCATCCAATCCACTGGCATCAGAAAAACGATATTGGAATAGCTGTGTTAACAATTCTTCATCATCAGATAGTGCCGTCAGGCAATTACGAATATCACCAGGAGGTAAAACCCCCATTTTTTTCCTCAATTCACCTGACGATCCGCCATCATCAGCAACTGTCACAATTGCAGTCAGGTTTTTTGAGAAAGCCTTCAATCCACGTAGCATTGTGGCTAAGCCGTTTCCTCCGCCTATCACCACAATTCGCGGACCTTTTTCCTTTCTTCTGAACGCAGTCACCGTATCAATGATCGGTTTTCCGGGTTGGAGGAATGGACGAAGTAAGGACCGGTTTAATCCCCAAAAACCGTAGATGACCAATCCAAGTCCTATACTGCCGAAAATCAATGCCCTAAGTAATCGGTTGAGAAATTGCAGCGATAGAAATGCGATAATATTAGAAACAACTGATTCTGGTACTGTACGATAAATATTGATCAAAATAAATGCAATACCAAGCGCCAGAAAAGTTATTCCTAACAGGATAATTAGCATCCAACGCTTTACTCCGATACCTGGAGCAAGCCATCGTGCCTCACGTTTTAAGGTTGAGATTATTTTTTTGCCAAGTGATGCTTTTGTTTTCATGTATTTTTGATGATAGCAGTGAATCGGAGCATCGTCAACGATGAAAATTATTCATGAAATAATTTCAAATTATTATATTCTTTTGCATATTATACATGCGTGCAAAATGTCCATCGTTCCGAATAAGTTCATTTAGATTTCCTTTTTCTAAAATTTTTCCATCATTTAAAAAAAGTATTTCATCGAATTTGGTCAGATCAAATAAATTATGAGTGATTAAAATAAGCGTCTCAATATTTCCATTATGAAGAATTGAATTCTGAAGATTTCGTGCGGTTATGCTATCCAATCCTGAAAAGGGTTCGTCCAAAATTACCAGTTCTGGACGTGATACAAGCACACGGGCAATGTCCAGGCGTTTACGTTGTCCCTCACTTAATTTACTCCCTCGGTCCCCTATCAGTGTATCCAGCCCATTTTGTAAATCCTTCACCCAATCCATGCATTGAGCACAAAACAAGGCATCAATTAGGGTTTCCTCACTTGCCCCACGATTTGCAAGCATCAGGTTTTCTTTTATCAACTCAGCAAAGAAGTATGGATTCTGTGAACTTGTCCTGACCAGGTTACGAAGTTCTTCAGCACCAACTTCCTGGATAGGTATTTTGTTTATCAAAACACTTCCACTTTGGGGTTCCCAATAGCGCAAAATGAGGTTGATTAGGCTGGTTTTTCCCGCACCACTAGGGCCAACCATTGCAATTTTTTCACCTTTCTTTATTGAGAAACTGAGCTCGTTGAATACATTTCGGGGATCTCCAGCGTAGTTGAACACCACATTTTCCATAATTATTGATGAAAAGTGTGCTATTCGATTATTTTGTCGTTTCTGGGGTACATTATGATCTATGTTAATAATCTCATATATTCGCTCAACTGCTTTTTGAGAAAGTACCAAATTCTGCCCTAATTGTGGAAATGTTTGAAATGCTTCGAAGCTGGCCATCACCAGCAAAGCTGCTACACCAATCAATTTCGGATCCAATGATTGGTGTTCAAACAATACAGTCGAAGTAATAAAAATTACTACGAAACCCAAGCCACTTATGAGGGGGAGGAGGGCGTTTAATAGCGCAACTAATCCTGTGGATTTTTTCTGGACACCAGCAAATCCATTTTGGCTTTCAAGCAGTAGGTTTTGAAATATCGCCGCATCCCCATTCATACGGATGTCTGCCACACCCTCAACAATACCGGTTATGAGCGAATGAAGATCTCCTCTCACGGACGAATATTCACTTAATATCTTTCTTTGCACTCTTATAGATAGTAAAAACAGGAAAAAGCCAACCCCCCCGAGCAAGATAAAGGTAATCCATCCCAGATACTTTTCGAAGGATAAAATAAAAATGGACGTTGCAATTATGACAATTACTGCGGTTGAAACAGGCGCCAGTACCCTTATGAAGAATTGGTCAAGGGTTTCTATATCCTGCAGCGCCCTGGAAGTAAGATCGCCGCTATTTACATCCCTAATTTTTATAGGCGTTATCGATTCAACTTTTTTATAAAACCAGAGCCGCAATTTCGAAACCATCTTCAAATTGACAGAATGGCTTGTAATCCTTTCAAGATAACGAAAAACGCTTCTCGATAACCCAAAAAAACGTACCCCGATGATTGCCACCTGAAGCACTGAAATCGATGGTTGTAAAGCTGCATATCCAATCAGGAATGCTGAGGTTCCGATTAATCCTATCCCCGAGAGAATCGTTAGACTACCCAGTGCAATTGAAAATAATGCACTCCAAAATACCGGCTTCAGCAATTTGATAATGAATTGAAAAAAATGAGGCTTATACACTGGACGCTCCGGTATAGAGTTGATAATATTGCTTCCTTAATTTCATTAAGTCAGCATGGCGACCCTGCTCTTTAATTCGCCCACCTTCAAGCAGCAATATTTGATTGCTTTTTTCAATAGTGGATAACCTGTGGGCGATCATAATTACTGTCTTATTATTTTTCAACTCCTCAAGTGAGTCTAAAAGTGCAAATTCAGTCTCAGGATCCACAGATGATGTAGGTTCATCCATGACCAGAATAGGCGTGTTACGGAAATATGCTCTTGCGATTGCAATTCTTTGGGCTTGCCCAATGCTGATTAGGTTGCCGCGTTCACCCACCTGCGAATCCAGTCCGCTCGGTAATTGTTTGATCAAGCTGTCTAATTGCGCCTTATGAGCTGCCTCTTTTATTTCCGATAAGACAACACCTTTCTGAAACAAACTGATATTCTCGATAATACTGCCAGAAAACAGATATGGAGTTTGGGGAACCCATGAAACAAGGTATGAAAGTTCTTCCTTAGAAATATCCAGAAGGGATTTTCCTCCAAAATACACTGATCCTTCAGTGTATGGGAGAAGCCTCATCAAGATATAGGATAATGATGTTTTTCCAACCCCACTTCGGCCAACCAACGCAATCTGCTCATTCCGTTCTATCCTTAGGTCGATCTGCTTCAATACCGGTGCATCCATACCCGGATAGCTTGAGGAAACATTTTCAAATTTTATGGGAAAATATTCCGACATTGAGCTAGATATAGATTGAGGAATATCCTCATGCGTTTCATTAACAAGTGGAAAACTATCTGAAGCTTCGATATCCTTTTCTGATAGTAATTCGAATAACTTCTTTGACGCAGTTCGACCAGACATTCCGGCATGAAATTTCAGGCCTAGCTGTCGAAGTGGCAGGTAAAACTCAGGGGCAAGCAGTAATACAAACATTGCACTGACAAAATCCAACTTACCAGAAAGTAACCGTAAACCAATCTCCACTGCAATAACTGCTGTGCTGATCGTAGCAATAAATTCCAAAACGAAAGAGGAAAGAAATGTAAGTTTAAGCACATTCATGGTTAGCAGTTGATATTCATCATTGTGTTTCTGTATCGCCTGACCTCTGTTATGGCTTTGAT
The DNA here is from genome assembly GCA_963810385.1 of uncultured Chloroflexia bacterium. Taxonomy (GTDB): domain Bacteria; phylum Chloroflexota; class Anaerolineae; order Anaerolineales; family Anaerolineaceae; genus PNON01. The sequence goes on along the minus strand of CAWENA010000002.1, from coordinate 1,168,037 downwards.
TTAGGCTTTTTAATAGTAGCAATCCCTGAACTGTGTCATAAAAATATGAATTGGATTTTAATAATTGATGCCATCGGTTCTGTGTGCTTTTTTCGGATTGCGAACCCAACAAATACATAAATATCGGCAGCAGCGGAGCTGTTACCAGTAAAATGAAGAAACTTAAGGGGTCGACAGGAAAAATGCTGATTACGATGACAACCGGCACAAACGCTGCCAGGATTAATTGAGGAATGTACTGGCTGAAATATGGATCAAGCGCTTCTATGCCATCTGTCAATAAAACGTTTATTTCACCCTTTTTTTCCCCGCTTGTGTAAACTGGTCCTAGCCTAATGGTTTTCTGCAAAATTACGCTACGCAATTTTTCTTTTACATCAATTCCAATTCGAGCAGCCAGCCAATCTGTAAAGAATTGCGTGAGTGAACGAAGGCAGATGACCAAAACCAGCAGGAAGATCGGCGTTTTTATGGATTCCAAAGGGACTCGATTGAGAAATACAGCGTTGATCAACTCTGCAATAAATTTTGCCTGCAGGATTATGAATCCCCCACAAAGGATTCCAGAAACGATGGTTAATTGAAGCGCCAGACCTTTGGCACGAGTCTGGCGCATTAAATTATGGTCAAAGATCATTTGGCTCAAGGATGGATTAATAGTGCAGTTCTTCTATGTTAGCTGAAATTCTCTTTTTGAAAACCCAGTAATTCCATCCTTGATAAACAAGGACAAATGGTAGAAAAACAAGTACAACTATCGCCATAATATTCAGCGTATTTACTGATGAAGCAGCATTAATAATCGTAAGCGACCAATTCGGGTTGGTGCTAGAGACCATAACATTTGGAAACAATGCAGCAAATATCGTTGCTGTATTTCCGGCGCTGGCAAGAACCAACATCGCAAAGGACAGCCCTTCCCTCTTGGCTCTAAAAGCAAAATATGCTATCAAAGAAGCAATCATAGCAATAAGTGAAGCAATTACAGCTCCCATACTGAGGGTTGAACGGGTGGTGATGTTGGTTACGACCAGGAAGATAACGAGGATTAACAAAACCGGCAGATACAGTTTCGAGGCTATTGCTTTTGCCCTTTCCTGTACTATTCCAGCAGTTTTTAGATTTAAGAATAAAGCTCCAAGCAGGGTGGAGAGAGCAAGGAAAGTTAATCCGCCAAGCAAGGCATAAGGGTTGATAAGATTAAAGAAACCGCCGGTATAATTCATACTTCCATCAATTGGTACTCCTTTGAGGATGTTCGAAAAAGCCACCCCAAATAATATTGGTGGCAATAAACTACCAATAATAATGCACACATCCCAGGATTTCCGCCACTTTGTGCTTTCAACCTTTCCACGAAATTCAAAAGCTACCCCCCGGATAATCAATGCAACCAGAACGAGCAACAGCGGAAGGTAAAAACCTGAAAAAAGTGTAGCATACCAGTGTGGAAACGCGGCGAAAGTTGCTCCACCTGCCAACACAAGCCAGACTTCATTGGCATCCCATATTGGTCCAATTGTGTTTATAGCCACTCGTCTTTCAATATCCTTCTTCCCAACGAATGGCAGTAAAATTCCCACCCCAAAATCAAAACCTTCAAGGATAAAAAAACCTGTATATAAAACCGCTATCAAAACAAACCATAGAATGTTTAGATTTATTTATCCCTCCGCCTTCGCTGCGTTTACAAGTACACCTGTGACTGGTGGTTCCCCAACCTCTGGTCCTGACTTTGCAAATTTTACTAGTAAATAAACATCAACTACGATTAAGACGCCATAGAGTAATGTAAAAACGATCAAACTGGTAAGAACCATACCAGCGGTAACCGTCGGGCTGACGGCATCTGCTGTCTTCAGTAATCCATAAACAACCCAGGGTTGGCGGCCCAATTCAGTTAATAACCATCCGGTTGTATTCGCCAAATAAGGTAGCGAGATGGCAGCAGTTAATAAATACCACCATTTAGATTTAAGCTTAAACTTCAGTCGTACCCAGATGAATAATCCAAGTGCGGCCAGGAATGCCATTAAGAAGCCAGCGCCTATCATGATTCTGAAACTCCAGTAATTCATGAATACACTAGGAATATAATCTCCCGGCCCATACTCGGCAGTAAGCTGTTCCTGCAACTCGTTGATGCCGGTTACTTCACCGGTCATTCTGCTATAAGAAAGCAGTGATAATGCATACGGTATTCTAATATCCACACTGCTTTCGCCAGTCGTTTCATTGGAAATAGTTAACACTGATAACGACGCCGGGTTTTCTGAATTCCACAGGGCTTCTGCAGCAGCCATTTTCATTGGTTGTTGCTTGACCATCAATTGTGCTTGTTGGTGACCGATTAAAATGACACCCACAATCGAAACAAGTGCAAAAATCGTCGCTAATTTGAAAGATTTTTGAAACAGGTCTACATGGGTTTTTTTAATTAAGTGATAAATTGAAATGCCCATTACAAAAAATGCGCCTGTCACATACCCGGAAAATACTGTGTGAGGGAATTGTGTCCAGACATGTGGATTGAAAACCAGAGCTCCAAAATCGCTCATAATTGGCCTTCCATCCACCATTGTGTAACCAACTGGAAAATGCATGAATGAGTTCGCAATTAAAATCCACAAAGCTGAGATTGTAGCACCAAGCGCGGTCAACCAGATGGTAGCTGCATGCACCGCTTTTGGCAATTTATCCCAGCCAAAAGCCCACAAACCAATAAAGGTTGCTTCCAGAAAAAAAGCTGTTATTCCTTCAATTGCTAGTGGAGCACCGAAAATATCTCCGACAAATCGGGAATATTCAGACCAGTTCATGCCAAATTGGAACTCCATGACCAACCCAGTCACAACTCCAACCGCAAAATTGATCAGGAATAATTTCCCCCAAAATTTGGTCATCTTTTTATATACATCATCTTTTTTTACGACATATAAAGTTTCCATGATCGCCACGATGATCGAAAGACCAAGCGTTAAGGGAACAAAGAAAAAGTGATATACTGTTGTAATTGCAAATTGGGATTGAGCTAATCCAACGACATTCATAGTATGTCTCCTAAAATGAATAATGGGTAACTTCATTAATTATATCTTAATCCGACAGATATTATCCATATAATACTTTTTCAAGACATGTTTTATTTCAATAGGCGAGGAATTTTTATAAAGTATGTTAGATAAGCTAGCTGGTATTGAACAAAGATATGAAGAATTGAACCGCCTCCTCACAGAAGTCGGCGACGATTATATACAGGCGACAGAGTATGCAAAGGAACGCTCTGACCTGGAACCGATTGTTCTAAAAAGTCAATCTTATAGAAATGCCTTAGAGAAATTGGGTGAAGCCAGGGCATTGCAAAACAACGATGATAATGACCTTCGGGAACTTGCTGAAGCGGAGATATCGGAGCTTGAGCCACAGATTGAAATCCTTGAAAAACAGATCAAGGCTTTGATCATTCCAAAAGATCCGCGGGATGAAAGAAACGTCATTGTGGAAGTAAGGGCAGGTACCGGCGGAGATGAGGCTGCCTTGTTTGCTGCTGACTTATATAGAATGTACACTCACTATGCTGAGAGGTTGAACTGGAAATATGAGGTTCTCTCTCAGAATGAAATTGGAATTGGTGGATTTAAAGAAATTATCTTCCAGATCAAAGGAAAATCAGCGTTTTCCAAGTTGAAATATGAATCCGGAGTACATCGCGTCCAGCGTATCCCAAGCACAGAATCCCAGGGGAGAATTCACACTTCAACAGTGACAGTTGCGGTGCTGGCAGAAGTGGATGACCTGGAAGTAAATATTCCAGACTCAGATATCCGCATCGATATCTATAAATCGGCCGGCGCCGGTGGCCAAAATGTGCAAAAAAATTCGACAGCTATACGCATTACGCACCTTCCCTCCGGGATCGTCATAGCCTGTCAGGATGAACGATCGCAATTACAAAACAAACTTCGCGCGATGAGCATTTTAAGAGCACGATTATTTGAGATGGAAGAACTTAAACGCCAACAGGAACTTGAAGAAACGCGCCGTTCTCAGGTGGGAACAGGTGAGCGATCAGAGAAAATCCGAACATACAACTATCCACAATCCCGGGTAACAGATCATCGGATAAACGTATCCAATTACAACCTGGCCGGTGTCATGGAAGGTGATATAGATAAATTCATTGAAGAGCTTGCCTTGAGAAATGAATCAGAACGGCTCTCGGCAGATTCAAGTGATGATGATTAACATTTTCCGGAAATGACCACAACGATTGAATCCTTTATAGCGGAAGCAAGCGATCGGCTGAAAAACATCCCAGGATCAGGCAACCTGGAAATCCAGTTAGTTCTAGCCACAACATTAGAGCATGATCGCAGTTGGATCCTCTCTCACCCGGAATACAGAATAAACTCAACTGAATTATTATTAATTGAAAAGTCAATAAAAAAACTTGAGCAATCCATACCCTTGCCCTACATCCTGGGAGTTTGTCATTTCTATGGGTTGGAATTCAAGGTAACACCAGATGTTCTAATCCCACGACCTGAAACTGAACTACTTGTTGAAAAAGCACTTTCCATATTCCAAAATAATCAATTCAGTGGTCCAATCCTGGATGTTGGGACCGGGTCTGGTTGTATTGCTATTGCCATAGCTTCCCATCTCAATAATGCGAGTGTAGTGGCAGTTGATCGTTCCATGGCAGCAATTCAAGTGGCAAAGGAGAATATTGTTTTTCATCATTTGGAGAAGAATATTGATCTTATTAATGCTGACCTGGTTTCGATGATATCAGGAAAGTTCCAGCTTATTTGCGCCAACTTACCGTATATTCCTGCATCGAAGATTCCCAGTTTGGCTGTTTCTGAACATGAACCAGTCATGGCGCTAGATGGCGGTTTGGATGGATTGGAAATCATACACAAATTATTGCAGGATGCGAATCGAATTGCTGCCAAGCAATCTTGTCTCTTACTTGAAATTGAAGCAGAACAGGGAAAATCTGCGAGGGATCTTGCCGAAGTATACTTTCCTGCAGCAAGAATTCAAATTTTGAAGGATTTCTCCGGTAAGAATAGGTTAATGATAATCGAAAGTACGTAAATTGATCACAAAAGTTATAAATGAAAATTCCTATTTAGCTTTAGAAACAGCCGCAATGACGATAAAATCCGGTGAAGTGGTTGGCATTCCGACTGATACTGTATACGGGATTGGATTGAGTGCCTTTGACCAGGTAGGAATTCAGAAATTATTCGAGATTAAAGGTCGTGATGCAAGTAAAGCCATTGCAATTCTGCTTTCTGATAAATCTCAATTGGTTGAAATATGTTCATCCATACCAGGATATGCCGAAAAGCTTGCAATAGCATTCTGGCCCGGTCCACTTACACTGGTGGTACCCAGAAACCCTGCCTTACCCGAAAATCTATCCATCCTCCCAACGGTTGGGGTCCGTATTCCTGACCACAATTTTACAAGGAATTTGATCCGCATAACAGGACCACTCGCAGTTACATCTGCGAATCTCACCGGAGAACGCAGCTCCACAAATATCGACGAGGTACTCGAACATTTGCACGGCAAGGTGGGTTTAATTATCGATGGAGGACAAACCAACACGAGAGTATCTTCAACTGTAGTTGATTGCACCGGTCCAATTTATAAAATCTTACGACAAGGAATGATTTCCCAAGAACAAATCCAGCAAGAATTGAATTAATTGCTTTTGCTCTCATCTAATTATTAATTATTTTTCACATTATTATTAACATAAAATCCTATCATATTAGTACATTCTCCTAATACCATATTCCGCGTCCGGCATAGCCACCGATGACGCGGTTTTGGTTTAATTCCAATTATGCTATATTATGGATATCTCCATGGAGGTGAATGTGCAGAGTTTCAACTACTCAAATTTTGATTTTTCGATTCGTGAAGATAATACCTGGTTATTAATCCATCCTATCACTGGTATTGAATTATCAAGTTCATATCCCAAAATCATTATTGAGCAAAACGGAAAGAAAAGAGAGCTTTTACCTTCATACGATCAAGCACGCATTTCTCAAAAAAGTGAGTTTTTGCAAATGCACGGTAGTGCTGCGAATATCCTCACATGCGTAAATCAGATAGATGGCTTAAATATCACTACTGAATTTGCCTTCCTCGGCTCTTCTCCGCTATTCCTCATGCGATTGCACATACAAAACCACAGCGCTGATACTATTGAACTAAACAGTATCACCTTAGTCGAAAGCTCTCCCTCAAACCCCTCCATTTTTCGTACAACCAGACCTGATTATGCTTGTTATGTCAATGGATGGCAATCCTGGAGTTACAGCGGCACATATTCATCGAATCAAAAGCAAAAGATTTCACGGTTAAATTTTCTCGAAAGACCCATGTGGAACAATGCCTCGACCCCGGTTATTAGAAAGCGAGGAAAGTTTTCGAGCGATTTCTTCTCAGTTATCATTGATCGGTCTACCCGACAGGGATTGTTGGTTGGCTTTCTCTCGCAAAAACAACAATTCGGCCATGCGGTCGTGGATCTCATTCCTGAACCCCGGATCAAATTGGTGGCGAATTGTGATGGTGTGCGTATATTGACAGCTCAATCCATCTCCACCGATTGGGCAGTGATCCAAATAGTCGATTTCGAGGACTCAGATCCATTGGGACCTTATATCGAAGCTTCGGCCAAAGACAACCATGCACATGTCAATCCGAACATCCCGGTGGGATGGTGCTCATGGTATGAATACTATACGCATATTTCGCCTAAAAACTTACTCTCCAATATTAAGCTTATTTCCGACCTGAAGGCAGACATTCCATTGGATCTTATCCAAATCGATGATGGTTTCGAAAAAGCTGTGGGCGACTGGTTGGATTTTAAGCCAGAATTTTTAGAAGGCCTTGAACCGCTTACCCAAGCCATCAGATCAGCAGGGTACACGCCAGGTGTATGGTTAGCACCATTCATAGTACATCCATCTTCAATGGTTTATAGGAATCACCAGGAAATGATCTTGAAAAAGGAGAATGGCAAATTTGTTAAATCAGGTTGGAATTGGAATAATTTTACAACTTCTTTGGACATGTCTCATCCTGCTGCCAGGGAGTATATTTACAAAGTCATTGACACCGCGGTAAATACTTGGGGGTTTCCTTACCTTAAACTGGATTTTCTCTATGCTGCCGCGATTCCAGGAAAACATTACGATCAAACCCTCACCCGCGCCCAAATCTATGATAGCGCTATGTGTCTGGTCCGTGATGCTGCCGGTAAAGACACTTACATTCTCGGTTGCGGTGCCCCGATCGGAGCAATGATCGGTCACGTGGACGCCATGCGAATAGGAGCTGATGTTGCCTCAGACTGGAAACCGAAGTACAAGGGTGTTGAGTTGCTCCTACCGGATGAACCTAACATTCCGTCGGTTGAAAATGCTTTGCAAAATACTTTGACCCGGGCCTGGTACCACAAACGTTGGTGGATAAACGATCCTGATTGCCTCCTTGTTCGTACCACTACAAATCTGACGCAGTCAGAAATACAAACCCAGGCTAGTTTGACAGCAATGTCTGGTGGACTGGTACTACTTTCCGATGACCTATCGCAGATTCCACCAGAGCGAATGAATATCATTCGATCCCTCATTCCAATTATTGGAAAGACACCAATGGTCCTGGATTGGCAAGATCGGCTCACACCTTCAATGACGAGGGTAGATATGGATGGCCCAATAGGAGTATGGCACCTGGTCAGCTATACCAATTGGTCTGATCAGCCATGTCAGCCAAACATTTGCTTGAAAAGTTTTAATTTGGATCCTAACCTTGATTGGATCGTAAGTTCGTTCTGGACTAAAAAGGTGACAAAGAGCGATAGCGGAAAATTCGTTATTGATCCACTCCCGGCGCATGCCACCTGGATGGCTGCTATACGAGAAGATCGACTTGAACACCCAATTTATGTAGGCAGCAGCCTTCATATTTCTCAGGGCATGGAGGTGGACGATTGGATTGATAACGGCAAGCAAATCCGGGTAGTTTTTCACCTTCCGAGGAATGTCTCAGGTGAAGTTTTTCTCAAATTTCCGCGTCAAGAAATCCAACTCATAGAAGAAAATGGTAAATCTTCGCGATTAACAAGCACTGATCAAATATTCAGACATCCTGTCAATTTTAGTAAATTTTTGAAAATCACAATCAATTACTAAATTCATGGCAATGAACATCAATCAATAGTGTAGATCAATTATTCATACCAAAAACCGGATGAGAATACCATCCGGTTTTAAGTTTGCATTTTCTAGATAATTAGCCTTACTTTGAAGTATTTTCTTCTACAGGAGTTTTTTTATCCTTTTTCCGTAGAAATACAATTTTGAACAACCAGATGAGCAACCTGACTACTGCATACAAAACTAGCAGGATCGGAATGACCAGGATAATAAAATAGATGATTATATTTACCAGTACTTTGAAAGTATTGATCAATGCCTGAACCGCATCCCGTGCAACCCCTTGTGGCTGCCAGCCGGCCACTGTGATCGGTTTGATGGATTCTTGCGAAATGATTTCAACATTAATGGATGAGTATGATGATGATTCTTCGTAATACTTCATTTGGCCTTTTATTACTTCAATCTCGCCCCGGATTTGGGTCAACTGGTTGAAAACATTTAATACATCTTCAGTTTTGTTGGCAGATGCCATGATCTCCTGGAGTTGAGCTTCAGCACTTTCCAGGTTGTTTCTTCTAGAAGTCAAATCGGTGTACTCGGAAGTAACATCCTGTCCACTGACATTCTCAGATCTAACATCTGTTTCAAGGTTTTCAACTTCCTCTTTGATACTCATCAATGCTTCATTCAATTTGTCTGCAGGCACGCGGATGTTAATGTTTGCCTGTGGAATCTCCACACCCTCACCGGTTTGGATTTTGTACAGGTTGGAAGACACGACCCAACCTCCCATCTCATCCGCCATTTTGGAAATCGTATCCATACTTATTGATGGGTCGGCAACGATGATCGATATGGTTGCGTTTTTAATTACAAGTCTGTCTACAGCGGCTCCACCAACAGCGCTGCTTTCAGAAAGTGCATAATCAGCTACAGGCGCTTCAGGAGCATAACCCAGGCCGGGTATTTCCATAGGGGCAGGAGCGCCATCCATCATTTTTTCGCTGGAAACCACCGATGGACTTGCGGCGGCACAAGATGACAGGAAAAGGATTGATAGGATAGCCAGAGATAAGATTTTTGTCTTCATTTTTCCTCCAGATTTCGACTAGTATATTCTTTAGACGTTGAACTGCTCTAATTGTTCCATTACCAACCATCGGCCAATCTGATCGCGTTTCTTTCAGGCAGACCAAAACTTGTAATGCGTTCCTGCATTTCAATCAAATTGTAGGCCACCCGCCTTGGTTCCCAAATCCTGGATTCTGTATCATAAACCGCATAGGAAGCTCTAGGGTCTCGATCCCTGGGTTGACCTACAGATCCAGGGTTGACGATGGCTTTTCCGGATAATTCAACCGGTCCTACAGGTGAAAGTATTTGTAATTGAGAACCCAATTCCTCTTCCAGCATCTGAAATATGACTGGGATATGAGTATGTCCCACAAAACAATAACTGGTTTCAAAATGATCAAAATTTGTCATAGCTACCTGCCAATCCAGAATATATTCCCAGACCGGGTTGCGGGGGCTGCCATGGGCTAGAGTAACATCATGGTCTACATGTTTCTCAGGTAAATTTTTTAAGAACTTCATATTTTCAGGATCAATTGATTTCTGGTTCCACTCTACAGATAATCTAGCGTCCCTATTGAAAGCCTCCATATCCATGTTCCCTAATACAGCAGAATCGTGGTTACCCATCAGGCATACACAATTCTTCAAGGATCGTATTTTTTTAATACATTGATTTGGGTCCGGGCCATAACCGACCAGATCTCCCAAACACCACACTTTATCCACTTTCCCGACATCCTCAAGGACTGCTTCAAGGGCGTTGATGTTGCCATGAATATCAGACATTACAAGTATCTTCATTGATGATCCCTTGACGCTTAATTTAGCATCTGTGCCACTTTCTCCAATATCGACTCTGCCACTTCTCGCTTTGTCATCAAAGGCAAAGATTCTGCTTTTCCATCCGGTTCGATTAAAATCACCCGGTTGGTATCGACACCAAAGCCGGCATCACTGGCGCTAATGTCATTGGCAACGATCAAATTTAGATTTTTCTTCTTTAGTTTTGAACGAGCATTTTGAAGGAGATCTTCACTTTCAGCTGCAAATCCCACCACACATCGTAGCTTCGGCATTGATTTTCGGAGAGCGGCAACCTCTTTTAAAATATCCCGAGTCGGTTCGACCTCGATCGAACTAAGTTCGGTGTCTTTCTTTATCTTTTCTAAAGCAGTTTGGATTGGCTTGAAATCAGCAACTGCAGCCGCCATGATCAAACAATCTGCATCCTTAATTTCATTGCTCACAGCACCAAGCATTCCTGCGGCTGAATTGACCTCAATGATCTTACACCCGTAAGGAACAGGAAGATTGCAATTCGCTGAAATCAAAGTTACATCAGCGCCATGATCAACAGCCGCCTGGGCAATTGCATATCCCTGTTTGCCACTTGAGCGGTTCGTGATCATCCTTACAGGATCGATCGTCTCTTGGGTGCCACCTGCAGTAACGACTATCTTGTTGCCACTCATGTCGCCACCAAGACCAAGTCTCCAGCGGGAAACCCCAACTATGGTTGCGGTTTCCTCAAACCTGCCCACTCCGACCAAACCGGATGCGAGGTGCCCCGAGGCAGGACCGATAAATGTTACCCCGCGTTGCTTGAGAATTTCTACGTTTCTCTGGGTGGCTGGATGATTGAACATCCCAGCATCCATCGCCGGTGCGATGATCATCGGGCATTTTGCTGCCAGGGCGGTGACACACAACAGGTTGTCCGCTAATCCATGGGCAATGCGTGCTATGGTATTTGCACTGCCCGGCGCAATAATGATCAAATCGGATCCATGCCCTAATCCAATGTGGGTCACATGACCTTCCCCACCCCACAAGTCTGCATCCGCAAAAGCTTTCCGACCGGTTACCGATTGAAAGGACAACGGTTGTACGAATTTCTCCGCAGAAGGTGTCAGCACAACATCCACAAGTGCGCCCTCCTGGGTGAGCCGGGAAGCTAATTCAACCCCTTTATAAGCCGCGATCGAGCCTGTTATGCCAAGTAATATCGATTTTCCTTGAAATATATTTATACTCATTTTTTTACCTATTTAACTCCCAAAGAATATGTAACCCTTCCAAAGTTAACCAGGGTGAAATGACATCAAATACATTCGTTTCCTGCGCGATTAATTCAGCTAACCCACCAGTTGCGATCGTTTTCACATGACCGCCTAACTCAATCTTCATCCTCACAAGCATACCTTCCACCAAAGCAACGTACCCAAAATACAAACCAGATTGCATGGCATGAACAGTATTCCTGCCAATGACAGATGGAGGTTTGATGACATCAATTTTTGGCAGACGGCTGGTATGCTCTGTCAACGCATCGGCTGCCGTGAGCACACCTGGAGCAATTGCACCTCCGAGGTATTCTTTCTCTGCATTGATCGCATTAAAAGTGGTTGCAGTCCCAAAATCAACAACAATTGAAGGAGCGCCGTATAATTTTACTGTGGCAGCAGCGTCTGCAATTCGATCAGGTCCAACGGCTGCTGGACTATGATATTTTATGGTTACACCGGTTTTAAGGTCAGGTCCTACAACCAATGGATCCTGCTTCAAATATTTATTGCATGCTTCAACCAACCGTGATGTCAGTTGTGGAACAACCGAAGATAAACAAACGCCAGCGAGATCCACTGGTTTGCGGCCAGCATGTTCCAATAAACCCAGAAGTTGCAGCCCATATTCATCCGGCATACGCCGATGGTCTGTTCCGAGCCGCCAATGAGCGCCAAATTTATCGCCATCATAGAGACCAATCGTGAGGTTTGTATTACCTATGTCGATGACCAGCAGCATTTTTTCTCCTGCAGATATTATATACTGTTTAGGATATTGGTTGTTTATTAATTTTCGCGTTTATAACACAAGCTTATGATAATTATTTAAGATGGTCACGGACTTTATGCCTTATTAATTTCATCTACTATTTCTGCAGCCAGATCATACCTGCTGAATGCCGGCATGATATACACTCCCTGAATTCGAGAGCGCATCTCGTCTATGATCTCAAGTGTAAGTCTCACGCCAAGTTGATCCGTGGGACCATCACAATGATTCATCCTCTGCATCGTTTTATCCGGAATGCTGATTCCGGGTACTTCGTTCTGCAGGAAAGCAGCATGGCGCGGATTATTCAAAGGCAGTACTCCCATTAGCAATGGCACCGGTATTTTGCCGAAATTGGTGATGTAGTGGTCCAGGAATTTAAGTGCTACGGCTGGATCAAAAACGGGTTGTGTGAGGATGAAATCTACTCCCACTTTGATTTTTCGCCGCAGATTCTTAATTTCAGTATCCATATCTATAGCTGTCAAATTTAAGGCACAGCCTGTGACAAAGGATGTGGGCTGCCCAATCTCTGATCCGGCATGGTCAATACCAATATTGAGTCCCTGTTTAATCAATTTAATTAACCCGGATGGGACCAGGTCGTAATTATCCATTGCCTCAGGGTAATCACCAATCGAAGTTGGGTCGCCCATTACGATAAACACATGTCGAATTCCTAAGGCATGGGCAGCCAGAAGATCGCCCTGGACCCGCAGCATATTCCTGCCGCGGGTTGGAAAGTGCAAAACAGTTTCACAGTTGGTGCTTTTTTGGATCAGGCTACATACAGCCCAAGGGCTCATCCTCATGCGTGCCATCGGACTATCGGCTACGTTTATCACATCCACACCAGCTTCTGTTAATAAGCTTGCTCCAGCCAAAAGTTTGTGGGTGGATAAACCTCTAGGAGGATCCATCTCTACAGCAGTGACGAATTTCCCGTTAGCTAATTTTTGTGAAAATTGCGTTGCTGATTCCTCGTTGATATTATGTTCTATTATGGTTTTTATCGGCTGGATAGAGATGTCTTTTACGATAATAGCTGGCATCTCATCCAGTGCTGTTCTCATATACAAAATGTGTTGTGAGGTAGTGCCACAACAACCGCCGATGATACTTGCACCAGCATTTCGAAATGTTCGCGCATAATCTCCAAAGTATTCCGGGGCAGCCGGATACATAATCCGGCCGGCAACCTGTTCCGGCCATCCAGCGTTAGGTTTGACCGAGAATACCCCAGTTGGTACTGCCCTCTGCATTCGCTTCAATATTCGAAGTATTTGCGCAGGTCCACCGGAACAGTTTACCCCGATAATATCTGTTCCGATTTCGCTTAGTCTTGTTGCTACCTTTTCTGGCGAATTGCCAAGCATGGTCAAGTCATCCCTTGTGTAAGTCATCGATGCGAGCACAGGAATATCACCGGCAACACCCTTCGCTGCTGCCACAGCTTCTCGAATTTCATACAGATCGCTAAAAGTTTCAATTGTGATTAATTCCACCCCACTTGAAACAAGTGCATTCATTTGCTCTTCAAAGATTTCCCTCGCCTGTTCAGGGCTAACCCTGCCAAATGGAGCAATCCGAACTCCCAATGGACCTACATCACCGGATAGGTAAACACTCTTAAAGGATGCAAGAATAACCCGTTTGGCCAGTTCTACACCAGCTTTATTAATCTCTTCAACTTTGTCTTCAAGTCCATGGCGCGCTAGCTTAAAGCGATTGGCGCCAAAAGTATTCGTTTGAATGATTTGCGAACCTGACTTAATATAATCCCTATGTATCTCCGCAACAATTGCCGGGTTGATCAAATTTAATTCATCAAAGCATTGCTCGAAATTTACCCCCTTGGAATGTAAAACAGTGCCCATAGCACCATCCGACAGGAAAGCTTTCCCGGATTGTATTTCATTTATTAATCCCTTGCCTTGTTCCATGATATATCCTTATGCCCTGGTAAGTTGATCGATACGCGATTCGCCAACATTGAAGTATCTGGCGGCAGGGTGATGAAGGATTATCGCAGCGGTGGATTGCTCTGGGACCAACTGATAAGCTGAAGTAAGTGTCATCATTAACTGTTTTTCAACCTCTAACAAACGGAAGACTTTTTCATGATCAGACAACTCGGGGATCGCCGGGTAACCCCAGGAGTAACGTTTCCCCTGGCCTTTCGGCAAATTTAGCTCTCCATTTATATACTGGTGCATGAATTCTGCTGTAGCTTCAGCAGTTTGCACCCCCAATCCATGTGTAAAATAGGCTTCTGAATAGTTTGATGCAGATTGGTACATGTCAAACCGTCTGGATGCTTCAGCTCCGACGGTGACAACCTGAAAGACGACAATATCCATTTTTCCAGATTGAACCTTTAAGAAATAATCAGCAAGGCAAAGGCCATCTCCACCTATCTGACGGGGAAATGTGAAACGTTCCCTTATCACTGGTTTTCCAAGCGACACCGAAGTAGGGTCATAAACAAGCAGGTCATCCCCATCCGCCTGCGCCGGGAAATACCCGTAAACTGCCTGAGGCTTAAGCCATTCTTCCTTAATTGCCTCCGACTGCATTCTCATCAGCCGATCTTCGAATTCAGCTTTTGTCTTTGCCCATTCTTCACCGTGCAGGTTTTTTGCTCCCCAGGATAACCGAAAGAGTTCATTCTTACCGATCCGTGTAAAGACTTCTGTTAGTGGCAGCTTATTCGCCAGGTGAATTTTCCAATCTGGAGGTATGGGAATTACTTCAGCTGTTTGTACGCGAGGATGGCTATGCGCAGACACTTCTTTTACCTTTGATTCTGCCATTTTACCCAACTCGTAATCCGCATTTTTATGTAGTTCTTCATACAAGGGACCCTGGGCGTTGGGATCAACGATTTTATCCATTGTATGCAAACCTTCAAAAGCATCTTTGCAGTAAAAAACCCCACCTTTATAGTAGTGCCCACCTTCAGTCATTAATATTCTTCGGCCAAACCTGTCATTGATCGCTGCCCCACCAATCAATACCGGGAAGTCTAATCCCCTTCTATCGAGTTCGTTAACAATCAAGGGCATCTGTTTGCTTGTGCTGACCAATAACGCACTTAACCCGATTGCATCCGCATTTATTTCAATTGCTTTTGATATGATCGTCTCTGCCGGTACCTGTTTACCGAGATCAATGACTTCATAGCCATTATTGGATAAAATTGTCTTAACCAGGTTTTTACCAATATCATGCACATCCCCGTAAACGGTGGCAACAACGATCAACCCTTTGCTGGTACCTTCCTTCTTCTCTAGGTATTGCTCCAGGTGACTGACAGTTTTCTTCATTACTTCAGCAGATTGTAAAACAAACGGTAGGATCAATTCGCCTGCTCCAAATTTATCACCCACCTCTTTCATGGCTGGAAGGAGTACATTATTCAAGATCTCCACGGCTTGTTTCGATTTTTCGCCGGAAGGGAATGGATTGAGGATCTCATCAATATCCACCTCAACATCGTCTTTTACCCGGTGAAGTATCTTCCAATGTAGTCGTTCAGCTGGAGTCATATTTTCCATAGGGTCGATTGCAGATTGCCGATTTCCTGAGGATGCCCCTTCTGTGGAGAAATGATCGATCAATCGCGCAAGCGCATCAGATCGGCGATTGAAAATCAATTCTTCACATAACTGAATCTCCAAAGGTGGAATATCCGCATAAGGAATGATCTGTGCGGGATTGACGATCGCCATGTCTAAACCGGCTTGAACAGAGTGATATAACATCACGCTGTTGAGAACACCACGACTGTTTGGAGAAAGACCGAATGAAATATTACTGACCCCGAGAGATGTCAACACGCCTGGGAGTTCATCCTTGATCAATTTGATTCCGTCCAAAGTAGCTTTGGCAGAATCAATAAATTCAACATCTCCAGTAGCCAGGGTGAATGTCAATGCGTCAATAATTAAATCACCTGGTAATAATCCAAATTCATTAACTGCCATTTCGAAAAGGGTCTGCGCTATCATCAGTTTACGTTCGGCTGTTTTCGCCATACCATTTTCATCGATGGTTAGTGCAAGGACAGCAGCGTTATACTTTTTAGCAAGCCCGAATACTTTCTCTGCTTTTGAACGCCCAGCTTCAAGATTGGTTGAGTTAATAAGGCACTTTCCCGGAGCCGTCTTAAGCGCAGCTTCCATCACATCCAATTCAGTTGTATCGATAATAAATGGTGTTTTGACTGCAACGGACACCTTTTTCAGCACTTTTACCATGGTCTCTTTTTCGTCCGCGCGTTCAGTTAGAGCCACACAAATATCCAATCCATGTGCCCCATTGGCAACTTGCGATCGGGCAATGGAAAGCATGCCATCGTAATCTTCAGCTAGTAGTAATTTTTTGAATTTAGCGCTACCCTGTGAGTTAAGCCTTTCTCCAATTAAGAATGGAGCTGGTTCCTGCCTGGTTTGCACAGCGGTGACAGCAGACGCAAGGTATGCACCTGTTTTTTCCTGCCTGGGTGTAACGGAAATCTTAGATACTTTTTCCACCAGCAGCCGAAGATGCTCAGGTGTCGTTCCACAGCAACCCCCTACCACGTTTACATGATACTTCTCTGCAAATTCGAATAGGGCATCTGCGAATGGCTCTGGCTGTAATGGATAAACCGCTTGCCCATCGACATTCAAAGGTAATCCGGCGTTGGGGATGCATGAAATTGGGAGCGATGAATTCTCGTCCAGTGTCCTGATTGGCTCTCGCATGTAATCAGGGCCAGTGGAACAATTCAAACCAATAACATTAATTGGCAGTCCCTCCAGAATTGTATCAACGGCATTAATATCCGTCCCTAAAAGCATTCTGCCTGTTGTGTCCAAAGTCACCTGGGCCTGGATTGGTAAAGTTACACCAGTCTCCTCGAAAGCCTGTTCTATGCCCAAGATCGTTGCCTTCACTTCAAGGATGTCTTGTGATGTCTCGATAACCAGCAAATCGACTCCACCTAGAATCAAACCTGTGGCCTGTTCTTTAAACAGATCGGCTAGCTGGTCGAATGTGATATCAGATAACTGTGGGTCGTCAATAGATGGCAGCTTGCCGCTTGGTCCAATTGATCCAGCGACAAGGCGGGGGTGATCAGGGCGGCTGTATTCATCGGCAAGTTTTTTCGCAAGCTTAGCCGCGGTTGTATTAATTTCTATCACCCTATCCCCGAGGCCATATTCGCCGAGAGTCAATCGGTTTGAACGGAATGTGCAGGTTTCAATCACATCAACACCTGCCTCAAGGAATGACCTATGAACAGTCTCAACCGCAGAAGGGAAGCTGATTACGAGAAAATCATTACACCCGGCTAGTTTTTCACCACCGAATTGTTCTGCCGTTAAATCCATCTCCTGCAAGCTGGTCCCCATGGCGCCATCGAATACGACAACCTTTTGCGATAACATATCGAGAAATCGCCTGTTGGTAAATTTTCTCTCTTTCAAATTACCTCCAGATAATAAAAAACCTCTTCAAAATTGAGAGGCATTGACTTCGGTCAGTGCGTCTCATCTTTCAGGAAAATAATCCTGCCGGATTTGGCACCTATTGTGGTTGCCGAGGTTTCAACGGGCCGTTCCCTCCGCCTCTCGCGATGAGTTGCTTGAAAAATAGTTTATCATAGCCATAAACAGTGTACAAGGGGAATGTGTATAGTACACGGTCCAACGCGAGATACTCTTACTGCGCGTTTAATTCAATTTTGTTGCCTGAATAATAAACCTTGCCAGATCTGTGTATATAGAAATAATTACTATATCAATAACTCAGCCTCTTAATTCAAAGTAACAACAAGGGTCCCAATTCAGTGAGAGATTCCAATGCGGTATCTGGCAATCATTTCTATCTTGGCTAAATCTGATTAACTACGTTGGCTTTCCGAATCTCACGGAGCTATGCTTCATTGATGTCCAATTCCAACAATTGGTTTTTTACGCCGCTTTGTCTTTGATTATTTTATTACGCTATTGGACTTTCGTAGTCAATTTTTTTCGTTTATTAAATCTTTTGGTATTTACCGGAATAGAGTCATCAGATGCCAACCTGTAACCCAATCCTTCCCGGCTGATGATAATCCTTGGTGAACGTGGATCTAATTCCAACTTTTTCCTCAGGATATGAACGAAATACTTGATCCTTTTTTGAATTTTATCACTGTCTTCTCCCCATACTTCGTGGGCCATAACTTCCTTCGTTACCAATTTTGGAGCAAATTTTGCAAGTACAGAAAGAACTTCAAACTCCACTCTTGGCAAAAGGAAAGATTCTCCCCGCAGTTTCACCTCTCGCGAATCCAGATCTACTGATAGATTCAGGTGTGGAAATGAGTGTATAGTGATAGGTGCGACAAAACGCGATCGCTTAACTACACTGTTGATACGTGCCACTAATTCAGCAGGGTAAAAGGGTTTCGTTAGATAATCATCGGCGCCAAATTTCAATCCTTCAACAACATCATCCTTCTGACTCCTCGCCGAAACAATGAGTACCGGCGCATTCGTAATATTCCTTAAAAATCTAAATGTCTCGTATCCATCCATTTCCGGCATCATCAGATCAAGAAGGATTACATCAGGTTGGGCGTGAGGACACTTGTCGATCGCATCCAGTCCGCTGCTCGCTCCGATGACATCCATTCCGGCATCCATAAGGACATATTTCATCATGCGGACTGTCTCTGGTTCATCATCTACAATCAATGCTGTCAGTCTTTTGTCCGCATCTTTTACCAGATCAAGGTCAATCCCCTTTGGTGCTTCTTTATAAATTTTATCTGATAGCATATTGGTTATCTCCAGGAAAACAAGGGTAAAATTCTATAAGATCCTTGAAAAATATACATATTTAAATATATGTTATTTCTTCGTCAAAATAAAGGTTCCGGGGAGGGTACTATCAACAAAATAGTAGTACTCAACCGGCGAACCGGGTAATAATATCCAGCCACCAGCACCGTAATTTTCAGCTTCTTCCCAATACCAGCAGGTAGTTTTATCCGGGGTATCGGTTCTGAAACTGATAGTCATGGTAATTCCTATAGGTAGCTCTGTCATAAGGGAACCGTCCTTGGAAATTTGAATTGTCAATCCATCCAGAAGTTGTTGCGTGGGTTGCAGTAAAGTCGCGAGTGAATCCTGGTCTTCTAAAATTATCAATGCTTCATAACCACAGAGTATTCCATCAAATGTTATCCTTGTGCCATCTACCAGAAGCAAAGTTGTAAAGGTGTCACAATTCAAAGTATATGTATTTCCACCAGTGACAGGGATAATCCCACCGGGATCAATTGCTTCAGGATCTACACCGTATGGAGAGTTATCGCAAACATTTCCAATGCCATCTTGATCTGAGTCTAATTGATCTGTATTAGCAACTAAAGGACAGTTATCAGTACCGGTTGGTGGATTATCAATATCATCCTGATCCATATCATTAGGTGTGTTATCGCAGGCATTTCCTACGCCATCGTTATCATTGTCGGCTTGGTCTGGATTTGCTAATGATGGGCAATTATCAGTGCCGGTTGGTTGATTATCAACCCCGTCTTGATCCATATCATTTGGGGTGCTATCGCAGGCATTACCTAAACCATCATTGTCATTGTCAACCTGGTCTGGATTTGCAACAGTTGGGCAGTTATCCGTTCCTGTCGGTGAGTTGTCCACTCCATCTTGATCCATGTCATTGGGGGTGCTATCGCAAACGTTCCCAATTCCATCATCGTCATTATCCGCCTGATCAGCATTTGAAATGAGCCAACAGTTATCGATCAGATCCAACACTCCATCATTGTCATTGTCATTATCACAAGCATCGCCGATGCCATCAATATCGAGGTCTGCCTGGTTTGAGTTTGCAACTAATGGACAGTTGTCGCTGCCTGTAGGTGGATTATCAATACCATCTTGATCCATATCATTAGGGGTACTATCACAAATATTGCCGTTTCCATCATGATCATTGTCTGCCTGATCTGCATTTGGTGATGCAGGACAATTATCGATGACATCCAGAACCAAATCCCCGTCATTATCGAGATCACAGACGTTTCCAATCCCATCACCATCACTATCCCGTTGGTTTGTGTTCGCATTGAATGGGCAATTATCTACTGCCATCGCAATGCCATCTCCATCTGGGTCGTCTGTTGAAACCACATGTGACCCTATGTTGACTGTTCCATATCCTGCCCAGCCATAAATATGAATATCAAGAATGTGATCTGTAGATATCGTCATAGTTGTCCATACCATAATAGTTACCGGTGGCATCTATGGTTAGTCCTCCCACCTGGTTGTGGAAGAATCCCTGGTACCAATTGATAAATGAATTATTATGGAATTGAATATCTGCAGTCACAGGGATGTTACCGTAACCTTGACCAAGATCCCTGAGAACAGCAACCGCATCGCTCTGGTATGAATAGTCCAATCCAGCTCCAACGAACACATTGTCTGTCACCTGAATGTTCGTAATTGCATCACCATCCAAATCAAGGCCATCAAAGTAAGTGCCACTGCTGATGGTGCCAAACTGTTCTAGGCGGTTTGTAGTTATCGTATTTGATCCAGCGATATCGATGAGGTTTACGACAGTACCATTCCCAGTTGGGTTAGTAAAATCGATTTGGTTGTTTCGTAAATTAAGGTTCCCACCATTCTGCATATATATTGCTGCATCGCTGCTATTTGATGAAGAGATGATCGAGCCACGAATAGTTGGAAAATTTACATCCATCAACCGAAGTACATTGCCTGTACCGGTTTGGGTGATTACACTCCTGCGAATATTTGGCCGATTTGAATTAGTGATCTGAACTGCACTACCAGCTCCGCTTTCAGTAACAGTGCTATCGGCCATAACAAAGTAATCCGAACCATTTTGGACGGAAATTGCATCACCGTCTCCTGATTCATTCACCTGAACATTGTTGAAAGTTACACGATCAGAGTTGTCAATTGTGACGGCATTTTGGCTTCCAGTTTCATTAAAAATAAAATTCTGGAAGTATAGTCCGCCATGATATGCACCACTTGGATTGGAAAAATTATTGACCCGTAAACCATTGTTTAAAATGGAATTTCCTATGACCTGACCGGTGGAGAAATCAATTCCGCCGAGAAATGAAAGGTAAACCGTTGCATCAATGTCATTTGTGAAGTAGTTTTCATCGATATACTATTTGGTTATTATCGATATAGGTGTGCTCGACATAGATCGTTCCAGATGCATCTGGTCCGTAATCCCTAGCAACCCGCAGCGCTTCATTTATTGAAGGAGTATGAACACAAGACGGATCGTTGAACGGAACACCAACCGGGCAGTACATCGGATCTCCTTGAACCATAACAAAGGTTGCATCTTCAGAAGCCAGGGAAAGAACTTCGCCATCATCTCCAAGGAGAACCAACTCCGTCTCTTCCGGAATAATTTTGATGACATCTGCAGGAGTAATTTCTTCCAGATCTGGTGTCCCCTCTGGAGTCGAAGGAGATTCAGAAGTTGGCAGGGTTTCCAATTCAGGGGTATTTGTTTGATCATCAGCCATAAGCTCATTGTTTGAGCTGGTACAAACAAACCCACAAGAATGGCGATCAGCAAAGTGGTCTTTACAAAATCGTCCAATCAATGCTTTGCTTTTCTTCATCTTTTTCTCCATCAGCTAATAAAAAAAACCGATCAGAAGACCGGTTTCGCTACTGGCTCCCTGCAGGTATTATCGGGCGGACCCGATTAAGCGACCAAATGATACCCGCAGATCTTCGCTTTCAATGGTAAAAATTTTTTTATTTCTACCATAGTAGCATTATATTTTTAGGATGTCAATAGCTATTTGTTAGTTAATGGTTTGTTAATAAATCTGTAATAAATATATTAGTAACAGAAGCGGCGGATGTTTGCTCATCCGCCGCTTCTGTTATTGAACTTGCTATTTTGTAACTAATACAAATGTCCCTGTTTTGTTCGTTTTTACAGAGAAATAATTATCTTCTAGTATTCCTCCAATGTCCTCCCATTTACCAGCAACTGTGTTCCAGAATAGAATGTTGAAATTGTCTGTTAAAGTCCCACCAAAGAACCTAACATTGGCTTCTGTTCCATCCGGAAGGGTATCGAAAATAACTCCATCTTTGGATAGTGAGTATGTCAAACCTTTTTCCAGAGATGCTCCTTCAGGAAGCGCTTGCGGAAGAACTTCCAAGTTCTCCTGTATCAAAGTCGCTTCGTAGTCACAAAGTATCTGATTGAAAGCAACAATTAATTTACTTCCATCCGGCAGCACTACCTCCAAATTATCCGCTTGAATGCAGCTCAATAGGTTCCCACCGGTAACAGGGATGAATCCCCCTGCAACAGCTTTTTCTTTTCTACCATCCTGATCACACGCATCACCAATACCATCAAGATCAGAATCAGTTTGGCCCGTATTTGATTCTGCCGGGCAGTTGTCAGTGATATTCACTACGCCGTCACCATCCATATCAGGATCACAGACGTCTCCAATGCCATCAAGGTCTTTATCCGCCTGGTCACTATTTGCAATCAACGGACAATTATCAGCGGTGTTAAGATTGCCGTCTCCGTCCATATCCGGGTCACAGGCGTCACCCAATCCATCAAGATCTATATCTGATTGAGAAGAATTTGCAACGGTCGGACAATTATCCTCAAAATCATCTACTCCATCGCCATCATTATCTGTATCACATAGATCGCCAATACCATCAACGTCAGAATCTGTTTGGTCCGCATTTGATACTGCCGGGCAGTTGTCAGTGATATTCACTACGCCGTCACCATCCATATCAGGATCACAGACGTCCCCAATGCCATCAAGGTCCGTATCCGCCTGGTCACTATTTGCAACTAACGGACAATTATCAGCGGCATTTAGGTCGCCGTCTCCGTCCATATCCGGATCGCACGCATCACCAATCCCATCAAGATCCGCATCTAATTGATCTACATTTGATATCGCGGGGCAATTGTCAGTAGTATCCGGAACACCATCATTATCTCCGTCGGGATCGCAAGCATCCCCTATTCCATCGATGTCTGAATCCAGTTGATCACCGTTGGCATTTGTCGGGCAATTATCAATATTGTTCAATATCAAGTCATCGTCCACGTCGCCGTTGCATGCAGCAATATTTTGATCTGTATTCGATACGGTTGGACAATTATCAACATCATTTAATACGCCATCCCCATCGTAATCTCCAGCATACCAATGCCCACGTATTACCATTTACCCCAATGCCAACAGTTGGATTTGGATCGGACAATAACCAAGGGAGGGTCGTATCAGTAATAAAGTTGGACATCAACGGCAAAGTACCCCAATAATTATTTGAGAACATAGCCGGATCCAATGTCCCTGAAAGATAAGAATCATATGTTGTGTTACTCAGAATTGAATTATTGTGAACCCCCCCGGAAACTCTTGCATTTGTTCGAACGCCGATACTGTTATTAGTGACCCTATTATCTGTAATATTGACATTCCTTGCCCTCTCAAGAAATATCCCTGCAAATGCATTGTTCTGGATCAAATTATTCGTAATAATCGCTGTCGCATTGTTTGGAAAGTAACCATCGGCAACAGTGAACACTTGTATTCCGATTTGATTTCCAACAGGTGTAATACCTGCTCCATCGATTAAGTTGTGGTGGATATTCGCAGATGAACTGGTCACAATATCTACTCCGGCAAGAGTCTTGGAATGCATCATGCTCAACACTCACACCTAAAGTTGTGAAGTTGACAATTTGATTGTTCCAAATTGTTGCATTGCCGTGTGATCCCCCAGTAGTAGTGCTCCGTCCCACTTGAACTCCTACGCCGGATTTTGTTCCCGTATCACCAAGAGCTATCCTGTTATCGTGGATGTTCGCGGTTGCCCCTTGGAAAACATATAAAGCAGCGATCCTGTCAGTTGGAGCTGTCAATCCCCCGCCTTCGATGTTAAAACCAGAGATTTCTGCTGTAGTCGTTAACCCTGAGATTTCAATGATACTGGAAACATCGTAACTGCCACTGTCGGTCAATGCTCCCGAGTATAAAATGTTGGTACTCGCTTTCCCGGCTCCTACTAATTTGACAGATTTTTTAATCTTTATTTGTTCCGAGTAAGTTCCTGCTGCTACGCGAACAGTTCCGTTTTCGTCTGCCAGAAGTAAGCCATCATTGATTTTGGCACCATTGTTGACATACACAAGAGGTGCAAAAACATTTGTTGATCCCGTGACGTCTTCTCCAAACATTAGAATGAAAGCATCCAGGATCGCATTTCCACCAACGCCATTGAGTATTACTGCCGTCGATATCTGAACAGTTTCGTTGTAAGTATTAGCCTCAATATTTACGGTCTCGCCAGATTCTGCAAAATTAACTGCCATTTGGACCGGATGTGTTGTTTCAATACATTGCTGGGTCGCAGAGTTGGTGAAAGCTGAACAATCTACTAGGAATCTAAAGGTGACTGCCCCACGTATAATGTATGGGTCTGAACCTGCAATCATTTCGACCACTTCTGCAGACGCCATCGGCAGCTCAACCCCTGACTCATCGGTTATGACAGAGCCACTTTCAACAATTGCAGTAATTACTTCCTCAGGTGTCTCTTCAACTACAGGAGCCGTTTCATCTTTTGGCTGTTCTACCCTATCGATGTCTGGCGGTGGAGTTTCACTAACAACCACCTCAGTTGTTTCCACTGTGGGTGGTGTATCTTCTGCAAATACTGCTGTTCCCCCGGGGAATAGTAAACTAAAAATAAAAACTACAATAAAAATAATTTTGCTCAAACCAATGATTTTCCTGCCAGTCGCTTCCATTTTTTCTCCTCCTTACAATAATGAATTTATTCCGGTTAAAAAAAAGCAAACCGATCACCAGTGACCGGTTTCGCAATTGGCTCCCTGAATATCCTTCTCTGACATCATGTCAGATAAGCGACCATATGTGGATAATCAGATCATAACCTTCGTTGAATCTTCAGACAAATGTAACCTAAATATAGTATAAATGTAATATTATTATAGAAGGTTGAGGATAAAAGTCAATACAAGCTCAAGTAACTAATATAATCTTTGCAAATAAAATATAGAAAACTCCCGAAATTTCCGGGAGTTGTGGGGCGAGAGGGACTTGAACCCTCAAGACCTCGCGGTCGGTGGATTTTAAGTCCACTGCGTCTGCCAATTCCGCCACCGCCCCATGCGTCTAATTCTACTCAAACCGCTCAATCCGTCAAGGCAGAAATTACCTTTTCCATATTTTTGCCCAAGTACTAAAAAAATGCACCCAGGCAGGCGAGATTTTAGTTTCAAAAGTTGCTGACGCCAATGCCAGTTTCAGGCTTGCAGCATCAGTGAATTCGTGTAAATTAATAGTGGATTGTCCAAGCTCTCGAATAGAGTGCGCGTCAGAACCTACCGTTCCCAACAATCCGTGGTTCCGGGCAAATTCTTCAGCACGTTGATTGAATGCTTTTTTTACACATCTCGAATTAAAAACTTCAATTGCATCCACCAGTGGAGCGATTCTCTTCAAATGTCCCAACTCCCAGGAACCTGGCCGGTTGTAGTCAAATGGATGTGAGACGCTTATAAACGCTCCTTGTTTGCGTAAAAGCTTTATGGCATCGATTGGCGCTAGTCCTCGTGGAATTTTTTCCTTCACGAAAGCAGCCAGCAATTCTCCTTCAGATGTCATCACCTCCTCGCCGGCGATAAAAAGTTCTGGCGCTCTCTCAACTGCCAGTAAAGCGCCGTCGATTCTGTTATGGTCAGTCACAACAATCCGATCCAACCTTTTATCTTTTGCAGCCTGGAATAGACCTTCTATGCTGGCCAGACTGTCAGGTGAAAACTCTGTATGGCAATGAAATTCAATTCTGATCAATTCGATCTGCTCCTTTAATAATAAGATTGCTAGATAATTCTAATCCATGTTCACAAGTTAGAATTAGTGCCAGATAAAACCGGACTGGTGTAGTTGTATAATTAGTTGCTTTCTGTTTTATTTTATCTCTAAATATATAAAGGAAAAACCATGCGACAGTATCCAGAATCATTTATTATCCATCCTGCAGTTGCCTATGCAATAAAAAATAATCGACCAATCGTCGCCCTTGAATCGGCTGTGATCACCCACGGACTGCCCCAACCCGTAAACTTTGAAACCGCACAGGAAATGCAACAGATCATCAGAAGTTTGGATGCAGTACCGGCGACAATTGCATTAATTGATGGCAAAATACACATTGGCCTGGATGATAAAGAATTGGAAATCCTGGCAAATCTTAAGGATACTCGCAAGATCAGCCGCCGGGATTTCGGTTATGCTATAGAGAATAAGCTCTCAGGGGGAACTACTGTCGCTGGAACGATGACTGCAGCTCATATTGCCGGTATTAAAGTATTCGCTACAGGTGGCATCGGCGGAGTTCATCGCAACGCTCCTTTCGATGTATCGGCAGATTTGCTTGAATTAAGCCGCACACCCATGATCGTTGTCTGTGCTGGAGCGAAAGCAATTCTTGATATTCCTGCGACGATGGAAATGCTCGAGACTTATGGTGTTTTAATCGCTGGGTTTCAAACAGATGACTTTCCTGCATTTTATTCACGATCAAGTGGTATAAAAATAGATTGTCAAATTAATACTCCAGCCGTAATTGCTGCCACCGCAAAATCGCAATGGCAATTGGGAATATCCAGCGCAATGCTGGTTGTTCAACCACCACCAGAGGGGACAGATATCCCTGTTGATGAAATAAATTCGATCATTGAAGACGCTGTAAAAGAAGCGAAAGCCAACGGAATTCATGGTCCTGCTGTGACACCCTTTCTTCTTGAAAAAGTAAAGAATCTCTCCGGTGGAAAAAGTATGGCAACCAACCTTGCATTGTTAAAGAACAATGCCTCACTCGCAGCCCAAATTGCCCTTTCTCTCAGGCAGAGGACTTTACCTTTAATGTAATCTAATAATACAGAAAAATTAGGGGGTGGGTGATTTTGTTATGGTTGATGTTCTTGTAATGGTTGGTGTTCGTGTGGGAACAGGCGTATTGCTGGGTTTGGTAGTTTTAGTAATCGTGGGGGTCCTCGTACTCGTAGGTAGTGGTGTATTGCTTGAGGTAAAACTTGGGGTAATTGATGGTTTTGGCGTAGGAGCTTCGCCTGTAACCGTAAACCTGCCTGAGACTTTAAAGAAGGTCCCATTGAATAGCTGCACTTCGTATTCGCCAGGAATCCAGGACGATGGATCGGGCTGCCAATCTGTATATCCATATCCACCAGTGCCACCATCCCATGGTTTTGTCTCGAAGTAAACCAATTCACCATCCCTGTACCAGATGGCAGTCCACTGCGACCGGTCCGAAACCCCATCATAACTGAATACGCCAAAAAGATGGTCGATCGGGTTGGCATATTCACCCTGCGGGTTGATCGGCACATAATCAATATCCAGATTTCGGGCAAATTGGATAGGACTGAACACCGCCGCAGGATCAGGTGTCACTTGGCTTTCAAACCGAGCCTGAATTACATCGGGAATTAATGGAATTGGCGTGATAGTTGGTGTAGAGGAAAACAATGGGGTCAATGTAATGGTAGGCGTCTCTGTGATGGAGGGAGTCAAAGATATAGTGGAAGTCTGGGTAACAGTAGGTGTTCGTTTTTGTGTTGGACTTGGTGCAAAATAAGTATAAATCACTGGTTCAGCATAAAAATTTAGGAAGAATGATAAACCACCCAGGATGATCGCTGTCACAACCATACGCCACCCAATCATCATCTGATCGCGGCGTTTCTTAAAATAAGGCAGTTTCCTTCCGGCGATTATCCTATTAATACCTAGAGGAATAAAGATTATTGCAAGAATCAATGCAATAAAAAAAGCGATTTGAACTGTAGTATGAATTTCCAAATTCCGAAACATAGCATCCTATGGCTTGTTTTGGATTATAGCATGTTCAGTGTTGTTGTAATCAATTAGTATTTCCTACAACGGTTACGGTTTTTTAGAAAATAAGTTAGAATCAAATTTGACAGGTGAATTTTAACAGATGCCATTAGATCCAGGGGTCATTCTAAACCAACGCTATCGAATACTCTCCATTTTGGGTCAGGGTGGCATGGGTGCTGTCTACCATGCCATAGACCTGAATCTCGGTGTGGATGTCGCATTAAAAGAAAACTTATATCTCTCTGAAGAATTTGCAAGGCAGTTCAAACGGGAAGCAGCAATTCTCGCTACAATAAAACATTCGAATTTACCAAGAGTATCTGACCATTTCGAAATCAAAGGTCAGGGTCAATACCTCGTAATGGATTATATGGACGGTGAAGATTTACGTATCCGTATGGATCGCAACGGTGTTCTCACTGATTCTGAAACGGTAAGTATTGGAGCTGCCATTTGTGATGCCCTGGATTATCTCCATTCCCGGCAACCTGCCATCATCCATCGTGACTTGAAACCCGGCAACATCCGGATTGCTGCTGATGGGCACATTTCACTCGTTGATTTTGGTCTTGCGAAATTGGATATGGGTGAACAAGAAACAACTACTGGTGCCAGGGCAATGACACCGGGATATTCTCCGCCCGAACAATATGGGACAGCAAGGACTGATCCCCGTTCAGATATTTATTCACTTGGTGCAACCCTTTATGCCTCCCTTTCTGGTTGCGCCCCCGAAGACAGCTTGAGCATCGCCACTGGTTATGCCCGGCTAACTTCACTAAGAAATCTCAATCCAATAGTTCCAAAAAAGCTCGCATTAGTCATAGAACGGGCAATGGAAATTCACCCTGAAGACCGATACCAATCTGCTCTGGAATTGAAGAAAGCCTTGCTCGAATTTATTGGTGAAAAGGTAACCGACTCCCGTGTATTCTTAGTCTCTCCACCTCCCATAGATTCACCTGATAAAAAGTCAGGAGTCAAACCATCACTCCCACGAAGTAAACCAGCCATTATTGCACGATCTCCATATACCCGTAAGGATCGCTACCATTTATTAAAAATTGCTGGAATTACTGCATTAGTTGTTCTCGGGGTGGCTGCGGCCACTACATTAATCCTGATTAATCAAACGGGTATGTTGCGAAATACACCAACCATTGCTGTTCTCACTGAACCGGCACAATCACTTGGTAATGGTATTGAAACTGACAATGAAGAAACACAAACTCCGTCGAAATCTGAAACAGCTACAATCGCCGAACTTGACCCAAACCTAATAGATTCTCTGGCAACCATCTTAGCCCCCTCACTTCCGATCGAAGCGACACCTCCAAAGGTTATCGAGAATGGCACTAACACTACCAAATCCACCGCTGAAGATAATTCCAAGGCAAATCAACCAAAAACGGGTGAAATTGCTTTTGTTTCCATCCGCACTGACCTTCCTCAAATTTGGATAATGAATTCTGAAGGTAACAGTCTCCGACAGGTTACCAATCTAAAAGCTGGTGCATGTCAGCCTGATTGGTCACCAGACGGAAAAAAGCTGGTCTTTATTTCTCCATGCTACAAGCGAGAGTATTCTTATCCAAAGGCAAATTTATTCATCATAGATGCTGATGGAACGAATTTGGAATCCCTTGATCCGGGATATGGCGGAAACTATGACCCTGCCTGGTCACCCGATAATCAGCAAATAGCATTTACCAAAAGTATTTCAGGTATTTCACAAATCTATTTTTACAATATCAATGATAAAACCGTCAGTGCTGTAACAGACGACAAGTATCCATCCAAGCATCCTGCCTGGTCGGCTGATGGCAAATATCTGGCTTATATCAACACAAAATATTCAGGTGAGGTTTGGATAAGAGACAACACTTCAGGTACGACTGTCCAATATACCCGAACCAGGGACGCAAATAATAACTGGCCTGTTTGGGAGCCATCGGGAAATAAGATCTTCTTCACTCAATCACCATTGGATCCGTTCATTCCATGGTTGGCTGCGATTGAATTTCCATATTCAAACACCCCACTAGAATATAAAATTCCACGGGAGAATTTTGCAGTTCCGTCACCGGCCAGCGATGTTGATATTTCTTCTGATGGAAACTGGTTGGTTTTTGAGGCTTGGCCTGAAGGTAATAACCATGATATTTACATCATGAGTGATTCGGGCGAGAATGTTTTCCGTCTTACCGATGATGAAAGATTGGATTTTCAGCCTGTTTGGCGACCGAATTAGTTCAAATCAACAAACCTGAATATTGACTGGCGAATAGCGCAGGTATCCCGCCAGTATGCCAAAAGAGGACTTGTTCACCAGCTTTAAGCTCACCATTTTTTATCAAATCTACCAAAGCACCGGCAGCCCTCGCTGTGTAAACCGGGTCCAGAACCATTCCTTCCGTTCTAGCAAACAACTTGATGGCATCCCGCTCCAGGGATGAAAGCACTCCGTAACCACCACCAATATATTGGTCATTAATCAGGATTTCACCAGGTTCAGCGGATTCGAATGCTTGCATCCGATCGGCTGTTTCGTTTACAAGATTTGCAATCTTAATCTGTAACTCTTCCTCTGGTTTATCTACAGATATACCAAGAATTCGAGCATGACTCTTGTTGATCTTTGCCCCCAGAATTAAACCCGCCTGAGTTCCTCCTGAGGAGGATGGAAAAACAATTACATCCGGGGTAACACCCTGATTGACCATTTCAGTAAATGCCAGTACATACGCCGCTGCACCGACCGGACTGGACCCGCCGTATGGTATTAAATATGGTCGCTTTCCCGAGTTCCAAGCATTATTAAAAACGTCTTTTAGAACAGAATCTCGTTCGATTTGGTCACAGAACGTGATCTCGGCACCAAACAATGAGTTGAGTAATAAATTTCCACCTTCGCTTCCACCGGAATATTTTGTCAATATAAGATGGCATGCATAGCCCATTCTGGCTGCGGCTGCCGCGGTTTGACGGCAATGATTTGATTGAGATGCTCCGGTTGTGATCAACATCTTTGCACCATTCGCCTGGGCTTCAGCGATGAGATACTCAAGTTTTCTCACTTTATTTCCGCCCAAACCCAATCCAGTAAGATCGTCTCGCTTGACAAGAATTTGTGGTCCCCCCAGCGTGGAACTCAAATTTGATAACGAGTTTATGGGAGTCGGCAGGGTCGCCAGCCTAATTCTGGGTAAATTCATGAAATGACCTCTCTTTTCAACCTTCTCCTGCCCAACCTTCGCATGAAATCCAAAATTTTTGGTATTGATTGGGAATAAACCTTAAAGAAATGAGGATGTAATATTAAATCCCAGGCACCTAAGCCGGCAAGTAATCGGCCATTGAATCCTTCTTTGAAGCGATAAACACCCCATAAAGGATCCATTTCATCGTTACTATCAGGGGCACCCCAAAAATCGTAAGCCAAACATCCATGAGCGTTTGCATACCGAATTGCTTCCCACTGCAAGAGGTGATTAGGCATCTTTTCTCTTTGCTCACCGCTTGACATTCCATAAAAGTAATAAGCCCGTTTTGCAAACATAAACAAAACGATTGCCGATACAGGTTTTCCATCAACCTCAGCAATTAGAGGTACAGCATTACCCCCATTATATAGAGTATTCCACACAAATTGATAATATCCTTCATCGCGGATGGCAAATCCGTCACGGAGTGCTGTTTGAGCATATAAGCTAAATAATAGTGGGAAGTCAACTTGTGACCCAATCCTAATGTTCACACCTTTCCGCCTTGCCAGGGCGATATTATAGCGAGTTTTTTGCTTCATTCTCCCCAGTAATTCATCTTCTCCCAATGTAAGATCCAAAAGAATAGTATTTCGAAATTGAATTTGTTCAGCAGAAAAGTGCCAACCATTCGAAATTAATATGTTCTGTATTTCCTGACCGGTCGCATCCGATTCGTAATTCTCAGCGCCAGGCAATCCATTCCCTATAACCAGGTCGGGGTCAATCTTCATGAAAACAGCTTTTTTATTATGTCCGTAGATTTTCAGGTCAAATAAAACCTGTTGAACTGTGGCGCGATCATTCCAATCTAGGACCGGTCCCTTAGGCACATAGATAATGCTATAATCAATAACCTTATCAATAATTGGAAGGTGTTTTATTAAAACGAGACTTGCAGCTATGATTTTGCCCGAATCATCCCGCCATTTTAAATACTCAGCTCTCCACCCTGTCAGAACCTTAATCTCAGCCCAATAGCTGGTTTGAAGAATGTGGGTATTCTTAAGGCTGGCGATTAAATCGTTCCACCCTATTTCTGCTGGACTGGAGTGTATTTCCAGGTGCAGTTTAGCCAATGTCAACTCGTCGGTTCCGGGTATCCATCCACCACATTAATACTTTATAAACTTTAGGCATCAATATAAGGTCATAAGCCTGGTTGCTTCTTTTTACTACCCCGCCAAATCCACGTTTAAAGCGATATACCCCCCATAGCCCATCAGACCGGCTGGTAAATTGTTCTTCCAAAACAGGTTCGGGAAAATCCGGAATGCCCCACAAATCATATTCTACACATCCATTATTTCTCGCCCATCGAATTGCCTCCCATTGGAGTAAATATACAGGCATGCGGTTTCGTTCAAGGTCTGTGGAAGCGCCATAAAAATACCAACACCTTTTTTCTCTGCGAAAGATCATAACCGATGCCAGGTCTACTCCGCCATAGCGGGCAGTAAGAATAGCACACTCCCCTCCAATGGAAAACAGATTATATGCTTTTTTGTAATACTCCAGACTATGCACGCCAAAGCCGTCACGTGTTCCAGTAGATGTCATCATTTGATAAAAAGCATCAACATCGGATGTCTCAACTACTGATATTTCTTTCTTTTCCGCAAGATGAATGTTATACCTGCTTTTTTGTTTCATTCTATCCAGTACCGATTTTTCATCTCCAGAAATATCGATAACGATTGTCTGAGCGGGTTGGATCGGCTTTGATGGGACAAGATTTTGAAAATTTGTAAGGTTCTTTGGTGCTTCTGTTTCATCTTCGAAGCCATCTGGTTCGATTTTTATCATGATAGCCCGATGTTTTTTACCAACATGGATAAGTTCATCAATAAATTCTCTAGTTACCATCCCAATCGGCCCTTTAGGAATATAACCGATACTGAATCCGCCTGGTAGAGATCGAAACAAGATCTGGGAATAACAGTCACCCACCATTAAGCGGACAGGTTTCCATGAATATTTTTGTTTTAATTCCCCCCATTCAGAAGCTTGTAAGAGATGCACTCCCGATAAGTTAGATAGTCGTTTTTTCCATTCTTCTGATGTAAGTATCATGACTAAATGATTGAAGTGATGTCTGGCGCGGAAGAAATTTGAACCGCTGATCCGGGAATCATTTCGTCCATCATTTTTACGATACATACAGGATCATTTTCTTCCGCGAGGCGAACCATCTCGTCTATTGATTTTTGGAGATCACTACCCATAAGAACATCCTGACCTTCTAATCGATAAACATCCGGGTGTTCGGTTCGGGCAAAGGTATGTCCTTCATCCCATAAATCCTCCGCAAGTTTCTCGCCTGGGCGAATTCCACTGAATGTAATTTCGATATCACGACCAGGCTCCAGCCCCGACAAGCGAATTAAATCCTTTGCCAGGTCAAGTATTCTTACCTGCTGTCCCATATTCAAAACAAACACTTCTCCGCCACTGCCCAAGGCAGAGGACTGTAAGACCAAATGCACCGCTTCTGGAATCGTCATAAAATACCGCTTCATATCAGGGTGAGTTACTGTAACTGGTCCCCCTTTGGCGATCTGTCTCTTAAATAATGGAACAACACTTCCTCGGCTGCCGAGGACATTGCCAAATCTAACCACGGTGAACAACCTGCCGGTTCTCCGGGCGGCATCCAACACTAACATTTCAGCCAAGCGCTTAGTGGCACCCATAACATTAACAGGGCGTATGGCTTTATCTGTGGATATTAAAACGAATCGTGTTACCTCTTTTTCTACACAAACGTTTACAACATTTCGTGTTCCCTGGACATTGTTTACGACTGCCTCGCTAATATTCATCTCCATCAATGGAACATGTTTGTGGGCAGCCGCATGAAATACTACCTCCGGGCGATGTTGATCGAAAACATCCTGCAATCTGCGATAATCCCGGATATCAGCTATAACCGGGTGAATTGGCAAAGTTGGATGATCTTCCTGTAACTCAATGAATGATTCGAAAATACTGTTTTCACCATGCCCTAAAAGAATTAATTCCAGGGGTTTC
Source organism: uncultured Chloroflexia bacterium (assembly GCA_963810385.1). GTDB lineage: Bacteria > Chloroflexota > Anaerolineae > Anaerolineales > Anaerolineaceae > PNON01. The sequence continues at coordinate 1,133,628 of CAWENA010000002.1, read as the reverse complement.
CAGCGTGCAAGCTGGCGGCATAATTCACGACCTATAGAGCCGCCTGCACCAGTCACTAGAATTGATTTTCCGCAAACCACCTGTCCTATCAACTCATCATTAATCGATGTTGGATCCCTTCGCAAGAGGTCGGTAATATCCACCTCCCTCAATTTTGTTACTGAAACCTTGCCCCCAATTAATTCATAAATTCCAGGCATGGTCCTAAAAGGGATACCATTCAGGCGGCAGACATCAGCAACCAAACGGATAACCCGGCCTGGCGCGGATGGGATGGCTATGATCACCTCATCCACCTGTCGATTTTCCAATACCTCCGACATATCGTTCAATGTGCCTACAACGGGTATGCCATAGATTTGATTGTTTTGCTTTTCTTGAGCATCATCCAGGAATCCAACAGGTATCAAGTTCAACTGAGGATTCTTCTGCATTTCTCTTACAACAAGTACCCCTGCATCCCCTGCACCAACAACTAGGACTCTGTGTGCATTGGAAACTATCTGTGATAGATGGGAATTCGTCTTGTTTTCAGCCAGGAGTCTGAATGTGAACCTCAATCCACCCACCGCAAGAATAGAAGCCAGCAAATCAATAGCTAGGACAGAGCGGGGAAATCCCTTAAACATTCCCAGACTCCATAGTCCAATCATCAAAGCGGAAACTACGATCGTTGCCGTTGTTACAGCCGCAGCGATCAATTTCATTTCCTGAACACTGGCATAGATCCATAACCTACGGTAAAGCCCAAATTCATAATAAACAAACGGTTTGACAATAAGCGCAATTCCCATCATCCAGAGTGCAGAAGGGATGTAGAATGAGAACGCTGACCCAAGCTCGAGGCGAATGGCAAAGCTGCCAAGTACTACAATTGGAATCAATAATAGATCCCCTAATAACACATATCGGTTTCTAATACTTGGTTTAGTATTCATTTTTTCATCCATTCGATTGTATAGCCCAAACCTTCGCTAAAATCGATCGTTGGTTCAAAGTTTATAACTTCATGAGCAAGGTTGCAACTACCAAAGGAATGGTAGATATCCCCTGATCTCGCTGGTTGAATAATAAAATCCGGTGAGGAAGGAATTAACTTCCTGAGCTCCAACATCAAATCCCGAATTGAAATTTGCTTACCTGTGCAAATATTCATTATTAGACAGTCTTTTAGATTTTGATTTGCAGCTAAGATATTTGCCTTTGCAACATCTTTAACAAATATAAAATCCCGGGTCTGCCCTCCATCCCCAAAGAGAATTGGAGGTTTCCTACTCAACATCTGCCTGATAAATATTGGAATTGCAGCAGCATAGGCTGAATTAGGATTTTGACGAGGTCCGAATACATTAAAATACCGCAAACAAGTCACTGGCAAATGATATGAACGCGAATAGAGCTCAGCAAGGATCTCAACCATCCGTTTTGAAGCAGCATAAGGCGATTGTGGAAAAAGCGGGTTTTCTTCTTTAATCGGTAGTAACTCCTGGTTGCCATAAACCGCTGCACTGGAGGAGATCACAACCCTTTCAACCCCATGCCTGGCTGCATTTTGAAGAATGAGGTTGGTTCCAGTAACGTTGATATCAAAACAGCTGGCAGGGTCATCCATCGATTCTGCCACCGATACCTGCGCTGCCAGATGGAAAACTAAATTAACGTCTTTCAACGATTTTGAAACTATCTCCGAATCACGGATATCGCCTCTAACTAACTCGATATCTTTTATTGAATCTTTCAGGTTATCATCACTTCCTGTCGAAAAGTTATCCAACACCCGGACACGATAACCGTGTTCCAGTAAGGCCTCGCATAAATGAGAGCCGATGAAGCCAGCCCCCCCAGTTACTAATGCAGTTGTTGTCATTGGCCTTTTAATCCTATCACTGCGCCAAGTGTTTTTAACATGATAATGAAGTCCAAGATTAGGTTGCGGTGTTTAATATAATAAAGATCATATTCCAATTTTACAGCAGTTGTTTCTACATTTCCTGCATATCCAAAATTCACCTGAGCCCATCCGGTGATCCCTGGTTTTACAAGCAATCGAGCCCGGTAGAATGGAATTTTCTTTTGAAGATCATTCACAAAACCTGGCCTTTCGGAACGTGGACCAACTAGACTCATTTGCCCAAGAAGAACATTTACAAATTGAGGAAATTCATCAATATGGCTTTTGCGTAAAAATTTTCCAATTCTGGTTACGCGATCATCATTCGTCTCAGTGAATCGAAGCTTACCATCGCTTTCAGAATCCTGCACCATTGTCCTGAATTTGATGATGTTATAAGGTTGTCCGCCTTTGCCTAATCGAATCTGCCGATAGAAGATCGGTTTTCCACTATCCATAAGGATTGCCAGAGCTGTAAATGGAAATACAATTGCAGTGAATAATAGTCCGATTAGACCGCCAATGAAATCCATAACACGTTTTAATAGTTCATAAAACCCATTCGATTTTGCCTGATCAATAAATGAACGAATGAGCCAATCAGATTGAAGGTGGAATACCGGTACTCTGGATAGCAACTCCTCATATTCAGCAGGCATAGTTGTCACATCTATCCCGCTTTCCTGAGCATCGAGGATTGCCTGGAACATGCCACCATGCAATTTTCCGGTAATGGCAACGATCACCTCAGATATACCTTGAGTTGTGATTAATTCACACAATTGATCGCTATTGCCCAGGACTGGATAATCCATTATCTTAGACCCGACTTTCTCCACATTGTCATCTACCCAACCGGCGACCTCGAATGGAGGAGGAGAAAGTTTTTGGAGCATGGATAACAACGCCTGTCCGGCAGCTCCAGCCCCAACAATGATGACTTTTCGCATGAAAGATTTGGCTGTAAAAACCTGAATGTAAATCAGTCTCCATAGCAGTGTTAAAACCATAGCTGCGACAATGAAACTTGCGACCCCCCTTCGCGGAAGAGAATTGGGTTCTGAAGTGAAATAAACCAGCAAGTACAATCCCAGGCACAGCAATCCTGCGACGAACACGCCTTGCAAGGTGCTTCGCAAACGTGAAGCTCGATGGATATCGTACAATTCCACCAATAAGATTAACCAGAGGATTGGGAGAAGGTAAAACCAAAAAGGAGGTCTAGTCTTCAGAAACTCCCAGGAAAATCTTAACCACTCATCTCCCATTGACCAGTAATACAAAGAAGTCAATAAAGCCAGGATTCCTGTAGTCAGGTCACCAAGAAGAAGGAGTGTGATTCGTTCAGGCGGTCGTAACCGCCAGCGAGGATTTTTTTGATTTTTCAAATTCACTTAGCCGATATTATTATAAGAATTTTCTTTCGGTTTCACCACAAGGCCAGAAAGGAGGCCGGCACCCCATAAAACATGCATAATTGAAATTGCAATTGGCATACCAATTATAAACGCTGGTTGGTGATTTTTGTAAGCTACGATCCACGAAGAAATTACTAGGATAAAGAGATATACGAATACAACTGTGAGTAGTAGGACCAAAAACACTGGTTGCAGGATTGATAAAAATAATGTAACGATCAAGCCAAGCACAAAAAGTGGTGGAAGTGCTTGACGCCATTTTACAGATTCAGGATATCGCTTCAACATTTGCGCTTTCCAAAACCCATATCGCCAGTATTGTCTTGCCAATTTGGAGTATGTATTTCTCGCGAAATATGTACATTTTATAGAATTATCCAACCATACTTTACCACCAATTTTGCGAATTCGTGTGTTTAGCTCGTAATCTTCATTTGTTAAAAGCGTTTCGTCAAAACCGCCCATTTCCTGTAAAAATAATTTTTTGAAAGCTCCAAATGGAACTGTGTCCACTTCACCGGATTTCGACATGATACGGTAGTTTGCGTCCCCAACACCCAAACTGGAAGACGCCGCCTTTGCAATACTTTCAGCGACCCACCCACTACTTCCCGGTTTTATTATCCAAATTCCTCCTACATTGTCGCCAGCATTGTTTTTTAAACCTGAAACACATTTTTCAATATAATCTTTTGCGGGAAATGAATGAGCATCCAGGCGAATGATAAACTCTCCTGTAGCTATGGATAATGCCAGGTTGAGTCCAGCGGGAATAGTTCTTTTCGGGTTATCAATGACTTTCAATCGAAGGTCAGTGTGGCTTTCTGCAAACTTTGAAATTTTTTCCCTGGTGCCATCGCAGGAAGACCCATCAGCAATAATAATTTCAATATTACTTATTCCGTATGTCTGATCGTATAGACCAGATAACAGATTAGAAATCGTTGCTTCTTCGTTATAGCAAGGAATTATGATTGAGGCTAGGTCCATAATGGTTGTTTTACAAAGTGAACAGTTCCAAATTGGAACTGCTCCATTAGTTATTGTACCACTGTGAGGGGTAAGCTTGGAAAAACAACAAAATTGACCTCACTACTCAAATTTCATCAGGGAAAAATTTTACCTGATCAATCTTTTCTAAAAAATGTAAATAGCTTGAAAAGTATAAAGGATAGATTTATAGTTATCCAAAAGATTAGCTGCAATCCTTTTATTGGGAGTGCAGCTAATCGCGGCAAAACCAGGGTCTATGAACGACAGAGGGCAACTGCTTCAATTTCAATAGCTGCTCCTTTTGGGAGCGCTGCGACCTGAACTGCTGACCTGGCGGGGGGATTCTCCTTGAAAAATTCCGCATAGATCACATTGACTCTTGCGAAATCGTTCATATCCCGAAGAAATACAAGCGTTTTGATTACATCGGAGTAATTGCATTCTGCCTTTTTAAGGATATATCCCAGGTTTAATAGCGCCTGCCGTGCCTCAGTCTCAACCCCGCCATCGACCAGTTCGCCAGTAGTTGGCTCCATCCCCAGTTGACCGGATGTGTAAAGTAAATCACCAACCTTTACCGCATGAGAGTATGGGCCTATCGCCTTTGGAGCTTCTTCAGCGTTAATGCATTTTTTGACTTTTTCCATCTTCGAATCCTTATGTCCAGCTTATGCTGATTCTCGAACGTAAAATCATTTTGTTTTTAATAATCGATTAGCCTTGCTCATAATACTGTTGCATTCATTAATTCTAGCAATTAATCCAGAAACTGCTCCTCTCAAACGCTGAACCGTCCACTTAGCCATGGATTCATTTTCAACCTTACCAGAAGCTGTAAATCCGGGATGGTTTTTAACCAACAACTTTCCTTCGTAAACATGTTCAATTGCAAGCTGGTAAGAGCTGTTGTAATCATAATACAAGATCCGCATCTCCACCCACTTTTTGTCATTTTTATTTCTCAACCGATCCACCATAGCCATTATTTTTGTTCGGTTTTTTGTCAATGTTCTGATTGAATTAGCATTTCTGTTAAGCATTTTTGTTAATGAATAAAAATCAACATTTAATGCAGAATTTTGAACAGGATTAACGCTGTAATTTACTCCTGTGTATGCGTTCACACTCTGATATGAAATTAATGCTGTGAGCATAACTACTGTGATGGTACATAAAAGGAGAATCTTCCTTAAGAAAGAATTTTCAAGTGTGTTATTCATAATTGTCTTCCTTTCACTCTTCTCTACTAATGCATATTTTATGTTCGCATCCTCTAACTGAGTAGTATAGTTATACATATTTTGATGATAAGTTACAAGGGGTATAAATTATTGTAAGGTACACAACCTTTAATAATCACAACTTCTCACCCACAAATATTGATGATCTTTCAGGAAAAGGTACTGTCTACCTCGGATATTTTTATTGGCCGGTTTTCAATAACAGATTGTTTTGCCGCTAATCCCATAACAACAGGGGCTCGACCATCCATTCCAGTCACTAATGTGGGTTTGTTGTTAAGAACTGCCAGTGTGAAAGCACGGAGCTCAGCTATGTAACTCTCTGTGTATCTTTCAACAAAGAAATATAGGGGGAGATCATGACGTATGGAGGTTCCATCACTTATGATGGCGTTATTCTGGTAGTTATTGTTAATGTGCACTGCACCTTTGCTGCCAAATACTTCAACCCGCTGATCATATCCGTAAGTTGCTTTTTCGCTATTATCAATGGTGCCAAGTGTGCCGTCTTCATATTTCAACATAATCAATACTGTGTCCAGGTCTCCCACTTTTCCGATCTCTGGGTCAATACGTACCCCGCCACTTGCATAAATTTCAACCACTTCTTTGCCAATAATGTATCTTGCCATATCAAAATCGTGAATTGTCATGTCCATGAAGATTCCACCAGAAGTCATGCAATACTCCGCGGTTGGTGGTTCCGGATCTCGACTGATAATATGTACCAGGTGCGGAACACCAACAACACCATCCAATACGGCCTGCCGTGCACGGGCAAAATTAGGATCAAACCGCCGATTGAATCCAATTTGAAGTTTGACACCAGCCTTATTCACGGCGCTTAGAGCATCATCGATGGTCTTGAGGTCGTAGGAAATTGGTTTTTCACAAAATATATGCTTTCCTGCTTCAGCAGCCTCGACAATGATTTGAGCATGCGTGTTCGTTGAAGAACAAATGGCTACTGCATCCACACTTGGATCAGCAAGCATTTCATGGTAATCGATCATGATTTTATTGATACCTAATTTTTTTCCTAAATTCTCCGCAGCATTTTGATAAACATCAGCTATAGCATACAACCTGGCTTCTGGAATTCGGTAAGCAAGGTGCTCTGCATGAACTTTTCCAATCATTCCAGCCCCGATTACTCCAACATTCAAACGTTTCTCCATTACAAATTCTCCTGAATTAATAACAAATTTGATTAATTTATTGCCGCTGTGGTGCTTTCGCGAATAATCAGTCGAGGTGATAACATAATATCTTGAACATCTTCACCTGCCAGGCTGGCAATCAGCATTTTCATGGCTTTTGCACCGATCTCTTCTTCCGGCTGATGAATCGTTGTCAACGGCGGGTAAAGGATTTGAGAAATGATATTATCATCAAAACCAACGATGCTCATTTGCTGAGGTAACTGAAGCCCGGAGCGCCTACAGGTGTCCATAACGCCTCCAGCAATTGTGTCACAATAACAAAATACTGCAGTCACATTCGTTTTAATGATCTCCTGACCCAGCTTTTGTCCAATACGAAAATCTAAAGAGAGCTCGCCTGGAGAATTGTCCTCGTTTATGATGACCCAATCCTTGTTCACCTTAATTGAATGATTCTTCATGGTATCCAGATATCCGTCCAAGCGATGTTTATGAGATACATTCCGGTTACTGACTCCAAGGTACCCGATCCGTCTGTGACCTAATTCGACAAGATGGTTTACAGCCATGCAGGCACCCGCGTGGTCATCCACTGAGGCAGAGAAGATAAACTTACCTTCCTCTTCAGATTCCGCGTTGACCATGATCACTGGAATTTGGATCTGTTCCAGGCGATTTGCATATCCGGACCCGATACGGGATGAAGCTACAATCACGCCATCGACCCTTCGTTGATTAAATGTTTCAATGATATTGATCTCTTCTTCCGGATCATTATTCGTCGTTGCCAAGAAAACACTGATTCCGGCTTTTTTCGCCTCAGCCTCAACACCATGGACAACATCCGCAAAAAACGGATCTGAAATAGTTGTGATGACTACGCCAACAGAGTTTGTTCGACGTGATTGTAGACTCTGCGCAAGTGCGTTGGGAGTGTATCCCATCGATACGGCAATACTTTGAATGTTTTCCCGGACTTCCTGACTGATGAGTGGATTATTATGCAATGCGCGTGAAACAGTGGAATAAGATACACCTGCAATTTTCGCAATATCCTTGATAGATACACGATTTGTATATGCCATGTTATCTCTCCCCGGTGTCAAATCTGAATTTGCAAGAGATATCAGACCAATCATTCATTAATCATGAATGATTGGTCATGGTCCGTCTTATAACCCAATCGAACGCAAATATTCACGATTTCTTTGAGCGCTTTCTTTTGGCTCACCCATGCCTGGTAAAACGTCCTGTTCAACAAGGATATATCCTTCATACCCACGTTTTGTTAACCAATCCACAACGCCTTGAAATTTGACACTACCTTGACCAAGTTCGCAAAACAATCCATGCTTCAGCGCTTTCAAATAATCCCAGTTTTCTGCTCTTGTTTTTGCCGCGATCCCAGGATGACAATCTTTAAAGTGAATATAAGAAATTCGTTCAGCATACTTATCCAGAACAGCCTTCAAATTTCCATCGGAGCCGAGACCATCTATACCGCTTCCAAAAACATAATGGCCAGTATCGAAAACGAGATTGATCCATTTTGGATCAGTATTCTCAAGAAAAGCATCAATCTCCCAGGGAGTTTCAACATAACCAGCGCTGTGATGATGGAAAATGGTTTGAAGTCCTGTTTCCTCTTTAACTGCTTTCGCAATATCCTGCACACCTTTTGCAAAGATTTTCCATTGAGCGGAATTCAAACCCATTTCTTTTGTTGCTCTGCCAGCATTCAAGTTTCTCTGGGGTACAGATGTATTATCGTCTGCCAGGATGATATATGGTTTGTTGCTTGAAGAATCGGCCAAAAGGTGGGCAATTTTTAATACCTCAGCCTGACCTGCTGCGTGTGCTTCTTCCATAGCAAATGCACATTGAACATAAGCCCCAAGCATAACTAAATCTTCTGCTTTCTATTTCTTTCCGCAAAGCTTTTGGATCTGTAGGCATAAAGCCCCAATCGCCAAGCTCCGTTGCGGTATATCCTGTTTCAACTAATTCATCTAACATTTGAGTGTAATCAATCGGGTTTACATCCAACCCTTCAAACTCGAGAGTTCCCCATGAACAAGGTGCATTTCCTACTTTAATTTTTTGCATAGCATACTCCTGTCAATTTTTGGATAATTATGGTAACTGTATTGTTTCCAGTGTCATTTAGCAGCATTACATTTCTCTATCGCCTGTGATCAAATCTGCAATATCATCTTCAGACAATTCTCCCTTAAAATATGTACCAACATTCCGTCCATGGCGAATGACCGTATAACTATCAGCCACCATATAAACATGATGAACATTATGCGTAATAAAGATCACTGCCAAGTTTCGTTCTCTTGCGTTTTCAATATAAGATAATACCTTACGTGTTTCGGCCACGGATAATGCTGATGTCGGTTCGTCCAAGATTAGAACTTGTGCGCCAAAATATACACCCCTACCGATCGCGATAGATTGCCTTTCACCACCTGATAAACTTCCCACTCGTTCCGAAGCAGATCTTACTTCAATACCGATATCATGCAGTGATGATCGGCAAATTTTTTCCATTCCCTTAATATCCAACAAAGCAATTGGACCATACTTTTTTTCCATCTCTCTACCAAGGAAAAAATTTCTGGAAATACTCATCAGGTTGACCAGAGCCAGGTCCTGGTAAACTGCCTCGATACCAATTTCTCTGGCCTCTTTCGGGGATCTAATCCAGACTGGCTTACCATCAAAATAAATCTGACCGGTGGTCGGTTGATGTACACCCATCAAGACCTTAATTAATGTCGATTTCCCCGCTCCATTGTCACCCAGTAATGCTCTTACTTCTCCACGTTCAACGCCGAAGTTTACATCCTGTAAAGCAGTAATCGTTCCAAATTTTCTGGTGATGTTTTCCATCCACACCAAAGAGTTTCGACCATGTTCATTATTATTTTCAACCATTTTTCTCTCCATATCCGAAATATCATGCTGGTGGGAATATCAATTTCTGTTTCTTAAATAATTATTTAGAATGGCAGCCAACACAATCGTTACACCAACGATAGCTTCGAAGTTATCAGCCGGGATAAATGGAATATTCATTAATACTACGCCTGTCCTGAGCATGCTGATGATCAAAGCGCCGATAAGAGCCCCCCAGATACTACCTGCACCGCCAGTGATTAAAGTACCACCTACGACCGCGGCAGCTATCGCAGCCAGTTCCATGCCATCGCCGGATGCAACCCTCATTGTGTAATATTGGCTGAACATCAATATGCCAGTTATTCCTGCCATGAGTCCAGAGATAGCAAAGCTTAATATTTTTACCCGTTTGACATTTACTCCCTGACCCAATGCAGCACCTGCATTCCCACCAACCGCAAAAAGATGGTTGCCAAATTTTGTTCTTGCCAAAATTACTTGAAAAGCAATCACTAAAAATAATAACCATAATAAAGAATTTCGAAAATTGGCTTCGCTTAACAAATTATTAAGTACATCCAAGCGTCCATTGAAAACATTGTAGATGGGCAATCGATCTACAGTTTGGAGCATTGTACCCGCGGTGATAACCCACAACATTCCCCTGTAGAAATATTTTGTCCCCAATGTAACTATGAATGATGGAATGCCTGTCCAAACTAATATAATTCCGTTTATCGCGCCTAGAATTGTTGAAACTAGTATTGCCAAAACCAATCCAAGAAATGGCTGCCCCGCCATAGAAAGACCGCCAAAAATATAACCCCCGATAGCCATAGTTGAACCCACGGAGAGGTCAAATTCGCCAGAAATCATTAATAGTGCGACTCCAATGGCTACGGTGCCGGTCAAAGTTGCTGCATTTATAATCCCGGTTACAGATCGAAAACTTAGAAATTTTGGAACAAAAACAGATAATAAGACAAAAATAACAAATAATACAGCGAGGGGACCAGCTAATGTCGATTCAGAAAATATATGTCTGATCTTCGTTGTCCAGGAATCAGGTGCTCTCATCTGATTTTTCACCTTTACGAAATAAATATTGAAAACACCGGGTGGGAGAATTCTCCCACCCGGATAGAACTGTGATTAGCGATATGTTCCTGCTAATTTTTCAACTATATCAACATTGGATTTATCAACAAATCCTGGGCCGGTAGCTGATATGCCGGTCGCTGGTGTGATGTTATAGCGGTTATATAATACTAAATTCATCACAGTTCCATAGCCGATCAAATATGGTTGGGCATCCATTACAAAAGTGGTCACCCCATCTTTGATCGCTTTTACACCGGAAGCGCTGATGTCAAATGATGCATGTACGAAGCTTCCAGATTTCAGACCGGCAGCTTCTACGAAAGCGTAGAATGGTTCAGATCCACTTGGCCCCAAAGTTAAGTATGCATCCACATCTGGGTGAGCAGTGTAATAATCGCTGATGGTCGTTTGAACTTGGGCTGCGTCTTCACCTTTCACACCCAAAATTTCAGCTGGAAGACCTTTCTCGGTGAAGGCATCCACAAAACCTTTACAACGAGCATCCAATCCTGAGTGTCCAACCTGGTGGTTGATACATACACCTTTTGTGGCGCCATTATCGACCATTCGCAAGCCGCCGTAATAACCTTGGACATAGTCTTCGGAACCCCAGAAAGTTAAGTAGGGAATTCCATCTTTCTCAGGTCCAAGTCCTGTATCATACGTCACGACAGGTATTCCAGCGTCAATAGCTTTCATGATCGGATCTCTGAACAAGACATTGTCTGTTACTACCAGCCCAATTCCATCAGGTTGAGAAGCAACAGCCTGATCGATGAGTGCAGCGGTTTTTTCCAGGTCAAATTTGTCTGGTCCAAGAATTGTTAAATCTGCCCCCATTTGGGCAGCAGCTTCTTCCATACCCTTTTGCACTACACACCAGTATGGGTCATAGGCACACATTGCATGTTGGACCATAACAAGCTTGACTGGTTTGTCTGGCTGTGGTTGTTTCCCTAGCATATCGGCTGTAATGAAACCTGGTCCTGTTGCTGTGACAGGTAATGCAGGAGTGATGCCGTATTTCTTGTTAAAACTCAAATACATCACAGCTCCATATCCTTGCAGGAATGGCTGCTGATCAATTGCGGCCATCGTTGTGCCGTCTTTGATTTTTGCTTCAATTTCAGGGCTTAGATCGAACGTGATGTGCTTGAAACCGGTGGGTTGGCTGGCTTCAACAAATGCATAGAAAGGATTGGCACTTGAAGGTCCAAGCGTTAGGAATGCATCCACATCGGAATTTGCAGTATAGTAATCGCTGATTGTCGTCTGAGATTGGGCTGCATCTTCGCCTTTGACGCCGAGAACTTCAGCAACCAAGCCTTTATCATCAAATGCTTTCACGAAACCTTTGCAGCGCGCATCGAGACCTGCATGTCCAACCTGGTGATTGATACATACACCTTTTGTAGCTCCAGCAGCGATCATTCTTGTGGCGCTCTGGTAACCACCTTCAGTCTCATCCATACCCAGGAATGTCATATATGGGATTCCATCGCCGATTGGACCTTTACCCGCATTGTAGGCTATCACGGGAATGCCAGCGGCAAGGGCTTTCATGATCGGTTCCTTGAATAGAACGGCATCCGTTACTGTCAGTCCGATGCCATCTGGTTGTGCAGCAACAGCCTGGTCAATTAGAGATGCAGTTTTTTCAAGATCAAATTTGTCGGGGCCGAGGATTGTTACATCAGCGCCCATTTGCTTTGCTGCCGTTTTGATGCCATCTTCCACGGTACACCAGAAAGAGTCCCATGCGCACAGAGCATGCTGCACCATAATGAATTTGAGCGGCATATTTCCCGCGGGTTCGGCTGGGGCAGCAGGTTCTGCCGGGGCAGCAGGTTCTGCTGGGGCGGCTGGTTCCGCAGGCGCGGCAGGGGCTGCAGGTTCTGCAGGTGCAGGCGCAGCAGCTGGTTGGCAGGCTGTGAGCAGTATGGCCGTAATCATAAACAAAGCTAAGAACAAGTTAATTTTTTTCACGTTTATTCCTCCTCCAAAAGTTAGAAAAACCTTGAAAACCTGGTTACTTGACTACAGACAAATTTCTGAAAAATACTGATAAAGCAACCACCTCCTTTTCCTATGAACATATATGACATTTATACTAACTGCTCTTTCCGAGGTAAGTGTTACTAATAACCGAGATTATGATGATCAAACCAATGCAAGCCTGGAATACTTGAATGGGTATTCCCATCAATACCAGTCCTTGGTCAAGCATTTGTAATAAGAATGCACCCAATAACGCACCAACGATCGTCCCAAACCCACCTGTAAGGCGAATTCCACCAATGGCACTTGCTGCGACAGCGATCATTTCAATTCCGTCACCTCGTAAAGGATCAACGCTCAATCGATGGGAAAACTGTAAAATGCTGGCTATTCCGACAAGAAAACCTGTAATTGTAAAACACATGATTTTTACGTAATTTACATTCACCCCCTGGGCTCTGGCAGCAGGAGCTAAGCCACCAACCGCATATACCCAGTTACCAAATTTTGTTCGCATTAGTATTACGATGAAAATGCCGGCCAGAACAATGAACCAAACCACAGATGTCCTGAAAGCCTGAACATTAAACAGATTATTAAGTAAAGTGAAATCGCCATTGAGAACTTTGAATATTGCAATATCCTCCCCTTTGTAGGAGGCAAATGATCCACCGCCGACTGCGCGAACGATTCCTCGATATGCGAGCATTGTTCCAAGGGTAGCAATAAAGGAAGGAATATTCGTTTTAGTGACGATCCATCCATTTACAAAACCTAAAAATGAGCTGACCGCAATGGCCATCAGTATTCCAAAACCAACAGGTATTCCAGCATTTACACTTAGGGCCAGAATATAACTTGCTAAAGCAAAATTCGACCCCACAGACAGATCGAATTCACCAGAGACCATTAGCATTCCAACCCCTATAACAATAATACCGGTGATACTGCCGAAAGTGAGGATGTTTCCAATCGATAAAGCGGTCAAGAAGTGAGGAGCAAAGAAACTAAAAAATCCGAAAAGAAGAAGAAAGCTTATTAGAACTACAGCTTCAGGAATATAAGACAAACGGTGACGCACGGCAGCAACTTTATCAGCAAGAATGCTCATTATTACTCACCTCAGTATTAGTGCCTATGAATTGTTCTGATTAATTGCATCAATTGGACGGATATTCTTTGTGCAAACATTTGCATAAGATAGTTTAGCAAAATTTCTGACTAGAGTCAATACCTTTTTTGCACTTTGGTGAGCGGGTCACAAAAATCCTACACGAGGGGTTTATCGAATAATTGCCTTCTTCAACATGAATACCAACTTAAGATTTTATGTATGCAAATTTTATGAGACATCTGCACGCAATGTACACAAAAAAAAAGTAAGACAAAACATTATTATCATAATCTATCCACTATCTATCAAAGTTTAATAAGTTTATTACATCCACCAGGCAAATATCGAACATCTCTTGCATAATCGAGTCTTCCACCTGATATTTTCCACCAAATACACCATCACCATATTTCGCCCTGGTTTCTTTAGCATTGAGCACCCCCGTGTAAGATACCCCAGGTTTCTCACCTTCTGGCAGGTCAGTCACCCGAGTAAATGGAAATGCTTCCATCCAACTGGCGTGTTCGGGCATTAATTCATATTTTTGAGCCAACGCTAGTACTCCATTTGATTCCCACCATGAGTACCAGCTCAATTGTATTCCTTTGAAATCATTACCAAGTTCAACCAACTTTGTGCTCAGAACGTTGTTTCCGCTGTGCCCATTTAAAATTAATATTCGATTGAAACCAGCATGGAATAAGGAAGAAATTACATCTGCTACAAATCGGACATAGACTTCACTTCGAATGCTGATCGTCCCCGGATAACTTAAGAAATAAGGGGATACCCCAACTGTGATTTCCGGGGCAATGATCACATTTGTTTTTACTGAGGCAGCGTCTGCCAGAGCCAAAGGAATTTTCGTATCAGTTTGTAAACTTAAGTATCCGTGCTGTTCACAGGCACCAAGTACAAGAATAATACGGTCATCACCCTTCAAGTATTCTTCAACATCCATCCAATTTAGTTCGCTAATTCGCATGAATCCCTCCAATTATGATAATTCTCAAATCGGTAGTTGTATATTTAATTTCCCGGTTCTAACTTTTTACTATCAAATCACAATATTTACGAGACGTCCAGGAACAACGATTACCTGTTTAGGTGTTTTACCTTCGAGGATTTTTTGAACCGTATCACTCTGCAATGCTGTTTTTTGGGCTTCTTCGTTTGATATATGCACAGGGACTGTTATCCGGTCTCGGACCTTCCCATTTACCTGGACAACCAGCGTAATTTCATCCTCAGCAGCCGCAGCTTCGTCCACGATTGGCCAAGATTGTTGATGGATGGAATACGGTTTACCCATTTTCATCCACAATTCTTCAGCCAGATGGGGGGTTACCGGTGCTAGCATAAGCGTATAGATTTCAAGAGCTTCCTTCCATTCAGGGCTGCCAGCTGCGCCATCCTGTTTTGCTTTGATCATCTCATTCATCAATTCCATCAGTGCCGAAATGATCGTATTGAACTCCAGTTGCTCAAAATCCCTAGTCACTGCAGCCAACGTCTGATGTAATTTTCGACGAAGATTCCGAATTAATTCTTTGGTGAAGGCATTTCGTGGACCAGGATCGCTGTATAGTGCCCAAACCCTCCGCAACCATCGCATAGAACCATCAATGCCAGTACTGGACCATGGCCCACCCAAGTCCCAGCGGGCAAAGAACATCAAATAAGCCCGTACTGTATCAGCTCCATATTGGTCGACTAATTTATCAGGTGCAATTACATTCCCCTTGCTTTTGCTCATTTTTTCTGAATCTTCACCCAAAACCATGCCCTGATTCCTCAGCATTATCATAGGTTCTGTTCCAGGGAAAATTCCAATAGAGTGAAATGCCTTGTGAAAGAAACGGGTATATAAAAGATGCATATTGGCATGTTCTATACCACCAGTATATATATCCACTGGCATCCAATAGGCATACTCTTGGGGATCGAATGGCCCCTCTTCAAATTTAGGAGATAAATATCTCAAGTGATACCACGAACTGCACATGAAAGTATCCATTGTATCAGTTTCGCGTTCTGCCAGGTTACCACAATCCGGACAGATGGTATTCTTCCAAGTTGGATGAAGTTTGAGTGGACTTTCCCCGGTAGGTTTCCATTCTACATCATCCGGTAACAAGATGGGCAGTTGGGACTCATCTTCGGCGACAATACCACAATTTTCGCAGTAGATCATCGGAATCGGCGCACCCCAGTAACGCTGGCGTGAGATCAACCAATCTCTCAAGCGATAATTCGTCGAAGACCTGCCTGCCCCCAATTGTTCGATGAATTGGATTGCTTTGTTGAAAGACTCTTCGGGAGGAGTGCCGGTAAGCCGTCCGGAATTAACCATAGTACCATGAGCTGGAATCGCTGCTTCTAGATCGTCATCACTAATCTGAGGCAGATCTGCGGGTTGAATCACAACCTTTACCTTCAACCCAAATTTTCTGGCAAATTCAAAATCACGTTGATCATGTGCAGGCACTCCCATAATGGCGCCTGTGCCATAAGTCATCAATACGTAGTCAGCTATCCAGACCGGCACTTTCTCACCATTTACCGGATTGATTGCATAACCTCCGGTAAATACGCCTGTTTTATCTTTGTCAGTAGATTCCCTCTGGATATCTGTCTGACGGCTGGTCTGCCGGATGTATTCATTTACCTGGCTTCGTTGAACTGTGATTGTCAATTTCTTTACCAGCGGATGTTCCGGTGCCAATACCATGAATGTTACACCCCAAAGGGTATCAGGTCTTGTGGTGAATACTTCGAAATCATCCCCACCCTGGGTTTTGAAGATGACTAATGCTCCTTCTGAACGTCCGATCCAATTAGTTTCAAGGGTCTTAACTCTTTCCGACCAATCTATCTTCGAGAAATCCAATAGATCATCGGCGAAGTTAGTTATCCTAAAGAACCACTGAGCCAGGTTCTTTTTAATTACAGGAGTTTCACAACGTTCACAATGTCTATCATCGCCCCAAACTTGCTCCCTTGCAAGGGTTGTATTGCAATTCGGACACCAATCGACAGGGGAGTGTTTCCGATAAGCCAGGTCGTTTTTGAAAAGTTGTAAAAAGAACCATTGAGTCCATTTGTAATAAGATGGATCTGAACTGATAGCTTCCCGCCGCCAATCAAACATGGCACCCATGGTTTTGAACTGGGTGCGCATTTTATCGATATTGGCATAGGTCCATGTTTTTGGATGAATCTGGCGCTTGATTGCTGCGTTTTCAGCAGGCAAGCCGAAGGAATCAAATCCCATCGGAAAAAGAACATTGAACCCTTGCATCCTCTTATAACGTGCTCGTGCATCTGGAGGAATCATGGCATACCAATGCCCAATATGTAAATCGCCTGATGGATAAGGTAGCATTGTCAATGCATAATATTTTTTTCTATCAGGATCAATGTCTGATTCGTACATTCCATCTTCTGCCCATTTTTTTTGCCAGCGGGGCTCAATTTCGCCGGGATTGTAAAAATTTGTTTCGTAATTTTCTGACATTCTCACTCCTCAATCACCTGAATAGTGCTTGATTATATTATGGTCTTGTATCTAGCTACCAACTCAACAAAGATGTAATTTAATTAAAAATACCGCCCCATCAGGGACGGATAGTTCCGCGGTACCACCCTGCTTGCCCGCATATGCGGACCTCTCAGGTTGCTTTAACGGGCTTTCCCGATGCTGACTACTTTATTCACCAGCATAGCTTGCTCCAATGAGCAACAGGCGAGTTCAGCCAATTCGTGCTCCGAAACACTTCATCAAGCTTGCACCGAATTCCTTGATTCGCTGGCGGATGGCTTATTACTCCTGTTTTCGCTTTGTGGACCCAGAGAGATTCGAACTCTCGACCTTCTCAATGCCATTGAGACGCGCTCCCAACTGCGCTATGGGCCCAATATCTTTAGTCTTGCACTGCAAGTGGACCTGGAGGGATTCGAACCCTCGACCTCTTCAGTGCGATTGAAGCGCGCTCCCAACTGCGCTACAGGCCCCTTATTCAAGGGTGGATAGATTTTACCCTTCAGGGTGAGGAATGTCAAGAAGTAAAGACACTGGCAAAATATTCTTACATTTGAAAACAAACAAGCCAGATGGTCATACTCTAACCAACCAAGGACCGTGCTAATACTACCGCCCGGCTTGCATCAGGAGAGTAACCATCCGCACCAATCTCTTTCGCATAATTGTCAGTCAAAGGAGCGCCACCAACCATAATTTTAACCTGATTACGAATTCCAGCCGTTTTCAATGCTTCAATGGTTACTTTCATATTCGGCATAGTGGTCGTTAATAATGCTGACATGGCAATAATATTTGCACCGGTCGTCTTTATTGCTTCGATGAATTTTTCGGATGAAACATCAGTTCCAAGATCTATGATCTCAAATGCAGCGCCTTCGAGCATCATGCTAACCAGGTTCTTCCCAATATCGTGCAAATCACCTTTAACGGTGCCGATGACAACTTTTCCGAGCGGTTTGTAATTGCCGGTCACAAGTTTGGGTTTTAATATTGAAAGACCAGCTTGCATTGCCCTGGCTGAGATAAGCATTTCGGGAACAAAATACTCCCCTTCTTCAAACAATCTGCCTACTTCGCCCATTGCTTTTATCATCGCTTCATTTAATATATTGGTTGGCTCCAAACCTGCCTCAAGTGCGACTTGAACGCCTTGTTTAGTTCCGTCAGCATTTCCATCTAAGATATTATCGTAAATTACTTGAAGTTGAGGTTCCATAGTCATTGCCTTCCTGGGGTATGAATGTTAGTAATAGCATAACTGCAGATATTTTTTCCACATTGCAACGATATTTTTAGGTGCGACATTCGCCTGAATATTGTGGATCGCGGAAAAAACAAACCCGCCACCATCCATTAAGTCAATTATACGGCGATTGACATCGTTGTCAACCGCATCAGTGTTGGGTAAGGATGAACCGAATGCTCCCTGGGTATCCACTCCGCCGCCCCAAAATGTAATCCTCTCACCATATTCTTTTTTTAACTCTTTAGAATCCATTCCCTTAGCATTTACCTGCACAGGGTTCAAAATATCCACCCCAATGTCAATTAAGTCTGGAATTAGAGGTTTAATGGCTCCACAGGAATGGAAGAACAATTTTGCGGAAGTTCTTTCTTTGATGAATTGAAACAATTTCTTATGTCGAGGTTTTACTATTTTTCGATAAGAATTCGGTGAAATTAATAACGAAAACTGCCCGGCCATATCATCCGCTTCCATGACGACATCTATATTATCACCTGCTATCTCCAATGCCTTATCCCAGTAAGACATTTTCAAATCAACGATCTTATCCAGGAGATAGCCCAGGGTGTTGTCGTTCTGGGCGATGTCAATGTAAAAGTCAGAATACCCCCTCAACCAGGCTGCCATCTCCACAATTCCAGAACAAAAACCATCTAGCGTGACAGCTTTTTCCTTTTCAATTGCATAGTGATAAGCTGACTCGTGCATACCACAAAACCGGTTCTTATTAGCAGGATCTGGCCAGGGATACGTCCTTAATCTGTCAATCGAGATTTCTCCCGCCAGAGGGTGCGAATACATATCAAAATACAATCCAGCATCTCTAGGTTTTTTCCATCCAATTCCCCAATCATCAACTATTGTTGAATAGCCGTCCTCTGTTTCATTAATATGATAAACAAAATTTTCTGGAGGTTGTGAGAGAACTGGACGAACATCGCAACCAAGAATCTCAAATAGATCTTCGTCAACAAGGGTATTCTGTTGAAAAATATCCATTACTTTGGGTGTTACTTCAGTCAAACCTACTTCTAAACGTAAATGGTTATAGTTATAAACGCTAATACTGGTTAAATTGGTTCCGCCCATATCGAATGGTATTCGATCTGGTTCCTTATGGTTGAGGGCAAAATTGACCCGTTCTCGTGAATTCATCGGATTAACCCTTTACTATTCCTCCAACCAGTAGTGTATATTATTTTTGGAGATTTATTGATTAGTTTTTCGGTAAGCTTTTCTTTTACCTTTTTTAATATCATTTTCAGTACCAATTTGGATTCCAAATTTTGGCAATATCAATCTGTGGACTAACAATATCAATAATGCAAATCCAAAGGCAATTCCGAAAATGATGAGTGAATTGGTCAGGTCATTCATAAGATTAGGATTCACAAGCATTACGATTGATAGAGTGAGCATCAATGAGCCGCCAATCAATTTAAGGATTCGTCCGTGCTTCTCTTCCAACTTGCTCGATTTTAATGTGAAAACGACCGTGGAAAATATTACCATTTCATCCAACTGATAGATAACCATATACAGAACCAGGAGCAATATAAAGGAAGTAAAAGTCACATTATGAGCAGTAAGTAAATTTGTCCACAAAACCGGAAAACCAGCGGTGCAGGAAAACTCCACCAGAGATACTCCCGCTGCAAGGACAATCGTTGCTCCAGTCAGACTCCACATATTATCAGCAGACGAAAGCACATTGCGCATTTTCTTTAAAATGCCGGTCTTGTTTTTATCCGATATTGTAAATGATAGACCTTCTTTGTACCAGAAATAATCCTTAATGTTGACAACGGCGAAGATAAACGCAACCAGGGCGACAATCACCTGTATCCATCCTACAAAACTGACAACCTTCAATACGCTGAATAAACCTGCGATGAACATTGCATAGATCGCTGCTGTTACCGTTAGAAATACCAGACCAATAAACAATACTTTCTTTCGGGAGCCGGTATGGATTACGAGCGCCATTAACATGGACAATACCCAGATCGAACATGGGTTTACGCCATCAACGAGTGCGATCAATAATGTACTAATCGTCAGCGATTGCGAATTAAGGTCAACATTACCCAAAAATGGTATCTTGATCACATTGGAGGTTGGTTTGAGGATACCTCCGTCAGGAATGGCACTGGTTGGATCAAATGTGAAAGGGGTTGGGCTTGCGATAACAACTTCCTGGTTGACATTTACAATGATTCCGTCCCCGGCATCTGGACAACCATTTAGAAGGCAACTCTCTACCGCAGAAGTGATCTGACTTTGAATCGTATCATTAAAGCCAACCCAGTACTGGTTTCCAATAAATGTTGTTGGTACACCGGATGGTTCAAAACCAAATGCTTTAGACATCGCCTTGAACTTATCAAGATTATCCTTGTCATTCCATACTTCATATTCACGGATTTCAATGCTTGGATTTTGAGCAGCCAACTCTGCCAGAAAAGGCTTCTCGGCAGCACAATGCGGGCAGCCATCGCCCCAGAAAAAATAAACAACCAACTTATTTTGAGCTTCGGATTGGGCAAACACGGATAATATTCCGCCCAGGCTTGCCAGAATTGCGATCAACAAAGATAACAAGATTGATCTACGACGATTTTTCAACAAAGAAAGCATCAAACCTCCAGGAGGATATTCATTATTCAATCAAGTGAAATATTAATACAAACTAAATAGTATCAATACAACATTAATTTTATCAAAGAAAATTATTCTGATGAGACTGGTAATTATTTATAGGGGAACTTATCAATTACCTTTTTATAGAAAGTGAGAAATTCATCATACATCTCATCATATAGTTGGCGATGGTCCACCCTTGGCGAGAAAATTGTTTGGTACTGTACCACTCGTGCTGCATCTTCGTAGGATAAATAACCCAACCCAACCGCTGATATCAATGCAGCCCCCCTCGAATTAACATTCGCAGGGTCACTCACCTGTCTTATTGGGATATCCAAAATGTCCGCAAAGATCTGGCACCAGACTGTAGATTTTGCACCTCCACCAGAAATATTAAGACGGGTGAAAGTATTTCCGATAATACTCTCAACAGGGTCTATAAGCCTTTTTGAATTTAGCGCGACACCTTCCATTACCGCACGGACAATATCTGACCGCGTATGGTTAGTTGTTAGATTAAATATGACTGCATGAGGATTGTATCCGGTTTTTTGTCCATTTATCCCCTTTAACCACGGAAAATACATAAGTCCGTTGCTGCCCGCCGGAGTTTTTACCGCCATCCTATCCATGATCTGAAAGGTATCCTCAGGTGGAGCTGAATCGCTCAGATCATCTCCAGGGAAAAAAACCATATCACGCAGGTAATTCAGATTTGCAGTGGCCGCCGGCTGATTGGAAGTAAGCAAGAATTTTCCCGGAACAGTGGATGGGTTAATTTGAATGCCAACCGGCTTCCTTTTTGGAGCTATGGGTAGATGTACAGCAAACCATGATGAGGATCCAAGATAGTAAAAAGGTTGATAATCATCAATTGATCCTGTACCGAATGCAGATGTGGTTACAGCCGACCCACCAGCAATAATTTTCACTCCTGCGGGCAAATTCAATTGTTCAGCAATTTCAGGTTTTATCTCACCTATCACAGCTGTGTTGGGGACGACTTCATTCACTTTGTCATCGTTGAAACCACGATCGCGAATTAAATCCTGGCTAAACACTTCAAAGATTGGGTTACGGTTATCTGTGATCCATTTTCGCAGGTCAGTATCTGGAGTGGAAACCAACCTTCCCGAGAATTT
Source organism: uncultured Chloroflexia bacterium (assembly GCA_963810385.1). GTDB lineage: Bacteria > Chloroflexota > Anaerolineae > Anaerolineales > Anaerolineaceae > PNON01. The sequence goes on along the minus strand of CAWENA010000002.1, from coordinate 1,111,227 downwards.
ACAATTTATAAAATCCAAAATATTTATTAGTTTATATGTTTTTTTGTAGACTATAGGGTAAAGTTCCCTGAATAATAGCAACTGAACAGATGGAATTTCCGTTCCCGGGAAAGTTTCACCCTCATGTAATTTTGCCCAACGTTGAATCTTTTTTAAACCAACTCCTGCTGTAGATTTCCATCCCTGAAACACACTAAATTCATCTTTATCAAGCTGCCAATCATTCCAGATCACAGAATTTTTCAATGGATTGCCATCCCGATCCACAGGAACCATACCTTCACAAGAACTGGAGCAGCAAATAGCAGCAAATTGGTTGCGGTCCAATTGACTCCGATTCAAAGCAGCCGCCATTGTCATCATAACCACAGACCAAAGCTCTTCTAAATTTAATTCAATCCCTCCATGAATTGGATAATTTAGAGTAATCCTATTAAACTCTGAGTTTATGATCACCCCTGAAATTGAAGTGATGGCAACCTTACACCCGGCTGCATTTATTTCAATGGTGAGAATGTGCGGATCAGAATTGTAAACCATGGACTACCCCTAATGCATGAAGTTATATCTTGATTTTACCATCTCAGATAGTACACACCAACAAATCATGAGCATACTATTCTGAAGGTCTGATTTTGTGGACAAACTCATTGTTTAACTTCACAGCTTTCATTATATACATATATGTAAAAATTGGAATGCAAAAGGTAATGCACCTCCCTTAAGTGAAACTTTTAATGAAAATCGATTATTATGGGGTAGAAAATTTATACAAATAAATCTTTTTACATTTCCAAGATTCAACATAATCTGTTATCTTGAGAAAGTAATAGGAGATGATTATAGCTACTCGCAATATGGTATTATCAAATAATAATTTTCCATGGAGATTTTGATGCCGAATCGAATTGATCTACTCAAAATGAGACAGGCGTATGAAAAAGGACTGAAGAATCGCTTAGACCGTGGGAGTGGGAATGTTACCCTGCGTGCGACTGCTAAACTTGTAAAGAATGCACTATTACAGGGCAGAATTGGTCGATTCCATTTCGATTGTGATGAACCAGTTTCAAGAGGTGGTGAGGACCAGGCGCCCAGCCCGTTAGAGTATTTTATGATCGGTGCGGCATTCTGACTTTTATCTCAAATGGTGCAGTTTGCACCGCTTTATAACGTTGAAATTTCAGACATGGACGTCGATTTTAGAGTTGATTTCGACGATGCTGATAAATACAACCTGCCTGGTCCAGGTGCCGCTTTTCAAAAAGCTGAATATCGATTGAGAGTGAAAAGCAATTCAGATCGTAAATCGATCGAAGATTTAATAACTCATGCAGAAAGGGGCTGCCACACTGCCCAATCTCTTCGTAATCCTGTACCAGTCAGCCTGGTTATTGATATCCTTCCTGGTTAAATCCTAGAATGAATAAACTATTTTAATGACCGCAACCAGACGTCATTTTATGGGTTATTTCTATATATCAGTTGAAGGAAATAATTAATGAAACAAAACGCTATAAGCCTTTCAGTCAGGATCACGGGAATTTCAAACGAAAAAGGCAAATCCACTTTCGCACCTAGCCAACAAGATGAAGACTTTCGGGTATCCCTCTGTCGTTTGGAATTGCCGATTGCAGTTAACTATATTAATAATCAATTGTCATTAACAAATAATACAAACATAAGCAATGCAGATTCATTCGCATTTGCCCCCCGTTATCTACCTGAGTTTCTGGGTGATCCTGACTTTGTGGCCACTTACAAAACCAAATTTGCACTATATGCTGGAGCCATGGCAAACGGCATTTCATCTGAAGATCTGGTGATTGCTATGGGGAACGCCGGGATGATGGCGTCCTTTGGCGCTGGGGGTTTGCTACCAGATCGTATTCTAAAAGCCATCAACACGATCCAATCTGCACTTCCAAACGGACCATATTTGTTTAACCTTATCAACAGTCCTGGTGAGCCAGCACTGGAAGCAAAAACTGCCGAATTGTATGTAAATCATAATATTCCAGCGATCGAAGCCTCAGCGTATCTTGGATTAACATCCAACCTAGTCTGGTACCGAGCATCGGGATTGTCCAAAAACGAGCAAGGCGAAATTCAAATTTCGCACCATGTAATTGCCAAGATCTCACGCAAGGAAATTGCCAAACGATTTCTTGAGCCAGCCTCAGACGAAATTTTGAAACAATTGGTAAACCAGGGAAAGATAACGCACGAACAGGCTGAGTTGGCAAAATTTGTCCCCATGGCAGATGACATTACAGTCGAAGCAGATTCAGGAGGCCACACAGATAACCGACCTCTCGTCAGTATTCTTCCATCCATCATCAAATTGCGAAACGAGATCCAGGCAAAAAATAACTATGCGCAAATCGTTCGAGTCGGCGTTGGAGGGGGCATAGCAACCCCAGCTTCAGCACTGGCCGCTTTTATGATAGGCGCTGCTTATGTCGTAACAGGATCAATTAACCAATCCTGCCTTGAAGCTGGCGCAAGTGAACATACCCGTAAGCTTCTCTCCACATCAGAAATGACGGACGTAGCCATGGCGCCTGCCGGAGATATGTTCGAAATGGGCGTCAAAGTCCAGGTACTAAAACGCGGCACAATGTTTGCCATGCGCGGGCAGAAATTATATGAATTATATTCACGTTATGATTCAATTGAAGAAATCCCTGCTGGAGAAAGAGAAAAAATTGAAAAAACAATCTTTCAGCTAGATTTGGATACAGTATGGCTGGAATGCATGCAGTTTTTTACAGACCGTGACCCCAAACAAATTGAACGTGCTGAAAACGACCCAAAGGCAAAGATGGCTTTAATCTTCCGCTGGTATCTTGGATTATCTTCCCGCTGGTCAAATACCGGTACACCGGGTAGGGAAATGGATTACCAAATATGGTGTGGTCCGGCAATGGGAGCTTTCAACGATTGGGTGAAGGGATCGCAACTCGAAAGTCATGAGAATCGCCACGTTGCTGACTCAAATTTGGAGATCCTCACCGGTGCCGCATATCTTTATAGAATTAGAATGTTGGAAGCACAGGGAATCATATTTTCTCCAAATCTGTGTGAGTGGATACCTGGACAGTATCGGGATTAATATTCTCAATTGAAAGTGCAAAAATCAGCTAAATAAATCCAATTTAACTTCGATCAAATTCACTAGTTGATTTTCTGGAACACAAATTGTTCGAATGAATTGGTGATATCGTTGGCTTAGAATTCTATAACTAAAACCAGGCTCTTCGCTACAATCCACCCGACACTTATCCCATCCCGATTTGTCAGATTTGTCATCAATTTGAGTAATCTCCACTTTTCGGGTATCAAGGGATAATCCTTTCCCAATCGCTTTCAAGAAAGCTTCTTTTGCACTCCAAATCAATGTCACGTATTCATCTGTTATGCTACCTGGCTTGTTAAGGGAGTTTTCCATTTCCCTTTGAGTAAAGAAATCCTGAATAAACTCCTGTTTTCGATTTTCAATTTTTTCCAGATCCAATCCAAATTTAATCCCGGAATCAGGAGTATATCCACAAAAAACACGTCCATTACTGTGGCTGAGCGAATACCTACCGGGTATCCTCCCTCTTCCATTGATCCATATATACGGTTGGCCCGACAGTTCTTTATTAATCCGAATATCAGCTGTTGACGATTGATAGTCGTGCAAGACTTTCTTGATAAATTTCTTAGTAAGAAGTCTGCTTACAATCCATTCATCCTGTCTCTTGGGAACTTTGAAACCTTCAAGGTCAGAAATTTCCTCCGCAGAAAAGAATTTGTCCAGATCATTAAATACAAACTGGATAGATTCCTTATTAAATGCGATTGTGGAAATATATATGTCAATCATTAATTTACCGAATTCCATCAAACTAATATCAGAATGCTAATTACGCTCGATACAAAATAGGCCATTCTGATAAAAGTTGCGGGAGGGTAACTGGATTTTCCAATACCCTCCCGCACTATTTCGCAATAATATTACATATACTAATTTCGAAGTAAGGCTTTCATAGGCTCGATCAATTCCGGCTCTGCTGCATACGGAAGCGGGGCTGTCTGGTAATTAGATAACTCCAGATACATATGCCCTTTTGCATCCACCACTCGTGCATCGAAACACACCTTTCCTTCTTCCATCCGGGGGGTTACTTCGGCAAATATGGGTTCTCCATTCACTCGGCGAGGATATATTGTAAGGGTTCCAATGGAATGCGGTAAGGCCATGATGCCTGTAGTACCGGCCTCCCATAATCCCGCGGTTTGGAAACATAATTCAACCAATAATGGAGTTGTAATGGATTGAGTTTCTCCGCTTGCTTCAGTCGGAATATTCTTCGCTAACCGCCCCATCACGTGATTACCAGACTTTTGAGCACAATCCAGGACCTGGAAGGATGGTCCATGGAAGTAGAGTTTGTAGATGTCCTCCGAGCAAACAGCAGTTTCTTTTCCCCAGATTGGCAAAATACCAGTCATCTCTTGTATCATTGCGTGTTGGGTTAGGTAAACTTTCCCTGTAAAGTGAAGCATGTGTTCGCGTTCACCGTTATGACGCAGCAATTCCGATTCAAGAGTAGCATACACAACAATCCCGTTTTTCTCCCGGATCGCCTGAGCTTTCCATTGGATCTGTCGTGGCAGGTTTTTGTAAAATTTGAACGGCGCCAGGAAATGGATATCTTCCAAATGCTCCACCTGAAAACCCGCTTTTGCACTGGCAAGAGTGCTGGCAATGTGCCTGGCTGCCACGGAAAATCCTTCAATTCCAATTACGCCTGGTAATACCGGGATGCCATTCAATGCATGATCACGTAAGAATGCGTGTTCATTCGGATCCAAGGCCGTCTCTAACGATAAGCCAGCTTGCACTTCGAAACCTGTCAGGTGGCTCAACATGATATGTTCCGGTCGACCTGCCCGCAAGGCAGCATCAGCTTTGGTAACATCCAACCCGTGATGTCCAGGTTTCTCTTTTTCCATGGCTCCCAGAGATGCAGAAACAACCACTTCCCCATTCGATCCACTCGCCAGTTCGTGCCGGACGTATGCAGCTGCAACCTTAGGGTCCATCATTTCAATTCCAGCTCTCTGCATCAATTGAGGAATACTTCCTTTGCTTGCCATACCCACTTCACCCCAGGCACCCCAATCTATGGATATGGCTTTCATTCCTGGGTACTGCACTGGCAGCCAATTGGCAAGCTTGCTCAACATATCATTGGCAGCACTATAATCCACCTGGCCCGAGTTTCCGAATCTCCCAGCCACTGATGAAAAGAATACAATTTTTGAAGGGATTAATTTTGCTTTTTCCAATGTATGGAAAATGTTGAAAAATCCATCGACTTTCACATCAAGCACTTGATGGAACTCCACTAGCGATTTTGTTTCCAGCTTACGACTTTTTTCAATTCCAGCCGCGTGGATAAACACATCGACGGTTTTTATAGATTTTGAAATTTTACTAATGGTTTTTACAACAGAATCTGCGTCCAAAATATCACATTGATGATATTCAGCCGTGCTACCTGCAGCTTTGATTGATTCGATCAATTCAAGTGTGGATGATGCTCGTTCCAATACAGACAGATGTTGTTCAATAGCAACTGGTGTAGCTTTTTGTCCAGCAGCTGTTAACGTTTGTGAAATCACTATTTTTAAGGCATCTCGATCTGTTTTTAACAATTTTATTTTTTCATCATTTATATCTGGCAGTGATGTTCTGCCCAACAGAATGAACCTTCCGCTGGCATGATGAACGAGATCCATCAGCACTGGATTAATGATCCCGGCTGTTCCGCCACTGACGATGTATGTACTGTCTTTCTTCAGGTTTTTTGCTTCAGTTGGAACCACTGGTTGATCGACCAATGCTACAGCAAATCGGAGATCAGCTTCCCAGCCAATTTCAGAGACTGAATCATCGTTAAGAGTCTCATCAAGCAATCGGCTCGAAACAATAGCAGCTGTTGCTCCTCCCTCGAAGTCAATCGTCTTGATCAAAGTATTGGATCTTTCCCTTGATAACGCTTTCGTAAAACCACTGATGGTACCACCAATTGGATTGGATGGATTTACGAGTTCCATCAAACCGCCCATCCTCGTGGCAGTGATGAGAAAAGTTTTATCCTGGAGGGTTTGCATTAAGGTAAACAGGGTTTCCACATGTTCTTCTATTGATGTGTGCCACTTTGTCAAATCCAAATCCGACCATTCGGGGTCAGCATCCAATCCGGATAAGTAATATACACCTTGAATTTGACCGCTTTCAGTCCATTCAATAGCTTTACTTATAGCCTCTTTGCCAACCGTCACGAACACCTGGGCGCCTTTGGCTTTCAATTTCCTCGCAAGCGTATCCGCAGTTTTACCGCTATCCTTTACTATCAAGATCCTGCTGGCTATTCCAATTTCTATTCCAGTTGGAATACATAGATCCAACCTGGGACGTAGCACAGGAACAGGCACTCTGCGCCGGATGCTTAAATTTGGCTCTGTTAGAATATCAATTCCCTTTATTGGTTCTGTCAGCTCTTCTTGATTTTTGGGCATTTCTGGCTCAGCTACCACCGCAGACGAGAGGTTATCAACCACGAATCCAATAACTTTGGAAAGAGTGTTGTATTCTGATAATCGTAAGTCTTCCTTCCGCGGAATTTCATAATTGGTTCTAATCGCCGCAAAAAGTTCTGCCTGTTTGACGGTGTCAATCCCCAGGTCAGCTTCCAGATCCAGCTCCAGATCCAGCATCTCCCCTGGGTAGCCCGTCTTTTCACTGACTACACTCAGTACATATTGCTGGATTTCGGTTGAAGATAAAGAATTCTGTGTGAGTTCAACCTCTGCTTTTACCTCAGGTTGTATTTTTATTTCAGCAATTTGAGCAACTCCTGTGGTTGAAGTAGTATTGAATTGAGCAGGCTGGTTTACCAACACAGATTCAACTGAAGGCTGATCCTGATTAATATTTTCAACCACAAATCCGATCACTTTCAATAATGTGTTGTATTCTGATAGTCTTAGGTCTTCTCGGCGCGGAATGCCATAATGGGTGCGTATTGCAGCGAACAATTCTGCTTGTTTGACTGTATCGATCCCCAGATCAGCTTCCAGGTCTAATTCCAGGTCGAGCATTTCGACCGGATATCCGGTCTTTTCACTGACAACTGTGAGCACATAAGCCTGGATTTGATCCTTTTCAGGATGTTCAACGATGGTATTTTGGATTTCGGGTAGTGTATCAAATACTTCAGCCGTTAATTTTTGTGCATTCAGTTTTTCAGACTCAGCTGTTATTGCAGACGCCAAATGAATTGAAGTATCGAATTTCTCATGGCTTGCCCATAGGATCGGCCCTTGCCCATATTCCCAGTTTGATTTTGCAGGTTCAAAGATAGGTTCACCTTGATTCATTACCCGTAGTGTTCTCTTAATGACCTCAAATTCGACCGCCTCATAGCCAGCTGCAGCAGACAACCATTTTGATTGCCTGGCTGCATCGATACGTTCTCCAACACCTGCGATTTTCCTGTACAAGGTCATTGCAATCTGTGAACCAAATCCTGCCCCAAGCCGTAAGGCAAATAGTGGATTGTATTCACCGCCCTTTGATAAATTCAAATCTCCCAATTCTGAATCTGGCTCAAAACCGTCATTGATGTGGGCTATAGGCGGGACCATTCCGGTCTCCAATATCTTTACTGCAACTACATCTTCTATCCCCACACCCATACTGTGGCCTGTAAAGCCTTTTGTGTTGGCAATGAGCACCCGGTTGGCTTCATCCTTAAACGTTTCCCTCAATGCGTGTATCTCTGCGCTTGCGCTGCCTCCACGGGCAGGAGTGTATGTTTCATGGGAGATAAAAGCAGTCTTGGAAGCTATATCCTTCCTGTCCAAACCAAAGCGATTTTCCGCGATCGTTACCAGCCGATCCATGACTCCACTGACATGTTTCACATCCAGGCGAGTGCCATGAAATGCAGAATTGGCAATAACTGAGGATACAACTTCACAAATTCCTCTTACGCCTCTTTCGCGGGCTGAATCTTCGCTTTCTAATACAAGTGCAGCACCACCCATTCCCATGATCATGCCATTACGGCGTTTATCAAATGGAAGCGCTGCCATTCTCAGGTTGCCTTCAGTAGTTGCAGCACCGCTGGCAAACAGGCTGGTACCGATCCATTGCACCAGATTTGGATTGGTAACATCATCTCCCGCTACGATAATCACTCTCCTGCAGCGTCCGACCCGTATCCAATCTTCCGCGATGCTTACAGCATGTGTCGTAGTTGCACACGCAGCATTCACGTGAGTGTTTGGTCCTTTCGCCCCAATGTATTCAGCAAACTGTGAATGCCCCATGGCTAACACCCTGAAGACAAAACGGCGATCAAAATGGTAATCCAGTTGCGCGATCTGCTCTTTCAACTCGTTGGCTCGGTTTTCCAATTCTTTGATCACAAGTGAGCTGCCGGAGTAATGCAATTGGAAAATCAATGTTTGCACCTGTTCCAACTGGCCACTCAACACCTGGTGCCGGGTAAATTTATCAGATTCCTCCGACATGCGATCCAGCCCTGGAAATGCCGAGCAAAATATAACACCTGTTTCATCCTGCATTGATTCTGGTAATTTCCATCGGTCCGGTAGAAAAGTGCCCCTGCTGGTTCGTTTGTAATTCATTACCAGTGGAATTCCGGCGTCGCGTAGTGCTTCAATCCCGGCAGCTATTGCCAGTTGAGTAGAGATATCCAGAGATTCCACGCGCTCTGCGGGAACTCCGAAATCTTCAATGAGATCAAACGCCCCTCGCTGTCCAGCCAGTTTCAAAGTTTGGTCAATATCATTTATTTCCTGCATCACAGCCCCTGCTTCACTTTTTACAAGGCGGGTTACTTTCTTTTCAACCATAGCCTGGCGGGCGGGATCAGGGAGAGATTCAATTCGCATATCGCCGTGTAGAATACTCTCAATGTTCCTGTCATCAAAAACATTGCCGTTTTTTCCCGGCAACCCCAGCCCTGCGCCAGTGACAACTATTGAACCTGTGAGAGGAAGGTGTCCATCAGATATTTGAATATTTACATTTTCGTGCTTGGAGGAGCTTTCTTTCTGCTCTTCGAATACACTCTCAGGTCTTGCCATAACCTTAGAGGTTAATATTCCTGCTGCATATAATCCGCACAAAGCCTCATTGAAACTGGCTTTTCCACCCTTTCTAGGGTGATTAGTGGCTAATAACGCAATACCTTCTTTGTCTTTTAAGTTGTCTGATGCCAGCGAGTTCAGGACCCGTTTCGGACCGATTTCAATAAATACCCTGGCGCCTTGGTCATAAAGTGTTTTCATACTTCTTACAAACTGTACTGGTGAGGCAACCTGGGCAGCTAGAATATCTATAATCTCATCCTTTTTTGTCGGGTAAAGCTCTCCAGTCACATTGGCGACAATCGTCTTTTGTGGAGATTGGATATTCATTTTGGCAATGACATCCTTTAATGGAATACTTGCGGGAGCAACGATTTTCGTATGGAACGCATGGGAAACTGGAATTTTTACTGCCTGAAATCCACCTTCCGTAAATTTTGCTATGGCTTCATCAACTGCTGCTGTAGCTCCTCCTATGACCGATTGGATAGGACTATTAATGTTCGCTATGACAACATACCCTTCGATTGTTTGCAGGACCTCTTCCACTTTATCAAGGGGCGCTGAAACCGCAGCCATGCAGCCGTTATCATCCATCTTGATTTTTGTCATTTCACGGCCCCGTGCACTCACAACTTCCAAGGCTTCGGGAAAAGTCATAACACCGGCAGCAACCAGAGCTGCATATTCACCAAGGCTATGTCCGATGACCATATCTGGTTCAAAGCCATATTTATTCATCAAACGTAATAGAGCCACGTTAGCCGTCAACATTGCCGGTTGCGTAATGGCAGTATTTTTTAGATCCTTCTCTGCCTGCGCAAGGGCTTCTTCATCACCTTCCACATAAATATAAGACGTCAATGATCTGCCAAGTATGGGCGTCATCACCCGATCAGCCTCATTAAATGTTTCTGCGATGACAGTTTCGCTATCATACAGATCGCGAAGCATATTTACATATTGAGATCCCTGACCAGGGAACATGAATACAACTTTGCCGGGATTTCCTGATCCCCGATAAATACCCTGTGCCTGCAATGCCTGCCATGAATTCGCTGAATCACTTTCAAGGGCGGACAATGCCTTTTCGCAGCGTTTAATTAATTCTGCATCACTGGAATAATCTATGGCTAGCCTTTCGTGATTGGCCACTTTTTCGGGATCAGGACAAACCGATAGTGGAATAATTCCATTTTTTGCCTGGCTAATTGCTTGTGATAAATGCACCTTGAGATCATCCCGGGAATTTGCAGATATATAGAACAAACCTTGGTAAGGTGTGGGGTCGTTTTTACCAGATTCTGAAACGGGAGACTTCTCTTGGATCAGTGAATTTTCGATAACAGAATTTTCTGCTGGTTTGGTGACAACACCATTTGACAGTGCATCTGAAACAAAACCTATCACTTTTGAAAGTGTGTTGTACTCCGACAGGCGTAAATCTTCCCTTCTCGGAATACCATAATGTGTTCGGATGGATGCAAATAACTCAGCTTGCTTAACTGTGTCAACGCCAAGGTCTGCTTCCAGGTCCAATTCCAAGTCCAGCATTTCTGGTGGATAGCCAGTCTTTTCACTTACAACAGCTAAAACATGTTTTTCTATAGCATTTAAGTCCACAGTCGGAACAATACTCCGGCTATCTTCAATTAAGGTTGCATGTGCGGCCACAGCCACAGTAGTCGGTTCTGAAGTTACAGCCACCACTTCTGTATGATAATTTTCCGGTTGATTCATGGCAAAAATATCCTTGGTTTCAGTTAACATCCCGGGCAGATATTCTTCAACAACAACATGGAAATTCGTGCCGCCAAAACCGAACGAACTGATTCCAGCCCTTCTCACCTCGCCCGGATTCACTTCCCAGGGTTGGGTTTGGGTATTCACATAGAAAGGTAAATTGGCAAACTCTATATTCGGGTTTGGTCTGTCAAAATTAATTGATGGTGTCAGGGTGTGATTGAACAAAGCTAACGCGATTTTCAGTAAACCCGCAGCACCAGCAGCGCTTTTCAAGTGCCCAATATTTGATTTGACAGATCCCAATGCAATCGATCCATTTTTAACTCCGTATGGTGAAAATACAGTGTTTAAACTGCCCACTTCAGTTACATCACCAACTCTTGTGGAAGTCCCATGGCCCTCGATCAACCCTGCTGTAGCTGGAGATACTCCTGCATCTTTCCAGGCACGTTCGATTGCCCGCTGTTGTCCGATTGGATTTGGTGCAGTAATACCTTTTCCTTTACCGTCCGAACTACCACCGATGCCACGAATCACTGCATAAACTTTATCGCCATCTCTTTCAGCTTCAGCCAACCGTTTGAGCAAGAAAACTACTGCACCTTCGCCCATAACAAAACCATTTGCGCCATCCGCGTAAGGACGTGAGCCATCTGCAGAAAGAGCTCCAATTTTCGAAAATTTCACATAAGACTCAGGCCCCATACTTCTGTCGATCCCACCAGTTAAGACTGCGTCGAATTTGTTATCCTCCAAACCTTCTACTGCAGCCTGTAAAGCTGCCAGTGAAGAGGCGCAAGCAGCATCTGTAACAAAATTTGGACCACTAAAATTAAATACGTTAGCCACACGCCCGGCGATGATATTCGATAACTCTCCCGGCATGGTATCTTCTGTGATATTCGGGATGCGTGCTCTTATTCCGGATAACATCCCATCTAGCAGCGAATTTTGGACTTCAATAGGTAGTGTTTGAAAATTTGGAACCGATTTAAGGACATCCAGGTATTCAGGAGCATAAATTCGAAGCGTGGATTGATAGTGTCGTTCACCGGCATTTGCGTTCCCAAATATCACCGCAACCCGCTCGGGGTTAAGTATTCTCTTTGGATAGCCATAATCATTCAAAGCCTGGCTGCTTGCTGCAATTGCCCACTGCTGAGTAAAGTCCATCATCGACAAGACCTTAGGAGGAATAGGTAATCCCAACTTCATAGCATCCAGTTGGTATCCAGTAATATAGGCGCCAATTTTGCTGTATGTTTTATCTATTGCAGTTGGATCAGGATCATAGTAGAGATCAGTATTCCAACGCTCTGCAGGTACATCCGTAATAGAATAACAACTCGCTTTAATATTCTCCCAAAAATCCTGAACAGTAAATGCATCCGGTAAAACTGCTCCCATGCCAACAATAGCAATTGCTCTGTTTTCTTTCATTGGGTTACTCCTTGGTAATTTCTTTGTAATGTTATTAAACCAAAATCATATTGAGCACAAAATCATGGCGCTCATGTTTTCATCTACCTGAAAAGTGAATTAATGAATAAGGCGTGCGATCCGAAAAGCAGATTTGATTTGGGCTGCCGATAATGTCGATCTATAGTTCCGTTTGCTGACCATATACCATCAAACCCCGAAGGATACAGGTAGATACGGATAAAGGCCTCTTCTTTATTAAACAAAGATTAGAAATTGAGTATTGACAATCTAAAATTGATCTATATAATAATATTGTAACCGGTTACGGTAACGGTTACGGTATCAGTACCGGCATTGGTTGCGGAACATTATTTTAACAGAATTGGCTTCAAAGATGAAAAGGGTCAACGGAGATACATGAAAATTACGATTGACGAAATTGCGGAAATGGCCGGGGTATCCAAGACAACTGTTTCCCGTGTATTAAATAACAAACCCGATGTCAAACCAGAAACCAGGGAACAGATTCGGGCTCTGATCGCCAAATATGATTTCAAACCAAATGCAATGGCAAAAGCATTTTCGATTCAAAAAAGTCATAGTATCGGATTAATAATTCCACATGAAGCAAATTACATATTTTCCAATCCATTCTATGTAGAAGTTATGCGAGGAGTTTCCACAGAAGTGGATAAACTAGGATATTTCCTTTTTCTCTGTTATCCGCACGATCAAAATTACCTTGATATCTACAAACAAAAAAGAGTTGATGGATTTATTTTAATGAGTTCCGGTTCCTTCCATCATAATATTATGGATAGCCTGAACTCGGCAGGCGCACCTTTTGTCTCTACCTCATATGTTCCGGACGTCAAAGAAATGTTATATGTAGATGTAGATAATTACAAAGGTTCACTGCTCGTTATGGATCACTTATTGGCTTTGGGCCATACAAGAATTGGTTTTGTTGGAAAGAGCAGACTAACCAGCAGTATTGATAGGTTACATGGATACAAAGATACTCTCCAAAACAATTCAATAGAAATTGATAATGAGCTAATTCGCGTTGCAGAAAATGCTTCCATCAATGGCGGAGCAAAAGAAATGGAAAGCCTCCTCAACCTGGAAGACCCACCTACAGCAGTATTTTTGGCAAATGACATGTTAGCAATCGGGGCAGTAAAGGTAAGCCAGGTACATGGATTAAAAATTCCGGATGATGTATCTATTGTTGGCTTCGACGATGTTCCATTGGCCGAATGTATCAATCCACCGCTTACGACTGTCCGCCAGCCGGCATTTGAGAAAGGTGTAAAAGCCGCAAGAATGCTAATCCAAATATTGGAAAAGAAAAAACCTTCAAAATCACAGCTCTTAAATTTAGAAATTGTCATCCGGGGAACCACCGGACCAGCTCCAATAAAAGGCAAATAATGTCGATAGCAAAATATCGCCACCATGGTTGTCGAATAATAGATGAACTGGTCTATAAAGGGATGAAGACCCTATATTTGGAGAACGAATTGATTCGGGTTGGAGTGCTTGTTGATAAAGGGGCAGATATTTTCGAATTCGTACACAAACCTACAGATACAAGTTATTTATGGGAATCCCCTGTTGGATTAATTGATCCAAGAAAAATAACACCAACGATCGCAAACTCCAGTGGTGCATTTTTAAACTCGTACCATGGTGGTTGGCAGGAGATTTTTCCCGGTGGCGGACCAGAAAATTATCGTGGCGCAGATCTTGGATTGCATGGTGAAGTAACTCACCTTGGATGGGATTCGGAGATTATCATCGACTCACCGGAAGAAATCTCAGTTAAGTTCATGGTAAATTGCCTTCGCACACCATTTCAAGTTGAAAGAACATTAAGGTTGATCAGCAAACAACCTACTTTATTTATTCAAGAGAAAATAACAAATAAATCTCCTGCCGATCAGGAATTTATGTGGGGCCACCATCCGGCATTTGGAGCTCCATTCTTAAAACCTGGTTTATCACTTATCATCCCGGCAAAGACCGGTGTTGTCCATTCGCCAAGGTTTGCACCCAACGGAATGCTGGAACCTGCAGCAGAATTCCAATGGCCAATTGTTGGAGATACAAATAACACAATCGATTTATCCACTATACCTGGTCGTGAGGCTGGAAATTCTGAATTGATTTACCTAAAGGAACTAACCGGCGGTTGGTATGCCATTTTAGATACCAAAAATAAAATTGGTTTTGGACTAGCCTGGGAGTTGGAAATCTTTCGATATTTGTGGTTTTGGTCAGTCTACGGAAAGTTCCCGGGTTACCCATGGTGGGATCAGGTATATTGCATCGCTTTAGAACCTTGGACGAGCATGCCAAATAATCTCTCTGATGCAATCAAAGCAAATACTCAAATCAAAATAAAAGGAGGTGATTCGATAACCACAAATCTCTGTGCAACAGCTTTACAAGGATATTCATCAATAAATGAGATCCAAACAGATGGAACAGTTTTTTCTCAACAATCAATGACTAATATTAGGAGATAAAAGATGAAAGTCACAATGAAGCTTTTCGTAATTGTAATATTGGCTGTTATGCTTATTTCTGCGTGCACACCAGCCGCCCCAGCAGCACCTGCTGAACCCGCTGCTCCAGCCGAAGTATTATTTGCCTACTCCCAGGCTGAGTTGGTGAATGCATGGCGTGTAACCAATCAGAAGGATATGGAAGAACAGGCAAAAACCGCAGGCGTAAAATTGGTTAGCATAGATGCCAATCAAGATGCTTCAAAACAACTTGCTGATGTTGAAAACATGCTTGCCCAAAAACCTGCCTGCTTAATCGTATCACCGCTTGAATCTAAAGCGTCAGCTCCAGTCGTAAAACTGGCTACTGAAGCAAATGTTCCCCTCATCATTATTGACCGAACGATTGATGCAACACCAGGCGATGGCATGTATAAAACTGAAATCACACAAAGCCATGTTTTATCAGGCAAGTTATTAGCTGAAAAAACCGTGGAACTCCTGACTAAGAAGTATGGGGAACCGAAGGGTAATGTGGTTCACGTCCAGGGTCTTGCGGGAGCCTCACCAGTTATTGATGCAAATGCTGGCTGGGATGAAGTAATGGCTCAATATCCAAATATCAAAGTTGTTGCTACATCTGATGCGGGATTCACAAAAGATGGTGGTATGAAAGTTATGGATGATTTCCTGCAGAGATTCCCCGCAGGCGAAATTGATGTCGTTCGATCTGACTACAGCGATATGACAATTGGCGCTCTCGAGGCGATCAAGAACGCCGGAAGATCAGAATTGCTTGGTTTTGTGGTTGGCGAAGGTGGCCATTTCAAAGCTATTGAAGCAGTAGTTGCGGGAGAAATTGCCCGAGAGACCCAAACACCGCCTTATTTTGGTGCAAAAGCCGTACAAAGCTGCCTCGATATTTTAGCTGGAAAAACTGTTGATGCTAAACAACAGGTGGACATCAAGATTTTTGATGCCGACAAAAAAGACGAAGCCCAGAAATATTTAGACCAAATTAAAGCAGCCGGGCTGGAGTTCTAGTAGTAAGATTTGTATATGTAATGGAAGGGATAGGGCTGATGCAATAAAAATTGCGACTTTTATCTTGGGATTATCGAGTAAAAGACCTTCACAGGTCATGACAGAGGACTAGCCGCCCACGAAATTCCCAGGAAGGTCTCAGTAATTATAGCACCCTCTTATCCCTTCCTTATTCCTTATGGAGCATAAATTGGCTGACATTACTCCAATCCTTTCCTTGAGACAGGTAACAAAATCATTTTCCGGAATTACAGTCCTCCAGGATATAGAGCTTGATTTGCGCCCTGGTGAAGTGCATTGCATTGTTGGAGAAAATGGAGCTGGAAAATCGACATTAATTAAGATCATATCTGGTGCCTATCAACCGGATCATGGAGACATAAAGTATGCTGGTGAAATTTTAAAGCAGGTGACACCAAGGTGGGCTAGAGAGAATGGCATTAATACTATTTATCAAGAAATTGATTTGATACCAGTATTAAATGCAGCAGAGAATATTTACTTAGGAAATGAACCAACCAAAAAAGGTGGCAATATTGACTGGAAAGAGGTATATAGAAATGCATCCAAAGTACTTAACGATATGGGGGCTGATCTAGATATTACTATTCCTGTCCAAAATTTGAAAGTGGCGCAACAGCAAATGGTTGCGATTGCCAAAGCATTATCATTAAAAAGCAAAGTGCTTATATTGGATGAGCCTACAGCAGTTTTTACTGGTTCTGAAATTGAAATTCTTTTTAAGATCGTCGGCAAATTGAAGGAACAAGGGATTGCGATTGTTTATATTTCACATCACCTGGATGAGATCTTTGAAATCGGTGAGACAGTAACAATATTAAGGGATGGGCAATTGGTCAAAACAGGTAGGGTTACCGATTTTGATAAGAATTCCTTGGTAAAGGCAATGGTTGGCAGAGAGATTGATTTCTCTCTGAAGAATAGCAGCGACAAGCTGGGGACATGTGGTTTTATCTGTTGAAGATCTCTCCTCAAGGGATGTCAAGGATATTTCTTTTGAATTGCACAAGGGGGAGGTTCTAGGAGTTGCCGGCCTGGTGGGTGCAGGCAGGACTGAAATGGCCCGGCTCCTTATTGGGGCTGATCCAAAATCGACAGGTACCATCAAACTTAATGGCCAAGTCATTTCCAAATTGAATCCCACAAATGCGATGTCCCTTGGAATTGGCATGTTACCTGAAAGCCGAAAAGAAGAAGGATTAGTACTAAGCAGGTCGATGACCGAGAACATGTCTTTCAGTAAAATACAAAAAACATCGAAATATGGATTTGTTCCATGGAAAAAAATTAAAGAAGAGACAACTAAGCTTATTCGGACATTGAACATTCGCCCAGATAACTCAAATATCCAGGTAATGTACATGAGTGGAGGGAATCAACAGAAGGTCGTCCTTGCGAAATTGCTTGCTGCAAAATGCGACGTTCTCATTTTGGATGAACCTACTCGTGGCGTGGATGTTGGCGCCCGGCTTGAGATATATAAATTGATCATGGAATTAAAAGCTGAAGGAAAGGCAATCTTGATGGTTTCATCGGATCTACCAGAGATACTGACACAAGCGGATCGTATTTTGGTAATGTGTAAAGGTCGTATTGTAGGAGAATTGATGTCTGAGGAAGCAACTGAAGAGAAGGTTCTAAAATTGGCACTTCAACTGGATGGGGTTGCATAATGAAAATTGCACAATTATCTTCAAAGATTATTCCCTGGATAGGAAACAATAGTGCCTTGTTCGCAACAATAACTCTCTTTATCATCGGAGGAATTTATGTAAATAATTTTCTCACGATGCAAAATTTTTCTGGGATCTTCTATCAATACGCGATTATTGGGTTTTTAGCATTAGGTCAACTACTTGTTATCCTAACTGCCGGTATTGATCTTTCCCAGGGGTCGGTAGTGGCTTTTACCTCAATTGTTGTTGCATTGCTCATGCAGAAATTTGGAATCACAATAGGTGTTGGCGGCGGTCTATTAGCCGCTACGTTGCTCGGCCTAATAAACGGTGTTATCGTATCGACAACCAATATTCCACCTTTTGTGGTTACGCTGGGGATGCTCGGAATTGCAAGAGGATTAGCACTTGTTTTGTCAAATGCAAAACCCATCTCAATCGAAATTGAATCATTTATTGATTTCGGTAGGAGTAATATTTTTGGTATTCCTGTTTCCGCAATTTTATTGGCAGTTGCAGCCTTGCTGTTAGCCTATTTCCTAAAAAATCGTAAAACGGGTCGATATATATATGCTATAGGCAGCAGCGAGGAGAGCTCCCGGTTATCAGGTATTGATGTTAGAAAAGTCAAATTGTTGGTCTATTCCGCTTCCGCTTTCCTTACAGGTATTGGCGCAGTGATTTGGACTGCTCGCCTAAATTCAGGATCTCCAATTGGTGCAAATGGATATGAAATGGAAAGCATCGCAGCAGTAATTGTTGGAGGAGGAAACCTCTTCGGAGGAGTTGGTACAGTATTCGGTACGATGTTGGGTATTTTACTCTTTGGGATGATCAATAGCGTTCTAAACCTCGTCGGAATATCTCCGTACTGGCAGGGAACCATCAAAGGAGTTTTGATACTGATGGCAGTCGCGCTCAGCCAGATACAACGACTTCGGAAGAATGAAAGTGTAGCAAAATAATGACAACTCTTAATCGCTTTTTATCATCAAGAAGTTTTGATACAAAATCCATATTAAAGATATTAATTATATTGATTGGCTTGATTCTTTTCGCAGCAATCTTCTCAAATGGAGTCTTTTTACAACCCCGCAATTTTGTAAATCTTATCCTTCAGAATGCCGGATTAATCATTGTTACCATAGGACAATTACTGGTCATCGCCGTTGCTGGAATTGACTTAAGTGTTGGCGCAGTTATGGCTGTTTCAAGTGTTCTGGTTGTAATGTTTCAGGATTATGGTCTTGTCGGAGCATTCGCGATAGCCCTGGGGGGTTCCTTAATCTTCGGCCTGATTAACGGCGCCCTGGTAACATTCATTCGGTTACCCGCTTTCGTTGTCACTATGGCTACCATGCAAATAGGATACTCAATGGCAAAACTCCTTAGCGATGCTGCTGGAAGTCGAGGCGGAACCGTATATACAAGTTTGATGGGAATTGAATTACCATCAAACTTTATTGATTTTTATAAAACACAATTATTCGGAATTCCGCAACCTTTATATATCTGTTTAGCGTTTTTATTGCTTTTTGCTTTGTATTTGAAAACTAGTAATGGACATTTCATTTATCCAGTTGGCGGGAATGAAAAGACCGCATATTTATCCGGAATTCCTGTTTGGATTGTAAAAATCTCTGCATACGGATTGAGCGCATTATTAGCAGGAGTCGCTGGGATTTTGTTTGCCTCCAGAGTTGGGTTGGGTGACCCACAGGCAGGCACATGGATTGCCCTCGATTCAATCGCAGCGGCATCCATTGGCGGCGCCAGTTTATCAGGTGGTATGGGAACAATTTTGGGAACATTTTTCGGAGTAGTAATTCTGAGTGTATTAAATAACATTATGAATCTTTTGGGTGTTCCACCTACAATGCAGCCTGCTATTAAAGGACTTGTCATATTACTCGCAGTATTCTTAAATACGAGACGAAAATAAAGCTTTAAGAAGGTGTAAAGTTGTCAATAAAAGTTGCCCTTGCACATGTGACTGACAGTAGAATTGATTTCTTCCCAAAGCGCGAACCTGCGGTTATTGAAGAAATTAGCTCATTACAATGGTTGCGAGATGTATATGACGTATTAGATTCTGAAATTCTAAACTCAATTGAAGATATTGAGGAATTTGCACAGAAAGCAATAATATTTGGTGCACAATCCCTAATTATCCATATACCGATTTGGGCTGATCCTATATTTTCCATCAAACTTAATAATCATTTATCGTTACCAATCCTTTTACTGGGAAATAACCGACCTGACACTTCCAGCCTTGTTGGTGTTTTAGGTGCTGGTGGGGCATTAGATCAGGTGGGATGTATCCATTTTCGAATATTTGAACATCTAACTGCAAATTCAATTCAAAAAATACATTCATTTGTCAGAGCTTGTTCGGCAAGACATTCTTTAAAAGGTCAGACACTTGGTCTATTTGGGGGGAAAAGTTTGGGAATTTTTACGGCCAATGTTGATCCTGCTCAATGGCAAAAGCTGTTTGGTGTGGATATAGAAATCCTCGATCAACATGACCTCATATCTGAAGCTGAAAATTTATCAACAGACATAGTAGAAAAAGAGATGAATTGGTTGTTGAATAATCTCGGGAATGTAAAATATAGTGGAAGTTTTACAAAAGAAACTTTTGAAAAGCAAGTAAGAAGTTATCTTGCTACAAAACTCCTTATTACAAAAAACCATCTCAGCTTTATCGGTGTAAAATGTCAACCCGAAATGAGTGATGGATATGTAACACAATGTATCTCACATATGCTCATAAATAGTAGAGTGGATAGTAATGGTCCAAAAGATGCTGTCGTCCATGCATGCGAGTCAGACGCAGATGCCGCTTTGACAATGCAGATTTTGCACCATTTATCTGATGGTCAACCTACTGCATTATTGGATGTAAGGTGGTTCAATCAAGAAGAAAAGACTTGGACTCTTGCAAATTGCGGGGCAATCGCCTGTGAATTCTTTTCAACTCGAAACGATTTGACTGGTTTAAGAAATCTTCAAGCTGTCGAACATGTATTTGGAAAAGGTGGAGGCGGCGCTTACCCCGGTATTATCTCTCCAGGTATTGTGACTTTAGCTAGATTATGTCGCAAAGATGGTGAGTATTGGATGGCTATCCTTGTTGGAAATACTGAACAAAGGAAGAACAATGATTTATCTAATACTACAGCAGCATTTCCACAGGCTTTTGTAAAAACGTCTGCCGGAATGGACTTTGCAGAGGTTTTCGGAGCAAATCATATCCATATGGTAAGGAATGATTTTTCAGACGAGCTCATTACATTTTGTAAACTAATTGGTATTGAATGGAAGATCTGGAAATAACCTGGAGGCATGATATGCAGCAAGAGTTCGATGGGTTTTGGAACAGAATATTAAGAATTGACCTTAACCAGGGGAAAACCAGTATCGTTCAATTAGACCCAAAACTTTACCGTGTTTATATGGGCGGAAGAAACCTTGCCTTGCACTTCTTATTGACAGAAGTTTCACCTCGAGTATCTGCATTGGATCCAGAAAACAAATTGATATTCATGACCTCTATTGCTACGGGTGCACCGATTTCCGGGCAGGGCAGGCATACTGCTGCAGCGATATCCCCATTAACCGGTGGGCTTGCCGATTCCCAGTGTGGAGGTTGGTGGGGTTCGGAGCTGAAGTTTGCAGGGTGGGATGGCATTATATTAGAAGGAAAGTCGCCTGATTTTATCTACATCTCGATTGAGGATGACAACGTTAATTTCTTCCCTGCGGATAAATACCGCGGTATTGAAACTCTAGAAACACAGATTGCATTAAAGTCAAAGCATGGCGAGAAATCCAGGGTCCTTCAATGTGGTCCGGCAGGAGAGAATTTAGTAAAATTTGCCAACATAACTGCTGAGTGCCGCAATTTTCATGGAAGGGGCGGCCTCGGAGCTGTGATGGGCAGTAAGAATTTACGGGCAATAGTCGTACACGGAACGAATCGAAAACAGAGGGTAGCAAGGCCGGAAGAGTTGAGCAAGACTGCAATCTGGTTTTCAAAAGGGACTAAAGTATCTCCTGCAATTACACTTCATCACGAGCTTGGAACTTCCAAAGGTATTGTACCTGTCAGCGTAGCTGGCATGCTTCCAACCTATAATTTCCAGGATGGTTCATTCGCTGAAGCTGAAGGAATCAGCGGTGAAACGATGAAGAAAGAGCTTAAAGGTAAAACTGAAACATGTTACGCCTGTGCAGTTTCCTGCAAACGGTCGGTTGAAGGAGAAAAAGGGATATTCAAGGTCACACGTGATTATGGTGGACCGGAATATGAAAGCATCGGTTTGCTTGGGTCAAACTTGGGAGTTGGGGACATCACAGCCGTTGCCTGTTGTAATCAAAGGTGCAATGCATTAGGTTTGGATACGATATCTACAGGCGTAACATTATCATGGGCGGTTGAATGCTTCGAACGAGGATTAATATCAACAAAAGATACATTTGGATTGAAACTTAAATGGAATGACGCCGAAACAAATTTGGAATTGATCGAAAAGATAGCGATCCGCAAAGATTTCGGGAATGTTCTTGCAGAAGGATCTCGCGGTGCGGCAAGGATCATTGGAAAAGATTCTGAGAAGTATTCCATTCAGGTTAAGGGACAAGAATTTGCAAATCATGAACCTCGCGGAAAATGGGGGGTTGGTCTGGGGTATGCGGTCTCCCCCACCGGAGCTGACCACCTGCAAGCAGCTCATGACCCCTGGTTTAACAACCCGGGAGATTCTACTCTTGAGCATAATTGGGTTGATCTAACTGACCTTAGTTATACAGGTTACCTTGATCCTGTTCCGACCGAGGATCTAAGCGGTCAAAAAGTCCGTTTGTTTACATATTTACAGTACATTTGGGGGTTCCATGATGTGCTGGACTGGTGTATTTTTACAGCAGTCCCGGAATTTCGAGCGCTTAGCCTTAACCAATTAACTTCAGTCGTCGCCTCAATTACTGGATGGAATACAAGCCTTTTTGAAGTATTGAAAGTTGGTGAAAGAGGAATTACCATGGCAAGAGCTTTTAATGTCATGCGGGGCTTCTCTCCAGACGATGATAACCTCCCCGATAGGATGTTTGAACCAATGCGTGATGGTGCATTAAAGGGCCATAAAATTGATAGGGCAGCTTTTGAAAAGGCAAAACTGCTTTACTATGGGATGATGGGTTGGGATAAAAACGGAATTCCAACCGAAGCTAAACTTGAAGAATTGGGTATCGGTTGGATTTATGGTTTAATAGAATCCGGCAAGAAAACTAATAGTTTGGATTTGTAAGGTTTTAAAGTGCACGTATCAATAAAATTATATGGGACTCTAAGAAGATTATCTCTTCCAACATCACCCGGTCGTTGGAAAGGAGATATCCCTGATGGATTTAGAATTCGCGATTTATTGGATTATCTCGGAGCCGGAGTTTATGAAGCCAATGCAGCAAGCATGAATGGAGAAGCTTGTTCCCTGGATACAATTATTGAAGAAAACGCCGAGATCACTATTGTTACTCCCATGGGTGGTGGTTAATTAGTATTAGTAAATTGAAAGGTTAAAAGTATGAGCACAACTTTCAAAGGTAAGTTACACGAAATGGTTATGACAACCCCAACGAGATATTGGAATGATTCATGTTCGGTGGAAGAACTTACTTACGCCATCGAACGCGGCGCCACAGGCGCCACCAGCAACCCAACGATTGTTCTGGGTGTATTGAAAAAGGAAATGCACCTCTGGGAAGAACATATAATAAATACCATAAAAGATAACCCCTACCTGGTCAGAAATAGAGATCGCATGGAAGATCTTCGAGGATGTCACCGTGAATGGGTCCAAGCTATTGCTGCCAGTTTTCAACGAGGCAGAAGGAAAGAAGGGACGATTATCGATTCAAACCAATCCTGCTTTTTATCGTAATTCCAAAGCCATGCTGGACCAGACATTGTATTTTCACAATCTTGCTCCAAATATGCAGATAAAAGTACCTGGTACAAAAGCTGGTATCGATATGATAGAAGAAGCTACTTATCAAGGTGCGAACCTGAATGTAACTGTCAGCTTTACCGTACCTCAGGTAATCGCGATTGCAGAAGGAATAGAACGAGGATTAAAACGACGTGACGCAGAAGGTAAAGATACCGCCCATATGTCCCCGGTGGCTACTTTAATGGTAGGACGGATCGATGATTGGATCAAGGTAGTTGTAAAACGGGATGAAATCGATATCAATCCAGATTACATGGATTGGTGCGGAGTTGCTTGCATTAAAAATGCGTACAAAACCTTCACAGAACGCGGATACAGAACCCGTTTACTCCCGGCCGCATATCGGAACTTCTATCACTGGACTGAATTCGTTGGTGGAGATCTGACGCTCACCATCCCCTGGGAATGGCAAAAAAAGTTTAATGAGTCTGATGTCCGGGTTACACCGCGCATGGACATTCCAGTTGACCAGACTATCCTGAACGATCTTTATACAAAGATCCCGGATTTTCGCAAAGCTTTTGATGTGGATGGAATGAACCCAGAAGAATTTGATTCATACGGCGCAACTGTTCGTACTCTGCGCGGGTTTATTCAATCGTGGCACGACTTTGTCGCTTTGATTCGCGATTTCATGCTTCCTAACCCGGATGTAAAGTAAATTGAATGTAAAAAGCTGTCCCATGATCATTGGGGCAGCTTTTGTATTTATTGAAAATCGATCACTAAATTCATAACCTGTTCAGGGGGAATACCATGAACTGATTCTTTTGTGGGTTTTAGGGTTTTAGGTTTGGTTTTTAAGAATCACAACTAGATTGGCAGCCTTTATTAACATACCGGAAGATAGATTATAGACATACGATACAAAGTGAGTTTTCTATCTCGTTATGTGTAATACATCAATTCTCTGAGGAGGATAGCAACTCCTTTACCTGTTCAGCATTTAATATTTTGAGAATTTGTTTCTTAGAAAAATATTTTTTTTGTGTCTACCACAGGACAGTTCACTTTTGATGTGGTATTGGTTCACTTTTAAAGGATAGTTGACATCTTCCAGTTTATCTCGTTGACAATACATGTGGGGTAGATTACAATCCTCCCACTTATAAACTAGGTGGCTTTTTCTTCACCTTCCTCGGAGCAACCTCACGAGGTGTTACAGCGAAGAGAGAACCTCAGCCACCTCCAAGATGGAACCCTGCGGGGCTACCGCTACGCATCGCAGCAAGCTCCGGGTTGTTCCGTAAACGAATAAAATTAACTGAAAGGGTAATACTATCATGAGCGGTTATAACGCAGTATTAGCAAGAAATACAGAAAATGCTCCAAAAGGTATCGGTCCATATTCACAAACTGTTGCTTACTCTCATTACAATAATCTTTCAGCTCAACTACCTATCGACCCGAAATCTGGTAAATTGGTAGCAGGTGGCGTAAAAGAGCAGGCTGAACAGTGCTTTAAAAATATCAAAGCAATTTTAAACAGCATCGACCATGTTATGAGCGATGTTGTAAGAATCACTGTATTCGTTAAGAATATTAAAGATGTTGACGCTGTAGATGAAGTTTATAAAACATTCTACCCAAGCTATCTTCCTACACGGACGATAGTCGCAGTTGCAGCTCTGCCTATGGATGCTTTGGTGCAAATTGAAGCTCTTGTTTCAAACGGTGAAGGTACAATTCCAAACGCCCCACAAGCTGGCGACCTCATAAAGCTAACAAATAACACGTCAAATGCGCCAACAAGTTCTCTATCTACTCAAGCTGTAGCTTTTTCTCATTACAATAATCTTTCAGCTCAATTACCTATCGATCCAAAATCTGGTAGGTTGGTAACAGGCGGTGTTAAAGAGCAGGCTGGACAGTGCTTAAAAAATATCAAAGCCATTTTAGAAAGTATCGACGTTCCTTTTGACGATATTGTAAAAATTAATATCTTCCTCAAAAACCTCTCGGATGTAGAAGCCGTAAACGAAGTATATACAACATTTTTCCCAGACTCGGCTATCGCCAGGGCTGTAGCCTATGTCCCTGCTCGAACTATAGTTGCAGCCTCAGCTTTACCTATGAATGCTTTGGTACAAATTGAAGCAGTGGTGTCACACGGCGATGGCACACCCCCACAAACTGTTGAAGACAGGCATGGAATCATCATAGAAGCAAATAACACGGTTAATGCACCAAAAAGTTCTCTATCTACACAAACTGTAGCTTTTTCTCATTACAATCATATTTCAGCTCAATTACCTTTAGACCCAAAAACTGGTGAAATGGTAGCTGGTGGTGTAAAAGAGCAGGCTGGACAGTGCTTAAAAAATATCAAGGTAATTGTAGAAAGTGTCGGCCATGTTATGGACGATGTGGTTAAAGTAAATATCTTCCTTAAAAATATCGCAGATATTGATGCTGTAGACGGAGTTTACAAGACATTCTTCCCAACAGGTGTACCTGCGCGTAGAACAGTGGGCGTATCAGCCTTGCTTAAAGATGCTTTAGTCCAAATCGATGCAGTTGTATCGAATGCTGAAGGAACACCTCCAAAAGCATAACTGGCATTTGTTTGTAAATACAGGAACTCTCAAAGTTACTTGATAAAGTAGTCGGTGATGCGACATCGCATGACTTAATCAAAAAAGGGGCTGTCCCAAATAAAAATTGAGACAGCTTCCTTTTTTTATCCAACATTAAGAAACATATTGCATTTTCTATTGAATGGACCATCAAATAGGGGATTTCATGGTTCCTGTGGTGATAATTTTACTCCACCAGAATTTTTTCGCTAAAAACTATTTCCTTTTATAAACCAGCCTATTCACTACTTTTCGCAGACTCATTTAGTAAAATAACTGGTGCTAAACATCTTCTAGCGATACCAACCTATATTTTCTTTAGCCCTTACAATATTTCCTGCCATTTAAGTCACTCCAACTTTCTAAACCGCCTAATTCCAATTTATCTGCATAAAATTTTTAATTGTTGAAACTCTTTTTAATTCATCCATAATGATTTAAGGATCAATGCGGCGTGAATGACGAAAGCCTGAGTAGAGACAACTACGCGCCGCCACATCTGTTATCGTGCAACTACGCCGCACGCCCGAATCCATCACAAGCCATGTGTTTGGAATTTAATACCCATAGGCGCTGGCTAGATCATCTTGCTATGTTATACATCTACCAAACATAGGATAATTGAATATCGGAAAGACATTATTTAGCCTCTGCACCGAGTGCATCAATGGCGTTCATGACTACTATTGTGTTTGCGGGTTTACGTGGTTTGGAAAGTTAAAGACCCTGGAATCAGCGGCAATGCTGATACCGGCTTTATTGGGCAATTCCATTGATGATTGGGCTGGAATATGAGATGTAAGTCCATTTTTATTTTGGGATGAGGTGAAATGAGCATACTTAATGCAAATTCTCATATAAGAATGGATTAAATAGAAACGAACATTATTTCCTTATCTGAATTTTATCACCCTCCTGTATTAAAGTTTTTTTGATTTCCACGAATTTTAATTCATAAGGCTCAAGATAAAAATTATCCAATTGTTCACCAAGTCCCCTTTTGAATTTCGGAATAATTTCCTCTGCAAATTCTAATTTGCTTATCTGAATTTCCTGGGTTTGTTCAGAAAAATTTGCGAGAACAAGGATTTCCCTACTATTACTCTTTCGATAATAGCTCAATATATGTGGATTTTGTGAATCGATGAATATGGTTTCACCATTGGCAAAAATGGAGTCATTCGTACGTATTTGAATTAATTCCTTTATTCCACGGAAAATTCGTCCTGCAGTTGTTTTGGCATCAGTCCTCATTTTTGCTTTTTCATCCATATACCAGATGCGGTGCACCCATCGGCTATCCGCCGCCTTTAGAGGATCTTGTTTATAGGAATGATCATTTATAGTTCCAAACTCATCACCGAGGTAAATTAATGGAATGCCGCCAATGGTCATGATAACCCCATGAAGCAACAATATTCGTCGTAAGGCAAGTTCAACTTCGTCTTCAGTCTCAATGGTTAATGCTTTTTCCAGTCCAGCCAATGATGCGCATGTCCCGGAAATTCTGCTGTCACCGGTCAGAGGATTGGTCTGGAATGGGAGCCCCTTTGCAAATGAGCCAGGGAACTTTCCCTGATAGAATTCATTAAGGAACTTACGGTGGTCATACCCGTTGATCCAAACCTCATTCGCGTCCTCATCGGAAAATGTCCATCCAATATCATCATGGCACCGCACATAATTCACCCAGGTCGATCCCTTAGGTATGGCAAATCTTTTTTGTAATGAATGTTTCAGCAGTTTTACTTCTCTCGTGGCAAGGCTTTCCCATATAAGAGCCATCAACAACGGATTGTAGGAGAGCTGACATTCGCTGGGGTCAATATACTTGGCAACTTCATCTGGATGTACTATTGCTTCAGATTTTAATACCAAACCAGGCGCAGCAATTCGGATGATTAGATTGAAAGCCCTGATTAGTGCATGAACTTCTGGCAAGTTCTCACAAGAGGTTCCCAACTTTTTCCAAATAAATGCAACTGCATCCAGGCGCAGCACATCCACGCCAATGTTCGCCAATGCCAGCATTTCGTTTGCCATACTTACAAAGACAGCCGGGTTCTGGTAGTTCAAATCCCATTGATACGAATGAAAAGTGGTCCAAACCCAGCTATCCATTTGGCTATTATAAGTAAATGCTCCCGAATGTTCGTTCGGGAAAATCTCCCTCAAATTTGCATCAAACCTGTCTGGGATTTTTCTATCAGGAAAAATTAAATAATAATCTTGAAAAGACTGATCACCACCTTTTGCCTTGTCTGCCCATATATGTTCATCAGATGTGTGGTTAAAAACAAAATCCAGCACCAGGTTGATTCCGTTGTTCCGCAAATCCTTGGCCAGCCCAACCAAATCATGCATATCACCAAGGTTAGGATCCAACTCCCGGTAGCTGCTGACTGCGTACCCGCCATCATTTTCTGTCTCCGGAGATTTGAACAGGGGCATCAGATGCAGGTATGAGATCCCCAATTCCTTGAAATACGGGATCTTTGCATGCATTCCCTTTAAGTTTTTTGAATACAAATCCACATAACAAACGCCACCAATAATCATCTCAGATTGATGCCAGGTCGGCTGAATTTCCCTCTGCAAATCCAGTTTTTTTAACTCCGCTGATCGATTTATCCAATTCTCCGCCAATGTGACCAGGAGCTCCTCAAGGTGGTATAACCAATCGTATACACCACCATAGATCGGGTATAACATTTGGAACAGCGGTGGAAAGTATTTAAGTAATCGATCCTTGAAAATCAACCAATCTGCACAGTGGCCTTCAGCGTATTCTTGATAACGCTTATCCAATCGTGGGAATAGACGGGAGATGGTGGTTGCGGATAGAAATTCAATGTCGGTCATTCCCAAAACCCATTATCAGCGATTAACTGTTTATACCAGCCAAAGCTTCTCTTTGGAATCCGATTAAGCGTGCCAGGTTCAATCCTGACCAATCCAAAACGGGAATCATATCCCTGGGACCACTCGAAATTATCCAGAATACTCCAAACGTAGTAACCCTTCAGGTTGATGCCAGCATCCAGTGCCTTGCGTGCAGAAGAAATGTGCATGCGATGGAAATCTATGCGCGCCAGGTCATCAACCCAACCTTCTTCATCGGGAACGTCTTCTGTAGCACAGCCGTTTTCGCTGATCATCAATGGGATATTGCCATAATTATCCCGAATTCTACTCATTACTTCCTTCAATCCGTCTGGATGCACTCCCCAGCCAGTCTGAGTGTACCCCCACATGGATTTGGTAATTGGTTTTACAGAACATTTTAGGAAACCACCATCCTGCGAATAGCTAATCATCATGCCGCGATAGTAATTTACACCCAAAAAGTCAATCGGTTGGCTGATCAAATCCATATCCCCTTCATGTACTATAGGGGCCATTTCGCCAATCCAATCCATCAGTTCGGAAGGATAATTTCCTTTAAGGAGCGCTTCGGTAAAGAAAACTGTGTCCTGTTGATAATATCTCTTCCATGCAGCTACATCTTCAGCGGTTTCTGTCGCAGGAACTGAGTGTTCACTATCAATAACAATCCCAATCTCACCGGGAAAACTTCTTTTCCTGAATTCCTGTACTACCTGACCATGAGCCAAAAGCAAGTGGTGCGCGACCTGATACGCCTTTGAAAAATCCGCTATTCCGGGTGCCATGACTGCATCTCCGTAACCCAGGAACGCGGCGACCCGCGGTTCATTGTGAGTTACCCAAAGCGGAACGCGGTCTGCCAGCGAGTTCATCATCACCAAGGCATATTCAACGAATTTTTCAACAGTTTCCCGGTTAACCCATCCTCCACCATTTTGCAGAGACTGAGGTAGATCCCAATGATATAGCGTTAATAATGGTTTAATGCCGGCTCCAAGCAGCTCATCCACCAGGCGATTATAAAAATCTAACCCCTTATTGTTAACCGAACCAGTCCCATTGGGGAGAACCCGAGACCAGGATGTTGAAAAATGATATGTATTGACACCTAATTGTTTAAGTAAGGCCACATCTTCCACCATACGGTGGTAATGATCGCATGCCACGTCGGCATTGTCATTGTTCAATACATGAAAAGGCGAATGCACATACCGGTCCCAAATACTCTCCCCTTTGTTGTCTTCATTCCAACCGCCTTCGATCTGATAAGCCGATGTGGATACTCCCCAGAGGAAATCTTTTGGAAATTGAATGAATGCCATCTGCTATTCCACTTTATACCAATGAAATCCATAGCTATCTATGGTAATTGGATTGTCTTTGACTTCTATCGGGTCCTCATATGTTACCAGATCGTTGATTTGTTTTGCGGAAATAGCCAGGTCGGTGAAATTTAATTCCTGCGGGTCAGGAGAGAGATTAATAAGGACCAGAATCCTCTCTTCTTTATTCTTCCGCAAGTATGCAAGTATTTTTTGGTTAGGTGGCGCAAGTAATTGCAGCGAACCTTCCCCAAATACTGGATGGTCTTTACGAAGTTTGATCATCATCCTCAACCAGTTGAGTAAAGATCCCGGCGCAGATTCCGAAGCTGCAACATTAACCGTCTGGTATCCATAAATCGGATCCTCAAGCGGTGGGATTCTGATCTGCCCGGGATCAGCAGTGGAAAACCCACCATTTGCAGTATCGTCCCATTGCATAGGCGTTCTAACTCCGTCCCGATCATCCAAATCAATATTGTCACCCATGCCAATTTCATCGCCATAATAAAGCACTGGTGACCCGAGGAACGATAGTAGAATGGCGTGCATCATTCTAATCCGCCTTTGGTCATTTTCTAATAATGGGGCCAACCGCCTGCGAATTCCAAGTTTTAATTCCATCCGAGGATCAGGTGCATAATACTTAAGCATGAATTCCCTTTCCTCAGGACTTACCATTTCAAGGGTTAGCTCATCATGACAGCGTAAGAATACTCCCCATTGACAATTTTTTGGCAATTCAGGTGTCCGGGCCAGGATCTTTTCAATTGGCGTCCGATCTCCCATCGCAAGCGCCATATACAAACGCGGCATGAGTGGGAAATGAAAATTCATGTGAAATTCATCACCATTGCCAAAGTAAGGTCTAGTATCCTCAGGCATCTGATTAGCTTCAGCCAGGAGCATGGTCTCAGGAGAATATGATTCAACAAAAGCACGCAGCCGCTTAAAGTAAGCATGAGTCTCTGGTAGATTCTCGCAATTTGTACCTTCCCTTTCGATCAGATAGGGCGGTGCATCCACCCGAATTGCGTCTGCGCCAGCATCGATCCAAAATTGGATCACACGCATCATCTCCTTTTGAACTTCCGAGTTATCATAATTTAAATCTGGCTGATGATAAAAGAATCGGTGCCAGTAGAATTGACCTCTTACTGGATCAAATTCCCAATTGGATTTTTCATAATCAGTGAATATGATCCGAGTATCAGAGTATTTTTGGTCGGTATCACTCCAGACATAATAGTCTTTGTACTTCTCATGGTCTGGATGAGCCGGATCACGTGATGCCAGGAACCAAGAGTGTTGATCGGATGTGTGATTGGGTATCAATTCGACCATTATACGCATATTACGGCTATGCGCAACCTCGACGAGTTGTTTGAAATCATCCATTGAGCCGTATGAGGGATTAACATCCAGCATATCGATAACATCGTAACCGCCATCCCGCAGAGGAGATTTAGTGATCGGCAACAGCCAGATGACATCCACTCCCAATGAACTCAGATATTCGATTTTGGTTGTCACTCCTGCAATATCGCCAATTCCATCGCCATTGACATCACAAAATCCCCGAACGTTCAACTCATAAAAAACCGCCCGTTTATACCAGTATTCTTTTTTTTGCATGAAACCTCAATTATCCTTTTACTGAACCAGCCAGCATTCCGCGAACGAAGTAGCGCTGAAGCAGCAGAAATACTAATAGTGGGAGAATCATACTTACGAAAGCAGCAGACGTCATTAAGTGCCAATCCTGACCTTTTTCTCCCACGATCGAAGCCAAAGCGTATGTCACCACCCGATTCTTCTCTCCCAGGAATATCAACGCCACCAGGTAGTCATTCCATAACCATAAGAACTGGAAAATCGCAAATGATGCGAGAGCTGGAACAGAAAGTGGCAAAATCATGCGGACAAAAATTGTGAAATTGGATGCGCCATCAATATATGCTGCTTCGAGCAGCTCACGGGAAAGTGAGCTGATATAGTTAAATAGAAGATAGGTCGCCAAAGGTAAGCCGAATCCTGTATGAGCAAGCCAAATTCCAAGGAAAGTTCCATTTAAACCTAACTTCACATAGTCTTGTAAAATTGGTACGAGCGCGATCTGCAATGGAACTACTAGTAAAGCTACAATGATTGTGAAAAGAATATTTCGACCTGGAAAATTTAACCATGCAAATCCGAAGGCAGCAAATGCAGCAATCAATATTGGGATAATGGTCCCAGGAATAGAAACAGCGAGTGAGTTCAAGAATGCTCCCCCAAGATTATTTCCCTGACGGGTAATTGTATTTCCACCCCCATCGGTAAAAGTGATCGTCTTCCCGCCAATGACATCAATATAGTTCTTGATCGTTAAATTTGTTGGAAACCCAACCCATCTCTTCTCGGATACCGTCAAGGTCCGGGTCCTCTTGTTGCCGTACCACTGTAATGTCCGTCCATCTTCCAGGACAATTCCTTGGCGCCATTCTTCGAACGGGGCTGTTACTCCTTCCAGTGTAATAGGACCATTGGCATCAACCAAATCATCCAGTTTTATCTGTCCAACTTCTACATCTGCCTTGTGCGGAAAAACGGTCCACCAACCTGAACGGAATATATCCTGGCTTTGTCTGAAAGATGTAATAAGAACACCAATTATCGGTACCAACCAGACAACGCATATTGTAATCAGAATTAAATTTACAATTAAACTGGAAGACTTTTTCTGGGATTGATAACTTTTAGCCATAATTAGAATCCCTTCCTTCCTTTATTGAATTCACGTAGGTTGTTAATAATGATGGGTAATACTGCAATTAGCAATACAATTGCAATAGCAGACGCACGACCTGCATGATTATATGTGAAGCTTTGAAGATAAAATTCGTTAGCGATCACATTTGTGCCGTTGTTGCCTCCAGTCATTACCCGGACGACATCAAAAGTTTTCAAACTGAAAATTACAATGGTTGTTACGACTGTTATTAGTGTCCCCTTAATATAGGGAACGGTAACACTCAAAAAAGCTCTTACTTCGTTCGCCCCATCAATGCGGGCTGCTTCCAATAATTCTGCAGGGACACCTTTGATGGCAGATGATAATACAACCATGGCATAACCAGTTTGAAGCCATACCATGATAATGATCAGGAAAAGATTGTTCCAGGGTGGCAAACTCAACCAGGGTTGAGAAGTCCCTCCTAGGGCTAGTACGATTGCATTCAATAAACCAATCTCTTGAATGCTCACACCTTCACCCTTATAAGTATAAATAAATTTCCAGATTACGCCGGCGCCAACGAACGATATTGCCATAGGAGTAAAAATGATAGATTTATACAAGACTTCCATCCTGGTCCGATCTGCCAGGACAGCGATTAATAAGCCTAAACCAACGCTGAAAGAGGTTCCAAGAATTAACCAGAGCAGGTTGTTGCGGAAGGTTTCCAACATCCTCTGGTCTGTAAATGCGAAGAAGTAGTTCGAGAATCCTGCCCAGTCGTTCCCAAGTGCATTACGAAAACTTGATATGAATGTCCTGAAGACAGGTACTGCCAGGAACCACCCCATGATAACGACAGCCGGACCAACGAAAACGAATGGTTGTAAGACCTTTGCCATTTTTGTGGGCAGCTTATTTACCAGCCAGTTCGCCACGAGGTAGAGCAGGGCAACCCCACCCACACCCCAGATAATTGCGACCAGCACCAACACCAATTGTGGCGCCTGGGATTTGGATAGAAATATATATCCCTGCCACAGAACAATGAAAGTTAGCGCAGGAACAAATAGTGAGATCAAGATTTGACCAATGGTTGTACTGAACCAAGTGATAATACTGGATATACCGTTTTTGGAGTTACCTGTTTGGAGCATACACACCTCCCACACCAAATGGTTTTGTTGTTGAAGAGCAGGATAGTTTTCACTATCCTGCTCTTCTGTGCTCATTTGTTAAGGTCTCATGTATTTCGACCAGTTAATTAATCTTACTATTTTGGCCAGGATGCGTCAATCTGCTGTAAGGCTGAGGTTCGATCCACTGACCCACTGACATAGTCTGTCATATACTTCCAAAAGGTTCCAGCGCCTACTGCGCCTGGCATCAGGTCGGATCCATCGAAGCGGAAGGTGGTAGCATTGCGAATGGTTTCAGCCACACCACGGGTTACAGGATCTGTGTACCAGTTGAGGTCAGCATCGTTGTGTGTCAGGATCGCGCCACCCTGTTCCACCCAACCCTTGAGGGATTCTGCGGTAGAGAAATACTGGATAACAGCGCGTACTTCGGGTCGATCATTGTACATGGCATAGATGTCACCGGCGCCAAGAACTGGTTTTCCGTATTCTTCTTTGATGGGTGGTAGATAGAAGAAGTCGTAATCTACTCCAGATACTGCTTCTTCGGGGAAGAAGGATGTGATGAAGTTGCCCTGGCGGTGCAGCCAACACTTGGGCGGATTTTCGAACATTGGTGCAGGGGCGTCACCGAAGAAGGTTGTCGGGATGGCTTTACGTCCACCATATACATACTTATCATTAAACCAGATTTTCTCTATGTAATCAAGCGCTTCATTGACCTCAGGTGAATCGAATTTCAATTCACCAGCCACCCATTTATCATAATTCTCTGGAGTGGTCACACGGAGCATTACGTCTTCGATCCAGTCAGTCATCGTCCAACCGGTAGCCGCGCCGGATTCGATACCAATACACCAGGCGGTATCGCCATCAGAGGCGATGGTCTCAGTTAATGCCATCATCTCGTCCCAAGTGGTGGGAACTGTGTACCCGGCCTCGTCAAAAGCTTTCTTGGGGTAGAAAACGAAAGATTTTCCGTTAGCTCGTGCCCAAATACCACCAGTGATATTTCCGTTAGGACCTGCCATCGTAGCCAAATTACGCAAGCCAACACTATAGTTTTTTTCGAGCCACGCAGGGTCAATCACGGTACTCAAATCGATGGCATAACCTTTTGCAACAGAGATTGCGAGCAGTCCGGGTTGCGGGAAGTCAACTATGTCAGGCCGATCGCCGCCATCCAAACGAATATTAATGGTAGCTTCGAATTCCTTTGAGCCTTCATATTGAATGTCGATGCCGGTTTTCTCTTCAAATCCCTTTATGGATTCTTCAAAGATGACTGCATCAGCATCAGTGAAAGGACCGGTCATACTAACGACTGTTCCATCATACTTCCCGGCATAAGCTTCAGCTAATTCCAAACCCTGAGGTAACGCTTCTATCATGGGTTCAGCAGGGGCGACAGGCTCTGCGGGAGCGGCCGGTTCAGCTGGTGCAGCTGGCGCAGCAGGTTCTACTGGTGCGGCAGGTTCCGGTACAGGAGTCGCAGCTGGTGCACAGGCAGCTATCAACATGGTAGCCATAATTATTACTGCTGTTAATTTCCAAAACGATTTCATATCTTCCTCCATACATAAATATTTGATTTGTTTATTTTCTATTATTCATCTCTTACTAATATTTCCGCTTCATCACCTCCTACTCATTTGAAGTCTGCCCCTATACAGTTTCTCTTTCAATGATGTTCAAAGGCAATTCTATGTGTTGGATAGTCTGTGTCGGGTCATTTAAACGAGATATTAATAGACTGGCCGCAATCCGCCCTGATTCATCAAGTGGCTGGTGAACCGTAGTCAGCCCAAAATAATCCGCAATATCAATATCATCAAATCCAATGACCGCTACATCCTGAGGAACACGAAGTTTAAGGATCCTGGCTTCTTTTAACAAGGCTATCGCCTGCAGATCTGTCGCGGCCACAATAGCCAGCGGTAAACCGAACGAAATTAAATTTTTAAGTAATTCGCCAGGATCCAGTGCGTATTCATTTACATACTCTGCAGGAACTTCAATGTTCGAGTCTCTCAATACTCGCTTGTACCCGGTTAGTCGCTTGGCGATTGGGTTTACGCCAAATTCCGGATTCTCTCGCCCACCGACGAAGGCGATCTTCTTAAAGCCTTTGTCTACGAGGTATTGGGTTGCCATCGCCCCACCTGCTAAATCATCAATTTCCAAAGTGCAAAAATTTTTGTCATTAAATTCGATCAAAACTGTTTCCAGCTTGTTTTCCAATAATCTTTTCACAATGGTGGAATCAAAAACCTGGGAAACAATAATTAGTCCATCCAAAGTTTTGCGCATTGGGATCGTTTCAAGATAACTTTTCTCCCGCGCTCTCGAATCAACCGGATAGATCACCATTTCGTAATCATTCTGGTTTAAGATTGCAGCAATTCCCCGCAGTCTTTGTACAAACGATGGCACCGTAAAAAAAGGGATCAAAACGCCGATACGCCTGGTTTCCATAAATGCGCGAGCCCTTGATTCTGCTTTGGGGACATATCCCAGCATATCAATTGCTGTCATTACTTCTGTTCGAGTGGTGGGATTGACCCGGTTTGGAAAATTTAAGACCCTGGAAACGGTGGCTATACTCACACCGGCTTTTTTTGCTACATCATAAATTGTAGGGTTGGAATTTGACATTTGGTTGTCCAATTTCTGTAACTACTTTTATGTAAGCTCTTACATTATAGGATATTCCCGCCCGCGAGTCAATAACCAATTCACACATGTTCATGTATCGTATGAATAGCACGCTAGGTTTGATATTTCACATGAATTTAATTCCAAACCCTACAGCAAGTAGTATTATTATTCTATATGGAATTCCAAACAAATTGACACCATGGGATCTGCAGAATTGCAAACTACGCGGTTTATGTTTTTAAAAATATATCCTTAGGCATACAGCAGCATTATATCTAAATGGTAAGATAAACTTGATTACAAATAACAACCGAATCACTATGATTCTTTTTGGATATTGATGACATTACTTTCAGAGCCGCTCATTCAATTGAATGATGTGGATAAAATATATAAAACTGCTGCCGGAAGCTTTCCCGCGCTAAAGAAGATCACCCTTGAAGTGTTTCCCGGTGAATATTTCGGTATAATTGGAAAATCAGGCGCCGGAAAATCTACATTGCTAAATATGATATCTGGGGTGGACAAGCTTACAGGTGGCACTGTTATCATTCGTGGTAAATCCGGTGCAATAAAAATCCATGACTTGGACGAAAACCAGCAATCACTCTGGCGTGGAGTGAATATGGGTGTCGTTTTTCAATCATTTCAATTACTGCCCATGCTAACATTGTTGGAAAACATCATGCTGCCGATGGATCTTTGTGGAACATTTAGAAATGGAAAGAGCAAGGAGCGTGCCTGTGAACTATTACACATGGTCGAACTGGACGAACATGCTCACAAATTGCCAGCGTATATATCCGGTGGCCAACAACAACGTGTGGCCATTGCAAGGGCATTGGCAAATGACCCGCCCATCCTAATTGCAGACGAGCCTACTGGATCTCTGGATTCATTGACTGCCGAGCATATTTTCGCAGTTTTCGATAGTCTGGTTTCCGCTGGCAAAACGATCATTATGGTGACCCACGATAACAGCATAGCGCCACGCTTTACCCGCCACATCCTACTTCAGGATGGCGAAATTGTTGAATCGAAGGCTAATCAAGAAAGCAATATTGATGGTCCTAAGAAACGGTGGTGGCGAAAATGAGCAGTTTACCTACGCCTGCCATCGAGTTAAAAAAAGTCGTTAAAACTTATAAGAACGCAGCGGGAGAATTTCAGGCATTAAGGGGAATTGACCTGACGCTATATCAGGGAGAATTTATCTCGATCGTCGGAAAATCCGGCAGTGGAAAATCCACTTTGCTGAATATGGCAACCGGCATCGATTTTCCATCCTCCGGCCAGGTCTGTATAAATCAAACAGATATCTATTCCATGAACGAGAGTCAGCGATCCCTCTGGCGGGGAAAAAACCTTGGCATCGTTTTTCAATTTTTTCAATTGCTGCCCATGTTATCCCTGCTGGAGAATGTCATGCTGCCGATGGATTACGTGAACTACATGGGCTTTGACGAACGTCCAAAACGCGCGATGGAGCTGCTGGACATGGTGGGACTTGCAGAACAGGCGCAGAAACTTCCTATTGCCGTGTCTACTGGCCAGCAGCAAAGTGCAGCAATCGCCAGGGCTTTGGCCACAAATCCACCCCTGATCCTCGCCGATGAGCCAACTGGAAACCTTGATTCCCGTTCGGCTGAGAGTATCATTAATCTGTTTGAAAAACTCTCGCGGGATGGTAGAACAATTGCTATGGTCACGCATGATCCCACCTTGACATCCCGCACTTCCAGAAATGTGGTCATAGCTGACGGCATGTTAATCAATGAGACCATTGCGCGCGCCCTTCCATTACTAACTCACAAGCAGATGCTGGAAGCTTCAAAACTGGTTGAGTCATCCACCTATCAACCCCACGAGACGATCATTAGACGTGGTGAACATATTGACTCCTTTTTTATGATCAAAAGTGGTCAGGTTGATATCGTCCTTCAGGGCAAGAGGAAAGAAGACCTTATCATCACCCGTTTGATGCCTCGGCAATTTTTTGGTGAAATTGAGTTGATTCGTGGAGGCAGATCCATTGCAAATGTTCGCGCCAGCGAAGACAGGTCCAGTGGAACTTGTTCACCTCCCGGGCAGCGATTTCAATACCCTGTTGCAGAATTCCCCACTGACCCGCGAAGCGCTAGGCAAGATCGTCCAGGAGCGAATTCAGGAAAATAAGTTGGCTGACCGACGAAATTCCATCCTTGGAAAAATATTCGGGAGGAACAACTAATGAGGCCGCGCTGGCGAAAAGTATTCCATGATCTGATAGATAACAAAACACGCACCCTCCTGGTTGTGTTCTCCATTGCCATCGGCGTCTTTTCAGTTGGCGTGATCGCTGGGACTTATGTGATCATCTCCAATGACATGAACATAAGCTATGCAGCCAATAACCCGATGAATGTGGAAATTCGTACCAGCTATTTTGATAACGATGTGCTTGATTCCATCAAGGATATGCGTGGAGTTAAGGAAGCAGAAGGGCGAAATATCTTCACTGTTCGCGTTCGTCCAACCGGTACCTCCAAATGGATGGTATTTAACCTGGTAGCCATTGAAGATTATGAAGAAACAACGATCAACAGGTTGATGCCGGTTTCTGGCGCTTCAAATCCGGGCAAGGGGGAAGTCTTATTGGAAAAGAAGGCAACCAGCAAGATCGCTTCAGAAATAGGAGACGAACTTGAAATTCAACTTGATGACGGCTCCATAAAAAAGCTCGAAGTCGCAGGAGTCGTTCAGGACCAAACCACCTCGGCTGGTGACTTTTTAGCTTCGCCATTTGCTTACATCTCAATAGATACACTGACGTCTCTACATCAGCCTGATGAATTCAACCGGTTGTTTATTGTTTCAGAAGGCGGACAGGACGACGAGGATTATTTAAGGCAATTCTCTACCGACCTGAAAGACAAGGTTGAGAATAATAATGTGGTGGTTGTTCGCACTAGGACAATGAAAACAAATGAACATCCGATGGCTTCTATCGTTCAGGCAGTGCTGGGAATCCTGTTTGCGCTTGGAATCCTGATTCTTTTCCTTAGCAGCTCGTTAATTGCAAACACTCTGTCGGCATTACTAAACCAGCATCTGCGATACATCGGTGTAATGAAACTGATCGGCGGCCGGGAAAAACAGATCCTGAATATGTATATTGTTCTAATCGTTATCTTCAGTCTTATATCGCTGGCAATCGCCGTCCCTCTTGGGGGGCAAGGCGCCTACGCATTATCTGCTTATATGGCGGATATGCTGAACTTTTCTTTGATGTATTATCGCATCGTTCCGCTGGCAATGGTCATACAGGTAACAATAGGGCTTGGCGTCCCCCTATTGGTAGGATTAAGTCCTATCATCAAAGGGTCGAAGATCACCATCCAGCGAGCATTGAGTAATGACATCCAGCAGACAGACAAAGAATATATAATTTCTTCAGGAGAAGCACCTAAAGAACCTGAGTCAATTCAAAACAGACTTACACAATCCTTCTCGCGGAGGGGAATACACTTACCCAGGCCGTTGTTAATCTCGCTGCGAAATATCTTCAGGCGGAAAAGTCGGTTAATCTTGACTCTTTTTACCCTCACCATGGGTGGAGCAATATTCATAGCCGTCTTTAATGTCAGGGTGACCTTGCATGATTATATTACGCAGGTTGGAAAATACTTCACCGCTGATGTGACTTTGGATTTTGACGAACCCTATCGCTTGAATAAAGTTGAACGGGAGGCTTTGAATGTCCCGGGAGTTATTCGCACAGAGGGTTGGGCTTTTGCAGATGGCGAAGCGCTTTATGCAGATGGAACCACAGCCGATAACATGATCATTCTGGCGCCTCCGGCTTCCTCCACTTTGGTTTCTCCCATCTTGGTATCCGGCAGATGGTTACGCCCGGGTGACGACAAATCTCTGACTATCAGTGAAAATATCCTTAAGAAGTTCCCGAATTTGAAACCCGGGGATTTCATTCGGATGAAAGTCAATGGCAGGGAAGGAGAGTGGCATGTTACAGGAATTTTTAAATTTGTGGATCAACAGGGCACAGTCGCTTACAGTACCTACGAGTATATTTCCAAGCTTACGCACCTGGCGAATAAATCATATTCTTTCCGTGTGGTCACCGACCAACACGATGTCCAATATCAGCAGATGATGGGTGAAAAATTGGACCAATACTTCCGTGAACAAGGTTACAAGCTGCAGGAAGCCCAAACCGGTGTTTCTGCGCTCAAAACTGCATCCGAAAGTCTGGATATTCTGGTCAATTTTTTGCTGATCATGGCTATTCTTACAGCTTCAGTCGGGAGTATTGGTCTGGCTGGCACAATGAGCATGAATGTTATGGAAAGAACCCGTGAGATCGGTGTAATGCGTTCCATTGGGGCAGAGGACAAAGTGATCATGCGGACAGTAATAGTTGAAGGTGTTGTGATCGGAGGCATATCCTGGCTCCTGGGAGCCCTGCTATCTTTCCCGATCACATATTTACTCTCCACCATTATCAGTCTGGCAATTTTTAATTCCCCGATTGACGTCAAGATCACCTGGGATGGGTTCGTATTATGGCTGCTATTAGTTCTTATGCTATCTGCGCTGGCAAGTATTTTACCCGCCCGAAATGCTGCCCGCCTCACCATTCGTGAAGTACTATCGTATGAATAATATCTGGATCATTACCAGAAGGAGAAAATTATGAATAACAAGATTACCCTGATTATTGCAATTCTTCTCATCGCAGCCATCACAGCCTGTTCCCCCAAACCGGAACTGCCTGTTCAACCTGCAGAAGAAATGATCTCGCCATCCATCATTGCTGAAGGCCACATTGTGCCAGCTGACAACCTTTATTTATCCTTTCAAACAAGAGGTCGGGTGGATACAATAAAAGTTGAAAAAGGTGATGTTGTTAAGAAGGGCGATAT
Organism: uncultured Chloroflexia bacterium; assembly: GCA_963810385.1. Taxonomy (GTDB): domain Bacteria; phylum Chloroflexota; class Anaerolineae; order Anaerolineales; family Anaerolineaceae; genus PNON01. The sequence goes on along the minus strand of CAWENA010000002.1, from coordinate 1,069,395 downwards.
CCTGGTATCGTTGGCAGACCGTGCCAACGCAGAAGCCGCCTACCTTGCGGCAAAACTCGAGCTTGTATCTGCCCAGCAAGCCGACGATTTACTTAAACGTACAGCTGGACTCAGCCGGGCGGATGCGCAAAAAGCTTTCATCGCCGCACAAGAAGCCAGGGCAAAAGCTGCTAAAGAGTGGGAGAAGTTCGATCTTGAAGGAAATGAAGATGACATCATTGATGCCGAAGCCGATGTTGTTTCATACCGCGAAGACCTCAAAGATGCCCAGGAAGAATTTGACAAGTTCGCCAGCCTGGATAAGGATAATTCGAAACGTAAGAATGCCGCTGATGATCTGGAAAAAGCACAAGAGGATTACAACGAATATATTCGTAAACTTGAAAAACTAATCAATAAGCGGGATGGATTGAAAACCGACCTCGATGGCGCCCTGGCTGCTGAAGCTGAAGCCAAACGTACTCTGGAAAATACAATGCATGGCCCGGATATTGATCAACTTGAGTTGGCGAACGCGAGGTTGGCAACTGCTCAATCGCAAGTGGAGGCAGCCCTATTTAACCTTGATCTTTTTGATCTTAAAGCCCCGTTTGGTGGAATCATTGTGGACACAAATATAACTGAAGGTGAGTGGATCGGATCCGAAAAGTGGGCTGTGCTCATCGCCGATTTCTCCAAATGGTATGTGGATACCAGTGATTTAAGTGAGTTGGATGTTACCAATATTACTATTGGACAAACTGTAACAATGACTGCCGACGCCCTTCCAGACCTCACATTCCAGGGAACTGTTGAAGAGATAAGCCAGGTGCCAGAGAACAAAGGCGGGGATGTATTATATAAAGTGCGCATACTATTAATTGAACCTGATCCACAATTACGCTGGGGAATGACAATTGAAGTTACATTTCCAGTTGAATAAATCAAGGAGATACCCATGAAAGTCCTTTTTATTGGCGGAACAGGTATTATCAGTTCAGCATGCACGCAATTAGCTTTAGAAAAAGGATTTGACCTATTTCTATTAAATCGTGGACAATCCGTACGTCCAACGCCTGAAGGTGTAAATTTGTTAACGGCAGACATTCGCAACCATGAATCTGTAACCAAAGCTACACATGGGATGGATTTTGATGTTGTGGTAGATTGGATCGCTTATACGGCTGACCATATTCAAACTGATTTTAAATTATTTCAAGGGAGAACTGGGCAATATGTTTTTATCAGTTCCGCTTCTGCCTATCAAAAGCCACCTATTTCCCTACCAGTTACAGAATTCACTATTCTGGATAACCCATACTGGCAATACTCACAGTAATAAAATCGCGTGCGAAAAGTTACTTCACGAAAAAGCTGAGCTCAATAATTTCCCTGTCACTATAGTCCGTCCTTCCCATACATATGACCAGTCATATATACCCATTCATGGAGGTTGGACAGTGATAGATCGGATGTTGCATGGAAAGGAATTGATCGTTCCCGGAGATGGAACATCCTTATGGACGCTCACCCACAATTCCGATTTTGCCAGGGGGTTTATTGGCTTACTTGGAAACTCTTTAGCAATCGGCGAAGATTTCCACATCACTTCTGACGAATGGTTGACCTGGGATCAAATCACCAATTTTATCGGCAAGTCGCTGGGTGTGACGCCAAAAATCGTCCACATCCCTTCAGACGTAATTAACATCCACGACCCTGAATGGGGCGCAAGTCTTTTGGGAGACAAAGCACACTGCGGAATTTTCGATAACAGCAAGATCAAGTCCCTTGTTCCGGAATTTCAGGCTGTCGTTCCTTTCTCCCGGGGCGCTGCGGAGATCATATCCGTGGCACCTGGCTCATCCTGATCTTCAACAGGTCGATTACGTGTTCAACGACATTTGCGATAAACTTATCGCATTCCAAAAACGCGCCTATCTCTAACAGTAAGGATCTTACACTTTCAGGCAAATTGAACTGGGATTTGCGATTCTCCGATCGCATTTCCCAGTTCTCCTTAATCAATGTTCTCTATTCACTATCCTCTACCGCTTTTGATTCGACTTTTTTCCAGAATCGATCTTCGCCCAGCTATCACGCAGAGGAACAGTTTGATTGAAAACCAGCCTTCCCGTTTGTGAGTCTAAATCAACACAGAAGAAACCTTTGCGTTCAAATTGAAAACTCTCTCCCGGTGCCGCGCTTGCCAGACTGATTTCCAACTTACAGCCAGTGAGTCTGGTCAGTGAATTCGGGTTGAGAGAATCCTTGAATGTCTTGTCATCTTCCGTCTTGCCTGGGTTCACTTCGGTAAACAGACGATCATACAACCTCACCTCAGCATCCAGGGCATGCTGTGCTGATACCCAATGGATGGTGCCCTGCACCTTTCTTCCGTCAGGAGCATAACCACCGCGGGTTTCCGGGTCGTAGGTACAATGGATCTCGATAACCTCACCTGACGTTTCGTTAGCGATGAAACTTTCGCATTTGATGATATAACCGTAACGCAGCCGCACTTCCTTTCCTGGCGCCAACCGGAAATATTTCGGGGGTGGGTCAACCCTAAAATCATCCCTGTCAATGAAAATCTCTCGAGTAAAAGGAAGTTTGCGTACTCCTGCAGAAGGATCCTCTGGGTTATTAACTGCTTCCATCTCATCCACTTGATTTTCAGGATAGTTGTCTATGATCACCTTGATTGGATCCAGGACGCCTAGAACTCTTTTAGATGTTTTATTCAATTCATCACGGACCAGGTGTTCCAATAATTCGATCTCGATCAAGTTTTCTTTTTTTGCAACCCCTACCTGATCGATAAATGTGCGTACTGCTGAGGCTGGATATCCTCGCCGTCGCATACCGCACAATGTTGGCATACGCGGGTCATCCCAACCGTGGACAAATTCTCCATCCACCAGTTGTTTGAGGAATCTCTTGCTTAAGATGGTATAAGTGATATTCAACCGGGCAAATTCGATCTGCCGGGTGTGAAATAGGCCCAGTTCAGTAATAAACCAATCATAAAGCGGGCGATGATCCTCATAGGCAAGATCGCAAAGGGAATGGGTGACTCCTTCAACAGAATCCGATTGTCCATGTGCAAAATCATACATGGGATATATCGGCCATTTGTTGCCCGTCCGATGATGCGCAGTGTGGATGATGCGATACATGGTTGGATCGCGCATATTGATATTGCTGGAGGCCATATCAATTTTTGCCCTTAATACCCTGGCACCTTCCGGAAATTCGCCTGCCCGCATACGCTCGAATAGGTCCAGGTTTTCATCCACCGACCTGTTTCTATAAGGACTATCTTTGCCTGGTTCAGTCAATGTGCCGCGGTGTTCTCTAATTTCCTCTGCTGAAAGGTCATCAACATATGCCTTTCCTTTTTCGATTAATTTCAAAGCAAAGGCATAGAGTTGATCAAAATAGTCCGAAGCGTAGAGAGGTCCATTGTCACTCCACTTGAACCCCAACCATCGGATATCATCCTGGATGGCATCCACATACTCAACATCTTCCTTGACTGGATTTGTATCATCGAAACGGAGATTGCACACACCCCCAAACGCATCTGCCATACCGAAATCAATGCACAACGCCTTTGCATGACCAATATGCAGGTAGCCATTTGGTTCAGGTGGAAAACGTGTTTGAACATGGTCGAATCGCCCCATGCGTAGATCTTCTTCGATAGCTTCACGAATGAAGTTACTGCCTGATTGTAAGGTTGGATCGTTAGACATATTAATCGCTCCTATATGTAAAAAAACCAACGCCCTGATATGTTTTCAGGGCGCTTGTTCCAGAGGCTGAGGGCAAAGGATTCGAACCTCTATTGACAGATCCAGAGTCTGCAGTCCTACCATTGGACGAGCCCCCAATGCTTAATAGTGAGTATTTTATCATTTCCGAGGGCTTATGTCTAGGATTGGATCTCATCCGATGTATTTCCCACTATGAAATTCTGAGCTGATAAAAGTAAATATTTCCTCCCATTTGACTATACACAATTCAGAAAGTTAATCCCTAGTCGAATATAATAAGGTACAAATCTACTAATGTCTAATAAACTCGGCTCGCTTATTTTTGTGGGTCATTAAGGTTATAAGAGAATCCAATGGCTTCTTTCAAAATCGACATAAAAGTTAATCGCATAATCCTCTTACTAACCATTACTATCGCAACTCTTGCACTGGGGAGCTTTGTTCGCCTGATATTTCTTTATCTGGGTAAAGATGGAGATTTTCCGGCCATTTTGAACCTATTTAACATGGATGCTGAAAATAACATCCCCATATTCTTTGCCATAACCCTATTTCTCTCTTGCTCAATTATCCTTGCGATGATCGCGAATGTCACCAAGACAGCGCCAAACGTACCGCAATATGGTTGGACGTTTCTATCCCTACTCTTTTTGTTGATGGCGCTGGATAAAGGCGTCAGGATTTACGAATACCTGGCCAGGCCGGTAATTGCACTAATAAGAGGCGGCAATCCCAGCCTAATAATATTAATATCCGTCGTCATTGGTGTTCTGGTCGGCGCAGCTTTCCTGGTTTACTTAATAAGATTTATCCTTAAACAATCTTTTAGGTTTAGAAAATCTTTTTTCATTGCCCTCGGAATCTACCTGATCGGCGCTCTCGTGTTGGATGCCATTGGAAGCTCATTTTATCATCCAGATGGGAATAACAACCAAATCAATAATATAATTACTGTCTTTGAGGAATTGACCGAAATGGCTGGGATCATTGCATTCATTCGGGTTTTCCTCACTCATATCAAACATGAATTTTCTCCATTAAACTTTTTTATTGATTAATGGAACTGATCTGAAAAAAATACCGTAATTCGGATCAGTGAAATCACAAGTGCAGCATATCATTCTATTGCTTGCTCTTAACTTAGGGCCCGCTGGTTACCGGATTCCCGGCAATCTGCCATTGATTCATTCCGCCTCCCATGCTCGTTACATTGGTGAATCCAGCTGCCAGCAGTATGTCCCTGCCCTGCTGAGACCTATTTCCAGAGCGGCAGACAACTACCACGTCTTGATCCTTCGGAACCTCATTTACCCTGGATTGCAGTTCTCCAAGCGGAATTAAAGTTGCGCCGGGAATATGAACCTCTTCCCACTCCTCAGGTTGACGCACGTCTAGGATGAATGCCCCGGTATCCCGCATTGTTGCAGCTTCAGTTACTGATACTTCCCTTGGTAAAGTGGTTTGAGTATCCAATGCTGGCTGTAATGCAAAAAAACCGGCGATCATAATAACGATAATGCCAGCTATCCACCATAAGCTGAACGAGCTTTTTCTAATATTCATATTTGTTTTCATTTCTTTCCCTTGTATTTTCTAATTTTTGATTATTTGTCTTAATAATTAGATGTTTTAATTTTTTAAATGATGCATAAGGGATATTAGTCATTTATAAGAGAAAAAGCCGTCTTGCTTGTACACTTCTTATAGATAATTAACACTATCAGTTGTACAATTGAAGAGAAAACAATCACACAAATTAAGGAGAAACCTATGCTAGTCAGTGAACGCATGTCTAAACCAGTTCTGACCATTTCAGCCGAGGTACCAGTTCAAGATGCATTAGCCCAGATGCGAAAAGAACACATCCGTAGATATCCTGTCGTTGACAAGAATGGTAAGTTGATCGGAATCGTGTCAGACAGCGATCTCCTCAATGCTTCCCCTTCTGAAGCGACGACCCTGAGCGTATGGGAAATAAATTATTTGCTCAGCAAAATTACTGTGGAAAGGGTAATGGCTAAAAAAGTCATCACCGTTACAGAAAGCACGCCTATTGAGGAAGCCGCCCGGATCATGGCTGATGAGAAGATCGGCGCTCTTCCGGTAATGGACGGGGAAAGATTGGTAGGCATCATCACTGAAACCAATCTATTCCGCATCTTTCTGGAATTACTTGGGGCTCGAAGTGAAGGTGTGCGCGTTTCCTTTATGGTAAAGGACATCCCCGGAAAATTTGCTGAACTGGCAGCTGCTGTTAGGGATATCGGTGGGAATATCGTCGCTTTCGTAACCACGGCAGGAGATGCCCCTGGTTATGGTCAGATTACAATGAAAGTACAGAATGTTCCGCTTGAGAAACTGCACAAAGCCATCTGGCCTTTCGTTGAAAAGGTGATCGATATTCGATGACATACCAAAACCCTCTCAATCATGAGAGGGTTTTTTTTTACTTTTATTAATTATTATTCCATCGAAATGCTTATGAATTTCCAAATATCTGATTAATGATCGGGTCAGTAATCCTTCTATCGTAGGATCGATCACATAATCCACTTGGCCACTCTGTCACGATCTTCCAGTTTACTCAAATCAAAATCCAGATTTTCACGACATAAGATCCTGCCGTGCTTATCTTTGAACCTCTACGCAAGTTAGGCCACCAGGCGGTAAATCGTTTCAGTATCACACTCATATTTTGTGCCGTCTGTGACCACTGTCCCGTGCTTTAAACCAATCACCATGAAACCGCCAGACAAAACGCCGCATACTTCACACACTCGCCCCATACCAGAGTCAAAATCAGGGGCTATCCTTAATGCAGTTTCTTCGTCAAGATTGTAGTCCTGTGCCAGGGAAGCGAGAATAGATTGTGCACAACCATAACCCCTTTTGTGAAATTCCGCTTCAATTTCGCGTTTTGTCACAACATCCTCTCCCTGTTGCATTTTCAAAGTAAGTCAATAATCCGTTTTTCTGATTATCCTCTTACTGTTTCAGCTGCTTTTTTCAAACGATCAAACAATTCAGGCGTCAAATCAAAGTGCAAGACCTGGGCTACTACCTGCGTCCAACCGTGGACGAAATAAACCCAGCCATCCTCCACCGTGACATTGCAGCTGTCCACCTGCGCGAGTGCCTGGTGCATGAAATCCAGCTCGCCCCGATAATTAAATTCCCATGCGATACTGTTCATGGGGAACTTACCATCCCAGGTGATCGGGGAACCGGGTGTGTCTTTGCCCATGCCTGTGGCATTGATCACAATACTGAATGGAACAAATTTAGCCATGATCTCATCATTTATTTTTGCATCGGCGTTCTGAATATATTCTATCTGGATGTCTGTCTCCAGTTTTCCAACCATCTCTTTGGCATGATCCAGGCGACCCTGGGAGCGGTTGACAAAAGTAAAATTTTTGGGCCGATCACCCGAATTCTTTTTATTAATCAGGTGAAGCAAAGTAGCTATTGCAGAGCCGCCAGCTCCGAAGCTGAGAACATCTCCACCAGTCCGGCCAAAATAATCCTCCCCAATGATCGCGTCCAGGCTTTTTCCGGCAGTGATCGGGTCTTTGGCGTGGCCTTCCAATCTGCCTTCCAACTTGGAAATGGAAGATATTTCGTCTGTAATCATCGCATACGGATCAAGGTAATCAAACATATCTCTCGCAGCAGTGAGAAGATCGATCTTATGCGTGGTAACCAGTGCTCCAAGTGATTGGGGATCATATTTAATCTGGGCGACTGCCTTCCGATATGCACCTGGTTCATCGTGGATTTTGCAATCCCATCCTTGCATGACCACTTCCGGCCGTCCTAATTCCTTCATCCAGAGAGGAAATACCTTCATGATGGAAGATTTTGTTGTTGTCACGCCAATAAAATAAAAAGTCGGAATAGTTTTTGTGTCTATTTCATATTTTTCTGAGATATCATTACCCATATCATCCTCCAAAAAAGCCCTGGTTAACCCCTGGCAGATTTTACAACTTGAACAAATTCCGCTGCTTTCCGTGAAATCTCGTCAAATTTACCATCTTTCGCAAGTTGTGGTGGGCAAAGCTCGCTGCCCGCGCCAACTGCAACAACACCAGATGCGAACCAATCCGCCACGTTTCCAGCATTCACCCCGCCTGTAGGCATCATTGGGATGTAAGGAAATGGACCTTTTAACGCCTTGATATAGGAAGGACCGGCAAGCGACCCTGGGAATATTTTAACAACATCAGTGCCCAAACTATACGCCTGGAAGACTTCGGTCGGTGTAAAAGCGCCAGCCATCGTCGCTAAACCACTTGCCACCATAGCTCCCACTAATTCACGATCGCAAACTGGGCTAACAAGGAAGTTGGCACCTGCATCCCTTGCCGAAATTGCTTGCTCAGGTTTGGTGAGTGTACCCATTCCAAGAAGAATTTGTTCACCAAATTTCTTTGATAATGTACGGACAACGTCCTCTGCATTTGGCGTGCTGTAAGTAATTTCAATTCCAAGGACTCCGCCATTGATCAAAGCTTCAACCATCTGGACTGTCAGTTCCTGCGATGGTCCACGAATGACGGCCAGAAGTCCCAGATCCTTAACTTTTTGAATTACTGTTGATTTATCCATTTAATCTCCTAATACTTTCAATTTTTTTCCAGTAATGAGCTGAGTATCAAACTTTGTATTTTGGCTGTTCGCCATTTAATACAGCCAGGCAGTCATTCAGGGCTATCCACCCCATATTGCTAGTTGCACCATCCGTCTGTGCACCCAGGTGAGGTGTGGCAATCACTTGCGGAAGATTAAGTAGCGGATTTGTGGGATCAGGTGGTTCAGCACCAAATGCATCCAGGGCAGCGCCACGAACATGTCCACTTATTAAAGCCTCATATAATGCTGTCTCATCAACCACTTCACCGCGGGATGTATTAATAATGAAGGAACCTTTTTTCATACGGGTAAGGAAATCCTTATTCACAAGGTTTCTGGTTTCAGGAATAAGGGGAAGGTGCAGGCTTAGAAAGTCCGCTTCTGCAATGACAGTTTCCATCTCAACCATTTCCACTCCGAAAGCTTTTCCAGCCGGCGCATCCACATGTGGATCATACGCCATAATATGACAATCAAATCCTTTCAACCTTTGGGCTAACTGCCTACCAATGGCGCCAAGACCAATAATGCCAATTGTCTTACCTTCGAGTGACAATCCCGCCAGGCGCGGCCATTGCCCCTGGTGGACTGCCTTAGCCGCCTCTGGAATTTGTCGTGCAAGCGCGAGGATCAACCCCAGCGCAAGTTCAGCCACAGAAACGGAATTTGCTCCGGGAGTGTTGGTTATGATAATCCCTTTCTCACGGGCAAAATTTAGATCAACATTATCCACACCGACACCGTAACGTGAGATCACTTTTAGCTGATCTGCATACTTTAAGGCAGCAGCATTGATCTCATCCAGTCCGGCGATGTAACCATCGACACCAATCAACAGTTCGGAAACTTGATCTGAAGTTAATGGTTTTCCAGTCGGGTTGTAAACAACCTCTCGAACTTCATTCTCAAGTTTGCTTTTTAATCGTAGATCATTCTTACCATAGGAGGTTGGTGTTACGAGTATCTTGCATTCTTTTAGGTCCATTTTATCCTCAAGACCCTTTCACTCGAGGATTGTCAACGATCTCGATTCCATTCTCACCATCTATGATAAGCTTACGAAATCCGGTTTGCTCGATCGTTCCATAATCATGTCCTGCATTGCCTGGATAAGCAAAAAAAGTCACAAGATCTTCCTGACGGGAAGTACATACTGATCGGTGAGCCCAGCGAGGAGGAACGTATAACACACTCCCAGGTTTCAATGGTTCCACATGGGTTTCACCTTCTGGGGTTTCCATAACCATATAACCCTCCCCACGCATACAGTAATAAATTTCCGCCGTATCAAGGATGGTATGGAAGTGGCCCTTCGTCATGTAAAATTCATTGCCAACTTTCCCCGGATGGACAATAGAAATACCCATCAAGAATTCGCCTTCAACCTCAGGCCGTTTTACTTCATACACTTCGTAAATGACCCGGTCATCCTCAGTCACCATCTGTTCGAAGATATCTTGATCCAGGAACTGCCCTCTAAGCGCTGACAATTTGCGCACAATATGGTTATCCACGCGAGATGGAATGACATCCGGCATCGGAAGAACAAATGAAAATGGTAAATCTGACATATGAAAATCTCCCTATTATTAATTTAATCCAGCCAGACGTCTGGAGATATTCTCCCCTAACATCTGCTGGATATTATTTTCTGGTATATGCATTCTGGTCAGTCGTGTCCGGATAATTCCTGGAAAACTCGCCAATCCAGGACCACCGCCAAGATTATGGTACAAGGCGCTCTCTGCCATATCAGTAGCAAGTGCAACACGGTAAGATAACCCGGCATTGACCATTTCACTAATCAGGTTCCAAAGGTTCTCTTCAGGTGAGTATTTTGGCCTGAAGAAAGTATCATATTCCAGCAGCGCCCCAGCGCTTGCGAGTTCTTTGTGCAATCCCAGATCCATACGTTTATCCATGTGACAGAGAATGATCTGGCTGCTGTTTACTCCCTTTTTAATAAAATATTCAATTGCTTCAATTGCAGATGCACCCTTTTCTGTATGAATCTCGATGGGCGCGCACACCTCTCTGGCTGCATCTGCAGCGCCTTCCAGAGCAGAATGAGGCGTCACCTCAAGAGTCTCTTCCAGGGCAATTTTAATAAACCCGGCTCTAATCTCGGAATTTTGATCTACTGATTCTTCGACACAATTAGTCAGTTCTGCAATAAAATAATCAGCCCAATCCTGGGATGTTTTGGTGAACATCTGATAATCAGATGGATAATATTGTTTACGATGAAATCCGCTACAGGCGATAATGTTTACACCGCTTTTCCTGGAAAGCTCAGCCAGCTTGTTTACATCCCTGCCGCATCCACCTGGCTGGCAATCCAATATTGTTGAGCCGCCAGCCTTGAGATATTCATCCAGTTCCAAAGCAATAGACTCTAGTTGATCCAAAACCGGGCTGTCTGGTTTTCTGCCTCTTATGGGGGATATCCAAACATGATTATGCGCATCCGTAATGCCAAAAACAAGATGAGAAAGCGGTCCTAAGACCGTATTGACCAGGTGAGGTTGACAGGTGGAGTTCGTTATGTTCATAAGGTTATGGTACCAAAACGATTTTTAATGCCTTCCTATCTTCGGCAGCTGCAAAAGCTTGAACCGCATCTTTCAATGGAAACCGCCGGCTAACCAGATCGTCCAATTTTACGAGCCCGGAATTGACAATATCTGCTGCCTGCCAGCAATCTGCCGTGCTGCAGGCGGTTGTTCCGGTTATTACAAGTTCCTTATAATGAACCATGTTTGAATCCAAATTAATTGTCGGCCTGTCTTTAGGTAGCCCGCCAAAAAAATTAATCCGACCGCCAATTGCAGCAAGATCCAACGCAGATTCTTGAGCAACATGGACAGGCGCTGCAACAATGATTACATCAGCGCCACGCCCCTGAGTTACTTCACTGATCACCCTTTTTAGATCCTGTTCCGCCGGATTGATAACAACGTCAGCGCCCATTTTGGCTACCTGGACAGCCCTGTCTGGAATTGGTTCACTAACTATGACTGTTCCGGCGCCTCGGGCTTTTGCCAGCTTGGTATGCATGACCCCGATGGGACCCGCACCGATGATCAACACTACTTCGCCTGGTCTAATATGTAACGCATTCTGCCCACGCAAAACGCAGGCGAATGGTTCCATAAGGGCCGCTATAGCAGGATCTACTTCCGTACTGATCGTGATCACATTTCCCTGGCGAATCGAATTCGCTGGAACACGCATGAATTCTGCAAAACCGCCATCCGAGGTAACTCCCACTGCATCGTAATCTGCACATAAATTATTATTTCCAGTGATGCATTGACGGCAGTGACCACAACCCATATTTGGCGCCACAAAGACCCTTTGACCAACTTCATAACCAGATACGTCTGCCCCAATTAAGGCAATATCGCCAACCACTTCGTGACCTGGAATTCGAATGGTCCCTGGAGAATACATGCGGTGATTTCCGTGGAAAATCCGCAAATCTGTGCCGCAAATACTCGCGCTAAGGACTTTCACCAGTAACTCATCTTTTGTTATTTCTGGCTTGTTTACATTTTCAACCCGTAAATCATTCGGGCCATGAAAGACTGCTGCTAACATACTTCCTCCAGCAATTAATTGTCGAGTATTTCTTTTAAGTAAACTGGTCTTTGTTCCATAAATGAACGAGTACCAGCCAGGACTCCCGCTACAGCCCAGCGGCCATCTACACCACTAGCCCTGGGTTGTGTTTCTGTTTGGATGCAATTTACAAAATGCTCCATTTCATAAATGTAGCCCCAGATGAAGCGTTCAGGCCACGTGCGGAAGATGGGAGTGATCAAACCCTGGTCCCGGTTGGTGCATACAACAACTGCCTGTCCTTCAAGTTCGCCGATCTGCATGATCCCTTTTTCGCCAATGATCTCAACCCGTGCATCATATCCATAACCACAAGGGCAGACACCTGAAATCATCCCCAGGCCGCCGCTTTCAAACTTGATGTTTACAAGAACGTTATCATAGAAATTTGGCGTATCCACATTGTTTGCAGCACCTTTGAAATTGGCAACTTCTGTATATACCCTTTCATAGTTCGAACCCATAAGCCAACGCGTGGAATCCCAATCATGACTGTTGACTTCCGCCAGCATGCCATTGGAGGTTCGTAAGTCTCGCGCCCAGGCAGGTGGTAATCCCGGTCCATGTGTCAATGACTTGATCATCATCGGTTGGCCAATTTCGCCTGCCTCGATCCGTGCAGCCGCCGCGACAAATTCTGGGTCAAATCGCCGCATGAAACCCAATTGCAAAATTACAGCCTTCTCGCTGGTGACCCTGTTGATCTCGTCACACTCTGCAAGGTTGAGAGCCATTGGTTTTTCGAGAAACACATGTTTTCCATGCTCTGCCGCGAGTGCAGTCAGTGGTAAGTGAGTTGGCGTTGGTGTAGTGATCACCACTGCATCAAATTCACATTTTTCGAGCGCCTGTTCCAGTGTATCGTATTCGTTTTCTATGCCAAATTCCATGGCAGTCTCATTCCGAACCGAAACCATTGGATCTACAAGGCCAACGATCCTGCCACCCGGGACGTGCCGGAAAATGGCACGGGAATGGTTTTTACCAACACGCCCTGCGCCAATCATACAAATATTGATCTGACTCTTCACATAAACTCCTTAACTATTAATCACTTCTGATTCATATTCCCAATCTGGATGAAGTATTCCTCCAATCGGGATTCCATATTAATGTATTGATCCACTAATGGTTGATAGATCCTATGAGCAACCGGTTCTGGAAGAATTGGGTTACCCTTTTCTTCAGACATCCTATCGGAAAATAAAGCCAGGTCGTCAATAAGTCCGGCAGCTTTTCCAGCGATCATGGCTGAGCCCCATGTTCCAAACTCATTGCGTCTTAATCGCTGATACGGCACATTCATCACATTGGCTTTAATCTGATTCCACGCAGTGCTTCGAGCCCCGCCGCCAACGACCCTTGCCTCCACCAACCTGAGATCAGGAAGCATTTCCTGCAGTATGGATAAATAATAGGCATATTCAAATGCGACTGATTCAAGAATTGCCCTGAAGAAATGCGCCTGGGTATGCCCCCAGGAAAAGCCCAGCCAGGCGCCACGCATTGATGGACTGGATGGACATATCCTGCCACCAAGGTGGGGCGAGAAGAAAAGACCGTCCGCGCCAGGTTCAATTGCTTCTGCCTGCCTGATCATCTCTTCATATAATCGATCATCACCTTTACGAGATTTACCCCGGGATTTGTTGTAGAACTCGTCCCTGAACCAGCGCACAGCAATCCCACCTCCGCCAATATAGGCCAGTGGATTCCATAATCCTGGAATAACCGATCTCATGGTCAACAACGCCTGGTGTCTTGTATCCGCCACATATTCATCGGTACATCCGGCCAGGACGGCTGCAGTTCCTGCAACATCAAAGATCATGCCTGGACGGTTAATCCCGGCTCCCAGCGCGTTTGCCGCGGTGTCGCCCGCTCCGGCAGCGATGATCGTTCCTGCCGCCAATCCGAATTCCTTGCCAGCAGATTCTGTCACCTCACCGATCACATGCCAGGGTTCAACAATGCGCGGCAACTTGGCCATATCCAATTGAAATAGATCGCACAATTCTTTTGACCAGGTCGTATGTTCGGCATCTGAAAAGCCAGAAAAGTGGATAAATGTGTAATCAATGAATGCCTGGTCCCCTTTCAAACCAGCCATTCTCCCGGCAACGTATGCTGACGGCATCAGGAATTTTTCGATCTGCTTATATTCCTCAGAACGTTCATTCTTCCACCACAACATTTTCGGGCCGTGGTCACAAGTGGGAGGGCAGCCGGTTAATCGGGTGACTTTCTCTCCAGCTTCATCTTTCATCCATTTGATATACGGCTCACAGCGCATGTCCAACCAGCTATCGAAACGGCTGGCCGGATTGTAGTTTTCATCCACAGAGCCAACCCCGGCCATTTGTGAATCAAAAGCGATCGCAGCTACTTCCTTAGGATCGATTCCGCTTGCCTCAATGCATTTTCTCACGGTCCATGCGGCTGTTCGATAGAAATCGTCATTTTCCTGCTCAACTATTCCCGGTTTGGGATAATAAATGGGAACTTCATGGCTGATCTCTGCCATCCGTTTGCCATCCAACCGGTACAGGGCGGCTTTGGTGCTACTCGTTCCGAGATCAACCCCAAGTAGATATTTTTTTGGCATTAAGAACTCCACCAATTTGATACTGGCACAATATGCACTCTATTTTTCTTCAAGGTACCGCTTGTATTTTTTATCAAGATTAATTACTCTCATTATCATTCAGGCGGACCAGTTCAACTTCAAAACGTGACCGATCTCCACGGTGCAATGCATGGTAATACTCAATTGGTTGACCATCCTGTGAATAACTCACACTATCCAATAATAATAATGGCGCTCCCCGTTCGATTCCGAGGATCGCAGCCTCGCTTTCATTTGCGATGACCGCTTCAATAAATCGTTTTCCACGAGTGATCACAATATTGCACTCTTTTTCAAGATATTCATAAAGCGATCGATTGGTCAAATCAACATCAGCTAATTTTGGACACATATCATACGGAAGGTAAGTGGTCACCAGTTGGATTGGTTCATCATTAATAAAACGCAGCCTTTGAATATCAATCACCTGAATTCCTGTAGATACGCCTAGATACCTTGCTACTTTTTCTGTGATGGGAACCACTTCTTGATGCAAAACCCTGGTAACTGGCTTAAGTCCTTTTTCAACCATGTCCTGGTAAAAGCCGGTCAACTTCTGGATCAATCCTTCGCTGATCTTGGGTTCGGCAACAAAAGTACCCTTACCCTTTCTACGAGTGATGGCGCCTTCCAGCTCCATTTCGCGCAGAGCCTGGCGGACTACTGTCCGGCTGATCCCATAGGTCTCACAGAGGTCCTGTTCGCCCGGAATTTGTTCACCTGGCTGCCATCCATTTCGGTTGATCTCTTCTCTCAGTAGATCCATTAATTGGATGTAATACGGTATGTGGCTATCAAAATTGATTGACTTTACCAGATCCATGATCACCTTCCCGGGTTGCATTCTTGTAATCCTGTTATTACAACTCATTATAGAAAGAAATTGGTTAAGTGTCAATAGAAGCGCTACAAGCAAAGTCAAGGGGTGGGTTTCAAATAATAAATAGTGATCGCTTAGAGCTTGAAAAGATTCTTGGAAGAATAACATATCGAAAATATATTGAAATCCATTAGATTCAAGCTATAATAATGTTATCCTGTAATGACAGGTTAATTCGCACCTCGAATCATTGCAGAAATGATCACTCTAAAAACCTGCAAACATGAGTATTAAGACCCATGACGCTATGCAAGCAGGGTTTTGAATAGGAATCAGCAGTTCAATCTCAATTTATATAGGAGGAAACATGAAAGTTGGAATAGATAGTTATTGTTACCACAGGTTTTTTGGTGAAGTATATCCAGATCAGAAACCTCCCGCCAAAAATATGACCATGCAGGATTTTCTTAAAAGAGCAAAAGAATTGAATGTGGATGGAGTTTCGCTCGAGTCTTGCTTCTTCCCAAGCTATGATGCTGCCTGGTTCAAAGACCTGAAAGCACAACTGGATGAGTACAAATTCGACCGTGTATATGCATGGGGTCATCCAGATGGTCTGGAACGCGGTCAGAATTGGACTGCCTACGATGAGATGGTCGCAGGCGTGCCACACGCCAAAGCCATCGGCGCAGATGTGATGCGCGTGGTTGGCAGTAGCCTTATGTTCCGGCACGAGGCTCACGGACCTCAGATAGAAGCCCTTGCAAAAATGTTCAAAAAGGCTGTTGTGGTAGCCAAGGAATATGGCGTAAAAATGGCTGTTGAAAACCACATTGACTTTACCTCAGAAGAGATCCTTCAATTGCTTGAAATGGTGGATTCTGAATACTTCGGCCTGAATTTCGATACTGGCAATTTCCTCCGTCTGCTTGACAGCCCTGTCAAAGGCATGGAAAAATTAGCCCCTTATGTTTTGGCAACTCACGTAAAAGACCTCATGCCGGATAAGAACTTCTCCCCCACCGACTGGCATTTCTTTGCCGGTGTACCGGTTGGCCAGGGACTCATCGATAACGAAGCGCTCGCGAAGCTCCTTTCTAAAGCCAATTTCCAGGGATTCCTCGCAGTGGAGATCGATCACCCGCACACCGATTGGACCGAACGCGAAGATGAAGCAGTAGAACTGAGCGTCAAAGAATTAAAAAGGATCGCCTCTACTTTATAGTAGGCATTCATGGCAACACCAACTATCTATAAGGAGATGATCACTTGAAAAATGTTAATGTCGCCATTATTGGCACAAAATTTATGGGGAAAGCACATAGCAACGCCTGGAGCTCCGCCCCAAAATTCTTTAGTCTTGGTTTAAAACCCGTCCTTAAAATCGCCTGCGGTCAGGATGAACAAGGTACGAATGATTTTGCAAAGAACTGGGGCTGGGAAGAGACATCGAATGACTGGCGAAAGATCGTTGAACGAACAGATATTGATATCATTGATATCTGTACCCCGACTTACCTGCATAAAGACATAGTCCTCGCTGCGGCGAAGAACGGTAAGCATATCTTCTGTGAAAAACCGATCGCCCTGAATTATGCAGAAGCAAAAGAGATGTACGAAGCCGCAGAAAAGGCGGGGGTACTTCATTACCTTAATCATAATTACCGCCGGACTCCGGCTATTGCATATGCAAAACAGTTGATCGACGAAGGCAAGATCGGGCAGATCTTTCACTGGCGGGGAGCCTACCTGCAGGACTGGATCACTGATCCAAACTTCCCGCTAACCTGGCATTTACAGAGCAAATTCGCAGGGGCTGGGCCGCATTATGATCTTAACTCACACAGTGTTGATCTGGCGCGCTATCTCATAGGTGAAGTTTCTTCTGTCTCAGCCATGTTGAAAACATTCGTGACTGAACGGCCTTTACCGGGGAAAGATGCAGGCACTTTTAAATCCGGTTCTACAGCCGCCGAAAAAGGAAAAGTCACAGTTGATGATGCCGCCTTCATGGTTGTCGAATTCGAGAACGGCGCTCTAGGATCTTTTGAATCCAGTCGCTTCGCAAGCGGCAGAAAGAATTTCAATTATTTCGAGATCTACGGTAGTAAAGGTAGCCTGGCATTTGACCTGGAGCGAATGAATGAATTGCAATATCTCAACCTTGATGATCCTGTGGATCAGCAAGGTTTCAGAACCATCCTCGTAACCAATGCCACTCATCCATACGTTGCCGCCTGGTGGCCGCCTGGCCACATTATTGGCTATGAGCACGAATTCACGCACGCAGTCGTAGACTTCATGACAGCTTTGGAAAAAGGTACGAAGATCACTCCAAACCTGCTGGATGGTATGAGAGACATTCAGGTGTTGGAAGCGGGAATAATTTCCTCAAACACCGGCCGCAAGGTCATGGTCAAGGATGTAATGTAAGCAGAATGTTAATTTCACTTATGTTTCAATAATGGACGTAAACGCAGGAGTAGGTATGATCAACACCTTCTCCTGCATTATTTACGAACATAAATTGTTTTATTTTGATTTATGGAATGTTGACTTCAAAGGAGACAATTATTATGTTCATACGTTGGTATGTTTAGCCAATACTTAGCAATCGTCTTGTACAACCAGTTTAAATAATCAAGAAAGAAATGGAGATATCCATGAAAGCGAAAATCGTTCCAGTCTTTTTCAAATCTGCTGATGATCCAGGCTTTGTGAAACAATACAAGAATCTGGTATCCCTTCTGGCAAACGAGGCGGAAATACTTGATCCGGTGCCATTAGGCGCTAAATTACCAGAAGCAGATGCGGTGATCTTTCCTCAGATGTTGGGGGATGCCT
This sequence comes from uncultured Chloroflexia bacterium, assembly GCA_963810385.1. Lineage (GTDB taxonomy): Bacteria > Chloroflexota > Anaerolineae > Anaerolineales > Anaerolineaceae > PNON01. The sequence goes on along the minus strand of CAWENA010000002.1, from coordinate 1,051,091 downwards.
ATCGCAGACTGGACGAGATCAAAGCCTTACCGCAACCTATTTTTGTCGTAACTTCTGAATTTGGTACTGTCTCGATGTGGGATTGGGAAATCAACAATTATCTCTCCCGCAAAGGTGTTTCGATAATTGCCCCGTCCAATCTCCAAGATACCCTAAAAGCTTGCAAAGCTTTTGGCTTGAAAAAGCAGTTGAAGACATCAAAGTTCCTTGTTTTTCAGGATAATCCAGGCGATGGGTTTCAGGCAGAAATTTTTAAAAGGTTCTACTGGTGGGAAAAAGAATGTATTGATAGCATCAACGAAAAATTCGGAGTAGAAATTGTTAAAAAAAGCTTCAAAGAATTAGCAGAGCAGGCAAAACAGATTCCCGATGAAATGGCAGAACTTGTTTGGCAGAACTGGAAAGAGAAAGCTGCTATAAGCGAAATTAGTCAGCGAGCACTCCTGAGTGCGGTGAAAATATACATGGTTGTCAAACAGGAATTGGATAATGACTCGCAGATTATCGCGACCGGAATCAATTGCTTAAATGAGTCTGCTTTCTCCGATACCACACCCTGTCTTGCCTGGAACATGCTCTTCGAAGACCAAAGAATGGTATGGGGCTGCGAAGCAGATATTGTTTCAATGTTGACTAAAATATTAGTCAACAAAGTCTTGAATGTGCCATTCATGATGACCAATCTTTATCCATTCGTCATGGGAATGGCAGCATTAAAACACGAGAAGATCCCATACTTCCCAGAGGTACCCTCTGAACCAGAAAATTACATCCTGGCAGCACACTGCGGATATCTTGGGGTTGTGCCAAAATCATTTTCCACAGAGTGGACATTGCGGGAAAAAGTCCTCTCAATTGTGGATGATAATGCCACTGCTATTGATGCCCGTATGGCTGAAGGTGATATCACTCTGGTAAAACTTATGCCTCCTTTCGATTCGCTATCAATCATCGAAGGAAATATTCCTTTTTACGCACAATTTGCTAACTCGGATTGCCGAAACGGAGCAGTAATCAAAGTTCCCAACGGTCCCCGCCTCGTAGATGAACTCGCTTCTCATCATTACATCCTTACCAATGGACACAACCTAAATGGATTGCAAATGCTTTCCAAGGTATTTGAATTGGAATGCAGAGTAATCGATTAATAGTGTATCAGTAACATGGGATTTCAATAGTTCAAAGGTATCATTTCAGATATGGCGCATTAAGTTGTAAATAATAAATGTAAAGTTTTGTCTATAATTGTTATAAGTTTGATGAATTATTACAAAAGATATTGACAAAGCAACGCTCGTTGATATAATGATGAATAGCTCGGTAGTGGCAAAATAATAATCTCTCCTATTCATGGTAAAAGTTCTCACGGAGAGCGCAATATCCTGTATAACACCAAATCTGGTAGCAGTTTTCAATAAAGTTGTCATTTGAAGAGAAATTCTTCAAAACCTTAACCACATTTTGATCAAAGAAAGAAGTTTCAAAGATTAAATGGGCATTGGGCGCGAAGTTAATAAATTTATGAGCCAAACCAAAGCACTCGGTACTCATGCTGGCTGGATACATTCTAGAGATAATGTTTCTGATCGGCTATCAATTTCGCCACTCGAAAACGAACTAATTTTACTTCTTCGTAAGTATGGTCAATTAACCAAATCTGACATGGTGGATCATACAGATTATTCCCGAACTAAAATCACAAGCTGTATCGACTCACTCGTTACAAAAAAAATTATCAAGTCCAATGGCTCTAGTGACTTTACAGGCGGAAGGCGTTCAAAGACCTTCAGTTTCAATGGAGACTTAGGTCTCGTCGCTGGAGTTGATATTGGCGCAACAAGTATCGATATTGTCTTATCTGATTTTTCGCGAAATGTCATTTCCCGACATAGCGAAGAGGCAATAGTGCGTGAAGGTCCCCAACCAATTCTTAAAAAAGTATGTGATGGTATTCACGCAATGATACTGGAAAATAATTATAAAGTTGACCAGCTAACTGGTATAGGTATCGGTGTTCCCGGTCCGGTTGATTTTTCCAGTGGTACATTATTGTCTCCACCAATTATGCCAGGATGGGATCGTTTCCCCATTATTGCTACCATGCAGAAATCATTTCCTCTCGCGAATATCGTTGTTGATAACGATGTTAACTTGATGGCATTAGGGGAAGTAACCCATGGTGCGGCAAAAAATATCAACAACCTAATTTTTATTAAGATTGGAACCGGAATAGGCGCTGGTATTATTTCTTTTGGAAAGATCTACCGCGGTTCAAATGGTTGTGCAGGTGATGTAGGCCACATTTGTGTAGAAAAAAATGGACCGATTTGTTCTTGTGGTAATGCCGGATGTCTTGAGGCAGTCGCCGCAGGGCCAGCCATCGCCGAGCGAGGTAAGAAGGTTGCTCTCTCAGGCGACAGCCCTATATTAAAAAAATATCTTGATAATAACAATGGCTTAATCAAAGCAGAACATGTCGGTGATGCTGCAAGGGAGGGGGATCCTGCAGCAATTGAGATCATCCGAACAAGCGGCGAATTGATCGGCGATGTACTTGCCAGCCTTGTCAATTTCTTCAATCCGGGAATGATTGTTATCGGCGGAGGCGTAAGTAACATTGGTAACCTGTTACTTTCATCAATCAGGCAAGGTGTGCTAAATCGTTCTTTACCTTTGGCGACAAGAGACCTCCAAATAGTTTTCTCCTCTATAGGTCCTGAAGCAGGCGTTACTGGCGCAGTAAGCATGGCGATTGAGCATATGTTTAAGATCGAAAACGCAAATACGATAAGGGCAGGGGTGCAGCAATGAAATTTGGTGTAAATACCTTTGTCTGGGTGTCGCCCTTTAAAACGGCATATGTATATGATCTGGCTCCTAAAGTAAAAGAAATGGGTTTCGATGTCTTTGAATTATCCTGCGAAAACCCCCAATTAATTGATGTCCGGGAAGTAAAAAGAGAATTGGATCGGGTCGGACTTGATGCAATTGTTTGCGGTGCGTTTGGTCCAGACCGAAACATCTGTGATGATGATCCAAATATTCGCGAAAATGCAAAATCCTATATTAGATGGCTGGTTGATGCAGCTTATGTCCTTAATTCTCCAGTTATTTGCGGACCGCTGTATTCGTCAGTCGGAAAAGAACACAAAGAAAACGCTGATAGTCGCCATCTTGAATGGAATCTTGCGATTGATGGAGTACGGGAAATGGCAGATTATGCCGCTGCAAAAGGTATTAAACTTGCTATGGAACCCCTAAATCGTTTTGAGACAGACATGATCAACATTGTTTCGCAGGGGCTGGAATTCATCAGCGAAGTGAACCGTGAGAATGTCGGTTTTCATCTCGACACTTTCCACATGCATCTCGAAGAAAAATCCAGCCCGGATGCGATCCGGCTAGCTGGAAATAAAATATTCCACTTCCACGCCTGTGAAAATGACCGGGGTGTCCCAGGTACAGGGCAGGTGCATTGGAAGGAGATTGGAAAAGCATTAATAGACTCAGGTTATGACGGCTCGGTGGTGATTGAATCATTCACGGATCAAGTCAAGGAAATAGCAAGAGCTGTATGTATTTGGAGAGAAATCGCTCCGAGTCAGGATGCGATAGCCAGTCAAGGACTGAAATTTATTAAGACAATTTTTGCGTAAGTAAATTAATATTTAGCGAGGTTGGTCAATGGAACAAGAAAAAGCGGAAACTATGGAGAGAGAACAACCATCAGTAGAACCATTGCTTGAAGTTAAGAACATCCATAAAAGATTCCCGGGGGTATATGCCTTGGATGATGTTTCTTTGCAGTTCTTCCCGGGTGAGGTCCACGCCGTTGTCGGTGAAAATGGCGCGGGGAAATCCACCTTAATGAAGATCATGGCAGGCGCCTATACTACTGACGAAGGTGAGATTATCCTTCAGGGAAAAAAGGTACGTTTTTCACATCCAGTTGACGCTCATCGCAAAGGTGTCAGCATCATTTACCAGGAATTCAACCTCCTTCCAGAAAGAACTGTAGCTCACAATATATTTCTTGGAAGAGAACCTTCTAAACTTGGAGTAATTGATGTTCGCAAGCTAAACAAACAAACCGAAGCAGTTTTAGCTGAGCTTGGTGTCGAAAATATGATCGCTCCTACCACCCAGGTCAGCGACTTATCGGTAGCCCAACAACAGTTAGTGGAAATCGCGAAAGCCATTTCATTTAATGCTAAAGTCCTCATTATGGATGAACCAACAGCAGCCTTAACATACACTGAAGTCAGTCTTCTTGGTGATTTAATTCATAGGCTGAAAGACAAGGGATTGGCGATTGTTTTCATATCCCACCGCTTAGGGGAAGTATTGGATATTGCCGAGAAGATCACTGTATTGAAGGATGGACAATTTGTTGGTACCGTCTACAAGAAAGATGTTACCCCTGAAGATCTCGTATACATGATGGTTGGCCGTTCACTTGATCACTATTTTCCACCTCTTGGCAAGGAGGAAGAGTTCGGTGATATCGTTTTGGAAGTGCGAAATGCATCCAATCATTTTCTAAAAGATATTAATTTCGAATTGCACAAGGGAGAAGTTTTAGGGATTGCTGGATTGCAAGGTTCTGGACGTACTGAAATGGCGCAGGCTTTGTTTGGGGTCGTTCCATTCAAAACTGGTTCTATTAACCTGCATGGGAAGCCAATTAACATTAAAACACCCTATCAGGCAATAAAAAACGGTATGGGATTTGTCACCGAAGATAGAAAATCTGAAGGCATTCTTCCCAACCAGCCAATACGGGATAATATGCTGTTAACTATAAGGTCTATTCAATCCATTTTTAGTTTATTGTTAAAGGATGGGGTTAGAAAATCTCGAAATTTAGTCCCAACTCTGGGTAGTCAGGTAGACGTTAGAACAGATTCATACGATCGTGAGATCCAATTTCTCAGCGGCGGTAATCAGCAGAAAGTTGTCCTCGCTAAATGGTTAGCCTCGGACGCAAAAATTTTTATTTTCGATGAACCAACTCGTGGTATCGATGTGGAAGCTAAAGCAAGCATCCACGATATGATTCGAGCGCTGACAAATCAAGGCAGAGCCGTTCTGATGATATCGTCTGAATTGCCTGAAGTAATCGGCATGAGCGACAGAATCCTTGTTATGCATGACGGAAAGATATCCGGGGAATTACCGGCAAAATCTTCAGAACAAGATATTATGCTGGCTGCTACCGGACATCAAAAAGATCCAAACAATAATATTGCATCGGCGGGAGAGGTATAAAATGACGACGCATACCATTTCAGATAGCATGTTTAAAAGATTTACTCGGTCGGTTCGAATTCCCCCGGTGTACTTTTTCCTCATTATTGTATTTGTTGTTACAGGAATATTTGATCAAATTAAAGCAGATGGCCAAATATTCACGAATCCGAGCATAATGTTAAATATTATCGTTCGTTCTGTTGCATTGGGTATTGTAGCAGTTGGACAAACATTGGTATTAATAGGCGCATCAATTGATCTATCAGTAGCTTACACCATTAGCATCACAGCAGTGATGTCCTCATACCTCATGCAGGGTGATCCTGCCAGAGTCCCGTTTGCCCTTGTGGGTGTATTCACAATCGGGATCGCAATTGGGTTAATGAATGGGTTGATCATTACCAAGCTAAGGGTAAATCCATTCATAGCGACGCTGGGAACAAGTTTAATCATTAAAGGAATCATCAACGCAACATTCTCAAACTATACTGGCAGTGTGCCTCAATCCTTTGAATATTTTGGCTATGGAACGATCGGCCCAATTCCGGTATCGATAATCATCCTTTTGATGGTTGTTACTATAGGATGGTTCATCCTTGCCAGGACAACATTTGGTTCACATTTGTATGGCGTCGGAGGAAATGCAGAGGTGTCCCGCCTTTCAGGTGTTCGTACAGACAGGGTATTGATTGGTGCTCATATTTTGTGTAGTGTAACAGCAGTCCTTTCAGGGTTATTCCTTGTCAGCCAAATGCGTTCCGGAGCGCCCTGGGTGGGACCCAATGGCGTATACGATTTGAATTCAATAGCAACAACAGTCATTGGCGGTACTGCACTATCTGGTGGCAAGGGCGGCGTATGGGGTACTTTGGCAGGTGTTTTGATATTTGGCGTCTTGAGCACTGCCTTCAACCAACTTGGGGTGAATCCTTACTTAAAGAATGTCTTTCAGGGACTAATAATTGTCTTCGCGGTTGCCAGTTACACCATCCGATCGAAAAAAGAAGTATCTTAAGGAGTGAATCGAATGACGGCTTCAACTATTTCTGTGAAAGGTTCTACCACATATTTCCTCCTGAAGGTCTGGTCTTGGATCAAGAAGGTTCCTCCGGTCTACCCGATATTTATAGTAATATTTATTATCCTGGGTTATCTGAATCCAAAAGGTTATCAGACGATGAATGGTATCATGACCTTTCTCCGTCCGGCATCCCCACTGGCTGTACTCGCTATTGGCCAAATGTTTGTATTAGCTCTGGGTGGTTTTGACCTATCCATCGGTGCAATTGTCACTTTTTGTGTGATAGTGAGTTCTAAATTCCTGGCAAATGATCCAGCAAATGCACTCCCTAATATACTAATGTTACTTGGCTTTGGTGCGCTGATCGGACTAACCAATGGTATTGTTGTTAGTTATCTAAAAGTACCTTCATTCATAACCACTCTTGGTATGATGATGATCGTGCGAGGATCTGCTTTATACTATGTCGGTGGTGCCCCACAAGGGTACCTTACTGACAACTTCCGCGCTTTTGGACGAAATTATATACAGGATGTTCCATTCTTTTCCAGGATTCCATACTCATTTATTATTCTATTAGTATTAGCAGCAATCGCATATTTTATTTTCCATAAAACAAATTTTGGCCGCCACGTTCTGGCTATTGGGGATAATATGCGAGCATCTGGTTTATCTGGAGTCAGAGTTAAGCTAATCCGTGTATTGAGTTTTATTTTTTGCAGTGTATTCGCTGTTCTGGGTGGAATTTTGACTGCTGGCTATGGTGGAGTGAATACTACCATCGGCGAGGGCATGGAAATGCAGGCAATAGCTGCTTGCGTGCTCGGTGGGGTAATGTTAGGAGGTGGAAAAGGAAATGTGATCAATGTAATTTTTGGAGCATTTACCTTGCAAGCAATTGTAAACCTTTTAAACCAACTCGGTTTACCCAAGCCCTACACAGACGCTGTCCAGGGTTTGATCATCATCGGAGTTGTTGCTTATGCAGCATTTAGTACAATGAGAAAACGGTAAACAGCTCAAATTTAGTTACAAACCTGTAATAAATCGGAAACTTCGACAAAAAAGAATTTTATTAAAAGGAGGTGGTTTGATCGGATAATAATTCATTCATTTATGTTGTTGTGTAAAGAAATTTCAAAATCCAAACAATTCTCACATTGGAGGAGAAAACTAATGAAAAAAAGTATTTTTGTAGTATTAACAATTGTATTAAGCCTTTCCATGCTCCTGGCCGCTTGTGCCCCGGCAGCACCCGCTGCTGAAGCACCCGCAGCCGAAGCACCAGCTGCCGAAGCACCCGCTGCTGAAGCACCAGCTGCCGAAGCACCTGTTGCTGCGACAAACCCTGGTTTGCAGATGGAACAAGCTAAAGTCGCTCCCCAGTTTTTTAATGATGCCGACTATGAAATAAACAAGGAATGGATGACAAAAGCAGCTTTAAATCCAGATGCTCCCATCTATCTTCAGTACCTGGTTGAAAATCCGACCGACATCACCCAATATCCACAATATGCAGCATTCGTTGAAAAAGAAGCCCCTTACAATATCTGCTTCTCCAACGCTGGTGTCAACAATCCATGGCGGGTGACCGGTTACGTGACCATGCGCGAACAGGTTGAGATGCTCCGCGCTGAAGGCAAAGTGAAGAACTTCTATCACCTCGATGCCGCAGGCGATGATGCCAAGCAGATCGCAGACATCCAGGACCTCATCAACACTCCAGGAAAATGCGACATCCTCATTGTTGCATCCAACACATCAGAAGCCCTGACCCCGATCGTTGAGAAGGCTTGCGAAGTCATGCCAGTTATTCAATTCGACCGCTATGCCCTCACTGACTGCCCAGTAGTTTCCGAACGCACCATTGGCGGTTACGCCTTCGGTATTTCCGGCGCTGAGAAGATCGTCACTGATCTCGGCGAAAAAGGTGGTAACGTACTTGCTTTCCGCATCCTCCCGGGTGTGGATGTCCTCGAACAGCGTTGGGGTGCAGCTCGTAAGATCTTTGAAGAGAATCCACAGATCAATGTGATCGGTGTTGAATTCGTTGCATACGATTCCTTCAAGGCCTCCACAGTTGTTAGCGATTACCTCGCAAAATATGGAACCATCGATGCAGTCTGGATGGATGCTGGTGGTACAGCAGTGACAATCCTTGAAGCCTTCAAGGATGCTGGCGCTGATTACCCGTCTGTCATGGTCGGTGAAGATCAGCAGGACTTCCTGGAATACTGGAAGGCCAACAACATCAACGGTATCGCCCCCACATTCTCAACCTTCATGTGGAGGACTGCTGTTTTAGCCTCCGTCATGTTCCTTGATGGCGAAACTGTTCAACACAACTGGGTTCTTCCTCAACCAGATGTTACCGCTGAAAACCTTGATAAATTCATTGGTAGCGGAATGCCCCCACTTTACTATGTTATGAGCAGCGCAGAAGATATGACCAACTGGCCAGATGCCTGGAAAGCTCTTGACATCAACAAATACAAAGACGTTATCGAATAAGAGTAATAAGCTGTTAGAGTTCCAATGGAGCCCGCTCGTTCTTCGGGCGGGCTCCATTTATTCAATGATATTTTGAAAGGAGTACGTGATCCATGATCGAGATTGGTTTTCATACTGACGCTTTTAATAGTAGCTACTGGAATTTTGAACAAAGCCTACAGTGGGCACAAAAAAATGATGTTCATTGGATAGAATGTGGCATGATCGATGGTGTCAGCTGGATTCATGGATTAGGATACCAGCCGCATGTAGCCATGTGGGAAGATCCAATGATGTGGCGTGAAAAAACCGAAAAATATGGCTTACGTTTTTCTCAGATCGATGCTGCTTTTCCAATGTCCCTCCCTGAAGGCGCTTCCCTGGGGGTGGAATATATTCTTAGAACGATCCGTTGGGCTTACCTCGCTGGCTGCGACCATATTGATACTACGGATGACCGCTTTGCTCCCAAAAACCTTACCAACGAGCAGGCAATGGATATGATGAAGAGGTCTTACAGCCAGGTAATCGAAGTTGCCGAACGTTACAAAATGATAATTGACATCGAGCCGCACGGCTTCTACACCACCAAGCCTGAATTTATGGAAAAAATGCTTGCCTTTGTTGACAGCCCATACCTGAAAATGAATATGGATACTGGCAATACCTATATTGCCGGGCAGGACCCCGTTGCATTTCTGAAAAAATTTAAGGATAAAGTCAGCCACGTTCACGTCAAAGATGTAAGCGACACTCTGGCAGCCTCTTTACGCGGTGAACTCACAGGCATCGCAGTAAGTCAATGCGCTATTGGAGATGGGGTAAATAAAGAGAACATTGAGAAATGCTTCGATATCCTCGCAGAAATGAAATTTGATGGTGTGGTCAGTTTGGAATGTGAAGGCCAGGGCGGCCCGATGATTGAAAAGAGTCTTGCTTATGTACGACCATTGGTCGAAAAAGCCAATCAAAAAATGAAATAGTGTTGGAATTTTGAAATTTATAGAGGAGGATATAATGGGAAAAGTATCTATCGGCGTAAATATGGAATTTATTCGCTCTGCAGACAAACCTTTTGCTTGGGGTGTTGCCAAAGCGGCAGAAATTGGATATCAGTACATTGAACCCATGGTCCACTGGGGAAGAGAGCTACTAAGCGAGGCAGGATACTTCCATAGTGTTTCCATGTATGACGATCCGTTGTGGGTGAAAGAATTATGCGATAAACAAAACATTAAACTTTCCGGGCTTTCTGCCCATACCCCACTCTGCAAACCAGAGATCAGTGTGGAATATCTAAAACAGGCGATCCGCTGGGCTGCCGATGCAGGCGCTCCGGTTGTTAACACAGATGAAGGACCAAAACCACTTTGGACAACTAAAGATCAAGATTACACTCTGATGACATATACCCTGAAAGAAGCCTCCCTCGTTGCTGAACGACATGGCATTGTGATAGGCGTTGAACCACACCAGCAATACAGCAAATCCCTGGAAGGTTTGGATAGCATATATGCGCTTGTGAAATCACCTGCAATTGCCATAAATTATGACACTGGCAACAGCTACCTGGCTGGAACAGGAGACACATACGAGTGGCTTTCCCACGTTAATGACCGCCTGGTTCACCTACACGCAAAAGACATTGACATCAAACATTCCGATGCCGAACGTGGCAAAGTCTCTGGTACTCCAGTCGGTTGTGCCTGCGGCGATGGCGTCATTGACTGGAAACGAGTCATTGATATCATAAAGAAATGCCCGAATGATATCGTAATGAGCGTTGAGTGTGGCACCGTTGATCAAGCCAGGCGAAGTTTTGACCACCTAAGCAAACTTGTATAAATATTTTTAACATTGGTGTCTGTTGATTTTACCAACAGACACCAATCTCCCTTATCGAAATGCATAAAATAATCGTAGGAAAATTGTAATTACTATCGGATAGCAGCTTTTGCCGATAACACTGGTTTTATTTCTTCGATATTGCAATTCGTCAATTTATTCATGAATCTTTTTTTATTGCCAGAATATTGTTAAGATTAACCCCGCCACACCAATTAGAATTCCGATTCCCAACCCGTAAGGTAATGTTTTCCGTAATACGAGCCCTTCCTTATCCTGCAGGTTGACAGTGCTGCACCCGATAATCAGTTTTGCTGGAGCAATCATACTGCCAAGCGATCCACCGGCTGTTTGAGAGGCAACCAGGATCACCGGCGCCACAGAGATCATCTGTGCAATATTCTTTTGCAATGAGACGAACAATACATTGGAGTTTGTATTACTCCCTGTAGCAAAAACGCCCAGCATGCCGATTAGTGGGGAAACGATAGGAAACAACCTACCTGTAAGTTCACTCAAACCCTGCGCAACAAGCATCGTCATACCCGTGTGGTCCATGATCATTGCCAATCCGACAGTGGTTACTATTCCAACTGTCGCCGGTCCGGCAGCCCGAACGGTATCTTTCATGGCATTATATATCGTATCTTTTTTAGTAACCTGGTATTTTCTGAAAAAAACCATACTGATAAGAATTGCAAACGTGATCAACGTAGCTGGATAGGCAAACCACCGGAAAGTCTGCCCATATCCAGCATCTGTCACAAATCCAGTCCGTGTAACAACTTCCGGAAAATAGTATCGCCACAGAAATGGATACAAATAATTCTTTTACTGGTCCTTCAACAAAGATGAGAACCATCATTACGATTAATAAACCATAACTTATCAATGTTGCGGTCAATTGTTTTGGGAAATATGAAATCTCTTCTTGTTGTATTTTCTTGCGGCTGATAGTTATTCCTACTAACAGCCCTGTCACAGCAGCACCTAATGCAGAAAGGGGGATTAATCCTATAGCTGCGAGTGCGTATTGTACTACAGCCATGACCAGTCCAATCAAGAGAACCTCTTTCCATTTCTTGAATTCTCCCAGAACGATCGCAACTGCAAGAGCCACAAAGTAAACATGCCAATCCCATCAGTACAGCCGTTGGAGGATACAAAGCTGTTTCTTCAATTCCAGATATGCTGGTTAACACCTGAAATACCATACCCATATTTCCGAGTGTGACAGACCATGTGTGACCAATCGCAGATGCCACCACTGATAATAGCGGCGGAACGCCTAAACCGGCTAACATTGGGGCGGCCACTGCGATAGGAAGGCCAAAACCAGCGATACCCTCCAGAATACCACTGAATGACCATGCAATGAGGATTACCAGTAATGATCTGTCTGGAATTCTTAGCTTAAGCCACTGTGTAACAGAATTGATGCCACCTATTTGATTATTTAAGTTATAGAGCAACAGGGCTGACCAAAGCACCAGCAATACATAAATGGAAAAAACCACCCCCTTAGCCTGTGAAACCCAAAACACTTTAGAAGAAAGACCAAAGAATAGACTGGCGATAATTATTGAAAACAGCCAGCTAATAAGTCCGGAGCTTTTGCCACTCCACTTGAAAACTGTCAATAACAGAAGCAGCAACAAAATTGGGGAGGCACCCAAAAAATAATTCATATATTCATAATTTTCAAATAACTAACATTGTATTACATCCCATTTTGCTTAATTTCATCTATGTACGAAGCCATATCCAGCTGATTGAACAGTGCCGTGCCAATAATCAACCAATCCGCACCGGCACCAATTAGGTCTTTTGAATTAATTAAATTGACCCCACCGTCAACAGCCAAATTTGTATTCGTGTTTTCTGCCCGGATCAGTTCCGCCGCTAGAGTAACTCTTTCTATGATTCCCGAAACCATGGGCTGTCCACCAAAACCAGGATTGACACTTAATAACAACAGTGTATCAATATACTTCAGATAGGTCTTGATTTCCACTAAATCAACAGAAGGGTTGAGGCTCAATCCTATTTTTGAATCGCGTTTATTAATTCTATCAAATGTCTTCCCGGGTTCTGGTATTGTGTCCCATTGCACCAAAATGAGTTCAGCTTTCAGTTCTGGGAATGTATCTAAAACGTAATCCGGATTGCCTAATTCCAAGTGTAGATGGAATGGCAGTTGAGTGTATTCTCTTAGATCCATCAGGTGCTGCGGGGATAGAGCGATATTGGGAACGTAATGACCATCCATCATATCAAAATGAAATGAATCAACTCCACACTTTTCTGCATTGTGGACATCTTCACCCATTCGGGCAAAATTTGCTGCTAACAATGAAGCTGATATATGGACCATTTTATCTTACTTCCAGATTATGTCTACCAGATGCCGGATCTCTTTCGCAGCCGCTGCCGGATCAGATTGGCCTGTAATACCCCTTCCAACAACGATGCAATAAAGCGGGAAATTTTTTAATAAGGGGATTACTTTTGCGTCAACACCTCCAGCAATTGCAACATCCAATCCTAATGCAGTCATTGCTCCAACAGTTTTACAAGCTTTATCATCCCAAAGGGCACCAATCGTTGTTTCTTCGTCGATGCTTCTATGGTATAGAACCAGGCTGACGCCAACTTTTTTAACTTCTTCGGCCCGCAAAACAGGATCAATGACACCCGTCATATCCACTTCTGCGCGGCGTTTCCATTTATCTGCCTCATTCTGGACTTCTGTTATAGTGGCTAAAGTTGTAATACCTTGTGTTGTAACTACATCCGCACCCGCGGTAAATGCCATATTTGCTTCATAAGCACCAACGTCACTCGATTTCAGATCAGCAAGAATAATTTTATCTGGATACAACTTACGTAAGGTTTTTACAATACCTATGCCAACCGATTTTATTAGTGGTGTACCTGCTTCTATAACATCGACATATGGCGAGCAAATTTTCGCTAAAAACAATGCTTGATCACCATCCAATGTATCCATTGCCATTTGAATCTTAGGTGTCATTTCGTTCTCCTTTAAGTTTCACGTTTGTGAGTTTGCGGTAACATTTGTGAATATTGTAATGGAAACATTTCCCTTTGTCAATAAGAAAGGGATCTTCAGTCTTATGGATTACCCCTCGTAGATTCCTATTGAATATCCATAGCCATATGTCTTGGGATAGTTTTAAAACCAGGTATTTGAAAAATGAACTAACTCGAACTATTGACTTCTTTCGACTGACTTGTTATACTCACATTAGTGAATTATTATTCACGTACGTGATACTACAGTGAAAAACTATGGCTGATGAAAGAATTAACCAAAATAGGGCTAGTCTATTAGCTGACGTGGCTGAAATGTACTATTCCCAGGGTAAAGACCAATCCGCAATTGCGCGTGAGATTGGTGTTACTCGATCCATGGTTTCCAGAATGCTGACGGAAGCCAGAAATCGTGGGATAGTTGAGATTAAAATCATCCGGCCCATTCAATCAGAATTTGAACTCGAAGAAGCCATAAAGAAACGCTTTGGAATCGCTTCTGTGTTTGTTGTGGCTGTCCGCGGATCCAACCAGGATAAACTACTCGTCGAATTAGGCAAAGCAGGAGCCGAAGTATTAAACCGCTATTTGACTCCCGATTCCATTCTTGGATTAGCGTGGGGCACAACCATTAGCTCAGTAGTTGATGCTGTTGAATCAACCGGGAATTTTCCTGTCAAAGTAGTCCAGCTTGTTGGCGCAATGGGAGCCCAAAATGCTGAATATGATGGACATGCCCTTGTTCAAAGGATGGCCACTAAACTTGGCGGCGAGTCCTATTTCATCAACGCCCCATACTTGTGTCAATCCAGAGAAATCGCCCAATCGATGATGGAAACTAAGGGGATAAAAGAGACCATCGAACTTGGTAAGCAAATACAGATAGCTCTATTAGGTATTGGAACTACAGAAATTAAGTATTCAAGTTATTTTCTGGCAGGATTATTACCTGAGGATGAAATTGAAAAATTAGAAAATTTTGGAGTTGTCGGTGATGTTGCAAGTAACTACTTCTTAATAAATGGCAAACCCTATCATGACGATTTTATGAAGCGTTTAATAACTATCCAACATAGGGATTTAATTAAAATCCCAGTTCGTATTGGTGTTGGCGGTGGTCCTGGAAAAGTAAAATCTATCATCGGTGCATTGCAATCCAATCTATTGAGTGTTCTGGTCACGGATAGTATCACCGCCAGAGCTGTTTTGGCATCAGATCCAAATCTATAAACACAGAAATTTACACTGAGGTATTTATGAAAATTGAAGAGACTTTTGAAAAAAAAGCAAAAAGACTCAAACTCGCAAATGAACAATTGATAGATATGTATCGTACCATGTGTCTGATACGGCAATTCGAATTAATGGCTGACAAGCTGTATGCACTGGGAAAAGTTCATGGCACCATGCATCTTTCAGCCGGTCAGGAAGCAGTAGCCGTGGGTATCAGTCGGGCAACCATAAAAGAAGACTACCTGATTAATCACCATCGTGGACATGGTCACTTTCTGTCCAAAGGGGCGGACATTAATAAAATGATGGCCGAATTCCTTGGAAAAGACGCTGGTTTTTGTAGAGGCCGCGGTGGATCTATGCACATCGCTGATTTTTCCAGCCACAACCTTGGCGCGAATGGAATTGTAGGTGGCGGAATTCCTCATTCTCTAGGTGTCGGTCTCGCAATACAAATGAAACAACTCAATGAGATCTGCATATCCATTTTTGGCGATGGTGCTGCGAATGAAGGTGTCTTTCATGAGACACTAAACATGGCTGCCCTTTGGAAACTTCCTGTCTTGTATGTGTGCGAGAACAACAAATATGGCATGTCCATGGATGTTGCCCGTGCTTCAGCCAAACTTCCAATCGCCCAGAGAGCCGATGGATATGGTATTCCCTGGCATTATATTGATGGCAATGACTTGTTGACAGTATATGAAACCATGCGCGATGCTGCTGAATATATCCGCTCCGGTAACGGACCAGTATTGGTAGAAACACAAACCTATCGCTACTTCGGTCACTCGAAAAGCGATCGGAATCTCTATCGGTCTAAGGATGAGATCGACGATTGGCGCGATAATAAAGATCCAATTACTCTATTCAAAAGTAATCTAATTGATAATGCGATCATCAAAAATGATGATGCTGAAGAAATCAATAACGAAGCCCTCACAATTATTGAAGCGGCAGTCGCTTTCGCTGAAGCCTCGCCTGAACCCGATCCATCCACTGTAACGGAGTATGTATATGCCTGAAATCACTTACCTCGAAGCAATTCGCAAAACTCTCTGGAATGAATTGAAACGTGATGAACGTGTATTCATTATCGGTGAAGATATTGGTCGGTATGGCGGTGCTTTTGGAGTCACACATGGAATGTTGGATGAGTTTGGTGAAAAGCGCATCATCGAAACACCAATATCTGAGCCTTCAATTATTGGTGCAGCCATTGGCGCCGCCTTACTTGGCATGCGTCCTGTAGCAGAGATCATGTTTATGGATTTCACCCTGTTAACTCTGGATCAATTGGGGAACCAGGCCGCTAAAATGCATTATATGTTTGGCGGAAAAGCCACAGTGCCGATGGTGGTGCGAATGCCCAGTGGATCTGGGACAGGTGCAGCAGCTCAACATTCACAATCGCTTGAAACCCTATTAATGCACATACCGGGATTGAAGGTCGTTACTCCATCAACTCCATATGATGCAAAGGGTCTACTCACAACTGCACTCCATGATCCAAATCCGGTTTGCTTCATCGAGCATAAGCTCTTATATAAGATGAAAGGTGAAGTTCCAGAGGAGGATTATGCAATCCCATTCGGCGTTGCAGACATTAAACGAAAAGGCAAAGACCTTACCGTAGTCGCTAATGAGATCATGGTGCATAAAACGATCGCAGTAGCCAATAGGTTAGCTTCAGAGGGGATAGAAGTGGAAGTAATTGATC
The DNA here is from genome assembly GCA_963810385.1 of uncultured Chloroflexia bacterium. Classification (GTDB taxonomy): domain Bacteria; phylum Chloroflexota; class Anaerolineae; order Anaerolineales; family Anaerolineaceae; genus PNON01. Next base: position 1,034,478 of record CAWENA010000002.1, on the reverse strand, counting down.
CGAGGACCATGGTTCCATTGGATAAACAGACTATCATCAACTCTGTAACAAAAACAGGTAAACTCCTAGTAGTTCACGAGGCATGTGAGACCGCTGGTTGGGCAGGAGAGATCATGGCTATTATCTCTTCAAGCAGAGCATTTGATTATCTTGATGCTCCAATGCGTCGACTCACAGGAAAGAACACGCCAATACCATATAATCGCGAACTGGAACGCGCTGCTGTCCCCCAGGAAGAGGATATTGAACGGGAGATCCGGGCAATATTGAAAGGTGAATATTAACATGCCTATACCATTTATTATGCCAAAAGTGGATATGGATCAGGAGAAGGCAACTATCATATCCTGGAACAAATCGGAAGGCGACCTAGTAAAAGAGAATGAGACTGTTTTGGTTGTAGAAACCGAAAAAGTTGCCATTGATGTCCCCTCCCCAATAACAGGTACACTTGTGGGTATTAAGTATAAAGTCGGAGATGTTGTTCCTGTTGCTACGGTAATTGCCTATGTGCTTAAATCGGGTGAAACCCTCGCTGACCTTCCAACCGAAACAGCGAAAAGCGAACCCACAAAAAAACTATCCGATGCATCACCTATCCCACATGAGGAAACTTCTATTGCTGCAAGCCCACTGGCTGCACGCATGGCGAAAGATTTGGGAATCGATATCAACCTGGTTCCATCATCAGGGACACGCATCTCCAAAGAAGATATTGAAGCCTATGCTTCTGCACAAAAGGAAAACTTCTCATCTAATAACGTTGCTTTCGATAAGATAGCTGCTACCCCCGCCGCCAGAAGGATCTCCGCTGAAACAGGAGTACCACTTGAATCAATAAAAGGAAGTGGCCCATTTGGAAGAGTGCAGGCATCTGATATGAAATCCTCGCTTGTCACATCTTCCGAATTAAATGGCGACTACCCGGCGGAGATCATCCCGTTAGTCGGTATGCGTCAAAAAATTGCACAACGCTTGCAAGCCAGTTTTCAGGAAGCGCCGCACATAGCCGAGACTATTGAGGTGGATGTTTCAAGATTGGATGTAATCAAAAAGCATCTAAATGAAACGGCAGAGGCCGATCAAACTGCCAAAGTCTCAATGACAGCCATTTTGGTAAAACTGATCGCATGGGCACTTGAAAGAAATCCATACATCAATTCATCACTACAGGATCAATCCATATATTTATGGAAGAATATTAATGTAGGCATAGCTACTTCTATTGATAGCGGCCTGATCGTCCCAGTTGTTCATAATGCCAACCTGCTCAGCATGTCACAAATTGCCATGCGAATCAACGATGTGAGTTTAAGGGCCCGGCAGGGGAGGCTTGAATTGAAAGATGTACAGAAAGGTACCTTCACGGTTACTAACCTTGGAATGTACAATATTCATCAATTTAGAGCAGTGATCAATCCACCAGAGTGTGCAATTCTGGCTATCGGAGCGATCAGAAGAAAACCGGTTGTAGTAGATAAGAACGACACAATCGCAGTACGACCCATTATTTCCTTAACAATATCTGCAGATCACCGAGTGATAGATGGTGTAGTTGCCGCCCGCTTCTTGAATGACCTTGAGAAAGTGATTGAATATCCAGAGATTTTGATCAAATAGATATTGAGTACACAATAATTCTCTAAACGAAACCAGGGATTGGTTGTCGTCCAATTGAATATACGCATATGTTCATCAGAGAAGAATTAGTTTTTTTATAGGCGAATAATTAATAACGGAATTTATGAAGAATAATCTAAAAGCAGTATTGTTTGATCTTGACGGAACTCTGATAAATAGTATGTTATCTGATACTCTATCATTTCAATCAATTATTAAAGAAAACTTAGGTTTTGACATTAGTGAAGACCAAATGAAGGGTTATTTTGGTACACCAACAAAGGCATTGATATCAAAATTTGTTGACGCGTCGGATGTAGAGCACCTCTACCAATGTTGGCTGAGAGAAAAAGAGAAGAACTCCGGGCTAGTTAGTATTTTTCCTGGTGTTCTAAATTCAATTCTAGTTCTCCGAAACAAAGGATTAAAAACTGCTATCGTTACATCACAATTTGAAAGTGAATCTGCAATTACGCGGGAGCATTTTAAATTAAACAAGTATATTGATGCCTGGATTACTTCTGACCAATCTAGGTGCCATAAACCTGACCCAGAACCCGTTTTCATAGCTCTCGAAAAATTGAACGTCCGTCCAGAATTTGCAATAATGATCGGAGATACTATTAATGATATAGATGCTGGAAAATCGGCCGGGACACTTACGGCAGCTGCCTTATGGGGGCCTACCCATGAAGAAACACTTGTTCAACGAAATCCCAATTTTTTGTTTTACACAACAGCAGAAATCGTGTCTTTAGTGGAGTAATTTATTAACTGGTCTACTAATTTTTTTTAAACAGGTGAGTTTTGTAATGAATTTCAATCCACGAGAAACTTAAATTATTTGAACTGCTTTTTGTTTATCAGGCAAAAATTGTGGATCCTTCTCCAAAATTCGTAGGACTTCCCGGGCAGCTATTTCATCAATAAATAATGTTGTGAAATATTTTCCTCGTATAGCTGCAGCGATAGCTGGCGCTTTCACTGCTCCAATCGCAGCGCCAATGCGGATAGGGATATTTCTAAAGTCATCCAAAGAGATACCGACGACACGCTTGCTTAATTCAGGAATACAATCCCTACCCTCACTATCAATGGCATACCCCAAGATTTCTCCAACTCCATTACGCTGTTTGACCAATTCAGCCAGAACATGGTAGGGTAACGAACAATATTGGATGACACTGGAATCAATTTGTAGACTACCAACCCCAAAAAGTCCTATCCTTGCAGTCCGTGCTTTTTCAAGCACTCTTGCAACATGAGTTAAACCAAAGAAAGTTGCACATTCCTCTTCTGTTTCGGCAAATGCAGGAGCATAAAATTTGATCGCCTCTCCACCCAGTTTTTGAGCAAGACGCATAGCAACAGTGTTCACATCCCTGTCATTCAAATTTTGCACCCCGCCAATAGCAGGGTATATTCGCACACCAGCTGCCTTGTGTTGTTCTACATTATTGATTATTTCTAGGACTGTTCTTCCGCCACCGATACATATGCTCTCGTTAGACCTGATTTGACTAATGAGATAGCTGGCTGCAACTTGTGCCAATTGAGAAAGGTCCCCCTCAGGTGTATTATCTAACGATGGTGTGACGATTACATCTTCCATGGTGGACAGAGCGATAAGACGAGATTCTAAATCTAACAAACTGGGAAATGGCAATCTGAGATTAATTTCAACCATCCCGGATTGACGCGCAAATTTGATCATCCGGTTAATTTTTACAGTGGAGAGACCCAACTTGTGCGCAATCTCTACTTGGCTCAAGTTTTCCATATAATATAAATTCAGTACTTTCGCAATTAATCGATTCTGTTCGGTATATCCAAATCTATTTTGCATAAATATACCATTCCTCAGTGTAATTAATTTCTCACCCTATAATTAATAGCAACATCATTCTAACATGTATTTCAATTAAATAATAGTACCATTCTTGAAAAATATTAAGATTAATCGCTGTTCTGGAAATTAATTTGTCCTGTATTGAAAATATCTGGAATATATGTTAAAGAAATTTCATATTTATCTTGAAGGTGCAGCAGAATAATGAAAAATATCATAATGTATTAATAATTTTTGCTCTCCCCGATCAAAATATTTTTCCGGCCGAAGAAGATACTTGACTCTGTTTTGTAATCCTGATACAATAATTATTAATTATTTCATGCTGTGTAATTAATTTCATAAATATGAAATAATCATTTTTATAAATGGCTTTAAGAATGCGCCGAAAATGGGTTAATAATATTCCAATGAAAAACTCAGAATATGGCGCTCTGTAGAATACCTCGATTGGCGTCAGTAGTATCAATTGAAACATTTCGTCTAATTTGTCATAAGCGGAGGTTGCGTAATGAATTTCAAACTGGCAATAAACTCCCGGGTAATACTGGCAGAAACTCCCATCTGGGATCCCCGAATTAACAAATTATATTGGACAGACCTCTTCAAAGGAACTGTTCACCGTTATGACCCAAAAACTGGTTTGGACGAATCCGTTGAAACTGGTAGTTTCATTGGAGCTGCAATTCCATCGACTGATGTAAACAAGCTACTAGTGGCAGTTGCTGATGGCATGATGTTGCTTGACTTTCCTACAGGCAATCTGAGCCTTATTGCCACTCCCCAACCCAACACCGGTGAGTTTCGCTATAACGATACACGTTGTGACGCAAAAGGACGGATCTTTACAAGTACTGTCTCAAATTTCTTTACGGAACCAAATTTCGACCCAAACATCATGACTGGTAAATTCTATATGATTGATACAGATGGCAAAGTTGTGATCCTGGTTGATAAATTGGTTCAATACAATACAATCTTCTTCAATAATCAAAATACCTACCTATACGCAGTTGATACATACAACAAAAAACTCCTCCGTTTTGAATACTCATTAGACCATGGAGCTTCAGGTAAACCCGAAGTTGTAATTGAATTTGACGATATGCCGGATGGTGTGAGTGTTGATTCTCATAATAATATATATGTATGTCATTGGGGCGGCGGTAAGCAAATTTCTGTTTGGAATTTGGAAAATTACAAATTCGTCAAAAATATCCCATTTCCCGTGAAGAATATTTGCTGCGGTGGTTTTGCTGGCGAGGATATGAAAGATTTTTATGTTGCAACCTCCAACTTTTGGCTGCCAGATGGCGATCCAGACATTGATGCGGGAGCAGGTGGGCTATATATGGCAAGAAGCGAAATTGCCGGCACTCCCGAGCGATTTTACGTAATTTAGTAATTATATAAATTGGAAAAATAATATTTAAACCAAAATCAATAATAAGGAGAACCAGCCATGTATGCTTTCGAATTCAATATGCCGACAAATGCAGTTTTTGGTGAAGGAGCTGTTTCAAAAGTTGGAATAGTCGCTTCAGGTTTTGGGAAAAAAGCACTCCTACTAACTTATGATGAAACTTTTGTGTCACAGGTTGGATTTTTCCAAAAAGTCGAGCAAAGCTGCAAAGATAATGGAATTACACTGATATCGTGCTTTGGTGTAAAAAGCAACCCAACCGTAGAGCACGCATTTGGTGTTATAGATGTAATTAAGAAGGAAAAACCTGATGTGATCATTGCCCTGGGTGGAGGGAGTGTAATTGACGAAGCAAAATTCGTTGGGGCTGCAGTTAAATACGATGGGGATCCATGGGATCTTGTGTCTGGTAAAGCGCCTATTACAGATACACTTCCTGTCATAGCAGTTGTAACTATACCCGCAACAAGTTCAGAACTTAATGGCACTTCTGTTATGTCGTATGAAAAGATACAGCGCAAAGATGGTTTTGCCAATCCAATTATGCGTCCAAAAACTGCAATTCTCGATCCCGAATTGACCTATTCAATCCCTGTAAAACAAACGGCATATTCTGCCGCTGATATTATTTCGCACTTACTGGAAGCTTATTTTGGCCATTCATTAGAGTGGGCACCATTCCAGGATAGATACTGTCAGGGTGGAATTCGAACCATTATTGATTGTATGGATAGGATCATTGTCAATCCTGCTGATAAAGAAGCTCGAGCACAAATGATGTGGACAGCTTCTTTTGCATGGAATGGTTTTTATAATTGTGGTCTGGGCGGTACGGATTCAACAATTCATATCTTGGGTCATTCATTGAGTAATTTTTATGATACCCCTCATGGCGCAGCGATGTCAGTTACAATTCTCGCCACGATGCGTTACTTCCTTTCCAGTAAGACAAAGAAATTTGCGGATTTCGCGCGAGAAGTTTTCAAAATCAATGAAACTGACGATATGGCAGCGGCCGAAGCTGGAATCAATGCGCTGGAAGCCTGGTTCAAGAAAATTGGAACGCCCACTACACTGGCTGAGGCTGGTATTCCCGCAGATGGAATTGCAAAAATGGCTCCAGATGCTCTAGTAACTTCCCAAGCCTGGGGGTATGGCGATCTATATAATCTTGAAAAAATTAATGACATGTTCAAATTCTGCCTGTAATCAATGGATGGTTTATAAATAATTTCTTGGAGGATAAGTTGCAATGAAATGTTACTTGGGAATTGACTCCGGAACAAGTGGTGTTAAAGCTATTGTTATTGATGAAATGGGGCAGACACTAGGAGTAGGTTACAAAGAGTGCAACCTTATTACCCCTCGCCCATTATGGGTGGAGCAAGACCCTAATGACTGGTGGAATGCCTGCGAATATGCCATCCAGACGGCTGTCGCAAAGAGTGGTAAAGGCCAGGAAATCGAAGCCATTGGCCTCACAGGACAAATGCTGGGCAATACCATGCTGGATAAAGACCTGAAACCTCTCGGAAACTGTATGATTTGGTTGGATCAACGAGCAACGGAAGAGCGCGACTATATCGAAAGTCAGCTTGGTATAGACGAAATGCTTGATATCACTGCAAATTACAACTTGACTGGATTTTGGGCAGCAAAGTTAATATGGATAAAGAATAACCAGCCTGATATCTTTGAAAAAACAAAAATGGTCCTTTTTCCTAAGGACTATTTGAAGTTAATCCTAACCGGGGAACCCTCCGTTGAAGTTTCAGATGCTTCCGGCTCTTTCTTAATGGATATTGGTAAACGAACATGGTCGGATAAAATGTTCGAGGTATGTGGCTTACCGAAGGAAATAGTTCCTTCAAGAATTTATGAATCGTGCGATGTTGTCGGACAACTGCGTCCTGACATAGCAAAAAAGCTTGGCCTTAAGCCAGGGATAAAGGTAGTTGGAGGTGGTGGCGATCAAACTGCCGGCGGAATTGGTAATGGAGTTTACAAGGAAGGCGTCATTTCAGCAACCATAGGTACTTCTGGGGTAGTTTTTGCGGCTACCAGCAAAGTAATTGCCGATCATCAAAGAAGAGCAGCTTTGAGCTTCTGTCACTCCGCACCTGAAACATGGTGTTTCTTTGGGTGTACTCTCGCCGCCGGTGGATCATTTAAATGGCTCCGGGATACAGTTTTTGCAGACCAGAAAAAAGCCTATGCAGATCAGGGAAAGGATGTTTATGAACTGATGACTGACCTCGCATTACAAGCCAGGCCGTCTTCTGAAGGCTTAACATTCCTTCCATACTTAAATGGTGAGCGCACTCCATACCCTGATGAGAATGCAAAGGGCGTTTTCTTTGGATTGTCTTACCGGCATGGATTGAGTGAAATGAGTCGGGCAGTGATGGAAGGCGTCACATATTCTCTTCGCGATACGATAGAAATCCTTCGAGAATTTGATGTTCAAGTTAATGAGGTACGAGCCTCCGGTGGTGGAGCTAAGAGTGCTCTCTGGCGTCAAATGCAAGCCGACATATATAATGCCACCGTTGTGACCACAAATCTCGAAGAAGGTCCATCTGCAGGCGCAGCAATATTAGCAGCCGTCGGTGCAGGTAGCTATAAAACGGTTGGCGAAGCTTGCGATAGTATTGTGAAAGTGGTTAGCAAAACTGAACCAATAAAGACAAACGTCGAGCTTTATGGAGAGTTTTATCAGACATATCGCTCTCTCTATTCAACCTTAAAAGACACATTTGCTAAACAAAGTGACCTGGTAAATAAGTGGTTTGACGCATAATATTTTTTATTTCACTATAGATGTTCGATTGTATTTACTGTCAAACAATTGACAAGCGTGGCTGGTCAAAGTTTCATTAATAGGATCTGTGGATGATAGATGTAACCGGATTAACCAAGTATTACGGGAATAAGCTGGGAATTAATAACGTTAGTTTCTCTGTACATCGAGGGGAAACTGTTGGACTCCTAGGCCCAAATGGTGCCGGTAAAACAACAATCATGAAAATGATGGCTGGCCATATGCTTCCAACCTCAGGCACAATCACAATTGATGGCGTGGACGTCGTGGATCATCCCAAAGAAGCTTTACAGCACATTGGTTTCATGCCTGAAATCCCGCCTTTATACACTGAAATGGAAGTTAATGGATATTTAAAATTCATTGCTGAGATCAAAGACATCAAATCCAAAGAACGTGAAAAACACATCAGCGAAATTATGAATATGACAGCTATTACTGATGTAAAGGGGAGATTGATCAAAAATCTTTCCAAAGGGTACAGGCAGCGGGTAGGACTAGCACACGCACTGGTTGGCTACCCGGCTGTTCTGATTTTAGATGAACCCACAGTAGGGTTGGATCCGAAACAGATTACTGAAGTTCGAAAACTTATTAATAACCTAAGCAAGGACCATACAATCATCCTTAGTTCTCACATTCTCCCTGAGATCAAATCAACATGTGAGAGAGTGATCATCATAACCAATGGAAAAATTGTTCTGGAAGATACTGTAAATAACCTGGAGGAAAGTGGCAATACATTTTCCATTAAAGTATTAGGTTCTTGTTCAAGCGTGACTGAGGCCTTATCCGGAGTTCCTGGTTTAGACCTCCTCCCCATGAGTGAAGAATCCAGTAACACAGATGGGTCTTGTCGATTTATTGTTAAAGGCGAATCCGGAACTTTTCTCCGAGAAAAGATTTTCTATAAACTGTCTGGGGCAAAATTGCCAATAATTGAATTAAAACCAATCGGTAACTCACTGGAAGAAGTGTTTTTAGACATAACCAAGTAATGGCGAATTAAGGATAAGGAAATACTGGAATAAGATGCTTACAATTTTCAGAAAAGAAGTGGCTACATATTTTTCAACCCCATTCGGATTTATATTCATGGGTATATTTCTGCTCCTTTCAGGAATCATGTTTTTAACCTACAACCTCCTGGGTGGCGGCGGAGATCTTAATGGTATGTTTGGTTTACTGTCCAATATTTCTTTTATGATCTTCCCAATTCTCACTATTAAACTCTTCGCAGATGAGCGGAAAGCCGGCACGGAATCACTATTACTAACATCCAGAATATCCACAACCGGGATAGTTCTTGGAAAGTATCTTGCCGCTGTGTTTGTATTTCTGGTTTCCTTATCCGCAACATTGGTTTACGTCATCATCCTTAAGTTTTATGGATTTCCTGATCTAATGGCCATTGCTGGTTCTTACTTCGGATTCTTTTTATTGGGAATGGCTTTTATTGCTGCCTCCACTTTCACTTCCTCATTGGCAGATAATTATGTCACCGCAGCCATCGCTTCATTTGGCGGCTTGGTTGGGCTTGTTATGATTGGCGTCTTCAGTAGATCCATACAAACACCAGTCATCTCAGAGATCATTGCCGCTATGGCCATTACCAGACAATATGATGAATTTATACGTGGAATATTTAGGCCTGGGCCGGTTATTTACTTCTTAAGTTTCTCAATCCTATTTCTAACACTTTCCATCATCAGCCTGGATCGCCGGCGCTACAACTAAGGATATAAAATATGACTTCCAGCGCCTCTTCCGCCAAAATTAATTCACATAAACGTTCATTTTATGTCCGTTCAATACTCTTAGCCTTATTCGTTTCTCTGATCATCATTTTTGGAACTTTGCTGGCATATAAGGTCCCCTGGATATACGATATGACAGCCGGCAAGATCTTTACCCTCTCACCTCAGACCAAAACTGTAGTAAATTCCCTGGCCATGCCAGTTGAAATCATAGCTGTTTACCCTAAAGGTGGGGCAGATCCTTTGATATCTTCTCTGCTATCGGAATATGGCAAAGCAGGGAAAATGCTTACTGTGGAATATGTAGATGCAGAGCGCGAACCAGGTCGTTTGGCCAATTTTGATTTTGGGATAAACGCCGTCACAAATGGCACAATACTAATTCGGTCGAACGGGAAGAGTAAATTCCTTTATGCAAAGGATATGTTCAAAAATTCTGCTGATGGCAATGCATTCCTGGGTGAAAGTCAACTCACAGGCGCTATCCGATACGTGACTGCAGATATATTACCGATTGTCTATTTCCTTGATGGCCATAATGAAGCCTCAATTTTTGAAACATTGTCAACTGCGAAATCCACTTTGGAATCAAGTGTTTATGAAGTAAAAAGCCTGACATTACTTAAAGCTGGAAAAGTTCCAGAAGATGCAGCCGTTTTAATTATTGCTTCGCCAAAACGCGATCTATCTGGAGACGAATTCATCATGGTGGCAGAATACCTTCAAAACGGTGGAAAACTATTATATTTATCAGATGTACTAAGCACAAACACTATGGTTCTGCCAAACTTTAATCAAGTTTTACATAAATTTGGAATCGATATATCGAATAACCTGATCATAGAAGAAGATCCTTTCTCCCATGTATCCAACAATAATTTGTACTTGATTCCCGGATATGCCTTTCACCCCATAACCCAGGAACTTGCAGAGGCAAAAAGGTACATTGTCCTGCCCATCGCAATGGGATTACACACGTTGGATTATGATACGAACCTGGTCACCCTGCAGCCATTATTGGCATCTTCACCTCGATCCTGGATGCGGACAGACATGACATCCACTGCAACCACCAAGACCGAAACGGATGTCCCAGGACCAATTCCACTTGCTTACGCTGCTATCGGTGTGGACCAAGGTTATGGTAATGGTGATTCCCAAGTGATTGTCATAGGAAATTCTACATTTATAAATAATGAGAATATCGACAGTAATGCCAATCGCGACTTTTTCATGAAATGTGTGAATTGGTTAGCTGGAGATCGCGAAGAAGATTCTATATCACCCCGAATTATCGGGGCAGATAAACTGATAGTTAGGGGTGATAATTTCACGCGGTTATTGATTATCAGCCTGGTGATAATGCCGCTTATTCCTTTCATATGTGCCTTCATCTTATGGTACATCCGGAGGAATCAGTGAGATCCTATTTCAAGCTTCTAGGTCTCGCTATATTAGCTGCCTTGCTTGCTGGTACGTACTTTGCCATCAATGCCAATTCAGACCCCCAGGTATCTGGAAAAATGTATCAATTTTCTTCATCTGATTCGATCAATCAAATAAAGGTTGTGAATAATTACGGTTCCTTCACCTTTGAAAAAGAAAATGATAGTTGGATGCTTACTTCACCTGGTAATTATCAAGTCAATCAGCAAAAAGTATCAATAATGGAGAAGTTCTTACTTGATATGCCAATAAATCGTATTTTGGATGCTGAGTTGTTGGAGTATGGACTAAATAAACCTGTAATAATTGTTGAGTTTTATACCAAGAAAAATATCCATAAAAAACTGTATGTTGGCAACCTAACACCTAGTAAGGCACAAATTTACCTAAAAGACGCTCAATCAGGCAAGGTATTTATAGTTGATGCTGGCAGTACAACACAATTTGACGGAAGTTTAAATGCATATCGAGGAAAAGAAATTTTTTCAATTGACCAAAACAGTATATCGGAAGTAACTTACATTAATAATGGTACGAAAAAGTTGGCATTTAAATATTTTGGTCCTCAGAACTGGCAATTAACTTATCCATTATCCGTCCCTGCCAGAAATGTCGAAATTAGTGAAATTATTGTAAAGATGAGAAAATGGTCCGCTGCTGGTTACCCGGACACATCTTCAGCACCATATGAAGAATTTGGGTTGGAGGACCCTGCAGATATCTTAATTCTGACTGATTCAAATGGCAACTCACAAACCTTGGAATTTGGCAAAACAGAAGATGCAATGATCTACGTTCGAACCGGAAGCCAGGAAGATATTGCCAAACTATTTACTGTTGATATTGATTTTTCCCAATTTACTGTTGAAAAGCTCATTTTTATTGCTCCGCTTCAAGAAAAGATTCAGAATATTTCGAAAATTTCAATCGTTACCCCAGAAAAAACATCAGGTTTTGAATTGGATCATGCCACGGACCCAATCACGATTCTAGTTGATGAAAAGAGAGTGTCATATGAGGATTTTGTTTCATTGTATGTAAAATTTTCAAATCTTTCCGCCGACGGATATGAATTAGGTAGTCATCCTGGTGACACATACTTGACTTTAACAACCACCAAAATTGATGGAACATCTACAACAATGAGTATTAAATACCGGGATGACAATAGTTTTTTCCTTGATATTTCAGGGAATACAGATTTCTATATTAATAAAGAAGAAATCGATCAATTGTTGTTCCGTTGGGAAACAGCTTTAACCAACATGGATTAATCATTTTACCCGGTACTCAATTAACACCGTGGATAAAGTAGATCGACCTTAAAGGAGGCACTGTAATATATGGATGAATGAAATATCAGAACCAGGCTCTATATTTATTAAAGGGAGGCAACAACAATTGCCTCGACAATCAATATACACATTGGAGGAGTTTCATGAAAAGCTCAACAAAACTAATTGCTGTAGTTATGATATTAATGTTCGTTGCCGTAGCCTTCGCTGCATGCACACCAGCCCCAGCCCCAGCTGCACCGGCCGAGCCTGCGGCCCCAGCTGAACCCGCTGCTCCAGCCGAACCCGCTGCACCAGCTGAACCAGCTGCACCAGCTCAAACCTTCGGAACCGCAATGCTTGATAAGGAATACTATATCGGCAAACTACCTATCACATTGAGCCATGCTGTCCACGGCAATGACGCCAAATGGGCAGAACAGTACGCCATGGAAAAATATGGCGCAAAATATGAAGTGATCGACCCAGCTGGTGACCTCCAGAAGGAAATCAAGGGTATGGAAGACTTCATTGCCAAAGGCGTTGATGGTGTGATTCTTCACCCGGTGCAAGAATCTGGCGTGAATGAAATCGTCAAGGAAGCTCGCGATGCCGGTGTTTATGTAATCGCCTACTTCATGGCCCCAACCGAAGCAAAGATTCCTATGGTCAAAGTTGATGAAACTGGTGTCGCCCGCCAAATGGGTACCGATATGGCCAAGCAATGGATGGAACTCTATCCTGACAAGCCAGTTAAAGTCGGCTTCATCGATTTCCTCTCAGTTAACTACTGTATAGACAACCGCTCCGGCCCCTTCATGGAAGGTGTCTTGAGTGTTGACCCCACTGTTACGGGATTGGTTGATAATATTGTTAACTCCCAGGGAACCGCAGTTACCGGAGCCACCTTCTGGCTCGCAGCTGAAGGAGATCTCACCAAGAGTCAGGCAATCGGCCAGGACGTACTTCAGAAGTATCCAGAAGTTAACCTCATCTACGGCACAAACACACCGAACGCTTTAGGCGCACTTTCAGCCTACGAAGCAGCCGGTCGTGGAAAAGCAGTTGATGGTGTTCCCTTAACTGAAATCTTCGCTGGCACCGATGGCGATGCCCCAGAATTGATCAAACTTGCTGATCCTACCTCATCCCTCAAGTACACACTTGGTATGCAACCACAGACCTTTGGCTACGCCCAGGTCGACCTGATGATGGATGTCATCCTCGGTAAAGTTGCCCCTGATGAGTATAGCGCCGTAGAAGCATCGGATGTTTACTTCAACTACTACAAGAACACAGTTGAAGAAATGCAGAGCTGGTTCAATACCCAGTACTACGGCAGTATTGATATCGCTGCTGAATTAGCCAAGAAGTAACATTTTACAATTCCACCGCTGTAGCAGGCAGATAATAATTTGCCTGCTACAGCTATCATTGTACAATTAGTCATCTATTCAATCTCACATTCTACGAGGTAAAAGACATTGAGCGAGAATATTTTTGAAATCAGGGAATTATCCAAATACTTCGCCGGTGTAAAAGCGCTCGATGAAGTAAGCTTTGATATAAAACGAGGTACATGCCATTGTTTGGTAGGTGAAAACGGCGCCGGTAAATCCACATTGATCAAAGTGCTGACAGGCGCACATAAGAAGACATCCGGCCAGGTTCTATATAATGGCGAAGATTTTAATCCCTCCAATACGAGAGAGGCTATGCGCTCCGGTATTGGGTGCCTGTTCCAGGAATTAAATGTTGTCGAACAATTAAAGGTGGAAGAAAATATCTGCCTCGGTATTGAAGAGACAAAATTTGGGATTTTAAAAAAAATATCAAGTAATTCCCATGTATTTAAAATATTAAAGAGAATAGACAGCAGTATCGATCCAAAATCCCTAATTGAAGATTTAAGTGTCGCAAAACGCCAGGTTGTTGAAATCGCCAAAGCATTGGCTATGGAATCTGACGTTATTATCATGGACGAACCCACGGCTGCTCTTTCTGCAGAGGAAGTACGCCGTTTATTTGAAATTATCACTGACCTGAAAAGCCAGGGTGTGACCGTTATATACATATCTCACAGACTTGATGAAATATTCGAAATTGGTGACTACATAACAGTATTACGCGACGGTAAAATGGTAGGAACGAAACCCAGGTCTGAGGTCACTAATCGCCGAGAGCTTATCCAGATGATGATTGGAAAATCAATACTCGAAGGATATATCCCTGGAAAGGTAGACCGCTCCACAATCACTATCGAAGTACAAAGTCTGCGAAATACCAAGCTCAAGAATGTCTGCTTTGATTTATACAAAGGTGAAATACTGGGGTTTTATGGATTGATAGGCGCAGGAAAAACTGAAATAGCAAGGGCATTATTTGGCTTAGACCGATCAGACGGTGTTATTACAATTTCAGGTGATAATAAGAAAATTTCTGATCCAGGTCAGGCAATCAGACAAGGCATTGCTCTTGTTCCGGAAGAGCGTAGGACACAAGGATTATGTACTGCTCTTCCTGTTTCTGCGAATATTCCCATGATGAATTACAAACCTATAGTTTCAGGCAACCTCGTCAGTACCTCTAAAGAAGCAGCCTTAGCCAAGGAATACATCAAAAAATTATCCATCGCCTGCCGCAGCGAAAATCAGACAGCCGCTTTCTTAAGCGGTGGCAATCAACAAAAAGTAGTTTTTTCGAAGTGCTTGAATTCGAATGCAAGCATCTTACTATTGGATGAACCCACAAGAGGTGTTGATGTGGGCGCAAAACAGGAAATCTTTGCAATTATTAGGGAATTGGCTTTGGAAGGCAACTCGGTAATTGTTTTTTCCAGTGAATTACCAGAGGTGTTAGGGCTTTGTGACAGGATTGGATTATTGTTTGACGGAGAGTTGAAAACAATTATTGAAAACGGCCCAGACATAGATAACCATGAGATTATGCACATCGTTACTGGAGGCTTCTGAAATTATGAGCTCCTTACTTTCAACCGACACTAAAAGCAAATCCTTCAACTTCAGATTAAGTGCTGATGCGGTCCAAAACATCACTGTTTTAGGCATTTTCATTGTAATGTGTGTAATTGTAGCGATCATTGAACCAAAATTCTTGAGTTTACAGAATTTTTCGAACATATTAATGCAAATCTCAAGTGTGATCATGGTAAGTTCAGCTGTCACCATGGTTCTCATATCCGGCAACCTTGATCTCTCTGTTGGCGGTATCGGTGCTATGGCTGGTGTATTGTATGCCATTTTTGCACGCGCAGGATTGCCTGTTTTGGCATCTGCTGGCCTCGCAGTTCTATGCGGTGCTGTAATTGGTTTGCTGAATGGATCCATTATTTCTTTCCTGCGTCTCCCTTCCTTTATTATTACAATGGCAACGATGTATATTGCTCGTGGTATTGCTTATATTGGAGCAGAAGGTGCCGTGATTACAACCGGCTTGCCAGGAGATTTTGGAAATATGGGCGAGAAATTTCTAGGACCTATCCCTCTCCCTCTTATATACACCCTCATTATTTTTGCTGCATTTATTTTCTTCCAGAACAAGACCGTAATAGCAAAAAAAACATATGCAATTGGATCGAATATTGTTACAGCTGAACTCTCAGGAATTAGCATTCGGAAGGTAGTTACTCTAATTTTCACCATGTCAGGTGCCATTGCAGCATTCGCTGGTGTGATTGTGACCGCCAGGTTTGCTCAAGCAGATTGTAAGATATTGCCAGGTTTTGAAATTGATTGCGTTATCGCAGCTGTCCTGGGTGGAACAGATATTAACGGTGGACGGGGTACGGTTTTTGGGATGCTGATCGGTGCACTTATCGTTGGAGTTCTTTCGAATGTATTAAATATGCTTGGACTGGCGCTTTACTACCAAAATGTCATAAAAGGCGTTGTCCTGGTTTTAGCAATCGTACTTAACAGAACAATTCGAAAAGTTATTAAGGCATAATTGAATTTTCCAGAGGTAGTATCAATGAAAACAATCACTTCAATTAAAATGAGCCGCCGTACTGCCCAGAACTTAGTCTTACTTGCAATTCTGGTGGCGTTAATGGTTTTCTTTACATCAATGAACCCAAGGTTTTTCTCCAACCGGAATTTCATAAATGTTGTCCGTCAAATTCTCCCGGTTGTGTTGATGGGTTGTGCAATGACATTCATCATCAATAGTGGTGCAATTGATCTATCAGTGGGTGGAGTAATGGCCCTTTCCGCTGTTTCTTTTGCAATTTTTGTAAAATTAGGTGTAGGTGTGTGGACAGCAGTGATAATGGTTTGCTGCGTTGGTATTATTGTTGGCATCGTAAACACTTTTGTCGTACATGGTCTGAAACTTCCACCAATTATGGCAACAATGGCCACATGGATAGCGAGCAGCGGATTATCTTACATTATTTGTAATTCAATTCCCGTCAAAGATCCACGCATGAAACCTATTTCAGAGATCAATTCCATGATGTTTTTCGATAAAACCATTCCACTGGCTTTGTTTATCATTCTCTTTATTGTGGCAATATTCATTTTTCTTGAAAAGATGACCGTCGTCGGAAAATATGCCACATCCATAGGTGGGAATGAAAATGCTGCCCTTCTCTCCGGCATCAGTGTATCAAGAATGAGATTAATTTTCTTCATCCTTAGTGGGTTAATGGCATCTCTGGCAGGAGTTTGGCAAGTATCTCGAATTGGTGCCGGCGATCCAAACATTGGTATTGGGATGGAATTTGCAGTGATTGCCGGTTGTATTTTAGGCGGTGTTAATATTAAAGGTGGTGATGGTTCAATTAGCGGTATGCTAATTGGAACGGTTATCCTGGCTCTTCTGACAAATGGCATGAATATGATGGGTGTCAATGCTTTCTACCAACAGGTAGCAATCGGAGTTGTTATTCTTATCGCTGTTTTCATAACCTTTCTCGTTTCGTACCTTCGCAAAAACTCAAAAAATATATCCGTAGCACCCTGCCCTGATCCTGAATAGAAAATATTAATTAAAGGAAAATAATATGCCGGATGTAATGATACCCCGTGAGAGGGTAGCAGCGACCCTTAACCATAAAGAGCCCGATCGTGTACCAATAATCCTTGGTGGCTCTGCAAACCATTTAACCGAACAGAGATACAAGTTGCTACGTAATCATTTTGGTGTTAATGATATTCCACGCAGGACTTTGGTCGGTTTTTATACAACACCAGACTATAATCCGATCCTGGATAAACTTGGAACTGATTTCCGCTTTATACACATGCGACCGCCTGCAAACTTTATTTCTAATCCTCTTGATGGCGAGTTTACGGAGTTTTATGATGAATGGGGATTGAAGCACCGTTTAATGGGTGGGTACTATGATTTAACCGAGCCTCCATTGGCTAAGGATTTATCAATTGATAAATTGAATGCATACAAATGGCCGGACCCATATGATCCAGTTCGTCTGAGTGGATTAAAACAAGAAGTGGAAGATTTGTTTAACAATACGCCTTACTCCATCGTTGCACACCGGCCAGTTTATGGCAATATATGGGAAATGATCCGCGCCCTGGCAGGAATGGAGAACGCCTTAATTCTTACGGTAACAGACCATTTGTTATTTGACACATTCTTAAGTAAGTTAACAGAAGTGCTTGATGGCTTTTATGATGCGTTTCTATCAGTAGTTGGCCCATATGTAAGTATTGTGGAAATGGCAGAAGATCTTGGAACCAACAATGGGCCGATGTTTAATCCAGAAATTTATCGTAAATTCATTAAACCAAAGCATAAGAAAACTATTGAGTTAATCAAGAAAAAAGCACCTGACGCCAAGGTGATGCTTCATTGCGATGGTGCCGTCCGTAAATTTATTCCAGACCTCATAGATGTAGGGGTTGATATTCTCAATCCAATCGAAGGGCATTTACGGGGAATGGATCCGGTTGAATTAAAAAGTGAATTTGGGAAGGATTTGGTATTTCAGGGTGGAGTTGATGTAAAGAATGTCTTGAATAATGGTTCCATCGAAGACGTTCGCAAAGAAGTACGGCTTCGGATAGATCAGATGGCCCGGGGTGGTGGTTATATCCTTGCACCAGCCCATAATTTTGGAAATGATATCCCTTTGGAAAACATGCTAGCTTTCTTTGAGGCTGGTCATGATTTGGGTTATTACCCAATAAAATAACTGCCTTGATTGGGTACCAGAAAGTGTTTCCCTTACAAATATAAATTAAGGAGATTAATCCATGGCGAATTATCTGGTAGGAGTTGACGTCGGAACAACAGGCGCTCGTTGTGTAATTTTTGATTTGCAAGGTAATATCATCAGCAGTGGTTATAGGGAATACGGCGCGCTGTATCCTAAACCAGGATGGGTTGACCAGGATTTCACCCAGATGCTACCATTAACTCTGGATGCTTGCAAAGAAGCTACAACTAAGGCGGGGATAGATCCCAAAGAAATAGCATCGATTGGTTTTTCAACTCAAAGATCTGTTACCGTCCCTGTAGCAAAAGATGGTAGCTGTATAAGACCAATGATATCGTGGCAGGATGCCCGTACAGGCGCTGAAGTAGCAGATATTGCAAAATTAATTGACCCGCAAAAGTATTATGAGATTTCAGGTATGCCGTTAGGGACAACCTGGAATATTACAAAAATACTCTGGATGAGAAAAAACGAACCAGATTTATTTAATAAGACATATAAATTCGTTCAACTTCAGGACATTGTATTAAAAGCCTTCGGTGCTGAGGATTACTACACCGATTTGCCCGACCTCGCCTTTTATGGTGTCTGGGATGTTACTAAATTGGAGTGGAGCAAGGAATTATTTGATCTGTTCGATATTTCTACACAACAATTTGGAAAACCAACAAATCCAGGCACGAAGGTCGCCGAAGTTTCGCCTGCTCTTGCACAAAGAACTGGATTTGCTGTAGGAACACCTATTTGTGTTGGAGCTGGTGACCAGAATTGTGGTGTGGTCGGAATGGGTTCTGTTCGGAGTGGAATGGCAACCGTATCACTGGGAACTGGTGGTTTGGTCGTATTATCTTTAGACAAACGTATCCCCGGGTTTGGCGGCTTGATGATCACTAACCATGCTGTTTCAGGAATGTGGGAAATGGAAGGGTTGTCAAATTCTGCAGCCAGTTCTTACAGGTGGTTCCGCGATGTTATCGGTACCCAAGAATTGGCGCTTGAGCAGGCTAATGGCAGAAGTGCATATGAATACTTAAATGACCTTGCTGTTCAGGCTAAACCGGGTAGCAAAGGTCTGCTCTATCTCCCATATTTGGGTACGGCAGCCACGCCACGCTGGAATTCCAATGCAAGAGCTGCATTTATTGGGATGTCCTTCGCCCATGGCCGTGCTGAAATGGCTCGTTCGATCATGGAAGGTGTAGTCCTGGAGATTCGGGACATGATGGATGGCTGGTTTAAAGCAGGTGTTGAATTGACCACTTTACGTCTGGGTGGTGGCGCAACAAAATCACCATTATGGAACCAAATTCAGGCAGATGTATATGGTCGGCCAGTAGAAACATTGAAAACAAGTGAAGCAACGGTTCTTGGTGCAGCAATATTGGGTGGTGTCGGATCTGGCGTATTCGGCTCAATTCAAGAAGGTGTGAATCAGATGGTACAGGTCGCTGATCATATTGAACCTGATATGAAGAATCACGGGATTTATGAAGAGATGTACCTTGCTTATGTAAAAGCATATGAAGGATTATCTTCATCTGGCACTTTTGATCAACTGGCGAAAATTCAAAATCTATAATATTTATTTTGCTCCAAAGCAGTGGATGGCTTTTCCTCAAAATTCTTGCTGGTTATTACTCCACTAATTCACCTCTTGACAAGGCGAATTAGTGGAGTAAAATTATATTCAATATTATGAATATTATTAATCAGATACCCGTCCACAAAACAAAATATGAACCACAGGCACAATTATTTAAAGTGCTCACCCACCCTACCCGTATCGCGATCCTGAATCTATTACGGGATGGTGAGCACTGTGTATGCCACATGGAAACATATCTCGGCCTCCGGCAGGCATACCTCTCACAACAACTGGCTGTCCTTCGGGAAGCAGAAATTATCACCGACAGACGGGATGGCTGGAATATTTTCTACCGGGTCACGAATCCCCTCATCTTTGAAATCCTATCAGCTGTTCAAAACCTCTCAGGGGAACCTGAAACAGTAATTAATCCACCTGAGGTTAAATGCAATTGCCCGCATTGTCTGGATACATAGATTAGGCAGGCTTAAATACATACTACCTGCTAAATTAATAATAAGGAGATATTTATATGATCACTATAAAAGTGCTTGGATCTGGCTGCGCAAACTGCAAACGTCTGGAAGCTAACGCGCGTAAAGTTGTTGGAGATTTGGGAATTGATGCTCAAATTGAAAAAGTAACTGATTACAATGAAATCATGAAATACCCGATCCTTTCAACTCCCGGACTGGTAATAAATGAAAAAGTCGTATCCGCAGGACGCATACCAACCGAATCAGAAATTACCGGTTGGTTAAAACTAGAATAGTTTTTTCCAGGCAGCTGACGCTGCCAATTTTTTTGGGTTAATAATATTCATAATAGTGAATATTATATAATTATAAGTAAAGGAAATAAATGGACCCAACCCTCTCATATATCGGCACCTTACTCTGGTCCGGATGGACCGGTTTGCTGGATTACCTTGCTGCACACGTCCTGCTTTGCCTTGTACCTGCGTTCATCATCGCAGGCTTCATGAGTTCCATGATCCCCAAGGAAGCCATCACCCGTTTCCTGGGACCTAAAGCCTCCAAATGGATCAGTTATCCGGCATCCGCATTTGGCGGGTTCATCCTGGCTGTATGTTCCTGCACCATCCTTCCGCTTTTTGCCGGCATCTGGAAGCGGGGGGCTGGCCTCGGACCTGCAATCACATTCCTCTTCGTCGGTCCTGCAATTAACATACTGGCAATTACCTACACCGGGGCAACTATCGGAATGGATATAGCGATCTCCCGCCTGGTCCTTTCCATAATATTCGGTATTGTCATCGGTCTGATCATGGCATGGATCTTTCGGAAAGAAGAAAGAGCTCGTGAAACAGAGATGGCCGCCAACGGCGTATTTGACCAAACTGCAAAGGTGAAACCAGCGGTATGGGTACTATTCCTGATGTTGGTGGCTGTACTGATCGTTGGTACCTTACAGGTGGATCTATTGACCAATGTGTATGCCAGCGTCAATTTACCCTTTGACGGGATGAATTGGGTAGGTACTTTCTTAACTACGATGAACTTAACCTTTCAAGGCGCTGTCCTCATTCTGATGCTCGTGGTGATCGGCATCACTGCCTGGAAAGGCTTCGAGAATATTTTCGATGGTTTTACAGGTTGGACCTATGCAGCATTTGCATTTATTGCTATCACCATACTGATCGCAGCACCAAAAGAAGAAGTAGGATCTCTGGTAATCGGTATCAACGGCCGCCTGATTGGAGAAATTATCCTCCTCATTGGCATCGCTCTAATCGCAAGTCGTTCGTTCACCAAAGATGAACTCAGCGGCTGGATTTGGGAAACCTGGAAATTCGTAAAACAAATCTTTCCTTTGTTAATTGTCGGTGTATTTGCAGCTGGTATCGTCAAAGTGATCATCCCGGAAGCATGGGTTCGCACCATTGCCGGGCAGAACACTATTATGGCAAATTTTGTAGGCGTTGTATTTGGTGTCTTTATGTACTTCCCCACACTTGTTGAAGTACCTATCGCAAAAATGTTCCTTGATCTGGGGATGGCGCGCGGTCCGCTGCTGGCATATCTATTGTCAGATCCGGAACTCTCT
This sequence comes from uncultured Chloroflexia bacterium, assembly GCA_963810385.1. Lineage (GTDB taxonomy): Bacteria > Chloroflexota > Anaerolineae > Anaerolineales > Anaerolineaceae > PNON01. The sequence goes on along the minus strand of CAWENA010000002.1, from coordinate 1,012,434 downwards.
CTGCAATCAATACTGGTATTGAATGGTGTGATGGGTAAAAAGAAAACCGCTATCTATGTTTCATTGGTGGCAGTATTCAGCACATTGGCTGGATATCTATTCGGGTTGTTTTTAGCTGCAAGTATATAAGGAGAAATCAAATGGATAAACGAGAAATATTAGACAAAGCATTGGAATTCCATGGCCATCGCTGTTGGGCAAGTGTGGCAGGGGTGAGGGTCGGACTGGCTGCTCTTGAAAAATTGGTTGTAAAGCGATCCGGTGGCACACAACTCTATGGCATTGTGGAGATCGGCGAAGAACACGGCGGGATGTGCTTTGGTGACGGTGTTCAATATGCCACCGGTTGTACATTCGGAAAAGGCAATATCCGAAAAAATCAACTAGGGAAACTTGGTTTTACCCTTATTGAGAAAGATACCAATCGCGCAGTACGGCTGGTTTTTACAAGTAAATTGCAGAAGCAAATTGCTGAATCTAATTTTATGCAGCAACGCGCTGCCGGTATTTCACCAGATGAGATTCCGCTGGTAGATCAGATGGAGCTTGTTGAACTGGTTTGGAATGGGCCCGAAGATGATATTCTTAAAATTGGGGAAGTATTTGAATACCCTGGAAAATGGCTGCCAGAAGTCATGGGGTTTCGCCCATGTGACTGCTGCGGTGAATTAACTGCTTTGGCATATCTCCGGGTTGCCGGTACTCAACATGTCTGCATCACCTGCTCGCATTATGATCGATAAAAATGTCTAATCTTTCAACTACCGTCTATTTGGTCAGCGCACTATTGGTATTTGTTTTTTCCGGCCTGCTTGCGATGGCCGGTCTGGGAGCTGCCTTTATTTTTGTGCCATTGTTCTATTACCTTGGCGTCCCACTGGCCGAAGCAACACCCACCGCCCTGCTGCTCAACGTAGTCAGCCTTCTATTCGCCACCATCAATTACTGGCGCGGAAAACTGATCAACTGGAGGGTTGGCATCCCAATCCTCATCACCGCGGTTGTGCTCTCCCCTATCGGAGCAAGGCTTACTGCCAGCACCAACAAAACCCTCCTATTGGTCATGTTTGCAGGCTTCCTTGTTTTTGCCGGGTTCATGATGTTGTTTTACCAGGCAAAGGTGCGCGAGAAAGCGCTCAATCGCCCGGTTGAAGTGGCTGCTGGAGCTGGCGTGGGAGGCGTGGCTGGTTTCCTTGGCGGATTGCTGGGTGTAGGCGGTGGCAATTTCATCCTGCCTGTGCTAAACTGGCTAGGTCTGGATGCCAAGGTGGCGGCAGGGACCACCGCGCTGGTGGTGGTTTTTTCTTCACTCTCGGGTTTTCTAGGCTATGCCACACTGGGTGGGTTAAACCCGGTTTTTATCGGGGTGATGGCAGTCATGGCGGCAGCTGGCTCGATCATCGGTTCTCAGTTGATGAAAAATAAGGTCTCAAATACACAACTCAAACGGATTATTGGTATCCTCTTGTGGCTCATTGCCGCAAAGATGATCCTTGATTTAGTCATATAAGAAGTATTAAATCTGGATCGAAATGATAAACCATGCAGCTTCAGAAGTTTCACCAACAAATTATGTAGTTGAGTAATTTGAATAGAAAGGATTTAAAACGGTAACTATCCCTAAAGAAGTGAAGGCCATTGTAACCGGGCAAAGTGACAACCCTACAAAGGTGAACCTGCCATCAGGAAAATTCAAGAAGGTGATTGATGAACCTCAGAATATGGGAGGAACGGATGAAGGCCCTTCTCCAATTCAGGTGTTGTTGATGTCCCTTGCTGGCTGTCTGAATATAACCGGGCATGAAGTAGCCAGGCAAAAAGGTCTAATCTTAAAAGGTATGAAAGTGACTATAGAAGGTGTGATGAATCCTTGCGCTTTCATTGGTTGTTCCTTTGAGGAGCGCGCAGGATTTCAAAAGATAAAGGTTAGTGTCGACCCAGAAATGGAAAACGCAACACCTGAAGAGATTTCGAATTGGCTTGAGGAAACTGAAAACCGCTGCCCGGTGACAGACAATATCCGGGCTGATACAACGCTTTCAGTAAGTATTAAAGATACGTAGACAGGAGGACCAAGTTTTAATAAAACCAGATGAGGTATTCCACCCGACGACATAAGAATACGAAGAATCAGAAAAACCACGAGTTGAAATATTTTTCTGTGGTGTCGCAATGCCGAGCGTGGGTGTATTGACCACGCAATTGCATCCCTTGAGGTGATTAACCTTCTTGGCCCAAATGAGGTTGGAATGGTTTGTGTTTCCGCGCTGGCGGCAGGAATTCCCAAACGCTTTAAAACCACGCAAAACCTGGAAAGGGTTGTCGTTTTGGATGGTTGCCCACTGTTCTCTACATATCCCAATCCAGTTCTTTTTGGGCAAATTCGCTAATAACAGGAAGGACATACTGTGCCCCATAATCATACTGGCGGGATTATGCTAACAAATATCAGGCGTTGTTTGACCGGTCGTTACTTGGTTTTTGTACAGTTTTCTCTGCAGCCAAAATGCTACATTTACTAACCCGATCATTACAGGCACCTCCACTAGCGGACCGATCACTGCAGTAAAGGCTTCGCCTGAATTGATGCCGAACACTGACACTGCCACAGCGATAGCAAGTTCAAAGTTGTTACTGGCAGCAGTAAAAGACAGAGTTGTACTTTTTTTATAATCTGCCCCTATGGCTTTACCCATCATAAAACTGACCAGGAACATGAACACAAAGTAGATTAATAACGGAATGGCTATGCGCACAACATCCAGTGGAATGGTTACGATCAGGTTGCCTTTCAAACTAAACATCACTATGATCGTAAAAAGTAATGCGACCAGAGTGATCGGGCTGATTTTTGGAATGAATTTTTTATAATACCAGTCCTTTCCCATAGTTCGGGTAAGGATGAGATTGGTAATAAATCCGGCAATAAAGGGAATACCAAGATAGATAAAGACGCTTTTTGCTATTTCACCTATTGTGATCGCTACAATACTGCCTTGCAATCCAAACCAGGTTGGCAAGATGGTAATGAACACATAAGCATAAACGCTGTAGAAAAGAACCTGGAAGATACTGTTGAATGCCACCAACCCGGCTGCATATTCTGTATCTCCCTTTGCCAGTTCATTCCAAACGATCACCATGGCAATGCAGCGTGCCAGGCCGATCATGATCAAGCCGACCATATAATTCGGATAGCCCCGTAAGAATACGATCGCTAAAGCGAACATAAGAATAGGACCGATGATCCAGTTCTGCACGAGTGAAAGGCCGAGGATCTTCCAGTTGCGGAAGACTTTTCCCAGCTCGTTATAATGCACTTTCGCCAAAGGAGGATACATCATTAGGATCAAACCGATAGCGATAGGAATATTGGTTGTCCCGATTGAGACAGCTTTGTTGAACGACTCTACTGCATTTGGTAAAATGTAACCTAGCCCTACACCAACCGCCATAGCCAGGAAGATCCATAAAGTCAAAAATCTATCTAGAAATGATAATCGCCCGGTCACACTCTTGTTTTTCATTATGCCCATCCTTTTCAAAAGAAAGAAAATAAAATAACGTTTTAACCTAATTCAATTCTCTATTGCGATTTTTTTTGCAGGTCAATTTTGGATCCATGTTTGGGTTACAACTTGGACACGGACAGCCTGGAACGGGTTCTATAGTTAAATTAGTAAAATTGTCGAGTGGAATCCCGTACATTTTTCCAATTTTGTGAATGCTCTGGATCAGGTCTGGGTATTTAAGGGAATAAAAAATATTCCGTCCTTTTCTTGTGGACTGCACAAAACCGGCATCACGCAGAACATTAAGCTGTTGTGATATTACAGATTGGCGGTTACCAGTAATTGCTTCTATATGGCAAACACAAGCTTCCTCTTTTGCAAGGATTAATAATATTTGGATCCGCACAGGTTGGCCAATTAATCGGAATATGCTTGCCAGTTTCAGAAAGTTTTCAGTTGATATATTCGCATTCACGAATATATTATACAAATATCGACAAACGTAAACAACAGCAATAAATCATCCAATATTTAATACAAATGACATCCATTGATCAGTTTAAGAAATATATTTCCTAATGAATTCTGAAGATGATCTAAGCACTGACTCATGCAAGCTATTTCCATGAGCATCAATAGTCACAATAACCGGGAAATCTTTCACATCAAGTACCCACATCGCCTCTGGGATGCCAAATTCAAGTTTGTAAACACCAGTCACTTCTTGTACTGTTTCTGCTAATAAAGCAGCAGTACCTCCGACAGCGTGCAGATATGCAGCTGGCGTTTCCCGGCAGGCATCCAAAGTTTTCTGTTCCATCCCGCCTTTACCAATAACTCCCTTAAGTTTGAAATGTTGAATGATTTTCCCCATATATGGCTCAGACCGACTGCTTGTCGTTGGTCCTGCAGCGATAACTTTGAATTTGTCTTTCTCGATTTTCTTAACAATTGGTCCACAGTGAAAAATGATACCATTAACCATGATTGGTTTAATGGACTTATAAATACCTAAATCATTTTTACTGATTTCCTCCCCCCCCACCACAAACTTATTGAATAACCATCTCAGTGCCATGTCTCTGGCTGTGACGATCACCCCGTTGAGGAGAACGACATCGCCTAGCCTCAGTGATTTCACCACTTCTTCAGTAATAGGTGTAGATACTTTAATGGCCATGGGATTGATTATTCAATACTGCAAATACCATTATCTATGCGCAGTTTTTTATGTCTATATGCCCAGCACATATATGATATGGTCACAAAAAACGATGCCGGTAGGCGCGGCTCCGTTGTGGTTTTTGTGCGTAATATTGTCGATTTTCCGCCAAAGCCCATCGGACCGATCCCTAGTGTATTTGCCTCCTCAGTTATCCGATCTTCCAACTTAGCAAGAGCAGGTGTAAGACTCGCCTCGCTTATTTTTTTATGAAAGATTGCTTTCGCAGATTCAAAGCCTTTCGACCTGTCCCCTCCAATACAAATTCCTAAAAATCCGGGGGAACAGCCTTTTCCTTGGGCGAGGTAAACAGAATATAGCGCTGCTTTCCTAACTCCATCCAAATCCCTCTCAGCTTTTATAGTCATGTCTGGTAAGGAAAATTGTGCGCTCACATTCTCACAACCTCCTCCTTTTAATACTAGATCGATTTCGAAATTTGTATCTTCTCTTTCCTCAAAGTGCAGATCAATGGACTGATGATGACTATGGTTCTTTGAATCGATAGGAGCGTCCCATACATCATTCGCCGGAGGGCGTAAGTAATTAAGTTCCTCAGCTTCAAGGATTGCCATATCTATTATGCTTTTAATTTCATTGATAGAATACCGCTTTGGGAATTGAATATTAAAAAGAAGAGTGCCAGTATCCTGGCAAATCGGAGTGGATTTCTCTCTGGCTATCTGTACATTCCTCAGGATAATATCAAGTGCAAAATATGCGGGCGAGCCGGGTTCTTCTGATGATAAGGCCTGCTTTATTTTGTCTTCTACACTTAGAGGCAAATCCGTGGACGCCAGTCTAATGAGTTCAAGAATCTGAGCTGTCAGCTCGAGAGAATCAGGCATAACCATCTACTTCCACAGTCTACGGGTCAGTTGTTTCGGATAAGATTCGAGATCGACTAGCTTGCGGGCGGCGCCGCATTCCATCGCAGCACGGGCTACTGCCGGCGCTACCCATAGACACACTCTTTTATCAATGGGTTTGGGTACTACATAATCCGGTCCGAATTCCAGGTTATTAAGGTGGTAGGCTTTTAATATTTCCGGATCCACATCTTTACGCGCCAGTTGAGATAATGCTAAACTGGCTTCAATTTTCATTTCATCAGTTATGCTCTTGGCTCTCACATCCATCGCCCCCCTAAATATAGAAGGGAAGCCCAACAAGTTATTAACCTGGTTCGGATAATCTGACCTGCCTGTGCCGACAATTGCATCCGGACGTGCAAGTTTAGCCATGTCATACTGAATTTCCGGGTCTGGGTTTGCCATGGCAAAGATGACAGGGTTTTCGCGCATCCGTGACAACATTTCTGGTTGGACAATATTCGCTGCTGAAAGCCCAATGAACATATCTGCACCTTCCAACACTTCTGTTAAGTTTCCTGGAGAGTCGCCCTGAGCATAGACAGCTTTTTCAGGGAACATATCTTCAAGGCGGCCGCGGTACACCAAGCCATGAAAATCACACATCCAAATATTCTCCTTTGGCACACCCATTTTCAATAGATGATCCGCCGAAGCAATCGCTGCAGCTCCAGCGCCGGAAAAAACAATTTTCATCTCATCTATTTTCTTGTTCTGGATTTCGAGAGAGTTGATCAGAGCGGCGCCCAAAATAATTGCTGTTCCATGCTGATCATCATGAAAAACTGGGATGTTCAGTTTTTCAATCAATTTTTGTTCAATGTAGAAACATTCGGGGGATTTAATATCTTCAAGATTGATTCCACCAAAGGTTGGAGAAATTGCCTCAATAATTCTAATAAGTTCATCGGGGTCTTGCGAATCGACTTCAATATCAATACTGTCCAGATCGGCAAACTTCTTAAAGAGCACTGCCTTTCCTTCCATTACTGGTTTGCTCGCCAGCGCTCCTCTATTTCCAAGCCCAAGTATCGCGGTCCCATTGCTTATTACCGCTACCAGGTTTCCCTTCCCGGTGTACTCATACACAAGATTTGGTTCGCGATCTATCTCCAGTACAGGAAAAGCGACCCCCGGAGTATATGCTAATCCCAGATCTATTTGGGTATCTAAAGGTTTGTTCGGGATTATGGAGAGTTTTCCGGGAACGCCATCTAATTGGTGATAAAATAGCGCATTTTCTTTTGTAATAGGGGGCATGGCGGTTCCTTCCCGGAAATCCTCTGATCTTCTTTACACATTATAAGCTGAAATTGCTGTCTTTCAATCTGTGATTATCTGTAAAAATCTCTCGTACGCGTCATCCCAAGCGGGATTCTTTTCAGGCTGATATTCTATGACGTTAATAGATCTTTGGACAATCCTGCGCGCTTCCCTCCACCCGTATATTTCCATTCCCGAAATAAATTGGGCACACAAATTGCCAATCCCAGCTGCTTCAAATGGACCAGCAAGTACAGGTCTTCCCGTGGCGGAAGCCGCAAATTGGTTCAGCAAAGCGCTTTTCGCACCTCCGCCGATAATATGTATGCATGGAAAAGTTTTGCCTGTCATTTCTTCGAGTTGGCTCAATGTCCGCCGATAAACCAAAGCCAGGCTTTCTTTAATGCATCGATTAATTTCTCCAGGATTTTCCGGTATGTGTTGACCGGTTAACATACATTGATGCTGAATTTTTGCGACCATATCACCAGATTCGAAATAGATGGGATCATCCGGGTTAATTATAGAGCGGAAAGGTTCAGTAAATTCGGCCGCCTGGTCCATCTCTTCAAATGTACCTGTTATACCAACTTCTCTGAATCTTCTTTGACATTCCTAAATCAGCCACAAACCCATGATATTTTTCAAGAATCGATTCTTACCCCCTACTCCGCCTTCGTTCGCAAAGTTGTATCGAAATGTATTCACGGTTGTGATCATCTCCTCGGTTTCAGTCCCCATCAGGCACCAAGTACCGCTGCTGATGTAAACGAAGTTTGGATCAGATGTCGGAACTGCGGCAACTGCTGAAGCTGTATCATGATGTCCTACAGTGCAAACCGAGAATTCTTTGCAAGCAATTTTTTTTATTAAATCTGATTTTACTGGACCGAGTGAAACAAACTCCCCTCTTACTTCAGGAAAGATTCCTTTTGGGATGCTTATAGAATTTATGATCCCGTCATCCCACTTGTTTTCCAATCGGTTGTAAAGTTGGGATACGGAGGCAATTGTGAATTCTGTGCTCTTTTCTCCACATAGAAGGTAATTGATCAGATCTGGCACAAACAAGAGTTTATCTGTGGAATCAATCAAATTGCATTCTCTGTCTCTCACCTGTGCAGCTAATTGGGGCAGAGTATTGAACCTGGCCTGCTGGCACCCAGTAATTCTATACAGGTCAAAAGGGGAAATTGAACGATCTATGACATCCTGGATACCAATCGTCCGCTTATCCCGATACATATACACCGGCGCCAGTAATTTTCCCCCCTTATCTAGTAAACCATAGTCATTACAGAATGAATCAACACCAAAGCTCTCAAAACCCACCATCGCACACTTTTGTAACCCATCAAGCAGTTTGGAAAAAATGGTCTGGATATCCCAGGTTAGATGACCATGTACCAATACAGGGTCATTATGAAAACGATGCAATCCCTCGAGGTAAATTCTTCCATTATCCAGGGAGCCTAAATAGATCTTTCCCCCGCTGCCGCCCAAATCCAGTGCCACTGCCTTCAAATAATCCTACCTATCTCAATCAAGACTAAGAACGCCACCCTTAACAAGCCTTGCTTTCATGCTACAAAATTCTTGAAAATGTTGCAAATAGCATCTGTCTCCATACGCTCAAGGCAGCTAAACGCGGACATCAGGCTGTCGCCAGATACAACAACTCCATGCAGAGGCAAAATGCATCCGATTCCGATACGTTCAGCCAATTCCCGGCGTTCATCAAAATAGTTATAAACATTTTCAGCCAATTGCGTGGAATAGGCATCAGCGTGCTCGATGCATCCAAAATATTCTCCGCGTTTAACTGTCGCTTCTGTAACGGTCTTGATTGGCTTTCCCTGTGATGCAAACACCATACAAAATTGAGGATGGGCATGTATCGTACACTTGATGTAATCAAACTTTGAAAGCAACATTATGTGCATATTTGTCTCTCGCGAAAGCTTGCCAACACCTTCCAATACATTGTTGTGATAATCGATCAGCAGGAAATTCTCTTCACCCAATTCGCACATGTGATGCTCACTCATCATCGATGGCGAGACCAGGATTCGGTTTTCATCCACTCTTACTGCAAAGTTGCCGCCAGCGGCATTCGTCAATTTTCGATCCCACATGGCTTTGGCGATTTTTTTCATTTGACATCTGGTTTCCATATATTGTAGTTCAGCCATCATAACTCCTCAAAACGATTTGTTCAATGCATACGTAAAACACTCACAGACTTGCTCAATACAATTGACCTGCCAAGATCAAATCCAGTTGTGATCTCGCTTTCAGCAGCTGCTCCAGAAACGCCTGCAGCCTGTTTGAGAATATCTTCAATGTGCATTTCTTTCTCCAGACCTGCGATAAATGCTGCTAGGAATGCATCGCCGCATCCGGTTACATTTTTTACATCCACAGTTGGAGCGTCAACTCTGAATATTTTTCCATGGTAATTAACAAGGGCTCCATCCTTCCCCCGGGTCACAGCAATGATACCAATACCTAACTTATTTAAACCACCCAATGTATGGATTATCTCCGATTCAGTCTCGGTTTTCTGGCCGGTAAGTTGACAGAGTTCTTCCACATTCGGTTTGATCATGAATGGCCGGGATTTTATTCCTTCCGAAAGGTATTTCCCGCTGGCGTCCAGAAATACCTTTGCCCCCGCTATGTTCGCGAGGACGATCAATTTCCCATAAATGGCTTGATCTTCTACATTGCTGGCATCACCGGTCAAAACCACCAGATCCTCAGGTTTGATCATGATTTCCATTTTGCGAATCAGATCATCTGTTATCTTGCCCGAAAGAATTGGGCCCCGCTCTGTGAGCATCGTACAGGAACGCCCTACTTCTTCCACAATTTCATAATTTGTTCTGGACTCCATGCCAGGCAAATCATAATGATTAAACTCCACTTTTATGCCCCATTCCTTGAGCATTTTCTCGATCTTCCTGCCATTTCCTCCCAACGATACACCTAGAGCAGTACTTTGAATACCTAATATATTTAGGTTTATCGAAACATGTGTGCCTTTTCCGCCAAGTGTTTCAATGACCCGTGACAGGCGGTTGGTCTTGGATATCTCGTATTCGTCCAGGAAAAGGACTTTATCAATAGCCGGATTCAATGTTACTGTATAGATCACAGGTTGCTACCTTTTTTTCATCCTTGCTTCATTTTCTTAATCAGCCAAAATGATTTCTTTCCCAGCTTTCCGAAGATCATTCAGGTGACTGAATTTTGCTTTGGAATCAGTAACAATAGTATTGATAGTTGAGAAATTAGCCAGGAACACGTTGCCGGTTTTATTCAATTTACTGCTATCTGCCAGCAAGTAAATTTTTTGCGAATGGGCAATCATCTTTCTTTTAGTATCCACTTCCAATAAGCTGGAATCGAATATACCATCTGGTATGTGAATTCCAGCACAAGAAATAAAAGCCTTATTGGGGAAATAACTATTCGCGTTTTCTTGGGTGATAGATCCAAATATTGATAGGTTTGCGCTGTGGAACAAACCTCCCAGGCAGACGATCACCTGATTCGGATTCGGTTTTCTGGCTGCTTCAAGCAGTAGCTTAATTGAATTTGTTATGATCGTTAGCCGCAATGTCGAGGGAATATGTTTTACCAAATTTAAGCAAGTAGAACTGTTATCCACAAAGATACTGTCATCCATTTCTATAAAACTGGCAGCCACCTTACATATTGCGTCTTTCTCTTTAGGTTGATGTATTTGGCGCATTTCAATTGGATACTCATCCTCGGCAAATGAGTTGGGCTGTGCAGATACAGCTCCGCCATGCGTCCGATGCAATGCGCCAATTTCTTCCAATTCCCGCAGATCGCGCCGAATTGTCTCTTTTGATATATCAAAAATCTCGGCCAGTTTTGCTACTTCGATGCGTCCGGATTCTTCGAGCATCTTATGGATTTCTGCTTTTCGTTCTATGCTGTACATTTCAGCCATATTTGAATGTGAACTCCAATTTGGCAAATGGATAATGTTAGTAAAATGTTTGTTTGCTTCCGTTTATATTTGTATGATACCACAATATTTCATTTTAAATTTGCCAATTTTGATTTATTCTGATTATTACTCTTCCATTAAAGATTGCGCTAGCATATACTGGGAAATTGCATTATCTTTTATGGGATTCGATCAAGATTATCAGGCGAAGCAGTAGTTATTATTGAAACACATCGCTGTGAATGATATAATTCATCACATAAACACAACCATTCGGTAGTATTCAAAGGATCTCATCATGAAACTTTCAGCTTTTTCAGTATTGTATAAAGATAAACCCTTGGCCGAAGTCCTGGATATTTTCAAATCCAAAGGTATTACCCACGTGGAGGTTGGATCCGGTGGCTTTATCGGCAAAGAGCATTGTAATCCCCATGAACTCATTACAAATAAGACTTCCCGTAATGCGTTCGTTGATCTCTTCCGCAGTCGTGGATTAACACTTGGCTGCCTGAGCTGTCATGGAAATCCGGTACATCCACAGGCTGATCTTGCTCAGAGTTACGATCAGGACATCCGCGATACCATTGAACTAGCATCCTTGTTGGGTGTAGAGCGTATTGTCACCTTCTCAGGGTGTCCGGGAGATAGTGAGAACTCCAAGTATCCCAATTGGCCCGTTTCTCCTTTCCCGGAAGATTTTCAAACCGTTCTTAATTGGCAATGGGAAGAAAAACTCATCCCTTATTGGAAGCAAATGGGTGAATTAGCAGTAGCTAAAGGCGTGAAAGTTGCGCTGGAGATGCATGGAGGATATTCGGTTCACTCTCCAGCAACAGCCATCCGACTGCGGAAAGAAACAGGTTGCAGCGCCATCGGCGCCAACCTGGATCCCAGTCACATGTGGTGGCAAGGTATTGACCCATCTCAGGCAGCCCGATATTTGGGGAATGAAGGCTGTTTATTTTATTTCCACGCGAAGGATGCAGCTATTGACCCAAACTATGTCTCATATTATGGTGTCACAGATATGCAGAGTTTTGGTACAGCTTATGGTCGTGCCTGGCAATTTCGAACTGTCGGGTTTGGCCATGATCTCAAAGAATGGGGAAACATATTCAGCTCGCTTCGCTCCGTTGGTTATGATGAGATCGTGAGCATCGAACACGAAGATTCATATATGTCTGTTGAGGAAGGATTGGATAAGGCGGTGTCTAACCTGAAACAGGTGATGATTTTCCAGCCCGCCTCTGCACCAAAAGCGTTTGATATTGACCAAAGATTTCGGTAATAAAAGTAACTTCAAGGTCAATTTTGTCTTGACTTATTCTGTCCTGGGACCAGCCGTTAAAACATCTTGTGGTACTACATCGGCAAATTGCTCAAAGTTGCTTCTAAACATGTTTGCCAGTTTGGTAGCCTGGACATCATAAACCGCAGAATTTGCCCATGTATTCCTGGAGACTAAAAGATCATCTGGAACACCCGGGCATGTGTGCGGCACGAAAACGCCAAACACAGGATCAGTTGAAAATGCCACATTTTTCAAGCCACCATCAAGTAACGTATTGATCATCGCACGCGTATGAGTGATCTTTATCCTCTGGCCAGCGCCATAAGGTCCGCCTGTCCAGCCAGTGTTCACCAACCAGCAAGTGGACTTATGCTTCTTTAACTTTTCTCCTAATAGTCTTGCGTAAACCATGGGGTGCTGCACCATAAATGGTCCGCCAAAACAGGCGCTGAAAGTTGCTTGCGGTTCTTTGACGCCCTTTTCTGTACCGGCAATTTTGGCAGTATAACCAGAAAGGAAGTGGTACATGGCTTGCTCAGGTGTGAGCCGTGATATGGGTGGAAGTATGCCAAATGCATCAGCGGTTAGGAAAATGATGTTGTCTGGATGATTTCCCATACCGCTTGGTTCATAATTTTCCAACTCACTCAGCCGGTAGGATGCGCGCGTATTTTCTGTGATTGAGGCATCGGAAAGATCGATGACACGCGTGTCGGGATCTATCACCACATTTTCAAGAACAGTACCAAAGCGCTGAGTCATTTCATAGATCTGAGGCTCTTCTTCTGCAGAAAGGCGAATGACTTTGGCATAACAGCCGCCCTCAAAATTAAACACACCGTGATCGCTCCATCCATGTTCATCATCACCTATTAATCGCCGCCCTGGATCTGCCGATAAGGTGGTTTTTCCAGTTCCGCTCAGGCCAAAGAATAATGCAGTATCCCCCGAGGTCCCGACATTCGCAGCGCAATGCATGGGAAGAATGTTTTGCAATGGGTAGAGATAGTTAAGTACGGTAAAAACTGTTTTCTTTGTCTCCCCAGCATAACGTGTACCAGCGATGATCGCCATTTTTTGGCCGGGATGAATTACCACAACTACATCGGATCGAGTACCGTCAATATCCGGTTCAGCCTCAAACCCGGAGGCTACCAGTACGGTCAATTCAGGGGAAAAATCTTGAGGTGGAATATCATCTGCGTGGATAAACATGTTATATGCGAACAGGCTCTCCCAGGCTGTGTCGGTTATGATCCGTGTTGGAAACCTGTATTTAGGATCAGCGCCACCATAACAATCCTGCACGAAGAGTTCTTTTTGTCCATAGTATTCTAAAATACGCAGTTTGAGACTCTCAAATTTTTCGGCCGGGAATGGTTTGTTCGTTTTACCCCACCAGATCACATCCTGACTGCCAGCCTCGTGCACAATGAATTTATCATTTGGAGATCGTCCGGTGCATTTTCCGGTATATATTACCAAAGGACCGGACTCAGCCATCATCGCTTCGTGGCGCCTGATAATTTCTTCATACAGCAAAGGTGGAGTGAGGTTTAAGAATATTCTTTTTGCCGAAATGACAATTTTAGATGTCAACTCAAAATGTGATCCGGATTGGTCGGGCATGAAAGGATCTCCTGGTTTCGATTCCCTGTATATTTATTTTTGCTTACGTAGAATAACTAACTTTATTCATGACCGGTTACAAGCGCAATAATCGCCATGCGGATTGGTCCACCATTAGCAGCCTGGCGGAAATATGCAGCGCCTTCAAAACCATCAACCTCCCGGGCAATCTCATCCACCCGTGGCAATGGGTGCATGATGGTAAGGCTGGGTTTGGAGTTTTTTAGCATTTGTGCATCGATCACATACGTACCCCTCAGACGTTCATAAGTTTCAGGGTCATTGATGCGTTCTTTTTGAACCCGGGTCATATACAAAACGTCGCTTTTTGCTGCCGCCTCAACCAGACTCGTAGTCTCGATCACTTCAATGCCATCTGCGATCAAAGCTTGAGTTATCTCAGCCGGCATGCGCAATTCTTCGGGTGATACAAAATAAAAGCGTGGGCCATACTTTCCGAGCAACCAGGAGAGAGAATGTACCGTTCGCCCGTTCTTTAAATCTCCAGCAAGGGTGACGGTGAGATTATTCAACCTTCCTTTTTCCTTCTGAATCGTATAAATATCCAACAGCGCCTGGGTAGGATGCTGCCCGGAACCATCGCCGCCATTGATCACTGGCACAGCAGTACCATCAGCCAATTCCTGTGCGCTGCCCTCTTGCATGTGGCGTATGACAGCCACATCAGCGTAGCCATCGATCATTTTGCCAGTATCATACAGGGTTTCTCCCTTCACAGCAGAACTGGAGGATTTCCCATCTGGCACTGAAACCACTTGACCGCCCAAACGCAGCATGGCTGTTTCAAAGGATAAGCGTGTGTGCGTAGATGGTTCATAGAACAACATAGCCAGAACTTTGCCCGCCATGTTGCTTAAACGCCCACCCGATGCCAATACTTGTTCAAAGCGGGAGGCTGTTTCGAGTATCATACCAATGTGTTCCAGTTTAATATCCTTGACATGCAGGATATCTCTACCGTTCAGGACAGTTGTCATGGAAAATACCTCCATTTTGCCAGCGGAATTTCCTTGAAGGTGATCATATATTGCATAAGTATTATAGACGCTTCTGATGGAAACATAATATAAAATCCATCGTTCCACTCGAATTGTTGGAAATCAGTAACACGCTAAACCAACTCTTGTTGGTTTAGCGTGTTACTGATTGTCTAAATATTTTGGAGTTATGAAGGATGCTTTGACGCTTTCTTTACAAGCCAGCCGCTGCCAAATATGAAGAATATCATTCCAGCCAAACCGATCCAGCCAGTCCAATCACCCAGGCGGGAATTAATTGTTCCCTTGCCACTGCCGATTTGCACATCAGCGACAAGAGTAGCCTCTCCTCCACTCGGATAACTTGCCAAAGCCTGAATACGCCCGAAAGGATCGATGATCGCGGAGTCATAACCGCCATCAGCCTTGACCATCGCAACCCGATTTTCAACGGCGCGAAAAACGACATGGCTGTAATGCTTATCTGCTATTGAACCCCAGTCATTGGATGGAACTGCAATTAGTTGTGCCCCCTGACGTACCATTTTTCGGGTAGTATCCGTATAGTCCAGATCGTAGCAAATAATAGTTGCAAGTTTTCCAATTGCAGTGTCATACACAGGATAAGTGCCGCGGCTTAAGCTGGTCTCTCCTCCAAACACTACCGGGTGGTCTTTCCCAAATACACCAAGAAAATTACCCTCCGGGTTGACAACCGTAGCTTCATTACGGAATCCTTTTTCCAGGATTACTATGTATCCAGTTGTCAAATATGCATTAGTGTTCTTTGCCAGCTCGGAAAAATTGACCTCAGAGGAATCAATCTTTGGATCCCACGTTAATGCCGCTTCGGGCCAGACAATGAATTGAGCGCCATCATTTGCGGCTTTATAGCTCTGTTCAACCATTCTTGTTCGAATCGCAGCAGCTTTTTCCAGCATACCCTGATTAGCTGTGACTATCGGAGATGCAGACGGTTGAATGGCAGCTGCTTTAACAGACGGTGTATTCAAGGGCATCATATACTGCACGAGGCTGACTACTGTCCATGCAGCCAGCACCACTACAGCAATAAGCGCCCAAGGTTTTGCCAAAGACAAAGGCAAGGGGATGTGTTCATCGGGAAAGGTCCACTGCATATCTAAAACAGCGATCAATAGCATGGCAAGAGCCAAGTTCACAAGAATGATCAACATCCCCAAACCGATTATCCCAAAAATACTGACCGGCTGGATGAACCAAACCTGGCGATACAGAGGATACGCGACAAATGCCCATGTTCCAGCGATTGGGATAAAAAGACGGATCATTTCACTTCCCGCCCAACTGGCAATTCCTGATGGTATAAACCATCGAAATCTGGTTTTCTCGTGAAATTTACGCAATCCGGCTTCTGTCAGTATAGTTAGCACTGCCACGGCCACTGGGAGCCATACCATAAAGGTGCCGATTGGAGCAAATACTGGTCCCAAATATCCCTGCAGCCAGACAAACATGGCGAGCGCGGAGGCCAGCGAAGAGAAACGATTTGGCATGATACGAAATTGTGCCACCTGCAAGGGAATCCAACCAATAAAGATCAATGGCCAAATCTCATAAGGTGGAAAAGCCATCATAAAAGACAAACCACTAACAACACTCATAGATAGTCCGATAACGATACGAAGTGGTACAGACATGCTGGACAATTTAGGTTCTCGCATTTTATTCTCCATCAGCGATACATTTTTCACAGATCAAATGCGCAAGTCCTCCAATGTAGGCAAGTGATAATTGCGCTCTTCCACAGTATAGATTACTTTTTTTAACCATTGGATTTGAGAAATTGTCTGAGCGACGCCATAATCAGCCGTCAATAACCAAAAAAAACGATCTCTAGGATCATCATCCTGCAATGTCTCTCTGTTTTCCTCTGGAATCATCGTAAATGCCTGTAGTCGATGCTGCAAATTCTCCAGGAGGTTTTTTAGAATAGATAATATTTTCGCATCTCCCATTTGTCCTGCAAAGAATAGCTGAACCATCCAGGTGATTCTGGTTCCGGTGTACGGCTGTGAGGTTTCCAGCCAGTTAAGAAACTCCTTACGTCCTAATGTGGTTATTGAATAGACCTTTCGGGGTGGACGTGTTTCCTGGGGGATGGTCTCAACTGTCAGCCATTCATCTTTTTCTAGTCGGTTGAGTGTTTTATAGATTTGGGATTGGACTGCTGGCCAAAAATGACTGATCGAGATATCAATCATTTTTTTAAGCTCATATCCTGTCATTGGTTCATAATTCAAGAGTCCAAGAATTGCATAATCGAGAGACATAATTATATCCTCATAGTTTTATATGACACTATAGCTATATTATCACATGGTTATATTTTGTCAAGTGAAACATGTGTGTTTATTTCATGATCATAAAATTAGCAAATCCTTTTGCGTTATGAAAAGATAGCGGACGTGTCATATATGCTCGAGAAGCACATTCATTTGTGCTAATACTAAATGGGCTCGCACAAAAGAGCAACGGAGACACCAATGGTGTTCCGCCGGAACCCCGGTAGTGTCAACAGAACCGGTGAAAGTAAGCTCATGCTCCCCATTGGTCAATTCTAAGTGTCCGTCATCCATCATTTCCATATTGTCAAGATAAAAAGGTTCCTATGATAGAGTCATCCAATAAAGTAGGTTCTTTAAATCTTAAATTGTTATGAATGGTCAAATTTGTAGCGCCTTTTTTTTGGTGCATTGTATAATTACTTTCAGAATGTCTGCACCTATTTTAACCACCAAGCTATATCTTCCCCCACCTCGGTCTAAGATTGTCCTCCGTCCGCGCTTGAACGAGCGGCTGAACGAGGGGCTTCTGGCAAGCCGCAAACTCACGCTCATCTCTGCACCCGCTGGGTTTGGCAAGACCACGCTGGTCAGCGAATGGGTCGCCGGTTGCGGGAAACCGGCCGCCTGGCTGTCACTAGACGAAGGGGATATCGACCCCGCGCGTTTTCTGACTTACCTCGTGGCGGCATTGCAGACAATTGCGCCGAAGATCGGAGCGGGCGTGTTAGCTGCCCTCCAAACGCCTCAGCCACCGCCATCCGAAGCGATCCTGACCACCCTGCTCAACGAAATTACCACTCTTCCAGATCATTTCATCCTCGTTCTGGACGACTACCACGTAATCGATTCCAAACCGGTTGACTCAGCCCTCACTTTTCTGCTCGAGCACCTGCCGCCGCAGATCCATCTGGTTATCGCCACCCGTGAAGACCCACCAATGCCCTTAGCCCGGCTGCGCGCCCGCGGCCAACTAACCGAACTGCGCGCAGTCGACCTGCGTTTCACCCCCGCCGAAGCCGCCGAGTTCCTAAACCGGATGATGAGCCTGGATCTCTCGCCAGAGAATATTTCCGCGCTGGAGGCTCGAACCGAAGGTTGGATCGCCGGCCTGCAATTAGCCGCCCTTTCCATGCAGGGGAGAACAGATGCCGCCAGTTTCATCAAATCTTTCACCGGCAGCCACCATTTCATCCTGGACTATCTCGTCGAAGAGGTTCTGCAACGCCAGCCTGAACATGTGCATAACTTCTTACTGCAAACCTCCATTCTTGAACGGCTCAGTGGGCCACTTTGCGATGCCGTCACCGGACAGGAAGATGGCAGAGGGATGTTGGAGGCTCTGGAGCGGGGCAACCTGTTCATCGTTCCGCTTGATGACCAGCGTCAGTGGTACCGCTATCACCACCTTTTTACCGAGGTTCTCCTTGCGCACGCGCTGGAGGAACAGCCCGATCAAATCCCGCTTTGGCACAAGCGGGCAAGCGCCTGGTATGAACAAAACAACCAGTTAGCCGAGGCAATCCGCCATGCGCTGACCGCCAGGGATTTCGAGCGCGCCGCAGGGCTGATTGAAAAGACTTACCCGGCAATGGATGCCAATTTCCAGTCTGGCACCTGGCTGGGCTGGGTAAGAAAACTGCCGGACGAAGTAGTGCGTGCCCGGCCGGTGCTTAGTTTTGAGTATGCCAGGGCGTTAATGGACAGGGGCGAGTTTGAGGCCGGCAAGTCCTGGCTGGAGGATACCGAACAACGGCTGGAAGATTCAACAGATGGGATGATCGTGGTTGACGAGGCGCAGTTTCGCACCCTGCCAGTCAAGATTGCCCTGGCCCATTCCAATAATGCACAGGTTCAAGGCGATATCGGAGGTGCGGTGAAGTACGCCGAGCTGGCGCTTGAACTCAGCCCTGAAGAAGACTCTGACAGTCACGCCATGGCAGCCGCGACCCTGGGGATGGCTTACTTGTCGCGCGGAGATCTGGATGGAGCCCAAAAGGCATTTTCTGTTTGGATGAATTATTGTCAGAAGGTGGGCAACATCATTTTTGCCATCGCTACCGGCGGCTACCTGGCAGGAATCATCGTTGCCCAGGGGCGCCTGCGCGAAGCAGGGAGAACCTACAAGCAGTCAATTCAGCTTGCCTCAACGCATGACCAAGTACGCCATGTAACCGCCAATTTATATTTGGGGTTGGGTCTGCTGTGTCACGAGCAGGGCGATCAGCAATCCGCTGCCCAGCACCTGCACACAAGCGGGGAATTGGGTGAGCAGGCTTTAATTGACTGGCCTTACCGCTGGCGATTGGCCCAAGCCCGATTGAAAGAGGCTGAGGGAGATCTGGAGACTGCACTCGACCTTTTGGATGAGGCTAGGCGTTTGTATGTCAGAACTTCCATGCCAGATTTCCGTCCCATTGATGCATTGAAGGCAAGGGTGTATCTCCGGCAGGGCCGGTTGAGCGAAGCCCTGGATTGGGCGCGTAAGCGCGGCCTGTCTGTGGATGACGATCTCAGCTACCTGGGCGAGTTCGAACATATCACACTGGCCCGGATCCTCATCGCCCAGCATCAAAACGACCCGGCAACTGGTTCCATTCATGAGGCAATCGCTTTGCTGGAGCGACTCCTGCAAGCGGCAGAAGCAGACCGAAGGAACGGTAGCGTGATAGAAATCCTGGTGGCGCAAGCGCTCGCACTCCAGGCACAGGGTAATGTCTCCCAGGCTCTCGCGTCAATGGAACGTGCTTTGGCTCTGGCCGAGCCTGAGGGCTATGTCCGCATCTTTGTGGATGAGGGCGAGCCAATGCGATCCTTGATTGAAAAGCAATCGCGAAATCGAGACAATCCGCTGAGCGGTTATGCGGACAAACTCCTGGCTGCCTTTACACAACCGGTGGCTGCGCCACAATCAGCCCGTCCTGGCCGAGCCAGGGCAATCATCCATCAAAAATCAGACATGATAGAACCTTTGAGTGAACGCGAACTGGAAGTGCTCAAACTGCTACGAAGCGAATTAAGCGGCCCCGAAATTGCCGGACAACTGATCGTCTCGCTCCACACTCTGCGCACCCATACCAATAACATTTACAACAAGCTGGGAGTGAACAACCGCCGGGCGGCCGTCTACCGGGCGGAGGAATTCGATTTGGTATAGCGGATAAGCAATCATCAACTCTGACTCTGGCAGGTGGTTCGAACCACCTGCCAGAGTTTTTTATTTTCACCCCAACTTCCCGATTAAAAATCAACACATCAATCAACACATGTAGTGATGACGCCTCAACACATTTAGCAATATCCTTTGAGTAGATAAACAACGAAAGGATAAATAAAAGGCGCATGATGAGTGACAAACAAACACACAATGAAAAACATAACCAACCTCAGCGCTACAAAATCCGCATCAAGGGCACCTGGATGACCGGTGGAGCGACTGGTTTGAGGGCCTGACTATTACACTGGAAGAAAACGGCGACACGCTTCTAACCGGCCCGGTGGTTGACCAGTCCGCTTTGCATGGCATGCTAAAAAAAGTGCGTGACCTAGGTTTGCCATTGGTCTCGGTCAGTCCTGTTGAACCCGGCCAGGCGGATCAGTCAGAAGTCAAATAGTAAATGGATATAAGCACCTTGGAAAGGAGGTTTGTCTTTGATAACATTCCCAGCCCATTTCAACCCCCGATAACCGGGTGGCGACCACAATATTTTCAATGAAACTCATCAGTACCATTCAAAAAAAGGAGAAAAAATGAACACAACAGAAGTAAGTCCCCTCGGGATGAAAAGAACAACATCTGTTACAGAGGGAAAAAGTAGCATGAATGAAATTCAACCTTATTACGTAACAAACCGACCGCACGTGGTAAAAGAACTAGTTTTATTTTTTATCATTACTTTCGCGATCATGTTCGGACTTGGGGGACTTGGTATGGCATTTCGAAGTCAAATTGAAAAAATATTCGGTCCTATAAGTAATAACAATTTATTTGTAATGATACTTATTTATGCGCCTACTATCGCAGGGCTAACAATGACAATAATTTTTGAGAAATGGAATGGCCTCGTTGCTTTATTTAAAAGAGGCGTGCTTTTAACTAAACCAAAGTGGTTGTTAATTGCCATATTTATTATCCCTTTAGTTCTGCTGGTTTATGGACTTTTTACTTATCTGACCGGAATTGGAGCAACCTCATTTAACTGGATTGCGTATTTCGGTACTTTCCCACTACTAATTTTTAGTCTTAATATATTTACCGATGCTGGTCCAATTGGGGAAGAATTAGGGTGGAGAGGGTATGCCCTACCCAGATTGTTGCAACTCCATTCACCGATCGCTGCAACAAGTATTTTGTCAATCTTCTGGACCGTATTTCATCTGGTAGCATTTTTGTCACCAGGAACAAGGCAATCCGGAATGTCATTTGTCTGGTTTATATTGTTCGTTTTTTCTCTAGCTTTTATCATGACCTGGCTTTATATGAAAACTGGTGGAAACTGGATTGTTTCAGGATTATTGCAACATTATATGATTAATTCATTCCTTATAAACGGTGCAAACGGTGCAGCAAAAGTTGACGCTGGATTATCTATTTCACTTTGTCTTGCAGTATTAATAATATTTCTATTCAAAGGTTATTCAAATAAGCAGGGCATGCATGGAAGTGGCGCAACCCTGAAAGTGTAGATCGGCAGATGCGTCTAGATGTCAAATAGTAAATCGATATAAGCTGCTTGGAAAGGAAGTTTGCCTTTGATAACATTTCTAGCCGATTTCAACCCCCGCTAACCGGGTGGCAACCACAGTTTTATGCAAGTCCAACTCAATGAAACTCATATCGTTCAAAAGGAGAAAAAAAATGAATACAAGCGTAAAAACCACAGGAAAAATAGATACGAAAGTTCTGCTCTCAACATTATGGATCGTTGTCATGATTAACATGTTGAAGGCGGATATTCTTTGCTGTACATCCCTGGGGCATTAGAGGAAGTGGCGAGAACCGCTACCAGCATGGGCGCATCCATCCCCCAAATTATGCTGGGCGCCGCGATCTTCGGGCAGCTCGCCATTGCCATGATCGTCCTGTCCCGTGTGCTGAAGTACGGAATCAACCGCTGGGTCAATATCGTCGTTGGCATCGTCATCATAGCCTATATCTGGGTCGGCATGACATCATACCCTCACTACATCTTCATCGCCAGCATCGAGACCCTCTGTCTTCTGCTGATTGTTTGGTTTGCTGCCAGGTGGCGCAACTCTGAAGGTTAGTCCTGATAATAAAAATTAAACAAACACCGTACCTTTGCGCAGGAATGGATTGGCGAAGGTATGGTGTTACTCAAGGAGAAAAAATGAATGCAATTGTGTACACAAATTACGGACCACCGGATGTTCTACAACTAACAGAGGTAGAGAAACCTGCGCCCAAGGACAATGAAATACTGGTAAAAGTATACGCGACAACAGTAACATCAGGGGTATTGTGGGCTCGAACTGGCGAACACCCGGATTCCAAATTATTTACTCTCGTGGTGCGCATAATGTTTGGCCTCACAAAACCCAAAAAAACTATACTGGGGTATGAGTTATCCGGGGAAGTTGAAGCGGTGGGTAAAGATGTAAAACTGTTTAAGAAGGCTGATCAGGTTTTTGGAACGACCACTGGGTTGGGAGCTGGCGCTTATGCCGAGTATGTATGTCTGCCCGAAGAATGGAAACAAGGAGTAGTAGCCAGAAAACCTGCAAATATGACCTATGAGGAAGCCGCCGCCGTTCCTATCGGGGGTATGGCAGCGTTGGATCTACTTAGAAAAGCAAACATTCAGAGGGGGCAAAAAGTCCTTATCTATGGCGCTTCCGGAAGTGTAGGTACTTTTGCGGTGCAGATTGCCAAGTACCACTTTGGGGCAAAAGTAACCGGGGTGTGCAGTACTTCAAATTTAGAATTGGTAAGCTCGCTAGGAGTGGATAAGGTAATTGATTATATTCAAGAGGATTTCACCCAGAGCGGTGAGACCTATGATGTTATTTTTGACGCGGTGGGCAAGATTTCGACTCCGGGCTATAAAAGCTCTTTGAAGAAAAACGGGGCGTTTCTAACCGTCAAATCCCCGACAAGCGAAAAGACCGAATATCTGATCATGCTCAAAGAGCTTATTGAGGCGGGAAAGATAAAATCGGTCATAGACAGTTGCTATCCCATGGAACAGATGGCCGAGGCGCACTGCTATGTCGAGCAAGGGCATAAAAAAGGCAACGTCGTTATCACGGTGGGAATTAACCACAATGAACAAGGAGGAAAAATGACCAATCGAAGTTAAATCTTTATCAGGTTATTGGAAGTCTGGTTTTAATTTGCAGTAGTTGAAAATATAAAGGAGAAATACAAATGAATGAGTATTATTTAATTATCCTGGTCATAATAGCCTGGATAATCTTCCGGTTATTCTTTTGGCAAAGGAAAAACTACGGTTATAAATGTCCCCATTGCCACGCTGAGTTCCAGCCAACGAGTTGGTTAGTCTACCTGGGTCCCCACTTCATTTTTCGTAGGTACGTCAAGTGTCCACAATGCCATAAACTAGGATGGGCTGCGGTGATACACAAGTAAGCAAGCCTTGTTTGGCTTTTTATTGTTCTTGTGAACGTCTACAACAATGGAACCGCGGAAAACCGCCTCCCTTCGCGGGTGAAATTTGGCGATTCAATTTTCTGTTTGTTTTTGAAGAGTGTCTTAATAACCAAATTTCTAATTCTCAAACTAATATGAAAGAAACAATAATATGAAACAAGATCAAATCGAAAAACATTCAACGACACGATCGGTCATTTTGCATTTACTCCCTGGAATCCTGGTCGGGTGTTTTTACTTGCTCGCACGACATCAGGTAAAATAAAAGCGAGGTGTTCGTTTTGACTCAAAAAAAGATCCTTATCATCGGCGGTGGATTGGCGGGTCTAACAACTGCTGCCTTCCTAGTGCGAACCGGGTTAAAAGTTCAAGTGTTTGAACAGCACAACCTGCCTGGTGGTTATGTTTCATCCTTTGTGCGCCAGGGTTTCACATTCCCTTCAGGACCAACTTCCTTCGGCTCGAACGGGATCATCTTCCCCATTCTTAAGGAACTCGGTTTGGAGGAGGAACAACGCTTTGTCCGCACAGGACATCAGATAAGTTGGGAGGAACACGATATTCCATTAAGAAACCCAGCCCAGACCTGTCGTGATCTAGAAAAATGTTTTCCAGATGAAAAGAGCGCTTTGAAGCGATACTTCCGTTGGGTTGAGATCGGCGGTACCGGTTTCCACGACTCACTGAAAAGTGGGATGATGTTCGGACGTGATGTCTTCAAAACCATCGTGCAGTTGGCAATTCATCACCCGTTGTTTCCCTGGGCTTCCTGGGTGGCAAACGGACAAACCAACCGCAGTCTGCATGACCGCTATTTCAAGGATGGTTATTTGCGGCAAATACTTAACCAGCTTGGCTTCCCGGTAATGGCAGGCAAGAACACACTCGGCATGTGGGCGTCATACTACTACGATACCTGGGTTCCCATTGGTGGGATGCAAGCCTTTGCCAATATATTTGTGCGCTTCATTCATGAAAATGGCGGTGAGGTTCATCTAGGGCAACGCATCCGCCGAATCAGAGCGGAGAACGGTCAAGCCACTGGAGTGGAATTACAGAACGGGGAATTCATCTCTGCCGATTGGGTTGTATCCGCTGCAGATTTGAACCATACTTGCTTTGAATTGATCGGACGCGATCATCTATCCTCGACAATGACCGATAAACTTGAGAAAGCGCGTCCCTCTGAATCCCTCTTTGCAGTTTTTTTGGGTCTAAGCAGCAGCCCGGAGTTTTCCGTGGCCTTGAAACGGTTCAACGAAAGCCACGTGTTTTTCACCTGCGCGGACGGAAAATACATCCAGCTCGTATTGCTCAGCAAGGATGATCCATCGGTTGCACCAACAGGGAAACATTCCTTGTTCGTCGCTGCACTCAGCCCCTTTGAAGATTGGGAACCGCTTAAATGCAAACGGCAAACTTACAAGTCCCGTAAAGCTGCTTACACGGAAGAACTCATCACGCGTGCTGAAGAATTCCTGCCGGGATTGCGCACCCACATTGTAGTTCAGGAAGCTGCCTCACCTTTGACCTACGAACGCTACACCTCAAATTGGCGTGGCAGTACATCGGGTTGGAATTGGGATCCGAAATATACACCTCTCTTCAACTTTGCCAAAGACCTGCCAATTGAGAATTTTTATCCTGTCGGCCATTACGTTCATAACCCAGGAGGAGTACCAACGGCTATGATCACAGCCTGGTATATTACGCGAGAGATTACGAGACAAATTTTATAAATAGCTAAAACTCTAATTTCACGGAGAAATACGATTTACTCTTGTTCAATAGGCAACCATGATGGTTAAATAAATCTCCTGGTCGTATTATTAGTCTGCCCAAATGTAAGTACTATATGTTAAGTTAGTCATGTGAGTATAGTAGCCAGGATCTTGGTGCTCGGAAGATTTGTAGGCATTGTCTAATGCGCTGGTTATCTATATCGTAATGATCCAATTGGCCTGCCTTGTTAGTCTCTCTTCTCAATACTTCAATCAACCCTGTTTTCCAATATGGGTACTCTTTGCATTCGTTGAAATAAACCTATTCTCCCTGATTTCGCTGTGTGTTGTTGTGGCACAATAATCACTCTCAGGTTGGCCTTTTCGGGTTTGGGCAGAGTTTCACCCATTCCAAAATAGCTAGCATGTTTACTGGCAACAAAGAACTGGAAATCCAGCTAAGAGAAATATAAGGACAACAATAGTAATTCTAGGACGATTTATGGAAAATTTCTTGATTCCGCACTCGTAAGCTTTTTGCTCCCCACAAAGCTTTGAAATTTGACATTGAGGAAAAGGTTGAAAAAGTGGTAAGAACTCCTGACATGACTAGGCCACCACCGAGGAGGGACAATGCCACATGCCACACATCAGCATAATTTAACCCACGAATCGAATGTGTAGGAACCATCATAAACTGGATCGTAAGAGTGAGTAATCCTACAGCGATTAAAGCATAAGCGGCGGCGTTCCTGTTTACGTGCTGGTCGTCGGTTTGTTTCTCGAAATTAATCCCTGGCCAAATACTGGGTATGCGGAATAGAAGGAAGACCAAGAGTGTGAGCACATTTGTATACAGAACTCCATCAACTGGCATAGATGCACCACGCAGTACACGCGAGGCAAACATATGGACCGCGTTAATACCTGTTCCTAGCAGTAGTGCAATGATTACAGCACGGTACGCGTGTTTCCTTCCTTTTATAAGCATGACTGCAGCACGTACTCCCATAATCCCAGCAGCAATCCCAAACAGAACAAACAATATCCATAACCATTGAAATGATGCAATCCCAGAGAATTTGCCTTCATATCCCATTGGGTTAAGTGCAACACAGGTTGTACCTGCACCACCCATCAATGTGAAGGCGGCTGTTAGGCTCATTAAAACAATACCCATAAAACGCAGAAGTTTAGCCCACCATTTGTCTCTCATATTACACTCCTTTCTGTTATCTAACGATACTCATTTCCCCTAGCACCAGCAGAGTGGATTATCCCAGTGCAAATCCCATCACAAATGAAGCTGTCATCAATAAAAGTAGCCAGGGCAAGACCCGAAAAATGATTTCACGTGAAAGCAGTGGTTTGCCTGCTTTGAGCAATGCTAACAACAGCCCGCCTAGACTGATCAGGAGTCCACCTACACTAATCAAAATTAAACCTGCCGAGGCGGTACCAGTAAGGAACAAGTTAATTGGAAGAAGGAATATTGTCAGGCCTGCAATCCCATGCACAATTACCAGAACGAATAAGGGTAGTTTGTTTTTGATAGGAAGCGCTCGGGTGATAACTATTGCAAGGAGACCAACGATTGCGAAAACCAAATAATCGATCCGGAAATATGAGAAGTGTTGCCAAACGAGTCCAGTTGCAAGGCTAAGTGGAATGATGGTCGAAATCATGACTACAATGGGTGAATCCAGCACCTCAAAGCCAAGGATGAGAAGTAGCAATCCTGCTACCAGCAAAACGCCAAAGGCGGTGGAGTAGGCAATCATCGGTAATGTGCTCAAACCGTCAATTCCAACCGCAATCTGGTATGCAGCGAGGAAACCGGTGAGGAGGAGTAAGATTCGATCCAAGATGGATATTTTCATGATTTATACCTCGGAAATGTTGGTACGAAGTGTCCGTGCGATATGTGCAAAGTAGTGCAGGCTGGCAGACAATAGCCCACCGCCGATCCCAAGATACAGGATGGCGAGTAGAGGTTTCGGGAAGGGTGAATAGGTGCGCAGGTAGATTCCCAGAAAGATCATGAACAAAACCAGTGGATAACTTGTCCATCCCTGAAAGGCGAACAAGCATACTTTTTCACCTTCCAACCCGCTAATGCGATTAATATTCTTTTTGGCCAGCTTCGAAAAGCCGAAGAAATAGATCCCAATTGCCAGTAAGAGGCCTGCTGTAACCAGTAAGAGCATGGTGGAAAAATTAACCGGTTTCAACCAACGGGAGGCAAATCCGATCAGCATCAGTCCCACGCCTAACCAAACGAGTCCAGCGGAGATATGCAGCCAAACTTTTCTGGACAGCAGGTTTGAACTTGCTATGAAAACTAGTAGTGATAGGTCATTAAATTACCATCAATAGCATAGAAGAAAGCATGTAGATCGAGGCATACTTAAACAGTCCAAAATTGACACGCTCCGTAGGGCGGAAGATCAAGATGACTGCTAGCACAACCAAACCAATCGAAAGCACACCGAGCAAACGCAGAAAACCCCATTCCATACCGATGCCCAATGCAGCAAAGCCCATTGCAAGTGCAGCAAAAATACTCGAAATAGCAATTGTTATCCGGGTAATTTTGAATCCATAGGTGGACGCAAAAGTGGGTACACCTGCGGCTTTGTAATCATCAAAGTACCTCATATTGAAAGTCAGGATATGGGTCGGTATCCATAGGAGAATGCCGAGTGAAAGCATGATTCCAACCCAATCAAATGAGCCAAGTCCAAGGATGCGCCCGGCTAGAATGGGCATTCCACCCGAAATCCCGCCCCAGATGATGCTCCAGCATACACGTCGTTTGAGCCATATGGTGTAGATGACCACATCAATGAATAAGCCGGCAAAAATAATCAAGCCATAGAGAGCATCCATGGCAACCGCCAGCCCTACTCCAGATAGGGAGAGTAACAACCCTACCCATAAAGCTTCATGGGGGTCAATTTTCCCAGCAGCCAATGGTCTTTTGTTCGTTCGTCCCATTTTGGCATCGATATCGCGATCCCACCACATATTAAGAATGGTACTACCGCTAATGGATGCAACCAGACTGAAAAATAAACCAGCCATTGTAGGCAGATTAAAGACAGGGCAGCGAACAGTCATGTACCCCGCTAATCCAGTGGCTACTAACAAGCCGGTTTGCAAACTTTTAATTAGCGGCCAATACAATCGTATTTTGGTGAAAATCGTTTTCATGACTTCACTCCATAAGATGAAATAGTGGGGTGAGAATTACTAGTCCAACACCACTATGCCAATTTAACTGCTATCGCGAGCGCATCGAAAACCAACTCCAGGACTGAAATAGGCGGGAGTGGCATTATTCCTTGTCCAGATACGCAGGTCCATATCATAGGTATCTTTCGAACCGCCACGCATGAAACGGTAGTGCATACCTTCGTACACATCACCTGTCCATTGCCAGACATTTCCCGCCATGTCATATAATCCATAAGGTGATACGGAATCGAGTGTGACATAACCGTTGTAGGTTTTGCCATTATAGAAACCAACCGGAGAAGTGCGTGAGCCATAGGATTTCATATCTTCAAACGGGTCGCGACTGGCGTAAAAATTGGCATTTTCACGTACGATTTCATCCCCCCATGGGAAAGGCCGAAAGTCAGTTCCACGTGCCGCTTTCTCCCATTCCAGCTCTGTAGGTAGATACCCATCAAAGTAACCGCAATAGCCCCACGCCCCGAACCATGTGACCATCGTCATTGGATGATTCTCATACCCAGCTTGAGATAAAAACTTTTTACCATCAAACACAATCCTTTGGGATGGATCATTCAACGGGATAAACATCCAATCACCCGCAGCTATCTCTTCCTCATGTTTGACTCCGTGAAAATCGTCACCAGGGTAAAATCCAACGATTTGATCGCCGCTCACTTTCACATATTCTTCAGCCAACGCCTGGGTGAGGAATGCTGCATATTGTGCGGTGGTCACATCTGTCACCATGATTTCGTAGTCATCAGTGGTTTTGGAGTAGTCGTATTGGCCAAAGTAAAATTCTCCCGCGGGGATTTGCGCCCAAACATCCGGATTTATCCCTGTGTTAAAAGTAGGAACCGGAGCGTTTAGATCCACAGATGTGCACGAAGCCACCAGTATAGCCAGCAGGATGAATGTCGGTATATTAAGTTTCATTTCTCCACCTCCTGCGAGAGCTCCGGCTTAATTTCTTCAGACCAACGTCCATTTCTATTAAACAGATCGATCAAACGCCAGACCATTACACTTGCCAGTAAGACAACCAACATACCCAGCCCAATGTCAATGGCATACATTAGTCCATTTACGAGTGGTTGCTGTTCGGCTTCTGTGATAAAGAGACGTTTCATCTCATAAATTGTTACTCCAGCCAAGGCGAGATCGGAAAAAAAGAGGATACCCCATCCGTAAAACTGCCGGACTTTTCCTTTCAATCCGATAATATTGCCATAGTAAAGCAGAATGATGGTGGCGATGATAGCCGAGAGTGCATGCCAGTGGCCGGTCAGTTCTATGCGTTCCTCCCGCGCTGGCCAGACACGGAAGATCTCGTCCAGGCGAATTGCCATGAAGATTCCGAGGAAGCTGGTAGTGAAGTTCATGTACAGCATCTGCCATGTTGGACCAAACTTGAGTGGATCTCGTACCAAAGCGCCAAGCTTTTGCCCGAAAGTTGGTTTCTGGATATGCGCAGTTCCTTCGCGGATAAGTTTTGCCCAGCTCCAAATGAGCAGGAGTAGTGCTGCCAGCATGGAGGGCGTCGCTCCAGTATATATAATCTGGTGTGCAATTGGTTGGAGCGGTGTAGCCACCCCCCATACACCCAGGTTCAGCACAAGAGTGCCCAGGATCATGAGTGGCATAGCAATCTTGTGTAGAACTCCCTTGAAATTCAACCAGCGCCCTATGATGAGTGTGATCATGATCGCGATCAGAGCCAACATAATGTGTAAATGGCCGATGATGGAATATTGCATCGTTGTTTTTTCAGGGAAACGTATAACATTTTCAGCTAAGAAGATTTCAAAACCGTTGCCCAAAAATGAACCCGGGATAGCGCCAAACAGAGCGGAAATTAAGGTCGTAAGGGCGGTAGCAAAGAAAGCTACTCGCTCGATGTCCACCCCTTTTTTTGTCCGGGCGTAGGTTTTATCCGGTTGATAGTATTCTTTATTCCACGGCCAGAGGGCAATCACCAGCAGTACGCCCGCAAAAAAGATCAGCGAAAGACCGAAGATATACAGTCCATGGAATGCCCAATTATGACCAAAGTAGGCGAATCCCATCCCGAAAATCATGGTTACGATATAACCGACTGTAATGATGGCGTTAATGGCGGTTTTAATGAACGTTTTTATCTTTAATAGACTTGTTATCATGTACGTCTCGATCGCAACAACTGCCATAGCAATCGAATGATATAAGATGATAATCCGTCCTTCACGTTCTGCTTGCACCATATCCATTTTAAAAAGTTTGATGACTAAATCCCGAATACCTATCTCTGCCATCGGTCCAGAGAGCATTCCCCAAATGGCGGTAACAAGAGCAATCATGGCAATTGCTACCAAAATCAAACCTTTTGTTGAGTTAAAGAGATAATTAAATCGGTCTTTGATAAATTGCATAGGAACGCTCCTCGTGCGTTTTAGGATTCCGTTTTGTACCATGTTTCGAGCATCTTGCGTGTCCCCGGTAGGACTAAATAAATAACCAAAGCAGTGCTGATCAGCGGTGCAGGCAGAAACATGGAGAAGCGGTGTACTTCAAACAATGCGTTATTAATTCCCATGGGATATCCAGCTATCATGGACATTGCTCCTGCAAAAATTCCCATTGGAATCGCCCATGATTTCTTTTTCAACAGGGCAAAGATGAAAATAGCCCATGCTGCTGCGCCCCACCAACTGACCTGTTGTGAAATGGCGTATACCCCATTCCATAAAGGATCAATACCTTTTGTAGACACATATTTAGAAATTGGAGCGACACCATCGATAAAGGTGAGTACATAAGCCAGCCCGGCAATAAAGGCCAGTAAAATGATATTTTTCTTCACACCTTGGATTAGAAGCATCCCAAACCATAATACGGCTGCAATCATGAAAACAACCATTGTTGAAGGGGGTAAATCGCCATCCATGGCGGGGATCATAGGGAAAAATCCCGCCAGGAGTTGGATGGTCGCGGCTACAGTACCCCAGAACCAGGCCCATTTTTCCTTACGAAGGAAACCATAAAAAACAGCCGCCCAGATTGCCCCGGCTGTGATTCCAAACCATCCGAGGACAGCAAAAGTAATACTGACAGATGTGGCCTCATCCGTTCGACCAGCAATAGCATGAGCATCGATGATTGGATTGTATTGGGCCGCTATCAAATAAAAGAACAGCAATCCAGTCAGGATTCCGAGAGCCGCCAGGGCAGCTCCCAATTTCGTGTTGTTTTTCATAGTTACTCTCCTTTTTTTCATTAAGAATTAAATTTTGGCTCCGGTTTTACTCACCCAGAAAGCGGTTGAGCAAGTGCGGCGACCAATCCACTAGTGAATAACACGGCAACTGCTATAACTACATTTATTATCAAGAGTTGAAAGCTCAAATGTTCTTTTTTCGGCGTCATCACTGCTTTGGGACGGTTTAGCATCAGGCTGCGATACATAGTGATTCCAATCATGAGAATGACAAGAATATGCTTAATCGACAGGGTGACTGAGTACGCGTTACTAAAACCAAATAGATGGTCGAATTCCGGGTTTTGGTTACTCATTAATAAACCTGTTAGTATTAGCCCACACATGCTGACATACACCCATATGTGTTGACGGTTTTGGAAAGACTGCATCACTTTCTTGATTTGTGGTCCAGAATCCAATGCGTCTTTGAGAGCAGGTAGATAACTTAGTACAGTGACAACTAATCCCCCCATCCAAATCACGGTAAATAGGTCATGGAAGAATGACACAAAGGCAAAGACCAATGTTTTTACAGCCATAGCAACCTTAACTTTCTACAACGATCTGCGTGATCCTTGTTGGGAGCGGTGCTTTGATGTTTAGCAGCCGCAACTGAGAATCGCTCTTATTGATCAAGCGATGTGGAGTTTCAGGAGGCATTTCCACCAGCATATCTGCGGAAAGAGGTATGATCTCCCCACCGGCTTCCAAAACACCCGTTCCATTAAGGATGTAAAGATAAACGTTGGTATGGGCAACATGTTTTTTTTGTACTTGCCCTGGTTCAAGTGACAAATGTTCGAACCGTGCCGAATCACTTCTAAGGAGGGCGCGAACGCTGATGGAATGTGGATTCGGGATTTCTGCAGTTTCAAAGGTCTTTACAATTTCCATATACATTCCTTTTTTAGATTGCCTAATTTAAAATTAGGTAGTTGACTAGTCTGTGTAACCAGATATTATTCTTCTTTCGCTAAGATCCTTTTCTTGCGCTGTCCTTTAACGATATAAGGTAACAGGAATAAATAAGCCCCACTAAGGGCCATAATCAGCATCAAAATTGATGGGATTTTATCTAATTTCTCCCATGTTTCGACTAATCCAGGATTTCCCACAAGCTTTATTATGAGCGCGGTTGGGATTGCAAACGCGGTTGGTATTGCAATCCACCGGTGGAATTTCCGTAACCATTTCGATAACCACTTGGTCATATTCCGATACCTCTTCCTTATTATTTATTTAAATCCAAATTGACTTCACGCGATGGGCTGGGTGCACCAGGGGCTTCAATGCGATTAACCGCTCCACGGATGCCACATACATGTTTTGCGAGTTCTTCCGCTGCATCGCGTTTGGCCATTGAATCAACCGCCCCTGCCAGGTGCGCGATACCATTCAGTACACCCACGCGTAAGTCAGTGGTAGCAAGGCGACGGTCAGTTGCAAAAAGGGTCAGGATGGCCTCACGCATCTTTTCGTCCGAAATGTGAATATTTTGTCGTTCCATCACTATTCACCTAATCAACGAGAACAATCTTAAGAAGTGTACAGACTCTCTAAGCTTTTGCGTACTACTTTTATCGTATTGCGTGTTGCCTGGACAATAAATAAAGATCATTCAATTAATTCAGAGGTTTGAACTTACGTGCCTGGATAAACATTAATCCCAGGATAATCGCCCAAGCAATCAGTCGGATTGTCATCGCCTGGATGCTATCTAGTGCGACAATACCGCTATAGCCTGTCAGCAGGATTAGCATAATTAGCGCATGAAGACTAAACGTTCCAATTGCTGCAGGCAGGGCAAATCGACTATTGGTAAAGATAAAGATAGAGGTAACAAAAACGGTCAGAATTCCAATCGTGTAGTTGTAGATTGGAAGCCAGTTAATCACATAATACCCGGGGTCATTACCCAGTAAGACTTGCGCGCCTGCAAATACGGCCATTCCTCCGATAATGAAGGCAAGGATGGATGCAATTTTGGTGAGAATTGGTTTCATACTTCTACTCCTTGTTAGTTTTGATAGGATACAACCGATTTGAGTATAGGTTCTTTCGAAGGGCAGGTGAACGACTTAAGTCGTGCGCGCTGAAACAATATCACTCCCACCAAATAAAAGCACCGAAATCGTGCTTTGATAAGAGACAGGCGGAAATATTCAAATTCGACAAAAGTCGTAGCAATATTTTGGTATGAGGGCTAAGATATTGTCAATATAAAGATCTAGAATTTGGAATACTTATCCAAATTTGTTACTGTTTAATAAATTTAGGAGAATAGCGCCATGCAAATTACCAAAGATACGCGCATTTCAGCAATCTTATTAGAATACGGCGACATCGCTGAAGTAATGGAAGTATTCGGGGTTCAGCGAGTGGGGAAATATTCCCTGCGAATGTTCCTTGCTAAGGCATTAACGGTGGAATGGGCTGCGCGAGTTCATCGTGTGCCGCTTAATGAATTTCTTGAAATTTTGCACAAGGCAGTCACGAAAAAGGAAGGTGAATCACCAAATGAGTAAGCACAAAACAACCAAGGAAGTGCTCAAGAAACAGGTTATTAGTCTATTCTTTTTGGGTTTATTCTTGATGATTGTTATTGAAGTAGGGATCGGTTGGTTTTTTGGTGATTGGGGACGTATACACCATAGTTGGTTGAACCAGGCGCTTGGTCCCGGTTTAACTATTGGAGGATTTGCTCTCGTAATTTGGTCGGTCCTTACCCAATACAAAGTCGGAAATGGTACGCCGGTCCCAATGGTTGCCACTCAAAAACTTGTGACACAGGGACCATATTCATATACGCGCAACCCGATGACACTTGGTGCATTGTTTTTATATTCAGGCATCGGTGTTTGGATGGGTTCTGGTGTGCTCATCGTCCTTATTGCGATCGTATTCAGCGTTTTATTAATGTTTATCTATATCCACGAAACGCGTGAATTAGCAATACGTTTTGGCGAGGAGTACCAGGATTATCGGAAGAGAACGCCGTTCTTAATTCCAAATTTCCGGCGAATACCTAAAATAAAGAAATAATGCATTAACGATCCGCACGTTCTGACAAGCCTTTCGGATCTAGAATTATAATGGTCTGCTTTTCCACCTTAAGATAACCCTCTACTTCAAGCGTTTTCATAGCTCTACTGAGCACATCACGCACTGTTCCCAACCGCACTGCCATTTCATCATAGGTGGTCCATTCGCGTCGTGGAACAATCAATTGCTCATTGCGCTTTTCTGCGTTACACAGCAATGTATTGGCCAGCCGAGCCTCAACACTCCTCAAGGACAGATCCTCAACAAGTCCAATATAATGCAATACACGCTCACTCAATTTACGGATGATAGCAAGGGCAAGATCGGGATATCGTTTAACAAGCAACAGTAGCGTTTCAGAAGGAAGAACCCAGACATCCACATCTTCCAGCGCCGTGGTTGTGCCCGGGTAGGTTGTGCCAGTAAAAACAGCAATATCGCCAAAAATCTCAACTGGATGCAGGAAAAGCAAACCCTGTTCCCTTCCTTCATGGGTGATTCGAGTTGCCTTAACCCAACCACTTTCGAGAATATAAACAAAATCGGCTGGTTCCCCCTCAAGATAAATGACCTGTCCCGCTTCGAAGTGGCGCGGTATTGCAGCCGATGATAAGACTTTTAGAGCATCAGATGGCAAGGAGTTGAAATATTGCATTTGAGATAGCGTTGTTTTAAGACGCTCTTGAATATTTAGCGGAAGTGATAAGGAGTTTGCCAAGTTTATATTGCCTCTATAATGTAATCCGAATATTAATTTTACACTCCCATTCAGATTATTACCTATTAATTTTAGATGTACTATCTTTATATTATTAAGATTTTATACCTACTTTATCGATCTCCGGCGCACCTTCTAATTAGAAAATTTGATAAGAAAAAATGTTCAAGGTTTTTGCACTTATATACTGAATTCGTATATCCTTTGATGGGTAGATAAGTCACAGGGCAAATTTTATTTGCGTGTAAATGGATGAATTGAGTTATCAAGATGCAGGCAATCCATAAATTATCTAACATCAGGAATCGCTGACGGATATCTGCATTATGTAATAAAATATTAGTAATCCAAAACTCGCTTGCATAAATTTTCCTAATATATATAATTATTATACAGAAGCAATGTAAAGCTTGTTCATTGTTTGAACATCCCCACCAAAGACCCAAAAAAGAAAGTAATGATAAAACCAAAAAAATTGGAATTAGGGAATACTATAGGCGTTATTTCTCCTGCAAGCCCTTCAGAGAAAAAAAGTGAAATTCTTCGGTCTGTAGAATGCATGCAGGAGTGGGGATATAAGGTTGTCGTAGGAAAAAATGTAAATAAGACGAAGGGTTTTTTCGCCGCTTCAGAAAAAGAACGCGCTGCAGACTTTAATGAAATGTTCAACCGCGATGATATCGATGCAGTTTTTGTTACCCAGGGCGGTTACGGCTCTGCACAAATCATCCACTTGCTGGATTTTGAAGCTGTGGCAAGCCATCCAAAGATCCTGACCGGTTTTAGCGATATAACCACTCTTCACCTGGCAATACAAAAATTCTCGAATCTGGTCACCTTTCATGGACCTGGAATGGCCAGGTTTAACACCAGAGATCTGACTGATTATACAAAAAAACAGTTTTTCAAAGCTGTTTCGTCCGTCGAGCCTTTAGGAGATATTCCAGTCCCGGATGATAAGACCTGGCTGAATGCCATAAGGCCGGGAGTCGCCGAGGGCGAATTAATAGGCGGAAACCTGACGTTAATATGTTCCAGCCTGGGGACACCTTACCAAATCGATACGCGGGATAAGATCCTATTAATTGAGGATGCAGAAACCGAACCCTGGATATTTGATCATATGTTGTCACATCTTCGAAATGCCGGAGTACTGAAGGAAGCAAAAGGAGTTATGGTCAGCGAATGTTTCAATTGTGTTCCGGCAAAACATAATCCGGGATATTATAGCGATAGAAACCTCGAGGAAATTCTGGAATACTACTTGAAGCCATATAAAATTCCAGTGTTGTACGGGCTTCCGCTTGGGCACACAAAAGATATGGCTACCCTGCCATTAGGCGTAAAAGTTCGCCTTGACGCAGACAATAAGCGATTTACGGTCCTGGAAAGTGGTGTGGTTTGAACCGTAAGTCTATTCCTATATTAGGAGAAGGAGAAAGAAAAATGAATTTGCCAATCAAGAAGTTAATCATGTATGTACTCATACTGTCACTCGCCTTAGTGGCGACAGGTTGTGGAGGGGGGCAAAAAGCTCCTGCAGAGCTCGCGACCTTTACCCTGGGTTCCAGCACTGCATTCGACACAATGAATCCGCTAACGTCCTACATGCAGGTTACCTATGAATTCTTCATGCTTACTTATGACTCACTGGTCCAATACAATGAAAACTATGAACCTGTACCTGATCTGGCGACGGAATGGTCCGTGAGTGATGACAATCTGACCTGGACATTTAAACTTCAAGAGGGGGTTAAGTGGCACGATGGCGAGCCCTTTACTTCGGAGGATGTGAAATATACTTATGAGCTTATGCTGGACACGGGATTGGGCTATATGTACAGCTCCTATTTGACAGGAATCACCGAAATCCAAACTCCGGATATAAACACCGTTGTCATCATTACAGAAGAGCCGAAAGCCAATCTGTTAATGAATACCACTCCCATCCTCCCCAAGCACATCTGGGAGAAAATTGCTGCAGAAGAGCTGGAAACCTATCCCAATGATATTCCAGTGGGAACAGGCCCTTATAAATTTGATTCCAAAGGCACCAATTTTGTAAAGGTCGTGAAGAACCAGGATTATTTTGGAAACAAACCAAACATCGATGAATTCATTTTTGTAGATTACGAAAATGTGGATTCCATGGCACAGGCATTAATGCTGGGAGAAATCGACGGCGCCACCAACCTTAACACGGCACAAATGAAACAATTGTCCGATGACAAAAATGTAGCTGTGATCTCCGGTGAGGAACGCGGCTTCATGCAGGTGGGTGTCAATTGTTGGACCGATGAAGCAAGCGGTGGAAATCCACTCCTGCTGGATAAAAACATCCGAAAAGCGATTGAATTAGCCCTCAATAAACAGAAGATCGTCGCCATGGCTTACAACGGACAAGGAACGGTCGGCACGACAATGATCAATCCGGGTGACTTCTACCATTACGAACCGACGGCTGAAGAGCTAAGAGACTATGATGTAGAAGCCGCTCAAGCTCTCCTGGAAGCCTCTGGCTATATGGATGCAAACGGGGATGGGGTGAGGGAAAGTACGGACGGAACTCCCCTGGAGTTTGATTTAATCACGATCGCAGATAACCTGGAAGAGGTCAAAACCGGGCAGATGATCACCTCTGACTTAGCCGCCGCTGGAATCAAAATCACAAATGTAACCATGGATAGCGGTGCTCTCTACGACAATATCATCGCTGGCACCTATGATATGTTCATTTGGGGCTGGGGCGCGGATGTTGATCCTACCGTGATCATGGGCGTGCTTACTACAGACCAGATCGGTGGGAATAACGAACCATTCTTCTCCAACGCGAGATATGATGAGCTATTTTTTGCCCAACAAACCGAATTAGATCCACAGAAAAGACAACAGATGGTTTATGAAATGCAGCAGATCATATACGATGAGGCTCCTTATATCATACTGATCTATTCCAACAATATTCAGGCTATCCGTTCTGACCGTTGGACCGGATTCAAGCAGATCCCTGATACCGGAACCTATTTTCACAATCTAACAACGTATAACTTTCTGAACATCAAACCGATGAAGTAATGGACAATAACGAGAATGAATAAGAAGATCATAGCAAAAAAGTTGTTATATGCTCTGATCACCATCCTGATCGTACTTGTATTCAATTTCATACTGTTCCGGGTGCTGCCTGGGGATCCTCTCGCAATGATGATGAGGAACCCCAGAGCAACTCCCGAACAGATCGAGTCTGTCAGGCAGCTTTATGGATTGGATCAAGTCTGGTACATCCAGTTCTTTACCTATTTCAAACACCTGTTACAGGGAAATTTGGGGATATCTTTCATTTTCAAAGCTCCAGTGGCTCAGGTCGTTGCTTCCAGGATCCTTCCCACAATATTGATGGTGGGATTGGCAGAGATCATCGCAATACTGGTTGGAGTGCTGATCGGGATCGTGGCAGCCTGGAAACGTGGAACCAAACTTGATGTTGGGACTTTGGGTTTCTCCCTGGTGACTTATTCGGTACCTACTTTCTGGCTCGGCATGATCATGGTGGTGCTGTTCAGCGTCCAATTGCGCCTGTTTCCAACCAGCGGTATGTTAACTCCGGGAAAGAACTTTATATCCAACGGAGCCATGCTTGCCGATCTGGCACGGCATTTGGTGCTGCCTGTTCTGACCATGAGCCTCGTTCTTATCGGAGAATATGCCCTAACAATGAGGAACACATTGATAGATGTGTTATCTGAGGACTATATCATTACTGCCAGAGCGAAAGGTTTTCGCGAGCGGTATGTTCTGTTGAAACATGCCTTACCCAATGCCATGCTTCCCATGATCACCATAATTGCAATCAACATCGGCTTTGTCGTGGCAGGAGCGATCCAGATTGAAACGATCTTCTCCTGGCCCGGCCTGGGCCGTTTGATGTATGAAGCGCTTGGGGCAAGAGATTATCCACTGCTCCAGGGCGTGTTCCTGCTGGTAACAATAAGCGTGGTACTGGCAAATGTATTGGCCGATATCAGTTATTCCTACATAGATCCCAGGGTAAAAAGCTGAAATGGGCATCCACTATTCAACGGAAATAGCACACAATGAATCTTAAGGATTTCGGCAAAGCAATATTAAAGAATAAGCTGGCCATGACAGGCACGATAATCCTGTTGTTTTTCTTCCTGGTAGCGGTGTTCGGCCCAATCTTGATGCCGTTTTCCACTATGGATTTTGGCGAGGTGGAGGACATGCTCCTACCGCCTTCTTCAACATTCCTGTTTGGGACGGATGACATGGGCAGGGACGTTCTCGCCAACCTGATCTCGGGCGCCAGAATTTCCCTTCTCATTGGCGCTGTAGCAACCGCCATCTCCATGGGTATTGGCACCTTGATCGGTATCCTTGCCGGATATTTCGGGAAAGGCATCGACAACCTGCTGATGCGTTTTACTGACTTTTTCCTAGTCATCCCCTGGCTGCCGTTGATGATGGTTCTGGCTGCCATTCTTGGAACCAGCCTGTGGAACATCATCTTTGTGATCGGAATCACGGGTTGGGCGGGAACCGCCCGGGTCGTCAGAGCCCAAACCCTTTCCGTCAAGGAAAGGCCGTTCGTGGAACGTACAGTATCCATTGGCGCCGGCAGCGGTCATATCATGCTTCGACATATTTTGCCCAATGTATTCCCCCTGGTTTTTGCAAATACGGTATTGGTGGCAGCAATTGCCATTATTTCGGAGACGACACTCAGCTTTCTCGGTCTGGGAGATCCAACCATGGCCAGTTGGGGAATGATGCTCCATTATGCTTTTGAAGGTGGAGCAACAGCAGCAGGCGCTTACTGGTACTATCTGCCGCCAGGTATCTGTGTGGTTTTGGTGGTGTTATCTTTCACATTGCTTGGCTACGCCTTTGATGAGATACTGAATCCAAAGCTAAGAGGGAGATAGGTTTTGACATTACTGGACGTAAAGCATCTTAAGACATATTTTCAAACCTCCAAAGGTTTATACAAGGCGGTGGACGACGCCAGCTTTGACCTGGATCATGGAGAGGCGCTGGGATTAGTAGGCGAATCCGGCTGCGGAAAGACAACCTGTGCCCTTTCCATAGTCAGGCTACTTCCAAAAGAAGGAAAGATCTATGGCGGCGAAATTCGATTGAAAGGCACAAATCTGGTCAGCCTCAGCGATGATGAGATCCGGAGCCGACGCTGGAAAGATGTGTCGATCATTTTTCAGGGATCGATGAACGCACTGAATCCGGTCATGAAGGTCGGGGATCAGATTGCGGAAGTAATTGTTCTTCACGAAAACATCAGCATGAAGGAAGCCCTCGTCCGGGCAAAAGATCTTTTTGAGCGGGTTGAGATGCCCGCGGACCGCACAAATAATTACCCGCACGAGTTTAGTGGTGGAATGAAGCAAAGGGCTATGATCGCCATGGCTTTAGCGTGTAACCCCAAAGTTGTGATCGGAGACGAACCCACTACAGCTCTGGATGTAATGGTGCAAGCCCAGATACTTAACCTGCTGGAGAAGCTGCGTAAGGACATGAATATGGGCTTAATCCTGATCACGCACGATCTCTCTATCCTGGCAGAGACATGCGACAGGATAGCCGTTATGTATGCAGGAAAGATTATTGAACTCGGCACGGCAAAAGATATTTTTGAGCATACGGCTCACCCTTATACAGAAAGACTCATCGAATGCTTCCCTAACATTGAAAAAAACAAGGTAATACCGCCCAGCATCGATGGGATCCCCCCAAATCTATTCGAAGCTTTCAGCGGCTGTAGATTCCAACCCAGGTGTCACAAAGCGATACCGCGCTGCGCCGTAGAGGAACCTGCCCCGATAAAATTGAGCGAAAAACACCATGTTTCCTGCCATTTGTTTGAGGAGGCATTGAATGGCTGATAATTATGCAATAGAGGTCAATGAACTAAAAGTTTACTTCGAGATCAAAAGAGCCATCTACGAAGATATTTTCAGCTCAAAGAAAAAAATCCTAAAGGCAGTTGATGGAATTTCCTTCAAACTTGAGAAGGGAAAAATTATCTCTCTTGTTGGTGAGAGCGGCAGCGGGAAGACAACGACCGGAAAAGCTATCCTTCATCTTGTAGAGGCAAAATCAGGTGTGGTCAAGTTTTTTGGAGAAGTGATAAGACCCAAGGACAGGGCTTTTATGAAGCAGTTTCGTCAAAAAGCTCAGATGATCTTTCAGGACCCTTACCAATCGGTGAATCCGCGGAATATTGCGATGGATATCGTAGCAGAGCCGCTCGATGTAAATCATCTTGTTAAAAATAAGCAAGAGCGGACAGAAAAGGTAAAACTCGCATTAGAGCAGGTTGGCCTGCAACCTGCCGAGGATTTCTATAACCGCTATCCCCATGAGCTTTCGGGAGGACAGAGGCAACGGGTTGTCCTAGCCAGCTCCATGATCATGAACCCATCATTTATTGTGGCTGATGAACCTGTATCCATGCTGGACGCTTCGGTCCGAACGGGCATATTAAAATTAATGCTGGATCTGAGGGACAATAAACAATTGTCCTATATCTTCATCACCCACGACCTATCTTTGGCATGGTTGATCTCTGACCAGATCGCAATTATGTATCTCGGGAAAATAATGGAGATCGGAACGGCAGATGAGATCATCCACCGGGGAGTACACCCTTATACCAGAGCCTTGACCGCCATCATGCCCACTCCCGGTGTCAATAGGAGCAAACAGCGCATCATCCTGCCCGGGGAGATACCAAATCCAATCGAGGAGCTTCAGGGATGTAAATTCAATTCACGATGCCCACTGGTAAAAGAAATATGCCGGGCAGACTCACCAGAGTTCACTGAGATTGAAATGGATCATCTTGTGGCCTGTCATTTTGCCCTGGAAATTTAGACCCTCCCTCAGAAATTTTAGGAATTATTCATTAAAACTCATGATGCAAGAACATATTTCCAACATTGATGTTGTAAAAATCGCCTCAGATATGGTCAAGATGCCAAGCTGCTCCCTGACAGAATGCCACGAGAGCGATGTTGCAGCCTACATATATGATATTCTTTGCAAAGAAGGAATATCTGCAATGCTTACTGAAGCCGCACCTGGCCGTTTCAATGTGACTGGCATAATTGGTGGAACAGGAGCTGGCAGATCCCTGATGTTGTGCGGACACCTGGATACCGTTCCTGCATACGGGATGAATGATCCGTATTCCGGACTTGTCAAAGGCGGCAAACTGTATGGAAGGGGTTCTTGTGATATGAAAGGACCACTGGCTGCCATGCTGGCCGCCATTATTGGGATCAAACGCTCTGCAACGCTGCTGAATGGGGACCTGATCTTTGCCGGAGTAATCGATGAAGAGGAAAAAGGGAAAGGTGTGGAGTATCTGGCGCGACACGGACCATTTGTGGATGCGGCGGTGGTTGGCGAACCCACAGGGATGAGGATAGCCCTTGGACATAAAGGTCTGGAATGGCTCAAGATCGAAGTGTTCGGAAAAAAGGTCCACGGCGGCAGAATGAATGAAGGCGTCAACGCTATCACCATGGCTGGCATGCTTATTGACCGTATCCACGGAGAATACACCAGAGTATTGAACCAAAGGACACATTCAGTTCTAGGCCATCCAACGATCAATATCGGGAAAATCGAGGGCGGAGATCAACCCAGCACTGTACCGGGAACTTGCATGCTAGAGATTGACCGGCGTTGGATTCCAGGGGAAAACCTTGAACAGGTCTATGAGGAGCTTTCAGCTATTATTGCCGATCTGCACCGGCAGAACCCCAAGTTCAAAGCGGAGCTGAAAAGTTATTTTCAACCAGAAGAACTTCTAGCTCACAACCCATTTTGCACCGAGGAAACCAACCCCGTTGTCCAATCCGCATTAAACGTGATGCGTAAATTGGGTATAGGGAACCTGGAACCAACGGTATTCCCTGCCTGGAGTGATGCAGGTATTCTTTCCGGTTTCACACAGGCAAAAAGCATTGTAATGGGACCGGGAGACCTGGCATTGGCACATACATCTGAGGAACACATCGCAATAGATGATCTGGAAAAAGCAGCACAATTCTATGGCGCGCTAGCTCTGGATTATTGTGGAAGGGCTTGATAGCCAAAACATGCTAAAGGAAACGACCGATACCAATATTGAAAACATAAAAGAGGAAATGATCGGAGAAATCCTCCGACTAGTCAGGTATGACAGCGTCACTGGAAATAAAGTTGCTATCGATGCGTGCCTCAGTCATTTCCTGGATCACGCAGAAGAACTCGGATTCAGGACTATGACTACCTCAGAAAGGGACGTGGGAATCGTGGAGATGGGGCAAGGCGATGAAACCGTGGGTATCCTGGTGCATCTGGATGTGGTTAGTATTGGGGACAGGGAGAAATGGACAGATGATCCGTTTCAAGGGATTCTTCGTGACGGCTATTTGTGGGGCAGAGGGACTGAAGATGATAAAGGCGGCGCAGTCATGAGCTTGTATGCCATGAAAGCCGTTCAAGAGCTCGGTTTACCAATGCGTAGAAAGGTGTGGCTGATCGTTGGAACAAGCGAAGAATCCAAATGGACAGACATCGCCAGCTTCAAGAGGGAATTTTCAACACCCTGCTGCGGTTTTTCGCCGGATGGTCGTTTTCCCATTTTCAATGTTGAAAAAGGTTATGCAGATATTGTCCTGAATTTCTACCGCGATGGAAAGCGCGGGATCCAAAAACTTCAGGGTGGGGATAGCCCCAACACCATACCCTCTAAGGCTAAAATCATTTTGCAGGATGGACGATCCGTCACGGTACACGGTGTTGCGACCCACAGTTCCGTTCCCAAAGAAGGAGACAATGCCGTCCTTAAACTATGCCACAAGTTGGAAGCCATGGAGGGAAATGGATTTGATTTCTCCCTTTCATCACCAGATTCCTGGCAAACGACG
This sequence comes from uncultured Chloroflexia bacterium, assembly GCA_963810385.1. Lineage (GTDB taxonomy): Bacteria > Chloroflexota > Anaerolineae > Anaerolineales > Anaerolineaceae > PNON01. Next base: position 967,800 of record CAWENA010000002.1, on the reverse strand, counting down.
GCCGAGCAAAGGACTCTGCAAATCGACGATGACATCGACGTATTGCATGGTGAATATATTGGCCTCACCACGATCGTGCCGACCATCATCGCGTTAGAGAGAGATCATGTAAGGTTGACAATCAATGTCAGGAATAAGTTTGGAACCACGAAGGAAGATATACTGAATGCCTTCGCCGCCCACGCTTATGAATATGGATATGAAGTTACGGTATTGGATTATCTTGAGCCGATGATGGTAAGCAGAGAGCTTCCCTTCCTGAACACCCTGGTGGAGGTTTCTGATGAGTATGGTGTGGATAGCAATTTTCGCTACGCACCAGGAACAAGCTATGCCAAATCGATGAAGAATTTCGTATCCATGGGGACCGGTATCACCGGATGAACTCGCAACCGCCCACATCGAGAATGAGCGACTATCGGTCGATACCATGCTACTCGCAACAAAACTCTACGTACGCCTTATCAGCCGGATGGTCATTGAAGACTGATTGTTGTATATCGCGTGCACCAAGAATAGAAACCCATAAGTAAAAAACACTTGATTCGTTTTGAACGAACTAATTCGATAGCGCAATGATAATCATTGTCCAACATTTTTCTAGATCAAACCCGGAAGCGATTATAAATTTTGCTGTTTATCCGATTTAAGGATGGATAAATTTCCCTGTATATCTCAAACAATTCTGTATATCGGGGCGTCAATTTCACATCGGGTTCATACAATTTCCCAGGTCTATGTACGCGCTGAGCCGCCTCGGCCAAATTCTTATATACTCCGAAACCCACCCCTGCCAACATTGCTGCTCCAAGGGCAGTGGCTTCTTCGATCTCCAGCGTAATTACCGGACATCCAGAGACATCTGCTTTGTTCTGCATCCAGAACTCATTACGTGTGGCTCCCCCAATAGTTGTGATTTTTTCAGCCTTCTGTCCAGCCCCCAGCTCAAGCGCTTTAAGCATGTCAAGGAAACCATAATCAAGCCCCTCAACCACAGCGCGAATCATATCCTCTTTTTTGGTAGTGTCATTCAAACCCAAAAAAGCTCCAAGTGAACGGGGATCCAGATTCGGGCAGGCTGTGCCATTGAAATGCGGCAGGAAGAAACTCCATTGGCGCCGGGAGGTGATATTCGCGCTTCATCCATCAGATTTGACCACACATTCCCCTGACCAGCATGAGCCCGAGTTCGGGCTTCTGACCCGATCTGATCTTTATACCATTCCAGCATACTTGCAGCAGTACCTCCAGCCCAAATGCAATACATGCCGGGCGCTGCATGAGCTTCAATCGTGAGACCTAGTTGTCTAATTTCAGAAGTCCACTTTGGATCGTTTGTAGGTGTAATAACCAGCTCCCAAGTACCGGTGACATCCAGAAACATTCCGGGAGAGATCGTTCCGGCTGCTAGTGCACCCACCAGATAGTCATGCCCACCCTGGAAGATCGGTGTTCCAGGCAAAAGCCCAGTTCTTTCGGCTGCCTCTGTTGTAACCTCGCCGAGGAATGAACCACTGGGTTGGGGAGTGGGAAGAAGGTCTTTTTCGAGTCCAATCAGTTTTAATATTTCATCCGACCATGACAAAGAGCGCTGATCAAATAAAAGTGTTGGTGATGCATCCGTATAATCGGTGGAATATTTACCTGTGAGTTTATAGTTTACAAAATCTTCAACGATCAACCATTTATGCACCCGGCTTGCGAGCTCTGGTTCATTTTCCTTCAACCATAAGAACCGCAGGGCTGTGCTCCAAATGAAAGGTTGCCAGCCAGAGACCTGAAAAGTCCGTTCCAGACCAACATTTTCCAGCCAGTGTTCGAACTGCGGGGTCGTGCGGGTGCAGATCCAATTGATGAATGGATAAAGTGGTTCGCCATTTACATCCAAAGGTACAGCATCAGCACCAAGGCCTGTTACTGCCGCTGCGACTATTTGGTTTTCTGGACCGATCCTACTCACTGCATCGCGAATAGCCGATGCAATTCCGTCCCAGATATGATCAGGCAAATATACCTGCCAGTTAGGGTGCTTCGGGTCATTTGCGATGCTCTCCGTCGGGTGGCTGCCTTGTGAAATGACGTTGCCATCCAGATCGTACACCAAAGCTTTCATGCTCGTCGAGCCGACGTCAATTCCCAGCAAGTAGTCCATTTATGCTCTCCATTCTTTACCCTACAGTTCCATCCTAATTCGTGCGCATTGGTTACCTGGCAGACTCATTGTTGTTCAAAGTCTTGCTAGGATAGTAGTGCGAGAAAGCCTCTGTTACATTTTCCTTTGTGACTTTCATGTTTTCATAGAAAACAATACCCGGGATGGGTGCTCCGTTGAGCAGGTTGACCATCTCGCTCATACACCATCTCGCTGAAGCGATGGCGGAGTAGGCTGCGGTGCCAACGACTTCACCATTATCAATCCCAACCAGAATCGGTGTGTCGTTGTCCACAGAGGACAGGGGGATTTTGCTGCCGTGAGCTTTCCGGGCGTTCATCATACCTATGGTGGCTGAGGAGTATAAGCCCCACCCGCCAAGTATGGCTGGATTCGCTTTGATGGCTTCGTCAAACGCTTTGAAATGATCTTCGGTCGAAATACCGGTCAACTCAGTTATTTCTATTTCCATGTATTTTGCAAAGACATCCTTGAAACCTTTGGCTCGAGTGGCAGCGTTTGGGTGCATGAACGGCAGCGTCTGATATACGACCTCGCCTTTCATCGGCTTGCCGCTTGCCAGCAGGACTTGCTCCAGCAGTTCACCGGAGATCGTACCTTGTTCCACAGTGTCTGAAATTACGGCAGCATTGATGTTTCCCGCAAGGGGCGCATTCAGCGTAACGACTGGTATTTTCGCCGCTTCAAGCGCATCGAGAGCGGTCTTTACACCGGTGAAGTCACACGGGGCAAGGATGACACCGTCCACACCTTCCAGAATCCACTGCTCGACAGCCTGATTCTGAACATCCTGGTTATAGTTCGCGTCATTAACCAGGAGATCCACACCAGCCTCGACAGCCGAAGTTTTCATACTTTGAAGAATCATAGCGTCGACCTCGTCCAACGTATAGAAGATGGAGAAGCCAATTTTGTAACTCCCTATCAGCCCTGGGCAAAGCGGTTGTCATTTCGTCTGGAACTTTGACCGCACCAGCTTCTTTTATCGTTACGTTGGCGTCGACGCCTACATCAGCGTAATAACTATTCAGGTTAAAAACAGTATTTGGTTCTCCGATATAAGAGAAATCGGCCTGGTTCACATTCTCCGGTAACTCCGAAGTTGGCAGTTGGGTGGATTCATTTTTTTGACCTGCAACCACTTTATTTCCTCCTTGTAATACAGACATAATGAATTTATTGTGGTTCCCACCAATAATATCTTCGTGTGGAGAGTGATTTCCGAAAAATTAGGATGCGGAAATCATCCCGTTGAGTTGTTGAATTTCAGCAGGCGTAAGTTGCAGTGCAGCAGACGGTAAAATGCCATCCACCTGCCTCGGACGCCGTACCCCGACTATCGCCGCAGTAACAGCAGGATTGCGGAGTGTCCAAGCAATTGCAACCGCACCCGGTTCCACGCCATGCCGCTTGCCAATTTCAGCGAGAGTGGAAACCAATTTCAAATTTCGCTCGAGACGCGGCGTCTGGAATTCGGGATCATGCTGCCGCCAATCGTCTGAAGGCATGTTCTTAATTCGTTCTGCAGACATTTTTCCGGTGAGCAAGCCAGAGTACATGGGTGAATAAACGATCACACCGATATTGTGCTCCTGGCAATAGGGAAGGATCTCCTGCTCCACTTCGGGACGAATGAGTGAATAAGGCGGCTGTAGTGAGCTGATGGGCGCTATCTCTTCCGCCTGGCGCATCTGAGCCGACACTATAATTTGATACGCCGATCCAGCGGACTTTGCCCTCACGCTGCAATTCGGCAAGCGTTGACCAGCCTTCCTCAAGATCCTCTTCAGGTCGTGGCCAGTGAATCTGGTACAAATCGATTGCATCAATCTTGAGGCGGCGAAGACTATCCTCACACTCACGCCGGACAGAATCGCGTTTGAGAGATGAAATGATTTCACCTTTTTCATTCCACGGCAACGAACACTTTGTAAAGACGTAGGGGCGTTCACTCATACCTGACAAGGCCTGTCCCACCACCTCTTCTGAATGTCCTAGGCCATAACCAGCGGCAGTATCAATCCAATTGATGCCCTGGTCAATTGCATGATGAATCGCTGCAATAGATTCGCTATCATCTTGCGGTCCCCAGGCATATACCCAGTCGCCGCCGCCCAGCGCCCAAGCTCCAAATCCCACAGGAGTGATGTGCATATCGGTATTTCCAAAATGTCTTTTCTGCAAATTGTTTTGTCCAATCACCATTACCAACTCCTTTTATCGCGCAGTAATCTTTCTACTTATCAGGCATTCCTCCGACTAACCTTTGACTTAATAATGCAGGATTGCATCAGTCTGGAGGAGGTTCTAATTTACAAAACTTTCCACTCATGCGATTATAAATAAATCTCTGTGGTCGGTTTCGATTGGTGACATCACAAGGGGCGGATAGCGGACATCCGCCATCCGCCCCAACTTCTCATTTCTTACTTGGATCTCGTATTACTCTACTTTGCCTTCCATGTAATCTTTCAAAGTCTTGCCAGGATAGTAATGCTCGAAGGCTGATTCTACGTTATCCTTCGTGATCGCCATATTGGCATAGAAGATTACACCGGGGATCTCTGCACCATTGAGCAGATTGACAATCTCACTCATACACCACTTTGCGGGTGCAATGGAAGAGTAGGCTGAAGTACCGACTATGACACCATCATAAATACCCTTAAGAATGGGTTTGTCCTGGTCCACAGAGGACAGGAGAATGTCAGTCTTGCCTTCAGCAAGCATGGCATTCATCATACCAATGGTAGCTGAGGAGTACAGACCCCACGCACCGATCATATCGGGGTTTGCTTTGAGGGCACCGTCAAACGCCTTGTAATGGTCTTCGGGTGAAATGCCGGTCAATTCAATGATCTTTATGTCCGGATACTTTGTAAATACATCCACAAATCCCTTGGCACGGGTGGCAGCATTGGGGTGAACGAAAGGCAGTGTTTGATAAACGATGGAGCCTTTCATTTCTTTGCCACTGGCAATCAGAGCCTGCTCGAGCAGTTCACCAGCAATCGTTCCTTGCTCAACAGTATCCCCGATGACAACAGCATCAACGTTGCCTGCAAGAGGTGCATTCAGCGAAATCACCGGAATATTGGCAGCTTCGAGTGCATCCAAAGCGGTCTTCACACCAGTGAAATCGCATGGAGCAAGGATGACACCATCCACTTCTTCCAGAATCCACTGCTCAATCGCCTGATTTTGTGCATTCTGATCGTAATTCGCGTCATTGACCAACAGCTCAACTCCGGCTTCTTCTGCAGCAGCTTTCATTGTTTCAAGGATCATGGAGCCCACTTCATCGACTGTGTAGTAGACGGAGAAGCCAATTTTATACTTCTTGTCAGCCTTCGGCATAGCGGTTGTCAAATCATCGGGGACTTTGACGGCGCCTTTTGATCTAATGATCACGTCGGCATCCACGCCAACTTCCTTGTACCAACCATTCAGGTCAAATACAACATCCGGATCACCCACATATGTGAAATCTGCCATGTTGGCATTCTCTGGAGTCGCCGGAGCGGCTGGTTCCTCTACAACCGGGGCAGCCGGTTCCGCTGGAGCAGCAGGTGCTTCTACAACGGGAGCAGCCGGTTCCTCTACAACCGGGGCGGCTGTTGGCGCTGCAGCAGGTGTGCAAGCTGCGAGTACAAACGCCAAGATCAATACAAGCGATGCGAACTGTGTTAGTTTTCTCATTTCCTTTACTCCTTCTTGTTTGTTAAGTTAAGTACTTATTATCAAGGTTTCTCGATCCAAACTCGAACAAATTAGGTTTTGGCCTCCTTTCTATGATTCTTCCACCTGCCATAACTATGAAATTTATGGATGGCGGTCATTTTTGTCTGGACTTGAATGCGTTGTCCATCAAAACTGCGAGGATAATGACAAGTCCTTTTACCAAAATTTGAACATGGTACTGGGCCCCCAGCAGCGACATGCCGTTGTTGAGCGCTGCCATGATCAGGCAGCCTCCCAGCGTGCCCCATATCGAACCGACTCCGCCAGAAATTGCTGTACCACCCAGGATAACGCCTGAGATACTGTCCAATGCCAGGTCAGAGCCGGCGCTTGGAAGCCCCGAGTTCAGCAACGCGGCAAGTATCAGACCGGAGATATAGGCATACAAACCGCTCATCGTATAAGCTGCTATCTTAACCAGCCCGATATCTATACCAGCCACCCTTGCCGCTTCCGGGTTGCCCCCGATGCTGCGCACATAGAATCCAAACTTGGTTCGGGTGAAAAGAAACCAGGACACCAGAAAAACGAACAACGATATGATGACTGGTGAAGGAATAATTCCAAAGAGGCGGCCGTTACCCAACAGGTCTGCGTAATTTGGAATCACAATTGGGACCGGTTTGCCCGAAGTAAGCGTTAGAGCAATACCTCTATAGATATTCAAAGTAGCCAGGGTCACAAGGAAAGGCTCGATCTTGCCTTTGACAGAGATGAACCCATTGAAAAAACCAAGAAACATGGCTGCAAGCATTACGATTAGCAGCGCAGGGACCGCAGGCATGAATCCACCCCTGACAAGCATGGCGAAACCGACACCCACCACAGCGGCAGTTGATCCCACTGACAGGTCCAACCCCCCCAGTGTGATAATGAACGTCATACCCAATCCGGCTATGAGGACGTAGCTCATATTCTTCATTATTGAGAGCAAGTTTCGGGAATTGATGAATATGGGCTTCACCAGGGTGAATACCGTCATAAGCACAACCAGGATCAGGATTGTGCGATACTTTATAAGGATTTTTCCAATTGTCAAACTGGATGTCTGGGCAGTCTTGGCTTGTGTTTGCATCAATTTCTATTTCCTCCGAATGTTTGGTTGGACGGCGACTGGACCTTCTGAGTGGCCAGGCTCATCACACGCTCTTGAGTTGTCTCTTCTTTTTTAGGATCCCCTTCATACGTCCTTCTTGCATCACCATAATTCGATCTGCCACGCTAATAAGCTCGGGCAACTCAGAGGAAACCATCACGATGGCAGTGCCTCTTGCGGCGAGTTCGCCCATGATCGTATAGATCTCGGTTTTTGCACCAATGTCTATTCCCCTGGTCGGTTCATCAAAGATGATGACATCTGGTGAGCAGTCCAGCCATTTGGCAAGTGCCACTTTTTGCTGGTTTCCGCCTGAGAGTGAGCTGACTATTTGCTCAATCTTGCTAACTCGTATATTCAACGTTTTACGGTGACGGTCGGCAATAGATTTGAGCTTTGACCAATTCAGGTACCCCGCGAAAGATGGTTGTTGCGCATTGAGCATATTTATGTTCTCGTGTACAGGAAGGCAAAGCACCAAGCCAGACTTCTTTCTGTCCTCGGTTACAAACGCTATTTTATTTTTTATTGCCTGTCTCGGGCTCTTTGGGTGGAATTCTTCACCATTGAGGAATATCTTTCCTTCAGTTATCTGTCGCATTCCAAAAAGTGCCTCAAGCGTTTCGGTTCGCCTTGAGCCTACCAGCCCGCCGATGCCAAATATTTCGCCCTTGTGCACTTCAAAAGAGATACCCTTTAATAATTCGCCGCTTGCCAGGTTCTCCACCCTAAGGACAACGTCACCAATTGGAACCTCTCTCTTGGGATAAACGTTCGTAAGTTCGCGACCGACCATCATCGTGATGAGATCGCTTTCGGTGACGTCTGAGTTGTTTACCGTGCCTACCAGTTCTCCATCCCTCAGAACCGTGATGCGATCTGCTATACCTCCAATTTCGTGCAGCCTGTGGGATATGTAAATGATCGCTACGCCATTCGCCCTTAAGCCGCGAATAATATCCATGAGTCTGTCCGCATCGCTTTGAGATATGGACGACGTCGGTTCATCCATTAGAACGATCTTTGCATTTGAAGTGAACGCCTTTGCGATCTCCACCACTTGTTGTTGGGCAATAGATAGGTCCTTCACCAGCCAGTTAGGATCTATTTCGTTCTGACCTAATTCTTTCAAAGCCCGGGCAGCAATGGTCTGGTATTCCTGCTTTCTTTGCATAAAGCCTTTAAACAAATCTTGTTTATCCAGGACGATGTTTTCCGCCACAGTCATGTGGGGGCAGAGTGTCAATTCCTGGTAGATTGTATCTATGGAAGCGTCTATCGCATCCTTGGGATTTCTAAATGTTACCAGCTGGCCATCAATCAACATTTCGCCACCATCGTCAGGCTGGTGGTAACCACTTAATATCTTAATCAGGGTGGACTTACCAGCGCCGTTCTCGCCCAGCAAGGCATGGACTTCGCCTCTCCGAACGTTCATGTTGACGTTCTTGAGAGCAACGACGCCTGGAAACGTTTTACTGATGTTCCTTAGTTCGAGAATGTTCTCACCCAAGTTCACCTACACCTCCAGAGATTTCGTTCCCATTTCAAATTCATTTATTGTCTCCAGGATTGGTATCGTGCCATCATCATGGCTAGTCGAGTCAATCATTCTGCACCGGCGGTAGTAAGCGAAAGGCTTTATGATTTGGCCAGGTTTGCACGATTCGAAATGCTTCGGCATATTTACAACCACACTGAAAACCTCGCAGTTTGTTGGTTACCGTCACATATTCGAACCAGTCTTTTATCCCGAATTGTTTTTCCAGGAAATCTCCATGCTGGCTGTCATGCAGGCGGAAAGCCTCCAACTTCTGTTCGAACTCTTCTGAAATATCTACATAATAGTCCGGAGGAGCTACGCGAGTCATACCTGTTGTTTCGCAACGGAACACGGTCGGGATATGGTCTATGGGCGGGTACTCGGTGTCGGGGATATTGGCAACACTCGCCCATATCGCTGCGCGATAGACCAGCTCGCCAACGTTGGAATGGTCGTGAACATAATCGTCGCGGTCGAGCGTGATGATCACATCCGGGTTTGTGCGCCGGATCAAGTCCACATATCTCTTCCAGGTGGAGTCGTCCATCCAGACACCTGCGTCCTTGTAGTCCCAGTGTATCAACTCAGCCCCGATCAAATCTGCGGCTTTCTGCGCCTCCACTGCCCGGATCGCCTCGATTTCCGGGCCAGTGTGGAGTCTTGGAACCCACGTTGCCGGTGCAGGCAATTGCCATGTAAACCTTATGTCCCTCTTTTATGTATCGGATCAGCGTGCCCGCGCAAAATACTTCTATATCGTCGGGGTGTGCAGTAGCCGCCAGAACTGTGAGTTTTTTAGACATAAAAGTAAAACTCCTTTAGCACTTCTTATTAACGCGATCCAAGCTGAACTGGGGGCAGCAAACGGTAAGGTTTGTGGTTCGGCCACGTCTGGACCACCCTGAAGGCTTCGGCATACTTGCAGCCACACTGGAAACCACGCATTTTATTGACAATCTCCATAGCTTCGAACCAGTCTTTTATTCCAAACTGTTTTTCCAGGAAATCTCCATGCTGACTTCTCATGCTGTTTGAAGGCATGCATCTTTTGATCGAATTCCTGAGTGATATCCACGTAATGATCTGGAGGTGCAACCCGGGTTGTCCCGATGGTCTCGAAATAAAAGACGGTTGGAATATGGTCGATGGGTGGTAGTTTACATTCGGGGATATTGGCAACACTTGCCCAAATAGCCGCCCTATATACGAGTTCACCAACATTGGTATGGTCGTGGACATAATCATCACGGTCGTGGGTAATGATCACATCCGGATTGGTGCGCCGGATCAGATCCACATATGTTATCCAATGGGGATGGTCGAGCCAAACATCTGCATCCTTGTAGCCGAGCATGATTAGTTCCGCGCCAATGATATCGGCAGCTTTCTTAGCTTCGCCTGCCCGAATAGCTTCGATCTCAGGACCGGTGTGGATCTTGGAGCCCACATTGCCCGTACAGGCAACAGCCATGATAACTTTATGTCCTTCTTTGACGTAACGGATGAGGGTGCCCGCACATTGCAGCTCAATATCATCTGGATGGGCAGATGCGCATAATACTGTCAATTTTTTTGTCATTTTAAGAACCTCCTGAAATAGAATCGGTTATGTTCGATTTATCGCCAAGGCGAAGAATGGTTTCGATTTATTGATTTTCCAGGTTCTCCTTTCCATAGTTGCATATAAGATTTCTCCAGATACGCTTTCTGCCCGGCTTGCTAGCCGCCGGTAGTATACAGATAGACACGCGAAAAATGTGAATTTATTCATTGATTTTGCTAGCTCCCCAGGTTTCTGCAAGCCATTGGGAAATTGTGGAGTGAGCTCCGGTGATCGATCCAATCAAATCGCCAGTAAGATCGAGATGCCCCCACATCTCCATAACCAGCGGGCCAGTAAAACCCATTTTTGCTAACAAACTGAAAGTCTCTTGAAACCGGACAATTCCCTGTCCTAACGGTACTCCGCGCAGCTCTCCTATGCGGATATCTTTGACATGTACTCCCACAAGGTGTCCCTCAGATAGTGGAAGTTGTTCGAGGGGGTTGAATCCGGCGGCTGTCATATTGCCAATATCTGGATAGACTTGAAACCAGGGTGAATTGAGCTTTTTGACAAAGCGCATGGCTTTTTCAACTGAGTCTACCAGTTCACTATCGACATTCTCCAAGGCCATGGTGATTCCAGCGGCGCTCGCCCAACCAACCCCGGTTTGGAGCCCTTCCAGGAATCTCGCTTCGGTATCAGCGTTGCTCGGCTCATAAAATGCGTCATAACCCATGATCTGGATAACTTTCACCCCTAAATCGGCAGCCAGTTCTATCGACCGGTAGAGGATATCCAAACCCTGCCGGCGAATATCCGATGAAACGCTGCCGAGCGGGAATTTACGGTGGGCGCTGATTCCAATTCCCCAAACCGGCACCTCTGAATTGAAGATCGCTTGTCGAAGGGCAGCCCGCTCGGAACGCGACCAATTCAAGCGACCCAGGCGCTCTGAACTTTCATCGATTGACATTTCCACAAAATCATAACCGGCTTGTTTGGCTGAAGCCAAAATCTGCTCCCAGGAATATTCGGCCGGGAAGGCTTTCTCGTATATACCTATAGGATTTTTGTGCAATGAATACATCTACGATTTGCCTTTAGGATGAATTTGAGATTCCACATACAGATGAACCATGTTTTTCCTTTTCAGAAATGGCAACCTGTGTAATTCGCAGGGTTACTTTTCTATTTGCCCGTAACTTGTGTGGTAGATGTTCTGAAATTCCTCTATCTGGGCGTTGGTTAATTTAATCGGATCGCCATGTAGCGAGGCAAAATGGGCAATTTTTGCAAGGTCTTCCACTTCCACCGCGTCGATCGTAGCCTGCCAGACAGTGGAAGCAATGGTATAGACTCCATGATTCTGCATGATGATCGCAGAACACTTGCCGATCTTGCGAATGATCTCTGACCCGATGTCTTCGCCACCCACGGCAGCATAACCACCAATCGGTACCTCACCACCCAGCAACGCCGCCGAGGTCATCACAGCCGGGATGGGCTGGCCTAACACAGCAAAGATGCAAGCGTAGGGTGAATGGGTGTGGACAATACCAAAGATATCTGGACGATGCTTGTACAAGTAAAGGTGGGTTTCGGTATCACTAGAAGGACGTAACGTGCCGTCAAGGATTTTTCCATCGCCATTCATTACCAGAAGGTCAGATGGAGTCAGCCTGTCATAGCGAAAACCGGTTGGTTTGATCACAATATTGCCCGTTTCTGAGTCGCGCCCGCTGACTGTTCCACTATGCATCGTCACCAGACGATTCTTGGGTAATTCCAATAGCGATTCATACACTTCCTGACGTAGTTTTTCGAGCATCATAGTTTTAGTCCCTTCATATTTTTTCCGGTCTTCATTAAAGACCTGGTTACTTTTTTATCGTACGTAACCACCCAACCCGCCGCCATCAATGACTAGTGCGTTGCCGGTCATTTTGGCCGAACGGTCACTGGCAAGAAAGACTACCAGCTCCGCAATTTCGGCGGGGTCGATGATTACGCCCAGAGCATTGTTTTTCTTATATTCTTCTTCCAACGATTCAGGTTCAAAACCGTGGATCTTCGCCCGGGCAGCCCGAAGTTCCGGTGTCCACATTTTACTGCCCCCAAAAACTGCTCCCGGGAGAACGCTGTTGGCACGAATGTTATACTGGCCAAACTCATTGGCGATGGTGCGAGCCATTTGCAATACCGCTGCTTTGGATGTGTTATAAGCCAGAAAATGCTTGCTGGGTTTAAGAGAATTGTCACTGTTGATAAAAACCAGTGCCCCACCATCCGTCTGACCTTTGAAAACTTTTATTGCCTCACGTGAGATCAGGAAACTACCGGTACAGTTGATATTCATCACCCAGTTCCACTGCTCCAGGGTGCACTCGTCGGAGGGGACGCTGACCGAGACGCCGGCATTGTTGACAGCGATGTTCAATCTGCCAAAGTGATCAGCAATTGTTTTCACCGCTGAAACGACGTTTTCTTCGCTCGTAATGTCGCAAGGTACGGAAAGAATCTGCGCGTCGACATCCATTTTTAAGAGTTCATTCCTAGTTTCATGCAGCTTCTCTACGTTTAAATCCACCATCGCCACCAGGGCTTGCTCTTTCACAAACCTGCGAGTGATCGCCAACCCTATCCCTGAAGCAGCACCAGTGATCAAGGCCACCTTTCCTGCCAACTCACCATCTTTTCTACCAGTAGAATTAGTACTCATTATTAAACTCCTTGATTTGATCGATAAATATAAAATCTGAAGGCATCCGAGACGTAATATTCGTCAGATAATGCCACCGGTTCCTCGTTAAATCCAAAGTCCACCTGCTCAATGTGCAAAATATTGCTACCCACACAAATTTGAAGCTTGTCAGCTATGTATTGTTCAGCAGACAAAGGGCGAATCCAGGCAATGCCATGGTGAATTTCCAGCGACATGTTCTGACGCAAGAAACCGTAAACCGATTGCTGTTCACGGATATGATTTTCAAAGTCTTCCAGAGAAATATCGCCTTCTGGCAAATGGAAGAAACTCATCGGCAGGACATCCACAGAAAAAACCGCCGGCTGGTCATTAGCCAGCCTGACACGTTCAATCACCAGGGTTGGAGTTCCCAATTCGATCGAAAGTTGCGCAGACACCCTCTCGCTCGCAGGGCGGGTTGTCATGAATAGTTCTGAACAGCTGGGTTCCGCCCCGGAAGAGCGGATCAATTGAGTCACCCCGGAGTTAAGGCTCAAATTGTTGTAGGTAGGTGGATTCTTTGTAACAAATGTACCCACCCCCCAGCGGCGCTGGATGAACCCTCCTTGTTCTAGGATTGCCAGCGCTGAGCGGACAGTGGAGCGGCTAATATTCAGATATGCGGATAGGTCTGGCTCATTGGGTAGTTGAGTTTCTGGCGGTAAGACGCCTTCCATGATCTTCTTACGAAGATATTCAATCACTCGCTGCACTAAGAGTGTACCTTCTTGAGCGTCTTTGTCCCATTGAGTATTCGGTTCAAGTATTGCCGAAAAGTCCATGATTTATCCAATCAAAGGTATGACATCTCTCTCTAAATATATTATCCAAAATTAATAAATTTGTCAATATCCAACTAGATTTGGGAAATATTCCAAGATTCTTATATAAATAGAGGTCTTGACACGGTATTTTCAAATTGATATACTATTGCTAATCAAATTATTGATATTAGTTGTCATACATCTTGTTGGAATTAAATGTTAAGTCATAGGAGATTATGTCATGGAAAAATTAGCAATTGACGGTGGAACTCCGGTACGCAGTAAGAATCCAATCGTAGAAACGGATGTATTCGAAGAAGAAGAGTTTAACGCGCTGATGGAAGTAGCAAAATCGAAAAAGCTACGCCGTGCAGAAGCTGCTCTCGAATACGAAAAGACGATCGCTGATTGGTTCGGAGTCAAGCATGCTATCGCTGTTTCCAGCGGAACCACCGCCTTGCATATCGCCCTGGCTGCCTTTGGCATTGGACCCGGGGATGAGGTCATCGTGACTCCTTATACATTTGTCGCCTCTGATACGGCTGTGTTGGAGCAGAATGCCATCCCCATCTTCGCGGATGTAGACCCTGTTCACCTGACACTCGACCCCGAAGATGTGGCACGCAAGATCACGCCACGTACCAAGGCAATTATCGTCGTAACGATCTCTGGTTCGCTTGTGGATATGGACCCCATCATAGAGTTGGCACATAAACATAACCTATGGGTCATAGAAGATGCTTGCCAGTCGCTTGGCGCTCGCTATAAAGGTAAATTGGTTGGCACGATCGGTCATGTGGGCGTATTTAGCACCATCACCGGGAAGATCACCAATACAGGCGAAGGCGGCTTTGTGATCACTGACGATACAGACCTGTTCGAAAAAATGTGGGGCTACACAGATTTCGCCCGGCGCCGCTCGCTTGGACCGGCATCGAAATACCACTTTGACCTGCCCTGCACCAATTATCGCATCACCAACATGCAGGCAGCCATTGGTACACAGCAGATGAACCGTGCCTGGAACCTGATCAACAAACGAACTGAAAATGCACACTACCTCAGCGAAAAACTGGCCGGCTTGCCAGGTATCGTCTTGCCATCTGAGTCACCCTGGGGAGAGCGTGTCTATTTCTACTATCTCATCCATCTGCTCCCTGAAGTGCTGGGCACTGATATGCTAAATTTCGCTGTCGCTCTGGCAGCAGAAGGAGTTTATAACATTAAGTACCTCAGTACCACCCGTTGGATGATCCCACAACACCTTGAACCGCTGTTTGTCAACAAAGCAGGTTATGGCGGAACGAAGTGCCCCTTTGAGTGTCCATGGTATGAGGGTGAGGTGGAGTATTATGAAGGTCTTTGCCCGGTCGCGGAAAAAGCTTGCGAAGAAGTCTTCTGGCTTGCCAGTGTTCATCCCTTGTTGGAGAAACAAGATCTGGACGATATTGCCGCAGCAGTGATCAAAGTTGTTAATGCATTTCTTGAGAAGAAGAAGCAGGGTATCCCGATTAATTACGCAACGGATGAGCATCGAGCGCTTCTATAAATTTATTTTAAAATAAGGATGATTTTTTATGACCGAAACTGTGTCTAATTCCGTCAAGCCCAGCATAGACCAGATTGGAATTGTTGTACGCGATCTTCATGGAATGGTAGCAACCCTAAAACAGCTTTTAGGAATCGATGACTTTCGTATCATGGAATGGCCGATTGAGGGTATTGAACCTGAGGCGACTTACCATGGTGAGCCGGGTAACTTTAAACTTCTGCTCGGATTCGCCACTGTTGGAAATATGCAGCTTGAGATCGTCCAACCGCTTGAAGGGAAGAATATTTACTCTGACTTCCTGGAAGAACATGGTCCAGGTTTGCACCACTTCCGCTTAACTGTGCCCGATTTTGAAGAGAGAGTAAAGGAACTCAAGGCAAAAGGGATTGAGAACATTGCCAGTGGCACGGGAGTCCATGTTGGCTCGAAATGGGCTTACTTCGACACGAGCAAAGTGCTGGAAGGGGTTGTTGTTGAGTTGAGAACGCGATTGGAAGAGGCTGGTGGAGAAGGCCACTGGTTAGAAACCAACCCACCATCCACTGCCCCAGCAAATGAAAAATAGTTTCGATTAATCAAGCGCTTTGATAAATGATAAGTCCCGGAAAGAAACATTCCGGGACTTTTCGTTTAAATTACTGGTTCCCAGGTCTATGTACGCGCTGAGCCGCCTTGGCCAAATTCTTATATACTCCGAAACCCACCCCTGCCAGCATTGCAGCTCCAAGGGCGGTGGTTTCTTCGATCTCCAGTGTAATTACCGGACATCCAGAGATATCTGCTTTGTTCTGCATCCAGAACTCATTACGTGTGGCTCCCCCAATGGCCGTGATTTTTTCAGCCTTCTGTCCAGCCCCCAGCTCAAGCGCTTTAAGCATGTCAAGGAAACCATAATCAAGCCCCTCAACCACAGCGCGGATCATATCCTCTTTTTTGGTGGTGACATTCAGACCCAAGAAAGCACCGAGGGAACGGGGATCCAGATTCGGGCAGGCTGTGCCATTGAAGTGCGGCAGGAAGAAGACTCCTTTGGCTTACGAAGAAGCCGCTGCTCTTCCATTTGGTGCAGGAACCGCATTGTATTTCCTGCGGGACAAGGCAAAAGTTAGGCGCGGACAAAAAGTTCTGGTCAATGGCGCTTCGGGTGGGGTCGGTGTGTATGGGGTACAACTTGCAAAATACTATGGGGCTGAAGTCGTTGGGGTTTGCAGTACCGCGAACTTGGAATTGGTGAAGTCGCTAGGCGCAGATCAGGTTATAGATTACACCAGACAAGATTTCACCCAAAATGGCGAGACCTACGACATCATTCTAGACACGGTAGTAAGTAAGACTTCGTTCTCACGATGTAAGAATTCTCTCAAACCCAAAGGTCTTTATCTTGCTATCGCTGGTGGTTTGCGAGAGATGAGCCAAATGCTATGGACCTCCATGACAGGGGGCAAGAAAGTCATCTTTGGGTCGCCAACCGAGTGTAAAGAGGATATGATCTTCATTAAAGAACGGGTAGATGCGGGTAAGCTTAAATCGGTCATTGATAAGTGTTATCCATTGGTACAGACTGCAGAGGCTCACCGATACGTCGATCCGGGGCACAAGAAGGGTAGTGTCGCCATCACGGTAGGAATAACTCACAATAACAAAGAGAATATAAATGAACATCAAGAAACTGACCATTGAATTCGTAAAAGTTTTCTCAGTAGCCTTGGTAACTGTTTCGAATGTGACATTTCTGTGAAATTTCATCGGACATAGAGAAAGCAGCGTAGATTGGGAAACATCTTTCGGTATTGCTATCATGTTCGGCTTTTGTTTTGACATGCGCAAAGTCAAGGGATCTCAAGGATAAATAGTGTTTTCAAAAATTTAAATAACAGGAAGAAGGTGCACAGTTGTTTGTAAAAAGATCTTCTGCCGTGCACCTTGCTAACGAAAAAAAACATTAACCTGCACTTGACAACTAATAAGCCGTTGAAGTATAATACGATTATCGTAATATACGATAATCGTATTATACTTATATCGTATCAAATTAATAAGGTGAGTGCAAATGAAAATTGAAGAAAATGCGACAAAAGTGAATGATATTCTCGTCTCTATTGTTCTGCAGTTTGCCAAGTTCTTTGCTGGCGAAACCATTAGTCTGAGCATTAAAGAAATGTTGATAGTCGAATTCCTTGGGCAGCGCGAAGCGGCTTCAATGTCAGAATTGGCAGATATTCTTTCACAGCCACTGACAACCATGACGAGCACAATAACTCGTATGGTACACAAGGGTTTTCTCGAACGTCATAGAATCGAGGAGGATAGGCGTGTGGTTCTTGTTTCCCTTTCTCCTCAAGGAAGATTGTTTTATGAAAACCATAGACTGGAACATATTCAAGTGGCCACAGGATTTTTGCTAGCGCTTTCAGAGGACCAGCAGAAAAATCTCATCGCTATTTTGGATAAAATAAACCTGGTTTTAAAAAATAAATAAAAATTACCAATAAATATTCCTTCATTGATCAGGAAAAGTTTTTGATCTTCCAGAAATACCCCTAAGAATATTTATTGACGAAAATGTTTTTCTCAGTTTTAGATAGTTAAAAAACTCAATAGCTAAAATCAAAAAATGAAGGATGGAAGATGAAAATACTAATGTATGGAGCAGGTGTTTTGGGCAGTTTGTATGGAGCGCGTTTGAAGGAGTCCGGCCATGATGTAACGGTATTGGAACGAGGAAAACAATTCGATGAGATCAAATCCAAAGGGATTGTGCTGGAACACGCACTAACAGGAAAAAGGACCATTACCCAAGTTACTGTTACTGACGAATTAAAACCAGATGATTTTTATGACGTAATTTTTGTAGTGATGCGCAGGAATCATGTCGAAAAGGTCTTGCCGATTCTCGCAGCAAACAATTCGTCGCCGATGATTGTTTTTATGGTTAGCAACCCCAATGGATACAAGGAATGGCTTCAAGCGGTCGGCCGAAATCGTTTGTTGATCGGTTTTGCAGGTGCAGGTGGCACTGTCGTCGATGGGGTAGTTCGTTACCACGTTGTAACACCAATATTGCAACCGACAACTTTTGGTGAACCTGAGGGAGGGATTACGCAACGTGTCAAAAAACTGGCGAAAGTATTCAAACAAGCAGGATTCCCAACTGCGGTCTGTCCGGCTATGGAGGCTTGGCAAAAAACTCATGGGGCTTGGGTTGGTCCAATGGCTAACAGCCTGTATATGGTGGGAGGAAGTGGAGTTGCATTGGCAAACCGTCCAGACGTGATACGCTTGCTTATTCAGGCTATTCGAGAGAGCTACTCGGTCTTACGAGCTTTGGGGTTTCCAATCACACCTATGAAATTAAAAGCTTTTGAATTAATACCCACGCCTATACTTGTGAGCGTCTTCCAAATATGGGCACGCACAAAACATTTTGATACCGTTGCCACTCAACATACTCTATCTGGTTTCGATGAAATGAGTGTTCTCTCAAATGATTTCCAATTACTGGCACGTTCAACGAATGTACCGACCCCTGCTCTGGATAAGTTACATGCAAGTTTGGCTGACTGGAAAGGTCTTCCTTATGACACGCAGAACATTCAGGCCAAAAGTTAGAGTAAATATACCGAAAAATGGATTTTGAACTAACAACTTTGGAACCAGCCAATATCTAATATCCATGCAAACTTAAATAAGGTTAGGGGTTACCTGACCGATAAAACAGAAATCCGCCTATTATGGATATTTTATTTAGTAGAGGGGACTATGTGACCTACAAGTTACACCAAGCAACACAAATGGCGCTCGTAAGAATTGTTAATTCCTCACAATGATCTTGATAATATTATTTCTTGTTATCTTATGAAGTTATGTGGTTCGTAGTTCATTTGCCACCCGGAATTGATACGTTCCCAGGTGTTCTCCCAAGATCGGAGACCACTGAGTGCATCAGTAGCTTCAACGCAATTTGCACCTACAGCTAGCGCACCATACAGGGCATCCGTGAGAGATAACCCATTAATTAGTCCCGTAAGAAACCCGGCTACTGTCACATCTCCTGCGCCGGTAGTGCCTTTGACATTGACACTGAAACATGGCAACCAGGCTTCATATTCCGCCCAGGACAAACGTTGATTTGGCCGAGTTCTTGTCATTTGATTTATACTGGTTGAAGGTCCGGTTTTTAAATACACACCTTTATCCCCCAGTTTCAACATGACCATTTTTGCCCCCATTTCTAACAATTGGTCGGATAGCACTCTAAGTGTAGATAGATCAGGTTGAACTGGTCTTTTTAATTTCAACATAAAAGAAATCTCTTCAAAACTTGGAACAAAAATATCAGTATAAGGCAATGTATTTTTCAATATCCCTGGCCAATCAGCTTTACCTGATTCTGATTCCGGGTCCGGAAAAGCCATATCCAAAGAAGTTGTCAGGCCAAGAGACTTCACTCCTTTCATTAATATGGCTAATTGTTGACCATTTTCAGAATACATTTTCGACATCAAAGGTGGATACCCAAAGTGAAATAATCGCGCATCTTTGACTAGGTCTTCATTAATATCAGCTGCACAAAAATCATTATTGGCGCCAGGATGGTGTAAGAAACGCCTATCACTTCCCGGTGGGTTTACCACGATCGTGTAGGATGTGCTTGATGCTCCACTTGTAATGATCCCTGAATCCAATCCATTTTTACGATTGCCTAGCATTTGTTTTATGGTATTACCGAATTGATCGTCACCAACGCGCGCAATCAAGCGGGTATCGATTCCGAGGATATGCATGGCAATACCGGTATTGGAGACTGCTCCACCGGTTGATAACTTAGCAGGGCCAGAATTCACCAACATTCCAGGTTTGAACGCCTGATCAAACTGACCCGGTGCAAGATTTGCCAAGTCGGGGATTATATCGAGGCAGATATGACCTGCGACGACAGCATCCGTCATTCTAACCTCCGATGAGATGTTTAACGATCATCAAATCCAATTCTTCATAATCTCTGGATGCACGAAGTTCCTCGACTCTTTTTACATCCAATGATCGGGTGAGATCCACAAGCCGAAGGAATATTTCCCGGCTATTACTCAAGTGTTTAGTTGAAACTGCTTTATTTTGAGTCCGGAGGGCTTTCACATCCAATCCGACGAATTCCCCATTCTGGCCATATCCATTTCTTTCCAGCACCCAAACCTGGTTGAAGGCACGTCGAAGATCAACCACCCCGAAAGATTTATCCTGATCAAATTTCAAACCATTTTGGTCATTTAGATGGACAGACCAGAGTTTTTTCTGATAGAGGGCATATGCCATCTCATCGGAAGGATCCAATCCAGCCAGAATTGCATGTGCGGATTCAATTAATGTACCAACTCGAGAGGGGTCAATTGTTAGGTATGCAAGGCCAAGAAAGTGCCCAGTAGTCGGAACGTAAGCTTGATCCATTGGTTCATTCGGTTTCATCTCTCCGAGAATGCGAATATCCTTTCCATACTCCAACAATATATTCATCCATTCCACCAACCGCGCAACCGAAGCAACCGGATCTTTTGATTCGCGCATGTATGTACCCTCTCGCGCGGGCCATAGGACTATGTTCGTTGTTCCGATAATGTGGGCAATATCGATGGCGCGCTTGGAACGTTCGATTGCATATTTCCTTGCTTCAGCAGAATTTGCCGTAATCGCGCCATCGATCGTTAACTGATGCTCCCATAGTCTGGGTGCTACAAATTCTGCTACCAGGCCCTGCTCGTCCAGCATATGTCTTATCTGTTTTGCTTCATTTTCCTGCTTTGGCCAAGGGTCATCTGCATTAGCGATCACGTCATCGTCGTGAAATTGAACACCATCAAAACCCAGTTTTTTATAAAACTCAAGTTTTTCAGAAAAAAGGAACTCATCACGAACCGGGGGACCGAAAGGATCGGCTCCGGAATGAATATTCCAAGGTCCAAATGAAAATCGATAGCTAATTGACATCATGTTCTCCTTTTTTGTTTATTATCCGACAAGCCCAGTAATCGTTTGATCACCTTGGATCGCCTCAATTTCAGGATTAAAAACCTGGGACACTTTTACTGGGTGGATATAGGTCTCTACAATTAAACGGGAATTTGAACACCCTAATGCGGTGAAAATCCCGTCAAATTGCACTTCCAGGGCAGCAGTTATAACATCCTTTTCTCCATTTGAGAGATTCCATAAAGCATGTTTGAATGGTGCGAGTGCAAACATTTCAAACTGGTGGTAAAACTGTGAATCAGTCATACTTCGAGAACGCTTATTTGAGTAATTCTGCTTTACCCAGGTATGGATCTGGTCAAGTAAATGCCCAGGTAAGTTTTCCAGGATCGTAGTCATAAATGCGGTATGCGAGATGTACTTCAAGGGTGCCATGTTTCACCAATTCACCAAAATCAGATAAAGGTAAAGTAGATGCTCCGTGTTGAACAACTCCACCCAAATGGTAATTCTCCTGGCCGACTTTTGACAAACTTCTTATAACATTAAAATCAATAGTTGGTCGTTCAATTCTGCCATCCGATAAAACCACCCCTCCATGAGTGGTCCCAGTATGAATACTAACTTTACTTAATCCGGGTTGTCCTGGACAATCGTTTGAAAATGCAATATTAAATTGCTCTAAATAGGAATGTAGTTCCTCAATTGTGGATACATGGCCGCCCACTTCTCCGATCTCACCTCCAATCGAAATCGTGACATTCTTCGGTTGGTTCCTACGAGTAAAAATAGCTAACTCAGCTGATAGTAAGGCGTTTTGTATTTGCTGGTCAGCGATGGAAGGTTTTGAGAGGTCAACCAGGGTACTTGTATCAATATCAATATTGTAAAACCCGGAATTAATTGCCTCCCTGATGAGGTGTTTAATTCTAATTTTTTCTTTTTCCAGCGGTTGCGAGGTGGAAATCTGGAAGTGATCACCCTGGAGGAAAATAGGACCGGTGTAGTTTTCTTTGATAGCTGCGGCTAGAATACAAGCAGAATATGCAGCCAGTGACATGCCACCCCAAACCAATTCGATCCTGGCAATTTCAAAAATTATTAACGAGGAGTTAATTTTTCGTGCAGAGCGGAAGGCCGCCCTTGCACAATCATAACTAAGTGTTCTCAAGTTTATTGCAGGGGTAGTAAAGGTGGAAGGGATTCTGCCACTTCCACGCGCAATGTAAAGATCTTGAATCGCTGAGGGAATAATCCCCATTTGTAAGGCACAGTTACGAATAATATATTGCGCCCACGCTGCCTTCTTCCCGGTTTCAAGAACAGCTATCCGCACCAATTTCTCAATGGATTGAACCAGCTTTGTTCTATCCTGTATGGAAAAATCTTGCCCGATACCACTAAGACCAAACTCTTGAATATCGAAGACTTCAGTGGTGATTTTACCCTCCGCGGTGTTGGAAAATAACTATTAGCATCAACTCTAATAGTTTAATTAAACAACTAAGTACTATCTATGATATATCAATTAACTTTTCGAGTCAATTATTATAATATGTATTATTTTGCTATGGTTATGAGGGAATAACAGAAGGTAATAATGAGGAAAAACGACATTCTAAATATGAGAATTTAAAAATGCGGTTAGATTCACATATTCACCAGATTCTGCGTTTAACCCCAATTTTTTTCTTATGTTCGATCTGTGAAAGTCTATCGTTTTCGGAGAAACATCCAGCTGCCTGCTGATTTCACAAGAGGTTTTTCCTTCCATTATTAATATCGAGATTTGCTTTTCCCTTAATGATAGTTTATCGAGGATAGAAGAGCGTTTTTTAGAAATTGGATAAACAATCTCCTCAATCAGGGTTTCAACCAAATCGACTTCGTTGGCATCAGATTTCGTTTTTAAATAATTCAATGAAGGTTTGATAAATTTTTCAAAATTTTGAGAAATGGTTTCCTCCAATTGCTCTCGTTCTTGCTTCCTTTGAGCAAGTAATTGGGAAATCGCAGCATTTCGTTTTTCGAGGGATTCAAATTGCTCCATAATCCGATTTAGGTCTTCTTCAAGAAGATATTGGACAGTGATATCTCGAACATATTCAACTACTCCTACAATATCATCATTTACATCAAGGATCGGAATTGCAAATAGTTGCTGCCACCCCTTATCCACTCCTCCAATAGTGTATCTAACAATACCTATATGGGGAGCTTTATCAGCGATTGTATTTAGAATTGGGCAGTTTTCGCAAGGGTGATCCTGGTTATGGTAAACCAGGTAACACTTGCTCCCGATATAATTTCCTGCAATTGAATACCAGTATTTAATGGAATTATTAACATATCTTAAATTCAAATCGATATCAAGGATACTGACCCCATCCTGGATGCAATCCAGAGTTGAGATAAGTACAGAATTGCTTTGCAACAAGCCCCCTGTTTTATCCGTGTTTGGGTCGATGCGGATTACTGGATCAAATATCCAATTTATTGAAGATATTTGTTTTGCCCCCACTACTGTCTGCTCGTTTTGAGAACCGCGGGAAGTAAGATCTTGATCCATTGCAAAAACTCCTTAGAATCGAGATTTTTAGCAAGCGTCATTCATTATACTAGATAATACCTAGTATTTTTACATCATAAACCTTGGATTGAATCAAGACATCATTGTCCCTACAATTGATATGGTTGGGGTTGTAATTAATTCCCAGGTAAATCACTTATCAAAGGAGAAATTAAATGAGCCAAAATGCCATATTTACACCAATAAAAATTGGTACGAAGACCGCTGAGAATAGATTCGTTATCAACGCTATGGAATGCTGTGATTCAGATAAGGAGGGAAATCCGACAGAACGAACATATGAACGTTACACCAATTTGTTCAATGGCAGAGCAGGATTAATTGACCTTGAGGCAATCACAGTCACATATGAAAATCGTGGACGTGAGTCGCAGCTCGGCATTATGCCACGAAATGAAGTTGCATTAAACAAATTTGTATCTTCGCTGCGCAAAGTAAACAATAAAACATTATTCATTTTCCAACTCACCCATGCAGGAGAATTGAGTCATCCAAGTTTCTCAAAACGAGTATGTGTAAAACCCCTTGCCGGTTTTGGAGGTGATATTTTAACCGAGGAAGATATTGAGCGAATCATGGATGAGTTCGTGACTGCGGCGAAAATTGCCCACAGCGTTGGAGCGGATGGTATTGATCTCAAATTGTCGCATGGATATCTCGGCTCACAGATTCTCCGCCCATACAATGACCGAAAATGGAAGTATGGTGGAAGTTGGGAAAACCGGAGCAAGTTCGCTTTCGAGTTAATTGAACGCATTGTTAGGGAAATTAACGACCCTACATTCCTAATTGGATCAAAGGTGTCAGTATGGGAAGGATTCCCCGGAGGATGTGGATCTGCCGGTCCAGACACAGCAGTGATGGATTTGACTGAATCTATCGCATTAGTAAAAGGCCTCGAAGCACGTGGTGCAAGTTACATTTTGCAATCTGCAGGAAGTCCATCAATAACGCTTGCCCTTTCACAACCGGATAAGAAGATACCCGATTATGCCTATTTGCATCATACATTCTCAAAGGTATTAAAGGATAACCTAAAACCTGAAACTGTTGTGATTGGTTCGGCATATACAATATTCCGCGATGGAAAGAACGCATTACAGGCCGTAAAACCAGAAGAAAACACCCTCCTTTATTGGGGCGACAAGAATATACGCGATGGAGTGGTTGATATGATCGCGTTAGGCAGACAATCGTTTGCGGATCCTTTTACTCCGGCAAAACTCATGGATGGAAAAGTGAACGAAGTGAATTGGTGTACTGCTGACGACCATTGCATCGAGCTACTGATCCGCCAGAAGAATGTAGGATGCTGTACATTCAACAAACCATATACCGAGGCACTGCAAGCTGTTCGCAAAGAAGAAGGGCTGTTGAAAGCGAAACGAACCTAAACTGGTTTTTGTATTCGTTTATAATCGAGTGTGAATAATAACATTCACACTCGATTTATGTTAAAGGAAGAATTATGCACAGTCATTTGGCATTTTTTTGGTTAAACGATAATTTATCAACTACTGAGATTTTGGATTTTGAAAAAGGATTGGGCAGCCTGATCAATATATCGGTTGTGGTCTCTGGTTTTTATGGAAAACCGGCGAACACCCATCGGTCAGTGGTAGAGAATTCATATTCATACGGACTTTCATTGTTATTTAATGACACAAATGCTCAATTTTCCTACCAGAGCCATGAAATTCATGAAGAATTTGTAAAACAACATAATTCCAAGTGGAGCAAGGTACAAGTTTTTGATATCGAATACAATAAACAATCCTAACAGGTGGATTATATCTTTAGTATTCAGGAGTTTATCCTTCGTTAATTTACAAAAGCAAATAGAAATAATGATTGCGCTTTTATAATTGATTAATCAAGTTTTACTAATTCAAGCTACTTTTTATTAATATTAGCCTTGCCTGGATAGAAAAACTTTAAGAATATAAGTATTGACAACTTAATTCTGTTTTGCTATTATTAGTTTGTTGCTTAAACAAACTAATAATTTATGGCGTTCCCGGACAATAAAAATCTAATATCTTCTTATCTTTAACTTTGGGTTGTTATTTGATACGTATGTTCAAAAAAACAAATTACCAGGCAGGAGACCAGACAATGTTGCGGAAAATCAACCTTTCCGCAATTATGAATTGCATCAGGGTTGAGGCGCCAATTTCCAGAAGTACTTTAGCTAGAAAAACAGGTTTAAATAAGGCGACAATATCAAGCCTGATTTCCGAACTGATCGATAGGAATTTAATTAAAGAAATAGGATTAGAAACAAATGGATTAGGACGACCGTCAATGAATTTGACTCTTAATCCAAGCGCTGGATACATAATCGGCGCAGAAATTGGAGTTGACTTTATTAATGTGATTGGTACCGATTTTTCGCCAATTGAAATTTTTCACACAAATGAAAAAACGACGTTTGAGATGTCGATTGATGAGTCACTTGAAATATTGATCTCTCTAATTAAACAGGCAATTGAAGTTTGTAAGAAAGAAGTGGGCGGTAGTTTTTTTGGCCTGGCAGTTGGGGTTCCCGGTTTGGTGGATTATGAAGAGGGAACACTATTATTTGCTCCAAACTTAAAATGGCGCAATGTTGAATTAAAGAAACGATTATCTTCAGAATTTAATACCCCAATCATCATTGACAACGAAGCAAATCTCGCCACATTTGGTGAGTATTACTATGGATCTGCCTACCAGCACCCGGATGTCCTTTACCTCAGCGCAGGTATTGGCCTCGGTGGAGGAATTCTCCATAATGAAGATCTTCTGCGAGGTGTGAACGGAATGGCAGGTGAGTTAGGGCACATCACCATGCTTCCCGATGGAGAACTTTGTGGTTGCGGCAACAAAGGCTGTTGGGAAACATTAGTGAGCCTGCGCGCACTTGACCGCTATGTACAAGAGCAACTGGCCACGAATAAAAATAGCCTCATATGGCAAATGACAAAAGGCAATACAGAAAAATTAACTATAGAGATGATCGTTTCCGCGGCAGAAGATGGTGACAGGGTCGCCTTGGCTGCCCTCGCGAAAGTCGGAAGGTATCTCGGTATTGGGATTGCCTCATTAATAAATTCATTTAACCCATCTGTGGTAGTTTTTGGCGGCATCATGAGCATTGCCTGGAAATTTCTGGAATCTGTGATCAATTCTGAAATATCCATGCGAGCACTAATTTGGAATCGGGAAAATACTGAGGTTGTTTTAGCAAAACATGGCAGCGATGCATGCGTAATAGGCGGAGTCGCATCTATTTATCAATCAACCATTTCTCGTCCAAATTAATGGGTAATCTATTATCTCCAGGCTGCGCGAAGATCTTTTGAAAAGGAGGTGGTCATATTCATAATAAAGATTCAAATGTATCAAGCATTAGTGAGTTAAATTTTCAATTCAAACAAGGAGATCGAAGATATGAAAAAACTTTTTTATGTAACTATTTTATTAGCTCTGGTTCTTGCTGCATGTGCTCCCCAAGCTCCAGTTGCACCTGTTGAGCCTGCAGCACCTGCTGAACCTGCTGCTCCAGCCGCTCCTGCTGAACCTGCTGCTCCGGCTGAACCTGCTGCTCCAGCTATGCCTGCGGTGAAAGAACTCAATATCCTCTGGGCAGAATGGGATCCTGCGAACTACCTTCAGGAAATGGGCAACCTGTATGAAAAAGAGACTGGTATCAAGGTCAATGTCGTCCAGGAACCCTGGGGCTCCTTCTATGATCTGATGGCCTCTCAGTGGGCCGCCAAATCTGATACCTATGACATGGTTGTTGGTGATAGCCAGTGGACCGGTCAGGGCGCCACACAAGGTCACTACGTTGACCTTACCGATTTCATGAAATCCAATGCAATCGATACCAGCGTAACAGAAGCCACCATAAAATTCTATGGCGAATATCCTGTCGGCAGTGGTAAGTACTATGCTTACCCCACCGAGGGTGATGCGGTTGGTTGGGCTTATCGAACTGACCTCTTCGAAGATCCTGATGAGATGGCTGCATTCCAGGCAAAGTATGGTTATGAACTGAAACCACCTGAGACCTGGGCCCAATTAAAAGACATTGCAGAATTCTTCACCCGCCCTGATAATCCTAAAAATGGTGTAAAGTACGGTGTTGGTGTATATACCCAGAAGGATTATGATGGAATGATCATGGGATATGAGAATGTCATGTTCTCATATGGTGCTGACTGGTTTGATCCCAAGACATTCGAAGTTGAGGGTGTTGTCAACTCACCCGAGGCAGTGGAAGCGCTGAAGTTCTATCGTGAACTCTATCAATATGCTCCTCCGGGAACCTCCAATGCCTTCTTTGCTGAAATGAATGATGCATATATTTCCGGCCAGGCTGCAATGATTATGAACTACTTTGCGTTCTTCCCCGCCCTGGCAAATCCTGGTGTCAATCCATTCGCTGACAAGACAGGATTTTTTGCTGGACCAGCCGGCCCAGGTGGGCAAGCATTTGTTGCCCTAGGTGGACAAGGTTTAAGTGTACTTTCTTATACTTCAGCCGAACGACAGCAGGCTTCCATGGATTTCATCAAGTGGTTTGCGCAGGAAGATATTCAGAAGGAATGGGCAAAAGTTGGTGGTTACACTTGTAATAAAAATGTTCTTGCCTCTGAAGAGTTCCTGACAAACACGCCTTACAATCAAGCGTTCTCTGATTCCATGCAGATGGTTAAAGATTTCTGGAATATTCCAGTCTTTGGGCAGATGCTTGAACCAGTTAACCGACTCCTGCACCCCTATATTGTAGAAGGTGTTGGTGATCCTCAGGCAATTCTTGATCAACTGGCTGCCGAACACCGTCAGATCTTGGTTGATAATGATGTATTAAAATAAATTTTCAGTAGCACAAGGTGAGGAGGTTCGCCTCCTCACCAAACTTTCCCAAGGGGATGGAAAGAAATTTCTTGTTGAGGTATAAATGGAAAATCTAACCAAGACAGTGAAAAGAGGAAAATGGCGCCTGAGCGACAAAGCTTTGGTCAATATATTTATTTGGCCGACATTAATCCTGCTCATCCTCGTTAACATATTTCCCCTTTTTTACAGTATCTTTTTGAGCTTTAATAATTATTCTGTTATAGGCAATAAATTACCCGTTTGGGTATGGGTACAAAACTTCAG
Source organism: uncultured Chloroflexia bacterium (assembly GCA_963810385.1). Taxonomy (GTDB): domain Bacteria; phylum Chloroflexota; class Anaerolineae; order Anaerolineales; family Anaerolineaceae; genus PNON01. Next base: position 938,937 of record CAWENA010000002.1, on the reverse strand, counting down.
AGACCTGTTAGCAAATGAACAAGTCTGGACTTACTTTACAATCACCGGAAGATATGCTCTTGCTTCCGTTTTATTGCAAACTGTTTTAGGTTTTGGGTTGGCAATGCTGATCCGCGAAAAATTTAAAGGTAGCGGTATCATTACCACATTGATACTGATCCCTATGATGCTTTCACCTGTAGTTGTCGGGTTATTCTGGAAATTGATGTTTAATCCCGGGTATGGTATTTTCAATTACCTGGTTTCATGGTTGGGGGTGCCATTAATCACCGATTGGCTTGCAAAAGGGAACCTCGCATTATGGGCAATTGTGATAGTAGATGTCTGGATGTGGACGCCATTTGTTATGCTCCTTGTCTTATCCGGATTAAGTGCCATCCCTGAATATTTATACGAAGCAGCAGCGATTGACCGCGCCAGTTCCTGGTTTCAATTTTGGAAAATTACACTCCCTCAGGTAGCTCCACTTGTTTTAATTGCTGTACTATTCCGATCAATTGAAGCATTCAAAAGTTTTGATCTGGCCATGGGTCTAACCGGTGGTGGACCAGGTGCAGCCACGAGGCTAATCTCAATTGATATTTACACAAGAGCTTTTGTGGGGCAATTTAAGACAGGGCAGGCAAGTGCATTGGCAGTGATCGTTTTGGTTGTAATAATTGCAATCAGCAACCTTTATATTTCTGCCTTAAATAAAGCGAAAGAGGGCTAATCATGGAATCCTCAACTAAAAATCGACGTGAGATCAATTACCCGACAAGGGTAGACAAAGTTACTCTAAAATCAAAACTAACCAGAAATATTAAAGCGATAATAACGGTAATCATTGCTATCATCGTACTGATCCCGGTCTTTTGGATGGGCGCAACATCCCTAAAAACACGAGCTGATGCAGTAGCTGCTCCACCTAAAGTAATCTTCGAACCTAGCTTGGAAGGCTACATTGGACTTTTTACCCAGCGCCGACAAGTGACTGCCGCCCAGGGTTTGGAAGATATTAAAAATGATCCCAATCTTAAATGGTATGACAGGATCATGCTTAATCGCGGACAGCAAATCGTCGGCCAAAGTGAATATGTTGGATACCTGAAGAACTCAGCTATCACAGCAGGTGTATCGACCATTCTTTCTGTTATATTCGGTTTGTTTGCTGCCTACGCATTCAGCCGTTTCCATGTTGCAGGTAAGGGAGATCTTCTATTCTTCATTCTTAGTACTCGTATGCTCCCGCCTGTGGTAGTCACTATCCCCATATTCTTGCTTTACCGCCAGTTAGGACTCTACGATACAACAATTGGTTTGATCCTTTTGTATACAGTTTTTAATCTATCTTTTAGTGTTTGGCTGCTACAAGGTTTTATCGATGAAATTCCACGGGAATATGAAGAAGCTGCTCTGGTTGATGGCTATAGTCGGCTCCAGGCTTTCTTTAAAATTGTGCTCCCGCAAACAATAACGGGGTTGGCTGCCACGACAGTTTTCTGTCTGATTTTTGCATGGAATGAATATGCATTTGCGGTCATGTTAACCGCACAAAATGCGAGAACCGCTCCTCCCAGCATCCCTTCAGTTCTAGGCACTGGTGGGATCGAGTGGGCGCAGATTGCAGCAGGAGCAATGGGCTTCCTCATTCCGGTAGCCATTGTTACTTTTGCCCTCCGTAACTACCTGCTTCGAGGCGTTACTTTTGGCGCTGTTCGCAGGTAAAGGAAAGGGAGATATAAATGGCGACCATTGAATTAACAGATGTTGCAAAAAAATTCGGAGATAAGTATGCTGTCAAGCCAATGAATATGACCATCCGTGATGGTGAATTTGTCGTACTTCTTGGCCCCTCAGGATGCGGGAAAACGACAACGCTCAGGATGATCTCAGGGCTTGAATCAGTGAGTAGCGGAAAAATCAGTCTCAACGGGAATGATGTTACCTGGGCACATCCAAGTAATCGCGACATTGCTTATGTATTCCAATTTTATGCATTGTATCCACTCATGACTGTTAAAGAGAACATTTCCTTTACATTAAGGTCTCAGCGGGTACAGAAAGATGAAATCGAAAAGCGTGTGAAAGATGTTGCTGAGCTCCTCAAGATTAAACATCTTTTAAAGAGAAGACCCGGAGCATTAAGCGGAGGAGATCAACAACGCGTGGCACTCGCTAGAGCCCTTATTCGTAAACCTGCAGCATTCTTAATGGATGAGCCTTTAGGTGCTTTGGATGCCGACTTCAGAGAGACAATGCGGGCAGAAATTAAAGCTTTGCATTTAGCCCAAAAAGCAACTACTGTTTATGTGACCCATGACCAGGTTGAAGCTATGGCAATGGGTGACCGGATTGTGGTTATGTCAAATGCTGCAATCCAGCAGATCGGCACACCTGCAGAGGTTTATCATAATCCAATCAATCTGTTCGTTGCCAATTTTATTGGCAGCCCGGGGATGAACTTGTTGAAAGGTCATTTTGCTGGTGGAAAGCTACTCTTACCCGGTGGAAATGATTTTGAACCCGAGGATAAATGGAAAAAAGTTATCCTGGCACAAGTTGGAGATGATAAGGATTTGATCCTGGGATTTCGTCCCGAAGCTGTGAAAGTGGTAAAAACTAAAAAAATGACAGCTGAAGTATTCTTAACGGAAATGAATGGAAGCAATATTCTCCTTGATTTGCATTTAGGTGATAAGGATATTGTAAGAGCACGTTTAAATCGTGGCGCAAATTTCGAGATTGGTTCCAAAATTGATTTTGACCTTGATCCGCAGATGGTGAGATTCTTTAATCCAGCCACAGAAGCGGCTCTGGTGATGGAGTAATCCGATGAGCGAGCTAATCTTACAAAATGTTTCAAAAAACTTTGGAACGATAACCGCACTAAATGATGTTTCTTTTACCGTACATGACAATGAGTTCTTTGTTTTATTAGGACCCACTGGCGCAGGGAAATCGACAACTTTGCGCGTAATTTGCGGCCTCGAAAAACCATCCATCGGGCATGTTTTGCTGGATGGGGAGGTGTGTGATGATCTTACTCCTTCAGATCGGGATGTCGCTATCGTTTTTCAACAATATTCCCTTTATCCAACCATGACAGTTTTTGAAAATATGGCTTTCCCGTTGAAAGCTCCAGGGAGAAACCTGGGAAAGGATGAGATTAAGAAAAAGATCGAAGAAGCTGCTGAAAAACTTCGAATTACACATCTAATGGACCGCAAAACAGGTCAATTATCTGGTGGAGAAATGCAGCGAGTTTCGATTGGAAGAGCAATAGTGAGGAGACCACGCGTATTTTTGATGGATGAACCTCTTTCCAATCTCGATGCAAAGCTCCGTGAAGCCCTGAGAGCAGAATTGAAACACCTCCAGAAGGAGGAAGGGGTAACCACTCTGTTTGTAACCCATGATCAGATTGAAGCCTTGACAATGGCTGACCGAATTGGAGTATTGAATCATGGAAAACTAGTTCAGGTTGGGACACCCGAAGATATCTACGATAGACCGGCAAATACCTACGTTGCCAAACTTGTAGGTTCGCCGAGGATCAATTTAATCCCAGCCAGGGCCACAAACGGCAAATTGTCTATCGATGTTCTGGGTATCGAAATTGGATTAGATTCTAAAGTGGACAACGGCAGCCTGGAAGTAGGCATCCGGCCAGAAAATGTATCTATCACACCAACCGGTAAATATAAAGGTGAAGTAATTCTGACAGAACCTCTCGGCGCTGAAACAGTCATCCATATTCGATGCGGCGAGGGGGAGATCGTCAGTATGCTTGCCGGGCTAGTCAGCCTAAAACCTGGAGATCAAGTCAATTTTGATATTGATAATTCCCATTTCCATCTGTTCACCAAGCAGGGAAACAGAATCTAAGAAGTAATTTGGATATCTATCTTTTAGGAAAAGGAGACCAAAATGAAATATGGAGTAAATACCTGGATTTGGACAGCGCCACTGACTTTAGAAGAATTAGAAGTTCTAGCACCAAAAATTGCGGAAATGGGTTGTGACCATATTGAAATCCCAATTGATGATCCTAAGATCCTGGATTTTAAGAAATTAGGCGATTTAATTAACAAAGCCGGTATCAAAAGTATCAGTTTTTGTGCAGCTATGAGCCCAGATCGAGATTTGATCGATGCTGACCCCAAAATTCGAAAGAATGGTGTCGAATATTTAAAAGCAAGTATTGATGGGTTAGCCCTGGTAGGTGGAAAGAATCTCGTTGGTCCATTTTACTCAGCTGTAGGCCGTACTTGGCAACAAACACCCGATGAGCGTGAAAGTGACATGAAGATACTGGTTGAAATTCTAAAAGAATTGGCAGAATATGCTGGCAAGAGAAATGTTCTTTTAGGATTGGAACCGTTAAATAGATTTGAAACAAGCTTCATCACAACGGCAGAACAGGCTATTGAAGTAGTTGACCGTGTAAATCACCCTGCCTGCAAGATCATGCTTGATACTTTCCACATGAACATTGAAGAAGATTCCATGGGTGATGCGATTCGTAAAGTAGGAACCAGACTCATTCAGGTCCACAGTAATGAAAACAACCGTGGAACACCAGGCAATGGGCATGTGCCCTGGGAAGAGGTCGCAAAAGCATTAAAGGATATCAAATTCGATGGAGTGTTAGTCATTGAATCCTTCACAAATAAAGTTAAAAGCATTGCACGGGCCGCTGCCATATGGCGCCCGCTTGCAAAATCACAAGATGCCCTTGCTGCAGATGGTATTGTTTTTCTCAAGAAACTAATGAGTTAGCTAGCAGGTTCGTATATTTCTGGAGGTAAAATGACAAAAAATATTAATGTCGCAATTGTAGGATTGGGATTTGGCGCAGAGTTTATTCCCATTTACCAACGGCATCCAAATGCGAATATGTATGCGATTTGCCAGCGTAATTTGGAAAAACTAAACCAGATTGGTGATGCGTTTAATATCAAAGCCCGTTATTCCAGCTTTGATGAATTAATAGCAGATCCAAATGTAGATGTTGTTCATATCAATTCTCCGATTCATGAACATGCACGAATGAGCGTTGCTGCTTTGAAAGCTGGCAAACATGTTGCCTGTACAGTGCCGATGGCAACTTCAGTTGAAGAATGTTGGCAGATCATCGAAGCGCAAAAATCATCCGGCAAGAAGTACATGATGATGGAAACTGTCATCTATTCCCGCGAATACCTGTTTGTTAAGGAACTGCGGGACAGTGGTAAATTAGGTAAGATACAATTCCTGCGGGCTTCTCATCAACAAAATATGTATGGGTGGCCAGGATATTGGGAAGGTCTGCCACCAATGCACTACGCGACCCACGTTGTGAGTCCATGCCTTGCCATGGGTGGCGCAATGGCTGAATACGTATCTTGCTTTGGTTCTGGGAAGATAGCCGATTATTTGATCCCAATATACGGTTCACCTTTTGCGGTGGAAACGGCACATATCAAATTAAAAGATTCTGACCTCTCCGCTGAGGTTACACGATCATTATTTGACGTAGCCAGACAATATATAGAAAGCTTTGATGTCTATGGCAGTGAATTGAGCTTTGAATGGCAATTAATGTCAAACGAAGAGCCAGTCCTCCACATTGGTGGTGAAGAAGCCAAGCACACGCCAATTAATGACTATGCGCATTATTTACCTGAAGGAATCCGAGAGTTTACAACCAAATGTGTTTATGATATGGCCGAAAATAAACATCTGTCATTCATTCAAGGATCAGGTCATGGAGGTTCGCATCCGCACCTTGCGCATGAATTCCTTGCTGCGATCATCGAAGACCGCGATCCGTTCCCGAATGTTTTTGAATCAGCAAATTGGACTTCTGTTGGCATACTGGCACATGAATCAGCCATGAATGGCGGAAAATTGATTCAACTGCCAGATTACAAATAATCTATTCGAAAGGATAATAACATGAGCAGACCAATAACACTATTCACTGGTCAGTGGGCCGACCTAACGTTGGAAGATGTAGCAAAAAAGGCAAGTTCCTGGGGTTTTGATGGTTTGGAGTTAGCCTGTTGGGGAGATCATTTTGAAGTTGACAAAGCTCTGGCCAGCGACAGTTATATAAAAAGCCGATGGGATATTCTAAACAAATATAATCTAAAGTGTTATGCAATAAGCACTCACCTGGTTGGGCAATGTGTTGCTGATGATCCGATCGACGAACGACACCGTGCTATTCTTTCGGACCGCCTCTGGGGTGATGGGTCGCCAGACGGTGTTCGGGCGCGGGCACAACAAGAATTGAAGGATACTGCCCTTGCAGCTAAAAAAATGGGGCTCAAAGTTGTCAATGGTTTTACTGGTAGCCCTGTTTGGAAGAATCTCTATTTCTTTCCACCTACGACTCAGGCAATGATTGATAGAGGCTATAAGTTTTTTGCAGATATGTGGTTACCGGTCTTTGATGTTTTCAAAGCCAACGATGTGAAATTCGGTTTGGAAGTACATCCAACCGAAATTGCCTACGACCTAGTAACCACACGACGAGCATTAGAGGCTGTCAACAATCATCCTGCTTTTGGCTTCAACTTTGATCCATCCCACTTCATACATCAATTCATTGATCCAGTAGAATTCATCAATGAGTTTGGTTCCCGCATCTTCCACGTTCATGTGAAGGATTCCCGCTTGCAACTAGATGGTCGAAACAGCATCCTGGGTGGACACCTTGATTTTGGAGATTCCCGCCGTGGATGGGACTTTGTTTCCCCCGGGCATGGTGATGTAAAATGGGATCGATTGATCCGTGCACTTAACCGCTTTGGTTACACCGGGCCGTTATCCATTGAATGGGAAGACAGCGGTATGAACCGGGAGTGGGGCGCGCCTGAATCATTGAAAATGATCAAGGCACAGGATTTTGCTTCTTCAAATGTTGCTTTCGATGCGGCCTTTGCAGCTAAAAAGTAAACACATATAAAGAACGGAGGAAAATATGGCTGATAAGGAAACTGGTTTCACCACTATGGCAGGACCAAAAGGTTCTGAGAACATCCCTGAAATTGGAATTGGCATGCTTGGTTATGCATTTATGGGAAAAGCTCATACTAATGCATACAAAACTCTTTCATACATGATGTATCCCCCACCAGCAATACCTAATCTTGTTGCAATTGCAGGTATTCCTGAAGAAGGTGTTATGGAAGCCGCTAAAAGGTACGGTTACGGAACATATTACACCGATTGGCACAAATTAATTGAGAATGATAAAGTCCAAATATTTGACAATTGTGGACCCAACGCAATTCACGCAGAACCTACTATTGAAGCGGCTAAGGCTGGAAAAAATGTAATTTGCGAAAAACCACTTGCAAGAACATCAGAAGAAGCTAAAAAAATGGTAGATGTTGTTGAAAAAGCCAAAGTAAAGAATATGGTGGCTTTTAATTACCGATGGGTCCCAGCAATTCGTTTCATAAAGGATCTTATCGATAGTGGAAAACTTGGGAGAATCTACCATTTTCGGGCATCCTATTTACAGGAATGGATAATGCCTCATTATGGAACTCCAGCCATTTGGCGATTGGATAAAGCCCAGGCTGGTTCTGGAGCATTGGGTGATCTTGGTGCGCACATTATCGACCTGGCACATTTCCTGGTTGGGGATATTGCCGGTGTTTCTGCGATGACGAAAACATTCATCGACCGTAGAGACGGACCAGATGGCCCTGGAACCTTCAAAGTGGAAGTAGATGACGCATTTGTCTCCTGTGTAGAATTCGCGAACGGAGCCATAGGAACATTAGAAGCATCCCGGTTTGCAGGTGGTCACAAGAATGGAGAAGTACTTGAAATTAATGGCGAGAAAGGTTCCCTCCGGTTTAACCTCGAAAGGTTTAATGAGTTGGATGCTCTGTTCATCGGAGATGAGCCAAAAGGTACGGAAGGTTTCCGGAATATCAGCGTGACTGAAGGTTACCATCCATTCTATGCCAATTGGTGGCCGCATGGGCATGTCATTGGATGGGAACACACATTCATCCATGAAATCACCCACTTCATCGATTGTGTTGTCAATGACAAAAATGTTGGTCCTTTTGGAGCAACTTTCAAGGATGGTTACAGAGCAGCCGTTGTTTGCGATGCGATTTTGAAATCTGCGGAAACTAAAAAGCAAATTGACGTAAAATACTAAGTTTCAAGCGAGGCGGAGTTATTCTCCGCCTCGTTACTCTGCCGGAGAAAAAATGGTTAATAAGAAGATCCACCCCCCAATAGTCTTACCTATCATTTCATTACTGTTATCCATTATGGGTTACTTTTATGAGAAGTTTTACCTGGTGACAATTCCAGAACAAACAAGGATTGATAACGTCATCATCATTGCTGTTCCTTTCATTTGTTATTTCGTTGCGATATTGCTGGTGTATATATTCCTCATCAATCTTTTTTCGCAAATTCTTAACCATAAAATCTCGCCAAAAATTTATAAACCATTAAATTTCATTATAATTGGGGGGATAATAGGCGGAATTTTACTGATGCTTCAGCCATTTACAATTGTTCTTTTTAGAATTAGTTTCATGGTGGTTTTAGTATCGCTTCTCTTATTTATTTTTTGGAGCCACATTATCCCCGCCGCACTTCCAGAAGAAGAGGAAGTATAGAATCATCTTGATAATTTTGTTATCAAAATAAATAGCATTACAAGTTTTTATTAGTCTAAAGGAGAAAAATAAATGGATAAAAAATTTGAACCGAAACCCGAGCATAAGTTTGTGTTTGGCTTATGGACTCTCGGCAGTGTTGGTCGTGATCCTTTTGGTGAACCAGTCCGTGATCGCAAAAGTCCCTTTGATGTTGCCCGAATGATTGCGGAAATTGGGGCTTATGGCGTGAATCTTCACGACAACGACTTGATCCCCATTGATGCTACCCCTTCACAGCGAGATCAGATTAAAAGCGAGTTTCATAAAGTGCTAAAGGAAACTGGCCTGGTTGTTCCGATGGCGACGACCAATTTGTTCACCGATCCTATTTTTAAAGATGGTGCGTTTACCTCCAATGACCCCCGGGTACGGGCATATGCGCGCCAAAAAACCCTCGACGCAATCGACCTGGGAGCGGAATTTGGCGCAAAGGTTTATGTCTTCTGGGGAGGTCGGGAAGGCGTTGAGACAGATGCAGCTAAAAGCCCAGTCGATGCCATCAAGCGTAATCGCGAAGCAATGAATTACTTCTGTGAATATATTATAGATAAAAAATATGATATGAAGATCGCCCTCGAACCAAAACCGAATGAACCACGGGGCGATATGTATAACGCAACAATTGGCCATATGCTTGCGTTTATTGCAACGCTTGATCATCCAGAGATGGTTGGCGTGAATCCTGAGACCGCTCATGAACACATGGCAGGATTGAACTTCCTGCATGGCGTCGCACAAGCCTGGGAAGTTGGAAAATTATTCCACATAGATCTAAATGATCAGCGTTTTGGACGCTATGATCAAGACTTCAGGTTCGGCATGGTTGATGTAAAGAGCGCTTTCTTCCTTGTAAAATTCCTTGAGGATGTAAAGTATGATGGCGCTCGTCATTTTGATGCCCATGCTTTCAGAACAGAAGATTATGAAGGTGTAAAAGAATTTGGTCGCGGATGTATGCGAACTTATCTGATATTGAAAGAAAAAGCTGAACAATGGAACAAAGATAAGGAAATCCAGGCGATGGTGAAAGAGATCAATTCTGACCAGTCTGGTGCTACTGCGTTACTCGGTTCTTATAGCAGCCAAAACCTGGAAAAACTCCGTAATGCGAATTTCGATCGTATTGAAATCGCAAAACGCGGAATGAATTATGAACGCCTGGATCAACTTACAATGGAGATTCTGCTTGGTGTCCGGTAATATATACCAGGTGAGAGGATGAATATGTTTGTTGGTTTAGATATAGGTACCAGCGGTGTAAAAGCCTTGCTCATTAATGAGCAAGGCAAAATTCAATCGAGCTCGATGGTTGAATACCCTATCTACACTCCTTATCCACTATGGAGTGAACAAGAACCAGAGGACTGGTGGGAAGCATCCATTAAAGTCTTACAACAGTTGGTTCATAATGCAGGTTATTTAGCAAAAGAAATAAAAGCTATTGGGTTGACCGGCCAAATGCATGGGTCCGTGTTTCTGGATAAGGATCATCATGTGATCAGGCGTGCGCTATTGTGGAATGATCAGCGAACCGCCAAGGAATGTCAACAGATCACAGAAGCCATTGGGCAGGTGAACCTTATTAAAATTGCTGGGAACCCTGCATTAACCGGTTTTCAAGCTCCAAAGATTTTATGGCTGCGCAATAACGAACCTGATTCCTACGCAAAATTGGATAAGGTGTTATTGCCAAAGGATTTCATTCGATTAAAATTGACCGGTGAATTTGCCACAGACTGCTCGGATGCAGCTGGCACTCTTCTTCTTGATTTACAGAGAAGAGATTGGAGCCAAGAAATTCTGGATCGACTGGAAATACCCAGAACCTGGTTGCCAAAAGTTTTTGAAGGATCACAAATCACAGGAAACCTGCTGTCGGGAATTGCTGGTTTAATCGGCATGCCTGCTGGTATTCCTGTGGTTGCCGGTGGTGGAGATAACGCCGCTGCTGCTGTAGGAACTGGAATTGTCCGTCAGGGATTAGTGAGCAGCAGTATCGGTACGAGCGGTGTGATCTTCGCACACAGTGATGAGTTAACTTATGATTCTGAAGGGCGTCTTCATACATTCTGTCATGCTGTTCCTCAGAGGAATCACTTGATGGCTGTAACATTATCAGCCGGCAACTCATTCCGGTGGTTTCGAGACACTTATCGAGAAGTCTTGCCCGCAAGCTCTAGTAGCCAATTGGATTATGGTCAACTGACAACACAAGCAGCTACAGTTGCTCCTGGGTGCGAAGGGCTTGTGTTTCTACCATTCTTAAATGGAGAACGGACCCCTCATCTGGACCCATTTGCGACAGGTGCATTTGTAGGTTTAACCAACAGGCATACCACCGCCCATATGGCACGCGCAATCATGGAAGGTGTTGCCTTCTCATTACTTGATGGACTAAACATCATGCGCAAAATGGGAATTCCAATTCAGCAAGTTCGGGCAACGGGTGGGGGCGGTAAGAGTGAGCTCTGGTGCCAGATACAAGCAGAAGTCTTCGATTGTGAAGTGGTCAACTTGGAAGTAGAAGAAGGTCCATCCTATGGAGCTGCATTATTAGCCATCGCAGCAGACCAGGATGCAAATGGAGTAACTGAGGTTTCAGAATCTTGTGTACATACCAAAGGGAATCGCCTACCCAATAGTAAAAATGTTGGCACATATAAGCAATACTACGAAATATACAAAGCGCTGTATCAGTCACTAAAAAATGACATGCATGAGCTGACAAAATTGGCAACGTTGTGATCAGGGAAATATAAAGCATTAAGTCTTTTACATATATCCCTGGATATTCACTCAATTTGAAATATCGTTGCAATTCATTATATAAAAAGAAGTAAGCATTGTGATATAGTTCAAGTCAACAAACCAGAGACAGATAATCTCTGGTTTGTTTATTGTTTCAATAGGGAAAGTCTAACCCATTGAGGATTATGCGATTTCGAGTGGAGAATGGCAGGGAAAGTGTCATATCTCAATAACCGGGACTTATAGACTTTTTGGTTTCGCCAGAACACTCAGTACGGTGGTACTAAATAGCTCAGAGGAATGATGAGCAAAGATCCCGAATCCGTGCCATACTACCCAGTGTTTTATGGGTGAATGCGGTGGGGTCATGCAAACACTTGCACATGCGATACACCTGCCTTGGCACTATCTGCCAGGGCAGGTGTATCGCACGTGTCAGACAAAATGATCGACCATAATGGATTATCATTTACAAAAAAAGCATTCCTTTCGGAATACTTTTATAATTTATTGTCTCACAGCAACTGATCGAGCAAATCGATCATCTCCTTATCACCTCCCGCGGGAGGTTTCCAATCAACACGGACAACATCTACTCCCTGGTCTTCAAGATTTTTAGCAAAATTGTCCAGTCCCAGGTTGATTGCCACCAGCGGCCTATCAAGCAAATCTAATGTCCTGTCTGTTAGCTCCATCATGAACTCCTCTTGATCAGTTCAGCGCAGTACCTTACCGCTAGAACATTGCTCGCAAAAACACTCACTCCACAATCGATGAGTTTTTTATTCTGTATGGCAATATTCTGGGCGTCTCCTTCTGTCCCGCACATTGACGCCACAACTATCAGCTCGTCGCCGCGAGATCGTGCTATTTGCTGTGCTTCCTGGATTGCCTCAATCAACTCCCCAACTGGATCCAAACTGGAGTTGTATCCGAGGATGAAATCCAATAACAGTATACCTGTATTCTTATCCCTCGCTTCCTGTACAATCCGCAAAGCACGCTGGCTGCCATTGATCATCGGATGAGGTCTTCCTACCATAAAGTATTCGTCTCCCATATCCACGACGGTATGTTCAAAGCTCTGCATCGGTGATGGCAGTTTCATGGATTTTTCAAGCGGGGCATTGGAATGAACAATTATTCCCGCATCGCGCAGGATCTGCTGTGTCTGGTAGCAGAAGGTGCCACCGGCAAAGACCCCGCGCAGGTATTTCCCATCTGCCAGCTTGCCGGGTGGAATCAGACTGGCTGGTTTTTCCTCCGCCAATTGACCACCAATTGCCGCAATGGTTAAGTGGACAGCATCGTCGATGTTTTCAGCGCACGTGAATCCTCCCCCCACCCTTTCAATTATTCCACTAATTCCCAAAAAACAACATACAACCGGCTTTTTGCAAGAACTTATGCGGTCAATTAATTTATTAATTGTATACTCACCCGGTGGTTTAGAAACGATTGCGATAGCCTTCGTGGACGGATCTCGCTCCAAAGCATCTAACGCGGATAGCGTGGTAAGGCCTCCCACACTATCAGATAGATCCCTGCCCCCTGTCCCAATGGCATGTGAAATACCATAACCGCAATTATGAACCATGCATGTAAATTCCTGTAAGCCGGTTCCTGCGGCAGCAATCACACCGATATTTCCTCGCCGAACTGAATTGGCAAAACCGATCCCAATTCCGCTGATCAGACTTGTTCCGCAATCCGGCCCCATCACAATCAAACCATTCCGGCTTGCATATTCCTTGAGGGCGATCTCATCCTCGACCGATACATTATCGCTAAAAAGAAAAACATTCTTGCCAGCTTCCAGACTCTTGCGGCATTCATACGCCGCATACTCACCGGGAACTGAGATCACAACCAGGTTAGACTCAGGCCTGGCAGACAGCGCCATTCCTAGATTATGGAACTCTGAGCTTATTTTGGAGACGGTAACTTCTGTTAGCCACAGGTCCAGATTGGAAGATATATCAGCTATGGCTTTTTGCGAATTTGCACCAATGGCGATTATAAGGTCATTGGCACTTGCACCCCGGATATCCTCAGCATCGAATCCAAGGTCGATCAGTACTTCCTTATTGGCATCGGAACCCATAAAAACTGCGCTCTGCACTACACCATCAACCTTTGATAGGCGGTTATTAAAACCCATCAGGAAGACAGAATCATAATACTGGTTCTTTCGAATAGCTGTACTTGTAAGCATGGTTTCCATTTTGAACCTATTTATACTTAGTACCAAATGCGATCAGAGCTTTTTTAAAGCATTCCATTGGAGCTCGAACCAGGCCAGCTCCGATCTTGGGATAACCTGGCTCTTTATGAGCAATGGCCGTATCAATGATCGGGGTACTGCCGGTTTGGACTACTTTTCTTATATCAATGCCCATAGGGGTGCCTTCAAATGCAAAGATAGGCATTTTGTAAGTGGGATGCGCTCCAATGGTGATCTGACGCATCTCTTTAGTATATGCAAGGGCTTCTTCAGGAGTGCCGCCCACAAGGCTAAGGATTCCCGTTGCGCCGCCCAAAACAAACCCGCCCCATCCGACGGTCTCGGTTATCGCTGAATCACCCATATCAAAACCAGCATCATTATCGGAGAAACCCGGGACATAAAGGCCGTCCACGAAGGGAGCGGGGGCTGTGTACCATTCATCGCCAAGGCCGCTGACGCGGATACCAAACTCAACCCCGTTGCGACACATCGTTGTGACCATTGTGCTGAAATCAATGTCGCGGGCAGGGTCGGCGATTGCCTTTCCGGCTGCCATTGCCAGTCCCAAAAAGATAAGGTTGTGGTTTTTTAGGAGATACAGCGTTGGAATATACTTCTCTGGGGATAAACCGGCTTTTGCCAAGCCAACTGCCATTGCATTTCCAAAGAGTGCCGATGAGGCACTATGGCGGTTATGCAGCTCGTCACCCATCTGAAGCGCTTGCGTGATGATCGGTTTGAGGGGAAGTTCTCCCTCAACTTTAAGGGCTGACCGTAAGGACGGGGCAAAAATATCACGCCACGCGCGCAGACCCTCCAACGCTTTATCACTATAGTCCCCAAATTGCTGCATACCTTCCACCTGGCGGCAATAAGCCTTGTTCCCAAACGTCTTGTTTTCAACCACATACACCCAGGAATTTGCTGAGATCGTGCCAGCCATTGGCCCGACCGCGCTGAAATGGTGATTGGGCTCCAATTTAATCTTCCCGGAAGACAGGATCTGTTCGGCCTCGTCAACAGTTTTTGCCCAGCCCTCGTAGAGAACTTCGCCGATCACAGCGCCTCTTTGGGCGCCGCACATTTTTTCCCAGGTGATAGGGGGACCAGAGTGAAGTACCATCATTTCCTCCATCCCGGGGATTACTTCATAAGCAGGGGCAATATCTATCAGTACCGGATCAGCATCTGCCATGCGTTTGAATGCAATTTGATTGGCTTCTTCGATTTTACCCTTGATATCCATTATTCCTCCGTTATTAGTTTCATCCTGCCTAACGAGAATAATCAATTCTCAGCAGGCAGCATGATCTTTTCCATTATTCTATGCGGGGGCAAACCATCACCCCCGCATAGAATCAGCATTAGAAAAGATTATTTGGGGCTACCGACAACACCCTTGACAAACCAATCAACACTACTCATTACGTCATCTGTCAGGACTTCGCCTTCTTTGACCTTTACGTTTCCGTCCTGGTCTGTTATAGGTCCTGCAAAGGTGACGATCGTACCGGCTTCAAGGCCAGCCTGGACCTCGGCAAATTTATCCTTTACTTCCTGAGGTACTTCCGGTCCAAATGGGGCAATTGCCATGCAACCATCTGCAAGACCGCAGCGCAGGAAAATGGGTGTCCATGTTTTGTCAATCACTGTAGAGGCTAGCCATGAGAATTTTCCACCGAGGGTAAACCCTGAACCTGTAATCCAGTACTTGGGAGCAAACTGCTGCGCAGCCAGGTTTTGGTACCCGATCGAATAGGCACCGCGGGATTCAGCTGCGGAAACAATCGTTTGTGGAGAATCCACATGCATTGTGATCACATCTGCTTCCTGGTTAATTAACGAGTTAGTTGTTTCCGCTTCTTTGGCGCTATCACCCCATGCAAAGGTGTAGGCAACGATGACCTGCACATCCGGGTTGACCGATTGTGCTCCCAGTGTGTAGGCATTCACAAACACATCTGTCCATGCCAGCGGAAATGCAGCCACAAATCCAAGTTTGTTGGTTTCGGTCATCATGCCTGCAGCAACGCCCATCATGTACCAGGCATCTGGTGGCTTACCGAAAATATTGGCAAAGTTGGCGCCCATTTCCCAGCCGCCTACATGTTCAAAAATGACATCCGGGTATTTTTGCGAAAGTGTCAAGGCGGGGTATTGATGGGCATATGCGGTTGCAAAGATCAACTTTGCACCTTCAGAAACCATGTTTTCGATAGTGGAAGTTGCGCCTGCTTCATCGTAAACATTTTCAGCTTCGATGATGCTGACACATGGGATGTTCTCTTTGATAGCCATCACCGCTTCATGCATTGCCTGATTGTAACCTGAATCCATAATTGGGCCGCCATACGTAGCTCCCACGATCAGGCACACAGGATCCTCGGTAGGGACTACTGCGGCAGGGGCTTCAACCGGGGCTTCGGTAGGCGCCTCAATTACCGCTGGAGCTTCCACCGGCAGAGCGGTGGGGGCAGCAGTTGGTTGGGCGCACGCGCTTAATACAAATATCAACACAAGCGAAATTGCAAAGACTCCATACAGTTTCTTCATGATATTCTCCTTTTTAATGGTTTAAAATCTTGCTAAAACTTTAGAATGATTACTAATCCTCCTTTCTTTCGCATCAATTATTCGATGCCCTGGTAGACCCTACCCAAGGCCGCGGGAGCAGAATGTTTTCGGGTTCCTCCCCACGCTAGTAATACTCCTAGTGTCAATACAAATGGGATCATATCCAACAGGAACGGGGAAATATTCACGCCCATCACCTGGAGCAGTAATTGGAAAGCGACGGCTCCGCTGAATACCAATACTCCGGCAATTGCGCGAATCGGATGCCACTTTGAAAATATCACAAGGGCGATGGCTATAAAGCCTCGTCCTCCGGTCATGTATTCTGCCCAATTCATGGTAAAGGCAATGGAAAGATGGGCAGCTCCCAATCCCGCCAGCAACCCACCCACAAAAAGCGCCTGGTATTTTATCCTCCCAGGGTTTCTCCCTGAGGCATACGTGGTTTCACTATTTTCGCCAGTGGCTCTCAGCCCAAGTCCCCAGCGAGTACGGTATAGCAGCCACCACGCCAATACTGAGACAGGAATGACCAGGTAAATTAACAGGTCAAACTTAAACAAAGACGTGTACCTTAATGGCAATTCTTCCAGCCCAGGAGGCATATAGCGGGGGAGGCTGTTAATCATCTTGCCGACAAAGGGTTTGCCGATCAAGGCACTCAGCCCATATCCAAAAAAGATCACAGCAAGGCCGCTCGCAAGTTGGTTGGCCTTTCGGGATATCACTAGAAAGCCAAAGAGAAGGTTCACCAATCCACCGGCTAGCATCGAGGCAAGCACACCAATAAAGGGATTTCCGGTTATTACGGTCACTCCGTAGCCTGTAGCAGCTCCAATCAATAGCACCCCCTCAAGACCGAGATTGACCGTTCCTGATCTTTCGGTGACCACCTCACCAAGGGTGGCATACAACAACGAAGTACCAGAAAAAATCGCGCTAGAAAGAACACCCAGAATAGCTAAGAGGCTCATGCGGTTTTTCCTTTGCGAATTAGTTTTATGGTCGGTTTAGCAAGCACAACGAACAAAGTAAATGCAAGCAGGAGATTAATGACCGCGTAAGGCAAGCCAACCGTAATTTGCAGCATGTTCCCTCCGGTTAGGATCACCGATACCACAAACGCCATAAGTAATATCCCCAGGGGGTCTCCGCCAGCCAGCCAACTGATGAGGAATCCCATATAGCCATAGCCGGGAGAGAAATTTGGGATCAGCAACCCGTAAAAACCCGAAACCTGCGCCATGCCGGCCAACCCGGCGATGCCACCGCTGATGCAAAACGCCACAATCATATAGGCGGAAACCTGGATTCCGTTACGGCGAGCCGCCTGCACATTGCCGCCGATAGTTCGCATTTCCAGACCCCAGCGCGTTTTCTTCATCACAAACCAAAAAACCATAAGCAAGACCAGACCAAAAACAATACCTAAATGAATGCGGGAATCGAGGAAGGTGGGCAGCCTGGCAGCTTGTACAAAATTAGGCGTCATATTGGTTTCGCGGGGAGAATGCCAAAAACCAAAAACAAGCATCCCGGCGATCTTTGGTGCAATCGAATTCATGAGCAGGGTGGTTATGGTTTCGTTTACCAGGCCAATAGACTTGAAATAAGCAGGGATTAATGCCCATAGCGCGCCACCCAAAAAACCGAGGAAAACCATTAAAGGCAATAGAAGAATAGCAGGAAGGTGATCAAAAGCCAAAGCGGCAAAAGTGGCAAAGATCGCTCCAAGGTAGAGCTGACCTTCTCCTCCAACGTTGATCATCCCGATACGAGACGGCAGCGCCACAGCCAAAGCCGTAAGCAGGATGGGGATCATGGATACAATAACCTCGGAGAATCCATAGGTAGACCCAAAAGTTGCTCCAAACAAGTCGCGATAGGAAGTGATGGGATCTTTACCGGTGATTAACAGGATCACCCCGAACAACACGAGAGCCAGGAGAACTGTCAACCCATAACGCACGACTGCGTGGAAGAATTTGTTACCTGCAGCCGACGCGGGCATTTTAGGGCTATTGTTCGACATTTTGATCTTCCTTTGATCCAGTCATGAGATAACCAATTTGGTAAAAATCGGCTTCAGTGGGCTTGAATTCTCCCACAATACGACCTTCGCATAGGACGATCAGCCGGTCGCTGAGAGCGAACAATTCCTCCAGGTCCTCCGAAACCAACAACACACCTGCGCCAGAATTTCGCGCTTGCATCAATTCGTGCCTGGCAACCAACGCGCTTTGAACATCCAAACCACGGGTCAAGTAAGAGGCTATGATCAATTTTGGATCCTTCATCAATTCTCTGGCAATGATTAGGCGCTGGAGATTGCCACCCGATAAAGCCTTTGCAGGCAAGTAATAAGAAAAAGTAAAACCAAACTTTTCCAGTGATTTTTGTGTATCTTCCCTTACCTTTTTCCAGTCCATACCGAGCCCGCCACTGTGCGAGTAATAGCCAGAACGCGTGATAGCCATGTTTTCCAGAACAGACATAAATGGAACGGTTGCCATCGTCAAAGGATTTTCTGGGATAAAGCCGGTACCAAAATTGCGCATCTTACGAGCTGAGGATTTGGAAAAATCCCTTCCTTGCAAGTATTTCTTACCAGATACAACTTTTTCCATCCCCAGGATGGCATCGCATAGTTCTCTCTGCCCATTACCTGAAACGCCTGCAATTCCAACAATTTCACCCGGAAATACTTTAAGATCTATACTCTTCAGCGACACAGTCGAGCCATCCGAGCGGGTATGCAACGACGCAAGTTCCAGCACAGGTAATTCTGTTATTTCCACCTCTCTCCGCTCAATCTGGGCGGAGAGTTGCTTGTCAAACATCATCTGGATTAGGATCTCTTCTGTTGCGTCATTTCGCGAAATTTCTCCTGCCACCTTACCTGCTCTGAGAACCGTAATTTCATCAGCACAGGAAAGCACTTCTCGCAGCTTATGGGCGATCAGCACTATGGCATAGCCGCTGTTTTTTAAGCGGCGTAATACAGAAAACAATCCTTCTATTTCGTGGGGCGCAAGTACCCGGGTGGGCTCATCCAGGATCAACACACTTGCATCTGAAAGGAGCAGTTTTAAGATCTCAACTTTTTGTTGTTCACCAATGGACAGATGAGAAACCATCGCGTCCGGTTTTACCTCAAGTCCATATTCCTGCGAAAAAGAAATGATCTTCTTCCTTAAATCTGTCGGGTTATACAATTCTGGCAAGTTTTTTAAGAATAATGCTATGTTTTCAAGCACACTCATGGCAGGGATCAGATTGAGAACCTGAAACACCATGCCAATGTTCAAGTCCCTAGCGTCGGCCGGGCTCTTGATGTATACCTCTTTTCCATCAAATCGAATCGAGCCCTCGTCCAGCCTGTAAAAGCCGTAGAGAATTTTCATGAGAGTGCTTTTGCCCGCTCCGTTTTCACCAAGTAAAGCATGAATTTGCGACCGATGAATATTCAGGTCAATCCGGTCATTTGCCAATACGCCCGGAAAACTTTTACAAATCCCCTTCATCTCGATGATTGGAAGCAGCTGTTCTGGATTAGTAGGTTTGTCCTGCATACGCTCCTGGAGGTGCCGTCTGATGGGTTCCATTTATGATAGGAAAAAACATCCTTCAAAGAAAGAGCAGAAAGTTGGGATTTTTTGATGAAGAATCCCGTATAAAGCCCCCTTAAATACAGAAATATTCTACGTAGTTACTACGGGGTAAATCAGAAGCAGACCCTATATCAACTTGTGATCGCGTGCATATCGCAGCAGATCAACGCGGCTACGGATACCAAGTTTATCCGTCAGGTTCGCCCGGTGGCCTTCAACCGTGCGAATGCTTATATTTAATTCCTCAGCAACCTGTTTATTGGTATATCCCTGGACTATTAACTTAAGGACTTCTCCTTCCCGGACTGTGAGAGTTTCCGGGTTGGACGGCTCTTTCTGTGGAGGTTTGATCTCAGGAGTGAGTAAGGATCGGATCATTTTTGGATGCACATAAAGTTCACCCCGATATACAGAACGAATCGCTGCGATCAACTCAGATTCTGCTGCATGTTTGATGATGTATCCTGCTGCACCCAGACGTATGGCCTCGCGTAACAAAGCCTCATCCTCGTGTACAGTCAGGACCAGGATGGCACATGGTGACTCCGCCAGTTTAATAGCCCGGATCACTTCAATCCCATCCATTTCCGGCATGCTGATATCAAGCACGAGAACATCGGGCAGCAAATTATGAACTTTTTCTATGGATTCCAGACCGCCTGTGGCTTCACCCAATAGTTGAAGGTCACTTTCAGAAGTGATCAAGGTACGTAGTCCGGCTCTAACTATGGCGTGGTCATCGGCAATCAGTACTTTAATCCCCATTGGGTACCTCCACCTGTATTGTGGTTCCTTTTCCTACACTGCTCTCAATGGAGAACTTTCCGCCGAGCATTTCCACCCTTTCCCGCATTCCGAACAAACCAAGATGTGTGTGCTCAGCCACATTCTCCGGGATAAAACCCACTCCGTTATCTTCAACGATAACATTGAGCGTGTCCTTACGCTGGTTCAGAAGCACGTCAACCATGGAGGCATTGGCATGAAGCAAAACATTCGTGAGCGACTCTTGGATCACCCTGAATAATGCCGTTTCAATTTCAAGGGAATGTCTTTTACCATTGATGCCAGTTGCTTCAAACTGGATATCCAGATTATTCTGCCGGCCAAAATCAGCGATGTATTGTTCCAGGGCAGTTACCAGGCCAAGATGGTCCAGGCTGGCAGGTCTTAACCTTACCGCCATTTCATGCAGGTTGCTTAATACGTCAGACGAAATATGCTTCAACTGCTGGGCATATTTTCTGATCATTACCGGGTTCTCTGCGTCCCGCTCAAGCAAGCCTAGTTGCACCATCATCGCCGACATCACCTGCCCAGATTCATCATGTAGTTCACGAGACAGGTTTAATCTTTCAGTTTCCTGTACTTCCATCAGGCGATGCGACAATGCATGCAATCGTTCATTTCCACTTTTCACCTGATCCAAAAGCCAGGTATTTTGGATGGCTACTGCCGCCAAATTGGCATAAGAGTTGAGAAGGACCGTCAGATCTGGGGTGAAGAAGGCAGCATCGAAACTCATCAACGCCAACCGACCAATGGGTTTCCCGCCAAAAGTAAGCGGTAAGTAAGTTAGCGCCCCCTGCACTCCATCAACCCAAAATATTGAGATACTTTGCTTCCCCGGATGGGCTTTGAGAATCCACCGGTGGGAGCGCGACCTCAATCGCGCGAATCTTTTCAAGTTCTATATGGTAAGGAGCAATAGGCTCGACACCACTAACAAGCTCGATCCAGGCACCATCCAAATTGAATTTCTTAACAGCAAACCGGCAGACCATCTCATACATCGTACCGGTATCAAATATTCCTAAAAAGGATTGGGAAGAATCATTCAGCTTTGCCAGATCTTCCACCCGGTGCCGCAGAGCCAACTCTGCGTTTTGTCTTTGAGAGGTTGCTGCTGCCAATGTCAATGAAGTCAAAGAGACTACCCCCATAAAAGTTTGCAGAAGAATGAGCAACTCGTTGATCGAACTACGGACAAGCGGCCCAACACCAACTGCGGTGCCATAAATTGCAATCCCGGAAACGATAGCCACCGAGTTTACCGCACCGAGCTGTGTGAAGCGTAATGCTGCATACATCACAAAGGGAAAAATAACATAGATCATCGCCTCGTGAGATACTTGCCCAATCGTTTGATTTGTGAACACATAACCTGTCACAAGCAACAGAAACACCAGAACGATACCCCCTTCAATTATGCGCCGTGAATTCCATTTTATTGGCCAGTGAGAAAACCAGACTAAGACTAAAGGGGTGATCACTAATGCCCCTAAAAAGTCACCTATCCACCAGGTGAACCAAACCGTCCAAAGATACGGCTGAATATCACTTCCAACCAACAGGAGAGTAATGACACCTAGCGATGCTGAGATAGTCGTCGCCAATGCCCCAAAGATTGCAAGTCCGATTACATCCTGGATGCGGTCCATCCTGTTGCTGAATCTTGCAAATCTTTTCAGCAGGATAGCTGCTGTAACTGCTTCAAGTGTGTTGCCAATAGCCAGGCCGGCGGTGACATTGAGCGCGTTGTTATTAAGCAAGTAGCCCAGGATCACCCCAAGTGTAATCCCGGGCCAATAGCGTATGCCAAAGAGTAACAGGGCAGCGATTGCAATCCCGGTCGGAGGCCAAACAGGGGATGTATTTGGCTGCACATTAGCCATCAACAGGCCAAGCCTGGCCACAAGGTGATAAATGCCCCCCAATAGGAGCACTCCGACCATGTATTTGGTTAAGCCAACATGCGCATTATTTATTCTCATCATGTAAATTATATATCAATTGATCGGAGGGAAGCGGCTTTGAGCTATGCTTTTGGGTAAACCTCATTAATTCTGATCCACATGATTGATCATTCACTTCTCTGATAATATCGCTTCTAATCAGCCAATCAAAAAGCGCATGGCTTTGATTAATAAATCATTTTAGAAAAAAGTAATTAATTATGATCCTATTCAGATCATTATTTATAGTCGCCTTCGATGGGATGTCTGGTAGAAAACCTGAATTGTACTGCGGCGGGAAATTTGCACTGGGTAAAATACCCGTATTCATAGGAGAAGGTTAGTATTCATAATTAGTTTATCTTTATAAATTATCACGTATTAATTACTATCGAAACCTAAGGCTTTATTTTTGAACATCATCGTTTGTAATACTCTTTTCTAACAGAGTCCTTCGGGCTACCGAAAGAAGGATTAAATTAAGTGAATGTATCTTGTTTAATACACCAAAAAGAGCAGCCTGGTCAACGAGCATCCCACTCAATAATGTTCGTCCAGCAGAACTTATGTCAATTTTCAAGTCTTCAAACCACTCAGACCAACACCCGGCAATGTGTCCTTCGACCTGAATTTCATAGACCCAGGGTTTATCCATCAAAAACCTTCGACTCCAGTAAAAGGTCTATCCGCTCTGACCATGTATTGATTGCATCCCAGTTCCGGTAATCACCTGCTTTTAAATTGACCGAAGCCAGGAAAATATGTAAACCAATCTTGTCGGTTAACTTTGGATATTGATCTGGCCAAAGTGCTCCTGCAAAACTTCCTTCGGCAACCGGCTGAATTTGGTTTCGCACTGGCATGAACCAATCCATGACAAACTTTTTATACTGTTCATTATTGGCTGCCAGCACCAGGCAAACCTGGAAGATCGCAGTCGGGACCTGACGGAGTGTGTTCTTGTTTCGCTCAACAAATATCATCGCTTCTGACATCCATTTGCCACTGTGAACCGCGCTGCCAATGACAATCGCCTGGTAAGAACTCAAGTCGGTTACCATATTAACCAGTTGTATATCAACTTTAGCACCATTTGAGGTAAGAGTCTGACCAATGGCTGAGGCGATCCCCGCGGTGGATCCGCCTTGACTGGCGTAGGTCACTAAAATCTTCCCGTTCATGGTTTCCGCCTTCCCGCCGTTCCAAGTTGGAAAAATTTACGGGCAAGCATAACATGATAGGTCATCAGAATCAGTCCACCAGGGGCTGCGATCATTATTGCCGTAGAGTACAATTCTGGAAAAAAGGCAGTGAGGATAAAAAAAACGGTCATAATTCCAAAACCAGTCAATCCTGTCCAACCAATCCATTTTTCAAATACTTTGCCAGGCAGCATTGCACTCGTGATGAGCAAACCAGCCATTTGTGTCAGAAACAATCCAAAGAATGTCCCCGGGGTCAGGTCGGCTCCCTGTTGCAATAGTCCCTGTCCAGCCGCTTCCAATACAGGTTTTTGTATTGCGGACGCGGCTGAATACTGTTGGCTTACGGAAAACAACGCAAAAACGGTGTTGCTGGAAAGATAAACTGCGGTTCCAATGAAAAACAAGATTGAGGCAAATGCAGCTATAACTGGTTGCTCTTTTCGAAAAACATGGTTGTATGCCAGGTAAATCGGAATACTTAGTGATAAAGTAAGCATGTTGATGATTCCCAACCTGCTGAAGGCTTCAAATCGATGAGCCTGAAATAGGGTGAACCATTCGGTAAGCAGAATGGTCCGGTTATCTTGTGCCCCCGCTCCCATCGAGGTAATGACATCGGTCAACCCGGCAAGTACGATAAGGATCGCCAAGACTCCAACCACCCTGTAGAAAATTCCAACTCGTGTGTTTGAATTGCTCTTTGTTTGTTCCATGATTTCTTTCTCCTAATTTCTAGTCTTTGAACAACTGCCTGACCATAGGGGTCCAGGCAAAATCGCGTAATAGTATTGCCAATTTCACAGATAGGCCAACCCCTGCCAGATAGCGGGCTTTCGGTAAAGAAGCATCTATCGCTTTTTGTATAACCTGTGAGACAGCTTCGGGTCCGGATTCCTTTCCGCGCATTACATCTGACACCTGCTGATACTTGTGATACAACGGGAAATAGGGAGATGCCTCATTTGAGGTTAACCTGTCTCCAAAGGCGTGTACCGTTTGGTCAAAATTAGTCTTGATCGCCCCTGGCTCGATCAGAATGACTTGAATATTGAAAGGCTCCAACTCCAGTTGCATGGCATCGCTGATTGCTTCAAGGGCAAACTTGGAGGATGCATAAATTCCGTTGACAGGTGTCACAAGCTTTCCTGCAATCGAACTGATGTTGATGATCCGCCCGGATCCTTGTTTCCGCATGATGGGTAGGACAGCTCGGGTCATTCGAACAACCCCAAACAAGTTGACATCATACAGTTGATGAATTTGCTCGTCTGTTAGGTCCTCAATCGCGCCAACCTGGGCATATCCGGCATTGTTGATCAGCACATCGATCCGGCCAAACTTTTGAATTACAGCATCTACTGCCTGATTTATTAATTCGGATTGGGTGACGTCCAGGGCAAGTTTTTCTGCGACATCCAGATCGGCCAAGGAGTCGAAGATTCCTAGCGGTTGCGATCACAATATTTCCTGTCTGGGGCAATCGCAGAGCAAGGTCGCGCCCAATTCCAGAAGAGCAGCCTGTGATCAAAACGACTTTATTCATTTTCACCTCCCACATTTGCTTTTCCAAGCTGAAATAACTGCAAACCTGCCAGGATATACCAAACCACATTGAATAACCCACCTACCATTGCCACAATCAAGACAGTATTGTTAGCGGAAGGCACGAATGTCGAAAGAATTTCAAAGATTAGTAAGCAACCATATCCCATTAGCCCTGCAAAAGCCGCCCCTTTTTTGAACAAACCACCGCGCAGTAATACCACCGCCATGAGGATGCCAGCGAATTCAGAGAACGCGAAGGCTAAAAAGGTTCCAGGTGTGTGGCTTTGGCCTATCGCCAACATTGAAGAGCCTACAGTTTCCAAAGCAAGTTTCTGAATTTCCGAATTAGCAACTGCGTATTGAGCGCTTAAGTCAAGCATGAGGAAAGCCCGGTTTGTTGCAAAGAAGATCGCGGATCCGATCATAGCCAGGATCAAGGCCAGCGGGGCAAGCGAAATACTGCTTTTACGATGCAGCCAGAAAAGGGAGAACGTTAATGGAATTCCCAATGAGGTCAAAGCAATATTGAGTAGACCCAGGTTGCGCAATCCCAGGAACGGGTTGCTTTGAAGTTGTTTGAACCAATCGGTCACAGTTTCCGCAGAAGAATAACCCCCAGGGAGGTAGGTGATCAAGATTTCGGCCAACGCGGTGATTACAATCATCAGTGCTGCTAGCCCTCCAAAAAAACAAATGGTTTGCCAGTGGGCATCGGTTTTTTGAGCTAATACATTTGGATGTATATTGGTTTTTAGTGTCATTTCTTTCTCCTTATTTATTTGTTCTGTACCAATATAAACTACAGAAAATGGACTGTCACTGTACCAAGTAGGTGTTTTTTATTTGAATTATTAGAACAAGCAGGTGTACGAAAGTACACCTGCTTGTAATTTTTGTCGATGAGCTAATTAGGTACTATTCTTTTGGAATTAACAATCCCAATTGACGGGCATGCGAGACCGCCTGGGTTCGGCTGTTCACCGTCAATTTTCTGTAGATGTTTCCAGTATGCTTCTTAACCGCACTAAGAGATATTACCAATTTCTCAGCAATCGTCTGGTTGGAATTGCCAGCGGCGATCCATTTCAATACTTCCAGCTCCCGGCCGCTAAGCGGTTCGACCAATATATTTTCGGGTGAAAGTAAATCGCTTCCATTGCAAGGAATCACCGGGGATTGTACGCCTGGTGTTGGAACGGAATATCCATCTTGAAACGCCTTCAGGATTTTATGAATGAACCTTTGTTGGAACTTACTATATCCTTTTTGGCTTACCAGGGTGGTCAAAACCTGTTGAATCCGCCAACCTTCCTCAACAAAGATGGAAATGTATCCTTCTTGCCCAGCCAATTCCAACGCCCGGGAAACATCTGCGATTGCAAGTTCTTTATGATTTAGGACAGTGTGCATTTGACTTCGCACCAGTAAAGTTTCAATGGCAATGGAAGCCAGTTGGCATTGACTGGCATTTTCAAGCACCAAAGATGCAATTTGGAGAGCTTCGTCTGCGTGTTCCTGTGTTGTTTCCATTTTTACCAAGAGTAATCGCAAAGCGCTGTTGTTGAGTAAACCAGCCGGATAAGTCATTGGAGAACCCGATGCCAAGCCTGGGAATCGCAATTTCCTCTCAAAGACGAAACCTTGTTCTTCTAAAAATGCCTGGGCTGCATCAACGTGATGGCCCGCCAATTCCACACGGATCTGCTGGATTACCACTCCCTCCTGGGTCATCACCGGGTGGATCGTTCGTGCCAAATCGTTTGCGATTTGCATCTCAAAAGCGGCGGCTTTCAGATCTCCACCCATCAGGCAAATGCGCGAGAGTGCCACATGTTGATAAATTTGGGGATCGCTGTACCCATTTAAGCCGCTCGATTCAGTGGATCTTTGGAAATATTCCTTGGCTTGATCCAGTTGATGCCATTCGAAATAGACCGAACCCACCTCGCCAAACAAGGTCGCACTAAATGGAGTCACCTTTCCAGAGAGTACCAGGCGTTCAATTCCCTTTGTGGCAACCTCAAAAGCACGGTGGAGCTTTCCAAGAGTAAGCATCATTCTTGCCTGGGCAGAAATACCCAAAATCTCCACAACAAAGTCACCAGTGGCCTGTGCATTCCGTGCAATCGTTTCAAAGATTTCAGCCGCATGTTCATAATCCAAAGATTGCTCATAAGCGGTTGCCAGTTCAAGGTACACCATACTACGCACGTAGGAATCAGCCTTTGGCAATATTTCCAGGGCGCGAATGGAAAACTCCTGACTTTCCGCTGATTTGCCTTGACTATTTAAAAGCTTGGCCTGTATGGCGAGCCATTCCCCAAATAAGGTCGGATCATCAATAGCATACTCGTAAGTAGCGAATAGTTTTTCCAGCCTCTTGATAAATGGAGTGGCCTGATCATTGAGCC
This sequence comes from uncultured Chloroflexia bacterium, assembly GCA_963810385.1. Lineage (GTDB taxonomy): Bacteria > Chloroflexota > Anaerolineae > Anaerolineales > Anaerolineaceae > PNON01. The sequence goes on along the minus strand of CAWENA010000002.1, from coordinate 911,218 downwards.
CGCGAGATAAATGAAGCCACGCGCAGACGAGATTAATTTTCGGGCTTTTTTCCAACTGGTCTTGAGGAAAGAGTTTCAGCCAACCCTCAACTGTTCTTACATATCCCTGAAGAATTGTCTGCAGGCCGAATTTTGTTACAACTCGTTCGATCAGGTCATAATCCAAAGCTATTTGAGCATGACCAATCGCTTCTTCCGGGTTGTCAGTCTGTTCAAACCAGGTTGCAGCACGATCATGCAATTCCTGTATCTCTTTAAGTGAAAAGGATTGGTTGAGTCGTGCCTGTAAAAGATCAGCGAAAAGATGATGGTAGCGGAACCAACGACCTTCATCATCCAGGGGGAGAATGAACAGGTTTTCTCGCTGTAGCTCGGTTAAAATTGCCTGACCACCTCCTTGCATAGTAACTGCCTCACATAGCCCGGCGGTTAGACGGTCCAAAATGGATGACTTCAGCAAGAAAGTTTGGATCTGCGCGGTCTGCTGTTGCATCACTTCCTCAACAAGATATTCCGCGACAAACACGTGGCTACCCGTAAATGCTTTAATGAATCCATCGATGTCACCGCGTCCACGCAAGGAAATGGCTGCCAATTGCAGGCCGGCGATCCAGCCTTCCGTACGAGATTCAAGGGCAGCAACTTCTTCAGCAGAAAGGTTCAATCCCATGGTTATTGAAAGAAAGTTGGCAGTTTCTTCTTCGGTAAAGCGTAGATCTCTGACGCGAATTTCGACCAGTTGCCCTCGTGAACGGAAACGAGCCAACGGCCAGGGAGGGTCCACCCTAGTGGAAAAAATGATGTGGAAATGATCCGGAAGATGTCCCAACAGATAGGATAAAGCTGAATGGATAACCTGATTCTGGATGACATGATAATCATCCAACACTAATACAATATCATGAGCTTGCATGGCAATTTCATTAATAAGTATCGTTGGTACAGCTTCATCCGGCAGCGGTTGGGGATTTCGGAAAAGTTCCAGTGCTGATTCTCCCACACCAGGCTGAATGGATTGACAGGCTTTTATGAAATAGGTCCAAAATCGGATTGGGTCGTTATCTGCACTATCCAAGGATACCCAGGCCACCGGATGTCCGTATTGCTTGATAAATTCAATCAACAGGGTTGATTTCCCAAAACCAGCCGGTCCGGATATTAACATTAATGTCCCAGGGCTGATTGCGCCTGCAATCAGCTTGTTAGTCAATCGTTGACGATCGATATGTTTAGCTTTTGCTGATGGAATATAAAGTTTCGTAGAAAGGAGGGAAACAACCATTGTAGAATTGATTATACATTTGCATGATCATTCCTGTCCATTTTCTTATCCCTAATTGTCTTGCGAAAATCAAAATATCACACCAACAAACCTGTGCTGCGGTTCATAAGAAATTCCTCCATTTTTGGAAAAATGCCTACCGCCCCGGGCTAATGAAAAACCAGAGCCCGACGGACTCTGTTTCACTATTAGTAGCGGGGAGAAGATTCGAACCACTACTCTTACGAGTACTTCGTGACCTCCGGGTTACACCGTACCACATCCGGTGTGGTATGAGTTAAGCTCCTGAATCCGTGCCACTGAAACGTCCCGCCCAAAGGGTAGGGATTTGTGCGGCGGGTTCTGCAAATCTGCCAAACCAACGGACGCTGGTTCTTGCTTGCCCGGCACAAAGCAGTAGTTGATCGATATTCGTATAGTAGTCCTTTTACATGGGTTCGTCAAGGTCATTTTTAGACATTTTTTAAGTTTTCTTTGTTTATACTATCCACTCAAATTAGGCGCGATGTATAATTAATTTTAGAATGTCTGAGCCACTTCTCCTCACAAAACTTTATGTCCCACCACCTCGGCCTAGCATTGTCCTCCGCCCCCGCTTGATCGAGCGGCTGAACGAAGGTCTCTCTTCGGGTCACAAACTGACCCTCATCTCGGCCTCCGCCGGTTTTGGTAAAACCACACTGGTCAGTGAATGGATCGCAAGTTGCGGGCAACCGGTCGCTTGGCTTTCACTGGACGAAGGGGATAATGACCCCACCCGCTTTCTGACCTACCTGGTCGCTGCCTTGCAATTGATTGCATCAAAGGTTGGAGAAGGGATATTAGTTTCCCTCCAATCCCCCCAGCCAACGCCCAGCGAAGCGCTGATTACAACCCTTCTCAATGAAATCTCAGCTATGCCTGATAATTTCATCCTGGTCCTGGAAGATTACCATACGATCGATTCTGAACCAATCGACCATGCCCTAACCTTTATGCTTGATCACCTGCCGCCTCAGATGCACTTGGTGATCACTACCCGCGAGGATCCACAGCTACCCCTGGCCCGTCTGCGCGTCCGGGGCCAATTGACTGAGCTGCGTGCCGCCGATTTACGTTTCACCCCCGCCGAAGCCGCTGAATTTCTCAACCAGGTGATGGGATTAAACCTCTCCGCAGAAGACATCGCCGCACTGGAAACCCGTACCGAAGGCTGGATCGCCGGCTTGCAATTGGCCGCACTCTCCATGCAGGGACATCAAGACACCACCAGTTTTATCCAATCTTTCACCGGCAGCCACCATTTCGTGCTGGACTATCTGATTGAAGAAGTCCTGCAACAGCAGCCCGAAGACGTTCAGACTTTTCTACTGCGAACATCCATCCTTGACCGCCTGTGCGGCCCGCTGTGTGACGCTGTTTTGGGTTCTCCTTCTGCTTCCGGGCAGGAAACCTCAGGTCAAGAGACCTTAGAATATCTCGAACACGCCAACCTGTTCATCGTTCCCCTGGACAATGAACGGCGCTGGTATCGCTATCACCATCTCTTTGCTGATTTACTGCGCCAGAGACTGGGAAAACCCAAAGAATTCACCGAATTCCACCTACGCGCCAGCCAGTGGCATGCAGAGAACGGCGACCTGGGCGCGGCGTTTCACCACGCCATCGCAGCCGGGGATTTTGTCCGGGCGGTGGGGTTGGCTGAATTAGCCTGGCAGGGCATGAATGAAAGTTTTCAGTCTGCCGCCTGGCTGGGCTGGGTGAAGAAGCTGCCAGACAAGCTGATCCGCACCAGGCCTGTGCTCTGTACCCAGATTGCCCAGGCATTTACGGATACCGGCGAACTGGAGGCCAGCGAGTTGCGCCTGCAGGACGCTGAACGATGCCTGGATGGTTCGGACGTAGCGAACGAAGCGCAGCTTAAGCCCCTGCCAGCAATGATCGCTTTGACCCGCACCTACAACGCTCAGGTGCAGGGCGATCCCGCCGCAACGGTGAAATACGCCGAGCTGGCGCTCCAACTCATCCCCGAAGATGACTTTGACCGGCGCGCCCGAGCCACCACTATATTGGAGGTCACCCATTGGGCCAGCGGCAACCTGGAGTCGGCCATCCGGGGGATTGGTGATTCGATGGAGAGATTGACCCAGCTGGGCAATCACGTCTTCGTGGTTGCCAGCGCCTTTGCTGTAGCCGACCTGCTCGTGGGCCTGGGGAGCCTGAGCGAGGCCGAGCGGACCTATCAGGATGCCTTACAACTGGCCGCCCAACACAGCCCGGAGGCTGAACACATTACTGCCCACCATCATCTCGGCCTGTCCATGATCTACCGTCAACGGGGTGATGACACCCTCGCCGCTCATCACTTGAAACGAGCCGCCGAATTGGGCTTGCAAACCACCCTGGTGGATTGGCTGTACCGCTGGCGTGTGGTCCAAGCCCAACTGAAAGAGGCCGCAGGCGATCTGGAAACCGCCCTGTCCCTACTCGACGAGGCCAAACGGGTCTATATCCAAACCCTCGTGCCTGACCTGCGCCCCATTGCAGCCCTGAAAGTGCGCATCTATCTCAAACAGGGGCGGCTCGATAAAGCCCGGGCGTGGGTGACAGAACGCGGACTTTCTCTTTCAGATGAAGTCAGCTACTTGCATGAGTTCGAGTATCTCACCCTGGCCAGGTTGGAAATCGCCAACCCGCAGAGTCAACTCCCTGCTTGAACGACTATTGCAAGCCGCCGAAGCGCAAAAGCGCCGGGGCAGCGCACTCGATATCCTGCTGGTGCAGGCGCTGGCCTACGAGGCGCAGGGCAATCGCCCCCAGGCTCTCGCCGCGCTGGAACGCGCCCTGGTCCTGGCCGAGCCGGAAGGCTATGTTCGCATCTTTGTGGATGAAGGCGAACCGATGCGATTGTTGATTGAAGAACAATCGCGCAATCGAGATCATACGCTGAGCGATTATGCAGACAAACTTTTGGCAGCTTTTGCGCCACCCGTTAACAAGCAATCAACAACACCTGCACATGCCGTAGGTGCAAGTGTCAAAAACCCAAAATCAGAAATGGTTGAGCCATTGAGCGAGCGCGAGTTGGAAGTGCTGCGGTTGGTCGCCAAGGGACTCTCGAACCGTGAGATTAGCTTGCGGCTTTTTCTGGCCTTGAACACGGTTAAGGGGCATAATCAGAAAATCTTTAACAAACTACAGGTTCAAAGTCGCACCGAAGCTGTAGCACGTGCCCGCGAGCTGGGTCTGTTGTAGCAGAAACGTCGGTTTGCCCGCGAACCCGGTATCAAGAACTGCACGCAAGCGGTTCATAAAGCCAAAGCTTTAGGGCTTCGACCTCTCAGCAACCCCAAAACAATACCCCCAAACAACACTTTAGTATCTATACGTTAATACCGTATTGCAGATATGCTACTTGTACATTAAGCAAGTGGCACGGACTGTAATGACCGGCCAAAAAGGTATAAGGTGATGTCAAACGAACTCGAATCAAAACCGACTCCATTCCAACCCATGGTCTATCAGATCAGGCTCAAGGGTCATCTAGGTAGTCAATGGACAGACTGGTTTGATGGCCTGACCATCACGCTGGAAGAGGACGGCGACACGCTATTAACCGGACCGGTGATTGACCAGGCTGCATTGCATGGCTTGCTGAAAAAAGTGCGTGATTTGGGTATGCCTTTGGTCTCGGTCAGTCCTGTTGAAACCGGACAGGCGGATCAGTCAGATTTCAAATTGTAAATAGATATGAACTACTTGAAAAGGAGATTTGCCTTTGATAATATTTCCAACCTATTTCAACTCCCGGTAACCGGGTTACGACCACAAATTTATTCAAGTCCAAATTTATGAAACCCATCTATATCAAAAAAGGAGATAAAAATGAATGCGACTAAAGGAAGTCCCCATGGGACAAACAAAGAGACTGCAAGAAATCTGCTAGATGTGAGGATAATCCTTGCAGTGCTATGGGTAGCTGGAATGTTAAGTAGTTTAAATGGGGATACGTATCGCTTAAATGATCCTGTCCTAAAGTCTTCACTTGCAAATATCAGATCTTTTGTAATGACCCCTGAATTATTGTCAATAGCGGCATTAATGTTTGTAGGTTCGATTTTTATGAGTGTTTTGACACTGACAATGAAGTCTAATTTGAGTCGTTGGGCAAACCGCATCATAGGCATATTCTATGCTTTGTGTAATTTAGCCAATTTGGTTAGTGCTTTTGTATCGCGATCTGCTGGTTATGAGCTAGTTTGGGCCACAGGCCAACTTGTGTTTGCCTTACTGGTTGTTTGGTACGCTTGGAAATGGACTAACCCCGAAGGTTAGCCCTGATTTATGATGCCGGTCAAAAGAATTAGGAGAAAAACCATGAAAGCGATTGTATACACAAAATATGGACCGCCAGATGTTCTTCATCTCGAAGAGGTGAAAAAACCTGCCATCAATGAAGATCAAGTGCTGGTAAAAGTTCATTCAGCATCAATCAATACGAGTGATTGGCATTTGTTGAAAGCTGACCCTTTTCCAATGCGCCTGATAGGCAATGGGTTTTTTAAACCAAAAAACACAATTCTTGGCGTTGACGTCTCTGGTTGCGTTGAAGCAGTTGGCAGAAACGTCAAACAGTTTCAGCCAGGGGATGCGGTGTTTGGAGATATTTTTGGGCTTGGCAGTGGCAGTTTTGCCGAATATGTTGCTGTTCCTGAAAGCGCTCTGGCGCTAAAGCCGTCCAATGTTTCATTTGAGGAAGCTGCGGCTGCACCCGTGGCAGCCGTCACTGCCCTGCAAGGCTTGCGCGATCAGGGGCATATTCAGCCCGGGCAAAAAGTTCTGATCAACGGGGCGTCTGGCGGGGTGGGGACGTGTGCGGTACAGATTGCCAAGGCGTTTGGATCGGAAGTGACTGCCGTGTGTAGCTCGCGGAATTTGGAGATCGCGCGCTCGATCGGCGCAGACCACGTCATTGACTACACCATAGAGGATTTCACCCAAAATGGACAGCAGTATGATCTCATCCTTGCGGTGAATGGCTATCATCCGCTTTCCGCGTACAAGCGTGCTTTAACTCCCCAGGGCATTTACGTTTTCGTAGGAGGATTACCAAACCAAATATTCCAGTCACTCTTCCTTGGACCTTTAATGTCAAAAAGCAATGGCAGAAAAATGACAAGCAAAATGAAAAAAGCAAATCAAAAAGATTTGCTCTTCATAAGAGATCTTTTGGAAGAAGGAAAGATCAGGCCGGTTATTGATGAATGCTACCCGTTAAGTAAAACGGCTGAAGCTTTCCGGTATTTTGAAAAAGGACACGCCCGAGGTAAAGTGGTTATCACAATCTCGGAACAGGAGAAATAAAACAATGGATATCAAAATTCTTCTTTCTGCAACCTGGGTGGTTGCCACGCTAATTTATCTTTATGGTGATGTTTTGCGCATCTGCAGCGGCGACTTGGCAAAAAAACCGATGGCCGACAAGAATTTAAACCAGTTCGTTTGGCTGGGGATCGCGGTTCTGATGTTGACGCCCATCCTGATGGTTTTCCTGACACTGGTAATGCCCCAGCCTGTGAGCCGTTGGGTAAATATTATCGTGGCTGCCTTCTTTTTCCTGTTCAACCTGGTTGGTCTACCCACTTATTTATCATTATGGGACAAATTCCTGATTGCAGTCAGCATGGGATTCAATGTGGTCACTATTCTGTATGCATGGAATTGGAGCTAACATAGTACAAATTTTCTAGGCAATGTGTTCCTGGGAAGCTGGTTTTCGGGAAAGGACAAAAAAAGAGAAATGTAGTAATTACTTTGGAACAAAATAGTAAAACCTAATGAGAGAAAAAGGATGTGATGCAACTGATTAGTAATTTTCGCGAAGGTAGGATTAGAACCTCTGACCACAAGATTATGAGTCTGAATCCTAAATCCGTGATCATTAATTTAAGTTTTTTGACCGATTTTTATCGAGTGCAAGTTCGTCCTTTCCCTTATTAAATCTGGATTGCGTTAGTGGTTTTCCGAGATTCAGTACAAGTGCTTTGTAAATATTCTTGTAATTTTTCATAAAAAAATATGTCAAAATCCCCGAAACCTATCAATATGGATAGGTTTTCAGGTTAAAAACCTACCAATATTGATATATTGCAATGAAATCGCTGAAATGATGCTCTTGATCTATCTCAAGAAGGGAACCATTTAGTAGTCAACAAACAATCTCTCTTCTCAATTAAATAGTTCAAGGAATTAACGCATGTTTAAACCAAAAACGCCCCATATCTGGGCGTCTGGAAAATAGTAGCGGGGAGAAGATTCGAACTTCTGACCTCCGGGTTATGAGCCCGACGAGCTGCCACTGCTCTACCCCGCATCAAGAACAGAATAATACCACCCTACAGCAGCTTCGTCAAGTTCTGGCTATAACGTTCTTGCCAGGCGAAACCCGAGCGATGGGGAAATAAAATCCGCCAGAACACCTTCCCGGGTGGAACACCTCGCCAGCGCCCGGCTGTAATACCAGGCTCCGCCCCGAACCACGCATTTGGATTTTTGCCCGGAGGCATCCCCAAATTGGTCCAGTTTATATGGATAATTATTCAAGTAGGATTGGGTCCATTCCCAGACGTTTCCGGACATGTCTGCTATCCCAAAGATGCTGTCTCCGCCGGGAGAATAAGATCCGACCAGGGTGGTCATCTTTTTACCACTCTCAACCGTATTTAAGCGCCATGGATCGTAAATATCACCCCAGGGATACAGCCTTTTATCCGCTCCCCGCGCTGCTTTCTCCCACTCAGCCTCTGAAGGTAATCGCATCGCGAGGCTGCATTCTTTACTGATCCAGGAACAATAAGCGAGTGCGTCCCGCTTTGCAACGCCGACGACCGGGTGGTCATCCAATCCATCGGGGTAATGAAATCCCGTCCATCCTTTTGGGATGCGATAACCTGTGTTGTAAATAAATACATAATATTCGGCATTCGTGACTGGGAATTTTCCAATTTCAAAACCGGGTATTGTTAATTGGTGTTGAGGCATTTCCACCTGGAACATGTCTGATGCATTCCACTCCACCGCCCAATCTTCTTTTTCGAGGAGGCTGGCGACCTGCTCTCCACTTGTCCCCATCCAAAATGAGCCAGCCAGAATAGCTACCATCACTGGTAGTTTTACCGGCAAGTCTTCAGATTTTCCCTCGTTGTCTTTTATTTCATCTACGCGCATAGTACTCGTCGGTGTCATGACTGACCATCTCTCTCGCAACCGTGTTGGATTGACAGAAATTGATTATCTTAAATAATTTTTCAATATATTCGTCTTTCCCCTGTCCTATCGCAAACAGATATGGTTCGCCTGCCGTGTCTTCCTTATATGCTTGGATATTGCCGACCATATCCAACAATATCCTTTCCCACAGATTTGCATGATTTTGTACCAGCCATCCGTAATGCCTTAACTCTGCAAAAGCATTGTTCTCGCTCGCCACCCAGGGGATCTTCATTAACATATATTCCAGGGCATCAAACCAGCCCACTCTATCGTCTTCCATACCGGAAAGAGGAATGAGGCCAATATCTATAGTTGACAATACCTTTTGCCAATCTCCAAGCTCCCTTATTGGAATGTACATTTTCTGCTCTGGATATAGTTTCACTTTTCTCTGAAGTTGGATCAAATCGCCATAGAATAGAAATTTCGTTTCAGGTTTTTCCCTTCCAATGGTTTCGATAGCGCTCAATAGCCCGGTGTCAACAACCTTATCGTAGCCATTCTTCAACAATTTTAGTCCGATGATCACACCACCATGTTGTTCGTGCCCATGGATAAGGTAGTCATCCACATTGATGTAATCCGGCAAATAGTAAACCGAGGTTTTTTCGCTCCAATCCTCAGCCATGGTACGGGAATTACAAATCACTGCATCTACGAGCCGAATTCCCCACCTGAAACTTCGAACACTTGAATGCCCACAACCAGGGGAGAAAAGCTCTCTAGTGTAACCCATTAATGCGGAATCCGACCTTCCACCCTCCTCAAGATCATCAAACCAGATCGGGGTGCAAAGATCAGCGATTACTATCTTTCCATTAGCCTTCCACTTTTGGACGCTCTTGTAATGTAATATTAATAGTTCAGCTGACAGAATAATGACATCGGAGTCATAAACATCAATTATTCCTATATCATTACCAGTAATTCCAGACATTACTTGCATGACTTTGGCAGAATGTTTGCGGTCCTGGCAAATGGATGCAGCTAATACTTCATATCGGTGACTGGAGGATTCTGATCTACCATCCTCTGCAGAAAGGAAAAGGATTTTCATGATGTCCTTATACTTGCAACAATGACGCTTTCTGAGCGTTGATACCCCTGGCGGATGGGTGATTTATCACCTCGTCGATGATATCTATCCATGAATTTTTTACAAGCTGCATTTCGCGTTGTTGTGCCTTTCGGCAACCGGCATCTCCAATTTTCAGGCGCATTTCGCCATCCATCACCAATTGTCTCAAATTTGTATGCCACTCCTCCAGTGTATCTGCGAGTAGCCCGCCGCTATTCCAATCCATAAATGATGGAATCCGGCTGCCTACCCAGGGAAGCCGTTTCACACCTGCTTCCATTAGGATCGAATCTGGTTGCGTCAAATTGTATGGAATGTTCTTTAAAGGAACAGTCAAAATATCGAGTTGCCCAAGTATATATGGAAAATCCTCCTGAGATACCTCAGGTATGAACAGTTTTCGATTATCCGGCAAACTGCTGAATAGTTGAAAACTATTGGCATTCTCTGTGATGACAAGTTGGGCACGTGGAAATTCACGGATCACCCGATTTATGATGCGCCGAATTTCAGCAAGGTCTTCCACTAATCCAGAACTACCCAACCAGCCTATATTGATCGAATTTCTGGGATTGGATGTTTTATCCCACAGTGGGTTACTCCTCGACCATCCGTCTGGTACTGCTGCAGCTTTATAACCCATCTGAGACAATCGCTTTGCAAATTCTCGCGACGGAACAGTGATCATATTTGCGAGTAGAAGTGCAGCCGAGTATGCTCTGGCATTCGCAGGAGATCCCAACCCCATCTTTAAGTAATCCGGTGCATAGACGGGCATCTCTTCAAAATCCCTATCCAGATCCAAGATGACAGGAAGTTTACTGGCGGTGTTGGCTGCCATGTATTCCAGTAACCATGGGTTAATATGCGGGTTACAGGCTATCATTACATCCGCCCTGGCTTTATCTGCCTCATTGGTTTCATCAATGATATTGCAGGTACAACCAGCCGCAGATAAACACTCCGCAATAAACAATGCCCTGCTGGAAGGTTGATTTTTATCCGGTACCAGCAGCGCCACCTTTCCGGCAAAACGGCCGGATAACCCCTGATCTTCTCTTGGTTTTCCACCCACACCAACCGGAATTGGACCACTGCCCTGATTAATGGCCACCTGCAGACTCTCCAGGCTTGATATTAGATCCGCCCGGTTTTCCACTTTGGCCTGCCGAATATTCAACTCCAATAATGCGGGAAGCAGCGTTTCGATTTGGTCCAAATGCTTTGCAACCAGCTCTGCTGGGTTATTGCTGTGAATAATTTCATCCAGCAGCTCCGTCGCTCTGTCAACTTCAATTGCGTTGATAGGTCGTTCACTCCCTGATAATATAGAATAAAGGAGTCCTAATGAAGAATGGGCTATCGGATCCAGCCTGGATTTATCATCATCACCTTCGATCCTCGCGAGATTGATCCGATTCACCAATTCGAGATTCTCCTGGTTCAAACTCTGCGCTTGTCGGTAGAGGTCCAAAGCGGTTCCAAACATATCTCCGGCAAGGTATAGATCTCCCAACACAAGATACGCCTCAAAATCGGTAGGGTAATCTCGTACCAGGTTGGCAAACGAATCCAGGGCTTCTCTAAGCCGGTTGGCCGTTAGGTGCCCCCTTCCGACAGTTTTTCGGATATTCAGATCAGTGAGTTGGGTCAGTGTATATGCCATAGTTCCATTCGTAGGTAAAATAACCAACCGTCTATAACGGGTTGATATACAATTTCTATTATCATATCCCATTGCTGACATAAGACAGTAAAAGGGAACTGAAACTTACATAAAGGATGTATAAATGGCGATTTTTATAGGCTTTTTATTGTCTATTCAGAAAAATATTATATAATCGACCGCATGGACCAGAATTTAGTTCTTCAGCCAATATCCGCCTATAACAACATTGATGCAATTAGTGATCAGAGACTAACCGGCGAACCAGCACTTGGTGAGGATTTTCAGCAGCTTCTCGTATCTCTATTGTTGGCTACTAGTCTTTCGAATATCCATTTGGCTTCTTCTCAACGGGAAGGGTTTTTTTCTCCAGCGTTAATGTCTGTACTTGATCGCTTGTCACCCTCACAAGGTTTAAGTGGATTACAAAACTCTAACCAGACTCCGCAATATACCGCAAACAAACCCCATTTAGCCCCGGTCAATGGCGTGCTTACCCAGGATTATCATAAGGGACACATCGGCGTGGATACCGGAATTCCCATTGGCACTCCCATTAAATCCACAATGGAAGGGAAAGTAACCTTTGCCGGGTGGAATAATGAGGGGTACGGTAATCTTGTGATCATCCAAAATGGGGATTACAAAACCTATTATGCGCATCTATCGGCAATTCCTGTAAATGTTGGTGATTTTGTAAACAGCGGCACGATAATTGGCTTGTCCGGGTCTACCGGTAATTCAACCGGACCACACCTGCATTACGAAGTCCGAATCAACGACAAACCAGTTGACCCGGCAAATTTTAATGGTTTGCCCGCAGCTGCAAAAAATCTCTCTGCCTGAACAAAAGGAATAAGAATTATTAATTCTGCATACCAGCATTAATATATGTGTTGGTAAACAGGATTGATATTTATAGCCTGAAATCCAAAGTTTCATGTTTTCTTTTCGGTCTTTTTACGGGTGGTTTACATGGAAACCTCTCTCTATATGTTAAAACAATGCAAGGTTTCATAAATTTTTTTATTCGTTCAGAATAAGTTTTGCATTTCTGTCGTTTCTTTCTGGAGAAAATCAATGTCATTAGAACTAGATATCAGTCCTGACGAGATGCCTCTTTTCCTGGCAGAGACCGAAGACCATCTTCAGGTGCTTGAAGAAGGTTTGGTCAAACTGGAACAACAAGCCGATGATCCAGAATTGATCCAGGCATTGTTCAGGTCTGCCCACACATTAAAAGGAATGGCCGGAATGATCGGTCACACCCGTTTAGTTAAATTGACGCATGCATTGGAAACAGGATTTGATGGGATTAGGAAAGATAATTTCTCAATCACCTCAGATTTTATTGATGTCTGTCTTGATTCAATTGACGCTCTAAGAACATTGCGCGGCGAAGTTATCGACATGGAAGCATCCGGGATTGAAGTTGAATACATGGTTGATAATATCAACAATTTCATCGCTTTCGCTAATTCGGATGGAGCATTACAGCAGTCCACTCAATCATCACTTATGAAACATAATGAAATGCCGGCAACTTTAGTTGAAGGGGAAAAGTCTAAGGTAAATGTTCCTAAAAAAAAGAACCCATCAAAACACACTGATAATCAAGTTACCACAGAAGATCTCAAACCAGTCACGATCAGCCAACCTGCGGATTCACCCAAAGTTGCAGCGCCTGTTGAAACCAGACCAGTTTTAATTCCAGAACAAAAATCGATCATCATTGAAGCAGATATCTCACCGAAGAGTATCGCCTCTGCCGCAAGAGCCTTTCAATTAATGCTGGCACTGCAATCTTCAGGAACAATCAATGAAATGAGTCCTACCCAAGAGCAGATCGAAAGTTCGCAGCCGGTTCATCATTTCCGAGCCGTTTTTTTACCAAATCAACCTATTGACCTTATCCGCCAGGACCTTACCAGGATCTCTGAGGTGGACCGCCTGGTGCTGGATGATGCAGTGATCGAATTGGTTCAACCTAAATCGAGCTCCCCCGCACAATCAGATGATGCAAAGAACGGTGAACCTATAAAAATCGGCGATTTCCTGGTTGAGAATGGCACGATTACCCACAAGCAGTTGGAAGAGGCGCTGAAAATGCAGAAACGTCTATCCAAGGATGGCGGGGTTACCCCCCTAATTGGACAGATCCTCGTGAAAATGGGCGTCGGCACCCAGGATACGATCGACCGGGCAATTGCAAAATATATGCAACAACAAAAAGCCGCAATTGTAGCAGCTCAGGATGCTGAAAAAGCTAAAGAAAAAAGTGTAGATAAAACTGTCCGGACTTCCGTGGAACGGTTGGATGCATTAATGAACCTTGTGGGTGAGTTGATCACTGACCGCAACCGGTTAAATCAGTTACGAAACCAGATAGAGGTGACCTACCGCGGAAACGACAGGGTGGGGATGTTATCTGATACGATCGTCCATATTGGCAGGATTACAGATCAACTTCAAGAAGAAGTCATGCACATCCGTATGCTTCCGGTTTCAAATGTATTTAACAAGTTTCCCCGGTTGGTGCGCGATCTCGCCCAAAAAACCAATAAAGAGCTTGACCTGGTAATACGCGGGCAGGACACAGAATTGGATCGCTCTGTTATTGAAGAGATAAATGATCCACTCATCCACCTGCTTCGTAATTCAGTTGACCATGGAATTGAATCTCCAGCAGAGCGGGCTGCTGCCGGTAAGAACCCACGTGGAACAGTAACACTCACAGCCAGGCATGAACAGGGGCGCATCATCCTCACTGTGGAAGATGATGGCAAGGGTATCAATACCGACAAACTCAAAGCAAGCGCTGTATCCAAAGGGCTCGTTACGCAAAGCGAAGCTGCCTCTATGAGCGACGAGAAAGCCATTGACTTGATTTTCCTCTCAGGATTATCCACTTCGTCAAAGGTTTCTGATATCTCAGGCCGGGGCGTAGGAATGGATATCGTCCGCACCAATATTGAAAAATTAAATGGCGCAATTGTTGTGGACACTCACCCCGGGAAAGGGTGTGTATTCAGCATTTCGTTACCCCTCACGCTGGCAATTGTGCCCACATTATTGGTCAGGGTAAGCAGCATTACATTTGCCATTCCATTGGTCATGGTCGTTGAAACCCAACAGCTGCAAGACAAAGACATCCGATTGGTTAATGGTAAACCTGTTACACAATTGCGTGACAAAGTGATCACCATGGTGCATCTTTCTGAGATATTCAAATTAAACAACGATAAAAGAACAAACAATGCATACATGGTCGTCGTACGATCCAATAAGCTTGAAATAGGTTTGATGGTTGATTCTCTTATGGGAGAAGAGGAAGTTGTAGTGAAATCGCTTAACTCGATCATTGGGGAAACTCCTGGAATATCCAGTGCGGCTATCCTCGGTGATGGCCAGGTTGCACTCATTTTGGATGTCGCGGGAATCTACAAAGCTTCAGGTTTATATTAATGGACAGGAGAGAGATGGTAGAGATAATCCCTGAAATAGATCAAGAACTTTACACATTGTTGCAATCCGTTGCCAAAGAGGGATTAACGAATGCCGCCAGCGGTTTATCCACCATGGTTGGCGCCAATCTCCGGGTGGACAATCCATGCGTAAAGATGATCAATATCAAAGAAATTCCAGCAGCCCTGGGAGGCCCGGAGAATAAAGCTGTCGGCATATATTTGAAATCGGAAGGAGATCTTTCAGGTCATTTTATGCTGGTTGTTCCATACCTGAAAGCGCTTGAACTGGCAGACTTGTTGATGGAAGTAGCGCCAGGAACCACTGGCGAACTGGGTTCAATTGAGAGGTCTGCACTGGCAGAAGTTGGCAACCTGACAACCGCCTTCTTCTTAAATGCCGTTGCTTCTCTTACGGGGGTGTCCGCCCGCCCTACACCACCAGCTGTGATGGTGGATATGGTGGGCGCCATTTTGGACATAATTGTTGCAGCTACAGGAGGAATTGACGATTATGTGCTGACCTTTCAGGCTTCATTTATTTGCAAAGATCGGTCTGTTCAATCTGATTTTTGGGTCATTCCGGACCCCATTACCTTACAAATTTTTTCAGAAAAGTTATAAATTATGAGCAATACATTGAGTGTTGGACTTGGAGAGTTGGTCATTAGTCGTAATCCAGACGACGTATTGGTGGCATACGGATTGGGTTCTTGTGTTGGGGTCGGAATGTACAACCCGATATCGAAGACTGGTGGATTGCTACACGCAGTCTTGCCTGAACAAACCAATTACAAAGCTGATTCTGCCACCAAGTTTGTTAATACTGGTATTCCAATTTTGTTGGAGAAGATCAAAAACAATGGTGCTATTCCAAACAATATCGTGATCTACATGGTTGGCGGAGCGAACATGCTTATCAATACCCAACTAGCCAAGACTTTCGATATTGGAACCAGAAATGTTGCAGCCGCAATACAGACCCTGGAAAGCCTGCGCTTAAAGGTTCGCAATTCAGAAGTTGGTGGAAATACAGGTCGAACTGTTCGTTTGTATATATCATCCGGACGCATGACAGTCAGAGTCATTGGTGGTACGGAACGAGATTTATAAAACAAATAAAGGAGTAATGGGAATGACAAAAGTACTGATTGTTGATGATGCAGAGTTCTTGAGAGTACGGATCAGTAAAATGCTGGTTGGCGATGGCTTTGAAGTATTCGAAGCTGAAAATGGCATAAAAGCGATAGAAGCCTTCAAAGCCAACAAACCAGACATGGTCCTAATGGACATCACTATGCCGGAAATGGATGGCTTAACCGCACTGAAAGAATTGCGGAAACTGGATCCAAACGCCAAGGTGATCATGCTCACTGCTCTTGGCCAGGAATCAGTAGTACTGGAGGCAGTAAAATCGGGTGCAAAAGATTTCATAGTCAAACCTTTTGAACGCGATCGCGTCATGAGTGCCATCAATAAACTATTGGGATAGAAAGTTTATTAAATGAACATTGGCAATGAAACTCGTAACGGGAATGATAAGCCAGTCCGGGTGCTGGTGGTGGACGATTCCGCTTTTATGCGTTTTACCATCACTAAACACTTAAATGAACAGCCTGGCATCCAGGTAATTGGTACTGCCCGTGATGGAACTGAAGCATTGGAATTGATCCCAAAATTCAACCCTGATGTTGTTTCCCTCGATGTTGAGATGCCCCATATGGATGGGCTATCCACATTGAGAGAGATCATGACTCGCTTCCCACGGCCAGTAGTGATGCTCAGCAGCCTGACAGCTGAAGGCGCTGTCGAAACTGTCCAGGCGCTAACTCTTGGAGCGGTCGATTTTGTTGCCAAACCAGGAAACAAAGCAACAATCAAGATAGTGATGGATGAGGTTGCCACAAAAATTCGCAAAGCAGCCGGATCTAGGGTGTTCTCCTTATCCTCCTCCACACGATCTTCAATAACCCCAAAAGCGAACGAATCCAAGATAACCAGGACCTTAAGATCAACAGATAAAGTAGTCATCATTGGATCGTCCACCGGTGGGCCAAGAGCATTAAATGCCCTCATTCCTGAAATTCCATCTAATTTTCCAGCAGCGATAATGATCGTCCAACACATGCCTGCCGGCTTTACCAGGTCGCTCGCAGATCGACTGGATAGCCTATCTAATATCAAAGTAAAAGAAGCTGAACCCGGTGACAGGTTGGAGGTCGGCAGGGCGTTGCTGGCACCCGGTGGGTTTCATCTTACTTTCGACAGGAAAGGGCAGGTCGCATTGAATCAAAATCCTCCTGTTCATGGTGTTCGACCAGCTATTGATGTGACCATGTCTTCCCTTGTCACGCTGTACGGCAAGTCGCTCATCGGAGTAATCCTCACCGGAATGGGCAGTGATGGCACAACCGGTTCACAACTTATCCACGAAGCAGGTGGGCATATCATTGCAGAAGATGAATCAACTTGTGTGGTTTGGGGAATGCCACGCAGTGTTTTTGAATCCGGAGTTACAGATGAGGTAGTGCCTTTGCATAAGATCGCACGAGCTATTAATAAACGTATCAATAACAACATAACGCTAGAAATTCGGTAATTATTATGGAAGAGATAGTTTACGAAAAAATCAAAACACACGTCAAGAAGCTGCTCAATATTGATCTAAACCAATATAAAAATGAGCAGATGCAGCGACGCCTCGATTCCTGGTTGATCAGGGTTGGTGCGAAAAGCTGGGACGAATATTTCGTGAATCTTGGAAAAAACTCGGCCGACCTGGCAAAATTCCGTGATTATCTCACCATTAATGTATCAGAATTCTTCAGGGATGCCGATCGTTGGGAAATTTTGCGCAAGACTTTCTTGACCACGCTCCTAAAGGAAGCCGCAGGGAACAGGATATCAAGCAGCAACAATGGTTTGCGTATTTGGAGCGCTGGATGTTCCAATGGGTCCGAACCATACACATTGGCGATAATATTGGATGAAATCGCCCCCAACCGAAATCATTACATCCTTGCAACCGATCTGGATCGCAGCATTTTGGCCAAAGCACGTGCAGGTGGACCATATTCGACAGACGACACTCGCAATGTAACTCCAGAACTCCGCCTTAAGTATTTTAATTCTGAGAATTCTCATTTCCATTTCAAAGAAAACATTGGTAAACGAGTGACATTCAAAGAACAAAATATGCTTACTGATCCGTTCGAAAATAATTTTGATCTGATCGTTTGCCGTAATGTCATTATTTATTTCACAATAGAAGCAAAAGCAATTCTCTACAAGAAGTTCCATGATGGATTAAGAAATGGCGGCATCTTGTTCCTGGGAGGGACAGAGATCATTCCTCGACCTTCAGAAATTGGACTCACAAATAAAGGCGGATCGTTTTACCAAAAAGGAAACTTTTAATGTCAGACCAAATCGAAGCCTTATTAAAGAAAGTAGGCGAATTACCTCCATTACCGCAAGTGGCACAGAAAGCGCTTAGCCTGATTCGTAATCAAAATTCGAATATGTCAGATCTGGCAGAGGTACTTGTGATGGACCAGGGATTGACCAGTGCCGTATTGAAGTGGGTCAATTCCTCATATTATGGCATCACCAAATCGGTCTCCACAGTGCAGCAGGCGGTTGTTTTACTGGGACAGGAGACTGTTCAAAGCCTCGTGCTGGCCGCATCCATTTCCACATATCTTTATAAACCCGTTCCCGGTTACGATCTGGACAAGGGAGATCTGTGGAAACATTCCATAGGTGTGGCTACGGGAGCACAATTCATAGCCAAGAGATTCGGTCCTTCAATAGCTGAAGAAGCATACCATGCTGGTTTGATGTGTGACCTAGGAAAGCTGGCTTTTGAATCGTTATTCCGAAAAATTAATATGTCTCAGGTCAACTGGCAAGGGAGAACTTTTACTGATCTTGAAATGGAGGTCTTTGGAATTGACCATGCCCGCATGGGGGCTGAAATGGCCAATCACTGGAAACTGCCAATCACGCTCCAAAAAGGTATCGAATTTCACCATAACCCTAGTATGGCGGGAGAATACATTCAGATCGCATCTGCTGTTCACATTGCAGATGTCGCTTTAACCATGCTTGGAATAGGGATAGGCAAAGACGGGCTCAGATACAATATTGACCCAATTGCATTTGAAGTAACAGGCTGGAGCGTTGATAGAATGCCAGATTTGTTTGGTGTGGTAATGGAACAAGTCAAATCCGCCGAAGAATTTATTGGCGTTACCGCAACTTTGTGAATAATTTGAAAGGATGGGTAATGAAAAATGGACGTTAAATTCCTCAATCCATTTTTGGATTCTGCAGCAGAGGTCCTAAAAAAAGAAGTTGAATTGGATATCATACGCGGGACCGTGAATATCCAGAAATCTGCTTTTACCACCAATGACATCACAGTTTTGATCAACCTAGTTGGTCAAATTCAGGGGGTAGTTTTATACGAGCTATCCCAGGAAACTGCGATAAATTTTGTTTCCAGGATGCTTGGACAAAAATTCACAGAATTCGACAACCTTGCCCAAAGTGGTATCGCCGAGCTGGGAAATGTAATTTCTGGTAAGGCAACTGTTGAGCTGTCTAAAGCGGGGTTGGATTCAACCATCTCCCCTCCAACCATGATCATAGGTAAAGGCACTCAAATTTCTACCATAGATTTTCCCCGCATCATAGTTCCCATCCAGACGGAGATGGGAGAAGTAACCGTTCACCTGGCATTGAAAGAAAGTCCACCAGATGGGAAGGATGTCAATTTTGTGCCATTAATTAAAGAAGCTGTGGGTCAAAAGAGTTGAAAATGGGAAGAAGGCAAAGATTATGAACGTAAAATTTCTCAATCCATTTCTAGAAGCAATTTATGAAGTGTTAAAAACTGAAACCGGCATTGAAACAGGAAAAGGCGAGCTTCAATTGGATAAAGGCCCTTATACGACAGACGACATCACCGTTATTATCGCTTTGGTCGGCAGTGTGGAAGGGATGGTTTTTTACAGTCTGAACGAACAAACGTCCATCGGACTGGTGTCGAAGATGATGGGTGAAGAGCTTAAGGAATTTGACTCGCTTGCCCAGAGCGGTATTGCGGAATTAGGCAATGTGATCACTGGCCGTGCGAGCGTTAAACTCTCCCAGGCTGGTTACGAGGCGACCATCTCTCCACCCACCCTGATCATTGGCAAAGGATCACAAGTCTCCACTCTCGATTTTCCGAGGTTGGTGATCCCGCTATCTTGTGACATTGGGACCATTACAGTGCACATCGCATTACGCGACGGTATTAATCAGTCACAGAAGGCTGCTCAAATTCCCGTCCCAGTCAAACCTTCTGTTTAACTTCACATGTACAGTGTATAAGAAAAATTATGTTATTGATAAGACTTATTGGTACAAAGGAGTAATAATGAAAAATATTTCCACCAGGATGGGGAAGCTGATCAACCTGCTTCCATTATATCGTTCCATTCTTGGGAGGCTCTCATTATTGATGTTGGCAATCAGCATTATTCCTATCGTTGCCATCAGCACTTATTCATACGTCAGCTATAACAACTCAAACACCACTCGCGCTGTGGAAGAGCAGAGTAATCAAGTTAAGGAAAAGATCGCCCTCATTGAAACATGGGCAAATCAACATGAAGTGGATATAGCCACCCTGGCTGGAACTGCCCGTGTTCAATCCATGGATACAGCCAATGCTGCCGATGCGTTGACGCAATATGTTCAACTCTGGGGGACATTTGAGACGATTTTTATTGCTGACTTGAGCGGCATAATGACAATCTCATCCGACGAAATTCTATATGATATCTCAGATCGGGCATATTTCAAATCAGCTATCCAAGGGAATCGCACAATATCAGAACCATTTAAATCTAAATTGGAGGACGAGTTAGTTGTGGTATTCGCCTCACCCATTATGTCCAAAGGAGAGATCGTTGGCATCGCCGGGGGAACTGTGGCAATGAATAGCATCGATAAACTCGTTAATGCCGAAATATCCGGAACGACGACTGACATTTACCTTACGAATCCTTCTGGCATCATCCTCACCAATCCCCGGTTTATTGATCAGGTAAATTATTCTTCACCGTCGAATGACTCTTTAATACTGAATTACAAACTTGAGACGCAGGCTGGTAGCGAGATATCCAATGCCCGATCCGGGCATGGAAACTATCAAAACTATGTCGGAAAAGAAGTGCTCGGGCATTATTCCATCATCCCTGAGTTGGGATGGGGTATCATCCTCGAGAAACAATTATCCGAAGTTCAGGAATTACCTCGCAAGCAGGGGACGATCACTCTCATCATCATAGCAATATTAGTAATAATCATTAGCTTTTTCACTAACATCTTAGCCAGATCTTTCATTACACCCGTAAAACGTCTCGCAGCGGTAGCCACTCAATTAGCGGTCGGCAATATCAACCAGGTGATGGATTACAACAGCCAGGATGAATTCGGCGAGTTGGAAGGCTCCTTCCGCAGGATGATAGATTACCAGCAGGAAATCGCTCATTTTGCTGTTGAAATATCCAATGGCAACCTTGGCATAGGTTTCAAGCTGAAATCAGATCAAGACACGATCGGACTGGCATTCCAAAAAATGGCAAATATGCTTCAAGAGACTGTTGGACGGATCGATCTCACCTCAAACCAATTATCAGAATCAGCCAGCGCTTTGAGATCTTCTGCAAAGGATGCAGCAGATTCAACTCAACAAATTGCTCAGACCATCCAACAAATCGCCAGTGGAACATCCCAGCAGGCCAATTCAATTAATAAAACCGTCTCATCCATCGATCAGATGTCGCATGCCATTAAAGGGGTGGCATCCGGCGCTCAAGACCAGGCTGCGCATGCTGAACGAGCGGCATCCTTTACATCTCAAATGACAAGCGCTCTTCAGAAGGTTGCAGGGAATGCAGAAGTAGTCTTACAACAGGCGCTGGCGACAGGGGCCATAGCAGAAGAAGGTGCAGCATCCATTCGAGAAACCATCAAAGGCATGAATAGCATAAAGACCAAAGTTGCCCTCACGTCAGCCAAAGTGGACGACGTCAGCGCTCGTTCAGAAGACATCGGAAATATCGTTGACACTATTGAAAACATATCTTCGCAAACCAATTTATTAGCCATAAACGCTGCCATCGAAGCTGCACATGCTGAAACTCAGGCACGCGCTATGAGCGAATACATTCTGGACAATTTAATGGTGGCGAATGCCAGGCTAATTGATAAATTAATCAGCTGCCAGGGCGAAACTGTTGAAAACAGTTTCTGGGTTGACCTGGCCAATAAAGTCGGCATCGACATGATCCTACTCACCGATGAATATGGAACAACCAAGAATTGCAATGAGGTATCTGTAATTGGATATCATTTCGCAGAAGACCCCAAAGAGCAGTCTTATGCTTTCCGAAAATTGCTGGACATGAAAGACGGGATTGTCACTCAACCAACTATGAAACGCAGCATTGACGGAAAATTATATAAGTTTGTTGGTGTTTCCCGATCAGATAAACCCGGGATCATCCAGGTTGCGTTTAATGCAGAAACGATCCAGGCTTTATCCCTGCAGGTGGGCGGTTTCAAGGTCGTTGCCAATGAGGTCTATCTGCTGGCAGAGAAAGCGAAATCTTCTGCCAAATCCATCGAAGATTTGATATTTGATTTACAGGAAAATATTTTAGATATCAACTCTGCAATGAACGAGAGCAGCAAAGAAGTGGAGTCGGGAATATTGATCTCCAATCATTCCGGCGAAGTGCTCGATAAGATCCTGAAAGGGGTTGAAAAAGTAAACCAACAGGCATCAGCTGCTTCGCAGGCGACAAAAGTCATGAGCGGATTTGCCAAAGAACTTGTAGCAGCAGTTGAGTCCGTTTCCGCGGTTGTGGAAGAAAACACCGCTGCAACAGAGCAAATGTCCAATGGTTCTGCTGAGATCACACGCGCAATAGAGAACATCGCATCAGTCTCAGAGGAGAACACAGCCTCAGTTGAGGAAGTTGCATCATCCGCACAGGCAATGGCAGCCAAAGTGGATGAAGTGATCTCATCTACTGAAATGCTAGCAAAAATGGCGGAGGACTTGAAAGTAATTGTCTATCTTTTTAGAACGGATCAAACCTCATGATCAAACAATCAAATAAATATATGTTCCCCTCCGAATTTCAAAGTTATTTGGTATTTGAAGATGGAGTTGAAATACAAATTTACGCTCAAATTAATTTTAACGAAATAGCTATTGTCTAGTTGATAAACGGAATCTCTTTACAGGATTATGATAGGAGTGAATAATGTTACGTTTCAAATCGATCCAAACTAAATTAATGTTACTTGGGGGCGCCTGTATTTTTCTCACCGCTGCAGTATTGACTATCTATTCAGCCATCAGCATTCGAAATAAAACTTTGGAAAGCTCCAATCAAGAGTTAACTGCCCTGGCCAGCTCGCAAGCATCCTACATTGATGCTGAATTGGAAGTTCCTCTGAATACTGCCCGCGCAATTGCCCAAATGTTATCTTCAAATATCGCATCGGGTAATTCGCTAACCAGGGAGGAAGTTACAATTATGCTGAAAGAGGTACTCATTCAGAATCCTAGTTTCCTCGGTGTTTCCACAGAATGGGAACCCAATGCCTTTGACGGATTGGATGCCCAATACGCTGGCCAGGAGGGATCTGATGAGACAGGCCACTTCTCCCCTTACTGGGTCCGGGAAGGAGATTCACTATCATTAACTTATCTGCCCAGAATGTCTGATGATGATCCTGCTTACATTTATTACACCTTCCCAAAACGGACCATGAATGAAGCCGTTATTGATCCATACTTGTATCCTGTAAATGGAACAGATGTATTGATGACCTCTATGATGGTACCAATCATCGTAGATGGCCACTTCTATGGTGTTGCCGGTGTGGATATGACGCTGGATTTCCTCCAGGAATTCACGGATGGAATTCAAAAAATTAAACCGGAGGCGACTTTCGGCATATATAGTTACTCTGGCACGATCGCCAGTTTTACCAGCCGGCCGGAATTGTCCGGAAAACCGCTTGGTGATCTCCATACAGACTGGGAAGATGATATCAAAATCATCCAGTCCGGTGAGCAGCTTCTCCAATCTGATGAGGGCAACATAGCTGTTTTCACACCAATTAATTTTGGCAACTATGCCTATCCCTGGGCAGTGGATATAAATATGCCAGAAAGTATCATTACCCGCCAGGCAGCAATAACCATGTGGACCATGATAGGGATCGGAGCAGGTATGTTCCTGATCTCCCTGCTGCTGCTCTACCTTGTTGCCAGGTCTATTTCCAATCCGATCAAGGTCGTCACCCGAGGAGCTTTACTGCTTTCAAAAGGTGATGCCAATATAACAGGCATTGATCCCAAAGTGATCCAATCCATCAATGCTCAAGCGGATGAGTTGGGAGCAATTGGACGAGCATTCTCAGAATTGATCGGTTACTTCAATGAAATGTCGTCAACCGCAGATTCTATCGCGGATGGTGACCTGACTGTCTCGATCAACCCAAGAGGTGAGACGGATCTATTGGGAAATACTTTCGTCCGAATGGTAAATAGTCTAAGAGAGGCAATTTCAAGCGTATCGAATAATTCCAACCAGGTATCTGAAGCTTCGCTGCAACTTGCCCATTCAGCCGAACAGGCCGGGCAGGCTACATCTCAGATCGCTACCACCATCCAACAGGTTGCCCGGGGTACTGCCCAGCAATCCGAATCGGTAAATACGACTGCAGCCTCAGTGGATCAAATGACCCATGCCATTGACGGTGTCGCTAAAGGCGCCCAGGAGCAAGCTGCCGCAGCGAATAAAGCCGCAACGATTACCGGACAGCTATCCTCTGCCATTGAACAGGTCGCTGGAAACGCCCAAGCCGTTGTTCAGCAATCCACTGCCGCATCAAACGCTGCCCAAAAAGGTACTACCAAAGTTGAGAACACCCTTCAGGGTATGCAGAACATCAAACAAAGGGTGGGTGTATCCGCAGAAAAAGTGCAGGAGATGGGATCCCGCTCAGATCAGATCGGCGAGATCGTGGTTACCATTGAAGACATTGCGTCTCAAACCAACCTGCTTGCGCTCAACGCC
The DNA here is from genome assembly GCA_963810385.1 of uncultured Chloroflexia bacterium. Lineage (GTDB taxonomy): Bacteria > Chloroflexota > Anaerolineae > Anaerolineales > Anaerolineaceae > PNON01. Next base: position 886,323 of record CAWENA010000002.1, on the reverse strand, counting down.
GCCATAGAAGCCGCCCGCGCAGGTGAAGCTGGTAAAGGTTTCGCTGTCGTCGCAGATGAGGTCCGCAAACTGGCGGAACGTGCATCCTCGGCGACAAAGGAAATCGGCGGATTGATCAAATCCATCCAGCAGACCGTTGCCGAAGCTGTCCATGCCATGGATGAAGGAGCGCTTGAAGTGGATAAGGGTGTCGTAATGGCGAATGAAGCCGGCGCCGCCTTGAATGATATTCTGAAGGCGGCAGAAGCAGTCAATCAGCAGGCCGAACAGGCAGCCGCAGCTGCAGAAGAAATGTCCGCTTCTGCAAATGAGCTGGTATTCGCTGTGGATTCAGTTTCCGCAGTCGTGGAAGAGAATACCGCCGCCACCGAGCAAATGTCCGCCGGCTCAACCATGGTCACTCAGGCAATTGAAAATATCGCATCCGTCTCTGAAGAGAACTCCGCCGCGGTGGAAGAGGTTTCTGCCTCTACAGAAGAAATGTCTGCTCAGGTGGAGGAGGTGACAGCCTCCGCCCAATCATTGGCTGACCTTGCCCGGCAGCTTCAGGCCGTGGTAAAACAGTTCAAACTAAGCTAAATAATACTCACTGCCAAAAAGGCAACCAGAATCAACATGGCTGCCTTTTTGGAAAATTTAATTAATTTTTTACACATTCATTACACTTCATTTATACCAAAAGTTTTGAATTGTTTGTACAACTAATCATCTGGATGTGAGGAATTTCTTATTCGTACACATGTGTTTGTATTTTATTGTTAATTACGTTCACTGAAAATTCAGTATTTCTAATGATTAGAAATATATATTTATGTAAGGAGACGGCATGAATGCATTAAATAACTTAAAAACCGCTGTGAAGTTGCTGGGGGGATTTATCATCATATGTTTGCTGCTTGCAGTGGTGGGGGCGATGGGTTTTGTCAATATGAAGAATATCAATGATGGTTTGACCACCATGTATTTCGACAGGCTTGTTCCTGTTGGTGATCTTAGCTTGGTAGAAGCTCGTATTTATGGGATCCGTGGAGATACATATAAATATATGTTCTTCCCAGAAGTACGAGAAGCCACCAAAGGGAAGATCTATGACAAGGTAGCAGAAATTGATCAGTTAATTGATAAATATAGTAATACCTCCTTGTTGAATTCTGAGGTGGCCGGGCTGGAGGCATTTAATACCAGCTGGAAAAACTTTCAGGATGCACTGACTGAATTCCTGGGTTTTGTCGATAATGATCAAGAGGTTGAAGCCAGGGCTACAATATTGGATGGTGGAAAATTATCAGATGCCCGATATGTAGTTGATTCTGCCATTGTTAATCTAAGAACAATAAATACAGATTATGCAGCAAAATTAAATTCCGATGGTGATGCCACCTTCCAGACTGCCTGGATCATGATCCTGGCGGTCGCCCTTGGAGCCATCGCACTTGCTATGATCATTGCTTTTTGGATGTCATCTAGTATTACTCAGCCATTGAGAATTATGACAAATGCTCTTGAAAAGATCCAAAATGGAATAATCAGCAACGATACAGATGAAAAAACCAAAGCAAAATTATTTGCCAGGAAAGATGAGTTCGGAAAAGCAATCTGTGCTCTAGCTAAAACGGAAGAATATATGGTCTCAATGACAGGAGTAGCTGAAAAATTAGCCTTAAATGACCTCACCGTTGAATTATCTCCGAAATGTGATGAAGACCTTCTTGGAAATGCTTTTATAAAGATGGTTCAAGGCCTTCGCAAAGCAATTGGAAATGTGGCTGACAGCGCAGCCAGTGTCAGCTCTGCCGCGGCACAGCTCAATTCTGCGGCCAACGATGCCGGTCAGGCAACCAGCCAGATCGCAACCACCATCCAGCAGGTTGCCCGCGGAATCTCCCAGCAGTCCGAATTCGGTCAATAAGACCGCCTCGTCCGTTGACCAGATGACACGCGCCATCGATGGCGTCGCCAAAGGCGCCCAGGAACAGGCAGCGGCTGCCAATAAAGCCGCCACCATCACCGGTCAGCTTTCTTCTGCCATCGAACAGGTCGCCGGTAACGCCCAGGCTGTCGTTCAACAATCCACAGCCGCATCAGACGCCGCCAAACAGGGAACGCTGAAAGTCGAGGATACCCTTAAGGGCATGCATAACGTCAAGCAGCGCGTCGGTATCTCCGCAGAAAAAGTTCAGGAGATGGGGGCGAGGTCGGATGAGATTGGGGATATCGTGATCACCATCGAAGATATTGCCTCCCAGACCAACCTGCTGGCGCTCAACGCTGCCATCGAAGCTGCCCGTGCCGGTGAAGCCGGTAAAGGTTTCGCGGTCGTCGCAGATGAAGTTCGCAAACTGGCAGAGCGGTCGTCAAGTTCCACCAAGGAGATTGGCGCGTTGATCAAATCCATACAAAAGACAGTTGCTGAAGCCGTAGCCGCCATGGATGAAGGCGCAAAGGAAGTGGAACGCGGGGTCAGCATTGCCAATGAAGCGGGAGTGTCCCTTAAAGCGATCTTGCAGGCTTCAGAAGCCGTCAACCAGCAGGCAGAACAGGCCGCCGCCGCTGCCGAGCAGATGTCTGCCTCCGCCAACGAGCTGGTCGCTGCCGTCGACTCCGTATCTGCGGTGGTCGAAGAGAATACTGCCGCTACAGAAGAGATGGCTGCCGGTTCCTCCGAAGTGACCCAGGCGATCGAGAATATTGCCTCAGTCTCTGAGGAGAATTCCGCCGCCGTGGAAGAGGTTTCAGCATCCGCCGAGGAGATGTCTGCCCAGGTGGAGGAGGTCACCGCTTCTGCGCAATCACTGGCCGAACTCGCCAAACAATTACAGGATGTGGTCGGTCAGTTCAAAATAAGTTAGTTTATCCTCACTGCTGGAGGCAGCAAATCTCCAGCAGTTAGATAAAATTTCGTGATCAATTGAATTAATGCATAACATATCCACTCTTTATTTATGTTTTACGGAAATATTTTACAAAAAAACTAATATGAATTTAGTAAAATAGGATCAATAATACATAGAGGGATGGGTAAAAGGAGAAAAAATGGAGCAACAACTTGTCGTTTTCGAACTAGCCAATGAGCACTACGGATTGGATATTTCAGCAGTGGAAGGCATTATCAAAATGCAGGCGATCACCAAAATGCCCCAGGCACCGATGTTCGTTGAAGGAGTCACAAATTTACGAGGCACCGTCGTACCGGTGATCGATCTTCGTAAAAGATTCAACCTGCCTGTATTAGAACACACAAAAGACACACGCATTGTCGTGGTTTATATGGAAAAAACCAAAATCGGCATGATTGTGGATGGGGTCTCGGAAGTGTTACGGATCCCTGAAGAATCCATCGAACCCACCCCCCCTATGGTCTCTAATGTAAATACAGCATTTATCCGCGGTATAGCAAAACTGGATGGCCGCCTGGTAACCCTGCTGGACCTCACCAAAGTATTATCCCTGGAAGAACACGCTTCATTGCTCAAAACAACTGTTGTGTGATAAAAACTGCTCCATAAAACCGAATAAAATACCGACCCATAAATGGTCGGTATTTTTTATGTAAAGTTAACCCATACCTTACAGGAGCTTTACAGTTTTTTCCGTGTTGTCTTTTATGATTAAAAAAGTAAACAGCTCAAATAACTTGTTAGGTTTTGCGCAGGAAATTTCTTACTCTTTGAGGCTCCATGTCTATCAGAAATAAATCCTTGGTCTTATTCTTTGCAATCATGGCGACAATAGCTGCAGTCCTGACTCTATATTCCCAAACTGTCTTGTTAAAGAAATTCGAAATTATCGAGCAAAAACAGGTGGAATCTAACCAGGAGCAAATAAGCTCATCATTGGATCGGGAGCTGAGTAACTTGGCGTCAACTGTCAAAGATTACGCGGTATGGGATGACACATACCAGTTTACACAGGATAGGAATATTGAATTTATCATAACCAATATCACCCAGGACAACTTTAACACCCTCAATTTAAGTTACTGGTTGATTACAGACATTAATGGCGAAATCATTTTCAGCCAGGAAAATACGTTTGGAAAATTAAAAGACCTGTCACCATATATCAGCAATGATCTAAAACAGAATGATTTATTAATCCCGGAAAATGGAGATTATCAGGGGCTGGTCCTTATTAGCGGTCAACCTCTATTAATTGCCAGCCATACTATAACCCCTCCCGATGATCCAAATTCAGTTGGGGGACTAATGCTTATAGCTAGAAAGCTGGATGATGGGTATATCAATAAACTAATTCCTGGCACTTATGTTCCATTAAAAGTATTACTTTATGAGAACCTCATCAAAGATCCCGCAACAAGTGAATGGGTTCAAAAAATATCAGCCGATTCCCCTTACCTGACAAGAAATTTTGATGCCAATACGGTCTATGGATACACGCTCCTTACAGACGTATACAATACCCCGGCTATCTTGATAAAATCAGAGCGCCCAAGATCAATTTATAAGGAAGGGCAGAATTCCATCTATCTCTTCATTGGAATTATCGCCGGGATTGTCTGTTTGGGTGCATTGCTATTCGTATGGTTAATCAATAGGATTATGTTCCACCCAATTGCAAAATTGCAGCAGGTCGCAACTGAACTCAGCAAAGGAGACTTTGAGGCCACCCTGGATACTGGAAAGAAAGATGAAATTGGCAATGTGTATCGTTCGTTTAGTGACCTGATCAAATTTCTATCAGACATCTCTCAGGCCTCTAAAAAAATATCTGAGGGGGATCTCACAATAACTGTAGATCCGCAAAGCGAAAAGGATGTATTGAGTATTTCAACCAAAGAAATGGTTCAAAGCCTACGCGAAAAGATTAGAATATTTTCTGAAAATTCAAATCTGGTGCAACAGGCATCATCAAGCCTTACACTCAACGCAAAAGAAGCAAGTAACTCAACCAGCCAGATTACACACACCATTCAGCAAGTTGCTCATGGAATAAGCGAACAAACTACATCGGTTAACAAAACAGCCTCAGCCGTGGATCAACTATCCAGTGCTATTGAAAGTGTATCAAGTGGAACTGAGAATCAGGCTTTGGCGGTTGAACGCGCTGCATCCATTTCAAGGCGTATCTCAGAAACAATCCTGCAGGTGCAAACGAGTATTGAGGAAGTTGCTACCGAATCTGGTAAAGCATTTACAAACGCTGAAACTGGATCTAAGGCAGTAAATGAAACGGTAAATGGTATGCAGACAATCAAGCAAACCATGGATATTTCTTCTGAAAAAATCCACCAAATGGGGAACAGGACAGATCAAATTTCGGAGATTGTGGATACTATTGAGGGTATTGCAAGTCAAACCAATCTGCTGGCATTGAATGCAGCTATTGAGGCTGCCAGGGCAGAATTGCAAGCCACCCAGCTTGTGGAAGCCATCCTTAACCGCCAAATGATCTGTCAGGCGGTTCTTGTAGACCATATATATTCTGAGAACAACCAACGTGACGCTGGCTTTTTTTCAGAATTAGCCAAGGCAGCGCAAATGGACATTGTTTCAATAGCGAATGAGGATGGCACCAATGAAATGTCAAGTGACCCGAAGTTGGTGGGTTTTCGTTATTCAGATAATCCCAAAGAGCAATCTTTTGTTTTTCGGCAATTAATTGGTAAGAAAAATGGAGTTGTTTGCCAACCGCCAAGAAAAAGGAATATCGATGGAAAGATGTACAAGTATATTGGAATTTCGCGTTCAGACGGTAAGGGGTTTGTACAAGTTGGCTTCAATTCGGATTCACTGACTGCATTCCAGTTCCAGGTTGGTGGTTTTGCCGTCGTAGCTTCAGAGGTGTACCGCCTGGCAGAAGATGCGAAAGAATCTGCCAAGAATATTAATGTGTTAATAAAAGGGATCCGCAAATCCGTTAGTGAGGCAGTTCAGGCAATGGAGCAGAGTGTTATCGAAGTGGACAATGGAACTCACATCGCAGCCCAATCGACCGCAGCATTAGAATCGATAATTTCGGCGTCTCAAACCGTCAGCCAGCAGGCAGAAATTGCATCGAAAGCGGCTCAAGAAATGACCAGCCTGACCGGAGAGATGTTGAGTTCTGTTACCCTGGTCTCCGAAATTGTTGAGGAGAATAAAGCTGCTACACTTCAAATGGCATCCAATTCGAATGAGGTAAGTGAGGCGGTTGAAAATTTTGCTTCAGTAAGTGAGCAAAATTCAGCCGCGGTTGAGGAAGTATCAGCATCAACTGAAGAAATGAAAGCCCAGGTTGAGTTGGTTTCAAATGCAGCTCTGGAATTACGGCAAATGGCCAAAATATTACAAGAAACAATTCAGACTTTCAAATTGCCTGAATAATGGAGTGAAAAGATGAGTGAGTATTTGATCTTTATTGGCGCTGTTATTATTGGGGTTATTTTAGCGTTGGGAACTAATGTATTGATCTTTAATAAGGGAATAGCGATCCGCATCAATGCGGTTGTTTGTGTTTTATGCGGTATGTTTGCCATCGCCGGATTCATTCTCGGTAAAAACGGAGTAACCATTATTAATGCTGCAATCACCCTGGTCTTGCTATTACCAATTGCATTAATCCTAATCGTAAGGTTATTAAAAAATATTGTCAATCCTATCAAGGATTTAGAAGATTATTTTAATGACTTGTTATCCGGAAATCTCAACAAAGATGTTTCATTAAACAGCACAGATGAACTAATTGATGTTGAAATAAGTATTAACAAATTCATACATTTCCTGCGAGAAATAACTGGCGTTGCTGCCCAGATTTCTGAAGGTGATTTAACGGCCGAAGTCGAACCGAGGTCAATCCAGGATACCTTGGGAGTAGCCTTTTCAGGAATGATCATAAATTTAAGAAATTCTTTACGGAATATCAATCAGAATACCAATCAACTTGAATCTTCAACAGAGATGCTCTTATCAAATTCTTCACAGGCAGGCACAGCATCCTCCCAGATTGCCATGACAATCCAACAGGTTGCTACTGGCATTTCGCAACAATCCGATTCAATTACCAAAACAGCAGCCTCCATAGAACAGATGACCAGGGCGATTGACGGAGTTGCAAAAGGAGCACAGGAACAGTCTCTTGCAGTCAATCGAGCAGCGCAAATCACAGACGCTCTTAATCAATCCATCAATAAGGTAGCCGAAAACGCGGACAAAGTTAAGAAGGATTCAGGGGATGCATCGAAAGCAGCGCACGAAGGTTCTGTCACCATCTCAGACACTTTAGCTGGAATGCAAAGAATCAAAGATAAAGTTGAAACATCTTCTCAAAAAGTAAAAGATATGGGAGAAAAGTCTGCAAAGATCGTCAAGATCGTTGATGCTATTGAGGAGATATCTTCACAAACAAATTTGCTTGCCTTGAACGCTGCCATAGAAGCTGCCCGGGCTGGTGACGCCGGTAAAGGATTTGCGGTTGTGGCTGATGAAGTACGAAAACTGGCAGAAAAAACGACAGCTGAAGCAAAGTTGATTGCAGAACTGGTGAAAAATATTCAGATCACAGTTAAGGAAGCAACCAAAGCCATGGAAGATGGCACACTGGAAGTTGAAAATGGCGTTGGGATGGCGAGTAATGCGGGGAAGGCGCTTGAAAACATTCAGGAAGTTATCGCAATGGTGAACAAGGAAGCCGTTCAATCTGCCGATGCGGCTGATTCCATGCGGGTTTCAGCAAGAGAATTGGTTTCAGCTGTGGACAGTGTTTCTGCTGTTGTTGAAGAAAACACAGCAGCAACAGAAGAAATGGCAGCCAGCTCCACTATGGTTACGCAGGCAATCGAAGATATTGCCAGCATCAGCGAGCAAAATTCTGCCGCTGTTGAGCAGGTGTCAGCCTCCGCGCTGGATATGTCAGAGCAGGTGGAAGAAGTAACAAAATCGGTGAATGGATTGGCGGGAATGGCTCAATCTCTTCAGGCAACTTTATCTCAGTTTAATTTGTAACAGATGCGAGGGTAACAATATGTGTTCAAAATTTAAAATTTACCGCCTGAATTCCAGACATCCCCTCATGTACAGGCTGCGCCGGTTTGTGCCAGATAACGATAGTTTTGACAGGCTCTTCCGTTTTTCACCAGATGGAATTCTCATTGTAAGAAATGATGGTTGTATATCCATGGCTAACCCGGCAATCCTCTGGATGCTCGGGATCGTGGATGAGCGATTATTGGATTCAAGCTTTAATATTTTTCAGTTCATCGACGAAAATGATCAGGAAACCATATCCAGTGCTCTTGAGATGGTACTTAATGGTTTGGTGCCAGCCACCAGGCTGGAAGCAACATTCAAACGCAAGGATGGCACGTCGTTTTTCGCCGAGCTCGCCATAGGCGCATTTAGTGAATCAAACAACCCGACAGCCCAGGTGATCGTTCATGATATTACAGATTTCCGCATGGCTGAAGAACATTCCATGCAAATTCATATGGACCTTGAGATGTCTTTCACAGCCACGATAAATGGATGGAGTCGTGGACTCGAACTGCGGGACAGGGAAACCCCTGGCCACTCTGCAAGAGTCACTGATAAAACGATTGAAATCGCACTTAAAATCGGGGTCAGTATTGAGCAAATCATGCATGTGAGACATGGCGCTTTACTTCACGATATTGGAAAGATGGCAATCCCCGATTCAATATTGTTCAAACCTGGTCCACTTTCGGTGTATGAGCGTAATGTCATGGAGCAGCATCCCTCATTTGCATATAATTTGTTACACAATATTTCATACTTGAAACCAGCATTAACCATCCCGTACTCCCATCATGAAAAGTTTGACGGCACAGGTTATCCGCAAAAATTGAAGTATGACGAGATCCCAATTGAAGCTAGAATCTTTGCAATTGTCGATACCTGGGATTCGTTAAGTTCTGATCGACCATATCGTACAGCCTGGCCTGATGAAAAGGTAAGACAATACATTGCTGATGACCAGGGTCAACAGTTCGATCCATCCGTTGTTGATATTTTCCTTGAAACTTTATAAAAATAATACCGTCGCCTGGAATTGACGACGGTATTTGATTCAAGATCAATAATCCAAACTAGGGGACAATACCCGCGCATGCGACAGAGTCATCCGGTATTGTAGCTCCATTAGTTCGCCAGACCTTTCCATCAATTTTAATGATACATTTTACATTCCCCATTTGGGTCGGATTTCCAGCCGTTAGATAAACTTCAGTTCCAGAAGGATTTGTCCATGTTTTTTCCCACGGGGTAGAAATTTGAAGTTTATCCTTTTGAATGTTCCGCACATCTTTGAAAGTAATATAAGCAATGCCACCAGATGATTCAACCCGAAAAGTAACCTGGTGAGATTTTGCCTTCGGAGTAAAAACATTGAAGGTTATTGCCAGAGTAACCAGGACAATACATAGGATGGATACTGCAAGTATTTGAATAATGAGTTTTCTACGATCCATTGGTGTTTCCTTTGGTTTTTTCAATCCTGTGAGAATTTACATGCTGGACTTGAACAGCTATCGGGTTCTGAAATCAATAAATGGTCTTACCAGTTAATTTCTTTCAATTTATTATTCAGTTTCCCTTTCCAATAACTTGATTTGTAAGCAAAATTAATCAATAATAAATTATATAGTAAAACCCAGCAAAGTAATTAACTATGATTATATTATTTAGACGCAGCCTGGTTATCATAATCATCATTTCAGTATTTCTATCCAGCTGCACATTGACAAAGAAAAACTCAACCTTATCTCTTGCTGTCATATTGCCAGGTTCGGTACAAGACCAGGATTATAACGCTCTCGCGCTTGAAGCAATAAAAGGACTACAAACCAATAATATGTCGGATGTCAGATATATGGAAAATATCTCTGTTTCCAACTGCACTAAAAATGCAATCGAATTTATCGATAATGGCTCCAATGTTATCTGGCTGCACGGCGGACAATTCCTGAATCCTGGAATGGCTTTGGCAAGATCGAATCCAAGAACTGTTTTCATTCTGGAAGTTGATGCTAAACCCGATAAACTCCCCCCAAATGTTTGGTTTATCGACCGGAATTTTCCAAAGAGTTTCTATATAATTGGAAGAATTTCCGCTTTGGCCACCCAAACCGGAGAAATCGGATATCTAAGCGGATTAAACCTACCTTTTACTTTTGGTGAGGTGCATGCTATTCAACAGGCAATTAAAGATTCCGGGGCTAATGTCAAAATACACCCAATTTGGGTTGGGGATATGAATGATCCACAACTTGCTGAAAATGGAACAAGAACATTAATTGATCTAGGCTCTGATATCATCATATCGTCAATTAACCTGGGATTAACGGGTGTCGTAAAATCGATAATTGAGGCAGATCGGACGGTTTTATTCACTTCAAAATATACAGATAAAAGTGATCTTGCGCCTGAATTGTATATCACATCAGTGCTATATGATTTTAGCATTCCGATTTCTAATATTTTGAATAATATTCAGAATGAGGAAAGGAGTGGATACTTTCTGATGGACCTCAATTCAGGCATCGCTATACAATCTCCATTGCAAAATGTTCCATCCGAATTGGATGAAACCCTTACGCAGGTACAAAATGACATCCTGACTGGAAAAATTTCCATTGAACAAGATTTCTCCCCTATTGATTAAATTAAAGAATTGTCTGATTAAATCAGGTAGGAAAGAAAACTTTTAAATTCCCTTATGCCGGCGACCCTCACGTAAAAGCAGGCAGACCAGGGTTTTTTCTTTTAGAAACGAATTGTGATAAGAGAGGTTGGTGGATCACAGATCCGAAAACTTGATCAGTTCAATACCTGCGTCTTTCAACATCTCACGTGTGGATGGCGCCATCAAAATATCCAACTCATCCTTGCGCCGACCGGTAAATGTGCTAACCAGTGGCAGGCGTTCATCCACATAACCGGGGTGACACATCAATTCATTGTTCCCTTCCGGCAATGATTGAAGCAGCCGTTCGATTGTTTTTGGTTTTTCTTTGTTGAAGTACAAGAAATTATCTGTGAAATGATCTGGATAGCGCAATTTGATCAAATCCAGCAGGTTCTGTTCTTCATACCAGTGGCTTTCCAATAATTCAGTGCCTTCTACAAAGCTCAAAGGAAAGATCTCAAATTCTGGCACGCTCTCCGCCTGAATCGGAAAGCGTACAGGCAATACCATCTCTACCGCCAATTGGCAAAATATATTAAAGAGTGTAGGGTATAAATGAACGTGATGGTGGCTGTCCAGATGATCCGGGATGCCGAAATTCGTGCGGAAAGCCGCGATTTGAGCGCGCCATTCTTTTTCAACCTGGGCTGGATGGATCTTATCTGGATGAGCGAATAATTGTTCTGGTTTTTTGAAGTATCCGTCAAGGGAGACCAGGGAGGTTACATCCACAGCGGGTAGAATTGGACGGCCCTGGGTGATATTTAGGTGCAGCCCAACCCCCAGCATTGAGCATTCCTCCTTATCTACCACTATCTTTTCATAAATCATCTCGTTGATTAGAACCGACGTACTGGTAATGATCCCATTATTGGCACCCTCAATAATTCCCCGGGTGATGCCCTGGGTGAGGCCAAAATCGTCCGCATTTACGATGAGGAATTTGCTCATTCTTTACCTTAATTGTAAATTACACCTATAATGTATTCCATATTATTATACAGTCAATACAGTTCCTACATTATCAATTATAACTTTTGGTGTAAGTTTTATGTCTTCAGATACTCCATCCTATACAATTAAAATCAGTCAGCGATCCCGAACCGTGCGGCTGCAAATCTCAAAAGAAACGGGGCTGGTGATAACCGTTCCTCGCGGGTTTAACCAGAGGTTGTTGCCTGATATTATTAACTCAAAATTAGACTGGATCAACAAAACTTTTGAACATGTTGAGAATCTACCGCCTGACAAAAAGGATAGCCTTCCAAAAAAATTGGAATTAAAGGCGACCAATGAAACATGGCTAGTAGTATACCGAACAGAGCCGGGTGTGAAACTCCATCTGGAAGAGCAACCCAGGAGAAAAGTGTTGATCATCAGTGGAAAAACGAACGCGAAGTCCGCAGTTCATCGCTTATTGAAATCGTGGATCAAGGATAGAGCATCTCATCTCTTACCTGATTGGATCGAACGCATCAGCCGAAAAACCGGTTTGCAATACCAAAAAATAACCATCCGGGATCAAAAAACCAGGTGGGGAAGCTGCTCCTCTTTAAAGAACATCAATTTGAATCTTAAATTGATATTCCTACCGCCACACCTGGTGGATTATGTGATCACCCATGAGTTGTGCCACACACAGGTATTATCCCATTCTGCTGCATTTTGGAAATTGGTCTCGGAATATTATCCGGATTATAAAGAGGCACGCAAACAAATTCGGTCCATAGCAACAAAAATACCTGTATAAGTAGAGAGAAACTCATAATTCAATCCGTATTAATGACTGTTCCGCTCAAACCTGCACGGGTCTAAATATTGCACAAAATAACAATACGTACTAAACAGTTTTCTAGTATAATGAAAACTGATAATTATTAGATCTACCTTGTATTTTTTCAGGGTTTTGGCGTCGGAAGTTGGATGAATTACTCAATAGTGCGGAATTGTGCACTATCTATGATGAATTTGGAGATGGTTTTGCTCAAATTGGATTGCGCGATCTTTTTAGTAATGCTGGGTACATAATTGAATGCATTCCTAACGCTTTTTATTAATGTAGATAAATATGATTGATGCTGATTTTCCCAATTTGACCGAATGTAACTGCTTGTGAGATAAGGCATTACATTCTCCTTTTCTTATCATTTTATTCATTCAACAGATCGAGACCAAGCCGCAAGGTGGATGTGGTCTTTTTAGGTTAATATGTCTGGAAAGGTGACGGGAATTATCGTTCAACGCAGAAATCCCAACCGGGTAAATATCCAGTTGGATGGGGAATTTGCGTTCGGGCTGCATCGTCTAACAGCCGCCTGGCTAAGCATTGGTCAGGAATTGAACGACGACCAGATACATGCCCTTCAAAATAAAGACCAGGTTGAAGTCATTCATCAATCGGCGATAAGGTTGCTTAATTACCGGCAGCGCACATCGGTTGAAATGACGAACAGATTGCTAAAAAAAGGATATGAGCCAATTCAGGTGAAAGTAGTCGTCGATCGGCTGCTGGAAAATCACCTATTGGATGACAGTCAATTTGCGGAAAATTGGGTGGCCGATAGACAGAGGTTACATCCACGCAGCAAGCGATTGATGTCATTGGAAATGAAGAATAAGGGGCTGGATCGACTAACCATTGATGCAGCACTCACCCAGGTTGAGGATGATACTCACCTGGCTGAGTTGGCTGCCCGAAGTTCATTTCGAAAATGGTCCGGTCTGGCAAAGCAGGAGTTCATTAAACGTTGTGCAGCCTTTCTTGGAAGGAAAGGATTTGCAGGAGGAATCAGTTATTCCACTGCGCGCGACATGTGGAATGAACTCCAACAGGATCTGGAGCATTAAAAACAATAAGCTCCATTATGATGATAAAGGGTGATTATGGAAACGAGATTATTAATTACAGTAGTTGTGTCAGTTTTGGTTTTTATCATTGGGCTTGTCCTGGGATACTTCTATAACAAGTACCAGATCGATAAAAAGCAAAAAGAACAGGGGCAAAAAGGCGAGATCATTCTTCAAAGGGCAAAAGAAAATGCCCGGGCGATCGAAATACAGGCCAAAGATGATGCTCTAAAGGTGCTTAAAAGTTCTGAAGAAGAAACTTCCCGGCGCAGAACAGATCTCAATCGCGAAGAGGATCGTCTGCAGAAACGGCGATCCGAGCTGGATATGCGGGTGGAGAAACTGGAATTGCGCGAGCAGGCTTTGAATAAAAGACAGTCTGCAGTGGATAAACGCGCGAATGATGTTGAGAAGATGTATTCGGATCAACTTGAGGAACTACAGAAGATCGGACAGATGACTGTTGAAGAGGCTCGCCAGGTTCTGTTGGCAGAGGTGGAAAAAGACGCCCGAGCCGATATGGCGCGCATTATACGGCAGATTGAAACCGAAGCGCGTGAAGATGGCGAAAAACGTGCCCGTGAATTGATCGCTGATGCCATACAACGGGTAGCTTCAGACCAGGTAGCTGAAGTAGTCACTTCTGTTGTACCATTGCCGAATGAAGAAATGAAAGGCCGGATCGTCGGTCGAAACGGCAGAAATATTCGAGCTTTCGAACAGGCTGCCGGTGTCGATGTGATCGTAGATGATACTCCTGAAGCAGTGACCATCTCCTGTTTTGACCCCGTTCGCAGGGAAATTGCCCGTCGTTCTCTAGAAAAGTTGATCCTGGATGGAAGAATACATCCGGCTTATATTGAAAAAGTATTGGGAGATACCGAACGTGAGGTGGATCGAATCATCGCCGAAGCAGGAGACCAGGCTGCCTTCGAAGCTGGTGTAGCTGGTTTGCACGTCGAAGTTACCAAAGTATTGGGACGTCTTAAATACCGGACCTCTTATGGACAGAACCAACTCGCTCATGCCGTTGAGGTATCAAAAATTGCCGGCATCCTGGCTGCAGAGCTGGGTGCAAACATTGAACAGGCCAAAGCTGGCGCTTTACTTCACGACCTCGGTAAAGCCCTGGATCATAATATTGACGGCACACATGCCCAGATCGGCGCGGAGTTTGCCAAACGCTACGGGGTGCACCCTAAAGTTGTCAATTCCATTGCCGCCCACCACCATGAGGTGGATCAAGATAGTGTCGAGGCTGTCATTGTGGAAGCTGCAGATGCCATCTCGGGCGCAAGACCAGGCGCACGGAGGGAAGACCTTGAACAGTACATCAAACGCCTTAGAGCGCTCGAAGATATTGCCAACTCCTATAAGGGAGTTGCACAATCTTATGCTATCCAGGCTGGTCGCGAAGTACGTATCATCGTAAGGCCAGATGACATCGATGACCTCGAGGCTACACGCCTGTCAAGAGATATTGCCCGTAAGATCGAAGATACCATGCAATACCCGGGTCAAATTAAAGTTACTGTCATACGAGAAACCAGGGCTGTTGAATTTGCCAAGTAATTAACAATTTCGACCGGTAAAACTTGTTTTTCATCGGTGAGTGAGAAATACATCCGGAAGTTTCGATTGACTCATAAAGTGAGTAGATCGGACCAAACAGGATGTTTTTCTTTAACTACTTTTCCGTATCATGAAACTGGATAAGGTAAAACAACAACCAACCAACAAGTAATATATTAAATGAGGCGAAACAGTAGGATTAGCTTGTATCCCGCAAGGATTGGCAGCGTATTATCCAACAACGAAGTTCTTGTCGCCTAAATGCCTCGATTTCGTCGAACACGGGGCTGGCACTGGCAAAACAATAAACATCCTGGCGCTTACCGTAGAAAACATTTCTGTGTTTGATTCTCAGAGGCAGTGTTGATAGTTTCCACCCCAGATTAATGCACTTGTCCCGGAAAAATATTTAGATGAAGAACGGATTATTTGAACGTTCCTCTCTGACAGTCGTGGATGGCCCATGTCCGGGTAGCAGTCTAACATCATCTGGAAGTGTAAATATGTGCTGTTCAATACTATGGTTCAATGCCCTGGTAGAACCACCTGGCAGATCTGTACGCCCGACGCTGTGGTAAAAAATGAGGTCACCACAAAAGACTGCTTTTTCTTCTTCCAGGTAATAAACCACATGTCCCGGGGAGTGTCCTGGAGTATGGAACACCTGAATATTTGAATTACCAAGTGGAATGCTTGCATTATGCAATGCAGGCAGCGGTTGAATTATTGGAAGGTCGATGGTAAATCCAAATTCTGACGCCCCTCCACCATTCTTCCACAGTATTTGATCGTCCGGGTGCAGATATATCTCGAGCGCAGGATTGAATGATGGGAGTAGCGCCTGGATCCCGCCCATATGATCGAAATGGGCGTGGGTAATTAATATCAGGGAGAGATCCAAATTTTTGGCTTTGATGGAATCTAATATTCTATTTGCCCCGTATGGGGGGTCAACGAGAGCCGCAGTATTCGTGGCAGTCTCAATAAGCAGGAAACTGTTGTTTTGCAGCGGGCCAAGAGTGAATTCTTCAATTATTATTGACACTTCCTCACCATTTTTTCTGTAGATTTAATGCGTTCTTAACTCACTTTTATTCAAATGTTAATTTCTTTAGTGTATTCTATCAATAAATGACCGATAGTATTGATAGAAGGAAGTTTTCATGTCTGGTTCTCAAATTGCAAGTAGTAATTCACTCATTCCATTAGATACAGTGGAACTTGTGTATATTCCTCCAGCGAGGAGTGCGAAAATCGCCCGCTTTGTATCCGATTTCTTAAGTCCGCCTGTACTCGCTGCCGCATCGTTGATCGTGGTCGCATTATTTGCGGGGTCAGCGCTGGTGTGGAAAAGTATTGCCATCTTTTTATCTATCGCTGTCGTTCTTCCCACCCTTTACGTTTTCTGGCTTGTCAGGAAAAAATTCGTTTCAGATTTCCATATTCCCATCCGCAGTCAACGCATTCGTCCAATGATCTTTATGATGGTATCTGGAGTAGTATCGGTCATTGCTTTAATCCAGCTCCATCCACCACGCTTTTTGATCGTCATCGGTTTGGCGGCCTGCCTTCAACTGATTGTTATCTTTGCTATAACGCTAAAGTGGAAAATTAGCGGCCACGCCGCAGCTGTTAGCACGTTCTCAGCATTGTGCATTCTACTTTTCGGGTCCCTGGCAGGATTTGTATTTATATTAATACCTGTTGTGATCTGGGCGAGATTGAGGCTAAAAAGACATACGCCAATGCAAACGCTGGCGGGTACAATATTGGGGCTGGTGACGCTCCTGTTCGTCGTTTTTGCTAGCTAAAAATTAATCCCGGCTGGGGGTGAGAAGTAAATCATCTGTGTCGTTAGATTCTTTTGGGATTAATTTAATGCTTGCAATAAAGATAACAGCGATCACGACTGCTGCGACCGGGAAGACCCTATCAGGCTTATAGTTATAGATGATACCGGCGAGCGGAGGCGCTATGATGATGGCTATAGAAGAGACTGTCTCGATAAAACCGTAAGCCACACCCATTTGCGATGCTTTGATCAATGGTCTGGCCAACGCCATGGATAGTGATTTGCAGACCCTGAATCCACCGAGGAAAAAATAACCCAGCATATACCAGGGTAATCCAATTCCTTTCCAGATGATCAATGATGCAAGCAAGACTGCCAGTTGACCAGCAAGAAAACCAAAGCGTACGTTTATCGTCCCGAGCACGATTGCCAGTATCGCATTCCCAAGACTACTGATGGAACCCAAGGTACCGATTTGACCGAGGTTAATCTGGCGGAAATCTTGCAGAAAATTCGCAGTCAATGGTTGCGGGAGGTAGGTCCCGAGCATGGTAAAGAACAACACTCCCAATAACATTATAAATCGAGGATTATTGGATAACTTTAACGTACCCGCTTCATCCAACTGATTTTCGATCGGTTGCCTTTGTGCATAGAGCACAATCAGTGTGGATACCAGCAGTATCCCGGTAGCAATGGTGTATACCATCTTTAAACCTAATTCTTCAGCAAGGGTGCCACCGATCATGGGACCGATCACTGCTCCGAGGCTGAAGGAAGCTGATGCAGTTGTGAGCGCCCTTCCTATGCTCCACTTTCCCCTGGCCTGGGTAATATAGCTGTTCATTGGAGCGAGTACAGATGAAGTTGCGCCATAAAGTAATAAACCCAACACAAATACATTTAAATTATCAGCATATGCCATGATTCCAGCAGAGAGCGTGCCCAAACCCCATGATCCCCACATCCATGGTAATCGTCCGAACTTATCGCCAAGGTAGCCGGCCGGTATCTGGGTAACAGCCATGGCAACACCCATACCGCCGAGGATTGCGCCGATCAAGAGCGGGTTGGCCCCAAGTTGCTGCAAGTATATTGGCTGAAAATAAATAAACATTCCTTCCCCGATACCCCAAACGAATAACGATATGACAATTAATTTTAAATTCCGATCCATGATCTCTGTGTTTCCTAATTTACCAAGAATATTTGATTGAAGGCTGCAATTATCTAATTGCCAGTGATCGTTATCATTTCACGGTCCAAAGTACTAAGAGACCTGGCGCCATATGTTGTGATGACAACATCATCCTCAATTCTCACTCCACCTTTTCCGGTAAGGTAAATACCCGGCTCTATGGTAAAGGTCATGCCCGGAGAGAGTAGTTGTTGATTCTCGCCAAACAAGTATGGTTCTTCATGTGCTTCCAATCCTAATCCATGACCAATGCGATGATTAAACTGCCTGCCATAGCCAGCTGCCTCGATCACACCACGACCAGCTCGGTCCACATCTCCTGTGATAATACCTGGTTTCGCGGTCTCTCTCCCAGCTTCATTTGCACGTTTCACGTACTGGTAAATGGTTTTCAGTTCCGCATCGATTTCCCCTACCGCTATCGTTCGCGTGAGATCTGAATAGTAACCTTTATACGCGGCCCCCCAGTCGATTACGATCAGGTCACCATTTTGAATGACACGATCAGAAGGAACGCTATGCGGGTTTGCACTGTTAGGTCCGCTAGCGACGATGGGTGCAAACGGCATTTCGGTGTCCGATCCACCCCGAAGCATCTGGATGGTCAGCTCAGAAGCGATGGATCGTTCGCTTATCCCTGTTTTTATGGCAGGAAGGGTTTTGAGAAATGCATTTTCTGCAATGACAACCGCCCGCTGCATGTTTTCAATTTCGGTAACATCCTTACACATTCGCATGGACGAGATCAACGATGCTGCTGACTCATAGCGAGAGTGATTCCACCGATTGGTTGATGAAATTCATCTCCAAGTATCTCATATGGTTAGGTTCAATTCCAATAAGAGGATTTGATTCAGTGAGGTGGTCAAAGGCGCTTTTGATCGAGTTCCATCCATTTGGATGGATCATCGCCATAGGAGAAACAGGTCAGGACTGGAAGTACATTTGCAACTTTTGAAACTTCCAATTCGGGCAAAACTATTGCCGCCTTCCCTTGCTTGCTTATTAAGAACAAGATAGGACGCTCCATAAGGTGAAAATGTAATCCAGTAATGTAACCAAGAGTGGGACCAGGATTAAGAACTATCAAGTCGAGTTTCGCGTTTTTTATTCGAGCAACAAATTCCGGGATGCGATAAGTCTGCATGGCTTCTCTCCAATCAGGCAGGATATTCAGTCAGTTAATATTATTTGTCTGGCGGTTTACCTGGTTACATTTTATGGATTGTTTTTCGGTAAGGTGATTGAAAATTTAGTACCGGTTCCACCCAGGCTGTCAATCTGAATGTAACCGCCATGTTGTTTTACTATTCGATGGCAGATGGATAATCCCAATCCCGTCCCTCTACCTGGATCTTTTGTTGTAAAAAATGGCTCGAACACCCTTGTTACTTTTTCGGGTGGAATTCCAGTACCATTATCCGAAATGGTAACTTTGAATTCATCAGGTTTATATGAAGTACCTACATTAATAATGCCATTGCCTGGTTCCATGGAATCCAGTGCGTTCAAGATAATATTGATCCAGACACTTTGGAGGTGGTCCTTGCTGGCATGAATCATCGGCATATTCTCCTGCAATTGCACTTGAATGTCCATCGCACGCGTTACGGCTTCATGTTTTACCAGCGAGAGAGCATTAATTATGGTCTCATTCAAATCAGTGGCGAGGAATTCATACTGTTCCTTGCGAGCGAATCCAAGCAGGTTTCTCACAACCTGAGAAGCACGCAAACCGGCTGTTTCGATCAACTCTACCGATTCCAGCGCATCCAACTCTCCCGGTGGCAGGTCACGACGTAAGAGTTGGGCGTTTGCGATCACTGCAGACAAAGGATTGTTGATCTCGTGAGCTACACCAGCAGCCAGTTGACCAACAGCGGCCAGCTTTTCAGATTGGATCAGGTTTGCTTCCAGTCTTTTTTCCTGAGTAACATCCTTCTCGAAGATGATCACTTGAGCCGGATCATCGGATTCATCCAGAATGGCATAGGTGGTGATCTCCCAATCAGTGATCTGGTCTTTGTTTATCCATTGCCTATCCGATCGCTGGGTGATTCGTTTGGAGAGAAATGTCTCATTAACCAAACAACCCGGGCATGGCTGCCCTTTTTCATAAAGAACTTCGTAACAGATCTGGCCGACCAGGTTATTTGGTTTCTGTTCCGCCCGATTGGAGCGGCTGGCGTTGATGGCGACGATTTTATACTTTCCATCCACGATATAGATGGATGTTGGGATGCTGTCGAACATTGCACGAAGCGTATTGCGTGATTGCATCAACTCCCAGCGCCAGGCTTCCAGGTTGGCATTATCAATTTTTAATTGTTGGATAGCTTCGTAATTCTTCATTGAAATGGCATAACTTGATGCAATTGAGTTTAGTAATTCACTGGTTTTTTCAACATTTTCCACCGTGACATTAAAACACTGGATCAAACCCGCAAATTCACCATTTTTCCTAAGTGGTACCAGTATTGCCGAGTTGTATGGCTGATCCTGAAAGCGACTTAATAATTCAAATTCTTTGCCAGGATTGAGAAGATCCAGTAAGAATGCTTTTCGGTTTTTAATTGATGCAAATAGCGCTTGATCTTGAACCTGGAAGCTATCCTCAACCGCCCAATCATCACTCCCACGAAAAATCTTGCGTTGAATCAACCGTGGATCTTCTTTGTCCAGGATTAAGAGCCCGGTAGCTTCGGCTTTACATATCTGGTGTACCAATTCACATAAATCCAGTTGAACTTGCTTGAGATCGAGATCTTGGTTAAATAAGGATATTATGGTTTGAAATAATTCAAACACACTCAAGTCGCTGGCGTTAGGCTCTTTATTATCTATTTTATCCATACTAAATCCATGAATCAATTCTAAAGTAAAAGCAAGCTTATGTCTATTGATGAAAAAACTCCCCGCTCAACAGCATTAACGGGGAGTAGAAATTCATTATAAAGATCCAGGGGTAGTTGCCACTTCAATCGTCCGTTGCTTTTATCGTATAACCATATCCCGGGACTGTTTGGATAAACTTAGGTGTATGCGGGTCATCTTCAATGCGCTCGCGCAGGTTCTTGATGTGGACCCGAACCAGGTCCGGGCTGCCAGCATCTGATGGATAATCCCATACTTCGTCCAACAAGCGGCTTGGAGAGAAGATTTCCCCGGGATGACTCATAAGGTGATATAAAAGGTCAAACTGAACGGGTGTCAATCGAAGTTTATTGTTTCTTGGGGTAAGTAGTTCGTAGGTTTTAGTATCCAGAATATGTCCACGGATGTTGATGGCATGTGAAGGGGTCGATACTTTTTCATCGGCAGGCTTTCCTTTGAACATGTCTTTCGCTTTTGGGAAGATATCACCAATGGAAAAGGATTTTGAAGGTTCTTCCATTCGGGTTTTTAGTTGGTTTTTTGATCTTCGTAGGATGGCTCTAACCCGCAAGACCAACTCATCCAGATTAAATGGCTTGCTCAGGTAATCATCAGCTCCGGCGGTGAATCCGGTGATCTTGTCTTCGTCTTTAGATTTTGCAGTCAGGAATAGGATGGGGGTATCTTTCAAGATAGGATCAGCCCGAACCTCCCTGCAAACGGCGTAACCATCCATGCCAGGCATGATCACATCCAGGATGATCAACTCCGGTGGTCTGCGCCTTGCACTTTGCAAGCCTTCAACCCCGCTGTTTGCTACCGTAACATGGAACTCATCCCCACGCAAGCAGCGATCAATTGTTTTTGATACGATCTCATCATCTTCAATTACCAGGATGTTTGTTTGTTTCATACGCCCCGTTTCCACTGCAAAAACAGCCTATAGGAATCTTAGATTAATTTTTCTAAAAATACAAGTATTTGTGAATGTGCAATAAGTATTCCAATTCGTGTATCCGACTCAAAAAAACTGATTTTTCAGTTTTATTGGTGAAATAAAATATCCGTAAAGAAACGGAGAGAAAATTTAGCAATCCTTAACACTCCTTTCACGGGCTATTTATACCTTCACCCCTTCAGATATGATATTTTCATAACGGACTTCCAAATTCACTTTCCAGTATCCATGAAAGGTAGTGGCGTGATTCTCGTAACAAGGTTTAATGGAACGCAATTTTATATCAATGCCGAACTAATTCAAGTGGTTGAAGCCACACCTGATACGATTATTAGTTTAACCACCGGTGCCAAAGTTGTTGTTAAAGATGATGCGAATGATGTTATCAATAAGATCATTGAGTACAAACAAATGATCCATTCAAAACCGATAATCAAACAACCACGAAAACGTCGAGGAGAATAAGGTATGGATTTAGGAACTATATTGGGAATTGTACTAGCGCTTGTGATCGTCGTAGTAGTGATGATCCTGGACGGTGGAAATCCAGCAGAACTAGTTACTCACCCTGCTCCCATCTTATTGACCCTAGTGGGATCCTTGATGGCCACTATGGCAACAACATCCCTGGCGAATGTATTAAAACTACCCAAATACTTATTAATTGCCATTAAAGAACCGCATTACGGCGCAGAAGAAGCGATAGAAACACTTGCGAAAATGGCAGATAAAGCACGCCGGGAAGGATTGCTTGCATTAGAGGAAGAAAGCAAGAAAATTTCGGATCCTTTCTTACAAAAAGGCATCATGCTGGTTGTGGATGGTGTTGATCCGGCTCAGGTGCGTTCAATTTTGGAAACGCAGATTAAGCACATGCAAGAACGGCACTCGCATGGCGCTCATATATTCAATACAGCCGGTGGTTTCGCACCAACCTTTGGTATTATCGGTACGGTTATGGGTTTGATCTCCGTTTTGAAAGAATTGGATAACCCTGCTAAACTGGCGGGATCAATCGCTGCTGCGTTCCTGGCAACATTGTGGGGACTGTTATCCTCCAACCTGATATATTTGCCACTTGGTGGAAAGTTACAACATAAGGACGCGGAAGAAGTAGCATTTAAAAACCTACTTCTGGAAGGAATATTATCCTTGCAGGCAGGAGAAAACCCGCGCATCGTCCGGGAAAAATTACAGGCATTCCTTCCGCCGGCAGCAGTTGCGAAAGCTGCCGCTGGCGCAGCCAAGAAAGAGAAGGCCGGCGCATGAGTCATGGTGGTGGTGGTGGAGATCGATGGCTGGTAAGTTACGCCGATTTTATTACATTATTGATGGTGCTTTTTGTGGTGCTTTACTCGATGGGGCAGGTTGATGTCGAAAAGTACAAGATGCTGGCAGAGAATTTAAGATCTGCCTTCGCTGGCGGAGGTCCGGTAAAAGTTGTATCCACGAACATCAACTCCGGCGGAGGAACGTCGAAAGACGGCGCGCCAAATCCGATCGTTGTTCCAGGCATCCCACAGAAACCGCCGGTCTCCGAGGAAGTGGCTGGAGATCTCGCCAACATGCTGGCATCCTCCAACCTGGGTTCTGAAGTGAGTGTTCAAACCAGCATTGATGGAGTATTGATCTCTTTGAGCGAAAAAATGTTGTTTCCGCAGGATTCGGCGGCATTGCAAGATTCTGCGTACCCTGTATTGGATACCATTATTGGTATGTTGAAGACAACAGAAAACCAGATCAAGATCGTCGGGCATACAGATGATACCCAACCTACAGTTGCAAAATATGGTAACAACTGGGAATTATCCCTGGCCAGAGCCATGATGATCGGAGATTACATGGTTCAGTCCGGCATTAACCCCAAACGGTTAATCATCACAGGTCGGGGAGAGTATGACCCGATATTCCCAAATGACACCGCTGAACACCGAGCACTCAATAGCCGGGCAGATATTGTCGTTGTCTATCAAGTCGATTCAAATTTGATCACATCTGGCAGCAGATTAAGCGCCCCTTGATATAAGGAAGGGTATTATGGGAAATGTTCTGAAAATTTTGGGATCCGTGGGTAAAATATTTTTGATCATCCTGGTTGTTGTGAGCAGTTTACTCAGCCTGGCAATGGCATATATAGTTTTCGCTCCAGATGACCTACCCAAACCATTCTATTTGAGTTATTTGTATCCCACCCCAGTTCCCACTCCAGACCCTTCAATAGAAATACCAGTAGTAGAAGAAACCCATGTTGTTCCTGAAGTTCATCCCGGCGAAGGGATCATGATCGATACGGGGACAAAGATCATCAACCTGGCTGAGCCGGGTGGCAGAAGGTATATCCGTATCAATGTTGTGCTAGAGTTTACACCACCGCACTCAGAAGCGGCCGCGGCTGAGGCAGCAGCCGGGGGTCATGGAGCTGAGGGTGAAGCTGCTGTTGTTGACCCTGCCGTCGAAGCTTTTACCAACTCTGTCAATGGAAAGTTACCCATGATCAATGACACAGTGATCACACTGCTTTCCTCGAAATCGTTTGAGCAGTTGTATACAACGGATGGAAAAGAACAACTTAGGCATGAGATCATGGAAAAAATCCAGACGATGATGCCAAATGATAAAGTATTAGGTGTGTACTTCACAGAATTCGTAGTTGAGTAAAGGGATAAATGCTAACTCAATCAGAAATTGATGCCCTCCTCAGTGGAGCCATCGCCATCGAAGGAAAAGACGGCGGGGCAGATGTAAACCTGGCCGAAATTATGGGTGGTAATCCTGCGTCCGGTAAGGAACCGGCGGACCCTGCCAGCAAGAAAATTTCCGCATACAACTTCTGGTCACCGGATCGCTTTTCCAAGGAGCAGATGCGAGCAGTCGAGCTGGTTCACGAAGACCTGGCAGAAAAATTTACAACCTCAATTCCAACCTTTCTGCGCACAAACTTAAAACCGAGATTGGTTCACACTGAACAGGGACGCTTCCACGATTTTCTAAAAGATTTACCCCCGAACGCATTGTTCCACATGATCACTTTAGCGCCACTACCTGGTTATATGGTGGTCACGATCAGCCCAAATGTAAGCTATCTCATTTTAGAGCAGCGCCTTGGTGGCAAGATCGAAGGAGAAGTAAAAGAGCGTCCATTAACCGACATAGACCAGTCACTTCTCCGCGGCCTGGTTGAACATATGTTGAACGATCTGAAGAGCGCTTGGAATAAGCTGGTTTCTTTGGAGCCATCACTTGAAGACAGCACCATCAACCAGCATTGGGTCCAAATGGTGATGGGTAATGAAAAAGTGATGTTGCTAACTTTTGAAATGACCATCCTTGGCACAACCGGGACGATGAATATCTACCTACCTTTTAGCACTCTTAAGCCAATAGCAGGAGTTCTGAATCCCCATGTGTGGATCTCTGGCAGGAAAGAAAAAGTTATCGATAATTCCTCACGGGATGTCGCTATTAACAATCTATACAATGTTCAGCTTCCGGTTCAAGTAATTATGGGATCAGTGAATTTAGGTCTTGAGGAGATCATAAATTTAGAAATTGGAGATATTATCCAGTTGGAAACCAAAGTAGATCAACCTCTGGTTATGCAGATAGCGAACCAGAAATTGTTTCAGGTGTTTATCGGGAAAGTCGGCAATCAGATTGCGGTTCAAGTCGCATCTACCTTGCAGGAAGACCCGAATACAAGCGGATTTATGAATGAGGTAATTATATGACAGAAATAAATGAACAACCCTCCAATGAAGTTGTGCCCGTTACAGTTCCAACTCCTGCCACGCCTAAACAAAATGGCCCAAAACCTCAAACCTCCCTGGAAATGTTAATGGACGTACCATTAAAAATTTCTGTGGAGTTGGGTCGGTCGCAGATGACGTTACGGCAGACCCTGGAACTTGTGCAAGGGTCAGTGATCGAACTTGACAGGTTGGCTGGTGATCCGGTTGACATTTTTGTGAATGAGCGTCTGTTGGCGAAAGGCGAAGTCGTGGTTGTGGATGATAAATTTGCGGTGCGAATAACTGAGCTGATCGACCCCAAAACCAAAAAGAAAGCGGAATAAATCCATACAATGATTTGGTATCAGAAATTCCTCAAATGGTTCATTGCCCGACCGCGCTGGCAGCAGATCGTTTACATCATACTGTTTTCAGTTGTCCTGGTAGCAGGATTCTGGATGACAGATTTTTCAGCAACTGGCACTGCGAACTCATCCATTAATTCTACCTCGTGGATACTCGGCGCTGTTCTGAAGTTTGGGGTTGTCCTGCTTCTAATCTATGTAGCAGCGATAGTTTTCAAACGGTGGCAAACTGGCAGCATAAAGAACAGTATCAGAAGGATGAAAGTTCTGGAATCTACCGCACTTTCCCCCAAACGGGCGCTCTATCTGGTTGAGGTGGATGGGCAGGCATACATGATCGGCGCAACAGATCAGGCTGTGAATCTGATCGCCGAAGTCGACTCTGGGGAAGCAATCGAACCCAGGTCATCACATAATTTTTCAGAAGAATTCTTCAAGGCCGGGGACAAGTTGGATCATCTCCAGGACAAATAGTATGAACAAGAAAAGAACCCGCACCATACTTATCATTCTGGCAGCAGTTTTCTTGTTGCTATTGAGCTCATGCGCCGCCAACCCTGAATTGGCCGCCCCGGGTGTAACTCTGTCTGTTACCCCTGACGGACAGCCGCAGGAAGTTACCACTGGTGTTCAATTACTGGTATTGTTGACAGTGCTTTCATTGGCACCGACCATTTTGATCCTGGCGACCTCTTTTACGCGGATCGTCATAGTCTTGTCCATGCTGCGGAATGCCATTGGTACACCGACCATTCCGCCAAACCAGGTTGTTATCGGGCTATCACTACTGCTCACCTTCTTTATCATGTCCCCGGTGTACGGTAAGATCAATGAAGAAGCCATCAAGCCTTATACGAACAATCAGATCTCACAGGAAGTCGCGTTTACTCGTGCAATCGAACCTGTCCGTGAGTTCATGTTCAAACAAACTCGTGAAAAAGATATTGCCCTGTTTATGGAAATGAGCGGCAAATCACAACCCGAGCAGTTATCCGATATTGAAACGGTGGACTTGTTCCCAGCCTTTGTGATCAGCGAATTAAGGACTGCCTTTACGATGGGTTTTGCCATTTACATCCCCTTCCTTATCATTGACCTTGTAATATCCAGCGTTTTACTATCGATGGGTATGATGATGCTGCCACCTTCATTGATATCATTACCATTCAAAGTGCTCCTTTTTGTGCTGGTGGATGGCTGGTATTTGATTGCGAAGTCTCTGATGATCAGCTTTATGCAATAGAGGACAAATGACCGAGTCTTATGTATTATCCCTTGCTCAAAACGCCGCCACTGTGATGTTAATCCTCGCTGGGCCAATTTTGCTGATCAGCCTGATCGTTGGTAGTTTAATTTCACTCGTCCAGGCTGCTACTCAGATCAATGAAACTACCATGACTTTCGTTCCAAAAATTGTCGCCATTGGCCTGGTGCTTGCGGTACTTGGATCCTGGATGTTGCAGCGCTTATTGGTATTCACTTCAAATATATTCACCAGTTTGCCGAATTTTGTAAAATAAGAGGGATGCCATGCTTCCAGGAAAAGTAGATCAAATCATTGCGCAAGTGGATAAAATGCGTCCTATGCCGATGAATGTTACCAGAATATTAACAGCCCTGGATGATTCGAATAATACAGCCGGGGTTATCAGCGATTTGATTGGCTTGGATCAGGCGCTTGCAGCATCTGTCCTCCAAATGGCAAACTCTGCCGGTTTGGGTTACAACGCTGTCTGTTCTTCATTATCCGATGCCGTTATGCGACTCGGTTTCAAACGTGTGAAAATACTCGTACTTGGAGCAGCTTCATCCGGACCACTTACCCGCAGGTTAAATGGTTATCGCCTGGGCGCAGGAGAACTGTGGAATCACTCCATTACAACTGCACTCATCGCGCATTGGATTTCCAGATATGTCCAATATCCCGACCCTGAAGAAGCTTATGTTGCCGGATTATTACACGATATGGGGAAACTAATCCTCGATCAATATATGATGGTGGATTACATGCGATTGTTAGATTTGATGCGCCAGTATAATCTGGCCATGTGGCAGGTGGAAGAAAAATTACTTGGTATCGACCATCCAACGATAGGATCGTTAATGGCCCAAAAATGGAACTTCCCGGTTGTACTGGTGGATGCCATTCGCTACCATCATGCACCGTCCCTCTCCCGCAGCAGCCTTAAATTAGGGGCTATCATTAACCTTGCGAATGCTTTTAGTAAAGACGAGAAATATCTGACATCAGACCCGAATGGAAATAAAATCCATCCTGAGTGTTTGGGAATCCTCCATATGGATGAAGTCATGTTTGATCGAATGCGGGTCCAGCTTCAGGATTTCCGCTCTAACCAAGTTTCTGGTACCAGGTAATGCCTTCGCAAGGATCACCTTATGCGATTGTTTTGTTACCCAATGCGGTGGAACGCGATCTCATCACTTTGACATTAATAAGGCTTGGTTGTAAAGCAGTTCCGTGCAAGGATATTGTAACTGCAGATGAAGCGACCGAAGTTCAGCCGGTAGATATCATGCTCGTTGATGTCATCCTACCAGGTGCGAATGGCCTGGACCTGATTGCAGATTGGAAAAAAAGAGAAAATATGGAAAACTGCCGTACCATCGTCATTTCTGCCATGCGTTTCCCGGAATTTGTTGCCAAGGCAAAAGATGCCGGGGCGGATGATTTCCTTGTCAAGCCGATAGATGTCGATGCGATTATTCAGCGAGTATCAAAGTGGATCAAACAATAGGTTATCGGTAAACTAAAGTATACCTTTAATCTTTTCATCAAATTTTTACGCTTAATTTAGACCTGCTTCATCCCCCCTTTACTGACAATTAAATAGCCATGATTTATTCTTATACAAGACCGATAAAGAGCGACTTATATGATTGTATCAATTGCACAAACCCAAATATTCATTCTGGTTTTCACCCGGATCATGGCCATGATCATTCCAGTCCCCGTCCTGGGTGGGCAGTCTATCCCTGCTCAGGTGCGAATAGGTTTGGGAATCATCCTTAGCGCAATCCTGATTCCGTGGCAGCCAATTGGACCAGAAGTCCAAGAATTGGGGTTACTGGCTTTTGCAGCAGCATTATTGCAGGAATTGATCATTGGCATATTAGCCGGGTTTGCCGCAACGCTAACATTTGGCGCTCTTCAGATCGCAGGAGAGATGATGGGATTGGTAAGTGGTTTCGGGGCTGGCAATATTCTCAACCCGGCGATTGGTTCTTCTGGTTCAGCCCTGGATCAGCTCTTTATAATGGTAGGAATGCTTTTGTTTGTAGTTATGGATGGACACCACTATTTCTTGATAGCTGTTCAAAAGACTTTCACACTTATCCCGGTCAACAGTCCGGTGGCATTTACAGATGCATCCACACTATTATCATTGACAGCAAACTTGATCGCCTCCGGTATCCAGTTAGCACTACCGGTGATCGGCGCACTGCTTCTTGCGGATATCAGCCTGGGTTTACTGGCCAGAGTGGCTCCTCAAATCCAGATCTTCTTTTTAGGTTTACCCGCCAAAATTGCCCTCGGTATGTTCGCTGTTGGAATGACTTTTGGAATCGCTTTCCCGTTAATGCGGGATTTGTTTAATCGTATTGGACCAAGAATGCTTGAATTGATCGCACGGTAAATAGATATGTCAGATAAAACTGAAGCCCCAACCCAGAGAAGGTTATCCGAAGCCCGTGAAGAGGGTCAGGTTGCCCGTAGTCTGGAATTAAACACAGCGGCGATCATGCTCGTAAGTGCCCTTCTTCTTAAAGGTCCTGGCGCAGTGATGATCACTGCGATCCGCGAGTTGATCATCACCACTATAAATACCCTGCCAACTGTTGTCATAACAGAAGTCAGCTTACGGGACAAGGTCTATTCAATGGTAATGTCCTTAATCCCAGGGCTCGGAATGATATTGGTTGGAATATTAATCACTGGAGTATCTGTCACTTTGGTACAAACAGGCTTCCTCTGGGCTGGCAAGAAAATCGGGTTTGACTTCAAACGGCTCAATCCACTTACCGGTTTGAAGAGGATTTTTTCTGGTTCAGGCTTGATCGAACTGGGCAGGGCAATCCTTAAGTTAACTCTTGTTGGTTGGGTGGTTTATTCTTACCTGAAAGGTGAGGTTGATTCTTTATCCAGTCTGGCGCACATGGACCTGTCCTCAGGTGTTTCCAAATGGGTAGACCTTGCTTCCACTCTGGCAGTTCGGGTAGGATCAGCCTACTTCATCCTGGCTGCTGCAGATTACGCTTTCCAGCGCTGGCGCTTCATGCGCTCCATGCGAATGACCAAGGAAGAAATCAAAGAAGATTACAAACGATCTGAAGGTGACCCATTCCTGCGCGGAAGGATCCGCGCACAGCAAAGAAGAATCGCACGCAACCGAATGATGTCGAATGTGCCAAAAGCGAAGGTTGTCATTACAAACCCGACCCACTTTGCAGTGGCTTTAGATTACGATCCGGACAGCATGACGGCTCCGAAAGTCCTGGCAAAAGGCGCATTTCACGTTGCTCAAAAAATTGTTGATATTGCCAGACAAAATAATGTACCAATTGTACAAAATGTTCCGCTGGCCAGGGCTTTGTATAAATCTGTTGAAGTAGATCAAGACATTTCGCCAGACATGTATCTGGCCGTAGCCGAAGTATTGGCTTATGTTTACCGGTTGAAAACGCCTGGGAAGAATTTGCAGCCTGCTGCAGCTCTGGGATAAAAGGAGAGTTTTTAGATTATGGTAGCAACAACACCCGCAAAACCAATGGGAGCACTGCAAAACCTGCTCAGGTCAAAAGATATTGCCCTGGCTATTGGATTGGTGATCATTGTCGCTTTAATGATTATTCCTCTTCCAGCTGCTGCTGTGGATGTTCTCGTTGCGGCGAATCTTGCTTTGTCCATTGGCGTCATTCTATTAACGATGTACATCTCCCAACCTATGGAATTCTCTGTGTTTCCAACATTCTTGCTACTAGTCACATTATTACGGTTGGGTATCAACATTTCAGCTAGCCGCCTTATTCTCCTGGAAGCCAGTGCCGGAAAAGTAATCGAGACTTTCGGTTCACTGATCGTTGGAGGCAATTATGTCGTCGGTATAGTTATCTTCCTAATGCTGATGATCATACAGTTCGTGGTTATCAACAGTGGTGCAGGCCGTGTCGCAGAAGTTTCCGCCCGTTTCACGCTGGATGCCATGCCCGGCAAACAACTTTCCATTGATGCCGACTTGAACGCCGGTTTGATCGATGAGACAGACGCCAGGACTCGTCGCCGCGCAATTGAAACCGAAGCGGATTTCTACGGCGCCATGGACGGAGCAAGTAAGTTTGTCCGCGGAGATTCGATTGCAGCCATCATTATCATGCTGGTCAATATTATCGGCGGGTTTGTCATTGGCATGCTCCAGCACAACATGGATGTGATGCAAGCCCTACAAACATATTCATTGTTGACGGTTGGCGCCGGACTGGCGGTTCAAATCCCCGCGCTGCTGGTATCGACTGCGGCAGGCCTTATTGTTACCCGCTCCACATCCGATAAATCCCTGGGAACCGACCTGTTTGGGCAGTTATCGAATTTTAATGCGCTGGCTGTCGGATCAGGGATTATAGGGATTATGGTTTTTGTACCTGGTTTACCCAAGTTGCCATTCATTCTTGTATCCGGTGGTTTGGGAGTAGCCGCGTATTACGTGCAACGAGCAAAAGCAAAAGAAAACATTGCCATTGTATCTACTGGCGAAACTGCCGTTTCGGATGAACCAGAAACGCCTGAAGATATGCTGAACATGGTTGTCATCGATCCCATGGAATTGGAAATTGGCTATAACCTCATTCCACTGATCGATAATGATGCCTCCGATAACTTATTAAAGCGCATCACCGGCATACGAAGGCAGGTCATGGCAGAGCTTGGATTGATCCTGCCGGTAGTTCGCATCCGCGATAACCTGCGACTACAGCCGACGCAATACCGGATAAAGATCCGCGGCCAGGAAGTTGCCAAAGGTGAATTGATGCTGGATCACCAGTTAGCGATCCCCGGCTCTGAAGCGGATGAAACCATGAAAGGCCTCAAGACAACCGAACCCGCATTTGGATTACCTGCTCTTTGGATCACGGATGCAGAACAGGGCAGAGCAGAATTAATGGGTTACACTGTCGTCAATTCGTTATCTGTACTCAGCACCCACCTAACAGAGTTAGTCAGAGGTTACGCTCCAGACTTGCTCAACAGGCAAATGGTTCAAGAAATGCTGAACCAGTTGAAATCGCGAAGCCCGGCATCAGTTGAAGGTGTTATCCCCGAGATGATTGCCCTCAGCGAGTTCCAATCCATTTTACGCAACTTGCTCCGGGAAAGAGTTCCTATTCGTGACTTGAGCGGGATTTTGGAAGTTGTCGCTAACAATGCATCCATCACGCGGGATCCCAACATTCTGGCAGAGGCAGTTCGTCAGACCATGGCGCACACCTTATCTTCCATGTATCGGGATGATACCAGCACCATGCATGTATTTACCCTATCGCCACAATTGGAATCCGCTCTTCGTAGTTCATTAGGTGCAACAGATTCTGGAGTGGGTTTCCAGGTGGATGCCTCGCTTGCGCAGGCAGTTTTGAACAAGACTGGTGGACAAATGGAAGCTATGGCTCATCAGGGATTCATGCCGTTGCTGCTTTGTCCCAGAGAATTGCGACTGGCATTCCGCCGGTTGGTGGAGCAGACGCTCCCAAATTTGATCGTATTAGCATATTCAGAGGTGAGTTCGGGTACGAAAGTAAAAGCTCATGGTATGGTGGAAATGAATTAGGCGGTGCGATATGTTGACAAAAACCTTTAGAGCCCCAAACATGTTGGAAGCATTGCAGGAGATTCAGAAAGAGTTGGGTCCAGATGCAATAGTCCTTTCGATGCGAGAGATACCAGCGGGTCCACTCTGGCAGGTATGGAACAAACCTGGTGTGGAGGTTGTTGCTACACGCGATGTACCAGGAAATACGTCCATTCAGCGATCTGAAGAGAAAAGCTATGAAACCCGCACTGAACCACAAAAGGCTCCTGGCCGGAAAGAAATTGAAGCCATATTGACAGCGCTGGCAGAGAAAAACCAAAAAGCATCCTTTGAAAATGGTCTTGCCACTGGTGGTGGAAAAAATGTATCATCCGCCGAAGGATTGGAAGATCCGCAATCCTGGTCTCCCCCGATCCTGCATAAGTCTGGAGAACGGCAAGGACAGAGCATCAGCGAAAAACCTGCCATTCAAGCCCTTGAGAATGTTGTAAGGGAATTAAAGAGTGACCAAAAAGTAATTTCTGATAAGTTCAAGGATACAAAAATTGAGCTTCCTCCAGCTCTGCGTGCCATAAAAAAACGTTTGCTGACCCAGGGTATAGACCCTTCGCTGGTCGAACATATCATGGTAACCAACCAGAATGCGCTCAGCCCGGCAATCTTATCAGATGATATCCGCCTGAAGCGCTTTATGAAAAAACAACTGGAAGCCAACTTGCGCCCACAGCAAAATTCAATGGCGGTTGTTCAGAGCAGAGTGATGTGCCTGGTAGGTTCAAGTGGCTCAGGAAAAACAAGCACCATTGCCAAACTTGCCGCGTTTTACGGAAAGACTCTGGAGAAAAATGTAGTCTGGATCTGTGCGGATACCATCCGGGCAGGTGCAATTAGTGAAACAAAAACCTATACAGATGTCATGGAGATACCACTATTCCTTGCTTATTCTCCACAAGAATTAGCAGAGCATATCGAAAACCAGAAGGATGCCGATCTGATACTTGTGGATACACCCGGGATCAGCATGGTCGATGAAGATCGAATCGTAGAGTTGGGTTCCTATCTAGCTGTGCTGCCAGGACGCTCCATTTATATCACTGCCCCGGCAACCATGAAGGAGACAGATATTCAGCAGGCAATATCAACCTTTAGCCCATTCAAGATCCGCGGGATGGTTGTTACAAAAATGGATGAAACTTATACATTCGGGTCAATTTATAACATTACCCACAAATCTCATTTACCGATGCTATTTTTTACTGATGGCCACCAGGTGTTGGGAAATTTACATCAAGGTGATCCAGCCGGATTAATATCTTATTTGTTTGGGGAAGGATTATCTGAATGAGTCCAAAGAAAAATGAACAGGAAGAAAAAAAGAAGTATGAAAAAACAGGTTCAAAGGGTCAGCGGTTGCCCATCCTGTGGGAAACAGTGAACACTTTTTCAAAGATCATTATCACTTTGCTCGGTATCTCTGTCGCTGGTATTTCTTATTATTCAGGATCTGGGTTTCTAATGTCTGCCTTTCGAGCCGGAGCTGCCATGATAGGAGTTGGTTTTATACTTTGGTTGATCTACTGGAGAGTTGCGAAAGGGTCAATAACCATGATGGCTGCATTACGGTTAAAACAAGATGAGCTCAACAATCAAAGCCGGAATATCATGACGGAATACAAGGTCTGATTAAATAATGGTTATGCAAATGAGTGAAGTCGATCTTCTTAATCAGTATGCGGTTACCAAAGAGCCTTCTTTGCGTGAGGATATGGTTTTACGCTATGTATCCCTGGTTCATTTTGTTCTGGGCAGGCTGGGGATTAACCAAGGGAACGGCAATGACTACGAAGATCTTGTAAACCAGGGTTTGATAGGATTGATCGAAGCCGTGGACCGTTATGATTCCAGCTTCAACACACAGTTCAGCACATATGCCACCTTTAGGATCCGTGGAAAGATCCTGGATTACCTGAGATCCTTGGATTGGTTATCCCGCACCGCCCGCCACCGAGCTAGGGATGTTCGGGAGGCGGTAAACACCCTTACCGACCAGCATCAACGTACACCTAGCGACAGCGAACTGGCGGTGTATATGAACCTGGACATTAGTAAAGTGCAGCAGGCATTGTTGGATTCAAGCCGTGTGATCGTCTCTCTGGATGCCGTTGTCGACTATGACGAAGAAAATGATGCTTCCTTGTATGAGACTATTGCCGATGAAAACCAAACGGATCCATCCGATCTGATTGGTGAAAAAGATATGATTTCCAAGCTGGTTGAGGTGATCAAAGAACTACCAGAAAGAGAGCAAACAGTCTTGTCCTTGTACTACTATGAAGAACTGACCCTCAGGGAGATAGGCGAAGTACTGGGTGTTTCAGAATCCCGTGCATGTCAATTGCATGCAAGAGCAGTATTAACACTCCAGTCACTCCTGACAAAAGGAGACAGAAATGTCTAATACCATCAATCCCGGCTTGCTTCATGACACACTGAATCTTGTCCAATTGGCGCGAGAATCCGCGCTGGTCCAGGGGAAGGAAACCCAGGCGAACAAGCTTACACCAGTAGTGGACGACTTGAAGAATATTGTAAAAACTTCTGGCCAGTCTAAACCACCTGCAGTTCCCAATGGAGTATTAGCCCAGTCGGACTTTCAAAAATTGTTGGATGCCGCAAAAACTGTACCCGGGAACCAGAGAGTATCAAATACGACGAATGTAGCTGAAAGAAATCAAATGGTGAGAGCTATGTCTGCAAGTAATATGTTGGAAATGGATATCGCCAAACAATTGGGAATGACCCGCGAAGAAGTGCGGATGATCACCAGCCTGAGTTCCAGGTAGGAGGTAGTTATGATAAAAGGGCTTTACGCAGCAGCTTCAGCTATGCTGGCAGGTATAAATCGCCAGCAGGCGATTGCACATGATGTGGCCAACCTGGATACGCCTGGTTTCAAACAGGTTCTAACTTCATTGGATGACTACAAAATCACCCAAATTTTGAGAACCAACCCTGGAGCCATGTCCGATCCGGTTACCTTCCTGGGGATGCTCGGCCTGGGTGTAGATTCCGTACAGGACACAACAGATTTCTCCCAGGGCGGGCTGCAACAAACCGGCAATGAATTTGACGTGGCAATGCAGGGGGATGGATTCTTCCGCATCAAGACCGCCGATGGAGAACGCTACACCCGTGACGGCAGGTTCATAAAGGACGCACAGGGAAATTTGACGACAGTGGATGGCAACCAGGTGCTGAATAGTGGCGGACAGCCAATAAAACTGACTGATGGTGAAACTAGTATCGCCCCGGATGGGACGATCACTGTGAATGGAGCTGCTGCCGGACAATTGGGAATTGCCAGTTTCACTGACCCCGCAAAAGAGTTAACCCGTTCCGGTGAGAACGCTTTTTCTGCAACCGGAGCGCCGACTGGAACTGAAAAAGGATCGGTTGCACAGGGTTTTCTTGAAATGTCCAACGCTAATCCAACTCAATTGATGACCCAACTTGTAGAAGTATCAAGGTCTTACGAAGCAGCCCAACAGATGGTCCAAAATCAGGATGAGTTGCTGGGAAAAGCCATCGCCTCACTGGGGCGAATAGGGTAATAACAGAGGAGTAACATTATGTCTGGATCGCTTTTTCACGTGTTAAATATCTCCAGGATTGATATGCTGGCTAAGATGGATGACCTCGATATTGTCAGCAACAACGTCGCAAATATTAATACAGCCGGCTTCAAAGCCAACCGTGGAAACTTCCAGGAGATGCTGCAAAAACTCAATTATGAAGGTATTACTTTATCCTCTAGCCAGTTGCTGACAAAACAAGGCGCGATCCATGCAACCAATAACCAATTGGACGTCGCAATTCAAGGGAATGGATTCTTTGGCGTCACGATCGCTGCCGGTAAAACTGGTTATACACGTGATGGGCAATTCCTTCTGGATTCTTCAGGTCGGCTGGTTACTGGAAACGGCCAACCACTGGTTTGGAGCGGCACAATTCCGCCGGAAACCAGTGAAATCCAGATCCAACCGGATGGTGTTGTTCGTGTCCTGGTTGGGGATACCTGGTCTGAGGCAGGCACCATTCAATTGACCCGGTTTACCAATCCTAGTGGACTGAAAAACAATGGGAATAATATTTTTTTGGAAACAGATGCATCGGGAGCTCCCCAAACTGGAGCACCCGGAACACCAAATTTTGGATCTCTGATGAGCCATTCAGTGGAAGAATCGAACGTCAACTATGCCGATGAAGTTACACATTTAATGACACTGCAACGCGGGTTTCAAATGAGCACCCGAACTTTTCAGACTACTGATACGATGATTTCACAAGCAATACATATGCGTAAAGCTTAAGTAATGAGGAAGATTGCCGATAATCAGATTACAGGTGATACTATTTATTGCCCGACAATATATGGAGGCGAACTATAAATGAAAATTGAAAACAATCTCCTCAATCAACTGCAAGCCAGCAAGGCCGAACAAGCGCAGCAGGTTGAAAAACAGCAAAGACAGGTGGAGCAATCTGCCCGTCCCCCTCAAAAAGATACACTCGAAGTATCTGAAAAAGGGCGATTGTTGTCCAAGGCCAGAGCCGCGCTGGATGGTGTGGAAGAGGTTAGATCTCAAAAAGTAAATGACCTGAAAGAATTGATTAGTCAGGGCGATTACAAAGTTCCGCACGAAGAATTGGCTAAGAGGCTAACAGGACATATCGATATAAAACGGTAAACAGATGCCCGAAAATACCCGCACCCGCATGCTACTTCCAAACCTGGAAGATGTCCTCGTCCAGGAATTTCGATTGGTTCAATCTCTCATAGATATTACCCGTGAGGAGCGAAATTTCTTACCCACAACCAATGCAGAAGATCTAATGACACTTGTGGAGAAGAAGGAAAACGTTTTGGACCAGATGAGCTTATTGGAGGAGCGCCGCCGCACATTGCTGATCGATATCGCCCGGGAAATGGGTATTCCATCTGATTCCTCATCATTGACTGATATCCTTCCGTGGTTGGATGCAGTTACCGCTGGTAGATTGAATCGTCTCAGCGAAGGGATTGCTATGCTCGTCGGGCAGGCACGCGATCTTAATTATGGCAACCGGGCAATGGCGACATCAGCGTTGGACTGGCTGGAGTCTGCCAAAGCATTTCTATATGGATATTACCAAAACCAGATGGCCTATACACCGCCTGGTTCGGCCCCATCACTGGAGCAAAATGCATCCTGGGATATTGACCAAAAAGTCTAAAGGATAGTCATGCCGAATTTATTTGCAGGAATTAGCGTATCCTTACAGGCGCTGCTCAGTCAGCAGGCAGCGGTTGAAGTGATTCAGCATAATGTTGCCAATGTTAATACACCTGGATATCGCCGCCAGGAAGTCGTTCTAAAAGCCGGCCCGGCAGTGACAAGTCAGGGAGCAGCTTACACGATGGGGGTCGGCCAGATCGGTACCGGCGTCTCAGTGGACCGCATTCGTCGATTTACCCTGGATTTCTTCGACGCTCGTTACAGGCAGGAGATTCAGGGATCGAAACAATGGGAAGTTGAGAGCGGAGTTCTACAGGAATTGGAAGCTGGTTTTGCCGAAACATCCACAGATGGCATCATCCCTAAATTAGATTCTTTCTGGAGTGGCTGGCAAAAATTAAGCGTCGATCCATCGAATACCAGCATCCGGGCAGAGGTATTGGATAACGCGAAAGCGCTGGCAAGCGCATTAAACACCCGCTCCTTACAGGTATATCAACTACAAATGGAACAGGATCTTGTTATTGGACAGCGCGTTGAAGAGATAAATGGCGCAGCAGATCAAATTGCGAGACTTAATAGTGAAATATCTCGGGTTTTCTCAATCGGCGAGCAGCCAAATGATCTAATGGATGCCAGGGACGTACTGCTGGATCGTCTGGCGGAGCTAACTGGCGCAACTTCTTCCAAACAAGCGAATGGAGAAGTCGTCGTGGCAGTCAATGGACATGTACTCGTGCAAGGGCAGAAAAGCTTTGGGCTGACAACTATTTCCGATCCAACAAACCATAATTTTGCGAAAATTCAGTGGGCTGACGGTCAAACACTCATTCCACGAACAGGTGAATTGGCCGGAATTATTGACGCCAGGGATAATGTCATGGATGAGCAGATGACTGGTTTAAATAACCTGGCCTCGGCATTAATAACAAGAGTAAACAGCCTGCATTCTTCCGGTTTTGCACCAGGCAAAGTTGTAACAAATAATTTAATTGCGAACACCGTCACCAAATTTGGGGCCGCCGCTGTCGCAGGCGGACAAACCGAACTACCTGCTGATACATATTCTGTGGAAACCCGACTGAATGCAGGGGTCTGGCAGTTTCGTGTGCTTGATTCTTCTGCTGCAACTGTCAGTGTTCGCCTCACAGATGGATCAGGGTATGGCAGCGATTGGCAGGATGCTCCAACGGTTTCTGGCAACTCTGTGGTATACGATTCGGGGCGCGGACTGACCGTTACATTTGGCGGCGATCAGGCACAATATGTCGAAGCATCCGGCGCATCCGCGGGAAGATTATCCTTCACTCCACAGCAAGATTTCTTCACCGGTAACAGCGCTATGACAATACATGTCAATGCTGCCCTGAATAATACTTCCCTCATTGCCAGTGGACTTACCCCGAATGCAACCGGTGATGGCGAATTAGCCCGGCTGATCGCCAACGTCCGGGAGGAAGCCATGTTGGATGGTGGCACAGCCACGGCCAATCAGTACTACACCGGCAAAATCGCTGACCTGGGTTTAAATGTCTCTCGTGCCAAAGCTAATGCTCAAAACAGAAAGCTTGTCTCTGATGCGATGGAAAATCAACGCCTGTCTGTTACAGGAGTATCGCTCAATGAGGAAGCTGCAAATTTGATGAAGGCACAGAAAGCATATGAAGCGGCAGCCCGGCTGATGACGGTGATCGATGAGATGCTGGATAAAATTATTAATGGAATGGGAATAGTGGGTAGATAAGCGAGGAATGTGATGAGAATTTCCGACAGGATGTCAACCAACAGCGCTATAGCCTATATGAATGCCAACAAGGAACGCCTTACTGCGCTCCAAAACCTCGTTGCCTCTGGAAAGCAATTCCAATCGGCTTCAGATAACCCTGCTCGCGCAGCTTCTTCTATAACTTTAAAATCCAGTCTGCAAAGCGGTCAAAATTACTTGAATAACGCCAGCGAGATCAACTCCTGGATGCAGACGTCTGATCTTGCAATCTCCCAGCTTTCTGATCTGGTCACCAAGGCTAGCACTGCCATCACCAAAGGTCTATCTGATACGATCGGCGCCAGTGAACGTAGTAATGCTTTGGCACCTGAGTTGGAGATGCTTTTAGAAAACGCGATCTCGGTGGCCAATACATCCCACATGGGTAAATTTATTTTTTCCGGATATCAGACTGATACCAAACCTTATGAAGAATCCACAACTAACCCTGATGTGATCAATTACCGTGGTGATGCTGGGATCATGCAGCATGACCTTGGCCCGGGTCAGACGATTTCCACTAATGTGGATGCAAACCCGGCGTTCACAGCATTATTTAACGCTCTCGTGAGGGCAAAGAATGCCTTGTTGAATGACGATCGAAATGAATTAAGCGCCAGCCTCACAAACCTTAAAACCGCGGAAGACCTGGTTGGGGAAGTCAGGGCTACAAATGGCGCCAGAATGAGGCAGGTGGATTCTGCTATCAACCACCTGGAAAAAACTAATCTCACTTTGAAAAGCTTGCTTTCTGAGAAGGAAGATGTTAATATGGCAGAGGCTATAGCCATGATGCAGGGGCAGGAAACAACCTACCAGGCAGTACTTGAGGTGGGTCAACGTGCGATTTCTGCGCTTAATTTATTCGATTTTCTTAGCTAAAGGATGAGAAAGTAAGCTATGCTTGTTCTTACAAGGCGAGTTGACGAAAGCCTGAATATTGGTGATTCGATCACAATTACAGTCCTCTCAATTGAAGGGGATAAAGTAAAAATAGGCATCAAAGCTCCGCGTGAAGTCACCATCCTACGGCAGGAAATTTTTCAGGCTGTGCAAGAACAAACGCGCCTGGAACAACGCCTGGCGAATGGACCGGAACCGGATACATTTAAGGGATTAAGGGAACTTTTGGTCTCGCATTCAACGGATGCTGAAGACAAGGAACTTAAAGATCAATCTGACGAAGATAAGCCTGTTCAGCAATAATTTTACGGTAAGGAATTCCCCGAATAGTCATCATCATGGCGGCTTCAACTTCTTTGAGCCTGATAATTCTGCCAACAATATTAAATGGATCATCATCGTGTAGTATGACAGTTGCCTGGAAAATATCCCCGGGCAATTTTACTGATGTTGGGTTATGGAATCTCACTCCAACTTCGCAAATGTCAATGATGAAAAATTGTATACCTCTGATGGTAATGAGGGGGCGGTGTTCATCTGGATATTGCACTCGAAAGTAGGCTCTGCGTTCACTGCCTTGGGAGGGATTACTATCCATTCGTTAATTTCTCTCTTTGTACGGTATGTTGTGCCTGTATCCGATAAATATACGCGAAAATTTCTGCAACTACAATATACAACTCTTGTGGAATAGCTTGACTGACATTTACTTTACTCAATGATTCAGCCAGGACAGGGTCAGAGTGAATGGGAATGTTATAGTCCCTGGCTGCAGCAAGTATTTCTTCAGCAATTTTACCACGCCCTGAGGCCAGAACAACAGGTGCATTATCCCGATCTGCGTCATAACCCAGGGCAGTTGCTGTTAAACGGCTGTTTTCAGTTTGTTTTTGTGACATCAGACTTCTACATTGATCCCGGTTATTAAGTTTTGGTGTGATCTTTGAATCTCATTGTCTGGATTGGAAAGTTTATAATCAGTTTCCACCTGACTTACCAGGGTTTCGTAGCCAATTTGTGATAGTTCCTTTTGCAAGGTAGGCAACTCGGATTTTGCCAGTTTTGTTAGTTGCGAGTCAGATGTTGATATGGATAGCCCGGTCGCGTGATCAACGACGGAGAGATCCACCTCGATCACCTCCTTTTCACCGACATCCATGCGTATCACCAGGCGGGTATATCGCGGATTTACAGATAATCCATCTTCTTCCGGATTGCGCGCGATACGTATAGATGCACTATTTTGGTCATTAGGATCACGATTTTCCAACTTAACATATGTAGGAAAGTTGACGGGCAGTTCCATGCGAATCCACTGATTGGCCTTTGCTTCCTTTGTGGAAGCAGAGTGATACAAATGCATCATACGGACAGAATCATTGAATTCATCGATCCCTTCTGCGAGGGCTTTCATTCCTCTATCTGCCAGGTCATTCCGCAACTTGTTCAATACCATCAAACCCCGTTCAAGGTTGTCTGCCGGTAACGAACTGCGAGACTTTTGCATGGATTCCATCAATTCATTCTCGACCGATTTTCCCAACAAGGTTATCGCATTGTGCAGTTTTGCGGACAGTTCTGCCGCTGGCAAACTTGCATCTATCACTGCCTGACGCAAAGTGTGCAATGAACTCCGCGCCAACTCGATCATATTCGGTGGCAGCCGGTTATCTGCCAGAGCCCGGGATAACTGTTGTATCAGGTTTTGAATCTGACCACTAATGTTTTCAGGTGTATTAAGCATCAGGCTGATGGATTGAGGTGAAACAGGTATCCCATTTGCTTTCAATGAGGCTGCCGCCAACGCGTGCTGCATTCCCCAATTAATAATTGGATTAAGCGCACTGCCAAGTTCATTTAGCAAGGATTGGTTAATCGTCAAGCTATTTCTTATGGCTGCCTGGGCGATCAACTGTGTGCCGGGTCCATCCGGCAAGCCGAGCTGTGTCAACAGCTTTGAAACCAGCTGTGTTTCAGGTCTTGTTGCAGCCAGTGTCCCATTGGATGCTTTGGGATCCACCAACTGCAATGTAAGGACTTCCCCGCTCATTTCTTTGACAACAAATTGCGCAAACCGTCGTTCTATCAGTGTCGCAGTTTGTTCAGGGGTGGTCATCCGGGCCACAATTTGAACGCCTTGGATGGATAATACCACCTGCTCATTTTCCACACTGATCACTTCCCCGGCAATATGTTGATTAACCCTTAAAAACAGAGCCGATTCGCTCGGGTTCTGAAGGGAATTTTGGGTTACTATTGTCGGGTTGGTGATATTAAGCATACTTATTCCAAAAGGCAGGCGCCTGGTAATCCTTTACCAGACGCCTGATCACTGCTTATTACCGTTTGAGATTTACAAGTTCCTGCAGGATCTCATCAGATGTTGAGATCACCCGGGAAGAAGCCTGGAAGCCACGCTGTGCGAGGATCATGCTCGTGAACTCCTGAGCCATATCCACATTGCTTGCTTCAAGGTAGCCGCTGGAGATCCATCCCCGGCCGCCGCTGCCTGCTGCGCCAATCTGTGCCTCGCCCGAGTTCAAGCCGGCTTTGAACAGGTTTTGACCTGCACGAAGTAAACCAGTGGGATTTGTGAAGTGTGAGAGAGCCAGTTGCCCGGTCAATTGTTTTAATCCATTTGAGTAAACCAGATAGACTTCTCCAGTATTTGGTGAGCCGTAAATATCTGTAACGGTACCAGCTGAGAGGCCGTCCTGACTACGGGCGGATGCGCCATTTGCCGCATCCAGCATGGTCATTTTGGTAAGATCGAAATTGGGCAAAGTAGCCAGTGAGACATTCGCTGCTCCGGCACTTCCGGGGATAACAATTGGGGTTGTCATCGCAGATCCGGTGGCAGTGTAGTGACCCTGATTATCGAATGCCAGGGTACCTGCGCCTGTAATTCCCAAAGTAGATGGATCTTGCATTGCCCATGACCAGGCGTTGGCGCCAGTGCGGGCAAAACGGACTGTTACGGTGTGCAGGCTGCCGAGCGAGTCATATACACCAAAAGTTGAGTCAACGGTACTACCTGTAGCGGTGGTTGAATCCAGATTACCACCC
Source organism: uncultured Chloroflexia bacterium (assembly GCA_963810385.1). GTDB lineage: Bacteria > Chloroflexota > Anaerolineae > Anaerolineales > Anaerolineaceae > PNON01. Next base: position 842,517 of record CAWENA010000002.1, on the reverse strand, counting down.
ATTACTACATTCTGTGTTGCCTGGGCGAGTGTGGCATCGAGAGATATCTGCATATCACCTACAGGTTGATTTGTATCCACTATTAGCCCATTGGGTGGAACTGTCCAGCCCTGAATCCGCATACCGGTGGAGTTATTTACTAAATAACCGGTGGAGTCAATTTCCAGCGAACCTTCGCGCGAGAAGCGCTGTTCGTCGCCAGCTCGATACACAAAGAAACCGCCACCTTGAATCGCCAGGTCTGTGCTGCGGCCAGTGCTTTGCAGCATACCCTGGGTGAAAACCGGTGAGATGTAGCCAAGTTTCACTCCCAGGCCTACCTGGGTCGGGTTGATGCCACCTGTAGAAGCAGATGGCGCTGATCCGGAACTCATGATCTGTGCGAACTGATCTTGAAAAACCACGCGGCTGGCTTTATAACCGGTTGTGTTGGAGTTGGCCAGGTTGTCTGAGATGACATCCAAATAATTCTGATGTAGATTTAATGCGCTGATTGCTGTAAACATTGAGCGTATCATTTTATACTCTCCTAGAGGTTGTTCTTACAGGCTTCCTCCAAGAGGGCCAGCCCGTAAGGTTGATTGATTAAATTAGGTATTACTGTTATCGGCAGATTCCTCTGCTTTCGCAGGGTCTGCGAACACGACACTATCGATTTTTGTGAAGACACCTTCTCCACGGCTGCCAGGGTCAAGGGCGGTTACGACCAACCGGTCTCTCACATTGACTATAAACGCCAGATCATCCACCATTACCAGAGATTCTTTGCCACCGCGTTTTTCGGCTTTTTCCACGGCATTTGCCAGTCGGGATATTCCGTCATCGGAAAGGTTGATCTCCCTGACTTGCATTCTTTTCTGTGCGTGATTGGAAAAACGCAGATTTTGAACCCCAGCGAGGGTATCTGCAAAGCTGGGGCCAGCCGGATTTGCCTGGTTCGGCTTTGGAGTACTCTGACCTTGAACTGGTTTTACAGGTTGTGCAGAATTAAACCTGATCGGATCGACCATATTATGCTTCCTTTACACCTGTGACTGATGACAACAGAGCGGTTGAGTCGCCGATGGTAAGGATACAATCACCATCAATGACTTCCATGGCGGTTACAAGACCCTCTAATGGTTCTGTGCCATCTCTTTGAGCCTTTACCTGCTTACCTATCAACGATGCGGCATAGCTTGTCTGTGATGATGCGGCCAGTGTTTTGATCTGGGTTGAGATCGCCTGCAGTTCATTCAATGAATTAAGCTGGGTAACCTGCCCCATAAGATCCTTATTGTCCATTGGCTCCAAAGGATTCTGGTTTTTTAATTGCGCGACCAACATGATCATGAAATCGCTTTCACCCATTCCAGTCATACCAGAAGAAGCTGAAGCAGCATTTTGGACTGCTGATGCTGTTTGTGCCATCACTTGGGTAATTGGACTGATTGACATAAAAATCTCCTTTCCTAAATTCGATAATCCACGAGGGATATCTTTGATTGTGATTTGTTTACGTCTGATTCCTCCGCCACAGCAGGGTCGTTTTGATATTTGAATGACTGCCGTTGTGAGGTTTGATCGTATTGAGGGTTGCGGAAGGATTGCTGGGGTGACTGCTGTCCAATATTTACATTGGAAAGTTGAACGCCTGCATCGATCAGTGTTTGTTTCAGCTCTGCGAGGCGCGATTCAAGCAGCTTACCTGTGGATGATTGTTCCGCAACCAGCGAGACATTTGTCCCCTGCGGTGTACTGACGATCTTCAACTCGATCTGACCCAGGTCCTCCGGGTGGAGTTGGATGCGTATGGTTTGATTACCGGAATTGGAAGAGCCTGCGATCTGACGGCTGATCTGCCTTAGTATTTCTGTTGATTGAGCTTCCGCCAGGCGGGCCGGCTCGTAAGTTTTTCCAGTTGTCGGATCTATCCTCATCCGCTCATCCACCACTCCGGGCGGTGCTGCGGGAGGTTCTTTAGCCTGGGTTTCAGGCGGCGCCTGTACATCAGCCTTTCTTTCCGGCTTCCCTTCATTCGTGTAACTTACTACTTTCGCGTCTGATTTGATTTCTGCAGGAGCAGGATTGCTCGCAACTTTTTGAACTGAATTCTGCAAATCTGCATCAACCTCTGTGGTTACGGTTGAATTACTCGTTTGTTTTGTGTCAGCCGTGAAATTTTTACCAGCATCCGATGGTTTTACAGTTGCCTCAGATGTTTTAGGATCAGCAGGCAGAGCTACGGCAATTTCAGTCACAACCTGTGGTCTTTCACCTGCGGGTTGGCGCGGAGAAATATCCGGCTTTGAAGTTACAACTGGAGTTCCTCCTTTTTCCCGAAGATTTAAAATAGGCGAGGTTGTTTCTGGAGTTGAGTCCGGCGAGGTTTGTGGTTTTTCCTGGATAGGCTGATCCACGGCAACCTTTGGAGTAGATTGATCACCAGGTTTTTCGTGTAACGGAGGTTGCATCTCATTGACCTGGGCAGGAATTTCGCCTGTATTCACCTTCTCCACCGTTTTGGATGAAATTTCAACCTGTGACAGTGGAACTGAATTTGGCGCAATTTTACTTTCATTAGTTTTGCCTGCATCCACCACCACTTTTGCGTTTGCTTGATGAATATCATTTCCGCTCTCCGATAAAGATACTCGTTGCTCCTGGTTCACCTCTCCACTCTCTTCCAGTTCTAGTTTGACTGCGGCATTGCCTCTCGGCAATTCAAGAACCACAAAGGTTGGTGCGGCTTGAACTGGAACTGCCGGGATGGTATCTGTTGCCTGAAATACAATCAAACACTCATCAGGAACTACTGTTTCCGATTGATCCTTTAGTTCTTCGTTTTTATTATCAGATTGAATATCGATTTTTTCTTTGGTTGGTTTTACCTCCGTTCGAATTTCATCCATGATTTGATTGCTCACCGCCTGGTCGAGTTGAACGCATCCACTCTCCACTTGCGATCCTTCGCATGTTTTTTGTTTAAGGATTTGCTCAAAACTCTCAGCATTTTCCGGCCTAATTGTTGGCTTAGCAGTTGATGTTGTAGGCGGTGAGGTAGTAATGATTGGTATTTGTATTGGTACTGTCATCCTTACCTCGACATGGCGATTGTTTTCAGGAGAGCCAACTTCTTGCTGACTTCCTGGCTGACTGCCTGGTATTGGATACCAGTTTCTGTCATCTGGCTGAGTTCTACATCAATATCTACATTATTCTCATCTGCTCTTGCCGTACCTCCCGGACGGTCTTTGGTTTGATAGAATGGCTGGTTCCCGGTGATTGACATGTGGCCAGGCTGTGACATCGCCGGCTGGATATGCCCATTGCTTTTTAGCGCTCTCTGGATGGCTGTTTCAAAGCTGATTTCCTGAGAATGGTAACCGGGGGTATCAATATTGGCGATATTCCGGCCGATTAATTGCTGGCGTTTGGATAAACCATCCAGTGCCAATTTTGCCGCTTTGATTGAGTTGTCAGAAAATAAACTGCTCATTTCACACGCTCCAATCGTTCCCGCCGGAGTAAAAATCCATAACACGCTGCACATAGACTTTTGTTTCACGGTAAGGAGGAATACCGCCATATTTATCCACAGCTCCCGGACCAGCGTTGTAGGCTGCCAGGGCGAGCTGTACATTCCCATCGTATCTATTTAAGAGTTGGCTCAATAAGCGGACACCGCCATCAATGTTTTGAGCCGGGTCCAGTGAATTTTTTACACCGAGGTCTTTTGCTGTACCCGGCATTAATTGCATTAATCCCTGCGCACCAGCTGAAGACACCGCTTTCGGGTTGTAATTGGATTCGGCTTTGATCACCGCGTTCACCAGGTTTGCATTGACACCGTATTTATTGGCCGCATTGTTGATCATGTCAGAGAAGGAGCCGCCGGATATTGAACTGGTTCCTGATGAATCCCCATAACGCCTTAAAATGCTTTCTGCGTCACCGGTTTCAGCAGATGCGTTCTGACGCTGCAACAATTTAATGAGCAGATCATAGATCACCGTCTGAATTTGAGAATTAAAATTATTTCCTATCATGGTTACACCTCAGATCGACGCTGCCGAAATCCCTGAGAAATATAAATATCATCCTGGAAACGTCGTTCCTTGTCTTTTTCTTCTTCATTAAATCGATCGATCTCTTTATTCTTAAGAATGTTTAGAGATTCTTCAGATTTCCTGGCTTCAACAACTTCAAGCCGTTTTTGTTCCACCGCTTCGGCTAATTTGCCTATAGCCTGAAGGGTTAATTCCATTTGGTTGGCAATATTGTTGATATTGTTGCGCAGATGGTTCATCAGAAATAGGTCAACGTCGCCATGCATCTGCTCATGCAGTTTTACGTATAGCGTATCTTGAGCATTGGCAAGGGCTTCGTAGAGCGCTTCTTTTTGATGCTTTTCCTGATTAAGGCTTCCAAGAGCGATTTCCAGCGATTCAACTTTGCTGTGACGCACATCCAATACGGTTTGTAATGAGAATTTTGGCGGCATTTTTTACCTCAATTCTGAGCAACCTCAAGTTTGTTGAGCGTTTCTTCAAACGGAGACACGTCTTTATTCTCCTGTTGTAGGAATGATGTAAGTGCTGGCAGCACTTGTAAAGCTTGATCAATATCATTGTCAGATCCGCTGACATAAGCGCCAATGTTGACCAGGTCGCGCGCCTTTTCGTATGTCGCCAGGTGTTTTCTGGCAGTGGCTGCCATTTGCATATGCTCTCTTGATGTGACTGCCGGCATGACCCTGCTGACACTGCCCAAAACATCAATGGCAGGATAGTGATTCCTGGCAGCCAGAGTACGGCTTAATATAATGTGGCCATCCAGAATACCGCGGGCGGCATCGCAGATGGGTTCATTGAAATCATCACCTTCCACCAAAACAGTGAAGAAACCGGTGATCGTCCCTTTATCGCTTGCCCCAGCCCTTTCCAACAATCTGGGAAGCAATGCAAATACCGACGGTGTATATCCTTTACTGGCAGGTGGTTCACCAATTGCCAAACCAACTTCACGCTGTGCCATGGCAAAACGGGTGACCGAATCCATCAAAAAGGTGACATCCATGCCGTTATCACGAAAAGCTTCTGCTATGGTCATGGCAACAAATGCAGCTTTTAAACGAACCAATGCTGGCTGGTCAGAGGTGGAAACAACCACCACAGAACGTGCCAGACCATCTTCTCCCAGGTCGCGTTCCAAGAACTCGCGGACTTCTCGTCCCCGCTCCCCGACCAGCGCAATCACACTCACATCTGAGCGTGAGCTTCGGGCAATGGTGCCCATGAGGGTGCTTTTACCTACACCTGAACCAGCGAAAATACCCATTCTTTGGCCTTTTCCACAGGTGAGCATGCCGTCTATCACTCGTACACCAGTTACCAAAGGCTCGCAGATGGGCGGTCGTGATAAAGGCGGTGGCGGAGTGTTATTCGTCGAAACCCTTTCAATACCTTCCAAACTCGGGCCGCTGTCAATCGGCTGCCCAAGGCCGTCCAGAACTCTACCAAGGAGAGGTATTCCCACTGGCGTGCGAAAATTCTTATATATAGGAAAAACTGAACTACCGGGTTGAATGCCCTGCATGTCACCCAGCGGCATCAATAGCACCCGGTCTTCCTGGAAGCCAACCACCTCGGAAAGCAGGGACTCGTGCGATGTTCGTATTTCACATACTTCGCCGATCTGACAATCCAACCCAATTGCCTGGATGGTCAGACCGAGTACCTGAATGACCCTACCTGATGTGCGGGTTGGATTTAACCTGGATAAGGCTTGTGAATATCTTGAAAGATCGGGCACTTGTACCGCCATTGTCATAGTTTAGTTTTCCACTACTTCTGCTTCGCCGTCTATAGTTTCCAAAATTGATTTCAATTGTGACTCGATCCTGCCATCTGCTGAACCCCATTGACCGTTGATATAACAACCGCCCCTGGCTATCGAACTACTGGGTACGATCTCAATGGTGTGAGAGGTGATTGACTCTTGAAATTCACGCCAGTATGGTCCAAGGTTGCTGGCATCCTCTGGATGGACATAAACCCTCAGGTTTCCAAGCGAACGGGCATTCTCAAGGACTTTATTGAAAGTCAATTGCAGGGTATCTCGATCCAAATCATATCCCTCACCAAACATCTTTTGAGAAATGCTGCGCACAAAATCAAGGATCATTTGTTCGCTTTGGTTAATCAGGTTTTCCCGCCAATCTGATATTTCATTTACTAATTTGCTTGCAGTATCCATGTGATTTTTGATCTCACCCATGGCATTGTTCCAGCCATCCTGATACGCCTGCTCTTGAATGCCTTTCGCATTCTTTTGCGCATTTTGTTTGATCTCGTCAGCTTCCTTTCGTGCCTGGTAGATGAGTTCACGAGAAATATCTTGTGGCGCTGTAGCTGTGGCAAACTTCAAAGATGGGATCCAATCTGGTTGGCTGGCATCATTTGCTGGTGGCCGGGAATAAATATCGTCGACCTGCCAGTTGCTCAGATTAATATCCTGACCTGATTTGATCACCTTCTTCGTTGCGCATTCACCACCATTTGCAATGGAAATGCAGTCAAAAAGCGAGACGGGTTTTCCATCATTTTTCTGGTCTACGTCAACTCCGGTCGCATAAAAATCAACAGGTGACCAGCTTTGTGGGATTGTTGATCCAAGATTCAGTCTAGTTGATGACTTCATAATCATCTCCTCCACTGCCGGCGATCACAATTTCACCCGCTTCTTCCAACGAACGAACGGCATCCACAATTCTGCGCTGAGATGAATAAACGTTCTTTGCCAGTTGGGGCCCAAGCACTTCAATTTCCTCACGCAGGTTCTCAGCCGCGCGTTCAGACAAATTACGGAACACCAGGTCTCTTAATTTTTCCTGCGCTCCTTTCAATGAGAGCGCCAGGTCAGCTTTTGGAACATCGCGAAGTACGCGCTGCATGGTCTTGTCGTCCAGTTTCACCAGGTCATCAAACGTGAACATGTTTGAATGTATCTCTTCGACCAATTTGGGGTTAGTAGTATCCAACGCTTCAAAGATGGTCTTCTGCACACCCCGATCTACCTGGTTCATCATTTTCACAAGGAATGAAACACCACCAGTAGCGCGGAAATCGGCTTCATTGAGAACCCCTGATAGTTTATTCTTCAGGTTCTTTTCAACCACCTGAACCACCTGTGGAGAAACTCTATCCATAACAGCCAGACGTAATACGACTTCGATTTGAAGGTCTTTTGGAAAGCTTGTAAGTATGTCTGCTGCCACTTTTGCCTCGAGATATGACAGCACCAGGGCTATTGTCTGTGGTAGTTCATCCTGCAATAACGTGGCTACCTGGGCTGGATCAGCATTACGCAGCATTTCAAATGATGATAACTGTTGGTGTGCCGAGATACGTTCGAGGATTTCAGCTCCCCGCCGAGGGCCGACTGCGCGGGCGAGCAATTGGCGGCTGTATTCAGCGCCTCCGCCCATACTCCCGGCGCCACTGACGGATAATTCATATGCTTCCTGCATCACCTGACGGCGTGAATCAGCCGGTACGCTACCTGCTTTACTTAGCGCCAGCAATACCTGTTCGATTTCCCCTTCCCCCAGGTACTGCAATACTTTGGAAGACAGATCGACTCCAAGTGTCAATAGCAACGCGGTGGCTTTTTCTAATCCATTTTGAGAAAGCATTGCATCAGTCATGTTTATCTCTCGTCCTGTGTGAGCCAGAGTTGAATGATCTCAGCGACGCTGGCAGGGTTTTCTTCTGTCAGCCGCGTAAGCACTTTTTGTAATTGTTCATCTTCGGGGTGATGCTGTTCCATTTTAAACATGGGTTCCAGTTTGGGCTGGGTTGCCTGGGCCTGATGCTGCAACATTGGGCTGGATAGGTTATTGGAAAGCAATGGGGTGGATGGTGAAGGTAGTGCGGATTCGGACAGAGGCTTCATCACAGGCACCCATGCATCAGACGATGCCAGCCGTAAGTTTTTGAGCAATCTTTGCACATACCATAAAATCAGGAAGAGTAATATTGCAGCACCGGCAATTTCCGCGATCTTGTAGTACATTTCTGTATTTGAACTCTTGGAAAGGTCTTCTTCCTGTTGGGTTGCGAAAGATTTATCAAAAACTGTGTTTTCAACAACCAACTTGTCACCGCGGGCTTCATCAATACCCACGGCTGCAGCTACTGCGGCAGTCAAGGTTTCCAACTGTTGTGGATCAGTTACTTCATCCACCAAAACACTCAGGGAAATGCGTTTAACTGTCCCTGGAGAAATGATCTCATGGGTCTGTGAGGTTGATATCTCATAATTGGTGACTTCATCTGCACGGGTATATTCGGATGAGCTGCCAGTGCCTGTCGTCGTTGCGGGAGCGGGATTTGGCAAATTCGTGTCTGCACCTGGAACACCTCCAGTGGTGCTTCCAACTGTGGAATAATTCTCAGATGTTTTTTGTGAACTGCGGATTGCTGCAGGAGTAGGTTCGTAATTCTGTGAAGTTGTTTCTTTCTGTGTCCAATCAAGGGTGACATCTGCCTGTACAACTGCCCGGTTCGGACCCAACACCTGAGCCAGCAAGATCTCCGCTTTGTTTTGAATGTTCAATGCAGCCTGGGCTTCGGCAGCACGGCGGCTGTCTGTCTGGGCTACTGCTGAGGCATCTCCCGAGGAACCAGCACCTGAAGCCAGCATGCGACCAGTGGAATCGACAATAACCACATTCTCCGGTTTCAATCCTTCAATACTGCTGGCTGTTAAATGGGCAATCGCAGAAACTTGTGCATTATCCAGGGTTTTTCCCGGTGTGAGTTTAACAACGATCGAAGCGGTTGTGGCAGTCTGTTCCCTTGAGAGCAAAGTTTTTTCCGGAGTGACTACATGCACCCGGACAGATTGAATGACGCTCAGGCTACCGATTGTCCTTTCAAGTTCACCTTCCAATGCACGCTGATAGTTGATCTTCTGGGTGAATTCGGTCATACCCAAAGTATTGCTGCCAAAGAGTTCAAGGCCTACTGTACCATTGGCAGGTAATCCATCGCGAGCCATCTGAAGGCGAACTTCATAGACCTGATTTTCAGGAACCATAATTGTTCCAGTTCCGCTGAGTTTATATGGAATGTTAGCTTCTGCCAACTTTTGCACAACCTGACCAGCATCTTCTTCGGCCATACCGCTGAATGCGACCGCATAGCTTGGAGTGGTTGCCCAGGACACGAAAAGAGGAATCACGATTGCCGCCGCGATGATCAGAGCGATAAGGGTGATCTTTTGTGATGTGGTTTGGTGGCTCCAGAAGGAACCGAGTTGTTGCTGCAGGGGTTCGGCCATAGTTACCTTGTAATAGAATAAGATTTACTAAACGCTCATCCGCATTACTTCACGGTATGCATCCACCAGTTTGTCTCTTATCGCAAGAGCAACCCTGAAATTTACATCATTCTCCTCGGATGCGATCATGACCTGGTGCAGGTCAACATCCTGCCCGGTGGAGAGCTTGGAGATCAATCCATCAGTTTCCTGCTGGCTTGTATTCAACGAGTCGAGGACCTGCCCGAAGGATTCTGCTACTTGATCAAGTCCGGATACCGCTTTTTGGGGTTGCGTTTTGTCAATATTGGTCAGGCTGCCAATTGAAGAAATTGCATTAATGTCCATGGTCTTTTCCTTTTATTCCGATCAACGGCCAATATCAAGAGCTTTAAGCGCCATGCGTTTGGCAGCGTCGATTACTGATAGATTTGCTTCATAGGAACGTGTGGCAGACAGCATGTTGGTCATTTCCACAACCAGGTTTACATTGGGATAAGTGACGTAACCTTCTTCATCTGCATCCGGGTGGTTGGGGTCAAAAACCTTCGGACCGGATTCCTGATCTGTGATCACCTGGGTCACTTCCACACCACCGGTTTGGAGAGCACGATTCCCTATGGGCGAGTTTCCCAGACGGGCAGCAATAAATCCAGGTAAAGTGTTTTGCGGCCCCTGGGGAGCAAAAACAACATCCTGCCTTTTATATGCGCCACCCTCACTGGTGCGGGTGGTCTGAGAATTGGCTATGTTATTTGAGATCATATCTAAACGTAACCTTTGTGCGGTCAACCCGGAAGCGCTTATACGTAAACTGTTCCAAAAGCTCATAGATCTCTCCTGGCTAATATAATTCCTGATGCTAGAATAGCACTCCAGAAGAAATACCGCAGTAAATCTACTGTGAACATCAAATAAATTTTTTGTAAAGAGGTTTTTAAATAGACCAGGGGGCAATTAATTGCCCCTGGCAAGTGTTTTTATCGATTGATGGAAAAAAGTCTTATGCTGCCCTTTGTGATTGTTGAACGGTTGGCGCAGCGATGGGTGCGAGATTCTTCTCGGTTTGAGCCCAAGCATCCCGTAATTCTGTCAAAGAGGAGGTCACGCTTTTGTAATCACCTTGACGAATGCAATCCAGGCACCACTGATATAGACGGAACAGGCCAATGGAGACTTCCGGGTAATCAAAGTTGAGTGCGTCGCGTAAAACAGAGATCGCTTTTGTGGCACGGGCAAAATCTTCCTGTTCACAAGCAGTGATCGCCAGGTTGTATGCCATTACCACTAATCGAATTGGGCTTGCGCCCATGACGTCTTGTGTCCGATATTCCTGGCTTCTGTAAGATGTTTGTTGATACACGGCTTTACTCCTGGTTATATATTTTGTCTCTATGGTTCCGTTATCGGCTGACACAGGCATGGCTGAACCATCTTCGCGTAAAAATCACCTAAATAATTTTTATGCCATTTATTGATCAAGCAAAGTAATCGAAGAGATTACCGCCCTGGAAATTCCCAATATCTTCCGGGGGAATGGAGCGGATCACTTTTTGATTAGCCCTGTCAACCACCAGTATTGTGATCGCATGCGTGTCATCATCAACAATGAATCTGAGGCTGACATCCGATGTGAGAACCGCGGGTTGTTTGGGAGTTTCCGCTTTTTTCTCTTCCACCTTTTGCTCTACTGGTTTGGTTTTGGGTTCTAATTGTTTGACAGGAGCAGCTTGCTGTTGTTGGATGACAACAGCGGCAGCACTAACCTGCCTTTCGATTTCGATATTGCTTATTTTGGGTACTTGTTCATATGACATTTTGCCCTCCGGCATCCTTGCCTGGTCTTACTATTCTTGCTATCCTTAGCCCATCTAAGATGGTGGTTTTATGCAAGGGCTTATAACTTACGAGTAGGTATTGACTGAACCGTATAAACTGCTTAGCGTTTGCCTTTCGTATTGCATTGACTGGATTTGACTTTGTGCATCTGTGAATTGATTGATCAAATTTTGCTGACGCATATCCAGCCGGGTGTTCATGTTGTTGATCATGTCGTTCATTGATTTTGTCTGAGCATCAGCAGAGCTGATAGCCTGGTCAATATAACTCTTGGTTCCAACATAGTTATTTAACTTAGACTGCAAATTGGACATCAATCCATCCAGCAACAGTTTTACATCATTAGGATTCGATATAAGCGCTTTTTCCAGCTTACTTGCGTCTGAAATCATTGCGTTCATACTGTCGCTTATGGTGATGCCTAAATCGTTGAAATTTCTAAAATATCCGTTGTTTGTGATGCTACCGCCAACCATCCTGAACATATCATATCTGAAAGAAGAAACTGCCTGATCGGATGATAATGCGCCTCTGGTAAATGAACCATCCGCATTCTTGGTGACAGCAATCTTTTGCCCTATATAACTGGTAAGTGAATTGAATTTGGTTAAAAAGTCAGTTATTGCACTCTTTTGAGGGGAGGTATCGCCTGTAATCATCATGGTGGCGCTCTTGCCCTGTGCATCACTGGCCAGGTTTATGGTGACCCCAGAAACAACATCGCTTAATCCGGTATTTGAACTGCGCACCACAGGGAGGCCATTCACGTTGAATGTTGCATTCAATCCAGCTTGCATCTGATTTTTGAAACCGCCCAGGTCAGTGAGTACACCAAGGGATTGTAAAACATCTCCACTGGCAACTACTGAATAAGCGGTGCCAGATTGTTGAGCAGTCAAAATTAGTTGTTTGTCAACGATACTAGCCTTTACGCCCTGATTTGCAGCATAGCTGGCATTGTTGATCTTGCTGGCGATTCCTTCCAGTGTATCTGTCAATTCGATCGAGAGTGTAGCACCCTGGGCTGTGTAATTGATGCTGGCTGCTCCATTGCCTTTTGTCATCTCAACGAAATCGGAGCTGACATTGAATTTTAGACCACGACCGGTGTCGAATGTGCCTGCCGCTGGCAGCGTTTGCCAGGATGCTGTAAAACTTGTACCACCTGTGGTTTGAATTGAAACTGAAGTACCATTGGAATCTACGACCCTGAACTGTTGAACTCCGCTGCTTAATCGGGTCTCTACAAAGTACGAACCGGAGCCTAATTCTTGTTGTCCAATATTGGGCTGGGCATTTTCAAATGTGGATATTGTCGCATTGGAGGCTTCAGCTGCAACAGATCGTAGCTCCTGGCCACCCATTACAATACTTCCACTCAATCCCAGCTCCTGATTACTTGATAGCTGCTGATCTGAACGAACACGATGTTCTTTCGCTAGCGAGATATTGGTGATATTGTACTCACCTGGAACCGCAGAAGTACTTACTGCTGCGCTGGCGATAGTAAAGCCGGTTTCAACATTGGTAAATGAAACCTTCCGCCCGGGCGCAAAATTGTAAAACGCTTCATCACTTTTTAGAGATGAAACGGATGTTTTCAGTGCATCCATACGGCTTTTGAGGTCAATATACACGGCTCGTTTGACAGCCAGATCGTCTCTCTGCTGGGTCAACCGGGCTAGCGGCTGCCTTTCGAGTAACATCAGGTTGCTGATGAGACTGGTGAAAACTGGGTCCAGGTTGGTCATTGAGCTTGCCATATCAATCCTCTTTGCCGAAATTTTAGGGGTGAGCGGGGGCGCCATTTCTAGCGCTCCCCGCTATCTTACCATCGGCGGAATTTCGTTAAACTTTACTCCCTCTATCGAAACAGTGAGAGCAGGAACTGCGGGGCTGCATTCGCCTGGGCTAACATTGCGGTGGCTGTCTGCTGCAGGATCATCAGTTTCGATGCATTCACCTGCTCTTCGGCCATGTTGGCGTTCATGATCCGGTTGTAGGATGATTCAACGTTGATCTGGGATGTTGAGATCTGATCTTCCTTGAAGTTTAACCGGGAGGTAAGAGCACCGATCTTGGAAAGTTGTGAGTTGACGGTGTTGATCGCACCTTCCACTGTGGTCATATAGGTGGAGTACGTTGCTGCATCGGTAGCTGCGATCTGGGCTGTGCCAGCTTTGGTGTAAGAAACTGCCTGAGCTGCATGTGAACCACCGGCCAGGGTCTGGCCAGTTGCACCAACAACCACACGTAAACCATTACCGAAATCGATGGTGCTGGCTGCATCATTGGTGTAGGTAAATGCTACTGCTGATCCAACTACGCCGCCATCTGCGCCATCTGCATCCACATTCACTACGGCGCCGTTTGAGTCATACAATTGAGCCGAGCTGGCTCCAGCACCTGCACTGGCACCGACTGTGATACGGACGGAGTAGTTGCCACTTGCGAGTTCAGTCATTCCTGCGCCTGAGCCGGCAAAAACCGCATTACCAGCAGTGCTGCTACGTACACCGGATGTTGTGGTGGTTAAGTCTGTGGCACTGAAAGTTCCAGAAACCTCAGAGCTGACAGCGTTTGTTACGAGGCCAAGAGATGCAGCATTCATATTGGCGAGACCGCTGAGGGTGGTCTGTTCGCCTTCATCTGCGCCAGTCTGGAAGTAGAGCGTACCGGAGTTGTAGGTACCGTCGATCAGTTTGTTGCCATTCCATTTGGTCTGGGCTACAACATCGTCGATCTGAGCAGAATAAGCCAATAATTGAGTTTTGACAATTTCTCGCTCGGTGCTGCCCATGGTATCAGAAGCGGCTGCTTCTGCTTTGTTGCGCATCTGGATCAGAATGTCGCTGAGGCGGCCCATGCCAGATTCGGCAACTGCTAAAAGGTTCTTTGCATCACCGATATTGCTCAGTGCTTGCTTTAGACCTTCACTGCGGGAAAGCATTTTGGTCGCAATCGTCAAACCAGCCGGGTCATCTGCTGCACTGTTGATTCTTTTACCGGTTGAAAGACGGGTTGCATGTACTGAAAGTTGCTTGTTAATTGTTGCCAATGCGTTCAGCGCGTTCATCGCGCCAATATTACCAGCAATCCTGGTGACATCATTATCTGCCATTTCAAACCTCCATGTTTGGTTGGCTGGGGATCCTTCCCCATGGTACTGCTTTGATTTTAGTGCGGGCTATTTTTATTTCCTGAAAGACAGTCAGCCCGCTTGTCCTGTCTTTACCGCTCGATGGTGGACTTCCGTTTCAATTGTGAGTGTTCTCTCAATAATCGACCTCCACGTTTGGTTTCTGAATGAATCATCTTTGTCTGATATTGGTATCGTCAAAATGAGCAAATGCTTTAATTCCTCTGTGTAAAAATTCCGTAAATTATTTTAATTCCGAAATTGTTGAAATCCATGAATTTATAAGGTATCCTTTTTTGTTTCAAATTTCCCCACACCTTGCCTCATGGTGATTCCCAAAAAAAACATATCGGCCATTCTCTGCAAGGCTTGACATTCTTGATGACTGTATGAGTCCGGAGCAATAAGAACATGGATCAACCCGGCCATTTATTGAGATTGGCGTTGTTTTGCTCTCATATTGGATGGGAAACTTTAGAGATTGATGGTTCTTTTGGAGGTGTGGGACTATTTTACGTTTTGAATTACAAAACGTGGATAGTGGAACCTTTTAACAATAACCTGTTACGCGCATGGAATTTCTGGCAAGGGTCTCAAAAAGGAAACTAACCCCATCGCCCGTTTTGGCATTCGTCAACACAAAATTCGCATGGATGGACATGGCATACTCCATCGCAGCAGAATCGACTTCACCTACCAACAAATCTGATTTATTTCCCACTATCACCAGAGGGATATCCGGACAGATGGAGTAGATCTCTCCACGCCATTTATCCAGGCTGGCGATCGTCTCGGGGCGGGAGACGTCAAACACAAGCGCACAGGTATGTGCTCCACGATAAAAGCTTGTTCTGACGACAGAATACCTATCTTCACCCACCATGTCCCAGATTGAAAGTTTCACTGTGCCTTCTGGCAGGTCTATCTGTTTAATATGAAAATCGATCCCTTTGGGTTTAAACTGGGCAGTTTGGATTTTTGAATTGATATATTGTCTGATCAATGATGTCTTACCGACAGTGCTATCCCCGGCAACGATGATTTTGAATAATGGTATTTGCATATTTATCCCCTCTTTGGTCATTCAATACTGCCATTGGCTTATCTTGTCCTTGGCAGGACATGACTGATAATATTTTATCATTATTTAGTGGCTGTGTCTTTCACGCGTATCTGAGCGTTTTTAATTGCCTGACGAAAAGTAAGCGAATCTGCTGCCGTGGATAGACCAATCGAAAGCTGAAGGCTGTTACCTTTGGGCTTGGATTGGTTAAATCGTACAACCGACTGGATAACCCTCTGAACTGCTTTTTTTCCGATCTCCTGGTCGGAAGCTGGCATAAGTATGCCGAAGTTTTGGCTATCCAGACGTGCAACCAGGTCCTCGCGCCTGAAACAAGCTTTCAAAATTCCTGCAGCATCTTTAACCTTATCATCATCGACTGGAAATCTACGCTCTGCATTGAATTTCTTCAAAGACCTGATCTCGCAAAATAGGATACTGATAGGGTACCGACGTCCATTTTCAAGACGTTCGATCTCTGATTCAAAATATGGCCGGTTGTATAAGCCAGTCACAGGATCATGGGCGCTTAAATATTGAATTTGCTCTTTCGAATTTTTCAAGTCGCTGATATCACGAATGGTTTCGACTGCTCCGAGGACATCACCATGGACGTTTTTAAGGGTGGTAGCTTTTCCCCACAGATGGATCCCTTCTTGCTTCAAGGAACTCAGGTAGACTTCCGCCGAGACTAAATCTCCATCCACTTTATACTTCGGGTAATGCAAGGCAGGTTGGTCGATGTCTTTCAGAATATAATCGATCAACATTGGCCGCCGGGTGCCATAGAATGGCAGAGCATATTCGAAATCCCCTTTCCCAACCATTTCTTCTGCGGTGATTTTTGTCAGCTCGACCAGAGCTCTATTCCAGGCGATGACTATTCCATGAGTATCCACAACAAAAGTGGGGTCTGGAAGGAATTCAATGATGCTAAAAAATAAACGCTGATCGTGTTCTATTGCAATTTCAGCTTTTTTTATTTCGGAAATATCGTGGACGATCAGTAATAATTCACCTTTTCCCTTTTTGGGCTGCTCAAGTTTCTTAATGTGCAGTTCCACCCAGGATTCTGGTTTCGTCCCGGCTTCCTTTTGCAAGAGGATGATCTCTCCTAACGCTGATTCAGAAAACCCCCCTAACTCCGGGAATACCCAGGGGAATATTGTCTGTATGTTTTCCCCGGGTAGAAATTTCGGATCAAATTCAGATGCCGCTAAATTGCAGTCTTTGATCAGAAAGTTTTCGTCCAAAATTAGAATTGGGCAGGGAATAAATTCATATACTGACTTGTATTGTTTTTCCTGCATACCTTCTCCTCCCAGGCGCCTATTATTCCATCGCAGCAAACCGGTTGATCGTACATTGAAAGTCAAACTGCTCGGCTAGAGATAAACCGCCTCTCTTCCATTATATAGTGTTTATTTATGAATGAACACAATGTTGGCAGTTACGGATATTTATTTGCCATCACAGTAGCTAGTATTGTTAGTTGAAATTAAGATAAACGAATGTTGGAACAAAACCAGTTTTCTTTCGTTATGAACATAGTATAAAACTGTAATTAGACAACGGAGGGAAGAATGAAAACAAAATTTGCACAGATATTAATAATTTCTTCATTGCTTGTTGCATTTTTGCCAAAATTCGTTTCAGCGGATGGAATCATCATCCCGGATCGACCAATCATGGAGCAGCTTGTCATTCGGTATCACCATGTGGATATTAAAATCGCCAATCAACTGGCTATAACCAGGGTGGATCAGGTGTTTTACAATCCAAACGACTGGACCGTGGAAGGCATATACACCTTCCCAATTCCGCGGGATGCAGGTATTTCTGCTTTTAAACTGTGGATCGATGGCAAAGAAGTACAGGGTAAGATCCTTGATGCTGCCGAAGCCAGGCGCCAATACGAAGAGATAGTACGCACAATGCGTGACCCTGCATTGTTGGAATACGCCGATCAAGGAGCTGTTCAGGTACGCATATTCCCGATCGCAAGCGGAGAAGAGCGTCGCATCCAGTTGGAATATTCTCAACCGTTGCTGTCGGAAAATGGATTGATTCGCTATTCCTATCCTTTGAATACAGAAAAATTCTCCTTATTGCCGCTAGAGAGTGTTTCCATCAAAGTGGATATCGCTTCCGTGGAACCGATCCGGGCAGTTTACTCCCCATCACACTCCATCTCAACGACTCAACCGGATCAATTCCATGCGATTGCAGGATATGAAGCGGGAAATATAACCCCGGATACAGATTTCAGCATTTACTACTCCACGGGCACTAGTGAGGCTTTTCATCTGTTTTCTTATAAAAATATGGATCCTACCGACCCGGATGGTTTCTTTATGCTGCTTCTTGCTCCCAAACCGGAACTCCCGGACAGGATCATTTCAAAAGATGTCATCCTGGTTTTGGATCATTCCGGAAGCATGGACGGAGAGAAATATCAACAAGCCCTTGCAACTGCCGATTTTATTCTCACAAAGTTGAACCCGGATGACCAATTCAACGTGATCTCTTTCAGTACTGCTGCAGAGGCATTCGCAGATTCGATGCAGCCAGCCGAAAACGCGTCCAAAGCAATACAATGGCTAAAGCGATATTCCGCTGCCGGATCGACGGATATTCATGCTGCACTTTTAAAAGCCGCCGCTGTCAGCAATGATGAGAGGCCTACATATCTTATTTTCATGACCGACGGGTTGCCAACAGAGGGCATTACGAACACCCAGCAGATCATAAATGATTTTGGAGATGTCGCCCGAAGGAATCTGAGATTCTTCAGCTTTGGTGTTGGCTACGATGTGGACACAGTCCTGCTTGGTACCTTATCCCAGGAAAATCATGGCAGCAGTACTTACGTCCAGCCAGGTCAGCAATTGGACGAAATCATGAATGCATTCTACTCAAAGATATCTGCTCCAGTGATGACCGACCTCCAACTCGATTTTGGCAATATCGCTGTTTATGATCTTACTCCTGCCGCGCTTCCTGATCTATTTTTCGGATCACAGGTGCTTATCACGGGCCGTTATCATGGTTCAGGCGAAACCATTATCCGGCTATCAGGGAATGTGAATGGGCTTAACCAGTCCCTCACTTATCCTGATCAGGGTTTTCGAGGTGCGTCATTGATGGATGACGAGGCTGCGAGTTACATTCCAGGATTGTGGGCAACCCGAAAAATTGGCGCTTTGTTGAACCAGATTAGCATCAATGGACCGGATAAAGAAACCATCGATCAGATTGTTAAATTGTCGATCCGTTACGGAATCGTCACGCCATATACGTCTTACTTGGTAACCGAACCGGATGTACTCGGTGTGGAAACACAGCAAAGGATTGCCGAGGAAGAATTTCAAGCCATGAGCACCATGCCTGCACCATCCAGTGGTGCGGGGGCAGTGAACAAAGCTGCGGATTCCGACGCCATGAGCGCCGCAGAAGCCCCGGTGCAATCCTCGGTGGAATCAAATGCTGTTAAGGTTGTCGGGGATAGGACTTTCCTGCTTGTGGATGGGGTTTGGACTGATACGCGTTTTGATAGGAATACAATGACCCCCATCAAGGTATCCTTCTTATCACAAGATTACTTCCGCCTCTCAACTCTAAGCCCTGATGTGGCTGCTGCACTGTCTTTGGGAGAACAGGTGATCTTACTAATCAATGGAATGGCATATGCAGTAATCGAATCTGGGATGACCGTTCCACCAATCCCAATGCCATAAATATCGGAGTGCTGGAGCATATCTGAAAATTCAAGGGGACAATTCAGATCTATGATTTACCCTTTGGGGCACGCTATTTCGTGCCCCAATTTTTTGAATTACCAATTTATTTCAGGCTGGTAACAGCTCTGCAGCCAAAATTTATAGGATTTCAAATCTCAGATGATATGGATTGATGTGTCAAATTTGTGGAGGTGGAATTTCTGGCGGATATGCGGTCAGGGATGGATCTGATCTAAGGTTTTTGTTATTTTCTGGTAATCTTAACTCTTACAACAGTCCGGTCTATCGCCCCAAATTTGTATTTGTAATCTTCATCCCCACGCATGAAGTCGAATTCGTTGAGTTTCTGTTGAATTGCCCATTGTAAAATATATCCAAGCAAGACCCAACCCGGCGAGAATTCATTGAATTTGCGGTTCAAACCGGAGTTGTACACCCATAATCGATTCAAGTAGATAAAACTTAAGTATCCTGCAGCTTTTTGGCCGTCGATCTCCAAAAATGCCAGATGCAAGCAACCTGCATTGAAAGCACACACTATGGTATCCCGCATGTGCTCTTTCATCTCCGGTTTCAGAAACTTCTTTTTATCTTCATCGAAAATCATCAAACTTACAAAATCTTCGATCTCGGCCTGTAAATCAGCTTCTTCATCAACGATATACCACCTATGCTCGTGTTCACTTTCTGCTAAACGCCTCATTTTTCGCCGGATTTCATGGCGCTGCTTTTTGTCAATCCCCGCAAGATATGTCTCCCAATCCTCGGGTAAGGTGATGTAAGGTGCCTTCTGCAATACTTCACGCTCAGAAATCCACCCAACTTGCGCAGCGGCTTGTTCCAAAGCTAAAATTGATGGTGAGTTGTCCAATAAATTGTAAATATCCAGCTCCTGCCAGGTATTTCCACTATCGGCAGAGATCATATTGAATAACCCGGAAAAGAATTCATCCAGGTATTCCGGTTTAACGATAAAGTCCAGGTAGTCACTGATCTCGTAACTTCCCAACAACATTAAACTTGTTCGACCATTCGTGCTCGGATTGTAAAAAAAAGGAGCAATTCCAACCAATTCACCCCCACTGGTGGCTGTGATAATGCACAATTCGCAATTATTCCATTCTCCGCCGCCGCATGTATTCCACCATTGCCGCAAGTACTCATATCGCAGGAATGGAACATGGTTGATACTGCTATCAAGCAGTAGATTCCACTCGTCACTTATTTTTTCCCATTCATCAGGGTCCTGGATTTTTCTATAGCTTAACATCTTATTCCTTATTACATTCGCTGATTCTGTGTTGTTGACTTCAGCCAATGGGATACACAAGAATTATAATCGTTTCATGCAATCTAATTACCGTCAATTTTTTTGCATTACGCCTTTACCCGCTGGTAAAATTCTTGCAACATGGTAGGTGATACTTACCATTCAATTCGAATCTATTTTCATAGGTAATCATACTCGTGTTTGATATCAATCTCTACCCTCTGTATATAAAGAACAGCCATGAGCAAAATTATTTGCCAGGTCTGCGATTCCAGGCTGCTCCAAAAAATGCCAGCCGCAACCGCTCTGGCGATTTTCTAACCATGCTGGTCAGCTCAGGCGGGGAAACCAGCCTTCCAGACGAACGTGTTCAGATCATCCTGGAACAGGCGATGAAGGAATACTTTCAGTCCACAGGTACTGTCACCAGTGGATTGAAGAAGATCGCTGAAATCGTAAACAATGCGGTTTTGGATTACAACTTGAAGGAAAGCCCCGGTGGCAAGCAGGTTATCGTTCTGTTGAATTGCGCAGTCATCCATGGAGATAGAGTTTACATCAGCCATTCCGGCTATACGCACAGCTTTTTGCTAAACAAAGAACAGACCAAGCATTATTTTGATCCGGAAACATCGGGCCGTGGATTGGGTGTCAGCCGGACCATCGGTATCCAGTTCTTTCTGGGTGAAGTAAAAGAGGATGAGTATATATTATTCAGCCCGGAACCACTGGCAACCTGGACTCCATCCAACTTAAGTGGCAGCCCCTCCCTGGCTCTGGATTACCTAAAACGGCGGCTCCTCAACCAGGTCTCCCCGAACGTTCGGGCATTGCTTGTGCAGCTGCGGCCGGGGAATGGTAAGATCACACTGCAACCACCATTATCAAATTCTACCGTGATCCCCGGGCAACCTTTACGACAGATGAACCCCAACCCGCCAGCCCAGGTAAACCTGGCCGGTAAAGCCATTCCGGTGATGGCTGTTACCTCACGCACGAAAGCTATGGATGAGACAAACGAAAAAACGGATGAACCGATCCAAATTCAACCGCAACTTGAGGAGACTCGTCCATCCATCCCCGTATTGGGATTAAAATCTGCAGCGCCGGGTGTACCAGCAAAGCCTATTCCAAGAGTTCAACCGGATATTCTGATTGAAGAAACCGAACTTTCCTATCGCGAGGCTTTCCTTGAATTGAAGAATGACGTATCAAAGCGAGTGACGAGCATAAATTCGAATATATCTGGTTTTTTTGCAAAATTCAAGAAAGAGAAAAAAACACCCCACCCGGCAGCGGAAATACGATTCAAGAAAGTCAATACCAGCAAACTCAACCAGTTTGTAACATCTACTGGAAAAGTTGCATCACAGACAGCCGGCACTACCGGGGTTGTGCTTAAAAAAGCTGCATCGACTACTGGTGCAGCTGTAAATCACGCACTGGACTACATCACACCTGAGGGTGGATTTAAACTCCCAAATCTTCCAAATCCAGCCATGATCCTCATTTCCATTGCCATTCCGTTGATCGTGGTTGTGGCTGCTTCCAGTATGTATCTGACACGAGGAAAGTCCAGCCAGTTTGATTATTACATTACCCAGGCAAAGGCGTCGGCAGAACAAACAGCAGGGATCAAAAATTCTGGTGAACTAATGAAAGCCTGGGAAGATATACTCGTTATTGTGGATAGCGCTGAGAAGTATGGCACAAGCCCGGAAGCGGATGCTCTTCGCGCCCAGGCGCAGGACGTGCTGGATGACATAGGTGGCGTTGCCAGACTTGAATTCACACCCGCGATCGTGGATGGTTTGCCGCCATCGGTGAACATCACACAAATCGTGGCATCCTCAACAGATATTTACATGCTGGATTCAAATGGTGGACAGGTACTCAGAGCAATACTAACTGGTAAGGGTTTTGAACTTGACCCCACTTTTAGTTGTGCACCAGGTCCCTACGGCTCATACATGGTCGACCCATTCGTGGATATTACACTCGTACCCAAGGGCAACTCGCTTAATGCCAGCCTGGTAGCCCTGGATGGCAGAGGAAACATCGTATATTGCGGTCCGGGAAGCATGGCTACTTCCATGACACTTACGCCACCCGAATCGGGCTGGGGCAAGGTTAAGGCGATCACTGTAGACGGCTCACGACTGTATGTGATGGATGTGGAAGCAAATGCCGTATGGATGTACCTCGGCGGAATTGGCGCTTATATCAATAAACCTGTCAATTATTTCGATGTCGAAACACCGCCATTGAAAGAAGCACTGGATTTTTCTGTCAATGGAAACGACCTGTATATGATCCACCAGGACGGCCACATGACCTCCTGCGTGTATAGCGATATGCCAGGCGCTCCTACCAAGTGCAAAGACCCGATGCCGTATGTCATCACATTGGATGGTGGCGAGAAAAAGCCGGTCATCGTGCCTGGAACTACCTTCTCGCAAATTCAATACAGCCAGCCACCCGATCCATCCATTTACCTGTTGGATTCATCCGGTCAGTCGTTATATCACTTCTCGGTGAGAATGACATTACAGAAAAAACTATCCATGCAATCCGGTGATCCATTCAAACTGGCAGGGAAAACAGCTTCTGCGTTCACCGTGAACCCAGGCAAAGTGCTATTTATCGCTTTTGGAAATAAGATGTACCAGGCTATTGAGCCTTAATCATTCTGGGTCAAAAGTCTAGAGTACCTTCTTTTCGACCGCCACTCCTGCGCGGACGGATAACTTCTTCCGCACGATTATAAGAAGGAACATCAATATCCACGACCTTGCACAATTGACGGTCAAGAATGCGGGAGAGTATTCGCTCATCCAATCTTTCCAGTGGTATGGATGATGTGACAACAGTTGGTAGTTCTGCGTAATATCGATAATTGAATAATTGATCAAGCTTTTCTTTAACCCAGGCTGACGCGTTTTGCCCACCCAGGTCATCGAGGATCAGTAATGGTGCAGTTTTGATCTCATCGAAACGTTGATCGTAGCTAGTACGGCTGTCGGGGTGGAACGTGGAGCGCAAATGATCCATTAGATCCGGAACGCTGATAAACAACGGTTGTGTTCCCTTCCCAGCCTGATAGTTGCCGATTGCCGCTGCCAGGTGGGTTTTCCCGGTAGCATAACCTCCAGTCAGGATCAACCATCCATTTGGTTTTTCAGCAAATTTTCTGGCTGCTTTTTGTGCCTGCTCCAGGCTGGATAGCTTCGTAGCTGGTAATTTTTCACCTTTGCGGCTATCGAAAGAATCAAATGTACGTTTCAAATGCAAGTTCAAGGATGATAGTTCTGAATGTGCTCCCATTGCCTTTGGATTGCGATAATCCGGCGCAGAAATGAAAATACGCTGTACCAATTCCGGATCTTGCAAGCGGGATTGGATACGCTTTTCGATCGAATCCAGGTCATGGTTGGTGGTGATCACCAAAGGCAAGCGGTTAAGATATCGATAGTTGAGGATTTGGAATAATTTTTCCTGAGCCCACGAAGTGGCGTTTTCGGTACCGAAATCATCCAATACCAGCAATTGAATGTTACGAATTTCTTCGAACCGCTGCTCAAAAGTGGTTTCCGGATCAGAATATGCGAATCGCATCCAATCCAATAGATCCGGTGAAGTTAGAAATAAAGTTGGGATTCCAAGCGAGACTGCCTTATTTGCAATGGCAGCAGCAAGATGCGTTTTTCCACATCCGTACTGCCCGGTTATTAGAAGCCAGCCATCCAGGTGCCCGGCAAAATTGCGGCAGCTATTCAAAGCAGTTTCGAGGGACAATGAGTCAGACTGAGGCAGGTTACCATCCTTCCCTTCCGACTTGAAGTTATCAAATGTAAACTGACCCAGTGACGCAAGGTTGGCAAACTGGTAAAGCTTATAATGAACGCTTTTTAGAATCTCACCCTGACGGCATTGGCAGATCTGCATTTTGCCGAAGTTCGGGTCTGTGATGGGTAATTCCCGGCGGACAAATCCAATACCATGACAGATCTCACAATTTGGATCGCCCAATGGTTTCGGTGTATTATCAACAACCAATTCGGAATTCAAGCCACTTACCGGTTGGATACCGGCTGCAATTTTTTGAATGGTTTCATCAATTTTTGGCATTACGGCCTCTTTCCTGCCATGATTGGAGTATCCGGTTAATATACGACCAGCGCCTCACATTATTTTCAACGGCAATCTGCATGGCATCCTTGATCCAGCCTATTGGGAACTCATCACTAGCCAATTTTAACTGTTCTGCGATCATAGGTGTGATCAGCCCGATGTTTTGCTCATAGAGTTTGAATACATCCGGCTTGTCCAAATCCAGACCGATCGGTTGATGTTTGACCGCCTCCGGATGCCACTCACCTTTGTGGTATCCATCCAGGATTGCCTGGCTGCGGGGTGTATTGATGAAGTAATAGAGCTCCTGGGATTCTTTTTCAGTAATAAGTAGGAGCGTTCCACGTTTAACCGCTTTCTGCAAAGTAGATTGTAATATTTCCAAAAAATCATCCTCACCTAACCCAATGGTAAGCGCCTGCTTCAATACTGGATCTTTTTGCATTTCCGAAAGACGCATATACCGAATGTCGCCATCCAACTGTTGGATGTACCACATCGCATACAGGGTGATCTTCAACTCTGCCAGGTCATCAATGATCGGGAGTAGATCTGTAAAAAAAGGTTCCGGCAGCTCGGTAAGCATCGTGACACCCGCTGGAAATCCGGTGAATTTATGCTCAGAGGAAGTGGTAGGTGTTACATCTGCCATAATTAATTACCTGGGAATCTTTGCAGCATTTTCAAATTTTGCAAGGTGCGGCATGAATACCAATTGAATACCAGAATGGGTTGGCCCATTTCGATGTTTGGCTACGATAAGCTCCGCGACGTTTTGCTTCGCCGGATCCTTATCCAGGGCATCAGGCCTGTGAATGAACATGACAATATCTGCATCCTGCTCCAAACTGCCGGATTCGCGCAAATCTGAAAGCACCGGTCGTTTGTCAGAGCGCTGTTCGACAGCACGAGAAAGTTGGGCAGCCGCAAGGACTGGAACATTCAACTCACGAGCCAGTACTTTAAGGTAGCGTGAAATGTAAGAGACTTCTTGAACACGGTTGTCATTTCGGGTATCCCCGCTCATGAGTTGAAGGTAATCCACAATGATGAGATCGAGATTGTACTCCATATGCAAACGGCGGCATTTGGTGCGCATTTGCAATGGCGTGATCGCCGGTGTGTCATCCAAAAAGATAGTGGTATTGCTCAACGTACCAACAGCCTGAGCAAATAACGGATATTCGTCTTCATTCAGTTTGCCGGTTCGCAATTTTTGGGAGACTATCCCGGTTTGTTGGGAGATTAATCTTTGAACCAACTGCTCATTTGACATTTCCAGCGAGAAGATGGCAACATGTTTTTTGTGATTCAATGCCGCGCTTTTGGCTGCACCTAACAAAAATCCGGTTTTACCCATGCCCGGCCGCCCAGCCACGATCAATAGATCGGATTTTTGCAACCCACCTAGCAGGTTATCGAGATCTGTCAGACCGGTTGGCACACCGAAGAATTCATCGCTACGTTTGGCAAGTTCATCAATATGATCGAAGTATTCACTCAAAACGACACGGATAGGCTGAAGGTCGTTTCGAACCCGTCGTTCACTAATGGCAAAGATGGATTTTTCAGCATCATCAATGACCGTATTCAGTTGCTTTTCCTGATTGTACGCCAGGCGGGCAACATCATTCGCGGCGGCCAGCAAGCGGCGGCGAATGGCATGATCGGCAATAATGTGGCCATAAGATTCCACATTAAGCGCACTTGGCACTTTTGCTACCAGCGAAGTCAAATAAGCCGGACCGCCCAATTCTGCCAGATGATTCTGGGCGGCAAGATCTTCTGTTACTGTCAACAAATCGATTGGAATGCGGTTTTCGATCAGACGGGTGTAGGTATGCCAAATCCAACGGTGCCGATGTATATAAAAGTCTTCTGCTTCAATAAATTGAACAATATCATAAATGGCTTCGGGGTTTATTAAAATCGAACCCAACAACAACTCTTCCGCATCACGGTTATGCGGCATCGTCTGAATATCAGTCGAAGTTTCATTACTTTGGTCAGGAAAATCTTGCATGGAAAACTCCACGGTGCAGAAATCGTTGATTGTTATAAAACTGGTTAACTTGATTAATTTCAGTTGTTATTTTGTGGATCGTCCGATGGTTTCTTGTCATCTGGTCCCGGCTTTTCTTCGTCATCCAACTGATTGAGAAAATCTTCAAAAATTGATAGCCGTTTTTCAGAGGATTTATCCAATGGAGCCTTTTCGGAATCATCCTGCTTGTCACCAGCGTCCTGCTGCATCAAAGTCGGTTCTGGTTTGATTCCCGCCTGATTAAGCACATCCAAATCAACCATGATCGGAATGTGCGCTCTTATGGCCAGGGCAATCGCATCAGATGGTCTGGAATCGATCTCAACGATCTCCTCACCAACTTCAGCTACGATCTTGCCATAAAAAACATCATCCTGAAGGGAAAAGATTTGGATTTGGACCAATTTTGCATGGAGTTCACCAAAAACATTTTTCAACAGATCGTGAGTAAGTGGCCTGGAAACCTCCACTTCCTGTAGGATGATGGTGATCGCTTCAGCTTCGTATGGTCCTATCCAAATCGGTAGGTAACGATCTTCGCGTTTTGCATGCAAGATCAATACTCTCTGCGAATTTGTAAGACTTACCCGTAAACTGTCAATGACAACTTCAACCATTTTTCCCATTAAAACTCCTGGTAACATGCCACCTATACTTTTGTAATGTCAGTTAATTATACCCAAATCTGGCTATAAGATAAACAAACCCGATGATTGTGGAACGCAATTATTCAGCAACAACTTTCAAGATAGGCTGTTTGATGCAACCAAACAAAAAAATAAATCAAAAATATTCAAATGTTAAAGAACTCATTTAATATTGAACAAATTTTTTGAAAATTGTGGAGTATAATAATAAAACTCAAATATACCCAGCTACACTGAAACAGTAAACCATCGTTTAACACCACATAGTTGCGAAAATATATTTTTATCGCTGGGGGAAGTACAAGCACATAACAAAATAAATATTTTAGGTAAGCGCATTTGGCCGATAGAATTCTATTAATTGAAGGAAGTCGCGGTGATCACCCATCTTTTGGCCCGGGGTTAAAGAAGCGGGGATTTGATGTTTTCCACGTACGCAATGGCACAGCCGCACTTGCTCGCTTTATTGAAATCGACCCGGACATTATTGTAGTAGATGCTGATTCACTGCGAACTTCAGGAAAAAGGATATGCCAGTCATTGCGAGCTGCGATGGATGACATCCCAATTATCTTAATTTCTCCGCCAGATGAAAACAAGAAGAATCACAACGATATCAGTAAAACGATCGGTAAAGATATCACCCTCGCGCTTCCTTTCACAATTCAAAAGCTGATAAACCGCATCAAGCCATTACTTCCTGGCGAAGGTAAGGACGTGCTCCATAAAGGACCGATCTGGCTGGATATGGAGCAAAAGCGTGTCCGCTGCATGAACAACAACGGAAAACTGACTCCAAACTTGATAAGATTACTCAAGTATCTCATGGAACATCCAGGGGAAGTCATCGAGAGGAATGCACTTTTCAAATATATCTGGGAAACAGAATATACAGCAGATACTCGTACACTCGATGTACATATTAGCTGGCTGCGGAAGATCATCGAAACCGATCCGCGTCATCCCCGGTTTATCATAACTGTCCGCGGCATTGGTTATCGACTGGATGTCTGATTAGAAAATTTACACACACTTTATTATATTTTTTCCAAAATTTACTAAAATTAAATAACATTGGTACTCTGCTTTGATACTGACCATCAGTCAGTTTTTTTAAAGTGATGTATAGTATGTTTAGTGTAGAAACTGGATGATTAATAAAAGCAAATTCAATTTGAGGAAGTAACCAAAGATGCTTGATAATGTTGGGATATCATTTTCCGAGTTTTTAATTATAATCGTAATCTTAGTAATTTCCATTTTCAGCCTCTGGCTGGCATTCCACCTGATGTTTCAAAAACCAATACGGGAAATTATTAGGAAAATCAACAAAATTGCACAAGGGGATATCCCAATTAAGGAATCTATTGGAGAACCAGAAAATCCTGACCTGGCAAACATGGTGCGTCCATTCAATCAACTTATCTCCCGTCTTAATCTCATGAATGAAGAAATGGAAGAGCGAGTCAACGAACGAACCAAACTGCTGGAAGATGCATCCAGGCTGGTGCAAGAAGTGTTGGATACAACTCCCAATTTATTGTGTCTTCTGAATGTTGAGATCGATGTTTTCAATTATGTAAATCAGGAGTTTTCTGACTTCTTTGGTTTTTCAAATGATGAACTGCTTGAACTTGGACCGGTTTTCATGCAAGGCAGGGTTTTTCCGACGGATAAACATATTTATGCTTCCCATAGCCAAAAGTTGCAATACGCTGAAGATAATGAAGTCATACAATCCGAGTTTCGGATGATGAACCACAGTGGCGAACCGCGCTGGATCAGTTTTCGGTCGCTTATATTTCAAAGAGCACCCGGAGGAAATCCTAAATTGGTGTTGTATGTTGGGCAGGATATCACTGAATTCAAGAACAATGAAGAGAGGTTAAGGTATTTAAGCATCCATGACCAGTTGACCAGCTTATATAACCGTCTGTATTTTGAAGAAGAGATCATCCGATTAGAGCGTGGACGGTCCTACCCCATTAGCACAATCATGGGCGATCTGGATGACCTGAAACACATTAATGATACATTCGGGCACGCTGCAGGTGATAAACTGCTGCAGCAAGCTGCCAGTATTTTTCGCTCCTGCTTCAGAGGAGAAGATGTCGTCGCCAGGATCGGTGGAGATGAATTCGCTGCTTTGCTTCCAGGTGCAAGTCACGAGACAGCATCGCGAGTGATGGAACGGATCAACAGCAAATTTAATCAATCTTCTTCAAATGTAAATGGACTCCCAGTCAGTATATCGATTGGCATGGCAACAACAGAAAAAGGTGGGTCGTTGAATGCAGCGCTGAAACTGGCTGATGAATCCATGTACACTGCCAAGCAGAAGAAGAAACAAGCAAATCAGGATGTCAATTGTAATTCTCTTAAGGTGAATCAATGAAGCAAACAGAGCAAATTAACTGGATGAACGGTATTAATGCGTCAATTACTTTTTGTGACGCTGATGGCATTATTCGGGAGATGAACACAACTGCAGCAGAGTCATTTTCGCAATATGGTGGTGAAAAATTAATTGGAGAGAATGTCCTGGATTGTCACCCGGAACCATCGAGATCCAAACTAAAGGAATTATTGAACTCTCAAAAGCTGAATGTTTATACGATTGAAAAAGTTGGTAAGAAAAAAATGATCTACCAATCACCGGTAATGGATGGCGACAGATTCATCGGGATAGTTGAAATATCATTACCGTTACCAGAGGAAATTCCCCACTTCATTCGTTCCTAAATTTAACTTGCTTACCAAGAGTCTTCAACTGGAACTGGTTCTTTGACAGGCTGGTTACTGCGATTGATCAAGAAGATACCCGAAAGTACAGCCGCCGTTCCAAGCCATTGAATCGGTAGCAGGTGTTCATTGAACAGAGCGATTGCCAAAAGCGCAGAAAAGACCGGCTGCAAGATCAATGTAGGCGCCACGATGGATGGAGAGAGATTGCCAAGCGCATAAGCGATGGCTACATAACCAATGCACTGCACAACAATCCCGGCGCCTAGGAAAGCCAGGTAGGTCTGGGTAGAATAGCCGATGATGGAATAACCCATCGCCAGGCTCACGAACAGCAGGCTAATTGTTGCAACTACCGAAACCACCCAGAGATATGGAACGACATTTAAGTTTTTTCTGCCATAATGCGTTGCCAGGTAATAACCCCCATAGAACATGCCGGAAACCAAAGCCATTGTATCCCCAAGCCCAAAATGCGGCCGCCCAAATAAATCGTAGCCTAATACTGTACCAGCCCCAACAAGAGCCAACACAAGACCAATCCAAAACTTATTTGTAAATTTCTGCTTGAAGATTATCCATAGTGCAAGCACAACCCAGATCGGGGCCGTGTTTCCTAGCAGGGTGGCATTTGCAATTGTAGTGGACTGCACACTTGCGTTCCACAGCGTTAGGTCAACAGTCGTGAATATTCCACCAATGATTGGGATGACTAACAACTTTTTAGATGGGATTTGCTTGGCTGGACCAGCTCTTAGAAAAAGCGGTGTGATTAACAATCCTCCTATTCCCATCCGATAAAAAGCAAATACTGGCGCAGGTGCATCTGCCCAGCGTACAAAGAATGCAGAGAGGGTAAGGGATAGTATGCCAACAACCAAGGCGAGATAAGATAATACTCTTTTATTCATTTATTTACACTTCGAATAACCATGAGGCTATGGAATTTTACCATAGCAAGGGTTGGCGCATCTTTTCCTCAGATATTAGGAATTTAAATAAACATTTACCATGTAAATAAACAAAATTTCCCCACCGGATGCGGTGGGGACAAGAAAGAAATTAACCTATTTGGATTGTTATGGTAGAACCATTGGAACGAATAATCGAATTCCTTGATCGATCCAAACCTGGTAACCAACCCCATCCCCAGCTATGAGTGGATTAAAGTTGCGCATCTTGAGGTAATAGGTCTGGGTATCAGGAGCGTTCCAACGGATGGTGGATGGCTGTCCGAGCTGTGTCGGGAACTTTTCGGCCAGTGCATTACCGGCGCTATCATAAATTGTCATCACAACTGCATCCGATGGTGATGTTGGCAAGGCATTGATGAAGAACATCTCACCTGGTTGAAGTGAGAATTTCGCCCAATCTTCATCGTTTTGACCACAGAATGTCCTATTTTGTCGATCTGCACCAAGTTGCAAGGACTTTGCAGCTGATGAAATGTTATCCACCTCGAAGCTATCAACACCAACGGTACAAGCTTTGAGTGTTACTGATGCTTCGGCTGCCGACGTATATACTTCCTTTGTCCCGGTTGCATCGACTACACGCATACGGAATCCATAACTCTTTCCAGTTTCACCAATAAACCAGGTAAACCTGTCCGCCGGGGACACTGTATTTACAGGCTTCCAATCAACCCAATTTCCACCATTTTCCTGCATTTGGAACTCGAAACCAGCTATGCCCGAGCCAACATCAACGGCATTCCACTGAAGTAGCACGGTATTGATATCTGATACTGCTGGTAAAGGCAGCATACTTGATGTTGGAATTGGCGGGGGAGCCTGGTTGACGTCTGTAATCAAACTCCAACTGGATGCGCTGGTCCAGTTGCCCGATCCATCGAAGACCTGGGCATATATCGCCCCATTCGAGCCATTTCCCTCACGTGTCGGATCAAAAACAACGCTCCAGCCATCCGTTCCATTCCAGTCTTCACCAATCTTCGTCCATTTTCCGGTATCCCAATCATGGTTATGCCAGAAGACAACTATATGGTTTACGCCGCTTCCAGATTGATTATCATTTGCATTGATACGGATATTCACAGGTGCATTGGGAATTTTTACGCCATTGGTAGGATAACTCATGGAAGCCGTTGGCGGGGTTGGATCGCTGTAAATTCGCAATGTATAGAAGTAATTCGTTCCACCCACCATTGGATGATCCCAGGCTTTGAGTTTCAGGTAATAGGTGCCATTCGCAGGTATTGTGTAATAGATGCGGGAATCTTTAACTACAAATGCAACTTCATCATCACTTTCTGCCAGCACCGTTTTACCATTTCGATCGATTAAGAATAGATAAGGATCCAGGGCAGAACCGATGGTCTTCGCATCCACATCAAAGGTGATCGTTTGTCCTGCATTAGCTGTGAATTTGTAGAAATCTACATCCCCAGCCGCACAAATATCTCCGGTTACAGTTGCATTGCCAACAATACTCTGAGCATCCAGAATGGTATTATTCGGAACTGGTTCATTGCAATTTCCGGCAGGAGCGCTTCGGTCAACCTGGATATTATCTATGTACCATCCATCACCGATATTCAAAGTGTTATCAACTGTGTCAAAGTAGAACCGGATGCGGATATTGCTGCCGGCATATGTGTTTAGGTCAATGGCCGGACTCAAAAGCCATGTATTTATCGGATCATCGTAAACCTGATATACATCTGTGAATGGTCCGCCATCTTTTGAGACTTGAACAATCCGTTGATCCCAGAACTTTTGTGGACTCTCGGTCTTGTAACGGTATACAAAATGCAGATAGAATCCACTTTCAGGAATCTTGATCGAAGGGGAAGTCAGAGTGCCAAAAACGCCGGTATCGTATTGGAGGACACCGCTGACGGTCTCACCATAGAGCCAGGAATGTGTTGGACTACTATATTTGGCTGTTGTTTGCTTCCATAAACCGGTTGCTTTCCACCCATTCACACCTACTTCGATTGTGTCCGAGTATGGTGCAGTGATTGGTGTTCCCGATAACGCCGGAGCTGCCTTTACAGAGAAGGATGAGGTTGCCAGCGTTGTATTGGAATTATTGGCAGTATTTCTACCCTTGACGCTATAGTTATAGCTTCCAATCGGCAGACTTCCCAGGCTCCAGGAAGTAGCCTGCATCCAGGGTGAGGTTTTAGTGACAAAACCATTCGTTCCACTCACAGCCACCTGGAATTCATCCGCCCAGCCACCATTCAACCAGTATAAAGTGATACTATCATCAGCTGTTAGATTTGCGCCGCTCGTTGGATACGAGATTATTGGTGCAACAGCCGCTGTAGCATGGGTTTTTACTTTGAATGAGTTAAATGCACCGCGGTTGATAAGGTTATCGGCCAGATCCGGGTCTGAAGCAACCAGTGTTTCTGCTCGATTGGTGTAATATGCTTTTGCCCAAAGAGTAATCTGGGCATTATTCCCAACAAGTACTGATGCGACATCATTTCCAGCGAACGATAACATGGAAGCTCTATTTTGATAATCGCCAGGGTTAAAGACCTTGCACGTCCCTGAATAATTGGTTTGGTTGAAAAGAGCTACTTGATCCGATTCAGGAACACAGGCTTGTTGAACCGGCGCAGTATCGCAAGAGAAATTCTTGGTAATACCGCGAAAACCCACATATCCATAAGACTGATTACCTTCAACATCGTAAAGGTTCACAGCCAAAACAATAGGCCCATTCGGCATCTCTTTACCCGTAGCACACATATCGACAGGAATGGAGAAGCTGGCTGAAGTGGTGGGTTGACCGACTTCATGCCAAGCATCGTTGAAATTTGCGATAACCTGGACTTTTGTAATACCCTTGTCATCCTTACCAACGCCCTTGATCACAAGATTGTTGCTCGTGAAGACCTGGCCAACAGCAGGGGCACTCAATGTCCCGGTTGGGGCATTGGCTGGGCGGTTGCCTGAAACGTAACTGGTTTTGCCTTGGCCACCATACTGACTCGCCTCGGATGACATTCGTGGGCGGCCACCTTTTGTTACAGAGTCATAATTAATATCCACATCTTTAAATGTAATATCAACCGATGGGCCCCAGTAACCATAACTGCTGGTATGAACCATAAAGTGCAGGTGGTTGGCTGTGCTATAGCCTGTATCATCCACGTTACCAATATATTGCCCTTGGTTAACACGAGCACCCTTAACTCTAAGAGCAGTAGGAATGGAACCATTCGCCATGTGATAATACAGTTGATAGGATACTGGAGTGGTACTGTTGTCTTTGAGGATCAGGTAATTGGTGCATTTCGTAGAACCATTGTTACAAGTCCATTGGGCAGCGAAGACTGTGCCACCTTTCGCAGCCTGGATCGGGAACATGGTACCATCCGCAAAATCAAAAGCATACTTACAATCAGAACCTGAACAGGATTTATGACCTATGCTCCAGGTTAGTTTCTTTGAAACACCTCCAGCCCATGGCAAGTAGTAACCGCCAAATTTGGCAGCCACTTTCGGTTCTGCATACTTTTCCTGGTACCTTTGCACCAGATCAGCGCCCATCAAACCATCAGGCATTTCGTCAACCAGCTTTTCATAAACCAGGTCATACGGGAGTGTGATTCCCCATTCGTCGGCGGTACCTTTCTGGCCGGAAGGGTTACTTTTCGCAATTGCCAATTCCGGTTCACGGGCTAGTAGTTCGCCAGTCTCGGGATCAAAGGTTTCAAGCCATATCAATGCCGTTGAGCCATCCTCAGCCAATTCAACATTGTTTACTTTTGGGTTGTAGAGAGCAAAACCAGGGTCAGCCTGCTTTAATTTTTCAACCGCAGCATCGACGGACTTCTGAAAGCCCTGAACATCCTCGAGAGGCATCGGAGTGGATTCTGTGACAGGTTCCAATACTGTATTGTCAGAAGGAGCGATTCCTGCAAGCCGTGCCAGTTGATTACGCATAATAACCGCAAGCAAAATTACCAGCACAACCGGAATGATAAGCAATAGGTATCGAAATGGGGATGGTCTTTTCATATGCACTCCTTAACATTGGATTTGGTGCAAGAACAAGACCAGCAAAATCACATGGTAGTACTTCCCAGGGAATAATTTGCGGCTCTGATACCTTGTACTGTGCAAAATTCTTATTAGAAATTGTTACCCAAAAAACATTCTCGGAAGTGTTCTTTTCACAACTCGCTCTGCATTATATGCAACCCGCAACAGCACATGCTCTTCCCAATGCCGGCCAATCGCCTGCATTCCAACAGGCATGCCACGCGTATCATAGCCACTTGGGAAACTGATTGCAGGTAACCCTAAAAGATTTCCTGGAATGATAAAACGCATCATTTCAGTGTCCAGGGATAAATCTGACCAGCCAGCCTGCAACCCGCCAGGTAAGATCGGTTGGGCTGACCTGGCAGTAGAAGGTGTTAATATCAAGTCCACTTCCTTAAATACCTTATCGAAATTATTCATAGCCCTGGTACGCATCCGTTGCGCTTGCAAATAATCCATTGCGGTCAATACCTCACCAATTACCAGGGATAATCTCACCGCAGCGCCCTGATCTTTACGATTTTCTGCATATTGACGTAAACAGATAGCCATTTCAGAAAGGATGGTGATAGCATGGGCTACCCGGGTAGCATTCAATTCTGGAATTTCAATTGCTTTCACGGTCAACCCGCGGGATTTTAGTTCTTCTATTAGGGCATAATTCGTTTTGACTACGTCAGAATCTGCATGTTCGAACCATTCCTTATAAACTCCGGCTGTCAGTCCTTTCAGGTCTGGTTTATTCCAATCCTTTAGAGTGACAGCAGGTTGTTGTAAAGTATTAGGGTCATTTGGATCTGCTCCGGCAATAATTGAGTAAACCATAGCCATGTCTTCCACACTGCTCGTCAATGGCCCCAAATGCCCAACGCTCCAGCAAAGCGGTGCTGCACCAAACTCGCTGATACGCCCGAAGGTGGATTTTAACCCCACCACACCACAGAGTGATGCCGGAATGCGGATCGATCCACCACCATCCGCGCCAATTGCTGCGGGAACGACCCCGGCTGCCACTGCGGCGGCACTACCGCTGGAACTTCCGCCCGGGTCACAATCCGGGTTATATGGATTACGTACCGCTCCAAATGTAGCGTTGTATCCATTCGGATTAATACCAATCTCGTGCATGTTGGTCTTTCCAACCAGCAAAGCCCCGGCAGCCCTCAACCGCGCCGAAACCGTCGCATCCTGCCTGGCTGGTTCTTTCCCAAGGAAACTGGTGCCAACCGTCGTGGGGTAAGGCAGCATATCAACTTCGTCTTTGACTGCCACCGGGACGCCATCCAATGGACTGAGCGGTTTTTTGCTGGCATACCTCTCCGCAGATTCTTTCGCCTGCGCCAGGATGTCTTCCCGATTTACAGCAATAAAAAGTTTAAGATCCGGGGCAGATTCCTGACTGTTTTTGATGGCAGCCAGCACTTTTTCAGCTACTTCTAGAGGAGTTGTTTCTCCGTTCCAATAAGCCCGTGAGTAATCAGACATCGTCTTAAATGGGAAGTTTTCTGGTTTCCCCACAAGATCGGCCTTGAATTCTTCAGGGTGAATCTGGTTTTGGGGACGCACAAGCGGGTAGAATGTGGGTGCCTCATCAAGGATCATTTTTCTGAGGAACGGAATACCGCCATTTTCAAGCAGGCCTGGCACCAGAGCGCCACGAGCTGTTGGGTTCTCAACGGCAGCTGCAAAAAGTTTTAATGGTGTTCCTGTTAATTTTGGTAACTTCAGGGATTTAAGATCATAATTCGACATTGTGCCTCTTTTATGAAAAATGAAATTTTTGGATAATTCTATTAAAGCACATTACTTCAAATTAGAAACATATAATAATTCACTATTTTAGAATGTATGGAGATGGAAAGATTTTGGCCCACCTGATATCCATAGGCTTATGTACAATTAATTGACCCGATTTTGTTAAAATTGTTGGTAATAAATATTTATGAACGCCAGAAACCACGACGCAGTGGACGTATGTCTTCAGTAGTAATGAAGGCATCCGGGTCTGTTTCCAAAATGATCGTATCAACCCGGTCCACATCTTTGCGCTTGACGGACAAATTAAGAACGGTTACCATGCCATCTCGGCCGCGAGCAGGGATCTCGGTCACGCCAAAGCCGTATTCGCGTAATTTTTCAGTCAGCAGAGTGCCCCGGTTGGAACTGACTACCCGGATGGATGTATGCCCAATTGCGAGACGTTCCTCTATATACATCCCCAGCACGTTGCCGGTTGCAAATCCGGCAGCATACCCAATTATTGTGAGGGGATTGTCCAGGTGAGTGAGTACCTGGCTAATAGCCACAACGAAAATGGCTGCCTGTGCAAACCCTAAAAACCACGCCAGGTTTTTTTTACCTCGCACCACAAAAAGGACACGCAATGTATCACACGTCATGTCCAGGACACGCATGATGAAGATGAAAAGAGCACCAAGCCACGCTGTTCCTGAGAGAAGCCATTCCATGATTTATTCCTTAATAATTGAAGGAGTTTTCTTTTCCAACGAAGAGCGAATTGCAGGCATATATAATTCCCGCATATATTCTTTTACCATCCGGCGAGTGCAGAAACGTGGAATCAATGTCCGCATGGATTCCTTCATCTGAGCGATCCATTCAACTGGTAGATTATCACCGCTTCTTTCATCATAATACAAAGGAATGATCTCATTTTCAAGAGTGTCATATAGTGAATTGGCATCGGATTCATCTTGCATGTTCGAATCAGGATATTCAGCATCATCTCCGATTGCCCAGCCATTCATGCCATTGAACCCTTCACGCCACCAGCCGTCAAGCACAGAGAAATTGAGAACGCCATTCAAGGCAGCCTTCTCTCCTGACGTTCCGGATGCTTCGTTCGGACGCCGAGGGGTATTTAGCCAGATATCCACGCCCTGAACCAGGTAACGCGCGATATTCATATCATAATCTTCAAGGAAAACCAACCGCCCGCCATTCCGGGCATCCTTCACAGTGCGGTAAACCTCTTGCAATATCAACTTGCCAGCTTCGTCCGCCGGATGCGCCTTTCCTGCGAAGATGATCTGGACTGGCCGGTTGGGCTGATTGATGAGATTCATAATCCGGTCTGTATCGCGTAATATTAGATTGGCGCGTTTGTAGGTAGCAAAACGCCTTGCAAAACCAATTGTTAAAGCGTATGGATCCAGCAGTACACCGCCGGCGATGATCTGCACCGGATGAATTGTCGTTTGAATCCAGTTTCGACGGGACCGTTCCATAATATAAGCAACAAGTTTTCGCTTCAAATGGCGGCGCACCACCCACAATTCATTATCCGGGATATTTTCGATCGCATCCCAGATCGCGTGATCATCAATCTTTTCAAGCCAATCCGGACCCATGTATCGGTCAAATAAAACTCGCATTCTTCTTGCCAACCACGTTCCGGTATGTACACCATTTGTGATGTAGGAGATGGGAACTTCTTCCACCTGGCGATCTGGCCAGAGAAAATGCCACATCTTCCGGGATACTTCGCCATGCAGCTCAGATACCGAATTGCGCTGGTTGGCAAGCCTCATTGCAAGTATGGGCATTGAGAATGTGTCCCCACCCCAGGTTTTGGTATTACGGGCGATGTCGATAAATTGATCCCTTGAAAGCCCCAACTCCTGCCAGATATATGGAAAATACTTATCGATCAACCATAGTGGAAATTCATCATTCCCGGCTGGTACTGGTGTATGAGTGGTAAATACGGAGGATGTGCGGACGATTTCGGAAGCCGCTTCAAAGGTAGCGCCCTCTTTCATCAGTTCACGTACGCGTTCAATCGTCAGGAAGGCTGAGTGACCCTCATTCATATGCCAGGCAGTTGGCTCTAAATCAAGTGCTCGAAGCGCCCGGACGCCGCCAATACCCAGGATCAATTCCTGTGAGATGCGTAAATCCACATCATTACTGTAAAGACGGGCTGTCAATTGACGGTCGCCCGCAGAATTTGCATCCACATTGGTATCCAGGAGAATTAATTGGATGCGTCCTACTGCCACCTTCCATAGCTGGGCATAAACAGTCCGTCCGGTGAGGTTTACCGAAACAGTTACATTGCTGCCGTCTTGATCAAGGATGGGCATTACCGGCAAGTTTTCCAATTTGAGGGGGTTGTTCCTTGCCTCCTGCCAGCCGTCTTCGGTAATCTTTTGTGAGAAATAGCCCTGGGTATAAAGAAAACCGACACCCACCAAAGGTAACCCAAGATCGCTGGCTTCTTTTAAGTGATCACCAGAAAGGATGCCCAAACCACCCGCATAAACAGGAATTGATTCGTGCAGCCCAAATTCAAAGGAGAAATAGGCGATCAGATTATTTTGAGCTTTTGGATAAGTATCTTTAAACCATGTACCTGAACCCATCATGTATTGATCAAAATTATGCAAGACACGATCATATACTTCCAGAAAATAACGTTCGCTTGTGACAGCATTCAGACGGGCACGTTCAACACTGCGTAAAAATAGTAGCGGATTGTGGTAAACGTGTTCCCACAATGCTTTATCAATGAGGGCGAATATTCTAAAAGCTTCCGGGTTCCAGATCCACCAGAGATTATATGCTATTTCAGCCAGGCGCTTTAATCGCCTGGGTAGGCTAAAGTTCGTCAGAGGTTCAGCTTTAAATTTGGTGTTCATTTTTTTCCCTATCTTGAAATTAATCTTACCATATCAAGTCTATGTCTCTCCGTAAAACTCCGATAAATAAACTACAAATTACCACACACGCTCTAATGATGGATTCTCGCACGATCTTCTACCAACTTTCGCCAGGTCAACCCACTCACCCTGGACCTTCACACGAACCACATCAGCCGTGTAATCGGTTACAGTTAACCCGTGATTATCAAAAAGTGATGAACCGACAGCGTAAGTATCAACCGGAACATTTAATTTTTCGAACCGCTCGATCTTTTCCGGGTTGAACCCACCCGATACAACTATCTTAATTTTTTCACAGTATTCAGCCGCTTCTTTATGCCATTTTAATGGAAGGTTCCATGCCTCCCAGGCGTGATCCAGTGCCTGACGGACATTGAAAACCAGGCGTGGATTCACACCCAGATCAAGCGTTGGATCTCCCAGAGGGGGAAGCGATACATCACGCAAAGTCGCGCTGGTATCAAGGCGGACACCAAACAGCCTGTAGCGTTCAGCTTCTGTTGAATCCCCCGAATCGACCAGCTCACGATATTTTGCAAACAATACTTTCGCCACCGCAGTGGAATCCGATACGGAATCATTGTTAAAATCTACAAGGGCAATGCGTGGAATGGACATGGGAAGAACTTTCGAAAAAGCCAGCATCGCTTCTGCTGTATCACCGAAAAAGCAGGCAATCGCAGCGTGAGCGACAGTTCCACCACCCTGACCACCCCACCAATCGCCCTGGGCATCTGTCGATATAAATGTGGGTAATTTTCCTGCAAAATCTTTATTAAAGCGCTGTATTGCTATATTGTAAGCATAGCCATCCGCCGCCTGGACTTCATGTACATCAAAGCGTGCAGGGAAGAACATTACTGGTTTGCCACGGGCGGATATGAGGGTTTGGTAGACATTGGTGGCAACCCGGCTGGAGCGGGTAAGCACACCCAGTATTGGGGTTTCGAGGATCGCGAAATCTCGATATCTCCCGCGAATCCGCATCACAGGTTCCACATTGGATGGATCACCGTTGCCGTGGACGACTTCACCATCATGAACAGCCCAAACTTCCAAATTCTTAGATGTATCGAAAAATTTTTCATTTTCCCAATAACCAGTGCATAATTTGAGCATCGCAAGGGATTTATCCAAACCAACTGTGATTGTCGGGCCGCGCCGCCGGGTAAAGACCTGCATCTCCACTTCAAGGTCACCGGAGCTGATTCCCTCATGGATATTCAAGCTATTCAGCCGTGGAGAATTTCCTTGATAGCAATAACCGGATTTCGTCATAGTGGTCAACATTTCAGCGATATTGCTGAAATATTTATCTGTGTACCATCCTTTTCGCATGCGTTCAACATCCAGCTTAAAGGTGTTATTATCCAGACGTTTTCCATCGAAGATACTCATGGGAATTTCCTTACTCGAAGGCCAATCTAATGGCAGACATTACGTTACTGG
Source organism: uncultured Chloroflexia bacterium (assembly GCA_963810385.1). GTDB lineage: Bacteria > Chloroflexota > Anaerolineae > Anaerolineales > Anaerolineaceae > PNON01. The sequence goes on along the minus strand of CAWENA010000002.1, from coordinate 801,438 downwards.
TGAATAGATTTGACGATCATGACGCCATTTAACGCCATGTGATAAAGAAATATGGCATGCAGCAGTTCTGCATCATGCGGCATCGCTCCAATTTTTGCAGCAGAAGCAACGGAAAGATCGTATGTATCCACGCAGTCGGCCGGCAGAATTACACGGCGGTTTTGTTGGCGGGCATTGGCGTCCAGTCGTAAGTGCATGGCAAGTTGATATACACACAGATCGGTGCAGTTTCCCACGATGATGAAGTCAGTCACATCGGGATTTTCAGCCATCCACATGTTTAATCCAGTATTTATACCAGAATGGATGGAATTCTTTTCCAGGACCGTCATCCCTGAATAATAAGGCAATGCCTGAAATTCCGGTACGGTTTCTGATTCAGTTGTGTCGCGAATGCAGTGTGGCGGGAACGATCCGAATTCAACTGCATCAGGTTCATGTGTATCTTGTGACAAAACAATATTTCTGATTCCATGTTTCCATGAAATATCGAACAAATTCGTAATTGGATCAACAATTTTCTGAACACGAGGGCTGGATAACGGTCCTTCTGTGCAAAAGCCATTAATAACATCCACGGATAGGATGGCGGTTCGTTGGGGTTGGGGACAAATTTCGGATAATTTTACTGGTGGAAGATCTTCCATCCATTGGTTCAGAAAGAGCAAAAATTGACGATGGTAGGTGGTCACGTATCTTATCTCCAGACTAAATTATAGCATGCGATTCTGGCGATATTCAGTTTTTACTTCCGGATGGAATTCACCATCATGCCAATATATTCCTTCATGGCGCTTGTCGTTGATTTGAGGCTGCTGGAGGTTGGCAAAATATTGATCAGCACGTTCTCCCAACGCAATGAAAATAGATCATACCATGCCTGGTCAGTAATAATGAAATCAGTCGGTGCAGGAATCACTGTTATTCCAAGCTTATCAAATAACTGAATTGACCGTGGCATGTGCAGGGCGCTGGTTACAAGAACCACCTTTTGCCATTGATTCTCCTCAATTATCGAAGTGGAAAACTCAGCATCCTGTGCTGTATTTGCCGATCCACCTTGCATGATCATGGAATCTTTTGGTACACCGAAAAATTCCATCAAATCCGCCATCTCTGTTGCCGGGGTCGTTTCAGCCTCTCCCTGCCAATCAATGGTTCCACCGCTAACAATAATCTTACCCGCTACCCCATCCTTGTACAACTTTGCAGCATAGATCATTCGATCCCCTGCGCCGTTCACTTCCACCATCTGGCGTGGGTATTGCTGTGGATCGGTACCACCCCCGAGGACAACGATCACATCGGCTTTTGTCCCTTCCACGAGTGGAGCATACCGGGATTCCAGGGATCGCACAAAGGACATACTCACCCAACGATTGCCACCTATAAATATGATTAGAAGGGTAAATATGATCAAGTTTCTAGCCAGTTGACGCTTTTTCCAAATAAGCAATGTTGTCAACAATAGTAAAAAGGAAAGACCGGCAGGGTAAACAAACAACGGTAATAGTTTTGATAGAAATATCATCATAATCGCTTTCTTTAATCCTCGCGCGGAGGCCGCCAACCATTAGCGATAACTTCCTCCAGTGTACAAAACCAGCGTTCACCTATTTTTGTTGAAATAACCACATCATTATAATCTTCGGCACCAGGAAGGTGATAAATCTTTCCACCCTGGCTGCTGATGTTTCCTTTGATGTCGCAACCTGTTAAATGATCCATGCATCCATCCGGACAACTGTTCCCGGTTTTGTTCTCAATTTCTTTAATATTCTGCCAGATTCCAGACCTGTTTTCGAATGCCTCAAACATTGCATTTTGAAATTCCCGGCTGCAGAGTGTATCACTCGCGAGGATAAAGGTGGTGGCATAACCCTGTCGAACAAGTTCAAAATTTACGAATTTCCCGTCTAAAATAATGAACCTTAACAACCTACCGTATCCATCACGGTTGGTAGTGTCGCTTATGAGGATGACTTCCTCCCCATCCACTAGATGTTCATTGAATTCTTTGGCTGCGCGTCCGGGAAATGGATCATCCGCAGTCATTTCAGGTGAATCCACCATTAAGTAACGTACTTTCTCCACCTTCCCATTCAGCGAAACCTCAATAGTGTCTCCATCGATCACTCGAATCACTTTCGCTTCTTCCATATTTTGGCCGAGGAGACATTCCGGCATTGAGGGATTGGATGTTGAAAATATAACTGGAGCCTTGGTAATATTGATTTCGGGCTGTTCCTGTGTTGAGGATTCAGCAATTAATTCTGGCAATTCCATAGCAGGCGTTGCTTTAAATGCTGGTTGACATCCCGTGGAAATTAACACCAACATTATGAACAGTATTTTTGGCTGAACATACTTAGCAATATTCAAATACATCCTTATCTTCGTCAAAAGTATAGATTGTCTGCACCATTCTTTTGATTAAGCAGACAATAGAAACGTTTTTATTGAGGCCAGGTAGAGATCAGGGGTAATACTCCTTGAGGAAGCGCTGCAGATTTGTGAGGATGCGGGCACTTTCCACCTGCCACATATCCTTGCGCATTTCCCACGAGGATTGCACTTTCTCCAGGTCTATCCGCTTGAAGTTGCCAAGGAATATCTCAATCGGCTCCGCTTCGATCATCCTGCCAGCGGAATTGCATTCCCGGCATATTGGTAAATCCTCTTCAAGGATGCCATCCGGGTACATCTCGAAACAAAATGGACAGATCAACATAGTTGTCAATGTTAAATCAAACCATCTTTACATTTACGTCTGCGATGAAGTAATTAATATCAACGGTAACTTTTTTTGGAGCTGCCTCATACCCAGGTGTTTGTCCTTCACTTGGAGCCATAATACCTGTACTCTCCTCACCCAGAATCATAACATTTCCGATAAAACATTGTGCCCGAACTTTGACACCCACTGAATCAATCGTACGCACTTTGATATCGCCTATAAATCCATTCAGCTTATAGTGTGTCTCCCCCTCTGGCAGGATCGTTTGAGAGAAATCCAGGACTGTATCACCGATAAAACCATTGATCGTCTCATCCCTGGCGTACCACGCACCAGTACGGTTGGTTTCGCTGACGTCCCGGGAATCCCAGTGCCACCACTTCGGCATAGGCGGGCGAACCAGAATTAGGATACCGATGGATATTAAGATTAATGGCCAGATGAACTTTCCCAGGTCAATTTTCCAAATAACTTCAACTAGCGAGATAACTCCTAAAAATACTAAGAAACTTCCAAAAAGCAATGCCCATCTGCGCATGATACCCTCCCGAGTGCTCCAAAATTTGATTAATTCTACTCCAAAATTACAATCAAGCGTTGTTCAACTTTCACATAGACTTTATCCTTTACAAATAATACTATCTTCTAATGTATTTCTGATAATTAGAAATTAGAATTATATTGATCATTAGAAACTAAGGCAGTCGTTTTATCGTATTGGTATTGAAAGGATATTGAGAATGTTTTTTCCAATTGGATTTGGTGGTTACGGATTGTATTTTCTATTTGCCCTGCCAGCTTTGATTTTAGGCTTTTGGGCGCAAATGAAGGTGAAAAGTGCATTTAAAAAGTATTCGCAGGTGCGAACCTATGCGAATTTCAATGGCGCTCAGGTGGCCAGGTATATCCTGGATAACAACGGTTTGCAGAATGTTCAAGTAGAAGAGACTGGCGGCATGCTCAGCGATCATTACGACCCCCGCAGCCGCGTGCTACGTCTCAGTCGCGATGTGTATGCAGGGAATAGCGTGGCCGCTGCAGGGATCGCCGCCCATGAAGCGGGGCACGCCATTCAGCATGGAGAACACTACGCCCCGCTGACTCTCCGATCCACACTGGTGCCGACAGTACAGATCGGAAGCTGGCTTGGACCGATCATCTTCGCAGTTGGGATGATATTTGCCGGGCAAACAGGCACAACCATTGCCTGGATCGGTCTATTCTTATTTGGTTTGACCGCAGTATTCGCAGTCATAACACTACCGGTTGAACTGGATGCCTCCCGCAGAGCGAAGGAGTGGTTGGCAACATCCGGCGTACTTTACAGCGGTGAGATGACCGGCGTGAACAAGGTGTTGGACGCCGCCGCCTGGACGTATGTCGCTGCCGCCATCCAGGCTGTCTCGACCGTCCTTTACTATGCCTTCATCCTCCTTGGTCGCAGGCGTGATTAACCATCACAACATAAGTATCTAATTCAATCAAAAAACCGGACATTCGTCCGGTTTTTACTTTCATTTCGATCAACTTATAGCAACCACTATCGCGCGGCCCAGCAACAGCGCCCCAATTCCAGCCAGCAAACTGACCGCCATGTTAACCCATCCCAGCATACCACTTCCGTTATTTAGCAGTTGGAGAGTATCGTTGCTGAATGTGGAGAATGTTGTAAACGCCCCGAGAAAACCAATGAATACCAGCGAGTTCAGTGCCTGGTTTGGCTGTGTGCGCATTGCCAAAAAACCGGATAGAATGCCAAAAAGAAGGCAGCCGAAGATATTAACGAACAATGTTCCCCATGGGAACCCGGATCCCCGGGTAAGGTTTTGAATTGTATCCCCTAATAAGTATCTTAGAATGGCTCCGATAAAACCGCCTATTCCAATGATGAGAATGTTAACCAAAAAAATACTCCATGTAAATGTGATGTAATGTCTGACAATAACTCAAACCCAGCCAATTTTAACACATGTCATTGCATATTCCTCTATAATGTGATTAATATGCAAAGCTAATGGAGAATTGATATGAAATCATACAGAAAAGAACTGGTTGTCAACATTCCTTCCCGCCGGGGATTCTTGAACATCACCCCCCAGGTTGAATCCTGCCTGCGGGAGAGCGGTATCACAGAGGGATTGGTCCTTGTTAATCCACTACACATCACTGCCTCCGTCTTTATAAACGACGACGAATCCGGACTGCACCATGACTACGATCAATGGCTGGAAAAACTTGCACCTCATGAACCGGTAAACGGTTATTGGCACAACCGCACCGGTGAAGATAATGCGGATGCACACATGAAACGCCAGATAATGGGTCGTGAGGTGGTGATTGCGTTGACTGAGGGACGGCTTGATTTTGGTACCTGGGAACAGATCTTTTATGGCGAGTTTGATGGCATGCGCCGGAAACGCATCCTAGTAAAGATCATTGGTGAATAATAACTAAGCGGGAGCAAATGAGCCCCCGCTTTTAGTCATTATTAATTATCTATTTTGCAACCAGCATAAATATGCCGGAGAAGTTCACTGAGGCGCCATAGTGACCATTTTCCAATTCGGCTGCGCCAGAAAGGACCTGTTTCGCCGGATCAGACGGAGAGAAATCTCCTTCACTGCCGCTGGCTGGAAGTTCAATCCAGGCTTTCAAAGCTGAATCCCAGTATAAAATAACCAGTTCCTTGCCCTGCAGTTCTTCGGGTACAAAAAACTCAACCTGAATTCTGCCGCCAGCAGGCAGCACTTCCACGAAACTGCCGTCCAGGTAAGCTGCGGCTTTCAGCGCGGAGCCAAATTGTGTGCCATCTGGGGCTGGACCGGGAAGTGAACCCGGGGTTACTGCCACAAGATGTCCATAATGATCACAAAAACCAGTAAATCGGGCCAGATCCTTGTTTTCCAATTGGAGGGTTAATCCCTGATCTGCACAAGGAATTAATGTGCCTTTATATACCGCATTCTGATTTTGTTTGTGGCAAATATAGCTTGTATTTTCCGAATAAGAATTATAGAAATCATATGCAACACCATTTTCGCCATTGCCATGTGTCTTGACTGCCACATGTTTGATGTCACCATCAGTCCAGCCCGTAATGCCATAGCCGCCATTATGATTAAACCTGGAGCAGACGATCTTAATTTTTGGATCTGTTTGTGAATTGGGTTCTGATGTTACCAATCCGCCAGAAATCAAGACAGCACCATTATTCGCATTCATTGAAGCCGAAACACCTCTCATATAAATGAGATCACTGATAATGAATAGTCCATTTCCTACACCAGAATTTTGATTGAGTTGAGTTTTGTTAGAGACATTTGAATAAAACCCATTCCCATTGAATTCACTATTTTTTACGACCACGCTGGAGAAAGATGGTGCACCTTGCAAATAGTCTTTATCCGAGGATCCCCACCAAAACCATTGAGTATTAATTTGTGCCCCGTTTAATCCATTAAAATTGGCTTGAACTCCAGAAAGCTCTACAGACGCCGGGGATTCAATAGTCAAACCATTGCTCCCATTGTTGTTAAAAGATGAATTGGAAATATTAATGGTGTTATTTTCCAAGCCAAATTTCAGTAACTCTGGTGATTGATCAAATCTATCGAATCTATTAGCAATAAACAGACCATCATACCAACTGTTTCTGGAGTGAACATTATTTAATTTGACCGCTCCAGAATGATCGAACACTAAAATACCTTCGATGCCATCCACAACCAGATCATCCAATATCAGATCTCCGTTATTCTCCATGGCAAAAACACGCCCATTTACAGTAAATCCAAGCAATGTAAAATTATTATTTCTGTAGATTTCCATGTTCCCATTAAGAACTGTCGAGGAGCTCCACTAACACCCATCAGCTGAAAATTCACACAATCGCCAATGTCAAGATTTTCTTCATACACTCCACTCTCAACATAGATCGTTCCATCGTCAGGTGCATTTACCCTGGAAAAATTAATCGCTTGCTGAATGGGATTGGAGCAGGCTTGGTCACCCGGAGTCATTGGGTCACAATCAACCGCAGTGAATGTATATAAAAACCCGCTGCTGTTGAAGTTTGGGTCCGGTGCCTGCAGGATCTGGGCTGCGGATTCTGAAGCAAGGGGAAGTTGTTCCCCGTTTTGATCCACCTCAACAAGGTCAATATCTTTCGGGAGATCGCCAATTTCCGCCAAAACAACATCCCCTTCTGGGATTTCAGGGACCAGAGTTACCTGCTCTTCCGGTTGAGGTGCTTCTCTTGGCGTAATATCATCCGCATAAACTGCCTGCGGAATAAATTATTTCAGCACGATCATCACAGCAATTTATCATGAAATGTTAAATTGCATTTGTGAACAATTTTCCTTATTCGTATCCGCGTAATTTTATGATTGTTTATTTCGCGATTGATTACAGGTACACCTTACAGTTTTTTCCTAAAAATAAATCATAAATGTGTACATCTCTATACCAGGTCTTTTCTTTACAAATCTCACAATATTTTCAAAGTTCAAATTACATTAGCAACTCTCGCATGCATCTTTACCGTCTGCCTTTTCCCAGGCCTCCCGCCCCTCCTTGAAAGCATAATAAGCGATTCCCAACGCTCCAATGCTGTCGAGGTATGGAATTCTTGTCAGCGTAAATAATAGACTTGAGAGAAGTAAAACGACAGACATGTAAATACACGCGCGGGTGCAGTGGGCATCGGCAATGATAGGGTCGGAATTCAATTCTTCTCCAACTCTTATTTTCAAACGCATCAATACGATCATGACCGATAATGAGATTAATGAAATCACTATGCCCCATTTTGTTGATTGCGGTGCATTTCGTAAATATAGATTAATAGCGACCGTGCCGACCAATCCGGCAGTTAACAGGAAAAAGCTTATTGCAGTAATCCGTAATGCCAGTGTTTCGATTCTGGATTTTTGGCTTTCCAGGCTTTTTGACAATCTTACGATCATTACCGTGATGCCAACCGCCGAGATCACCTCAATAAAACTATCAATACCAAACCCAAAAAGGGCCAGGGTTTCATCAGAAAAACCCAATATTGTAGATACGATCCCTTCTGCTAGATTTGTAAGTATCGTAAAAAAACTCAACCAAAGGGCAAATCGGTAATATTGTCGTTGCTTTTCTAGAGTCGCATCCATAAATTATTATGACATTATTGAAAAGAAATAAATTAATTCCGTATAGAGTATGAACAGGATAGGTCGAAATTAATTTTCTCTGTTTGGGAGCTAATTTAAGGTTTCCTTTGAAATATATAGAGATTGGAAGAAACTATCGAACAAAAGAAAAACAGTGGTTTCCCACTGTTAATTTCCTTTATTTTAAAAAGGATCCTTCTTATGGATTAATAAATAATCACGCTTTGATCATGATCAGCAGCATTTTAAAATCTTCGACTCCCCTGACTGCATGCGGGAGATTAGCCGGTAAAAGAATTGTCTCTTCCGCAGCTATTTCATACCATTTGCCAGATATGCTCACTTCTGCCCGCCCCTCGAGCAAGAGAACCTGTGCATCATACGGGGCAGCATGCTCACTCAACCCCTGGCCTTTTCCAAAAGCAAATAAAGTCAGTGTACCTGTTGGTTTGTTCACCAGGGTCTTGCTTACAACAGAACCATCCTGCACCTGGATACTTTGGGCGAGGTGATAAGCTCCTTGAATTTCAGTTTGATCAGACATTTCGATTCCTTAACATACTTAATACGGTTAAATAAAACAAGGGGTCCTTACCCCTTGTAAAGTTAATTGAATGATTAATAATTAACAACCCGTGGAAGTTTTTTCGCCTGGTTGACCCATTCTGTTACCTGGGACAAAGCTGGCATTTTACGGACAAGGTCCTTCTTCTGATTAGTTTCAAGCATAGCTTTGTGGAGATTCTCCGGGTTACGGTTGGCGAGTTCAACGACAGTATCCACCCCGGCTTCTTCAAGAAGATCAGAATATTCGCTGCCAACACCTTTGATGCGGTATAAGTCTGCATGGTTTACCCACTCAAGGATCAGTGATTCGGATATGCCGGTTTTTTCTGCGATCAACTTGCGGCCTTTCTGTGATGCACCCTGATCCAACAATGCTGCTGTGGTCTTAATGCCAGCACCTTGAAGTTTTCCAGTATACGCCTTTCCAATTCCTTCTATATCCAGTATTGAAGCCATAAATTCCTCCTGTTGTTAAATTTTTATTAAACCATATTACTTATTTATTATAAGGATAAACAGCTAGTTTTACAAAGAGGGAACAATAGACAAACAAAAACGTATGTCTTGTGTTGGTATTACTTCTTCTTATTTTTTAACTTTTTGTGGAAGAGTAAGCGTGTGTTCCACACCCATGTGCACCAATTTTATAAGCTGGGGTGTGTCGGCAAGTAGCTCCACGGGGATTGTTATATATGCTTTCATTGCACGTCCCATCGGAGTAAATGATTGCAATGAAAAAGATTTGCCTAATATTTCTCTCTGTTCGTCCCCCAAACGAAGAAACAATTGGTCCTGGAAAACTCCGAAGAACATGTTGCCTTTGATAAAAGCGCATGGGCAGCCAAACATCCTTCGCTGTTCAATCCCAACCAGCTTAGATGCTATGCTTTCGTAGGTTTCGATCACCCGTTCATCCGGTTTGCGCCACTTTTCCATGAATCTCCTCAAGAGACATTTATCTGATCACTTTTTTAGAATCGCTATCCCCAGCTTGAGTTCCTCATCAAATTTTTGCTCAAGAGAGGCATTAACTCCCCTCAGCCCAGCTACGACCTTTTCTGCCCATTGCAAATACTCCATTTTTCGCTGATCGCCCCACGTACCCGGCGGATTCTCGATAACATCCTTAATATTGTTGATCTTGTCGGCAAGTTTGATCAACTTGGCTTTATAAGGTAAGCCAGATGCATGTTCAATTTGATGTTGTTTCCTATCTTTTTTTAATTCCCGCTTATCATCTGAAACTTTTTCAACCAAATCCAGTACTTTTTCCCCGAACTCACGTGAGATTTCATTTTTTAGCTTCGTTTCGACTTCTGTTCCTGGTTCAACTGTATCTTCCAATGTATCGTGTAACAAGGCAGCGACAAGGACCTCTACATCACGAACTCCGCCAATCTCCCAGAGTGTATTCAGAACTAGAATGGGATGATTTATATATGGGCTTTGGGCTTGATCCTTCCGCCGCTGAGAACTATGCTGCCGGGCGGCAATTTTCATGGCTGATAATAGCAATCCAACTTCATTATCTTCCATTTCCATCCATACCTAGAGAAAAATGTTCTTCGAAATTAACATTCCAGCCCTCTGGAACAAATGCCCCTGACTGGGTCTCCTGGTGATATTTTCCATGATATTTTCCATCCAGGATTGTTTGTAGAGCAGAGATCAGTACATCTATTTCTTCTTTTGTATTGTAAAGGCCAAAAGAGATTCTAACCAAACCAGGAACATCCCGCTTGTCATGATCCTGAATTCTGTTTCGAACAATCTTTGCGTTAGTTTCATCCACCCCCATCAGTTTCAATAGATAAGGGTGTGCACAAAAACAACCGTTACGCACGCCGATGCCAAATTCGTAACCCAGAATTGCAGCAACCAGATAATGTGACAAGCCATCCAGATTGATCGGGACAACTCCCAAACGCTCGGCTGCTGTTTCCGGCGACTGGCTGCCGTAGATAGTCACCCCCCGCATTCCATTCAATTTTGTTAGAAGATGGGTTGTCAATTCGGCTTCATGTTGGGCAACTTGATCCATGCCGATGGCATTCAACTGGGAGATGGCTGCTGCCAGAGCGATGGCACCGACTGTGTTCGGGCTGCCAGCTTCATCACGATCTGGTGGAGCGGACCAGGTGACTTCATCCATTGTGACGATCTCCACTTCGCCGCCACCCTGCATGAAAGGTTCGCCGGTTTCAAAGATATCCTTACGCGAAATAAGAGCACCTGTGCCGAAAGGTGCATACATTTTATGCGCAGAGATGGAAATAAAATCCAGATGAGTCGGATCATCCAGGCTGCGCATATCGACAGAACGGTGAGGAGCCAGTTGAGCGCAATCCGCACAGATCAATGCTCCGGCCTGGTGAGTTTTCTCTGCCAGGCGATGAAGGGGGTTGATAAATCCGGTCACGTTGCTGGCGCCGGTAATGGAGACGAGTGCGACTCGCTCACCATATATTTTTAATTTTAGTTCAAAATCAGCCTCGTCCAATGATCCATCTGCGCGCAGACCGATATGTACTACTTTGGCAACTGCCCGCCATGGGAGATCGTTGGAGTGATGTTCCTGCGAACTCACCAGGACGATGTTCTTTTCAGGGGTGAATGGATAACGATGGGCAAGGATATTGATCGCTTCAGTGGTATTTTTTCCAAAAAGGCATATATGATCTTCAGAATTTGCGCCTACAAAATCCATCACCATCCTGCGGGCTTCCTCATAGGCATGGGTGGAAATCTGGCTTTTAAAACCAGTTCCACGGTGCACACTGGAATAATATTCAAGATACTGGTTTACCTTGTCTTTGACAAATTTTAAAGAAGGTGTCGAAGCGGCGTTATCGAAGTTGATATATGTCCTGGTCGATCCATCCAGAGTAGGAACCTTTGTATCCAAACAGGAGTAAAAACCTTTGTATGTGGATGTATTATGCTTTGTCATTGCTTCAAATACTTTCATTTTCTAACGAATAAATTTGTCTAGAGAATTTTTTAGATCTTGAAAACTGCTTTCAAAATCACCATCCCGAACGGTATCGATCAAACAGCTTTTCACATGATCTTCGAGTATGATTCGGCCGGCGCCATTCAATGCAGATCTCACAGCAGCGATTTGAACAAGCACTTCCGGGCAGGCCACATCCTCTTCCACCATTCGGCGTACTGCTCGCACATGCCCTTCGATACGCGCCAGACGATCCAGCACTGCTTTACGATGTTCATGGGTATGATGACCATTTTCGATAGAGGTCATTTCAACCATCCTTTCTAAGGACAATCCCATTGATTTTTATCTTTTCGAGAAAACTTGCTATGATGCTCAGAATAAAAATGATAGTTCACTAGTTGGATACTTCTTCTCTGAATTTCAATTTTTAAACGTGGATCCGTTAAAACTGCTAATTCATATTCACGTTCCTTATTATAAGCGTCCTGTAAACCATTCGGAGTAAAATATCCTGGGTGGCAGCAAATTTCCATTACACCTGCCCACGGTTTTTCAATTAGTTTAATGAAATCCTCAATTGAACTTTCAGGTGTTCCTCGGAAAGAATCACATAATAATTTGGGCGCTGCTGAATACGGGTTCTTACCTGCATATTGGCTTCCCCAGCGAACAGGAACCTGATACTCTTCAGCCACTGTCAAATAGATTGCCATCACTTCAGGTAAGTAGTGAAGACCAAAATGATAATCTAGGTGGGTAGGTTTTTCACCTGTCATTTTAATAAAACTTTTAAGTTGCGTTCGAATTTCATCTCTTAGCGAGATCAATTCTTCGCAGGTATAACTATGCTCAATATGATGGTTGTATTCCCGATTATTCAGTTCACGGGCAAACTGACCAGTTGGCCCTACAAGGTCAGGATTCGAGTGATGGTTCTTTATAAGGTAATCCGTGACGAAATCGATATGGACTCCAACTGGCAATCCAACTTCTGCAGCGATAGTTAATGCATCCTCTGCAAATGGACTGTTTATCAAGATAGTTGTATCAGTAACGATCCCATTCTTGTAAGCATCAATCACCCCTTGAGTAACTTCCGGGGAAAATCCAAAATCATCAGCGTTGACAATAAGGTATCTCATAATAACAAATCTGTGCCATCCACTTTATAGTATGACTCCGCGTACTGCATGTTTTGAAATTCGCCATTTTTACGGGCATTGGAACGAATTGTATCAATAAATTGTTGTCGGTCAAAGTCGTTATGAATAAAATCATTCTGACTATTATGTGCGAGCCGTGCTTCGATTTTTTTACCGATGGTGTCAGTTATATCAACCCAATAATTGGGTTCTTGTGGAGAGAACAAATACATTTCATCAGGATGCCAGGGAGCTGTGCCTTCAAGCGTCACCTCAGGACAAATCCAGGGCAGGTCTGAAAGCATTCTGGCTTCCGTTGCCGCAAACCCGACTGCCCGATGGTCAGGATGAAACTCGTAATGCTTCCAGGGATCAAATGTAATTACCACCCCTGGCCTAATCAAACGAAATATGCGAATTAGTCGATCTTTTAATTCTGGTTGTGCGGCAAGTTTACCATCTTCATAGCCGAGCCAGATGATTTCCTGGATTCCAAGAACATGCTGGGAGGTGGATTGTTCCTCACGTCGCAGACTTGTCAAGTTGGTAGGACTTATGGAGCAATCATGACTACCGCGATCTCCACTTGTGCACACGACCAGGGTAACTTTATTACCTGATTTAGTAAGTTTCGCTATGGTTCCACCACAAAATGATTCAGCATCGTCTGGATGGGCTACAACAATTACAACCTCAGAATCAATAAGCATTCTTTATCCTTTTATTCCAGAAAAACTAATTCCTTCGATAAATGTTTTTTGCGCGAGGAAGAAGATAATAACCATTGGTAACAATGCTACAACCGAAGCTGCCATTAAATATCCCCATTGCACGGAATAAGTGCTACGGAAAAAGCTTAAACCAAGGGCTATGGTGTAGTTGTTTTGATTGTGTAAGAATACAAGAGGATAAAGGAAATCATTCCATACTCCCTGAAAGTTGAAAATTGCTACAGCCGCAAGAGCAGGTTTCGCATTCGGAAGGATTATGCGCCATAATATTTGCAGACGATTAGCGCCGTCTATAAAAGCAGCATCCTCCAATTCCCGGGGAATCCCCATAAAAAACTGTCTTAAGAGGAATATGTAGAAAGGGCTGCCGAAAAATGCAGGTACGATCATAGGCAGGAAAGAATTTACCCATCCCAATTTACTAAAAATTATATAAATTGGAATGATACGAACAGGTTCGACCAGCATCATTGTTGAAAGCATCAATATGAAGAAGAAGTTTTTTCCCGGGGCTTTTAATCTGGCAAATCCATAGGCAATGATCGTACATGATAATAGATTTCCTGTGATCGCCCCGGCTGCAATAATAAGCGTATTCAGTGTATATTTAGCAAAAGGAATGTAAGTTAATGCCTCAGGATAATTTTGCCAATGAAAAGGATTGGGAATCCATCTCGGTGGAATTTCCATTATCTGCCCATTTGTTTTAAAAGATGATGAAAGCGCAAAAATGAGTGGCAGTATAAACATGAGAGACCCTGCGATCAGCATGGCATAAGCAACAGCATTCCAAAACCCTCTCCGCCAGTTTTTCCGATTACATTGTAAAGAATCTACCATGTTAGTCGGTCTCCGATCTATAAAACACCCATTTTCCACTTGTTTTGAAGATAATGATCGTCAAGACAAGAACCATCAGAAAAAGGATCCAGGCCAGGGCAGATGCATATCCCATTTCCAACAGACTAAACGCTTTTTGGTATAGGTATAAGACATAAAAAAGGGTTGAATCCAACGGCCCGCCATTTGTGGCAATATAGACATTGGTAAATGACTGGAAAGTCATGATCATGCCAAAAATGAGATTAAATAGTATGGAAGGGGTTAGTAATGGCAATGTGATCTTCCAAAAACGTCCCCATGCGTTCGCTCCATCAATGGAAGCTGCCTCTTGGAGTTCTTTGGGAACATCCTGCAGACCAGCCAGATATATGACCATGCTTCGACCCACCTGGAAAATCGACATCAGCACCAGAGCCCAAAGTGCATATTTTGGATCCAACAACCAACGGGGACCTGTAATACCAATGTATTTCAACAGCGTATTTATTAACCCCACCTGAGGATTAAATATCCACATCCACATAACGACGTAGGCAACGCCAGTCAATACTGATGGCAAATAGAAAATTGTGCGGAAGATACCGATACCTTTGATCGGGCGGTTTAATAGTAAAGCAATTAACAATCCGAGGATCAAATCCAAAGGAACATATGTAAAAGTATAAACAAGGGTCACTTTTAACGATTGAAGAAATAGTGGATCCCTGGTGAAAATTTTTACATAATTAGCCATCCCAATAAATTTTGGTGGCGTCAATAAGTCCCAATTCGTAAGGCTAAAATAAAATGAGGCAATAACAGGTCCTAGATAAAATAATATAAATCCAATGATCCAGGGTGAAATGAAAAGGTAAAAAGATATCGCTTCTTTTTGTCTTTGGTTTAAGTTTCTTTTCTTACGCGCAGCCAGGTTAAACATATTATGATCCGATGTATGCTTTGTTGGAAAATTAACAAAGGAAGCGCCTTTAAAAGGCGCTTCCTGTTGAAATTGAATTTTACGGAGTCATCTTTTCATCTAATGCTGCCTGGGCTTCTTTGGCCGCATTTGCCATCACAGCTGCCACATCTGCAGTCGGGTCTGTAAGGACAGTTTGCAATGCTTTATTCAAAGCTGGATCAGCAGTAGCTCCCCAGAAATCCGTGAACACATACGCACGTGGTTTCAGGAAGTCAAGTCCTTGGATCCAAACGCCCTCAATTGGGTCTGTGTACATACCAACTGCTTCAGCAGCCTTCGCTACTGGTGGAATACCGTGCAGAGCCCAGATCTCGGACCCCTGTGCACCAGCATAGTAGCTCAGGAAACGCCAAACGGCTTCAGGATTTTTGGCGGTGGAGGAAATGCCAAAGCCACCCCAGAAAAGAACATTGGCTTTTTCCTTGCCTTGAGGAACAGTAACCAGTCCAAGATCGATCTTTTCATTTTTCAATAAGCCTGATTGCGGCCAGCGGCCAAATAGACGCATAGCAGCTGTGCCATTTTCAAATTCGGGGTTGCCACCAGCCCATTGGTTGAAGTCTGCAGGCGGGGGAGCAACTTTGTATTTGTTATAAAGATCCGCATAGAATTGAACTGCGGAAATGGTTTCAGGTGAATCCATGTAACCAACATAGCTCTTGCCGTCTTCGCTGATCAATTTTCCACCAGCAGCAGCTACCCAATATTCAAAACCTGTAGTCCAGTTGGCTGTTAATTGAACACCCCAAACTTCGGGAACGCCATCATTATTCTCATCGATGGTCAACTCCTGGGCTGTCTTCAGGAAATCATCCCATGTCCAACCATCTTGAGGATATGCAACTCCATACTGATCAAAGATTTTCTTGTTGTAGTAAACCGAGAGGGTTGAGAAATCTTTGGGGAGGAAGTATTGAACACCCTGATACTGGCCGGGTTCGACCATTCCAGGCAAATAGATGCTTGTATCCAGTGGATATTGACCCTTAATGAAATCATCCAACGGGATCACAGCACCTTTGGTGACAAAGTTAGGAACCGCGTCATCACCGATCTGCATGATATCTGGCGCATCACCGGATGCGATCTGGGTAAACAGGCGGGCGTAATAATCACTGCCCGCAACAGCTTCCAATTGAACAATAATATCCGGGTTTTCTTTTTCAAAATTTGCAATGATTTGCTGGTGGGGGTTTAATCCCTCACCGCTATCGCCAGACCCGAGACGAATAACTGTAACTGCACCTTCAGGTTTCGGTTCGGGAGTCGCTGTAACTACAATTTCTTTAATTACTTCTTCTTTCACTATCTGAGTAATGACCTGCGGTTCCGCAGGTGCTGCTGCAGGAGCAGCACAGCTTGCAATCAAAGTTGCCAGGATGATAAGAATTACAGGTAATGTCCATAACCGTCGAAAGATATTCATTGTTCCTTCTCCTTATTTGTTGAGTTATTGATACACAATACAGGAATTCACAATACACAGATTTGTTTGAAAGATCACCTCCTTACCAAAATACGAATTCTAAGTTCATTATAACTATTCTAAACACGAAATGTTAATTCCACTTCGAGATTAGCAATTTATTTTTCCAGCTTGTAATTAACTAAACGGGCAGAGTTTGCAAGCACTGGAACTGATGAACCTTCATGAATAATTGCACCGATTACTGGACCAATCAGTCCAAATGAACCGAGGAAAACCGCTATAACATTAATACTCATGGAAAAAATTACATTAGCCCTTATCACTTTTAATGCCTGGCGTGATAGGCCGATGATCTGTGGAAGTCTTTCAATTTCGTCTGCCATCAATCCAATCTCCGCTGTTTCCAGAGCAACGTCTGTTCCACCCATACCCATTGCCACACCAACATCAGCCGCAGCTAACGCCGGGGCGTCATTAACCCCATCCCCAGCAAATAAAACTTTGTGCCCTTCGCCCTGAAGATCTCGAATAATTTTTAATTTTTCCTGGGGAAGAACCTGGGAATAGAATCGATCGATACCCATTTCTTTCGCAATTCTCTCAGCCGAATAAGGGTTATCTCCGGTGATCATTATCACTTCTTTTATCCCCATTTTCTTCAGCTCAGCTACAGCTTTCCTGGCTTCAGGACGAGGTTCATCGACCAATGATATTAATCCTGTAACTGAGCCATTCAATCCAATCGGAATAACAATTTGGCCTGATTTTTCAAGATCCTGTATTTTATTTTCCAGCTTTTCAGTCCACGAGTAACCATTCTCCATCAACAATGATCTTGTTCCAATTACAAGGCTACCTTTAGTTGTCGTAGCTGTCACACCAAATCCAGGCAGGACCGAAAAATCTTTTGGATCCTCCAGGCTAATTTTTTTTATTTTACAAGCTTCAACTATGGCCTTGCCTATTGGATGCTCGCTGAAACGCTCCACTGAACCAGCCAGAGCCAAAATTGCATCACCATCCATTCCATTTAATGAGATGACCTCTTGAAGAATGGGTTTACCCAGTGTAAGTGTACCGGTCTTATCCAGCGCTACGACATCCACCTTGCCAACCGATTCTATCGAAGAGCCAGCTTTTACCAGAATACCTTTTTTTGCTGCATTGCCAATGGCAGCCACGACTGCTGTCGGTGTAGCCAAAACAAGCGCACAAGGACAAACTACAACAAGGACTGTGATCGATCTTAGGACATCACCAGACAATATGTAAACCAATATTGCAATTGCGAAAGTTACAGGAACAAGGATTCTGGCATACTGGTTTGCAACCCTCTGAACTGGCGCCTGGGAAGACTGCGCATCTTTCACTAATTTTACGATCTGCCCCAGAGTGGTATTTTCTCCAAGGCATGTCACTTTAATCTCCAAAACGCCCATGTCATTCATCGTTCCGGCAAACACAGGATCTCCAATTTTTTTATCTACAGGAATTGACTCTCCAGTAATGGCAGACTGGTTGACGCAACCTGTTCCTCTTACAACTTCACCATCCACGCCGAAGCGTTCGCCGGCATGGACAAGAACAATTTCTTCAAGTTTTATCTGTTCAATTGGAACAACAATTTCAACTCCATCACGCCTGACTGTGACAGTTGATGGAATTAACCGGGCAAGGTCTTTGAGTGCATTATCAGCGCGGGCAACTGTAAAGTTCTCAAGCCATTCACCAACTGACATCATGAAGACAACAAGCGCCGCCGCACTATATTCCCCAACGATTATCGCCGCGATCATTGCTACAGATGCCATGACACCTGCCGTAATATCGTGTTTAATAATGATCTGCCTTGCAGCGAATATAAATAACGGTGTACCACCAATTAAGGCAGAAGCCAAATACAACCACTTCCCTGTTTCAGGTTGCCTTAAAATAGTTCCAACAATAAAACCTGCAATTAATAGTAAAGCATTTGCAAACGTTAAGAGTGTGTCTCGAGAAAGCAAGAAATCTCGATACCTTGAAAAAAAAGTCTGCTTTTGAACCCGGCAATCGGGGCAGTTTTGCAATACTGAAGATTCTAATTCCATTAAGTACTCCTTAGTTAGTATCCCCTATGGGGGGTTAGGGGTTGCATTAATTATACGGAGGAAATTGAAAAATTACAAGTATTACCAATGTTTCTAAAGGAGATTTATAATAATATCAATTTGGACATGGAATTCCATAATTTTTCCATAGAGTTATTCCCGGGATCAATTAAAATCACTTACCGAAAAATACAAGACAAAAACTATTATGCAGAATTAGATGATACGGTTATTACCAAAGCATGAAAACAATCACCGTTCGGGAGTATTCCATCAGTTGCCCATTCACTTTGAAGTGAAAATTACCTGAGAAAAGATTTTGGTACAAAAAGTGGACAAATAATATTTATATTTCAGCAACACAAAATCGTCCATCAAATAGTTGTATTCGAAAAAAATTATATTAACTATTCAATGAAGTCAAAGATCGTTAGCTATCGCATATCTACAAAGAGGCACGATGGAAGACCACACTGACGAAACCACAAAACCATCAATTTTCAAGAAAGCCATCCAATTTTTCGGTATAGAGAAGAGCCTGGCTGCCATGTTGACAATGGTCATCCTGGTCGGACTTGGCGAAAAGATGGCTGAAAGATTCCTGCCCATTTATATCCTAGCTCTGGGCGGGTCAACCCTGATCGTCGGTATACTAAACGGGATCGATAATCTTCTCTCAGCGTTATACTCCTTCCCTGGAGGATACATAGCAGACCGATTCGGCTACAAAAAAGCCCTTGCCATCTTCAACATGATCGCCATATTTGGATACGCGATCGTAATCATTTTTCCATCCTGGCCGGCGGTGCTGGTGGCAGCCGTATTTTTCCTCTCCTGGACGTCCATCTCTCTACCCGCTACAATGAGCCTTGTCAACAGGGTCATGCCCACCAACAAACGTACCATGGGCGTTTCATTGAATTCGATTGTTAAGCGTTTACCAATGGCGTTGGGTCCCTTGCTGGGCGGATATATGATCCTGAAATTCGGAGAAACCGACGGTGTGCGGATAGCCTTCGGGGTCGCGCTGGTGCTGGCAATCATCGCGCTGGTCTTTCAACAATCAATGATCGTGGATTTCAAACCAAATCAAAAGGCTGAAGGAAATCCACTAAAGATGATGAAGTATATGTCACGAGACCTGCGCAATCTGCTTGTTTCGGATACTCTGGTGCGCTTCGCCGAACAAATTCCGTATGCCTTTGTGGTTATCTGGGCGATGAAAAATATAGGGGTGACTTCGGTCCAATTTGGTGTATTGACCGCGATTGAAATGGCTACAGCCGTACTCATTTATATACCGGTTGCGTTCCTGGCCGATAAATCATCCAAGAAACCCTTTGTGTTGATCACTTTCGGATTCTTTGCTGCTTTTCCTCTGACGTTGTTCTTCGCAAAAAGTTTCGGTCTGCTTGTGTTTGCTTTCATCCTGCGTGGCTTGAAGGAATTTGGTGAACCAACCCGCAAAGCACTTATTATGGACCTTGCTCCAGAAGATAAAAAGGCAGGTATGTTTGGCCTTTATTATTTATTGCGGGATGTAATCGTTGCTGCTGCGGCGGTTGGTGGTGCATACCTGTGGAATATCTCTCCACTTACCAATTTTGCTACTGCGGCAATATTCGGTTTACTGGGTGTGATCTATTTTGCAATCTTTGGCCGGGATATGGGAAGAAAACAAGAGGCAGCTTCGTGATGCCTTGATTAATTTAATATAATTGAAATCCATGCAAAATCTCTACTAGTCTTAAAGACTGAATAGAGATATCTTTTCATAGGAATGTAAGCTTGCTGAGGGAGGATTAGTCCTCACCTTCACCAGTGAGGACTGTGGTAATTACCTGTCTATCCTTTGATAAGTAGTTTTTTTCTGTAAAGAGTTTTTTCCAGCGATAGTTTAAGCTAAAAACATAACCAAGTAAACCTAAAAATATCACAACATATCCTGCTATAAAATATTGTACTGTTTGTGCCGGTGCATCCATTCAAAACTCCTTCTATTCGGCTGACGAAATCTTTAATTCTTCCACTTCTGCTTCAAGTGTGCCCAATCTCACCCGGTGCCAGAGCAGATCAATAAACATTATGGAGAAAACGAACAAGCTGAACAGGAAAGTTTGCAGCATCTTAGGCGCCATATCGAAAGCGGCCGAGGTTGAACCACCTGCTCCAATTACAACCGGATGTATTGTCCGGAAAATTCGTATTGAGAGAAATGTCAGTGGTACAGACAGCGCTCCGACGATGACGTACACTGCCCCAAACCTGGCACGCTTGTCCGGGTCATCAATCCCCTGCCGAAGCATCAAATATGCCACGTACACCAGCGTCATGATCGCTGTTGTTGTCAAACGTGGATCCCACGTCCACCAGGTGTTCCATATTGGACGGGCCCACAACGACCCGGTGATGATGGCAATGATCGCAAATAATATTCCGATCTCCACCGCAGCGTAGCTCATGATATCCCATTTTTTTTCGTTCGTTTTGAGGTAGATGGCACCTGCTACCGCTGCAACAATAAAACTCAACATACCCACCCAGGCACTGGCTACATGGAAATAAAACACTTTTTGCACATACCCCATCACCCTTTCGAGGGGCGCATAAAAGAAAACCATCCCTACGGCTGCTGCAACAAGTAGGATGGTGAAAAAATCTAATATTTTGAGCTTATCTTTTTCCATTATTACAAAACCTCCTCCATGATCAGGTAACGTATCAACATTTAGATTTGGCACTATGATACTGGCCAAGTAACTGCTCTATTGGCCAATTACTAATCATCCTAAGATCTACTTTATTCTTCCACTACAAAATCAAATACCATCCAGGCAACCGTGAGGAAGACAACGTCATACACAACAAGTAAATTTAGCCAGGGTGAAATATCGCTCATTGGCAACGCCTGGATAAACCCGGATGATGCTTTTACGGCCGCTACAATGAGGGGGATCACCACCGGGAATAACAGGATTGGCAGTAACATATCCCGGGTGCGTGTTTGAACGGCCATGCTGGAGAGTAATGTTCCAACAGCGATATATCCGATGGACCCTAGTACCACTACCAGGATTAACCCGGCATTGATCAAGTTCACGTTGTAAAGAATGCTGAACAAGGGAATGACTACTATTTCCACTGCAAACATGAACACCAGGTTGCTGATCACTTTCCCAAGGTAAATTGCGCTGCGATCAACAGGCGCCATCAACAACCCATCCATACAGCCGCGGTCCTTCTCCTGCGCCATGGATCGATTCAACCCCAGTGTGCCTGCAAAAGTGAATGTAGCCCACAATACACCAGATGTAATCGATGCGCGCGTACCAGCCTCAAGCTCCAACGCAAAGTTGAAGATGAGCACCACCAATAGGGCAAATATCAGCATTGCAGAAAACACTTCACGGCTACGCAGCTCTGCTGTCAGATCCTTCCAGACCACTGCCATCATCGCTTTGAAAAAAGTAGGCGAAGTTCTGGGTTTCATATCTGTTCCAACGCCTGACGGTAATAAGCTTGCAATCCATCCGGCGATAACTGAGATTGATGAATGCTTGAAACAATTTTTCCTCTCGACAACACGTCGAATCGGGTCGCAAGGTTTTGGACTCTTACAAAATCATGAGATGTCATCAACACAGTCCGCCCTTGTACCGCAACGTCCTGCAAAAGTTTGTCCAGCATATCACAGGCATCCTGATCCAGCCCGGTGTGAGGTTCATCTAACAACAGGACAGCCGGGTCATGCAGTATTGCCCTACCAATTGCGAGCCGCTGCTGCATCCCGCGGGAAAATATCCGCACTAGATCACCACTGCGTTTTGCCAAACCTACCAGATCCAATACCACATCCACGCGTTGACTTAACTTCACAACTGCGAACATTTTCCCGTAAAACATCAGATTTTCTCTGGCGGTCAGGTCGCCATAAAGCAAAGGTAAATGCGAAACGACTCCAACACACTGACGCACATCTGCTGCATGTACTGGCAATTTTTTTCCAGCCACTGAAATCTCCCCCAGGGTTGGTTTCGATAGCGTACTTAAGATCCTTAATAGTGTTGTCTTACCGGCGCCATTCGGCCCGATGATAGCGACAAACTCCCCTTCAGCAACATCCAGCGAAAGATTCTCCAGGACAGTCTTTGATCCGAATCTTTTGATGAGGTTGCGAACCTAAATCACATGAGTCCTTTTAAGATATTTTTCAACTCTTCCCTGCGAGATCTGTAAACATCATCTTTCAGTTTACCTTCCTTGTGCAGGCTGTCTAACGCAATGATGGCGTCCATAACCGACTCTTTATCTGTCAAATTTCCATCTTCATCCTTAGGCTCTGTTATGTGCTTTCGTTTTTGATTTTGATACAAATACAAACCAACTCCAGATAGCGCTAGAAGTAAAATGCCGCCACCAAATAGAACCGGATTGATATTCAGGCTGGATGCTGCGGATTCCTGTCCAGGGATATTGCCGGAGAGGGATATTTCAAGATCTGTACCAGAAGGGATATTTGTGTTTGTGAACAACCGAAAGTTCATGCCCTGATTTGTGCGGACACCGTCATCTATTAATTGATCGCTCTTCAGCTTGATTCCATCCACCGGGATCATGACACTAACCATCTTTGCAGCCATAGGCACTTGCAAATTGATTTGAAGTTTTTTTGAATATGGCAGATCGTATGCAAATAAGACTTGATGTGTCGCCTCCCCCGGTTTTACCGGTATGGTGTCGGCAAAACCGTTCCCGGTTTTCAAATATCTATCACCAATGACACTATCCTGAAACTGGAGGTTCTCCGCCCCAACAGGCAGATTGAACTCCAAAACTCCCTTTCCAGGAGCTTCTTCTACAAGCACCTGGCTGGAATGATTGGATATCAGGAATAACTCAACCACCTGGACAATACCCGGATTGCTAAAATCGAAGAAAATATGCATCCTATCCGCAGATACGACCGATTTTTCGGTTGTTGATTCAAACACGTGGATCGGGAGATTAATGATCGTTTGGTTTTCATCGATTTCCAAACCAGGGTGCATGGATGGCTGGGAGGAGAATACCTGTCCGCCATATTCAACAGAAGCAACAAATATTCTTCCCGCAGGCATTTCAACCTCAGTGAATTCGTAGCTGCCATCTTTAGTTAATTCTGCAGTCAAGCCGGCGGTTTCCTGCATTTCGTCAAAGAAGCGCAGTGATACTGACATACCGGATGGGATCAAATCGCCAAAATCATTTATCACCTGGCCGGTCACATCCACCACCCGAGTTCCAGAAACATTTATTGCGGCGGGTTCAGGTGCCGATTGTGTCTCGGTTGGTAGTTTACTCGAAGCAACAATTGTATTAATAAACTCCGGCTGAGTTGCAGCAAGTTGCACCGGCTTGAAAGTCAGCGAACGAACATAACCGACTACAGCCCATTTCTCGGGATCATCCAGCATGTTTCCAAAAGCAGGCATCGACTCGCCCAATCCAATTGTGAGGATATTAACCATGTCCATATTGGAGATTGCAGACATCATACTCTGGTTAGTAAAATCAGCCGGCTTCTGCACAAGAGCTGATGCTTTCACGCCATCACCCTGGCCGTTTTCCCCGTGGCATTGACTGCAGATCGACATGTAAATATCCAATCCGACAGCCATTTGATCTGGAGAGTTTTCTAAAGAGAGCAGGTACGAAATCACATCCCAGGTTGATCTGTCATCCAATTTGGTGGAAAAACCAGGCATGGATGTATTTGGCATTCCATTCGTAATGGCATCGAACCATTCTTGTGGAACAGCATTGTGGAGAGTATCGCTTTGGGACAATGCAGATGGTGATGATGATGAATTTCCGGCGTTAGCCCCAGCACCATTCCCCAGCGACCCGTGGCAGGATGCGCAGTGCTCAACGTAAACTTCTTCGCCATTAGCTGGGTCGGGTGGTATCAGCGGGTACGCAACAGCGGTTGCCGCGGGCGGAAGCACTGCTGGTGGAACATAATCCGCCGGGGGTTTTATGTCACCAGCAAGGGAAAAACCGCATCCACTTAATAATATGATAGAAAAGGAAAACAATAAAATGTTAATTCGATTATTCATAGATAATATCTCAAATCACCTTAATTCACTTGTTGTTTCGCCACATTTCGGACAGAAACGATCGTTTTCCTGAACAGGTTTACCACACTTTGGACAGAACCCGGTGGAAGTCTTCTTTAATTCGCCGCGGCGTTTGGCGATCATCTCTTCCAGGTCATCATACCCGGTTGATTCAATAGATCCACGATTATTCCCATTTTGTACATCCGCTGTCTGATCAAAACCAAGATCTTCCAGTTTTTGCATAATTACTGCTGCTTGAAGCAAAAGTTCCGAACGCTGGGTTGGATACTGCTCTTCCGGGACCTTATTGAGAGTGTTATCAAAATCCAACTCCTGTATAGACGACAGGATCCGCTCTTTTTCAGCAAGCAAAGATGAATGAATATGATCTCGTTTTGCGAGGTCACCGTTTGCATTTTTTTGCTCCGATTTGCTTTTTTTCGGTCCATTATTAATAAATGGCCGGGCAATAAATACTATTGTCAGGAGAAGTAAAGTTATGAGGAGGAGAATTGCTGATGTTTCCATCTTTATTGTTACCTTTCACCATTTCAGGTGGTTGCTAGTTATTTGTCAGTAATGGATCAATTATGGATTTTATCTCGGAGGTGGAATTAAATGGACCAATCTGTATGTATGCCAGTTTTCCGTTTTTATCAATGATATAGGTTTCGGGCACACCTCTGATCCGGAACATTTGAGAGATCTTCGTTCCCAGGTCTGGACCGTTTGGAAAGGTGATACCAAATTTAGCCAAAGAAGCTTTCGCCTCTGGTTCGGTATCCACATAATCGACGCCCAGGAATAGAACCTCTCCACCGGGAGCGTAATACTCCCATGCTTCCTGTAAAGAATCGGATTCACTTTCACATGGTTTGCACCATGAAGCCCAAAAATTGATCAAAATTACTTTGCCAATTTCTGATTTCGTATCAATAGCCTGCCCTTCAAAAGTCGTTAAGGCGATAGATGGAATTTCCTGTCCCACACGGATTGGCCCCTGCTGGCTGCGTTGTAAACCCATGAAGAGGAAACCCAGTAAACCTAAAAGCAATAGCCCGACTACAATAAGTATTGGTATCGGCAGTCTGGAGTTACCGGCTGCCTTATCAATCTCGTGTGAAGTTTTCTCTTCCATTAAGTATTCTCTCTTTTCTTTAGTTCTTCTTCGATCCGGGCAATAAATTCATCGCCAGAGGATTCAGTAATGGACTTCTCAGTTACCGCAGCGACTTTGCTTTGACTTCGCAAGCCTTTAATAATCCAGAACAAAAAAAATGCTCCGGCAATAATCATGGCAGGGGGTAAAATATACACCAGCCAGTTGATTCCTCTCTTCGGCGGTTCTGGAAGCACCCGGTCACCATACTGGGCTGCAAAGTATCCTTTAATTTCTTCGGTCGTCCAACCCGCTTCCAACTTTTCGCGGATCAGGTCACGCCACTGGGCACAAGCCTGTGTAGGGCAAACATCCAGTGAGATATTTTCACACACCGGGCAGTATAACTCTCTAGCTACTTCATTTATCTGATCGTCAGAGACAGGAATCTCATCCTGCCCAATCGCCGGACTCCATTGAAAACTGGCGATTATTAATGAAATCATCAAAGCAGTGAATAAAATTCTCTTGCTCATTCTGCCACTCCCTGTCATCGCTTAGGCTCTTTTTCTGGTGAAGGCCACACTGCTACGATGGCGCCAAGGATTAATACAATACTTCCTATCCATAACCAGTTGACCAGTGGGTTGTGGAATACTTTGAATGTTGCCTGCCTGGACGAGATTGGCTGCCAATCCACCAGTATCACATAAAGATCATCTTCCATGGTGGATCGGACCCCGGGAATCGTCATTGGCTGTTGTGCATCATAATAATAGTCGCGCCGGGGGTAAAGCTCCTGGATGAATTTGCCGTCTTTTGATACTTCCATGACCGCTCTGGCTACATTTTTGCCATCTGCTGTATCAAATTCAGCCAGTGAGTCATATGTGACGGTATACCCTGCCAGGTCAAGGCTTTGTCCTGGAGTAAGCGCTCCCTGGGTTTGGGTTTGGAAGGATTCAATGCCGATGACTCCCAACCCCATTAAAACAATTCCCAAATGGATAATGTACCCGCCATAACGACGGCGGTTTTTAGCAGTTAGATGCCAGATGGATTGGAGAATATTTTCTCCTGTACCATGCCTACGGGCAGAGATCCCTCGCCAGTATTCGAATATCGTTACAAAACCAACAAGAGCCACCAGCCAGAACCCGAATAACGCGCCAGGCTGCCTGACACCCACCACAACAGCCACGACAATTACAAGAATTGATGGAATTAATGGTTTCCAGATAGCCCGGCCTAATGTGCGGCCGGTCGAAATTTGCCAGGCTGAGAGCGGCGCAATTCCCATTAACAAGAGCAAACCACCCCAAAGTGGACCGGTCGTCGTCAAATACCAGGCGGGGCCAAATGTAACTTTCTGCCCGGTAACAAGTTCAGAGAGTAATGGGAAGAAGACTCCAAAATTACATTCAATAAAAATACCCAGGAATAACAGGTTGTTTACCAGAAATAAGGTTTCGCGGGAAAGGAGCGAATGAAGCTGCCCTTCAGATCGCAATTCTTTCCAACGATATAGAAGCAACCATATAGATATAATTAAAGTAAGTGAAATAAATGCAAAAAATAAAGGACCGATGGCACTCTGGGCGAAAGCATGCACTGAAGAAAGAACACCAGAACGAGTTAAAAAGGTACCGACAATTACCCAATCATAGGTCAGAATAATAAGGAACATATTCCATTGCTTAAACATGCCACGTTTTTCCTGGATCATCACCGAGTGCAATAAGGCGGTTCCGGTTAACCAGGGCATCAAAGCAGCTACCTCAACCGGGTCCCAACCCCAATAGCCGCCCCAACCCAGGACATCGTAAGCCCAGCGCATACCCAGTACCAGCCCAATGGTCAGGAAAAGCCAGGCGACCAGTGTCCAACGGCGGGTAAGTCGAATCCAACGGTCATCCGTCCTGCCTGTGATTAATGCTGCGATTGCAAAGGCAAAAGGTATTACGAATGATACAAATCCAAGATATAGCATGGGAGGATGAATGATCATACCTGGGTGGCGTAGAAGCGGGTTAAGTCCGCGTCCATCCGGTGGAAGAAGGAGAGCAGATCCAATTGGAGGGAACATAGCTTCGATGCGCGCTCCATCAGGAGTTGCCCAAAAACGAGTGAATGGGTTTTCAAAGAAAATGGACATACCCAGGAAGAACGCCAAGGTTACCATGGTAACAACGATTACCCAGGGTAGAAATTCGCGATCACGACTCCATTTCCTCAGCATCACAGCAGAAGAGAAAGCCGACATCAACCAACCCCAGAATAATAAGGAACCAGATTGACCACCCCATAATGAAGTCAGTTTGAGGTATAAAGGCATAGAATTGCTTGAAACTGAATAAACGTAGGATACTTCATAATGACCAGTGATTATCAGGTACATAAGGCAAATCACGGTCAGTGAGAGCAAAGGAAATGAGATGAGTGAGGCAGAGCGGGCCGAATCTATCCAACGTTGGTCTTTTCTGCTAACACCGACAATAGCCGCCACAGCCGCATATATAATTGTCATTAAAGATACAATCAGTGTACCAAAACCAAAATCAACGATCATAAATACTCCAAAATTAAGCTAACAATAACAAATTAATCAACAGATTAGCTGTCTTGAAAGACTGCTAACCTGTAAATAAATCGACTTTAATAATTGCCATGGATTACTGGGCTGCCTGTTCCGGAACTGCTTCATCGTAGCGAGTTGGGCACTTTAGTAATAATTCATCGGCATGAAAGACACCTTCCGAATCCAAAGTTCCTGTCATGATCGCCTGAGCTTCGTGTTTTAATAAATCTGGTTTGGGGCCGTTATAAACAACGGTCAAGTGTTTCAAAGATTCATCCATAACTGCAGCATGAAGCACTTCAGCCAAACCACCCAATTCCTCGATTTCCGCGTTATCCCCTGGGATATGAACTATATCAAATGTAAGATCTAAAGTTGTGGAATTAAATTGAATAGAATCACCGATCACGGCGCCGGAAATACGGATTTCCCTGCCTTCCATCTGGTGAACCTTATCATTTAATTCATTTACTGTGAGAAAGTACTGAGCATTTGCCTGGGATGAAGAAACAATCAAATAAACAATGGCCGCAAGGATTAGAACTCCGCCAATAATGAATTTTCGCTGCATAGTTACTCCAATATTTGATAGAGATTCTTCGTTTCAAGATGGTTTTCAGCGTTTTCCTGAAACGAGAGGATTCATCTGATGTGATTTTGCCATAACAAGATTAAAGAAATGTGAGAAGTCAAATGTTAAGCTGACTTATTTTATCATCTATATCATATAAATATAGGAGAATAATTTGGGAGGGAGTGACATTTGTAACAATTTTCAAGTTTTACGCCATTTTAATGTTGTATTAATCTTTCGAGAAAGTTATAATTATTTATTATCATTGGCGATAAGTGTTTTCTATGTCTAGCAGGAGGTGAAAATCGCAGAGAAATGAATATCGAACCGTTAAGTATTTCCATATTATAGGAGAATGACTATATGAAGAAAAAAATATTAATATTAGGAATAGTGCTGGGATTATTGTTGATCCTTGCGGCGTGCACACCAGCAGCAGCCCCAACAGTTCCTGTGGTTGATGAACCAACCTGTCCGGAAGCTGCCCCCTGCCCTGCGCCTTTAGCAGATGCTCCGTTTACCGAGATGTGGGCTACATCCGGTCATGCGGACGCGGAAGCCGAGGCTTTCAGGCACTGGGATGGGGATGACCCGGCTGAAATGCCCGTTGCATGTGCCAAGTGCCATGCCGGTGCAGGCCTGGTTGAATTCCTCGCGACAGGAAAGAACGAAACGGCAATTGCGGCTGAAACCATTAAAGGCATTGATTGCGTGTCATGCCATAATGAGGCTTCATCCAATTACACCGCTGTAACATTCCCCTCTGGAGTAGTGATAGATGGTCTTGGTCGTGAAGCATTGTGCATGACCTGCCACCAGGGACGCGAATCCAAAGTCAGTGTTGATGCGCAGATCGAGAAATTTGCTATTGAAGATCTCGATGCTGTCGTTGCACCTATCAAGGATGATGCTGGAAATGATGTCCGGTTTGGCTTCCGTAATGTCCACTACTTCGCAGCTGCAGCAACACTATTTGGGAGCGAGGTTCACGGAGGTTATGAGTACGATGGCAATATCTATGATTGGAAAAATGACCATATCAAAGGATATAGCACTTGTACAGATTGTCATGACAGCCACTCCCTAGAAGTGAAAGTCGATCAGTGTGCAACTTGCCATGAAGGTGTTGTTGGGCAAGAAGACCTGAAGAAAATCCGCATGGTCAGCTCCAGTGGTGATTATGATGGTGATGGTGACATCGCTGAAGGAATGGCTTTTGAAATTGAAGGTCTTCAGACAAACCTGTTGAGTCAATTGCAAACTTATGCAAAAGATAAAACCGGGGCTGCCATCGTTTACGACCCAGCCGCATATCCATACTGGTTTGCGGATGCCGATGGTGATGGGGCTATTGACCAAAAAGATGGCGCCAATATTTCATTTTCTACATGGACCGCCCGTCTGCTCAAAGCTGCCTATAATTACCAGGTATCTGTGAAAGACCCGGGTGCATATGCCCATGGGAACAAATACATTGTGCAGCTACTCTTCGACTCAATAAAAGATCTTGGTGGTGATGTGAGCAAGCTTGCAAGAACAGACGCCGGCCATTTTGCTGGCGACACTGAAGCATTCCGCCATTGGGATGCCGAAGGTGAAGTTCCGGCTGCATGTGTGAAATGTCATACAGCAGAAGGTCTGCCCCAATTTATTGAAAATGCGGCGAATTTGAAAATGGAACCCAGCAATGGTTTCAGCTGTTACACATGCCACGACCATGCTAATTGGCCGAGCCTTTACACTGTAGCTGATGTTACCTTCCCAAGCGGTGCAAAACTAACCTTCGGAGAAGGTGATGCCAGCAATTCCTGTCTGCAATGCCACCAGGGACGAGAGTCCTCTGTCAGTGTAGGAAAAGTAGTTGCCGGTCTTGATGCGGATACACCATCCGAAAAGATCAGCTTCAGAAATGTTCACTACTTCGCTGCCGGAGCTACTCTGTTCGGGACGGAAGCCAAAGGCGTTTACGAATATCCTGGTATGACATACCTTGGGAAATTCGAACACGTTG
This sequence comes from uncultured Chloroflexia bacterium, assembly GCA_963810385.1. GTDB lineage: Bacteria > Chloroflexota > Anaerolineae > Anaerolineales > Anaerolineaceae > PNON01. The sequence continues at coordinate 770,460 of CAWENA010000002.1, read as the reverse complement.
AAGGCTTTGCCACCTGCACCAACTGCCATGATGCCCACGGTCTGGAAGTGAAAGTTGAGACCTGCAAAGGCTGTCATGGAACAGAAGATGTAGCTGCCATTCGCGCTCCTGGCGATACAACAGACTACGATGGTGATGGCGATACAACCGAAGGTATCCATGGCGAAATTGAGACCATGAAAGAAAAACTTTACACTGCACTTCAGGCGTATGCCAAAGATACCCTCAAAGCCGGCATAATCTATAATCCGGTGGCATATCCTTATTATTTCCCCGATGTTGATAACAACGGAGAAGTGGATAAGGATGCTGATGGCAAGAACCTATCAATCAAATTCTGGTCACCCAGATTACTTGAAGGCGCTTACAACTATCAGTATGCTATGAAGGATCCTGGCGCGGCTTCACATAATGGAAAGTACGTAATCCAGGTGCTCTACGATAGCATCAAAGACCTTGGTGGTAGTGTTGTAGGAATGACGCGCCCATAAAATTACATCTAACCTAATCGAACAAAATAGGAGATGACCATGGTCATCTCCTATTTGTTTATGATGATTATCATATCTTTGTCATAAATTATAGAAATTTCGATAACTGGTGAGATAAACATGAGATATTTCGGTATAATTAATCTTGTATTAATCAAAGTCCGGAATCAAAACTCACAAGTGGAGAAGTGTATTATGCAGGGAACCAAATCTTACAGGATAAAGATAGGATGGATAATCGGCTGCGTATTTCTGGCATTCGTTGCGCTTGGCGCGGCGTTTATTTCCGTCTCCGACGCAAGGGCAGCTTCAGTTCAAGCCGTTCAACCGGATTTCGTTGCGATTCCGATATCAGATATATCTGATTCCACCTGCCTGGGATGCCACGGTAAACCCGGACAAACTACCACCTTACCCGATGGTGAAGTAATCTCCATCAGTATAGATTCTGATCTCTATGCCCACACCGTCCATGGCAATTATGGATTGGCATGTACAGCCTGCCATATTTCCATCACAGACTATCCACATCCGGAGCTGACTGTTGAAAGTCACAAGGAATTTAGTTTTGAAGCTACTCAATCATGCCAGAAGTGTCACGCAGACCAGTATAGTGCAGTCCAGGACAGTATCCATATGCAGGCATATAACGCAGGAAATGATCTCGCCCCGGCTTGCACTGACTGCCATAATCCCCATACTCAAACTCAGTTGGTGGATAAGGATGGAAAAACGCTCATGGAAGCCAGGGTGAATATTCCTGTAACATGTTCCAAATGCCATAATGAGATCACAGAAGAATATAAAATGTCGGTGCATGGCGCCAGCCTTCTACTTGAAGGAAATAGCGACACCCCCACCTGCATTGATTGCCATAGTGTTCATAACGTTTCAGCCATCGATAACGCTTTTCGTTTACGATCGCCACAGCTCTGTTCGGAATGTCATTCGAACAAGGAATTGATGGACAAGTATGGTTTATCTTCCGAAGTCAATAGCACATATATTGCGGATTTTCATGGCACAACTGTGACCATCTTTGAAAAAACTGCTCCGGATCAATTGACAAATACTCCCGTATGTATCGATTGCCACGGTGTCCATAATATGACGAGATCTGATGACCCGAACAATGGTCTGCATGTCAAAGAAAACCTCCTCAGAACCTGCCAAAAATGCCATCCAGATGCCAACGAGAATTTCCCAGCGTCCTGGATGAGCCATTACACGGCCTCTCCTGAAAAGGCTCCTCTCGTTTATTATGTGAACCTATTCTATAAGATACTCATACCGGTAGTGATAGGAGCCATGGTCCTGTATATTATTCTAGATGTCATCCGCCGCTTAATTGAAAAGCGTAAAGGAGTGAGCAATGACTGAAAAAACCGCTTCTTATCAGCGCTTTCATATTGCGCAACGAATCGAACACATACTGCTCTTCTTATCATTCACCACTCTGGGAATAACAGGCCTTGTGCAGAAATTTATTGGTGCAGGAATCTCCCTCTGGCTAATTGAATTCCTGGGTGGAATCAGTTCTGTCCGTGTTATTCATCGTGTTGCGGCCACGATCTTTCTGTTGGAACTCATATACCATTTCGTTGTAATGGGATACAAACTGTATGTCCAGCGAGTGGAAAAGACAATGCTTCCAGGTTTGAAAGACGCCAGGGATGGTTTCCAATCCATTGGGTATAATCTGGGGATTTCAAAATCCCGCCCCAAATTAGGCCGCTATACTTTCGATGAAAAAGTGGAGTACTGGGCCATGATGTGGGGAAATCTGGTGATGATCATCACGGGTTTCATTTTATGGAACCCCATCAGAACCACATCCATCCTACCCGGAGTATTCATCCCCGCGGCTAAAGCAGCCCATGGCGCCGAGGCTGTTTTAGCTATACTGGCGATCCTAATCTGGCATTTATATCATGTTCATATTAAACATTTCAATAAAAGCATTTTCACCGGAAATTTGACACACCATGAAATGCAGGAAGATCATCCTCTTGAGTTGGAGAAAATTGAAGCAGGTACCGCTATTTCTTCTCTCCCAGTCGAAGTGAGCAGGAAGCGGCGGAATATCTACTTCCCCATTGCAGCTTTCTTTTCAGTTGCCTCATTGGTTCTTGTATATTGGTTTGTAACGACCGAAACAACTGCCATCTCCACCATGCCACCGGCTGAACAGGCACAAATCCTGGCAACCGGTGTACCCACTCTCCAACCAACCATTGCACCCACTGTTGTTTCAAGGAATATGAATCCGAACAAACCCGCTGTAATTGAAGTAAATCTCTCTGTCTGGGAGGGCGGTTTTGGAGAATTATTCCAAACAGAATGCGTTTTATGTCATGGTACATCCGGTGGTTTATCTCTCAGCAACTATGCCGATGCCCTTAATGGCGGTAAGAACGGTCCGGGGATCGTTCCTGGCGATCCAATGGCAAGCTTCATTGTTACGGTTATGGAAGCGGGCGGACATCCTGGTCAGCTAACGCCTGAGCAGCTTGATGCACTCAAATCATGGATTTCAGCAGGAGCGCCAGAGAAGTAAATAACCTCAACCTTCCGGCAACAAACCGGAAGGTTTTTTCGATATACTGCACCTCACCCTGAATATTCGTGTTAAATCCTATATAATACATCACGTCCATATCATGAACCAATTATGAGAGATAAATAAAAGGTCATATGCATATAGATTTTTCAGGTAAAAATGTATTTATTACAGGAGGGTCCAGTGGGATTGGTCTGTCGCTGGCCTGCCTGCTCGCACGGGAAGGCGCAAATATAACCATTCTTGCCCGCCGTGAAGATCAGTTGTCTAAGGCTGTTGGTACGATCAAAACTCAATCTATCAAGAATGAGCAAGTCATCCAGTCGATTGCTGGTGACGTCGCTGAAATTGATTCTATTTTTCAGATCCTCGAAATCTACGAAAAGAGTTATGGAACGCCAGACTATCTCTTCAATTCCGCCGGAATTACATATCCGGGGAAATTTAACACACTCACACCTGAAACATTCAGAGACCTCATTAACGTAAACTACCTCGGTACGGTTTATGTTACCCGGGCATTTATCAATGGTATGCTTCGTCGTGGCAGCGGTTGGATCGTAAATATTTCTTCCATGGCCGGTTTTATTGGAACTTTTGGATATAGTGGTTATGGCGCCTCAAAATATGCTGTAAGAGGATTTTCAGACGTACTCAGGGCAGAATTGAAACCACGTGGGATACGGATTTCGATTGTTTATCCTCCTGATACCCTGACTCCACAATTGGAATTTGAAAAAGACCTTAAACCAGCCATCACCAGGGAATTAGCAGACAACGCGGGCGTAATGACTCCTGAAAATGTCGCCAGGATCATCCTCAAAGACATGCGGAAGGGTCGCTATTCCATCCTGCCAGGATTCCAAAGCTGGTTCTATTATGTTCTTAGTTCGCTACTTGGCGACTTGACTTACAAGGTTATGGATTTGGAAATCAAGAGTGCGATCCAAAAGATCGTTAAAAGATGGCATTAATCAATTTTATTGGAGGATTTAATAATGGATATTTTTCAAAAATGTTTTGACTTTCTGGATGTAAAGAATGCAAAAGCGACAGGTATTTATCCATTTTTCATTCCGCTGACTGAAAACGAAGGCACAGAAGCCATCCACAAAGGCCACCGCCTGATCATGTGTGGTTCAAACAACTATCTTGGACTAACTACCCACCCAAAGGTCAAAGAAGCTGCCATTGATGCAATCAAAAGGTATGGCACCTCCTGTACGGGTTCCCGTTTCTTAAACGGCACCTTGGAACTGCATGAAAAGCTTGAGCACGAAATGGCAGAATGGGTGGGAAAGGAAGCAGCACTTTGTTTTTCGACCGGCATGCAGGTTAATCTGGGTACAGTCAGCGCCCTTGTTAGTCGTGGTGATTATGTGATTTTGGATAAGGATGACCACGCAAGTATTGTAGATGGTGCGAGACTCGGTTATGGTAAAATCGAACGCTTCGTTCATAATGACATTCCCCATCTTGAAAGAACCTTGCAATCCATCCCGGAAAATGCAGGAAAACTGGTAGTAGTGGATGGTTTGTTCAGCATGGAAGGCGATCTTGCTGATCTCCCGGAAATTGTGCCTCTTGTCAGGAAGTACGATGCCCGTCTGATGGTGGATGATGCTCACGGTATGGGCGTTCTTGGCGCTGGACGGGGCACAGTCGCTCATTTCGGGGTTACAGAAGAAGTGGATTTGATCATGTCCACCTTCAGTAAATCCTTCGCATCCCTGGGTGGTTTTATTGCTGGAGATGAAGATGTAGTTTCTTATGTTAAGCATTTTGGTCGATCCATGATCTTTAGCGCCAGCATTCCACCTGCAAATGCGGCAGCAGCCCTCGCCGCGTTAGAAGTGATGCGCACAGAACCGGAAAGAGCGGCCCGGGTCCTCGCAAATGCAGAAAAAATGCGTAATGGTTATAAACAACTTGGTTTCGACATCGGCAAATCCGTTACACCTGTTGTTCCAATCATTATCGGTGATGACCAATTGACCTTCCTAATGTGGAAGACATTATTTGATGAAGGTGTGTTTGTGAATCCAGTAATTTCCCCCGCAGTGTCACCGGGGCACCAGTTGTTGCGTACATCTTACATGGCAACACACACCGATGATCAACTGGATAAGGTGTTGGAAATCTTTGAAAGAGTCGGCAAAAAGCTTGGTGTAATCTAAGAAATTCTCATATTTTGTATTTGCACAAACAGGCACGTAATAATGATATAAAAAAAGAGCTCCGAAATGGCGCTCATTTTTATTTATCTAATCTTTACTTTCAAATCACCAGTTATATGGCCTACAAAACTTTGCTTAAAAATTCTTTTGTCCTATCTTCCTTTGGGTTGCTGAAAAGAATATCCGGTGGAGCTTCTTCAACGATCAGACCACTATCCATTAAGATTGCACGATTTGCAGCGGCCCGGGCAAACCCCATTTCATGAGAGACCACAACCATGGTCATGCCTTCTTTCGCGAGGGTAAGCATCACATCAAGCACTTCCTGGATCATTTCAGGATCCAAAGCAGAAGTAGGTTCATCAAAAAGCATTATCTTGGGATTCATCGCCAGGGCACGAGCAATCGCAACACGCTGTTGCTGACCTCCTGAAAGCTGCCCTGGGAAACAATCCGCCTTTTCTGGAATCCCTACTTTTTCCAGCAGCTGCCTGGCAACATTTTCAGATTCAGTTTTATCGCGTTTTCTTACCACTTTTTGTGCAAGAGTCACATTATCCAAAACCGTCAGGTGTGGAAACAAGTTAAATTGCTGGAAAACCATTCCAACCTCTGTTCGCACCTGGTTAATATGTTTCGTTGTATCGAGGGGAATTCCATCCACAACAATGGATCCTTCGTCATACTCTTCCAGACGATTAATACAACGAAGGAATGTCGATTTTCCTGAACCGGATGGACCAATAATGATGACCACCTCACCCTTTTGTACATCCAGTGAAACACCGCATAGAGCTTCGAGGGTTCCGAAGTATTTTTTTACATTTTTTACTTGGATAATTGGTTCCATTTAATTACCTCTCGATCCTGGTGCGTTTTTCGATCCAGGTCACAACCCTGGCGGACACCAGGGTTAGAACCAGGTACAGCAAAGCGATCATCGCCCAGGTTTGCAATGGAATAAAATTCGCTGCCATAAACTCTCTACCCCGCCTGGTCATATCCGCAACAGCAACCACACTCACCAGCGATGAATCTTTTAACATTGAGATGAACTCGTTGCCCACAGGTGGCAGAATCACACGGATAGCCTGTGGGATCACGATATGCCTCATCGCCTGGAAGTGTGTCATCCCCAAACTGCGGGCAGCTTCCATTTGACCTTTGGCAATACTCTGAATACCCGCTCTGTATATTTCACTCATATAGGCGCCATAACAGAATGTTAATCCAAGGATCGCCATACCAACTGGGTTGGCAAGGTAATTTTTTAATGGATCAAAATTTAATACATTGCCTACTTGTTGTACTAATGATGGAAATGCAAAATACCAGAATAATAGCTGTACTAAAAGAGGAATACCACGGACGATCTCAACATAAACAGATGCAATCCCGGAAATTATAGGATTCTTGGAAAGTCTGCCTAATCCGCTTATTAAACCTAAAAATAGGACCAGGAAAAATGAAATGAGAGTAACCTGAAGGGTAACCTTGATGCCGTCACTTACGAAGACAAGCACTCGGCGATAAGGGTCTGGCTGGAAGTACACCAGGGAAATGATCGCCCCGATGACCAGTATCACTAACAGCCACCAGCGATCAAAACCAGGTTTGGCTGAAGTGCTCCCGACACCAGATTGTGTTGATTTTAATGATTCTAATAATGGGTTACGTTCATCAGTCATTGAATTTTTCCCTATTAAAATGCGAGGTCATAAAGACCTCGCATCTCATTAAAGTAAAGTAGATCTACTGGGCGCCAGCCAACCATTTCTGTTCAAGTTTGGAGATAGTGCCATCTGCTTTAAGTTCCGCCAAAGCCTTGTTTAGTTTTTCAACCAGCTCTGTGTTCTTATTACATACCATAATACCATAAGACTCATTGGTGAAAACCTCACCGGTTACCATCAGTTTATCGGAATTTTGCCCTACGAACCCGAGAGCGGTCGGGTAATCTGCAATGACTGCATCGATCTGTCCATTCATCAAGTCCAGGAATGCCAGGTCATAGGAATCATAAGGTTTGACGGTTGTATCTGCGATATTTTGTGCTTCGATCTCGCCTGTTGTTCCCAACTGAGCGCCCAGTGTTTTACCAACCAGATCCGCTGTGGAGGATATACCGGTCTGGTCTTTGCGAACGGTAATGATCTGCCCAGCATTGATATAAGCATCTGAAAACAGAGCGTTTTCTTTCCGTTCGTCAGTAATGGTGATCGCTGCCGCGGCGGCATCATACTGGCATTGAGAGACCCCGGATAATACTGCGTCAAAGTTTATATTTACCCATTCCACCTTAATTCCTGCTTTTTCAGCAACTGCATTCATCATATCCACATCGAAACCCGTCAGTTCTTTTGTGTTCTCATCGACGATCTCAAAAGGTGGAAATGTTGCATCGGTCGCAACTTTGATTCCTGTGCTTTGCTGTGCACAGGCAGTTAACATCAAGCTGATCAACACAATAACCAAAACGACGAATATTGATTTATGCTTCACAGTTCTCCTCCAGATATAAGTTGTTTGAGTAGCGGAACAAAACGACAAGAATTCCCCGCCCGAAGAAATTATACCATTAATGAAAAATTAATAATCAGCCAAAATAATAATTTTGTGCTTGAAAGCCCTTCCTAAATCTATTATCATTCAATTTTCTCTTTGACTTGTTGCGCGATGAACAGCCCATTTTTTGTATAATATGTCGTAATCTTGTGCAAACTCCACATACATCGGGGTCATCTATGAGATAATAAATAATCACGGAAATAAAATAACCAGGACAGGTTGAATTACGGATGGATGCCAAAACGCCTTTGATCAATCGATTGTTTCAGCGCAACGTTGTCTTTCTATTATTGTTTAATGTGCTGGTATTTGCCCTGGGTGGGGGAATTGCTCACTACCTCGGGCTGACTATCAATTGGACAGCATATACATCAGGACAAGGCATAAGTTTAATGGTGATGCTGGGAGTGTTTTTCCTTAATGACTATTTTGCTATGCTATCCCCATCCGATGCACTTCCACCTCCAAAGACCACTGCGGAGTTTGAAGCGCTTCGTAGAATACAAAGCGCCATTCTCGTATCCGCTTTATCATTTCTTACTATATCATCAATCCTATTTGTGATTCTCCTCAGAGATGGTTTTTTGAACGGAACTGCAATCGTATTAGTCACAGCAGGGTTATTACTATCGGTTGGTTATGTTGTGCCGCCTTTCAGGTTGATCTATTCAGGGATTGGGGAGCTGATTGTGTCATTGTTGTTGGCCATGCTGATCCCGGCCTTCAGCTTCAGTATGCAATCACCCGAGTTACATAGATACTTATCGATGTCCACCTTCCCTTTGGCTGCATTTACGATGGCAACTTTGATCCTGTACCAGTTTACAAATTACGCCAGCGATTGTAAAAACTGCCAGAATACTTTACTGGTCAGAATTGGCTGGCAGAGGGGCTGGCATTTACATAATATTCTACTGATCGTGGGATATTTGTTGCTCGGCATCACTCAGTTCCAAGGATTGCCCTGGGTCATCCTTTGGCCATCCTTACTTTCATTGCCGATCGCCATATATCAGATATTCCTGATGAATCAGGTCGCCGCGGGAGTAAAACCACGCTGGAGTTTATTAAAAGTAACAAGCCTCTCCATTGTATTACTGACTGCATATTTATTAACCTTTACTTTTTGGACGAGGTAAACATGCCCGAATTCTTGAAGCTGCAACCACCTTTCATTGCTCTTGACAAGTTCCTGATGGAAATTCCTGAAACCCATCCAAAAACTGAGAGAATTGAAACAGGAGATAGTTTAGGCAGGGTTCTTGCTTTTGATTTCATCTCTCCCCACCCATTGCCTCAGTTTCCTCGCAGTACAGTCGATGGTTATGCTGTTAGATGCAGCGACACACACGGCGCATCCACATCCATGCCTGCCATCCTGAAACTGGCTGGTGAAGCGCCGATGGGGAAAATACCGGATATGATTGTGGCTGAAGGTGGAGCGATCCTGATCCATACCGGCGGAATGATACCTGATGGCGCAGATGCAGTTGTTATGCTTGAAAACACACAATTAAACACAGGGAATGACCTTGAAGTGTATAAAGCAGTGGGCAAAAACGAAAATTTAATTTTGATTGGTCAAGATGTAAAAGCTGGTGAAGTGGTCATCCCAGCCGGGCGGGTCATCCGGCCAGTCGAAATAGGCGGATTAATGTCTTTTGGCCAAACAATTGTCGAGGTCAATCAGAAACCGATTGTTGGAATATTATCTTCAGGCGATGAGGTAATTCCACCGTCGCAAATACCAAACATTGGTCAGGTCAGGGATATCAACACCTCAACAATGAGCGCTCTTGTTCATCAGTCCGGGGGAGAATCGATAACATATCCGATCGTATCTGACAGCGAAGAAGCTATGACCCGGGCGGTACAAAAAGCCTTCTCCGAATGTGATATTGTTCTGATCACAGCCGGTTCTTCAGCCTCCACGCGTGATCTGACATCCATCGTGATTGAAAAACTTGGCAAACCTGGCATACTGGCCCATGGTGTCAATGTTCGGCCTGGCAAACCAACTATTCTGGCAGTTTGTGACAGTAAACCAGTGATCGGCTTGCCAGGTAACCCGGTAAGCGCACTTGTTATAGCTGACCTATTCGTCAAACCTGTGGTTCGGAAATTACTGGGTATTACAGATACACACATCAGAGCCAGGATAAACGCTAATTTGATGTCACCCATTGTTTCCATAGCCGGACGGGAAGACTGGATCCCTGCTCAATTAGCTCAGACTGCCGAGGGTTATAATGTTGCCCCAATATTTTTTGTGAGCAATTTGATATTTAATCTTGTGAAAGCAAACTCTCTGATTCATATTCCGGCAGATGTAACAGGTGTGCAATCAGCGGAAATCGTTGGGGTTGAATTGTTATGATGCGGTTTTTACCAATTATCATCGCTGCGGCTTTCGTTCTTACTAGTTGTGCATCATCGGGTGCTACAAAAACCGAACAAACTGCAATCGCCTATTCGATCATCCAACAGATCGGTTTGAAAGAAACATCGGTCGCGATCGCATTAACTCCTACCATAACTCAAACAGCCTCACACACGCCGACTATTACATCCACGCCCAGCCCATTGCCATCGCCCACGCCCACATCCACTCCAACATGGATCAAGCGCGTCAAAAGCGAGCCGTTAATCGCGCCAATATTGCTTTATCACCATATTCGCGATGCCGAAAAACCCGGCAGGTACGACATATCCCCGGCAGTTTTTGAGACGCAGATGGAATATTTGAAACAATGGGGCTACACCTCTATCACCATCGAAACCCTTGTTAATGCGCTAAAATACAATGATCCATTACCCGAAAAACCGGTGGTTATCACATTTGACGATGGCGCTTTGGACGTTTATCAAAATGCTTTTCCTATCATGCAAAAGCTGGGATTCGTCGGCGAGTTTTACATCGTTTCCAACCGGTTGAAATCCGTTGATTTTGTGGATGTGGCACAATTAAGAGAGATGATCGCCAATGGTTGGGAAATAGGCAGCCATTCTCACTCACACATCGATCTGACGTTGAATCATAACGCAATCAATGCCGAGGCAAAAGGATCAAAGGAAGAACTTTATAACGCACTCGGCTTACCTATCAATTCTTTCGCTTATCCATTCGGTCAGATCGACCCTGTTGTCGGTGATCACATTTCCACTTATGGATTTTCGAATGCTGTCGGGTTGGGGACCTCATACACGCATACTCTCGGCACAATATTCTATTTGAGCAGGATCGAGGTCCGTAATGAGTATGACGATGCCAGGTTTGCGAAACTGCTGCCCTGGTCACCACTTTCGACTCCTCCCGCTCAATAACTCCAAATGAGGATTAAATGTCGGTTTATTTGAAAGATATTCCATTTGATGAAGCAAAAAAAAGATTGGATGCTGCCCTAAATGAGCATGACCTCAATGATAAAGTAATATCTGAGACCATTCCCCTGAACGAATTTGCTGCTGGTAGAGTTCTGGCAGAAGGTGTGTGGGCCAAGATCTGTTCTCCACATTACCACGCCTCAGCCATGGATGGATATGCTGTTAAAGCTATCGATACTCAGGAAGCGCTGCCATCCAAACCAGTGCAGCTTATTTTAGGAGAACAGGCCTGGTATGTCGATACTGGAGACCCGCTACCTGAAAAGACCAACGCCGTAATCCCGATTGAAAACATTGAGCCAGTCTTTGGGGCAAAAGCGGAAAAAAATCTGCGCCACCCGCAATCGATTTTGATCCGCGCTTCTGTAACACCCTGGAGTCATATCCGAATGTTGGGTGAAGATATCATAGCGTCACAACTTGTTTTACCAGCCGGGCAGCAATTACGTCCATTTGACCTCGGTGCAATTGCTGCCTGCGGCCAAACTCAAATAAAGGTAATACGAAAACCGATAGTGAGCATTATCCCAACTGGTGATGAGTTGATTGAACTTGGAACTGCTGCACAAGCCGGTGAGATTATAGAGTATAACTCCTTGATGCTTGCAGCCCAGGTCAACAGCTGGGGTGGAGAAGCTCATCGGTATCCAATCGTCAAAGATAACCCTGACAGCCTGCGCGAAGCCATTATTCATGCTGCTGCACGGTCAGATCTTATTCTTCTGAATGCCGGCTCATCCGCCGGTTCTGATGATTATTCTGCGCAGGTGATAGAAAGTTTGGGTGAGTTGCTGGTGCACGGGGTCGCAGTTCGACCTGGCCATCCAGTGATTATTGGAATGATCAATCAGGCACTACCCGGACTGGAAAAGGCTGTCCCAATTATCGGTGTACCAGGGTATCCTGTCTCGGCTGCCCTTACCTGCGAGTTATTTGTAGAACCGCTTGTCGCATCGTGGGCGGGAATCAAACAAGCGCCTATTGTTGAAGTGGAAGCTGAGATATCCCAAAAGATCACATCACCAGCCGGGGATGATGATATGGTGCGTGTTTCCCTGGGAAAGGTGAAAGACCGGATGATGGCTGCCCCGCTTTCGCGCGGTGCTGGAGTCATCACCTCATTGGTAAGAGCGGATGGCATTTGTATCATTCCACGCGGCATACAGGGATTGGAAGCCGGAGAAAAGGTCAAGGTTAGGTTATACCGTACCAAAACAGAGCTTGAGAATACAATTTTTATCACAGGGTCGCATGATCTTACATTGGATGTATTGGCAGAATATCTCGCGGAACAGGAACATCGGCTGGTTACAGCCAATGTGGGCAGCCTGGGCGGATTAATGGCTTTACGAAAAGGGGAAGCACACATCTGTGGATCCCACTTGCTTGACCCGGATACTGGAAACTACAACGACACCTACATCAAACAATATATGCCGGATCTAAAAGTGATGGTGATACGTTGGGTTGATCGAATTCAGGGATTAATCGTTGGAAGAGGAAATCCCAAAAGCATTAATTCTTTGAATGACCTTACACGACCAGACCTGGAATTTATCAATCGGCAGCGTGGATCAGGGACTCGGGTATTGTTGGACTATTATATGAAGAAATCGGGGATGCATAAAGAAGATATCAACGGTTATCGCGAGGAAGAATACACTCATTTGGGGGTAGCTGCTGCAGTGCTCTCACACCGGGCAGATTGCGGGTTAGGAATAACCGCCGCTGCCACAGCCCTCGGACTAGATTTTGTACCTCTTTATAATGAGGTTTACGAACTTGTAATTCCTATAGAACATTACAAATCACAACTGCTGCAACCTATCCTCAAGGCAGTTTCGGATAAAGTATTTCATGAGCGGATAGCAAATCTACAGGGTTATGATACCTCTCACATGGGTGAAATCCGGCAAATTGGATAGAGCCAACATTATATAGATTCTTGATGGAAATTTCCTGAATAATATAATTATTCTATATTTGATGACTTATAAGTGGAGGGTAAATGATACCAAAAGTAAATGATGCTGCGCCTGCGTTTTCTTTGCCGGATGAGGATGGTAAAATTCACAAACTGGAAGACTATCGCGGACGGAAACTAATCCTTTATTTTTATCCCAAGGATGATACCTCTGGTTGTACCCTCGAAGCATGCAATTTCAGAGATGATTACTCGGTTTATGAGACGGCCAATATTGCCATATTAGGGGTTTCACCAGATAGTCAACAATCTCATCAAAAATTCAAAGGGAATAATAATCTTCCATTTCCGTTGTTAGCTGACGAAGGGCATATTGTCTGTGAAAAGTATGGGGTTTGGGGGCGAAAGAAGATGATGGGGAATGAATATGATGGCGTTTTCAGGACTACCTTTCTTATAGACGAGAATAGTAGGATCTTAAATGTATTTGAAAAAGTGAAGCCGGCTGATCATAGCAAAGAAATTTTAGCGACTATTAAATAAATATTATTATTCAAAATCATGGATAACAAAAAGGACTTTCCAAAAAACAGGAAAGCCCTTTTTGCTAATAGATTAAGATCAAAACTAGTGAAGGGACTTAACAGGGCGGCCTTCGATGTATCCCCGGTATCCAAGGGGTTCAAGTTGGAAACGTGGGCCATCTTCATTTGCCCATTTAAAACCGTAAATTTCAGGGTTATATTCCTTGATGGTTTTCCAAAAACTGCCTATTGCTTCTTCAAAACCGGCATCATCATAAGGTTGGCCTTGAAAAATCATCATTTTACAAGGTCGGAGAGTAATTAGCTCAAATCCTTCCGGGATGTCACCGGAGTAATCCAATGGCAGCTCGACCCCCTGAACATAATGGGAGGTTCCAGGAATTATCATATTTTCCGGCAACCACATACCTATCGGCTCATAGAGGGCTTCCTTAATTCCCGTAAGTATTTCCCAAACATCGCAGCCTACCTCATCACAGTAGGCATAATAATCCGAGGCTGCGATTCCACGCTTGAGGAGCAACTTCCGGTCTGGACGGTCAACAACCTGTACAAAAATAGTGTTAAGTTTTGAGGTTTTTGACATTACAAAATCTCCTTTCTGTAAGGCGAGGTATTTTTCACGGACATTTTGGGGGAAGAATAATTTTACATTCGGTTTGTTCCTGGCAAATTTTTTCGGAGTCAAACCAAATTGTCTGGAAAACGCGCGGGTAAATCCTTCATGGGAGTCAAAAACAAAATCAAATGCCACATCCACGATCTTTACATCTTCATCGCGTAATTTGACAGCAGCCCGAGACATTCTTAGAATGCGGATGTAATCGAAAGGACTTTTTCCAGTCAATTCTTTAAAGATTTTTGCAGCGTGCCAGGGCGAATATCCTGCTTCAGAAGCCAGCATATGAAGCGTAATCGGTACAGCCAGGTTCACCTCAATATAATCCTGCATCCGCTGTACTGCTTTTATTTTTTCCCAACCATCCATGCACTCACCTCATGGGAAAAGAATAACATCAGATAGCAAAGAGTACTTGACCTGTATTGTTGTTTATTACACAAAAAAAGTCAATTAATAGAAGGGCTTGACGATTTGCTATGATGATTTCAGTAAATATATCTAACATAAGCATATACTTGCTGGAGCAGATTATCACGTAAAAAACAGGGGTATCTAGGCTATTCTTCTAAGCCGGTGGATGTATTGTTTTCAATTTATCGAATTTCCGAACCTATTGTAACTTAACTAGTGTTTTCCCTTGCTCCCAAAGAGATTCCAGATTGTAATACTCCCTCTGGGCTGCTGAGAACAGATGGATCACGATATCACCGCAATCCACTACCACCCAGCCGTTTTTCGGAGCCCCTTCAACTCGCGCAGGTATTTTAAATTCTTTTTTTGCAGTTATAGCAACTGTGTCAGATAATGCGTTTAACATCCTATCAGATGTGCCGGAACAAATAATGAAGTAATCTGTAAAAGATGATATTTCCTGGATATCCATCAGAAGTATATTTTCGCCCTTCTTCTCTGCCAGTGAATCTACTAATTTGTGGGCTGTTTCTAAAATTGTCAGCTTTATGCTCCTTGTATAATTTCGAAATTCAATTTTAACACGGATTCACACTGATCTGAACATTAGTAGATAGTTTGGATTGGTGTAGAATTGAATAAACTGGGCCATCAGGTTGAAGATCGCTCCTTATCAGACTTATGCAATTCACCTGGACTTTACCGATCAAACCAGGCTGGTTTCGCAGCACAATTTCTCCAACATTTGTAAGGCTGCCTTCTGATAGACCTTGATAAATTCTACCGATGGTTAAATGCGCAGAGAAAGGGCGATCTTCCCTGGGAATATTGAGGGCTGAAAGGGTCTGATCCAAACCTGTGCTTAAACCTGCCAAGGCAATTTTGTTATTCAATCCAAGCCAGATCACCCTCGGTTTGCGCGCGGAGGGGAACATTCCAGCGGCGGCGATGGTGAAATTGAAAGGAGAAATTGCAGAGCAGAAATCATCCATTTTTTGCTGGATACCAGGTATAGCTGGTAGGAGTGTATCACCCAGAAATTTCAATGTAATGTGGAGGTTATTGCCAGAAACCCATTTTACAAGTCCAGATGGGATCATCCTTTGGTATTTATTGATTACCAAAATAATATCCTGCTTAACATCTAAAGGGATTTCTAATGCAATGAATAACCTTATCGATTTCATAAATCCAAAATATCATATGATCCGAAATAATGCAATTTCCATTCTCCTGAATATTTGAAATCTCCCACACGACTAACATTAGGCAATAATGCATTTATAATCTATCCAATTCTTCTTTACTGATAAGCCGATACCTTATAAAATCAATCATATTTTTCAATGGAGTCCTTATGTCCCATATTCAATCAAAAGTAAATTCGATAAGCTCCATCCGAGAATCTCTCCGGGCAAATCGTTTACAACCGCAGTTTCCGTTATTAATGCTGTTTCTGCGTTTAGTCCTATTCGCTGGCTGGCAGGTGATTTTCGCGCTTACCTTGCTAATATTTAAGGTGCAAAACCCCTGGCAAGAATCCATCAAGTATTGGATCTTTGGTGTTATCCTGGCAAACATCGTCTGTTGGTTAATAGTAACCAACCAGTTCCATAAAGAAAGCATCAACTATTGGCAGTTAATAAGTTTTGCCAAAGGGTCGATATGGAAAGATTCCTTAACTGCGATTGGGCTGTTCATTATTGCAGGCCCGCTTGGATATTTTCCCAATATCCTATTTGGAAGCCTTTTATTCGGTGATGCAATGGTTCCGGCGAAGATGATGTTTCACACACTTCCTATGGTTGTTGCCATTATCGGCGGGATTTTGTTCCCTCTATCCCAGGCACTGATAGAGATTCCGACATATTTCACATATATCATGCCGCGATTGGAAGCGATAACAAATAGCAAGTGGATAGCCGTTGGGTTGGCATCCTTTTTTCTGGCTTTCCAGCACATCGCTATCCCATTAATCTTCGACCTTAAATTCATGGTTTGGCGATTTGTGATGTTTCTTCCGTTTGCCATATACCTTGGCTTCGTGATTCGCTGGAAACCTCGATTACTGCCCTATTTTTTAATCGGTCACTTTTTCATGGACCTATCAACTGCAATTTTCATCATTCCAGGGTTGATGCCATAATTTTTTTTATCTGAGATCATTGTTTATCCATATCTCTCATAATTGTCTGTACAGCAGTATTATTATGTGGTATAAAAAAATTGCCCTGCTGTGTTCGTGATGTTGCCTTTCCGTTTTGAGCCAACACCTTAAAAAATGGATCTTTATCTCACGGCAGTGATGCGATAGACTTCGGTCAAGGTTGATCTTCCGGGTCGAGATCCGTCCTGCGCAAGCAGGTTCAAAACTTTGCAACACACGGCACGGTGGGGTACTTGTTAACATAGTCTATAATCCAGCCTGTTTACTGGACTCTCGTCCAGTTATTTTTTTATTATTTTTGTGAGGTAAATATGGACAGAAAAGATTTGCTTAAGAAGATCAAAGATGATGATGTAAAGTTCATCTCCTTCCAGTTCACAGATGTCAATGGTGTAGTGAAATCTCTCGATGCACCTGTGGAGCGGTTGCAGGTAGCATTGGATGATGGTATCTGGTTCGATGGTTCATCTGTGGAAGGGTTTTGCCGTATCCAGGAAAGCGATATGCATCTGAGGGTGGACGAAGACACCTACGCTGTCTTACCATGGACACCTGTTGAAATGCGCCGTGCCCGCTTTTTTTGCGATATCAATATGCCAAATGGGACACCTTTTGAAGGCGATCCCCGCGGGAAGCTTAAACGAGCGTTAGAAAAACTTAAAGAAAATGGGATGGTTTTCAATGTTGGACCAGAACCCGAATTCTTTCTGCTTAAGA
The DNA here is from genome assembly GCA_963810385.1 of uncultured Chloroflexia bacterium. Lineage (GTDB taxonomy): Bacteria > Chloroflexota > Anaerolineae > Anaerolineales > Anaerolineaceae > PNON01. The sequence continues at coordinate 752,894 of CAWENA010000002.1, read as the reverse complement.
AAAACGGTGGTGAGCAAATCCATCCGGTTCCACACGATGTTGGCAGTTATTTTGATTTCTCCCCAAACGATGAGGCTGTACGAGTCCGCACAGAATTGATGAGGGCTCTTCTGCAAATGGGCCTTGAAATTGAAGTTGGTCATCACGAAGTCGCACTTGGCCAGCATGAAATTGATTTCCGATTCGCTGACGCGCTTCGAACTGCTGATAATGTGTTGACCTTGAAATATACCGTAAAGGCGATTGCCGCTCAAAATGGTCTGGTGGCGTCGTTTATGCCCAAACCTATCTTCGGGATAAACGGTAGCGGTATGCACTGCCACCAATCACTCTCAAATCTGACTGGAAAGAATTTATTTTTTGATGGTAAAGATCCATTCAGCCTTTCGAAATTGGCTTATGGTTTCATTGCTGGTCAATTGAGTCACGCCCGCGGGTTTTCTGCAGTTGTTGCCCCGACAGTAAACTCTTATAAACGCCTCGTTCCGGGTTACGAGGCGCCTGCATACATTGGTTGGGCTCAAACCAATCGTTCTGCGCTGATTCGCATTCCCCGTTATACCCCTGGGCAGGAGAATGCCGTTCGAGCTGAATTACGCTGCCCGGATCCATCCTCTAATCCATACCTGGTATTTCTCAGTATTCTTGCCGCTGGACTGGAAGGCATAAACAAAGAAATGACTCCCCCACCGCCGCTGAATAATGTGAATGTGTATGAATTAACGACAGCAGAACGGAAACGATTAAAGATTGGAAATTTGCCAGGTTCCCTTGCAGAAGCCCTCGTCGAGCTTGAAAAAGACACGCTAATAAAAGATTCCCTTGGTCCTTCACTGTACGAGGCGTTCGTTCGGTCGCGCACAGCAGAATGGGAACAGTATCGCCTTAATGTTTCTGATTGGGAAGTGGAACGCTACCTCGAAACAGCTTAATTTTAGACATTAACCAATCGGCAAAATGCGCATAATCCGACGGCGTTAGTGGGTTGTCCGCAATTTGAGCACAAAAACTCTTCATATTCCCGGCTTTCTGAAAATTTCAGGTGGCCGGATTTTTTCTTATCTATGAATGAATTTAAATATTGATACTTCAATCCCGGTTTTTCATTCTCTAAGCTATTCAAGACCATCTTGTAATGATTCGTTGGCGAGTTTTTTGAGGATGGGCATTCTTCCTCAATATACTCAATATTATTCAGAAGAGCGAAAGCTGTCGTTTCTCTTTCATAAAACCGGACAAATGGTTTAATTCTGCGGGCAAATTTTTCACGTTCTTCCATTACCGGGGATTGCCTCCCTAATTGGCTTGAATTCCAGGTGAGGTTGTTCATGATAAGCACTGAAGCCTCATCATCCAAATTGTGGCCTGTGGCAAGGACATTAAATCCATATTCAAGGGCGTAACCGTTCAATTCATGCCGCTTCACCAACCCACATATGGAACACGGCTGATGATCAACATTGTGAGATCGTAAAAATAATTCAGGAACAGATACTCCGAACACCTGTTTGATTTCCAACTCATGCAAGGTTAGTTCTCTATCTGAGCTAAATTTTCGAGTTAACTCCAGGGATCGATCGGAATATTGTGAACCATTATCAATACCCAAATGGATCGTAACCCCTTCAGCCTGATAACCCAAACGGGTCAGTGCCTCCCACAATCCCAACGAGTCCTTGCCTCCAGAAACTGCAATCAGGATCTTGTCCCCCGGCTTGATCATCCCATACCGCTTAATCGTTCCAGCACAATGCTTCAAGAACCATTCATTAAAATGAGCGCTGCAGAGTGAAAGGCGATGCTGTCGCATATTGATAACTGCTTTATCGTCGCAACTCCTACATTTCATCTCGCTCCGCCTGATATTACCGGAACTAATTTTACATAATCATTATCCGCTAACACCCGATCTTCGGTGATGATCTCACCATTCCTGACAGCCAGGTAGCTGCCTGCATCCAGATGTAGCCGTTTAAAAACCTGAAGAAGCGTCAGGTTCTCTGGCATTAATAATTCTTTGTCTCTAAGTTTAATAGTTACCAATAGAAACTTGCCTTTCCATATTCAGATAAATCATCTAGTTGTATAATTTAAACTAATTGAAATTATAACTCACAGGAGAATGGGATATGGCAGAACGAATGGAATTTGTTCGCAATTACAATGACCTCAGTACAGAGAAAGGATTCCAGTTTGAGTTTTTGTGTGATCGCTGCAGGGTAGGATACCGAACCAAATTTGTACCTTCTGTGACGGGAACGGTCAGTGGAGTGGTGGATGCGGCCAGCAGCTTGTTTGGCGGGCTATTCTCTTCCGCTTCAAATATCGCCGGCCGGGTGCATGACGCCGCCTGGGAAAAAGCCCATGACTTGAATTTTGAGGCAGCCACTCGTGAAATGCGGCCGGATTTCGTTCAATGCCCTCGTTGTCAATCCTGGGTATGCCGCAAGAAATGTTGGAACGATAAACGCGGGCTTTGCAAAGAATGTGCCCCCGATATGGGTGTGGAAATGTCCGCAGCACAGGCCAGTCGCTCCGTGGAAGAAGTCTGGGCGCATGCCGCCATGTCCGCAGAGGATAAAAAACTCTCCGAAGCAAACTGGCGTGAAACCATCCATGCCTCGTGTCCAGAATGTGAAACTCCATTGACGACAAACGCAAAATTCTGCCCCAGTTGTGGCGCCAAAGTGAAGAACGAACAACACTGCACTGAGTGCGGAGCGATTATGCAGCCAGGTGCAAAATTCTGTGCGGATTGTGGTAATAAAGTTGGATAATGGATGTTGCTTTATTAGGGTAGATTATGAAGAGGAGGTTGTTCCTGTTTGGGCAACCTCCCCACCCTTGAGTTCACTTACTCCACCCTGAAGTGCAATTCTATGATTTGTTTTCTGTAAGTTAAATATTTTTCTGGTCGATCAATATACTTGCTATATATACTCCAAAAGGGAGGAGTACAGCTGCAATAAGAAAGAACCATAAAAGATTTCCAGTTAATGCCGGCAGACTGCCATTTGACGCAAAAGCGACCCACATCAGCCCAATATAAACTACAGCTGTGGATACCCAATATGCCGTGTTCCCCGCTCTGGTACGAATTAATACTGTTCGTTCATCTCGTTCTTCCGCAGTAAGCCGCCTGGCAGATTCATCATCCACTAAAGCAGCCCTGTATTTCACCAGGTTTCCAATTCCAATACCTGCCAGAAGAATTCCCAATCCGCTAATTATCCGTAAGTTGTATGTTAGATGGTCGAGTTGGAATTGAGCAATTATTCCAAATATAAACACGATCACACCCGCTGTTAGGAACAGCCACCCCATTCTAATCCTGTTAATTATCCACTTTTTTTGGTTATCCATTATTGACCTCCGTTATTGAATATAGGAACAATTCCTCAATTTTTACTTTGAATGTGTTTGCCAGGCGGAATGCTAACAAAATGGAAGGATTGTATCTCCCGCTTTCCAATGAAATGATTGTTTGACGGGAGACTTCCACCCGGTCAGCCAAATCCTGCTGGGTCAAGCCATTTATATTTCGAAATTCTTCCAACCGATTATTCATCGCACCTCCTTTGTAAAGTTTTCTTTACATATTATAGTAAAGTTAGCTTTGAATGTCAAGTACCCTTTACAAATTGGATGTGTTTACCGGGAAAACTCCTTCCCCAATTCAGGATCGGATTTTTGCAAAATGAAAACAATCCTTACCACAGCTAAGTTCAAGGTTAGATTGATAATGGATGGCTATCTGAGTTCAGGATTGAACGTTAAATGCGAATATCCTTGATATTTAGCTGAAAATCCACCCTGCCATTCCATTCATTGGTCTCATAGATGTAAAGGAAATCTGCCTGCTTGCTCGCCATCAAATCACTTTTCATCCCGCCCTTATTGAATGCAATGGCGTTGATAGTGAGCCAGCCATCAGTGAGTGTCAGTCTCAAATGTTTGCCATCCTGTCCGACCTCGCGGATAGATTGGATACGCAACCCATTTGTTATGAATTGAGCTTCGGGGTTGCTATAGCCAATGGGGTGAAACATTTGCAGCGAATTATGTAACTCTGGCCCCAATTCATTTAGGTTCACAACAGCATCAGCCATGACCACAGGTGACAATTCGCGCTCGGAAAATTTCTTGCGGGCAATTTCCCGTAATCTTATCTTTAATTCACTCAACTTTTCATTGCGAATGGTCAGTCCTGCCGCGGCGGCGTGTCCACCGTGATGCTCCATCAGGTCTTTGCACTCATCCAATGCTTGAGTTATGTGAAATTCAGGAATGGATCGACAAGAGCAGCGCGTTGTTTCTTTCCCTTTTTTACCAACAATGGCAGGACGATAGAATTGTTCCACCAGCCGGGATGCAGCTAATCCGACAATTCCTTCGCTGAAATCTTCATCCACGATGATGAAAATATCTTGTTCCGGTCCATCTTCCATCGCAAGTTCAATTGCTTTTTCCACTACAATGCGCGTCTCAACCTGCCGTGCCCGATTCTGCTCATCGAGGATGCGGGCATTCATTCCGGCCTTTTCAAGATCTGTCTCAAATAAAAGGTCAAAGGCCGCCAGGGCAGATTCCATCCTACCGGCAGCATTAAGCCGGGGACCAATCCCAAAACCAATATTCGTCGATGTGATCGTACTATGTTTGATTCCTGCCACCCGGCATAGCTGCAGTATTCCCGGGCGTGGCGCTTTTTGAATACATTCCAACCCTTTGCGAACCAAAAACCTGTTCTCACCTGTCAGAGGAGCCAGGTCAGCCACGGTTCCGATCGCCACAAGGTCAAGCCAGCGGTCTCCCATTTCAATAGTTCGATTGGCTTTGGAAAACAACGCCTGGGCTAGCTTGTAGGCTACGCCCACCCCGGCCAGTTCTTTACCTGGGTATCTGTCATCCGGCAGCTTGGGGTCGATGACTGCAATTGCCGCCGGGATCCCCTCTTCAGGAGAGTGATGATCCGTTACAATCAAATCCAGACCTATCTTTTTGCAATATTCTGCTTCTATAATTGAGCGAACGCCACAATCCACGCTAATGACAAGGTTGCATCCTTCACTTTTAAGCTTATCCAAAGCGTCGGTGTTGATTCCATACCCTTCATCGAATCGGTCAGGAATGTAGGGGGATACATCTGCCCCAAGTGTGATTAACGCTTCCATCATTAATACTGTTGAAGTCACCCCATCCACATCATAATCGCCGTAAACCACAATTTTTGTTCCAAACTTGATCGCGTCGGTTATTCTTACAACAGCTTCATCCATACCTGATAATAGAAATGGGGATGTCTCATCCGGCGGCAGAGCGTGGAAGTATTCTTTTGCAGATTGAATATCGGTGATTCCGCGATTAAATAGAATCTGGCGCACTAGTGGTGGATAATCCTGTAATCTACTGGAAACCTCACCAGGCAAACGGGGATACACATCCCAGCGTTTTGTGATGTTTTGACCGGCTGATGATTTGGGCATATTGTCCTTTATTGATTTTTATAAATTCGGGGCAAACGGGCAGAAAGGCCGCAGATCACTTCATAATTGAAAGTGCCCCAACGCTCTGCCAGCTCTTCTGCGGAGATGTATTCATTTCCTTGACCGCCCATAAGAACCACTTCATCGCCGATTGCTGCATTCGGAACATCGTCCAATTGCAACATACACTGATCCATACAAACCCTGCCGACGACCGAAACGCGCTTTCCATGAACAAGTACGATATTGCCATTTACGCGGCGGTATCCATCTGCATAGCCGATTGCATTTGACCCTATCCGTTCGGTGTGTGTGGTGTGGTAGATATGCCCATAACTGATGCCATGACCTGCGGGGAAATCTCGCACCGAGGTTAAGAGTGTCTTCCAGGTTATTGCCGGATATATACCGTCTGGCACAGGTGTTTCGGGAGATGGCGGAAAACCATATAGCAATATGCCTGGCCGGACAAGATCAAAATGGGCAGATGGATAATTCTGGATCGCAGCCGAGTTGGCGGAATGGATGTATTTTGGCGCTACCCCATCCTTACGCAATCGATTCACCAATCCATCAAATAATTCCAATTGAGCTGTTGTTGTGGAAACTTCAGGCTCATCAGCCCGCGCAAAGTGGGTAAAAATACCATCAATAAGTAATTGCGGTTGTTTCGAGAGGTTCTCAATAAAAACAAGCGCAGTCTCCGGTGATATTCCCAGCCTTCCCATGCCGGTATCCACCTTGATGTGCAGCCTTAATCCACCGCCTAAATTCTTTGCCTGCTCAGAATACGCTTCGCCAATTTGCTGGTCATAGATCGTCAGGCAGATATTATTATTCACAGCTTCAGCAACCCGATCCGGTGAAGTGTATCCCATCACCAGAATCTGGCAATTTATTCCTGCACGGCGCAGTGCTATGGCTTCTTCCAATCTAGCTACACCGCACCAGGTCGCCCCAGCTTCAACTGAAGCACGAGCTATCTCAATAGCGCCATGACCATAGCCATTCGCTTTGACAACAGCCATCACTTCAGTTTGACTGAGACGCATTAGAGCCTTGACGTTTTGGCGGATGATATCCAGATCGATTTCCAACCAGGCAGAGTATCCATTTGATGTCATGGGTGAAAGTATATACCGTGTTTTGGCAATCGACAAGCCTTCAAGGAAAGTAGTTAACTTCACTTCGGGATGCAGTTATAATGTATGGAGTTAATGACTATTTGAAGAAAAGTATCAGGAAATGATGAATAATTTCACATATGAACTTGTGGCACAGGATGGCAGAGCACGCGCGGGTGTTTTCCATACTCCGCACGGAGACCTTCTCACACCGGTGTTTGCTCCAGTCGGTACTCAGGCAACTGTAAAATCCATTACCCCCAGCCAGTTGGAGGAGCTTCAAGCCAGCCTTGTTCTTGCCAACACATATCACCTCTTTCTGCGGCCAGGTGATGAGCTTGTGGCAGAAATGGGCGGATTACATCGCTTTATGAACTGGCCACACCCCATACTGACAGATTCTGGCGGATTTCAGGTATTTTCGCTTTCCGAGATCCGCAAGGTGGATGAAGATGGGGTTTCCTTCAAAAGTCATATCGATGGATCGCCCCGCCGGTTGACTCCTGAAACCGCAGTGAAAATTCAAGAAAACCTCGGCGCAGACATCATAATGGCATTTGATGAATGTGCCCCGCCATATGATCGGGAATATAACATCAAAGCCATGGCGCGGACGCATGCCTGGGCAGAAAGGTGCAAACTGTCTAAAACCCGCTCCGATCAGGCGCTGTTCGGAATTGTCCAGGGTGGAATCTTTCCAGACCTGCGAGTAGAATCCGCGCATGTGATCAGCGCAATGGATTTTCCTGGAACGGCGATCGGTGGACTTTCTGTGGGAGAAACAAAAGATGAGATGCATGCAATCCTCGATGTGCTCAATCCGGTCCTACCATCCAACAAGCCACGTTATCTTATGGGGGTTGGATCACCGGAAGACCTCGTAAATGGAGTCATGCGTGGAATTGACATCTTTGATTGCGTGCTGCCAACCCGTCTTGCCAGGCACCAGGCAGCCATGACTCATCATGGCAGGTTCAATGCCCTTAATGCTGTTTATGCCCATGATGAACGGCCCATCAATTCAGAATGCGACTGCTACACCTGCAAGCATTTCTCCCGAGCCTACTTGAGGCATTTGATCGTGGCAAAAGAAATGCTGGCAGGAACGTTGCTTTCCATTCATAATATACACACGCTGATCTCACTAACCAGGATGATGCGCCAGGCAATAATCGAACAACGGTTCACACAATTTTCCTCCGAATATCTTAAGAGTTACTTTGGTTATGATAAAAATTTCATTGAGGAAGAGGCATAATGAACATTATTCAATCAATTATTCTTGGCATCATACAGGGGATCACTGAATTCCTTCCAATTTCTAGCTCCGCCCATCTGGTTCTTGTCCCTTATTGGCTTAACTGGAATTTTCCAAAAGAACACATATTCGTATTCGATGTCCTCGTTCAAGGAGGTACAACCCTGGCTGTCATCATATATTTCTGGCGGGACCTGGTTGCAATAGTCAAAGCAGTCATTCGCGGATTGATCATCCGGAAACCATTCGAAGATCCAAATGCCAGGCTGGGTTGGTTGGTTGTTTTGGCCAGCATTCCTGCGGGGCTGGCCGGTTTGCTGATCAAAGACCTTGTTGAATCCGCATTCAACTCACCAATGATCACTGCCATTCTTTTGTTAGGAACCAGCACGCTATTGATCGCTGCGGAATTGCTAGGTAAGAAAATGAGAAATTTACAGGAAATCAAAACCCTGGATGCCATATTGATCGGTTTGTTTCAAGCAATATCAATCTTTCCAGGTATTTCACGATCTGGCGCTACCATCTCTGGCGGATTACTGCGCAAACTGGACCGCTCCTCTGCTGCCCGTTTTTCTTTCTTGATGTCGATCCCGGTCATGGTGGCTGCCATGGGATTGGGGTTTAAAGATCTACTGGACATCCCGGATCTGACATCATTCATTCCAATTATGGCAGTGGGCATTATCACTTCAGCAATCATCGGTTTCCTATCGATCCACTGGTTGCTGGGATATTTGAAAAAGCATTCTCTATTTGGATTTGCACTATATTGCATCGGTGTCTGGTTGATCACTTTCATCATCTTTTTGTTTCGAGGTTAACATTCTGAATGAAATCCTGGTATGTTGTAATTGTATTAATGATAGCCATAACAGGTTGTGCACCAACGCTTCCTACACTGCCGCCTGCGCCGGCGGAGACGATCCTGCAACATACACCGGCATTACGGTACATGGAAGATGGGATCCAATCGTGTAGCCTGAAGTTTTCACCACTGCCAGTTCTGGTGAATGAATATTCTGCTACAAAAATGAACGCACAATCCGCTGATATTTCTCTGGTTTATGATGAGCCGATTAACCCTGACCTACCTGCCTACCTCATTGGCGAGGATCGTTTGGTGGTAATCGTTCATCCTCAAAATGGACTGTCAACGATCACTTTAGAGAGCTTGCAGGGTATCTTGCAAGGGTTCATACCCACTTGGTCTATGGTGGATGCTGGAATTGACGCAGCGGAGACTACACGCATATCGATTGTAGTATACAACCAGCAGGATGATTTTCAGCAACTCATTGAAGATCGCATGAATGGGGGCATTACGATCATTCAGTACTCATCGCTTGCTGAACAACCCGGAAAAGTTGTGGAACTGGTGGCAAAAGAAATGGGTGGGTTGGGAATAATTCCCGCTGCATACCTCAATGATACTGTTAAAGAATTACAGCTAGCTGGAATCGACAAAAACAGTTTGAGCATACCAATCATTGTCCAAACACGTTCACAACCTACGCAGATTCAACAATCATTTATCACTTGCCTGCAAGAATCATTAAGTAACTGAGACGCAGGGCTGATATCTTGTCTGATCTGGAGGTAAACAAGTTTGTCTACTGAAAGGTTATCTCTGTGAAATTCAATTACGAAACATGCGATGTAATCATTTACGATCCATAAATGCCTATACATTTCCATCAAAATAGAACTAATAGTTCAAGATCAAAAATTATTTCAAGGAAAAAGTTGGTGCAACGACCACCAACTTTTGTTTTATGTTTTGATGCAAATAGTTATTGATTAATTATTGACTATTAAAACAAATGACCCTGAGAAGTTCACAGTAGCACCGTAGTGCCCATCACCATCAACGCGTCCACCGGACAGGACTTGTTTGGCAGCATCAGCAGGTGTAAAGCTGGATTCATTTCCCAGATCTGGAATTTCGATCCATCCACCTGAGCCGGCGTTGCTACCGGGATCCCAGTAAAAAATACTCAATGACTTCTCCATTATCTCAGCAGGCAGATAAAAAGAAATTGTTAGTGCTCCACCTTCGGGTAAAACGTCAATTGCAAGTCCTTCTTGTAAGACTGATGCGGTGAATCCTGAGGCGAACGATCGATCTTCAGGCAATCCACCAGGCAAGGATGAGTGCTCAATTCCCACTAGGGATGCATGCAGAGGACATAATCCAGTAAAGATCGCCTTATCCTGGCTAACCAGCTCAAAGAATGCGCCATCAGCCCCACAGGTATCTCCACTGAGACCACCAGTCACGGGTATTATAGCCGCCCCCTGCATATTCTTAACCTTCTCACATTTATAGGTGACTTCGCTTGTTCCAATTAATCCATATGAATTAATTTCACTATTCCCATTTCCGGAAGCAGTTACCCCTTTCAAGGTGACTTCCCCGAAACCAAAAGCATTCAAACCTGAAATTCCATTGCCATTAAACACACTGCATTTGATGAGAGTATTCCCGAAACTTACAGTGGATGATCCGCTGATGCCGTTTGCATTCGCCTCAACCAGGTCGATAAAAAAGTTTCCACCAACTCCAACGATCCCATTGCCATAACTATAAAGCTCTTCATCGGGCACATCCAGGGTTATTTCTTTTGGGAATTCGGAAACTTTTGAGTTTTGATCGAGGAAAAACTGGCCATTTTGATTGAATTCACTGCGATATATAGAAATATTAGGAACTCGAGGCGCTTCTTCTCCAACAGTATCCACGAATGTGACATAAAATGGTAAGGTCATAAAACTGACACCATTCCAGAAATTATCATTGGCTTTGATTTGTTGAATAATGACATCACTCATAGATTGAATGTCAATACCATTACCAAAGTTTTTCGTAAATTCGCTTCGTGTAATTCTGATCGAAGAGGCAGTATATTCTGTTGAGATCTGGCTATTACTAATATTTTCAGGAAGTCCATAAATGCTATGAAAATTAAGATTGTTTATATACAAACCGTTGCCATTATTGTTGTGTGATTTCACCCGATCCGCCACGATATTTCCGTGATGGTTATAAACAGTTATCCCATGGCCTTCTGCGCCGGAAACATCCAGATCAGTTAATGTGAGTATACCTTCAGTGTCTTCGACAAAAATATCACCATTGATCGTGAAACCATTCAAAGTAAAATCCAATATATTCAAGATGGAAAAACCACCATTCAATGTTGTGGAAGAGCTTCCATTCTGGCTGGTGATCGTGTGCAAAGAAATTGGTCCTGTGAATACAAACCCGTCCACCGATACATTTTCGTTAAATACGCCATCGCCCACATAAATTGTGCCATCATCCGGATCATGGCCAGCTGCTGCAAAATTCACAGCCTGTTGGATGGGGTCAGGACATGGTTGCAAACCATCCAATAATGGATCGCAATCATTCATCGTGAACGAATACAAGATCCCGCCAGAGGTAAGAAACGGGTCTGGAGCGTCCAAAACTGTTGCAGCTTCACTCGATGCCAACGGTAATGCCGTGCCTTCCTGACTCAACACAACAACATCCAACCCATCCGGGAGTGCAGTAGGCATTAATTCCAACTGGGTTTCTGTTTGTGGTAATTCTATTGGAACATTCTCAGGCTGGTCACTTTCTGTTGAGGTCTCAGGCACAGGCGGGATATCTCCCTCGGCATGAACCTCTCCAGGTTGGGTTAGTGAAAAAAGCAATGCTAACATAAACATCGCAGACAATATCCGTGACAACAGTTTACGATACATGGAATACCCTCATAATTTAGACCTATTCTGTCCGTATTATCATTATTTAGGGATAGATCTACAAAGTCAATAGACCCATCTTTATCCATCATTCAGTGTATAAGCTTATTGGGGTGTGTTGGCTAGCTGCAAAGAAGAGCTAATTCATTATACAACTAAGTTCGCCTTAATTTTGTACCACATGTTCTGCAAAACAGATCATTTTGGACAGCGCGCTGTCCGCATTGATGGCAGTAGGTGTAATCGCCCTCTCGTTCCTCGTTTTTTGCCATTTTTAGGATGGCTGAAAGTCGATTTTTTCGCTTCACCCTGGCATGACTCGAATGTCTAGATATCCAAATCCACCAGCCTATTGAACCTGCAAGGATTACAATCAGCAATCCAATTATCCAGGGCAACACTTCCCGCAGTGACGTCCTCCCCATGGTTCTATCGTCAATAGGTGTGGATGGAAGAACTGGCAATTGTTGTACGCTCAACTCATCAGTTGTTTTGAGATAACTCAGATTAATACTAAATGTATTAGTAGTATTTATCGATCCCAGCTTCGAATAATAATAAACAACACCGTTTTCGGCAACTTTAGGGTCACCAAGATTAGGAGTCACAATCATGTTTGTGGCGCCGAAAGGCTGTTGAATATGTACACTGAATTCGTCTATGTCAAATCCACCATTCCATTCAAAAGAATATTCCCTGGTACCGCCAATCACTTTCAGGTCGGGTGCATAGTATTCCAGCTGAATTTCATTTCCTGTTGTCGAGAATGTAATAAATAGTTGATCATTTTCAACAAGGCTTTGATATGTGAGGTTGTACATACTCCCATCTGTTGGATCCACCCAGGCGACCGCGCTAGGCGCACCAACCTGTTTTGGGATTGGGATTGTTACCGTCGCAGGAAATTTAGTGTCCGGCGCCAGCACAATATGATAGATCACCAACACATCCGGGTTATCAAATTCCGGCCGAATATCTACTTCCATAATGCTGAAATGAGTCACAACCGGATTTGCAGATTGACCAAACGCAGTTTTTGGAAAACTCATCAGGTAGATGCATAACAAGAGGGCGATAGGAATAATTTTTTTCATGTTGTCCTCAAGACTATAGTTTATACTATTATAAGCCAGGCTGAACAAATCGCGACCTTGGATTGATAAATTAAGGTTAAAATATGATTATTAGCAGAAGTCAACTCCACCAACTTAATATTGAGAAGGAGAGATATGACCACAATAGACGGCATCCAATTCATGCAACAGTCCAAAAACGAAAACCAGGAACCAGCGGCTGAAGGTAGAGGGGTACCTCAACCATCTTTGGAATTTTCCCCTGATAATGACGGTGTAATCATTAAGTTGAACTCCGCGGACAAACTGGGTATTCAGAGGAGAGATTTCACGGAAGTCATGTACACGCGGAAAACCCTCCGCCGCTATTCCGGTGAACCAATTACTCTCGATGACCTCACCTATCTGCTCTGGTGTACACAGGGTGTGAAGTATGTCACCGCCAGGCCTGTTACAATGCGTGTACCTCCATCTGCCGGAGCAAGGCATCCTTTTGAAACATATCTCGTGGTATCAAATGTTGAAGGATTGGATCCTGGTTTGTATCGCTACCTTGCTTTGGAACACAGCTTGACCCAGATCAAAGCCGGGACTGGTTTTTCCACAGAGATCAGCGAAGTATGCCTTAAGCAAAAACATATACGCGAATGCCCAGTCTCCTTTTGGTGGTGTGCCATTCCAGAGCGAACAACTTGGAGATACAGCACAAGGGGATACCGCTACATGCATATTGACGCCGGTCATGTCTGCCAGAATCTGTATCTTTCTGCTGAGGTAATCAATTGTGGCATTTGTGCCATTGGTGCTTTTGATGATGATGAGCTAAATAAATTTTGGGGCATGGATGGCATTAACCAGTTTATCATTTATGGTGCGACATTAGGTAAAAAACCAGCTGATGCATAAGTTTGCGGGCAGTCACTTATTGAGGTAAAATACACCCACTGCCCCTGTGGCTCAAATGGAGAGAGCGAGGCACTCCTAACGCCTAGGCTGGGGGTTCGAGTCCCTCCAGGGGCACTTTTACATCGTCAATAGGCTGCGCGTCCCATGAAGAATCGCGATTTATGTTCCTTCAGAGTCACTAAAGGTTAGGATTTTTAATCAATTTCTAACCAAAAATATATTGACTTTTATTATTAATATGATAATATAGTAGCAACAAACGTTCGGGTGCCCCCCTCACCCGGACGTTTGTTGCTTAACAAAAAAACTCCCGGTTTACCGGGAGCTTTATTTTATTACATTCCCTCGTCATCACTCAAATTTAATTCTGCTTCTTCGGTGTCATCCATTCGCAGCCATAGCTGTAATACCTGCCCATCCTCTGATTCTACAGCGCGGGCCGCAAGAATGGGCGTTTTCAAGGTCAAGCCCATTTCGTCCCGGTATTCCAGGTACATCATTCCTCTTGAATGCCAGGCACGATAGCAGCGTTCAATAAGGGCTGGTCCATTAAAGGTCCGCAAATTCGTAAAAGAGTACTTATATCTTGAAGGTCCTTCAAAAATGCCACGCGCCCAGTCTTCATCCACATGCATGAACTGTGGAGTGGGTCCTTCAATAATTGTAATCTGATCATCCATACGCAAATCATACCATAATATATGGAGAGAAAAATAAATATCAGATTAATATTTCAGAAAGTGGCAGAAACAGAACTGGAAAGGTATTTTCCAAAAACAATCGGGTGAAATATTAGCCTTCACCGCCGCCAATGGGTGTCTTTGTTGGTGTTGGGGTACGCGTCCTGGTCGGTGATGGGATGAATGTGGCCGTTGGCGTGCGAGTGATCGTCGCTGTCCTGGTTGATGTTGCTGTTATGGTTGCCGTATATGTTCTGGTTGGCGGCAATGTGCTTGTACGTGTCCTAGTGGCCGTCCTGGTCGGAGTCCTTGATGGGGTGAGCGTTTTTGAAGGCGTAAACGTTCTTGTAGGTGTGTTCGTTATCGTTGGGGTATGCGTCCTTGTGGGTGTTTGCGTGATGGTAAAAGTCATTGTGGGTGGTGATGTTCTTGTCGCAGTTCGGGTATTCGTTGGTGTTGGGCCAACCCTCGTGTAAGTGGCTGATAACGGGCAGGTCAGGGAACCCACCTGCAAGCTGACGTTGACGGTAAATGTACCAGATATACCACGGCTGTCCGGACTGTAATCAACATAAAGGTAGGAGGTTCTTCCCCCGGCAATATCTACTATTCTACTGCCACTCCTGGTAACAGATGTGGTTGACGTCCAATCATTTCCTCCATAGACACGTGTTGAGTTTACATTGATCCAATCGATATACCTATTCGAATTACCAGCGGAAGAATCCCAGGAGACCACTACTGTGCCAAAGGATGCATCCATGAAATTACCATTGTAGATATTCGCCTGCAAACGGTCTGTCCGCCAGCCATTCATACCGAGACTCATACTCAGGTTCCCACAGCTTGGTGTCGGTGTTTGTGTCGGTGTTCGGGTTACCGTGGGTGTCTGGGTTATGCTGGGCGTCATGGATGGTGTAGTAGTATACGACGGTGTTAATGTGATCGTTGATGTGCTCGTCCTTGTCGGCGATGAAGTCGATGACGGTGTCAACGTCTTTGTTGGTGTCCGGCTGGGTGTAAAAGTCGGCGTTTCAGTTGGTGTAGGACTGGGAGTAATGGATGGGGTCAACGATGCCGTCGGGCTGGGCATTAACAATGGCGGCGCAACATTGATGGCCTTACTCGCCCTGAACTGTTCAATGATCCCGCGCCTCACTGTAGTCAAATGAAGATATGGCCACGCTTGCACCAGGAATGGTGTGATGAGTGGGTGGTTAAAATCAACGCCGATCAGAATACTGTCCCCAGGCCCGCCAGCATCCTCCTTGGGTGTGATATCCCAATATGCATCTGCTGCAGGGTCTGATTCTGTGACAGTTGAAGCATCAATAACCCTTGATGAAAAAACCACCACCCTGAAATATCCTTTTTCAGTTTCAGTAGTGACAGTCGGGTCAGCAGAAATGGCAAATGCATCCCTGAAAGTTACATCATGAATAGACTGTAAACGTGCATAATCTTGTAAAACCCCCGTCATATCTGCAATCCTCTCAGATACTGCCAAAGATCTTTCATTCGCTGGCATACTCGCAAATGGTGGTCTTAACCGTAATGAGGCGCCATAACTATTAGGAATCTTACAATCCTGAGGATCTCCATCATATGTATCGGCAAAAATTGGATTCACGCGGGGAAAAATACTGGTACCTTCGTAAGTTTTGAAAATTTCATTGTCCCATTCATTTGTTGCTGCATCGGGACAATAGCCCCTGTTATATCTGCCCGTAACGGCATAACGCACTGCAAACCTGGCACTGTTTTGAACAGATAGCCAGGCTTGAAATATGCGTCCAAATTCAATGATACCGAAAATGAGTATCAACAGAACCGGGAGTACTAGGGCAAATTCCACCATGCCCTGCGCGGATTGATTGTGAAGACTTCTCCATCTTGGATGCGAAACCTTGTATAACCAATCAACCGCCTTATTACGATCTTTCTGGCAAGAGTTGCCGCCACAGTTTCCCCCTCGATCACCTTCTGGGTGGGTCGATCTTATTTTGTTCATAATTTTTTAAAAAACAAACTTCCAAATTCATGGAAGTAACAGGTACATATATATTACCCCATTTTTACAATTAATGGGTGCTATGTAAGCTTTTTGTAAGGATTAAATGGCCAATTTTATGTGGTTTTTACTAACAGATAAGAATTCTTGTTAATCACTGGGTAACTTGAGACTCCCGGTACCCATTCGATACCCGAAACCTCGTACAGTTTTCACCAGAATCGGGTCAGAAGGATCGTTTTCCACCTTCTTCCGAAGTAACCAGATAAACCTTCTTACAGTCGATGCGTCTTCCTCCAGATAACTTCCCCAAACCGCTTGCGCCAGTTCCGCCTCCGGCACAGCACGGCCGTTGTTCCTTGCAAGGTACTCCAGCAGACGATACTCGGTTGGCGTAAGCTGCAGTTCCTGGTCGCCTCGTTTAACACTCCGTTTTTCAAGGTTGATCACAAGGTCACCAAGATTGATAAAGGTGTCCGTGTTTCCAATGTTGGACTGGCTCCTGGCTAAAACAGCCTGAATTCGGGCAGATAATTCGGCAAAACTGAATGGTTTGGTGAGGTAATCATCCGCCCCTAATTTAAAACCACGCAATTTATCTGCCTCTGTAGTTTTTCCTGTGACAAGGATCACGGGCACACCTGTCATCTCGTGTAACCTGGCACAGACTTCCCACCCATCCATACCAGGCATCATCACATCCAACACCACCAACTCAGGATGGTTGTTATAGGCTAAACGTAAAGCATCTGCACCACTGGCAGCCGTCAATACCTCGAATCCATCTCCACTGAGGTATTCACTTAGAAAATTCAGGAGTGTTTTATCGTCATCAACCAGTAGTATCCGGTTCATTTCATTCCTTTACTGCCGGCAGCCAAAATGAAAACATAGAGCCACTATCGATGCAATTATCAACCCTGATCGTTCCATTCATTGCTGTAATTATCCGTTCTGCCATGTACAATCCCAGACCATGACCATAAACTCTTTGAGAATCAACTGGGTTCACCCTGTAGAATTTTTCAAAGATATACGGCTGTATATCTTCCGGTATGCCGGGACCATGATCCCTGATCCTTACTTGAATATTATCCCCGTTTCTTTCTGAGGATACAAGTATTTTTCCAGCGGGAGCGTATTTAATAGCGTTGTCGATCAAGTGGAATAACACACTGGTTAACCCACGCGGGTCGGCCATAACTGGCGGAAGGGTCTCTTCCAAATTCGTTTCCAAACGGTCTGAGCCGGGCAGATCGCTGAATTTTCGAATTGTTTTTTGGATACGGTCATTCACATCAATGGGTTCAGGAAAAACCGGTAACCTTTCCGCCTCCAGAGCTGATAGATCGAGGATTGTTTCTACAAACTGGGTCAGACGTTGGATCTCTGCCTGCACCAAAGCCAGCGAGCTCCGGGTTTTAGTGCTCATTTGCTCACGTGCAGCTAAAAGCATTTCAATACCCCCGCTTATATTTGTTAACGGGGCGCGCAATTCATGTGATACCATCGAAACAAAATCTGATTTCATTTGGTCAAGGGATTGCAGTTTCTTGTGCTGCTCCTCCAGCTGAATATAGGCAGATCGCAGTGAGTCGGTTTTTTCCAGAACACGCTGTTCCAGTCCTTCATTCAGTTTTTCCAATTGGCTTTGTAAATCCGACAATCGTTGGTTCGCCATCAACATTGCTGCTTGCTGTTCCTTTTGCGGTGTGAGGTCATGCGCTGTCCCAATCACACGCTGGCTGCGTGCAGAATCAAGGCTGATCTTGTTGAGGGAGAGTTCCACGGGAAGGTAGATGGAATTGGATAGATTTAGCCTTACCTCGGATGTCCAATTTGCATCGATCCGCTCTGGAATACCAGGGTCTCCAAAAATCCCTTTGATATCCCGCCCTAGTATCTCGCCTTCACTCTGAAAACCACATAACCGGATCATTGCAGGATTGACCAGAATAAGCTTTAGCTTCCTGTCTGCAATGAAAGAAGGTTCAGCTGTATTTTGAAATAATATCGCATATTGACGCAATTCAAATTCACCGGCAGCGACACCCTGGCGTGCAATTAACAACAACCACAACATGGCTGTTATTCCGAGTGTAATTTGTGGAAAATCGAGAGAATTCTGCCAGATAATGATCAGTTCTGCAACAAGAACAACGATCATCGCCAGGGGTAGTATCCCCTGTATTTTTCTTCCAATAGTCCATTCGAATCCTGATTCGATATCTTCTTCCAATGGACCTTGCGTTTTGTATGCGCTAAAAACACCCGTGAAAATTAGTGAATATCCGACCAGCATACCCAGGTCCAACCCCGAACCAGGAAGGTAGGCTTGCGACACAGTAAGTGAAGCGGGGGCGAGATCACTGATCGTCAAACCAATCACCCCCAGCAAAAACCAGCTCAAAGTCTTCCTCAATGCAACAGTACGGATCAGAAGAATCATGTTGATCAAAAGAGCGATGATACCGATATCAAGGACAGGATAAACCAGTTGCCAGCGTGTTATTACCGAACTGGTTACTTCGGATTCAGAAGCCGGAAAAACGAAGATCAGCCAGCCAAGCAACATCATCGCCCCGGTGGATATGGTGAGATCCAGGAGCATCTTCAATCGGATGATCCGCTGGCGAAACAATATTTGTGTGAATAGGCATCCTCCGGCAATCAAAAGGAATCCCGCAATATTGAACCAATTTAGCCAGGCATTTATGGTTGGATGGTATCCTTCGATCAATGAATAAAAGACTCGATAGTAATCAGAAATGACCCATAGCAACGATCCTGCGCAAATCATTTGCCACTGAATACGTGAAGGTTGATAAACGATGATATTTGATATTCGCCAGAGAATTAATACGGACACCAAACCTGGAATGCAACTAATAAACCTTAGGATCAGACCAACTGAATTTTCTGGAGTTGCCAGGGTGACCGCAGAAATGAAATACAAAACAACAAATAACCAAACAAACAACACGGGTCTATTGGCTTGTTTAATAAACCCGGAAATGAATTCTTTAATGGCTATCATAATATGATTTTATAGCAAAACGAAAAACAGGGTTGATTAAACCCTGTTTTTTTTATAATAATTCTTCGGTTTCTATCCCTCACCACCGCCGATAGGTGTCTTTGTTGGCGTAGGTGTCCGAGTTGACGTAGCCGTACTCGTCGGCGCTGTAGTACTTGTCCTTGTGGCTGATGGAATAAAAGTATTCGTTGCCGTCCTTGTTGCTGTAGCTGTGTTAGTTGGAGGAGATGTATTCGTTATCGTTGGTGTGTTCGTCCTCGTCGCAGTATTTGTCCTCGTGGCTGTATTCGAAGGTGTAAGCGTCTGGGTTGCAGTCGGCGTCCGGCTGGGAGTTAGTGTTTGAGTAGGTGTCCGAGTGATGGTTGGCGTAAATGTCGGAGGTGCAGTGTTTGTTGGAGTGCGTGTATTTGTTGGTGTTGGCGCCACGCGTGTATACGAATCATTCAGAGGGCAAGTAAGCGCCCCATACCCCAGAGAGACATTCATTACAAATGTTCCAGAAATGCCACGGCTGTCAGGGGCGTAATCCACATAAATATAGTTATTACTAAAACCATTGAGGTAGATTGTACTAGCTCCAGACCTGGTAACAGACGTCGTAGAAGTAGAGTCATTGCCATTGTAGATCCTGGTTGAATTAAAATTGATCCAGTCCACATAAACATTTGAATTGCCCGCTGAGCTATCCCAGGAAATGGTCACAGTGCCAAAATCTGCCTGATCAAAATTACCATTGTAGATCGTCCCCCGCAGCCGGTCAGTTCGAGATCCATCCAACCCGAGATTTAAACTCAGGTTGCCGCAGCTAGGAGTGGGTGTGAGGGAAGGAGTTAAGGTCCTGGTGGGTGTGGTGGTAATACTGGGTGTCACCGTGTATGTCGGTGTCCTGGATGGAGTCAGAGTAATGGTAGGAGAAGCGGTACTGGATGCCGTAAATGTAAGTGAAGGAGTCAAGGTAGTGGTGGCGGTTGGCGAAGGCGTGAATGTTGGTGTGTTCGTCGGAGTCGGGCTGGGTGTAATGGAAGGCGTCAATGATGCCGTCGGGCTGGGCATGAGTAGTGGCGGCGCCACATTGATGGCTTTACTTGCCCGGAACTGCTCGATGATACCGCGCCTTACGGTAGTAAGGTGTAAGTATGGCCAGGCTTGCATCAGGAAAGGAGTGATCAATGGGTGGTTAAAATCCACTCCGATCAGTATACTGTCCCCTGGCCCACCGGCATCTTCTTTGGGTGTGATATCCCAATAAGTACCCGCCCCTGGATCAGACTGAGTAACTGTAGATGCAGCAATCACGCGTGATGAAAAAACAACAACCCTGAAATATCCGATATCACCGGTATTTGTTTTGGTTGGGTCAAGGGATATAGCAAATGCATCCTGCCTGGTAACATCATGAATGGAATATAATCGGGCATAATCTTGCAATACCCCGGTCATATTCTCTATTGTCTCCGAGACTGCAAGCGATCGCTCATTGGTTGTCATTCCCGCAAAAGGAGCACTCACTTCCAATACATCACTATACGAATTAGGAACCTTGCAATCCTGTGGATCTCCCAAATAAGTATCAGCAGAGGCCGGAACCACGACAGGAGAGATGCTAAGGCTTTCATATAGCTTAAAAATATCATTATCCACTTCTGCGATCGCTGCGTCATCACAGTAATCCGGGTTATATTGACCTGTTACAGCATAACGCACCGCGAACCTGGCGCTGTTTTGAACAGATAACCAGGCCTGAAAGATCCGTCCAAATTCGATGATACCAAAAATTAGCATCAACAAAATTGGTAATACTAGGGCAAATTCAACCATTCCCTGGGCGGATAAATTTCTCTTGCGAAAAACAAATTTACGAATATTATTTTTCATATGCCGGATCCTACCTGGTTAGACGGGTATATACACGAGAAGCAATTTCACTAAAAACAGAATTCAAACCTGATCCTGTCTGGGTAAAGAAGTAATTGCCGCAGTTATAGCTTACAACAGTCGGGTCAACTGGTACTGTCGAACAAGGGTCTGTGGTTGGATCACCATCATCCCCGACTGCTCCAATATAACGCAGCAGTGTATCTCCATAAGGGTTTCCACCAGATTCATTGGTGCTATTGAAAACATAGTCACCCAGGCCAATGGAGAACATTATGGCCGCCTGGCCGGTATTGTTGTTGTGGCAATTGGAATCAGCAACCTTCGCCGGACAGGAAACCAGATCCGCCCTGTCCCTGGCAAAATCTTCTGCATCATAAAGCGTGTCACCGAGGTCATGCCTTGAACCAACATTCGTGTCCCGGCAGGGAGGATCTGTCAGTGCACCATTCTGCGGGCAGAACCCGGCAGGTAAGTCAGCCACGGGATTCCAAGCCGGTGACGAAGCAGAAATGCCTTGTTGAATTCGACCTGCCTGGACAGGATCAACATCAGTGGCATTCGCTGCGCCATCCGTCAGCAGGACTACCAGCCAGAGAGCATCGGGGTGCATATCCTGGCTGAACATATAAGCTGCCAGGTTTAACCCGCCACCAATATTTGTCGTCTGCGAGGTGGAACGTTCACCGTTGAAAGCGGCATCGCCAATATTTGCTGGGTCAAAAATGGCATTGACATTATCTGGCTGCCGCCAGGGGGCCATGATATCCACAAAGTTACCGCCCCCGTCATAAAGCGAACAGATTCCCGCACTGCCATCCGTTACCCAATTCACCGGGCATTGGGCTGGTTGATAGACATTTAAGTTGTGGATTGTACTAATCGCAGTTGCCTGGTCATTTAACCACTGGCTGCCGGCTACAGTAACAATGCCCGTCCCACGACCGGTTGTTATGTCATGCGGCTCCCAGGCATTAGAGAATGTTACGATAGCAAGACGGTCCTCTTCTTTGGCGGCCGGTTTATCCAGCACCCAGGCAGCAAAATTACCCGCTGCAGCTTTCACCTCTTCGAACGGGTGGCACTCACCGGGAATGTTACCTTCCACCGGGTGGTCATCAGTATCGCCATTAAGGTCAGCCGCATTACATACAGCAGGGTCACGGTAATTGGGATAACCGGGGACAGGTTCGCTTGACATCGACTCTGACGTGTCAATGACCAGAACTACATCGAGCGAGGCAGCTTCGCCAATGGCGCTGGCGGTAATGGTCGTGCCATAAAAGCCTATGACCGGTAAGAACGAAAATTCAACGGGGGCTGAGGCGATCACGCGGACTAACTTCCGGTTCATGGTGCCGCAAAGCTGAGTATCTCCTGGGCACATCATCGCAGGTTTGAATGGATGCCGTGCCATCTATTACATCATTCAGCCGTAAGAATTGCTGGGCGGAATCATTAAGTTGGGAGGCGGTGTAATTGGACCTCATTTGAGTAGCTGCTGCCAGGGCAGCTGAGTCTACTGCCCGGCGGAGGTTGCCATAAGAGATAAATAAGATGCCCATATCCACTGTCAAGCCAATAAAAGACAATAGACCAACGAATACAAGGGCGATCAATACGATCGATTGCCCTTTTTCACTTTTTTTAGATATTTGTTTAATAATATTTTTCATAATTTTTATGGAGTTGGAGTTGGTTCAGGTGGCGCAGCCGCAGGCAGCGGCGCTACAGAGGACATATATAACTGCATAGGATCGGGCACAAATGCGACGATCCACGGTAACGCCAATTCCTGGTGATAGCTATACCACATTTCTACGATGACAATCCCGGCTTTTGGAACGCCTGCCATCAGCATTGAGGATATCTCAGCGTCAGTGAATTTTGATGTTTTAATCCCGTTGTAGCTGTATTCATTCCCTGCTCCGGCAACAGTGGAGCGCACGCCCACGTCATCCGGGTAACGGCGAAAAATTGCGCCGTTTTTCACGGAAACAACGGAGATGACAATATCATCCAAAACCGGGTCCAGGTTATAAGGATAGATCGTGCGGACAGCCATTTCTGAGAGTCCAGGCCGGGAAAGATCAGCATTGGTATAAAACTCGATGTCATCATTTTCAGTTGCACCGATAAAAGGTGACCTGTCCACTCCAAAACGCGCAGCTTCCCTGGGACCGTCCATCAGGTTCAAATACTGATTCAACATCAGGCCAAACTCAACCAACCCGGACAGCATGAGCAGCAGGATCGGGAAAAAGAGCGCCAATTCCACCAGGGATTGCCCCTTTTCTTTTTGCAACATGCTTCTTTTTGCGAACAGTTTCATAGCTTTTAACTCCAAAGACAAAAGTATTACTTTTCGCCTGCTTATAATATATCGGTAAGACTGCCTCCAGTCAACAACATGAAGGCATATTCAGCCAGATTGTTACTTGATACGGACAACTTTGTAACACTATTTTCACAATTTTTTAATGTTGGAATATTAATCACGTTGATGCGTACAGATTGTGCGCACTGACAAACAGAGTGTGCGTTAAGCTAAAAACCCGGCTAGAAATCAGCTGAGTTACCAACTCTTCATATGACATTCCCGGGGACGACCTTTTACGTTTTATGCACCATCATCCACCGGTGGAGCGGTCGGTCCGTAATCCAAAACCTCACGCGATTGTGAATTGGCGATTTGTGGACCGATCACCCCTTTCTGCTCCAGATTATCGATCATCCTCGCTGCCCGCGTATAGCCTATACGCAACCGTTTTTGAAGTAGAGAAATCGAAGCCCGCCCTTCCCGACGCACCAGGTCCGTCACCTCTGCCAGCAATGGATCCTCACGGCTCGTTTTCAAACTACTCTCTCCAAAAAGATCTGATTGCTGGAATTCGCCAGTAATTGCTGCCGGCAACGATTGCTGGACCACTCCATCTGCCACTGCAGCCGTTCCGCCTGCCGCGGCATTTGTCCAGTAATCAACTACCTTTTGAATCTCAGTATCCGAGACATATCCTCCCTGCATGCGCACTGGTGCTGGCGCATCCGGTGCCTGGAAGAGCATATCTCCCCGGCCAAGCAGATGTTCCGCTCCGGGTTGATCAAGCACCACCCGGCTGTCTGTATTGCTGGCGACGGCAAATGCAATGCGCGATGGGAAATTAGCCTTGATATTCCCTGTAATAATATCCGTTGACGGACGCTGTGTGGCCACGATCAAATGCAAACCTGTAGCTCGAGCCATTTGTGCCAGCCTGGCAATCGCCGCTTCTGTCTCATTCTGGGCCAGCATCATTAAGTCTGCCATCTCATCAATGATGATCACAAGTAGAGGCAGTTTTCGTTCCCCGCGCATTTGCATCCGTAGGTTATAATCTTCCAAATTCCTTGCCCCGGCTGCCGAAAATTTATGGTAGCGCGTATCCATCTCGCGCATCATCCACTGCAATGCACCAACCACCCGCTCCGTTTCTACAATCACAGGTGCAAGCAGATGCGGGATACCATTGTAGCCCGTCAATTCGACCCTTTTCGGGTCTATGAGGATCAATTTTAGGTCATCTGGTGTATTGTTTAACAACAGGCTAATCAGAATCGTGTTAACACAAACCGACTTTCCCGAACCAGTCGAACCGGCAATCAGCAGATGTGGCATGGTAGCCAGATCCGAGACAATTGCCGTCCCCGAGACATCTTTTCCCAATGGGATTCGTAAAGGTGATTTCTTGCGTTTGTAGACCGGACTGTCCATAATATCACGCAAGCGAACAATAGTTGTGCTCTCATTAGGCACCTCAATACCCACATAATTTCTACCCGGTACCGGCGCCTGGATCCGGATGCGCGTGGCAGCCAAAGCCAGCGCAAGATCATGGGAGAGAGATACAATTTTTGCCACACGAACTCTGGTCTGCCCTGAGCGATTTTCAATAAAATCCGGTTCCACGCCGAACATAGTGACAGATGGCCCGGTGAGAATTTCAATAACATGCCCGGGAGCGCCAAGTGAGGCAAGTGTCTCCTCAATGATCCTCGCTTTTTCCAAATCCAATTTTTCATTCTCGGCTTGCGGGATACCATATTCCAGGATCTCATCCAGATTTGGCAACGTCCAATGTGTGCTTAGAGTCGGGGGGGTGACCGATTCAGATGCAATCGCTGCATCAGCTTTTATTTTCTCATCCGCTCCCTGATCCAAATCCAATGGGGTAAGGTCTTCATCGTTAAATGGTTCTGCAAATTGTTCAGAGTGGAATATCTGGTCTATTTTATCTACAGGCACCCTGGCACCGGTGATTATTGCCCGCACGTAATCAATGATCTGCGCAAAGGAGAGATCAAATGACAGGATCAAACCAATCAACAACCAGGCCAGTAAAGCAAGAAAGGAGCCCAGATCACCAAGGCTTTTTACCAGGAAATACAGCAATAATCCGCCAATGATCCCGCCACCGCGGCCAGCTTCGGCCAGGCGGTATGGATCACTTGCGCCGCCCCCAAATAATTGCAGGAATGCAAGTAGGTTCAAATACAATAAGACAACACCGGATAGCTGCTCGAATGGTAAACGTGGTAATTTTTCGATCCGACGCAGTATCAAATACATTCCACCTGCCATCAATCCGATTGGTACCGCCAGCACCCCCCAACCTGTCATCCACTTAATGATCGTCGCCCAACCTGAGAGAACCTGGTTTGATCTCCCGGCAAACAAACTCAAGATAGAGATCAGTCCTGCCAGGACCAGGATCACACCGAAGATATCCAGTTTCCTTTCTGGTGAGAGACTAAAACCGGCAGATCGTTCAGGGGCAGTTTTCCTCCGTGTTGCAGGTGTGTATACACCCCGAACAACACCGCCTTTGCCAGGCTTTTGTTTTGAAACGGCTTTTTTACTTCCAACCGGATTGTACGATTTTTTTACCATTGGCTTTTTTTGAGTCATACGCGTCACCTGTCCATAAAAACTTGCATGAATCATGCCGATGGAGAAGGCGCAGCATGGAAGAGCGGACTATTAATAATAAAAAAAACGCCGGATGGCGTTTTTGCGGAGAGGGTGGGATTCGAACCCACGGTGGCCCGTAGGACCACAACGGTTTTCGAGACCGCCCCATTCAACCACTCTGGCACCTCTCCAATCCGGTTTGAATTATATCAGAGCATCCACGAATTTCAGCAGAAATTGAAAGCTTTGATTCGGTTAGAGCATCAGGCTTCGAATTGATCATACAATGCGGGGTAAAATACCGGCGGGTAATTTTTTTCCGTGAACTTTTCCTGCAAGGCTGTTGATGCATCAGTTTCACCATGGACAAGAATGATCCGCTTTGCCTGGTTCTTCACTCGCCCTGCATACTCGACAAGAAGATTCTGGCCAGCATGCGCAGATAAGCCGCCTATCGTTGCTACTTCTGCCTTGAGCATGTATTCTTCACCAAAAATTTTTAACACAGGTTCACGGTTGGCAATACGACGGCCTAATGTGTGCGGCGCCTGCCATGATACGATCATCACAGTATTCCTTGAATCTTCAACATTATTTTTCAGATGATGCAAAATTCGTCCCACTTCTGCCATCCCTGAGGCAGATATGATGATCATCGGTTCCTTTCGATCATTCAACGCTTTAAATTCATTGACAGATTGAGTATAGGTTAACATATCGAAATCAAGGGCAGGGTGCTTGTGCTCAGCCACAAACCGGCGGGTCTCAGCATCGAAACACTCCGGATGACGCGCAAACATCTCACTCGTGGTGACAGCCAATGGACTGTCCACGATCACCGGCACTTTGGGTACTTCACCGTTTGTCATCATTTCATTCAGTGCATAAACCAGTTCCTGGGTACGTCCTACCGCAAATGCCGGGATAATCACCTTCCCACCTCGGGCAATTGTTCGTAAAACAACTTCCTTGAATTCGATAAAGGCTTTCTCGGGATTCTCGTGAGTTTTGTCGCCATAGGTGCACTCCATCATCATGACATCAATGCCCTCTTCCGGCATGACCGGATCACGCACCAACGGCAACCCTGGTCGCCCTATATCGCCAGAAAACCATAGCCTGGTCTTCTTTCCCTTTTCGTTGATATCAAGCACAATGGCTGCCGAACCAAGTATATGTCCCGCATCCACGAGTCTTGCAATTACACCCGGGATGGCTTCAAAATCGCGGCTGTAATCTACCGGTTGGATAAACTGATTCACCTTCGTTGCATCCTTGATCGTGTAGAGCGGTTGAACAGGCGGCAATCCCCGCTTTGCATTCTTTTTATTGACGTAGGCTGCATCCGATTCCTGGATATGGCCCGAGTCCCGCACTAAAATATCTGTCAGATCCTTGGTTGCAGGTGTAGCATAGATAGGTCCATGAAATCCATTCTTTACCAGATTGGGAAGATTACCACAATGATCAATATGCCCATGCGATAGGATCATCCCATCCAATTTTGAAACATCAAAATTGAAATTTCTATTTTTCTTTAATGATTCTGCCCTGCGTCCCTGGTACAATCCACACTCAAGAAGAAGTTTATAGCCATTTACCTCTAGCAAATATTGTGATCCAGTGACAGTTTGAGCCGCGCCATTGAAATGAATTCTCATGGGAACCTTTCAATTGTGATCAGTTATTCAACACAGCCAGGATGTCAGTTCCGAAATTCTTTAACCTCCAGGGAAAGCATTGCATCAATTTGGAAAGTTCATCCTGGCTGGCAGGCTTCTTCTCTGCAATGATATAAACCAATTCCCTAGGCAAAATGACATCCGACTCAACCTTGAAATCGACGGCTGTTTTCTTGCGCCAGGCTTTGATTGCGTCTATCCTGGATTTTAATTCTTTATCATATTTTTTGGTTCTTGGCGGATATACTGGTTCAGCCTGCGTACCTATTTTGACGGCTGCCAATAGATCTGCCCCGTAACGCTTGATCATTTTTACATTTACGCCGGTTTCCAATAATTCTTCTAATGATTGCGGGCAAACCTCAGCAATTTGCAGCAGCATCTTGTTGTGAAACACTTTGAATGGTGGTTGATCGCGCCTGCGGGCTTCTTTTTCTCTTAATTCAGACAGTTCCTTTAAGACCGCCGCCTGGGTGTGGTCAAGATAATGAGCTCCGGATATCTTCCAGAAGGCATCCTCATCGGGTTCAGATGTGCCTCCGTTTACTTTGGAGATTCTGAAAAAATCTTCATCAGCCAACTCATTTAAATCCTTTGCATGCAATTCCATTTGCATAATTTCCATTAATTCAACTAAAAAGTGCGTGTCCATCCTGGCGTAGGAGAGCATGGCAGCCGGCATGGGGCGTTTCGCCCAATCCGCTTTTTGGTAGCGTTTATCCATGATAACTCCGAACTTTTCTTCCAGGATTGACCCCAACCCAAAAGCAGGATAGCTTAGGATCCTGGCAGCCAGCATTGTATCAAAGATATTGACAAATTTAAAATGAAAGTCCCGTTTCAAGCAGATCAGGTCATATTCCGCGGCATGGAAAACTTTGACGATATTTGGATCGGAAAAGATCGGCGCCATGATTGACAGGTCTTTGAAAGCCAGGGGGTCCACCAGGTAATCTGCGAATGGTAGAGAAAACTGGATGAGGCAAACCCTTTCCTGGTAGGCATGCAGGCTGTTCAATTCAGTGTCGACAGCCACACTCTTTTCTTTGAGAAGGGCAGTGCACATGTTTTGTAGAGCAACAATTGTATCCACCCAGATAGGAGGATCCAGGTCAGCGGGATTCATGCACCTGATTATAAGCCTAAAACATAGTAGCTGGATGAATGTGACTAATAAATAAATAATTTCAATCTGGGTGCCATCTTTGAATGATTTTGACTTGTCAGTCATCAAGCCAGATGATATAATTCATCCTGTGAGAAGACTATCAACCCTCAACGAAAAAAAATCCAGCGTCCAACGCACCCGCAGAATATTGATCATCATCATATTGTGCACATTGCCATGTTATTGCCTGGGGATCGTTTCGTTACAGATCCTCTCTAGTCAACGCATATCACAAACCCGCACACCTACATCCACAAGGACTGCAACTGAAACTGACACACCTGAACCATCCATAACATCCTCCGTCATCCCAACTTTCACCTATACTTTCACGCCAACGCTGACGACTACATCCTCTGCAACTGCGACATTACAGCCGACGGTTACCCCGCTCCCTCCAACTCTGACCGATACACCCATCCCGCCGACAGCTACACCGATTCCAACGGAAACTTCTACAGTCGCTGTTTTAGCAACCAATACAACAGCTCCTAATACAACCCCATAGTATGCTTGCCGCAAATTGAGACGACGATTTTGATTTCAGGTAAATAATAGACCGTGGCCAATATATACCTGAATTGCAGGATATAATAAAAACAATGGCTATAAAGATAATATTACTTATTCTCCTAACGGTTTTGTTAACTGGATGCAATGGTCTCATCCTCCCTGACAACCCGGTAGCTGCTCCAACTAATGTCCCGGCCGTTGATAACACACCGGTACCAATAGTTCCTACCCAACCGGAAGCTTTTAATCCAAATGTGGATAATTCCATAATACTCACTGTATGGGCGCCTGATAATTTTGCCATAACCGCCTCTGAACAGGCACAGCAACTTCTGGTTGACAGAACTGATACCTTTAAAAATGCTAACCCCGGGGTGTCTGTGGATCTGCGAATAAAAAGTGTCCAAAAACAGGAATCCCTCATGGATTTGCTCAACACTACCAGTCAGGTTGCAAAATCCGCTTTACCTGATGTAATCCTATTAACCAGGGAAGATATGGAAACGGCTGCCCTAAAAGGGTTACTGGTGCCTTTCGATGGCTTTTTGGTTAATACGAACGAGGTGGGAATTTTCAACAGCTTTGAGTATATGGGGAAAGTACAGGGAAGCAACTTCGGCATACCAGCCGCTGGAGATGCATTGATCATGGTCGGGAGTGAAAATGACCAGGAACCTCTACTTACCTGGAACGACATTCAAGCTTCAGATCTACGAATAGGAGCAAATTTAAACGACCCGGATGCTACAATCTTTGTCGCGCTTTACGAATCAGCGGGAGGCACCTTAATTGATGCAAACGGAAAACCATATCTTGACAAGGAGGCATTGTCGCAATTGCTGGAGATGATGCGTGAATCCAGGGGACAATCGGTATTTCCTGATTGGTCATTCCAGGTATCAGATTGGACAGAAGTGTCGAAGCGCTATAATGCCGGGCAGACAGACCTTATGTTGAACTGGTACACGAACACACGAGAAACATCTGCCAGCGGCTTTGTATATCAGGCATTGCCCGGCTTGTCTGATACACAAGCATCCACCTTAACTGGATGGTATTGGGCGATCGCAAACCCGGC
Organism: uncultured Chloroflexia bacterium; assembly: GCA_963810385.1. GTDB lineage: Bacteria > Chloroflexota > Anaerolineae > Anaerolineales > Anaerolineaceae > PNON01. Next base: position 722,302 of record CAWENA010000002.1, on the reverse strand, counting down.
TCCCGAAAAATTGTCTTATTCAAAAGAATTGCTCACATTTTTAAGTCAACCTGTATTTTCTTCAACGTGGAGTTACACTGCCGGTTACCTGCCAGTTAGTAAGCAGCAATGGCCAATTTCAGATTCGAGAGCACTAATCCTTCAGACCATACTTGATTCAGGTCAACCGCTCCCTGATACTTCTGTAAGGATAACACTTGGACCGGTTATAAGGGATGCAGCCATTCGAGCATATACCACCAGGGATAATCTGGATGAGGTAATTGCTGCCGCATTAGCCCGTGTGAATCAAGAGTAATTTCTTGGAGGAATATGATTAAATCCAGAAAAATTAAAGCTATCATTACAATCATTCTGGTTATTATTGTTATTCAAATGCTAACCATTTCCCACTCAGGAAAGGCAAATTCTGCATCAAGCTCCCTGATTCCGCAGGCGGGACAATCCGAAGCCTTATATCAGGCAGAAGAGCAGACACCCACCCCAACGCCATCCTCCATCGAATTTACACCGGAGGAAATTGAAGAAGGCCGGCCGGTGGGTATCATAATCGGAGCAGTGATTTTAGTTATCATCATTTTCCTGGGTAGCCTGTTGACGCTTTATCGAGCGAATCGAAAAAGATAGATCGTTTCCCCACTCTTTTTTCTATAACAATATTTATGAAAAAGAAGGACCGAAAAGAAGTTCTCTCACTTGGTGGGTCTGATTCCTCAATCGATCATCTTTCAGAAGTAATCCAGCCACTTTTTCACAGCCATACATTACAGTTGTATGATCTCTGCCACCCAGCTCGGAACCAATCTGGGGTAGAGAAAAATTTGCATCCTCGCGCATGATATACATGGCCACCTGCCTGGGTAGGGCAATATCTTTCGACCGTTCTTTACTGAGCAATCGTTCTATGGAAACTTTGAATACATCTGCAACTGAGTTTATCACCTGGTGCGGTTCGACCGAATTATTGAGCTGTACCAGATCAACCAGAGCGGTGTGGACGAGCTGCCCATTGACAGGTAATCCACTGAGGTCTGAAAACGCAATGACCCTGTTGAGGGCTCCTTCAAGTTCGCGGATGTTGGATTGGAAACGTTTTGCGATCATTTCCAAAATTTCAGTGGGGAATGCCTTACCGGCTCGTTCCGCTTTGTCGCGCAAAATTGCATTCCGGGTTTCCAGGTCGGGAACCTGAATATCAGCCGTTAATCCCATCCCAAAGCGGGATCGTAACCGGTCTTCCAAAGTAATTAAAGCCTTGGGTGAGCGATCTGAACAAATAACGATCTGTTTATTCATCTCGTGCAAGGCATTAAATGTATGGAAGAACTCCTCCTGGGTCGCTTCTTTTCCAGCAATGAACTGAATATCATCAATCAGCAGTACATCCACGTCCCGGTATCTCTCCCGAAAATCCTGCGTGGAGTGATTTCGAATGGACTGAATAAGATCATTCGTGAATTCCTCTGACGTAACATACAACACTTTATAGCCGTTTTGTTGTGACAGATTTCCAATGGCATGCAAAAGGTGGGTCTTTCCTAATCCTACACCGCCATATAGATACAATGGGTTGTATGCGCCTGCAGGGTTTTCAGCAACCGCCATGGATGCAGCGTGTGCCAGTCGGTTGGATTGTCCGACAACGAATGACTTGAAAGAATAACGCGGGTTAATCCGTGAAACTTTTCGTGGGTTCGCAGATGGTTTTGTGGCTTCAATAATGACAGGTTTGACTTCAATATGCTCTGCTTGATTATCTTCCTCATGAGGATTAATTATGAATGATACTTCCTGGGGTTGGTTCATTATACCTGTCAGAACCCGGGTAACCGTGCTTGAAAGCCTGGACTCCAACCAGTCCCTGGCGTATGGGTTGGGTACTGCGACTGTGAACTTTCTATCTTCATACCCTATCAATTCACAACTTTTTACCCAGGTATCATAAGCAGCTTTGGACATATCCATTTTCAGTTGACCCAATGTTGCCAGCCAGGCTTGTTCAGCATTCATGCGCTACTCCGATGGTTAGATTTTTACAACCGCTAATAGGATACAACGTGTAAACCCACCTGAAAAAAATGGGAATACTGGAAAAATTTAATGTCGGGGCTTTCTCTAGGGGTCGAGAACCTGTCTCTGCCCCCCGTGCAGGGACTAACTTATTCTAGCAGATGGGGATATATATCACAAGCCAGAATCCCTACAATAGGTTAAAAAACTATGAAATTTTAAGAATTGAAAGTGTTAAAGAATGAATTAAATTTACATTAATTGTTGCTATGTTTTTTCAGATTTCTGACCCCCACATCTGGGGTTAACCTGTTAAAAGTGCCTAAATGTACTGCTAAAGAAAAGCGTATAGGAAAATTGAATTTTTATTCGAAAATGCGTTCTATATAAAAACCGAATCCGAAAGAGCTAAAACTGGTTGGGTATTTTACCAGAATCGGAATCTTATATTTTTACGGATTTTTTACGCCATCAATCTGGCAGCCTTTCTGCCTATTTCAACCGCAAAATTCGTTCCACGATCCCATGGATATACCTGACTCATACTCGCGAAGAAGAGTCCTTTTATTGGAGTCTGAATCGCAGGGATATTCTTTGAATGATTTACCATTGGCACTGGTTGTGCATAATTGGTGCTATTGACCCACACCTTTTTTACCCAGCTCTCATTAAAATCCAGATTGATGCGTTGGATACCCGGAGTAAACCGATCCAATAATTCTTCTGGACTCAATTTGAAGTACTCATGTCCCACTTCCAGATAATCGCCAATGTAAACGATTCGATCTCCACCAAAGTGGTCTGGTGATACAAAATTTGTATGTTCAACCAGCGAAAGGAATGGGAATCCGGCTTTCTTGGGTATGTTGTACCAGTAATATCCATCCGGTGATAACGGTTGGTTCAATGACAATATCATGACCACCGCCCCCATGCTTTTGAGGTTCAGCAAGCCATTCAGGTATTCTTCTGGCAGGGTTGGTATCATTTTCGCCAGCAGACCAGGTGAGGTCGTCACCAGGCACTGATCAAAGTTCTTGGATTCACCACTGACAATCAAATCCATCCCGCCGCTTGGATTGGTGTGAATTGATGCAACCGGAGCATTCATCTCAATGTGAACACCCATGGATATCAGCTTTTCGGCAAAGAGATCGGAAAACCGCTGAAAACCTCCCTGAAAAGTGCCCAGTCGGGAGGTACGGGCATGTAGCCTTGCCCACATCCAGGCCATGTTAACTTGTTTGGAAAAAGTCTCGCCAAATTTCCCGACCAGCATCGGCTGCCACATCTGTTCATATACATTGTCGCCAGCCCATTTCCGCATCCAGGATTCAACGGTGGATTTCTCAAGAGCATTCCAATTATTGGTTAATCGCAGATACAACCCAACCAGACCAAAACGGATCTTGTTGACCCCCCAGCCCAAACCGGGAAAAAGAAGGGCCGCCAGGATAGAATCGAACGGATAGAACTTGCCATGATGGAACATGACAGTATATGGCCGGGGAAACAGTACCTGTTCCTCCAAACCTAACTCCTTGATTAATCCCAGCATGTGGTTATCGGTCGCAAACCAGTGATGGTAGAACTTCTCCACCGTCCAGTCCCAATGGTCTTCTTTGAAACCAGCCGCTAGTCCACCCACATGCCCGGCTGCTTCGAAAATTGTTACCTCAGCCCCTGTTTTTACAAGATCATATGCCGCAGCCATCCCACCTAAACCCGCACCAATTACTGCGACTTTCTTTACACTCATGCCTGTGCCTTTTTAGCTTCCTCTGATGCCACTCCCATTTTAATACCCTCTTTTGAAAAATAATAGAAACCTAAAAGAGTTATTGGTAACCAAAGTGCGATATGTAATACAACAGTATAACCGGCAGCAATTTCTTTAGGAATTCCATAAGATGTTAATACAGCAATCCCAGCAGCCTCAAAGGTGCCGATATATCCAGGAGCGGATGGTAATGTTGTGGCTAAATTACTTATCCCATTGTTTAGCATCAAAGCGAAGAAACTGACAACAAATGGAAATGCATGCATGACGAACCAATATTTCACAGTCTCCAGTAACCAGATAACAAATGATGTAAAGAGGATCATCAATGCATCGAATGGTGAACGTAGTGATTCCAGGCCATCCAGAAACCTGTAGGCCAATCCTTCCACTTTACTGCGAAACTTTGTAGGAACAAAGCGGCTGTTCATCCAGTCAACTATTTTTCTGGTTTGATTTGGAAGCATGGCAGCCGATAAAAAAATTAATAACACAATTATTGCTATCCCTGAGCCATATAGTGCGAGATCGCGTATATTTCCGAGATACCCGGACGAAGAAGTCATTCTTGAAAGCTCACCCAGGTTGAGAAAAATAAATGCCAGCATAACAACCGCATCAAAAACACGCTCGACCAGAATAGTAGCCAGTGAAGCAGAAATCGGCACCCCTTCCCGTCTTTTTAATATCACTGCACGAAGAACTTCTCCCGCCCTGGCTGGATAAATATTGTTTCCCATGTACCCAATTGTCACTATTGGGAACATCGTTTTTGTGCTGATCCTTTTAAGCGGCCGTAGCAGATAATGCCACCGCCAGGCACGCACCCAAACTGCCACAAAATAAACACAAATACCAGGGATAAGCCACAGATATTTCGCGGTTGTCAAGGCTTGCCAGGCTTCAGAAAATTTTAAGTGTTGAAAGGAAAAATATAAAAGGACCGCACTGATTACCATTCCCAACCAGAAAATCCATTTCTTCATAGGATGAATTCTACCATGTTATACTTTCGGCATGCCGCTCCTAACAGCTACCGGATTGGGTAAATCTTTTGGCGCTGAAGACCTTTTTAATGAAGTCTCTTTCAGTGTTCCACACCGCGCCCGCATCGCGCTGGTCGGTCCAAACGGGATCGGAAAGACTACATTATTGCGTATCATCCTCAAAATGGACGATGCCTCAACCGGTTCCATCCATTATGCAAAGAACATCAGTATGGGTTACCTGCCACAGGAAGCCGTCTTTGATTCGGAGAATAATCTATGGGATGAATGTCTGCTGGTTTTCAAAGAATTGCTGATTCGACAGGCTGAATTAACCAAATTGGAACACGCTATCAGCCAGGGAGCTACGGACGCAGAGCAGCTTGAAAAGTATGGCAAGTTACAGCAGCTATTTGACCACATGGGCGGCTATAGTTTCGAAAATCAGATTAAACTCACACTCACCGGACTGGGTTTTTCCAAAACTGATTTTCACCGCCCTCTGAAACAGCTTTCTGGTGGTCAACGCACCCGTGCCCTCCTGGCAAAATTACTGCTTTCGAATCCCGACCTTCTATTACTGGATGAGCCAACCAACCACCTCGATATTCAGGCAGTTGAATGGCTTGAAAACTTCCTGAAAGATTGGCATGGCGCAGTTTTATTGGTTTCGCACGATCGTTACTTTATCGACCAGGTAGCCAACACCATCTTTGAAATGTCCCCGGATCTTGAAGTATATCGCGGTAATTACAGCGCATACCTGGTGCAGCGTGAAGAACGATACCGCAGGCTGGCCTTGGAATATGAGACCCAGCGCGAATTTGTTGAAAAAGAAGAAGATTATATTCGCCGCAACATGGCCGGCCAAAACACTCGTCAGGCTCAGGGAAGATTGAAACGTCTCGAGCGCATGCTGGCAGAGAGCCAATTATCCCGCCCCCGCAAAAGCCGGTCACTGCATTTCGGCATCCAGAGCGGCAACCGATCCGGCAATCTGGTTCTGCGAACCTATGATTTGCAGGTTGGTTATGCTGACGAGGGGAGACCGCTCTTTCACGTACCCGACCTGTTCTTCACCCGCCTCGAATGTGCGGCCATTATCGGACCCAACGGTGCAGGTAAGACAACATTTTTGAAAACAATCCTGAACCAGATTCCACCCTATGCAGGAGAAGTGGATCTGGGCGCCTCGTTGACAATTGGCTACTTCGCCCAGGCTCATGAAGGATTGGTTGCAGACCACAGCCTGATGGAAGAGATCGAATCTGTTGCTCCTTCCATGCTCCCAATCGGTATTCGCGATTATCTTGCCAAGTTCCTCTTTACCGGCGATGACGTTTTCAAACCTGTACGGATGTTATCAGGTGGCGAACGCGGCAGGTTGGCATTGGCGAAATTGGCGTTGCAAAATTACAACCTCCTCCTGTTGGATGAGCCAACCAACCATCTAGACCTGCCATCACAGGAAATCCTGCAATCGGTTCTCTCTGAATACAAGGGAACAATTCTACTGGTGTCGCATGACCGCTATTTGATCGACGCTCTGGCAACCCAAATTTGGGATGTATTACCGGATGACCGGTCCTTGAAAACTTTTGCTGGTACTTACAGCGAATATAAAAGTTACCTGAATTCAAGCACAGTAAACGCTGTTCAGATACAGGAAAAGAACGAAAGTAAACCGGAATATGTTCCAGATAAGCCAGCTATCTCAACCTGGAAAAAGAAAAAAGCCATTGCGGATATCGAGAAACGCATTGCTGAAACCGAGAAAGCTATGGGAACGATCTCCCATCAGCTCGCCAATCCTCCACCTGATGCAGCAATTGTACAGAAGCTGGGCAGTGACTATGTTAAATTGGAACAGGAACACATGCAACTCATGATGGAGTGGGGAAAATTCATCGAGGATTCATAAATATCGTGTTCTGATTAGCTGCTGATTCTTGCACATGAATTAATAAATCTATGGACCGAATATTGAGGAACCATCGATCATCAGGGAAGCTGTTGCCAGACGACAACAATTCAGATTATGATGAAATGATTTTTGTTGCAGCACGCTGCAAGCGGTCACGTATCGCCAGTCCAGGACCTTGCTGGCCAGGATCGCGAACGAGGATAACATCGACGTTACGTTTATCAAGGGAACGCATACCCGCAAATAGTCGGTGAGCAGCCTGCCACAGGTCATCTCCATTTCCCAGAGAGGCTACCTCAATTGGGAGTCCATCGAAAGCTGGTATATCTTCTTCCAATGCCAATATACCAACCCGCCGCCCGCGTCCCAACTCATCTGCGATTAATTGATGCATTTTTGAGAGAACGAAAGGAAGTAAATGCCCGGTTAGGAAAACGAGCTCTGCGCGTGGTGAGTAATGCTGCATCAGCAGCCCGGGAGAAACCTGTGGACCCGCTGACATCTCACCACTCCAGCCTCTTACGTTCCCTTGAACTTCAATTAATTGGTCCAGCGTCACACCTCCGGGGCGGAGAATGGTTGGTGTGGAACCAGTAAGATCAAGTACAGTCGACTCAATTCCAATGCGAGTTTCGCCGCCATCGATCATCATATCAATACGATCGCCAAGATCGGATAACACATGGCTGGCTTGGGTAGGGCTGGTATGTCCAAAGCGGTTTGCAGAAGGCGCAGCGACTAAATCATCAACGGCATACAGGAGGGCTAGTGCTATCGGATGCGCAGGCACACGCACTGCTACCGTTCCTAAGCCAGCTGTCACCTCATCGGGTACTTCTCGCCGCTTGGGAAGTATTAATGTGAGCGGGCCAGGCCAGAACGCCTCTGCCAGCCGCCACGCGATAGGTGAAATCTCAGAGGCAACTCTCTCCAGCCAGGAAGACTCGGCTATATGAACAATTAATGGATCAAAGTTGGGCCTGCCTTTAGCTTCGAAGATCCGCGCAACAGCTCGTGAATCTAAAGCAATCGCCCCGAGTCCATAAACAGTCTCGGTGGGAAAGGCTACTAGTTTTCCCTGGCGAAGTGCTTCAGCCGCGAGTTGGATTTGATCCTCCTCAGGATGAAGCGGATCTATGGTTAACACTTGAATCATATAATTATTTTTTTACCTGAGTTCAAATCAAATACCTGGGATGATTTTTTCATAATCCTCAATCGTTCCACCTCCCAAACAGCATTCGATGATCTCGCGGCCCAATGGTTTGAGGTCGTCCACCAGATACTCTTGCAGACAGGCATGAAAGAACGTTTCCAATGTTTTTGCTCCCTGGTCGTAAGCCGCTTCACCTATCTCTGGTTGCGTATCTGTCTGCAGGAACCAGCGTGGAATCTGGTAGCCTTCTACTTGAATTTGGTGCATGGCGTAACCGAGCAAGGAACAACGAGCGGCACGAATTTGGTGAGACTGAAAGCGGGAGCTGCCCCGTCTGGCAAGATATTCGCGGGCGATCCACTGTGGGAAAAAGCCTACTTTCCACGCCCCAATGTACTGATTTGGGCAGAGGATGTAACGCGTACGACGGTAGATGTCGAAATGATCCAGTAATGCGTTTGCCTGGTTGACGCGCAGACCACTGACAAATGGCCAATAGGAACCGACACCTTCGCTGCTCATTCCATTATCATCGACGATACTTGGGTTATCATGCCCGCGCGGGGAAACCAGCCTCCAAAGCCAGGCCAGCGCAGGGGGTAATAAATGGAATAATCCGATAATCCCGTAGGTGGGCGCTTCACGAGTGCACGGCGGCGTACGCACGCCAAATGAGCGGATGTCCACTGTTGCCGGTTCATCAACAATATTGGGAACAATACGCCGGGGAACGACAACCCTCGGGTTCGGGCAGGGCTTTCCCGGTTGATCTTCTATATGTTCCCATATGAGGGCGCGACCGTTCGGCACTGTATCGATATTCAAAAAGAGGAGAGGAGCATCTGGCACAGCTGTCATCCGTTCCAGGTAGGGATCCGTACCGTACGTACGGATGTGATTCACCCTCAGGAACCATGCTTTTTCTGCATCCACCAGGCGAAGCTTTCCATTGCCATCTTGAATGCTGGGGTGGCATAAAGCCATATCATCCGCGATCGGGTCCAGGTCACAACTCCGAGGCAGTTCAAGGTACCGCTCTTCACCGGTGATAATATTTTTGCCAAATGCCCAACGGCCGTCATCCTGGCGGTGAGCTTGTTCAAGCATCTCACTCTTGCCGCCTCCACTGGCGCCTTCATGCATGATAGTCACCTGATTATCGTATGGCGTCCGCACCTGGACTGCCGAACAATGAGCTGTCACCCATCCCTCGCGCTCACCCAGATCCAACAGCATGCCGAAGACACCTTTCTTGGCGCTTGGCCCAGGATACAAATTGTAGGAGAACATCTCGTACAGGTCAGGGGTGCGATTATGGACAACAATCTGCCGGCCTTGGAAGTGCGTCAGACGAAAAACAGGCGCGGTGTAGATTACAGCCTTGGGTAAGAAAGTTGGTGGAAGGTCTTGAGGGGCGATTAAACCTTGCAGCATGGCAAGTCCAAGTGCAAAGAAACCAGCATTCGCCGGAACAATGGCTAAGGTATCGATACCCATATCAGGTAGCCCTGCTGTAAAGAAAAAACAGGCAAGCTCCTGTTTGGAGAGCCAATCGAATGTGAGACTGCGCAGATCTGCAAATTCCGTCTGAAATGAATCCCGGTAACGAGGCTTGTCTGATGGAGAATCATCTCCAATTATCAAACAGTCTGGGTCTCGGCGGCGCATGTAAGGGTCCTGATAATTTGCTGCTACACCGTTTCGCACCCGCACAACTGTAGCCTCAACAACCCGGCCGTGCCCAGGGATATCGTAAGCAACTTCGAAAGTATTGCTGCCGGGTCCTCCACAGGCTAGGTCGATAAGTTGATCAATATTTTCCGCGAATGTGACTTTCGGAGCAGATTCCAATAAACGGCGCGCATCATCGGGTAATTTTAAGTTTTTCCAGTTCATTTTTCCTTCAATTCATAAATTGATCAATAAATATTAACAATCGAGATAATAACTATTCTTCTCAACCGATATGGATTTCCAATTTATTGCTGTCTTCTACTCCAAGAGCAATAGCTTTCATAAATCGCGGATCAGCCGAGCTCTATCGCCAGGGTGACAAGTATTCTACACCAGGAATACCTTCTCGTGAGAGGATACGGATATAAATGTCATCCATTATTACAGAAATTTTCGGAGGGACCATAATACAAAAGTATCATTACGATCCGCTGGAACGAAACCAGGTTATGAAACTGTTCCTATGTCATGCCTCCCAAAAATGGAAATGGCAGTTGAAATGGCAACAATTTCTTCAAACCAGACGGCGAAAGCAGTATCTTTTGGACCGATTGCCGGTAATGTCGTACTTTCGATGATTCCAATTTTGGTTTTGGAGCGACGTCCATATTTCTCCTTGTGTATCAAACCTGTGAAATTGGTTGCATTCTAGCTAAATATCCTGCCCCTCATCAATACGTATTGGTTGTTTTATTGAATGTTGCAATTTAAACTTGAAGGCCAGAAAAATTATCAGCGCCAGGGCTCCACCACCCAATAAATATGGCATGTTCTGCTTGAGCAGCCCACTAACAAGGTTCCACTCGTTTCCTAAAATATATCCTGCACCAATGAGTAACGTGCACCACATATACGCCCCAATAAATGTGACAAGAACAAAGGTGAAATATGGCATCCTGGACAAACCTGCCGGAATACTGATGAGTGTGCGAATTCCGGGCATCAAACGGCCGATCAACACCAGCCCGCTTCCCCAACGCTGAAATTGGATTTCTGATCGATTAATATGTTGTCTATCGATCCTTAACCATCTGGCAACTTTATCCACTACCGGTCTTCCTCCTAAACGCGCAACCCAATATGAGATGGAAGCTCCCAAGACACTGCCGATAGCAGCATATAACCCACCAATGAAAATCATTATCGGGGGTAATTGTTGTTCAGAGATCAGCATCCAGCCTGCTAATCCAAGAATGATTTCACTCGGTGTTATACCGGTCGCATTTTCAAAAGTGATTAAGGCTACAACGCCTAGCCAACCCCATTTGGAGTAAATCGCAAAAGCAGAGTTCAGGACGAAGGTTTCAACTATGGATAGATATTCGATCATCAACATGCCAGATCCTTGAATAATTAAGAAGACCAGCGCATTCTATGCGATGGTCTTGCACTTGATTTCAGGTAACCGGGAAATTATTTCCGTATTGACGATTACCAATCCCGAAATATCGGGTAGCTACTCCCCATCGGAGTCGTAACATTATACTATTAATCTATGCAAACATAACTATTGCCAGATCGCAATTCGTTACATAATCTTCTTTCACCAGAATTAATTTGAAATTATCACAATCTATAGCAGTTCTTGAATGAGATTATCTGGATGCAACAATCCCATAGTATGTTAAAGGCATCTATTATTGGGATAATTTAACACAGGCAAAAAAAATAATTACATAAAGTTAAAATATTGAAGTGATATTTTTGATTAATTTTGCTACAATAATAAAATGAATGAACCCCAACATTTTAACCAATTTGACGAACATGGTCAAAAAACCGGAATTTGGGAGGAGTATTTCAAGGATGGAAAACTTTCCGGTACCGGTGAGTTCACTGCCGGGCAAAAATCCGGCGAGTGGAAAACATACCTCCGCAACGGCAACCTGAAAGCGGTTGGCAGCTATGACCATGGGAAGATGACGGGCAAATGGACTTTCTACCGTGAGAGTGGACAACTTTGGCAGATCGGCCATTTTGAGAACGATATCAAGAATGGTCCCTGGATCCGCTACCAGGAAAACGGAAATTTATATGATGAAGGGCAGTTTGAGGGGGGCAGGAAAAGCGGGGAATGGAAAGTTTACAGCAAAGATGGAAATATAAAATAAATTAAAAACATCTAACCACACATGCTTGTAATTATGTGCCCCAATCCCTTAGATACAGAAAATCATAGCCCACTGTCCGGTTGGTCAACTTGGCGATGGGCGGCAATACACGTTTAAACTGGTTGCGGCGAATTCGCTCGACCACCTGATTCACGAACGCAGCCTCGAAGCCGTACTTCAATACAATCCTGGATGGAGTACCGCTGGTCCACCAGGAGGTAAAGCAGTTGGTCCACTTCGGCATAGGTGTATCCCAGGTCTCCCTCATCCGTTTGGCCAACGAATAAATCCGCTGTTGGCGCCTTGGAAACAATGACTTCCGGAACATTCATATCCCTTGAAAGCTGACGCACCTGGGTCTTATACAGGTCGCCGATCGGGTTGATGGCGCAGGCGGAATCTCCGAAAAGCGTGGAGTATCCCAGTAATATCTCAGTTTTATTGCCGGTCCCGATCACCAGGCCATTAAAAGATGCGGAGAAATCATACAGCACGATCATGCGCATCCTCGCCATGATGTTGCCCTTGCGGGTATTATCAATATCCGGGAATTGCTGGATGAGTGGATCTGTCATTTCGGTGATTGGAACTGTTGTAGACTGAACTCCCAACTGGTCGATAACCAACTGAGCATGGTCTAACGACCCCTGTGAGGAGGTCTTATAAGGCATCCGCACCGCGAGCACATTCTCAGCCCCCAACGCTTCCGAAGTCAGGAAACAGGACAAAGCCGAATCCAATCCGCCCGATACCCCGATTACAGCCTTTGAAAAACCCACTCTCTCCAATTCACTGCGAATGAAGCCAGTTAATATTTTCCGGGCAAGGTCAGGATTTATACTGAGGTCAACCGGTTTGTATGCATTTTTGCTCATAAGTTATCCTTTCCCCATGATCCTTTGAAGCTCAGAACTGGTGAGAGAAGTTCGTTCATCCCGCAACAGAGGGAGTCTGGCCCGTGTGCGGTGCATTTGATGCAAGTCGATCTCCGCCATTGTTAGAGATTCTTCCTGATATGGCGCCTGTACTACCAGGCTGCCATCCGGGTCGAACACAGTCGAACCACCCCAGAAATGCAATCCATCTTCATAACCCACCCGGTTGGTATGCACAACAAAGCTGGTGAAAAGACTGGCATATGCCTGGTTGATATGCTCCACCCAGCGGGCAGATTCCAGTTTTGGCTCATGGTTCAACCCCCTTCCAGGGGAAGCGGAACTGAACAGCAGCACGTCCGCGCCATCCAGCCATAACAAATATGGCGGGGAGGCATGCCAGAAATCTTCGCAGATCAACATCCCCATCCGTCCGAAGCGGGTATCGAAAGCACGAATCTGATCTCCCCAGGCAAAAAAACGTCCCTCGTCAAATAAACCGTATGTGGGCAAATATACCTTATGATGCACATGCAGCACTTCACCGCCGGAAAGATAGGCATTGGAAATGTAAAATCGGTGTCGACTATCTTCGTCCACAAAACCAACCACAATATCCAGGTCTTTGCTAGCCTGCAATAATGGTTTAAATATCGGGTCTTCCTTACTCGCAGTTTGCGCTACTGTAGGAACCAGGTCTTGGAGCACGTACCCGGTGAGGGACAATTCGGGAAAAATAACAATATCAGCCCGATCTTTTATTGCCAGGGTAATATAATCCAGATGTTTTTCCAAATTTGTGGGAACATCTCCCAGATGATTACTGATTTGAGCAAGGGCAATGTTGATATGTGTCATAATAAATATTTTACTCCGAATTACTTTTGTAAGTAGTTTTTTGTTTCTGGACCTTAATATCTGAATTATTCGTGGCATTGATGATCGCCATTAATAGTATGAAAATACAGGCTACGCCCAAGTGAATGAGGGAAGCATAGCGTTCCAGTGGTTGGTTTCCGACGATGACCATTGGGTCTTTGCGGAAGAAACTGAAAATAAACAATAACGAAAATTGCAATGATCCAAAACTTATCAACTTCGCACCAGAAAAATTAGTTTTCCTGCCAAAACGATCCTGTAAAATAATGACTGCGATGGATAATATTGCCCCAATTGCAGGATATGGTACCCTGGAATGTACATCGCCGCTGACATCCATGACTGGCAGCGCCCACCAGCTTTTATCCAGGATCTGCCCGTAACCCACACCAGCAATTTGCGCTCCGATCCACATACCTACAACTACAATCGCTACCAATGGGTAATTAAGGTCGAATAGTTTGAGTGGTGGAATATTAGAAAAACCGGCATACAGAAATAATGCGACCAATCCGCCAAGCGTTAGCCCCATCCAATCCAGTCCGCCGAGTCCAAGGTTAAGAACTTCCCACTTTTTTTCTTCAAACTTCGGCAAATGGACGAGCACATAACTGACACGCGCCCCGATCAGCATACCCGCCAGGAGCGCCAAACCGCTATTATAGGTAGTAAATAATGTAGATTCCTTTTGCCTGAATGCCTTCACCCCCTGCACACTCTTCGTCCCGGACCAGATTAAACCTGCTGCAGAAAATACACCCAGAATTAACGAATAGATGGATACTTCCATACGTCCATTGTACCAAGCCAACCGAAAGTATGTATAATAGAATAAGGAAGGATAAAATGGATATTTTTCTTAATCCCAATGTAGCTTATCTGTTATTAGTGATTGGATTTCTGGTTACCATCATGGCAATGGTTACACCAGGGACAGGGATTCTTGAAGTGATTGGTCTTTTCATGCTGCTAGTTTCAGGGTGGCAGATCTATAACCTGAACTTCAACCTGATTGCACTGGCGATCCTTATCATCGGCGTTTTTCCTTTTCTTATCGCTCTTCGCAAGACAGGGAAATGGTACCATTTTGTAATCTCGCTCGCAGCCCTTTCTTTCGGCAGCACCTTTCTATTTGTGACCGATGGCTGGAAAGTCGCTGTCCACCCTGTCCTTTCGATCCTGGTCAACTTATTGCTGATCGGGTTTTTCTGGATCGTGCTGCGCAAAGGATTTGAGGCGATCACGAAGCCCCCGGAAAACAGACTGCTGGAGGTCGTGGGCACTGTCGGAGAAACAAGATCCCCTGTGCATACTGATGGTTCAGTATATCTCAATGGCGAATTATGGAGTGCTATCAGCAGCCAACCCATTGATGAAAACAAACACGTTCGTGTTCTTTCCAGACATGGATATACCCTTGATGTGGAAGAATTGAACGAATCGAATAAGAAAGAAATTTCCTAAAGGAGGAAAAATGGATTCATTGAATACCCTTGTATTGTGTTTGGTAGGTGTTGTTGTCCTGCTTGTTCTGGTATTTCTGGTCAATGCCATAAAAGTAGTGCCAGAATATCAACGCCTCGTAGTGTTCAGGTTAGGACGCTGTATTGGCGATAAAGGACCAGGGTTGGTTATTCTCATCCCATTCATCGATCGTCCTGTGAGAGTGGATTTGCGTGAACAGGTACGCGATATTCCACACCAGGTCAGCATCACAAAGGATAATGCCCCCATTTCCATCGACTTCCTCTGGTACTTCAAAGTACTTCAGCCTACAGATAGTGTCGTCCAGGTGAGCAACTTTGAAATGGCAGCCCAGGGTATGGCTTCAACAACGTTAAGGTCCGTCATCGGTGGCATCATGCTGGACTCCGTCCTCTCTGAACGTGAACACATCAATAACCTGCTGCGCACCCGGCTGGATGAGGTGACCGAGCGCTGGGGTGTCAAAGTTACCAATGTTGAGATCCGCGAGATCATCCCGCCCAAGGACGTTCAGGACTCGATGAACCGACAGCTCACCGCAGAACGTATCCGTCGGGCAGTTGTTACCGAATCTGAAGGTCAACGAGCCGCTGCAATTAATGTCGCAGATGGTGCAAGACAAGCCGCCATCCTCAATGCTGAAGGCGATAAGCAATCCAATATCCTTAGAGCGGAAGGCGATAAAATGTCTCAATTATTGCGCGCCGAAGGGTATTCTAGCGCGCTTGAAAAGATCAATGTTATCGCCAAGGATGTTGATCAAAATGCTCTGACAGTGCAATACTTCGAAACACTGAAGACAATGGCTTCTGGGTCTTCAACGAAGTTTATATTCCCGATGGAATTTACCAGTCTCCTTGGTAATTTCACCAAAGCCAATAAAGAGTAGAGCCATAAGATCTAGCTCAATGAACTATCTTTATATCTAACGTAAACAAGTGCAGCGAAGGTATTTCCACCCTACCTTCGCTGCATTAATACCCCGGTTGAAATTAATATGTTCAACATTGACACCGCGACCATCAGGGACCTGATCGCCCTGCGTAAGTTGGAAAAAGAATGTTTTGTCCTGGATGCCTGGCCGTTACTTGACCTGGCTGGCGTACTTTCATTTCCAGGAATCGTTCGATTGAAGGCAGTAGACAACGGCGCTTTGATCGGGTTCATTGCAGCAGATGCCAGTTCTTCTAGTGGAATTGGATGGATCACAACGGTCGGTGTATTGATTAATCATCGACGGCAGGGGGTGGGAAAAGCATTATTGGAAGCTTGCGAGATAAAAATGAGCGCTCCAGAAATTCGGCTTACGGTACGTAAGTCCAACATCGGAGCAATCCAAATGTACGTGAAAAATGGCTATATGCAAACAGAAACCTGGCATGATTATTACAAGGGCGGCGAAGACGGTGTGGTGATGCGGAAACTAAGGGCGGTTTGATCCTTTATTACGGGTACTTGCAATTACCATCTTTAAAGGGGAATGTCACATTATTTTGGACGTAGTATGCCTCAAAAGCTTTACATGCTGTTCCCAGCCAGTAATCATATAAAAGAGTTTGCTCTTGAATAAATTGGAAATTTGCCCTTGAGCAAATGCCTGCTTTCTCCCTGCAATAAGGGGTATCTGCTTCCTTGCTTACATTGCATCTATTTTGATTATATTCTGCCAGGCAACTGGAGTAATCCGCCTCTGTAGCTCCTGTTATTGAAAATTTTTCTACAAGCAGGGAATGGATAGGCTGCAACTCCACTGGTGGGTTTAATGAAATGATTTGTGACAATTTCTGGTTGTATGTTCCATCCAGGTTCCAAAGAGTGTAAAAATAATTGCCCCCTCCAGCCGTTAAACCTACCCCGGCAGGAATGGGAGTAGTCGTAATTCGTTTTGATGGAAATGAAACTGCAGTAAGTTCAGGTGAAAATGGCCCAACCAGCGACAATAGATTGACCCTTGGTAGATACATTGCTGCCGCAGCTAAACAGCCAACCACAACGATTAGCGTTATTGCCATAGCAAGGGGTAAGGGAGATTTCTTCTTGATCTTTCTAGACTTAAGTTCCGCCAATGCCACTTCGATCTTATCTTCCGGAATCCCGGCATTAGCAAGAACAAGCCGCAACTTGCCGGTAGAATTACCCAATTCTGCCAACCCTATTGCACGTTTGTTGATATCTTCCTGATCAAGAGAATCAAGGTCGAGCGGCAACGTTTTTTTATCAACATCAATACCGAAAGCCCCGGAATTCTGGCGCTCATTAACATGCTGCTCAGACCGATTGGAACCCACGTTAGAATTTAGGCTACCCACACTACCTGCCAAAATATTGCGGATATCCTTTACTCGACATCCAAATTCCATCTGCAACCATCAATTTCTGCTTGAATTGCGGTCCAATTCGGATCAGGCGGATATCCATGCCGTCTGCTTCCAATTCAAAGGCGCTTCCACAGGTGACACACGCCAGGTGGTCTGGCGCTCCTTTCCTGTGGATCACACGGATGCTTGAATGCGAACAGATCGGGCAGTGTCCGTTTTTCGTCCAGCTATCCAATATGACAATGCGCGCTTTGTAACTACTCATCGATTCTCTCCAATGTGCTCAGGTCAGAATTATACTCGCGCATAATTATGTATTGTTAATACAATCAAAACATACTCCAAATTTTACTTAGTAAAGAGTTAGATGCATTTAATGTACCTACTTTTGTCCTTCTATTTGTTGATGTCAGCCATCATCCCACGCCTGGTCTCATTGCGGTTTTATGTCAGTATAGAGCTTTAGAAGACGTAAAAATGTTTACTCAGAATAGAAATTACTTAAACTTCTTTCCAGTTCAGAAGTCAAATTGCCATTATGCCCACCTACCTGGATGTTGCACAATCCTCCTGAATCAGCAATTTTTTGGATAAAAGGGACAAAAACACCTCCGTTGGTATACCGGAGGCGTCAGATCTCAATATTTTGATTACACTTTACTGCAATGCATCATAGACATCCGTTTTCAACAGGGAGGGATCGCCAACGGCCTGAGCTGCAAGCATCTGCGCACGACGGGCTTTATTGGTGGCATCGGCAAGGATCTTCAAAGCATATTCAGGGTTGTGAAAGCCGGTGCTGTTCTCTGCAGAAACAAGATCCCACATAAATTGAGCCTCACGATGCAGCGTTCTAGCTTCTTCCAACAATACCTGGTCAGCAGTGTTCGTCGCAGACGCTGCTTTAATAGCGATCATAGCATCTATGATCGCTTCTTCCACATTGATCTTGGTAGAGCTGACCTGATTCTGGATATCACTCACCCTGCCGACTACATACCCCACGTCGGTATGGCAGGTTCCACAGGCCAGTTCGGGGTTAAGTAACGGGCTGTGAATATCATGCGTAGAGTACTTTGCTGATCCATCACGAACATATGGCATATGGCAATCTGCACAGGAAACCCCCGCCATGAAGTGGGTGCTGTCTGCTGTGAAAAATTCAAACTCAGGATGTTGGGCTTTTAACATCGGGCTGCCAGTCTCTGGATACTCCCAATCCTTAAATCCAATTTCCGCATAATAACTCAGAATATCGTCAATTTTTCTGCCATTTTTCCAGGGAACTGTGAGCACTTTGTTTTCGCCAGCCATGTAATATTCAACATGGCAATTGGCACAGACAACTGTCCGCATCTCCTGCCGGCTGAATGTCGTCCAGTCGATCCCCTGCGCCACAAAACCGTTGATCACTGCCGGGTTGGTAACGATCAGGCGCATTGTCCCTGCCTCATGGCAATTTGCACAACCAACAGTATGATCGATCTGTTTTCCCAATTCAGCGAAAGGCATCTTGCTGTATTCTTCCAACCCGATCTCATTCCAAATTCCCGGATTATTGGAGGATTTACAAGCATAGCAGCTACCGGTTGTATTCTCGTTAACCCGTTTCGTGCTGCGAACGTCATCGAGACTCCACTCGTGGCCACGGTCGTCTTTATATTCCTTACTGAATCCATATCCGGCAAAAAGTATTGCCTGGCGCGGATCTCTTTCAAGCCAGGAGAAGGCTGAAGAACCGCCAAATTCTGTATCTTCCTTGTTGTTTTTGGTCGCAATCAGAGTGTCATACTGGTTCGGAAAGTTTAATCCCCATATTGCCGAATCTGGTTCAAATGCTTTCACCTGGACCAATGGTTCTGTTGCTCGTTGTTGTACCGGTTGATTTTTTAAGAAGATTAATATTCCGACAAGGATAGCTGCAAGAACCCCGATAACCGCCAATAAAATAATGGTAGTGTATTTTTTCATTCAATCCCTCGTTTCTCCTCTACAGAGTAAATAATTGAATCTTGAACTGGCAGCAGGGTGATCCCTCTTTGACCGTGCCCAACATCGCGGTGGCAGTCCCAGCAGTTCCGACCCATGTCGTGCGGTGTTAGATCCGCTACAGTTTCAGTATGGCACCGGATGCAATTGGATTGGATGATCTTCTCAGTTTCAGGGTGGATACGAATGGCATCAGGTGTTCGGCCTGTGCTGAAATACAGTACATCATGAGCGCCAGATGCAAATTTTACGTAATAGTAAGACAAAATATTTTCATGCGGAAGATGGCAATCCACACATTTTGTTACCTTTTCGTGCGGGGCATGATACCAATTTTCATATGCCGCATCCATCACATGGCAATTTGTGCAGGTACGCGGAGAACTTGTAATGTATTCCGGCATGTCGGTAACAAATACAAACACACCTAAAACAATCGTTAATGATAGAAGAGCTAGGATAACAGGTACATTTTTCACGGCATCTTTCAGCTTAGAACTCCTGAGTTATTAATATGATTATAGTCTTATTTATCTGATTAGAGCAAGATTAAAAGCACCGCATTTTATGATCAATGTAACATGAATCAATATTTTTATACATTACCTCTCTTTTACACACAATCCATCCCGGTAAATACAAAAATTAAAACCAGGTGGTCTTTAATCCATGAATTTCTAACTTGGAGTTTCTCATAGACCCGAAAATCACCCAGGGAATCATTGCAAATAGTCCCACGATAGCCGGACCACCTAAACCCATGATGAAAGCGGATAGGATGGAACTAATTCCCGTTACAGCGTAAAGGATCACCGGCATTCGTCCAATCTGGTTTTGGCTCTTGCGTCCACCAATATTATTTTCAATCACCAGAAAAATCGCCAGCGTAATGAAAGTTGTAAGCCACCAACCCCAAAAATTTTGGATTGGAATCCCAAAATATGCTCTGGTGGCAATTGGACCATCCCACACCCAATGTCCACCCTCTACCATGATTGGATCCATCACCAGGTCCCAGGCGGTCATGATCACTCCTCCAACTGCAGCTACCTTGATGAGATGCCAACCGCCTGGTTTGGTAGCTTTGAGTAGCCGTTCTGCAATAATAAGTGATGGATAAATCATCATGAACCACGCAATTGGAATAATGTATGGAACAAGGTTGAGGAATTTTGGACCAAGGAGGTTTGAATAGTGATAGTGTCCATACACCCAGCCGGTGGCTACCCCCAAGCTCTCCATTATTAGAGCAACCAGAACACAAGTGGTTGACAGAATGAGAATCCTTTTCCAACCCATCGTCTCCGACCCATAAATCAGGCAAAAAAAGAAACCGCATATTGTGCTCAACGGAGTAATGAAACCCGGGTAATCCCAGCGAAGATAATTAATCACCAATCCGACAAGGGACAGAATGGTAAAAAGGAGTAAAAACAGAGCCGCAATTCTCTTCATTGTTTGCCTCCTTTAAAAACTAGAAAAAGAGGAGTTAACCAATAATGGGTTTTACAAGTTTTATAAACTGTTCTGCTTTTCTGTCGATCTCATCTTCCGTGGATAATATGTTGATACCAAAATCTGTTCCCAAACCAGAGTCAACCACACCCACACTCAGGTTGACTGCCCTGCTTAAAATATCATCGGTTTTCGGCAGCATGTTTTTCTCAAAGTGCTTCATTCCATCCCGACCCCTGAAGGATAGGATCTGTTCCATATTATTATAGACATGCCAACCAGATTTATCGACGGTTTTTGACCCCAGAGCCTGTGCAACTTTCTCGGCAGTCTCCTTGTCATCAAGTAATATGGTTACCAGTGTGGCACATTCGCCAGGATCGTTGATCGTGCGAAATTGCAGCCCTTCAAGGTGGGCGGATTGAAGCAAGGTTTTGAAACGCGTTTTCTTAGTGCGTAATAGATTTAAAATCACATCCAATTTTCGCAATTGAGCAAGCGCGAAAGCTCCTGTCAATTCATTCATACGCATATTGAGACCGATCAGTGAGCGTTTACCAATCTCGGAACCTTTCCTCAACGGCATATGGCCCTGGTCATGGAAGCCAAATCCTCGTTCATAGTAAGACCGATCTTTTGTGATTAGCAATCCACCATCACCGGCATTGATCACTTTAAAGTTGTTCAATGAAAAAGCGCCCATTGCACCTATCGATCCCACCATTTTGCCTTTGTATGACGCGCCCAGGGCCTGGCAGCAGTCTTCAATAATGAAAAATCCTTTTTCTTTCCCAAATGTGGAGATTTTATCCATATCGCATGGATTCCCAAGCATATGCACCGGCATTACTGCTCTTGTTTTCGATGTTACTTTATTACGCGCATCTGCAACATCCATTGTCAGGGAATCATCGATCTCCACCATAACTGGAACAGCCCCAACAGCAATGATGGCCGAAAATGAGGCCACGAAGGTATATCCCGGAACAAGCACCTCGTCCCCGGGCTTGATCCCTACTGCAGTCAAACAAGCCATCAACGCCCCAGTACCAGAATTTACAGCCACACAATATTCAACACCCGAGCGTTTTGCAAATTCCTGTTCAAGTGTATAAACCTTTTGCAAAAACCTTGGGTCGTCGTCGCTGCCATATCGGGATAAGTGACCGGTGTTTAAAACCTCCAAAACTTCATCCTTCTCTTCTTCACCTATCAAATAATATCCTGGACCTGGCATATTTCCTCCAAAAATAGTTTATTGCCAATAAGGTTGCAGCAGTTTATATGAAATAATCGTGATTCCTGCTGCTTTGATAGCTTCACGGCAATCCTCTGAATTGAAAAAGGAATAATCTGCCTGCCGCACACGCCAGGTTGGATTAATTGTCCTTAATTCTGCAGTTCCTCTGGCCGGGTGGATGGCCCACTCGGAGAGACCTGGTGGTAATTTGTCTAACATCTGCAGGTATCTTTCCGCTTTGCCTGCAGTGGGGATATCATAACTATCCAGATCAGTATGGTCAATGACCGGTAGTGCCATCCTTTTTATCATTTGGATGAACTGCGGTTCATGGACCCGCAATGCTAATCCGTACTCACGCGCTAATCGAATACTGAGACGAAAAATATCTTCCCGGGCATCGTGAATATTGCAATGGCTGTCAAGTTGGTTTGGATGCAACCCATGAGCAAGCGCGGCCTCGATCTGCGCCCGCCATTCAATTTCCAATTCATTCAAATTCGCCCGTAATAATAACGCTGATTTTTCTGTTTCCAGTGGAAAGAAACCTTCGCCATCCACCAGGGAAGGAATCTTATCGGGGGAGGTAAGCGGCCTCCAGCGATAGATCTCATGCTCACTGATGGTTGTAAGATGGACTCCGTGTGGGATGCCTGGATTGGCTGTCAGCAATGCAGCAGCATGTTTACTCCACGGGGGCGGCATCATTAGAGTGCACGAGCTGGCGTTCCCATACTCGAGGGTTTCCATTGCGCTTTGATTAGCAGTAAAACAGAAACCGAAATCATCGATATTCAGGATGAGTAATCTTGAGTCAGGTGGATAACCGAGCAGGTGTGAAGTAAGCATATTTTTCCCAACAATGTATTTATTATATTGCAAACGTTTGCAATATGCAATACCTATCTTATTATTTTTTACCCTTTATCTAGGTTTTAGGGAAATCGTATACAATTATCCAATGGATAATCAAAACCCAATACCTCCACCTGAAATTAGTTTTCCAACACATCAAACACGTAGTTTTCTTGGCATGGCTTCGCAAGGAAAAAATAGCTGGTGGCGCTACATCCTTTCTTTCATAGTGATCCTGTTTGCATGGCAAATTATTGGATCCATCCCATACGCAATTGTTCTGCTGGGTGGTATTTCAGACAATCAGTTTCTGACCTACCTTGCCCTAAGTTTTAGCTTTATTTGCCTTCTAATTGGGATCATAGCAAGTGTGAAATTCATTCACAAACGCAAACCGCTTACCCTGGTTACCACTCAAAACAAAATTTCCATTAAAAATGTGTTCGTTTCCTTTGTTGTATGGTCAATGATTGTGACCATCATCACAATCATTGACGCGCTTCTCCATCCCGGATCCTATCAATTGACATTCGATTGGAAAGCCTGGTCGATCTTCCTTCCTGTAGCGCTCATTTTGACACCAATCCAAACCAGCGCGGAAGAGATCTTGTTTCGAGGATATTTCTTACAGGCTCTGGGAAGGTTTACCCAACGAAAGTGGCTGCTTATCCTTATCTCAGGCATCATCTTTGCTGTACCGCATTTCCTTAACCCCGAAATGGCCCAAGGATTTGCATTGCTGGCTTTTTACTATTTTAGCTTTGGCGCAGTGTTAACGCTAATTTCGCTGCAGAGTAATCATCTGGAGTATGCCCTTGGAGTTCATGCAGCGAACAATTTGATTACCGTTCTTATGGCAAATTACACAGATTCCGCCATTCCATCGCCATCAGTTTTTACTGCTTATGAAGTTGATCCTGTGTTCAATTTGTTAAGTTTTATAGCAGGGTCAATTTTGTTATGGCTGCTTCTATTCAAGCTTTTTCCAAAATTTGGATGGCTGGATGATTAATTCTCCAGCAGTTAATTGGATCACACCGTTTCCAGCGTGCCCCGTTTGCGAGCTTCGTTCTCAAACACCCTGAAAAGCAGATATCCAGCCATGATGTACCCAACTCCTATTAGAAATTCACCCCACAAAAGAGGTGTTACAGCTGCCATATCGGCGCCGGCGATCAAGGATCGCGCAGCAGCAATTCCCCGTGTCAGCGGCAATCCCCAAGAAATGTGTTGCATGATTATCGGTAGCGTGTTAATAGGTACATTCGCACCTGAGAATAATAAAAGCCCAAAGTAAACGGTATTATTGATGAACATGACATTGGCGGTGATCAGGCTGATACAGCCCATCAAAAGACCCAAACCTGCTGTACTGAAAGTGGTGATCAAAATGGTTAGCGCCAGACCGGCCAGGTTGGTTTGTGAATAATCCACACCCAATAAAATCGCTCCCCACGCCAGCCCGATCACAACCCCAAAAAAGCCATCAATGATATGCATGAAACCGCGTCCCATGAACAGCATCAAACGATTAGCCGGAGTCCCGAATAGATAAGGCAAAGTCCCTTCCCAGCGGTCACCCCCAATGCTCATCGTCACCCCGAATATCCCTGATACCGCTGCGATCTGAACCGCATTGCCAATTACATAAAAGGAAGCATTCTGAGCCCCTGTTGCATACGTCCCTAGGAATGTAAAAAACAATATCTGAGCAAGCGGCATAACAATTTTTGAAGCAAGATACGTTATAGGCCGCAGCCACCGGAACAATGCAATGTATGAGAGGATCGTACCCTGCCAGAACAACCTTAAGTTATTTGATATTGTTTTTATCATTATTCCAACCCAAGGGAGGCATCGCTACGGGCACGAATTAGCACCTTCTTGAACAAGAAGTTTGCCAGGATGAGGTCTGCAATTGAAAAAATGATCAACATCAACCAGTAGAAGGCGATGCTCGCAAGCGGGTCATTCCCCGATGAGGTGCCATGCAATGCTTTAGCCGCCCAATATGGTGGCAGTAGATAGCTTAATGGCGTCGTCCAGCCTGGAAGCAGAGCGATTGGGAACAAAAATCCACCCAGAATATAGATGGGGAATTCCAACGCATTTTGGAAACGGCCAATCCCCGGGCTCATCAAGAATATCGGTGCCAAGATCAACCCGAAGCATACAAAAGCGAATACTGTAAAAATGATGGTGAGAAAGAATAATATTGGCTGGTTTAAATGCAAAGGGTAGCCAAAGATCAACGCAACAAAAAGGTATGACCCAATCATCGAAAGCAAGGATTGAACGACGCTTGCCAGGTTTTTGCCAAGTAGTATCACATCCAGTGGAGTGGGCACACCAATGAGCGTCTCTAATGTACCCATGTGGCGTTCATCGTTGATGCTGTTACCGCTTACGAACAACAGGCTGGACCACAAACCAGTCATACCACTTCCCACCACAACAAAAATTGCCGCATCAGCGCCTTTGCCCTGCAACATCCACATTGCCAGTGTGGCGATCAGAAGGGGCTGCACAAAAATACCAAAAAGAATGAAAGAATCCATGATCTGCAGCCGGAAGGTCATCTCAGCCACTGTGAACATGGTGCGCCAGTTTTTAACAGCAGATTGGATCATACTTTTACCCTCCGCCTACCAAACGTACATAGGCATCTTCTAGGGTGGGCTCCCGTGTGATGACCCGGCCAATCTTGGTGCTTCCCAGCTGCGCAAGCACTTCCTGTACAGCTTCTGCGCCGCGCCGGGTTTGAACCAGCAGTGCCTGCCTTTGGTCCCGCACTTCTATTTCTACAGAGTCTACGAAAGTCAAAGACCGGACGTTTTGGATCAATTCTGTCGGGGCGCCAAAAAGTTCCACTTCGATCACTGAAAGGTCTTCGACATTTTTCTTTAGTCCCGCGGGTGTATCCAGCGCGACGATCCTGCCATTATTGATGACTGCGATCCGCTGACATAAGGCATCTGCTTCAAACATGTAATGCGTTGTGAGTAAAATCGTTTTATTTTGTGTTTGCAAATTTCTAATCACCTGGCGAAACTCACGTGCCCCGACCGGATCCAAGCCAATTGTGGGCTCGTCTAAAAATAATATTTCAGGGTCATGGAGTAGAGTTCTGGCAACGTGCAGACGTTGTTTCATCCCGCGCGAATATCCTTCCACCCGTTCCTTCCCCCGATCCTTAAGCCCGACAAGTTCCAACAGGTATGGAATGCGCTGTTTTGTGATCTCAGGATCAACGTGATATAGGCTGGCAAAATACCGCAGGTTGTCAATTCCAGATAAACGCCAGTACAATCCACGTTCACCACCAAAAATGAAGCCGATCCTCTTGCGAACATCATTGGCTTTTTTTACAACATCGAATCCCAGAACGGAAGCATTCCCCGCAGATGGTATAAGAAGGGTTGTCAACATTTTAACTGTTGTGGTTTTTCCTGCCCCATTTGGTCCGACCATTCCAAAAAGTTCACCCTCACTAACATTAAAAGACACGTCTTCAACTGCAAGGATCTCTTTGGTAGTTTGACGAAACACGCCCAACTTGGGTCGATAAATGCGGCGTAAATGATCAGCTTTTATTGCGTCCATATATATCCTAATTTTGTAAATTTGTTTGCGAAATTTTTATCGTTATCAGGCCGTAGAATGTATTCATCAAAAAAATAAGGATGAGGTCAAATAAACCGCGTTAACAGGCTATTTCTTTAGACTTCCATCCATTATTGTAACACTCTGTTTCTGTTACAATCATCCCAATAATACAAATCTGACAAAGTGAAAATACTGTGGGATCTTTAAATATTCTGGGTATCATAATGTCGCTACTCTCAGCCGGCTCATGGGGCGCAGGTGATTTTCTGGGTGGGCTTTCCACTCGAAAATTCAATCAGTATGCCGTTCTTGTGATTTCAGCCTTTGCTGGAATATTAGTCCTGACCGTTTGTACACTCCTATGGCCTGAGCCTTTCCCTGAATCCCCGTTGTTCATCTGGGCTGCATTGGCTGGATCTTTTGGGGTTTTAGGTATATCGGCGTTGTACAAAGCGCTATCCCTCGGACACTCCGCGACTGTTGCCCCCACAGCCGCAGTCATTGGGGCTGCCATCCCGGTCTGTTATGGGATCTTTCTCGATGGAATGCCCGACAATATCAAAATCATCGGATTTATCCTGGCGTTAATTGGAATTTTCCTGGTTTCCCGCGTGGAAGGTGAATCCAACAAAGTTTCGGCATCCAGTTTATTATTGGCCATTACTGCCGGCATCGGATTTGGTGGCTCGTATATTTTCATAACTATTGCAGGTCCGAATTTGGTCTTTACGCCGCTCATCATTTCCAGGTCAACATTCTTTTTTGCAACAATCATTTTAATTTTAATTAACAAAGGGAAATTCGAAAATTCCATTAAGAGCCCTATGGTGTGGTTTACCGGGCTTTTTGATTCTGGTGGAAATGCGTTTTACATGCTGGCAAAACAATTTACAAGGGTGGATATTGCCGTGATCCTTTCCTCCCTCAATCCCGCTATTACAGTTATGCTGTCGCGGCTTATCCTTAAAGAAAATATCTCCCGCTCACAATGGATAGGCGTCGGAATATGCATCACCGCAGTAATATTGATCTCACTTTGATAAAAAAAAGATGAGATAGAACCCAAAACAAGCTCATATAATTGATATACAAATATCTAACGCACATGATACATGCATAAGGCCAACAGATTATTTTTGTGATATAGTGTAAGTAGTTGTTATAAGTAAATTCCAATTTAACTCCAACGCCAAATACAACACTTCCCGAGTTATCTACAGGAGTGCTGTTTTTTTTATAAGCTAATCTAAAAAAATGCACAACCTCATGATAATAAAATGAACTTACTTGATATCAGGACTGTGTTATTCAGCTATGTAATCAGTAACGTTGTCTGTGCCTTCGTGATGTTCATTTTGTGGCGTAACAACCATAAGAGGTCTCCTGAGATCTCTTACTGGCTGGCTGATTTCATCCTGCAATTTCTGGCAATATTTCTTATCCTTTTACGCTCAAGCATTCCGTCCTTCTTTTCGATTATCCTGGCAAATGCTTTCGTAATAGGTGGTACCATCCTGTTATTCATAGGCTTGGAAAGGTATCTCGGAAGGGTCAGCACCCGATTTCCAAATTATATTCTCCTGGGAGTGTTCCTGCTTATCCATGCGTATTTCACTTTCGGGATTGATAGTTTGCAGGCTCGTAATATTAATGCATCCGTTGCTCTGCTGCTGATTTGTTCCCAGCTCGCCTGGTTGTTGTTGTTTCGCTCTGGAAAAGAGAATAAAATTGCAGCACGCATGTCTGGTGCTATTTTTGTTCTTTATTGCGCTTTTATCATTACACGGATCACCCTGGATTCAACCATACCTCAGAGTAACGACCTGTTCAAAACCGGACTCTACGATACGCTGGTTCTTATCGTTTATCAGATGCTCTTCATTGCCCTCACATTCTCACTGTTTGTGATGGTGAATCGCAAACTATTCAAAGAACTGGAACAGGATATTATTCTACGTAAATCAACCCAGGAAGCATTACAGGCAAGTGAAGAAAAATTCTCATCTGCGTTCCAGAATAGCCCGGATGCAATAATTCTTTCTTCACTGGAAGATGGTCAGATCATCGAGGCAAACGCAAGCTTCTTCCGTCTGTCTGAATATTCATGGCTGGAATGCGAAAATAAAACAACAATTGATCTTAACATCTGGGAAAATGCCGTTGACCGTGAAAGGTATGTGGAAAAACTTAAGCAAGACAACAGGGTTACCAACTTCGTATCCAGGTTTCGGAAAAAATCAGGTGTTTTATTTCATTGTTTGATATCCAGTGAAATAGTAAGTATAAAATATTCAAAATATGTTATTTCAGTCATCCATGACCTTTCAGAAAAAGAGGTAACCGATAAGCTAATAAAAGACCTTTCACGGTTTCCCGAAGAAAATCCCAACCCGGTTATGCGAATCGATATCTCAGGAAAGATACTTTATGCCAATCCAGCCAGTCGCTATATCCTCGATCAGTGGCAGGAATTGAATCCAGATAGCGTTCCGGTATTCTGGGGAAACGCTATTAATGAAGTATCCACCCTGCAAAAACCTGTGGAAATTGTTGAGGATTTCAATCATAGAATATTTTCCTTTTTATTATCAACTTCCACGAAATCAGAACACATCAACGCGTATGGCCGGGATATTACAGAGAAGGTCAAAGCCACCCACGCATTAGAAAGTGAGCGTAACAAACTGAAAAGCATCCTGGATGGGATGAATGATGGTGTTTACATCGTCAACCAGGATTATGAAATTGAGTACGTGAATCCTGCCCTGACCAGGGAATTTGGCCACCCTGGTGAAAAGAAGTGCTATGAATATTTTAATGACCTGGAGAACCCTTGTGTATGGTGCAAGAATCGGGAGGTTTTTGAGGGCAATTCCATCCAGTGGGAGTGGGTTTCACCAAAAGATGGAAAGACTTTTAGCATATTTGAGACACCTGTAAATAATCCTGATGGAACGATGTCCAAGATGGAAGTCTTCCACGATATGACCAAATTCAAAAAAGCCGAGAAGATCTGCGGACAGTGAAAAAAGGTTCAGGGGGATCTTTGAGCTGTCCACGATCGGAAAATCTCTCACTGCTCCGGATGGCAAATTTATCAAGGTGAATAATGCTTTTCCAGCAATGCTCGGATATACAGTCCAGGAATTTGAGAATATTAATTTCGCCGAGATCACCTATCCCGAAGATCTTCCAGCCAGCCGGGAGGTGATCCGTTCAATTCTTGCAAATGAAAAAAATACCATCCGGTTTGAGAAACGTTATCTGCATAAGGATGGCAGCATCATCTGGACGGATGTGAGTACGACCCTGCTGCGCAATGACAGAGGAGAACCGGGCTATTTTATTACCTCCCTGATCGATATCACCCTGCAGAAAGAACTGGAAGTCAGCCTGAGGAAAAGTGAGGTTGAACTTCGATCCATCCTTAATTCCACACCCTTCCCGGTCGCCCTGGTCGATGATCAAGTTGAAAATATTGAAATGTGGAGCCAAACCGCCCTTAGCCTTTTTGGTCATACCGCACCTACGACCAAAGAATGGTACAAGATCGCCTATCCGGATCCGGCATACCGTAAAAGGGTGATCACGAGTTGGAAAGCCGCGCTTGATAATGCGCGCTCCTCTGGCAAATTAGTCAATACCGGTGAGTATCGGATCTCCTGCAGAGATGGCTCTGAACGTATTTGCGAGTTGTATGCCAGCTTCGTGGGAGAAAAACTGATAGTCACCTTTAACGACATCACCGAAGCAAGGATGGCAGCCGAAGACGTTTTTCAGGCAAAAGAATACACAGAACGTTTGATCGAGACAGCCAACGTGATGATAGTCGCCTTAGATGCGGCTGGTGATATTCAGGTCTATAACCAGGCCGCAGAGGAAATAACCGGGTATTCAAAGGATGAACTTCTTGGGAAAAACTGGTTCGAGACCCTCACACCGAAGGAACGCTACCCGGAAGTGTGGGCTGAATTCAACCGCCTGGCAAGCAACGGCAGGCCGCAAAATTTCGAGAACCCCATTCTGACCAAAAACGGTAAAGAGCGCATCATTTCATGGAAAAACCGTGATCTTCGAAACAGGGGGGAATTTGAAGGGACGATTTCTTTTGGCATTGATATTACTGATACCAGGCAAGCCCAGGAATCTCTGCAACAGTCTGAACATGAAATACCGTAACCCTGCACGAAAGCATGATGGATGCATTTGTACTTACCGATATGCAGGGGCACATCATTGAATTCAACCGTTCTTACCAGGAAATGCTGGGGTATCCTCCTGAGGAACTCTATCAACTCACCTATGTTGACCTGACACCGGAAAAATGGCACGCGATGGAAGCCGCATTAGTAAAAGATCAGATTATTAACCCGCGGTTTCTCCGATGTGTATGAAAAGGAATATATTGCAAAAGACGGACACTATCATCCCAATCGAAATACGAACCTATCCTGCTGAAAGATCTGCAGGGTAAGAACACCGGTATGTGGGCCATCATCCGCGATATTACCGAACGTAAAAATACGGAAGCCTTGATCTTGGAAATGAATGAAAACCTTGAAGAACAGGTGGCATTACGTACCCGGCAGCTGGTTGCCGCCAACAAGGAATTGGAAACATTCAGCTATTCTGTAAGCCATGACCTCCGTGCACCCCTGCGGGCGCTGGATGGTTTTTCTCTGGCAGTTATCGAAGATTACTCAGATAAATTGGACCAGGAAGGAAAAAAACACCTGGTTCGGATCCGCGAAGCCAGCCAGAAAATGGCCAAATTGATCGATGCAATGCTCCTGCTTTCCCAGGTTACTAAATCCGAACTTAGATATTCCACTGTAAACCTGACTGAATTGGCAAAGAGTATTGCTGAGGATTTGAATAAAATCCAGCCGAAACGTGATGTCACCTGGAAGATAGCACCGGGAATGGTTGCAACTGCAGATCCCGCACTAATGAAAAGTGCACTGGAAAACTTATTGGGTAACGCGTGGAAATTCACTTCAAAGCATGCTAAAGCGGTGATTGAAATGGGAACTTTGCTTGAAAATGGAGAAGTTATATACGTAATAAAAGATGATGGTGCAGGGTTTGATATGCAGTATGCCTCAAAATTGTTCGGAGCTTTCCAGCGCATGCATTCAACGATCGGAATTTGAAGGCACCGGAATCGGGCTGGCAACCGTCCAGCGCATCATCAATAAACATGGCGGCCGCATCTGGGCTGAGGGCAATCCCGAAAGTGGCGCCACTTTCTTCTTTACGTTGAATGAGATATAGGAGAGAAAGATGACAGATAGAAAGATTTTGCTCGTGGAAGACAATCCGGATGATGTTGAATTGACTAAAAGGGCGTTCAAGAAGAATCGCATCCAGAATGAGATCATTGTTGTGAATGATGGTCTGGCTGCAGTGGACTACCTTCTGCAACGTGGGTCTATGCAAATCTTTCTGAGCCCCACCTCCCTGCTGTGGTCTTACTGGATCTGAAACTTCCCAAGCTGGATGGATTTGAAGTACTGGAAGCCATTCGGTCGAATGAAGCAACCCGACTGCTGCCGGTTGTCATCCTCACCTCATCCAATGAGGAGCATGGATATCATCCACGGTTACAGAATGTGGAGCGAACAGCTATGTGCGCAAACCGGTGATATTCGAAGAATTCATCGAGGCTGTATCAAAACTGGGAATGTATTGGCTCCTATCTAAACGAACCACCGATTAAATAAATTAACCTACGGGAATTATGACGAAGAAGCAACAACTGCGCGTTCTAATCGTAGATGATTCCGTGGTAAGATGCAGAACTCCTTCAATTGGAACTAAAAAGATCAGGTTTTGCTCTAATCAACAAAAAGAGTGGATTCTGAAAATGAAATGCGTTCTCAGCTATTAAACAATGAATGGGACCTGATCACTACTGATTTTCGTATGCCAAACTTTTCAGCCTATCTTGCGCTTGAAATCTGGAAAGAGTTTAACTTTGATATCCCTTTTTTCGTCGTTTCGGGAGTGATCAGCAATGAAGAAGCAGTCAGGCTCATAAAAGCCGGTGCAACGGAATATATATTAAAAGACGATCTGTCAAGGCTTGGAACAGCTGTCACCCGGGAACTCAAGGATGCCAAAGACCGCAGAGAGAAAAAACGAATTTCTCTCGAATTTGCTGCCAGCCAACGTCTTCATCGGATGATCACTGAAAACATGACTGATTCAGTTTGGATCATGGATATTGTTTCCCGGAAAATCACTTATATTAACCCTGCGGCAGCGTTGAATTTTGGCTATTCTGTTGAAGAAATTGAAAAATTGACTATCAATCATTTCCTCCGGCCAGAATCCCTTGGAATTAATGAGATTGCAAATGAAAAATGCCATGATAAATGGCGGCCATGATTGGGAGTCTGAGCATCTGCGCTCGTTCCAGCTGGAGTATAGACGAAGAGACGGCACTTATTTTTGGAGCGAAGATATTCTTGATGTCATCCGCGACGATCACGGACTACCAACCCATGTTCTGGGAGTTGGACGTGACATTACTGAGCGCAAAAAACAGGAACAGGAAGTAATCAGATCGCGTGAGTATATCTGGACCCTTTTCGAGAACTTTCCGGCACTGATCTGGCGCTCCGGCCTGGATGGAAAATGCAATTACTTTAATAAAAGCTGGTTGAACTGGACAGGGCGGTCTCTCGAACAAGAGTTAAATGATGGGTGGACTGAAGGTATATATTTGGATGACCTCGAATCATACTTCAAAATTTACAAGACCGCCATCAAAGATCATCAATCATTCCAGATGGAACACAGGCTGCGCCACGCCAGTGGGGAATATCGGTGGGTCATAAACATCGCCCGCCCATATAATGACCCGGATGGCCATTTTGCCGGCTATATTGGCTCTTGTTATGATATCCATGAAGAACATCAAAATCGGGTAGCCATCATTGAACGCAGTGAAATTATGAATAAATTGTATGAGATCACCAGGGATCTCAACCACCACCAGGATATGGATTCACTTCTGGATATGATCTGTGAAAAAACCATGGAATTAATGGATGTTCCGGTCATATGGGTCAGTACATATGATTCTGATCGGGATGCGTTGATCGTAAAATGTGGCAAAGGTTATGATTACCCGATTGGATCAGTGATACCCAGAGGTGCCGGAATCGCCGGGAGGGTCCTGGAGACAGAACAGCCCATCATATTGGATGATTTTTCCTCTTATACAGAACGCCTGCCTCAAATGAAGGATGCACCTTTTGCGGCGGTGATGACTATCCCCATGTTGTATAACTCGATGTTGATCGGAGTAATTGGGCTAGGAGAAGTTAAACCATCCAAAAAGGTTTTTAGGGATGAAGATTTGAAGTTGGTTTCTCTTCTGGCCAACACAGCTGCCAGCGCCATCCATAATGCAAAGCTCTATGAATCAGTCCAAACCAACGCGGACCAGCTGGCCATGCTGTATGACGCTGGTTTGGCCCTTAACAGCATGCTTGAACCCCAAAAACAGCTTTCATTCTTGTTACAAATTGCTCAGCAGGCATTAAATTGTGCGCGCACTGGATATCTTCGCTACAATCACGATGACAATAAATTTATTTTTGATAGTTATTACAGTGCATCCGGTGAAGATCTTTCTGATTGGGTAAACAAAGTAATTCCAGATGGAAAGAGTTCTGAGCTCATAGATACTTTGATAGCTGAGAAGCTGCCTGTAAATATTAAAAATTCGAGCCGGGAACAACCTGGCGTGGAACTTGTTCGCGGGAATGGAATCGATCCTGTTTGTTCCGGTCACGCATGGAAAGAACTTTTTGGGTATCATTCTCGCCTGTGATCCCACAATTCGAAAATTTTCTCCAGCCGATGAACGTCTGCTCATCCTGTTTGGAAATCAAACTGCGGTTGCGCTTGAAAACTCCCGGATGTTTACCGATATACGGGAGCATACCCTTGAATTGGAAACCCTATCAAAAATATCAGAAGCTTTGCGTCCTGTGCAAAGATCAACCGAGTTGATGCCTGTCATCCTCCAGAATCTGATAAAGCTGACCCGTGCCAGTCTGGCTGTTTACGTCAAGCCAGGTAATGATAATCCAGACTGGGTAGTCGGAAATTCTGTCGGAGATCCTGCTCCACCCCCGGGTACGGTTTTGATGCCTGGTTTGAACGATTTCCTTAGTTCAAAAGAGGGAGTCGTAATAAATCTTTCGGAATTGAATTCGAAGGAATTGAATTCCAAACATGGATTTCTCAAAAAAAACAAGTTCGGGCTTTTCATTCCCATGTTCTCCCAGGAGGAAAAATCCGGTTATCTCTTCCTGGCGGGAGAAAAATCGTTCGAGCCAAATATCATACAAATTATTCGCGCTGTATCGGATATGGCTGCGAATGCCATTCAACGAGCCACCCTGCACGAGGAAACTCGAAAACGCCTCGATTATATTTCTGCCTTGCATACCATCGATTCCGCAATTACATCCAGCTCAGATCTAGCTTTTACATTATCCATCCTTGTGGATCAGATCAAAGATAAGTTAAAAGTGGATGCCGTAACCATATTATTGAGCGATAGAACCACAAATTACCTGAATCACGCCGCCTCGATCGGGTTTTACAATAACGCCGTAAAGAAAACAAGGATAAGAATTGGTGAAAGCTACGCGGGTAAAGCCGCAATGGAAAGGCAATTGTTCCGCGTTCAGGATTACGACTTGAATTCGAAATCCATTATGCGGACATCGCCATTTTTGAACACCGAGAGTTTCGTCGACTTCATTGGCAACCCGCTCATCGTCAAGGGAAAGCTGGTGGGAGTACTGGAGATTTTTAACAGGCAGCCATTGGAAGTGGATGACGAATGGTTCCATTTTTTAAATTCAATTGCTCAGCAGGCGGCTATCGCAATCGATAATTCGAAATTGTTTGAAGAACTTGAGAAATCAAATATCAATTTGATGTCTGCTTATGATTCAACTCTGGAAGGGTGGTCTCGCGCTCTTGAATTGAGGGATCGGGAAACGGAAGGTCACAGCAAACGAGTGGTGGATATGACAGTCGAAATCGCTCTGCAAATGGGGTTGCCTCCTGAGCAGCTCATCCATATCCGGCGCGGCGCATTACTACATGATATTGGCAAGCTGGGAATTCCAGATTCTATCCTTCTCAAGCCTGGAAACCTGACCCCGGATGAAAGAAGAGTCATGGAACAGCATCCGGTATTTGCAAAAGACCTGCTGTCAACGATAGATTATCTCAAACCCGTGATCAATATACCTTATTGTCATCATGAAAAATGGGACGGAAGTGGTTACCCGAATGGATTGTCGGGGGAGCTCATTCCTATTGAGGCCAGGATATTCGCCATAATTGATGTTTTTGATGCCCTTACCTCCGACCGTCCATACCGAAAAGCCTGGACAAATGAAGCTAGTTTGGAATATATCAAAGAACAATCAGGAAAGTATTTTGACCCGGCAGTCGCGAAAATCTTCCTCACACTTAACGCCCCAGAGAGTCTGGTATGACTAAGTAATCATGAAGAAATAGGTTCTTAAAAAAAATAGAGCGGATCGTTGATCCGCTCTATTGACGATTATACTCCCAAATAAGCTTCTTTTACCCGTTTGTTCTCGGCGATCTCCTTCGCAGAACCGGAAAGAGTAATATTACCTGTTTCCAGCACATATGCCCGGTGGGCAACAGAAAGCGCCATCTGAGCGTTTTGTTCCACCAGCAGGATGCTTGTCCCTTCCTGGTTGATCTCCTTAATGATCCGGAAGATCTCTTCCACCATGATCGGGCTTAAACCCATGGATGGTTCATCCAGCAGGATGAGGGTGGGTTTGTTCATCAATCCACGCCCGGTTGCCAGCATTTGTTGTTCTCCACCGGATAGTGTTCCACCGAGCTGATTGATCCTTTCCTTCATACGGGGGAAACTGCGAAACACCCGTTCCATCATCCGGTTGATCTCGGCTTTGTCTTTGATGATATATGCACCCATTTCAAGATTTTCACGGACTGTTAAAGGAGCAAATATCTTTCTTCCCTCTGGAACATGGCTGATACCTGCCTGAACTATTTTTTCGGCAGGCTCTAAAGTGATATCCTGACCTTTAAAAGTAATTGTTCCGCTCCTGGGACGAATTAGCCCTGAAAGCGCTCTTAAGGTGGTGGACTTGCCAGCGCCATTTGCGCCAATCAACGATACGATCTCACCTTCATTGACTTCGAAGGATATCCCCTGAAGGGCATGGATCGCTCCGTAGTAAACATTGAGGTCTTTGACTTCAAGCAGCATTAGCGGCTCCCTTCCCCAGGTAGGCTTCAATGACTTTCGGGTTATCCTGAATTTCCTTGGGATTACCCCGCGCAATCACTTCGCCAAAATCCATTACAGTAATGTATTCACAAATGCCCATTACCACCCGCATCTGGTGCTCAATCAACAGGATTGTCAGCTTGAAGTTATCCCGAATGAAATGGATCATATCCATCAACTGCATAATCTCCTTTGGGTTCATACCAGCAGCAGGTTCGTCCAATAATAACAGACGCGGCTGACAGGCTAACGCTCGGGCAATCTCCACCCTGCGCTGTTCTCCATAAGGTAAATTCCTTGCTATTTCATTCTGAAATCTCGAGAGTTTCATGACTTCCAGAAGGTCTTGAGCCTGTTCCACCAGTTCCTCTTCACGTTTATCAAAGCGGGAAGTGGAGAAGATACTGTCAACCATGGAATACCCGGCTTGCGGATGGAAGGCGATCATGACATTGTCAAGGACTGATAAATTTGGAAAACAACCTAATATTTTGGAATGTTCTCCCAATTCCTGCCCGAGTGATCTCATGCGGCTCAAATCCCACCATGTTCAATCCATCAAATTTCACAGAACCTTTTGTAGGAAGATAGATGCCAGTGATCTGATTAAAAACGGTTGTTTTTCCAGCACCATTAGGTCCGATCAATCCGACCAGATCGCCCTGGAAAATATTCATGTTAAAATCGTTGACTGCCCTCAAACCACCAAAGAATTTTGTGAGGTTTTCAACTTCCAACAAAGGAGTTTTTTCTTCTGAAAATTGGATCATGCTGGTTTAACTCCTTCCTCGGTTTTAGGTTTTCGTAATTCCACAACCTTGGATTTCAGGAAACCCCATTCAACTGATCCCAATAATCCTTGTGGTCTGACTAGCATCAATAGCAACAATGTGAGGGGATAGAGCACATAGCGCCAGGAGGGTGCTTCTGGGCTGATCTTTCCCAGGATCTCACGCAGCATACCTTCCAGGAAGAAGATCCACCCGAAGGCAGCAGTTACCGTTCCCGTCATGCTGCCCAAACCTCCGAAAACAATAATAATCAAAGGATTGAAGCCAACCAGAAAATCGAATGCCTTGGGGCTTAGGAACCCAATGTAGTGCGCATAAACTGCACCGCCAATTCCAGCAAACAAACTGCCAATCACGAAGGACATCAATTTTGTACCTGCGACATCGATCCCCATCGACCTGGCTGCAATTTCATCCTCGCGAACCGACAAGATGGATCGACCAGTGGATGAGCGCATCAGGTTGCGCATCACGATGATAACGAGCAGCATAAACAGGAATGCCCAGAACCAGGTCGTCAGTTTTGGTATCCCGATCATGCCGCGTCCACCCTTCATTTCAGGGAACGGGAGAATGGTATCCGAGTTCACCATCAGGGTGTAGATAACTATGGAAAAACCAAGTGTTGCAATACCGAAGTAATCAGAACCTAGCGAAAGTACAGGCAGGCCAAACAGGAAACTGACTTCTGCCGCGAATATCCCAGCAAAGATGACCGCTAAGAAGTAAACCACTTGAAGCGGAAGGCCTTGAGCCAGTGGGCCGAGGGCCAGGGCAGTGCCAAGAAACGGATCCAATAATGGCGCAACCAACCGTCCAATATAAACAGCGACTACACCTGCGGCTATCGTTCCAATCAAGTAAAGAGCAAATGATGAAAGAACCGGCATGCGTCTCAGGTTGCTTAAAAATTTTCCGATCAACATGATAACGAGACCACCGAGAATGACGCCTACGCCAAGGACGATCAAACCGCGAGAATCACCATTGATCCAACGATACGTTACATCTGCTGCGGCATAAGCGCCGATGCCATAGAAACCCCACTGCCCAAGGCTGAACTGGCCATTAAAGCCGTAGATCAAGTTCAACCCTAACGCTACCATGGTCATGGTACAGGCCTGATAGAGCAAACCGCTATCAAAATCGTTTAGAATGCTAAATCCGCCAAATTCAGTTAATGCGAGCTGAATAATGCCAAATGCAACGACAGCCCCCAATACATTGACGGCGAGGCTGGGATCTATCAGTTTTCCTGCAAATGTGATCTTCTTTGTTTTTACACCCAGTACCCAAAACAGGCCGTAAAGATACGCAATTACTGCGACTATCTTTACCAAGGATAAAATCATAGTTGTTATTTCCATATTATCCTCTTATGCCTTTTCTTTTTCTGGTTCACCGAAAATACCGGTTGGCTTGATCAATAGAACCAGGATGAGGATGGAAAATGCTATTGCATCACGCATTGGAGTGGATATATATCCCGAGGTCATCGCTTCGGCCTGCCCCATGATCAGAGCGCCGACAAAAGCGCCGGGGATGCTTCCAATGCCACCAAGTACTGCCGCAACAAATGCTTTCAATCCGGGATATACGCCCATTAACGTCCTGATGGAAGGATATGCGATCGCATAAAGAACTCCACCGAGCGCAGCAAATGCTGCACCGATGGCGAAAGTGAATGAGATCACCTGATCCACCTGGATACCCATTAATCTGGCAGTTGGTTTGTCAAATGATGTTGCACGCATGGCAATTCCAATTTTCGTGCGGCGTACAAGGTATTGCAGGAAGATTTGCACAAAGATTGTCGCAACAATAATGATGAGCAAAATATTTGATATGGTGATCGCCCCATCGGGTGGAGCAATTCCAGATTCCACCAAATGGATACCGTCTTTGATGTACCAGGTGACGACTTCAAATGGTCTCTGGTATGGTATGAAGCGTGCTGAGAATACAAAATCCAGCAAGCCGAAATATTCAAGAAAGAAAGACATACCGATGGCTGTGATCAATGCGGCAATTCGGGGAGCATCCCGAAGGGGCTTATAAGCCACCCGCTCGATCGTGATCGCGAGTAAAACACAGATCACCATTGCCAATAAAATGGTGGTCACGGTTCCGATAACTGTCGATAAGAATGGGTCAAATCCCGGAATAACTCTTGACGGCCATTGGTGCAAGCCGAATCTTTCAACCGCAAAATAGCTTACAAAAGCGCCAACCATGAAGACATCGCCATGGGCAAAGTTTATCAGCTTGACGATTCCATAAACCATGGTATAGCCTAAAGCGATCAATGCATACACAAAACCCAACTGAATGCCATTGACCATATTCTGAGCGAACAGGTAGGGTTTATCAAATAAATTAATAGCAAGAATATAAACTGCAAGCAAACCAATAATAATCAAAAATATCTTGCCGATCCACGCCAAAAATGAATTCGGCGCAACAATGATCGGGGTTTTTTGTGGTTTGGAGATTGTTTGCATTGGGCAAGCTCTCCTTCTCTAGGGATTAACAATTAAAGATGGGGACAATTCATAATTGTCCCCATCTTAGTTATTGAAATTACGGATTTACAACTGAATTGAACATGATACCATCTGCGGTAACTTCCAGGATGGTAGCAGATTTCACAGGGTTGTGTGAAGCATCGAAAGTGATGGTGCCGGAAACACCCTTGAAAGTGATCCCTTCCATAGCAGCTTTCACCTTTTCGGTATCGTCAGCGCCTGCAGCCTTGATTGCTTCGAGAAGCAGGTTGGTTGCATCATAGGCCAAAGCACCGAGGGCGTCAGGGGTCTTTCCGTATTTGGTTTCGAAGGCTTTGCGGAAATTCTGAACTTCCGGGCGAGGATCATCCGGGGAGTAGTGGTTTGTGAAGAAACCACCAGCAGCTGCTGATTTATCCAGGTCAGCTGAATCCCAGCCATCACCACCGATGAATGGGGCTGTGATGCCTTTTTCCTTGGCCTGTTTTGTGGCAAGGTTGACAATGTTGTAGTAGTCTGGCAGATAAATTACATCTGGTTTGGCATCGGCAACTTTTGCTAAAATGGCGGAGAAATCAGTGTCATTGGCGGTGTAGGATTCTTTACCGACAATTGTGCCACCGGCTTCCGTGAAGGCTTTTTCAAAGAATTCAGCAAGTCCCTTTACATAGTCATTCGCCTGGTCAACCATGATGAAGGCGGTCTTTGCACCCAGGTTATCCATGGCAAATTTAGCGCCAACCTGACCCTGGAATGGGTCAATGAAGCACGCGCGGAAAATGAAATCCTTGGTCACACCATTACCATCAACAGTAACACTCGGGTTGGTGGAAGTTGGGCTGATTTGGATAACTTTTGCAGCGTTCGCGATCTCTGAAATGGGAATTGATGCGCTCGAGCAAACTTCACCGACGATGTAATGGACTTTGTCCTGATTGATGACTTTGTTTGCAGCATTGACTGCTGGGTCAGGAGTACATTGACTATCTTCTACAATAGGAGCAATGGTCATTCCCAATACGCCGCCTTTGGCATTCCATTCTTCGATTGCAAGAAGGGCACCGTCACGGGTCATTTCGCCAAATGTTGGAACAGGGCCAGAAAGTGGGGCTAGAACTGCAAGCTTCAACTCTTTGGGGGCTCCACCACCGCAGGCGGTGAGCAGGAAAGCAACTATGATCAATACACTTAAAACCTTAAACGACTTCATCTTGTTTATCTCCTTCAGATAATGTTTAGGATTGTGTTTTATGGTTTATCCATATAAACCACAATCAGTTACAGGGTATTACAAAAGTTTTCCCATTTATTGCATTGTATGGGTTGCCTACCACCTCCCTTCGGAGTTTATTTACAAATGCTTTTTCTAGTATATGAATTTATATCTTAATGATAATTATTAAAATAGTATTAATATTAGGACTATTGAGTTATAATGATTTATTCTTCAATTGTCAAGTGATTAATGCACCAGAATTTGGATTTCTAGATTTTTCCTTGACTATAATTCATTTTTGAATAGAATTTATTAATCATTATTATTTGTTTGTTCCATCAGGAGATTGCGCCAATGGCAAAATTTAATTTAGCGAACCCAAGTGTCATAAAAACTATTTTGGTTCTTCAATTCATCCCGCTATTATTATTTCCTCCGTCTACATTTGAACTTACTTCTCAGACCTGGTGGCTGCCTATGATCCTGGTTATTTTGGCAGTTGTCGGCACAGTGCAGATATTTAGAAAGTCAATCGCACCCTGGCCTATGTACTTAATCTCTTTTGCGCAGGGTTTTAATGTCATCAGCCGGCTGTTAATGCTAATGCCCCAATCCACTCAGGGTGTTGAAGGCCAAATATTCAATGGTCCATTTTTTATTCTATCCATCATATCAATGGCTATCTCCACTTTTATACTTATGTATGTAGAAAAACCTGAAGTCAAACAACAATTATTGCGCTAATAAACCTAAACTTATGTAAAAAAGATGGCGATCATGCCATCTTTTTTGTTATTGGCGACTTTCTCCTACCGTCCCACAGATGCATCATTGTCAGGATTGGATGTCTGACAATCATTCTGGGTCCGGAATACCTCATCACCGTCCTTACTTTTTCTTTCATTTTCGGTGAATAACAGTGCACCGGGCAACTTACACAGGTCGTCTTCCCCTCGCCAAATGGGCAGCGCTGTAAACGTTGGAAGGCATACTCCATTAATTCAGCACAATCTGAACAGATAGTTTGCCCACCATGGTTTTGCCGGCAGTAAAGCTTGATCATGATTCGAATTGTTTTGTCCTCCCGGTCGATTCGTTTCCTCAGCAACATCTTTATCCTCAATTTTGAATTTTGAAAATTCTATCAATCCCGGATTAAAACAAAGTGATAATGATCCTGGTTTGCACCAGGATCATTCCTAAATCTCAAACTCCATTTGGTCGCTTTCAGAAACTACGGGTAGTCCTTTTTCTTTCCACAAACTAACAGCCAGCTCATTTGGATCTACATTCACGCCCTGACGCATGAAATATTGGCTTACCCGTTTTACATCCCTCATGAAAATTGGCCAGGCACTGCGATTCCGGCGGCAGGGAAATGCCTGCGGAAAATCGATCATCCATATATCATCCTCCCAGTAAAGTAAATTGTATGCCGAGAAATCACCGTGGACCAGGTCGTGATTAAGCATCAAGCGGATGTTTTCTACAACCCGGCCGAACAACCGCGCTGCTGATCGCCGGTTGAGGTTTACCGTGTTAAGGGTGGGCGCCGGCGTATCTTCATCGCCGATGTATTCCATTAGTATGGCATTATTTGCACATACAAATGGTTTGGGAAGAGCTCCCCCGGCTTCGAAGAGTGTTTTCATCGTATTAAATTCATGCTGGATCCAGTCAGTATGAAGCAAGCTTAATCCATAATTCGTTCTTTTGGCTATGGCTCTCTCTGCCCTGTCGTCTCGTAATTCAAGGCCACTTTCGTCAAGATGCGATCTACCTTCGCGATAAACATAATCGTTCTTCAGGTTGCGGTACATACGTGGACGGTATACTTTTGCAGCCAGCAAATCTCTCCCGGTTGTTTCGTTGCCACGGCAGAGATAAACGGATGCCTCTTTTCCGCCTTTGATCATTCTAAGCAAATCATCAAACCAGTGTTCTTCAAAGAATCCGCCAATCGAAGCTGTCAGCCACATCCCTTCAAATTTTGAAGGAGTATAGCTGAACGGGAAATCATCAACGGAGACAATGTTGTCCTGGAGCTGATTATCCACCATCGGTTGTACTTTCGTATTGTGACGTCTCAGATCGACCGGTTTTTTAATTTGTACCCTGGATGGTAGGTCATCCAAATCGTCAAATTGTTCAATATCTATCATTAGTTTTACTCTCTTATTTCCTTAAAACAAAAACACAGCTTTCGCTGCGGTTGTAAAAAAACAACCACAGGGCGTGCCTGTGGTTGGATAAGAGGAAAATCTCTTTACTTACTCGTCCAATGAGGAGGCGCGCAAATTACAAATGTAGAAACACGGTTGTACACAGTCATCAATTGTTTGCCTCCTTTCAATTATATATATGCTATTATGTTACCAAATTCATTTGTATTCGTCAAGGAACTAAGCAAGTGCGCTATTAATCATTCCAACCAATTTGTCTGTCAAATCATCCAATGGGATGACTTCGATTTCGCCTTCAGCTCGCGGTTTTAATTCCACACCGCCCTGCTTGAGCGACCTTTCACCAACTGTAATACGGATGGGGCATCCTATCAGATCAGCATCGTTGAACTTCACGCCCGGGCTATCCATCCGATCGTCATACAGTACTTCAATCCCAGCATTTACTAATTCTTCATACAACTTCTCAGCAATGGGCAGTACATCCATACCTTTTCCAGGCAGCACGACCAAATGAACATGGTATGGAGCTACACTCATAGGCCAGATAAGTCCGTGGTCATCATGGCGCTCCTCAGCAATACAGGCTAATAATCGGCCAACTCCGATGCCATAAGAACCCATGACTACTGGTTGATTGATGCCGTGCTCGTCCTGATAAACACAATTCATGGCTTCGCTGTAGCGTGTGCCCAATTGAAATATATTGCCTGTCTCCACACCTCTTTTTAAGGTGAGCTGAGATCCGCATTCTGGACATGCATCCGCTTCACGAACATTTACCAGGTCACAGATCAGGCCAGCTTCATAATCACGCCCATAATTGGTGTTGATCAAATGGAAGCCATCCTCATTTGCTCCGGCTGCCAGATTCGGACTTTTAGCTATGAGATCATCGACAACCACCATCCATTTTCCATTTTGTAGCAATCCAATAGGTGAAGCATAACCAGGAACTGCTCCAATGGTTTTTATCTCATCTTCTGTTGCCGGGCGCAGTTCAATTAAACCGGCGGCGTTTACCAGCTTGGTTTCATTAACTTCCATATCGCCACGAACGATTACAAATATAAACTTCCAATCATCCGAACCAGCTAAACGTCCCATGAAAAATACAGCCTTGGCGGTCTTTTCTGTTGATATTTGCAAATAATCTGCAAGTGCGGAGATCGTGGGAGCATGCGGTGTGGCTACCTTTTCCAGTGGCAGCATATCTTCTGGAACCGGCTCAGGTTTACGGAATTTTGCGGTTTGCCTATTTTCGGAATAACCA
The DNA here is from genome assembly GCA_963810385.1 of uncultured Chloroflexia bacterium. Classification (GTDB taxonomy): domain Bacteria; phylum Chloroflexota; class Anaerolineae; order Anaerolineales; family Anaerolineaceae; genus PNON01. The sequence goes on along the minus strand of CAWENA010000002.1, from coordinate 677,602 downwards.
CATGTATTACAGAGCACAAGCGTATCTTCTCCAATTGGAGTGAGATACATAAATTCATGCGCCAGCTTGCCCCCCATCATACCGCTATCAGATTTGACAACTATAACGGGAAGTCCACAGCGATTAAATATTCGCTTGTAAGCTTGAAAATGCGCTTGATATTGATGTTCCAACCCGGCCCAATCTGCATCCAGGCTATAGCTATCCAGCATGGTAAATTCACGAACGCGGATCAATCCTGCCCTCGGTCGGGGATCATCACGCCATTTGGTCTGAATTTGGTAGATCAATCGCGGCAACTGCCTGTAGGATCGAATTTCACCACGGGTCAGCTCTGCTACTACCTCCTCGTGTGTCATCGCAAGGACCATATCACGTTGATTTTTATCCTTGAAGCGTCCCATCTCATTGCCAATTGATGACCAGCGTCCGGTTTCCTGCCAGATTTCTGCAGGCTGTACAACCGGCATGGTCACTTCCTGCCCGCCTATCGCATCGATCTCTTCACGCATGATCCGTTCAATTTTATGCAAGGAACGGCGAGCCAGAGGCAGGTAACTAAAAATACCAGCCGCCAATTGCCTGATGAATCCAGCTCGCAGCAGCAGTTTATGACTATCGGTTTCCAAATCTCCAGAAGCCGATTTCAAGGTCTGAGAGAATAATTTTGACATCCGCATTGTGACGCTCCTATTATAAGGGGAGGATATTTAGACCTGACCGGTGGTTGTGTTTCCTAAATAAACGCCAGCCAGACGTGCGCAGTGTGGTATAAGATCGGCGCCAATACACTGCCAGTTTTGCGCATGATCCAACCCAATAGTAATGCAAGGATGACACGATAAACCAGAGCAGAGACCAATTCCATTCCAATGCCAGAGAAAGTGCCTGACGCCGGTATCGCCCACCAGGCGACATACAACAAAGCAGCAGCCAGCCAGCCCCATTTATCACCAAGCCAGGCTGTAAATCGCGGTTGAATATATCCACGGAATACAACTTCTTCACCTGTAAAAGCAGCAAGCGCAACAGCCAGAGTAATGAAAGCCCCCTGACTGAGCCCATTGATGATCGCAAAGATCTTGCCCTGTAAAAAAATGACCAGTAAGATGAGAACTGCCCCTGCCTGCAAACCCGCTTTTAATCCAGGTTTGCTTAATCCAATGCTCAATAATGGCTGCTTACGGGTAACGAGTCCGATAATAATTGGAGAAATGAGGGCAATTGTGAATATCGCCTGGGCAACAAGGTTATTTATATTGGAGAACGAAGGTTTTGGATAACTGGAAAAAATTGGATAGGCAGTGAAGTTGATCAATTGTGTAAATAATTCCGGTTGGAAACGCTGAATAAAAGCCGTGAACAAGATCACCAGGATGCCTACCGTCAATGCGGCTGTGCCCTCCCGTTTTGGGTAGAGGAACATTAGCGGCCGTTTGTTTTTTAGTACTGGGCTTATGGACAGGATCATCACAACTGCTACCACCCCCAGGAATTCGCTCAGAAGTAAGATGGGGAAATTCATTTAGGGGTTTCATCCTTCTTTGTAATGTCTACCGATTCGAGAATTTCCACAGTATCTGAAACAGGCTGGGTAGGCGCCAGTCCATAACGGCTAAGATCTATCGAATCTTCCATCTGGATCTGACCTCTTAAGAATGATCCTTCATCAGTGGAAAATGCCATGACTGTCACATTCCCCCACACCCGGCCAGTGGAACGGATCTCCAGCTTTTCGGCTATGATGTTTCCGCGCACCGCACCTGCAACGATGACCGTATTGACAATGACATTCTCACATGTGACCCGGCCAGTTTCCCCAACAACCAATAGTCCTCGCAATTGGATTTTGCCTTCAAATGTGCCTTCGATCCGAATCCCGCCAGAACCGGTCAAATCACCAGTCCAACTGATCCCTGGACCAATGACAGATGTTACCCTTTCCACGGGCGTGGTTGGGGGATTTATTGTTGAATTTGGACGCTTAAACATACCTGCTCCATTACTAATGAATACATTTTTCAGAAAACACCGGACTCAAATACTGATTTTCAGTGGTGTTTCCGTTTCGAGAAACCCATTGAGCACAACATAAAACCCATTTAATGAACTAAATTGATCTCTAATTAATTTATACCATAATTGTTGGATCACATTAGTATGGCAATTCCATTCAAATCTGCCAGATTAGCCAAAGGACTTTGCTTATTGAAAAATACCCGAAGAATATTGCACAAAATCTATACGAGTGATTTTCCCATAACGAATATTGATGTATTATTGTAAATAATAATTGGATAACAAATTGCGACAAGTGTTGATTATTAATACTAATCACCTAAAGGAGGATACAAATGACTCATTTAAAAGTGGGTGATCGGGCACCGGATTTTACCCTGCCAAGCCACCTGGACACAGACGTAACCCTTAGCGACTTGCGTGGCAAAGTTGTCGCCATTGCTTTCTTTCCCTGGGCATGGACACCTGTCTGAGCTGCTCAGATCCCGTCGTATGAAGCCGAACTCGGCAGATTCGCGGGATTAAATGCCCAGGTTCTGGGCATAAGCATTGACCATGTTCCCTGTTTGAAAGCCTGGACAGAAACATTTGACGGTATCCACTATCCCATTCTCAGCGATTTTTGGCCTCATGGTGAAGTGGCAGCAAAATATGGCGTTTTTAGAACAGATGGCAGATCTGAGCGAGCCATCTTCATCATCGATGATGATGGAATCATTCAGTATATTGATGTCCACGACATCGACCTTCAACCTGACAACAAAGTGCTTTTTGCGGAAATAAAAAAGTTACGCCCGAACTATGTTGAAGTACCCAAAGTTAAAGCCGAGGCAAACTTACCTCACGGCGGCATTGTAATGTACTGCACCAAGTGGTGCCCGGGTTGCCGCAGAGCCCGCATGTGGTTTAATGACCGTGGGCTGGATTTTACAGAAGTTGACGTTATGTCCGTTGTCGGTGCAGATGATCAGGTTCGGGATTGGACAGGTGGTGATCTGGTTACACCCACCTTTGATATCGACGGTCAGATCGTGATAGATTTCGACGAGGCAAAACTCCGACAGGCATTGAAGATCTAAACTACTTTCACCTTACAATTAGCAAACCCCGGTGCGTATGCCGGGGTTTTATTTATACTTATTCCACACAAACCGCCAGGGAATACTGAACCATGGTTCTGGAACTTTGTTCATTCCAATCCGCGCTGTCCTGCCTATCTCATCATCTGGAACTCCGACTCCTGCATCAGATATCCAAAGATCTGAATTTCGCTCGCACAGATTGATACCATTCAGGCTTCCATCCAAACCAAACGCCTGGCAGAGTTTCGCAGGGCCATCCGTCCAGCCTTCATTCAGATGATCAGGAATGTTCCGTTTTGGTTGTGGTCTATGTTTTCGAATACTATCCAATCCATAAACCGGTTCGATACCGCGAATAAGTACTGCACCTGGAACTCCTTCAGCCCCTGTGACTGCATTGAGCATCCAGTGCATGCCATAAGTGAAGTAGATGTATGCTCGTCCGGGCGGACCATACATAACTCTGGTTCGAGGTGTAAGCCCGGCCTTTGCATGACAACCCAGATCTTCCTCACCCTGGTAAGCTTCCGCTTCAATTATCTGCCCGGCCAGTAGCTCTTCCTGATGACGCCTTACAACAAATTTACCAAGCAAATCCCTGGCAACCTCAACAGCATTGCGGGAATAAAATTCTTCAGGTATTAAATTAAGCAAAGTATTGGGATGATCATCCACGACGTTCATTTCCATCCGCATCAGCAACCTTTAGTTCCGGGTCCTTCTCAAGAGTCAACCTGAGACCCGTTTCAAGGTTAATGGATGGTTTGTAATTCAGCTTCTTTCCTGCAAGACCAATATCAGCTCTCATACGTGATACCCCGCCATCCGCTCGCTGGTTGTAAACCACCTGCGGCCGACCACCTGTAACCTCTAAGACCGTTTTTAAGACGTCCTTAATGCTGGTGTCATGCCCGCTTCCAATATTGAAAACCATATTATTGATCTTGGGCGCTGTGGCGGAAGCAACCATCGCAGTAACAACATCATCCAGATACACATAATCTCTGGTTTGGTTACCATCACTATTGATGATTATTGTCCCATTTCGGGTCGCTTGTTTAAGAAAAGAAGGAATAACCGGAGCATTTGATGGTGGAATATGCTGACCCGGCCCATATGCATTAAAAATTCTCAGACAAACCGTTTCTATTCCTGAAATGGAACCGATCGTACGGATATAGTATTCAGCAGCAAGTTTGGAAACTGCGTAAGGGGATCGCGGCATTTCCTCGGCGTCTTCCCGTAAAGCCAGGTTCTTCTGGTTGCCATAAACTGTTCCCGATGATGCAAAAATCACACGTTTGGTCCCAACATCACGGGCTGCTTCCATCAATGTCACGGTACCGCCGACATTTACGGTATTGTAATCTCGTGGGTAGAGAATTGACTCCGGCACCGAAACTCTAGCTGCCAGGTGGAATACACAATCGATATCCTGCAACAATGACCACAATTTAGGACGGTCGTTAATATCCCCACGGGTGAAGTACACTTCAGGGGATAGTTTTGATGGGTCGCCGGTTGAAAGGTCGTCCAATCCCCGAACCTGGTGCCCTTCCAAAACCAATCGATTGGATAAAGCAATCCCCAAAAAACCGGCTGCGCCTGTTATTAATAAGTTCATAGGATGATAATGTTGGTCATATTATTGGTTTTTGGATTATAGCACGGAAACTTGTCAGTTTTTCGCAAAGAAATATTTTTCGTGTACAATTGTTGTGTTTGTTAACCCGGTAATAAATGATATAATTAGACAAAATTAGTCCGAATTAGAATTATGCCTTTAGATCATTTTGGAAGAAACATCAATTACTTAAGAATCAGCCTGACTGATCATTGTAATCTGCGCTGCGTTTACTGCATGCCGGAGAATATGGTCTTCCGTCCGAAACATGAATTAATGTCAACCGATGAAATATTTCGCCTGACCAATCTTTTTGCAAGAATGGGTGTGGTAAAGATTCGCCTGACCGGTGGAGAGCCAACAGTCCACCCGGATATCGTCAACATTGTTTCCGGCATCACCGCCATTCCAAATATTAAATCCGTATCGATGACCACAAATGGCGTGCTCCTTGAAAAACTTGCGATTCCACTCGCGAAAGCCGGGCTGGAGCGGGTGAACATCAGCCTGGACACTACAGATCCCACCGAATTCTTACAGATCACAAGGCGCGATTCCTTCCAGAAAGTTTGGAGTGGCATCCAGGCTGCGGAGGCTGCCGGCCTGCTTCCGATCAAACTTAACGCAGTCATCGTTCGCGGCTATAACGATGAGAACATTCCCAACCTTGCTCAATTATCCTTGCAACACAACTGGCAGGTAAGGTTCATTGAAATGATGCCTTTTGGCGGAACCACGGATTTGCAGACTCACCAGGTGGTCACAACCGACGAGGTAATATCGATCATCGAAACCGCTTTTGGGAAACTGGAAATCATCAACGGCGGAAAAATGGACGGGGAAGCCGTTATGTACCGCATTCCTGGCGCACCGGGGCAGGTTGGCTTCATCTCTTCTGTAACCAAACCATTCTGCGCTTTCTGTACCCGCGCCCGCTTGACGGCCGATGGTAAACTGCGCCTTTGCCTCTTGCGGGAGAACGAAGTGGACCTGCTCACACCGCTGAGAAACGGCGCTTCAAATGAAGACTTGCGTCAATTGATCGTTGGTGGAATCTGGGAAAAACCCTGGGGGCATGGGTTGGCAGCTGGAGAGATCCCCCTCAACCGCACCATGAGCGAAATCGGCGGGTAATTACCCTGGTCCTATTCGATACCCGATTCAAAGTAATAAATAAACGATCCCCACAAGTAAAGTCGCACTCAGAGTGCAAAATGCATTAACCCAATCATTATCCAACCACCTGACTCCGCGAAAGAAAAGTGTCTCTGCACCGCAGCCATGCCGTGGATGCTTTTCCGTTTCTTTATTGCATTTCGGGCAATAATAACCCGCCTGGAATTTTCCCCCCAGCCATGAATCAACCAACGAACCGAACAGACCGGCAACGGCGATCCAAAGGAGTGATGTATATGACGGGGAAAACAGAAATGCAACCCCCCCGATGAGGCCGGCGCCAGCCAGTGCGCTTATTGTTCCCAGCAGTGTCACCCCACCGGATGTTCCCATTTCAACCTGCTTGAAAGTCGTTATCAGCCTTGGCGGATATTCGGAAAATACACCCAGTTCCGTTGCCCAGGTATCCGCATTGGCCGCAGCAAAAGCTGCGCAGTACATCCACCAGAAAAGCGGATTGTCTGGAAACACGGCTCCAAGGATCACGCAAATCCCGGCAACCCCGCCATTGGCGAGCACCTGGCCGGCATCTCTTCTGCTGCCCTTGGCATACTTTTCGTCAGTAGCTTTTTTCTTGTTATTAAACAATCTGGAAAGGAAACTGGAAGAAATAAAAAAAGTCAGCAATACTGCTGTATGAGCCAGACCACCCAACCCAAAAACAATTGTTCCCAGAATAGCCGCTGCTACAGCTCCGCTCATGGAGAGTGACTTAAATTTGTAGGCAATGAACGATATGCCTATACCGAAGAATAACCCTGCAGCGATGGATACGAGTGATGGAAAAATCATAGGTTTAATGTGATCAACAATAGCGCAGCCAATAACAATATTCCGGTCAAACTACTACCTGCGCAGACCAGATAGGCGATGATCTTTTGTTCCTCCCGCCGGTAAAAGAAAGACCCGCCAACAACATCCACCAGGAATATTAAACCATTGATCACAGGGAGAAGCAGCAGGCGGATCGATGGCACCGGTTCAGTTTCTATTCCCGGCTGAACCCCAAAAACAACCTCAGCCCGGCTTGTGATGATCAAGATGGTCCAAATCACTACTGCCACACCAATCAAGAAACCAGATAGCACCAAATTTCTAAAAATCTGGTCATCCCACAATTTCCCTATCATAATGGAAGGAAGGATAGACTTTCCCCTTACGCTTTTCAGGCTGCCAAGCTCAACTCCGCGCGCATAGAAATCCAAAAAACCTTTCTCATCTTCCGGTGAAATGACATAAACAACCTGTGGCGCCGCCACGATCAGTGCACCTTGCATTCGATCCGCCAGATATTCCACCTTACCCAGGCCATCGATATTCCGAAAACCTAATAACGCTCCTGGTAGGGTAATTTTAGGGTTAGGAAACGAGTCAACAAGGTCGGTTACCGGTCGGATCCATTGGATGTCAAGGGTTGGAATGACCTCGGTGCGCAGCCCCCAATGGATGGTTAACACGTTGCGATCAAGGTCGTAGTATGCCCGATTGAGGGAAATAAAACGATATCCAAGCATCGGCAAGGGCAGACAAGAGATCACCCCCAAAGCCATATAGGCTGCAAAAAGAAACCCCATAGAAGCCGCAGACGATAGCCAGAAAAAACTAACGGCAATACCAGCCATAAAAAGGATCAGCAATCCAAGAATAATGCTTCCTTTTCGCGTCTGTGGTGTAAACCTGGTGGGAGTATCAAGCGACGTCATAAACTAATTAATTTCAAGAAAGGGTTTGCTTTAGCGTCTTGCACACATAATCGACTTGTTTTTCTGTCATCACTCCGGAAAATGGCAGCGCCAGCACACACTTCGCAAGCTGCTCGGCTTTGGGAAAATCTCCTGAATGATAGGAAAACTTTTCGATCATAAACGGTTGTAAATGAACTGCGACTTGATATGGGGTGGTTGGGATGCCTTGAATTACCAGTTCTTCGATGATCCGCTGTCGATGCATCATCGGATCGAGTTTAATAACATAGGCTGGCCAGGATTGTTGTCCTTGGTCCTCAACCTGAACTGGTAATACAATTCCAGGGCGGTCGGCAAGTCTTTCTTGGTACCATCTGGCAACTTTTTGGCGGGAATAAAGAATTGATTCAATCCTGGAAAGTTGTGCACGCCCGAGCGCGGCTACCATCTCATTCATACGATAGTCATATCCTGAAGCTGAATACAACCGATGCTGATGTTGTGGGTCACTGCCTTTATTAAGCAAAATTCGGATAACATGCGCTGCAGAATCCTCATCGGTGACGATCATGCCACCGCCACCAGTGGAAATTGGATTACCAAACCGAAATGAAAAAACACCAAATCTTCCGTTAGTTTCGGCAAATTTATCATTAACATTGACAACAAATGTCTGCCTTAAATCTTCGATAAATGTCAGTCCATAGGAACTGGAAATTTCATTGATCGCGGCCATCTCAATTGGTTGACCAAAAGGTGCAGATGGAATAATGGCTTTCAGGCGCCTAATATGTTCCGCACCCTTTCTAGGCAGCCATCGTCTGGCAACTTTATTTGATGATGAAAGGTCATGAACTGCTTGCTTTAATTGTTCAAGATCCATAAAGCCTGTTCTCTCGTCGATATCCACAAAAACCGGGATGGCATTTTCGGCCAGGATCGCGGAAATTGCTGCTGAATCTGAATACGGATTGGTAATAACAATATCGCCGGATTCTATCCTGGAAGCCCGAATGCACAAATGGATTGCGGCTGTTCCTGAGGATACACAGATCGCATGTTTTCGATTGATAAAAGAATGAAAATCTTCTTCGAGCCGGGTGCATTCAAGCCCTGGCGATTTCAAGTCTCCAATTAGCGCTTTGGTGACTGCTTTTATCTCGAGATCAGTGAAATCTGAAGCTGAAAAGGGTATGGATACAAGGGGAGAAGTACCTGCCATATTTTCATTGTACTATAAATGAGGGTACCAAAAAATGTGGATTAATCTCGTAAAAAATCTGTTAAGAAACCGTTAATGAAATTATCAACTATCGGTAATTCGCAACGGATATTTAAGATATAATTTAACTTGTATTAATGTAGGGAATTTCTCTCATGCATTTCGTTTTTATCTTTTTTTGTTTGTAATTTTTGAAGACAAACTATTCAGCGGGTCATAAATAATTTATTAATTAATTAGGAGTTTACATGGGCAAAACTTTCAGGTCATTATTTCTATTTGTAGTTCTCGTGGGTTCAATACTCCTCCAACCCGTGCAAAGCGTTAAGGCGTTTTCTTTCGCGGCCGAGATCAATAAAGAATTCACCCCGATCACCATTGTCGCTGGTGAAGTTTCCCGCCTCACGATCACCATTTTTAACCCGAATACTTTTGACCTGGAAAACACCTCATTCAGCGACAGCTTGATCGGCAGGCAGTCCGGAATTTTCATTTCCACCCCCAGTAATTTGACAAATAACTGCGGCGGTGTGGTGATCGCTGCCGCCGGGACAACTACCATCACCTTGAGTGGTGGTTTAGTGCCGGCTCAAGTTGGCACCACGCCTGGAGAATGCTCCATTTCCGTGGATGTGTCCTCCATAACCGTGGGAAACCTGATCAATACCATTCCAAAATATGGCGAGGAACCTTTGTATGGTGGTCAAGGATTGCATGCCTCATCCCGGGGTGGATTGGATGTGATCACAAACACTGATCCAGCCAACGCCACATTGTTGGTTACTCCAGTGCAGCCCCCTTCGATGAACAAAAATTTTAACCCCAATACAGTCTGGATTGGGCAATCCAGCCAACTTGAAATCAATATTAACAACACTGATCTCAACAATTCACTGACCGAAGCAACCTTTACAGATAATCTTCCAGCAACCTTCAGTGTTTCATCCCCCCTGACAACATCGTTACTTGGCTGCGGCGCTGCGACTTTAACTGCCCCTGTCGGTGCAACCTCGATCACATTAAACAACGCCACAATTGCGCCAGCTTCAAACTGCCGTGTCCGTGTGAGGGTGGTTTCCAATATACAGGGGCAGTACACAAATACAATACCGTCTGGTCCAGATGGCATTGGTTCGCTGCGAACCCGGCAAGGTGTCTCAAACACCTCACCGGTAACAGCTGATATTAATGTTCAAGCGGTGGGAATAACGAAAACGATCTCTCCATCAACAATTCAGCAGGGAGATACCAGCCTTCTGACGATCACTCTCCGGAACCCCACTGGAGCGGATTATGTAGGGGTAGGCCTGGTGGATAACCTGCCGGCCGGTGTAACCATTTCTGGTACTCCTTCAGCCGCTCAGTGTGGCGGAAATATCACCTTCACCGCGGGATCGATCACCCTTACCAATGGCACGATCCCGGCTGGGAATGTTACAACACCCGGCTCATGCACCATCACAACCCGGATCACCAGCACTTCCGTGGGAACACATACAAACACCATACCTGCTCTTGCCCTGACCGGCCCGATCACCAATGCATTCCCGGCGTCAGCAACGCTTACCGTTCAAACCAGGGCCATCGGTGTTATCAAAGACCTAGGAGCTAATTTTGTCCAGGGCGGAACAACCTCGCTCACGATCACTCTTCAGAATGCAGCCAGCACAACTTTAACTGGTGTTACTTTTACAGACACCATGCCCGCCAATTTGTTTATCGTTGGCACACCAGTCGCATCCCCATCCTGTGGTGGAAGCGCTGCCGTTACCAGCACGGGCAGCGCTTTTACACTGACAAATGCTGTAATACCTGCTGGTACTGTACAGAATCCCGGAACATGTATCATTTATGGAGTTGTCACTTCAACCATTCCCGGTGTATATACCAACTTCATTCCTGCTGGTGATGTCACGTCAGACCAGGGGGTAACGAATACCGTAACAGTTTCAGATAACACTACTGTTTACACCATTGGCAGCCCTGCAACGGTTGCAAAAGCATTCTTAGGAACAATTATTCAGGCTGGAAATTCATCGCGCCTGACGATCACCATCACTGCCCCAAATGACACTCCCATCAGTGGCATTTCCATTTCCGATACCCTGCCGGCGGATCTCGTGGTCGTGAGCTCACCTGTGCCTGCCACTACGTGTGGTGGGTCGTTAGTCGCGGTTACAGGGACAAATCTCATCCGTCTAACCGGCGGCTCCATAGCAGCGGCCAGGGGAACCTGTACCATAACAGTTTATGTCACATCCCAAACATCCGGCGCACACACCAATACGATTCCTGGCAGCACATTATCTACAAACCAGGGTCGAACTGACACCAATAACAGGTCAGCAGTTCTAACCGTGACAGACCTGTCAATGAGTAAAATATTTACACCTTCCACGATCAGCCAGAATGGATTATCCAGGTTAACGATTTCACTCAGGAACACAAATCTATTACCGCTGGTCAATGTAAGCCTCACAGACAACCTCACCACCATGGGCGGAAACGCTTCAAATGGGGTTTTTATTGCCAACCCGCCCAGCGCCACTTCAACATGTGGAGGAACTTTCACGCCAGCTGCCGGCTCCCAGACAATCACATTAGCCGGAGGAACCATCCCGGCCAGCGATGGAGTTGTACCCGGGTTATGTACACTCAGCTTGAATGTTCGAGGGATTGGCGCCTCCGCTACACGAACAAATACCATTTCAACGGCTAATGTGATCGGTACCATCCAGGGTACATCTACAACCATGCGCCCGATTGCAAATGCAACAGCCAACCTCACGATCACTCCATTATCCATTAGTGTCAACAAAGGTTTTGATCCCACCGATGTCACTGGTGGTAATTTTTCCGTGATGAGCGTCCAACTTATTAAATACGAACCTCGGCGCATCCCTTTCCGGTATTCAATTTATCGACACCATGCCCACAGGTATGATCTTAGCTGATCCGCCTAATTTTAACACTGGTACCTGCGGTGGCTCTATAACAGGTACTTCTGGTGGTGGATCCTTCACATTCTCAGGCGGAAGTCTGCCTGCCTCCGGTAGCTGTACACTGACACTGCATGCCACCATGAACGTGACAGGAAACCGGACAAACACCATTTATGCCAACAATGTAACTACCTTTGAAGGGGCCAGTAATCCACAAGATATTTCCGCCTCTCTTACCAACCTTCCAGGCGCTGGCATCAGCAAATCATTCTCACCCAACCCGGTCTCCATCGGGGAAGTTTCATTCCTTACGATCACAATCACGAATTGTACAGTGTGAACATCACCGGTATGGGCTTGATTGATAATTTACCAGATACACCAGCGCCTGGCCTTACAATCGCCTCATCTCCGGCATCTGTGAATAATTGCGGAGGGACACTCACCGCAATTCCTGGCTCAAGGCAGATCGAGTTGGCTGGTGGAGCCCTTACCACTGCAAACTCCTGTACCATGGTGATCCCTGTGACGAGTACAGCTCCGAATAATTATCTCAATACCATTCCTTCTAGTTCGCTTACTAGCACAGAAGGATATACCAACCCCAATCCAGCTTCAGATACGTTGGCAGTGAATGCTTACAGCCTGGGTAATAGAATTTGGGAAGACAACGGCGCTGGCGGCGGGACAGGAAACAACGGGCTGCGCGACGGCACTGAACCCGGAATCAGCGGAATCACTGTGCGTTTATACCAGGATACGGACAATAATGATGTTGCTGATGGCGCCTCCATCGCCACAACCACCACCAACGCCAGCGGTTACTACCGGTTTGACAATCTGATCCCCGGAAACTATATCGTGGAAGCTGTCACTCCGGCTGGTTACATTCCCAGCACAGTAAATGGCGGCGATGCGGATAACGATATTGACAATGACAATAATGGGGCAATTGCTGCTGGCACTGACATTCGCAGTTTTGCCATTACGATCCAGGACACGCATACAGAGCCAACTGGCGAAACAGATCCAGCCGATAATCCAGAATCCGGGAATCCCCGGACAGCTATTCCAACCGGACGCTTGATTTTAGTTTCTTCAAACCATACTCTCTCGGTAACCGTGTCTGGAATGACAATGGAACAGGTACAGGCGGGGTTGCAAATGACGGTATTCGTAATGGGGACGAACCCGGCCTGAGTGGAATTACGGTGCGCTTGTACAGGGACACAAACGATGATGGTACTCCCGATGGCGCTTCAATCGCCTTCAAGATAACGGATAGTAATGGGTATTACCGCTTTGACAGTCTGCTGGCTGGCACATACATCCTCGAAATTGTCCCTCCAACCGGGTATGTCAGCAGTACTCCCGTAAACGGTGACCCGGATGTAGATGTCGAAGACAATGATGACAATGGCGAGGTATTGGTGGGAAACCTCATCCGCAGTCTGCCGGTTACTTTGGGACCAGGTGCAAGTGAACCGCTTAACGACAATGATCCACTACCCAATCCGCTGGCAGGAGAATCGCCAGACGGTTACTCCAACCGGACACTGGACTTTGGTCTCATTCAGGCTTTCAGCCTTGGGAACCGGGTGTGGAATGATAACGGAGCCGGAGGAGGAACTGCCAATAACGGTCTGCGCGATGGCACTGAACCAGGGATCAATGGCATCACAGTCAATCTTTATCGCGGTGGCTCCAACATTGCCACGACTCTCACCGATGGCAATGGGTATTATCGTTTTGATAATCTCACCACCGGCGACTATGTAGTCGAAGTGGTTCTGCCTGCCGGTTATGCCAGCAGCGCAGTCAGCGATGCAAACCCGAACGACAACGTGGATAATGATAACAATGGCGCAAACACCATTGGGAATACCGTTCAATCTGGGACTGTCACCCTCGGACCAGCAGGCGATGAGCCAACCACTGATAACGATCCTGCTACCAACCCCGCAACCGGAGAGGCTGCCAATGCATATTCAAACCGGACGGTTGATTTCGGTTTGTACTATTCGGCATTCTCTCTCGGAAATCGGGTTTGGAGTGATAATGGAGCAGGTGGTGGAACGGTCAACAATGGCATCAGGGACGGCACAGAACCAGGTTTACCTGGCGTTACAGTCCGCCTTTATAGAGATTCTAATGATGATGGGACTCCGGATGGGTTACCCATCGCAACTCAGTTGACAGATGTTAATGGGTATTACCGTTTTGACAATTTGATCACCGACACTTATATTGTCGAGGTGTTAATTCCAATTGGTTACATGAGCAGTTCAATAAATGCCGGTGATCCGGATATTGACATCGATGATGATGACGATAATGGCGTAGCTCTGGCTGGAAGTTACATACGCAGCAATCCGGTAACTCTTGGACCTACAGGAAACGAACCAACGCTGGTGGGATCAGATCCAACGGATACACCCGCAACAGGTGAAGCCGCGGAAGGATATTCAAACCGCACTGTGGATTTCGGTTTCTCACCGCTCGCTTCCATTGGTGACAGGGTCTGGTATGACACAAATCAAAATGGTATTCAGGATGTCGGCGAGACCGGTATCACCGGTGTGGCAGTTGAGCTTTACAATGCATCCGGGATCGTTTCTTCAACTGCGACAACGGGTGGCGGTCTGTACTCCTTCATCAACCTGGTACCGGGAGATTACTATGTGAAGTTCACTCTGCCAGCCACTTATATTTTCAGCCCGGCAGATCAGGGGGCAGACGACACGCTGGACAGTGATCCAAATGTTACAACCGGAATAGCTTCCTTTACCACGCTTTCTCCCGGGGAAAATGATCCTACCTGGGATGCCGGCATGTATCAACCAACCGCCTCACTTGGTGATTTGGTTTGGCTTGACCTGAACCGAAACGGGATCCAGGATGCGGGTGAGTTTGGTGCAAGCGGCATCACGATTAACCTTCTCCGCCCTGGATTCGGACCTGATGGCATACCAGCCACAGCAGATGATGACAGTCCGGTTGGTTCCACATCCACCAACGGCTCAGGTATCTATTCATTCACCGGGCTGATTCCGGGGAGTTATTATGTAGTCTTTACACTGCCAGGCGGTTACGCTTTCAGTCCGACTCGATCAGGGCGGTGATGCTTTGGATAGTGATGCAAATACTACGACCGGGCAAACGATAACGACAGTCCTATCCACTGGAGAAAACGACATTACCTGGGATGCTGGAATATACCAGCTTGCTTCAATAGGCGATCGGGCCTGGAATGACTTCAACCGGAATGGAATCCAGGATGCAGGTGAAACCGGGATCAATGGCGTAACCGTCACCCTCTATTCAGGGACAGGCACTTTGATAGCTTCCACCAATACTACAAACATCGCCGGAACGGATGGCCTCTACAGGTTTAACAACCTGGAACCAGGCGATTATTACCTTGTGTTCTCCACACCTGCAGGTTACGCAATTACCACCCTCGATCAGGGCGGGGATGATGCTGCTGACAGCGACATCTCTCCAACCGGGCAGACAATTGTGACCAGCCTGGTATCCGGCGAAAATGACCTCAGCTGGGACGCCGGTTACTATCAGCTTGCCTCAATAGGTGACATTGTATGGGAAGATGTGAACCAGGATGGTATACAAGATGCGGGCGAACCAGGTGTGGATGGTGTTTCAGTATCTTTGTACACCTCTGGTGATGTGCTGGTTGGTACAACCACAACATCAGGGGGCGGGAATTACAGCTTTACCAATTTGGAACCGGGTGATTACTATGTGGAGTTTACAGAACCGATTGGTTTTAACTTCTCTCCGCAAAACTCCGGGGGTGACGATGCACTGGACAGCGATGCCAATGTTACTACCGGGCGTGCTGATACAACAACCCTGACACCTGGTGAAAACGACGACTCATGGGATGCTGGCGTTTATCGCCTTTATTCAGCCATAGGGAATCGTGTTTGGTTGGATATGAACGGGAATGGAATTCAGGATGGTGGCGAAGCTGGTGTTAACGGCGTGACCGTAGATCTTTACGATGGATTGAATAACCTGATTGGGACGACCACCACCTCCACGGTTGGATCAGATGCTGGTATATACCAGTTTGCGGGTTTGATACCTGGTTACTATTATGTAATCTTCACTCCACCGACTGGATATGCAGTTACATTGATCAATCAGGGTTCGGACGATGACCTGGATAGCGATGCCGATCGCTCTACTGGCCGTACTCCTCTGACTTTACTTGATCCTGGAGAGAATGATATCAGCTGGGACATGGGTTTATACCAGACGACAGCTCTGGGGAACCGTGTTTGGGTCGATACCAATGCCAACGGAATTCAGGATTTTGGAGAACTCGGCATCAATGGCATAACAGTGAACCTGTATCTGGAAGGTTTCGGACTGGTAGGAACAACCACCACCGCCAACGATGGTTTTGAAGACGGGATCTATCAATTTGATGACCTTGTTCCAGGTGATTACCATGTCGAATTCACTCTCCCAGCGAATTATGTTTTCGCTCCACAAGATCAGGGTGCAAATAACCTGTTGGATAGCGATGTAAACCGATCCACCGGAGCGACAGTCGTAACAACATTGGAATCTGGCGAAATTGATCTATCCTGGGACGCGGGTATATATCTACAGGATGCGAGAATTGGTCTTGCCAAACGCGTTGTCGGATCACCAGTCGAAGTCTCTCCAGGAAACTGGGATGTTACCTACGAAATCCTTGTCAGAAATTATGGCAACGTACCGCTCACAAATATCCAGGTGACTGATGACCTGTCAGCTACTTACGCCACCGGGGCAACCTTCACCTTCCAATCGATCTCCAGCACAGATTTTACAGTCAATTCCACATATACAGGTTTGGCCGGTAATCTGAACTTGTTGGCAGGGACAGATTCACTAGATCAAGGAGCCTCCGGAGTAATAAGACTGGTTGTCAGGGTAATTCCGGAAAATACTGGACCATTCAACAATTCAGCCGAAGGCACGGGGCAGCCTACATTGGGTGGTCCAGTTACAGATGTATCACAGGACGGTGTCAACCCTGACCCGGATACTGATTATGATCCATCAAACAACAGCGACCCCACACCAGTGGATTTTGGCCCCAACCTGTTTGATCCGCCCTTTGGCATCAAGCTGCTTGACAGGACCTTACAGCCCATTCTGCAATGGACTATGGTATGGATCAATGACACCAATATCGTTGCAGTAAATGCTGCCGTTTCAGACCCTATCCCTGTCGGCACTGTATTTGAAGATACCCTGATCCCCAGCGGTTATTCTTTACCACCAGGTATAGTGCCACCGGGCACAGTAAATACTGGCGTAACCTGTACCAATTCTGGCGTAACTACGACACAATATTGCTACTATGAAGGGCCGACTATCCAGTATCCACGCGGCAGAATCGTCTGGACAGGAACTATTGGACCAGACCTGGGCGTCACCAATCCCGCGATCGCTGTAAACGACCTTCAGATCGTTTTCCATGTTCGGGTTAACCCTGGGATAAGAACTGTTCAGAATATAGCAACCATTGATTCTGACCTGAATGGGGATGGAGATCCAACCGATCCAGGCGAACTGCAGGTTGCATCTGCAGCCGAAACATACAGGAATGTATCCGGCTTGCCCGAGACAGGTTTCACTCCTGGTATTCAAACCATCCTCCCAGCTCAACCCGCTGAAAAAGCATATGCCGAAATGAATGGTATGGTACTGGAGATTCCATCTCTCGGTGTTAGATCACCAATCGTCGGTGTCCCTCTTAACAGCGCTGGTGAATGGGATGTAACCTGGCTTGGTAATCAGATCGGCTGGCTAAATGGTACCGCTTTCCCAACCTGGAACGGGAATTCAGCCATTACCGCACACGTAACAGATGCGAATGGCAAGTCTGGTCTCTTTGCAGATCTGGGAACTCTGTCGTGGGGAAATAAGATCATCATACATTCATGGGGACAGGCATTTACTTATGAAGTGCGTTCTGTCAACCCATGGACATCGCCAAATACTGTATCTGCGGTAACCAAGCACGAAGAAAATCCATGGCTTACCTTGATAACCTGCCGTGGTTACAATGAAACATTGGATAGCTACAAATACCGGACTGTGGTCAGAGCAGTCCTTATAAGCGTTACCAACGAGAACTAAACGTTTCCTGATCTTACAAAACAACTCCCGGTGAAAATTTCCGGGAGTTGTTCTTTACTGCAATCATTCACAATTATGGCTATAATTAAATTTGATTATTGATGAGGTAACTATGAATGACTTTTTTTATGTTTTTGTGTTGTACTTGACCCTTACACCCTTGATCCTTTGGAAACTGCATTACGATTATAGCCGCCTTGGAAAGTTAACCAAGCTGGGCAGCATATTACACATATTGGTTTATGTGATTCATGGAATGTTCATGGGATTCTGCCTTTGGGGCGGTTGGATGGCAAAACTCACTACATGGAATTTTCCAACTCTCCTGGGAAGTTTTATCGCTGTTGGAGGTTTTATCATTACAGCCGCCGGAATGGATTTCTTCCGCTCCATGAAAAAGCATACCGGTTTGGAACCTGGTCAATTGGACAAACACGGATTATATGGATATAGTAGAAATCCACAATTTGTCGGATATGGCCTTCTCCTGGGAGGATTATCCATCATCTGGTATAACCAATGGATCTGGGCTGGTCTGGCAAGCTATTTTCTTCTAGCTTACGTTGTTGCTTTGATTGAGGAGGAACATTTGCTCCAGGTGTTCGGTGATGGCTATATTGAGTATTGTAAGGATGTCCCCAGGTTTTTCAGAATTGGAAAATAGTCATGCCGAAATATCTCAACACTGTAGGCATAAATAAATTTTAGAACCAGACTTTTAGGAAAAACAACCCCAAGAAATGCGAATTGCTATCGTCGGTCCAGTTTATCCTTATCGTGGTGGTATTGCACATTTTAACAATCACCTTGTTTCATACTTGCAAAAGTCTAAACATGATGTCAAGGTCTTTTCATTCAAGCGTCAATATCCAGGCTGGCTTTATCCCGGGGATTCTGACCGCGAAGCAGATCCGAACCCGATCACCATGGATGCTTTTTTTCTTCTGGATCCATTCCAGCCATGGACTTGGAGTAAATGCGCTCGGCAAATCCAATTGTGGCAGCCAGATCTTGTCCTCATTACCTGGTGGACTACTTTTTGGTGGCTGCCATTTACCATCCTCGCCACATTGCTCAAGAGAAAAAACATCAAAACTGCTTTTCTTATTCACAACATCGAACAACATGAATCCCGCTGGTGGGACCGGATACTCACAAAGATAACCCTTACCAGATCTGATCGCTTTTTGGTACAAAGTGAAAGTCAGTACGCCAGCCTGAATGTTTTGGTTCCTGACGCAATCATTGAACAATGCGTTCACCCCATCTATAACCAATTTTCTAACAACGTTCTCTCTCAAAATCAGGCAAGGAAGGTTTTGAATTTAAATGAGGATGTTTTTACAGTACTTTTCTTTGGTATTGTTCGGCCCTATAAAGGTCTGCGGAATTTAATTGCTGCAGTAGCAAAATTAATTGAGGCGGGAAAGGATGTGCATTTGGTTGTCGCCGGGGAATTTTGGGAGCCATTGGTTAGTTATCAAAATCAAATTGATCAATTGAATTTGAATGATGTTGTGAGTATTTTTCCTGGCTACGTTCCGAACGAGAAGATTGCCCTTTACTTCGCTGCCTCCGATCTGCTGGCAGCCCCCTATATGAGCGGCACTCAAAGTGGAGTCGCCAAACTTGCCCTGGGGTTTGGTCTCCCCGTATTGATTACCGAAAGCATTACGGATGATTTGCTTAGAAGTTTAATAAACAGGGGTGTGACGATAGCTCAAAGCGCCAATTCCGACGACCTTGCAGCAGCAATTTCACAGGCACGAACAATGGATACTAATTTATCTAATATGTTGGCTGTCAGGGAAAAGAGTTGGTCTGACTTCATTAATTCGATAAATAAATTGATCTAGCCAGGTAAATCAGTCCATCTTCTATCAGTGTTTTCGACCATCAGGTTGGAGAATCTCCAAACCATCAAATGTCACTGCAGAATCAACTTGTTCAGTATTCCTTAAGTGGATTAGCACTTCCTGAATCATACGTTGATTGGTGCGCAATCCTTCACCGAGGAATCCAACTGCTAGCACAAGAAAACCAAAAAGCAATAAAGTGCCCCCCACAAATACGGATTGAATATGCCTGGCTGCCCCGGTTTCACCGATGATGTAAAAGTATAAATAACGCAATAAAAGAAAAATTGCAGCTGATATTACAGGAGTACCAAACAGTAAAGCACTTCGGATCGGTCGATACAAAATGATAGATCGAATGATCGTTCCGCCTTGTTTGAACAAAAAATGAATTATTCCCTTGTGAAGTCTTGATGGACGTAAGACAGGATTGGTTCTTATAGGAATATTCAATACTCTGAGGCGTTCCCGGTTGGATTGTATGATTGTTTCGAGAGCATAGGAAAACTCATTATAAACTTGCATTCTTAAAACGGCATATCGTGAATACGCCCGGAAACCGCTTGCGGCATCAGGAATTTTAGCACCTGATAACCAGGATACCAACAAGCTTCCTACAACTTGTAAAAGCCGCTTATAGGCAGGGAAATGCTTGTTTGCTCCAGGCTGCCGGTTTCCAATC
Source organism: uncultured Chloroflexia bacterium (assembly GCA_963810385.1). Taxonomy (GTDB): domain Bacteria; phylum Chloroflexota; class Anaerolineae; order Anaerolineales; family Anaerolineaceae; genus PNON01. The sequence goes on along the minus strand of CAWENA010000002.1, from coordinate 657,152 downwards.
ACAATATCTGCTTCACCTGCCACAATAGGAGTAACCAGCCGTCCAATTTCCTCACCTGGATACTGATTGTCAGCATCTGTATTCACAACAATATCAGCACCTAATCTCAATGCATTGATCATTCCACTCATGAATGACCTGGATAAACCGCGGTTGGAAGTGTGCTTGATCACATAATCTGCTCCATTATGAAGAGCCACTCCGGAAGTTCCGTCTGTGGAGCCATCATCAATGACCTGGACAACCACTCGCCGAATTCCAGGCAAAGAGCGCGGAATTTGCCCAAGAACTTCAGGCAGAGTTCGACTCTCATTGAAAGCAGGAACTTGCACTACCAGTAATTTACCTTCAGCCAGTTTATTTGTCTTTACCATTTATTTATCCATTGTTACTGATTTGAATAACCGCATATGTTATTGGGCCGGTAACTCGATCAACTGATACTCTTTTTCATTGTAAGAGTAAGTTGAAAGTTCGGTATGGTCAGGTAAATTGCAATTGATTGACTGATCGATCACTACAATACGCCTTCCGCTTGAATATTGTAACATTAGCCGGGTCTTACAATTATATTTTCGTAAAGGTTCTTTGGTTTTTTCCTCAATTATAAATATATTTGGATCATATCCCCGCACTTCCAGTTCTTCATCATAAAAATTCCCACCCTTTGGAACATACAAGGTATATTGATCAGTAGATTGTTCATTGGTGAATACAATGTGGTCAAGCATTTCTTCCAGATGGCGGGCGTTTGTTTCATAGAATACGAGTGTTTTTATATATCCTGGCCATACAACCAGGTTCAGACAAAATATTCCTGATAGAAGAAAAACACTGGTCAACTTTGATTTTTTATAAATTAAAGTTGACGACACAAATATTATTACAATGATTACAACAATATAAATCCATTGCAGAAAAGAAATCGAGAATACATCAACAAAGCGATAATTCAGAATGAAATCTTTTAATATCCAATTTTGGTTATAAAACAATTGATAACTTAGATATGTAGTTATTCCAGAAAAAATACCAGTGGCATACAATGCCTTTTTAGTGATTGATAACTTCTCTTTTATTAAAAATATAGCTGTTATCCAGACTAAAGCTGAAATGTACAAGACATATCTGCCGACATATTTAGTCGGGTCAGGAAAATTGTAAACAGCCCTCCAGGCATGCCGGGTGACCTCCACCAACAACATGCCGGATATCCCTGCAACAATCAAGACCCACCGCACAAACTGGCCAGTCCATTTTATCTTTTTCCAGGAAATAATTGCATTAATGAAAACATGCAATACAGGAGCAAGTATCAGGCATAAATAAGCAGCGGAAACTCCTATCCAGAAAAGTAAACGATGTAAGGTAAGCCGGTCCGGGTTCCCTCCTGTTCCAGGTGGGAACCCTAACATGGATTTTAGTTCTATGCCATTCGCCATCCCAGCCAGGATCCATATTCCATTTAATGCAATGATTATCGTCAGCATCACAACTAATCGAAGGATTTTCTCACGGTTGGGTCTGATTTGTAAATCGTTGATGTTATTCTTGTTTTTGAGCCACCACACCATAAGGAAAACTGGGATCAACGGCCAGGTCATGTATCTGGTCAACCACATCGCAGCCAAAGACACTCCTAATAATACATCCCATAGCCATGTAAGTTTGTTTCGCTTCGGGTATGATATTGTGAAATAAAATCCCCAGAAAAATAATGGGTAATACAAGTTTTCGCTAAATAGTATCGCTGGATAAACAATTTGAAATGGGAACGCTGCACACGCAAGAGATAAGAGCAGGCTGCTCTTTTTATCCAAAAACTCCCTGGCAATCAAATACAAAGGCAATATCGCAGTTGAAGAGATTAAGACATTGAAGATTGTTAGATTTCGCAGGGAGTCTCTCAAACCGAATTGAAGAATGGGCGAAATCACGATCGAGAATAAAGGCGGGTAGTGGTTGTACTGACTAACATCCAGAGATCCTTCAAGAATATGTTTTGCCATCATCCAGTAAAGATAGGTATCATTCAGAACCAGAAGACCCCTTGAAATTGGAACCAGGAAAGCCAGTTTAATACAAACAAGTATACCAAAAATAAGCAGCAGGGCATAACGGTAAACAAAAGAGCCAATTTTCATCAAGACCATTTTTACAATTGGAAATCGTTTGGCCATAATAACTACAAGAATCTCAATTCCGATTACTAAAAAGAGCCCAATGAGATCTTTATGTTTTAATACCAGACGCAATATTGGCGGAAAGTCTGCCCTTGAGGGAAGGCACAAAATAACAGAGAGCCCAAAAATTAGCATCCCTAATAAATACAATGGTTTTAAGTTGCTGCAGTTTGGGTGTAGTATTTTATTAATCCAATTGGGGTATGGCTTCCTGTTTTCAGCATTCCACGCCAGCCAACCAAAGGTAATGGCAAGGGTAAATAAACCTGCAATTATGGCGGCTTCTCCCCAGGATGGTTGGGCAAACCATCCGGACTCTAAATCAACTCGCAGGTTATTAAGAAGAAACAGAGATACTTCGAAAGTGAGTAAAGAAAATATTTGTGCCAAATTGATTATCCAATGAACGGATACAAATAATCCTGTTTACAATTATGTAAGTGATTGTTCCAACTATATTTATTTTAACTTTAAAGATTTAATCGATTGAAAACTCTCCAGATAACATCAACTTCTAGCGATGTTTAATATTATTTATTGATCCAATCTCCACTTGCCTTTATCACGGAATACTCGATTTCATTATACTCATAAGAAGATAAGATTTCCTCGGTGGATATCTTACATTTATTAGATGGTTCCACAACAGCTATACTTTGCCCATCAAAAAAAATAACCATAACAACCTTGCAATGAATATTGATAAATGTTTCGTTTTGAATCCTTTTTATTTCAAATTCCTCGTTTTTGTACCCGCGGGCTTGTAATTCTTTTGGGTAAAAATTGTACCCATCGGAAACATATAAAACGAATTTATTGATAGTTTTTGTTTGCTCCAACGCTGAAGAGAGAAGAGCATCCATGTTTCTGACACGAGTAACTTCGGATTCAATTTTATCAAAATAAAACGGCAGGCTGATTACATTTATGTATAGAATACATGCAGCTACTACCAAAAACGTTTCGACTATTTTATTCTGGATAAGCAGGAACGTTGATAACAACAATGATCCAATAACAACAAGAAGATAAATCCATTGCAATAAAGTTATCGAGAAAACATCTATAAACCGAATATTAATAATTGAATTCCTTATTATCCAATTGTGGTTCATGAATATTTGATAACTGATAAAAACGAGAGCAAATGCTAATATGGAAGAAAAAATCACACGGGGACGATTGACTTTAATTTCTTCCTTTAATATTATTGCTGCTATCATCCATGCTAAAGCTGCAATGTAAATAATATAACGTCCAACAAATTTGCCCGGTTCAGGATAGTTGTAAGATGCCTGCCATGAATATATGGTCACCGTGATCATCAACATAGTAGCAATCATTGTTACAGCCAGGATCATTCGCTTGGTTTCAGTTTTCCATATCATTTTTTTCAGAGAGAACAATGCTAGAAGCAAAATATGCAGAACAGGTGCTGCTAACAAAAATGAATAAGCAGATGAAATAATTCCCCAAAATATTAATCGTGTAAAGGTGAAAGTATTGGGGTTACCAGTTTCAGCTGAGCTAAATCCGATCATGGATTTGATATCAATACCCGCATTAACCCCTTGAATTACCCAAATCCCAAAGATCGTGATCATGAACAATGAGATTAATAATAATTTAATTAGCTTGGATTTGGTAAAGTTTAATCCCGTGTTTATATTCCCATATTCAGGTTTTAATATCCATATTACTAGGAATATCGGAATTAGTGCTATTGTCATGTATCTCGTTAACCATAAAGCTGTAAGTGATACGGCAAATAGGACATTCCATATCCGATGTAGCGTTTTTTTTCTGGGATTGTTTATAGCAAAATATAACACCCAGTAAAATATCGGGAAATACAAATTCTCACTATAAGGAATTCCCGGGAAGACAATATGGAATGGATAAGTTGCAAATAGTAACACCATGATGAGGCTAATCCACCTTGGAAGGTGTCTTCTCGCCAATAAATACAATGGGAATATCGAAGTTGATGAGATTATTGAATTAATTAGCGATATATTTTGAAGAGAATTTATTGAACCAAACAAAAATACCGGGGAGAGAAGCATTGGATAAAGGGGTGGATACTTATGATTTTGGGCAATATCCAGGGAACCATGAAAGATCTGATTAGCCATTCTCCAATAATCGAAGGCATCATTGAGGTTTAATAGACCTCGTGAAATGGGATACAAAAGGATAACTTTTATAAAAACTACTGCGATAAAGATTAACCAAATCGCATTTTTATTAATAAACTTACCAATTTCTTTAAGAATATATTTTATCCCCGGAGCTGTATCATAAAGAATCATGATTAAGATTTCAAAAAGGATGAAACAAATGTATTTTGCGATTACATCATTTTTTTGAATAAGGTGTATGAATACAGGAGTCTCTCCATTAATTGGAATTCTTAGAATAACGATAATTCCAAGAATTATCAGACATATACTGGCAATTATTCCTTTTTTTTGATCTTGTGTTACACAATTATTTTTAATTTTTCCTGGCGAACATAATCGAAAATAATTAAAGGTTAACAAATAGAAAGAGGCTGCAATAGCTGCGAGAACAATCAGAATGAGCAATTCACCAGCCGAAGGGGCTGCAAACCACCCGACGGAAATATCATTACTTAACTGATACAACAGAAAAGTAGTACTTTCCACTGAAAGGAGTATGAAAAATTTACCGTAAATATTCATACAATCATTGCTTCAATAAAACTAATTGAATTATCAAAGTTTTAGAAAATATATTTCCTCAAATATGGAACGGATTTTTTGTTTGCCCACTTTAGATTATGGAAGAAACCAACCGTTATATTTATATCTTGTATGAAAACCAATTGCATTAGTATAATTGTAAACTAAAAAAAATCCCTTCCAAATCAATCTTTATCCTAAGGTTTCGTATTAATAATTATATTTTTACCTCCATCCGAAAACTATTGAATATTTTTCACTTTGATGGTGATCCAATATTTAAGGATGTTTTTCAGGGCAGCATTGTTACTCTTGCAGCAAGGGTTGGCAATGCATTATTACAACTTGGGATAAATATTATAATCGCAAGATATTTTGGATCAACAATTGTTGGTATCCTCGCGATGATTAACTCCATCATAATGATTGCCTCGGTTTTCACTCTGTTTGGTACGACTACATCCATACTACGCTTATTTCCAGAAATATCCGCGACTGCTTCGCCGGAAGCTGCAGACGCAGTTCAGAGAAAAATACACCGGATGGTATTATTTGTTTCCCCAATCATATCAATTTTGACCCTCGGAATATCTTTCATTTGGCAGATCATCAATCCGATCCAAGGTGTTTGGATACCGGTATTTCTTATTTCGGCTGCGATATTACCTTTGCATAGTCTGGCTAGATTAAGCACCGAAACATTAAGAGCGCAACAACGTGTACGCTTGTATGCATTTGCTCACATTTTACCTTCGCTTACGAACTTTCTGATTCTGATCCTTCTATTGATCTTCCTCCCAGGTCAGGAAGCCCCAATAATTGCGCTCGTTGCATCAACCCTTATCGTATTTTCCCTCACGCGCTATCTGGTATATCAAAGGTCGTCTAAATCATATTCCTCTAATAAGCAGGTATCCATTCCTGATACGGCAGAAATTATCAAATTATCCCTGCCAATGGCAGTTACTTTGGGTTTGCAAATGATAATCTCAAATCTGGATTTGATTTTGATCGGTCTATTATTATCAGTCGAATCTGCTGGAATTTATAATATTGCGAGTAAACTAGCCGCATTGACCAGTTTTATTATTACTTCAATCAACGCTGTCTCCGCAGCGAGATTTTCCCAACTGAATTTTTCTGGCCGGCAAACTGAGCTGTTATCATTGGCAAAGAAATCTTCAAATTTAATTTTTTGGGCTTCTTTACCAATCTTAATAATATTAATTATTTTTGGGAAGTCTATTCTGGGTTTATTCGGCCAGGAATTTATCACCGGGTATCCAGTGCTTGTGGTTCTGGTAACAGGAGAGTTTATTAATGCAATAGGTGGTTCGGTTGGACTATTTCTAAATATGACGGGATCGCATATCTCTTATCGGAATATTATTTTTAGTGGAACTGTAATCAACATAGTATTAAATCTATTATTGATTCCCAGAATAGGTATAATTGGCGCTGGTATGACGTCACTGGTTTGCCTCCTTATAATTAATGTAAGTGCCTCCTTTGTAATTTATAAGAAAACCGGTTCGATCATCTCTTACCTGCCATCTTTTGCAAGGAAATGGAAAATTCAATGAAGTATAAATTACCAAATTTTCTAGTTATTGGAGCTGCTAAGTGTGGAACATCATCATTTTATTATCACTTACGAAATCACCCTCAAATTTTTATGAGCAGCTTAAAAGAGCCACACCATTTTTCTTCCCAGAATGTGAATATTAAATATAACGGGATTGGTGATCATCGCAGGCCGTATATTCAGAATTTCGAAGATTATTGCAAGTTATTCGAAGGTGTACAGGACGAAATTGCTATTGGGGAATCTAGCACCGATACAATTGATAGCTGGCCAACATCAATACCTGCGATCCAGGATAAATTGGGTGACCCAAAAATTATTGTCCTGCTCCGCAATCCAGTTGATCGTGCTTATTCTGCGTATTTACATTTAATTCGGGAAAACCGGGAGAATTGCTCATTTGAAGATGGATTGCTAAAAGAAGAGGAGAGAATTGCAAACAACTGGCATGGATTATGGCATTATAAACGTCGAGGACTATATTTTTCTCAGGTCAAACCGTTCATCGACTCATTTTCACGATATAGCGTTTTTCTCACCGAGGATTTTTATAAAACACCAAAAAATATTATTTACCAGGCATGCAATTTTCTGGAGGTCAATGCTAATTATGAGTCTCCCTACGCCAATGTCAGGTACAATACATCTGGGGTTCCACGATTCCGTGCATTAAATCAATTGTTTGTTATGAAAAACCCCGTCCAACGATTTATCCGCATGGTTGGGCATGCAATATTTACAGAAGATAAATGGATTGCCCTTCGGGATTCTACGCGGGCCAAAATTATGATTAAACCAAAGATGAAACCGGAAACTAGGGCATTCTTGAACAAGTATTTTCGTGAAGATATCTTACAGTTGCAGGACATGTTACAAAGAGATCTGAGTATTTGGCTGGATTAATATTTTATTGGTAAAAAAGGATTGGTTAAATATGAATATTTTCAAATTCCGAGAGGTATTGCCCCAGATTCCTAATTTGATTTTCCACGATTCGTTCAAATTCCACTTTGAAAAGTTACCTTTTGAAGCCCGAAATATATCATGGAAAAAAAAGTATAATTTCTTTCTGGCAGGATTAAATCAATTCTTACTCCCAAAAACTCCTTTTGGCAAACCGGTTATTGCCCAGGTCGAACCAGCCAACGTCTGCAATCTTGGCTGTTCACTATGTCTTTCTGCGACCCACAACCATTCACGGGTTGCCGCATTGCTACCCTTTAATACGTTTAAGAAATTTATAGATGAAATAGGAAATTCACTATTATTAATAATATTCTGGAATTGGGGGGAACCATTCCTTAATCCTGAATCATTAAAGATGATCGAATATGCAACTTCAAAGGGGATATTGGTGCATACCAGCACCAATGGGAATATCATATTCAATGACGAAACTGCAGACCGCATTGTAAAAAGCAAATTGACCAGTTTAATTTTTGCTGTCGATGGCGCGACTCAGGAGACTTACTCCAAATATCGTATTGATGGCAGCCTGGAGCGGGTCAAGTCGAATATCCTATCCGTTGTAGCGGCAAAAAAACGGAACAATAGTCAATATCCCATGGTCACTGTTCGATTCGTAGCAATGCAGCCGAATGAGCAGGAGATGAAAGATGTTGAGAACCTGGGGCGCGAATTGGGAGCTGATTTCTTCGCGATCAAATCTGTGGATATGCCCCCGGCTATAGGTGAAAATTTAGACGAAAAATACCGCCCTGAGCAAGATTCCCTTCGCAGGTACGAATACGAAGATGGATCGTTTTCCCGCAAGGAAAAACCATTTGTATGTATGCGACCTTGGAAACGGATCACCCTTGATGCCCTTGGCGAAGTTGTTTCTTGTGAATATGATTATAAGAATTCCCATTCATTCGGAAACATCGGTAAAGAAAAATCAGTGATCGAAACTTGGAAGAGTGATACATCCAAACAATTCAGAAAAACCTTCAACAAAGGCCATAATAATTACTATCATTGTCTGGATTGTACCTATAAGAATAATCAAAACGAAGACTGCATATTGGACGCGTATCCACTAAAGTGACCAGTAATTCACAGAGGGACTAATTTGATCAGCGTTATTGTCTGTACATACAATCGGGCAGCTCTACTAAGTCGGTTGTTAGAATCGCTGTCGGCCCAAACATTGGCTCCAGAATCATATGAGATAATCATTTCGATAGATGGATCTACTGATGAATCTCTCGATACCTGCAAAGGGTGGTCTGCGAAATTTCGAAACTTTAAGATCGTAACACAGAAGAAGAATTCTGGATTTAGCACTGCTGCAAATGCAGCTTTGGAAATAGCCGGGGGAGAGTACATAATATTAACAGATGATGACTGTCTGCCAAATCCGGATTGGATCGAAAAGATGTACCTGGCTCTCCAATCCAGCGAAATCGTTGCAGGAGGAATTGACAGCCTGTCTGATAACTACCTGGTTCATGCGGCTAACATTTCTGAATTTCATCCATTTATGAGGATGGGTGGTATAAAGGAAGTGGAGTTCATCGCTGGTGCGAACATGGGATTTCATCGAACAGTTCTGGATAAACTGGATGGATTTCTGGTTGGGCACCCAATTCCTGATATGGAACTTATCCTTCGGGCTAGAATAAGTGGATACAAAGTATTTTTTCATCCGGAATGTCGCGTTCTTCACGATCCCAGGCGCGGCGAATGTCAACAAATGCTTGAACACACGAGTAATTATTCATTTCATACCATCCAACTTAGAAATGAATACCAGGAGCTACTGCATACCCCCATCATTTTGAAAAATCGATGGTTGCTGCTGATATTTGCCCCGTTCATTGCTGCTGGAAAAACCATGCAATTATTTATTAATAACCGAATACTGATTAGGTTTTATTACACCCTGCCAATAATTTTCTTGCATAAATTATATTGGTGTAAAGGTGCATTCCTGGGTTTGAGTAAATTTTCCAGAAGCTAATACCAGAAATCCAATGGACCTGCATTAAATAAAAAAAGTGATCCACCAGGGACTTAAATATCACCCCCTCTCGGGGGCGGCGAAGCTAATATCAAAGACCCCGGTCATTCACCGGAGTCTTGTGTGATCCACCAGGGACTTGAATATCACCCCCTCCCGGGGGCGGTGAAGCTAATATCAAAGACCCCGGTCATTCACCGGAGTCTTGTGTGATCCACCAGGGACTTGAATATCACCCCCTCCCGGGGGCGGTGAAGCTAATATCAAAGACCCCGGTCATTCACCGGAGTCTTGTGTGATCCACCAGGGACTTGAACCCTGAACCTGCTGATTAAGAGTCAGTTGCTCTGCCATTGAGCTAGTGGACCAATTTTCAATCACGAATTATACCCGAAAGCTCTTTCGTGTCAATAAATACTCTCAGCAGCCAGATCAGTTTAGCTGAGCGTTGAATGATTTATAAATGGCTTTAATAAATTAACAGATAAAGAACAGATGCAACAAAGCAGGTGGCAACCATAATTGGCAGACCGCGTTTATTCCAAACGATCGAATTAATTGGTGTTCTTGTTTTTTCTGAAAGCGATGTAACCACGATATTTGCTGTCGAACCGATGATGGTTGCGTTGCCGCCAAAACCTGCCCCAAAGACCAGTGCCCACCAAAATGGCGCCACATTTATTCCGTTCTGTTCCAGGCCCTGAATGACAGGGATCATGGCGATTGTGATCGGCACATTATCCACCACTGCCGATAGAATGGCGACCACCCAGATGATCAATACGCCGAACCAGCGTGGTGAAATGCCAGAGAATGAGGCCAGCGCCCGCGTGAGATAATCCAATACACCTGCTGCTTCCAACCCGCCAACCATAACAAATAGACATGCAAAGAAAATCAGAACAGACCAATCAACCCGTTTGAACACGGCCTTAACGTCAGGTTGCACAATCAGAAAAGCCACTGAGGCGGCTCCAAGGGCAATTAATGCAGGTATTATATTAAGGACTTCCTGAAAGAAAAATGTCAGGATTGCCAGCATCAACACAATTAGCACTTTCCAAAGTGTTTTCTTATTTTTGATGACTTCACCCGGCTTGATGCTGTCTAGTACATCCATTTTTTCTGGAATAACTGCCAATTCCTTTCTAAACAGGAAACGCAGCATCCCCAACGCAACCAGCCAGCAAACCAGAACAACTGGAAGGGAATTTATCAAAAAATCATTGAAAGAGAGTCCCGAAGCAGAAGCTATTAAAACATTCGGTGGATCACCTATCAAGGTTGCCGCTCCTCCAGTATTGGAGAGCAATGCTTCCGACATCAAAAAAGGTAATGGATTGAGTCCTATGATTTCGCAGATCATGATCGTTACCGGTGCGATCAAAACAACCGTAGTGACATTATCCAGGAACATCGACAATATGGTTGTAATCGTTCCCAACATGATCAACAATCTTACTGGTTTTCCTTTAGAAAAACGTGCTGCATAAAGTGCCATATACTCGAAGAAACCGGTTGGCTCAAGCATGGATACCAACAGCATCATACCCAGCAATAAACCTATTGTCTCAAGATCTATTGCAGCAATTTCCTGATGAGAGTCATAGAATTTGAAAACCAAACCGGTGACTGATATTAATAAAGCGGCTATCATGGCAACGATGGTGCGATTGATCTTTTCGGTAAAAATGGCTACCAAAGACCCTGCAAAGATAATGCTCACCAGTATTTGCGGTGTTGTCATTAAATCATTCTCCTATTGCAATGTTCCAGGTTTTCAATAATGCCACACCAATATCAACTCTCGAAGCAATTCCAACCAGCCGGCATTCATTGTCAGTTACCGGTATGTCAGCCAGGTTTTCCCGGGTTAACACCGCGGCTGCCAGCATCAACCCGGAATCCGCTTTGACGCTGACGGGTTCTATCATCACTTCTCTCACTTGCCTTGCCAGAGTCTCAGGTTCCACCTTGCGATCTTCAAAAACTCCAAGACTGTGAATGTAATCAAAATCTTCGATCAAGTGGGTGAAATCCGGCATTGCCAGATCCAATAAATTTCTTATCAACAGAATACCGGTCAATACACCATCATCGTTAATGACTGGCAGAGTACCAATGTGATGCTTCATATAGAGATTTCCGGCAGTTTTTAATGTATCCGTTTCTTTAACTGAGAAAACATGCCGTTTCATATGTTTTTCGATTTTCACTAAATACCTCCGGGGACTTTTTGTGCAAGGATAATTTCTACGGGAATTGACCAGAGAAATACAATCTTTGAACTAATCACCTTGAAACCAGTTGCTTTTAATTGAACGGCAAGATCAATCGGCTGGCAATCGATAATATGGGGCAATCTCAGCCTCAAATAATTATATATCAGCATTATAAAATTCTTGTTATTTTGGTTTGAGATAACTGCGGCACAAAAATATCCGCCTTCCTCGAGAACGCGGAAAATGGAACTCAGAGCAATGAACCGCGCACCTTCCGTCAATATTTCCATTGTAAATGTGCTAAATGCCGCATTGAAAGTATTTTCCTGCAATGGAAGATGAGAAGCATCAGCCTGAACAAAGAATTGCCGGTTATGTGACTTTCTATTTATCTTTCTCTGCGCCACCCTCAACATACCGGCCGATAGATCCATTGAAACCATCTTATCCATTGTACCAAGATCATTGAGCAGCAATCTGGATGCTTTCCCTGTGCCGCAACCAATTTCCAATACTTTATCTCCTGGCTTGATATCAAGCAGGCTGACAGTCTTTTTTACAACAGAAAACTCGCCTGAGCTTGACAGCAAATCGTACCATCGACTCAGGCGATTGTAATTGTGCATCACATGAAAAGTTTTATCATCCATGATTGCCTATTTTTTGTTATTCTATGGGCGCACCTTTGGTTCTGCCCATCCAGGAAAGATCATCCAAATGCCCGAAATGTTCATTAAAGAACCGGAAATACAAAAGCTCTTCTTTGGTATTCAACTTCCATCCAGCCCTTATCATTCTCTCGGATTTGAAATCGCTATCGGTAATTTTTTCCTCGGCATAGCCAGATAACATTCCACCCACTCCGGAACCTTCCCAGAACTTTGCCTTCTTCCTCCAAAGAACAGATTCAGGCAGGTCATTTTCCAGTGCTTTACGTAAGATCCATTTTTCAATAGGTGGGTTCCCTTGCTTCAGTTTGTATTCCGCAGGAATGGTGAGAGCGAAATTAAGCACTTCCCCATCTACAAAAGGTACATGTGCTACCAGGCCATTGGCGCTTGAAGATCGATCAACACGTTGTAAAGCAGTGTTATGAAGCCGGTTGGTTATGTCCACCAACTCAGCAGGAATACTTTTTGCCGGGAGATGTTGGATGTATTCATAGCCAGCAAATAATTCATCTCCACCTTCACCAGAGAAGACCGAACCCACGTAGTCTTTGGCCACCTTGGATACCATGTAATTCATGATCGTTGAGCGAACGAGCAAGGCATCAAAGGATTCCAGCGCAAAGATCACCTCCCCAAGCAATGCAGGAAGTTCATTTTCTGAGATAATCACCTCGTGATGAGTAGTTTTTACATGATCAGCAACAACTTTAGCAAACTTAACATCTGGTGCATCTGGCAGCCCAGCAGCGAAAGTATGTAATGTTTTCACCAGTGGCCGCACCATTGACACGATGACGCTGGAATCAATCCCACCCGAAAGCCAACTGCCCATTACACTTGAATCGACACGCGCAAGGATCGCAGAAAGTAGTTTTTGGTGCAATCCGATGGCTGCATCTTCAGCAGCCATTCGATTCGCTGGTATTTCCTGAATGGATGCAAATTCGACAAAACCCTTCCCTGATTCGTAGATATGGCCGGGTAAAAATTCGTGAATGTCTTCTGTTGCTTCCATTAATGCCTTAACCTCGGATGCATAACAGAAATCGCCTTCGCTGGTATATCCATAGTATAAGGGACGAACTCCTACGCGGTCACGGGTAAGGATCAATTTATTATTCACCACACCGGCTGCTGCGAAAGGTAATCTCTCTCCCGCCAAAGTATTAAGTGATGGTATTACATCATGATATTGGTTTAGCCTTTTTTCTCGCTTCCCACCATTAGATAAATTGGTACCAGTCGTTGCAATATCATCCGCTAGTACAATTGTCTCCCCATTCCCCCGGTAATCTATTTTTGAAAGCATTCTTTCTACGATTTCTGTTTTTCCCCCAGCTTCAATTCCTGCAATGCCTGACATGTGTTTTCCTTTCTGTTTCTTGGTTTTATTATTTCCTTTTACCCATGCTTATAAACTTATAGCGATTTTGTTTGGATTTCGGAAAAATCCCTTCGTTGGTAAGGCGGACCTCTTCAACTATGAAAAAGGCTTTGGGATTAATTCCATCAATAATTTTCTTAATATTCACCAACTCTTTTCGTTGAACAATTGAGTAAATGATATCCACTGCTCCTTCAGAGCCTTCACCGCAAAGTTTTGTGACACCATATCCGGCTTCGCGGAGGTTTTTTACAATTTCATCCGCGTGGTGAGCCATGAATATTCTAACGGCTACCAGTCCTATTGCCAATTTTTCTTCGATTATCAAGCCTATGAAGTTGCCTGCAGCAAAACCTGCTGCATAAGCGATGTAAGAAGCGGCGTTCCCTAAATTTCTCATGATCTGACTGATAGCCAGGATCCAGATGAGGACTTCGAAGAAACCCAGGATTGGAGCAATGTAGCGTTTTCCCCGTGCCAGGAACACAATGCGTAAAGTCCCAAGGGATACATCTATGATCCTTGCAAAAAATATTGCCAGCGGAATTAAAACCCAATTAATTAATATATCATCAGGGATGTTAAACATCAGCTAACAGTCTCATTGTTTAGCAGGTACGACAATACAAGTTTTGATGTTTATTCGTAGAGGGACCTGCAATCCACATAATTTCCATATTCGATATCATACAAAGTCATAAATATCGATATTCGAATGTTACAACCCTACTAGTATACCCCATGTCGCATTTTTATCCAAATTTTGTCTCATCCACGGGCTAGCCACTCAATTTATTATTTGAAAACCCTGGCGGCCTCAAGAATTCTTCAAGTGGTGACGAAAATGAATCTATGGTAAATGGTGTTTCCTCGACTGGTATGCTCAATTTAGTCCAAAGTCAAATCGATTCAGGAAATACACGCACATCTGTAGCAGTTTCCATCATCAAACAAATCCAGGATCAACAAACACTTGAAGGGCAAGCATTAGTCAAAATGATTCAACAAACCAGTCTGGATGGGAACGGTTCTCTCGTCGACATCTCAACGTGACGAATTTTTCTGTCAATAGTAATCACTAGATTATTTCGAATTAGTCTTTCGATAGCAAATTCTTCAAGCAGCACGTTATCGTAACACCTGCCAATTAGCCCTCAAGTATTTTGGCGTACCAAATTCTCAATGTTCCACGGAATAGTTCTGTAAAACGCGTGGGCAATACCACCGGTGATACAGGCTGGAGTATTGCCATCACCTCTCATTGAGATCCCAAGGCGGATCGCATTTTCAAAGTTATAAAATTCTAAAATGTAATGATCGTTTCTGGTACAGTTCCTTAACAGCTCGCATCAAGTGAATACCCGGGACGAATATCAGCCAATTACTGAACTAGGTCATACCCAAAGGTAGACATACAATAATTATTAATACCTTTCATCTCGTTGTCTGTTCCCGCAATTAGTTTTGCTGCAGCAGTCGACTGAACGCTGTTGATTATTGGAAAATCGGTTGTTTATAAATTTTGGCATTCATAAATTGACCCGATGAAACCACCAGCAATAGCCTCCATCAAGTTTTCCCCCAAGAGTAGTTTTCTACCCTAATCGATTTTTTTACCGCACCATTCTCTGCAAATTAATTGGCCATCAACAACTTCAGCTAGAGTGTAATCTGTATAATCAAAAAAACGATCTTCATATAAATTCGGTGGAAGGTTCTTTAATAGAAATGGAATAGTCATCCTAAATGTCCCGCCATGGCTTATTAACAAAAACGATACATCTCCGCCAATTTTTACAAGTTGAGTAATGAACTCGAAAAAGCGCTCCTGAACTTCTATTAAGCTCTCTCCATCGATTATTCGATAATTTGGATCCCCAACTTCAAGCCACATTCGCATCGCATGACCCAGTTCAAACCAAGCTTCATCGTCTGACCGTCCTTCCATGACACCTGCATCGAATTCCAGCAATGCATCTGCTTTGGCGATTGGGATCCCCAATGTAACTCCAACGATCTGGGCAGTCTCAACTGCTCTTTGGATCGGACTGCAAAAAATTCCTGAAAGGTTCGCATGCTTTAATTTCTTGGCTAAATCCTCCGCCTGGGTCCTTCCGCGCTCAGTCAAAGGATGCGGCAACCCCCGATTCGAGATAATATGTTTTATATTAGCTTCACTTTCAGCGTGCCTGGCAAAATAGAGTTTCATTGCTACAATTCACCTTTTTATTTATGTCTGCTGTATTAGATATCATAATCAATTATTTCAACTCAATTATATCTTCCGAAAAGAAAAATATCATAGTCATTGAATTCAACATCAAAATGAGCAATTCGAAAACCTAACTCCTCATTAGGAGAGTAATTCATTATAATGAGAGCTTGTTAACAAATCTCACAAGGGAGCCTGCCATGGAAACCATTATCGAATCAATTTTCGCCCGTCGAAGCATGCGCAAATTTACAGAAGATGCAATAACCAAAGAAGATCTTGACCTCTTGCTGCAGGCAGGAATGTCGGCTCCTTCTGCTGTAAATAGCCAACCCTGGGAATTTGTCGTTGTAACTGACAAAGACACGCTCTCTAAATTAAGGCTCATTCTGCCTTTCGGCAAATTCAAAGCACCAGCGGTCATCCTCGTGTGTGGAAGCCAGCGCGTTGCCAGAAATCCCTCAGGCCTTATGTTCTGGGTTCAGGATTGCAGTGCAGCCACCGAAAATATTTTACTGGCAGCGACAACCTTAGGTCTTGGCTCCTGCTGGATCGGGATTCATCCTATCCCATTGATCGGAGGTCTGGTAAAGAAATTATTCAAGCTCCCGCTGGGGGTTACTCCCCTCTGCGCAGTATATCTAGGACATCCACAATTTATCAAGGCGCCTAAGCCAAAATATGACCCTGCAAGAATCCACTGGCAGTATTACAAGAATAATAGCGTTGACTGATTTCAAATCGAATTTATCGGTATACGTCCATTTCATCCAATAAGGCATAAGAATTGCATTCACACATCATCATGATGAGAGATGTATATGATTTTAATTAAAATTTCTTATTGGAGCAATCCTACTCGCATTCGGTCGAAAACTGGTCTGGTTGTTTATCGGATTGGTTGGGTTTGTAGCCGGTTTATCGGCAGTTCAATCTATCCTACCGGATAAACCTGTCTGGTATGCGCTTGGTGCTGGAATTGTGGTGGCAGCATTGCTTATTCTGATTACACGCTTTCTGAAGAACATGGCGTTCGGATTGGGCGGTTGCTTACTTGGCGCTTATCTTGTAAATGGAATTTTAGGAATATTGAAGTTGGATCTTGGTACCCTATCGTGGATATTCATTTTGATGGGAGGCGCACTAGGAGCGTTTTTTATGCTTTCTGCTTTCGAATGGGCATTGAAAATACTTTCCTCCCTGGCCGGGGCGATGCTAATCGTCCAGTTGATCCCTGAAGATTTCGCATTTAAACAGATAGTGTTTATCGGGCTTGTTCTGGTCGGGGTGGTAATTCAATCCAGACACAAAAAACAACTAACCACTTAGTTTACAATTCCAGAGCAACTATAACGGGCATTTCAAGGTTATCCTTGTAAACTGTCCTGGACTGCTATGGATGTTCAGCGTCCCGCCTACTATAGCCATAAGCGTACTGTGGATTTGCAATCCTTGTCCGGACCTTGAAGAAATGTCATCCGCATGATCCAATCCAGATCCATTATCCTGAATAATTAATTCCAGATCATCAGTAGAAACTACGCTTATCGTCAGTTGCAATCCATCCTCATCATTACCAGGGACTGCATGTAAAGTTGAATTTCGAATGACTTCGCGAACCGCATAATACACCACTTCCTTTTTTATCTGTGGAATATTTGCAAATCTCTCCTCATCATGATCGGTCCAGGACAGCTCAATTCTTGAGAAAGAATTACTGAACTCCAGGTTAACCAGCTTCCTGATCGCCTGCAATAAACCGATGTGAACAAATTGAGGCGAGAACGTGGATGGCATCTCTTTCAGCAAATTTGAAATTATCCGATGGGCCTCTGAGAGTGTCTTCACAGCGTTTTCACTATCAGGATTAGAACCTGAGATACTCAACATTGCTGTATGAAGGGCTGGAAGAACGTCATCGTGCAAAACCCGCCGTGGGCGTTGGTCGATGACGCTCTGTTCAATAAAACGATGCTGTTGCAGTTTGATCAACCGGCTGCTAAGTGCAGCGCTGACAGAAATATCCAGCAATCGTTCAGCAGCCGCCCGAGCGAGTTCGATCTCTTCCTGGGAGAAAAAGCTCTCGTCCCTTTTTTTCCCGAGGTAAAGTAGCCCGTTCAATCCGCGTTCGCTCCAAAGTGGGATGAGAAGAGTAAACCCTTTGCTCTCCTGACCTTCAAGAGGATATCCCATCACCTGGCTGTTACTTTTTATTTGAGCAATTGTTTCAGAACTTATTTCAGGAATTGGTGTCGGTTCAGGCGAATACATTGTTTCGGTCATTAGCGTTGGAATTCCACCCAATGAGGATAGGATAGCCCTGTCTGTATCCAATACATCCTGCACCAAAGCATTGAACGAGGTAATAATATCCAAACCATCCTGAGGGTTCGGACTCTGGTTCAAAATGGTTTTTACAAGATTTGGGCTGTTAAGGAAGGGTCGGACTCTTTGAATGGCCAATTCTCGTTCGATCAGATAACGCCATGTGATCCACGAAAAAAACACAGCCAGAAGGATTATGGCCAGAAGCAGGCTGTAAACCATCCGCAATTGGATTTTGATGCTACCGGCAAATATAATCGCCACGATTGCGGCCATAATAATAACATTCAGCCACTGGCGTCTAAACACCCTTAAAGGCATTGGCTTGCCTGTAAAAATACCATAGGCCACAACTGCCTGCCCGACCAGAAGAACAACCGTTGAGATTAACATCGAAATGATCAGATCCATGACTCCAAGAGTCGGAGCTATGTTTCCGTACAGTTCTGGAAGAACAGTAGAGTTTTGGGCATTTTGCAGCACCGAAATAATCGCATAACCGACAATAATGGAAACCAATAATAAAATAAATCCAGCCCCCACCAACCATGGCCGCGCTTTCTCCCTTGCCATTTCACCAAAAAACCTCTCTGAAGGACCAGGCTTGAGCAACGCTTCCATGGATAATGTTATGCACAACAAAATGTAAATCGGGTATGCAATAAAAAGCAGCGGTATTCCAGGAAAAGCTGGACCTGTTTCATATTCAAGGCTTGTTTTCGGGGATAAAGTTCCTAGTGGATTTAAGAAAATGACCAATATTACAAGAAGTAAAGCGTACACAATTGTGATATTTAACCAACTTTTTTGCCGTTTCCTTAGATCTGATTCTTTGTGATCCCAATACCCGGCAAACCATAACATAACTATATACCAAACAAACGGAACAGCAACCACAGGTCCCCAGCCTATATGCCACCAGAAATTGGTGCCTGAAGTAAAAAACGAGATTTCCTGACCAATAATGGCTGTATGGCTGACGAAAAACAGCGCTCCGAATAACAATCCTCCCGAAGCCAGCCAGACTCCGGGTGTTCGCTTATCAGTACTCAACAGGATCATTAATCCCATCCATAACATGATGATTGTATTAAAAATCGAAATAGAGAGAGTCAACCAATCCAGCCAAAAATTACCGATCATTAATGCCCCACCTGGTCATTTGACCATTCAGGTCGCGGTAAAATGGTGTACCCTTCTCATCCCAGATCAGTAATCTGCCGGATTGAACGATCAATGCGACCCTTGTTCGAGCTACTTTTTCATCTGTAGTTGTTGCATCCAATCCCCATGCTGAATAGATTTGACCATTCATACGGCTCACAGTGCGCTTATCTTTGAACCCCAACTGATCAGCAATTTGCTCATTGGTATAACCTTCGGCAATGAGCTGGGCAACCTCCTTCTCATGCGGCTCGAGCAGGTTGAAAGGGGATTCCGAATCCTTTCCACGCACCTCATGTACCCGCGTTTCAATCTCCGGGTCGATGAAAGAGCGTCCTGAAATCGCATCCTTGATGAGCGGGAGGATCATTCCCGGCAGCAGGTAATTACTTTTACTTACATAAGCATAATGGCTGAGTATTCCAGATTGTTGAAAATCGCGAAAATACTGCTCATTGTCCTGAATGGAGTAGAACACCACAGGCAGCCGGGGATATTCCTTTCTTATAGTAACTGCTGTTTGAATACCATTAAGTTCGCCTGCCAGTTGCACATCCATCAAGATTGCATCGGGGGCTGATACACTGCAGGATGTGATTGCCTCTTCTCCCGATGGATGGGCGGAACAGACATGGATCGCATCGAAAGCATTCAAACCATCCACCAATGCTTTACGAAGATTGTTATTGTCTTCAACCACTATTAGTTCGATCATATTTCCTCAATTGATCTAGTCTGCCCTTTTCCAGTTAATCAGTCAAACACTTGAGTGCAAAATTTATGTTTTTAAGAGTTTGTGATGGGTGATCCCATCGCCTATACTCATTATTGTACTTCTTTGCAATGAATTGAAGGATTCTATTTTAGACAATACATAATAATTTACAAGGAGCCCTATGAAAATTCAACATAAATCCAGATTGATTTGGAGTGCCATATTAATTGGCTGGACCTTTGACCTGCTGTTCTGGAAGAAAGCACCGGGGATTTCGTTTTTTATCCTGGTCATAACCACCCTGGCTGGTGGTTTGATCCTTTCTCTTGGTGAAGGAATTCGTCCTTCAAAAAAAACATGGATCCTCATTGTCCCGGTTTTATTTTTCTCAGGAATGACTGTTTTCCGTGAGGAAGGATTTACAACTTTTGTAAATTACCTTTTGACAACTGTTTCCATGGCATTGATCGCGGTTACTTATACAGGGGGCAAGTGGTTGAACTACAGTATTAGCGATTATGTGGCAAATTTCTTTAAGTTGTTTCTTTCTGCCATATCAAAGACACTGATGATTTTTGTGGCAAAAGAAAAAGCACCGGTGGATGGCGATACTGAACCTTCCACAGACAGCAGCCTTCCGAAGAAAGGGGTTATCGCTTGGTCAATTGTCAGGGGCATTTTATTGGCCGTACCCATTGTCCTGGTTCTGGCAGCCTTGCTTGCTTCAGCAGACCCAATCTTCAACCAGAATTTCGAAGCTTTCCTGAAGATTTTCAAGATCGAAAAATTAGGTGAATACCTCTTCAGGTTATTTTACATTCTCATCCTTGGTTATTTTCTCGCTGGTGCATACATTCATGCTTATTCGAGCAGCAAGGATGAACAATTAATTGGGCTGGACAGACCCTGGTTGCCCAGGTTCCTGGGGTGGATCGAAAGCATCATCATTCTACTAGGAATCGACATATTGTTTGCCATCTTTGTTGGCATCCAATTTAAATACTTCTTCGGCGGGCAAACAAACATCCACTTGGATGGATTTACGTTTGCAGAATATGCCCGTAAAGGTTTCAGCGAACTACTGATCGTTGCAGTAATTTCCTTATTGATCATGTTGGGATTAAATTCGATCACAAAACGGCAAACCAAACGCCACACTGCGATTTTTAGTGGTTTATCGATTGGCCTGGTAGTACTAGTGTGTGTAATCCTTATTTCTGCCTTTCAGCGTCTGCAATTGTATGAAGCGGCTTACGGATTTTCACAACTTCGCACATATACGCACATCTTTATGATCTGGGTTGGAATATTGCTGGCAGCCACCGTTGTATTGGAGTTCATGAATAAATCAAGATTGTTCGCTCTGGCATTGCTATTTGCATCCTTTGGTTTTGGTGTGACATTGAATGTGATCAATGTCGATGGTTTTATTGCTTCCCGGAATATCGACCGTGCACAAAATGGCTCTAGCCTGGATGTGCCGTACTTGGTCACATTATCCAATGATGCTGTTCCAACATTAGCCACCCAATATCAGAACTCATCTCTTTCAGAAAATGTTCGTACCCTGGCAGGAGCCGCGCTGGCCTGTAAAGCCAGGATCACGCAAGATAATGATCGTGGACGTGAGTACCCGTGGCCATCGTATCAAGTTCCTAGGGTTGCCGCGCAAAAAACCTTCAATTCCCTCCAACAGGAACTGAGTATTTATCGAATTCAGGAAGACGATCAGTATAGATTGTTTACATCCATTGGGGATCAGATAATTCTATGTGAAGATTATTACACCGGATTCGATTAAGCCAACAAACAGTATCACCTTTACCAATAAGTAATGCAACCCATAGTTTTGACAATCGCGACTTAGATAAAAGGCTGAGTTCGGGACTGAACTCAGTCTTTTTAGTTTAGCAATATTACTTTTATTTCGGTTGATACCTGCCTGCGGCATGCAATACATACAATGCATCTGCGGTAACATATGGGTTAAATTTTGTTTTACCTACAGAACCCCAGTCCACCAGACTGGCATTGCTTTCCGATTTCCGCCGATGATAATATTTTGCATCTGCCGGGAAACCACCATCCGGCAGTCTACGTGATTCCAGCCAATCCAATGCTTCTTCACAGCGCGGGTCGCCGATAAAACCACAATCAGCCATCACTTTGAGCCCAAACAAAATATCATAATGCCAGTAACATGGATAGTGGAGCTTGAGAAAATTATCATCCATTACTGATCCACTTTTCAGTGATTTGAATAAATTGCGTTTAAGGAACACATCTGCTGCCCTTTCAGCCGCACGGGTAGGGACTGGATCACTGGCGATTCGAGCATATAAAGATAAAGCCCTCAACGGTAATAGAGTTTCCATAAAAGATGAATTCTTTGCTTCAGGATTATCATCGCAATTCCAACCGCCATCCGGCCATTGCCAGGTTAATAAACGTTCTGCAAGCTGATCACAGCGCTCGTCCAGAAACCCCAAGCGGATCATAGCAAATAGAGAAGCCCCTTCCATCGATCCGCATGCTCTGGTCGGTGAACCACCTGCAAGTTTTGTTTTTGTGATAACCCATTTCATTCTTCGGTCAGAAAAAATAAAATCGTAATCCTGTTCGACCAGTGGAATTAATCTGTCATCTCCTGGCGGATAAAAAAGGTCAGATATCACATGCAAGACCCAGTGTGCTCCGTTCCACTTTTTATATGGGTCCTCAGGTATTTCCCCATCAACGTTTCTTCCAGACAATAATTGTCTGATAAGCTCGCTGCCGCTTAAAACTTTCTGAAGAGTTCGCATTTCATCAGAGAATGGATCATCTTCCAATACCAGTAATCGTACTTTGTATTGAACTACAGGATTTGGTAATTTCAATAGCTTGGTTATGATCTGATCCATATATCCCTCATCTTACAGCGAAAACTATTCTGTTATTTTACTTCCCACCCAATAGTAAGGTCCTTATCCCGGTTCATCTCCCACGGATAAATGATATATGCGTCAGTAGTGGCTGCATAATAATCCGGGCAGGCAGGATTAAATAAATTTCGAGCTGGATTAAAGTGTAGAACGCAGGATAATGGCACCCCTCCGCCTACCGTAACACGATTTTTTACAGCTGTGATGGTCCTGCCAGATCCCCAAACATCGTCTACAATCAGGATTCGATTTCCCCGTATCAAACTATCATCAGGAAATTGTAAAAATTGCGGCCAGGAAAGCAGTTTTGAAGAAGGGGATTGCATCTCTGCTGGAAAGTTGACTGCTGCTGTGAGAATGCTAGTTATTTCCATCGCTTCGGCAATCATCCCACCCGGAACAATACCCCCTCTGGTGATTATTAGCATTGAATCAAAATCCCCTTCGATCTGAGGCATCAAATGATCCAACAATCCTTCAATATCATTCCATGTCAATGCTTCTTTTCGCATCACTTTTCAGCTTTCCAGTGGATTTAATTAATAATTATAGCAGATTTGGTGGATTGACTTCTATCCGAATTCCTGCCAATTCAGAAATATGTTCCTGTATAAAGCTCGAAAGGTTTGGTCCACGTAGAATGATCTGCCAACGAAAAATATTATTGATCCTGCCGAAAAAACAAGGGACAGGTCCTACGACTTCTATCGCACGCTTTCCAGTTTCTTCGATCCAATCCGACAGCTTTCCGGCAGTCTGATTTGCCAGGTTTGAGGCCTTGTCTGAGGATTGATTTGTGATTTCCAATCTAACCAGTTGATAGAAGGGAGGATAACCTAATCGTCTGCGGTAGTCCAATTCTCGAATGTAAAATCCAATGTAATCATGCCTGGAAGCGTGCTCAACGACATAGTGGTCCGGCTGATATGTCTGGAAGATCACCTTGCCACCCAGTTCAGACCTTCCCGCCCGTCCTGATACCTGGGTAAGCAATTGAAATGTACGTTCATTCGCACGATAGTCAGGCAGCGACAGGCCTGTCTCAGCCAGGATCACTCCCACGAGTGTAACCAGGGGGAAATCAAGGCCTTTTGAGAGCATCTGTGTTCCAATCAAAATATCTGCCTGGTGGTTGCTAAAATGCGTCAATATGATCTCATGCGCATCCTTGAAACGGGTCGTTTCTGCATCCCATCGCAAAATATTCGCTGCGGGTATTAATTTCCGAACTGCAGCTTCGATCGTTTCAGTACCTACACCCAATTGCCGTATCGCAGATGAATTGCATTCCGGGCAGGAAAGAGGTGTTTTTCGTTTGTAGCCACATTGGTGGCATGTGAGATCATTTTTCTCGCCATGAGATGTAAGCGGCAGATCACAACGGGGACATTTGATCACCCCTCCACAAGACCGGCAGAAAATGTATGTAGCTTTCCCTCTGCGATTTAGATATAAAATAGCCTGCTGTCCTGCTTCGATGGTTCGAATTAGGGCATTCTGCAGATCCAGACTTAATATTGAACGATTTCCTGCTTTTAATTCTTCACGCATATCTACTACATGGACACCTGGTAGAGCGCCATTCTCTGGAGTATTTACATTGGTCAAACCATCTTTTTCCAAATTATATGCGGATTTAATTCGAGTTGGCAGATTGAGTATGCTCCATCCACCTGTTTCAGCTTCATAGAATTGAGATACATCCGGGGTGGCCGATCCAAAGATGCATACTGCTTCTAACAAATCAGCATACTCGGGCGCCAGTATTCTGGCATCATAGTACATCCCATAATCTGATTGGCAGAAGGAATCATCGTGACATTCATCCAGGATGATCAACCCCACATCCTGCAGCGGGAGAAATAGAGCGGAACGGGCGCCAACGATGATATCAATTTTCCCTGCACGCGCACGGCGCCAAGTATCATACCGCTCACCTGGAGATAATTTGGAATGGTACAATCCAACTTTTCCTGGAAACCGATTTATAAAACGGCGGACTGTCTGCGGTGTGACTGAAATTTCTGGAACGAGGACGAGCACCTTCTTCCCGCGAGAAACCACTCGCTCTGCTGCCCTAAGGTAAATCTCAGTCTTTCCAGAACCTGTAACTCCATGCAGCAGGATTGGCTTTGTCTTACAACCTCTGAAAGCTTCCTCAATCGAACTTTCAATCACACCCAAAGACCGTTCCTGATCCCTGGTCAAGGTATATGCCTTTTCCGCCATGACTGCTATCTTCGCAACTGGATCCCTGATCCACTCGGTTTCTCCAAGGATAACTAGTTCTTCACTTGCCAGATTTTGCAGATCGCTCATAGTGCAGGCTGTCTGGGCATACACCCATTGTACTGGTATCGGTTCTGCCTCCTCCAATAAAAATTCCAAAACCCGAACTCGTCGGTCGGAGGCAGATGTGATCCGCTTACTTATACAGATCCTTTTGTATTCTTCGATATCCGAAAACTCGGCACTGAGCTGGACAGTTTTCACCATTTGGGGTCGAATTGTAGGTCGTGGAAGAATGGAATGGTATGTGACAGCCCCAACATCCCGCAACTTTCTAAGCGGTTTCTTCCAATCCTGACGTGGCAAGGCGGCACTTAGTTGACGGCCAGTGACCTGGTGTTTTTTTTTCAGGATTTCGATTATTTTGTATTCAATCGCAGAAACGTGGATCTCTGGAAGGCGCTCAGGGATAGAGGCAAGGATATCTGCCTGTTGACTTAATCCGGGTGGGATCAGCAAATCTATTGCCTGTGAGAAAGTGCAATGGAAGGTTTCTGAAATTGTTTGTGCCAATTTAATCTGCCCGATGGTTAGAATCGGCAACATGTCAACTAATTCCAAAATCTCTTTTGTTTCTGGAACTTCGGGCGAGTTATGCAAATCAATAACAACCCCCTGAACAATCTGGCTTCCGAACGGCACTTCCACCAGACAACCAATCATCAGTTTATCCAAAAATCTCTCTGGAATCTGATAATCAAAACATCCCATTACTGCCGGGACGTTTACTGAGATTTTTGCGTATCGATTCATAGCGCTGAAGAAGGATCAATCAATTACTGGCTTTAACGGTTGGCTGGGCAGGCGTGACACTAACACCTGCGTGATTCGCATCCTATCCATGGCTTCCACCCTGAGTTGCACAGAATTATCCTGGTCTTCAATAATATCACCTACCACTGGCAACCTTCCCAATTTCCCCAGGATGTAACCGGCAACTGTATTGTAATCCGGGTCTGAGATCGACAGCTTGAAGTATTCGTTAAATTCAGGAATCAAGACCAATCCGTCAACCAGGGCTTTTCCTTCGGTAAGAGCCTGGATCTGTGGATCGGAGGAATCAAATAAATCGCGATAATCTCCTACAATTTCTTCTACTAGATCCTCCAGTGTCACCAGTCCGGCAGTTCCTGCAAATTCATCTAATACAATAGCTATATGTTGACGACAATTCTTAAACTGCACCAACAGGTCATTTACTGATATGGTTTCCGGAACGAACAACGCCTCACGAACGATATCTTTGGCGATTTTTTGTTTACCATCCGAAGCGTGCATGGCTGTCAGGAGGTCGCGGATAAAAAGGATGCCTGTGATTTGATCCAGGTTATCTTTGTATACCGGGATCTTAGTAACATTCTCCTGTGAGAATAACTTGATCACATCTTTGAGGGGCGTCATCTCCTCCACACCAACAATCTCTGTACGCGGAACACAAACCTGACGGACAAATAGTGTTCCAAAATCGAAGATAGCGGATATCATCTCCTGTTCCGGTTTCTCGATCAAACCTTTCATCTCAGGTCCCAAAACCATTAACTTGATCTCTTCAATAGATAATTGAGACCCATTTTTTGAAGATACGGAGATGCCGATCAACTTCAATGTCTGTTTTGTCGCCCAATCCAACAGATCAATAAATTTCTTAAAAATAGAATTCAGTATTCGCACAAAGGGCGCTGAAAAAAGGGCAAACTGTTCCGGGTAGCGTAACACAGTCACCTTGGGCACCTGTTCTCCCAGGACAACCTGGATTCCAGTTACAAGAATAAGAGAGATGAGTAATGGCAGGACGCCAATTATTGAGTTAACGACCTCCCAATCCGGCGAGAGTTGAATGCTCTGAAATAGCGGTGAAAGTATATCTTCAACGGCTTTTGCCCCAATGGCGCCCATTGTTAGACTGATTATCGTGATATAAATTTGGTTAGCTGCAATAAGGCGGTCTCTGGCCGCCGGGTTTTGCAGCCATTCGTTGACGATCCGTGAGGCAGTCGTTTCATGATCAATTAAGAGTTCCAATCTGGAGCGTCTGGATGCGATGGCAGCGTATTCCACTGCCACGAAAAATGCATTGGCAGCCACCAATAATAGTAAAATAAGAATCCTTAGAAACTCAATCATTATCTAACCAACGCTGCTGATCCATATCCCACGACCGAAGAGGAGTCTCCGGTCTCTGCATATGAAGTATTGTAATCCAAGATTACACCCCTTTTTGCTTTCAACTCCCTTGCATATACTATCCCGGCTGTAACTGCACCGGCACCACAGGCAAAGCCAGTTCCTGCACGCTCTGCCCGTAATACTCCCTCAGCATCCAAGTTTACAATGGTATCCAATATATTGGTGTCAAATACTTGCGCTTCTGATTTGGTGTAAAAATGCGAAAGATCTGTACTTATGACCATCATCACGTTCTTATCCTTAAATATTTTAAATAAAGTCTTACCCAATGCCTGGCAATTCTCAAATGACAGTTCGCGGATCATGATGGGCACTAAAGAATATGCGTGCTTGTAAATCTTCTGCAGAAAAGGCAATTCTATCTCCAGCGAGTGTTCTTCGTCATTCCTTACGCTTTGAATTCCCAATTGATAATTTTCCCGCAGAGATGTGTTCACCTCATCTACAGCTTCTGTGTCAACTGGGACACTACCAAGCGGTGTCCAATAATATTTGTGTCCGGAGGTTAGAAATTTCTTCTGGTAGGGTTGATGCATCGGGGATAAAACAATGACAATGTCTGGATGAAAATTTTTTATGGCTGCGAACGCATGACCTGCAACCTTCCCTGAATAAGTGTATCCGGCATGCGGCGCAATTACTGCAACTACCTCCCCGGCTATTTCGGGGTTGTCTGCTTCTATAATATACCCGTCCAATTGTCTACTCAAAACTTCCGGGTCACCAGAATACCAGCGCCCTGCAATTGGTGACGGTCTTATATCAACGCTTTCCATCTCAATTACATCCTATTATCACAAGTTATAGGCTTATTGTAGCATGGAGTGATGGAAGAGAATGTGATGTAAAAAAAAAGATAAGTTATGACTCGTTATGATGGTGGCAAGTAAGCAAATGGATTTACTTTGCCGGATCGATCACTCATCATTTCAAAGTGGAGATGCGATCCGCTTGAGCGACCGGTTGATCCCATATACCCTATCACTGCACCTTGATTTACCCAGGCGCTGCAACCGACGTTTATTTGACTCAAGTGAGCATATAGCGATTGCCAGCCATTGCCATGATCTATAACCACCATGAAACCATATCCCCAATCATTCCAGCCTGAATAAACAACCACACCGTTGTCCGTAGCATATATCGGATCACCAGTTTCGCCGTCCAGATCAATACCGAAATGGTTCGTTTCAGGAGAATAATCAAAACCCGACAGGAAGTGACTATTTGTGGGCCAAATAAAAGCCTGAATTCCAACCGGACCATCTGTAATTGTGCCACAATATCCTGGGCCAAGCACCTTCGCCACGCCGGGATCATCCCGGGTGATGCGGGGAGCGCTCCAGGTAACGAAGCTGCGCTTTCCATTAGGGATGACCAGCATAGTACCAGGTTCAATATTTGGATTTTTGAAATCTCCTACGGCTTCAACTGTCAGATGGTTAAGCGGGTAATTAATAATATCTTCTGGTTTTACTTGAAAGAATTCCGATACGCCATTCAATCCATCACCGGCGTTCCATTTGTGGTAAATACCGTTAATTGGCAGGATATTTAATAATTGTCCTGGTTGTAAGAAGCTGGGATTATCCAATAATGTGAAGTAATTACCCCATAAAATTGTTTCGGGATTAAGACCAAATTTTTCTGCAATTCCGAAAACAGTATCACCTTGTTGAACGGTATATTTTTCAATATCAACACGCGGTCTGTCCGGAATTGTTGTATGGATTTGAGCCAAGCGCGGCACACCTTCCGAATATGAAACCTCTGCTACATCCGATATCTGTGGTATTTCGAGAGGGATGGATATTGTAGGAACAGCCTCTTCTGACTGTGCGTTCACTTGGGCAATTGTCTTAGGTAAAAAAAAGTTACGCATGACCATAACGACAATAACAATAAATATCAGTGTGATAATTGCCGTCGCAATTTTTATTAGAGGTGATTTTAAATTCAAACTATCAGGGCGTTGCCCTGATCCCATTTTTTGGTTTTCTGTTTGTTGCTTTACATCAGTCAGTTCAGATGATAACGGGTTATCCGTTAAAGGATCATATCCCGGCTGGTCTTTTTTTGTTTCTGGCATTCTTGCTCCAAATGGCATAATAACATAGCCATTATTGCAGGTCAAGGCTGTTCGAGATAAACCGAAATTCTATAATATGTTCTTAATTCGTTACTTCAATAGTATTACCTTGCACAACCTCGCCGATTTTCCAAACTGGCAGTCCAATTTTCCCCGCCTCGTCCAGTAGCAACTGTGCATTCTCATCCGATATTCCGATCAGTAAACCTCCGCTGGTTTGCGGATCAAATGTCATCATTTTTTCATATTCTTCGATTTGATCGACAAAATTTATATGTTTGCCGAAATAAAGCATATTATCAGAAGCGCCACCTGGAAAAGACCACTCTTTTGCGTACTTCTGTGCACAACTTATGAACGGGAGTTGTTTGAAATTTATCCGCAAGCCCACACCTGATGCCGAGGCCATCTCCCAGGCATGGCCAAGCAAACTGAAACCAGTAATGTCCGTACAGCTATGCGCATTATATTTTACAGCAAGGGATGATGCTTTGTTATTCAAACGCTTCATCCATCCGACTACCTCTTCAACATCCTCTTTAGCTGATATTCCTTTTTTTAGGGCAGTAGTTGTTGTGCCAAAACCCAATGGTTTGGTTAAAATCAACTTATCTCCTGGGATAAGGCCTTCCTTTGTAAGGTATTTCTTTGGATTTACCCAACCAAGCACGGCCAGTCCAAATTTTGGCTCTTTATCCTGGATTGTATGTCCTCCAGCGATAACGACGCCTGCCTGTTTTGCCACATCAGCCCCGCCACGGATGATCTCCGAAAGCAATGTTGTCGGAAGTTCTGGCGGGAATGCGGCAATACATAACGCCAGGAAAGGTTCCCCTCCCATGGCATAAACATCCGATAAAGCGTTGGCAGCAGCAACGGCGCCATAATCATACGCATCATCAACCACCGGTGTAAAGAAATCGGTAGTAACCACCAGCGCTCTATCGTCATCCACTCGCCACACAATAGCATCGTCCGGCTCATCCAGACCGATCAATAAGTTTTCAGGTTTGAAGTCGCTAAAAACTTCACCAAGTGGACGCAGTACCTGCGTCAGCGTCTCCGCGTTTAACTTGGATGCTCAACCGGCACAGTTTGAATAGGCTGTCAGGCGAATTTGCTTTCCGCTGGTTGGTATGGGCATGTTATGGTACTTTCGCAATATTTTTGACTAGTGTTTTTATCGGTCGGACCTCACTTATGGTGCAATCGTTGTACCTGTCGTCAGTTCTGGGAGAGGGAAGACAAATGGTGAGTTATTTGGTAAAAGCATTGTCTGAATGGTCGGTGATAACTTTGTGATGTATTGATACATCAATAGATCAGGATTATCTTTCAAAGCAGAATTGATCAGGTTCAATGCCTGGGCTTCTGCTTCTGCCTGGAGAATTCGAGCTTGAGCATCACCCTTGGCCTTAATTATTGCTGCATCTGCAGCACCCTGGGCGGTCTGACGAACCTGTTCTGCTTCCTGGCGTTTTGTTTCAACAACAAATTTTGCCTGCTGAGCTTGTTGTTCTGCAATTTGTTTCTGCTCAACTGAAGCAGCATATTCGGGTGAAAAAGTAACATTTCTTAAAACAAAATCTACCAGTAACAGGCCATTTTCTGAGAGTTTCGTCGCCATAGCATCACGCATCATTTCTGTGAACTTTATGCGCTCACTACTAACAAGTTCATCAACTCTGAATTGTGAAACAGCATCCCGGATAATTCCACGTGATTGAGCCCTGACTAAATCTGTTGGATACCTTTTTTGCCATTGGATATTAACCTGAACCACTTTTTCTGGATCAACTGAGTATATAACAGATGCATCAATAAAAATTTCCTGACCATCCAAAGTTCGGGCAGTAATTGAATCGTCTCCCTGGATTTGCCCTTCGGCGGCGGCAATTGACATGGTATATGTCTGCTTAGATATTGGGTAAATGACAACATTTTCTGCAAAAGGGATCACCCAACGTAAACCAGGCTGAAGAGCTTGCTCCCGATAGCCTTTCGGCGCAAAAGCTGAGACCACGACTCCGCGTTCTTCTGGTTGGATAAAAACCAACCCGGCGCTAAGCGAAGTCATCAGGATTGCTCCAATAGCAACGAGTACAATGGTCGTTCCAACCTTTTTAATAGGTGCGCTGCGGGAAGCCCGGATCACCGCAACAACTATCAATCCAATTAATGCAACCCACGCCAGGGTGGATACTCCTTGTAATAAACTGGCTATATTCATAATTTCCTCCAATTAATTATATATTTCAAAATATTTGATAATAAATGAATTTTATCATCTATACCATTCTTACCACTAAACAATCCAATGTAAGTATAATTCATTTGGAGGAAGGTATGGGTTTTGAGGAGATTAAAGATTATCTTGAAGTGAAACCTGATATTTATACAGGGGGTCAACCAACTGAAAAGCAAATTCTTCAGCTCGGTGAAGCCGGCTTTAATATCTTAATTAACCTTGCGACAACCACCTCACCAAACGCCATACCAAATGAACAAGAAATCGCTCTCTCATCAGGAATGGCATACGTACATATCCCCGTGGAATGGAATAATCCCACTAAAAGTGACTTGTTGAAATTCTTTCTGATGTTTGATCAACACAGGGGATTTAAGACATTTGTGCATTGTGTTTTGAATATGCGTGTTTCCGTTTTTATTTTCCTTTATCGCGTAATCGTTGACAGAGAAGATCGGGATAGTTGTTGGATGGATGTCATGAAAATATGGGAACCAGATGATGTCTGGCAGACATTTATTGACACAATGCTCGCTGAAATCAATCCTCCAGAAAATGATCGCAACTGGCAGTTTGATTGGCGTGGGTATTCAGGTTTGTAAAACGATAAATAAGTCCATATTTGTTGAGTTTGAAATAATATCCGTGTTAGTTAATTTTTATCCAGGTAACAATTTGCGTCCACCCAATAAATGGTATTAGTAAAACCCAGCTCTTTCTGTTCAAAATAGACGATGAACCACAATACATATTTAGTGTTAACTGTGTAAACCGCCAAATATTGTATATTCCAGGGGAGTGTATATGTCGCTTTTGAAACATTGCCGCCCAAGTTTTCTGAGAATGATTTCAGTTGAGCTAATATCGTCTCATTATTTGTATAATCCCACGATAAACCATCTGCTTCTTTACAAAAATTCACCTGTTGAGATTTTGCAAATGCCAAATCTTCTACTAGAGTAGAATTATCGGCTTCCTGCTGCGCAGATAACGCTTCCAGGGTTGATTTCACAACCTGGTTAGCCGCAAGCTGCTGTTCTTGCGCCATCCGTGTACCAGAAATTTTTGAGATCACTATCTGATCCTCAGCCAGTTTTAAGCTCTGGGTGGCCATTGCGGACTCAAAATTTGTTCTTTCAACCGTGGTATTGTTGCGATTTATAAACCAGGACACCCAACCTGAGGCGATCAATACTGCTACCAGTATACCCATAACAATTTGCTGCCTAAAATTAAGTCCATGGCGTTCATCTGTTTGGCCAATTTGTTCGCCTAAAACCGCGTATTCACCTGATTGCGGATAATCTCGGCCGCAATGAGGACAAACTACAGCGATATCCTGCATTTTTTCGACGCAAAAGGGGCATCTCTTCATTTTCTCTCTTCTCCTCTTCGAAGATTCATGGTAATCATTAGTATAACGTAAAATATTCCAACCAATTTCATCTCCCCAGTTCTACATTATCGTATAATAAGGTCATGAAACCTGAACATTTTTACCCAAAGATTTTTGCAATTAGCAATATGCCGGCAAACATACGCGTGAAAGGTATGAATCGAATACACTCGGAGTGTCTTTCGACCTACCTTTCAGCAATTTACGCAATCGATCATGAAAAAGCTGCCAAAATCTGCCCTGATGGCCGAACGATCGCACAAATCGTTGCCCATATCGCAGAATGGGAGCGATATATCATCCAATCCATGGGAGATATCATTTCTGGTGTAAAGAATCCCCCATTTTTAAGCTGCAAGGCATACCGCGATACCGATGGGACGAGGGTGGATTTCGATTCCATTGATGAATTTAATGAATTTCAGGCTCACAAATATAAAAACTCGGACTGGACAGATATTCAGAAGTTAGCGATCCATACTGCTTCCGCCTTGCAGGGAATATTCAGTCAACCAGTTGTCCTGCCTTTTGACTTGATGGAGAAAACGGAACCATATGACTGGCATGTTCCAGGCGGATCGATCGTCAGTATTCCGGTAGCCTGGTATCTCTGGATCGTCGTTTTGGAGCACGAAGTCGTTGATCATGCCGATGTTCTTGATTTGGATCAATTTGACTTGCAAAAGGAGATCACAACATGGTGAAAAAATTCAAAGCGCTAAGGATAGTCGGAACCATATATAAGATCATTGGCGCCATCATTCTAGTTTTCACAATCATCGGGGCAGCGGGTTCATGTATTAGCGGTATTTTGGGCGGTGCATTATTCAGCGGATTAGCTGACCAACTTGGTTCATTTTCCAATTCCGGTTCTGGCGGTATGGCCGCGGGTGGGATCATCATTGGATTGGGTATTTTGCTCTGGGGCTTTATTGCTGGGATTACAACTTTTGCCCTGGGTGAAGGGGTTTATTTATTGATCGATATTGAAGAAAATACCCGCGCTACAGCAAATCTCATACAAAAAGAAGATAAATAATTAAATCATTGACGTAATTTATATGGCAAGTGTCTTTCCAAGGAAGATGTTTACCCCCTGGCGCAGATTTTTCTACACACTTATCTGGCAAGCAATGCCTTCAAACTGGAAGCCCGAGCAGCTGAGGGTGTGAGCATCATAATTCGGGAAAATTAGGTCGCTGTCATTTAATTTTTGATCAAATTAAATTGGATGTTTTCAAACGTAAGAGAGAGAAAGTTGTGTGGTTGAATCTTACCTAGAAAAATGCAAAGATGGATGGAAAACTGGCAAGGATAGCCAAGGCTATCCTTAGGCCTTATAACAAACATTTCCAAGATGCAGAAATCATTTTCCACTGCTAATGTGGATCAATTACATCACAACGCAAATTAGTGAATCACTCCGGTCTCCAGCATAGTAACAAATTCTGCAACCACAATGGGGTCAAATTGTGTTCCCTGACGATCAATAATGTATTGCTTTGCGCGTGATTTTTCCCAGGCTGCCCTGTATGGTCGATCTGATGTCAGGGCATCCCATACGTCCACAACGCTGAATATGCGCGCTGCGATTGGAATATCATCACCGGCCAGCCCATTTGGATAGCCCGAGCCATCCCATTGCTCATGATGGTACTGAGGAATATCAATCGACTTTCGCAGGTACTCTATTGACGATAGCATCTCAACGGCAAACACCGGATGCTTTCGCATAATTTGCCACTCATCCTCTGAAAGCGGACCAGGTTTTAATAAGATGGAATCAGGGATTCCCATTTTTCCAACATCATGCAGTAAAGCGCCGCGCCGAATATGTTCCAAGTCTGTATTTCTGACTTTTACCCGTGCAGCTAGTTTCAAAGTAATTTCTGCTACTCGTTGGGAGTGACCTTCAGTTTCTTTGTCACGCAGATCCATGGCATGAACCCATCCTTCCAGTGTTCGATCATAAGCCTGGATAAGATCTGCGTTGGTTTTTTGTAGGTTTTCAAATAGTTCTGCGTTATCAATGGCAATGGCCGTTTGGCTGGCTAACATCGTCAAGTAATCAACCCACTCGTGATCCACTCTCTGGAAGGAACGGGAGAATACTTCTAGGATGCCTTTGATCACACCTTTGCTGATCAATGGGATCGAGTAACAGGAAACAAAATTCTCCTTAACAATAAAGGGATTAAACAACTCTGGATTAGTAAAGTCTTCCGGGTTGTTGGTGTGGACCATCTTTCTTTCCAGAATTGCCCTGCTTGCAAAATTTGACCCGACTTGCATCGAATATTTTTTGATGTCATCGTAAAAATAACCACGGCTTGCAAAAAAATGTAATTTTTGGGTATGCGGATTTAGCAACAGGATCGTAGTTGCATCAACATGCAATTGTGTTAATACATGTTCAAGAACAATATTCAAAGTCAGATTAAGATCCAGACTGCCAGAAATTGCATTATCAATCGTCAGCATGGCAGATATTCGGTCCATCTGCTGTTGGATATGCTCTTCGTCTTGTTTTCTTTCTGAAATGTCTCGGATAATGCTTTCCAATGCGATGAGGTTACCCCTGTGATCATAGATTGGAACACTTTTGTAATCCGCCCAGACTATCTGCCCGTCCTTATGGACCAATCTAATGGAGATGGTATCATCCGGTACTTTTGAAACATCTCGATACAAATCGGTTACCGGGGTATCATCTGGATGGGTTATGCGGGAATCAATACCCGGATCCTGATAAAATTCTTCCTGTGAATATCCAAGAATTTTAGAGACTGCGGGACTAATATATTCATAGCCCTGGACAGGGAAGAAAGTATAACGAGCTATTATGTCTTGAGCATTTTCTGAAATCCTTCTGAATCGCTCTTCGCTGGTTCGAAGTGCCTCCTGTTCGTTTATCAATTGATGCCGGTTGAAAGCATTTTCGATCACTGATGGCAGGTGGTAGAGATAGTCAGAACTCTTGACCACATAATCAGAAGCTCCTAGTTTTAATGCTTGCACAGCAATCTCCTCATCGCCATGACCTGTAACCAAAATAATTGGAATGGAAAGTAAGAACCCATTTAATTCTTTCATTACGTCTATGGCATTCAAACCTTTCAAACGGTGATCAAGAAGTAGGACATCATATTGGTGGCGTGTAACTGGGTGAGAAAGTAAAGCAATCACTTCCTGGGCACTTTGCATAACGTCCATCCGTATGTGAGGTGCATAACGAGAAAGGTGCCTTCTTGTCAAGTCGATATCCACCATGTTGTCTTCAACATACAACAAACGTAATTGGTGGCTCTTTTTGGCTTCTTCTGCCCGGTAATTGTTAAGCGCATTTTCAAGAATGACTGGCAAACGAGTAAGGTAACCAGGAGCTTTTGGTATGTAATCGTCTGCTCCGGCTTTTAGTGAAGCAACCGCTGTCTCTTCATCCCCGTGTCCGGTTATGATCACAACTGCAACAGGAATTTCATTTTCACGAATCCATTCCAGATGACCCAATCCATTGCCATCCGGAAGGTGCATATCCATCAATACTAGATCATATGCCTTATCAGCTTCGGATAATCGGCTTTCTGATTTTTTTATCGAGTTAACTGAATCAACCTCTATATGTGGGGCATTTTTCTTAAACTCAATAATTGTTAATTCAACATCACTCTGATTATCTTCCAGGTAGAGAATTTTCATTTTTCACCATCGTAAAACATTTGATTTGATCCAATATTGATTAATGACTGAAACCAGATCCAGGAATTGATCATAACCAATCGGCTTGATTAAATATGAATTTGCACCAAAATCATAGGCATTTGAGATGTCTCCGGAATCTGTTGAAGATGTTAAAACAATGATGGGTACCATTTTACATACTTTTTCAGATTTAAATTCTTTTATCACTTCTAATCCACTCATCTTTGGAAGTTTCAAATCCATTAATATAATGGCGGGTATCTCTGCACCATTAACCCATTTGTCGATATTTCCAATAGCCTCCAGGCCATCCCGCGCGGTTTGAATTGGGTTTAACACCTGATTGTACTGAAAAGCACGCTTTGCCAGGTCCAAGTCAATGGGATTATCCTCAACGATAAGAATTGGTTTGGAATAATCAGTCATAGGTCACACTGGTATTTCCAAATAGAACTTGGAGCCGACACCCTGTACGCTCTCTACCCATACTCGTCCTCCAATACGCTGCATTGCTTTCTTGACCAACGCCAATCCAATTCCGGTACCCGGATATTCTTCAGGTAAATGAAGGCGTTGGAAGATATCAAAAATCTTTTCTGAATATTTCATATCAATTCCGATTCCATTGTCTTCGACAAAAAGTACATACTTGTCATCGTGGGATGAAGAAAGGTTGATACAAATTCTTGGATTTGCATTTCCGGATGAGAACTTAATTGCATTATCCAGGAGATTTCTTAAGGCCTGTTCGATGGCTTTCCGATCAATGAAGATTTCAACGGGTGCGATTTCTAGCACAAGGTCAATATTATTACGCCGAAAATCATCTTTTCGCTCGAGAACCAGGTTTTCCACCAGTTTTATTGCATCTACTGCTTCTTTCGTTATTGATCTGCGTTCCAACCGGGAATATGATAGCAAATCTTCAATTAATTGATTCATTTGCCCTGTCGCAGCACGAATAGTTTTCAAGAAAGTTCGACCTTCTTCGTCAAGCTGAGAAGAATGGTCTTCAATTAATAGTCTACTATATCCATCTATACCCCTTAATGGAGCTTTCAAGTCATGAGAAACTGAATAGGTGAAAGTTTCCAACTCCTTGTTTTTGGCTTCCAAATCCTCGGTCCTTTCTGCGACACGCTTCTCAAGCTTGATGTTGCTGCTTTGAACCTCTTGGAAAAGCTCAACCTTGAACATGGCCAATGCAATTTGCCCTGCCACTTGTTCAGCTCGTTGGATCTCATCATCGGTAAACTTGTGATCCCCAGAAAAACCTATCATCACAGCACCCAGGTTCTCGTTAGAACCTATTAATGGCAATACGAGAACGGATTTGGATGGAAATTGAGCAGCCAATCGAGCTGATATTGCTTCAGTGTTATATAGATCTTCCACAACTAACGGCGAACCTGATTCAATCACCGTTTGTGTTAAGGTGCGCTCTCCATCTTCAGCGAGGATTGTCGTGTAACTATCTCGCAGTTTGCCAGAGGACGATAGTGGTATTGGTCGTTTTTTCTCTGCATCCCACCCAGTGATGTAACACTGGTCAGCCTCAAACATCTCGGCCAGGATATCCACAATTTCCTGCATCATAATAATTAGGTCGGATTCTTCCAGGGCAATCAAGGTGATCTTATTGAGCTCTGAAAGATATTTAGCCCTTGACTGAAGTGTTAGAACGGCATGTTTCCTATCCGAAACATCCTGGGTCATTACCATCCCATAGGTGATTTGCCCGCTTTCATCCGTTATTGGAACTGCATAAACTTCATATGTAACATCCTCTATTTGAAGTTCAAAAACTTCGGCTCTACCTCTCAAGACTGCCCGATAATATGGTTCAAGAACAGCAATCGTTTCAGGCGTATAAACTTCGAAGATCGTTTTACCTTCCAACTGTCTCCTGTCGAGGTTGATCCTGGATAGCCCTGTCCCATCAGCAACTTGATATCGCAGTTCATTATCAAATAGCATTACAGCACCATTGGGGAAATTTCTGGCCAGGGTTCGGTATCGGCTTTCACTTTCCTTCAAAGCATCGCTGGCAATTTTCTTATCTGTTATATCACGCGTACCCAATACAGCCCCGGTGTAAATCATTTCATCATTAAAGATGAGATTCGCCATCGACTCCATCCAGATATAACCATCAGTTTTGTGCTTGTATCGATATTCAAGCTGGATACTCTTCTTGCCATCATTAATGGATTGGTTTAACTTAACCAAAAAAGCGGTTAGGTCTTCCGGGTGTATGTATTGACTGAGCGATTGTCCAATCTGTTCACTTCCCTCGAACCCCGTAACTTGTATCACTGATGGACTGACATATTCAAAAATCTGCTCAGGATTGATATAACTGACCATATCTATCATGTTATCTGTGATGAAACGCAATCGTACTTCTGATTTTTGTAATGCTTCTTCTGCCTTTTTGATCTCAGTGACATCCCTGCTGATCGATCCAGCCATATAACCGTGAGGAGAATGAATTGGAAACGTGAGTGTTTGCACAATATGCGTCTTACCAGCAACATCTACGATCGGTTGTTCCTGGATTTCATTTTCATAGTTGAAATTTCCACTTGCCAGAGAATTTATTGTGGTCTTTTTTATGAATTCCAGCATTTCTGGAGTTCGTCTGGGTTCGGGGATCATCTTGTATTGGATATCCCAAATTTTGGACCCTAATGCTTCATAGCGTGAAATACCGGTTACTTTTTCCTCCCCCCGACTCCACTCAATAATGCCGCCTTCTTCGTCTATCAAGATTATGCCATCCTGCGACTGTGTGATGACCGACCTGAATTTTTCTTCACTTTCCCGTAAGGCTTCTTCGGCCATTACTCGTTCAGTAATATTGCGAGCAGTTGCTTGAATTTCAACAGGTTTTCCACTTTTCACATCCTTTATCACCTGCGCAGTAGTTTCCATCCAGATGTATTCCCCCGCGTTCGTTCGAATTCGATATTGTAGCGGTTGAATATCATCGATCAAATCCAATTGATTGATAACATAACTAACCAGAGTTTTATCCTCAGGGTGAATATACTCCAGCAACGATCTCCCAATCATCTCCGCCGGCAAATATCCGAATATTGGCAGACATGCGGGAGAAATATAAGTATATACTCCATCAATACTCAGTAATGAAATAATATCAGTCGAACGTTCCGCCAGCAGTCTGAACTTCTCTTCGTTCTCTTTCAGGTTTTGCTGCATACTTCTATAATCAGTCAGATCGCTGAATATACCTATCATTCTTTTAGGCAAATGATTTTCGTCAAACTCAATAATTTTTCCCCTATCCAATATCCAACAATATGATCCATCTGCCTTTTGCACTCTATATTCCATGGAGTATTTAGGAATAGATTGTCTTGTGTACTTATTCAATTCAGATATCACAAGGTCTGTATCATCAGGATGGATACGCTCCAACCAATCATCATAGGTTTGCCATGTATCATCCGATTCATCACCAAACATTTCCCTGACCCGTTTTGAATAATAAACCGAATTTGTGGAAAGATTCCAATCCCAAACGCCATCACCAGTTCCCTCAAGCGCATATTGCCATCTACTTTCAAGAACATCTAATGCTTGTTCCATCTTCTTTCTTTCAGCAATATTCCTGGCAACGTTAAGAAGGCTTACTGGCTTACCATCATTGTCTCTAATAACAGTCGTAGTAACCTCAACCCAATCCACCTGGCGATCTTTCTTAAAATAACTCGCCTCAATCGTGGTTGAAATATGGCAATTCTTATCTCCGAGCCGTTCCGGGGTTAGCTCTTTTAACATTAAATCCTTAACTTCTTCGACTGAATCGGGTGTCAGGAAATCAAAGAATGGAATATTCCTCACTTCTCCATATTCATAGCCGGAGTAACGGGCAATGGAAGGGCTAAGATAGATGGTGTTCAGGTCGAGATCCATCAACCAAATTGTTTCTTCCATATTGTTCGTAATTAATTGGAATTTTTCATCAATTTCTTCTAACTCTTTTTCAAATAATACCCTTTCAGAAATATCCCTGGTGATTGATAGAATACAGGTATCGCCATGAATATCTATTTGCCTCGCAGAAACTAATCCAGTAATTATAGAATTATCTTTAGCCCTGAACTCGGCTTGATAATTTACAATCTGGGAATCTTTCATCAACTGATTAATGAATACTTCTCTCTCATCCGGGTTTTTCCAAATATTAATTTCGTTGGATTTCCTTCCCACACACTCTGCATGAGAGTATCCTGTCATCCTGGTAAATCCCTGGTTTACCTCAATGAACTCGCCGTCAGATAAGCGGCTGATGCTAATTGAATCTGGGCTTATTTGAAATGCATTTGCAAATTTTTCTTCTGATATTCGCAAAGCTTCTGCAGATTTATCCCGTTCTAAATTTCCGCGTAAAGTGGTTATTCCAAAAGCTATGTCATCTGCCAATTCTTTTAATATTTTCGTTTCTTCTGCTGAAAAAGTAACTTCTCTTTCCGTACAAACCTGAATTATTCCACGTCCATAAATAGAAAAGGAAATCGGAATAACCAATAATGAATTTATTTGCGCGCTTTTTGTATACTCTTTCCAGTAAACCGTACTATCTGTTGATACTTGTTCAGAAATTATTGTTTTTCCGCTTTTTATTGCTCTACCTGAAGGGCCATTTCCCCTTGGTGAATCATCCCACCGCAATTCAATTCGTTCCAAGTAACCCGTATCATCGCCACAACTTGAAAGAATTTTGACGGATTTAACTTCATCATCCTTTGCTTCCGCCACAAAAGCCAGAGAATACCCGCCATCACTGACAATTATTTTGCATATATCATTGAGTAACCTTTTTTCATCTGTTGCGTGAACCAGCGCCTGATTACATAACGACACCATTTTCAATGATCGATTCGTTTGTTTCAGTAATTGATCTAAATGTTTTCTATGAGTTATATCTTGAATAGTTCCCCAATAGCCAAATACCTCGCCATGTTCATCCACACGTGGATTAATAATAACAAGACCAGAGGCAATAGTTCCCCCGGGGCAATGAACACGAATTTCGAAATCCCTGCTTTTCTTGTTTCTTTCCAAATCCCGCAGGACATTTTTAATTTTTTTCCAATCCTCCGCATGGATGATCTGCATCGCTTCCTGGATGGTGGGGTGGAAATCTTCCCCGGGCAAACCAAATATTCTATGAATTTCGCTGGATAATTTGATTTCTTCTCTTTCCGAATCCCATTCCCAGGTGCCAAGTGAACCCATTTTTTCTGCTTTTTGTAGTTGGTCGCGGCTTTTTCGCAATTCTTCTTGAATATGTATACGCTCAAGAATTTCAGCCTCAAGCTCCTGGCTGCGTTGTAAAACAACAACCTCAAGATTCTTCTGGCGATAAATAAAAAATTGAATGAGTGTGAAAACAAGTAAAAGAATCAACAAACTTGTGATCCGATAAGTCAGCAGGGTTTGCGCAATAAATCCATGCCATCCACCTTCTGGCGCCACATAAATCTTCCAAATTCCGCTTTGGGTGGCAACAGTATGAGCAATCGGATTTTCATCGATAACGGAAGCCGAACCAAATATTTGAACATCAAACTCATCATAAATTGTCACATCCAGGCCGAAACCAACATCATACAACCCTGAATCAGCTAGAAGTCTGTCGAAGTCTGCAGAAAATATCGCGATTTTTTCATTTTTACCCGAGCCACTAATCGGGGCGATAATAATAAGTTGTAAACCTTCTTGTCCTAAGATTTTGCCAATTGTGATCGTACTCGACTGATAATTTAGGTTTGTTAGATTTTCAATTAAAGTGGAATGCATAATCAAATCCGATATTTTCTTCCCTGAGAAGTCAAATTCGGTATCGGGAAATGCATACGTGATAACTCCGCCTTCAGCATAATAATAATATTCAGAGCTGCCTGATTGATCCTTCAAAAGTATCGGGTTAAGATACTCATCATAAGTTGCAACTTGTTCCGGTTGGGCTTTTATACTGTTAGTTTCCACCAGCCTGGTAAATGCTTCAAGATAACCCAACCTCACATTCATTTTCTGTGACAGGGAATTAAACACCGGGTGTATTGATAGCTCCAGCTTTGAGTGTGCATTTTCTAATAGCAGTTTTTGGGTATATTGATCCAATCCAATGAATATTGCGATTCCCAATATAAGCGTAACAAAGAAGGACATAAGCCCTGTTCGCTTAATAATTTTTTTAGATTTCTGCAATAGACAACCGTTATTAATTTTCATACGATCCCGGGTAATATCCAAATCCTCGTTGGTTTGAAATAAATATTATCACAACACTTTTATCATACCGGGATGCCCATTAGATAACAATAAAAATAGAGTTAAGAATTATTTATATGCAATAGGAATTCGATTTTTTTGATAAGTCTTATAAGAAAAATTGTCTTTTTCACAATTGATACACATAACCTTATTAACA
This sequence comes from uncultured Chloroflexia bacterium, assembly GCA_963810385.1. Classification (GTDB taxonomy): domain Bacteria; phylum Chloroflexota; class Anaerolineae; order Anaerolineales; family Anaerolineaceae; genus PNON01. The sequence continues at coordinate 613,726 of CAWENA010000002.1, read as the reverse complement.
AATAATAAATACACAAGTAATTAAAAAGGAATCGACAGTAATTTGTCGATTCCCTGAATAAAGATCTATCATTTGCTACTTATTTACGATTCCCTTAAGCAGAAAAGATATGCCTATTGCTATCAATACGAATGGACCTATCAAAGTCCAGGAATAAACCTGGCCTAAGCTTAGACCCAACGCTACAGCCGCCAAAACCATATGTCCGGTTATGTGTCTGCGGTTTCCAGGAATGATTGCATGCAGGATGGCTGAAATCAGGAAAATCAAACCTGCTCCCAACAACACTAATGTCCAGGCAGACATTGCCTGAAAACCTTCAGGAATTCCCCTGATAGGTATATTAAACTTATCTAAATATCCCAAATTTTCAAAGAGGAATACGACTCCTGCCCAAAGCAATACAAATGCCCAAGCGAAGGTTCCAATTCCGTCCCGTCGAAAATTATTTTCATTCTCCTTAATTATTTGCTCTTCCATCTGCTTTTTAGCCTTTCTTCTGTATTTTCATTACTATATACGAGAAATTACCAGAAAAGATGCGAATCTGTATTGTTAGTACTAACTATAATCGCTTCTTCAGTATTATCATTGCCTGCTGTGCGGCCGCCTGAACTTCTTCTGCAGGATCAAGGCTTCCCATAGTAAGCATTTCATCAGACAACTTTTTCCAGAATGAAGGCTCTCCAACGCCCCCACTGCCTAGTTCGGTAAGTGCAATCACAGCATTTTGCCGTACGGAGGAGTTTTGGTCATGCAAGGCATCTTTCAAGAATTCCAACGCGATTGGGTCATGCAGTTTCCCCAAAGACCTGGCAGCGCACAATCTTGTCCAGAAATCATCATCTTTCAATCGCAGGATCAAGGCTGGCACAACTTCAGGGTAAGGGCATCCGCCAAGGCCAGTCGCGGCGGCAGCCCGCATATTGGGAATAGTATCTTTTAGTAAAGTCAGCAATTGTTTTGCTATCTCCGGTTTTCCAAAGTTTGCCAGGGCTGCAGCTGCCGCAGATCTCACTCGTAATTCTTTATCTTTCAAAGCTTTCTGCAGGCTGTCTGCCGCCTGATGGTCTTCTCTTTTGTCTTCAAATCTACCAGCAGCTTCCTTTGTATCACTTCGATATTTAAGCTGCCCTAATGATCTGGCAGCTGATTCTCGTACTACTGGCTCAGTATCTTTAAGAGCATTTATTAGCAAACTAGTACCTTCAGGATCAGCCATAACACCTAAAGCCCAGGCTACTGCCTCTCGAAGTTCTGTTTCTTTGTTCTTCAATAACTCCCTGTATTCATCAAAATTGAAATCTGCATCTATCAATAATTGTGGAATAGCTTTATTACGTAAAAGAGGCGGGTAAACCTTTTTTGGCGCTAATTCTTTTTCGACTTCGCTGGATACTCCGTAGGGTTGGTACATGGATGGTAAAGATTGAGGGTTGATCGGTTCCACCTCTGTGTTCAGCGCCATTGGTTCCTGTACATTATCCACGTCTCTACCGAAATTTATCAGGCTAGTCGCGGCTGCTGCCCGTACCCTGTATTCGCGATCTTTTAAGGCGCGGGTCAGTTCATTTAGCGCTGAGACATCATCAGGAGTATCCTCAAACAAGCCGATCTTTCGATTTATATTTGGCAGGTCGTTTACATTCCCCAGGGCTCTGGCCGCCGCTTCCCTAACAATCGAATCAGGATCCTTGAGAGCATTCGAGAGCGGCGCCAAACACTCATATTTTCCGATCATTCCAAGAACCCAGGCAGCGGCTTCTCTCACTTCATAATCCGGATAACGAATTGCCGCTTTCAGTAGGCTCACATCCTCTCCGGCATCAATAACAATTTGAGGTAATGGGCGTTCCCTATTTATTGGGTTCATGGTCACTCCTTCAGCTTCAGGCAGAACGATTCTTTAATATACATAATAATATTAACCACTTATTTATGGATTTATTAATTATTCCTGAAATAATTAACTCATCAATTTTCATTGTGATTATAAATTAGGATTGTACATTATTCATGCCAGAGATAGATTTGTAAATCAACTGTAATGGAAAAATATCTATGAATGAAATTCTTATTCCTGGAACTTTTTATAAAGACTTACTGGATAACCTAACCGAAGGTGTATATTTTGTAGATGTGGAGCGGCGAATCACGTACTGGAATCGCGGCGCTGAGATGATTTCAGGGTATCAGCAAGCTTTTGTCCTTGGGAAGCGGTGTATGGATAATATCCTTGTCCATATTAATGATCAGGGCGAGTCTCTCTGCAATGGAAATTGCCCAATTGTTAAGACAATCACGGATAATTGTGTTCAAGAAGCTGAAGTATATCTACACCACACAGATGGGCACAGGGTTCCAGTTTTGGTTCGGACAGCACCAATCCATGGTCAAAATGGCGAAATTATTGGTGCGGTTGAAACCTTTAACGATATATCAAAGATCATCTTAGAAAGAAATCGGAGCAGTTTGCTGGCGGAGATTGCGATTAAGGATGACTTGACTAGGATTCCCAACCGGTACTATTTAAAAATGAAACTAGAGAGCAGTCTATCAGAATTCCATGCCTATAAAAATAACTTTGGATTATTGTTCATAGACATTGATCATTTCAAACAACTAAATGACACATACGGACACCATGCTGGCGATGAAGTATTAAGAGTGGTTTCAAAAACACTAACCAGTAATTTGCGATCTTCTGATTTGATTGGCCGCTGGGGAGGAGAAGAGTTTTTAGGCTTATTTGTTAATGCCAATATTCAGAGTCTTTTGGCAATTGCTGATAAGTTAAGAATTCTGGTTGAAAATTCGCATACCGAGGTTAATGGTAAAAACATTCAAGCTACCATATCCATCGGTGGAACGATGGTTCGCAGTCAGGATACTGCGACATCTATTGTGGAACGGGCAGATGAATTAATGTATCAATGCAAATCAAATGGGAGAAACCAGGTGTTGGTTATATAGATCATAATATTACATGCAAACAGTTACTTCTTATAAGTACCCATTAACTCAGCTATTCCCAAAATGTGACCTTGCATTGCTTTAATTAATTCAGGTTTGGATGCTCCTGATTCCAGACCCATCCAGGTATCCAGAGCGTATATTCTAAAAAAGTACCGATGTGTACCTAAAGGTGGACATGGACCCCCATAACCAATCTTGGGCCAGCTGTTAATCCCATTCATCCCCATCTCTTTAACATCCTTCTTCCCAGGAACAGCTTCAGGTAATCCACGGAGATTTGCTGGAATATTATACATAACCCAGTGGACCCAGGTCCCTGCTGGGGCATCAGGATCGTCCATAATTAGGCCAAAGGATATTGTCCCTTCAGGGGGATCATTCCAAATAAGTTCCGGGGATATATCCTCACCTGTGCAGGTAAATTTGGAAGGTATTGCCTGCTTATGTTCAAATGCTGGGGAAGTAAGCATGAAAACCATATCCGTCGCCTCCAGAGTATTCTTTCTTTCTAATGTTGGGTTTTCTATTTTGGATACATCATCGGGTATTGATACTTCTGAATTAACATCAGGGATAAAACCTGTCCCCATTGAGTTTTCCTCGTTTCCCGCGGGTTGTCCAGAATTTGCACAGGCGGAAATATAGATCAAAGCCACGGTAAGGGTCAATGGCAAGTCCAGGAATCTTAGTTTTATGACCATATATCAATAATAACAATTTAGAATTTATTTTCAATCGTGAAAATATATATTTTTCACAAAAATATGAACCAATAACTAATATAATATCGTAATCAGCAATGAGGACACAAGTTTGATATTGGAAAATATTTCACAACTAACTAGAGATCCAGGTTGTACAGTTGTTCAGACAGATTCGCTTGGTATATCGCTGCTTGATCAAATACTGGCAGCAACTTTTCATAAATTCGATTATTTTCCGGATCGGGTTGGACAAGTTCAACATTCTTGTGGACCTGGTCAATCTTTTCAAAATTCTCCCACAGGCCACAGCCTACCGCGGCTATCGCTGCCGCGCCGAGGGCTCCGGCATCCTGGTCAATGTTGGTTTTAAGGATCGGGGTGTTAAAAGCATCAGCAAAGATCCTTCGGTAAAGACCAGACTTGCTTCCACCACCAACCAATAAGACCGCGTCTTGAATTTTTACGTATTTCCTCAACAGGTCCAAGCGCTGCCGCAAGTTCATGGCAATACCTTCCATCGCTGCACGGATAAGGTCCGCTCTCCCATGCTTTAGATCCAATCCCATATAAGCGCCACGAATACGGATGCTATAGTCCTGCGATGTGCCGCCTGCCAGACTGGGGTTAAAGAGAAGATTGTTCGACCCTACTGGCGCTTCAGCAGCCAGTTCGGTCATCAGGTCATATACATCCAGGTGATCTATATTAGCCTTCTCGATCAGATCACTGCAGATGTTGTCGCGTACCCACTTGAATGAAGTTCCCATTGAAAAAATACTGACTGCAGATGTAAACATGCCTGGCATGACATGAGCAAAAACGAATGGTTTGGCTTTACTGTCAATGATCGGCTGCGTTGAGGAAACCGCGATCCATGCGGATGATCCGAGCGATGTATAAACCCTTCCTTCTTTAATGTTTTTTGCACCTAGAGCCATACAGGAGTTATCCACTCCACCACATACTACTTGAACGTTCGGATTCAACCCCAACTGTTCAGCCACCGTGGGGATGATCCCTCCCAAAATTTGGGTTGATGGAACGATCTCTGGAAAAAGCTCTGTCGAAACCCCGCTTGCCTTAATGAATTCATCCTCATAACCCCATTTTTGTAGATTGTAAATACCTGTGCCGGAGGCATAAGAGTAATCTGTATTGATCCTGCCTGTCAGTTTCAGGTTGATGTAATCCTTCGTACCAATGACCTTGAATATTTTCTTATACATACCTGGTTCGTTATTGCGGTACCACATGATCTTGAATATGGTATAGCATGCCGCTGGAAATCCATTTCCAGTAGTCTCATACCAGTAGTCAGCATCCACATTTTTGAAAAATTCTGACACCTCTTTTTGCGAGCGGATATCCGACCAGATTGGTGTGGAATTGCGCAATAGGCGGCCATCTTCAGCGATGGGTACACATCCTAGGCTATGACCCGAAATTCCCAGGCAAACGACATTATTTTTATCTTCACCGCTGGTGGATAACAACTGCCGGGTACTTTCTACGACAGCATTCCACCAATCACTAGGATTTTGTTCATGCCAACCGACATGAGGATAATTGGTGGCATAAGGCACAAAGGTACTCGCAAGACAGTCGCCATCGACATCATACAGGGAAGCTTTGTTTCCCCCTGTACCCAGATCATAGGATATGATTCTTTTACTCATGTTATCCCTTTCGTTTGCCGGTGAATGATTACCAATAATAAGAACTAAATTTCGATATGGCCACCTCTGGATAGACATTCATCCACGATTGCTTTGCCGCTTTTGAGGTTGACACCGAATCGAGTGGCTCCCACTTTGTACATTGCAACCAGAGTATCCAAATCACGGATCCCACCTGAGGCTTTGATCTTGATCCTGTCTCCCACGATCGATTTGACGAGCCGAACATTCTCTATGGTTGTCCCATCTGCCCAACCGGTGCCGGTCTTGACGAAAGAAGCTCCGCTATCAAGGCATATTTGGCAGGCTGTCCTGGTCTCTTCCTCACTTAGATAAGCAATTTCGATGATCACTTTTACCGGTAGCCCATCCGCAGCTGAAATCACGGCTATGATATCCTTTGCCACTTCATTTTCCAGACCGGATCTAAGCAATCCGACATTCATTACCATGTCGATCTCATTACAACCGACTACGACCATCTCTATAGCCTGAGCAACTTTGATTGTGGTGGAATCGGAACCCGAAGGAAAACTGACATTGCCTACGATATGTATTTGTGGAGAATTTTCCAACAGTTCTTTTGTAAGTGGTAAAAAACACTGCATCACCGAGACCTGTCCAAATTCATATTTCTTGGCGTTTTCAACAAGTTCGAGAATATCTTGCTTCGAGCTGTATGTCCTAACACAGCTTAAGTCGATCATTTTGGCTATTTCACGAAAATTAAGTTGCATCATATGCCCTCTCAAGGAAAATTGTTGCCCAGACCGGGGAATGATGTCTATAATTAAATATCATCCCTGGCGAAAATTTATATGATTATGGTGTTACCAAAAATCGTACAAATATTAATCGAAAAATCGATAAAATGCAATCGGAACTTGATAATAAAAAGGGGATGAGGAATAATTACGTTAGCGAATTCGTAAACTCAATACCATATTATTGCTTGACACAGAACGAATGTTCGTGTATAAATAAATTAGCACAAATGTACAGTATAACTCCGGTTGGAGGGTAAAATGGCAAAAAAATCTCAGGGCATTGGTCCACGGCATAAAAGTATTTTGGTTTTCATGGGCAGCTTTCAGAAAAAGTTTGGGTATCCACCATCCATTCGCGAAATATGCGAAGAAACCAGCATCTCCTCAACTTCGGTCGTCAATTACTACCTCGATCAATTAGAAAACTGGGGTTATATCAAACGTGAGAAAAATATCTCCCGTGGGATCACCCTTCTAAAAGATTCATTTAATAAAATGCTCGCCAATGGAGTTACTCCAGTTGTGGAAAAAATTGAAGAGCTAATTCGAATACCAATAGTCGGCAGGATCGTTGCCGGTTTACCAGTTCCAGTCCCAGCTTCCGATTTGGCATATTTTGATTCGGAATCAGCAATTGATATCGCCCGCAGCATGCTGCCTCTACGTGACAAAGTGGAAGATATATTTGCACTCGAGGTTCAGGGCGATTCTATGATCGACGCGATGGTGAATGATGGCGATGTCATCATCATGAAAAAAGCAAGCGAAGCAATAAACGGAGAAATGGTGGCTGTTTGGCTATTGGATAAGGACGAAACTACCCTGAAGTATTTCTATAAAGAGGGTGGAAAAATTCGCCTGCAACCTGCCAACAAAACCATGGACCCAATCATTATCAATGATCCTCGAACTGTTCAAGTTCAAGGGAAAGTGTTGATGGTTGTCCGTCGATTACCGACCGCAGCTTAACCCAAAGCAACATCCAACAGCATCATAACTGCAAAGCCGATCATTGCTCCTGCGGTAGCGATATCGGTACTTTCACCTCGCTGAGATTCCGGGATCAATTCCTCCACAACAACATAGATCATGGCTCCGGCCGCAAATGAAAGCGCATAAGGGAGAATGGGACGCATGGCGATCACTGCAACCGCGCCTATCACAGCGGCAATTGGTTCCACAATTGCTGACGCCTGACCGAACAAAAATGATCTGGTGCGGGAAAGACCTTCGCCCCTTAATGGAACTGACACCGCCATTCCTTCGGGAAAATTCTGCAAACCAATACCGATAGCCAAAGCTACAGCACCAGCGATAGTTGCTGTTGGCAATCCAGCCGCAGCAGCTCCGAAGGCTACCCCGACCGCCAAACCTTCAGGAATGTTATGAAGGGTTATCGCCAGAACCAGCAGAATGGAGCGCTGCCAGGAAGTTTTGATTCCCTCAGTCTCGGATATATCAAAGCCAAGGTGCAGATGCGGGATGATTTTATCAATTACAAAGAGGAATAAGCCACCCATCAGAAAACCTACTACGGGTGGAACCCATGGGAGGAGTCCCAGTTCTGTGGATAAGTCTATGGATGGAACCAGCAGACTCCAGCAGGAAGCGGCAATCATCACCCCCGCAGCGAATCCAAGCATGGCAACCAGCAACTTTCTGCTGACAGTTTTATTGAAAAATACAAATGAGGCGCCCAGGGCTGTTACACCCCACGTAAAGATCCCGGCAAATAACGCCTGCACAACCGGTGGATAATTTTCAAGAAAAGATAACATAATGTACCTATATGATTAGAATTTTTGTTTGGAATAATTATAACGATATATTGCGATTAATAATAATTGTAGGTTGGATGAATTAAACTCTTACCCATAATCAATAAGAATTTGCAGGAATCTATAGAGGCATGATCTTCAGATAAACTAAAATACCCTGTCTTTTGGACAGGGTATAATTTTTGTTTCATTATAGTTTTATGCTACTTCGACTGCGGCACCGGCAGCTTCAAGTTTGCCCTTGGCATCTGCAGCGGCTTCTTTGGTTACGCCGGCAAGGACCTTGGCGCCAGCAGTCTCAGCCATATTTTTGGCTTCAACAAGTCCAAGGTTGGTGAGTTGACGAATGACCTTGATGACTTCAATTTTCTTGGCGCCGGGATCTTTCACGATGACGTCAAATTCAGTCTTCTCTTCCACGGGTTCGGCAGCAGCTCCACCAGCAGCGCCGGCAGCAGCAACAGCAACAGGAGCGGCGGCAGAAACACCCCACTTTTCTTCCAGTTGTTTGACCAGGTCAGCAGCTTCCAGAACGGAAAGTGCGCTTAATTCTTCTACAAGTTTAGCTAAATCAGCCATTTCAATTTCTCCTTACAAGATGTTATTTATTATTAATTATGATCAAAAAGGATGTAATAAAGCAATCTCTCATTGATCCTAATTCCTGATTAATTACGCTTCCCTCTCGGAATACGCCCTGACCACCGATGCCAACCCGCGAGCGGGTTCTGCCAATGTTCGAACAAGTTGACTGGCTGGTGTCTGGATTAATCCAAGTAGTTTTGCACGCATAACTGGCAGTGGCGGTAAATCTGCTAATGCTTTGATCTGCCCTGCATCCATGAACTGATTTCCAAGGTAACCGCCTTTCACTTTGAAGACGTCGTTACCTTTTATAAAATCGGTCATTGCTTTTGCCATAGCCGGGGCATCGCTAAATGCGAAACCAACTGCTGTTGAACCGGTAAGCAAAGTATCGTTTAATTCAATATTCTGTTCTTTGAATACATTTGTAAACAATGTATTTTTCACCACATGAAATTCTCCGCCAGCTTCACGAGCTTTTGCCCGGACGGCATTGATTCCTTTCATGTTCAACCCGGAGTATTCGACCATAATCATCGCTTGACTCTTCTTAAGCCAGTTGACGTATTGTTCTTGCATTACACTTTTATGTTGTTTGCTGAAAGCCAATGTCTTTCACCTCCTTCCCGATATAGAATAAAAAAAAGTCTTTACCTGATAATTTTCCAATCGGGCAAAGACTTCAACATTCAAGAATGTTTTGTTAGAAAGTCCTCACCTCGGCTGGTATTCATTAAGCCCGTCGAATTATCGATACAGGCACCGGCTATCTGCGGCGAAGTTGTTTATTTAATTGTGTATATTATAACCTATTCCAGCGTTTCTGACATGGTTTGGGCAGCATTTGTATCCAGCTTAATGCCAGGTCCCATCGTTGAGGTAACAGTTATATGTTTTATGTAAATACCTTTTGCTGCGCTTGGTCTGGCCTTTTTGATGGCATTCATCAATGATGCCAGATTTTCATATAGACTTTTGGTATCAAAAGAAACTTTCCCAATCGGGGCATGGATGTTTGCAGTCTTATCTAAACGAAATTCAACACGACCAGCTTTGGCTTCTTGAATTACTCGAGGAAGGTCTTCTCCGGCGGCAACTGTGCCAGCTTTCGGGTTTGGCATCAATCCGCGCGGACCGAGAACTCGGCCTAATTTACCAACTTTACCCATCATATCCGGGGTGGACATGGCCAGGTCAAAGTCAGTCCATCCGCCAAGAATTTTGTTAACCATTTCATCGGTATCAATGATATAGTCTGCGCCAGCATCTTTGGCAAGGGTCGCCGCTTCGCCTTGAGCAAAGACAATAATTCGAACTGTCTTTCCTAAACCATGCGGCAGAACAACCACATCACGCACCATCTGGTCCGCCTGACGCGGGTCCAACCCCATACGCATGTGAACTTCGACTGTTGCGTCAAATTTTGTTATGGATGTTTCTTTTGCGAGTTCTACTGCTTCAAGTGGGGCATATGCTTTATCAGCATCAATTTTGGCTTTTGCAGCCAGGTATTTCTTTCCGTGTTTTGCCATTTTTTCTCCTAGGTGGTTCTGGCGGGCTTATGTTGCCCTCCCACAGGGGTTACTTTTCGATTGTTATTCCCATATTGCGGGCGGTACCTTCAAGTTGCTTGATGGATGCATCAATATCGAAGGAGTTCATATCCTTGGCTTTGATCTCGGCAATCTCTTTTAATTGAGCGCGTGTAACCTTGCCAACCTTAATCCGGTTTGGTTCAGCAGATCCCTTTTCGATGCCAGCTGCTTTACAGAGCAGTACGGCAGCAGGGGTGGATTTCAACACAAATGTAAAAGACCCATCTGTGTAAACACTGATCTCTGCTGGAATAATATCGCCCATTCGATTGTTCGTGCGGGCGTTGTATTCCTTGCAGAAGGCCATGATATTCAACCCGTGGCCAGCCAGAGCAGGACCAATCGGGGGCGCCGGATTTGCTTTCCCGGCTGATATATTCAACTTCACTATTGCTTTAATCTTCTTTGCCACTTTTTTTCTCCTTTGTGGTCATAGCGGATGATTATAGGTTCATCCTTCCACCTGTCTCAATCCATTGGATTGGTGATACCAATATTTAAGCGCGTTCCACCTGCAAAAAGTCCAGTTCTACAGGAGTTTCACGTCCAAAGAAATTAACCATTACACGGACCTTGGTCCGATCCATGTCAATTTCCGCCACATTTCCACGAAAATCGTTGAATGGACCATCCACGATGCGCACTCTCTCACCGATCTTGAAGGTAACTTTTACAACCGGCGCTTCAGCTTCCATACGGCGAAGAATCTGAGATACTTCTTCCGTTCGCAAAGGTGTTGGCACATTCCCCATTCCGACGAACCCGGTTACTCCAGGGGTATTACGAACTACGAACCATGATTCTTCAGTGAGGATCAAGTTTACAAGTACATATCCCGGGAATACGTGACGTTCAACTGTTTTTCGTTTGCCATCCTTGACTTCGATCTCTTCCTGGGTTGGAATGACAACATCAAAGATTCTGTCTTTCATACCCATGGTTTCAATCCGTTGTTCAAGGTTATGGCGAACCTTGTTCTCATACCCGGAATAGCAATGGATAACATACCAGGCGCGTGTATCGCCTGCTTCTTCGATGGATTGTTGAATCGTGAGTTCAGGCGCGCCTGGTGAATCCATGCTAAGCGGCGCGCCAGGACCCTCTGGTTTTTTTACATCTTCAGCGGGTTCTGATTCTTGCGGTTCTTCAATTTCTTGATTTTCCTGCGCGTCCATTAATATTGCGCTCCTATTTTCCGGCGAAAAGAATTAAGCCAGAACTAATGCAATGAGCTTCGAAAATACGAAATCCAATAATCCTAGAAGGGCGGCCATTATTACCAGTACGATCAGAACGATTTTTGTAAGATGCCACGCTTCTTTCGGTGTCGGCCAGTTTACCTTGCGGATCTCACCAATTGTTTCACGGTAATAACGCTGCAGAAAATTCGCTGCTTTCGCTTTTTCGATTTTAGTAGCCACCACATTCTCCTTATTTCCCTGATCCAGGGAAGTTACACCAAAGAGGGGATGTTAACCCCCTAAAAGGGTGTCCTACGGCTAAAACGCCGCCCAAGACGACGGCGTTCGCTTTTTCTTCTGGCAGGCCAGGAAGGAATCGAACCCTCAACCTCCTGTTTTGGAGACAGGCACTCTGCCAATTGAGCTACTGGCCTAATTTTATCGATCAGCGGAGTTTATTATTGACCGCTGATCGGTAGAAAATCCTGCTTACTTTGTCTCACGATGCGCTGTGTGTTTCTTGCATCGCGCACAATATTTTTGCAGTTCCATACGTCCGGGATCGTTTCTGCGATTCTTCTCGGATGTATAGTTACGCTCTTTACATTCAGAGCAGGCCAGTGTAATAACTGGGCGAACATCTTTCTTTGATGCCATAACTTAATCTTCGCAACACCCAAAAGGGTATTACAGCTCCTTTAGTCCAGTATTTTTGTGATCCTACCGGCGCCAACCGTCAGACCACCTTCTCGAACTGCAAATGTTGAGCCCTGCTCCAATGCCACAGGTACGATCAATTCTACTTCCAGGTTCACGTTATCCCCTGGCATTACCATTTCTACACCATCCGGCAGTTTGATGTTGCCGGTTACGTCCATTGTCCGAATATAGAACTGCGGGCGGTAGCCTGTAAAGAATGCTTTGTGTCGGCCGCCTTCGTCCTTCTTCAATACGTACACTTCGCTCATGAATTTCTTGTGCGGGGTGATCGAGCCCGGCTTGGCGATGACCTGTCCTCGCTCTACATCCGTGCGCTCAATTCCACGCAGCAGCAAGCCCAGGTTGTCCCCGGCCATGCCTTCGTCCAGCAGTTTGTGGAACATTTCCACACCCGTGCAGACTGAGCTGCGGGTCTTTTCCTGCAATCCCACGATCTCCACCGCTTCGCCTACTTTGACCCGTCCACGATCCACTCTGCCTGTCACGACTGTGCCACGGCCTTTGATCGAGAAGACGTCTTCCACCGGCATCATAAATGGTTTGTCCACCGCACGCACCGGTTCTGGAATGTATTCATCCACCACTCGCATCAATTCTTTGATGCTGGCGTATTCCGGCGCTTCGGGATCGGTGCTGGTCGATTGCAATGCCTGCAGCGCTGAGCCGCGCACGATCGGGGTCGTGTCCCCGGGGAATTTGTAGGCGGTCAGCATTTCGCGCAGTTCAAGTTCCACCAGTTCCAACAGTTCAGGATCGCCCATCTGGTCGATCTTGTTCAAGTACACCACTATGCTGGGCACTTCCACCTGGCGCGCCAGCAGGACGTGTTCTTTCGTCTGCGGCATCGGACCATCCGGCGCTGCCACCACCAGGATCGCACCATCGATCTGTGCTGCTCCTGTGATCATGTTCTTGATGTAGTCACGGTGTCCCGGCATATCTACGTGCGCGTAGTGCCGTTTGTCCGTCTGGTATTCCACATGTGCGATGTTGATCGTGATCCCGCGCGCTTTTTCTTCCGGCGCGTTGTCGATCTGGTCATACGCTTTGAATTCTGCCAATCCCCGCAACTGGCTCCATTTGGTGATCGCCGCGGTCAACGTCGTTTTTCCATGGTCGATATGCCCCATGGTCCCTATATTCATGTGCGGCTTCGATCGATCAAATTTTTGCTTCGCCATTTTTTCTTCTCCTTACAAGACATAATAGTTTATTACGTCAGCATGAGCCCTCAATGGGATTCGAACCCATGACCTCGTTCTTACCAAGAACGCGCTCTACCGACTGAGCTATGAGGGCTAGCTGCACCCCAGAATCAGCCCTCCGGCCTTCATTCCGTAGGTATGTGACTCAGTGGGCGGTGAAGGATTTGAACCTCCGAAGTCGTCTGACAACTGATTTACAGTCAGTCCCCTTTGGCCACTTGGGTAACCGCCCGAGAATATAATTGCGAACAAAGTTACTTTCACACCCCGCATTTACTGCGGGTGGAACGCCGACTTTTTGCTCACAACGTGAGCCGACGATGGGAATCGAACCCATAACCTACCACTTACAAGGCGGTTGCTCTGCCGATTGAGCTACGTCGGCGTTCGATTGTTAAAATACCTTTTATCGCGGAGTGCATTATACCAAATGCACCCACTATCGGCAAGGTATGGAAATATAATACCTTGACACAGCGAAGGCTGAGTCTATCAGGAATCAGGGTGAGAGTCAATATTTTGTGGTGTTTCGAGGCGATAGGGTTACAAAAAAAGCATTAAGGATGGGTTTTCGAATCTAAGGTTCTTTTTCCGGTGCAAGCGGCAGCCACACAGTAAATGTTGTCCCCGCACCTTCTTTCGACTTTACTTCAATACGGCCGCCATGATTCTTAATGATCCAGTATGCAATTGAAAGACCTAACCCAAAACTGCTCCCGTCAGTGGATCGCGTTCGGGCTTTATCTCCCCGGTAAAAACGCTCAAATATATGCGGCAGATCTTTGGCCGGAACTCCCGGCCCGGTGTCTTCGATCACTGTCTGCGCCTGGTTGCCGACTTTTTTGATTGCCACGAAAACCGAACCACCTGTTGGCGTATATTTGACAGCATTCGCGAGCAAGTTGATAAACACCTGCTTGATCCTATCCCGGTCGCCAACGACCTGGATTTGATCAATTTCTGTCAGCTTAAGTTCAATCTTATTCCCGGCCAGCACCTTAGCCTGCTGTAAAACTTCAAGAAGGATAGTATCCAATTCAATAGGCTTTAAATCCAATTCCAGTTTACCGGCCTCTGCCTGTGCGAGTAGTAACAAGTCACCTACCATGCGCGTCAATCGATCCACCTCGGTTTCGATGCTTTGAAGTGACTCTTCATCGGGTTTTTTCATCATACGCAGCAGGCCAACATTGCCCTTGATCACGGTCAATGGGGTGCGCAATTCATGGCTGACATCAGCCATAAAGCGTTTTTGCCGGTTGAACAGGTACTCTAATCGATCGAGGGTTTGATTGAATGCCTCGATCAATACGCCAATTTCATTTTTACTCTTTCTGGAATAGGGAATCCGCCTGGAGAGGTCATCGGCATTGGTGATACTCAAAGCTGCGAGAGTCACCTTCTCAAGCGGGACAAGCACCTGGCCAGTGCTCAACCATCCAAACAGGCCGGCCAGTGAGATAGAGATCACCATCACAATTCCCAGCACTGTGATCAAAATATTCTGCAGAACATCCACAATGCCACGGTTGGTTCCCACTTGCAGCACAGCCATTTTCCGTCCATCCACTTCAAGAGGCACGCTGAGGACACGCAGGCTGGCATTATTTAATTTTGTATCATGGAAAACAGGCTGCTGGACCCGAAGGCCTATCGGGTCCAGTGATTTCGCTAGGCGTGTAATATTAATGGAAGATACTTTCAAACGAGAATCATTATCCCAAATTTGAAGGTATATCGTGGATGTAGCATCCAATGATGGCACACGGATGATCTCTACTTCACCCTGAGCATTTACCCGTGTATTGGAAATCAATTCCTGAGCTGTGTTGGTGAGGGATTTATCAATTTGGTCTACCAGCATAACGCTGACCATGATATAAACGCCCAATCCATAGATGAGCAGAATAAAGCCGGCCAGTAGTGAATAGAGCAGTGTGAGCTGGTAACGAAGCGACATTAGGGTATTTCGCGCAAGACGTAACCCACACCTCGGGCGGTATGGATCAATTGATGCTCATCTCCTACGACTAGCTTCTGCCTTAAGTAGCGAATATACACATCCAAAACATTTGATTCTCCACCAAAATCGTAACCCCATACCCGGTCAAAAATTACTTCCCGGGTAAGTACCTGGCGAGGGTGTCTTAAAAAGAGTTCGAGTAGATCGTACTCCTTGGCTGTCAATTGGATCTCCCTGCCATTACGGATCGCTAGTCTGGATGAAGTATCCAACGACAGATCCGAAAAAGTCAAAACTGGGATCCTTTCCGGTTGTGTTCTGCGCAGCAACGCCCGAATTCTGGCTAACAATTCTTCCAGTTCGAAAGGTTTCACCAGATAATCATCAGCTCCCGCGTCCAAGCCCTGCACCCGGTCATTGATGGTATCCTTCGCTGTTAACATTAGAATTGGGACTGGTCCGGCAGAACGGAGCCGGCGACACACTTCCAACCCGTCCATTCCTGGTAGCATCCAATCCAAAATTATCAGATCTGGGTGATACTCCCGGGCTTTCTGTAATCCTTCCTGTCCATTAATCGCTGTTTCAACTTGATAAGTTTCGAAGGATAATCCCCGCCTGAGAATGCGGAGAATTGCTTCGTCATCTTCAATGATCAATATGCGTTCTTTCATGGTTTTGCCCTCCATCATTAATTATATAGTACTGATTATAAATCTCATCGTCAAGGATACTGATATACACTAATGATAAATTAATGCATTTCAGGGCATCCGCATGGATGCCCTTTTGTGCTTCATAATCTTTGATTAATTTACTTTAATCGTTCTTGGTTTGGCTGCTTCAGATTTTGGAATATCCACAGTTAAAACGCCGTTTGTAAGTTTTGCTTCAATTTTCTCAGCATTTATGGTAGCCGTAAGTTTGACAGACCTCTTGAAATCTCCACTTGGACGTTCTGCAACCACATAATTCTGGTTCTCTTCGCGTTGATAGCCTAGGTTACCCTGGATGGTCAAAATTTCCTTTTCCAGCGAGATGGATACATCTTCAGCCTTCAAACCAGGAACTAGAACGCTCAAATGATAAGAATCTTCCTTCTCAATAATATCCATGGGAACAGATAATGTCTCAGATCTGTCTTCCATCCAATGAGAACGGCGTGGCGTAGCTGCCAATGCCCAGTGTGGACGTTGGTTGATGGGTGAAATATAGTAACGCATAATTTATCTCCTTATACCTACCGGTAATATTTTATTGTTTGTAAATATATATTACCTGCCGGACGTTAGAGATGTATAAATTAATTATCAGAACTGTATTAACTTTCCCTGAACAGGTATAATTTTCTAGTGAAAGCAGAACGAAAACCCAAGTTCACAATCATTCTCATCAGTGGTATCCTGTTGGGGCTGCTCATTGCCGTTTTTTTACAATATCGTTCCAGCCTGACACGGCATACCCGCCTCCTGATGTGGCTGAGTCAGCCTGATAAATTTCCGGAATGGACAATCGAGTCGCTCGGTCGGTGTGAAGGTGCGCCATTTCTGCTTCCTACCGAAGGATATATCGGTTACCTCTGGGATGACTCCTTCCGCATTGGCCACCGCCATCAAGGAATCGATATTTTCGGAGGACGTGAACCCGGTATTTCACCTGTTTTTGCTGTCTACGATGGATACCTCACGCGTCAAACGGATTGGAAATCGACTGTGATCATCCGCATTCCATCAGACCCATTACAAAAAGACAGGCAGATCTGGCTTTACTACACCCATCTTGCCGATCAAAATGGGAAATCATACATTTCAGAAGGCTTTCCTCCCGGTACAAAAGAAAAGCAAGTCAAAGCTGGTGAGTTGCTTGGATACCAGGGCAACTATTCCGGTGACCCGAATAATCCAGTAGGCGTTCACCTTCACTTTTCGATTGTAATGGATGACGGTAATAGCAATTATTTAAACGAGTTAAAAATCCAAAATACGATTGACCCTTCGTCTTATCTCGGAATTGATGTAAACCGGCATTCTGCTTCATCAAATGTGCCAGTCTGTCCTTAAGGAACCTGTAAGATTTTGTGGCAAGCAAATGAATTATTCCAGACTATAATTATTTTAGAGATCAACTACGCTCAATCTGTACTTAATAATACTGGGAGGAGGCCATGCTCACATATCGCGAAGCTGCGAATGCATTTCTTGATCTGCAGATCCCTTCAGATTCGCCTGTTATCGTTCATTCCTCCCTTTCTGCTTTCGGCGATGTCCGGGGAGGTGCAGGGACGATTCTCGGAGCTCTCAGTGTGATGTCCAAAGAGATCCTCATGCCAGCTTTTACTTACAAAACCATGGTCATCCCCAAAGAGGGGCCGCCGGATAATGGAATGATATATGGCAGTGGTGATGATATCAACCAAATGGCAGAGTTCTTCCGCCACGATATGCCTGTCGATCCATTGATAGGCAGCATCCCTGAAACCTTCAGACGGCTTCCCCAAACAAAACGTACATCACACCCCATTTTTTCATTCTCAGCTACCAACCTGGATTATGCACTTCGATCACAGACTTTATCTGACCCATTTACACCAATTGCTGCCATCAGCAGTATGAAAGGCTGGGTACTACTGCTCGGCGTTGATCAGACAGTCAACACCTCCATTCACTATTCCGAAAAGCTTGCTGGCAGACGTCAGTTTATCCGGTGGGCTTTGACGCACAATGGGGTCGTGGAGTGTCCCGGTTTTCCTGGATGCTCAGATGGTTTTAATGCAATTTCACCCATGCTTGAAGATATCACACGAAAGGTCAACTTGAATGGTTTGCATGTTCAGGCATTTCCATTGTCCTTTCTGGTACATGCTGTAAAAACCGCAATTGACGCCGACCCTTTTGCTCTGTTGTGTAACCGTCAGGATTGCGTGCGTTGTAATACAATTCGCAATGAACATTTTCAGGCTAAAATGCTGGAAAAAATAACAGTGTCTTGATTTTTACAAAATATTTGACATAACAGAGTATGATTAAACAAATGTAGAACCTTCAGACCAATATTTAGTGAGAATTATTTTGATAATCTAATGGATATCGAAAACCCAAAAACTTCACTTGAATTACTTTACAACATCAGCCGGGAGCTGGCGAATGAGATCGAGCTGCATCCCCTCCTGAAAAAAATACTTACTCTGGCAATCCGCAACGTTGGCGCAGAACGCGGTAGCATAGTGGTTCTAAATGAGAGCGGTCGTCCTGTGGACGCAGCTATCATTTACGGCGAGAAGATCTACACTCATACCGTTCAGCAGCTACGGGAAACCGTGGAAAAAGGTATGGCGGGTTGGGTGGTGCGCCATCACAAAGCCGTCCTGGTAAATGACACCCGGCAGGATACCCGCTGGTTGCGCCGGCCGGATGATGAAACCAATCGCAGCGGTTCTAAAAGCGCTCTATGTGTACCCTTGCTCGCCCATCAGAAATTGGTTGGAGTCCTCACCGTTGTCCATCCGCAGGTTGGATTCTTTACCACCAACCATATGAGTTTGCTGCAGTCTATTGGCGATATTTCCGGGATTGCCGCTTTGAATGCCCGTTTATATGCTGAGAGTGAAAAACGTGCAAGGGTGATGACTGCATTAATAGACAATGCGATTGCGATTAATTCATCCCTGCATTTAAATGAGGTACTCCAGCGTCTGCTTGAGCATACCAAGGAAGCTCTTCAGGTGGAGGTGGTAGCCTTTGGCCTGGTTGATTCTACCAGCAAAGAACTTGAAATTCGCGCCGCCACAGGTGAGAATGCAGTTAAGTTGATCGGAACACGCCTGCCGCTGGGTAAGGGTATCGCAGGACGTGTGGCAGTGGATGGCAAAGCGGTGATCGCTCACGAAGCTTTCCTTGAAGACGCAGACCGTATCCCCGGCTTCTCAATTGAATCATTTGCCTGCGCCCCATTACGGGCTGAATCCAGAATCATTGGAGTTCTGGAAGCGATCAACCCAAAATCTGAAGGCTTTGAACAGGAATCCCTGATGCTTCTAAACGCTTTTGGCAGCCTTGCAGGGACAGCAGTTCGAAATGCTCAACTATTCGAACAAATTCAGGCTACCAATCTCAGGTACATGGAATTATTCGAAGATAACATTGATCCGATCATTATTACGAACTTTGACGGCAAAATTCTGGAAGCCAACCGTCCTGCCAACCGCGTTACAAATTTGCCATGCGCCCAATTGATCAACCGCAATATACAAGAGTTCCACACAATTAATGAGGAAAAACTGGGCGATAAATTCAAGAATTTACAGTCATCAGAAGCCATAACCTACGAATCAGAGATCCGCACCCAGGAGGGATGGGAGATTCCGGTTCAGGTATATGTAAGACGGATCGACTATTACGGCTCAAACAGCATTCAATGGATATTAAGGGACATTACCGAGAAAGTGGATCTTGATTCCCTGCGCAATGATCTTATCGCCATGGTTTACCACGACTTGCGTTCACCACTGGCAAACGTGACAGCCAGCCTTGATATTCTTTCAACACTTCAGGTCGGTGAGAACGAAGAAACTGCCGCAAGCCTGCTCAATATCGCACTACGGTCATCGGATAGAATTCAACGGCTGTTGAACTCCTTGCTGGACTCATATCGGCTTGAAGCCGGACAATCGATCGTAAACCTTAAGGAAATCAATCCCAACACCTTGATCAATGAGGTTTTGGATATTATCCATACAACAATTGAATCCAAAACACAGAAGATGACGCTCGATATCCAGGAAAACCTTGGAAGCATAAGTGTTGATCCTGACATGATCCGGCGAGTACTTATCAACCTGGCGGAGAATGCGTCCAAGTTTTCGCCAGTAGATGCCAATATTGTCATTGGCGCGAAAACGTTGGATAGCAAAATCCTTTTCTGGGTTGCAGACGATGGTCCCGGCATTCCAATCGAAGATCAGGAAAGGGTGTTTGATAAATTCTCACGTCTTAAGATGTCCGGCTCTGCAAAAGGAATGGGGCTGGGGCTGGCATTCTGTCGTCTGGCTGTTACCGGTCATGGTGGTAACATTTGGGTTGAAAGCACACCCGGAAAAGGAAGCTGCTTCTTCTTTAATCTACCACTAAAAACAATCGTCGAAAAAACGGTGGAATAAGTAAACTGGAAATTGGAGTAGTGATGCAGGAAATTTCTCAAGATATATTTATTGAAACAGCTTACAGTGGAACAACCCTCGGAGCCATCAATGCTCCGCATGGTTTGATTCTCATTGACTCCCCCCTTAAAGTGGATGATACCCGTATGTGGCGTTCCACCTTGCTTAACTTGAGCGGAGGCGTAGATCGGCTCCTGATCAATCTGGATGCACACCCGGACCGAACCCTGGGAGCCCGTTCTATGGAATGCACTGTAGTTGGGAATGAAATCATGGCACAGGTTTTTAGAAATCTTCCCAATACTTTCAAAGCACAAAACGTTGAAACAGGTGCAGAATGGGAGCAGCTTCCCAACCTGGGTAGCATCCGCTGGAATCCGCCAGAGATATCATTCACAAACTCGTTAAATATTTACTGGGGCAGCAAACCTATCGTGCTGGAAACCCGACCCGGTCCATATTCTGGATCGATCTGGGTGAACATCCCTGATGATAAGGTGATATTTTTGGGCGATTTGGTCGTCAATAACCAACCACCATTTTTAAGTAATGCAGCACTGGATGAGTGGATCGATAATTTGCAGCAATTACTCACCCCGCCATACCGTGAGTATTTCTTTGTAGGTGGACGCAACGGGTTAATCACATCCGAGGATATTCGTCGCCAACTGGCTTTCATCGTTGAGGTAAAGAATCAGGTCGATCACCTAAAAAAACAATCAGATCCTTCCAATGAGATAGAGAAGCTGCTGCCTGATCTGATGAAATCATTCATCATTCCTCCAGAGAAGACCAATCAATACACACAAAGGTTACGGTGGGGTTTGAACCACCTTACCAAACGTAGTTTACGCGTTTCGCAAATCGAACTGGAGGAGTAATCTTGTAATGAAATCAGATGAATACAAGCCTGTTTTCGAAGCCACACGTGGAGAACTGGTGGAGTCAATCCACTTAGGGGCAATCGCAGTAGTAAATAAACAGGGCGATCTTCTCGCGAGTTGGGGTGACCCGCAATCGGTTACTTATATGCGTTCCTCAGCCAAAGCTTTCCAGGCATTGCCATTCATGGAAAACGACGGGGATATCAAATATGGTTTGAGTGGTGAAGAAATCGCTGCCTTGTGTGCCTCGCACACCGGTACTGATGACCATGTCCGAATAGTAGCTGGAATGCAACAAAAATTTGGCATCGGGGCAGAGATGCTGCAATGCGGTACCCATATACCACCCAATAATAAAACCTGGCTCGAGATGAACAAGCGTGGAGAAAATCCCACCCCGATCCGCCATATGTGTTCAGGCAAGCACACTGGCATGCTTGGCTATGGCAAGCTGATCAATGCTGACCTGTCCACATATCTCTCTATGGATAATTCAATCCAGCTGGATATACTGAAAGCTTTCTCAGAAATGTCCGCATATCCGGTGAATAAAATAGGAATCGGTATTGATGGCTGTTCTGCGCCTAATTTTGCCCTGCCGATCTATAATGCCGCTTATGCCTTCGCCCGGCTCTGCCAACCAGATGAACTAGCTGCGAAACGCGCTGCTGCTTGTGAACGCCTGACAGCTGCCATGCGCGATCATCCGAATATGATTGCAGGACCTGGAAAAGCTGATACAACCATTATGGCAGAAACCCATCAGAAGATCGTCTCAAAGACAGGTGCCGAAGGGTTCCAATGCCTGGGTGTGATGCCTGGCGCTATAGAACCGGGTTCGCCGGCTTTGGGTATTGCTTTCAAGATCGCAGATGGCGACTCCGAAGAACGTGCCCGCCCGCTGGTGTCGATCGAAATTCTTCGGCAGTTAGGTGCAATCAACAAAGCAGAGGCTGAAGCATTACATAAATTCGGTCCTCGCCGCATCTTTAATTCAGCCAGGCTTGATATCGGCGAATACCGCCCGGTTTTCTCGCTTAAATGATTACAGAATCCGCACCAGATAAACAATTCGCTTGCCTAATTCATCAGCGCTTGCTGTCTCATTATGGAAACCCGACCTGGCGCGATCCATTGCCACCGCTGGATGAACTGGTTTCCACAATCCTTTCGCAAAATACAAATGATATTAATCGTGACAGGGCATTTAAATCGCTTAAACAGCGCTTCCCGACCTGGCAGGAAGTGGAAACTGCGCAATCTGCTGAAGTGATAGATGCCATCCGTATTGCCGGGTTGGCGAAGCAAAAGGGACCGCGCATCCAGAATGTGTTGGCAGAGATCCATAAAGAACGGGGGGAATTATCCCTGGATTTCCTAAAAGACATGCCCCGGGATGATGCCCGTCAATGGTTGCTAAAATTCAAGGGCGTCGGGCCGAAAACCGTGGCAATCGTCCTGCAATTCTCGCTGGATAAACCTGCGTTTCCAGTGGATACCCATATTTACCGGGTATCCGGCCGACTAGGGCTGCGACCAGGGAAAATGAATGTGGAAACCGCCCATGTTTACCTCGAAGAAGCTTTTCCATCTGATAGTTATTACGCGGCACATTTGAACATTATCCGTCTGGGGCGTGAGCTTTGCCACCCATCCAAGCCGGAATGCAGGCGATGTCCACTGGCAGATTTATGCCTATTTGCCACATAAAAATAATAATACTTGCTATTACAATAACGTGCGGATCAAGCCTGTCTTATAATCCAATTTACAGTGAGCAGTGCGGTCCTAATGGCGACGACTTGACCAGAGGCACCCAATTATTTCCTTGAAAATTGGCTATCCCCTTGTAATATTTTTTTCACTGATTCCCTCGTTCACTTCGGTGTTAGCAGTGCGAAGCCTTCTTTAGGATTCCCGATACGAAGTGACGCGGAACCTCACCGCACGCGGGATTTTGACCGATAGATCTCCTAGTAATATTATTGTATGCTATTGCTTTTCCCCCAATATAAATTCCACAATATCAGATCAGCTTCTCAACCATCCCCATTAACTCCGGCGGGACAAGCAGCCCCGGGTTCTCCTTGAACCAGGCGATCTCTTTCCAAGATGCGTGGATTGGCACGTTATCGTCTTCCATCCCTTCAATCTCATCCTTAAAATAAAGGCTCTTGTCGGAAAACATGGCTGAATAGACCAGCACCAGCTCGTGCCTGGGGATGCCATCCAAAGCAAAACGGTTCTCGATCAATCCCTGATAACTGAGATCTGAAATCTCCTGTTTGATCTCCTCCCTTATCTCACGTACCAGGGCTTCAGTGCCGCTTTCTCCAAATTTGATAGCGCCGCCCAGTGGTCGGAAGAATTTTCTGTCAGTCAAGGCATCCTTGCCCTCGAAGACTAGCATCTTTCCCTGTTGTAAAAATAAGCCGATCGCAATTGGACGGATTCTAATCTTTTTCATAATCGTTCGAATCCAATTGTCCGAGCATGGACCAGGGACCGGTCCAGGTGATGTTCACAGGCCGCAGCTTTCCCCGCAGATCTCCCCCGCTTTCCACGAAGACAAGTTTGTTGGTTTCTGTGCGTCCGCGCCAGCGATTTTTGACCTTTTCTTCAAACAAAACTGGCACATGCCGTCCAAGATAGCCCGTATGAATTTCTGAAACGATTCGCTCCTGTTGGTCTTCCAACGCGCGGAAACGGCGCACCTTCTCTTTTGCCGGTACATCATCTTCCATTTGGCGCGTGGCTACAGTATTGGGACGAGACGAATACCTGGCCAGGTGGGCGACGTCCAGACGCAATTCTTCCAGCAGGTCGTATGTATTTTGGAATTGAGCTTCGGTCTCTCCGGGAAAGCCAACAATGATATCAGTGGCAATTGAAACACCAGGGATCTTTGTTCGTATTTTCTCCACCAGCCGGCGGTAATCATCACATGTATATCCACGGTGCATATTTTGCAGCACAACATCATCACCAGCCTGAACAGGAACTTCGATGTGCGGGCAGATCTTCGGGTGTGCTGCTACCGTATCCAGCAGTTCATCGGTCATCCAATTGGGGTGTGAGGTCAAAAAGCGGATGCGCTCCAGTCCCTCAATTTTGTGAATCTCGCGTAACAAGGCTGGCAGAACCTGTCCATTAGGCAAATCCATACCATAGCGGTCCACAATCTGACCAAGCAGGGTGATCTCTTTGACACCATTTAGGACAAGGTTTCTGGCTTCCTGAACTACCTGGTCAAATGGGCGGCTCTCTTCCACACCGCGCCGATAAGGGATGACACAATAAGTACAAGCATGTGAACAGCCTAATACCACCGGCAAATAGGCAGCCACCTGGTCTGAGTGATCAAATCCCGGCATCTGATGATCCCCATCCATAATCGCGAAACGGTGTTCGGTTTCATTAGCAAGGTTCATTCGGTGATGTTTTTGTAGCAGAAATTCAACTAACGGGCCAGGGTCAGAAGGCGGGGAAAATACATCCACGTAAGGGAATCGTTTCTGGAGGACCGGGTTGAGTTTGACACCTACCAAACAGCCCATCAAATTGATCACCAGGTTGGGATTATTGGCTTTTAGCGGTTTGAGAGAACTGAGACGACCATAAGCCTTATCCTCGGCAGACTGGCGGACAACGCAGGTGTTCAAGACAATTACATCTGCATCTTCAGCGATTCGTACCGGGTCGTATCCCAGTTGATCCAACGCTGTGGCTATTCTTTGGGAGTCTGCCACATTCATCTGGCAACCTTCGGTCCATATGTGATATTTCATGCAAAATATTATATCAGAACATAATCGCACCAAGTTAGTCCGAATTAGCCCTTTTTTTGATTTCTTGCATGGTACAATTGGGCGCATGTTGCAAAAAAAGTGGTTTCAAATAATTCTGGGAATGTTATCAGCCCTGGTTTTGATAGTTATTTTGTATTTTATTCCGCCTGTCCATGACCGGCTCAGATGGCGTATGGATCTGGCGTTTTCGTACCTGCGAGGCGTCATTAATCCGATCAATGCCATACCCACTGCTGAGGCTGGGCAAAATACCTTTCCCACAGTGACACTTCAGCCTGAACCTGTAAATACACCCCAACCATCGCAGGGGGATACTCCCGCCCCACTATCGCCAACAGCTATTCCTACACAACTGCCTGCTTCGACTTCTCTGCAGGCGCCAACATTTGAACAGCAGACGATGAACAACTGCGGTCCGGCTTCCCTCGCCACCTACCTGCGTTATTACAACTGGGATGGTAATCAGGATTCTGTTGCCAATGTATTAAAACCTAAACCTGAAGATAGAAATGTGAACGTGGAAGAACTCGTCTATTTCGTTCGGAATTACGCCGGTTGGCTGAACATAGAATACCGGGTGGGTGGCGATTTAAAGATCCTCAAGGCACTGGTAGCGAATGGTATTCCAGTCATGGTGGAAGAATTGTTCCATTCAGATAAAAAATACTGGCCATCAGATGATTTATGGGCTGGTCACTACCTGTTCATCAATGGATACAATGACTCCACCGGTTCATTCGTAGCCCAGGATACGTATTATGGACCAGACATGGCTGTAAGTTACACAGAACTTGAGAAAAACTGGCAGTCTTTCAATCATGTTTTCATAATGATCTATCCACCGGAAAAAGAGGAGACTGTTAAGGAAATTCTTGGAGACGACTGGGACGTGGATAAAAACCGTCAACACGCGCTGGATAGAGCTCTGGAAGCGACGAAGCGTGAACCGAATAACACCTACAACTGGTTTAATCTTGGCTCAAATCTGGTGTATTTTGAACGCTACGGCGAGGCAGCCGCAGCTTACGACAGAGCACGCGAACTTGGTTTTCCGCAACGCATGTTGCGATACCAGTTCGGACCATTTATTGCGTACTTCAATTCACTACGAACAGATGACTTGATGACGATCGCCAAATATGCTGCAGGAATCACCCCTAATTCGGAAGAAGCAAGGTTGTGGCTTGGTTGGGCTCATTTCCGCAATGGCGACAGGGAGGCAGCATATTCTGAATTTCGGAAAGCGCTCAGCGAAAATGAAAACTATTTGGATGCTCAATACGCACTTAATTTTCTGGCATCCAATTAATACATTACCAAGCATCAAATCTTATCTCCCTGGTTGGTTATAAAAATGCTAAATTTCTTTCCTATGGTATTCCTCGGTGGTCTAACTCTGCTGTTGGGCATGGCTGCAATTCTAAAAATTGTTGGCAGATCGTATAAATTAACCATTCCCGCTTTAATTTTGGGTGCATACCTTCTCATGGTGGCAGGGGTGACACTTTTCCCGATTCCAATGCCTGTGAGTGTGCGATCCATCGATTTTCGAGAACAAATCCCTTTTGTTCTATCCAAAATCAACTTCATTCCCTTCCGCTATGTGGGTTGGTTTAACTTCAGGACGCTCGCATTTGAAATGATATTGAACGTTATTTTAACCATCCCATTTGGATTCCTGGTAAATTTCTTGTTCAAAGTTAATTGGAAAAAAGTATTATGGTTATCATTAGCCAGCGGCTTATTAATTGAGTCGGCTCAATTAATGCTCTCACTAGTTTTTGGGGCATATCGTACAGTAGATATAAGCGATGTGTTATTAAATGGGGTTGGCTCCTTGATTGGTTTTATGCTTTATAAAATCCCCGCCTGCATCATAGGCAAACTACGAAGAGTCTAAACTATCAGCTCGGAAGCTACTCAAGGGTTAGGCACAGTAGGCAGCAGCCTGGCAAGAAACGCGTTGCGGGCTCTTCGGCCGGCTATCCACTCGATCACCTTTCCAATCGCGGCAACTGGAGCGTAATACCAGAGCGTAATAAATGACCATCCGGCAACATACAAGCTGCTGTGTCGGTCGGATAACAATTCCAGTATGGCTTCAGTGGTGAAAGGGTTTGGCGCCCCAAGGAAAAGGCATACTTCCCTAAGAGGTAGGAATATCTTCCACAGGAAGAGACTTTTATTATTTCGCCTACCCAACTGCTGAAAAATAGCATTTGTATAGTTATCCACTGAATTCTCAAGGATCATTCTCGCAGCTAGTGCGCCGCTTTTTATGGCTGGTCGAATCCCTTCTCCAGAGAACGGGTCTGCCAGTCCAGCCGCATCACCTGTCAACAGGATCCGTTTTGTGGAGAGAATCATCTCAGGATCATAGATTGGGATTGGATGACCATGCAACTCCAGACCCTCAAGCGAAATCCCATACTTGTTCATGATCCTTACCAATTCGCCTTTCATATTTGGAGTTTTTCCAAGGACTCCGATGCCAACACTCAGAAAATCCTTTTTAGGAAATATCCACGAATACCCGGCGCGCGGTTTATCAAAAATAAATACCGGTCCATCTGCATATTTTTCTCTTAACGCAGGAGTGATTGGAACTTCCGCCTCAATAGCTGCGATCAATTTTTGCGTTCGGTGCAGACCCGATTGCCTGCGGATGACCGAATTAGCGCCATCTGCGGCGATGAGATAATCTGTTGAGAAATTTTTTCCAGACACAAGGAACACCTCCACACCCGATGGGTTTTCCACCACCTTTATCACCACATCCTCCAGGATGGTCGGACAGCCTGCCTGGTCCAGGATCAACTTGTCAAACTTGTCCCGCATAACCATCGCCATTACATCCGGCCGACAGAGGATCGTTTGCTTGAAATTATTGTAGTGATAATGGATAAGATCAATTCGCTGATCTATCACTTCATCAAAAGAAAACGGGAAGATCGCCTTAAGAAAATCCAAAGACAAGCCTCCACCACAAGGTTTGTAACGTGGAAGCATCGCTTTATCGATGACAAGAACCCTCTTTCCAGCTTGCTGAAGAAAGTAGGAAGCTGTAGCCCCGGCTGGTCCGGTTCCGGCGATAATGACCTCAAATTCATTCATGGGTCTATTTTTCAGGATGATTCGCTAACATTTGCTGCAAATCCAATATTTCCATGATCGCTGGACGTAAGTTCATTCCTAGTACTGAAGATGCTACCCGAATCACATAAGGATACGATCCTGCCCTGTGATAAAGATCGGCAATTACTTTCAGCGCTGTCACAGATTGCGGTGGCGGGAGGATAGCGTATCTATCCGCTTTAAGTTCTTCGTCCGTGAGTTTCACTTTTTTAAATAGAAAATCCAATTTGGTATGAATATCTTCTTCGGTGGAAGTTTCTATCGGCAGCATAATTTGCTCTGTGATCTTGTGCGAGGTCAAAGCTTTGAACTGGTCAAACTGAATGTCATAAAGTTTCTGTGAGAAGTTAAGCAGGATCATGAGAATCTTCTTTCTATAGGTGATGGTAGCTAAAAAATGACCGAATTTTCCCGAGTTAGGATTTTGCGGCTTCCAGGAGACGCATAATCTGGTTGATATGGTCCTTCTCATGCCAGCATAAACGGCGGGTGGCTTTGCGCGGACTCCAAATTTCTCCGTCCTTGCCAACCACCTGATTAAGGTCAATTAAGTCCGGCAGGATCTCAACCAGATTTCCGCGTTCCTCAATAAAGCGTTCGAATTCATCAGTGCTCAACCGGTTTTCTGGATGAGTCCTATCAAGTCGATCCATCAGCCACCATTCTGTCCGGCCAACATGCCCAATAATTTGCCGGATGGTCCACTCTCCTTCGATCAATGTTTGGTCAAGAAGTGCCTCGTCTACACCTGAGATCAATTCGATCATCTCCTGGCGCGACCATGAAATGATTTGCAGAATATGCTCCACATCCACCATGGTCAGCGGCTTCCAGTCTGTTTTAAACCAGGCTTTTATCAAACGCCCACCATCTTCAGGCGCCACCTGGTTGAACTGTTTGTCGATGAAATAATCATCAACCACATCAACCAATCGGATATCGATCTCTGCCGGATTGAACCAGTTTTTTTCAGCATATTTTTCCAACCAGGCGATGTAATCCGGAATGGCTTTCGCCATTGCCACAACCGCGGATTGACCATCCGGAGCTATGGCATAGCAGCCGAAATGCTCCAATGACCATGCGACAGACCGATTTTCGTTATTGTTCTCCACGCCAATTAATACACGCATGCTGACCTCACTTTTCAACTTGGAGTTGATTTTTGCATCAAGTTATTTTCAATCTAAAAGTTTGATCTTTGAAAATGGACCTTAATTCCTCAACAGCCGTCCAGGCTTTCTCTTTTTCAACCTGAGCAAGTTCCAGGTTGTTAAATTCATCCTCGTCCAGTAGCATCATTTCCCCGCAATAATGCACAAATAGATCCAATGCCAGATCCTCGTAAGAGATTTGCCAACGGGAAATGACAGCCGGTCTCGTTACATTGCAATACCATCCCTTAAGATGACCCTCGTCACGATCATAGATCTCAAAGATGTTATACCATTTCTTACGAAAATAAGCTTCAATGAAGTGGTCATCCTTTTTTAAGAGCATGCCATTGAAAACAAAATCTGGCTTGGTAAATCTGGCGCTGACAACTACCTTATCAAGGTCACGGCTCAGCACCTCACCAGGGTAATACCAGACAGATCTCCCCGTGTGATCTAGTTTGTAAATTTTAATTTCGGACAATCGGTGCCTGCTCCTGAACAATATTGATATCAGACGGGTCAACAAACAATTGTAACATTTCCCCTTTTGGATGGGAAACTTCGAGTAGAAAGCCCATCTGAGTTTTACCTACGGCGACAGTTGTGCGATAGCCATTTTCACTGAAATGAACATCTTTAACTATTGCGCTAAATGTATTGTGAGTGGAAACTGCTTCATGTTTTTCCAGGACACTCACTCGTCGTATAAGGAGGTAAATTTCTTCCGCACGTGTTGATACATCTGGTTGTATTTTTCCTATATCCAGGATAAATTTACCTATCTGAGTTTCAACAATAACGCCGGAAGCTTGTTGAATAAGCTTTCCGGGAACCTGGTTCGTCAATCCAAAGAAGTTTGCCACATCCAATGATGCTGGATGATGATAGACCTCTTCTGGAGTTCCATTTTGTATAAACACTCCGCCTTCGAGGATCAGCAATCGGTCTGAGATGCTAAAAGCTTCCTCCTGATCGTGCGTAACATAGATGGCTGGCGTCCCCGTTTGATGCAACACTTCACGAATTTCCTGGAGTAACTGTTTTCGCAGGCTTCTGTCAAGTGCAGCCAGGGGTTCATCCAAAAGGAGAAGGCGCGGGTTGGATGCGAGTGTCCTGGCCAACGCTACCCTCTGCTGTTCACCGCCGGAAAGGTCAGTAACCTTGCGTGATCCATAACCTGCGAGATTGAAACGCGAAAGGATGTCTTTCACCTGTCTATCAGCGCTGTCTTTTCCAGACGACCCTTGATTGCCAAACTCTATATTCTTTTCGACAGTCATGTGAGGGAAGAGTGCATAATCCTGGAACACAAACCCAAATTCCCTTTTATAAGTTGGAACTTCGGTGATATCTGTGTCATTCCAAAAAATATTACCTGCCTCAGCCTTCTCCAGACCAGCGATAATCCGAAGGAGCGTGCTTTTTCCACTCCCAGAAGCTCCCAGTAAACAAACCGTCTCGCCAGGGAATACATCAATACTAATTCCTGAAAGCAACGGTTTGTTTTCGTATTTCTTATGGATGTTCCTGACTGATAAACCATTCATAGGTACACCTTCTCAGGAACAGAAAATATGGTCTTTTCAATGAAAACGATAGCTGCCCCACAGACAAGCATTAGAATAGTACTCATTGCCATTGCCTGACCATAATTGATCCCACCCGGTTGTGATAGAAAGCGGTAAATGGCCACTGGTATAGTCGGAAAATCCGGCCGCGAGAGAAATGATGTAGCTCCAAATTCCCCCAATGAGATGGTGAAAGAGAATATCAGACTGGACAACAAAGCTTTGCTAACGAGGGGTAGGTCAATCATTGTGACCACTTTTAATGGTGCAGCGCCAAGGACTGCAGCGCTCTGCCGGTAGGAAGGGGGGATGGCAGCAAGTGCTGGAGATAACCCTCGAACGACAAATGGTAACGCAACTAATGTGTGGACCATAGGAATAAGCCACTGCGAAGAACCCCAGAGGAATGGAGGTTTGTTGAAAAAGATAATATAGCCCAACCCAAAAGTAACTGCAGATGTGCCCAGGGGTATCATAAGCAAAACATCCAGAGTCTTTTTGCTTTTTTTGAATTGTTGAATTCCATAAACCACCATTAAACCAAGGGTTACGCTCAAAATCGCGGTGAGACTACCAAATTTAACTGAGTTCCATATCGCTTGAATCGGTGGAATGTAAAAATAATCCTGACGTGGGTTGGTCACCAGCGCCTGATAATTTGCCAGGGTAAAACCGGGAATGACTTGCGCCAACTGGCCACGATCCGCTTCCGCCCTTACAAATGATCGGGTGACAAGGGATAACATTGGCGACAGCGTTAAGATAAGAAGAATTATCAGCACGAACCTGAAGAAAATCTTTTGTTTAAATCCTGTTGGCTTAACCAATGTCTTCTGCTGATCTTGAGGCACAAGCGGGACAGACCGTGAGACAAAAATTTGATAGGAGATTGTTAATAAAATAGAGCTGACGAGTTGAATTAACGCCAGTATGCTGGCCAAAGGCAGGTTGAATAACGCTACTGCCTGAGTGTATACTTCAACTTCCAGTGTGGCAAATCCCGGACCACCCAATAGAAGGATCACACCGAAGCTGGTGAAATCAAACAGGAAGACGAGGATTGTGGCGGCGGCGATTACTGGATTCAATAAAGGCAGAGTGATGCGCCAAAATACCTTTAGAGGATTCGCGCCAAGAGTTCTCGCCGCAGCATCCAGGCGTGGATTCAACCCGCTCCATGCGCTGCCAACCAGGCGGATGACAATCGTCAGGTTGTAGAAAACGTGAGCAATCAAAATGGCGGAAAGGGTGCCGATGAGATGAATCGGTGGTTCATTGAGATTGAAAACTTGTTGCAGGATCAGGTTTACCCAACCTCTCGGACCCGCAAGTGCATTGATCCCTGCGGCAACGACAACAGTTGGTAGAATAAATGGTATGGCCGAAATAGTCCGGATTGCTACCCGGCCACGAAAATCATATCGGTAGAGAATGTAAGCTGCCGGCAGTCCGATAAGAAGCGTAAAAAAGGTGGAAATCAAAGCCTGCCAGAACGTGAAACCAAGCGTTCTTAAAACAAGGCTCCAATTCCTATCAAGTAAACCTTCTAAAGCATCACCTGAAAAACTGTATCTGAAGATTTCGAAAACAGGCAGCACATAAAAGAGGATCAGATATCCAAGTGGAATAAGTATCAGTAAGAGCCACAACCGATTCTTACCAAACCCTGCAGATGTTAAATTACCTAATCTATTTCCTGTTTTTACCTCAATATTGCTGTTGTCCACTCTGCCAACCATTTCTCTCTATTCTGATTGATGGTATCCGGGTTCATTTTTCCGGGGTTTTCCGGAATCTGGATGTTTTTTACAAATACCTCCGGGATAGTAGCTTTAGGATTAGCAGGAAAAACAAACATCTGCAAGGGAATATCTTCCTGTACCGGTACGCTCAACATAAAGTCGATGAATTTTTCTGCTATTTGACGGTTCTTACCCCCTTTTAAGATGCCAATAAATTCGACCTGTCGAAAACACATGCCATCACCTGTTAATGAGGCGGTTGGTGAAACATCCAACGGTTCTTCCGCAAAAACCACTTCAGCTGCCGGACTGGTTCCATAAGATACCACCATCGGTTGTGACCCCTTTCCGCTGGATGCGCTGAAATTTGTATAATAAGCTGTTTCCCAGTCATTGACGACAACCAGGCCATTAAACTTAAGTTTAGTCCAGTAATCGATATAGTTCTCTTCGCCCAAAGTGGATATGGTTGCTAGGAGGAAAGCCATCCCTGGCGAGGATGTGGCCGGGTTTTCCATGACTAGTAAACCTGCAAAAGCTGGTTTAGTCAAATCATCCAACGTTTGGGGTATGGTTAACTTATGTTCTTCAAAGAATGCTTTGTCATAATTAATGCAAACATCACCATAATCTACAGGTATAGCACGTTTGGATTTATCCAACTGAAGGTCAGCAGGGATGTCTGTTAATCCTGCCGGGGTGTAAGTGTCCAACAGATCATTCTCCAGGGCGCGTGAAAGGAAAGCATTATCCAAGCCGAAGATCACATCCGCTAAAGGATTGGATTTTGTGAGAATGGCTTTGTTCAAAACAGAACCAGCATCCCCGGCTTTAATAAATTCCAGCTTAACGTTGTGATTCTTCTCAAACCCGGTTACAAGGTCAGAGTTGATGGCAAAAGAATCGTGGACCAGGACCCGCAAGGACTGAGGCTCAATTGATTGTGATGCAGGTGCACAGGCCGAAAGAATGAAAGCAGAAAGAGTCAAACATGTGAAGATTGAAGCACGCATAACAAAATACCTTTCTTGAATGTAATAGTTGCATAGCCAGACTCCAGCACGTTACTCAGACCTCGCGATCCAAAAGAGAATAGAATCTCTTCATTAAGCGGGTATTTCAGGCCGGAAGTTGTTACACCTGTGACAGATTCTCCCCATGGTAGCAGCGAAACGATATCTCCGGTTTTCCCAAAGATCGTCGTTTGGTTGTGTATGAAGAAAAGGCGTTCAGTTCCATTAATCAGGCAGATATGGATATTTGAGTATCTAGGATTGGAAAGCAGGCTGATGTTAGCCAGGGTATGATCCATTCGTCCGCCTAAAGCCCCGAAAACCTGGATTTCTTTACACCCAATTTCCATGGCATGATCCAAAGCCAGCTCAAAATCAGTTTGGTCTTTTTCTGGAGGAAACCGCCTGGTTTCCACCGCTTTTTCTGTGATCCATTTAATTTCATGGCTGGAAATGGAATCAAAATCTCCTATAACGATGTCAGGAATCATATCAAGTTTTCTCAAGTGCCTGACCCCGCCATCCACACCGATCAAATAAGCATGATCAGATGCCACGCTGGTATGCAGGTGATTTTCTCTAAAATCACC
The DNA here is from genome assembly GCA_963810385.1 of uncultured Chloroflexia bacterium. Classification (GTDB taxonomy): domain Bacteria; phylum Chloroflexota; class Anaerolineae; order Anaerolineales; family Anaerolineaceae; genus PNON01. Next base: position 579,523 of record CAWENA010000002.1, on the reverse strand, counting down.
ATTTAAGAATATGAATACTTTTTGTATTTCCATAAACAAACCTCCCCTGACCGGGGAGGAATGACGGTTTACAATTGCACGACTCCCTCCGCCGGCATTACCCGGATCAGGTTCATAGGGTCGAAAGCTTGGCGCTTTCCTCTCAGCCTGGCAATTCAGGCTCCCCGACTAATTTCTTTAATAATAATGCGTAATTATTGCTCTGTCAATTTATGTACACCCTGAATAACTTTTATTTATTTCCGTTACGGGCTAAGACTTCTTTAACTTTCCTGGTTAGGGTGTCGATCGCAAATGGCTTGGCAATAAAATCTACTCCCTGTCCAATTTGGCCGCAAATCACAGCATCCTGATCTCTGGCTGTTAAGAATACCACCGGGATGTGCTGAACATCAGAATCCAACGCAATCTGACGCGCCGCCTCATCACCATCCAGAATTGGCATGTGAAGATCCATCAGGATGATGTCCGGTCTGGCTTCTTTGGTGATGGAGATTGCTTCCTGTCCGTTTGTTGCAAATATTGTTTCATAACCGGCAAGATTCAAAGTGAAACCCACCAACTCTCGAATGTCACGTTCATCTTCAGCGATCAAAACTTTTTGCATAACGCCCCTCTATACCCTTCATAACCCGTATTTGTTACTCCAAAGGAACTTTGTTAATATTATAAATGCATTTCTCATGTCCGGAGCTTCGACAGTGCTCGTGTCTCACATCATACACTTTTCCACAACTTACCCAACTCATAAACTCTATAATGAAACCCTTCAAAAATTGGCAGCCATTATCATTTATCTTCACTTCTCTGTCAGACCATATACTAAGCCGAAAAGCAACCTCTGTTTCAAAAAAGCTGGCTTTCTCACCGGTAAGTTTACAATACAATTCCATCAAACCGGAAAAACCAGCCACCGTTTTGTTCCTTAAATTGGAAAATTTATATGACCTTCGGAAAAATCCAAGCTTATCTCCCATTAAGGTCAGAAGATTGCGAAAAACAGCCTGTCCAATCCGGTATTCCACACCACTCGCTGGTTGATATCCCATCATCTTATCAAGGGAGTTATGAATAAATGGGATCGATAAAGCCGTGTTCGAGTCCAGACCAATTATCGCTGTGCCCTGGTGTTCGCCGAGAATCTCTAAGATTGCTTTTTTTATGATCAAATTCCAAAGATCAAGATCAAGTGCGTTGTCATCAATGATTATCAACTATCTTCACCTGTAAACGATAAATTTGTAGCTTGATGCCTTGAATATATGTCGGGTAAATAGATGCGACCTTTATACCTATGGCGTTGGCGTACTTACGTTTGTCGAAGGCAATGGCAGGTTTGTTGGACAATTAGTAGAGTTGCATGGAGTTGGCTGAAGTGTCGGCGAAGGAGTAAAAGTTGGACATGTGGAACCATTGCAGGGGTATAAGTACGATTTCGCCTGATCGGAATACGCTTTTGGAACACTAGCTTCCGGTAATGACATAAGCCGTTTCCAGGCATCGATAGTTTTAAGTCTATCACCCATTGCCATGGCTGCTTTTGCCTGAAAATAGATGACCTCTGCATGCCATTTTTCGTCTTCCATCAAGTTTTCAGACCTTAATAATTGATTATATGCATCCGTATTTCTACCCTGATACAGAAAGGCCTTTGCCCGATTATATACAGCATCAAAAGAATTGTCGTTGATGGTTAATGCTTTCGTCAGGTCTTCAATGGCTGCTGTCCAGTTATCCATCTCCAGGTTTGCCAGACCGCGAATGAGGAATGGGTTGAAACTTAATGGATCCAATTCAATGGAGCGGTTCATCATCTCCATTGTCTGGTCAATATCATTTGCAGCCCAATATGCAACACCTAGGAGTTCATAAACTCTTGCGTCCAATGGAGCATATTCTTTATAGATTTGGAGAGGTTCAACTGATTCTGATAACCTGCCATTTGCAATATATGCAGAACCCAAAGCAAGATAACTTTGCACCATTGTAACATCCATGTTATTGGCTGTTCGTGCTGATTTAAGCGCTTTTTCCGGTTCATCCATTGATAAATAGATCTCCGACAGAAGCGCGTGGGCAATCGGAGTTTGAGGGTTGATGCGTAAAACCATCTCGAGGTCATTTTTTGCTTCAGGAATTTTATGAGTTTTGATATAATATCTGGCCCGTTCCAGATATGCCTCACTATAATTTGCATCATTTTCGATCGCACGGTTGATATCGTTGATATACGCACTTGTCGGTGAGAGTAAAATTTTCATACGGGCACGGCCAAGATAAGCAGGCGAAAATTTGGGATCAACTGCAAGGGCTTTATCATAGTTCAATAAAGCTGGGTTAATACGACCCTCTATCTTATCAACCTCTGCCAGATAATAATAGAAATCCGCATTTTTTGGCTCAGCGATTATTGCCTGATCCATATATAGTCTGAACTTTTCGTAGTCACCGCTGCCGTATGCTCGCATGGCCAGGAGATATGCTTCTGTTGAGTGAGGAGTATTAACATATAGCGGAGTAGGTGTGTACGTAATTTCCAGGAGCTCCCAGGGTGGGACTGGACCCATACTTGTGGCTGTCGGGAGTTCTATATATCCAAAAGGCGTTTTTGTGGGTAGGTATGTTGCAGAAGGTTTGGCTGACGGGCGGGTAAGAATGACAGGTGCAGCTTGTTTCTTGAAACGTGACCAGGGAAAACCGGAAATTAAACTTGCAGAAACGGCCAAAACAACAATTAAACCCATCCAGATCCATCTCGAAACATGTTTCTTAACTTTCTTAGGCTTCTTTTCTGGTGGAGGTGGAGTGAAGCGTTTAATATATTCCTGTTTCCAGTTTCGTTTTTGTGATAAAAGATCATCCGCCGAGTTGGGCTGCGGTTTTTGCGCACCAAGAAATATCAATCCCTTCTTTGCTATTACGTTTTCCGGGTCGATCTTTAATACTTCCTTCAGGCAATAGGAGATCTCGCGAGCCGTGTCCACGCTGACGCTCAGCCATAGCCAATAATTGATATTTTTGGGGTCAGCTTTGATCAATCGGCGGAGAATTTCACGAGCTTTTTTCTTATCGTGCAATTCAATGGCTGTCTGCGCTTCAATGAGGAGTGGATCTTCTTGCATTATTTAAGTCTAGCATACCAATTTCGCATCAGCAAGACTTTTCAACCCACAAAATTGTATTTTGGTATAATTTTTACATGAACATTCGGCCAATTTTACGGGTATTCTGTTGCATGCTGGTTCTAACCCTTTTCACAGCCTGCACAACCATTGAGGTTGAAACAACTCCAACGACTGAAATGAGAGCCCTCACCCCATTTTCTACCAGGACACCATCGCTTACCCTTGCACTAGAATTAGATCAACTAGAAGAGGTTATTTTTACCCCCACACCCACACAAGTCATTTATTCAGTAAAAAAAGATGAATTGGGGTCAGCTATTGCGCTGAGGTATGGAATTTCCTTGCAATCGCTGCAATCCTCAAATCCAGATGTGGATTTGAACTTCTTGAAAGAAGACCAGCAATTGGTCATTCCGCCCAGGCAGGAAACCCCCATCCCAGATTTGAGCAGTCCGACTCCGGCCGCATTAATCATCAAGGACCTCGAATGTTATCCGGCGGCTGACCAGGCAGGCTGGTGCATTGCCACCATCCAAAACAATCAGCAGGATGGAGTGATGTATATCACCGGTGAATTTATTCTTGAGGGACAGCATAATACCTACCAAAAACCATTTACTTCCTTGATAGACTCTCTACCGCCTGGAAAGCAGATTCCAGTTTATGCGCTATTCGATGCACCCTTCCCATACCCGCATAAGGTGAACCTATTAATTCAAACAGCATTACGTCGGGCTCCAGAATTGTCAAGCAAATCACTTGATATTTCAGAAATGAATATTGAAATTTCATCTGATGGTCTTGCTGCGAGAATTGATGGTCAAATCAATCTGTCCGGCCAAACCACAACCGGGGTTACTGTGATTGCTGCCGGATATTCTGAAGGGAAACCAGTCGGGGTCCGCCGCAAGGAATTGAATCCTGAAGGTACATTAGGCAGTGAATTGAAATTTGAATTATGGCTATACAGCATTGGACCTCCGATCGATAAAGTTGAGTTATTCGCAGAGACTGAATAAAAAAAGCTGTACCAATAAATGGAACAGCTTTTACATGTTTAGTTCTATAAATCTTTATGGTAGGTAATTATGGGGGTTATCATTCAATCCCATGTACCTGATCTCAAAATGAAGATGGGGACCAGTTGAATTTCCGGTGCTACCAACAATACCAACTGCGGTACCCTGACCAACAGAGGCGCCGCAAGAAACATTCAGGGCGCTCATATGGGCATACAAAGTTTGAAAACCATTTCCGTGATCGATCATGACTGTAAACCCATAGCCACCATTTGCCCATCCGGAATAAACAACTACACCACTATCTGCGGCAAAAATTCCACTTGCAGATAAGGAACCAAGGTCTATGCCCTGATGAACGCCATCAATGTAATCATTACCGATAAGCACAGCGCCATCCATTGGCCAACCAAAGGAACCATCGCCAAATGCGCCACCTGCTGAGGTATCACAGCCGCCATCCCCAAATAACTTCGCCAGTGTACCGGCCGTTCCACGCGGAATTGCACCCTGGAACCAGGTGATCGCTTCGCGTTTTCCTCCGGGAATCATTATAAAAGAGTCGGGCTTGATCACCGGGTTAGTCAGATCCAATCTATTAATCGGTGCCTCAAGAATATCTTCGGTGCTGGCATAGAATTTATCAGCTACCGCCTGCAGTGTGTCGCCGTCTTTCCATTTGTAATAAACGCCATCGGCAGGAGGAATTACGAGATCAATTCCCGGTGCAATCATATCTGGGCTGCCGTTTAGCGAATCGTAATTTGCCCAGAAAACGGTTTCGGGTTTGACTTCAAATTGCTTGGAGATACCAAATAAAGAGTCACCCTCAGCAACGGTGTACGTTACAGCCTCGACCCTACCGGCTTCCACCATATCCGTATGCGGATTGGTTGCCCGATAAATAGATTTTTCCGGGAAATATGCAGTTTCAACCACAGTAGAAGGATCAACAGACGGTTCTGTCGGTTGAGTTTCCACAATTTGAGTCGGAACAGTGGTTGGCTCGGGTCGTGCAAGCAAATCAGGAGGGTCTATAATCACCAGGACTACCATTAAGACCACCATCGCACCGGCGATGATCCACAAACTTGTGGAAATCAAATTTTCCTTGCGGGATGGAGGGGTGCGAGGAGCCTGATCCCCGCTCTGTTTTTTATCTATTTTCACATGTCCTCAGTCAAATTATCCAAAAACTCCTGATTGGTTTTTGTTCGGGTCATACGCTGGATGATAGCTTCCGTTGCTACGGCTGTATCCATACCTGCGCCTGTCGGTGGTGAACCAATCATTTGTAAGTACATTCTACGCATCAGCCAGACTCTTTGCAACAGGTCTGGTCCCAGGAGCAGGTCTTCGCGTCGTGTTGATGAACGCTCCATATCAATCGCAGGGAAGGTTCTCCTTTCCTGCAACCGCCTGGACAGATGCAATTCCATATTACCAGTACCTTTGAATTCTTCATAGACCACATCGTCTAACCTTGAACCGGTATCGATCAATGCGGTAGCGATGATTGTAAGAGAGCCGCCTTCTTCAAGATTTCGAGCTGCGCCAAAGAAACGTTTAGGCGGATATAAAGCGCTTGGATCCATACCACCAGATAGGGTGCGGCCGGAGGGATTTACAACAAGGTTATAAGCTCGTGCCAGACGGGTGAGGGAATCCATCAATATGACCACATCACGGCCAATTTCCACCAGCCTTTTAGCACGGTCCAGTGCAATTTCTGCCGCCCTAACATGGGAGCTTACAGGCTCATCAAATGTGGATGAGACCACTTCAGCATCCACAGTTCTATCAACATCGGTCACTTCTTCAGGTCTTTCACCTATAAGTGACATGATCAGGTGAACATCTGGGTATTGCGTGGCAATTGCGTTTGCAATATGTTTTAGGATGGTCGTTTTACCGGTTTTTGGTGGGGATACGATCAATCCGCGCTGCCCTCGACCAATCGGAGTGATGAGGTTGATCAAACGGGTGGAAAGTATGGCGCGGTCTGTTTCAAGATCAAAGCGCTTATCAGGAAAAATGGGCGTAAGGCGCTCGAATTCGATCCGTTTTCGGGCATCTTCAGCGGGGAGGCAATTAATACTTTCTACTTTCAGCAATCCCCAGTGTTTTTCAGATTCACGAGGCGGCCGAACATGACCTATGATCAGGTCGCCTGCTCGGAGGTCGTAACGCCGTAGTTGTGCCTGGGAGACATACACATCATCCGGGCCAACCTGATAATTACTGCGAAGAAAACCAACACCTTCGCTCATAATTTCCAGAATGCCACCACGCACTTCCAATCCCTCTTTTTCAGCTTCTGCCTGCCTGATCTTGATCATCAGGTTTTCTTTTTTCATTCGTTCAGCTTTGGGGATGTTCATTTCGCCAGCCATTTTTCGAAGGGCTGCCAGGGGGGAATTTTCTAATTCTAGGATTTTCATTTTCTGATCTCTGCTTTTGGATTTGATGTAATCGATAATATGCTGACCACCCCTGAAGTTTGCAGGCGTATCAGTTGAACACTATTTATTAATAAACGCACATTCCTGAAGATGTGTTAATCACGATAAGGTTATTGAGTAGGGGAAATTCACAATCTGTTTGATGTCAATTTTCGTTATTGAGTATCATTATAGCATGCTCATATTTATTAAGCAAGCAAACAAGAACCGGTTATTTCTGGTTCTTTTTTTCCGCTTTATCTTTATACATCAAAGCATCCGCTGCATTAATCGCTTTAATTACCGACACCTCATTTTCGGTTGTGGAATAACCAACTGAAAAGGATATCTCAAATGCGTTCTTATTTGAATTGTATTTTTCAACAGATTTGTTGATCCGTTCTACAGCTTTTAGCACAATGCCAATAGGTGAAAGGGGTAATAATACACCAAATTCATCTCCCCCAAGACGTGCAACAACATCACTGGTTCTGAATTCTTTTTGAAGCAAATGTGCAAAAGCTTTCAATAATTCATCTCCTGCTGCGTGACCCTGACGATCATTCACCTGTTTTAAACCATCAATGTCCATGATGATGACTCCAACCGGTGATTGACGTCCAGAATTAAGTCTTTTGATCTCTTCCTCATAATATCGCCGATTATATAAACCGGTCAAAGTATCATGAGTGCTCCAATGTTTCAGTTTTTCTTCAGTCACTTTCCTCTCAATAGCCATGGCAATCTGGTTGGAAACAAATTCAAGGATCCCCAGTTCGACTTCCGTGTAACGGACACCCGCAGTATATGTCTGAACAGCAACAACTCCTATGATGCGGTCTTCCACTTTTAACGGCACTCCCAGCCAGTCGATCGAATTCTGCTCCAACTGTTTTTACACCTTCATCGTCCTCAAGCTTTTGCAAGTTCGTGGGCGAAAGTAACATGGATTGACCTGTTCGGATGACATATTCTGTCCAGCCGTTACCGAATTTGCGAGATCCAGGAGGTGGATCAAATTCATCGACGAAATATGGAAAATTGATCACTCCTTTCTCTCCATCATACAGAGCAATATACAAATTTTTGGCTGGCATCAGTTCACCCAGGATGGAGTGGATGGACTTGTAAAGCTCCTGAAGGTTCTCTGTGGCGCTGGCAGCCTGTGAAATACGGTAAATGGCTGCCTGAATATTACTTGCTTGGATTTGCTGGGTAATGTCAACTGTGTTTACTATGACACGGCTCATTTTTTCTTCATACCCGGGATAAACCGACCACCGAACTCTTACATGGATTATCTTTCCATCTGCCCTGGAATTATCCACTGATGTTTCGAAATCGGGCTGCTTGATACTCATCGCCATTAATTCTTCTACCAAAGCTTCGTGCGAGACATTTTGAAATAACTTTGCAGTATTTTTTATTAGCTCATTTTTATTATCTATGCCATATAGTAGTAATGTAGATTGATTGAGATCATAGATCTCTATCTTTGACATAAGTTCAATAACTTCTTGAGGGTGCGATTTCAGGTATTCACGCAAGGAATTGTCACAGAGTCCTATCTCATTAAGTCCTTCGAGAACCTGGCTGAAATCCTCCTCCCATAATGCGACTGGAGAATTTTCAAATAATGTTCGATAACGGGATTCACTATCATGTAGTTCTTGTTTGAACTTTTGTTGGTTTCCCTCATTTTCAATAAAAGCGTTAAACCAATGTATCAGTCCATCGAGCTCTGAGACAATAGAACCTTTTAATCGCTTATTCCAGTCAAAAGTCCCCTGGCGGATTTCCTTCATCGCTTTTGATATCTGATTTGTCGGTCTGACAAGTAATATGGATGCTACGATGATGCATGCTATGGAAAAAACCAGGGTTATTATGAGTATGCCCACTATAGATAAGTTAATTTCATTTGTCTTACTCACAATATAATCTGATGGAATAGTCAGAATAAGATTCCAACCACTATCCTTGAGTTGATAGTGTATATAATGATCATTCACCCCACTATTACGTTCGACCTGCTGATTCGTTTGTTCACCCAGACTGGAACTGATATTTTCAGGTAGGAGAGTACCGACTAATTTTTTTGAATATGCAAAAATGATCCGTTGATTGGAATCAGTAACATAGAACTGGCTGCCATCACTAAAATGATATAAATTCAAGTCATCATAGATTTTATTGATAGATAGATTAAGGACGATGAAACCGTACGTTAATTCCGATTGGCTTGTTCCAACATTTGAGGAAACGAGTTTAATAATTGATAATTGTGTAGAATTTGGAAACTTATTCGAATCAACCTGTTTTATACTTTCATAGATTATATTTTTAGGTGATCCCGCCGTCTGTTCGAGGTAATTTGAAATTTCATCAGGGCTAATCGATTTTTGTATTTCATTCTTCGTTGAAGATATCACCTCTCCATCATTATTGATGATGTCTATTGAATCTATCCATTCATTCGTTGAATATCTTGAAAGAATCTCCTGAATCTCCGTAACCGAATCATCAAAACCAGCTTCACCATCTTTGCTTTCATTCTTAAAGTATTTAGTAATTTGCGAATTTCCTTCCAGGATTAATAAAACTCCCTCCATTTGCTTATGGATTTTTGAGATTTTTATAAATTGCTGCTCAACAAACTCCCTGCCAATGTTCGCAACTTCCTGGTGAATGAAATCAATGGAGATCTGCCGAACAGTGATACCCATGATAACAACCGGTAAAATGCCCACTATCAACGCAAGTAGGACAATGATCCAATTTAGACGAATGTGGAGTTTCTTATCTTTCATAAGATTAAACGAAACTATTCCTAATGATAGTATTAAACCATACACACTGTTAGGAAGTTGTAAAACTTATGTAAATAAGCTCTAAAGAATGGGTAGAATCTAGTGTAAAGCCAAAGAAACCCAATCCCCCATCTGTTTTCGGCTTATTAATCTTAGCCCGAGATTGGATGCTGCTTCCAAAACCATGGATTCCTGCTCCTCAAGGATTCCCGAAAGGATCAGAGTTCCACCAGCTTTCAGCAATTGAGCCAACCCATCTTCGAATAATTTAATAATAATGGGAGCTAGAATGTTGACCAGCACGAGTGGAGCCTGTTGGATGGAAAACCTCTGGTCCAGGATTTCCTGCACGGATCCCTCACCAATTTCCATAGCGTTAAGGACCTGGTTGGTTTGTGCGTTATCCCTGGTACCCTTTACAGATAGTGGATCGATATCCACAGCCAGCGCTTTTTCAGCTCCCAGTTTGACCGCAGCAATCGAGAGGATGCCTGAACCACAACCCACATCAATCACATCCATCCCGGCCTTGCAATATTCCTCCACCATTTCAAGGCATAACTGGGTGGTCGGATGAGTTCCGGTGCCAAAAGCCATGCTGGGGTCGATCCGAATGATGGTTTTATCAGGGTATGGATTTTTAATCCAGGCTGGCAGGATCAAAAGGTTGTTTCCAACAGGGATGGGATGATAGTGTTTTTTCCAGGAGGTCATCCAATCCTGGTCTGCGATTGGACGGTAATGGGGTAATGGCAGCGCTTGTATTTGTCCAAGATGCCAGAGGCCATTTTCGAGCTTCTGGCGTGTGCTTTCCAATTTTTCGTTCACTGGAATGTAACCAAAAACCCTGACTGGTCCGCCGGCATGTCCTTCATCGTTGATATCAGCGTATTTAACACCGCTCTCAACCACTACACCGCCTTCGACATAGCGTGATAGAAGTTCTGCCAGTGATTCTGCAAGTTCGCCATCAACCACCAGTGAGATTTCCAACCAGCTTGGTTCAACCACCAATTGCCTCTTTTAGCCAATCTATGAAGTTTCGTTCCTGTGGTTGAACATCAGTTCCCAGGGTAGCAGCAAGGTCTTCGAAGAGTTTACGTTGTGTTTCATCCAATTTTTGCGGGATGGTCACATTCACGAACACCAGCTCATCGCCCCGCCCGGATGATTTCAAATGCGGAATGCCTTTTCCCCGAACTGTGAATACTTTTCCCGGTTGGGTACCGGAAGGGATGCGTAACTTGACTTTGCCATCCACTGTAGGAACATCAATTTCAGCGCCTAGAACTGCCTGGGCTACGTTTATATTCAGATTCAACAGAACGTCATTTTCGCGTCGTGTAAAGAAGGCGTGCGGTTTAACTTCCATTTCGACATAGTAATTACCGTTCGGACCACCGTTCTGGCCCGGTTGACCTTCGCCAGCCAGCCGGATCTGCGTGCCTGTATCGACGCCGGCTGGAATTGAAACTGTTTTCTTTGCAATCTTTCGTTCCAATCCTTTGCCGACACATACCTTGCAAGGATGAACGATCACTTCACCGGTACCGCTACATGCCGGGCAACTTGCCACTTGCACCATGGATCCGAGGAATGTCTGGCGTACCTGGCGCACCTCCCCCTTCCCTTCACAAGTGCTGCATCGGGATGGGGTCGTACCGGGTTCTGCACCGCTTCCACGGCAGGTTGAGCAGGTTTCATCACGCTCAAACTCAAGTACTTTTTCCACGCCAAAAACCGCTTCCTCAAATGTCAGGGTCAATTTTTGTCCCAAATCTTGTCCACGGCGCGGGGCATTGCGAGCTTTTCTGCCTCGGCTGCCGCTCATCCCGCCAAAACCGAAGAACTCGCTGAACAAATCGCTCAAATCAATGGTGGAAAAATCTGGCATTCCACCCATGCCATTCAAGCCGGCATGGCCGTACCGATCATAGGCTGCCCGTTTTTCGGGGTCAGATAGCACCGCATAAGCCTCGTTGATCTCTTTGAACTTCTCTTCAGCATCCGCCTCTTTGTTGATATCCGGATGGAATTTTCGCGCCAATGTTCGAAACGCGGATTTTAGATCATCTGCACCTGCATTGCGATCCAGCCCCAAAACTTCATAGTAATCTCGTTGTGCCATTTAACCTACTTAAATCTGAACCGCAAAGAACATAAAGCAATAAATGCTTTATGTCTTCGCGGTGATTATTATCAATATTTATACGCTCTTAAATTCGCCATCCACCACATCTTCACCATCTGGTTTCTGCTCACCTTCGGCGGACCCGGCAGGGCCGGAACCATTATCTCCCGGTGCGTCTGTTGGCGGTGTGCCCTGTTGATAGGCTGCAGCCCCGATGCCTTGCAATACAGTTGTCAACTCTTCTGTGGACTTCTTAATTGCTTCGGTATCTTCCGTGGCCATTACTTCACGCAGGCTTTTCGCCCCATCCTCGGCTTTGGTTTTCATATCCGCCGGGACTTTATCGCCCAGGTCTTTCAAGGTCTTCTCAACAGAGTAGATCGTGTTGTCGGCATGATTGCGGGCTTCGATCAAGTCTTTGCGTTTCTTGTCTTCATCAGCATGGGTTTCCGCTTCCTTGCGCATACGTTCGACTTCCGCCTCATTCAAACCAGAGGAAGCTGTGATCGTAATGTGCTGGCTGCGCCCTGTGGCTTTGTCTGACGCGGTCACTTTGATGATGCCATTGGCATCGATATCAAATGTCACTTCGACCTGGGGAACGCCCCGTGGTGCAGATGGAATTCCGTCCAAACTAAATTTTCCGAGGGTCTTGTTATCGGCAGCCATCGGACGCTCTCCCTGCAATACGTGGATCTCCACCTGTGTCTGGTTATCAGATGCGGTTGAAAATACCTGGCTCTTGCGGGTTGGAACAGTGGTGTTGCGCTCAATGAGGGGTGTGGCCACGTTGCCCAGAGTTTCGATGGAAAGGGTCAATGGTGTGACATCCAGTAGCAGAATATCCTTCACTTCGCCGCCCAAAACGCCAGCCTGGATGGCAGCGCCAACAGCGACAACCTCATCCGGATTCACGCCTTTATGCGGTTCCTTGCTGAACTCGCGTTTGACAGTCTCCTGAACAAACGGCATACGGGTCATACCACCCACCAGGACAACTTCATTGATATCAGAGGCTTTGAGCCCGGCATCGGCGATCGCCCGGCGGACCGGCTCGAGGGTTTTCTGTACCAGATCGCCAGTCAATTGCTCCAACTTGGCGCGGGTTAAAGTCATTACCAGGTGTTTCGGACCGGAGGCATCCGCAGTGATATAAGGCAGGTTAATTTCAGCCTGCATCGTGGATGACAGCTCGATCTTGGCTTTTTCAGCAGCTTCTTTCAACCGCTGAAGCGCCTGGCGGTCATTCTTCAGATCAATTCCATTGGACCGTTTGAATTCATCAGCCAGATAGTCCAGGATCCGCTCGTCAAAATCATCGCCACCCAGGAAGGTATCGCCACTGGTGGAACGCACCTGGAAGACGCCGTCACCGACATCCAGAATGGAAATATCGAAGGTACCGCCGCCAAGGTCATACACCGCGATGGTTTCGTTCTTCTTCTTATCCAGTCCGTAAGCCAGGGAGGAGGCAGTTGGTTCATTGATGATGCGCAACACTTCCAAACCGGCGATCTTGCCAGCATCCTTGGTGGCATTACGCTGTGCATCATTAAAATAGGCAGGTACAGTGATGACCGCCTGGGTAACAGTCTCGCCCAGGTAGGCTTCTGCATCAGCTTTTAATTTGGCGAGGATCATCGCCGAAACCTCTGGCGGCGAATAATCTTTCCCATCCAGGGTGACACGCATATCACCATTCTCCGCCTTACTGGCCTTGTATGGAATGCGTGAAAGCGTGCGCTGTACTTCGGGGTCGTCAAATTTGCGCCCCATAAAGCGTTTGATCGAAAATATCGTATTTTCCGAATTGACAATGGACTGGTTGCGGGCAACACGCCCAACCAATCTTTCGTGGTTCTTATTGACTGCGACTACAGAAGGTACCAGGCGTTCACCTTCGGCTGAAGGAATGACGACCGGCTCACCGCCTTGCATGACAGCCACGACAGAGTTTGTTGTTCCTAGATCTATTCCGATGACTTTTCCCATTTTTTCTCCTATTGGGCAACCCTGACCAATGACGGCCGCAATATGCGGTCTCCTATCAGATATCCCTTTTGAATGACTTCAATAATTTGTCCGCTTTCGTGGGCGGAACTTGGTTCCTGTGATAATGCCTCATGGCGGGTTGGATCAAACTGCTCGCCTTCGGCAACGATCTCCGTGATCCCTTCAGACTCGAGGATGGCCTGAACCTTTTTATAGATCAATTCGATCCCCTCTGACCATGCGAATCCCTCTCCTGAGGCTGGTCGGTGATTTAATGCCCGCTCCAGATCATCCAAAACCGGCAGGTACTTTTTGGCGATCCTTCCTGTCGTGTCCTGGATAGATAACAGAGCATCGCGTTCGATGCGTTTCTTGTAATTGGAAAAATCAGCCCGTTCACGCTGCCAGCCGTCAAAGTATTCCGCTGACCTTTGGGTTAGATCTTCCACATCTTTTTGCAGAGATTCGATGGTTTTTCCATCCTTTGAAGGATGACTCATACCAGCTTCCCCGGCGGCTTCTTCATATTCTTTTTTTCCTGCTTTGTGCTTCTTTTCAACCATATGCTAACTCCTACAAACGGGTTTGTGCTTAAGATCGATCGCTGATCGTGGAAACATTATTCCACCAGGCTGTCTGACACAAGATCACTCAGCAGACCGGCCATAAATCGAACTGTCGAAATTGTCTTTCCATAATACATGCGGGTAGGCCCTAAAACGCCGAGGGTTCCGGTTGCCAGCCCGGGTACTCCATAGCGCGCCAGAACCACCGAACACTGGCGCAAGTCTTCGTCCTTGCCTTCTCCACCGATGAGCACCTGCACACCTCCAATGGAGGAATGCAGTACCGTGCGGTTGAGCAGGTTTTCAAGCTTCGAACGCTCTTCCAGCAGCTTAAGGGATTTACGCGCTTCTTCCGAATTTGCAAATTCCGGTTCGGCAAGGACGTTGGAAAAACCATCCATGAAGATCTCCCCGGTCAGCGCGGAAGAAGAAACCCGTAACTCCTGCAACATGAGCTTAAGAATATCCTCTTCCAATTGGCTCAAGGATAAAGATAACTTTTCAATGGATGAAGCATCCAGGCCTTTACAGACGGCATTGATGCGGTTCGCGCTGGTGGAAAGCTGTTCCTGGGTTACCGGCTCGGCCAGGGTCAACATTTGCTGATGGATCTCTCCACCGATAAGGACCAGCACCATCAACACCTGCCGGCCGCGGGTTGAGATCAACTCGATGTGCTTGAGGTGCGCCATCTTTGTATGGGGTGATGTCACGACCGAGGCGGCGTTGGATTGATGTGCCAGCACCGAAGCAGCCAGGCGCATCCATTGCTCCATATCCTGGCGGCTCTGGTAAAACTGGTGGCTGATCGTGCGCTGGGTGGTCTGCGGCAGATCGGTATCATTCAAGAGACGGCCAACAAAATAGCGGTAACCGGCATCAGTGGGCAGGCGCCCGGCCGAAGTATGCGGCTGGTACAAATAACCCGAATCATCCAGCGCCGAAAGTTCGTTGCGTACGGTCGCTGGGCTCATATCCAGATTGTAGTGCTCCACCAGGTATTGCGACCCGATCGGCAGGGCGTTCTGAATATAGTCGTGGATGACCAGAGTCAGGATAAAATTTTGGCGGTCCGTCAATTCTGTCATATTTTTGCTCATATTTTAGCACTCTCGCTTATAGAGTGCTAAAATATTGATATTTATGATAACATGCGCGGGTATAGTAGTCAAGTTGATGTAGGGGATTTCAAATACAATGTTAATAATGAGGGGGGAGATTTATGCTAAAGACTGGTTATTCGACCAGCAGCGGCATCCCGGCGAGCCTGGCTGCGATCACCCTGTGGAAATTTGCCTGTAGGGCTGGCATTCCCCCATCCACTACGCTGCAGGGATATGCTCACTCCGCAGTCCTTACCTTCAGGTTTACCAGTGATCCCAGTGGTGCAGCATCAACCAACTTCACAGCGGGAGGGCTTTACTTGCTGTCGCAAGTGCCACAAATCATCTGATTTGAAATGAAATGACTTTTACTGATGAACCTGGTTTTTTATTAGATAATATGTTCTATATAAAGTATAAGCACAAAAAGAGGATTGTCAACCTGTCATTAATGACAGGTTGACCCGGAAACGAATGAATTGAATTTGGGAATACCTATCGCGTGTGGTAGGGACCCACTCCGCGACGCTTCGGGGATGCTAACACCGTTGCGACGAAAGTATAAACACCTGTTCGAATTGCGGATTAATACTTACTAATTAAATCAGTAATAACTACCCAAATTAAAATGGGTGCCCCGATTAGGCTAAAAATAGCATAGACCTGAATTCTAGAATAGTAATTTTTCATAATCCTTTCAAATTGCTTACGGGAAATAACCTTAATTACCCAAACAACTGGCAACATAAACAACATACCAAATAGCAAGTATTTCTTTCTCTTAAACAATATCAATATACTAATAACTATTTCTCTTAGAAAAAATATCAATAAAATAAATAAAAATCCCTTATCAAAAACTTCTTGGATTGATAAGTGAGTTTCGATTGAAAATAAACTATCGAACATATTTGATCTCCGGTTTCAGATTTGAATAAATACTATACAAATTCGCACCAATACTCCGTTCGCGCCGGTCTACTGACCGAGCGCGCGATTTTGACCGAAGGTCTCCATTATTCATTTTCCACCTGATTACTGGATATCGTCATATCTGAATTATATATTGGATCATCTGCGGTGCGTTTCGAATGCGCCCTACCCGCTCTCATTCTTCCAACGGATCGCCCAGCATGTAAAGCCTACCTCTACCCTGCGGGTACGATGTCCTGGAGGAGAGGGGCATCACCTTCTCCCCTGGGAGAAGGTTGGGATGAGGGTAACCTGAGACCTGTCGGTCAAATCCGCGCGCGGTGCGGACACCGGCGCGAAAGAAGGGGTAAATTAATACCCTTGGTGAGGATACTGATGCGAACAAGTGTTAGTGTTGAAATTGAATACTATTTATCATCTCAATAAAAACGTCTTTACTAAGATCCCAAAATTTTTGTTCAACACAAAATGAAAAGTTATACCCATTATCGTTAATAGATACTAACCAATCATAACAATGATCATCTCTTTTATCGTAAAACCTATTTGACTTTATTGAATATTCACGGAGGTAACCCTTATAGGTTCCGGAAAAATAATAAATTAAGGAAATTTCATTTACTTCATCAAGGTTTTTTGTCTTCTCTTTCCCCCAATTTAGAAAAGATTCTTTATCTTTTACTAAGCTCCGTTTGTAAATAATTATTCTATTGTATTCAAACTCATTGCTCATTAAAGTAACTATATCTTTGTCTCCATGTGCCCCATTTTGCCAATCATATGGTGTAAGTACCGAAGGATATAAAATTGTATAGTTTCCAGATTTACTAATAAAAAGACTCATCTCAGGATTATTTCGATATGATTTAATAAAAAGATAAGGTTCCCTAATAAACAACCTATAAGTAAATATACCTATCCCTAAGAACAATATTAAGATAAAAAATAATACAATAGATATTATTTTCTTTCTGGTATTTTTTTTCATAATATGTATAGTTATGGTATCCATAATTGAGTTATAGCCTCCGAATGAAAATATGAAAATTGAGCACCTGGGGCATACCCAATAAAGAAACCACCCGGGGCATCCTGTCCCCATCCGCGAGTTATCCCTGCTGTAATACCTACCTCCCCAAGTGAAACAGTTATTCCATCTGTAGTAGTATTGCCGGTGTATTGTTCTTTGGATTTCAAATTGAATATTAAACCAACATAAAACGACATACTTACTCCTGCGCCATATCCAGTTCCTTGGCCTGAACTTAAATAACTTGAATAAACACTACCACCTAAAAGGGTTTCATTTGCGACTGTATTATATACAGGGATGGTTGATTGGGAATAATTTACACCTATAAGAAGAGAGGTAGTGGGCTTATCTACTGCTCTTATTTCTGTTTGTGGTGTAGGTTTTTGCGTTGGGCTGGTTTTTAATGATGTTGGAAAGGGTGTTGGTGTGGACGTCTTTAGACATGGAACACCAACGCACGATGGTGTGGATGTTTTAGGTAATATTGGTGGTTGGGGGGGTGGTGGTACTTCAATTCTGGGTGATTTATTCTTCGTACAATATTCTGCTGAATTTCCCGCACAACCCACATCATGCCCGCTTGGATCGTTGTACATCACCGGCGATTATTCTTCACATACGCATACCTATCCCATGCGCGTGGATCACCCGCACCGGGCACGATCGTATCCGCCTGAGTAAATCTGCCTAGCGAACTGTCGTACCAGCGTGCCTTGTAATACATCCAGCCAAAGTCAGCGGTGTTGCTGTACTGTCCTGTGTAGGTGTAATTAGTGGGTAATGTCCCGCTGGTGAAGCGAACTCTCACCCAATGCGCATATACCAATCGTCTCGCCACCTTTTGACCGCTGGTGTCCACAACCGCGCTTGTCCCACCCAAATGGTCTGACCAAGAATGTAGGTGAGAGTTCCATTATCCCTTACCGCGATCTTTCCCGCCCGTGGAATAATGCTTCGCGGTTTCGGTTGGTGTTACCTCGTAATACTTCACCCACGAATTTTGTCGTCACCCCATTGATGGTACTTGCCACCCGGGTGCCATACCCGTCATACACAAAGCTGGCGGTGGGTGTTCCATTGATGGTGACACCCGTCAGCTTGTTTTCTGCATCGTAAGCAAAGGTGGTTGTGACCCCGCCCCCCGTTCGCGCCGGTCTCCTGACCGAGCGCGAAGTCCTTGACCGAAGGTCTCCAAACGACACCTCCACCGAGCGTCGGAGCGAAGCGGAGATCCCGGTGTTTTTCCGGGGCGCGTCTTTGACCGATAGATCTCATTCATTATTTTCCACTTGAATATTATATATCGGTACATCAGAATTCCCCATTATTCTCCCAATAATCCGCGGATGAATAACATTAGGGATGCTAATACCAGTACAAACAAGAGCCTGGATAATACACCAGGATGTCCGCTTCGCTCCGATGCACGGTGAGGTCCCACTCGGTTGCACCTCGGGGATGCTAACACCGGCGCGAACATTGGGGCGATGCGAATACCAGTGTGAACCAGGGCTCCCCTCCGTTTCACTCCAGGGATGATATCTCACAGACCTGCGCGAACGGAGAGATGGTCTATTTCACCTGACAAGTACCTTTACCTGCTGCATCCAAAATCCAAAGACAGGTATCTTTATGGCGCAAGCACAACGGTTGTGTAGTGTACATTTGGCAGGCTGAGGCAGAGACTGTGGGTGTGGGTTTGGGAGGTGGCTGCCGTACTGGCAGCTCTGAAGGATCCACATTAAGACTGCCCAACCCAATGTAAACCCAGCATCTGGCACCCATCATCTTCCCATACAGCCATTGAGTATTTGGATCCCGCGCTTCAATATCAATCACGTCCCCTTTTCTCCCGGAGGTGCTGACCGGATAGTCCATACCCGGACCCGATCGGCAGTTAGCGTTAGATTCCAGTGTGAACTTCGGGTCACCACCCTTCACTGTGAAATAACAAAATTTCGACTCAGCCGGGCTTGATCTGTCATCGCCTTGCCAGAAGGCTTGTACTTTCCACTTACCTGCTTTATCGGCCTTGAATTTATGGAGGTACTCTCCTGCTTTATTCAATGTCACATTGTTAATGATCGTTTCGCCGCCAGGATTGGTAAACTCCAATGCGATTGCAGCACCGTCAATTTTGGGGGAGAGATCACCGGTAATACTTACTTCCTTCCCCAAATCAATTGGATTTAGCCCGGTCTGGCAGGTGATTTCTGATATTTCCACAACGCAGGAGCGGAAGCTGAAAGTCTCGACAGGTTCATAAATATCATCCATGAACCCGCTAACCATGATCCCTGTCTCTCCACAATCCCCCGCTTTTGCATTTTCAGGTGGGACGCTCCGAATTTCAATTTCGGCTGGTTCATCTGGCCCCGCCTCTCCCTGGATTCGGGACAACTTCCATTCCCAAGCCTGGTGATTGGCATCACCTACCACAAATCTATTGATCGAATAAGGTGTTTCGAATTTACAATTTTTTTCGACTTCAACTTTGATCGTTTCTGGAACAAAGGAAGTCGTTGTATCTTTTGAGCTAACATTGCCCATTACGTCCTGAAGGGTAAGTTGCCCGGGGTATGTTTCTTTCGCAATATTATTGGCATGGGTGATCTCACCCACATAATCCTCGATGACTACAGTAACAAGTGCACTTGAAGTCTCTGATGGTGTCCATGGGACAAATCCTAGATAGACCTCATGTACATCCAGATGATCAATGACAACAGTCCCAACCAATTTGTCAACACCCTGCCGTACCCTTGGGCAATTGATGGATGGGAGGGAGGCCTTTAATGGCTGCCGGACAAAGATATTTACCCGGACGTTATTCGCTGTTCCATACCCGTGGTTGCGCACCCTGAACATGATGCGGTTTGTATGATTGACCCAGAATGGATCACCAATGCCAATAGGACTACCCTCAGGATTGATCTGTGTATCGAGTGGATATGTTCCCCAACCATTCTGCTCACTATCCATCCAGATATCAATTGAATCGTGATTTAATCCACCGTTGTCAAGTATCGCTGTTTCACTCCCTCTAATTAATGGATCAGGTGCTGAAATTTCCCCGCGGGTTGCTTTTACCGTACAATCATTGTAAGCATTCTTCGATAAGTAAGTGATTGTGATCTTTCGCACTTCATCCACAAAAGTTTCACCTGGACTCAATGCCGCATTGGCGTAATCGTTGCCTCCGAATGGGAAAACAATTTTAGTTGGTTCACCCAAATTCGAGAAACCATCAACGCTGGAGATAACCACGCCGGCTTTCGGGAGCTTGGTGTCATAACCGGTTTGGGCACGGCACTCGACCAAATAACCTATGAAATATTGAAAGGGCATATTAACGAAAGGCATTCGGAGAAGGTTATTTCCCTTATACTCCAGTGGTTTTAGTTGAGTGGTGACTTCGCATGGTCCTTGTATGCATGGCATGTCTGTTATCCCTGTAAGCCAGCCAGCATAAGCTTTCGACCACCCGCCAAAGTGCGTAAGTACTTCACTATTGCCAATTATGTCGTATGGCCCCATTACAACATGGGGGAGACCGTGCAGGTGACCGAATTCATGGGCAACAACTTCCAAAAAGCTCTCGTTATCAATATTTTCACCTACCGTAGCCAAACCAATGTTCAATAAATGTGCAGGGTCAGCTGCACTCGAGCATGGTCCAACCATTCCAAATTCGGATTCACACCAGATATCCACAGCATCCGGATCGGCAATTATTGGAATTGTTTCATACTCACCAGGGTGGAGCCCCCCAATTACACTCGTGTAACCGTATAACGATTGGATATTCTGTACTACCAATAGAATATCATAGTTAACTACTCCAAATCCTTTGATAGAAGCTGCTATGTCTACCCCATCCTGGATAATGTGTGCTCTCTCTGGGTCGTTGTAATCGCTTAGTTTATGCGGCGCTTCGAACCAGCCATCCGATCTCATCGGGTTAAGGACCGCCTCAAAACTCAGATGGGAATAATTATAAGTCGCCTCATTGAAATAATCGGTTATCGTGGAGTTCAGCAAGCCTACATATTGGGTTGCTGTGAGGCGGGGCGGTTTAATATTATCCTGTAGTTCCTGTGGAAACTTAGGAAGACATTCTGATAAAGATGAACAATACGGTGACGAGTGCATAATAAAAACAACCCCCACCCGCTTTTGTACTGATTGTAACGGCGCCTGCGTGGAGAATGCACTACAAATAAGAAAACAACAGGTGAGTAATATCCTTACGAGATGTGAGCGTGGAATACCCATAATTCCCTCCATTTTGCTCTATGGATCAATGCAGCATTTATTTATAGTATAACCAGCATATAAGGCTTGTACAATCACACCCGTTCCAGCTGGTGTTAGCATTGCGACGCCACCTTGCGGACCCTTGAAGCTGGTAGTTCCCTCTTGACTTTCAAGACGGTATCTACCCTCTGGCAATCCAATCCAATGGCTGAACATTATGATGAATATTGACCATCACGCTCCAATCCCGTACAATATTTACATGCGAGATCTACAATCTTACAATTTCTTTGCCCAGTTTTTCCGTACGGATCACGACCCCCCTATTTTGATACATATAATAGCGAAAATCCTGTAAACCGTTTGCACCGCACCATTCATCATCCATACAGGATCTTTGGAACGCTTCCCGCACAACGGGAGGCGACCCATTCGATAGTTCCCTATCAGATAAGGAAGAAAATATGTCACCCAAAAAGTTTGAATCCAAAAGAGCCTCGGCATTCAAAGATGTTCCGGATGAAAAATGGAATGACTGGCGCTGGCAGTTAAGCCACCGCTTGAATTCCATCGATGAAATTGAAAAGATCATCACCCTCACCCCCAGCGAAAGAAAAGCGCTCGGTTCGCCCGGCCTGTTCAGGGTGGATATCACACCCTACTTCATTTCGCTCATCCAACCGGATGACCCGAATGACCCGATCCGCAAGCAGATCATCCCTACCGCCGGAGAGATATTGCCTTTCACCGGGATGATGGAAGACTCGCTGGCCGAAGACCGTCACTCCCCGGTGCCGGGCCTGGTGCATCGCTACCCGGACCGCGTTCTCATGCTGGTCACCACACAATGCGCTTCATACTGCCGCTACTGCACCCGCTCGCGCATTGTCGGCGACCCTGCCGCCAATTTCTCACGCACCGAGTTCGAAGCCCAGATTGATTATCTCAAGAAAACCCCGCAGGTAAGGGATGTGCTGCTTTCCGGCGGAGACCCGCTGACAATTGCCCCAAAACAGCTCGAGGAGATCCTTTCCCGCCTGCGTGAGATTCCGCACATTGAGATCATTCGGATCGGCAGTCGCGTACCCGTCTTTATGCCTATGCGCATCACCGAGGAGTTGACCGATATGCTGCAAAAGTATCATCCGCTGTGGCTTAACATCCACGTCAACCACCCCAACGAGATCACAAGCGAACTGGATGCCGCCTGCGACAAACTAGCGCGTGCAGGCATCCCGCTGGGCAATCAATCCGTTCTGCTGGCCGGCGTCAACGACTGCCCGCATATTCAAAAAACACTGGTGCAAGACCTGGTGAGGATCCGCGTTAGACCGTACTATTTGTACCAGTGTGACCTGGTGGAAGGTGCGGGACATTTCCGCACGCCGGTTGCCAAGGGCATCGAGATCATTGAGGCGTTGCGCGGCCACACTTCCGGTTATGCTGTCCCGACCTTTGTCGTGGATTCCCCGGGAGGCGGCGGCAAGATCCCCGTTATGCCCAATTATCTGATCTCCCAATCGGACCATAAGGTCGTCCTGCGTAATTATGAGGGTTACGTCACCGCCTACGAAGAACCCACCGTTTACGAATCGCATGATCCTTCAACCTGCACATACTGCCAGAATAAGCAGGAAGAACCGGGGCAACGCGGTATAGCAGGGATGCTGGACGGCGACGAGATGTTCATTAAACCTGAAGGATTTGACCTGCTGCATAACCGCGGCGGCTCCCAGCATCGCTTACGGTCCGATTCGGGCAAGTGGACACCATTGGGTATTGGAGAAGGGAAGTAAACAAATGCACTATCGCCGACTTGGCCGTTCAGGGCTGAAAGTCTCAGAGATCTCGCTTGGAGCCTGGGTCACTTTCGGCTCGCAGCTTGAAGAGGACTCTGCCGTCAACTTGTTCCACGCCGCTTATGACCAGGGAATCAACTTCTTTGATAATGCGGATATGTACGCGGAAGGCCGGGCTGAGACCGTAATGGGCAAAGCCATGCAGGGGATTCCGCGCGAGGCTCTGGTCATATCATCCAAAGTATTCTTTCCAACATTTCCCGGCCCCAACGGGAAGGGCTTGTCACGCAAGCACATCATCGACTCTGTCCATGCCTCATTGAAACGGCTTGGAACAGATTACATCGACCTGTATTTCTGCCACCGGTTCGACCCCGATTCACCCCTGGAGGAGGTTGTCCGCACCATGACAGACCTTGTCAACCAGGGGAAGATCATGTACTGGGGCACATCCAAATGGTCTGGCAGTCAAATTGCCAGCGCGATCGCAGTTGCCAGGCAATTCAATGCCATCCCGCCGGCTGTGGAACAATGCCGCTATAACATGCTGGACCGCCGCTCGGTGGAGGTGGACTTGAATTACACAGCCAGGGAATTTGGATTGGGATTGACCACTTTCAGCCCGCTTGGTTACGGTGTTCTATCCGGAAAATATAACAACGGTATTCCTGAAGGCAGCCGGGCAGCCATCCCCGAAATGGCCTGGGTAAAGGACCGCATCACACAGGAGGATATCAGCAAGGTGCGTGAAGTCGGCGAGGTTGCCGGCGATCTGGGTTTGACCCCGGCACAGCTTGCCATTGCCTGGATCTTGCGGCGCAAAGAGGTGAGCAGCGTTATCACCGGCGCTTCGCGCATCGAGCAACTGGATGAGAATATACAGGCTGGAGAGTCCGTCTCCAAACTGACAGATCCTATCCTGGAGACGATCGAGAAGATTCTGGGCAATCACCCGGAAGAGGAATAGGTTTTCAACGAAAAGATCCTATAACGAGCAACTTAGCCTTTTTGTTAACAATAATAGCCAATATATAATTGTAGGGGCCGACACTTATGTCGACCCCTACAATATTAACTGCGCAATTTCGCGCCCAAATCCTGCTCCAGCCGGCGGATGATCTTGTTTCGGATCTGTGTCGCGTCCTTGTCTGTCAGCGTCCTGTCGGCAGCCTGGTATGTCAGGTTGTAAGCCATACTCTTCTTGTTTTCGCCGATCTGCGCCCCGCGGAAAATATCAAACAAATGTACACCAGTAAGCAATTTCCCGCCGGTTTGCCGGATCAACTGTTCAATTACGCCGGCAGAGAGATCTTCATCCACAACGATGGCGATATCCTCCAGGATGGGCGGGAAGGCCGGAACAGGGATCAACTGGCTGACCTTCTGACTGCACTCAAATAATGCCGTGACATCCACATCAGCGGCAAGGATATCTTCATATGTGGTATCGTAACTGGCGCGCACCAATGGGTGCAGCGATCCAAAATCACATATCTTCACGTTGCCGCTTAAGACCCTGGCCTGTTTGCCAGGATGGAAAGCAGCGTTTTCTCCAACTTCATAAGTAATTTCCGGCACCTGGAATGCAGCGAACAAGGCGTCCAGAATTCCTTTGAGATCGTAGAAATCCAGCATCGTCTGGCTTTTTACATCCCAGGCAGGGGCAGAACGCAAGCCGGCAAGGACGATCCCCAGGTGTGGTAATTCGTCTGGCAGGGTTTGCCCGGCCACAGGGATATAAATGTGCCCGATCTCGAACATCAATAAGCGATCCGCCACCCGGCTATTCTTTTCCACGTTATCCAGCACGCTCGCCAGGATGCTGCGCCTCATCACCCTGCGTTCCGGGGTGATGGGGTTTTGCAGGGTGACATATTCAGGAAATCGTTCAACCGGTTCGGGGTTCAGCTTCGATTCCCGTTCGGGCGTTGTGAGGCGGTAGGATACCACCTCCTGCAGTCCGAGGTTGGCCATGACATCACGCAGTTTTTCCTCAAACTCCAGGGTTGGATTGCCATATTGGGCCGGCATGACATCTGCCAGCCGGGTTTCAGGGATGCGCTCGTAGCCGTAGAGCCGGGCAATTTCCTCCAAAACATCCGCTTTTCCGGTCATTCCATCTCCGATGTCCAGCCGAAAATCCGGGGCTGTCACCTTTACCATTTTGTCCTGAACCGTACATTTGAATTCCAGCTTTTCAAGGTATTGTGCAATTTCCCGGGCAGATAGTTCGATTCCCAGCAAACGCACTACGTCCGATTCTGTAATAGTCACCTGAACAGGCTCTGCCTTCAAGGGGTAGGCATCCACCAGGCCGCTGCTAACCAATCCACCTGACCACTGCTGCATCAACTCCAGGCTGCGGACAACGCCTGTTTTGGCAATTTCCGGATGAATGCCGCGGCTGAATCGATAACCTGCCTCAGAATTGATCTTTTGAGAGGCAACCGTTTTCCGGATGTTAATGAAGTTCCAACTGGCGCCTTCGAGCAGTACATTCTTGGTATTGGCGCTGACTTCGGTCTCCAATCCACCCATCACCCCGGCAATCGAAAGCGCACCTCTGGTATCACAAACCAGCACGGTGAAATCGTCCAACTTGTGTTCCACTCCATCCAGGGTAGTCAGGACTTCGCCTTTTGCTGCCTGCCTGGTGATGATGGTGGGTGTTTTTCCATTGGCTCTTTTCACCAGTTCGTCATAATCGAAGGCATGCAGCGGTTGGCCCTCCTCGAGCATCATGTAGTTGGTTGCATCCACGATATTGTTGATCGGCCGCATCCCTGCCAGCTTAAGGCGGGTTTGAATGACAAACGGACTGGGCTTGATCTCAACATTTTCGATCATTCCCACGACAAACCGCGGATTCAACTCCGGTGCTTTGATATCAATATTGATCTTTGCTGAAATCTCCGGACCGGTAGCGTTGACTGTAACAGCCGGTTTCTTCAACTTTTGTCCGGTTGCTGCTGCCAGCTCCCTGGCAACGCCGATCACGCAGGCATTACGGATCATGTTAGGAAGGATGCTCAATTCAAAGACTGCATCGCCCATGTAATCCGCCAAAGGCGTACCGGTCGGGGCATCCGCGTCAAAAAGGATGATGCCTTCATGCTCTTCCGAGATTCCAAGCTCCTTCTCCGAGCAAACCATCGAATACGAATCCACGCCGCGGATCTTTGCCCGCTTCAAGGTCGTTAGCACCAGACCAGGCTGGTGCCCGTCGTAGATCTCTGCGCCTTCTTTTGCATATGCCACTTTAAGTGCAGGGGATAACGGACCTTTGTTCTTGTAATCGAACAGGTTGGGCGCGCCTGTCAAAACCAGGTGCTCCTGGGTGCCGTCATTCAATTTGCACAACACCAATCGGTCCGCGTTTGGATGAGGCAAGACTTCGGTTATCTCTGCAACAACGATCTTTTCCCGATCCCAGCTGAAGCCGGAGTATTTGAATTCATGCTGTGCTCCAGCAGGCATGGACAATCCCACCAGTTGGATTCCATCCACTTCCAAACCGACCATGGTCAGGGTTTTGGCGAGTTGTTCCAGGTCGAGTGAGATATCTACATAATCTTTTAACCACGTCAGGGGTATTTTCATTTTTTCTCTCTTAGTTCATTAGATGATTGGTGAATAGTGAGGAGTAACAAGCAAAATCTATTCAAGGGTTTGTTCCTCAAGTTCGCATAGATTCGATTTGATCAGGTATTCTTCCTGGATTTCACTAATAAATTTACCGCTATTCAACGCTGGTTCATGTTCGCCTTGCTTCGATTTTTTTATGAAATTGATATAACCATTTAGTATTTTTCTTATTTCACTAATTGCATCGAGCACAGGCCCGGCATTATTCGCAGAAATAAAACCCAATGTGATTGCAACTCTAATGTGTGAAAAAGTTTCTTCCAATGAACCGCGTGCGATATAACAAAAACGCACATGATCCTGGTAATAATAACGACCATATCCTTCAGCAATATTTGCGGAGATACTTATTGATGAGCGACGTAATTGTTGGGTGAGGGAATAGCGTTCTTCGACTGGAAGATTTGGAATGATTTCCCTATAAACCAGTTGAACAAGATCAACTGCCTTTTTCCATACAATCAGATTATCCAATCCTTTATCACCAATAATCATGCAATCTCCGATCGATAATACTCACTTAATGCATAAATTCGCTGCATACTTACAACACACAAGATACTTTTCCCTTATAACCAATTACTTATTACTGTTCTCTCTAATTAAAACTGCTCCAGGAAGCGCATATCATTGCCCCAGAAGTATCGGATGTCATCAATGTGCCTGCGCAGCATGGTGATCCGCTCCGGACCAAGGCCAAAAGCGAAACCGCTGTAGATCTCGGGATCATATCCGCCATTGCTCAATACAACCGGATGCACCATGCCGCAGCCGAGGATTTCCAACCAGCCGGCATTTTTGCAGACGGAACAACCCTCGCCGCCGCACAGGAAGCACTCCATATCCATTTCAGCAGAAGGCTCTGTAAATGGGAAGTAAGAGGGTCGGAAGCGGGTTTTTACATTGCGTCCGAACAATCTGCGGACGAAATCCGTGAGTGTCCCTTTGAGGTCGCTGAAGGTGACGTTCCTGCCAACCATCAATCCTTCCACCTGGTGGAACTGGATCTCGGAACGAGTGGTGATCTGTTCGTAGCGGTAGCACATACCTGGAAGGATCACGCGGATCGATTCGGGGCAGCGTTCCTTCATCGCCCAGATCTGGCCTGGTGAGGTGTGTGTCCGCAGCAATACACCCGGTTTGGTTGTATAAAAGGTTTGCCACATATCCCGCGCCGGATGGTATTCGGGGATATTAAGCAATTCAAAGTTGAATTCGTCCGTTTCCACATCCGGGGAGCGGTACACCTGAAAGCCCATATCCGCGAAGACTTTGTAAATATCCCGCAGATTCTGCATCGCTGGGTGTATGCGGCCCCGTTGGGCTGGCCTGCCTGGCAGGGTAACATCCAGGCTTTCCGACTCCAATGATTTTTGCAATTCTGCCTTGTGAATTGCATCAGCTGCCTGGTTCATAGCGGTTTCCAGGGCAACTTTCACCAGGTTGGCTTTTTGCCCCATCAGCGGTCGTATGTCGGCAGGCATCTTTCCAAGATTGGAAAACACACTCATAACAGCAGAACTCCTGCCAAGGAAGGTTGTTTTCCACTGGGCGAGTGCATCGGAGCTTGTAACAGCTTTCAATGCTTCCAATGCCTGAGTGAGCATTTCCTCCAGAGCTTTCTCGGGTGAATCTAACATTCTCTCTCCTTAAAATAAAATCGTCCCAATAATGGGACGGATCAATCCGCGGTACCACCCAAATTGATTGAGCTTGCTCAATCCACTTTGTAGCTAACCGCAAAAATTGCGATTAGCTGCCCGATAACGCCGGGATGCGGCTCAGACTACTTTGATGGTTCACCCGAGCGGCTCGAGAGGGAACTTCATCCGGTGCGGGCTGTGCGCGGGTTTCAGTCTGTGCCCTTCGCTTCCCTGGCAGACATCACCGGGTTACTTTCCTCTGTCATAGCCATTCTTTTGTTACCTATATTATCTACGAAACAGGATTTGCGTCAAGAGCCATGTTTACATAATGGACACAACAACAATTCCTAGACAAACCTCCTGCGCTTTCACTTTCTAACTGTATAATTATCCATTGTTAAGCCATTGTGTCCATCTGGAGAAGATAATGAAAAAAAGTTTGATCTTTTTAAGCGTATCCATATTTATTTTGTCAGGTATGGCAGCATGCACACCATTAAATGCTGCTCCTTCTGCAACGACAGCAATGCCTGAATCAACCGGCGTCACAACCACTACCGTCGAACAAGCTATCGACAATGACACTCAACCCTTCAAGATCACAGGGGAATTTTCCTATTCCAATGATTTCGTGGTCGAGACATACATTGTTGAACAGGCAGTTGCCCTGGCTGATATGACCGGATTTATCAAACGGGATAAGGAATACATCACAACGACAGAATCTCAAACCCTGGGTTTCATGCAGCCGGATTTTGCCAATAACAAAGCAACTTATTGGATCCAGCTCCCGATTCAGCCCGAAGGTGAACTGAATATCGTTGACCCCACCGGCGGCTCGGATACTGGTGTGCAGGTGTTTGCGGTATCCTACTGGCCAAACCTCGCCGGAGGACCATACTCTGAAGGCGATGACCCCTCCTACGGCTGGCCAAATTACCTGGCATCGGTAAAGACGGACACAGAAAACCAGGACGAAGTCACCGGCGGCAAATTAGTGATCTGGTCGCCGGATGACAAACAGCAGTTCCCCAGCGCCTTTGGCGAGGATGGCCTGCTCTTCACAAAGGATGATCCCGTCCTGCCGGTTCAAAAGGGTTGGTCAGTCATCGATCTGGATGCTACACCATTCGGCGTTTCGCGATCAAGTCAACCGGATATCACCTTATACGAACCTACTGATATTGCTATCAAAGACTATTCCGCTGATACTTATTCAGCTGCTTTCCAAAAGATGTATGACACACTTAAAAAAGAGTATGCGTTTAATGGCATCGCAGGCAAGGAGCCGGATTGGGACAAGCTCTATCTTGAACTGATGCCAGTGGTGCAAGCGGCCGAGACTGCAAAGGACCCGGTCGCATATTACCTGGCAATCCGCAATTTCACCTGGGCATTCAATGATGGTCATGTGGGTTTGAGTGGCGGAGAGATTGAAAATCAAATCTTCTCTGCTGCCATCTCGACTGGCTACGGTTTTTCGGTGCGCGTACTTGATGACGGGAGTGTCATTACTTCGTATGTTACACCTGGTGGACCAGCTGAGTTGGCAGGTGTGAAACGCGGCGATATTCTGGTGAAAGTGGGTGGCAAGCCTGTGATGGACGCATTGAAAGAGGTAAAGCCACTTTCAGCGCCGTTTTCTACAGATTTCGCTTTGGAATATCAGCAAGCCAGGTACCTGCTGCGGGCAGCAGCTGGTACACAGACCGATTTTGTCTTTTCGGGTGCAGGAGGAAAAGAGAAAACAGTTAAGGTCACTGCCGGGAATGAGTATGACAGTTACAGCAGCACATCCATTTACAATGGATCTGACCCAAACGCTTTACCTGTGGAATTTAAGATCCTGGAATCAGGCGTGGGCTATGTCAAGATCAACAGCAACTACGATGACCTCAACCTCATCATCCGCCTCTTTTCAAGAGCACTCAAAACATTTCAGGGTAACGAAGTGCCCGGGATTGTTATTGACCTGCGCCAAAACTCCGGAGGCAGTCCACTCAGCCTGGCTGGATTCTTAACCGACCAGGAAATACCGTTGGGCCAGTTGGAGTATTACTCCGATCAGACTGGAAAGTTCGAACCTGATGGTCCGCGCGAGAAAGTGACACCGTATACAGAGCAATACAATTTTAATAGGATGGCTCTGCTCGTTGGACAGGCATGCGCCAGCGCGTGTGAAATCGAAGCTTATGGATTCAGCCAGATCCCCGGAATGATGGTGTTCGGTGAGACTCCCAGCGCGGGTGTCGAAGCGGAGGTCGGGCGTGGCCAATTTGAATTACCCGGCGGGATTTCAGTGCAAGCACCGACCGGACGATTTACAATGCCGGATGGCAGCATCTTCCTCGAAGGTAAAGGCGTTCAGTTGACCAATCCTGTACCAGTTACCGCTGATAACATCCTCGGTGCGCAGGATTACATCCTCAATGCGGCTGTGGACGCCATCTTACGCCCTGATGGCGCCGGTATTACTCCTACTAATTCACCGACCGTGACAGTCTCTTCGGACACATTGGAATATATTAATAACGGCGATGCCTTTATGCTCGAAGACATGGCGGAAGAAAATTACTCCAACCCTGTTCTGCCCGGTGAAACTTATGCTTATACGGTCCAAATGAAGGAAAACAGTCCACTATTATGGGGCTTCTTCTGGTGTGCGAAAGATCAACCCACCCTCGATGATAATTTCAAGAATATGAAATTCGATTTTTCACTGGAAGGAAAAACCCCCGACGTTAAGAACCTCGCCAGCATGGACTTTCAAAGTCAGGGACAATTCTGCCGGGTGATCAGTTATCAGCTCACAGACTGGCCAGGCGGGGAACATCATCTGAGTACAAGAATCACCCTTGCGAAGAAGATCAATGATGGCTTCGGTGATTATGAAAAAGGCATGATTACCTATGATTATACGGTTTATGTAAAACCATAAATTTCAAAATAATTCTACCAAGCCCCCACACAGAACATCCACTGTGTGAGGGTTTTTTTTGAGTACATAAATATGGAATAACTACATTGTGTCGCATAGATCTTTTTCATATTAATATGAAACTCCCCTCATTCCGCTGAGGGGAGTTCAAAAAGGAGGAGAAACCTGAAAAACTCTAAGAAACAGACCTATTTACCACGATTTCTTGTGGCAACATCGAAGATCACTGCTGCAGCCAGAACAGCCGCTCGAACGATATACTGCAGAGCGATACCAGTCCCCATTAAGTTCATTCCACTAGAGAGAGATCCCATTACGAGCGCCCCGATGATCGAACCAGTAATCTTCCCCACACCACCCGCAGCGGAAACACCACCGACATACGCCGCGGCGATGGCATCCAATTCAAACAGCGAACCGGCCGTCGTCGTGGCTGATTGCAGCCTTGATGCGAACAGGATCCCGGATAGCGCTGACAACATACCCATGGATCCGAAAACAACATAGGTAAGCTTCTTCACGCTGATACCACTCAATTCTGCCGCCTCCGGGTTGCCTCCAATCGCGTAGATATGCCGCCCTAAAACTGTTTTGGTGGCCACAAAATCATAAATAAGGGCAACGATAAGAACTACGACAGCGGTCCACGATAGACCTTTATACCCGGCCAACACCCATGTGACTCCACCGATAAGAACTGCCATGAATACCAGTTTCACAATGAACATATTCACCGGGAGGACTTCAAAATTATAGGCTCGCTTTTTGTTCCGGCCATTGAACTCATTGAAGACTAATAAAATTATTGCGACCAACCCGAGAATTAATGTGAGCTTGTGAATTCCAGGTAAAAGTGCCAATCCAGGAATATCAGGGATGTAACCATTGCCAATCGCGTTGAATGCGGCATCAGGGATAATGATGGTGCCTGTACTTTCGGTTACCAGCAGGATCGCTCCCCTGAAGCCCAGCCAGCCAGCAAGTGAGGCGACAAACGATGGTATCTTCATTTGCGCGACAAGAAAACCGGTGAATAAACCAACAACGATGCCAAAGAAGAGCGTCAAAGGAATAACCACGACTGTGGGTAAATGCCACTGAACCAGCGCAATGGCAGCAATCGCTCCCATGAATCCCGCCAGGAAACCAACCGATAGATCAATATGGCGGATAACAATGACCAGGGTCATTCCGACTGCCAGGACCGCAATATAGCCGGTTTGGTTCACCAGGTTGACAATGTTACGGGAAGAAATAAAAATACCTTTTGTGGTGATCGTAAAAATGAGCATGATCACAAAAAGGGCGATGAACATGCCGTATTCACGAATGTTTTGTGTTAAGACCCGCCGGGCGTCATTAATAAATGTATTCATTCTCACTCTCCTTAATTCATTGCCATTTTCATTATTTTTTCCTGGGTTGCTTCTGCAATTGGCAACTCTCCAGTGATCCTTCCGGAAGAAACTACATAAACCCGGTCACTCATACCCAGCACTTCTGATAATTCTGATGAGATCATAATGATACTTAAACCCTGTTTTACCAACCTGGTCATAATGGTATAGATCTCATACTTTGCTCCAACGTCTATTCCACGGGTAGGTTCATCCAGGATCAGGATATCTGGTTTTACGAACAACCATTTTCCGAGGGAAACCTTCTGCTGATTACCTCCGCTGAGGTTGGAAACGATTTGCTCAACAGTTGGTGTTTTGATGTTAAGGGAGGTTCGCAATTCTTCCGCAACGACTACCTCGGTGTTTGCATCTACAACCCCACGTTTTGAAATCTCATCAAGATTGGCAAGCGTGATATTTTGTTTCACATCCTGGATTAGGATCAAGCCATCGTTCTTTCGGTCCTCAGTTACATAGGCCACGCCTTCTTTGATCGCGTCTTCCGGGTGGTTGAAGCGCATCTCTTTGCCTTTAACGATCATCCCTCCAGATATTCGATAACCATCCGGGTTGCCGAAAATACTCAGCGCAAGTTCTGTACGGCCGGATCCCATTAAACCAGCAAAGCCGACAATTTCCCCTTTTCGTAAAGTAAAGTTGATATTCTTCAAAATTTCGCGACCAAGTGCGGGGTCATAGGCATTCCAATTTCTAACTTCAAGAACCACGTCGCCAAAATTCCTCGTATCCCGGTGCGGATATATATTATCAATTTCCCGGCCTACCATATGTTTTATTAATACAATTTCAGAGACTTCGCCATTATGGTTATCCAGTGTGCAGATGGTTTTTCCATCACGCAAGACAGTGATCTTATCTGCGATCTCCATCACTTCATTTAATTTATGTGAGATCAAGATCGATGTGACGCCATTGGTTTTTAATTCTCGCAGCAATGCAAAAAGGTTTTGGGCATCCTCTTCATTTAATGCAGAAGTGGGTTCATCCAGGATTAACAGTTGAACATCCTTGCTTAAAGCCTTGGCAATTTCCACCAGCTGTTGTTTTCCCACACCCAGATCTTTAATTTTTAATGCCGGGTTGATATCCAACCGGACTTTTTTCAGCATCAAGCTGGCCTGTTTGATGGTTTCATTCCAATCCATCAAAATCCCTTTGTGAATTTCATGTCCAAGAAAGATATTTTCATAAACAGGTAATTCGGGCACCAGGGCCAATTCCTGGTAGATGATAGCTATGCCCGCTTTTTCACTTTCCGATATACCTGAATATTTCTGTACAACGTCATTGAGAATGATATCCCCGCTGTAATCTCCATGCGGATAAACTCCGCTGAGTACTTTCATCAGTGTGGATTTTCCGGCGCCATTCTCGCCCACGAGGCAATGGATCTCGCCTCTCCTGACGTTAAAGGTGACATTATCCAGCGCCATTACGCCGGGAAATTCTTTAGTGATGTTCTTCATTTCCAGAATGTTATCAGTCATTCCACCTCCTTGACGTCGTCAACTAAATTATATAATGAATACAGGTTTAGCATAGTAACAATGATATTCCTGTATGGGTTACCACCTAAGAATTACGATAAACCAGTGAAATCAGCTGCAGAATAGTACCCTGGTCAATTAAAGCTGATTTGACATTAGCTTTGTCAACTGTTACAACCTCGGATTGGATCGAGGGGACATTGATCTTGCCATTATTGTAGGAGCCCTTTGAAGCTGTGGGTTCGTCCATGACAAGCGCAACAGCGGCGGTGATTGCTTCTGCTACCAATGTCCGTAAGTCTTTAAAAACGGTCATGCGCTGTTTGCTATCGATGACGAATTGAAAGGGAGCATTTTTAGCATCTTGTCCAGTTACGAGATGGCTGGAGATGTCCTTGTCGGCACCGAAGGTATCGGTGATCGCGCGGGCGTTTCCATCCTGTGGGCAGATGATGATGACTTTGACACTAATGGTGATCAAAGATTCAACATTGGTTTTTTCCAGTGCGGAATCAACCTGACTGAGCAGGATCTCTAAATCATAACCTACAGATAGGGAGTCTTTGAAACGGTTTTTATCCTGTACCCTGCGGGGCTCGTCCTTGGTTGGCAATACGATACCAACTGTCAGTTTGTGTTCGGCTGGGGCGGGTATCGCTGGAGAGGCGTGAGCGCAAGCAGCTGTAGCAAATGATAAGATCAGCACAAAGCTGACGATAGTCAAATTTCTCTTAAATATATTTCCTCCAAATTTACATTCTTAATTGAAAAACGATACATACGAACTCTTTTTCCTCCTTATTAACCACCTCCTTTACAAATTAGTCTGAGTACTTTCTGCGGAGAGTAGCATAAAGTTGAACTGTAGAGAACGCTTTTTGGATAACAACTGCGGCAGCACCCAAAGCCACAGCATTCTCACCTAATTCACCTAGGGTAATTTTCTCCAGGTGCGACTCAAACGGGATGGTCCGTTCTCTCATTGAAGAACGGACAGGATCCATGAGAATATCGCCTGCCTCGGTCAGATCACCACCAATGATTAACAATCCCGGGTTGACCAGGTTAATCATATTGGCCATACCGATCCCCAGATATTTGCCGGCATGTTGTATGAGTTGGATGCATACCGCGTTGCCATCTTTGGCGGCCTGTATGATCTGCGCAAGGGATAATTTATTCAGTTGGCTCTCCCACTCCGGGTCATTAGAAAGGCCATTCCGAGCATCCATAAGAATCCCAGGCAGACCAACGTAACTTTCCATGCAGCCTTGATTGCCGCAGCGGCAAAGCCGGCCGTTGGTTTCAATTGTGGTGTGGCCGATTTCGCCTGCAGAGCCGCTAGATCCACGGTAGATCTCATTGTTGATGACGAGACCGCTGCCAACTCCGGTGCCGATTTTAATGTAAGCCAGGCTGTCATATCCCTGGCCGCTGCCCCACCATTTTTCAGCTATTGCAGCTGCATTGGCGTCGTTCTCCATATAAATAGGAAGTGAATAGGATTTGTTGATCTGTTCCGCCGGACGTATATCTTTCCAGGCGGGCATGTAATAAGTAAGGAATGTGCCGTTGTGGTCATCATTGAGCGGCGCTGGGACTGTGAGCCCGATTCCCAGAATGTCTTCCATATTGACGTTACTCTGACTGGTGACCTGAAAGATCATGGAGTTGATGGCTTCGAGGGATGGCTTTGGCTGCCCAATGACATCCATGCGCCGCATTTGCCGGGCAATGATCTGCCCATTCAAATTGACAAGCAGACATGTTATGTGGGTCGCTCCCATATCGATGCCAATGACATGCCGGGCGTCGTAATTGAATTCAAGCACGATCGGGCGCCTGCCGCCGGAAGATACACCAATGCCAGCCTCACGAACAAAGTCTGAGTCAATCAAAACATTGACCAGGGAAGAGATAGTCGGTGCGCTAAGCTTGGTTAGGGTTATGAGTTCGGCACGGGTAATGGAACCACGTTCGCGGATTAAATTCAAAGCGAGGGAAAGGTTATGCGCACGCAGCGCTGCTGGGGTGGAAATATCCTGGATCATATTATCGGCGAATGAATGAGATTCACAAAAGATACTTCGTAAAGTTTATTAAGTAAGTTAATTTCAATTTTACGGCAATTTTATGGCAGAGTCAATAGGGAATTTTGGAGAGCGAATGTGAGGCATCACGATTTCCAACTTGAGCTGTGCCGGAAAATAATCCCTATCCTGTCTTTTAATTTTAGGTCGCTCCCCCGCAAGAACATAAAGTGGACGAATTTACAAGACTTCATCCCATCTACCAAACCGTAAATATGCAACTACAACGATCCAATTGCGTATAGAGTCTTAGAAGGAGAAAGATAATGAAAAAATCAAATCGCATTATGAATATTGTATTGTTAGCCAGCCTGGTGTTTGTGCTGGTTTTTGGTGTTGCTCAGCCAGTTGCTGCTTTCGAAATGAATAACAATGGAAAACTCGCCAGCGGTGCAGTCGTAGATGACGACCTGTTCATTACTGGCGAGAAAGTGGTTGTGGATGGCACTGTGAATGGCATCCTGTTTGCTTTCGGAAATACGATTACCATCAATGGCATCGTAAATGGCGATGTGATCGCTGCCGGATCCACTATCATAGTGAATGAAGGCGCTAAGATCTCTGGAAATCTTTTCACCGGGGCTCAGTCAGTCGATGTCAGAGGTATGGTGGAAGGCAGCGTACTTACAGGCGTCATGTCCCTCGTTCTGGATGAAACATCAAGTGTTGGCCGCAACCTTTATTTTGGCGGTTTCAGTTTGGAAGCAAAACCTGGATCCATGGTCAAACAGGATGTCGCTGCCGGCGGTTACCAGGTGATCCTGGGCGGTGAAGTTGGCCGTGATGTCAATGCTGGTGTAGCTGCATTCAAACTGGATGGTTCCATCGGACGTGATGCTCAAATTCAAGTAGATAAACCGGGAACAGCACAGGCTAACGCCTACAATGGACCATGGTCAGCTGGTGGTGTGCAAATAGAAATGATCGACCCTGGCTTATATATTGGCAAAGATTCCTCCATCGGCGGCGATCTGGTCTATACCAGTCCTGTGGATCAAACCAACAGCGTCGAAGCAACCCCTCAGGGCTCGATGGTATACCAGACACCAGTTCCAACTGATACAGACACGGAGACCAAACAACCCAGCAGGAATATCCGTTTCGAGTTAGCCATCTGGAAATTCTTCAAGAACATGGCGAAGAATTTTGTCAGCATCCTTGCGCTCGGCGCATTAGCACTTTGGCTCATTCCGCTTACGGTTAATGGCGTTACTAAACAATTTGGCAGCAAGACTCTGGCCTCACTAGGCTATGGCTTTTTGACCTATCTTGTTGGTTGGTTCGGGACTTTTGCCGGATTTGTTGTTCTTGTCGTCGCTGCCATCATCCTGGGTCTGATCAGCTTTGGCGGACTGGGTGGGGTCATTTTCTGGACAGGATCTTCAACATTGTTACTGGCTTTCTCAATCTTCATGACCCTGGCTCTCTGGGGAACAAAGATCATCGCTGCTTACTTTGTTGGCGCTATCATCCTGCAAAAAGGATTCAAGCAGGCGAGCCCAAATATGTTCCTGGCTCTGTTGATCGGTGTGATCATCTATGTGCCACTGCGTGCCATTCCAATCCTCGGCTGGTTGGTGGATGTATTCATCACACTGGTTGGTCTCGGAGCAATTTGGCTCTTCTTCAGGGAAAGAACCAAACCTGCTTTCTTACCGGAGCTACCTGCTGCTGAGTAAATAACTGCGTAAGTTAAAAAAGTAGGTGAACCTGGCAGGTTCACCTACTTCACTTATTAAATAAAAGTGATCAATCAGCGTGTGTTTCCAGCACAAAACCCACCGCACCCGGGCCGATATGCGATCCGATCACAGGCGAAACATCCGTATAGTCTGGAGAAACTCCGTCCGGCAATAATGACTTGATTTCTCCAAACAATTCCCTGGCCCGTACAAGGGCGTTGGTGTGAACCATCGTCACTTGATCCAATGGACTAAATGACTTTGCTACTTGTATTAATCGCTTCATGGCATTGTTACGTGTACGTTGTACTTCCATCCCGGATTTTCCAAGGTTCATTTTTAGGATCGGTTTGATCTGTAATATACTGCCCAGATTTGCGCCTAGGTGAGAGACTCTGCCGCTTCTTTTCAAGAATTCCATTGTATCGAGTGCAGCATAAGTATAGATCTTTTTTGCTCTCATCATGACACTTTGACTGATTTCTTCGAGCGCCTTCCCTTCACGGGCAAAGATGGCAGCTGCCTTGGCAAGTAATCCAATGCCCATGGTGAGCTGTCCTGGAATCCATTACCTGGATGGGAAATCTCTGCTGGATCGATTCTGCTGCTATACGTGCAACATTGACCACATTACTCAGTTGATCGGAGATGTGTATGGAAAAAATCCCGGTTGCTCCCTCATCAATTGCTTTTTGATAGGCATCAATAAACATGCCGGGGCTGGGAGCGGAAGTGGTCGGGTTGTTTTCCCACTCTGGCAACCGGTTATAAAACTCCTCGCGGCTCATTTCCACACCATCCAGGTAGCTATTCCCATCGGCATGGATAAAGCAGGGCACAACAGAAATATCATAGTCCTGCAAGATTGATTCAGGTAGATCGCTTGTGCTGTCTGTGATGATCTTGATCGTCATACTTCCTCCAAAACAATTTGTACAATAATTATCAACAATATCGCAAATCGTGTATATGCCTTGTACAATGTTATCTGAGTACTTTTTGATTGAATTTATGTACCACTTATATTGTACACACGCTGAGCGAACAATCAAAGGTAATTGCCGGGCAATATTATTTGGCTTAAATTATCATATGCGTAATACTGTATGTTAGAATTTTCG
This sequence comes from uncultured Chloroflexia bacterium, assembly GCA_963810385.1. Lineage (GTDB taxonomy): Bacteria > Chloroflexota > Anaerolineae > Anaerolineales > Anaerolineaceae > PNON01. Next base: position 540,284 of record CAWENA010000002.1, on the reverse strand, counting down.
CTTATGTTTACAAGGCTTCATAGAACGATCCAACAATATCCTTCCCAATACTGGTTAATGTTTGCGGGCATGTTAATCAGCAGTACTGGCGCGAGTATGATATGGCCTTTTATTATGATCTATGTCACGGGCAAGTTGGATCTCCCGCTGGCACAAATTGCCAGCCTTACTTCCATCAATGCCGCTGTGGGTTTGATTTTTAACTTTATTGCCGGCACAGCCACGGATAAGATCGGGCGTAAGTGGGTGATGGTCATCAGCCTGTTTGGAAATGGACTTGTTTACATTCTTCAAAGCCAGGCAACCACCTTTGGTGGATTTGCAGTAGCCATGGGCCTGGCAGGCGCTTTCAATCCTTTATATCGGGTCGGGGCAGATGCCATGATGGCGGATATCATTCCTCATGACCAACGTGCGGAAGGCTATTCCATTATGAGGATGGGCAATAACCTGGGCATTGCTCTGGGACCGACCATTGGTGGATTTATCGCAGCGCAATCTTACAATACGGTTTTCTTTATCGCTGCTGCAGGGATGATCATTTATAGTGCTCTTATTTTGATCTTCGCCAAGGAAACACTACCGCAAAAGGAAAAACCGGATTCTGCGGTACAGAAAATAGAATCGACCGGTTACCGAAAACTATTGAAAGACCGGCATTATCTTTCTTTTGTCTCTGCATTTACATTCAGCCAGTTGACCGCGGCCATGATGTGGATATTACTGTCGGTGTATGTCAAAACGAATTACAACATTCCCGAACAGCAGTATGGTTTCATCGCAGCGACCAACGCAGTGATGTGTGTCGTTTTGCAATTGTGGGTGACGAAGATCACCCGGCGATTCCCGCCATTAAAAGCCATGGTTGCAGGGGCGTTATTTTTTGGAGTGGGTGTGGGCAGCGTGGCTCTTGGGTCGGGTTTCTGGGCTTTCTGGTTAAGTATGGTAATCATGACAATCGGGGAGTTGATCCTTGTTCCAACTACAACAACTTATGCAGCAAATATCGCCCCGGCGGATATGCGTGGAAGGTATATGAGCATCTATTCACTATCCTGGGGAACAGCAATCGGTATCGGCCCGGTCTTCGGTGGATTCTTGAATGACAACCTGGGCCCGCGGTTCATCTGGCTGGGCGGATTTATATCCGGAATAGTCTCAGCAGCCTGGTTTGGTCTGCTTTCCCGTGGAAGAACGAATAACACCAGCAATCCCCCCGGTATGAAGCTGGATAGTGAAAAAATAAATTGATCTTCCTCATAAAACAACTATTATTGGTCTGGATATCTGACAATTATCAATGTTCCAGTTTCCGGGTTTGATGTAAATTTAATGGAGGCATTGATCAAACCTGCCCTCTCCATCATACCGATCAAACCAAAATGGCCATCCCTGACCATGTCGTCCAACTGATCCGGGACAGTGAATCCCTGCCCGTCATCCATAATCTGCATTGATATTGTCTTTTGCTCGAATTTGAGAATTATCTCAGCCGCAGTGGCTTGTGAATGGGCCTTAATATTCATTAAGCCTTCCTGTGCGATCCTGTAAAAAGCCAGTTCAACATCATTCGCATGACGGGTTTCTTCTCCAATCACAGTCAACTGTACTGGAATACCCATTTCCTGCTTGGACAGGTTCGAAAGGTTTTCAAGTGCAGCAACCAGACCAAGGTCTTCAAGGATCAATGGACGCAAGCCTCGCACGATCCCACGCAAATTGTTGACTACTTCTTGGACCAATTTTGGGTTTTCAGCTTCATCAACCCCAGTGTCGGATTGCATTCTGTGTTTCAGGACGATCAATGATTGAAGGGTCTCATCATGAATTTCGCGGGATAACCTCATTCGTTCATCTTCTACTCCGCGGGTGATGGATCCAATGTAACTTCGCAGGCTCTGGCGGGCTTTCTGCAGATTGTCAGCCATTTCAGCCAGCCTGGATTGCAGCGACCGGATCTCTGCTATGCCTCCCACATCATTTGTCACGGCAGTGTAATCCCCCTCGCCCAGGGCTTTGGTCTGATTTTCCAGTTTTTGTAATGGAATGACGACCTGCCGAATAATAATCCACAATGAAATGACGGCAATCAAAAAAAATGGGATGAGTATCAATGGAGCGGATTGGGTTGTTGAAAGTTGTAGGGATGAAACATCCTCCCACGCTTCATCCAGCACCAGTACCCAGCTTGCTCTGGTTACCGGCGCATATGCGATGACATGTGCGCCCTGTCCATGTTCCGTTTTGGCATTCGGGTATATTACACCGCTATTCCCATTCAGGCCATTCAACACACCGGGATGATATGAATCATGAGAATCCAAAGGCGTACGCCCCGCATCAAAGATCAAGCGATGCTGATTGTCATAAACCTGAACGGAAATTACTCCCGGTTGGATTATGTCACTAAACAGGCGTGATAATTCAATTTGAAGGTTAATAACCCCTACCAGGGAAGATCCATTTGGAATTTCCACAACTTGTACTGCATAGTAAATTCCGGGTTTGTCCGGGTGATTAATTGTCAGCAATGGATTTGGCTGACCATTGGAAGGAGCCGTCTTTATACCTTCAAGGAAGCTGTACCAATCATATCCAGTTAGATCACTACTGCCATATAGTTCGGTTACCTCTCCAGACGATGCCCGAAAAAATACCATTCCAGGATAATTGTCCAACATCATTTCTGTGCCCTCTGGCAGATCGGACAGACCGGATGTTATCCCGATTTGGGCAGCCAATGAATTAAGGACAGTTTGCTTATATTGAATCCATTCATCCACTGTCAAAGAAATCGCTTCGACAGTCCGCAAATCTCTTTCCCCCACCAGGGATTGCATGGCATCATGATGCAGATTTTGTGAATAAAAAGAAATGAAAATAGCCCCGGCTGTCAGAGGCAGTAGGACCATCAGGGCCACCTGGAAACTAATGCTGCGCCAGGTAAGTTTTTTCATTTTTTTGCCCCGATTTGACCCGGAGTATTTGTAATTAAACCTATAGCAATGGCTTTTATCACAGCTTCCGTCCGGGAAGCTACACCCAGCGCCTGGAAAATATTTGCAATATGATTCTGAACTGTCCTATCACTTATTCCGAGTTTAACGGCGATAATCTTATTGGATAAACCGCTTGCTGTTAGGGTTAATACTTCCCTTTCCCGTAATGATAAGACTGCTTTGTTGAGGTCTTTTGGCGCGCGGTTATTTTCATCGAGGGATTGAATAATGCTCTGTGAGAATACTTTCTCGCCCCGTTGAACCCTGAATACAGCTTCAATGATCTCGGCTGGATCCGCGGTCTTAATTACATATCCATCTGCTCCGGCTTTAACTGCAGCTTGAACAAATGGTATGTCATCATACGCAGACAAAATAAGCACTCTTGTCAGAATGTTCTCTGCCCGCATCCACCTTGTAACATCAATTCCATTCAAACCAGGCATTTGAATATCCAACATTGCCAGATCAGGGTTGTGCTGCCTGAGTAACTCGCATGCAGTATTCCCATCTCCCGCTTCGGCTACTACTTTCAGCCGATTGTTTTGTTCCAAAAATTGGCGGATGCCAGCCCTAACAACGCTGTGATCATCCGCCAATAAGATCGAAATTATAGAATCTTGGATATCTATAGTCATGTCTTGATTATATCAATCCATTTAACATCTATATCTGAATTTTTGTATCCTGTTACCGTTTACCACCATCCCATGTCATGAAAGGCATATTTACCACCACATTGGATACTTCCAGGCTGATATCACCGGACTCAACCGCAGTCAGGATCTCAGATTCAGCCATCAATTCTTTTGCAGTAGCACCATCCACCCAGGTTACAAATGTGATCTTTCGTAAAGGTGTATAACCCTCACTTCCCGGCGGAAAGGCAAAGACATCCGGTTGGAAACCCAACGGGCCTTTGCCTGCAACCCCATTGGTAAATACATATACAGGAGCAAGCATTGAATCTGGTGCATCCGCGAGGGAAGGCACAACAATTACTGGCGATTTCATCATTGCAGTCAATTTCTCAGCTACACCGGGGTCCGAAACCTCGGTATGCGAGAAGAATATCTCTTTTCCTTCTGCATAAGCCCTGCCAGCAGGTATGGATGCATATGGGATACTGGTGTCTAATGTGACAGAACAGCCACTCAATACTACCGAAAATATGGTGGTTGCTATAAGTACAAATACAGTTTGTTTTTTCATTCGGATCCTTTGAATTAGTATTCCTGGGAGTAATTTTCGGAAGCAGCGTTTGATAACTGCCTATACAAGGCTTACTTTTCGTAAACGCAAGCTGTTTGTTACAACAAAGACACTGCTCATTGCCATGGCGCCTGCTGCCAGAATTGGGCTCATTATTCCAAACGCAGCCGCAGGAATGAGGATGATGTTATAGATGAACGCCCAGAACAGGTTTTGCTTTATGGTCCGGAGAGTTTTGCGGGATAGATTAATCGCTTTTGGCACACCCCTCAAGTCACCTGAAATGAGCACAACGGGTGCTGATGCTATAGCTACATCTGTACCAGTGCCGATGGCGATACCAACATCCGCCTGGGCCAGTGCTGGAGCGTCGTTGATTCCATCGCCAACCATGGCAACGATATTACCTGCATTCTGCAATTGCTTGATCTGAGCACTCTTATCTCCCGGGAGTACTTCTGCCAGCACTCGATCCACCCCGGCTTGTTTGGCGATGGCTTGAGCTGTCTGGAAATTGTCGCCAGTGAGCATGACCACTTCCAAATTCATCTCATGCAATTGCTTTATTGCATCGGCAGAGCCGGGTTTGATCGTATCTGCCACAGCGATGATCCCCGCCAACGCGCCATCAACTGCGACCAGCATGGCCGTCTTGCCTGATTCTTGCAAACTATTTATTTGCCCATCAGAATCTCCCAGCGACACTTGATTACTTTCCATCATGCGTCGATTGCCGATCAAGACCTGTTTTCCATTTACATCAGCGCTGACACCTTGTCCAACCACGGCTTTGAATTTGGAAATTTCACTCAACTTCAAATCTTTGTTCCCGGCAGCCGCTACGATTGCCTCGCCCAGGGGGTGTTCGCTGGCATTCTCAACTGAGGCGGCCGCTCGAAGTAAATCAGTCTCGTCCATAATTCCACTAATCGTTATGATATCAGTGACGGAAGGTTGGCCTTTTGTGATGGTGCCGGTTTTATCGAGAACAACTACGCGAACTTTTCCTGCCCTTTCCAGTGCTTCACTGGATTTGAGTAATATGCCTATTTCAGCGCCTTTTCCAGTACCCACCATGACAGCCGTTGGTGTTGCGAGACCCATCGCGCAAGGGCAAGCGATAACCAGAACAGCAACCATCTTGATCAAAGCCCTGGTAAATTCATTGACGTCTGAATTGATTGGCAACGCCGGGCCAAAAACCATCCATCCGGCAAAGGTAATAATTGCGATAACAATCACAATAGGAACAAAAACTGCGGAGATCTGGTCAACAAGTTTTTGGATGGGCGCTTTTGATCCCTGGGCTTCTTCAACAAGTCGGATAATCTGCGACAGCGCTGTTTCCTTTCCAACCCTGGTTGCCTCAAAACGGATCATCCCCAGCCGGTTCATGGTTGCCCCAATCACCTGGTTGCCCGAAGTCTTCTCAACGGGTAGCGATTCCCCTGTGAGCATGGATTCATCCACTGAAGTGTTTCCTTCGACCACAACGCCATCTACAGGGATTTTCTCTCCAGGCTTGACGATCACAATATCGCCAACCACCACCTCATCAACCGGCAGGTTGACTTCTCTGCCGTCGCGGAAAACAAGTGCTTGTTTGGCATTCAGACCCATCAGCTTTTTTATGGCTTCGCTTGTTCTTCCTTTGGCCCGTGCTTCAAGGAATTTCCCAAGCTTGATCAATGTAATGATCACAGCGGCAGTCTCGAAATAAACATGACCACTGAACAGACCGAAGGTTACAGGAAGTGAATAAAAATATGCTGCCGAAGATCCTAGCGCAACCAGGACATCCATATTGGCGGACCCGTTTCGTAAGGATTTGTAAGCGCCGATGTAATACTGGCGGCCAACATAGAACTGGACAGGTGTCGCCAAAACCAGCATCAACCAGTTCATCCACGGTGCGTGGCCAATGGACATCGGCAGAAATCCCAGGTCCTTGGACATCGAGAGTAAGAACAATGGGATCGAAAAGATCAAACCAATTGTCAACAACCGCTTTTGCTCATCAATTTCAGCCTGCCGCGCTTCTGCCTCGACATCTTTCGAACCGCCGCCTAACTCCAGCGATTCAAAACCGGCGCTTTTTATGGCGGTTCGGATTTCTTTTTGACTGATAATGGTAGGGATATATGTAACGAGAGACTTTCCCGTGACCAGGTTTATCGTTACATTTTCAACTCCCTGCAAAACTGAAATGCTTTTCTCCAACCGGCGCACGTCGTTGTCATCGCCCAGGCCTTGCATTTGAAACTCTGCTTCACCTTCAGCAACACCGTATCCGGCGCTCTTCACCCGGTTTACCATCGCCTTCAGATTTGCAACTGTTGGGTCAAACTCAACTGTTGCTCTTTCGGATGACAAATTCACCGTTGCCTGCTGCACTCCTCCAACTTTCTTGATACTGCGTTCGACGGTTGCCACACAATTGGCGCACGTCATTCCTGTAATCGGAAGAGTAATAATAATATTTTCTGGCATATATACTCCTGCTAAATTAGATGAGGCTTCGCATAAATTTAATTCTTCATTAATCATACCCTTGCCATGTTAAGCGCTCAATAGGTATTAATGCTCATTGTCTAAGCATTTATCTAAAAGTAAACTCAATATAATTGTTCAACTTATGATCTTTAGGAGACATGATGACAGAATATATCGTTGCTTTCGTTACAGGCTTGACTACAGGTGGATTAAGCTGCTTGGCTGTTCAGGGAGGATTATTAGCCAGTTCACTTGCATCCCAACTGGAAAGCGATATGAAAAACAAAAGTAAGGCACCAAACAAACCAAAAATTGCTCAACCAATTATTTGGTTCCTACTCTCAAAGTTGATAGCCTACACCCTCCTGGGTTTCTTTTTGGGATGGCTTGGTTCAGTATTACAGCTGAACCCTGTTTCTCGAGCTATTCTACAGATAGCAATTGGAATTTTCATGATCGGGCAGGCTATGCGATTATTGAACGTTCATCCAATCTTCCGTTACTTTAATATTGAACCTCCAAAATCCGTTACCCGTTATATCAGAAAAAAATCAAAGAACGGCTCTCAAATGTTGACCCCAATTTTCCTGGGGGCCCTGACAGTATTGATCCCATGTGGAATCACTCAAGTTATGATGGCTACAGCAATCGCGACAGGTAACCCAATTGCCGGCGCTGCGTTGATGTTTTCCTTTATTCTTGGAACCAGTCCCATCTTTTTCATTGTTGCCTACTTTGCCACTCGATTGGGCGAAAAGTTGGAAAAATTCTTTATGAAATTTGTGGGTGTCGTTGTTCTCATCCTTGGATTAATCGGAGTTAATAGCGGATTAAACTTGATTGGTTCACCCTTATCTTTCAATAATCTTGTCAACATGGTTTCAGGCAGCTCGAATGTTCAAGCAGCAGTTGTGCAACCTGCAACAGTCAATGAAACTGACAATGGGAGTTGTAAGCTGGGTCCAAGCCAGAATTCTGCCAGTGTCCTTTGTCCTGAGTTGGATAGCTTGCCAGCGGTTGAGAATGGGCAAGGCAATTTAGATGCATCCAATCAGGGCACGCAATCAGCAAAGAACGCATCAAATGAGATTCAAGAGATAACCATCAAGGTCGAAAATCGTGGTTACTCACCAGAAGTGTCTCATGCCAGAAGTGGTGTTCCTATCAAATTAACATTGGTTTCGCAGGACGTATATTCCTGCTCACTAGCTTTTGTTATTCCTTCATTAAATGAACAAGTTATGCTCGAACCAACCGGTACCTACACTATAGATATTCCTGCCCAGGCAGCTAACAGTAAATTACCTTACTCTTGCTCCATGGGCATGTACACCGGTGTGATCATATTTGATTTGTAAAAGGGAAAGTGATATGAAAGTTACTTATTCAATTCCCGACATGCATTGCAGTAACTGTGTCATGCACCTGGAAGACCTGGAAGATGAATTGCCTGGTATCACCTCCATCAATGCAAGTTACCATAAACAACAGATGATCGTCGATTTCAATCCGGCTATCCTCCCGGAAATCAAACTCAAGGAAGCCATTGCGAAAAAAGGGTACACCGTCGGCTCATTTAGCTAAATTCAGGAATTACATAATTCCCTGCAAGCAATGAGGGTTAGTCCAAATTTCTTTATTCCAAAGCTTCATCTCCATGTAGTAAAACATAATGGAGCGTATATCGGCTAACTTTCGGTTTCTTTTCGTGTATAATTTCATAAATCCACCAGCGAACAAGGAGCCACAATGTTGGAAATCAAGATCACTTACTGTGCTGTTTGACACTACACCCCCAGGGCTGTCAGTTTGACAACCGAAATTCTCGCAGATCTCGAAACGCAAACAAAAAACATCACCCTTTTACCCTCTGATAGTGGCAAATTCGAAGTGGAAGTCAACAACAAGCTGGTTTACTCAAAGCTAAAAACAGGAAGACACTCCGAACCGGGTGAAGTACTGAAACTCATCAAAGATGATATAAAGAACGGGTAAGTTATGACAAAAAAAGGTCGCGTTTTTTCTGGCGCCCGGCCCACCGGCCGGCAACATTTGGGCAATTATCTTGGAGCCATCAAGAATTATGTTGCCCTTCAAGAAGATTATGATTGTGTTTATTGCATCGTGGATCTGCATGCTTTAACCACGGTAGAAGATACTATCAATCTGAAACAGAACATCTTCGAGATGGCGTTGGATTGGCTGGCTGCCGGGATCGACCCGTCCAAATCCATCATGTTCATTCAATCGATGGTTCCGCAGGTGACAGAACTTCACACCATCCTATCGATGGTCACCCCGCTTGGAAAACTGACCGATCTGCCAACCTTCAAGGAAAAAGCGCGTGAGAACCCCCACAATATCAACTACGGTCTGGTCGGTTACCCGGTATTAATGGCCGCGGATATTGTTCTCTATAAATCCAACGCTGTTCCCGTCGGTGTCGATCAAGCCCCACACCTGGAATTTACACGCGAAATCGTAAGATCATTTAATTACCGCTACAACTGCAATGTCCTGATCGAACCTCAGATGAAGGTCACTGAAGTGCCAAAGGTACTCGGCATAGATGGTGTGCAAAAAATGGGTAAGAGCCTTGATAATCACATCGAGATCGCTGGCACCCCTGAAGAAACTCAGAAGCGGGTAATGATGATGGTCACCGACCCAGCCCGTATCAAACGCACCGACCCGGGAAACCCGGATGTATGCAATGTTTTCAGCATGCATAAGATATTTTCCTCCAATGAGGAAGTCGATATGGTTAATACTGAATGCCGTCGCGCTGGAATTGGTTGTGTGGATTGCAAGAAACTGTATGCCAAAAACCTCAATACCGCGCTATCACCATTTCGGGATAGGCGTGCAGTGTTGGCAGAAAAACCGGATGAAGTATGGGAAATTCTAAAGGATGGCGCTAAACGTGCTCAAACCATTGCCATCCAAACCATGCGTGAGGTTCATGACGCGATTGGCTTGCCCAACCTCAACTGATCATGAAAGCAGTCATTCAACGCGTTTCCTGTTGTAAAGTGAATGTAGAGAATAGTACCGTCGCCGAAATTGGCGGCGGTCTTTTAATTCTTCTGGGAGCAGGTAAGGAAGATAGCACAGAAAAAGCCGCATTACTTGCAAAGAAAATTGCCCACTTGCGCATATTTAGTGATGCCGAAGGAAAGATGAATCTCTCACTCCTGGATACCGGTGGTTCTGCCCTGGTTGTATCACAATTCACACTGCTGGCGGACACCCGGAAAGGCAACCGTCCGTCGTTCGTCAATGCAATGCCGCCAGAATCTGCCAGCATTTTGATGGATCAGTTTGCTGGTTATCTTCAAAACGAAGGTGTGCATGTCCAACAGGGGGTTTTCGGTGCGCACATGGTCGTTGAGCTAGTCAATGACGGTCCTGTGACTATCATTTTGGAAAACTGACCCACTTCTCCATAACACAGTATCCAATTGCACCGCGATTGCGCCAGCGTTAAGCATCCGGTCAACCTGCTCTCTTGTTGTAACACCTCCCGAAGCGATCACCGGCACTCCGAATGTAATGGCTTGCTGCAGCCAGGTTAACGCCTGCGGATACAGGGCCGCTCCAAACATTCTACCTGTGACAAGGCTTTCTGCCGGAGCTGAACTACCTGCTGGAAGACTACCCCGCATGGGAGAAAAACTCACAGCGCTCAACTCTTCTGGTCCCATCATCGGCAAAAGGCTTGGACATCTGATCCGATATTCAATTGGGCAATCACTGGCCATTCTGTCGCTGCAACTCTCAAAGTACGTGCCATCATTTGGGGATCGCCACCTGGTTTGAAGCTTATCTCAAGACCGGAGGGACCTGGTGCGTCTTCCAATAGCCGCAATACTTTTTCCAGGCTTTTTTCATCATCCACCAGGATATGAAGAATGACGGGTATAGTGGATGAAAACCATTGTTTTTGATGCCTTTGGATTACTTTAACAAGACCTGGGTTCGGATAACCAGAATGCAGCAGCACTCCTCCCGGAAACGGTATGGCGCTCCGTGCCTCTGCCGGTGAACGAGGCAACAAACTTACTGGATTGGTAAAAAAAGCCCCAAGATCATAAATAAATGAGGTTTTCCTTGCATCAGGTGCATATCCAAGCATACCAGCAACATTGGTGATCCTCGTTCGAAATGCCAGTTCTTGTTTCGGCATGGGTTTACTTACGGGCTATTTGCGAGATTTTACTTTTGGTCCATCCGGAGTATCTTCCACTTCATACCCTAACCCGGTGATCTCAGTCCTGATCGCATCAGCATCCGCCCAACGCTTTTCTTTGCGTGCCAGCGTTCGATCATCAACTAACTTTTGAACCTCCGCAGGAATATCTTCGATAGACGGTTTCCAACCGGCAAGGTTCAGTCCCAATACTTTATCAAATTGGATTACTGTAGCCTTCTTGACACCCGGTTCCAGGTTGCTGCGAACCAGGTCCCAGGTTACAGCCAAAGCCCGCGGCATGTTCAGGTCGTCATTGATCGCATCTTCATATTGCTGCATGAACGCGGCGTCCGGAGTTTCGGCTGGCGCTCCCATTTCATAAACAGCGCTCCGAAGCCGGTTTAAGGAAGTTGCGGCACTGTCTATACCATCCCATGAAAAACTCAATTTAGCACGATACAACGCTCCCAGGCAGAAAAAGCGGTATACCAAAGGATCGAACCCGCGTTCGATCAATGTGTCCAGCCGGATAAAGCCTCCGCCCGATTTAGCCATTTTCTCTTCACCCAACTGCAAAAAGTAACCATGCATCCAAAAATTAGCCAGTCGAGTATCATAACAGGCTTCGGTTTGGGCGATCTCGTTGGGATGATGGACGGTAATATGGTCTTCTCCGCCACAATGTATATCAAAGAACGTGCCAAGATATTTCGCCGACATGGCTGAGCATTCGATGTGCCAGCCTGGAAATCCCATACCCCATGGGCTGTCCCATTCCATTTGACGTTGCTTTCCGGTCGGACTGAACTTCCATAGCGCGAAATCGGTGGGGTTGCGCTTCTCTCCCATGTCAATGCGCATTCCTGCACGCAAGCCTTCTATATCCAATCTCCCCAGGTAGCCATAATCGGGTAATTTAGATGTATCAAAATATATGCCATCCGATGTGCGATAGGTAAACCCCTTTTCCTCGATGCAGCGAATAGTGTCGATCTGATCCTGAATATGGTCTGTAGCCCGGCACCAGATGGACGGTGGAAGGACGTTCAACAGGTCGAGATCATCCTGAAATGCTTTTGTATAGAACTCCGCGATCTCCCAGGCAGTTTTCCCTGTCCTCTCAGACCCCTTCTCCATTTTGTCTTCGCCCTCATCCGCATCTGATACCAGGTGCCCGACATCGGTGATGTTCATCACATGCTTCACCGGGAAGTGATTCCAATCCAACACCCGCCGCAAAAAATCTTCAAAAACATAGGTGCGTAAATTGCCAATATGGGCGTAATCATATACTGTTGGACCGCAAGTGTACAAACCAACTTCCGGTGGGTGTAGTGGCTCAAATTTTCGTATAGTACGGGTATAAGTATCAAATAATTGCAAGTCCATAAATCACATCTTTCCTGGCTGGTTGAATCCCACCCAATAAATCATTCCCTGATGATTGCCATTATAATAAGCTTTGTTTTATCTGGAGTCAATCTGAATTATCATGAATAACCGAACTCTAAAGCAATGGAAAATCATTACCTGGCTATTTTTCATCACTGCCATATTTATACTTGGATTAAGCCTTCCAAGCCATGCAATGGTCACTGGTTTCCTTGGAAAGTTCCAACCCGATGGTTCTTTTGATTCGCTCTCTGTTTCTATTTACTCCATTCTTCAAAGGCTGGTCCGGATAAAAGCAATCATCCTTGCCGGATTTGGCATATTTTTTGTCTTCAACCGGGTATTATCCTCCCTGTGGATCGAAAAAGTTGGTATTGCAATTTCAAACCTATCTATTCGTAAAGACCTGAAGTTTATTTTCCAGAAAACGTTCAGCAAAGCTGACAGGTGGATTATCATTACTTTAGGGGTGGTGACCATAATCGGATTGCTAATCCGCTTAATCCAGATCGAACGAATGGTCGGTTATGATGAGGCATACACTTTCATCTACTTTGCTTCCCGTCCACTCAAATCGATCTTAACTGACTACTCCGCTCCGAACAATCATGTCTTCCATAGCATTCTCGTCCATTTTGTGTATCAGATTTTCGGTAACCACCTTTGGGCGCTGCGTTTGCCTGCTTTAACAGCCGGTGTATTGACCATCCCTGCGGTTTATATCGCCGGGAAAACACTTTACGGCAAAAACGCCGCCGTTCTAGCTGCAGCCCTGACAGCCATGACGCCCATTCTGGTGGACTACTCCGATAACGCCAGAGGATATACACTGGTGTGCCTTTTCTCCTGCATCATCCTCTGGCTCGCTGGCATCCTGCGGGAGCGAACCAGCTTCACAGCCTGGGTACTTCTGGCTGTTTTTTCTGCTTTTGGTTTTTACACACTGCCGATCATGGTATATCCGGTCTGTGCTGTTTTTCTCTGGCTGCTGCTATCCTGGATATTTAAGGATACTTATGACCAAAATAACTTTTTAAGAAGTTTTTTCCTCGCCAGTTTATTCACTATTCTTTTGACTTTCCTTCTTTACTCCCCGATCCTTATCCTCGGAACCGGTTTATCATCCATCACCAGCAATGAATTTGTGAGGTCTCAAAATTGGATGGATTTTATTCAGAGTGTGCAGGCGCGCATTCCGCGGGTTTGGAAGGAATGGAATTCCATGGTACCGGATTGGGTAACTGGGTTTACCGTCGCAGGTTTCCTGCTTCACATCAGCCTGGGCTGGAAAAAGTCACAGCACAAAATCCCACTCTGGCTGGCTGCATTTGTGGCAATCTCCACCCTGATTATTGCACAACGTGTTGCCCCGTGGCCACGTGTTTGGCTTTTCCTGTTGGTTTTCTATCTGCTTTGGTCAGCCGCAGGCTGGTCAAGTCTTTTTGGTATTGCCTTGTCAAAAATCAGATCCAGCAAATTACAAATATTTTTTTTCGTTATTGTAAGCCTGACAACGGTCACGGGTTATATTGCATTCTGGAAGGATCCTGGATTCAGTAACCCCGAAAAATATTTGATGAAAGATGTAGCAGATTTTGTAACTGAAAACTTATCATCTGAGGACACACTTGTAGCTGTTTCTCCTGTACCAGTTCGAGTCGGTTATTATCTTATGATCAATAGCATTCCCTACGAAAGATTTTATAACCGCGATCGGAAAGGCGCAATCCAACACGCTATTGTTATGGTTGCAGAGAACTCCAAGTTTCCTACACTTCAAAAAGTTATCGAATTTCAGAAATTAAACGAAAAATTGGATATCAATAATGCTGTGCTGCTGCAATCTTATAAACAGGTGTTAATTTATTCTGTTCCGGCTTTTGAATATTGATTGCCCCAACCGTCACGTTTTATGGATTTTCTGAAAAATTAAGGATACATTATCCAGCGATGCTTGCTTACGTGTGCTAAAATAAATGTATGCAAACCACAAGCCGAATTTCGCCAAAAAGAAACCCAGTCTCCCGTAAAGCTTATCAACAAGATTTTTTCTTGCAGATATTACTGCCAGTCATCCTTTTTTCACTCCTCTTACTGGCATTGGGCTTCCTGGCATCATTTAGTCCGTCCCAGGATGGGATCAACCATACGGCTGTTTGGGCGCATATTTCAACCATTTTCATGGTGATCATTTTAGTGATTTCCGGGCTGGCAGCCCTGGCGCTGCTTGTGCTGATCATTTTTGCTCTTGCATGGTTATTATCCCGCCTGCCGGAGTACAGCTTCATTGCCCAGCTATATCTACAGCTATTTGGCGGCCACATCCACAATCTGGCAGATAAAATCAGTTCACCATTTATTGGTATCCAAGCCGGGTGGGCGGGGTTTCGCTCTATTTTCAAACACAAAAAAAAATAACGATCAAACTACAAAGTAAAGAGGCATTATGGATGAATCGAATAACTGGAAAACACAAGTATTGGTTATAGGTGGCGTATTAGGCGTCATCGCGGGACTCGGCGCAGCCTATATCATGATCCGCCGCGCAGAAGAAGAACAAACCAGGCCACAGATCAAGGCTGGCGATGGCGTCAAGATCGGCATGGGTCTTGCCGGCGTATTCAAACTGATCTCCGATCTTGGGTCCAAGTAAAATTGAGGTTGCACCTGGTTATGTCCTTTCCTAATTTCGGAAAGTGATGCATATTCTGAGGCCCTTTGTGTATTATCCAGAGTAAATTGAAAAGACCGGTTATGATATTCTGCTTAAGGTCATAGAAAACCGCTGGAAAAATACCAGCCGATTTCTATGACCTTAAATAATTTATATTCAAAATCCATGCCCTGGCTTGATCCATGCCATTATTAAATAAACCAGAGTTTTATCCCAAATATTTAGTAGTCGGTAAATTCAGCCGTGATTTTGTGATTCCTATATCAAAGCAACCCAAAATGGATTATATGGGCGGAAACGCAGCTTATACAGCTGCCGGTCTGGCTTTGTGGGATAAACCGGTTGGAATACTCTCCAGAATTGGCGAAGACTATCCCCGGGAATGGTTGAACCGACTACTCGATCACGAAATTGATATTCGCGGTGTGAAGATAATCCCGGAATCGATCGATTTACGGTCTTTCTTCGGTTACCAGCCGGATGGGTCATATCAAAAGGATGGCTCGGTAGGTAGCTTTGCCAATATCGAATATCCATTTCCGCTTGCGCTTCTCAATTACAAACCAGAGAAAAACCCCAAAGACGATCTGCGCACACGGCAGCGCACTTCTCCATTATCGACAGACATACCCCATGACTATCTCGATGCCATTGCAGCGCATCTTTGTCCAATGGATTTCATTACGCAGAGTTTGCTGCAATCAGTTTTACATGCCGGCAGTATTCGAACGATCACCCTTGAAGCCAACCCCGCATACTTGCTACCTCAAAATTGGAACGAAATTCCCAATGTCGTTTCCGGCCTTACCTGCTTTATGGTTGAAGAAAAAGACATACGTCAATTCTTCCGCAGCCGTAGCAATGACCTTATCGAAATGGCGGCAGCGATCGGCAAGATGGGCAGCGAATTTGTTATCATCCGGCTTGAGCATGGAGGTGTTTTACTATACCAGCACTCCTCCAACCTCAAATGGGAGATCCCGCAATACCCGGTTAAGCGGGTAAATGCACATTCTGCCCGTCATGCTTTTTGCGGCGGGTTCCTGGCTGGATATATTCTAAGTTATGATCCGGTTACCGCATCCGTTAAGGGGATTGTTTCTGAATCGATGGCATCAGAAGCCTTGTTCCCGCTGGATATGTTTGAGGCTATAACTGGTCTTGCCCACGCACGGGAGGGTGTAGTCAAAGAGCAGGTGCGATCGCTCTAGTCTCTGCGTTTCATTCCAACCACTTCAAATACAGATAACAGCCCTGTTTTTCCTTTAGCCGCAAATGGTTCGACATTTTTGACCTCTACCATGTCTTTAACCAGATTCCAGGTGGATGAACTAACCAGAATCTGCCCGGGTCTGGCAAATTCCTGCAGACGCTTGGCAGTGTTCACGGAATCGCCGAGGGCTGTGAATTCCAGGCGCTTCTCTGTTCCCACCAGACCTAGAACCGATTCTCCAGTATCCAAACCGATGCTGAAATCCAGTTGGAATTGGGGAGGGAATTGGCACTTGATCACCGGCATGATATCGCGCATGGCAATGGCTGCTTTCACCGCCCGCAAGGCATGGTCAGGCTGTTGGATCGGTGCATTGAACCAGGCCATGATCGCATCACCCAGAAATTTATCGATCGTACCTTCCTGGGCCAGGACCGCATCCGCGGCAGCTGAGAGATAGCAATTAATCACAGAGATGAGCGTTTCGGGGGATACGGATTCTCCAAGGCGCGTGAATCCGCGCAGATCCGCAAAGAGTGTTGTGATCAATGCCCGGCTTCCACCCAGTTTGATGGCGTCCGGGTTGAGCTGATTGATCACCGCCGGGCTGACCATCCGCTCAAATAAGCGCTGCCTTGCGACAAGCCGTTTCTTCTCTGTAAGGTCTTCAACGACGATGGTCAGGCCAGTGTGTCTGGTTTCGCCTTCCTCAAGTGGAGTCAGGCTGAAACGCAAATCCATCTCGCCATGATTCTTTGAACGGGTTGTGAATTCCAACCCAAAGAAGGATTCCTGGTGACGCCAGGTTCGTTCCATGTATGGACGTAATTTTCCTGCCAGCCCGGGTAAATGTACCTCAAGCTGCTCTCCAAAGTGAACATCTTCCTTGATCTTCAACAACGTCCTTGCCGCGTCATTGCAAAAAATGACCACTTCTTTCTGGTTGGTAGTGATCACACCGCTGGCGATGGATGAAAACACATCTGCCATTAATTTTTTTAGCTCAGTTACTTCAGCCAAAGATACCCGCACAGAGGCGAAAAGCCTGGCATTTTCAAGGGCTATCGCTGCCTGGTTCGCAAATGTGGACATGATCTCACTATCCGATTCTGAGAAATGCCCGGTTTGGATGCGGTGATCTGTATAAACCACACCGACGATCAGGTCTTTTAGCTTCAAAGGCACACACAGGATGGATCGCAGGTTATATGCGATCACGCTTTCCTGGCTGCCAAAGCGTGGATCCTCCTGCGCATTGGTCGTAAGGATCGGTTTGCCGTCTGTTAATACCCGTTGGATGACACTTCGGCTGACGTGGAGTTCACCTTCGCTGATGCTCGATTTATCCCAATTTCTGGCGATCGGTGTGACAAAATGGCCCTTGCCGTCATTCAGCATCAAAAAGCCGCGCTCAGCATGTGTGAGATTGATGATCGTATCGATCACATTCTGCAGCACAACATGGGGCTCCAGCGAAGCATTGATCAACTGCCCGATGGCAGACATGCCCTTCAATTGCTGGCGGCTGGCTTCCATCCGGGCTGCCTGGGTCTTTAAACGCTCCAGGCCATTGATAATGTTATTCAGATCATCCATTCCATGCGGAGACAGCATCGTTACAGAATCGTGCGCGAGGGTTACCTGCAAATTCTGCAATTCATTGTTCAGCAGGTCGATACTTTCCTGCAAGGTGTCATGTTCAGTCATCTATTTGCTTGCTTTCTTCTGGAATATCCTAAATATTGCGGTAGAAATGATCTTTCTCTGTATCATCCTTGAAGCCTGTCTTGCCTGAAGCAGATTGCCTCTCTCGCCGCCATAAATAACCTTATCATATTCCTGTTGAAGGATGATAGCATAGGGTGTGATCTCCGGCAACTCTTTCAGCCATAGATCGATCTCGCTCATCGATTGTGCTGACGGCATTGTACGGGACCTTTAGTAAGCCGAACAGTACATCCGGCAAAAGAAAAGCCTGTTCCAGCGTGGTGCGCCGGTTATAAACCGCCCATCTGATCAACCAGCGCGGCGGGGTTATGCCCGTTTTCCGCAGGTTTTTTTCAACGATGGATGCCATCGAAGGACCACCCTCCGGTAGTTTGATCAGCAGCAGGAACATCACCGTAATCAACCCGGCGCTCAGAAGGAGAAGGATAATATAGGCCGAGAATCTTTCAGTTGAATGGAAGGGCTGTCTTTTTAATGGAACATCGCTGGCCGGGACATCCTCCTCGACGACTGGCTCAGGCGTGAGTGGAAGATCATCCAATCTGCCGCTTAAGTCACTCTCCTGGGATCGTTCGTTTTGCCGCAGCGATTCTTCATAAACGAGCTGCTCCTGGTTGGTGGTGGGTTCAAATATCACCCAGCCATAGTTGTTGAAATAGACTTCCGGCCAGGCATGGGTGTCTTTCCTTCTGACCACGATACAAACCGCTATCTTCTGAAAATTCACCTTCGGCGAATCCAACCGTCAGGCGGGCTGGTATGCCAACTGAGCGCAGAAGCAGCACTTCAGCCGTCGCAAAGTGATTACAGAACCCCTGTTTGTCCTCAAAGAGAAAAACCTCCAGTGGGTCGTCGCCCTGGATGGTCGGCGGCAGGTTGGTGATATATTTGTAATTCTTCCGCAGATAACTGGTAACAGCATCCACCCGGTCATACGGATTGTCCAGATCTTTTATGATCAGATCTGCCATTTCCTTGACCAGTGGATCGATGTTCATGGGCACGTCCAAATAATTCGTTGACACCCAATCCGGATATTGTGATCCGGATTTCTGCAATTGCTGAATGGTGGGGATGCTTTTCATACTGGTTACCCGGTAGGTGATGCCCCTATCCAGCGGATCTTGAGGTTTGAAATAACCGGCATCCACTGTTCCGGGAGATACTTCAAGGCCGTATAAGACTTCGGGGATTGAAAAAAGGTAAGGGCTTTGTTCGGTGACCAGCATATTGGTCCTGTCAGACTGGGTCGTAATCTGGAATGTATAAACCGTTCTGGCTGACCAGTCCTCCGCGGCAGGGATGAGGGCTGTTTCCGTTTGATCGAGTCTCGTATCGACGTTGGACTTCCAGGTGCCGTAACGGTAAATATTGTAACTGCGCGTTCGCCAGTAATACCTCTGTTCCATTGGATCAAGGCCGAAGGCTTTGGATGTAAAGATGACCGTACTTTCCTGTGGAGCGTTGTTGCCGATCTGCAACGTGTCGAAAAATTGGATGGCTACCACGTTGCCGCTGCTCTTGAGCGAATTCAAGGCATTCGCAAGTGTTTCCCGCGGCCCATCCAGCGGACGGGTCATCTCACGCCACAGGCGCGCCGCGGGGACGGAGACTTTGGAGACAGACGGCGCGATCCACACCACGGACAGGATCACGAGAACGATGATCACCGCTGTTCGCGTCAGTTCGAAGCTTACCCCGGGCGGAGTCAGGATTTCGGCCTTATCCCACCTTCTTTGATTCTGGTTCAGGTTGGAACGCATCAAAAGGGTGATGATGGTTAACAGGAAAACAAAATAGTAAAAGGATCTGAGTTTATTCGCCAGGTCATACCTGTCGATCAGGAAAAATAGAATGGTCGCCGAAATGACGGCGAATACGGATGTTCCGCGCCGGGTCAGGTAGAAGCCGGCCGCTATCGAGATGATCCACAGGAGGGCACTTATCACCGTAAAAAACAGGATTGGATCTTCCAGCGGCATGGCCTCGATCAAGATGAGAACGGAAAAGTGCATCCGTTCATAGAGCAGGATCACTCTCTCGGCCCATAAAATCCCCGGCGCATATACCACGCCGAGCAGAGTGGATACTGCCACCAGCCCATGAATTATCCCCATCCCCCAACTTACCCAGCCAGGCAGCCTGGAGTACCCGATCAGAAGCCCAAGCATCAGCGCCGGGATGATAAACCCGGCAATACTCTTCAAATTCTCGATCCACTCTGTCGTGGCCAGCCTGCCCGCCAGAATCTGCAGCAGGATGAAAAGCAGGAAGGCTGAGAAGAGATCCCAACTGCGTACATTTTGATCAACCCGGGATTGCTTGAGCATAATTTGAGTGTACAATGGATGGTAATATATCGTCAACCACCGGGAGGAAACATGGAAACCATTTGGAATGTTGAGATCAATTTCATCCTCGCAATTCAGTCGTCATTGATCTGGCTGACCGGGGTCATGAAAAGCATCACGTTTCTTGGCAGCGAGGAATTCTTCATCCTGGTGATGCCCGTCCTCTACTGGTGCGTGGATACAGCGATTGGCCTGCGGGTCGGGTTGATCCTGCTCTTAAGCGGGCATCTGAACGGCATGTTCAAAGTGATCTTCCATTCCCCCAGGCCGTTCTGGTACAGCCCGGAGGTCAAAGCGCTCAGCGCTGAATCCTCTTTTGGAATGCCATCCGGCCACTCGATGAGTACCTCCAGTGTGTGGGGCATGGCGGCGGCGCTGTTCAAAAAAAGGTGGTTCACCATCGTGAGCATTGTGGTGATCTTCCTGGTTGGATTTTCCCGCATCATTCTTGGAATGCATTTCATCAGCGATGTCCTGGTGGGCTGGAGCCTGGGCTTGATCCTGCTGCTGATCGTGATTAAGTTGGATAAACCCATTACAGCCTGGCTGGGAGCGATGAGCCTGCCCCGGCAGATCATGGTCGTCATCCTCTCGGCGGCGGCGTTGATCGGCCTGGGTTACCTGCCTTTCCTCTTCTTAGGGGATGCAACCCTGCCGGCGGAGTGGATCGGAATGCTGTGGCTGCCAACCCGGACGCCATCCCCGAACCCTACAGCACAAGCGGCATGTTTACCACGGCCGGCGTGTGGCTGGGAATGGGCATCGGCGCGGCCGTGTTATTCAAGCGCGGCGGCCTTCCCAAGCCCGGCAGCGCCCGCAACCAACTGCTGCGTTATTTGATTGGCGTGGTCGGGATCGCGGTTTTCTGGTACGGATTGGGCGCCGTCTTCCCGCGTGGAGAGGAATTCCTGCCGCTCTTCCTGCGCCTGTTTAGGTATGCGCTGGTCGGCCTGTGGATCGGCGCCGGTGCGCCGCTGCTTTTCATGCGGCTGAAGCTCTTCACAGAATAAACTCACCCGATTTGAAATGAAATGACTTTATGCGATAATCTGTTAATTACAATTTAGATTATATGTTCTATATATATTATTTGCTCAAATTTGGATTTGTAAAGCTGTAATTACTGTCAGATGCAACGAAAACAATTCAAGACAAATGGGGTCAAATCCTTGAATATGAGGTTGAGACTGCTTAGTTCCTTTAGGTATAAATTCTACAGTTCCAGCGCCCTGCTGAACCAGTAAGGGTACACAGGAGATCCGAGTAGAGCATTTCCTTCTGGAGGTTCTACGGGTGCGATGTTTATTCGGATATATCTGATACTATAACTATAAATTATTACCAAGGAAGGCGGTATATGAAAAAGTTCGTTCTCTTTCCGATTGTCCTCGTCCTGCTGGTGTCCACTGCCTGTGGATTGCCAACCAGTGTGCCTGAGATCACCAAACCAGCATCCACTGATAATGGTTCACAAGCTTCAACAGTTATACCCCCCAACGAAAAAGTAAATACCGCTAAGACAGACCAGGACGGAGCTTTCATGGCCGAGGTGACTTCCCCCATCAGCGTCCTCCTTTCCTGGGATGGCTTATCCGCGGACGCGTTCCTGCTTGAAGGCAGTGTGGCTGGCAGTGAGTTCGTCACCCTGGCAGAATTACCTTCCGATTCGACCTCCTATGAACTGATACCGGTCATCCCTGACCGGACCATGCAGTTCCGCTTAATCCCTGTGAATGGCAGCAGCAATGGGAAATCCCTCACTGTTGAGGTGACTACTCCCGCGCAGCAAGCTGATCCGCTCACGGTGACCCTCACCACAGACAAGACCACTCCCGACCCGACCAGCATCGATTTCTCCAAGATCAACCCGGAGACGATGGACCCAGCTGCGATTGCCGAGCTGCTGCTCCCCCAGGAAACCTCCGCCTCCGCGTTGATCGGTCCGGAGGGTGGCGAATTGAGTGTCACCAGTACCACGGGGGTGAAGTACACCTACCGCATCCCGCCTGGAGCCCTTGACGACGCCATCCCCTTCACCCTGATCCCCCTTTCAGCAGTGGATGACGCGCCCCTCACGGGCAGCCTGCTGGGTGCCGTCAACATTCTTCCCGAAGGGCTGGAGTTGAATGAGCCCGCCATACTCACCATCGAACCCGCTCCAGATGCTCAAGCCGGTACAGGAGATGTGGTTGCCACTTTTGAATTCAAAGAGGATGGCTCCGAATTTTATTTCAACGGAGTTTTCCCGAAAGATGCGGTCGCCTCCTCCACAAATACATATAAACTGGCTGCCCCTGTAGCACAGGACGATGGCTGGGTGATGCAGCCCTGGGATGTGCCTCAGACAAAGACCAGCCCGGCAGGTTCCGCAGTCACCACTAAAAAAGCGGTTCGCCAGCAGGCAGTCAGCCATCCGCCGTCCGATAAGCGCTCCCGCAATTCTCAGAACAGCACCGCCGGTGATGATCTGGCACCTTTGACCCCGCTCATTTATTTTGAATTCTCCGATCGCAGCCTGAGCTTAAGTAACTGGAAAGACACATTCCAGTTGATGGATGATATGGAATCCACCTATCAGAACGCAAAGGATAAGGCGGCTTCATTAAAGTTCATGGAAAAAGCCCTTGAAAGACTAGCTGACGCGTTCGAGAAACGTTTCAAAACAAACCTGCAGAATTGCATTGCCAAGGATGACTTCAATGCCTTCCACGCGGCAAAAAGCCTCAGCAGCCCGCGTACATCTTTTGGAAAGATCGTGGCGGCCGCCTACAAGAAAAAGTACGGGGATGCTACCCTCAAGGATGTGATAAAAAAGACCGAACGCTGCAACCTGACCTTGAAAATGGATTCAACAGTCACTTTCATCGGTGCAGACGCGAAATTTATTATGCCGGTAACTGTCGAAATCATCCTGAAGACCAATTACGATAGCACGGCCGGTTCGGTCTATTACACCGGAACCGGGAATATTACGCATCAAGCGTCCGGTGGAAAAGGAGTCTGCCTGTTATGCCCAAATGTTCGAACAGGGTCAGGGCAAGTTCATTGTGAAAAAGATGTTCCCGATCTTTGACGGTTCCGCCGTTCTGCAAGATTTTGTCCTGGCTGAATTTGACACCCCCTCGGTCGGTGGTAAGACGATTGTGACATGCCCGAAAGTCACTCAGACCGTACCCTTAAAAAAGGGTATCGATATGTGGGGAAGCTTCTTTATCGTTGCCCGAGTCCCCAACATTGCAGTGAGCGGTTGGCAGGTGAACCCGTCTGCTGCCGGTGGTGACCTGGCAACCAATAATACCAATGCCACCCAGGTCTTTCCGGACGGGACGATTTCTGAAAAGACCAGCTACAAGATCCAGGTCAGTAACTGACCAGTTAAGCATCACCCATTCTACAAGGCAGTGCAGGTTACCCGTGCACTGCCTTTTGATTGATTTTTTCTGCAATTCGATTTCAAACCAGAGACGATACAGCCCCCTACCCAGCCCTCCCCCATTTTCAAGAAAAAGGGGGAGGCAGGAGGGGGCTATTTAGATCAACTCCACGAACTACGCCTTCTTCAATAACGCTTCCTGGACCGTACTAACTACCCCTTCGATGTTTTTCATCACATCGTTATTCCAAAATCGCAGGAACTCTATACCCCTGCGATTCGAGGAATGCCGTGCGCTGCATATCGTATTCTTCCTGTTCCAGGTGCTGCCCTCCGTCCAACTCAATCACCAACTTCGCCTTGATACAGCAGAAATCGGTGATGAATGGACCAATGGCATGTTGTCTTCTAAAGCTATATCCTTCAAGTTGATCAGCTCGCAAATAGCGCCAGAGCTTGACCTCGGCGAGAGTAGGTTCATGACGAAGCTGAACAGCTTTATGCTTAGTTTTGTTTGTAGTTCTTTGAGTATTCGGCATACCATGATTCTAGCATAGCCCCCCTGCTGCGCTGTCCCCCTTGCGAAGCAGCCTGTGGTCAATTTCGCGAAATTGCCCCCCAGCTACGCCGTCCTCCCAATTTCGCGAAATTGGGGGGATTAAGAGGGGCCGGTGTTTGTTCTTTGCGTAGTTCACGCGACCTTTGAATTAATTTAGTTGATTTTCGATAATTTGCTAAATGGGAATTATTCGCCATGATATTAAAATTATATTATGAGATCAGATATTGCCAAAACACCCTCTTCCCAGCCTTCTCCCCTGCGGTCGAAGGAGCACGAATCCCCTCTCCCGACGGGGAGAGGGTTAGGGTGAGGTAGCACGTAAATATCGCCACAACTTCACCTCAGCCGGGGTGGGTTCATGGCGAAGCTGAACAGCTTTATGTTTGGTGTTGTTCGTTGTTTTTTCTTGCCGGCATAATGGTTCTCCGTCCGGTTTAAGCCCCCCTGGCTCTGCCACATGTGCTCATAGCAGCGCGGAGAGTATCCCCCCAAATACAGGTATTTGGGGGGAACTCAAGGGGGGCCCGCTCGCTGGATATTCGGCATGTCTTGATTTGAGCATAGCCCCTCTCCCGACGTGGACATCGTTCCAGAAGCGAAGCGGATGGAAGAGGGTTAGGGTGAGGGAGAAGCCAGTGTCTTTCCCGTTATTTGGGGATGAGCGCCTTTTCTGCCCGCCCCCACCCCCGCTTGTATAGGCTCGTGTTTGAAAACGGATTTTCAAAGTGGGATAATATCCTCACTCATTGATTATTTACCAGTTGAAAGGGTACTTATGGCCACACAAATTTATGTAAATTTACCGGTAAAAGACCTGCAGAGATCCATGGATTTCTTCGCCAAGCTGGGTTACACCTTCAACCCGCGTTTCACGGATAAGAACGCCGCCTGCCTGGTGATCAGCGACACCATCTACGCCATGCTGCTGGTGGAAGAATTCTTCATGTCCTTCACAAAGAAGCAAATTGTGGATACCAAAAAAGCCTCTGAGATCGTCATTGCCCTCAGCACGGAAAGCAGGGCGGAAGTGGATAAGTTCATCGAGAAAGCCAAAAAAGCCGGCGCGCTTGTTGCCGGGCCGCCTGCCGAAAACGATTTCATGTATTCACGCGCCTTTGAAGACCTGGATGGCCATAACTGGGAGATCATGTGGATGGACCCCGCTCACGTGTAGCCGGGGTGAATCCACCCTTTAGAATCTCTTAAGTCAATCAGCCAACACGCCCTCAATTTTTTTTATAATTACAAAATCTATTACAGGAATATTTTCTAATTAAGATTGAGGACTACCAGGACACCTATGGTTACAATCATCAATAATACTAACAGCATGACCATACCGATTTGAATATTTGAACTAACCATATTTTTTTTATTGTACTCTACCAAAGAAAGAATGTCTTCATAAATTTTTGATTGCCCGTTTTCCAATAATGTAACCTTTTCTTCAAGATTAATAAACTTACCTTCGGTCGATTTAGCGGAAGTAATAATGTGCTGATTGATAACTTCTATGAGAGATGCATTTCACAATTACTTGCTTACGATTTTCATGAAGCTTGGTTTCTTGATCACCGATTTTCTTTGTAGTTTTATTCAACAAATTCATTAACTCATTTGAATTGACTACATTGGTTTTAAATTTTTCAATTGCGCCTAATAAATCATCAATTGGATTGATCACACAGCCCTCGCTAAATTTAGATTTCCTACATTTTGACATATTGAATAATAGATATTCATCAAGTTTGACAATTCCTAAATCCTTTGTGCCCGTTTGCCAAATTGGGCAAAATCTTTTACGTCATTTCTGTTATAACCCTGTCATTTCCTAACGCTTCTTGAATCAAGATCCATTGTTACACTCTTCCGAATTCAATAAAGTTAATCTGAGCATTTCTTTTTAGGATGAAATCCTTCCATATAACCGTAGATTAGCGAAACCTTCTCGCCTTTGTTGATTTGTAATTATTGTTTTTCCATCCGTCTGGAATTATATGGGACCTCCATAGTAGTATGAAATATTCTTTAAGCATATATATCGTTATGAGGCTTGTTTTCTGAGTCAAGAAAATCATAGAGGAGGATAAGGATCGTTGCTTTGGTTGTGAATTTAGAAATAGGCTTTGCCACGAAGGGAGAATGACATTTTCTAAACCTTCGATAGCAGATGAATGCCTAATAGTATTTACTGCTTCTTTATAATCCCCCATATTTAATAAATAACCGGTAGTAAATGCTTTTAGTCTGTCTAAGTCAGTATGCTCTGATATTTCTATCGGTGACATCCTCTTGCTCTGTGATTAGCTAGGTACCAGAAATTTTGCCGACACGATATAACACATACAAATACCTCATATACTGAGAAAGACATTCATCGTATGTTTTGTTTTTTATTGATAACTAATTTTACTTCCCCCGAGCTTATTATCGGAAGAATATTTGTATACAGAGACAACACTCCAGCAATATACTCCTCTTGGCTTTCAATTCCCCCGAAAATTTTCCCATATGTTTGAGAGAGGTCATTTTCCATAACCGAATTTTTCATCGTTTCGATAATTTTGGTTATTGGAGTATTTCGATGAAGGATTAGATTCTGATCATATGATAAAAATGCCTTGTCTCTGTAAAAAACTTCTGATTTAGCAATGTTTTTTTCCCGACCAGCTCTGCCAATTTCCTGGACATACTGACTTTTTGATACTGGAACACCGTAATGGTATGTGTCAGTAACCCCTGGAAGCATTAATTCCAACACCTACCTCTGAGTCTCTCCAAAGTAAGACTTGATAAATATTCACTTGCAAAATCGGAATAAGAATTACGATTGCGTGCTGAAAAAACCTCAACGTGTGATTGTAAATCTCTCGAATTATTCTAATAAACCAGAGAGTGTTGCTTTACTTGAGGATTCAAGCAGCTGACGGCCATAATTAGGTTCATCATTCCTCAGAAAACCTTTAATCTTTTCTGTTACAGAAAATAAGCATTTTTCTTCTGTCTTACAACCGGTAAATTTGAAATGCTGGTTATATTTTTTTAAATCCACTAGAAATCATTTCTTGGCCTCATACCTGCACTGATGTTAAGGTCAAATATGTAGTCTGAATTGGCGTTCAGTAAAACAAATTAACTTAGTTTTTTCAGCAAAATACCATAAATTAAATGATAACATCAAGTAAGGGTCACATGGTGGCTTATTAGTGAAAAAATATCATTAGCACAAAATTAGAGATGTGATCTTTATCAGGACTTACACACATCTTCAGATCAGAACAAAAATACGATCGGGGTCAAGAATATAAATTTATTCCTCGGCTGAAATTCTTCATGATTACCTTCCATAATGCTGAATATCGTATTCGTGACTTATAAAACAATAACGCATTGGTCTTGGGTAAGAGTTTTTATTAGGGACAATACCATTGTTGGACATGGTCGTAATTCGGTGCCTTATAATTTCAGGTCATTTTCCGGAACCGAAGGCATGATGTATAATTTGCTTTCTCGCCATTCAAAATATTTTGAATCGCCTTAAACTGCCCAGGCAGGAAGTCTGTATAATTGAATGCTTCTCTTAAGATCACTTTAAGTTCTTTTTGGTTATTTGAATTTATTCTATATTTGATATTGCTTTCAAACCAAATGTCACGATTTTTTGTTATCCTATTAGAACAATCAATTATTCTGATTGCACCATCTGTGTTCGAATTACTAATTTTTATTCCAGTTCATTGGTCAAAAACTATACTCAGTTTTTGGAAATTTGTTTTCGCCAAAGAGCAGATTATTTCCGTATAAATATTGATACTCTCCAGTGCCAATCTAAATTCTAATTCTGTCCAACCGTAAATTGTAATATTTATACAACTGTTATTAAAAATAATTATTCTTAATTAATGGTAAAATTAATATTTGTAATCTATATACTCTATGATATGGCTTATTTTGAATATGGTTTTCCAGCACACTTTTATATATAACCCCTTCATTCATATTCAATGAGCGTTGAAGGTAACCATAGATAACAGCATAAACACTGGACTACAGGGTCATCAATGGCTTATCCTTTCCGTTACTCCAGAGATAAAAAAACCATGATCATGTTTGCCCACACCACATGGAATATATAATCCATCAACATCTGATTTAGTGATTGCAGGGGCAGTGTGGAAGGCAAGTGTACCGGATTTTCCGGCGGTTTGCCATATTCGTCATCCTTTCCTTCAACTCAATACTGTATTCTCTCTGAAGTTTGCTGGCAATCCAAATCAGTTCGGTTTTTATTGTTCAGTCATAGTGGGTGAGGGTTGGCAAGGTAACCGTAGGGTTGAGGTGTTTTTTTGATCTGGGAATATGTCAGATAAGTTACTGGCTTAGCCGGTCCAATAGTATGTCAGGATATTCATTTAATCTTCCTTTAGTGGGTTGATTTCGGTCCCCGTCTTCCCCCTTAATCTAATGAGATTGGCATAAAAAAGAAATATGCGAAGACAAATCTATTAGATGAAATACCTGTCATAATAATTGCACCTCAGAGGTTAAGTTAATCTTTATGATAGGGTAATTTTTTCACTTAATGGTGGGTCTCATTTCGTATGAGTGAAATAAAGCTCTTACTATATAAAATTATGGTTTTAGTAAATTCAGGTAAGGTACTCCGGGGCGTTAAATGCCTTAACCATCATTATTTTATCGTTGGCAATTAATGTCACCACAGAAAGTGGTTTTTTTCTCTGCAACTCAATAGCCGAAGCCAGGATTCTATCATCGTTTATTTGTGGGTCTAATGAAGTAGCTATTTTCTGGGAATCTGCAGCTTATCCAAAATGGCCATCAGCTAGAAATAACTACTTTGACTGCTTCTTTCCCCACGAGAAAGATAACAATTTGGAGATAATGCTTTTTTGTAGTCATCGGTGGGCTGTCCAGCATCGATAATAAAACGAGCACAGGAGGAAATGCGCGCTCAGGCATTGGAGGCATCTGTAATCTGATCCGCTAATAATTCAAACGCCTTTCCCATATCCGTCACTCCACCTGCGGCAAGATCTTTCCACTCATAATTCGATAATTCAATACTGGATCTGAGGTTAACCACTGTGCGCCGGTTGAAAATTTTAATGCTCTGAATCATTAATACAGCGTTAGGGTTGTTTTCCGCAGCAGTCTCTCATGTCAGGATAGCAACATTTACTTTATCTAATTAAACTTTCGATTTTCCCCTTCTACTACTCTTCACAATCCGCTATCCAGAAGAAGTGCAAGGGTCTGCTTAGAAAGCGCGCCACCTGGTAATTTAGGCATTGTTTTCTCCTTAATCTATAATGATTTCGCCTGCAGTTATTTCAGAAATTAATTCTCCTTCCCTGTGGAGGGGGAATGATTTAACCGTTCTACCAATATCACCTGGCAATCGGGTCTTGGTAAATGTCCGACTTCATTGATCAAATTCTTGATCCCCCATTAGGGTTGGATCATCAGGTTTTTGATTCAACCTCCCCAATAATATTATCTAAACAGAAGTCTCCCCTCGCGTGATGCTGACGAATTTTGGTGGTTCTGTTGAGCACAATTAAATCACTATTTATTTTTAAACATAGCCGGGCTTGGCATTAGTTTTTGGCAAGACCAGCAAGTTTGCCCAACACCCAGCTGCTACCTTATCTATTATCGAAGAAGTTTTCGCTCCGCAATTTTTCTCAGGGCATTCAATAATTGCACTTCGTATCGATACAACATAGTACTGTATACTCTTTTGGTGCTTCTTTTTTGGGTTGTCTAATTCCTTCAGGTAACCTTTTATTATTAAACAGTGGTCTTGTATTTTTTGTATATTACTGGCTGCCTTCTCAGGGGAGCTAATAGTCTCCATAAAAGTAATCTGTAAATCAATATCCTTAATTGTATTTCGTAAGGCAATCTCTTCATCAGGTGAAATTATTGACAATAACGCAGTCCATGATATACCCAAATACTCCGCATCTTAAAGTCCTTTGACCATAAGAACACTTTCGTCTCGAGCTCCTTTACCTATGACCCTTTAATATTTTCATCTGCTCTTTAGTAGCAATTGCAGCACGGTACGATTTCAGTGACATCTTGATCCTTGCCTGCATGACTTCATAAACTTCTCCTTGCCACCACCACCCGGAACTTCAAATACTTCATATTCTATTCCGTTGTCTGATGTAATTTTTTTTCCAATTTTTAGGTTGCTATTCAAATTTCATCCATATTACGATCTACTCATTCATTACTTGACAAACAGAATTACAACTGTGATCACATAAATTGATTTATAGAATTAAACTATTGAATAATAATAATTATATAACTACTTTCATCTAAAGCTTCTAGAGTTTTCTTCCATATTTATGATTTTGGTTTTTTATCTTGAATTCATTTTTGTCTATTTCAATTTCCTTTGTAATTTGAATTTCTTCAGTATTTTTTTATTTTGTTGTAAGTTCAATTCATTCATATCATCTACCCATAAATGAATAGAATTACTGAGTTTTCGTTTTTCCCTGTATTGGTTATTGGTGTAAGTGCAATTAACCTTCCGCGGGTTCGTATTTCTGGTCGCCCACTAGGTCTTCCGCTTAATGATAAGAATGGGTTTGGTTTTATTAGATAAGATTCATAATTAATAGATTGAATAATGCTTATATACTTTTCCTTTATTCTTTCTAATCTGTCTATCAGGCTGACAATGTCAGTTATTGGGCATATAATTTCCTCCCTTTTTCACCAGGCCCAGCATGTCATTCACTTCGCGTTCAGCTGTAAACACCTCGCCGTGCTCCGCGACCCGTTTCTTTGTTTTGACCTGTGGTTCTTCATTTTCAATTATCTGTGCCTTTAATTTTTCTATTTCTTGCTTCTTCATCAAAATTATGTTTTCGGGAGAATAATATTTAAGTTGCTGTTTGATATCATAAACTTTTGATTTTACGATTTGATCTGCCTGGGAAAATAACCAAATACCCATCGCTTCTTTTAAATTAAACCTTTCGATTGTCCTCTTTTGACACCGCAACGCGTTTATCACCTGGTATTTCAGTGATACCACCGGGATCGTCGATTGAGACAATAATCAGGCTATCTGTATCAGAAACCACTGTCATTGGGCCATAAAACCAATGATATAACTTTAATCCCGATCTTTAAACCATTCAACTATCCACCTTCAATAATACCTTTTTGTATTTTTAGAAACCTAAGCTTCATTATATCCCTTGTATTCGATCAATTTAAGAAAAGATATAAACTGTAAGTTATCATTTAATCCACTGTAATTATCTTACGGCTAATTCTATGAGAATGAATATATAAAACTTCTTATTTATTTCAGAGATCATTCTCAGTCCCAATATTCGTAACCTCTCCCCCAATCCTCGATGTAATGCCACAAGATGGGCAAGTAACTGGATTAGTTTCCCCTAATCCCAGCACCCCACATTGTTGCAACTACATTTTACAAGAGTACCCGCCCTACAATATGGGCACCCAGAAGTAAGCCATCTCCAAATCTAAAAGAACCAGAAATTGAATTTTTATTGTAGCCTTCTTTTTTTGCAGACTTTTCTAAAATTGAAAATGCCCATGTTTGCTTATCATTCATTCAATTTTTTTCAATCTTCCCCAAATGACTTGTGATAATCCTATGGATATTAAAGCCATATTCATTTGTTTCCTGTCTATGTTTTCTGTCAGTTTCTAGGGTTGCATTTCTAATTTAACATATCCTTCAAGAAAAGAATGGAAAAAAATTATTAATATTTTCTCTCCAGTAAAAATCAAACCTCCCACCTGTTTGTTCCCGATTTGTTCCAAATCAACCTGTCATTAACGACAGGTTGACACGCCCCTTTTCGTGCTTATAACTGAATATAGAACACATGATCTAATAAGAAGATCTGAAAATTTCGCGATACAGAACATTTCTTTTCTAAATCATCACATCAGGAGGAAGAACAGATGCCGGAAAAAATGCGTAATGCCCGCCGTGATCGCCTGAAAGCCATCAAAAAATATGTGGATGCCGGCTGGGCCGAGATCCCCCGCATGGATGAACTGACCGACGAGCAGTGGGCGCTGGCTGGAGCCGCTCCTGCCTTCCGCATAAGGCAGCGCGGCCGGCCGGCGAAGAACGCCCGCAAGGTCCTCAACGGCATCCTCTTCTATATCCGCAACGCCTTCACCTGGGCCAACATCCCGCCCGACTACCCGCACTACTCCATCCTCTACCGCCACTACCGGCAATGGTCAAAAAACGGCGTGCTCGAGCAGGTCATCTTTGCCCTCACTCGCCACCTGGCCAAATGCAGCGGGTTGAAATATGAAGATGCGCTCCACAACCACCAGCTTTCCTTCCGCCAGAAGGGTGGCACCTTCACCATTTACCTCCCTCAGGAATATTCCATCTATTGGATGCAGCCCACCGCCGCCCTGTTCATCATGTGGCTGGTGGTTGACACCGTCGAAATGTATGGTGAGGCGTACCGCCGGGCATGTAAGGATCTGCAGGTGGATCGCCTTCTCGGTCAGCATGGCCCGCGCAAGGTCCGTCCTAATGAAGTGGAGATTGTTGTCGGTCCCAATAGTAGGGTGATATCCTGATGGACAATTCTACTCTCTCCCGACAACCCCATCTGGTAGGGGCGGACCTCACGAAGTACCCTGTGGGTATGTGTCCGCCCTCCTTCGTGTCCGCCCGACAACGCACCACTCAACTCTATTCTTTGACGCGCAAATCATCATGGTATATACTCATAATAGCCCTGTTTAACGGGCCTAACCATCATCTATTTCAGGAGGAACTGTTCGTATGACAGCAGACAGCAGCTTTAAACTGACCTATTCCACCATGTTCAACCCGCCCGAAGAACTGCACACCCGCTACGCCGATGCCATCACAGCCGTCAAGGCAAAGCTGGGCAAAGAGCACGGCATGTTCATCGACGGCAAAGAGCATTTTACAGCAGATAAGTTCGAAGACCACTCCCCCACAGATACCAGCCTGCTGCTGGGCATCTTCCAGAAAGGCAGCTGCAGCCGATGCCAACCTGGCGCTCGAAGCCGCGCAGAAAGCCTTCCCGGCCTGGCGCAAGACCCCCTGGCAGGAGCGCGTCCGCCTGGTGCGCAAAGCCGCCGATATCATGGATCAACGCACTTTCGAGATGGGCGTGGTCGTCTCGCTGGAAGTGGGCAAGAACCGCATGGAGGCGCTCGGTGATGTGGCCGAGACTGCCGACCTGATGCGCTATTCCTGCGACCGCATGGAAGCCAACGACGGCTTCATCCACGAGATGGGGCGCGATCCGCTCACCGGGTTTATCTCCACCAACACCTCCATCCTGCGCCCCTATGGCGTCTGGCTGGTGATCTCACCTTTCAACTTCCCCGCCGCCCTTACCGGCGGCCCTGCCGGCGCGGCCCTCGTCACCGGCAACACGCTCGTCATGAAGCCCGCCACCGACACCCCCTGGACCGTGCGCCTGATCGCAGAATGTATGCGCGACGCCGGCATTCCGGCTGGCGTGTTCAATTACGTCACCGGCCCGGGCTCCACCATGGGGCAGGCCCTCATCGACAGTCCACTGGTGGCCGGCATCACCTTCACCGGCTCGTTCGATGTGGGTATGAAGATCGGGCGCGATTTCAGCAGCGGCAAATGGGTGCGCCCGGCCATCCTCGAACTGGGCGGCAAGAATCCCGTCATCGTATCGAAGAACGCCAACCTGGATGAAGCCGCGGTCGGCATCGTCCGTTCCGCGTTTGGCTTGCAGGGGCAGAAGTGCTCCGCGCTTTCCCGCATCTTCGCCGAGCGTCCCATTTATGACAGCCTGGTCGCCAAAGTGGTCGATCTCACCAAAAAGCTGGTGGTGGCCGACCCCACCGACCGATCCGCCAACATGGGGCCCGTCATCAACAAGGCCGCCTACCGTGATTACCAGGCCTTCTGTGAAGAGCTGAAACAGGCCGGCACCATCCAGACTGGCGGCGTGACCCTCACCGAGGGCGCCTTCGCCAAAGGATATTACTGCACGCCCACCGTCGTGACAGATGTACCGCTCGATCATCACCTCTGGCAGGATGAGATGTTCCTGCCCATTGTCATGGCCACCCCGGTCAACTCAATGGATGAAGCCATGACCCTCGCCAATGATGTATGCTACGGCCTCACCGCCGGTTTCTACGGCTCTTATGAGGAAGTGGACTGGTTCTTTGATCAGATCCAGGCGGGCGTGGTGTATGCCAACCGTCCGCAGGGAGCCACCACCGGCGCCTGGCCCGGCTTCCAACCCTTTGGCGGCTGGAAAGGCTCCGGCTCCAGCGGCAAGAACGCCGGCGGGCTCTATTACCTGCCGCTCTACATGCACGAACAGATCCGCACGCTGGTCAAAAGGGGATAAAACGCAATGTCCAAGCAGACTTCGCTAACAGATGCCATTTCGCAATATGTCAAAGACGGTGATATTGTCTATGCCGCCGGATTCACCCACCTCATCCCCTTCGCCGCCGGGCACGAGATCATCCGCCAGGGACGCAAAAACCTCACCGTTGCCCGCGCCACGCCGGACCTGATCTACGATATGCTGGTCGCGGCCGGCTGCGTAAAAAAATTGATCTTCTCCTATATCGGCAACCCGGGCGTCGGCTCGCTGCGCATCATCCGCAATGAGTTGGAGGCCGGACGGCTGGAGTGGGAGGAATATTCGCACTTTTCGATGATCTGCCGCCTGCAGGCAGGCGCCAGCGGGCTGCCCTTCATGCCCATGAACCAGACTGCCGCCACCGACCTCGAGCATGCCAATCCGCAGTACCGCCGGGTGAAGGATCCATACACCGGAAGGGATGTGGTGGTGGTGCCGCCCCTCAACCCGGATGTGGCCATCGTCCATGTGCAGCGCTGCGACGCGCGCGGCAACGCCCAGATCTGGGGCATCCTCGGCGAGCAAAAAGAGGCTGCCTTTGCCGCAAAGCACGTCATCCTCACCACCGAAGAGATCGTGGATGAATCCGTCATCCGTTCTGATCCCAACCGCACCATCATCCCGGATTTCATCGTGGATGCCGTCTGCCATGTGCCATTCGCCAGCCATCCAAGTTACACCCAGGGCTATTATGACCGCGATAACGCCTTTTACCTCGAATGGGATAAGATCAGCGAGGACCCTGACCGGCTGAAACAGTGGCTGGATGAGTGGGTGTATGGTGTGAAAGACCGCGCAGAATACTGGGAAAAGCTGGGGCCTGAAGTGCATAAGCGCCTGGAAGTGAAGGAAAAACTGGCCGCCCCTGTCAATTATGGGGACTATTAGGAGGACATCATGGAATATTCATCAACCGAACTCCTCATCATCAATTCCGCCCGGCTGCTGAAAGACGGTGATACTGTCTTTGTCGGCGTCGGCATTCCCAATTTAGCCTGCAACCTGGCTATGCGCACGCATGCGCCATCCCTGCTGATGATCTACGAAGCGGGCGTCATCGGGGCGCGGCCATCCCGTCTGCCCCTCTCCATCGGCGACCCGACCCTGGTCAGCGGCGCTTCCGCGGTGTGCAGTATGTATGATATCTTCGCCTTTTACCTGCAGCGAGGCAATGTGGATGTGGGTTTCCTGGGCGGCGCTCAGATCGACAAATTCGGCAACATCAACGCCACCGTCATCGGATCCGATTATCAGCATCCCAAAGTGCGCATGCCCGGTTCCGGCGGCTCCATGGAAATGGCTGGCTGGGCCAACCGCTGTTATGTCATGACCCCGCACCAGAAGCGCCGCTTCCCCGAAAAATGCGACTTCGTCACCTCGGCCGGCTTCCTTGGCGGCCGCAAGGAGCGCGATGCCGCGGGCGTTCGTGGCGGCGGCACGCAGTGTGTGGTCACAGATATGGGCCTTATGGAACCGGATGAGAATGGCGAATTGACCCTCACCGCCCTCCACGCTGGCGCAACAGTCGAGCAGGTCAAAGCCAATACCGGCTGGGATTTGAAGGTGGCAAGCGAACTGCGCCTGACCGATCCGCCCACCGAAAACGAGCTGCGCATCCTGCGCGAAGAGCTTGATCCACAGGGGACCTATCGCTAAGGAGTACTTATGTTCAGGGAAATGAGATTATTAAAGCAGCAACTACCCGCAGAAGAGGCGGTCGCTATCCTGCAAACCGCTACCTCCGGCGTCCTTGGCGTCCATGGTGATGATGGTTATCCGTACACTGTTCCGGTCAGTCACGTGTACGATAACGGCAAATTGTTCTTCCACTGTGCAGTCAAAGGGCATAAGCTGGATGCTATTCGCAGGAACGCCAAAGTCTCCTTTTGTGTGATCCAAAAGGATGAAGTCATCCCCGAAGCACTGAACACCCTTTACCGCAGTGTTATCGCGTTTGGACAAGCGAGAATACTATCTGACGATGTTGAAAAACGCTCAGCCATAGAAAAGATCGGTGAAAGATTTTCCCCGGCGCACCCGGAAACCTGGAAAAAAGCAATTGAAAAAGACTGGAATGGGTTTGTCGTCGTGGAAGTGAAAATTGAGCACATCACCGGCAAATCCGCGCTTGAACTGTTGACATAACGTAATTAATTTTCTGTTGGATAAGGATAACAAAGAACGGGCGTAATCACGCCCGTTCAGATATTAATCACTTATACATGCTTATTACACTTTGTGTTCCGCACCCCTGCGCAAGGCTTTGTAATTTTGCGGGAGCAGTTTATGGTGCTTCACCGGCAGGTGCTCCTCGAGCGCTTTTTCAATATCTTCCAGCTTGAGGAATGGATGATTCGCAAGCAACCCGCCCAATAGCACCATGTTGGTCATGCGCTTATCGCCCAGTTGTTCTGCTATCTCATTCCCTTCAATATAAACAACCCGTATGTCTTTGCGCTCTACATCACGGTCTATCATGGATTTGTTGACAACCATCAATCCACCTTTTTTGACCAATGGTTCATACTTTAACATGGATGGCAGATTCATAGCGACAACTGCCTCCGGGTTCTGCACAAATGGAGACCCAATTTCCTCATCAGCTACAACGACGGTACAATTTGCCGTACCGCCGCGCATTTCCGGCCCGTAGGATGGGATCCACGTCACATCCTTGCCACAATTCATGGCCGCATAAGAAATAAGTTGACCGGCAAAAAGCACGCCTTGACCGCCAAAGCCTGAAATAATAATTTCGGTTTGCATGGTTCCTTCCTATATCTTTGCGTCAGCAACTATCTGGGCAACTTTGTAATCCCCGATAGGATAATACGGCACCATTCGATCCTGTATCCACTTGAGGGAATCGACCGGAGTCATACCCCAGTTGGTGGGGCAACTGGAAAGAAGTTCCACCATCGAGAAGCCTAATCCACGCACCTGTGTCTCAAACGCTGTGCGAATAGCCTTTTTGGCCATGCGGATATTTTTCGGATCATGCAGGCTGCGTCGAACGATATAACTGGCGCCCTCAATACTGGAAAACATTTCACAGACTTTTACCGGATATCCCATCGTTTCCACATCGCGCCCATTGGGTGAACTGGTGGTTTTTTGTCCAGGCAAAGATGTCGGTGCCATCTGTCCACCCGTCATGCCAAAATTGGCATTGTTGACGAAAATGACCGTAATGTTCTCTCCTCGAATTGCAGCATGGATGATCTCCGCTGTACCAATGGAAGCCAGGTCGCCATCACCCTGATAAGTGAAAATGACCCGATCCGGATATACCCTTTTAATGCCGGTCGCCATGGCGGGAGCGCGGCCATGCGGACATTGAACATAATCAAAATCATAGTAGTTGTAAGCAAAAGCCGAACAACCTACCGATGCAACGCCGATTGTCTTACCCTGGATCCCCATTTCATCCAGAACCTCAGCGATCAAATGATGAGCAACACCATGTGTACATCCGGGGCAGTAATGAGTTTGCACATCAGTAAAGGATGCTGGCCGGGAGTAAACAACTGTTTCCTGTGTATCCATTTTTTCTCCTTATTGAGCTAATGCCCGTCTTGCCAGCCAATTATCACGCGGATGACCTTCCACCTTCAGGTCTGTGGTGGACATTCTTCTAATTTCTTCTAAAATCTCATCCGGGTAAGGCACGACGCCGCCCAATCTTGCAAAGAATTCAACCGGGATCTTATGCTCAACCGCCTGGATGACGTCATCCAGCATCTGACCAAAGTTCATCTCTGTCACGAGTATACCTTTCAGTCTTTTCGTCAGCTCCTGTACCTGGACAATTGGGAATGGAGAGACCGTGATCGGCCGCAAAAGTCCGACTTTGATGCCTTCCTCCCTGGCCGCACGAACAGCCGAGAGCGCTATCCTGCCGGCAGAGCCGAAGCCGATGACAGCAAAGTCTGCGTCATCCAGGAAATATTCCTTATATCGCACTTCATTTGCTTCTATCTCTTTCCAGCGACGCAGCAAACGAATGTTGGTCTGTTCCTGAGCCGGGGGATCAAAGAAGATGGAAGTTAGAAAACGTCTTTCCCTTCCTTCCGAACCTGATATTGCCCAATCCGGGAAGGTGGTCGCCAGGGGCCGCATAGGCGGCAATTCCGCCGGTTCCATCATCTGACCCAGTGATCCATCTGTCAACACCACGGCGGTCATACGATATTTTTCCGCCAGGTCGAAAGCGAGTACAGTGAGGTCGATTGACTCCTGTACATTGGATGGCGCGAGACAGATGGTATGGTAATCACCATGCCCGCCGCCATGCACGATCTGGTTATAGTCGCCCTGAGCTGGAGCAATATTGCCCAATCCCGGACCACCGCGCATCACATCAATCAGGACGTTTGGCACTTCCGTCCCTGCCATATAGGATAAGCCTTCCATCATCAGGCTGATGCCCGGGGAGGAAGATGAGGTCATCACCCTTTTGCCAGTGCATGCAACACCATAAACCATATTTATTGCTGCGAGTTCACTCTCCGCCTGGACAAAAGCTCGCCCTAATTCAGGCATCCTTCCTGACATCCACTCGAGCAACTCCGTTTGCGGGGTGATCGGGTAGCCGAAATAAGCTTCCAAACCAGCCCGAATTGCTGCTTCTGCGACTGCCACATTCCCTTTTAATAATTCACGGGTCATGACTTTCCCTCCACCTGACCAGGTTTTTGAACCGTCTCACGATAAACCGTTATGGCAGCTTCCGGGCATACAATTGCGCAAATTCCGCAACCTGTACAACCGATCGCCTTCAACTGGGCAGGGTGATAACCTTTCGCGGTCATCCGCTCCATTGCAAGTTCCAAAACGTCCTGCGGGCAGGCAGCGACACACAACTCGCAGCCTTTGCAATACTGTTCATCGACTACAATTCGTCCCTTGAGGGGCATTCACACCTCCATTTAAATAATTGGATAATATTTGTATAATTAATTATATCACCACGAAATATAAAGAAAATTGATAATCCTCACACGATATACGAAATTAATCACAATCAAAATAATTGACTTAATAATTCCTTTGCTTTTTCGTTCACAATTATCATTGACTTTTATTCCGATGTTTGCTATATTCTTACCAATATAAATTATGCGTATCGAAAATACCTACTCCTACCGCTTTTATTTTTATTTTGGCACTCCATCCACGGATGCCGGCGGCGGCGCTTAAGTAGGCAAGAGATACAAGTAAACCACTCAAACCTGAAACTGCGATGCCAATAGCATCGCAGTTTTTTTTATTATCTGTCTCATGGAGGTTGGAATGCCAGTTCGCGGAGTTCGTGGTGCTATAAGCGTAAATGAAGACGACCCGGACGAAATCATCGAAGCAACCAAAGAGTTGCTGGAAGTCATCGTACAAAGAAATCCATCCCTGAAAACGGAGGACATAGCCAGTGTCTTTTTTACTGTGACCCCGGATCTGCGATCTGTGCACCCCGCAAAAGCTGCCCGTTTACTCGGATGGGATCAAGTCCCATTGATGTGTGCCATCGAGATTGATGTTCCAGACAGTCTTCACTACTGCATCCGCGTACTTTTACTCTGGAATTCGTCGCTGGATCAACAGGAAATCAACCATGTATATATGCGTGAGGCAGCCGCCCTGCGCCCGGATATAAACGCAAAATCATGACAGGAGAAGTAATATGCTTATCATTATGAATATTGGTGCAACAAAAGAACAAGTGGATGATGTCGTTAAGCGGGTGGAGTCGCATGGATTAAGGGCTCATCTGTCATCCGGCGAGGAACGGGTCATCATCGGCGCCATCGGTGAAGGCCGTAATGCCCTTGAACACATGCATGAATTCACAGCCATGACCTGTGTCGACCGGGTGATGCCAATTTCACGCCCATATAAACTGGCTTCCCGTGAATTCAGCCCACAGGAAACCCGCTTTCCCCTTGATGGCGTTCAGATAGGCGGGGAAGAGATCATCATCATGGCTGGACCGTGCGCCGTTGAAAGCCGCAGTCAAATGCTGGAAATTGCAAAGGCAGTGCAGGAAGCCGGGGCGCACGTTTTACGCGGAGGTGCGTTCAAACCCCGAACTTCGCCATATTCTTTCCAGGGTTTGGGTGTAGCCGGGTTGGAGATTCTGGCTGAAGTACGTGAGTTAACCGGTATGCCGGTGGTGACCGAAGTGATGTCGACCGATCAGGTTCCGTTGGTCACTGAATACGCTGATGTACTGCAAATTGGCGCCCGCAACATGCAAAATTATGCCCTTCTGCATGCAGCAGGGGAGAGTCAAAAACCTATCTTACTGAAACGGGGAATGAGCGCCACCGTTGAGGAATTGTTGATGGCTGCGGAATATATCCTTTCCCACGGCAACAGGCGGGTAATCTTATGCGAGCGCGGCATACGCACCTTCGAAACTTCCACTCGCAACACCACCGATATCAATGCCATCCCTGTGATCAAAAATGCCAGCCACTTGCCGGTCATATTGGATCCCAGCCACAGTACAGGGCACTGGCAATATATCCAGGCTATCGCCCGCGCCGGGATTGCTGCCGGCGCTGACGGCCTGATCGTTGAAGTTCACCAGGCACCAGACAAGGCTTTTTCTGACGGCGGGCAGAGCCTGAAACCGGAAAAATTTGCTGCCACGGTCAAACAGGTGATCGCCATCGCA
Source organism: uncultured Chloroflexia bacterium (assembly GCA_963810385.1). Taxonomy (GTDB): domain Bacteria; phylum Chloroflexota; class Anaerolineae; order Anaerolineales; family Anaerolineaceae; genus PNON01. The sequence continues at coordinate 498,977 of CAWENA010000002.1, read as the reverse complement.
GAAGCGATAGGACGCCGGGTTCCACCTTCGCATTATCAGACCGAACACGCCGCACCAGTTAAAGGAGATTCCAATGGAGGAGCCTGATTTTGCAAGCGGGACAATCGATCTTTTCACAATGAATGCAGCCATCCTGGGGCTTGGTTTGATGGGCGGTTCAATGGCAATGGCGCTACAAGGTAAGGTCAAAACCCTGACCGGTTTCGACCCGGATGCTACCACAAGAAAACTGGCATGCGAAAAAAAGCTCTGCGACCGCATTGAAGCGATTCCGGCAGATGCTTTAATTCACGCCGACCTCATCATTCTTGCCATGCCTGTCAGGCAGATCATCCAAACCCTTCAGGAACTTCCAGTACTCCACACCGGCAGGGCGATCGTATTGGATCTTGGATCCACAAAGGTCGAAATCATGCAAGCGATGAATATATTGCCGAAAGGGTTCGACCCAATCGGAGGCCACCCCATGTGCGGCAAGGAAAAATCGTCCATTGCAGCGGCTGATCCGGAAATATTTATTAACAACGCCTTCATATTCACCAGGTTGCAACGTACATCCGCGAGTGCTTGTTCCATCGCAAATCAATTGGCTGATGCATTGCTGTCCTTTCCGATCTGGCTGGATGCCGCCACACATGACCGCTGGGTCGCCTCCACCAGCCACTTGCCATATATCGCTGCCTGCGCCCTGGTTTCATCCACGCCGCTTGAATCTGCCCAGGTAGCTGGCACAGGTTACAGCAGTACCACGCGGATAGCCTCAACCGGTCCAGAAGTTATGCTGGACGTGTTAATGACAAACCGCGAAAACATTCTGGCGCGCATTAACACCTATCGCAACAACTTCGATCTATTCCAGTCTGCGCTGGAGGCAGAAGATTCTGCCGCGCTACTTAAACTGCTCCAGGCATCAGCCAGCCACCAATCGAGGATACTTACTGCCCGACGTCTGGCAGGCATGTCATGAAATTGACAATCGCACCCTCCTGCCCATTATCTGGCCTGGCAAAAATTCCTGGCGATAAATCCATTTCGCATCGCGCCGCGTTGTTTGCAGCGTTGGCCAATGGAAGGAGTACCATTCGAAATTATCTGATCTCTGGGGTAACATCCGCGATGCTGGAAGCATTGACCGACCTCGGCGTGGTATGGACGCTGAACGACCAGACGCTAACTGTCAATGGAAATGGACTCGATGGACTGACCAGTCCTGCTGCCCCGATCAATTGCGGCAATTCCGCTACAACCATGCGCCTGCTGGCTGGTGCGCTGGCCGCAGCCGGAATTGATGCCACCCTCGACGGATCTCCCGGTTTGCGGCGCCGACCCATGGGGCGCATAGTTGACCCGCTTCGCCAGATGGGCGTTCCGATCCATGCTTCTGAGGGAGGCGGTGCGCCGCTTATCCTAGCGAAACGCCCAAGATCACAAAAATTATCGTCACAGGATATCGACCTGCCTTTGGCCTCAGCCCAGGTAAAAACATGCCTGCTCCTTGCAGCTCTTTCCTCAGATGGGCTGATTACCATTACCGAACCGGCCCTCTCGCGGGACCACACCGAACGTTTGTTAAGCTGTATGGGTGTCATCCTCTCCACGAACACCACCCAGAATAATCCGTCCGTCGCGATCAGTCCGCCAGATCCGTTCAAATTGAATCCATTGGATCTGGATATTCCTGGAGATTTCTCCGCAGCGTCTTTTGTGATGGTTGCAGCTGCCATCACCCCCGGGTCAAAAGTCTCCATCCAGGGTGTTGGATTAAACCCCACTCGAACAGGTTTATTGAATACCCTGAGTGAGATGGGCGCAGACATTTCTATCGAATCAGAATCAATTCATTCGGGCGAACCGATTGGCGATATAGTCGTACGGTACAGCAATTTATCCGCAGTCAGCGTAACGGGTGAACGAGTGGTGCAAATGATCGACGAGTTTCCTGCCTTCGCCATTGCCGCATCCTATGCACAAGGCAAAACCATCGTCCGGGAAGCCCAAGAGTTGCGATATAAGGAGTCCGATCGCATCACGAGCGTTTGTGAAAATTTGAAAGCGATAGGCGTGCAGGTGGAAGAAATGCCAGATGGATTCATAATTCATGGAACCGGCAGGGTAAATGGTGGGGTTACATTGAATCCCCAAGGAGATCACCGGTTAGCCATGTCGTTTGGAATCGCAGGTCTGGCTTCAGAAAAACCCATCACGATAGAAAACGCAGAGATCATTTCTGAATCATTCCCGTCATTTTTCCAAGTCTTGTCCGGTTTAAACGCGAATATTACAATCCAGGAGAATGAATGAGTATGACAATGTTTTATTCTCTTGGCTTGTTGGGATACCCTCTGACACATAGTTTCTCGCCTGCCATGCACATTGCCGCCCTGGATGCAACCGGCCTGACCGGAGAATATGCTCTATATCCTGTCAAACCAACAAAGGGTGACACTAATTCTATCAACCAAAAACTTCAAAGACTGCTTGATGGAAAGCTGACTGGATTGAATGTCACAATTCCTTACAAACAGATCGTCATGCCCCTCCTGGACCAGTTGACACCTGCCACGGCTCAGATTGGAGCGGTGAATGTATTGTATATAGAGGATGGCAAACTGACAGGCGATAACACGGACAGCCAGGCTTTCATGACCGACCTGATTCTAAATACTCCGGAACTACTAACTTCACCAAAAAATGCGCTCGTGCTTGGCGGAGGCGGATCAGCTCGGGCAGTTGTTTTTGCATTGCAGCAAAATGGTTGGAACATCCAAATAGCCACGCGCAGGCCAGACCAGGCATCGCAACTCATTTTAGAGCTCGCCCTGGATTCCATCCAGTCTGTGAGATTTGACGCAGATGCACTTTCCAACATCCAGGATATCCAATTGATTGTGAATACAACCCCGGTTGGGATGGCTCCACATGTGGATGAAAATCTATGGCCGGTTGGTTTGCCTCTTTGGCAAGGCGCAGTGGTTTACGATCTGATCTATAATCCGGTTGAAACCAGGTTGATGAAAAAAGCCCGACTGTCCGGCCTGACAGCAATCAATGGACTGGGTATGCTGGTGGAACAGGCAGCATTGTCGTTTGAACGATGGACAGGAGTTTCTGCCCCGCGTGAAGTGATGCGGGCAGCAGCCTTGAGATGTTATGAAAGGTAGGAACTGATGAGTTTACGTTTTCTCACTGCAGGTGAATCGCACGGGTCGGAGTTATTGACCATATTGGATGGATTCCCGGCTGGTTTGAAATTAAATGCAGAAAACATTAACGCCGATCTGGCACGCCGCCAGCAAGGTTATGGCGCCGGTCCGCGTATGAAACTTGAAACAGACCAGGCACAAATTTCTACCGGAGTGATGGATAACAGGACAACCGGCGCTCCAATTGCCGTTCGCATTAAAAACGCAGACCATGATCGCTGGCTTGGGAAAGAGATTCCCCCGATGACCATTCCCCGGCCTGGCCATGTAGATCTCGCCGCAGCCATAAAGTATGGATACAACGATCTGCGCCCAGGCCTGGAGCGGGCATCTGCACGCGAGACTGCAGCGAGGGTGGCGGCTGGCGCAGTCTGCCGGACCTTTTTGGCAGAATTTGGTATCAAAGTTGGCGCTTATGTAACTGGCATCGGGAATGTCTGTGACACAAGTCAGAATATACCCTTTGTCGATCGGATCAATGCTGCACTGAAAGATGCGGTACATTGCTCAGATCCGAAAACTTCACTGGTTATGCAGCATGCCATCCATGAAGCAATTCTGGCTAAAGACACCCTGGGAGGCATCATAGAAGTCGTTGGGCTGGGTCTGCCAGCAGGGTTGGGATCGTTTGCCCAGTGGGATCGCAAGCTGGATTCCAGGATCGCGGCAGCCATATTGAGCGTGCCAGCCATTAAAGGTGTGGAGTTCGGTACTGCTTTTGAAAACGCTTCCAAATTCGGAACACAGGTTCAGGACGCGATCCGACTACATGAAGGTGATATCACCCGTCCCACTCAAAAAGATGGCGGTCTCGAAGGCGGGGTTACCACCGGACAGCCGTTGATCATCCGTGCTGCCATGAAACCCATTCCTTCCACTTTGACGCCCCAATCATCCGTTGATCTTGTTAGCGGGGAAGAAGTGATGACGAAGTATGAACGTTCTGATTTCTGCCCGGTTCCACGTGCGGTGGTCATCCTTGAAGCCATGCTGGCGTTTGTTCTAGCTGACGCGTTGATCGAAAAGTTGGGCGGGGATTCAATCTCCGAAATGAAACCCCGCTTCGACAGGTTAGCCAGGGCAAACCTGGATGATCTGCAGATGGATGGGATTGCACACATTTATTGGGCGAAAGAGAATACCAAATGAGATCAACGTATTTTTTACATGGTCCTCCGGGCAGTGGAAAAACCACATTAGGCCGAAAAGTATCAAAGAATCTGGGTATCCCGTTTTATGATCTGGATGAGACTATCGAAGCAAAGACCGGAAAAACCATTCAGTCCATCTTCAGCGAATCGGGAGAGGATGCCTTTCGCTTATTGGAAAGCCAGGTCCTGCGAGAATTAGTTTCATCAACCACTGGAGTCATTGCACTCGGAGGTGGCGCCTTGCTGGATGAAAAGGCCCGCAACTTTGTAGAATCTGCCGGTCCGGTGGTCTGCCTGACCGCCTCCCATGCCGCATTGATGGAAAGAATAAACATGCAAACCAACTCCCGCCCATTGGTGGGATCAGATTCAAGTTCGGGTGACCGGTTTCTTAAATTGATGGAGAAGCGGAAAGATCACTATGACTCTTTTTCAAATCAGGTCGATACGACCGGTCTCTCCGTGGAAGGATCAGCCATGCAGGTGCAAACCCAATTTGGCACATTTCGAGTCACTGGAATGGGCGATGGGTATGAAGTACGCGTTCGAGGTAATGGAATGAGTACCCTACCTGAAATGCTGGAACAATCCCAGAAAAAAAGCCCGGTGGGTATTGTGGCCGACTCCAATGTTGCTCCGCTTTACGGTCCACGCTTAAAAAACCAGCTTGAGAAAGCGGGTTACAAAGCAAATCTGATGATCATTCCCGCCGGCGAAAACAGCAAGTCCGTATCCTCACTTGAGCTCCTCTGGGGTGATTTCCTCTCCGCCGGTCTGGAACGATCAAGTATTGTTCTGGCGCTGGGAGGAGGGGTGATCGGAGACCTGGCCGGATTCGCTGCTGCCACATACATGCGCGGAATCTCCTGGGCCGGCATTCCCACCTCACTGCTGGCTATGGTTGATTCTTCCATCGGTGGTAAAACAGGCATCAATCTGGAACAGGGCAAGAACCTTGCGGGCGTGTTCCATTCGCCAGACTTCGTTTTAGCAGATCCCAAGTTGTTGACCACACTGCCGGAAGTGGAATTGCGAAATGGGTTGGCGGAAGTGGTCAAGCATGGTGTTTTAGCAGACGTTGGATTGTTCGAACTGCTGACATCAGGTTGGGTTAACGTTAAGCCACACCTTGAAGAAGTGGTCAAGCGTGCAGTAGCAGTAAAGATCAAATTCATCAGCGCCGATCCATACGAGAAAGGCTTGCGGGCAGCCTTGAACTTCGGGCATACCCTCGGCCATGCCCTGGAGAAAGGTTCTGATTATCAATTGCGCCATGGAGAAGCGGTGTCGATCGGGATGGTTTATGAAACAAAACTGGCAGAAAAAATGGGCATTGCTCAAGCCGGATTATCAGGTAAGATATCGGAACTTCTGCTAAAGCTAGGCTTGCCTACTCAAATCCCCACCGGTATCGATCTTGACTGGTTATTGAAAGATATTCAATTCGATAAGAAGAAAAAAGATGGGGTTGTTCGTTTTGCTCTGCCGGTAAAGATCGGAGAAGTACAACCTGCTGTAATTGTGAAAGAGGAGGATATAAAATGGATGATCACAGATTAATTTCAGTGTTGGCACTTCACGGCCCAAACTTGAACTTGCTTGGTGAGCGCGAACCGGATGTGTACGGGGCCATGACACTGCCTGCAATTAATGGAAAATTGATCGAATATGGAATGACCCTTGGTTTGGAGGTTGCATGTCAGCAATCCAATCATGAAGGCGTCCTGATTGATATCCTTCAGGAAGCCAGGAAGCAATACAAAGGTGTAATCTTTAACGCTGGAGGGTATACCCACACTTCCGTAGCTCTGCGGGATTGCATAACCGCCATACATATCCCGGTCGTGGAAGTTCATCTCTCCAATATTTACGCTAGGGAGGAATTTCGCCGCACATCACTGATCTCGCCGGTCTGCGCGGGGGTGATCAGCGGGTTTGGCTGGCAATCATACCTACTTGGTCTGATGGCTCTCTCAAGTATCTTTGAAATAGTAAAGTAAATAAAAAGGCTTGCCCGATCACTATCAAGGGCAAGCTTTTATAAGCAATCCACCAATTTTAATTCACATATTTTGGATAAGAGCCGAGAACTCGAAAAAAAGTGGCGTATTCTTCCAGATTAGATAACGCTTTCTGTACTTTTTCCTCTGCTTGAGAACCAGAAAAATCGATGTAGAAAAGGTACTCCCACGGTTTGCCAACCAGCGGACGCAATTCGATCTTGGTCAGGTCAATGCCGCGCAATGCGAAAACGCTCATTGCCCGAAACAATGCCGCCGGTTCATTGATCAATGCAAAGACTATCGAAGTCTTGGCATTATCTGTCACAACAACCGGTTCACGTGCTATAACCTGGAAGCGCGTGAAATTAGCCGGGTTGTCTTCGATCTTTTCCGCGAGGATCTGCATGCCGTACAACTCCGCAGCCAGGCGTGAAGCAATCGCCGCAACTGTAGGGTCACCCATCTGCTGGACGATCTTGACACTGCCGGCAGTATCATACACGGGCTCTGTGGTAACCCCTGGCATGTCCCGCAATGTTTTTTCACATTGCGCAAGCGCCTGGGGATGGCTGACCACTTTCTTGATTTGTTCAATTTCACTGTCTGGCAGGCCGATCAAACAGTGCGAAACACTTGTGATGTGTTCGCCAATGACATACAGATCGTGCTGCATCAACAGGTCATAATTGCGGTGGATGCTGCCCGCGACAGAATTTTCCACCGGGATAAAACCTTTTTCACAGTCACCTTGGGCTACGTTCGTAAAAACCTGATCAAATGAAACACAGGGCACAGTCTCATATTTATCGGGTAAAGCCTCGCGTATTGCCTGTTCAGAGTAGGCTCCGTGTTCACCTTGAAATGCAATTCTCATATTGATAACCTAGCAGAAACTGGCAGGAGAATGTTCTCCTGTCTGCTTTTCTTTGATAATTTGTTAATTTACATAGTCCATCCACTCATCCGCCCGTGGATGTTTGCCAGTAATGACGGCATGGAAACCCTGTTGGATCTGGCGGGTGACCGGCCCCATCTTACCGCTGCCGATGGTGCGGAAATCCACTTCTGTCACCGGGATCACTTCGGCAGCCGTGCCACAAACGAACAACTCATCGGAAATGTAAAGCTGATCGCGGGCGATCAAGGACTCTCTCACTACAAAGCCCAGATCTTTGGCAATTGTAATCATGGAATCACGGGTAATCCCCTCCAGGATTGAGGCGGTTTGAGGCGTGATCACCTCGCCATTGCGCACAATAAAAAGGTTTTCTCCGGTGCACTCCGCCACGTAACCCTGCGGGTCCAGCATGATCGCTTCGTCAAAACCCAACCGCAGCGATTCGGTCTTTGCCAGCACACTATTGGAATAATTGCCGGTTACTTTGGCTTTTGTCATGGTCACGTTAGGGTGATGCCTTGAAAATGAGGAAACATTCGCGCGCACGCCATTTTCGCGGGCTTCTTCGCCCAGGTAAGAGTTCCACTCCCAGACGGCGATTCCAACCTTCGCCACGCCGCTATCCAAATTCAAGTTCAATTGCTGGCTTTCGTGGTAGATCAACGGCCGGATGTAACAGGCTGTCAATCCATTCGCCCGGATGGTATCTTTCGTCGCAATGCACAATTCCTCAGCAGTATATGGCAGCTCGCGGAATCCTAGAATCTTTGCAGAGTTGATGAGCCTGTCCATGTGTTCTTTTAACCGAAAGACGGCAGGTCCTTTATCTGTGTTGTAGCAGCGAATGCCTTCAAAAACACCCAGGCCGTAATGCAGCGCAGTGCTTAAGAAGGGGATAGTCGCTTTTTCATATTCGACAAGTTTGCCGTCCATCCAGATATACTTAGATTCAATGCCCATTTTATTTTCTCCTATCAGGAATTTAGTTTTTTAAGAATGGCTTCAGTGACTTCCTGTGTAGAGGAAGAACCGCCAAGATCAACCGTGAGACAACCATCATTAATCGTCGCATCCACCGCTTTTTCTATCGCCTGCGCTTCGGTTTCCAGCTTCAATGAATACCGTAATAGATATGCACTGGAAAGGATCGTACCCATCGGGTTGGCAATCCCTTTGCCCGCGATATCCGGGGCTGAACCGTGGATCGGTTCGTAAAGTCCGGGTCCACCGCTACCAAGCGAAGCGGATGGCAGCAAGCCCATCGAACCAGAAAGCACTGAGGCTTCATCGGTGAGGATGTCTCCGAACATGTTCTCTGTGACCATCACATCGAACCCCGCCGGGTTGGAGATCAAGCGCATCGCGGCAGTATCCACAAGCATATGTTCAAGAGAAATGTGGGGAAACTTTGCTCCGACTTCGGTAGCGATCTGCCGCCATAAACGAGAAGATTCCAATACATTGGCTTTATCTACCGAGGTCACTTTTTTTCGCCTTTTTTCTGCGAGCTGAAAAGCCATCTCCATGATCCGTTCAATTTCGTAATCATGGTATTCCAGCGTGTCCACTGCCCGCGTATGGCCATCCACTACTTCGCGCATTTTGGGCTGGCCAAAGTACAACCCTCCGGTCAGTTCGCGAACTACGACAAGATCCACACCTTCCAATTTTTCAGGTCTTAGAGGGGAGGCATCCAACAAGGTTGGGTAAACCTTCACTGGACGCAGGTTGGCAAATACGCCCAGTCCTTTTCGCAGAGCCAGCAAACCCTGTTCAGGGCGAACCGCAGCTTTCGGATCATCCCACTTAGGTCCACCAACAGCGCCCAGCAGAACAGCATCCGCGTTCTGGCAGGCTGTCAAAAACTCATTTGTAAGCGCTGTGCCATAACGGTCAATCGAACAGCCGCCGATAAGTTGTTCCTCATAAACCCAGCGGTGACCGGATTTTTCAGCAACCGCATCCAGCACGCGGACTGCCGCGGAGACTACCTCCGGGCCGATGCCGTCACCGGGCAATAAAACAATCTTTGCTTCCATATCCCTCCAAAAATTGGATAGTAAATGATTTCATTTCCGAGAAAATTATGGTTCCAATAGCCCTTCGACTTGCTTAGCCGGCCACCATAAGACCATACTCCACCGAGTCAACCAAGGCCTGCCAACTGGCCTCGATGATGTTTGAGCTAGCACCGACAGTATTCCAGGACTTATTGCCGTTTTTAGTCTCGATCAATACCCTGGTTGTCGCTGAAGTGCCATTCTTCCCATCCAGAATCCTGACCTTGTAGTCCGATAACTGGAACAGGTCGATCGCCGGGTACTGGTCAATAAGTGCTTTGCGCAGCGCAAGATCCAGCGCGTTAACTGGGCCATTGCCTTCCGCAGCAGTATGCATCACTTTGCCATCCACTTTTATCTTTACGGTCGCTTCGGCAAACATCCCCCTACCCTGGCGGTGTTCCACCTGGGTGACGAAATCGATCAATTCAAACAATGGCTTGTATGCCTGTTCTTTGCGTTTGAACATCATGATCACTGAGGCTTCTGCCGCTTCAAAGGAAAAACCTTGCGCTTCCAACTGCTTGACTTCACCCAACACATTGTTGGTAGATTCAGCTGACTCCACAGTAAAACCGTGTTCTTCCACAACACTTAGCAGGTTGCCTTTGCCAGAAAGCTCTGAAACAACAACTTCCATTTTATTGCCAACCAGTTCAGGTTCAATATGCTGATAAGAGCGGGGATTTCGCCGCATAGCCGCCACATGAACCCCGCCCTTATGGGCAAATGCTGCCTTGCCCACATAAGCAAGATGCTCATCAGCAGAGAGGTTCGCCATTTCGGCAACATAATGTGAGAGATCATACAGGTTCGCCAGGTTGCCATCCGGTAGTGCCTTCACTCCAAGCTTGATCTCAAGATTTGGAATGACTGAACACAAGTTGGCATTCCCGCAGCGCTCACCATAACCGTTGATGGTTCCCTGCACCTGTGTACACCCTTCTTGAACCGCAGCCAATGAGTTGGCAACAGCACACTCTCCATCATTATGCGCATGGATTCCCAGAGGGACATCGGCCACAATACTGATGACCCGTACAACATCTGCGATCTGCCAGGGCATATTCCCACCATTGGTATCACATAATACGATACGTGAGGCACCCCCTTTTATTGCTGCCCGTATCGTCTGGATCGCGTATTCCGAAATCTTCAGCGTAGCCGTCAAAAAAGTGCTCTGCATCATAGATCACCTCTTTGCCCTGGCTCTTCAGGTAAGCCACACTCTCTTCGATCATCCGAAGATTGTTTGGCATTGTGGTTCGCAGAACTTCTTTGACGTGCAACACAGAAGTTTTCCCGAAAATTGTGCAGGTACCAGTTCCCGAATTGATCAAGGCTTGGATGTTCGGGTCATCCGCTGGTGCTTTATTTGCCTGGCAAGTGGAACCAAATGCGGCGATCTTTGTATTCTTCCACTGTTATGTCCCTGGCCCGTTGAAAAAATTCAACATCCTTTGGGTTCGATCCCGGCCAGCCACCTTCGATATATGCAACACCCAGTTCATCCAGTTTGTGTGCGATGGCGATCTTGTCATTGCAGGATAGTGAAATATCCTTGCGCTGAGTTCCATCTCGTAAAGTCGTATCATAAATTTCGATCATCAAATACCTCAAATTAACTAATAATTACATGGCTTTTTCGTAAGCAGCTATTTTATCTTCAAGATTCAATAAATATCCCAATTCATCCACACCATTCAACAGGCATTCCCGTGAAAAGCTGTCGATGGGGAAAGTCCAGGATTCTCCGTTTTCAAGCTCCGACCACCATTTTTTCAAGATCCACCTGAAGTTTGGTATCCGGATTCTGCTGAACCTATTTCGACCAGGTAGCGGTGGTTTTCAGGGCTGACCTGAACTGGCAATAATCCATTCTTTAGGGCGTTATTCTTGAAAATATCTGCAAATGAAGTTGAAATAATGGCTTTGAAACCATAATCTGTCAATGCCCAGGGGGCATGCTCGCGGGAGGAACCGCTGCCGAAGTTATCACCAGTGAGGAGGATCTGGGCTTCAAAGTTCACCGGTTGGTTTAATACAAAATCCTCTTTCGGAGACCCATCCTCCTGGTACCGCCAATCTGAGAACAGGTTGACGCCAAGCCCGGTCTTTTCAGTTACCTTTAGAAATCGCGCAGGGATGATCTGGTCGGTATCAATGTTGTTGACCAGAAGAAGTGTAACTTTGCTGGATATCAATTTTATTGGTTCCATATATTCTTTCAATAATTGACTTTTATTCATATAATGCTTATTGTGTCCTTGGATCAGTTATCTTGCCGTGGATGGCTGCTGCTGCTGCCGTGATCGGGCTTGCCAGGAAAGTCCGTCCACCTTTGCCTTGCCTTCCTTCGAAATTGCGGTTGCTGGTACTCACGGCATAATCTCCGGGGGCAATCTGATCGCCATTCATGGCAATGCACATGCTGCAGCCGGCTTCGCGCCATTCCGCGCCCGCTTCCAGAAAGATCTTATCCAAACCTTCTGCTTCTGCCTGGTTTTTTACATTCTGTGATCCAGGCACAACCAGCACCCTGGTATTCACGGCCACTTTTTTCCCCTTCATCACTTCTGCTGCAGCCCGCAGATCGCTGATCCGGCCGTTGGTGCAACTGCCGATAAAAACAACATCCACTGCGTGGCCCAACATCGTTGCACCAGCCTGCAATCCCATATATGTCAACGATTTCTTCAGGGCATCAGCCTGATTGGCTTCGATCTGGTCTGCGGGTGTTGGAACACAGCCAGTAATGGAAATACCCATTCCAGGATTCGTTCCGAAAGTAATCATTGGTTCCAACTGGCTGACATCCAAGCGAATGCTTTTATCAAATACCGCGCCTTCGTCCGTGGGCAGGGTCTTCCAGTAAGCAATAGCTTTATCCCATTCAACTCCTTTAGGAGCATGCGGTTTATCCGCCAGGTAGGCAAAAGTCGTCTCGTCTGGTGCGATCATACCCGCCCGCGCGCCAGCCTCGATGGACATGTTACAGATCGTCATGCGTTCATCCATGCTCAAAGAGCTGATGATGTCGCCCCGGTACTCGATGACAAATCCTGTAGCCCCTCCCGTACCGATTTGGCTGATCAACCCCAGAATGATATCCTTCGCTGTGACACCTTTTTGCAGATGGCCATCCAGCACCACTTCCAACGTTTTTGGCTCCCGTTGCAAAAGACACTGCGTGGCTAGAACATGCTCCACCTCGCTTGTGCCGATGCCAAAAGCTAATGCACCAAAAGCGCCATGGGTGGCAGTATGGCTGTCTCCGCATACGATCGTCATGCCAGGCTGGGTATAACCCTGCTCTGGTCCGATGATATGTACGATGCCAAGTTCAGGATGGTCAATATCGAATAACTGAACTCCAAATTCTTTGCAGTTATCCTCCATCTGGTGGATCTGTTTCGCTGAAAGCTCGTCAGCGAAAGCCATTCTTCCCAGCGCTGTGCCATCACTAGTTCGGGTGGGAACACCATGATCGATCGTGGCAACAGTTTTTTCCGGCCGACGCACTTTCAATCCCCGGCTGCGGAGCCCGTTGAATGCCTGCGGGGAGGTCACTTCGTGCACGAGATGAAGATCCACATACAACACAGCAGGGGATCCTGCCTCCCGGGTGACTACATGCCGGTCCCAGATCTTCTTAAAGAGTGTTTTAGTTGTTTTCATCAGTAGTGTTGTTCCTGCTTGCCTCAAAAGTGGTGCGTCCAAACTGGGAGGAATAATGCTCATCAATTTTTTCGGATTTAAAGAATGTCGATACATCCCATCCGGTGGGAATTGTTCTCGGCTCATTCAATGGGTCGAAGGTAATAGGGGAATTCTGTTCCTTTTGTTGACGTCGTTTTGCTCTCATTTCAAACTCCTTCAATAAAATATTATTATTCGGCATGCATCCTGAAAAATTACTTTGCCGTTTTGATCTATCCTATCGCCAAGGTGGATACCTGCTCCACCGGCCCGAAATTACCGCTGGCAACCAGCAATTTGTTCAATGCCGCCAGATATGCCCGCGCGCATGCCACCACAATATCGGAATCCGCACCGTAACCTCCGTAGGTTCGGGGCTGATCAAACTCGGTCTGCGGGTCGGTTATGACCCTGGATTCGTCGTTCACCCGTAAGGTAACTTCACCCAGAGCATCGATGCCTTCGGTTACCGCGTGTATGACAAATTCCTGTAATGTATTTTTGTGATTGACTATCGAATCGATCGCCTTGAAAGTGGCATCCACCGGGCCGGTACCGATGCTTGCTGAAACATGAATGGCATTTTCCTGGTCGCGCAGTCTGATCGTGGCTGTGGGCATGCCCATGGTGCCGCAGGTCACCTGCAGTCCATCGAGGCTATACAGTTCGCGTGGCTGGTATAGTTCATCCGAAATCAAGGCTTCCAAATCGGCGTCTGTGATCATTTTCTTTTTATCCGCCAGCATCTTGAATCGCTCGAAGATGACATCCGCTTCTTCTTCTGTCAGGGAATATCCCAAAGCTACGAGACGGGTTTTCAATGCATGCCGTCCGGAGTGCTTGCCAAGCACCAGTTTTGTGTGCGACGCGCCAACAGATTCAGGTTTCATGATCTCGTAGGTTTGTTCATTCTTCAGCAAACCATCCTGATGAATACCAGCTTCATGAGCAAAAGCATTTGCACCGACGATCGCTTTATTCGCCTGGACAGATATTCCGGTATAGTTGCTTACGAGCTTGCTCATCCGCACAATATGGGTGGGGTCCACTCCAACTTCAAGCCCGTAAACCAGTTTTCTGGTTTGTAGCGCCATCACCACTTCTTCCAAAGCAGTGTTACCAGCTCGCTCACCGATACCGTTTATCGTAACTTCTGCCTGCCTGGCTCCGGCCTTTATCCCTGCCAGGGAATTGGCGGTTGCCAAACCAAGGTCATTGTGACAATGAACTGAGACAACACAATTCTCAATTCCCGGCGTATTCTTGATGATTCCTGCAATCAGAGCGCCAAATTCATCCGGCATTGTGTATCCAACAGTATCCGGGATATTCAGCGTGGTTGCGCCGGCTTTTATCGCAGCTTCAAGGACGGTATATAAGAAGGCGGGGTCGCTCCTTCCGGCATCTTCGGGGCTAAATTCCACATCCTCACAAAAGCCCTTTGCCAGACCAACCATTTCGCGCACTTTATCCACCACCTGTTCACGCGTCATCTTCAACTTGTACTCCATGTGAATATCAGAAGTCGCAAGAAATGTGTGGATACGAGGGTGAGCCGCGGGTTTTACAGCTTCCCACGCTTTTTCAATATCATTCCGGGTTGTGCGAGCCAATCCACATATGATAGGGACCTTACGGCCTTCCGCATCATTGCCCACTTCCACCGCAATCTTTCGTACTGCCTCCAGGTCATCCGGCGAAGCTGCGGGAAACCCTGCTTCGATCACATCCACGCCCATTTTCGCCAACCCGCGTGCCACTTCCAGCTTTTCTGCAGAAGTCATGGTAGCACCGGGAGATTGTTCCCCGTCGCGCAAGGTCGTATCAAAAATTCGAACATAATTATCAGGCACAGACTACCTCCTTTTACTTCTTTGCTTGATTTTCCGGTCTTAACGCCCGTACCTGCGTACCAGTTGTCCATAGCTCAGAGTTGTGCATGGTTTGCAATTCTGCTGTGAGTTTTTCCTGGTAATCCGGTTTGCTGTTGACTTCCAGCACATGGCTGGTCTCTTCACCGGAGGAAACGCTGTTGTAAAGCGTTTCAAATACGGGTAATGTGGCATTCCGGAAGGCTGGCGCCCAATCCAATGCGCCGCGCTGAGCAGTAGCGCTGCAGTTGGCATACATCCAATCCATGCCATTCTGAGCCACTAACCGAATCAGGCTCTGAGTAAGTTCTTCAACCGTCTCGTTAAATGCTTCACTGGGGGAATGCCCATGTTTCCGGAGTGTAGCATATTGTGCTTCCATGATCCCGGCCAGGGCGCCCATCAAGACACCGCGTTCGCCGGTCAGGTCGCTATACACTTCGTTTTTGAATGTGGTGGCGAATAAATATCCGCTGCCGATCACAATGCCCAGAGCTAATGTCCGCTCACGCGCACGCCCGGTGAAATCCTGCTCCACGGCAAAGCTGCTGTTGATCCCACTGCCATCGAGAAAATTCGCACGAACGCTGGTGCCCGAACCCTTGGGGGCAACCATGATGACATCGACGAATTCTGGTGGCACTACACCGGTCTGGTCGCTGTAAACGATTGCGAACCCATGCGAAAAGTACAGTGCATCACCTTTATAAAGATGTGGTTTGATCTGCGGCCATGTTAATTTTTGGGCGGCATCCGATACCAGGTATTGGATGACAGTTCCTCGTTCTGCTGCTTCCGCCAAAGAAAAGAGCGTCTCGCCAGGAACCCAGCCATCCTTCAACGCTTTCTGCCAGGATTTTCCGCCTTCATTCACCCCCACGATCACCCGCACCCCGTTCTCGCGCATGTTCAACGCCTGGGCTGGACCCTGAACACCGTATCCAAGCACTGCCACCACTTCATCCTTGAGAACTTCCTGTGCTTTCGCAAGGCTGAACTCTTCCCTGGTTACAACTTCTTCTTCCACACCACTGAAAAACATCTTTGCCATTACAAATCTCCTGAATTGAATAATTGCTTTTAATAAGATGAATTTATTCTGCAGGCTGCAGAGTCTTTAACTGCCCATTGGCGTATAAAGGCGCCGCTCCACGCGCCATGGCAACAACACCGGTGCGCACCATCTCAATGATGCCCCATGGTCGCAGCACCTCGATGAAGCTTTCTATCTTCGGTTCGTCTCCGGTGATCTCTATAATTAATGAAGAGCTGGTCACATCCACTATTCGCGCACGGAAGACATCCACAACTTGCATGATGCTGGTCCGATTCTCATCTGTAGCCTTCACCTTGATCATTGCCAGATCCCTGCTGACGGTGGGTGTATTATTCAAATCTTCCACCTGAATGACGTTCACCAGTTTGTACAGGTACGCGATCAACCTTTCGGCACTCACATCATCCGTTTCCAGGTAGATCGTCATACGGGAAATTCCCGGTGTGGTGGTCTGACCCACGGTGAGTGAGGCGATATTGTAGGCCCGCCTGCGGAACAGGGAAGACACCCGATTCAACACACCCGGTATATCTTCAACCAGAACGATAATTGTGTGATACATAAAATAATTCCACCTTCCAAAAAGTAATCAATATTGAGTTTTCTATAAGACAGAATTTTCCATCTCTGTAAGTGAGAACTGTGGACTCGGTCGGCGGATCATATTTTTCAGGTCTGCTCCGGCTGGCACCATCGGATAGACAAAATCTTCCTTCTCCACCCGGAAATCGATGACCACCGTACCTTCCGCAGCTTTGGCTGCTTCCAGCGCAGGTCCCACCTCTTCCCTGGAAGTCACACGCAAGGCTGTCAACCCATGCGCTTCCACCAGTTTGACAAAATCCGGGCTGCGCATCGGGGTGGCAGAGTAACGCTTATCGTAGAAAAATTCCTGCCACTGCCGCACCATTCCGAGATAACCATTGTTGATAATGGCGACATTGATCTTGATGCCTTCCTGTGCAATTGTAGAAAACTCTGCTGCTGTCATCTGGATGCCGCCGTCACCGACTACCACCCATACCTCATCTTCAGGGCAGGCAAATTTAGCCCCGATTGCAGCCGGCAGCCCGAAACCCATCGTACCCAGTCCACCGGATGAGATGAACATGTTCGGGTTTTCCTGTTTGTAATACTGAGCAGCCCACATCTGATTTTGACCAACATCTGTCACCATCATGGCTTTACCGTTGGTGAAGCGCCAGATATCATTTATGACATGCGCTGCGTATAAATGACCGGTATCCGGCAGATTTTGAATATCACGCATGGCGCTATCGCCTTTCCATTCATCAATGGCTGCCAGCCATTCATCGTGTTTTCCTGTTTCCAACTGGTGCAGCAATGTGATCAATGTCTCGCCAAGGTCACCAATCAACGCTTGATCCACTTTAACATTCTTGTTAATCTCGGATTTATCGATATCGGCATGGATCTTCTTAGCCTGCGTGGCATAGGATTTTAGATCGCCAGTTACCCGATCATCGAAACGCATACCGAATGCCAGTATCAAATCAGATTCCTGGATCGCTTGATTAACCCAGGCTTCGCCGTGCATTCCCATTAATCCCAGGTAAAGAGGATGGCTGGATGGAAATCCACCCAAGCCCAGCAACGTCATCGCCACCGGAGTCTGGGTACGTTCGGCAAATTCGAGTAGATCTCTTTCGCATCCACTTAGCATTACCCCACGGCCAGCGAGGATGACTGGCCGTTTTGCGGCATGGATCATAGCCACCGCATTCTGAACAGCGCTGGATACAGGCTTGAATTCAGGTCTGTCGTGCAGCAACCTCACAGGAGTATCATCGTATTCCCAGTCGATGATGCGCTGTTGGGCGTCTTTGGTGATGTCCACCAGTACCGGACCAGGCCTGCCGCTGCGTGCGACATGAAAAGCTTCCCTAAGAACATTGCTAATTTCACCGGTCTCAGTGACCAGATAATTGTGTTTGGTGATCGGTAGCGTGATACCAGTGACATCAATCTCTTGAAAGGCATCATATCCCAACAACTTGCTGGAAACCTGTCCGGTGATAAAAACTGTTGGCGAAGAATCCATCATTGCGGTTGCGATACCTGTCACCAGGTTTGTTGCTCCAGGGCCGGATGTAGCCAAAGCCACACCAACACTGCCAGAAGCTCGCGCATATCCGTCTGCCATGTGTGCGGCGCCCTGTTCATGACGCACCAGCACATGGTGGATCGGGTAATCCGGCATCGCATCATAGATCGGCAAATTACCTCCGCCCGGATATCCGAACACCACTTTCACACCTTCTTTTACCAGTGTTTCCCATAATATTTGTGCTCCACTTTTATTCATACTTATAACTCCTTCAATAATGATTGAAATAAGGCCGGATGTCCCAGATTGTCTACTAAACTTCCAATACAGCGCCTTTATCTGCACTGGTTACAAAATGTGCATATCGTAGCAGCCACTTGCTCTGTGTTTTTGGCTGATACGGTTTTAGGATCGATAATCGCTTTTGAATTTCCTCATCCGATAATTCCACCTCGATGGAACATGAATCCAGGTCCAGCGAAATGATATCCCCGGCTTTAACTGCGGCGATCGGTCCACCCGCTGCCGCTTCAGGGGAGATGTGACCAACGCAAGCCCCGCGTGTGCCGCCTGAAAATCGCCCGTCAGTCACAAGGGCTACTTTATCGCCCAATCCCAATCCCATGATGGCGCTGGTGGGTGAAAGCATTTCCTGCATTCCTGGTCCACCACGCGGACCTTCGTAACGGATCACAACCACTTCACCAGGTTGGACTTCATGTGCCATGATCCCGGCGAGTGCACTATCCTGCGATTCATATATACGTGCCGGTCCACTGAATTTACGCATTGCAGGGATGACACCGCCTGTTTTGATCACCGCCCCATCCGGCGCAAGGTTGCCAAATAAACAAGCCAATCCGCCCGTCCTGGAATGGGCATTCTCAAAACGGTGAATTACTTCTTTATCTTTAATCTCAGCCTTTTCAACTGCAGCACCCAGCGTTTTTCCGCTGACCGTCATTCGGTCGAGATGCAACAGCCCGGTTGATCGTTGCACCTCATTCAATATGGCCGGTATTCCGCCAGCGCGATGGACATCTTCCATGTGCCATTTACCAGAAGGACTGACTTTGCATAGATGCGGCGTCTTTGAAGAAATCTCGTTTAAACGGGTCATGGGGTAATCAATTCCACCCTCGTGAGCAATGGCTATCCCGTGTAATACGGTGTTGGAAGAGCCACCCATCGCCATATCCAAAACGAATGCATCGTCAAAGGCCTCCAACGTGGCGATGCTTCGAGGGGTTACATCTTTCGCCACCAGGTCCAGGATGCGCTCACCAGCTTTACGCGCCAGCGCTTCCCTTTCAGGTGTTTTTGCCAGGGCAGAACCATTGTATGGCAGGGCTAATCCAAGCGCTTCCATTAAACAATTCATGCTGTTGGCAGTGAACATACCAGAGCAGGATCCGCAGGATGGACAGGCGAAATCTTCGAGGACTTTCAAGCGTGCAGCATCGATCTTTCCAGCCTGGTAAGCACCTAATCCTTCAAAAACAGAGATCAGGTCAATCACCTCGCCATCCGGGGTGCGTCCAGCCGGCATCGGTCCACCGGAAATAAAAATCGCCGGGATGTTGACGCGCATTGCAGCCATCAACATTCCCGGAACGATTTTGTCACAATTGGGAATGCACACCATGCCATCGAAGCGGTGGGCTTCCACCATGGTCTCCACGCAATCCGCGATCAGTTCGCGTGATGGTAAAGAATACTTCATGCCGGAATGCCCCATTGCGATGCCGTCATCAACGCCGATGGTGTTGAACTCGAACGGAACGCCACCAGCAAACCGAATGGCATTTTTGACAAACTTCCCAAATTCTTGCAGGTGAACATGCCCGGGGACAATATCCACATAAGAATTAACTACCGCGATGAATGGCTTCGACATATCAGCATCTTTCAGACCTGTAGCTTTTAGCAAAGCCCGGTGGGGAGATTTCTCGATGCCTTTTTTGATCTGATCTGACCGCATAAATGACTGCTCCTAGGTTGAAAATATAAAAAACCACCCGTTGTCGGGTGGTTTTGGTTTCTGCTGGTGTTGTAACTTTTGCTCTTGCTACTCTTTTATCACCACTTTCTGCCTCCCAACAACAAGTTTTAGGTCCTCAATAATAAGGACCGCAAGAATAACGATGACAATAAGAAGGGATGCAGATATATTCATTAGATTAATGACGTTAGTTTATACCTTCCAAAGAGTATTGTCAATAGCGTTGTCCCACATAATGCGACATATTCAAAATTTTCCATATATTCTTCCGAATTCGTCACATGTAAGCTGTCTTAGCGACCAATACAACTCACAATGTGATTTGCGAACCCAACTCTCCAAACCGCATAATTAAGTATTCCTCAACGCAATCATTTTAATTTACTGTGTTGTTTTCTTTTTATTTCCATTGCTATCTTCGGAGAGTTTATTGCTCAGAATTCATGTTTCCGTAAATAGGGTTTCTATGTTTGTCTAACCACTACCATAGCCAGATCACGGGAGTACTCCACCAGCTGCTCCCGTGAGGGTTTCTCTGACATACCATTCAATTTAAGTATTGAATTCATCATGCGTGGATGTCTTTCCAGGCGCACAAATAAAAAATCGGCAATACGATCAGGATCTGTCACAACACCAGCAAGCCCTTGATAATCATGGTTCTTCACCCTAATACCCACATATGGATCCATTAAAATATTCTTAACCCAATCTGCTTTGATGCCTTTTGACGAGCCAAGGTAAATTACTCCATCAATTTCTTCATATTGCAGCGCTGTAACTCTGGGCAATCCAGTTCTTCGTCCTGTGGTTGTCAGTAGAAGTATTAACTTACCAACCAGGAATCCAAGACCAATTGCATAAAGGGTTTTGAAAAAAGAAACATCCGGGGGTCGCATCGGTCCTATCCTATACGTTTCTATCCATCATTATAGCCAAGAGAAAGCTATCTGAAAACAGGAACTTTATCGTTTAATATTCGAAGAAATGGAGTCTGAAGTGGTTGCTGTCGATACTGATAGCAGGATGCAATTGAGATTCGCCTGCTACCGACTTACTGCCATCGCGCCAGCATTGCCATCCATAAAGCGTTCAAGCTGTCCGCTGGTAACTTCAATTGGATTTAGACGAGCTGGGTCATTAACAATGAAGGTGTTATTCTGGGCATTGTATCCACTTACAGCTACAATATGCATAGTAGCACCACCAGGAGCCGATTTGTTATCTTTCCCTCGGTCGCCAGTCCAAGGCAGGGATGATTTTCCAAAGAATGTGCCACTTACAATTACTCGCGAACCACTTAACAGCGCAGAGCGAATAGACGCGGCATTTTCACCTATCATCATACTTTTTCCACCAGCAGCATTCACACCTCTGGCGAGGTCATCAAAATCGGTAAAATAGTTCTGTTCTGTTTCAACTCGGCGTCCTTTTGAATCCACACCATCACGGGAATTATCCGCCACCATCATACGACGCGCCAGGTCGACTGCAGCGCCATTGGATGTGCCATCTGTTTCAGCCTTGAAAGATAAATTCAATCCACGCAGAGCCATAACAAGTGAGGTCGGCCCACAATTGGAATTTATTCCATCGCCGCCCATTTCTTTGTCTGCTTCAAACTGGTTGATTTGCAATGACTGTGCCTGCTGAATGGTGACCTGGGTCGCATTTAACTGCCCAAGCCCGAGTGAATCCAGAGAGTTGCCTCCGACGCTGAGCTGATTCATTAGAAGCGATAACAATGATGTAAGCTGGTTACCTCCCATGATACCGGAAGAATCATCACCGGACCCCATAGGGTTGGCTAATTGACTCATAATCAGCGCTGAAAGCACTTGTTGAAATTCAGCCCCGTTATTGGATTGGCTACTGGAAGAAGCCAATCCCGTATCCAGTCTTTGATTCATTAAAGACATTAATGGGGAAATCGATTCAGTTGTCATAGTGCCATTATCCCAGACCGGGCATTTTTTACTGTAAACAAAAAGTAAATTTTTCGGGAAAAGGAAGTTAAGGCCCTATGCAATTCAAGAAAATGTGACGATACTCATTATTCGATACATATTGGAGATTTTTCTTTTGTTTCTTCCAGGACGAAAGGATCTGGATCAATTTTAGATGCAAAGGAACGGTCTGGTAACAAAGGCAGTGAATAGCCAAAGTATTGATCAAAGACAACCCTAAAACTATTAACTGGTGTGATGGATGGGTATAAAGCTTGATAATCAGAGTCTGGAAAGTAATATGCGTTTAATATTTCGCGCTGCTTAAGCCGTAGATTTCCATGGTCCCCCTGTATGATAATGATCGGCGGGTTTTTAGTAGCCTGAAGATGATCGATAATAGGAACAATGGATTCGTTAAGATATCTAAGACCATTAATGTATCCTTTTTTATCAAATCCTGTGTCTTCTGGACGGCCATCTTTGCTGAAAAATCCCACTTCATTTTGTACCTCACCTGTTGCTGTGAAAATGTATGGGCGATGAGCTGCCATCAGGTGTACGAAAACAAATTTTGGCGATGGCAGTGAAATTTTATTCAAATACTCGATCTTGTTTTTTTCTATTAAATACTTTTCATATAGAGGGCTTTTTATTGACCAAAGTTTTATTTTTGGATGACGCTCCAATATTCGAAAGCCGGTCTCATTTAACAAAAGACTTTCGAAAGGAGATAAATATGGACTTATTAGGGAAACGGATGTCGTTTGAACATAATAATCGGCATCATGGAATTCTGAAAACAAGAAGCCGGTCTGGAAACTCACGATTTCATACCCCATCGATTCCAATTCATTTCTTACTTTACTATGCAGAATCTTTTCATCGAGAATTCCCATGCTTTGAACATTAGGTTTTGCCTGGGGAGCCACTTCTGAGAGGTATTCCATGTTCAGAGTAGATGTCAACGATAAACGTGTGTTTCCATAATTACTAAGGCTGCACTTTGCAACATAGAATCCGCGCGATTCCAGGTCGTGGATGAATGCAGAATTGTCAAAATTGAATGAGCGTTCCAACATATCTGACCTTGAATATCCATCCAGAATGAAATAGTAAATATCCGGTGTTTCATTATTGGCCGATTCTTCGGACACGGCGATGGAAGATACCCGTTGTTGTGTTTCATTTGAAAATAAATTGGTAATTTGGAAATAGGTTATTTGTCCTGCAGGGAGTAATACAGCAACAAGTCCAAATACCAAAAAGAATTGATTGGCCAGACGCAAACTGTTCTTACGAGTGAGCACGAAGATGGATGCAATGACCCAAAGCAGGAATAAGCCCAAAGCCAACCCTAATCTATGATTAAGTCCAAATCCGAATAATGTCTTTGATTCAATCCAGTCGTAGATAATTCCATAAGATGAGAATGCCAGAACCACCGTTGAAACGATCAATCCGGATTTATGAAAATCTTTTATTACGAGATTGAAGATGATAAGAAGGAATAAGGCCGTTAATGCCGAGAAAATTACCGGTCTAACGATGTATATGAGACTGATCTGCCCCAGATTGTGAGACATCAAAGATACAGCCGGAAAAATGGCGAGTAAGATGGAGTGAATAGGAAAAATTACATTTTTTTTCATAACTAATTGTGCAACCTAAAATCGTCTTTTATCCAGAAGGATTAACCAGGGATAGATGGCATTGATCCGGATTTCATGCCGCTGCAATCAAAGTGTAACAATGACTCCTTAATCATGTGATGAGGTAGTGTTTATTGGTCACAATATTCCCGTAGATGGTCTGGAGATGTAAAAACATGAGAGTCATCGAAAGTTTTACACTTTAACAAGTCTTTGATAATTACTGCTTTCGGTTGGAAGACTTCACTGTAGGCTTTTGTTGTCATTTTAATAAAAATTGCTTTACCGTTTATGAGATCATTCATCATGATCGCAGTTTTTTCCACGAAGTCTTCGTTCTGCAATCCTGTTAATGAGTTGGTTTTTTCAGGAATTGTATAAGTTGGATGGTCGGTCAGGAAGCCAATCGGAACAGCTTCATTAGAATAAACTATTATTTCATCCGGTAATTCCTTCAACCAGTTCACGGTGGCCGAAGTTGCCCACTCCTTGCCAGTAAACTTCAAGCCTTTCTGCTTGAAGGAACCCGTGCCGGACACATAGCCAGGTAAATTCACTCCAATGATCAGCAGTAGAAAGATCACCGCGATTATTCTTACGCTTTTTCCTTCAAGCGCCTGCTTGATTGGCCAAATTAATATCCATGCTGAGATAATTAGTATCAAAAATAGTGGCGAGAGGATTCTGCCCGTTAATCGGGTGGAGGCATCAAAAAAGTTTACGGAAAAAAGAATAAAGAAAAGATATGATGCAACCGCAATGCTACCAATTCGGAGAAACTGGCGATAATTGTCATTGGACTTTAGATACTTTACATTTTGAATAAGTAAATAAACTCCAAGTGCGAGTGCAATCATTGCTGAGATTACAAGAATAAAATTTGGTATTCCAGCCACACCATTTTTAAAAGCCAGAATTCCTAAAAGGTCAGCAAAACCGCTGAAGGCAGACAGGTAGTATTCCAAGCCTTTGGGATGAAATATAAACATTCGATTGGTCAGCCCACCTGTAATCAACTGGTTTCTGGCCAGCCATATCAATACAAAAATGCTGCCTGAAAACCCGGCAATTACTGCATTTAAAAGTTTTTTCTTAAATCCACCTGGCCGTAGTAAAAGGATCGAAAAAAATGTAGTTGAAATTGCGAATATGCCAATATATCGTGTTAAGGTGGAGAGACCGCTAAATACACCTGCCAATATCAACCAGGATAATTTCCCGGATTGAAAATATTCGAAGAGAAAGATGAACCACAACAGTATCAATGCAAAAAATAATGGTTCCGACATTGCTTCAAAATGCATATCAACCAATCCCGGAATGACCGCAACCATAACGCTTGCACCAATACTTGATAATCCAGATCTGGTCACCCGCCAAACAAGCAGACCAGCCAGAAAAGCATTCAGCCCATAAAGACATACAACAAGTATTGTTGCTGCTGAGATAATGCTTCCTTGAGAAAACAACGAAAAAACCGCCAGGAAAACTGAATAGAGTGGAGGATAATGAGTGATTGGTATTATTGACTGGGAGTATCCGGTTCCTGCGGACAAGCTCTCTGCCCCATTGATGTAGATGACAGAATCATAACCCACGCCAACCGGCCAGCTAAAATTTTGATTGAACTTGAGGATCAGTAGGAGGGAGAGAAGGAGTAACAAAACTGGAATCAACCAGTGTGAGTTGTTACGATAGTATGTCTTTATCTGTTCCATCCATCCTCCTTTCCATTAATTTTTTGATGATTAATCATCGTTTCTAAGTCCGTTGCAATTATACGCCATATTCAAATCAAGGTCCTGCATCGTTATTTGCTTCAAAGACAAACCGTTTTTGTTAGCCATAATACTCGCCATAAAAACACATTTCTAAAATAATTTATGAAGTGGAGTAATGTATAATCGAGTAACCCAGATAAGGAATAACTGATGCAAGAAAAGTTAATTCAGATCAATAAACTTCTGCGTAGTGAAATTCTGCAAAAGATAATATTAGTTGCGGGCATCATTATTCTTGTTACAATATCCACCCAAACGTACTTTCAGGCAATCAAAACCCATGGAATTGGATTAACTACAGATTCAGTTGAGTATATTTGGTCTGCAGAAAATCTGCAAAAAGGTTTAGGACTTGGCAGAATTTCAGGCAGCGGTGTTTTTAAACCGATGACGCATTGGCCGCCATTTTATTCGATCGTCATTGCCGGGGCAGGCACATTCACTCCAGACAATTACATGTCGGCAAATATTCTTGGCGCAGTTTTTTTGGCAGTATTCATCCTACTTCTTACCCTGCAAATATCGAGAATCACAAACCCATTCATTGCGATAATCAGCAGTTCGATAATCATGTTTTCACCTATTACCTGGACAGTCTTTTTGTATGCATTGACAGAACCTGTTTATATGGTGTTTTTCCTACTTGGAATACTTGTTTTTGCTAAATTCATGGTCAATGGCAGGAGAATTCACCTGATCATTGCTTCGTTGTCGGTGTCGTTAGCACTCCTCTCAAGGTATATCGGCCTAATTTTAATTCCCACATTCATCATTGCTTACTGGATCATTTCCGAGCAGAACAAAAAACAAAAATTCATTGAAATATTGACCTTCACCAGTATTTCTGTTGCACCCCTGGCATTATGGCTCGGGTATAACCAGCTCGTTTACAGAAACGCCACAAACCGCTATTTTCTGATTAATCCTATTTTACAGGGTGATTTCCAGCGCCTATTGGAAACACTTACCATCATGGTCAAACCAATATCAACAGTTTTTGATATCGGATCGGGAAAGATTATACTGGCATTGGTGATGGTTACTTTGCTGTTGTTTATTTACTTCAGTGGTAATAAATTCAACAAACCAAATACATTGAACGATAAAGCAGTTGTCCGCTTTATTCTGATCCTCAATTTGGTGCATATTCTTCTTTATCTAATCATGCTGTTTTTATCGAGGATTTTCTTCGACCCCATGATAGATGTATTTCGTGAACGAATGCTCTATCCTGCATATATTTCTTGTTTTGTCTTGATATCTTACTGTCTTTACTATCTATTGATCAGGGTCACTCAAAGAAATTTGATAGCTGGCACTATTTTGACCATATTGTTCACCTTTATCTGGGTATCATTTTTCCAGGGCTATCGCTCAGATACCAACCAGATCATAAAGGATAGCGTCAAAGATGGAATAGGAATTGCAAAACTCAGGTCAAGGGAGACTGAATTAGCAAGATTTTTCGAGTCCATTCCATCTGCAGATAAGGTCTATTCGGACAATATTGAAGTGCTTTATCTTCAAACCAATTATCCGGCATATCAGCTAACCGACATGTCCCTGGAAGGTTTTGAGAGCCTTGTCATCCAAAATTCAGATATTCACGCTTATTACATCATCTTCAGAACCCATGGTTTTAAGAAAAATGCGATCGAGAGCTTTCCACACCTACGATTAATATATTCCGGCACAGATGGAAATATTATTGAACAACTTCCATAAGCCTTAGTAATGTCAGAATTTCCGGTTATCGCAATTACTGGAACTAACCTACTTTAGACGATAAACAACCATTATTTCAGATCCTCTAACATTGATACTGAAATACTTATCAGGAAAATCATAACCGTCCGGGTGTCCTCGAAAATTGGTCACAAAGTAATTTGCTTCACCAATCGTATTAACAATCTTGAACCTGCTCGCAGTATCCGGGTGCAGCATATAACGAATATAGGATTTGCCAGGAGAGTTCTCGATCATGATCGGAATTTCAGGTGAGGGGTCTGTGGCTAAAATGTAATCCAACGCTTGTTTATACGACAAACCCCAATAATCCATTTCATACCGGAATCGCAATGTATCCGGTTTGCCGGCAAAAACATTGAAATACACATTTTCAAAGGGATGATTTTGTATCGCAAAATATACCGGATCAAGAATGCCAAGCATGACCACGAGAATAACAATTGTTTTCGCCAAAGCCTGACTTCGGGTAACCAGGAATATCCATCTCGAGAATTTCCTTATGCCAAGTACCGCAATCAAGACGATGGCCGGATAAACAAAGAAGACATGCCGCCAACCATCATATAAGACTGTGTGCATCAAATATACAGCCAAAATTGGCAGGAAACTCCAACAAAGGATTATCCCCCAGTCCATATACCGGGACCAATTCTTTTTGATCAATTCCAGCAATGGCAAGCGCATCACATCATCAATCAATCGTTTTATCATCCATATGGCTGCAAAAATAAAACCAAGAACGATAATAATGGGTGTTGTAATACCAATCCAAACAGGGAGATAATACCAGGGAAGGTTGTTTCCAGAAATCATGCTGCCCATAAATAAATTCGAGGCAAAATAAGGGCGGCTGTTCATTTCAATCATAGCATTGATGATTTGTTGGACCGGATTGATCCACAGTATTGGCCAAAATAGCATAGTAAAGCCCAGCGTTACGACCAGGTATATCAACGAAAGGAAGAAAATTCTTTTCTTATTTGAAAAATGAATGAAAAGAGCCGGGATAAAAATGATCGCCGTAAGTACGACTATTAACAAGCCGGGGATCCGTGTGGATAGAGCCAATGCAGTTGTAATGGAATGAACCAGTGTAATTAGAAAGCAGACGAGATAGCTCTTTCGTGAATAGACAGCATCTTTCATAAGAAGTAGAGTAAATGTTGCAATGATAAAAGCGTCCATCAAGGGAATATCTTTTGCATTGTAAAAAGAATCTGCAAAAATTCTTGGGCTGATAAATAAAAAAATAGTTGCCATCAGCGCCCATCCAGATTTTCGAAACAATCTATTGGCAAGGAAGTAAAAAAACAATAAGCCAATCAGGTGCGTAGCATATACTAGGAGATGTCTTAAATAAAAATATTCTGATGGTGAATACCCTTTTAGAACAGCGAATGAAGCAATCTCAAAGATAGGGCCATAATATCGGTCTTTAAAAGTTAGCAGTGACTGGTCACCATTTAAGACATAGTTATAATTTTGCTCAGCAATTTCTCGCTGGAATTTTTCATCCCATGGGATCCCATAATCACGAAAAGTTGCAATCCCCAGGATAAAAAGTACACCAATGAGGATAATGACAGGAAAATGATTTCTGAAGGCTTTAGGTATCATGTCAAACAAATATAAAAAATTACCCTGGTTAGTTCTTAATTTGGATGGCAGATATGGTCATCCCCTGCTAATTGTATCAATTGATCTATTGTATTATGGGTCGTGAAGAAAAATTCATCGGGTAATAACGGTAAATTTGTGCCAAAATATGAATTAAATATTACCCTGAAGGAATTGACCGGAGATATTGTCGCATAGAGCTCCCCGGGACCTCCTGGAAGGTAGAACGCGTTAAGAATATCACTCCTTCCGGTTTCAGATGTGATCCACCTGGGAGCACCGTGATCACCTTGAATAATTATAATTGGTTGTTCGCTTGAAGAAGCGAGGATTGAACTAACAACTTCAATTATCCTGGTATTTAAATATTCCACCTGATCCACATAACCGCGTTTATATTTGAATCCCGATGTCATCTCAGGGTCGTCATTCAATGTAAATGGCGTTTTGCGTTGAACGAACTCTCCTTGAGGGCCAAATACAAATGGGTCGTGGGGAGCGAGGATATGTGCGAATGTGAACGTCGGTTGATCAATTTTGGGGATGTTGCCCAGTTCATCCAATGTTTTTAAAATGCGGTTCCTATGTTTAATATACGCCGAATCCAAAATCATTTTAAACGATCCTGGTAGAACATCTCTGATTTCGTAAATGAAAATTCCACCACTTGTCTGTAGAACCATGGATTCGAAAGGATTTATTCCACCTAGATATTTATTGATGCCCTGATCCGTGCTGAAATAATATTCGGCATCCGTCCAATCTGTTGAATAATATCCGGAATCAAAAGCTACTACCTTGTAACCTGATTTTTTAAGCGCTGTTTCTACGACACTATTTTGAATCCAGGTCGTGAGTATTGTCATATCAGCGGCATCCGCTGCAGACTTGCCCATTTGGGTAGGATAATTGATATTTAACGACGTAGCGAGGGAGAGGTCAGTAATCGTATAGTTGCTTCGACTCTGATCAGCTATGTAAAAACCCAGATCCTCAAGTTTGTTCAGGAATTCGCTATTGTCGAATGAAAAACATTCATTTAATATATCTTCCCGGGTATAGGAATCTAAAATTATATAATAAATATCCGGCTTGTATCCGTCTATTGAAGGGGATAGTATCGGCAAATTGCTTAAATAGCCTGTTTCATTTTCAATAGACGCACTTTCGCTTTCCCTGGAATTTGCGCTTTGAACCTGGTAGGTGAGGATGCTTACCAGTGGATACATGAGGACAATAACTGCAATCAAATTTGCTGCTGGAATGATTGCCTCCAACCTGGTTTTTGTTTTAGCCAGCCACCATGCAACCAGCAAGATAAGTAGCACTGTGAAAAGTATCAGGTAACGGTGGCGGCCAATATTTAATCCAAAGATCAAACGATCTTCGATATATGCATAAATATGCCCATAGCTAGAAAATATCAGCGACGTAATTGTCGCCAGAATAGCTGCTTTTGCTCGATTCTTATAAATAAAGCGAAACAGGAGGTAAATGATTGCCTGTGCAACAATAGTCAGGAATATGAACCTGTAAGTTGTCCAGGGAGTTATGCTCGCAGAATTGCTTGCCCAAAGGGATAGGATGGGAAATATGGATAAAAAGAATGGAAATAGCGGCCATTGTTTTAGTTTATTCATAATGAAAAAGCATGGCTATAATTTATGACAACTACACCCTGGCAAATTTCTCCAACAGCATGTCGCATAATTCCCTGACAGCGCCATGACCACCGCGACGTGTGAGAGAAATATCTGCTTGCGCAATCACATCGGGTTCTGCATCCACCGGAACTACTGCACAGCCAACCAGGGGAAAACACACCAGGTCATTGACATCATTGCCCATGTAAACCACCTCGTTGGACGGGATATGGCGTTCTTCTATGTATTTTAATAATACTTCATCCTTGTTATTGATTCCTTGAAGAACCTGGACATTCATTTTTTTACAACGAGCACTCACAACAGGATTCGTTTCCATTGAAAGTACCAGTGAATCAATACCGGTTTTCTGGCGTAAGATCGCCAAACCCAGGCTGTCGCTGCGATAGGCAGCTACAGTCTCCTTACCGGAATCATCCACCCAGACCCGATTATCTGTCAAGACACCGTCGAAATCCATTACCAGCAAACTGACTTTTTTCGGTAAAGGTCGAGGAGTCTTTCCTGGACATACCATGGTCAATCCAGAATTCCAAACCAGCCATTCCGCCCGGCTCCAATCCCGTGGAGAATCAATATCCACCGAATAAGCTGGATCAACGAAATAAGGCAAAATAACATTCCCGCTGAGTGATTTCATTTCGAGCACGACACTGGTTCTGATCACATCAATATGGCCTGTTTGCCAGAAGGTTTGTGGAAGCTGCTGCCTCGGCGCATTGAATGGTTCAGGCACACCCTCAACAGTCAGTAATGGCTGCATTCGGTTATCATTTCCAATGCGCCACATTTTGTATGGGTTTTGCCCTGAGGGTATCACACCTCTCACAGAGTGAGCTTCAGGTTGATCCAACAGTAATTGAATTGCCGAGTCGGCCATTTCGACTGGTCGGATTGGTGAGGTTGGTCGAAGCTGGACCAGAATATCAGGTTGATAATTTTCGTTTTCATTGAACCATGTTAACGCATGCTCAAACAAAGGATAATCAACCGACAGATCTTGCGCCAGCTCTGAAGGACGCAGAAACGGTACTTCTGCACCGAGGCGTCGGGCGACCCCCGCGATCTCTTCATCATCGGTCGAAACAACAACCCGGGTGACGAGGCGGGATTGTTTTGCCGCGGCGATACTCCAGGCAATTAAAGGCTGCCCGGCGAAACTGCGAATATTCTTACGCGGGATCCCTTTTGACCCACCCCGGGCCGGGATGATCGCCAAGACTTCCGGATGATCTACCACGCTGTCCAACCTCCATCCACCACAACGTTGGATCCTGTCATATATGATGATGCTTCAGAAGCAAGAAATAAGAGCGCTCCATTCATTTCATCCTTATTAGCCATTCTTCCTAGCACTGTGCGGGCTGAATAATTTCGGGTGAAAGTTTCATCATGATTATTATATACTCCACCGGGGGTCAGAGCGTTGGTTCTGATCTTTGTTCCGGCATAATAAGTGGCGAGATAACGCGTGAGTCCAAGTACGCCTGCTTTCGTAACCGAGTAATATACAGGTTTAACGCGCCTCGGCTGACCTTCCTTGATATAAATACGCTGATCCGGGCCAGCCAACCCATAGGTGGAACAGATATTGATAATGCTGCCTTCGCCCTGGATGACCATTTGACGGGCGGCTGCCTGGCAGCACAAGAACATGCCGGTCAGGTTCACATCCAGCGCAGACCGCCACATATCGACAGGGAAGTCTTCAAAAGTGCCATTGTGTTGGCTGGAATTTGCAGGATCAAACTTGGGGTCCATGGCTGCGCTATTGACCAGGACATCAAGCCTGTCGGTTAAGTTGATGACCTGTTCCATCATCTTCCGTATGGATTCAGTATTTGTAACATCCACTCCAACAGGCTCTGCAGAATAACCATCTTGTTTCAATTCTGATGCAAATTGAGCGGCTTTGCCATGGTCGATATCTGCGATAAAAACAAAGGCGCCAGCTTCCGCCAGCGTTCTGCAAAATTCTTTTCCCAGCAAACCTATGCCGCCGGTTACGATGGCTGTTTTGCCAGTTAGATCAAATTTGTCTTGAATTTTTGACATAACGCCTCATTTGTCCGGTCTTTTGCGGTGATATACTAATTTGGGCAGACTCCTTTTTGAAGTCTGCCCAATATTTATTTATTCAGCTATTCCAATTCCATCGGTCAGGAGGAAACCCTTGTCTTCCAGGTACTTGATGATGATTCGGGCATTTTCTTCAGGCGTGACACCAACCGTGGATAATGTGATCTCAGGGTTGACTGGCGCTTCGTAGGGATCGTCCACACCTGTGAAGCCTTTGATCTCACCACGGAATGCCTTGGCATATAGCCCCTTGATATCACGGGAGGCACAAACATCGATGGGTGTGTTAACGAAGATTTCTATGAACTGGTCTTCACCGACCATCCTCCGAGCCTCATTGCGGATGGCAATGTATGGTGAGATCGCGGCGCAGATCACAACGCCGGCGTGACGGACAACTTCACCAGCCACAAAGCCAATGCGCAGAATGTTGGTGTCTCGATCTTCCTTACTAAAACCCAAACCTTTGGAAAGGTGAGTACGGACCACATCACCATCCAACTGGGATACATGCTTGCCGTGTTCGAGAAGCAAGGTGGTTAAAACTTCAGCCGTTGCCGTTTTTCCAGCGCCGCTCAAACCAGTGAACCAGACACAGAAACCCATATTATGACGAGGCGGGTACATTTGCCGAAGGATCTTGGCTGTTTCAGGACGGGTGAACCATTCCGGAAGCAGTTTGCCTTTCGCCAGGAAATCATCACGCACCTGGGTGCCGGAGATATCCATGCTCTTTGCGCCTTCGGGAACCTTATCCACTTCCACATATTCCTGTGTTTCCGGCAAATAGACCAGCGCCTGGAAAGGTACCGCTTTCATCTGCAGTTCTTCTGAATACCTGTCAAACAATTCCTGCGCATCGTATGGGCCATAGAATGGTTTTTTATTGCTATCCACACCCGGACCGGCATGATCGCGGCCAATGATGAAGTAATTCACGCCATGGTTGCGGCGGATAATGCCATGCAGCAGCGCTTCCCGCGGACCAGCCATACGCATGGCGAGGGGCAGCAAGCTCAAAATGGTGTTGGATTTGTCGTAATACTTTTCGACCAGCGCTTTATAAATACGAACGCGAGTGAAGTGATCCACATCTCCAGGTTTGGTCAAGCCAACCACCGGGTGTATGAGCAGGCTGCCGCCAACGGCTGCCGCTGCCCGTTTGGTCAGTTCTTCATGGATGCGGTGTAATGGATTGCGGGTCTGGAAAGCGACCACATTGACGTTTCCCATGGCTTCAAGTTGTTCCCTGACTTCAGCGGGGGTTTGGCGAATATTCTTGAAGTCATAATACATGGGCATATTAACAACTTTGAGTTCGCCGGAAATGCACAGGTTGCCCCAACGCACCATTTCTGAAACCATCGGATGTTTGGAATCTGTTGAGCCATAAGCCAATTGTGCTTCGCGGTCCCGGTCATACGGGAAAGCTTCTTCGATCTTCATAACTGCGATCAGATTGTTCTGTGTATCCCGCAGTACCACTTCCTGACCCAGTGAGGAATATGATTCTTTATCAACCGTCAGAGTGATTGGAAGGGGGAACATGGTTCCATCCACCAATCGCATTTCTTCGAGGACACGTTCGTAATCCTTGTGACCCATGAAGCGATCCAATGGCGAAAAAGCGCCTGTGGCCAGCAATTCGAGGTCGCAAAGATTGCGGGGTGAAATTTTTATCGAAGGCAAATAGCTGGCTTTTTCAATTAATGCCAGACGTTCATCACCTTCCACGACAAGATTGACCAATTTTCCGCCGTAGGGAGGAATGAGGTTTGCCTTTTTGTTCGTTATAGCCATTTAATAGTCTCCTTGATATTGTTTAATATTACATGTACGGAAGTTTGCATCCGTTTAATGACATCATTGTTATTCCACATAATAACCGATTGATTATACCCCATCGCTTTCATCCCAATGCGTGCGATACCTTGAATGGCGGCAACCTGCTGTGGTTTGAGGTCTTCGATCCATGTGCCAACCGGTGTAGAACTAAATTGCCCCACCACACCAGCCAGTGTTGATTGGTTGAGACCTTCATTATGATTATTGGAAAGAAAAGACTGGATGTTTTTCAGCATCACATCCTGATTTTGCATACAATTCTCGTAAGACACCATCCAATAGCGTTCCCTCCCGAATTCTTTTTCGTTTCTCAAGCCAAGGCGGGTACTGGTTTCCCAATTCCTGGCGAAGAATTCCGCCGTCCAATCGGGGTGTTTGCGATGGTAGGATACAAAATTTTCCCGAGGATCCCGCACCACGTGAATGCAGCGCGCATCCGGCCACCACTGAAAGATCTGTCTGGCAAAACGTTCATTGTAGGGCGTTTTTTCAAGCCAGTATTTCGTTTGTTCCGTCAATCGGCTGGCCACGACCGCGAATGCCGTCATGGCAGCACTTAACATATCTCCTTCGTGCCTGAATTGTCTGTTTATATGGTTCCGCAACTCATTTTGAACTTCCAAAAATGGGATAGATGAGTAATCACGATCTGGATATCCCTGCTGATTCTCCAATGGGTGAGCTGCGTTCCACTCAAATATCTGGATCAGGTACCTGTCTGCCAGATCCAATTTTTTCTCAAAGGATTTCCCTTCAGCATTTGGTAGATAGCGCCTAAAAAAACCTGTCTCTTCCGGGTATATAACAACTTCCGGGAACAATTCAATTAGCTTAACGAGTACATCCACACCCGCCTGAGGATGTCCACAAATAAATATTGGGGATTCGCGGAAGGTTGCCATACTAATTGATCAACCTTACTATTTCCATTTCACTGGCAGATTTGTGTACTGCCATCACGATTTTCAATGCAGCGACGCCATCCTCAAGGGTACAGGGTGATATCCCATCCCCACGCAGCAAGCTAAGAAACGCCGACATTTCAGAAATGAATAGATCGTTCCGTTCAAAGCCTGCAGGCGGAAGGAAACTGGTCCACTCATTTTTACTATTTTGAAACAATCTTAATTCTCCTGTCGCATTATCCCAGTTCATTTGACCTTTTGTACCCTGGATCATCAGAGTGTGCGATCCAGGCTGCTGCAAATAATCCAGATGAACGGATCCTACTACACCATTCACAAATTTCACTCCAATTTCGGCAATGCTCTCTGCACCAATCGGCAGTTCCGATGAAGCGCCTGTAAAAGCCCAGAGCGAATCAATATCTCCTAATATCCACCTCAAGTAATCGAACGGATGGCACAAGGTCAAAGTTACTCCACCGCCCAGGTCTGGCCTGGCTGCATAACTCTTGCGGTAATCTTCCCAGGGATGCCAGTTTGGAAGGTATTCACCCCAATGCGCTCTGCATGAAACAGGGGTCCCGATTTCTCCAGATAGCAGGATTTCCCGGAGTTTTCCCATAGTGGGGTGAAAACGGTACTGAAATCCAACAAGAGTCTTCACATTATTCTGTTCGATGGAGGCTGTCAATTCGTGAATTCTCTCCATGGAGTGCGAAACAGGTTTCTCCAACAGTAAATGAATCCCCTGATTTGCGGCTGGAATTGCAATATCCAGGTGTAGCGCGGTTGGGTTGGATACAATTACCGCGTCCGGCCTGGCTGCCAGCGCCTGCTGATAATCTGTCACCACGTCAAACCCGGCCAGGTCTTCCTCCGGCATGGTGCTGTTATGGGTTCGATATAAGATGATATCTTTTTCACCCAGACTTACCAGATTGCGTAAATGTCTGCGGCCAATCGACCCTAATCCTGCAATCACAAATTTCATTGGTTTACCACTCCAGATCCATTTCATAACCCCATTTGATCAGCGCTTCGCCAGCGACCTTTTTGAAAAGTTGTTTATCACGTGCTGTAAACAGGTTTTGCCAGCTTCCTTGCTGACCTTTGGGAATGTACTGCGCCAGGTCGCCGCTTTTTTTATACTGCCAATCTTTATCAGGGTTGGCGGTCATTTCTGCATTCAGCGCTGCGTGGAGATTATCATCAGGCAAGGATGCCCCAAGAAAATTCCATAGTTTGCACATTTCCAGCCACGGTTCAAGCATCAAGTCTTCATAACGAAACTGGTAAAACTGATCACCGAATAACCGGTAACCTTCCAATTCTGTTTCTGTTACATTTTTTGCCCAACTGCCTGCAGTTGCAAGCATTTCCTTTTCCGAGAAGATAGATCGGTCTCCAGTTAGAAAGGGTTGAGGGTCATTAATAAAATCTGCCCGGATTTTCCGATCTTCGCCGGTTAGTTTATCCTGCCTATCGACAAAGGATTGAAAGCGATGCGAAATGGCAGTGTCCCGTCCATCACGGACGATATTGATCAATCGGCCATCCGGGTACACTGCGGCCATTTTTCGAACAGCCAGTCCATGAAAGACGCTGGATGGGCTTTTATCGCCAACAATACTTTTTCCAACCGCATGGGCATCCCGCTCGAGAATAAAGTCGGCTGCAGCACGCATTACGACAGGGGAGAGATCACGGCCGCGATTCCAACGGTTACTAGGATGTGACAGCCATTTTTCCACCTCCGTTCCATTCACGAGGCTGGAAATAAACGGATCCCGTGTAAAAAAGTGGGCCTGCCAGTTGCAGTGCACATCAGGATGCAGCCGAATCAACCTGGCAAGCAGGGTCGTCCCCGACCTGGCATGTCCGAAGATAAAGAATTTATCTCGTTTGAAGAATATGCGCGCTTCCTGCACTTCTTCAGGTGTGATCTCGGGAATCTCCCGTGCAGAATTTATCACTGGAACTACACCTTTGAGGATTACCTTCGCGGCTAATTTTATTCTGGTGGTCAGTTTCTCCACAATACTCGCTCCGTTATGCATTGATCAACTTGTATAACCAGTTATACATCCGGCGTGCAATACCATTTACAAGAGGGATGCGCGCTATTTTTTGAATGGACGTCGCAGTGTGATTTTCCAGGTGGACTGCAACCGCATCCAATCCAATCTGCCGGGCTTCAGAGGCATTTTCTTCACTGAGAATATTTCCAAGCAGGCGGGTAACAGGCACGGGAGTGTTCAAACGCAGGTAGCCAAGTTTATCGACTGCTTCATCAAGCTCCCGCATTTTTCCCATTAACCGGCCAGACCAACCATCCGGCAACGCTTTCAGGATCACCTGTTTATACGCCACAAACTGGTGATGGCCAGCAGAAGCCAGCGCCTTTACCCCTTCATAGGTCAGACGAACATCATCCAGATTGCGTGTTTCTTCAGCATATCTCTCCCATGTGCGCCCCATATTATCCAGATAATGCTGTTCCCACTTCTTCTCTATCAACTGTCCACGCTCGGATATCACATCAAAACGGTCTGCGAACTCCATGGTGGTTTTAATACTGAAGCCCATTTGCGAACGGATGTAAAAACCTGTAACCATACCTGATTTCGGGTAAGTATTAAGGATCTTAAGATGCTCCTCCAACCAACCGGGCATGAAGAGGACATCATCATCAGTATAGGCAATGATCTCTCCCGGAGCAGATCGAAAGATCATCTTTAATGCATCCATCTTGCCGATATTCCGGCTGGAGAGAGTCATGTATTGAATCCGGTTTTCTGCTTTAAGAGATGTCAGATAATCAACAACCTTTGGACTGCTGCAGTTATCGAATACCATCAAATCCGCCTGGCTGCCAGCAGTGGCGATCAAACTTTCAATACATAACCGCAGCACCTCAAACCTATGTTCAAAG
Source organism: uncultured Chloroflexia bacterium (assembly GCA_963810385.1). Lineage (GTDB taxonomy): Bacteria > Chloroflexota > Anaerolineae > Anaerolineales > Anaerolineaceae > PNON01. Next base: position 460,795 of record CAWENA010000002.1, on the reverse strand, counting down.
TAACCTTCGCCGTGAGGAACATGAGTGAGAACAGCCGCCGTCACCCGTTCAGGGGCAAACCCGGTATCCCGGTTTCGTGATGGATTCATTCCAATTCTCGGCATTTATTCTCCAAAGTCCATTGTCATTTGTCCGCCAAAAATATATTGCTAATCATCCAAAATCCCTACCAGATCTGCTTTTCCTTTGATGCCTAGCATCTTAGCCAATCGTGGAAATTTATGCCGGATCAGTTTCTTTGGATTCAATAGATAAAACATAAAGTTATTGATGGTTGGGTTATCCCACCACAAGATCGGCAGTATCTCCATCTCCCGTTTAATTTTACCCGCATTCAGCGGCGCTATGAGGATTCGCCTATCATGATCCAATTTGTAATTGGCATCTATCAGGGTGAAAATGTGCCGTTTGCCACCTGCCAGTCTCAAATTCTCATCTGATTCTGGTAATGTGTAATGGATCTGTCCGCCCGGCAAGTGGTGGTAGTCATGCTGTTGATGGACGATCGTGACCGCATCAGTTGCGTCTATCACCTGCCAGCCATTTCTTCGGGCATGGTAAATGGTCCAATTGTCCCATCCGGCCCGGCCGATCGCAAATTTTGGAAATTCTGTGAAAGCATTCCGTGGAAAAATAAAATAATCGCTACCTTTGGATTTGTGCAACCGCCCTTTAATTGCGATCGCGTTTCGCAATTGTGCCTGCCAATCGCCAGCGAAAGACATGTCCTCCACAATATCCATGTCCCAGCGATGACCCATCATCAGAAAATTCTTTGATCTATCTTGGACGTGCTTGGAGGATGCAACATAGTCATCCATCAGCAGGATGTCTGCGTTGATGATCGAGAACAGCTCACCGCTTCCATGGCTGAATGCCTGCTCAAACATGGAGCTGATCAATGGCGTTCCTGTACTATTACGTTCCAGCAGAGGAATCCATTTCACGCCAAGCTCATGGGCAGTCTGCTCCAGACCCTCCTCCTGACCGAGGAGCAACACTTCCACATCCATACCCAGCGCAACCCAAGATTGGATGGCATTGCGTTGGATCGTGGCAATATGTGGATTGGTGAATGGTTTGGGAGCTGAGAAGAGCGTGATCAGTGGCATTTTCAACTACTTCCTATCATCCACTTCCAGAAAAGTCTTGTGAGGCACATCAGCATTGATTGCATCTAATTCGGGGTATTTTTGCACCAGGGCGAGCACATCTTTCCAGGTGAAATCTTCACTTGCAAGCCGATTGTAAATTTCGCGGATCAATTTCAAGTCTGCTGCTGTATCCACCGTCCAGCGGTAATGGCCATAATCCGGATTAAATGATCCGACAATACACCGGAAGCGATTCTCAACTTCGTAGAAAAATGGCATCACATGCTCTCGTTCGTGTAGTTCTTTGGCATTCTTCCAGGCTGATGCCAACGCATCGAAGGTTACAGCTTCAACATCCAACCCGATCGGGTAAGTGCGTTTCCAGGGCGGTGGAAGCCGGGTGGCTGCATAATCCCAGGGGATGGAAGGATTGGTGGGGGGTGAGAATAATTCGGGATTACCTTGAGGTTGCCACAGGCCATTCCCTAAGGAGGACCCGGTTAGAACACTAATTGTCTCATCAATCAGGTCTGCATCCAACAAGGGGCAGTCTGCCGTGATACGTACCACCACATCGGGGGAATACACCAGGGCGCACTGGTAATACCGATCCAGAACATCCTGCAGGCTGCCCCGATAGCAGGGTATGCCCAGCTTATTGCAAAGCCCCGCTATTGGATCTTCGTCCTTTCCAGTAGTGGTTGCAAGGATCACCTGATCCACCATTCTTGCCCTGGCCGTCCGTTCAATCACCCTTTGCAGCATTGGTTTGCCGGCAATATCCAGCATCACCTTGTCCGGCAGGCGGCTGGATTTCATGCGGGCTTGAATGATGGCAATTGTTTTCAGCTTCATTATTTACTTTGTTTCAGCGATCTCTGGCATGGGAGTTTTATCTACCAGTCCATTTTTGAGGAATTTATTGACATACTCATAAACTTCTTCAAATGAAAGGTTCGTGATCTCGGCTATTTCAAAGATCGAATCATTTCCTTCAAAATGCATCATTATCTTTTCGATCGCACGATTCAAAGCCCAATTCTGCCGCCAATCCACCCATAATCCATACCCGGATAGAAAGACCGGGCCGCGAAAATTCCGTTTGGGTATGTAGTTGGAGGCATAGATTCGAATAGTATTTTCCACCATATCCGCAGCTTCCTGCAGCTTATCCTCATGAATAATGGATGGATTGTCATCAGAGGTATGATACTCATCATAAGGCCAACGGCTGATAGATATACAAGGTACATTCACTCCCGGACCGTTGATGACCCGTTCGTCATTGGCAACGACCTGCGCAAACTCGCCTTCGCGAAATTCCTTGCCCATCCTGTTCAATACTTCGCGCCCAACTCTATCGACAAGCGCATTATCCTGACGGCTGCGCTGGAGGATGAGGGAGTTATCATTACCTGTCATCTCAATGAATATCCCGGCCCGAAAGCCAGGGATCAACTCTTCATGATTCGCAAGATATGCAATGCTGCCGATCGTTTCAGGGCAGAATAAAAATCGAATGCTCATTGACCCGGCGGGGAGGGGATTCGCTGCCAACCGCCTGGCAACTTCAATGGAAGTTACAACACCTGCTGCGTCATCATTAGCCTGGTTGGGGTGGCAAACATGTGAGCAAACCAAAATCTCCCCGGCAGCTTCCGTCCTTCCACCTATGGGATGCAGCACCCCTGAAGCCACTCTGAATCCGGCTATTGGATCGGTCCCGAACTCCACATCGATCACGGCATGATATTTGATGTTATGATCCAGCCTGTCAAATTGGTCCTTGCTAAGGCAAAAACCCCAATCGCGTTCATAATATTTGAATTGCCAGGGAATTGTCCACGGACGTTTTTCGCTGTAATACAGGTGCGGTTGGAGATCATCCCAGGATAATATTTTGTCAGTCGGCAATGAATACGAAAGCAGATGCAGTGGATTATCCTTAAAATCCACAACTTTTTCGCCATTTTGAGTTTCGAGATATGCTTTGTTGACAATGTAGTGCTCCGGCACTTTCCATGTCCACACGTTTTGACCGGGAGTATAAGTTTCAATGCGGTAATCTGCCGTTTCAGGGAGATAGCTACCTACAATCCGAAGCGATTCATCCAGACCGTCCGATGCAAGTGTGCGATGCAACGGGTAAATTTCTTCCAAAACCGATTTAATGGTCTTATAGTTTTTCATAATTAATCCCGCTACTTTTCGATCTGGTACATCAACATAGGATTTTTTTTCATCTCTTCGGCTGTCACAAGATAAACGTCATTGGCACGCATCATCTTTACTTCTGCCTCGCCAATAATATGCAGTGCCACAACACCACGATCTTCCAGCACTGCTCCCATCGGGTCCACTTCTGTTAACACGCCCTTGTCAACATCCCGTACCAACATGGTGAAAGTATCTTCGAAAGTTACGCCATTTTCATCAGTCACCTGGCCGGTAAAAGTTTTGACATACCTGTAATCCACGCCCTCCATCTGTTCAATGTGGTGAAAGAAGGTCATCGAATGGGTATAGGACAAACCAATGACCATGATCTTTGCGTCAATTTCTCTCAATCGCATGAAGATTGATTCGCTGCCATAACTGTCTTTGTAACGGAATTTTGTCAATGTATCCTTAAGATTACCCAGGATTGAGAAGGAATAAAACGGATGGAAAACACGCCGGCTTTCAGGGTGAACCCGCACAATCTCAGTCAGTACACCCATATGAGAAGGTGTCGTTCTTACATCCCAGGCTTCCCCTTTATTGAAATTAAAATTGAAAGTGGGCATGATGAGAGTCCCGGATGGTGTCAACACTTCCAGTAATGCATCCACCACTGTCTGTGGGCCGCCTTCCACCGGGCCAAAAGATTTGTATGAACTGTGCACAAGGACCACATCGCCAGCTTCCAACCCTGTCCTTCTGAATCCAACTACCAACTCATCTTTCGTTATCATCATCCACCTCTGAACCTGCCGGTTTATAGTAAATCACCGTGTCTTTTACGCCATTTGATGTCCAGATATACTCCCAGTCAATTGTTCTGACCATAAAATCCTGCCAAGCTACGTCGATTGGGCCAGCCTCTGGTTTTCTTGCCAGTGGCGCCCTGCTCCGGGAGGGCAGATAGCGGTGGACATCATCAACCACCAAAATACCGCCCGGTTTCAGCTTATCCAGACTGCGAACTGCACAAGCTGCACGGTCAATACCATCCACCAGGACAAAATCCAGGACATTATCATCCATCGAGTCAACAACATCGACATAAGAAGTATCCGGCCATCCATTGCGCAATAAATAAGCAACATTTGTAATTCCACCTATGCGCAATCTATCGGTGACATTTGCATACCATTTCGCTGAGTGTTCCACGCTGGTTAATTTGCCGAGCCTTTGAGAGAACCAATTTGTACTTCTGCCACTGCCAAATTCCAACCCCAACATTTCTGGTTTAAGATACTCATCCAGTAAGTCAACCGCAACGGGAGTTAACCATGGTTCATCAGGATGAAGGATTTGATGCACCTTATCCTTGAGCCGGCTCCATAGATAATCTGGTGACCAATGGTTATAACTGCGACTCATTTTTTCACCGCCATTGCGTAGCCTGCGAGCATTTTTTGCTTGTTAATCTTCCAATCTGCGTCCAATTCTGATTTGCGGCGGGCTTTAATTCGCATGACTGCGAGATTGACTTTTTCTTTATCCGGTTTCAGCATTAATTTGGCTAATTCCTCAACCGAACCATCTCTAAAAATCCATCCTTCTTCACCGGGAGTGATCCACTCCATGTTGGATGGAATATCTGAAACAACAGCCGGGATACCACAAGCCAGGGCTTCCATCAAGGACACAGATGAGCCATCGGTATGTGAAGCACTGATATACAGATCGGCTGTCCGGTAGTATTCAGGTAATTCAACATTTGGAATCTGTCCGGGGAACACGACTTTATCCATCACACCGCCATCTTTTAATATCTTTTCGATCTTGTTTTGCTGAGTGCCGCTACCCAATAGTAACAGACGTAAATTACTGTTGAGCGTGGACGCCTTTACGAACGCCCTTGCGACAATATCTACGCCATATTGCGGTTCCCAGGAACGATTGCAGAAGAGAATAGTTTCATCTGACCATCCATACTTATCCCGCACATTTTCGCCTACCGGTGTAAACCTTTCAAGATCCACTCCCCATGGGAATAGAGAACTCTTTGCGAGATCATATCCAAACAAGGCCGCCTTATCCAACACCGCCTGACAATCTCCGAACAGCCAATTTGATTTGGAGAGCACGTTGCGCGTGACCCAACGGGAATAAAAACTTTGATCTGCGTGCATCATCAGGTCAAATCCCCAGGACATGCTGACGAGTGGATGGAACCCGCTAAGTGCGGCAACAAGCCCGACACTCTGGATCGGCCCGGCGTGGATCAGATCTGGCCGCACATCGACCAGGACTTCTTTGAGGCTTAATACCAATCCCGGGAGGTTGTACCAGTGAAATTTTTTTGTACCGCCATGCCATTTCACAACCTGTATTCCATCCGGGATCTGACGGTTCTCCAGGTTGCGTCCCCCATCCTCCAGGCGGAGATAATACACCTCATGCCCACCATCCAGAATGGCATTCAATATCCGGTGATCATGGGGGCAATAATCCTGTGAGAAGTAAAGAACTCGCATCATTTCCCCAGGTCTTCCCAGCGCAATTCCCTGCCCAGGGGCAGGTCAGTCAAAGCCCTCAGACCGACGACGAGAGACACATCATTCGGTTGAATGGCACCGGGAGTAGCTGGCCTCAGAACATCGATCATATCGCGGGTTAAGATTTCACCGGCTTTGATTTCTTTCGCCGTGCGCAAGCAACGACGCTGTACAATTACGGTCTGTTGTTCGTTATAACAGACCGTTTTTTCAGGAGAGCCCAAAGAATGTTCCAACTCTCTGGTTCGATCCACCATATCCCGCCAGGTTGCAGGTGTCATAGAGAAGGGATGATCCGGACCCTCCCGCTGATTGTCATCTGTGAAATGCTTTTCGATCACGCGCGCACCCAAAGCCACCGCACCTATAACAGTGGCATGTCCGCTGGTGTGGTCAGACAAGCCCAGAACGAGATCGGGGAACAAGTTTTTATAAGTAGATAAAACCCTTAGGTGGATGTGATTATAGTTGTCTATCGATGCAGTATAGTTGGTATTGCATTGCATTAATACCAGCTGCGAATTGATTGATCGAATCACCTGAACCGCATGCTGCACCTCGCCAATATTGGAAGCGCCAGTGGCTAGCAAAATGGGCTTACCAGTTTCGGCCATCCGGATCAACGCTTCATCCCAATTAATGTCGCCAGAACCGATCTTGAAAGCAGGTACATATTGTTGCAGCATATCGATCGCATCAAAATCATACGGCGAAGAGAAGTAATCGATGCCCACCATGTCACACTCTGCCTTAAGGATTGGAGTCCAATCAAAAGGAATGGACGCGCCCTGATACACCTCAAAGACCGATTTCTTCCAACTGGATTGGTGGGAGGCCTGTCCAGGCATGTTTTTAAACCCATAATCTGAAACGATTTGTTTAGCCCTGAAATTTTGAAATTTGGCGGCATCCGCGCCAGCATCCTTTGCAAGCTGGATGAGCAGTTTTGCGCGTTCCAAATCGCCGTCATGATTGGCAGAAATATCAGCAATAAAATAGGTCGGGTGGTTGTCACCGATCAGGTTGTTGCCTAGCTTAATTTCCATCTTTTCCTCCTGGCATGTAAGGATTTAGATTTTGATTCGAGTTTTCCACCATATTGCGGAGAAATTGTGGATAACCCTGTTGATATTGTGTAAATAACCGATCCAACCCGGTGGATAACCCGGGGATATCTGTGTGGATAACTTTTTGCAGTTTCGAGGTGCTTAAGTTTAAATGATTACTTCTTGCTGCCTGTAAGCCAAAATCCTGCACCTTCACCGGGGTAATCATGGATTCAGGTACATTCAAACGGTGCGCAATTTCGAGTGCGAATTGATACTTGCTCACACAATCAGCTCCGACGACATGGTATAGGCCGGAAAGGTCCTGGGCAAGTATTTGCAAAAATACACCTGCCAGTTCATTTACTAGCTGCGTGCGAAAGAATACATCGGTGAAACCCTGCACCTGATTGCCAGCCTGCAGGTTATAGAAAAACCATTCAGCCAGGCTGCGGGTACCGAACAGACTCCACCCAAATAAATTGATGCGAGCAATGACAGCATCCGGGTTGTTCTCCATAACTGCCTGCTCGCCTGCCAGTTTAGTTTTCGCATAGACGCTCAGCGGGTTTGGCACATCAGTTTCGAAATATTCTTCTTTTGTGCCATCGAATACCGCATCTGTGGATACATAAATTAATTTTGCTTTATCTTTGCATGCTCTGGCAAATCTTCCGGGGAGTACAGCATTTAACTGTTCTGCAAGGTAGGGATTTTTTTCGCATGCGTCAATTTCCGCCAGCGCAGCGCAGTGGATCACCCAATCGGGTTGGCACGATTCGACCAACTCCTCCGCCGCGTCAGTCTTAAGCAGATCCCCGGATCGTTGTTCAAAGGGCGCATTGTTCAAATGCAACGCGTTGATCTGCCCGATCACTAAATGATCTCTGGCAGCTTCCAACGCAAGGTTGACACCCAGCAAACCACTCGCCCCGGTAATCAGAATCCGCATACGGTTACTCGATTTCCACTTTCTGCACGATCTTCTGAATTTCAGGGATGCCCAGCCAATCGCTGTTCGTGTTACTTGCATACCTGAAGCCATCTTCCATTTTTCTACCCTTATTACTCCATTCCTGGCCGAACCACATTTCTTCCGCCGGCTGCACGATGTACTTGTCTTCCAGCTCGATCGTTGTACGGGCTTCGTCTTCTGAAATTAGGACCTCATGCAGTTTTTCTCCAGGGCGTATGCCAATGACATCGATCTGGGCTTCCGGCGCAATCGCTTTCGCAAGGTCGGTCATTTTCATGGAGGGAATTTTGGGCACAAATACTTCGCCACCGTGCATGATCTCAATGCAATCAATCACAAAATCCACACCCTGTTCAAGGGATAACCAGAATCGAGTCATGCGGTCATCCGTTAAAGTCAATCTTCCGGTTTCCTTTTGTTTCAAGAATACAGGCACAACACTGCCACGACTGCCGACCACATTGCCATAACGGGTGCAGGCAAATCGTGTTCGTTTATTACCGGCATAGGCATTGGATTGGATGATCAGTTTTTCGGCTGCCAATTTTGTGGCACCATATAGGTTGGCCGGGTTAACGGCTTTATCGGTGCTCAAGGCTAGCACTTTCTCCACACCGGAATTTAATGCGGCGTCCACCACGTTGCTGCTGCCTAGGATATTGGTTTTTATTGCTTCCATCGGGTTATATTCGCAGGCCGGTACCTGTTTGAGCGCAGCGGCATGGACAACAATATTCACACCATCCATCGCCCTTTCCATGCGATCCCTGTCGCGAATATCGCCAATAAAATAACGGAGCGACGGGTCCTCAAAGCCTTTCACCCGCATTTCATGCTGCTTTAGTTCATCACGGCTGTAAACGATGATCTTCGCAGGCTGGTACTTCTTTAACATAACCTCAATAAATTTCTTGCCAAATGATCCGGTTCCACCGGTTACTAGGATTACTTTATTCTTCCAGTCCATAATTTCTCCTTCCATTACCAAATAGCCAAAATCAATGTTCGAATACTCAAGGCAACGATCATCAAACCGACACCGATCATCATAATTCTGATAGGCAGACGGCGAGTCAACATGGCACCGATCGGAGCTGCGACCACACCACCCAGCATCAATCCGGCCACATTGATCCAATCTTTCATCAGACCCAGGGTTACAAGAAACGTGATGGAGACTGAGACGGTTACAAAGAATTCCGCCAGGTTAACCGACCCGATCGACTTACGCGGATGATGGCCAGTGGAAATAAGCGTCGTTGTCACAATCGGCCCCCATCCACCCCCACCAATAGAATCCAGGAAACCTCCTATAAAACCAAGAGGCAGCATGAAACGCTTCTTAAACCTTTGCTCGTGTGTCGTGTGATCGTTAGATTTGGCAATGATCACCACGCCCATGACCAGAAGATAGACAGCGATGTAAGGAGTGATCTTTTCTGCGTTCAGCACTTTAGCAAGCAGATAAGCGCCACCCGCCCCACCAATCACACCCGGGATCATTAATTTCATTACCAATTTTTTATCCACATTACCAAATTTCAGGTGCGAAAGACCGGACACCAGCGATGTAAACATGCCAGCCAGGTGAACACTGGCGCTGGCAACACTTGGCAGGATCCCAACGCTTAGCAGAAATGTGTTGGACGTTACCTTGTAAGCCATCCCCAGTGCACCATCGATCAGTTGCGCCAGAAACCCGACAAGGACATAAAGCATAAAAGTTGTGAATTGATGATCCATTAGGTTTATTCCACCTTCAACTTATGGCTTTTTGATCACGATCAGGGGGTATTGTCCATTTTCTCCGAAATAGCGCGGATATTTTTCTTCAAGATTAAACAACCAGAGCAGCAACTGCTTTCCTGCCAATTTCGAGTGAATGAAGGTCCGCAGGAATCTGACGCTCGCGCTGCGCCAAACAAGGATTTCAATTGGCACTTTGCCATTAAGCTCCTGTTTTAACCATGCTGCATTGTATTTCTGCACAAAAGTGCCTTTCTCCTTGACAGGTTGATTGGCTTTATTTATTTGTGTTGACCCCGACCGTCTCGCAAGTTTACGACGCGTGCGATTGAACAGTTTGACCGACCGATCCAGCCAACCAAATAAATTCGAATACGTCCAGCCATTCACCACCACTGCGGTTGAAGCAGGAGCCAGCAGACGGAATAATTCCTGATATGCCAGGTGGTGGTCCTCTCGGGGGAGGTGATGAATGGTGTGCATGGACATGACGCCATCGAAAATATTTCCAATAAATGGCAAGTTGGCGATATCAGAAACTACATACAAGCCATTATTACCTAATTTTTTGCGAGCCTCTATCAACGCCGTGTTCGATATATCAGCACACACCCGATATTGATACCCATCCAGGTATTCCATATACTCTTCATATTGCACCGGACCAGAGCCAGCATCTAACAGATATTTGCCGGACTTTTTCAAATGACGGCCAACTCTACTGTGGCAATTGTGAATATATTCTGCAGAAACTGGCCGCAAGTCTTCATAATGTGCGTTCTGATACAATCCATCGGCTTCCAACTTCCAGCCGACTTGGTCATAGAATTTTCTTACTTGCTTTTTTACTTCAGGATCAGTCATGTTTTCTGCCATTCAATAGGATCACCGGTTAAAAACCGGAATGTGTTTTGATACTTTGCAAACCCTTTGCCAAGAACATAGGACAATGGCCGCTCGTTCACATCCTCCCAAAGATTCATCAATCTCCAGGGGAAAGGAAGCGAGAATTCAAAAAAGAAGGTATATGCATAACGCCACGCCAGATCTACCTGGGACTGGCTTAATCGGAAACTTGTTGGCTGAACTAATATTTTATCCAATTGTTCAAAATACTCCGGGTATGTTTGTGGGTCTATTGTAAATCCATTATTTTTATAATGTGTGACCCCAGCTACAATAACGGGAACGCCGCTCATAGCCATTTCCATACCGGTGGTGGTGGTGTAAACCAACCCAAGATCTGCCATTTCGATCAGGTCATATGTATTTATTTTATCCTTTGGGCCAATCAGGTGTATATGCTCCGGTAATTCAGGGAGCAAAGTGTTAACAACATCCACCATCGATGGGCCGTGAGTCAGCATCTCTCCTGGATGGATCCGAATCATCAATTGAACATCCTGCCGCTTAGCAAAATATTCCACACTGTGTTCGATCCAATCCGCCATGGTTTTGCTAAAAACCTGCCGCCCGAGGGTTAAACTATCTCCCAGTACGTTGGTCGCCAATAATACGATCGGCCGCTCATCCAGCCCAAGTAATGACCGGACTTCGTCAGAGCCTTTCCGCCTGGACGATTGCCAGTGCCTGACAAAATTTTCGAACAGATCGCCCTGAACTTTGGCTTTGTACAGCGATTCGATCCGGGAATGCTGTTCGGATGTGAGTGGTTGATCCTTGCGGGTCTCCCACAGCACTGTTGTATCCTGCCGCATGATCTCGGCATTTTGCGCCATCCATATACAATCTTTCTGGTCGCTAAATTCATAGGTTGTCACCGGAATTCCGGCATATTTCGCCACCCGGTATGCGGCTCCTAACTCCTGGATGGTACCATTAGGGACGATGATGGCATCAGGTTTCGACTCTTCCACCAACGCCAGGAATTTCTCTGCCGCAAAAATGTTACGCTGCAAGCGCATTTTATAAATATCACTTTCCAGGTCAACTGTTTCCACCTGGAGTGTGTATTGCGAATCATAATAACTAACCAGTTCAATTTCTTTCTTCAGGTCTTCGGGTAGGGCAGCTTTTCCGCGATACTCCAACAAAGATGTTAATGTAAGATATTCCCCGGTGTCTGTAAGAACATCCCTTGCATACAGGTTATTCCGACGCAGGTCAAATTTGCTGATGGGTTTTTGCCAGTCAAAATATGGCAGGTAAGCCAGGTGTGAATTGTATCCAGCTCCAGCCAGGGTCAGGCCTAGCAGCGCTGTTTGCTCGATCCAATAATGCAATGAGGCAAATATCATCACATTCTTACCAGTAGTTCCACGCATTGCGCTCTCACGAACAGCCAGAAGGATTTCTGGCAGGTGTGTACTGAAATTTTTCAGCGAGAATCTGCTATTAAGGGTTTTATCCTTTTGCCGGAGCAGCCAATATAGCTCTACAGAGTAAGGTATCTCACCCAACAAGTTCTTCACTTGGTTGATGCCATCCATCATTCGTGACTCTCGATTTTCCATTCCAAAGCTGGCCGAAGAGGACCCATGCGTACTTCACTCCAATGAGTTCCCGGGGCTCCGGTAGCATCCACGCTGAAAACCAATGCCTGCTCATCCTGAAAATACCGTTTTATCCTGTAGGAACTGGCATTTACGCCGAGGACGACCCGGCCTTCATTGAATGTATTGGCAGGCACGGTACAACGGCTGAAGTAGTGGCCTCTCTGTCTGATGGAGCATTCTTCAAATTTTTGAGGATCATCTGTATCAAAACTGGTAAATATGTGTTCACCGCGGGTACTCATAAAATAAAGCCCAACTCGCAGCCCTGTCAACGCTTCACTTAGCTCATATTCATACTCTACCTGGAACGGTTCCGTGGATCGGATCGTTTCCACAGTCTTTCCCCTGCTATCTTTTATGCGCAACGCCACTGGTTTAAATGGCGCCGAATCCAGCGGAATATCACTTTCTTCCCAGATACGTTCACCCTGCTTCGAGAATCCACTGGATAGATAAAAATCGACGGCCTGTTGTGTGGGCCCTCGCATTACCTGTAGGCCTTTATCCAACACCATCGTTTCATCTGTCAGTCGCAGGATGGCGCTCATATTATGGCTTACAAAAAGCACCGTCCTGCCCTGTTGGGCAACATCGCTCATCTTACCCATGCACTTGCGCTGGAACTCTGCATCGCCGACCGCCAGCACCTCATCCACTACCAGGATTTCCGGCTCAAGGTGGGCTGCCACAGCGAAGGCCAACCTCAGATACATACCGCTGGAATAGCGCTTGACCGGTGTATCGATGAACTTTTCCACCTCAGAAAAGGCAACTATTTCATCGAATTTGGCTGCGATCTCAGTTTTCTTCATACCAAGGATTGCACCATTAAGAAATATGTTCTCGCGCCCTGTCAACTCCGGGTGGAAGCCGGTGCCAACCTCCAGCAAAGACCCAACCCGTCCGTGAATTTCTGCGAAACCCTCGGTTGGCTCTGTAACGCGGGAGAGGATCTTTAATAGGGTGCTCTTCCCGGCTCCATTTCTTCCGACCACACCTAAAACTTGTCCTTTTTTCACCTCAAAATTAATATCCTTCAAGGCCCAGAAACGGTTTTCATCAGTTTTCTGAATTTGTGCAGAACGCTCGCCGGCATGCAGCAATGCCTGCGTGGTAGCTGTGAAGGTATCCACCAGACTGTCGCGCAGGGTGCGGTAATTTGTTCCCAGCGCCCCCAACTGGTATCTTTTCCCTAAATTGGTCACTCGTATGGCTATTTCGCTCATGCTTACACCGTATCGGCGAAGGTTTTTTCCATCCGCCTGAAATAATATAATCCGCTAACAAAAAGAAGTACCATTACCCCTGCAGAGATCCACATCAATTCACCCGGGGGTGTGCCACCCAACAGTGCCCAACGGAACCCTTGAATGATCCCTGCCAACGGATTGAGATTATAAATCACCTGCCAGGCGCGGTCGGTGATTAACCTGGCGGAATATGCAACCGGTGATGCATACATCCAGGCCTGGATCAGGAATGGGATCATTTGTTGTACATCACGGTAGCGGACATTCATCGCCGAAAGCCATAATCCTACCGCCAGCGCGGTGATCAAAGTGAGTAGAATGTATGGAATGACCCAGAGCATATTCCAGGTGGGGTACACCTTGTAGTAGATCATCATGCCAATGAGCACAACAAATGAGATTGCAAAATCCACCAGACCACCCACCACTGCCGAAATCGGGATGATCAGCCGGGGAAAGTAGATCTTTGTGATGAGATTAGCAGATCCTACCAGACTGGTGCCAGCTCTTTGAAGCGCTCCGGCGAACAACTGCCAGGGTAATAACGCCGCGAATGTAAACAATGGATATGGGATGCTGTTGTCGGTGGGCAATTTCGCAAATTTGCCAAAGATCACACTGAATATTACCATCGTAAGGATCGGTTGGATGATCGCCCAGGCAACACCAAGTGCGGCCTGTTTATAGCGTACTTTAATATCACGCCAAATGAGGAAGTACACCAGCTCGCGGTACTTCCACATATCTTTCAGGTTGAGCGCCACCCATCCTTTTGACGGCTTGATCCATGTTATTTCATCTACCATAATGCTCCATTAATACTGCGTTGCCCAGCAGCCACTGAGGGCATAATGACCAGAGTGGTTAATATCACTTGTTTTCCAAATACCAATCAATTGTTTTTCGGAGTCCTTTTTCGAAGGACATCTTTGCTGTAAAGCCAAACGATTCTGTTGCACGGCTAACATCCAAGCCACGACGGGGCTGGCCGTTGGGTTTGCTCGTATCCCAAGCAAGCTTGCCTTCAAAACCGGTCAATCGGGCTATCAGTTCCGCCAGGTCTTTTATGCTGATTTCGTATCCCGAGCCGATATTGACTGGATCTGAGCCATTATACTTTTCTGCTGCCAGTGCTATGCCTTCTGCGGCATCCTCGACGAAGATAAACTCGCGCGTGGGTGAACCATCTCCCCAGATCACCACTTCCTTATCACCATTCGCAATAGCTTCCACATACTTCTTGATCAACGCTGGGATGACGTGCGAAGACTCAGGCCTAAAGTTATCCCGCGGACCATACAGATTGACCGGAATCAGGAAGATCGAATTGAATCCGTACTGTTGCCGGTAAGCCTGCGATTGTGTCAATAGCATCTTCTTCGCCAACCCATAAGGTGCGTTCGTTTCTTCAGGGTAACCATTCCAAATGTCGTCTTCCTTGAATGGAACAGGTGTAAATTTTGGATAGGCACAAACAGTTCCGATGGCAACAAATTTCTCCACGTTCCGTTTCCAGGCTTCATGGATCAATTGCACTCCCATCATCAAATTATCATAGAAGAACTCAGCCGGATGTTCACGATTGGCGCCGATTCCTCCGACATGGGCTGCCAGATGAATGATCATGTCGGGTTTCGATTCGTCTAGCAACCGTTTGACATCAGCAATTTCAACCAGATTGTAATCTTCTATCTTTGGAATGAAAATGTCCAAAGCGCCGCGTTTTTCAAGATTTTCGATCAGGTGTGAGCCAAGAAATCCTGCACCTCCGGTGACACATACTTTTTTATTTTTCCAGAAATTATTTTCAGCCATGGTTTCCTTTCCCGAATATCTTAACTATAAGCGATTCATTTCACTGATCTTACTTGCAATATAAGCATAACCATCATCGGCGAAGGCACCAAACAGCCTCATCTCTTCTGCTCGCTCCCGATCCATCGCAGCCAGGATGCCTGCACGGGTATCTTCCTGGATAAAAGAGCCAATTTCTCCATCAAGGATCGCTGCCAGGCCAAGTTTTTCCATTGTTTTCTGTGAATGTCCCATCTCCGGGTCTTCTGTAAAAGATGTGAGGACCAGTCCCGCAGGTTTGTTGTTTGCGAGGCACTCCCAGGTGGTTCCCCACCCGCCTCTGGATACTACTCCAATGAGGTTGGGGTCGCTAAATATCCTCGCTCCAAAATATTTAAACCTGTCACCCGTAAAATCCTGGTTGGATTTATTGCTGCCCAGCACCAACAACTGATAATCGTCTGGAATGGATTCGGCGATCTTTAACAATTTTTCAACATCTGTTCGGGTGCCAGAAGGGACAAACAAAACACTTTTCTGGGTTAATGTTTTCTCCTCGTTTCTCTTGAAAGCGAATGGCGGGGTGTGAATCATGTTATCATCCCGGTACTGACCATTGTAGCTGAAGGCATTGATCCTTGGGATGAATTCCGCTGAAAAGGTGTCTTCCACTTTCCTCCATAACTCTGCATAAGACTGTAAACCTGAAACTGTTTCACGGGTAGTCTCAGTATCATCGCCAGCAGGCGCCAATCCATACAGAGCAGACATGCGTGCTGTAAAAAAGAAAAAGGTTTCCGGTAAATTTACTCTGATAGGCAGTGTAGTATTGATGGCTGCGGAAAAATCGTTTTTATAGAATTTTTTATGATGCGATCCATCCAGTGAGCTTGCTGTTATGCCTTCATCCAATAAAATTCTGGTCCTGTTTTCAATTTGATATGCGCCACTGGGGTTTTCATCCCTGGCAATATTGGTTCCAAAATCCCGGAAGGATTTTTCGTTCCTGGCATCAAGTAATAATGGTTGAAAAAGCTCCCCCAGTTCTTTTGATAAAAAGATTTTCCCTGCCATTTCAGGAATTTCTTCCATCATAATGGCTACCTGTTTATGGCCGTAGTAATGCGGAATGACAATTGAGAAATCACCCATTGCCCTGGCAAACCTCGCGGCCATCAAGTATGGGGCATTGCCATGGCTTGTCAATGCAAGCAAAGAACGGGAATTCAATTTTTATCCTTAATTGGAAAATCCACGAACACTTTCAAACCTTCCATGCGGATCAAGGGTGTATTGCCATCATCAACCAGCGCAATACCGTGCTCCAGGCAGGTAAGACGAATCACATCCGCCATGTCACCATCCACATCCATTCGCACTTGATCGTACCCGGCAGCCTGGATCAACGGCGCCAATTCGGCTGCTCGGCCACGAATGAGGCGAAAGAGTGCAAATGATTGCTGAACAAAATCAACGGCCAACCTCGCCCGCAGCGTGATCCCCTCAGGGGTGATGAAGTAGCGCAATTTCTTTCGGGACGCCCGCTTGACTTTGATGGCTCCTTTTTCAACGAGCCGCTTGAGGTGCCAGTTGACTGTACCCACAGCGATACCCAGTTGGTTCGCCAGCATGGATTGGTTTACATCAGGGTCTTTTTCAATGCCTTCGAGCAGGTTCAGGTCGTGGGTATTTAAAGTAGATTCATCCATAATTTTCAATATTCAACAATTGAATTATAACTCTTATGGGAAGAAAGGCAAGATGTGTTGTTGAAAATCAAGAAAAAAGGGGAGAGTGGGATTGTCACATCTTAACACCCGGGTTTTGTCTCTGAAGTGGTCATTCCTTCGGGACTAATAACTGTATACCCAGGTCTTTTATTGTAACTATTGGTTTGTAATAATCAAGGACGGGTCTTGAAACCCATTTCACATAGGAATTATTTTCTTCACTGAAGGATTCTTCCTTCGGCTGATATTTTGTTCGGAGAACATCACTAACGATCAACTTGAACCGCTTATTCTTTAAATCCTGGTAAAAATGATCAAAGTACTGCCCGTTATTGCCCATTGCCTGATCCATCATATATTTTTTTTCATATTCCGAAATAAGAGGAACGTCCTTGACATACCCGAAGGTCAACAATTGGCGCTGGTCAATAAAAAGGACTTCTCCCTGCGCCTTTTTTTCTTCGACAGCTACCCGAATTGTTTTAAGACTTTTTGTTTCAACATTTGGATCAAAATGCCCCGAATAACCTGAACCTTTGTATGCTGCCCAACCAGGAAGAATTGCGACAATAAATAATAGCAGTAATATGGATTGAGGAATCTTTGGCAATTTCATTTCTACATGAAAATCCATCTGACTAACAGCGATCACAACCAGCAATATAAGCGTCAACAAGAACATATCCAGGTTATGAAGGTTGGATCCACCACCAATCTTGGTACTGGCAATCAATCCCATCAGCAGGAGACCGAGCAGAGATAGATAGGTAACAACAATAGCAAGTTTATTCATCTGCCATCTGCCGCTTACAATCAACCAGCTTAGCAAGCCAATGGTAGGCAGAGATACAATCGCAATTCCGATTAATATTCCCTCCTGATATGTCGCATTTGGCAGTAAACGGTAGAACAACAAGGATTGTGACGAAACCAGATTGGCGGTTGAAACACTCCAGGAGGCAAGCATTCCCGGTATGACACCTGCTATACCCAGAGTTAAGGAACGGAATATTCTTTTTTTGGTGAATGGGGAATCAAACCGGTCAACCGCAATTAGATCAATGAGTACAAGCCAAACCCCGGGAAGTAATACCCAGGTAAAACGGCTTATACCTGCATAAACACTAACAATGATCCCAATAATGACCTTCACCCAAAACCGATCGCTCCAAATGAATAATCCTAATAAAATCATAGGGACCAGTAAATGCGGGTAGACAGGGCCTTGCATCACAAACAATGCAGCCCAAAGTATGACTCCCCAGCGCAATAACTGGTTGGTGATTTTTTTTGTTAAAACCAAACCAAGCAAAACAGGTGTAAAGCTCCATAAAAAGGCATCCCACAAACGATGCGCCCAAATCGGCAACCCGGGGATCAAGAACAATGCCCCCCATAAGGCATATCTTCCTGGAGAATTATATGGAACTTCGAGCTTTCCCTGGTGGTCATACAAACTTTTACCGAATGTCAGTGAGTAATCATAGAAACGGTTGCCTTCAGACCAGGCTAAACTGAATGGGGTTGTTCTGACTGCAGTTAGTTCCAGCGCAAAAGAAAAAAGAAAAGCAGATAATCCTATACAAAGGAAGAATCCAGGCAAAGATATATTTTGTTTTTTGTCATCAAAGATAAAAATGGCAGCAGCTGCGCTCGAAAAGAGAAATATGAATAATCTAAGATACTGTCCATTTAGATATAATCCCCATTCTGTGAAAATGATGCCTATGACTGGAATTACTACAACAGATATACCAAGAAATATCCGGAGTGATTTCGGAATTATTAACAAATATTCAAAATACTTTTTTAATTGTCCGGTGAAGAATCCCAGATAAAGGAGAAGATTAGCCAATAAAATGAGTGATATTATCGAAAAATAAAATATCTTCCACTTGGTCAGATGGATCGGAAAAGTTCCCATATCCTGTATTGCACGGATGGAAACATAGAGGATGATGCCTTGAATTACCAGCTTCCAGGTTGATGATCTATAAAACTTTTCCATTGAATTGAAAATTGTATCCATTGATAATTGGCAGGTTATTGAGGTGAGTTGTTCAGGACCTTCTTTACGTTATAAATTGGTTTTCCCTGGGATTCATGGTAGGTTCTTATCAGCAGTTCAGCAATTAATCCCATTAATATGGATTGGAACCCCATCAAAGCGGCTATGGCGCTAATGAGGAACAACGGGGATTGTGTCACTCCAACAAAAAACCACACTCTTCGAATAAATAAATAAAGGAGAACAATGGCGCTGAAACTCATCATCAAGATTCCGGCTCCGCCAAAAAGATAGATCGGTTTGCTGGAATAACTGATCAGAAACTTCACTGTGAACAAGTCGAGCAAAACCTTAATGGTTCTTTCCAATCCATATTTCGTTTTACCAAATTTCCGTGGATGATGATGAACTGGAACTTCTATGATCCTGGCACCGAATCGATTCGCGTAAACAGGAATGAAACGATGCATCTCGCCATATAAACGAAACCCAGTGATCACATCGCGCCTGTAAGCTTTTAAAGTACAACCGTAATCATGCAGGAAAAGACCGGTCACCCGGGATATTAATCCATTGGCTATCCTGGAGGGCAGGGTGCGATTGATAAAGGTATCCTTGCGATCTTTTCGCCATCCAGAAACTACATCATAGCCTTCATCAATTTTCTCGAGCATCATCGGAATATCAATTGGATCATTCTGCATATCCGCATCCATCATTACGATGATATCTCCCTGCGCATAATCGATCCCGGCTGCAATGGCCGCTGTCTGACCAAAATTACGGCGCAGCTCCACAACCTGCACACGTTGCGGATGTGAGCTAATAAGCTCTTCCAAAACATGCATACTCTGATCAGAGCTGCCATCATCAACAAATACAATCTCCCAATTTTTTTTGTAATCGTGCATAGCTTGAAGTAATGCATCAAAAAGGAGAGGTAAATTTTTTTCTTCGTTATAAACTGGAATGACTATCGATAATTCCATTTATCACCTTCGTGCCGGAAAAGTTTGGATAAGAAAGCCTGAACAAAACAGGCGCTTTTTTTCAAGTTGATTATAACCTGTAACATCCATGTGGTTTGAAATAATTTTGACAGGGCTTTATTTATAAACAGCGCCTGCAATTCAGAATGATATAATCGGGCTATGTTGAAAAAGATCCTGCCTGGTCTGCTGGTCATTGCAGTTATTCTTACTGCTGTTATATTCCTGATACCCAGTTTACGAAACCGGGTGTTGCTGAAAATTGACAGCCTGCAAGCACAGGTCAAATACATCATTAACCCACCACAAAAAGCAGTATTCATCCCCGCCGACCAACTCTCACAGGTCGAAGCTGTGGTTCGGATGACCATGCTTGCGTTGACTCCCCCGGCAACCTCAACGCCATTAGCCACAAAAGCTGAGATACTTTTACCAACCCCTACAGCTACCATTACACCCACACCACTCCCTGGAAAGGTGATACTGGAAGGAATCAATTTTCAATCACAGCGCTACATGTGGAATTACTGTGCTCCAGCCAACCTGGCGATGGCATTATCGTTTTGGGGGTGGAAAGGTGATCGGCTGACGACTGGTCCCTGGTTGAAACCATACGGTGAAGATAAAAATGTAATGCCTTATGAAATGCAGGCATACGTGGAGGAGGAGACGGATCTCAAAGCAGTCATTAGGGTGGGTGGCGACCTCGGATTAATCAAGTCATTCATCGCGGCCGGGTTCCCTGTACTGGTTGAGAAGGGAGAGGTTCTGCATGGCGAATACGGTCCCGGTTCCACTGGATGGATGGGGCACTACATGGTTTTCAATGGTTATGATGATGCCGGTAAGTTTTTGATCGCACAGGATTCGCTGGCAGGCGCTGACCAGGAATACCCTTATGAGTTTCTTGTGACGGACTGGCGAGCTTTCAACTATATCTACATGGTTATTTACCCGGCTGACCGGGAAAAGACTATATATGACATTCTTGGCAACCAGGCGGATGAAACTAGCAATATCGAATATGCGGCATTGAAGGCGTCCAATGAGGTCATGGGGTTGACCGGACGGGATAAATTCTTTGCTCTCTATAACCGCGGCTCCAACCTTATTGCATTACAGGATTACGGCGGAGCAGCCATCATCTACGATGATGCTTTCAGACTGTATGCTGAAATCGTGGAAGACGACCGTCCATACCGGGCATTATGGTACCAGACCGGGCCATACTACGCATACTATTTCACAGGGCGTTACTGGGATGTGATCAACCTCGCCACAACAACACTCGATTCCATGTCCAAGGCGACCCTGGAGGAGAGTTACTACTGGAGGGCACGAGCCGAACTGGCGCTCGGTGATACTGCCGGTGCATATAAGGATTTAAAACTGGCTCTGAAATATCACGAAGGTTTTGAACCCGCCAAACAATTACTGGCTGAAATGGGAATGGAATAAACCGGACAAATCCTGTTTAAAACTCAGGCGTTTTTAAGTTGATCGATATCGAGTTTGACCATTTTTAGCATGGCTTTCATAACCCTGCCTGCTTTATCCTCATCTGGATCACTTAATAATTTGCTCAAAATATCGGGTACAACCTGCCACGAAACGCCATACTTATCTTTCAGCCAACCGCATTGTTCCGCTTCGCCGCCTGCCAGTAGTTTTTCCCAGTAATAATCCACTTCTTCTTGAGTCTCGCATTTTATAAAAAATGAGATGGCGGGTGTGAAAGAAAATTGATGATCAAATCCGCTATCCATCGCAGCAAATTCCTGCCCATCCAGGATGAATTTTGCGTGCTTGACCGTTCCCGGAGTATCGCCATCCTGCTCGTTATATCTTTCCAACTGTAAAATTTGAGAGTTGCTGAAGATCGAAGTGTAATAGTGCATAGCTTCTTCGGATTTTCCGTGCTTATCTCCAACGAACATCAAACATGGGGCGATCTTTTGATCCCGCCCGGCCAGGTTCAACTGCCAGGAGACGCCAAATTTATCTGCCAGCCAACCAAATTTTTCACTGAATGGATATTTTTGAAATTCCATCATAACAGTGCCGTTTTCAGAAAGTTTTTCCCACAAATGATCTATCTCAGCCATGGTCTGGCACGAAACAAAGAAAGATATGGCTGGAGTGAAGGAAAATATCGGTCCCCCGTTTAAAGACATAAATTCCTGTCCGTTAAGAGTAAATGAGCCTGTAAAAACCGTTTGATCCTCATTTGGTCCTCCATTTTCAAAACTGGAAACATCTCCCACACCTGAGTTGTTAAAGATGTTTGTATAAAAGTTCATTGCCTGTTGGGCCTGGTCATCGAACCATAGGAATGGGAAAATTCTTTGCATAGCGGTTAACTCCTGAGTCTATTCAATATTGAGATTTGTCAATTACCTGATTTCGAATGTCATTATTGAATAATATATATTATATCTACAGGAGATTCTCTCTTTCGTATAAGCTTGGGTAGTTAGTGCTATCCAATAAAAAAAATAGCCCGCCAAGCTTTATGGCGAGCCATCAACAATATAATTTGGTTAGTGTCGTTTGTTAAATTCCGTTCGCGACAGCCTGCAGAGCCAGGTTAAAATAATCCAGTTGGGATCAAACCTGCCACGATGACGACAACTGCCATTCCGATGGCAGCCAGGTTCACCCAGAAATCGCGGCTGGCGGAGATTTCGCCTTCGCGCATGTACATCATTACAATGACCCGCAAGTAGTACCAGGCTGAGACCAGGGAAGTCAACAGTCCGATTACCGCCAGGAAGATGTATCCGCCTTCAATAGCAGTCCTGAAGAGGAAGAACTTGCCCCAGAAACCGATCAACGGCGGGACGCCGGTAAAAGAAAGCATAAACACGGTCATCGCGGCTGCCAGCCAGGGATGGCGTTTACCCAACCCGCTATAATCCCGAACTCCCAGATCCTGGCCATCAAGTTTCTCGACAGCGGAGATCACAGCCCACGCACCAAGCGAAGTGATGCCGTAAACGACAAGGTATACCAGAGCTGAGGCTGTAGCATTCGCTGCGATCGCAGGATTGCCATACGGAACCAACGCCATAAGGATGTAACCGGCGTGAGCGATGCTTGAATAGGCTAACAGCCGTTTGATGTTGCTCTGCGAAACAGCAGCGATGTTGCCAACCAGCATGGTAAGGGCGGCGAGCGTTGCAAATAACGGCGCCATAACGGGTGAGATGGATGGGAAAGCCAGGGTGAATACCCTAATTAATGCTGCGAAACCAGCAGCTTTCGCACCGATTGACATAAACCCGGTTACAGGTGAAGGCGCACCCTGGTAAACATCCGGGGTCCACATGTGGAATGGGACTGCCGCAACCTTGAAGCCAAAACCCACCAGGAGGAGTCCTGCGCCAATCGTAACCAGACCTATCTGGGCAGAGCCCGATTGAATCACATCGATAATGCCCCTTAGGTCTGTGAATTGTGTCCCGCCATAGATCAGAGCAGTGCCGTAAAGTACAAAACCGGATGAAAATGCACCAAGGATGAAATATTTAAGTGCAGATTCTTCTGAATCAGAACGGGGTACCGCAAAACCTGAAAGAATGTATAGCGGGATGGATAACAGTTCCAATGCGAGGAAGAACATGATGAGGTCCGCAGCAGAGGCCATTAACATCATTCCTGCCACAGAGAATAATAGCAGAGAATAATATTCGCCCCGCTGGATCTTCATTCGATTTAGGTAATCATATGCAATGGCAATTGCGATCAAACCGCTGACAGCAAACAACACATTCAGAAAGACGGCAAAATTATCCACCACCGCCATTTTGTTATAAGTCAGTGCCGACTGCCCCCAATCGAAAATTACCAAAATGAGTGAGATCAGCAAACCTATGGCTGCTAAAATTGCCGTGATCGACTTTCTGGTTTTAGGAATGAACAGATCCACCAGCAGCAGCAAAGATGCCCAAACCAATAATTCGGTGTGAGGAAGTAACGATAAAAATGACTTAAGGTCTATTCCGGACATGGTCACTCCCTTATTTCATCGCTGCCAAAGCAGGCTGCATCAAAGTAACCAGTTTATCCACTGCAGGAGCAATGAGCATAAAGAATGGTTTTGGATAAACGCCAATCCACAGGATCAACACCAGGATTGGAGCTAACGAGGCAATCTCGCGCGGATTCAGATCCTTGAGAGAAGCGTTTTCGGCATGCTTAACCGGCCCAAGATAGATCTGCTGGAACATGTGCAACAGGTAAACTGCCGCCAGGATCACGCCAATGGCTGCCAGTATAGCTGCCAATATATTATTGATCGCAGAACTGGTGTATGCGCCGATCAAGATTGTAAATTCGCCGACAAAGCCGTTCAAGCCCGGCAGTCCTACCGATGAGAGAACAATAAACAGCGATAGCGCTCCAAATATCGGCATCACTTTCCATAACCCGCCAAAATCATCCATCAGGCGGGTGTGCCTGCGCTCATAGATCATTCCAACGATAAGGAAGAGGGCTCCGGTGCTGAGTCCATGATTGACCATTTGCAAGATACCACCCTGCAAGCCCTGGGTGTTGAGGGCAAATATACCCAGCATTACAAAACCGAGATGACTGACGGATGAATATGCCACCAACTTTTTGGCATCCTTCTGGGCAAAGGCAGTTGCCGCACCATAGATGATACCTATAACAGCCAGTAAAGCCATCCATGGGGCAGCCTTGACGGCAATCTCCGGGAAGAGCGGCAGGTTGAAACGCAGGAAACCATAAGCGCCCATTTTTAGCAGGACGCCTGCCAAAATCACCGAACCGGCAGTCGGCGCTTCAACGTGCGCATCAGGAAGCCAGGTGTGCAACGGGAACATTGGCACCTTTATGGCAAATGCAAGGGCAAATGCCAGGAAGAGCAACCAGGCAGTGTTCAGTGGAATGCCGCTGATATTCATCAAATCCGGGACAGAAAAGGTGCCTTTACTTAAACCGATCCAAAGGATGGCAGCCAGCATGAGGACGGATCCGGCCATGGTAAAGAGGAAGAATTTCACTGCTGCGTAAATCCTTCGTTCACCACCCCAGATGCCTATCAGGAAATACATCGGAATGAGGGTGAATTCCCAGAATACATAGAAAAGGATCATATCCTGTGCCAGGAAAACTCCCAGCATACCAACCTCAAGAAGCAGGAAAAAGGACATAAAACCTTTCACCTTTTCTTTGACTGCTGTCCAGGTGGAAAGGATGGAGATTGGAGTCAGGAAGGAGGTTAGCAAGACCATCAGAATACTCAAACCATCCACGCCGATATGGAAGTTGACTGAAACACTCCCGAATTGAAGCCAGGATCGATTGACAATCATCTGCAAGTCCGGATTGGCGGCATCGAACCTGGTCAGCATCCAGATGGATGCGGCAAAAGTTACCAGGCTGGTGACCAGAGCAATCCATCGGACGGCAGTTTTTCGACTGGAAGGCACTAACCAGAGCAATAACACGCCAACCAGCGGCAAGATCAATAAAATAACCAGAGGATTTATCCCAAAGTTCATATCCCGTCCTCTATCTGAAGATCAAATATCCCAGAATGGCGGCCACACCGATGAAGATCATCAGGGCATACGAGCGCACCAATCCATTCTGAATGACGCCCAGCCCGCGCGAAAAAAGGCTGGTTAACTTGCCAAGACCATTTGCTGCGCCATCCACCAAACCCTGGTCAACTGGCTCAGCCAATATCATGGCGGCATCTTTATAAGGACGAAGGAGCAAGAAATCATAAATTTCATCCACCCACCATTTTCGCTCGAATGCGACAAATAATGGTCCAAGTAACTTCCGCAGCGGGTCTTTTTGCCCGGGCTGCCAGTCTTTTCGGCCATAGAAAAACCATCCGATGAGGATGCCCATAATAGCCACCAGCAGCGACAGACCTGCGATTAGCGGGTTGAATTCTGCCAGATGGACCTCAGTGATGGTATGCTCCAGCCAGTGTCCCAGTTTTTCGACACCAGGCAGATTAAGTAAACCACCAAATACCGAGAGCAATGCAAGAATTGCGAGCGGAACTGTCATCACTGGTGGGTTATCCTTCGCAGCTTCAGCAGCATCAGATCGTGCTTTCCCGAAGAAGACCATCCAAATTTGGCGCGCCATGTAAAAGGCTGTAAAGAAAGCTGCCAGCAGCAGCATGCCAAACATGACTGGATTCTTTCCGAAAGCAAAAGCCAATATCTCATCTTTTGAGAAAAAGCCAGCCAGGGGCGCAATTCCCGCCAGCGTCAGTGCTCCGATCAGATAGACCCAAAACGTAAACTTCATCTTCTTTTGCAACCCACCCATGTTGCGCATATCCTGTGGGTCGAAATCCTCGCTATGGGCAGAATGCGCCGCGTGATGATGACCATACTCCACGCCCTGAATGACCGATCCAGCGGAAAGGAAAAGCAGGGCTTTGAAGAAGGCATGGGTGATGAGGTGGAACATACCTGCAACATAAGCGCCCATACCGACCGCCGCAACCATGAAGCCCAACTGGCTGATGGTGGAATAAGCCAGCACCTTTTTGATATCATATTGCCCAATGGCGATCGTCGCGGCGAATAGAGCGGTCAAGGCACCCACCCATGCGACTGCCTGTGGGCCGACATCGCTCATGGCAAAGAGCGGCGCTGAACGGGCTACCAGGTAAACCCCACCGGTGACCATTGTAGCAGCATGGATCAGGGCAGAAACGGGCGTCGGGCCAGCCATCGCATCCGGCAGCCAGACAAACAATGGCAGTTGTGCCGATTTTCCTGTGACCGCTATCAGCAGGAACAGACTAATGCCAATCACAACCCATTTCCCTAATTCGCCAGCAGGTGTGCCAGCTTGAAATACTTGCGTGAAATTTAGGCTGCCAAATTGAAGGAAGATCATGAACATAGCAATGAGAAAACCGAAATCGCCAATCCTGTTAGTAATGAAAGCCTTCTTGGCGGCAATGGCATTTCCAATGCCGTCTTTTCCCTTTTCATACCAGAAGCCGATGAGCAGATATGAGCAGAGTCCCACCCCTTCCCAACCCACAAAGGTCATCAGGTAGCTCTCCGCACTCACCAGGATCATCATCATCATGATGAACAGGTTCATAAATATGAAGAAACGGGTGAATTGGCCGGGATCTCCATTCAGGCGTACATCTTCGTGCATGTATCCGATAGCATAAATATGGATGAGGGCACCTACTCCGGATACGACCATCATCATCGTTACCGAAAGGGTATCTACACGGAAATCCCAGTTTATCGCCAGGCTGCCGACTTTGATCCAATCTGCGAAGTGGTAGATGTAGGCTTCTGGATGACCTTGAAGTGATACAAGCAATAAGCATGCAGCCGCAAATGCCAGTCCTACAGCGATACTGGCAATTACCCCCACTGCTTTTTCACCCAGCTTGCGGCCGATCATCAAATTGATAAGCAGACCGATGAGTGGAAAAAGGACAACCCAGGGAACCAGGTTGAAGTAATTTGCAGACGTCATTGTTTCCAATTGCATGATCTCTTCTCCACCTAATTCTTAAGGCTGTTCATCATATCAATATCGATACTATGCTTGGTATGGAAAATTGCGACCATAAGCGCCAAACCAACAGCCACTTCCGCTGCGGCGACTACCATGACAAAGAATACAAAAATCTGGCCATCAGGCTTACCAAACGCGTTTGAAAAAGCAACAAATGTAAGGTTAGCCGCGTTAAACATCAGCTCAAGAGACATGAATATAACGAGTGGATTGCGGCGGCTGATCACACCTATTGCACCGAGCGAAAATAATATTGCCGAAAGGACCAGGTAATAACTCATCGGGATAGTATTCATTTTTGTGACTCTCCCCGATTGATCAATAATTTGATCTTATCCTGTTTCGTCAGCACGATCGCACCGATCACAGCGACCAGCAAGATGAATGAAGTGATCTCAAAGGGTAACAAGTATTTTGAATACAGTAGCTCACCGATCGTTTCCACACCAATCACATTCCCGCCCGCAGTGACTGACAAAGTGGAAGGGTCTTTGATGAGGAACATATAGACTGCTTCACCCATAATTACCAACCCCACAATTACTGTAACAACCCTTTGAAAGCCAACCGGTTCGTGCTGGGCTATATTCTGAGTCCCCAACATCATAATCACAAAGAGGAAGAGAACCATGATGGCGCCAGCGTAAACCGTGATTTGCGCCAGACCAATAAACGGGGCGCCCAAAATAAAGTAGAGAAAAGCCACGGTTGTGAAATTTAGCACTAATAGAATGGCTGAATAAACTGCGCTGCGACTGAGCAGCATTCCCAACGCGGATATTAAGGTCACTCCGGCCAGGGTAAAAAACAAGATGAGTTGAGGTGTTAATTGCGGCATGGTCTCTCCTAATCCACTTCATCCTGCATCTCTGGCACCGATCTGGTGTATACGCCCGGTTCCACTTTTTGAGGTGTAGGCTTTGCTGGTGGCAGCATCGATTCCATCAGCATATTTTTGTCGTAGATGGCAGTTTCGCGATCGAGGAAAGACAATTCATAATTGTCCTCCAGAACGATCGCTTCGGTCGGGCAGGCATCTTCGCAGAATCCGCAGAAGATACACCTGAGCATATTGATCTCATAAGTACTCGCGTAGCGCTCGCCGGGGGAATAGCGTTCCTCGTCGGTTTGCTCACTCGATTCCACAAAGATGGCATCAGCCGGGCATGCTGCCGCGCACAGCGAGCAGCCAATACACTTTTCAAGCCCGTTATCATATCTTTTTAATACGTGCCGACCTCTAAAACGTTTGCTGACAGGCCGTTTTTCTTCCGGGTATTGAATGGTTACCGGTTTGGTCCAGGCCGACCGGAAAGTCTGCCAAAGGCCGCGCAGAATCTCGATAACACCTTTTAGCATGTTATTTACCTCCAAACAAAACGATGCCAAACGCCGTCAGAACTACATTAAGTAACGCCAGCGGGAAGAGCACCTTCCAGCCAAAAGCCATCAAACGGTCATAGCGAATTCTCGGCAGGGTGGCACGGATCCAGATCAAACCATAGAGCAGCAAAGCCACCTTACCGATCAAATAAATTGGGCCAAGCCAGGGGGCTACATCCAGGAACGGGCCCTGGTAACCACCCAGGAAGACAGTAGCACCTATGGTTGAAACAGCGATCATCTTGATATATTCTGCCATGAAAAACAGGGCAAATTTCATGCCCGAGTATTCCGTATGGTAACCGGCAGTTAATTCCTGTTCGGCTTCCGGCATATCAAATGGCGCCCTATTTACCTCAGCGATGGTCGCTATCATATAGATGACTGCTGCCAGTGGCTGCAACACGATGAATGGAATTTTCGCCTGGGCATGCACCATATCCAACAAACTCATGGAACCGGTGATCAGAATTGGGCCAACAAATGCCAACCCCAAAGCCAACTCATAGCTGATCATCTGTGCCGTGGAACGCAACCCGCCCATTGTGGCATATTTATTATTAGAAGACCAGCCTGCCAGGGTGATGCCATATACCGAAATGGATGCAATGGACATGATATACAGCACCGCAATATTGATATCAGCCAGGTAGAGTGGAATGGTTCGCCCAAACAATTCGATCGGCGGTCCCCATGGAACGACTCCGGTGATGATTAACGCTGGGATGACGGTCATGATCGGCGCTGCAATAAAAATGATCTTATCCGCTTTTTCAGGGATTAATTCTTCCTTGAAGATCAATTTAATGCCATCAGCAACCGGCTGAAGAATTGCAAAGGGACCAGCACGATTCGGTCCCCAGCGAACCTGCATGCGGGCGAGAACTTTTCTTTCATATAAAGTGGTATATGCAAAGCCGGCAGTGCAAAACAGCAGAATTGCAACCGATTTGAGTACCCACTCCAGAATTAGCGCGAAATCAACAACCATATCCACCTCTATCGATGCACCTTTACCAGGGATGGGTTTACCAGTGGAATACCCAGACTGGAAGGAACCAAAACATGCGATGTGGACACACTGTCATCCACTTTTATCATTACAGGATAATCTCTTCCATTGATCGAAATTGCCGCCATTTCACCATCCACCAGACCATTCTTTTCCAATGTCGCAGGGTGCAGCAGTATAAATCCAGCTGGGGTTCTTTGATTAAGGAGCTTCGTTTTTTCAATAACTACTCCTCTGTCATATATCAAAGTGATTGGAACAGCCAACAACTCCTCGTTAGTATCGGGGTCTGGAATTTGTTTGTCTGAAATTGCCAGCTCTGGCAACCCATATTTCTCTCTACGTGAGGCAGAAGTGGAAAGCTGTTTTCCTAACCCTTGACGATTGTCATAAGCTGTTCCGCCATAATAGAGGTCACTGCGGCCGATGATCGGTCGTTGGGGAACAGTCTCTGCCAGTTTGGCATACGACAGATCGTTATAATCGGGGAGATGGGCAGCCATTACCATGAACATCTGCCCTGCAGAGCCCATTCCAAGGTTGGAGTGTGTGACCCTTTGACGAACATCCGCTGTGATCTGGAAGTCTGCCCTTGCACCGGGGAACTTTTCCAATACAGGCAAAAAGCGTTGGACTTTACGCATGCCGTTGGTAAATGTTCCTTCCCGCTCTAAAATTGACTGAGCCGGGAAAACAACATCTGCAAGTTTGGCGGTTTCGGTCAGAAACAATTCCTGAACAATGACAAACTTAGATTCTGCGATCGCGGATGCATATACCGGATCATCCCCGGCAGGGTCTGCTCCGGCGATATAGAGTGCATCAGCAGTGGAGAATACATTTTCGAGATGTTCCACCGGCCGATAACCAATATCCCAGGCACCCTGGTCATTGGCTTTCTGCCAGATTGGCAGCAAACCGCTGTTTACTTTTTCAGCTTTGCCAGACTTTTCAATTAAAGAAGCACAGGCCGTTGAAAGTTCCAAGGAACCTGCCAGACCTAAACCGTCTGAGCCATAAATGACGACCAGATTCTCTGCTCCTGAAATCAACTTTCCAGTGTCACCGGCGTTCTCACTACCCGGCATGATGCTTGATAATGCCTCAGCTTCCCGTCCGAAGTGATAGCGAATCGATACGGTTGCAAAATCATCCAGACGGGTATATCGGCCATTTGCCACAATCAGTTTGGCGCCGCGTTTAATAGCATTTCGAACCTGCAGCCACCACACAGGGGCTTCTTCATGCAGATCGGAAGCTGCCACTACAATAACAGTTCCTTTCCCGACTTTAGCCAAGCCATCTTGAGAGGTATAGCCAACCTTCGGAACCAGGTCGCCACCAGCCATACGGCTGTAAAGATATGCCGTTCCGCGTAGGTTGTCGGTAAGTTCCTTGAGACTGTAAAGATCCTCATTGGCCAAACGGCCACCGGCAAGTGACACAAAGTTAAAGCCGTAAGTGCGAAGCTGCTGGGCAGTAAAATCTAATGCTTCATCCCATGAAACAGGTACCAGCTCTCCATCTTTACGGATCATCGGACTGGTCAGACGATCGACGCTTTCTGCGTAGTGATAGCCGAACCGGCCTTTATCACAGATCCAGATCTCATTTACCGATTCATTCTGACGCGGCATCGCACGCTTGATAACCACTTTGCCATCACTTTTGGCTTCACGGCGTGTGTTATAGGTCAGGTTACAACCCACAGGGCAGTGATTACAGATCGATGCAGCAGATTTCAACTCCCATGGGCGAGCGCCAAAACGGAAATCTGCGGTGGTCAACGCCCCAACGGGACAGATATCGCTGGTGTTGCCAGAAAAGATGGAGTCGAATCCAGGTTCAGAATTGGTGATGATCTCCAGCGAACGCCCACGCTGATAAAAACCGATAACCGGATCGTCTGCAATATCACTCTGGAAGCGGACACAACGTCCACACTGGATACAGCGTTCCCGATCCAGGTAGATCAATTCTCCCAGGGGAATGTGCTTTGCAAGGTGTTTCTTATCAGCGTATTCAAAGCGGGAGGTACCAGGCCCATAACCCATGGTCAGGTTTTGAAGCGGGCATTCCCCGCCTTTGTCACACACCGGGCAATCAAGCGGATGGGATGTTAAAAGGAATTCAAGCACATCATTGCGGCCATCCTTAACCTTTTCACTCATGCCAATCACCACCATGCCGGGTGATACCGGGGTGGTGCAAGCTGTCTCCAGTTTTGGCCCAAATTGCAATCTCGGTTTTCCGGTTTCATCAAGAATCGGTTCATTGGTTGCGCGATCAATGGCCGGGCGACCCACTTCCACCAGGCACATGCGGCACATGCCAACAGGCTCCATTTTGGGGTGATAGCAAAATACCGGGATATCAATACCGATCTCTTTTGCCGCATTCACGATCAATGTGCCAGCGGGGACGGTTACCGGTATGCCATCTATGGTCAGAGTCACATCATTTGCCATACTTCTATCTCCCGTTGGTCGCCTTAAAATCTTCGGGGAATTTATCAATGGCGGACATGACCGCCATGATCGAAAATTCTCCCAGCGCACACAGGCATTTGTTCTGTATCTGCTGAGCGACAGTGTTCAATAATTGAATATCCTCGTTCGATCGTTGAGGATCAAGTATCTTTTCAGTAAGGCGAGCCATCCAGTAGGTGCCTTCGCGGCAGGGTGTACATTTGCCACAGGACTCATGTTTGAAGAAGTGGACCGTCTTGTTGATCAGCCAATCCATACGCACGGTATCATCCACGACAATCACAGAGGCAGATCCCAACTGGGCGCCCAGACTGGGAACCGATTCATAATCCATGGGGGTATCCAACGCCAGGTCATTGGCGAGGATCATACTGGATGAGGCCCCGGCTGCCATGATGGCTTTGATCTGATGTCCATCGGAAATGCCGCCGCCAAGACCATAGATCAATTCCCGGAAAGTCGCTCCCAATGGAAGTTCATAATTGCCCGGTTTATTGACATTTCCGGAAAGCGAGAATATCTTTACCCCAGGACTCTTGGTTGTGCCATATTCCCTGAATTTGCTGGCACCATTTTCAACGATGAACGGCAAATTGGCCAGGGTCTCTACATTATTGATGACAGTCGGTTTACTGTATAATCCTTCCACCGCGGGGAATGGGGGGCGTAAACGCGGCTGCCCCAATTTTCCTTCGATGGATTCCAGCAGCGCAGTTTCCTCGCCGCAAATATATGCCCCAGCGCCGAGGTGGGTGTGGATGCGCAGCGAGTATTCTGTTCCAAACAATTTATCGCCGAGGAAACCGGTTTTATTCATTTCCTCGATGCATTTATCCAGGAAATCGGCCAGTTGCCAGAATTCTCCGCGCAGGTACACATAGGCATCGTTCGCCTGCACCGCATACGAGGCAATGGCCAACCCTTCCAGGAACTGGAATGGGTTGCTTTCAAGCAGTTCGCGGTCTTTGAAGGTGCCGGGTTCAGATTCATCCGCGTTCGCGACCACATAATGCGGCCAGAGGGTGTTCGGCAGGAAAGACCATTTTAATCCGGTCGGAAAACCCGCTCCACCCCTGCCACGCAGACCGGATGTTTTAACTTCATCGATCACAGCAGCAGGCTGGAAGTTAGTTACAGCTTTTTTGAATCCCATAAACCCGCCATGCTTCTGATAAATGGAAATTTTATTGAGATCAGGTGTGTCGAGATGCCGGAGGAGGAGATTCTTACTCATGAACCACTCTCCTGCTCCCGTAATTTACTGACAAGCTTCATAGCGCTTTCCACCGTCTGGTTTTCGTGGTATTCGATACCATGCTTGCCCTGCACCTGGAACATTGGCGCTCTATCACAGGCTGCCAGGCACATCACTTCTTCCACGGTAATCAAACCATCTTTTGTAGTTTCTCCGGGTTTAATATCCAGCGCAGTGCATAAATCCTTCAAGAATTGATCTGCCCCACGCAATGCGCATGGCAAGTCTGTACAGATCTGAAAGCGGTATTTACCATTCGGGTGGTCCTGGTAGAGGGTATAGAATCCTATGACCGAAGCCACTTCGGTGGTGGAAATTTCGAGAATTTCAGCAATGTCATCGATCGCGTGTTTGCTAATGAAGCCATTATCCCTTTGCACCAGGTGAAGCAGCGGCATGACGGCAGACTGCTTTCTATCCGCTGGATATTTGGCAAGCAGTTTTTCAATTTCGCGGGAGTATTTTGCAGCAGTATGATTCATCGGTCACAATCTCCCAGAACAATATCAATACTTCCAATGATCCCCACCAGGTCAGCCACAAAATGCCCGCGGGAGAGTAAAGGCATGATCTGTAAATTAGAGAATGAAGGTGTGCGAAAGTGCACCCGGTATGGTTTAGGGCTGCCATCCGATTCAAGGAAGCATCCCAGCTCGCCATGCGGCCCTTCAATGGCAACGAACACTGATCCAACAGGAGGGGTGAATCCTTCCGTCCAGAGTTTGAAATGATGGATCAAGGCTTCCATGCTGGTGCCGAGTTCAGAACGGGGCGGCGGGACATACTTGCGGTTATTCGATTTGATGGGTCCGAAAGGCATTTGGTCCAGCGCCTGGCGAACGATGCGGGCAGACTGCCGCATTTCTGCAACGCGGACGGTGTAACGGGCGTTGATATCGCCTCCTTCCGCGGTGGGAATATCAAAATCATATTGCTCATAGCCTGAATATGGCCGGGATTTGCGAAGATCATACGCCATGCCCGAACCACGTAATACCGGTCCAGTTATTCCCCAACGAACACACTCTTCTTTAGAAATTTTACCGATCCCTATCGTACGTTCGAGGAAAAGTGGGTTTTGGGTTAATAAGGATTCATATTCGTCAATGCGGGAGGGGAGGATGTCGATAAATTTTCGCACAGCGCTCTCAAACTCAACAGGGACATCCCGCCACAATCCACCGGGACGTATGTAGGTGGTCATCATCCTCTGACCGGAGACCAGTTCGAGGATGTCCATGATCATTTCACGTTCGCGCATGGCGTACAAAAAAACGGACATGGCTGCCAGATCCAACGCGGAAGTGCCCATCCATAGCAGATGGCTGGCGATCCGTTGAAGCTCGGTGAGTACGATCCGGATGGATTGCGCCCGGGCAGGAACATCCAGCTCACATAATTTTTCAACAGCCAGGCAGTAAGAGAGGTTGTTGCCGACTGTATTCATGTAATCCATACGGTCGGTCATCACTTCGGCTTTTTGATACGTCTTGGCTTCCATATTCTTCTCAATACCTGTATGCAAGAAGCCGATATCCGGTACGCAGTTTTGAACGATCTCACCATCCAATTCCAACACCAGACGCAACACGCCATGGGTGGATGGATGCTGCGGCCCCATGTTCAACACCATGGTTTCCCCGCTCAGCGCCCGCTCTGAAAAGAGGTGATCCATTCCGCCTAATTCAATGTTATTTTTTTCCGCCATACATGTCTCCAGGCAAGTCAAATACTACTGCTACTCTTTTGGAGCAGGTTTCTTTACTCTGATCTGATCAAAATTAAATGTGAACTGCACTTCTTCGTAACCCAGTGGATAATCTTTGCGCTGGGGGTGGCCACGCCAATCTTCCGGCATCAAAATGCGGCGCAGATCACTGTGTCCCTCGAACCAGATGCCAAACATATCCCAGATCTCTCGTTCCATCCAATTAGCATTCGGATATATCGTCTCGATGGTTGGGATCACCGGCGCGTTGCCATCTAATGGCACTCGTATACACAAGATCACATTTCGGCTGTGTGAATAAAAGTGATAGATGATATGGAAACGGGGATCCTGTTGCGGCCAGTAATCCACTGCAGTCTCACTTTCAAGCATATCAAATGAGAATTCATCACGCAGATAGGTGCACATTTCCAGCAGACATTCGGGTGCAATAACCAAAGTAACCTCACCCCGAAATTCATTCAGGGTTGTACTGCAACGGCTTTGGATGGCATCCACGACAGGTTTAAGTTTCTCTTCCATTGAACCTCACTGGAAAATTATTTCCATTTTGATAGTTTCTCTTTTTTCACTTTTTCATGGAGCGTGATCACACCATGGATCAAAGCTTCAGGGCGCGGTGGGCATCCGGAGACGTAAACATCCACAGGGACGAGTTCGTCAACCCCCTGCATGACAGCGTAGTTGTTGAAAACGCCTCCACAAGCGGCACAATCTCCCATAGCGATCACCCACTTGGGGTCAGGCATCTGGTCATACAGGTTGCGCAGGACAGGTGCCATTTTTCGACTGACACGCCCGGCCACAATCATCAAATCGGACTGGCGGGGGGACGGCCGCATCAACTCCATGCCGAAGCGGCTCATATCATAATTCGCCGCCTGGGATGCCATCATCTCAATGGCGCAGCAGGCTAGTCCAAACAACATCGGCCACATGGAATTGGTACGGGACCAATTGACCGCCTGTTCAAGGGTAACAGTAACAACTCCCAGGTTGCCGGCTTTTTGTTCTATTCCCATTCCATAGCTCCCTTCTTCCAGGCGTAGATATAGCCAACCAGAAGGATACAAATAAAAATCAACATTTCGATCAAACCAAAGATACCCAGTTTCTTAAATACAACCGCCCAGGGGAGGAAAAAAACCACTTCGATGTCAAATATGATGAATAATACTGCCACAAGATAATAGCGTACAGACATCCGCCGGGTACCGGGGCCATATGGGGTCATACCAGATTCATAGGGCTGGCTCTTGCGCCTTGTCGGTCGATGCGGGCCGAAGGTATGACCCAGCACCACAACCAGAATTGCGAGACCGGTGGCAAGAATAATTAAGACTAGCAGTGGGAGGTATTCGAGCATGACAACACCTGTAATTGGGATGGCTGAATCAGCTATACCGATTATACCCGATGTATATAATTTCGACAAAATTAGTAGTAAAAGGTGAAATTAACATATCTAAAAGGAGAAAGTAAATTTGCTCCAATTTCAGCGTACCTACAACCGTTAATGGATAATTGCGTATATATGATAGAAGAGGAAAACAAAATGGAAAACTACACAACAATTGAAACAAAAAAGAATCCGGGATGTCTTATCCAAATTCTATGGTTTGCATTTATTGGATGGTGGCTTGGTCAAGCCTGGATGGTCATCGCCTGGATCATGATGGTTACGATCATTGGAATTCCTGTGGGCGTCATGATGTTGAACAAATTACCGTGGATCATCGCTCTGCGAACTGAACCTGTTCAGGTCAAGGTCTCGAAACGGTCCGATGGCCACCTGGTGGAACAGGAAGTTCATCCGCGTCAGAACAATATCATCTTGCGGTCTTTTTACTTCATTCTCGTCGGCTGGTGGCTAAGCGCAATCTGGATGGAAGCCGCATACGCATTATGCATGTCGGTCATTGGCCTGCCTATCGGCTTCTGGATGTTCGACCAGGTCCCGGCTGTTGTCAGCTTGAAGCGGTAAGGTCCTCTACCAAGCTCCCTCGCAATAATTGGAATATGAAAGAAATGGATCAAACAATCCATTTCTTTTTTTGCACACCCATCATGCAACCTACATTTGCTTGCTCCGATGGTTGGATTCCATTATACTGGAGCTATAAGTCAGAAGAGGAGAGTGTTATGCAGCATAAAGTGAAGGACTGGATGGTTAATCTGTTGGTCTTTATTGAACCGGATGCGACAGTACTTGAAGCCCTGGGTCTGATGCGCCGACGGTATATTCACAGTATTCTGGTAAATAAAAGCGAAAAATTTCCTGAATATGGCATTCTTACATCAACTGATATCTGTGATCGCATTATCGCCGAACAGCGAAACCCGGCCTTGACGAAGGTTTCTGAGATCATGCATTCTCCAATTATCACGATCAGGCAGGATAAGGATTTGATCGACTGCGTACAAATAATGAAGGAACATAACGTACATCACATGCCGGTCGTCGATGAGGAAGATGAACTGGTAGGGTTTATCTCCGCTACCGATTTCCTGGTCGCGGCTGAGCAGCTGGCTAAATAATTTTATCCTACCCCCCCTGATCAATAAATTTATTGTTACAGCGAGGATACTACCATGACCCACCCTGAAATAATCCACGATGACACCCCAGTCCGCTTATTCAAATCAGACTTTCTGGAATTCTTCACCCATATCAGCCCGGTCACCGTGGTGATCATCTGGTTACCTGTGGCTGTTTATTTTACGTGGTCGGCTGTGGACAATTTACGCGGCAAAGATGGCTGGTTCATACCTGCGGCTGTTTTACTTGGATTGTTCCTATGGACTATTTCGGAGTATTTGTTGCACCGATTTCTTTTTCACTTCAAACCTCGCACTCCGCAACAGGAGCGGATGTCATTCCTGTTTCACGGCGTGCACCATGCTCAACCACAATGCAAGACCCGCCTGGTTATGCCGATCGCATTGAGCATTCCACTGGCAGCCGTGTTTTTTCTATTGTTTTCGTTGATCTTCGGATCATTGCTTGGAGTGTTGACCTGGGTGGGGCCGCTTTTTTCGGGCTTTTTGGTGGGCTATCTGATCTACGATCTGACTCATTATGCGACACATCATTTTCCCATGCGTTCCGGATACGCTAAATACATCAAACGCTATCACATGCAGCACCATTACAAGACGCCCGATGCCAGGTTTGGGGTGAGTTCACCGGCCTGGGATTACGTGTTTAGGACAATGCCGGGATAAAATAAATCCTATCGCAACCTGTTATGTTTAACTATATTAACTATGTCGCCGACTGAGTTTCTAAGTTAGTCGATAAGGATACTCGGATATGATTACACGAATCCGGGTTTTTACTTCATACTGATTTCTTCAATAAGTAGAATTCCATTATTTGGAGAATTGCCCAATTCAATTTATAAGAGTGTAAAGTCTGAGAAATTGTCATTGATTTTTAGGAAGCAATTCTGAAACATTTTCTTAATGCTACTCTGGGTTTATGGAAATTAATGCCCAAGCATATTCATGGAATTATCGAACATCTCCTGCTTTTTTCTTAATCCAAATCCACAGGGCGCTTGCCAGTAACTGCCATGTAAAGGCGCATAATAATACCAATCAGACCTAGCTGGCCAGCGAAAGCCATGAGCTTATTTCCAAAACCTGGCACATAGATCACAGGGCTCCCTCTTAATGCTCGCAGTGAAGCCCGCACCACTTGACGGCTTGTCATCCAGAAAATTCCCGGCAGCCTTTCCTTAATGCGATATTTCTGGTAATCTGGTGAATCATGAAATTCTGTCCGTGTAAAACCAGGACAGAGAGCCTGTATTTTGACACCTTTGCGGAAACATTCCACGGATAAACCTTCGCTGAAATTGTTCAAATAAGCTTTTGTAGCTGAATAGGTTGAGCTGCCAGTGGCTGCAGTAAAAGCGCTGATGGAGGAGACGTTGATGATATAGCCCCGTCCATTGGCGATCATTCCTGGCAGGGCGGCGCGGGAAAGACGCACTGGCGCAATGACATGCACCCATATCATGGTCAGTGTGACATCAATTTCAGCGCTTAAAAATCCGTCCGGGATGCCGAAACCGGCGTTGTTGACCAGTATTTCAAGATCAGCCAATTGCCTGATCATCGTTTCCACCGAAGCGATTCCTGCATCGCTTGAAAGGTCCACTGGTAACACCTCTACTTTAACCCCGGTTTTTGAAACGATCTCCTCTGCCAGTTTTTCCAACTTTTCCCGCCTGCGGGCAACCAGAACAAGATTGTAAGTTTTTTCAGCGAGTTGCAGTGCAAACTCCGCCCCAATTCCCGCGGATGCCCCGGTGATCAATGCAGTCCGGCTGTTCGTTACCTCCATAGCTACTCCTGTGTATCCAGATCTAACTAACTTATATTGGGTGATGAATTGCCCTGATAAAGCCGGGGGTATTTAACCTTCTATCCAATTGAACACTGATGTAGTGTTGCAGCAGATCTTCCATCTCACCCCGGACCAATGAATCAGGGGTGGCGCGGGTTGCTTCCCTAAAATCGCTGCGTTGAAAATGACGAATAAATTTAAGCGCCTGCATGCTGACAGGCTGTGCTCCTTCCACTTTGCCAACGCAATGTGGACAAACCACACCTCCCTGAGTGGAAGAAAAGTACTGGTCCACCGCTTGGATCGGTTTCCTGCAGATCACACATGCAAAGAGCTCCGGTTTGAATCCCAGGGCTGAGAGTACATGCAGTTCAAAGTAGCGGTTGGCGTAGAATGGTTCGATCCCGGAATCCAACCGCTCCAGGGTTTCGATCGACATCCGGTAAAGCTCACGGTTCTCTTCTTCGTCAAAGGTGAACCTGTCCAGGATCTCCAACACATACGCCGCATGGGCTGTGACCTCGAGTGAACCGCGAATATTCAAGAATGCTTCAACCGTTTCGGCCTGGGTCACGATCGGCAGATCACGCCCTCTGGCTAGCTGAAGTTGAACACGGGTAAATGGCTCCAGATGCCCGGCTTTCCTGGATTTCATCTTCCGGACACCCTTGGCTATCGCCCTGATCTTGCCATTCTCCCGCGAATAAAGTGTGAGAATCCTGTCTGCCTCGCCGAAGTTGGAATGGCGAAGCACCAGGGCTTCGGTCCTGTAAGATCGCGATCCCTCTGTCATTATTTTCCTTAAAACATGTTAATGGGTAACGATCAATGCGGCAGGTCAGCAGGTGTAAAGGCACCCGGCAGCAGGTCTGTGACAGTAGCTTCCAGCTTGATCTTGCCATTTTTATCGGCGATGATCACCAGCGTATCCAATCCAAACTCCGCCATTACCTGGCGGCAGGCTCCGCAGGGTGTTCCCGCATTGTCTGTGACGACTGCAATCGCAAGAAATTCTTTCTCCCCATTCGTAACCGCTTTAAAAATCGCTGTCCGTTCTGCACAATTGGTGAGGGGGAAGGAGGCGTTTTCTACATTTACTCCGTCATAAATTTTGCCGGAGTCGGATAAAACAGCCGCTCCAACCGGGTAGTGTGAGTAAGGTGTGTATGCCCATTTTCGGACCTGGCAGGCGGCATCGATGAGAAGATCGCGCTGTTCAGGGGTAATAATTTTACTCGTTGGATTCATGATCAGCCTCTTGTGGATTCATTAACGCCCGCACTTTGTGGATTCTACGGCCAACAACCTGGTCCACTGTCAGGGTTACGCCTTCCACCTGGACCTGTTCGCCGCCAAGCGGCACCCTGCCCATCGATCCATACATCAAGCCGCCCAAAGTGTCAGCGGAATCCTTCTCAAGTTCTGTTCCCATAACCTCATTGAAATCATCCAGATCAATGTTGCCCAAAAATACATATTCCTGGTCATTGATCTTCTGGTAGGGCAGCTCTTCAGATTCATCATATTCATCCTGGATCTCGCCGATGATCTCTTCCAGGATATCTTCGAGAGTCACCAGGCCAGCTACACCACCGTATTCATCCACCACTATCGCTATATGAGTCCGATTGGATTGCATCTCTGTCAAAAGCTCATCCAATTTTTTTGCTTCCGGCACAAAAAATGTCTGACGCATATTTTCTCTCAGAGAGGTAAAAACATCCTTCTTATGAAGGTAGGTGAGCAAGTCTTTGGCATATAAAAGACCAATCACATTATCTATGGTTTGCTCGTAAATGGGAATACGGGAATGTCCGGAACTTGCGACCGCTTCAACAACATCATCGAGAGATGTGTCCACATCAAGCGCCAGCATATCGATACGCGGCACCATTATCTCTCGCGCCAGGGTATTGCCAAATTGGAAGATGGAGTAGATCATCTGACGTTCTTCTTTTTCAAGAGCACCATCGGTCTGCCCGGTTTCCACCCAACTCTTTAACTCGTCATCGGTCGGAGGCGTGAATTGCTGCATGATGATATTTGCCTGTCCCGAAAGTCGAACCACCGATGCAGTAAGCGGTGTACAAAGAGTATCGACAAGCTTGCCATAACCTGCCAACCGCATGGACCATTTCTCGGGGTTTTGCAGAGCGACACGCTCCAGAACTGCTTCTCCCATAACGAGTACAATCCCTGCCCCAATTACGATTAACAAAATTATCCAGGGGTCATTGCTTCCATTAAGGCTGTAAAGGAAAATTACAACAGCCAATGCGCCAAAAACAAGATGTAGAAATGATTGCGACAACCGCAAGCTGACACGTATCCGTGGGCGCTCTATGATATGGGTTACTGCATCCACCTGCTCTTCACGACCTTCCCGTAAATTCAATAAACGGGGAAGGTGAGCGTTGACCAGGCTGAAACGTATCAGAGTTAAAAACAGATCCAGAAAAACTACAACTGAGAGGATTACATAAATTGTATTATTTGTCATTTTTTCAAATTCTTGAACGATCTGGCAGGCACGCCGATCACGATATCATCCGGGGCAACATCCCTTGTTACCACAGCGCCTGCGCCGGTCCTGGCGCGTTTTCCGATCCTAACCGGGGCTACCAGCATGGTATCACTACCGATGAATACTTCCTCTTCTATTATAGTGGTTTGTTTTGATTTTCCATCATAATTACAGGTGATCGTCCCCGCGCCAATGTTTACATTTTCAGCGATCTTCGCGTTGCCAATATAAGAGAAATGCCCCATTTTTGTACCTTCGCCCAGGTAGGAATCTTTCACTTCGCCAAAATTGCCCATGTGAACGTGCGATGCAAGGTGCGCTCCTTTGCGTAAATGGCAGAATGGCCCCATCTCCACATCGTTCTCCAGGGTGGCAAACTCCATCACAGAAGCCAGGATGCGGCAATCATTACCGAGCAGGCTGGATTCGATTATCGTATTCGGCCCGAGAACACATCCGCTGCCAATTACTGTTTTTCCCTTAATGTAGGTGCCTGGCCAAATCGTTGTATCAGGCTGTAATTTAACTCCCGGTTCGATATATACCTGGTCTGGATCGATCATGGTTACGCCGTTCAGCATCCATTCGGTGTTTATACGCAGGCGGAGCGCTTTTTCCGCTTCAGCCAGATGCTGCCTGGTATTTATTCCCAGCGCTTCAGCAGGTTCAACTACTTGTGAAGCATGAACTTGTTGTCCTGCTTCAGAAGCAATTTGTACAATATCAGTCAGATAATATTCACCTTTCGGCGATTTATTAATCTTTTGAAGCGCTTCCCATAGCCAGGGCGCATCCACACAATACGCACCAACATTGTATTCAGTCAGGGCAAGTTGAGATGGAGTCGCCTGCGCTTCTTCGACTATGGCAGTTACACTCCCATCCTTACCCCGAATGATGCGGCCAAACCCGCGCGATTCTTTGCCGGATACTGTCAATAAACTCAAAGGCCCTGAATTCCCGTTTTGTGTTTGGATTAACCCTGTTATGGTTTTGTTTAGGAGTAATGGCATGTCCGCGCTGATCACCAGTATTTGCCCGGAAAAATCTTTCAGCGCCAGGGCAACTTGTTGCACGGCGTGTCCTGTCCCCAATTGCTGTTCCTGTGTGATGAAATTGACTACACTGCCCAGCTCTTTTTCGACCAATTCGGCGCCATGCCCGATGACAACATAAGGCTTATTTTCGGTTACACTGCCCGCCAATTCCACGCTATAGCGCACAAGAGGTTTCCCCATTAATGGGTGCAGAACCTTGGGCGTTTGGGATTTCATCCGTGTGCCATGCCCTGCGGCTAGGATGACAGCGATAGTATCCATTAGCACCACCTAAATCTATATTGTGCGTTCATGCTTCTTCATTTTAA
Source organism: uncultured Chloroflexia bacterium (assembly GCA_963810385.1). Classification (GTDB taxonomy): domain Bacteria; phylum Chloroflexota; class Anaerolineae; order Anaerolineales; family Anaerolineaceae; genus PNON01. Next base: position 417,283 of record CAWENA010000002.1, on the reverse strand, counting down.
CACAACAGACCATGCCCGGAACCTTCCGAACAGAGCCTGTGTTTGTAATTTGCCAATTATGGCCAATTTTCATTATCTGTTTTTCTCAGCTGAGGCACCTGGATTCGAACCAAGATCAACAGATCCAAAGTCTGCTGTGCTGCCATTGCACCATGCCCCAAATTCAACGAGATTGTAACATAGCTTGATTAGAATCGCCAATCTTTCACTATTTTTCAATTTCAGGTTAGTCTTAAGTACCTGAAACTAAGATTTTACTTGGAATTTATTCCTTTTTACCCCTTATAAATCGCTTGTTTATATCTTAATGATATAATTTTTCTATATATGGAAGCAAAACGCGTCATTATCGTTGATGATGAAATGGTGCTTGGACAATTGCTTCAAGCTGCTTTTGCGACTTTGGGGGGTTCAATCGAAGTCGCTGTTGTCCCATCTGCAGAGCAAGCTGCCGGCCAGATCAAAGGGAAAGAGATCCATCTGCTTGTTTGTGATGTGAAACTGCCAGGAATTTCAGGGCTGGATTTTACGCGACAATTAAAAAAGAAAATTCCTGCATTGAAAGTAATTCTGGTATCAGGGATGAACGATCCGCAATTAAAGGAAACCGCTCTTGGCACAGGTGCGGATGCTTTCTTCCCAAAACCGGTGGACATGCGAGAGTTCCTTGAGACTGCTTCACGCCTGCTGGGTCTTAGCACCCAGACGCATCCACTTTCCCTCGGTACCAACATCGACCTGCATTCCGATCTAATAATCGATTCACTCATTAATTTACGGCAGGAGCTTTCCGCGCTATCCACTACAATGATGGAATACAGCGGGAAGATCATAGCCTCTGCTGGTGATTTTCCCGATGAGGATTTTTCATCGAGGGTGCTACCTTACCTGCTCTCGGCGATCACCAGCCTGCAACGGGTAAACGCTGAGATGGGGGTTGATAAACCTGAAAACCTGTTTTCCATCCGCGGAAACACGTATGATCTGCTCGTTTCAACACTAAATTCCGGTTATTTATTGATGGTCGTTATGAAGAAATCCAAGTCGCCGTTGAGGCTGGCAATAGCATTTGATGCTCTCGGTGCGGCGATTACTGATTTACAGGAGAGTATCTCACAATCTTCCAGCCCTGAGGAGGTTTATGGGGCAAGGCGCGAAGAAGAATTAACGCCTTTAGGAGCGCTAGTTGAAGCACAGGTAGAATCCCCACTAGAAGGGACAGAAAAAGAGATCGATGCGATTTTTGTAAAAACTCCAAAGAAAAGAATCAAGGTCGAGGATGTAGATACTTTTTGGGAGGAAGTGACCTCTGGCACAACTTTCAGCGATTCCACCAGTCCCGGTTTATTAACCTTTGAGCAAGCCAGTAAATTGGGCTTAACCCCCTCCGACAAAGAACTTTGATCACATAATTTTAATAAATAAATGATGCGAGCAATTATCATGTATAAAGCCCGGCGACCATGCCGGACTTTTTGTTGCATCAGAATTGTTTCCTCTAAAAGACAATCTAATCCGGGTTAAAAGCCTTCCAGCCTGGATAGATCCACCAAACCCACGGGAAGAGTTGAAATTCGTTGCAATAAAGCCAGTCGATTGTTCTTATGGCGTTCATCTTCTGACATCACCATGACAGCTTCAAAAAAGCTATTGATGGCCGGAATCATCGGAAGGAAGGCATCCATAAATACTTTGACAGATTCAAATGGTAGCTGTGACTCACACCGCTCGAGTGCTGCAAATAATTCTCTTTCAGCCACGTCAGCGAAATATTCCGGTTTCAACTCATATATAGATTTCTGATCACGCGTGATGCGGACACACCTGGCAAAAGCTTGTAGGTTCACCAGCCAATCTGACTGTGCAATGGCAGAAGTTAGTTCTTTGATGTTGCGATTTGCACGAGCAGGAAGATTGCCACATTCGGTAAGAACAGCATCTAACACATCGAAGCGGAATCCCTGATCCAGAAGCATAGATCGCAGGCGCCCCACGATAAACTCGAGGCAGGCAGCCTGAGATTCTTCTGTTACTTTCACCGGGAGCTGTTTCGCGGCAGCGGTCAGCCCATCGCGAAGATCGAAATCAAGATTCAAATTGATCAGGTTTTGAACCAGGCCAAGGGCAGCCCGGCGTTGTGCGAACGGATCTTTTGTACCGGTGGGAGCTAACCCTGCGGCAAATAATCCTGTCAGAGTATCCAACCTGTCAGCTATGCCTATCACCAGTGCTGGCATACTGGATGGGGATTTATCAGTTGCGCTTTTCGGCAGGTAATGCTCAAAGATCGCCTCGGCGACATCTTCCTTCTCGCCGGAATGCAAGGCATAAAATCTCCCCATAATGCCCTGGAGCGCAGTCATTTCAACAACCATTTTTGTAACCAGGTCGGCTTTACAAAGCTTGGCTGCCCGTCGGGTAACAGCTTCATCAGCCTTCAAGAACGCCCAACACAGGCATTAACTCTTCGACAATCTTTTCAATGCGGTGTGTCTTATCCAGCATCGATCCGAGTTTTAATTGGAAGGTCAGGGTGCCTAATCTTGGCAGGAAATCGATCAGCTTCGTCTTCAAGTCTTCGTTGATAAAGAAGGCTGCATCGGCAAACCGGGCGCGGATCACCTGCTCGTTGCCATCTGCGACTACATCGAGGTTGCGGTCGTCACCATTCCGAACGGCGATGAAGTAGGGCAGCAGTTTTCCACCTTTCTTGACCGGCAAATATCGCTGGTGTTTCTTCATGACAGAGATTAAGACATCCGCAGGTAATTTGAGATATTCTGCTTCGTAATTACCCTTGAATGCGGTTGGAGCTTCGACCAGGTTATTGACCTCATCAAGTAACCCTGCATCCAGTTCCACATCCGCACCTACCTCCTGCATGATGTCTGTCACCTGTTGCTCAATCACCTTCCGGCGTTCGGCTTGATCCAGTATAATGCCCTGGGATTTTAGATAGATCAAAAAATGCTACAGGGGATGCGATTGGCGTGGATTCCGGTTGGAGGAACCTTAGTCCGCGTGTGGAATTGCCACATGATATCCCGGCAAAATCAAATTGCACGGTTTCACCACCAATAATGGCCATAAACCAGCGGATGGGGCGCGAAAAAGCTGTTTTACTACTATTCCAACGCATCGTCCTGTCAAATTTGATCCTGCCAATCATTTTTGGCAATTCCTCAGACAGAATAGCCGACGCAGGTTTGCCTTGCTCGTGGACTTCAGCCACAGCATATTGACCGCCATCGATGTCCTGTATCTTAAGCATGGATGGATCCAGGCCTTTACTGCGTGCAAAACCTTCCCCTGCCTGAGTTAATTTACCGTCCCCGTCAAATGCTCGGCTGGCTGGCGGCCCCTTGACCAGCATCTTCCTGTCGATCTGTTGGGTTTCCACACCTTCAGCGTAGATCACCAGTCGGCGCGGTGTTCCCCAAACATGGATCGCTTTACACCCCAGCCGGGCATCCTTGAATATAGCAGGCGCCAGATCGTTCAACTGCGCCAAAGCCGAATCCAGATCAGCTACAGGCAGCTCTTCTGTCCCGATCTCCAGTAGCAAATCAGCCAGGGCGCCAGTAACTTTGTCTGTCTTTACAACAGAATTTCCAACAGCCGACCCAACCACTGGAGTACTGCCTTTAGCCAACCAGGGGTATTCCAGATGTTCTCGTTGGGATGCATACAAATCAGCAGTCTTTTTTGCCAGATCCCTCATTCTGCCAAAAAATGCCTGACGCTCAGTCACACCGATCGCCCCCCGGGTATCCAGAATATTGAATGTATGTGAGCATTTTAAAATGTAATCATGGGCAGGCAGGACAAGCCCGGCTTCAAGGGCAGTGTTTGCCTCTTTTTCAAACAAGATGAACATTTCACGCAGGTTATTCACATCAGCCAGTTCAAAGTAATATTTGCTGTGCTCCTGCTCACCCAGCAGGTTAACATCACCGGCGGTCCGGGTGGGACTCCACTGTATCTCTTTAAATGAATGTACCTTTTGCAGGGCTATGGCAATCCGATCCAAACCATAGGTGATCTCCACGGATACCGGTTCCAGTATCTGACCACCAGCCTGCTGGAAGTAAGTAAACTGGGTGATCTCCTGCCCATCCAACCACACTTCCCAGCCCAACCCCCAGGCGCCTAAAGCGGGTGATTCCCAGTTATCTTCCACGAAGCGGATGTCATGCTGGAGCGGATCAATACCGATCGCTTCCAGCGACTTAAGATAAATTTCCTGCGGATTGCCAGGGTCTGGTTTCAAGATAACCTGAAACTGGTAATGTTGCTGTAACCGGTTCGGGTTCTCGCCGTAGCGGCCGTCATCCGGGCGGATGGATGGTTCAACATAGGCAACATTCCAGGGCTCCGGCCCGAGGACTCGCAAAAACGTGGCCGGGTTCATCGTCCCAGCTCCGACCTGTGAGTAATATGGCTGCCAGATCAGGCAGTTCTGATCTGCCCAGAACTGCTGTAATTTCATGATAATAGATTGAAAATCGAGGGGTTGAGCCATTTTTACTCCCGGAGCTTTAAGATGGACTGATTATACCAAATGGAATGTGGATAAAAAAACCACCCTGTTGCATTTTCAGGGCGGTTAATTGAACCGAATTAACAACCGTTAAACCTTACGTCCGCCTTTAAGACTGTCCTGTAATACTGCTAGTTCATCCAATTTGCCTTCTGCCAGTAATTTAGCCTGCTGCGGCCACGTAGCAGGGTCAGCCATAGCCAGACTGGCCTCGCGCAGGACCTCATCCAGGACTTTGGGATCAGCTTTTGCTAATGCGGCATAAGTGGAATAACCTTTTTCCGCAAACAAGGCAGCAATCTTTGGACCAATGCCCTCAATAGCCTTGAGATCATCTGCTGTAGTCGTGGAACGGGCAACGGACAGGGCTTTGGGGGCTTCTTTTACGTAAGGAGTTTTTTCACCTGATTTTAGTAAAAATATCAGGATCAACACGATCACAATTAAAATTAAACCAACGATTAGACCCATTTTTCTCCTCCTTTATTGGTTTTGTACCATTACTTTACAGCAAATCTATTGTCATTTCAAGACCAACCCCTTTGCAGGAAGAATTAACTCCAAAACACCCGCAAAATAAGGCAACAAACTTGCACTTAATGTAATAGTAAATGAGCTTGAAATGTGTATAATAATATTGTATTCCCCGGAGGAATCATGGAAAAAATGGTAAAGATTATGATTGAAAAGCACCCGGATGGCTATATCGCATATCCACTCGGGTTAAAAGGGGTTGTGATCGGTTCCGGCGATACTGAAAATGATGCAATGACAGATGTCCGTTCCGCGATCATGTTCCACGTTGAGACATTCGGGCAGGAAGTATTCGGGACTGGACCACTTGTTATGGAAGCCGTGCTGACCGAGACAGGGATCAGCCTATGAGCGCCAGCATGCCGGAGGTTGCCCCAAAAGATAGGGTGATCCACGCCTTTGAAAACCTTGGTTACCGCCTGGTACGTCAGGGAACACATATATCGATGTCCTGTTATACCGCCAGCGGTATGCAGCTTCCGCTCACCATTCCTGACATACCCGAATTCAAAGCCTCGACATTGCGAATGATCATCAGCCGGGCAGGCATCACAAAACAGGATTTTCTAGCTGCCTACCAACAAGGTTGATCAATTTCCGCTCTAAAAATCAGTGTAGCTGAAGCGATCCTGATAACCTCATTCAGAACTTATCAATGTAACTCATGGGAAAACTTATTACCATAACCGGGGTCTCGGGCGTCGGAAAAACCACGCTTGCCTGCAGGCTGGGCGAAGTATCCGGGCTGCCAGTCTTTACTGAAGAGCATTCAGAGCGCCCTTTCCATACTGCTGCAGCCGCAGATCGCTCTGCAATGATGCTTGCCAACCAATTGGATTTTTTGCTATACCGGGCTGAACAGGAACGGGTCATCCGAATGTCAAATAAAACCGGCATTACCGACGGTGGACTTGAAACGGATTTTTACATTTTTACCAACCTGTTCCATCAGCGCGGCTTGCTCACTAAAACCGGGTTTGATCTGTGCCGGCGGTTCTACGAACTTGCCCGTAGCTACTCACCTCCACCAGATTTGATCGTATATTTACGCGCCTCGTTGGGTGTTATCAAAGAACGCTTCCTCATTCGCCACCGCAATATTGAAGTATCACAGATCGAAGACCTGGCCATCCAGCAGCATCTGATCGAGAGTTGGCTGGCTGATATAGATTTCTGCGATGTTGTAACCATTGATGCCGACAAGGAAGATTCTGGGTATTCGAATGCAATCGCATGTTTAATGCCAATGATCGTTTCGGATGGATTTTAAGCCAAGTCTGTACAAAAACTTATTCCTAAGTGTGAAAAACCCACATCCCTCTAAAATAGTAGGGAATTGGATAATTTGCTCATTGCCAGTATATGCTTTTCCCATATAATTAACAGAATATACCCAATTCACCAAAAGGAGTCGCTGCCATGTTACATGAACCCGCAACACCAGCAGAGAAAGACCCTGCAGGACCTTATAAAATACGATTAGGCATTTGGATGTTTATTGCCTATTCCCTTTTTTATGCAAGTTTTGTAGCTATCAACCTGATCAATCCACTGGCGATGGGTACCATCATCATTGCAGGATTAAACCTGGCAACCGTTTACGGGTTTGCCCTCATCATTGTGGCATTGCTTGAGGCGCTCGTATATGACTGGCTTTGCCGCCAAAAAGAAGCCCATTACATTAAGTTAGACAAATTGGCAGAAGAAAATAATTCAGCCCACATTGAAACGAAGGAAAAGGCTTAGTCATGGCAATTATCATATTCCTAATTTTTGTAGTAATCGTCATTGGCTTATCGCTCTATCTTGGAAATAAAACTAAAACAGCCAGTGGATATTACGCCGCTGGCGGAAAGATCCATTGGGGGGTTAATGGAATTGCTTTCGCGGGCGACTATCTATCGGCTGCATCATTTTTGGGCATTTGCGGTATGATCGCGACAGTCGGTTATGACGGATTCTTGTACTCCGTAGGATACCTTGCAGGTTGGATCGTGGCCCTGTTTGTTGTCGCGGAGCCTTTGAAAAAACTGGGCAAGTTCACTTTTACAGACGCTGTGGATGCAAAATACAATTCACGCGGCATAAAACTGACTGCTGCTATTAGCACCCTTGTGGTCTCTGTGTGTTACCTGATCCCGCAAATGGTAGGGGCGGGGGTTTTAGTTGAACCCTTGCTTGGCATCCCGCATGCCTGGGGCGTGATCATGGTTGGTGCAATTGTTATTACAATCGTCGCTACTGCAGGGATGGCTTCAACCACTTATGTCCAGTTCCTAAAAGGATTATTATTAATTATTTTCTCAACGGTTCTTGTCATTTCGGTTGTAAACCGCGGCTTAACAACGAAACCGGATCAAGGCGGAACTGTTCCGTTTTATGAATATAGCCATCTAACTGCGACAAAATCAGCTGATCAGATTTCGGTATCTGATGCTGGCTGGGATGTCATTGAGCAAAAAGAAACAAAGGGAGGCCTCCTTTTTGTGAAATTGGGACACGAAGGAAAGGAATCCTGGTGGACTGTTTCTGAAATTGGCGGAGAGATCACTCTCAAAGAATCGCAATCTGAGGTTTTTAAGGCAGATGGCAAATGGATCAACGGGGCTCCAGCATCGGAAGAGAACCAACTAAGACAGGTTGGAAATCTTCAACAAATCAAGGGGCAAACAGATACAAGTACCGGGAAGCTATCGGTATTTGAATTCTTATCCACTATAACTGATAAAGGCACGACAGTTCAAACCTGGAAAACCGCCAGTTTCACTGATAACGAAGGTGAAAAGGTAACTGTTTACTATCCAAAAGATGTTTCAGGTGACCTAGTGATGCGGCCTGGGTTGAAGTTTAAAGTGGAAGGCACACCGCTAGAGCGTCTGGACTTTCTATCATTAATGGTGGCGCTATTCCTTGGGACCGCTGCGCTGCCTCATATTTTGATACGCTACTATACTGTTCCAAACCCGGCCAGCGCGCGTAAATCGACGATCGTTGCCATTGCAGCCATCGGCTTTTTCTACATCCTAACCTTGTTCATGGGTTTGGGCGCAATGGTCAATGGAGTCATCAATCCAGCAGACAGCAATATGGCTGCCCCATTACTGGCTCGCTCGTTTGGTGAACTGCTCTTTGCCGTCATATCCGCAATTGCTTTTGCCACAGTCCTTGGGACAGTCAGCGGCTTGATCGTAGCTGCTTCCGGGGCTGTTGCACATGACCTGTTCGATAGATACTTCAAGATCAAAATGGACGATCGACAAAAAGTTCGGGCTGGCAAGATCACAGCCTTTGTCATCGGTGGTATTGCGATTTTACTGGGTATTCTATTCAAAGGTATGAACGTTTCCTTCCTGGTTGGTCTGGCCTTTGCCGTCGCTGCCTCCGCCAACCTGCCGGCAATAATCATGCTGCTGTTCTGGAAAAAAACAACGGCGAAAGGAATCGCTTCCTCCATTGTGGTTGGTATTGTAGCCTCGTTGGGATTGATCGCTTTCTCACCGGATATGTTCGTTTTCTATGGCAGAAGCGCATTGGATGCACCCTTCCCATTAAATAATCCGGGGATTGTTTCCATCCCATTGAGTTTTATTACCCTGGTAGTAGTCTCACTGTTAACACAGAAGAAGCAGATGGCTATAGCAGAATAATTAATTTTGGAAGGCGGGCTGATTCATCTTGCACAGTCCGCCTTCCACAGCAATGACCGATCATATCCCTGTTAATTTTCACTGTCATTCCATCTTCAGCGATGGAGATCTCACACCTGAAGCTCTGGCAGCGAATCTTTCTGCCTCGGGTGTTAGATATGCAGCCCTTACAGATCACGATACACTTGAAGGATTACCTCGTTTCCAGGAAGCTCTCAAAAAATATGGGATAGCTTACCTATCCGGTGTAGAGCTGGCATGCCAAATGAATAGCCGTGAAATCCATCTTTTAGGATATGGCTTTGACACGGAAAATCCCGATCTCGCTGCCACATTGCTCTCCATGCGTCAGGTGCACGAACTGGAAGTGCATAGCATTGCAGGATCAATTCGAAAAGTCGGCGTAAATCATTCCAATTTATCTTATGTTTCAGCTGTCAGTTCTGCGCCTGAAGGGAAACTGGCAATTAGTGAAGCGATTTCGCTGATTCACCGTGCGGGTGGTTGCGTTTTTTTAGCGCATCCTCTCATTTACGAAACTGATCCTGAGCGTTTAGAGGTATTGATCGCTGGATTAAAAAAACTGGGCATCGATGGTATCGAAGCCATCTACACTGAATATACTGCTTCACAGAACGAAAGCCTTCAGAATATTGCTGCAAAACACGATCTTCTGATTTCAGCAGGTACTGATTTTCATGAATATTCCACCCGTGTGAAAAATGAATTTAGCATTTATTTACGCAGGGAAGATTGGGGAAAATTTAGAAAACGCCTGTTCACAGCACATGAATCCATCACTGACAACCAAATTTCACGAAATTCGCTTACAAATCAAGAAAATAATGGCAACAATCCTTCAGATCGGCTGCACCAATTTAAAGTTCGACCGTATATCCTTAGAATATTACTGCCTACGCTTCTGGTAATTTCGCTTTTCCTCGCAGCAATCTGGGGGATAATTCTGCCTTCATTCGAACAAACCTTGCTTGACCGCAAGCATGAGCTGATCCACGAATTGACTAATTCAGCGTGGAGCATACTTTCTTCATATTATCGCGATGAACAAAATGGACTCTTTACACGTGAGGAAGCCCAATCCCTGGCAATTTCACGATTGGAAGATCTGAGGTATGGACCGGAAGGCAAGGATTACTTCTGGATCCAGGATATGCAGCCACGAATGATCATGCATCCATATCGAACTGACTTGGACGGTCAGGATTTGAGCGCTTTTACCGATCCCCGCGGGGTACCAATTTTCGTTGAGTTTGCTGAATTGGTGCGCGAAAAGAATGAAGGATATATTGATTATGTTTGGCAGTGGAACGATGATCCGCAAAGAATTGAACCGAAAGAATCGTTTGTAAAGGGGTTTGAACCCTGGGGTTGGATCATAGGCACAGGGATCTATATTGATGATGTGAAAACTGAGATTGCGCGTATTGAGCGAAATCTTGTCAATACATCCCTGGCAATATCAGGTGCTGTCATCCTTTTGCTAATGTTTGTATTACAACAAAGTTTACGAATTGAACGCGAACGGCAGGAAGTTGTCGATGAGTTGGGTGAATCCACAGAACGATACCATTCTCTTGTAGAGGCAGCGAGTGAAGGCACCCTGCTGATCATTGATAAACGCTGTAGATACGCCAACCCAACTTTCTTAAATCTAACCGGGTATTCGGCAAATCAACTTGAATTACTTGAATTATCAGATGTGCTGCCCGGAGAACCCGATAACCTTCCAATTTGGGAACGATTTGATCTCATGGAAGTCGGCCAGACCGTTGAAGATCAGGTGTTTGAAGGAGGATTAAAACATGCTGACGGCCGAATTTTGGAATGTATATTGGCGTTGAATCCGATCGTGTTTGCCGGTCAAAGCGGTTACATCTTGCTGGCACGAATGGTCCAGAGATCTATGGATCAAATGGAGAATGGCATCACGCAATCCGCTCAATCCGTGCCAGTGGGTATCTTCCGCGCCAGGGCTGTCAGGAGAGCGCCTTTCATTGAATTAAACCTGGCAGCCAGGTCTCTAATAAAAAATCTTTTTATTCAAAATCCTGACCTGGCAGATCTATTTTCCAATGCTGATGAGTTTGAGCATTTCTTTAAAAACCTCAAACATGAAAGGATCATTGAAAACCATCTCATCCACTTGGAATCAAGTAATGCTGCTGATCATTATTTATCCCTTTCGGCCAAATTAATCCATGATGACAAAAGTAGTGCTGAATATATTGATGGAACTTTAATTGAAGTAACCCACGATATAAGGCTACAAAAAGAGCAAGAAACACTCATTGAGAAATTACAAACATCTCTACTTTTCCTGCATGAGCCAATTTCCCGGTTGGGACGGAATTTATTAATTTGCGATCTGAATAGTTCCACAACACAGCTTTCACGGCAGATGACGGATAAACATGTTACCGCTGCATTGATAGCTTCTGATAAAGATGTAATCGTAGGCATCGTCACTGATCATGATCTACGCAAGAGAGTGCTATCGCAAAATTTTCCAGCCAGTACACCGGCTCATGCAATTCTGAGTGCACCCCTCATAAAAATCAAAGAAGAGGCATCGGTCTATGAAGCCTTAATGCTCATGGAAGAAAATGGTGTTTCACATCTTGCTGTGGAAGACCAAAGTGGGCAGATCGTCAGTGTGGTTGATAACAGTTCGCTTATCCAATTTAAATCTTATGCACCCATTGTGCTTACGCGTGAGATTTCCCGCGCTGAATCCAAAGAGGAAGTTGCCCGATCTACTAAACGAGTTCTGCCAATGGCGAAATCATTGTTGGAAAACAGCGCCAGACCGAATACCGTGACAAATTTGCTCTCAGCCACCTGCGATGCCGCCACAGATCGCCTGATCCAGCTGGCATTGGAGGTCTTGGGGCCGGCACCGGTTGAATTTGCCTTTATCGGGATGGGCAGCCAGGGACGGCAGGAGACGACATTAGCCACAGATCAGGACAACGGAATTATTTTTGCCGAGGCTAGAAAACCGGATTCCGGAGCTGTTTCTGATTACTTCTTAAAAATGGGGAAGCTGGTAAGTGAGGGATTAAACCAGGCTGGATACACATATTGCAAAGGAAATGTTATGGCCAGTAACCCTCGTTGGTGCCGTTCACTTCCCGAATGGATTGCCGGTTTTCAAGATTGGGTTTTCAAGTCTGACCCCCAGGAAATCATCGACTTGAGCATTTTCTTCGATTTTCGAACTATCCATGGAAACGCAGAGTTGACTAATGTTTTGCGTCAAAACATTCATGCTACATTAATGTCAGAGAACGCTGTTTTCTACCACCTAGCGCAGGATGCACTATTGTTCAAATCGCCGTTCAGATTACCAGGCTCCCTGGCTTTGAGCGGGGAAAGCGGCGAGATCAACTTGAAAGACGCGATGATGCCGATCGTGTGTTTTGCCAGATTATACGCGCTGCGGCATCAGATCGTTCAGACACATACAGTGGAAAGAATTGAAACTTTACGGGAGAGAAATATTATTCTGCCATCTTCAAGAGATGATATTGTGGAATCCTATGATCTTTTGATGAAGCTGCGTCTACAAAGCCAGATAGCCGCGGTACCGGCTGGTCTGCCGGTCACAAATATCATCCACCCGGGAAAACTTGGGAATGTCCAAAAGGAAATACTAAAGCAGGCTTTTACACAGGTATCTGCCATTCAAAAGAAAATCAGCTACGATTTTCTTGGTGGCCAATAAATTGATGTCGTCGAAACCGGGAAATACTGTTACATTCCTATGATCTTAATTACACTTCCTGGGTGTCATGTCACAATTAATAGAACCTGATACAAACTTGCGATAGGCTTTTATGCCTATGGAATTAATGCAATCCCCCAAGTATACTAAATAAGACTATTGTTATCCTATTTAAGAAATCTTACTTTCTTTTATCATGGGATAAATCATTGATAAGGAGTAATAATGACAACATCTAAAACTGTACAATCAAAAGTTCCATTTACAGATCCACCAGCAGTTATGATGATATTTGGCGATGTTCGCTGGTCCTGGTTGTGGTTGATCGCCAGGTTATACCTTGGTTATACATGGCTCAGTTCTGGAATAGGAAAATTATCCAACCCGGCGTGGCTCTCCGGGGAAGCGCTGAAAGGATTCTGGACTCGTGCAGTTGCCATACCGGATGCTCCTGCACGCCCGGTGATTGCTTTCGATTGGTATCGTACTTTTTTGCAAACCTTGCTGGATAGCGGAAGTTATACCTGGTTTGCCAAACTCGTTCTGGCTGGAGAATTGCTCATAGGCGTGGCATTAATACTGGGCTTGTTCACAGGCATTGTAGCGTTTCTCGGTGGATTTATGAATTGGAATTTTATGATGGCAGGTACAGCCAGCACCAACCCGATGCTTTTTACAATAGCAATCCTGTTGATCCTGGCGTGGAAGACTGCGGGATGGCTGGGGTTGGATCGTTGGGTCCTGCCGGCCATTGGCACTCCCTGGCAACCGGGACGGTTGATGAAAAAGTAACATTTTTTGGTCAATTCATTGAATGATCAATAACCAAGCAATTTGAAGTTCCAGGCGACGAAGAACGGATCTGCTGCCAGCATGGACAGAATGGTAATTACCATTCCCAGGAGAAAGCTGAACAGCGTGCCAATCAGAATGTATTCGACTGCCTTTTGGTCTTCCGCTTTGGAAATTTCTCCAAAGCGGAAGAGTGTTTTTGCTGTGATCAAGAAACCGACCCCGATCGGGGCATTGATGATGAATAGGATGTATAAAATGGATCTTTCCAATGTGCCGATCATTCTTCCGGCTGATGGAAAACCTGAAACCATTTTTCCTTGATATTTTTTCAGAAGCAGACCTATCAGATTGCCCAGCGGAAATGCAGAAATTGTCCACCCTGAGATCAAAACAAGGATGCCATAATAGGTTATACCCCAAACATCCAGCCACTGAAGTCTTACAGGGGTGATCACAAATGATTGCATGAGTGTGTATATAATCCACCCAATCTCTACAAGCAGCAATAATTCCACTTTTTTGCCAGTAACCCTGGTCAATAACATATTCTGAAAAAATACAGCCAGCCCTACTGAGGCTGGAATCCAGAAATTTTCCCAATCCCCTGCCAGCAGATATGCCAGTACGGATGAAAGGATGATGCCCCAGGCTGATCTGATCCAGCTAATTTTCGTCTTTAATGGGAAATTTCCAAACCAGTAAGCGCTTACCAGATGAGAAAAGTAGATGGTGATCCACAAATAGTTGTTTGTCATAGAGCATTCCTGTAATCGGATTATTTATATTAGGATATAATTACATATCCCTAACATATTAGGATATAAATATATATCCATATTCGACCTGGATACAAAATTGTAATCTAGAGGCTGCCAATTTGATGTTCGTAGTAATCCAAAATATTCAATACTACCCGCCAGCCAGCCCGTTCCAAAGCATAGCGGGTTACACGATCGGAGGTAAATAATGTTCCGATTAACATTGAATTGATCACTTCGGCTTGCTTGGTAGTCCAGCGTTCGACAATGTAATCGATGGCATTCAGCATCGGGTTAATAGCCAGTTCTTTCGCTACAGACTGGGCAATGGCAGGACTGATTTTTACCATCAGGTTTGATCCACCACGTTTGGGAATGGCATCCAATCCCCGGCCGGATAGTATAAATGCCTCGCCATCATTCTTGGCAAATTTTTCATTCGTGGTTGGAATAGTTCCAAGCCCAATGCAAATCCGCGTATCCACTTTTTCCTTTGGAAATCGATTTTGCAAAAGCGCCCGGATTGACAGGCAGGCCCTTAAAGAAAGAGCGGGGTCAGTTACCAGTAGCTGCCAACCATCCCCACGGAATTGGATGAGATCATGTGGTAAAACGCCTTGATATATACTAAATTGTTTAAGTTGGTGAATGATCGAATCCAGTTCGGTTCGTATGGCGCTGCGCATTTCAAGGCTGAATTTCATGGAATGCAAAATGTCGCCCGTGAGAACTGCTGCAAATTTTTCAGTCACGCCACCTCCTCATTTTAACCCTCTGTGCTGATCAGGCATTAAATATTTTCTGAATGACTTCTGGAGCAAATTTTTTCACCATGTCTGTGGTGATGCCATTCTCGCGGCAAATAGCTTCATAAACATCAACACTCTTACGGCGAGTGCGCTCCTGGGTGTCAATATTCAAGCCCCATAGTCCAAAGCGTTGAGTCCATGCACGCTCCCATTCGAAGTTATCCACCAGCGACCAGTGGAAGTAGCCTTTGACCGGCCAGTTGAAGTTGACAGCACGCCACACTTGGTGGACATGCTGTAACAAATAACGTGGCCGCAAGGTATCCAGATTGTCCTCCACGCCGTTCTCGGTGACGATCATCGGTATTTTGAACTTTAACCCCCACTTTAAAGCAGCATAAAACCCGAGCGGCTCGTTTGCAATGAACCCGGTTGGACTGAGATCAGGGTCCTTCGGATAGAAATTTCGAATGAATTGGGTGGATGCTTTGGTGAGGTCGAAAGCGACGAGATCCTGGGAGTAGTAATTGACGCCCAAAAAATCCTGGGTGTTGGCAGCTTCCGGGATATTGACCCGCATAAATGGAGTTTTAAGCAGCCCTGTTTTTGCAGCGACGGGGAATGGATCGTTAAAAAAGCCGTTCTGAATACTGGAAGCGATGCGGTCTGGTGGAAACCAGGACTTTGAGGGGACAAATCCACGGTAATTGATAGCGTAACCCGCCCGCGCTTCTTTCTGAATTTCGTGGATGGCGTGATAGGCTGCCGCGTGACCTTTCGTCAGGTTGATCATGACTTTTTGAGCAATCTTGATATCTGTCTTACCGGGGGGGAACATGCCATAAACATAGCCTGATACAACATACACATTGGGTTCGTTGATGGTGATCCAGGTCGTGCAATACTCCTTTAGCGCTTCAACAGCTTTACGGACATACTTCTCGAACCAGACCGGGGACTCTGGATTCTCCCAGCCACCCTGGTCAGCCATCCAGATCGGATCGGTAAAGTGATGTAGGGTGACCATGGCCGATAAACCGCGGTCATACAACCCGCGCATGATCTGACGGTAATAGTCGAGCGCATCTTCATCCCAGCGGTTTTGTTCGGGCTGGATGCGGCTCCATTCGATGGAAAGGCGATGCGCATTTTGTCCAGTTTCGACAGCGCGGTCAAAGTCGTCCTTCCAACGTCCACCCCACCAATCGCAGGCCAGCCCGCACCTGGCGCCGTCTACGATTCTCCCTGGTTCCATCTCCCAGCGTGACCAGTTGTTGTTATGATTATTTCCTTCCACCTGGTGAGAAGCAGTGGCGGTTCCCCACAGGAATCCTTTCGGAAAATGATAGGCAGCGTCAAAGTCGGTCATAAGAGACTCCAGAATAAAAATGGTTCAACTAATTATAGTATGGATATCTGCTGGAAGTTCAGTCCACTTCCCAGACCCTTACCCGTTTGTCTGCAGAAGCGCTGGCAAGATACCTGCCATCCGGAGAGAAGGTTACTCCGTAAACCCCTTTTACCCCCATGGCAAGCTCATCGACCTGGGATCCATCCGCCACAATAAGGATTTTGACCATGAATTCGCATCCAACTGCCAGGAATTTACCATCTGGTGACAGACTGATCGGATACAACCCTCTCTGCTGGACGGGGATGACCCTCTCTTCAGACCACGTGGAGGTGTTCCAGAAACGGATCGTTCCTTCATAGCCACCGGAGATCAACGTCTGACCATCCAGTGACAGAGCAAGGCAGGTCACTGCGGTTTGATGGCCCTGCAACCGCTGCACAAGCGATCCATCCGGAACAGACATGACCAGGATATCCCCACCAATTCCACCGGAAGCAAGCAATTGTCCATTTGAGGTGAATTTTACAGCAGCGACGTTTTTGGGGTGTTCATGGAAAGTCAATAACAATTCACCGGATGTGACATCCCACAGCTTCACCTTGGCATCGTAGGAACACGAAGCTAGGAGGGAGCCATCCGGGGAGAACTGAACGGTGGCGACCGTGTTGCGATGGCTCTTCAAGACATGGAGTTCTTCACCTTCTGGGTACCGCCACAGGCGGATGTTGGTATCCGTTGAACCCGAGGCAAGCGTTTTTCCATCCGGGGTGAACGCCAGGCAGTTGGCGCTTTTCTCGTGGCCGGCGAATTCCCCGGACTGGCTCCACGAATCCACCACCCAGATCTTGATCAGCGCATCCATTCCGCAGGAGAGCAGATGTTTTGAGTCTGGCGCGAAAAGAACCCCGGCGACATGGCTGGTGTGGGCTAATATTTCTGCAACTTGTTTCATGGCATATTCTCCCGCCTGTTATTCAAAAAATATGGAGTTGGATAAAGCATCCAGATCAGGCAGACCCGGATAATAACTGGAATCTATATGACCAGTTAACTGAGACTGGGCATTGAATTTGGCAATTGAACTGGCGTTCATTGTAGCAGAAAAGGAGAAATCCTCATCCATTTCTGGCGGATTGGTAATTGACGGGAATGAGGAGAGACAACTGAGGCGGATGAAAAGCACAGTCAGGCTGATAAAAATGACCTTCCAATTTTTCAAAGCCTCCTCCTATAAGAACGGATTAATTCAGCGGCGCTGCCGGATAACCTCCAGGACAACATCAAACAGGGTGGTTACGGTCCCAGCGGCTTGATGAGCATGGATTGGATCATGGCATCCAGATCAACGATCGAAGGGCTGAAGGTGTCCCCGGGCTGGGTATCCAGGTTGGCGCGAATCAGTTTGGTGTATTGCTCAAAATTCTCAGCAAACTGAGTAAAGTTGGCAGGGAGCGGGTCATCATACGTCGCCTGGAGCGAAGGATGATTGACCGGCATTATCACACTGACCCAGTATCCCCCGTCTGCAGTCAAGCCTTGAAAAGAGTAAAAAAGATCGTGGTTGTTAATTGGTGCAAAGCCCTGTCCATACATTGTCAAGTAACGGATTCCACTGCCGTTTTCAAATTTTAGATAATCTGGTTTGGAAAGGAACATCTGACCGGCGTTCCAAATTGGCAATAAGGGGACTGTGCCTGGTTCCTCCGGAGTGTCCTGCAGGATCTGTTTGAGTATATCTACCCGGCTGGATAGGTCTGGTTGCAAAACGATATAATCCGCGACAGGGAAAATGAAAATACTGGCTTTGTGGAATGTGTCTGCCAGAACATAATTTTCCAGGTATATTTCTTCGTGCAAAGGGGCTACATCCCACGGAGGTGTTTGATCGGATGGTTTGATTTCGGGTGCCACAATTGACGAAGCTCCTGATGCTATCGCTGATGGAATACTGATTGTAAGCCAGGAAAATTTACTATCTGGGCTGGTTTCTTCCACTGAACCAGGCGTGTCTATTGATTGTAATGGCGGTTCGGGAGTTGATACAATTATCGATGGTGGTACAAGAGTTGTTGGATAAGGGACTGTGATCGGTGGTGCTTCCGGGGTGGGGGTGGAAGTGATGCAGGCCAGGCTGACCAGCAGGAGTAAGACAACGACAAGAACAAATTTATGACCAACTCTCGTAATCATTTAATTCTCCTTACTTAATCCATTCTACGATCATTGCTTCTCCCTGGCCAACACCGATGCACAGGGATGTTAATCCATAATAAGGGGCGGCCATAGTTGGTGAAACGCGCTTCATTTCGTTCAGAAGAGTGACCATAATCCGGGCGCCTGAACAACCTAATGGATGACCGAGAGCAACCGCGCCGCCATTCACATTGGTGATTTCGTATGATAAACCCAGTTCACGCATGCAGGCATAAGCCTGGACGGCAAATGCTTCATTGATCTCAGCCAAACCAATTTGCCCGATTTCAAGTCCAGCTTTTGCTAGGGCTTTTTTGGTGGCATAAATGGGACCCAAACCCATCACCCGTGGTTCCAACCCTACGACAGCGGAAGAGACGAAGCGGGCGAGTGGTTTGAGCCCCAGTTCTCTGGCTTTTTCATCGCTCATAACGAGCAGCGCGGCGGCGCCGTCATTCAAGCCGGAAGCGTTGCCGGCGGTGACCGTGCCATCCTTTTTAAAGGATGGTCTTAATTTTGCGAGTGATTCAAGGGTGGTATCACGGCGCGGACGCTCATCCCGGCTGAAAATAACAGGATCGCCTTTGCGTACATGTATCGAAACGGGGAGAATCTCGCTATCAAATTTACCAGAGTCCATCGCGGCAATTGCCCTTTGATGGCTGGCCAACGCAAAAGCATCCTGTTCTGCACGAGTGATTTGCAGCTCTTCTGCAATATTTTCGGCAGTCTCGCCCATGGGTTGTGTGCCATGCATCTCTGTTAGCCTGGGATTGGTGAAACGCCATCCCATTGTGGTATCAAAGACGGTAAGATTGCCATAGGGATAAGCCTGCTCGGCTTTCCCGAATACATAAGGCGCGCGGGACATGCTCTCGACACCTCCCGCAATATAGATCTCTCCATCTCCAGCGCGAATGGCGCGGGCAGCCTGGTTTATTGCCTCCAAACCGGAAGCGCACAGCCGGTTAACTGTTACAGCAGGAACAGTGACCGGCAAACCGGCCAACAAGGTAGCCATGCGTGCTACATTGCGGTTGTCTTCCCCGGCCTGGTTGGCGCAGCCGAGGAAAACTTCATCCACACTGGCTGGGACCAGGTGGTTTCTCTCCACGATTGCCTTGATCACCAGCGCGGCCATGTCATCGGGCCGGACGGAAGCAAGGGCACCGCCGAGAGCGCCGATCGGTGTACGAATTGCATCCACAAGAACTGCTTCGGTCATATTCACCTCCGGTAATGAATTAATTGTAGCACGGAGGGCCGTGAAAAAGGAATGTGGAAATTCGTGAAGGGAAAATATCGAATTTTATTAAATGTTGCTAAACAGAGAATTTTGTAATGATATATTTCAATCCACGAAAATACACCGGACTCCCATGGTTGTTAGATTGGGGGTTTTGTCTTGATTGGAGTTCCAACAATTTTGAAAACCCAGTCAACCCAGATATGCTCACTGTTGCTTTACCCATTGCCTCATTTTTCACTTTCCTTCTTGACATATAGTACATATATGACTATACTATATACGTAGTTATTTAGCTACGTATTAGGAGAAGGATAATGGAAAATACAGGGAAATTACTCAAGAACCGGACGCTTGTGACGATCGGAATAGCTGAATCCATCAGTGGTATCGGGGATTGGATCACCATGATGTCAATATTTGCCATTCTCGTATTCAGGGGAAACGGCGGAGTTGCCGAATCCAGTGGTGTATTCATGGCCGGATTATTGCCGACCCTGCCCGCCAGCCTGGCGGCGGGTTGGTTGTGCGACCGGTTTGACAGAAAGAAATTGATGATTGCAAGCCTTCTGGTCTCCGGTTTGATCGTCAGTGGTTTGATCTTTACTGAGAACCTGGTTCTCATCTATGGATTACTTGCTTTACAGGCGGTTTCGGTTTCAATCATGACCCCCGCCAGGCAGTCAGTGCTTCCTGAAATCGTACCTGAAGCTGAACTGACCCGGGCTAACGCACTACTTCAGCAGCTAGCCGGAGTGATCAAAATCGGAGCGCCAATGCTCGCCGGAGCTGTTCTGGTCATCTTAAGCCCCCACCAGGCCATCATTCTGGATGTTGTAACTTTTGTATTCGCCGCAATACTGTTAACTTTCATCCCAGCCCTGCCGCCTCACAAAAAAGAACGGGTTTCCGCTGAGGGCAGAAGCGAAAAACCAGCCGAAAACGTCATCATGGTACTTAAAAAGTTACCCGAACTAAGACTGGCATTCTTAAGCATCTTTCTTGGAATTCTGATCATTATCGGCTTTGACGTAAGCTTTTCTGTTTTCATCCGCGATATTCTCCATGCGGATGAAAGCTTTATGGGATTAACCATCGGCCTGGTTGGGGTTGGCACCCTGATATCAACGATCGTACTTCTCATCCGGAAATCAAAAAATGACCTTTGGCTGGATATCATTACTGGAATATCCTTGCTGGCTTTCATTCCGTTGGCGCTGTGCATCAGCGCTTATCTTGGGAAACCTGAGATTGCCAGAATTCTGGTGCTGGCAGGTTGCCTTGTAGGGGGAATTGGTAACGGGTTTGTGAATGTACAAATCACGACCTTGTTGCAAAAGAGGACACCTCCTGAGTTTTTAGGACGAATGGGTGGAGTATTTCAAAGTACAGCTGTTGCAGGCCAGCTGATCGGCATTGTGATCACACCCTTCCTGTTGGCGGGTATCCTGACTATGGGGGAATTTTATGGGATTTCTTTTGTATGCCTTCTCCTTCTAGTCCTCTACATATTATTCAATAAATGGCAAAAAAAACAGCATATAATGAGTTCAACTAGAATCGCACAAGATGAGATTTAAAGAGGAGAAAATTAATGAATCCATCTAATACCAGGGGAAAAGGCTGGTCGCTGGTCAGTTCCATCATCGGAGAACTGGATACTGTGCTTTCCTTTATCACAGATACATCTGGAGTAGGTGGCAGCCTGGTTGATTTTTATCCAGTGACCAAAAATATTCCCGCTGAATGGGTGGAAGAATTAGAAAATATTTTTGGCAAACAAACGCAGGTCTGGTCCATCCTTGAATACGCTGCGATGATCACCGGAACCTTAAAGGAAGCTGATTTCAGCAAAGCCACGATCCCGATTAGAGAGTTGGATTTTGAAAGTGCATTGGCGCTTCAAGCTAAAAGGACGAAGGACTATCAAATTTTTCCTGATGGGGACCTGCCAATCATTGACCGGATCACCGATCTCGGAGTAAGGCTACACAAAAAACTGCTATCCGAAGTGGGCATAGAACCCGTGGATGAGTACTACATCAAGATAAGAAATGAGATGGATCGTAGTCTGCTAATTCTACGAGGAGGGAAATATCACGACCGTTTCTGGCATTGGCTGGATCGCTATTATTATGAGACTTACCGGCCCTGGAGAATGACACGCAAACCAATGATTGACAGGTTGGAAGCCCAGGCGCTGGCCGTCCTGGGAGAAGCCGATAACCAGTCCTCCATTCCAAATCTGGATTGGCTTCCGTCTTCGAATTTAATTTTAAGGCAGCCGCGTTTGTACCAAGCTGTGGCAGCAGGCAAATTGCATGTCAATTTCTGGTTGGAACCGTTGGGCCTGGCGGACTCTGTCATAATACTCCCAGGAGAGGTTATCGCTTCTTTTGCGGAACCTGGAGAGATATTTCAAAATTTCTATTCCTTTGGCAGCAACCTGGCTAACAAGGTCCAGGCTTTGTCAGACCCGACCAGACTGTTAATCCTACGCTTGATCCGTAATTTCGGGATGAACAACACCGATATGGCAGAATTCCTTCACATTGCCAGACCTACGGTAAGCATCCATGTAAAAATATTGCGCGAGGCTGGATTGATCACAACCAAGCAGGAAGGAAGGATCATGCGGCACGAGATCATCCCTGAAGAGCTACATCGTTTGCTGCATGACCTGGAACGATTCCTTGACCTGCCCCCCGTTAATGAAAAACACGATATCAATTAATTACCATTGTCTGGTTCATTTGAAATCATTCGATAAGTTTCAAATTCCGAAGACCTTTATTATTGGCCAAGGAATGAGATTCTGCTTTTGTACAATCCTCTTCCAAGAGTTGGATTGATAATTTGCATCCAACTGCTTAGAATCAAAGAAAATGTAAGATAAGAAAGAGGAAAAATGAAAACATTACTTAACCCCTACATCTCCTTTAAGGATAATGCCCGCGAGGCGATGGAATTTTATAAAACTGTCTTTGGTGGAAAATTAAAGATGGATACTTTTAAGGATTTTCACGTCTCGCAGAGCCCGGCCGAAGACAATTTGATCATGCACGCCATGCTTGAAGCCGACAATGGCTTGACCTTCATGGGTGCAGATACCCCGGCCGGGATGCAGTACGATCCAGGGTCAAGGATCAGCATGACAGTGAGCGGAGATAACATGGCTGAAATAAAAGCCTATTTCGAGAAGTTATCAGCCGGAGGTAAAGTGACCCAATCTTTGGAGAAAGCTCCCTGGGGAGATACGTTCGGGATGGTTGTCGATAAATTCGGAGTGCATTGGATGATAAATATAACAGCCCAAAAAGCATAATCGTTTTATCACCGCAATGGACGCGAAGATAAAGTAAAAATACATAAATCTTTAGCGGAGAGTGTTCCGTAAGCACAGGGAAATTACAATAGATTTAACAATTCAGCAACATGATTTGGCGGACATAAGAATTCTTCGGGATTGTTATGTCCGCCTTTCTGCAAGAATGTATTATGAGACAAAAGTCACCGAAAATATTCGGAAGGCTCGAAGGAAGCCAGGTCAGCCCCGAACGATTGTTTTGCAGCTAACTTGACGATAGATTAAGATATCTGAACTGCTTTCCCGGTATGCAATGATTCAACTGCTGCGATGGCGCACAGGCTCACTGCATGGATCTGGTCATAAGGAATGGGTGGAGCACCGTCTTTTACTCCCTGCAGGAAAGCACCCCATGCCGCCTGATGCCCTTTATCCTGCCGGAAACTGCTGCGCTGACTGGACTTCCGGCCGTTATAGACCATATCCAATCGGCGAAAATCGTTCAGAACGGCAACACGGCCACCACGGAAAACCTCGCAGCGTTCCTTGTGGTAGGATTTATCTCCATTCGCAAGGTAGGAAAGCACCCCGATCGATCCATTTGAGAAGGTAACAGTGATATCAACGTTATCCTCATGGAATTGACTGCCATCCGGCAAACCTGTTGTGGAAACGGAAACCGGCAGACTTTTAGAAAGCCATGTCATAAAATCGATAAAATGGCAGCCTTCGCCGATGATCCGTCCGCCGCCTACAAGAGGGTCGTGCAGCCAATGATTGAGCGGTAATACACCCGCATTGACGGTGTAGTGCACCATTCCGGGTTGATCAGATCCATCCAGGAAGCGCTTCATTGCTACTGCAAGTGGTGCAAATCGGCGATTGAATCCAACGGTCATCACTGGTTGTTCCGGTTGATTTAATTGATCAAATACAGCTTCTACACCTGCCCGGTCGATGGCAATCGGCTTTTCGCAAAAAACATGTTTCTTGCGTTGCAAGGCTTCTATGATCTGCGGGCTGTGTTGATTGTGCCTGGTCAGGATGGCGATCACATCCACATTTTCATCAGCGAAGATCTTTTCACTTTCGCTGGTGCTGTATTCATAACCGAATTTACCTGAGGCATAGCGGGCATTCAAACCTGTTCCAGATGCGATGCCCACCAACCTGGCACCGCCGATTTTTTTGACAGACGGCAGGAAGGTTGAATTGGCATACATCCCGGCGCCCAGGACCCCCAATCCGGGAAGTCCATCGCCTGTTTTGATGGAAGGCTGTGCGAGGAAGACTGTACGCCGGGTGGCAAGATCCGGATGAGCTTCTGGATAAGTGAGAAGAACACCGAGAAAAGGTTCGGTAAGCTTGCCAGTGATCAGGTCATACGCGCGGGCGGCATCTTCAATTCCAATTCGGTGAGAGATCAAGGGATGGACATCCAGGAGGCCATTTCCCTGCAGGTCAAGGAAGGATTGCAAGTTGCGTCCTTCGGTCCAGCGCACATATCCGGCCGGGTAATCTACACCTTTCTCCTCATAGTTCAGGTCATACCTGCCCGGGCCATAGGAACGCGAAACCATAAAATTCAACTCTTTGTCATAATATGGTTTGCGGGGCATATTCAAGCCGAAAGCGCCAATGGCAATCACACGGCCGCGGTCACGGGCGATTTTGCCAGCCAACTCCACAGGATCACTACTGGGAGTATCAGCGCAGATCAACACAACGTCCCATCCGCTGTCGTCTGACTTTTCCGTGAAGAAGGTTTCAGCATTTTCACGTTGAACAGAAGGATAACCCAAAGACTCTGCCAACTTCACACGTTCAGGATCAAGATCAACACCTGCGACATTACAGCCGGCTGCACGGGCGATCCCTGCTGCGAGCAAACCCAGTAATCCAAGGCCAATGATGGCAACACGCTCACCCACCTGAGGTTGGGCCAGGCGGAATCCGTGCATGGCGATTGCGCCAAGTGTCGAGAATGCAGCGGAGTCAAAATCAACACTCGCTGGGATATGTGCCATCAGGTTCTGTGGCACCAAAGCAAATTCTGCATGGACGGCAAAACCGCCGCCAGCACAGGCCACCCGATCACCGGGTTTAAAGCCTTTCAGCCCTTCACCCACCTCGATGATCGTACCGGCACAGGAGTAGCCCAGGGTCATGGGTTGGTCCAGGCGATTGAAGGCTGCTCCCAACGCGGTAAAGATGCCTTCGCGCAGGGCTTTGTCGATCACCTGTTTGGCCAGATCCGGGCGTGAGCGAACCTTTTGAAGCAGGTTTTTTTCGCCAAATTCCACCAGCATTCGTTCTGTGCCGGCTGAGACGAGCGAGGCGGCATTTTGCACAAGGGCAAAGCCGGGTTTCACGGACGGGATGGGCACATCTTCGATGATCGTCTTTCCAGTTTTCATGCTTTGGAGTAATTGTTTCATAAATGAGATTATAGCAAAGAATTCCCGGGATGAGTGAGGAGTTGATTTGTAATCAGGATTATTCAGATTAATGTGGTAATGGTTTAATAAAGCTCCTTTCGATAGTATGATGTAAAATCAACTTTATGTTTGATTGAGACTCTGGCGGAAGGAAAATAATATCAAAAAAGGAATTCGGATATTCTCCTCCATATTAGTCATCCTTTTCCTGGGTGGATTGTTGCTAAACGTCCAGAAGATCACACCGGCACCGCACCTGGATGACCTTTCATCCGGTTCCATGTTGGACAGCCTTTTTGCCATCGGATTGGCAACATTGGTACTTTTCCTGGCAACCGGGCTTGGATCACTATTGACCAAACCTTTCAAACTGGATGGCTGGTCCTTCGTTGAACAGACAGTTATAGGAATTCCACTTGGATTAGCGGCGATAGCATATGGCGTATTTCTTCATGGGTCTCGCAGGTCTCATCAAACCTCTGCACCTAATCTTGTGGCTGACAGTTATCGGGGCAATCTCAATTAGAAGCAGCATTGCTTTTCTTGAAGATGCGCTCAGTGAGCTAAGAAATTTCAGGCATACCTGGAATGATTTTTCAATCATAAAAAAAGTAATTTTCTCAGTTGGAGCACTGGCGTTACTTTTAGCTTTATTCCAGGCATTCACTCCACCCTGGGACTATGATGGACTGGCTTACCATTTGCAGGGTCCAAAGATGTTTTTGGAAGCTGGGAAAATTCTTCCCATCCCTGAAAACTGGTTTACATTTTATCCATTTACCTGGGAAATGATCTATCTACTGGGCATGGGACTGGGCAGCGATATATTTGCCCGATTGATCCATTTCTCAACGCTGATCCTTTTACTTTCTGGCAACATATGCCATTCGGGAAACGGTTTCTTCCCAAACCTGGCGGATGGCTGGCTGCGGCTATCTTGCTTGGTATACCCATCCTGCCATTGTGGGGGAATGCTGCTTATACAGACATCGCCTGGGCGCTTTTTCAATTCCTGGCGATTGCCCTTTTTTTGATTTGGGAGAACCAGAGAAAAAGCAGGTTGCTGATATTAGCTGGAGTGATGCAGGGATTGGCTTTGGGATCAAAGTATCTCGCATTATCTGGTGCAGGGATCTTACTTTTTTTTATTATCTGGTTCAGTATTCAAGGAGAAAGCGCAAAAAACAGGTGGAAGAAGTTTCATTGGAATGGATCGATCTTCGGCCTTGTCAACGCTGATCATTGCACTGCCCTGGTATTTGAAAAATTACATTTGGACAGGCAATCCGGTTTTTCCCCTGTATTTTCCGCAAAACATAATTGACCCGAACCAATTGAGTATTTGGATGGATTATGTCAATAGTTTCGGGACAGGCAAGGCATGGTATGACTATTTGCTGCTGCCGGTTAACCTGTTTTTGCAGCATGAGAAATTTGGAACCTTCATGGCCAGCATGGAAATGGCGAGTCCACTGTTCCTCTTTGTATTAGTTTACCCGTGGGCGAGACAAAGAATTCAAGAAACATACAGGAAGACCCTGGATATTTTATCGTTATTGACTGTTGCTCAATTTGTTGCCTGGGCGATTGGATCACAACAGACAAGGTTCCTTCTGCCTACTTTTTCCGGGTTAAGTATCCTCGCTAGTGCTGTAATGATGAGTTTATCTAATAGATTGGTTTATAAGTCAGTTGGCCGGTCGATAACGATTGGATTAACCGGTGGAATGGTGGTCGTTACATGTTTTTTTATGGGAATTTATATTGGACTGGTTAAACCGGAAAGACCAATACTTGGGGTTGAATCAAAAAACCAGTTTCTCACAAGGATGCTGAGGGATTACCCAGCCATAGAGTATATAAACAATGAACTGCCGGAAAGCGCCAAGGTTATGTTCCTATGGGATGGCAGAGGTTACTATTGTGACGGAAAATGTTTAGCCGATGTAGATCAGTCCAGGTGGACTGGGCTTACACAGGAGAATATGAACAACTATAATATATCTTCTTACCTCAACACGATGGGTGTAACTCATTTTGTAGTGAGCATTGAGGATATCTCTTATTTTCTTCAGTCACATGACGATGAAGGTAAAATCAAAATTGGGTCAAATTATCTATTAATGGACTTTTTACCAAATTGCGCTATTCCGGTTTATAAAAACATTTGGGTTGAGGTATTCAGGTTTAATAGTGAGAATAAAGGTTGCCATCAGATCGAGAATATTGAATGAGAGATAAAATTTTCTCTCTTGTGGATGCCAAGAGTTTATTGAAAAAAGAATTATTACCCCAAGCTATTTTGGTTTGTGGTGGTATCTCACGAATTGTCAGTTATACAACTTCTGCTATTAGATATGATGAATCGATTTCCCTTTTTCGTGCACAAACACCATTCATCCAATATCTGATCGATTTCCAAAAATATTCGAGTTTAATCCTTTGGGAGTTAATTCTTCGCCTATTTACGATGTTTGGGTCCAATTTATGGATTATTCGGTTGCCATCATTAATAATTGGGGTTATTACACTCTGGCTTTTATGGAAAATATCAAAATGTATTAACCTTAGTCAACCTTCAAGAATTATAATTTTCAGTATTTGTTCGTTTACACCAGGATTGCTATGGATTTCACAGGATGCCAGGGCATATGGATTATTAGTATGTTTGTACTTATTGTTAATCTTTTTTGTTATTAAAGAAAAATGGGCCGGTTATTTCGCAGTATGTGGTTTATTGATGTATACACACGTAATTGGACCAGCTTTTGCTGTTGGTGGTTTTTGTTTCGCAATAGCTAATTATCCAAAATCATGGAAAAAGGTACTTAGTATTAGTGGACTAGCGCTTATAGTGTGGATTCCATGGTTCATACTATTCTTACGCATCCAACAAGTGAATGGTTTTACTTATGAATTTTGGTTGGAAAAAATTAATATACAAGGTGTGCTAAGGAATATTGAACTTGCTTTCTTTGTGAGAAATGTTGAAAATTTTGTATCAACAATTTTCTTTCTGACATTGGGTATCACAACACCTTTCCTATTATTTAAGTCATTTAAGCACCCCCAGAAGGAAATGCTGTTTTTTAATATTCCATTTCTTGTAATTTTGTTAGAGAGCATTTTTTGGAAAAATACTCTATTTTATAGAACAATGATTACACTAATTATTCCCTATTCAATTTGGTTGGGAAGTGTATTATCCAAAATTAACGGCAGAATTCTAAGAAGATTGATTTATGTATCATGGCTACTTCTCACGGTTATTGGATTTGTTGGGTGGGATCCGGCGAGCCGAGGAGGAAAATTAGATAAAACAGCCCAATATATTAATAATGAATGGGAAAAAGGAGATATCTTGTATTATGCTACTGCAACCGTAGCACTTCCTTTTGATTATTACTTACCTGAAAAACCAAATTACATCATAAACGGATTAGCAAATGCTAATTTGACTCCTCCGACTCTACATGGTTTTTTATTTGAAGCACTTGAAGATATTCCATATACAAGAGCGTGGGTCATTTTCCCAATGGATACTTTTATTCCACCTAACCAAATGAAACGAATAGAAGATTATGTAAAAAATGGGGAGCTCATAGATAGAATCCAGGTATTTGAAGTTCCAGATATTCTTGTTTACCTCGTAAAACCATGAATTAGTTATGAATTATTTTTACTTAAGTACCTATTGAACATCACCACCCTTTCCTAGTGCTATAATCCATCCATGACCACCGAACAAACCGCACCACCCACCAAACCCTCCTATCGTGGATGGTATCTCGCTCTCACAATCCTGATCGCCTGCCATCCTGCTCGTGCTTGCCATCAGAGGTGTCTCATGGCAGGAGATGGTGGATACCCTGCGGCAAGCGGACGCTAAATATCTGGCGGTGATCTTCGTTCTGGGGAGTATTTCGGTGTTTACGCGCGGTCTGCGCTGGGGCGTTTTGCTCAGCGCCGAAAAGCGAATAAAGTCATTGACAATGTTCTGGGCGACCGCGGTGGGTTATGTAGGAAATACATTTTTACCCGCCCGGGCCGGTGAAGTGATCCGCTCGGTGATGCTGGGGGAGAAAACCGGTGTGCCAAAGTCTTATGTGCTGGCGACGGCGCTGACCGAACGCATCTTCGATGTGGTTACACTGGTCCTCATCGGCGTTATGGTGGTGCCATCCGTTGGCAACCTGCCGGATTGGCTGCCCCAGGCGATGCGGGTGATGGGGATTTTAGGGGTTGCTGCGCTGGTCTTTCTGCTGCTGGCACCGCGCTTGCGTGGATTCATAACTTCACTGGTCAACAAGCTGCCTTTCCCCGAAACCTGGCGGGAGAGGGTTAACAAACTTTTGCAGGATTTCCTGCTGGGCGCCAGTGCGTTCATCCACCCGGGCAGGGCGGCAGGTTTCCTCGGGCTTTCTGTGATCGTTTGGATCCTGGATGCCAGCGCCGTGGTTCTAATGAGCCAGGCTTTGAATCTGAATTTTACCTATCCTCAGGCATTTCTGCTGCTGGTAGCCATGGGGCTGTCATCGGCAATCCCATCGACGCCTGGGTATGTTGGAATCTATCAATTTGTCGCTGTGACCCTACTTCCACTTTACGGGACAACTCGCAGCGAAGCCTTAACATTCATCCTCGCTCTGCAGGCAATCAATACTCTGATGATCCTGGTTTGGGGGTTTATCGGACTGTGGCGGCTTAATATTGGAAAATCCAAAGACAAGCTGCCAAATAAAGATGCGTTGGTCTAAATATTGCACAAAATCCCCTGAGACAAAATAACAACCACCAAAGCGTACCCTTCAGTAATTTTTGTGGATATGGGTTCCGCCAGGGAGTATTGAATGTACAAAAAGCTGATCATATACCTGATGATGGCATCCATTGTTTTAACCGGGTGCGGCATTCATCTCAGTTCCCCGAAAGGGATGGATAATTCCCAACAAACTTCGCTGTTTGAATTGACCCCGACTGCGGCCGGGATCAAAGGCGAAGACAACAAGGCTGTGCCGCATTCGATCACAACCTCATCCAGTCTGCCAGCCTATCCGACTCCGCTTCAAACTCACCAGGTTCCATCCCGATTGATCACCATTACGTACGCTCCAACCCAGGCTGCAACCCAGAGTACACCCACCCAAACTCAACCCGTCAGCACGCAGACTTCAACCACCCCTACTCAGCAAGGACCTTCTGCAACGGC
The DNA here is from genome assembly GCA_963810385.1 of uncultured Chloroflexia bacterium. Classification (GTDB taxonomy): domain Bacteria; phylum Chloroflexota; class Anaerolineae; order Anaerolineales; family Anaerolineaceae; genus PNON01. The sequence continues at coordinate 386,768 of CAWENA010000002.1, read as the reverse complement.
CACCAAAATACCTCCGACAGCTACTGTTGCAGCACAATTTACTTATGGCATCCAACCCGGATCGCCTGTTTTCATTCCAAATTTTGTCAATTCTACAGCCGGGTGCAGCTGGCAGGGCATCGCCGGTCAGGTTTTTAACCTTGACGGCGAACCAGTAAAGAATCTTGTTGTAAAGGCGGGTGGAACGTGGAACAGCAGCTCGGTGAACTTGTTAGGTATGACAGGCGCCTCAACTTCTTACGGCGAAGGCGGTTATGAAGTCGTATTAGGTAACAAGGCCATTAATTCCACCAATTCAGTGTGGGTGCAGATCGTTGACCTGGGTGGTAATGCCCTCTCCGATAAGACATACGTTTCCACATCTTCCGATTGCGGTAAGAATTTGACGCTGGTCAACTTCAAAGAGACAGGAGCTGGCTTCAACATTTATGTGCCACTCGTGATCCCGACAACCGCTCCATAACTGACTCGCCAACCTTCCATGGATTAATGCTGTTCTAAATTATTGCATATATAATCATTCTCAATATATGTAGCTTTTATCGTGTGAATTGAGGAAATATGAAGCGCTCAACGTTGATCTCTGTGGTCATTATTGTTATTTTGATTTTTTGCTGCTGCGTCACTATTGTGGCCGTTAGTTTCGCCCTTTTCACAAGGACAAATCAATCATCTTTCAACAGTTGGAGCCCAACTAATCAGCTCGCAACCCTTCAGGCACCGGGCGAAGTAACCATTCCCCAACCTGTGCTACCACTCGAAAACCAACCTGCACCAAGTGCGCAAGATTTAACTCAGGCGCAGGATGTGTTACATGACCTGGAAAATACCATAATTCCGATCAGCAATTTGATCGACCTGGCTGGCAGGCTGCAGGGAAAGTTTAATGTCCCCATCACGCTACCAGCCCCGATCAAACCGCTTGAAATTGGGCAGCAAAAAGATTTCTGGGTCACCAATACCGATAACAACAATACATTCCAAATTCCGGCCACCTTGCAATACATTACCCCACATGTATATTTCTGGGTGGAAGACGGGGTTAAATATGACCACAAGGATCTGGTTAAACTAACCGATACTTTCGAGGCAAAGATTTACCCCACCAACCGGGAATTCTTTGGCAGCGAGTGGAGCCCCGGCGTTGATAACGATCCACACCTGTATATCCTCTTAGGTTCCAATTTGGGCAGCAGCCTTGCCGGTTACTTCTCCTCTTTCGATGAATATACACCTGAAGCACACAAATACTCCAATGGGCACGAGATGTTCATCCTAAATTCAGATGGCATCGACCTGGGGCAGGAGTTCACCTATGGCGTATTGGCGCACGAATTCCAGCACATGATCCACTGGTATCGCGATCTGAACGAAGAGACCTGGCTGAATGAAGGTTTCTCGGAACTGGCAGCGCTGATCAACAACTATGACCCGGGAGGATTTGATTACTCTTACACCTCCGACACAGACATGCAGTTAAATGATTGGGGCAGCGATGTAGGTGAGAATGGCAGCCACTATGGTGCCAGTTTCCTGTTTGTCACGTATTTCCTCGACAGATTTGGTGAAGATGCCACCAAAACCCTGGTTGGAATGCCAGAGAACGGCATGAAAAGCATCGATAAAGTTCTTAATGATCTGAACGAAAAAGACCCGATATCTGGTAGAGTGATCAGCGCTAAGGATCTTTTTGCTGATTGGGCAGTGACCAATTTTCTCAACGATAGAAACATCGGGGATGGAAGGTATAGCTATAAGGCGTATCGCGGGCTGGCTACGCCCACATACACAGATTTGGTCAACAATTGTGACTCGTATCTAAATTCGAGCCAGGTTTATCAATTTGGGGTGGATTACATCCAATTCGAATGCAGCGGGTCACATACGATCAGTTTCCAGGGTGACATGGAAGCCCGGTTGCTGCAAGACGATCCATATTCGGGAGATTTTGCCTTCTGGTCTTTCAAAGGAGATGAATCGGATATGACCCTGACTCGGGAGTTCGATTTCTCGAATACTACCGGACCGATCGAACTTAATTATCAGACCTGGTATGACCTGGAACAGGATTATGACTACGCATATGTCGAGGTTTCGGAAGATGGAAGAAACTGGGTGTTTTTGAACACACCATCAGGAACTGACCGTGATGTATCAGGCAACAGCTACGGCTGGGGTTACAATGGCACCACCAACGGCTGGATAAATGAGCAGGTGGATCTTTCAGATTATGCCGGGAAGAAGATACAGGTCCGGTTTGAATACATCACCGATGCGGCTGTCAATGGCGAGGGAATTATGGTGGATGATATCTCCATCCCCGCCATCAAATATTTTGAAGATTTTGAAAAAGGCGAAGGTGGTTGGGTACCGGCTGGTTTTGTGCGCGTGGCAAACCGTTTACCTCAAACCTACAAACTCAGCCTCATCACCTATGGCAACAATGTCTCAGTAACACCGATCGAATTGGATGATAACAACAAAGCTGAAATCCCGGTCGATTTTTCTGATGATGTTTACCAGGTCGTGCTGGTCATCAGTGGGACCACAGAATATACTCGGCAACCGGCAAATTATTCATACAGTATCAGGTAGAATTTTTACTAGTGTAATAGTTAAAAAAAAGCCCCCCTCTTGCAAGAAGGAGGGGTAATTTTTTCGCTTTTTGAAAAAGCAGCGGATTACTTTACTTGAATGGGTTTCCGCAGGTTTTCAAGCTGCTTTTGTAACTCTTCCCTCTTGTTCTTCGCGGCAGAACGCACTTCACTCCCGAGGTCATTTGCAGTTAATCTAATACGTCCTTGAAGCTCCAGCCCAGTGGCAGGGGCAAACAGCAAGGCAAAAGTTGCTCCGACTAGCCCACCAATCACAGCTCCAGTGATAAAGCTCACTAATTTTCTCATAATTCTCCTCCTCCTTGTTCAAATTATAGGTGAGACTGGCTGGAAATGCAACCGTGGAAAGCAATCTTTAATGGAAATATGGAGATAATCCGATATTTTATATTCGATTTTGAAAAACTATATGGGTAGTCGCCGGCTGTCGGATCTAGTAAACAATAATGGCATCAAGAGTGACATACACTCCAGTAAGTTGGATCAATTCCAGGGTATGTGTTCCACTGCCAAGATTTTCAGCATTCCATCGGTTCTTGAGTGAAGACAGGGGTGTATCCTGATCTATTATTCCAACAGTTTCTCCATCAATGCGTACTTCCACCTTGCCAAAAGCATTCGGATATCCACGATAGACAATGCCAACATTTTCGCCGCTAAAAGTAAATGATAATGAGCTGCCGATTGTTCTGGAATAGTGTTCCGTCGTGAGATAGTTACCTGACACCTTTTGGGAGATCCAGTTTCGGTCGTAGACAATTTTTGTGTAATTGTTGTCGTAGGTTCCATAACCAACCGGGGGTAAAGGTGTTGAAGTGCTTGTCGGTGCCTTGGTAGGTGTTTTTGTGAAAGTATTGGTGGCGGTAGGTGTGGCAGTTGGCGGACCGCTCACAATCAGCGCATCCAGCGTGACATATGTTCCTGTCTTATGCGTCAACGCAACAGTGTGTGTTCCATTCGCTAATATTGGAGAAGACCACTTATTTTGCTTTAAATATCCCACAGAACCCTGATCGATCGAACCGACCAATTGGCCATCTATGCGCACTTCCATAAGTCCAAACGCGGTCGTATATCCACGATAAACAACGGTAATAACTTCACCACTGAATGTAAATGATGTAGTGCTACCAATGGTTTTTGAGTAATGCTCAGTTCCCAGATAATTACCGGATACTTTTTGATAGATCCACCCGCCGCCATAAATGATCTTTGTACTTTTATCATCATAGGTTCCATAACCGACCGGGGGTAAAGGTGTTGATGTGCTTGTCGGTGGCAGGGTAGGTGTTTTTGTGAAAGTATTGGTGGCCGTAGGTGTGGCAGTTGGCGGACCACTCACGATCAACCCATCCAGGGTGACATAAGTTCCGGTCTTATGCGTCAATGCAACAGTGTGTGTTCCATTTGCTAATATTGGAGAGGACCACTTATTTTGCTTTAAATATCCCACAGAACCTTGATCAATGGTGCCAACCAATTGGCCGTCAATGCGTACTTCCATAAGTCCAAACGCGGTCGTATATCCACGATAAACAACGGTAATGACCTCACCGCTAAATGTAAATGATGTAATACTACCAATGGTTTTTGAGTAATGTTCAGTTCCCAGATAATTACCGGATACTTTTTGATAGATCCACCCGCCGCCATAAATGATTTTGCTGTAATTGTCATCGTAGGTTCCATAACCAGCTGGGGGCAGTGGTGTAATTGTTGGTGTAGGAGTGCGGGTTCTGGTTGGAGTAAATGTGGGGACGGCGGTAGGAATTGGCGATAAATTTACTCCAATTTTTAAATTTCCCGATGCAGCAGATGAATAACTTGCCGCTTCTATCAGATACAACTCACCTGCGACAGCATTAAATGTCACTTGAGATTGCAATTGGCCGGATGCAATATCGTCATTGCAAGCCAGTGAGGTTAAGGAGCCTCTGCTGCCCTGCCATACTCCCAGGATCGTATCATAATCACTTCCGATTGTGTTCACCGTGGCTGGACCAGTTTCAGAAGGCGTTAGCACATACCATGTCGTCTTATATCCCCTGCTCGCCACGCAAGAGAATATCGGGTCGTCACCGGCATTGGATGCATTTGTGATATTTTGAACTGATTCGAATTGATTGTTCGCCAGGCTTACAGTGGAAGCATTGTCGACGTCATCATTTACCGGGACCTGCGGAGTAGGAGTATTTGTTGGTGTAGGTCCGCCCGGGGTTGGCAATGGCCCGCCTGAGTACACCACATAATTTGCAGCGTATCCGACATTAGAAGTGCCCCATTTGATGCGCATATATCCGGCTTCGCCCCAACCAGATCCCCAGGAATTTCTCAACACCCAGGATTGCGTTGAGTCATCCCAGCCAGTCAGTACGATGGCGTGATTGACCCCGCTTGGACAGGTGGATGCTTCATTTGTGGAAAAAACACCGGTGCGGTAATTGGAAAATGCCGGGCCGGTGCAGATGGCTGCTGCAACCGGACCATATGTAGAAATTGTGTTCTTGATCTGATCTACGCTGGGAACTGAATAACCGGCAATGGTATACCAGTTTGTTAATTTATATGGATGATTGGATATTGTTCTGCAGGTGCCATTGGTAGCCGTATAAGGCATATCCGCTTCCAAAACTGCACCAGGTACGCTTTGTTGAGATCCCAGAGTGTTGATGTGATAATCATGCGCCCACCAACCCCCATCACAACCCCAACCATTTCGATTACAGCTCACAAGAAATTGCTCAGATAAATTCACAGACTGACCGCTCTGGATCAGAATTGCCGATTCCATCACGCCGATCGTTCCAAAAGCCCAACAGCTGCCGCACGGACCCTGATCGCGGACATCTGTAACCTTTCCTTCTGCTTTCCAGTCGAAAGTGGCAGGAAGACTAACAATCGGGTCATCATTTTCCAGGGCTGGTGCTGGTTCGGCAGCAACCGGCGCTTGCGGCAGCGAAGTATAGACCTGGAATGGGTTAGTCAAGTCGATCACATCCGGCATCATTGCACCGCTTAGTTCTATAAACCTGGTTTGACGCTCCCCACGGTCAAAGGGCTGGCGGTAATTGATCGACACAGTTGCCATTCCATCTGCAATTGCTTTCAGGGTGATCATCTGCCTGGATGGCGCTCCAATGCCCCGTATTTTTTGCTCAAATACCGGTTCACCTATTTGCTTGAGTAATTGGGAATCGTAGCTCACCAACTCCCAGAGGTAACCAGTCGTGATGTTACTTTCAAGAATGATAGGAACAATTTGGCCAGTCGTTACCAAGCCAGTTACTTTCAGTTGAATTGGTCCGTTAAGTAAGTTGAGCTGGTTATCCAGATCAGAATAAATGGTTTGAACGAACTGGTCTATGCCGCCGCTGCCCTCAAGCGAGATTGTATATGTCGCTGAAGAATTCGTAACACGGGTGGTGTCGACGGAAAATTCCACCTCTTCATCCTGGATTTCAGTTTGCAGCGTATCTTCAAGGTGGTTCTCAGCCATATTAACACCCCCAAACGCCTGGATCTCACTGGAGGTGATTGGCACCTCCAACCTCACTTTCCAATTGAACTCACCATTTGCTGTCTCAATTGTTGGAGAAGGAGTTGGGGTTTCAAGAATAGTTGGAATTGGAGTAATTGATGGAGATGTCGTTTCTGTGATATCAGGTAGGACAGTGTCATTCGGAGTGCCTGTTGGGATTAAACCAGCAGGCGTCGTCGTATCGTATGATTCTATTGTGACCGAAGGGGAGATGGTCGCTGTCGGGCTTTGTGTAATCTCTTGTGCATGGACGCGATTCACTCTGTATGGCAATGCTGTACCACTTAGTATCGCAAAAAAAGTAATCACCCCCAAGGTAATTGAATACAATCGGTATATTTTCATAAGATATCAAACTATAATGGAAGTATAACTTATAACTATCTCTAATAATATATCGACAATTAATATAGATTCTACATACCTGTATTGTTTGATGGTTATTTGTAAGGTTTTATCCGGACATATAAAATGTAATTGAATTGAAAAACTTTTATCATAAAACATAGCAATTCAGATTTGTTCGCACTATAACAAGGCGGTAAATATGGCAAAAAACATAGAGGTTTTGATAACAATCCCTTTTAATGATGCCCAGCAATTGATCATTAAAGAAGCAGCGCCGGGTCTTAAGATTAGAATGGCATCCACCCGAAAAGTGGATGAAATATCACCTGATCTGCTTGAAAAGGCGGAAGTTCTTTACACCGATCGGGTTCTGCCATTACTCACCCAGGTACCCAAGCTGAAATGGGTGCAATTTCATTATGCAGGCATTGACTTCGCTATGGAAAACCCGCTTGTGACAAATCCTGATATTCAGGTCACCAACCTTAGCGGAACGGCAAGCTCACAGGTTGCGGAATATATCGTTTTGATGCTATTAGCGCTTGGACATCGCATCCCCGACCTGCAACGAAATCAGGTTGCAAGCGAATGGCCCAGAGATCGCTGGGAGCGGTTCTCACCGGTAGAATTAAGAGGCAGTACGGTCTGTCTGGTCGGATATGGCTCCATCGGCCGCCAGGTTGCGCGTTTGTTGCAACCATTTGGTGTAAAAGTTTTGGCAGTCAAACGGGATGTCATGCACCCGATGGATAAGGGATACACACCGAGTGGCCTGGGCGACCCGGATGGAGACCTTTTCACTCGCCTCCATCCAGTTCAGGCGATAAAATCGGTGATCCATGAGAGCGATTTTGTCGTTATATGCGTTCCCCTCACCCGCGCTACAATGCACATGATCGGCGAGGAGGAACTGGCCTCGTTCAAACCTACGGCTTACCTAATCAACCCCTCCCGCGGCGAGATCATTGACCAGGCGGCATTAATTCAAGCGCTTGAAAGCAAGAAATTGGCTGGCGCAGCCATGGATGTATTTGAGAAAGAACCTCTGCCAGCAGATAGCCCACTCTGGAAAATGCCCAATGTCATCATCACCCCGCATATAGCCGGGAACAGCCGTTACTACAATGACCGGGCGGCACAACTCTTTGCTGAAAATTTAAGAAGATACGCTGGGGGGCAACCCCTCCTAAATGTGGTCCACCCCGAGGCTGGTTATTAAAGATTCGCGCTCACGATAAAAACGTGTTTGTAAAAACCGGAAAATGCTTTTGTAGTAATTTAATTTCCTTATCTGGTGCCTGGCTGTTGCTGGGTAATGCAATGGATATTTCCGCCCCCGAGAAGTATTTCCCTGGCTGGAATACCAACCACACGTCTTTCCGGCAGTAACTTCGTCAGGGTGTCAAGTGCCTTTTGATCATGCGAATCCCCAAAAACCGGAACCACAACCCCGCCATTGCAAAAATAAAAATTAATGTAGGATGCCGCCATCCGGTCGCCAACCTGGCGGGGAATGGTGCCTACCATCACTTCCACCCCTTCAGATTCTGCGTGCGTAATTGTGATCGGGTCAGGTTGATGGATCTTATGGACAATAAGTTTCCGACCTTGTGCGTCAATCTCAGTTGAAAGCCTGGCGTAGGCATCAGCCGAAATCTGATATTGCGGGTCAGACTCGTCCTCCGTCCAGGTCAGGGCTACTTCACCGGGACGCAGAAAGCAGCAAATATTATCCACATGGCCACTTGTTTCATCATTAAATACACCCTTCCCCAGCCAGATAATTTTTTGTACCCCCGTATATTCAATAAGCAGCCTTTCAATATCCTCTTTGGATAAATCAGGGTTTCGATTTTCATTTAACAGGCATTCTTCAGTAGTAATAAGTGTGCCTTCTCCATCCACATGAATGGAACCACCCTCCAAAACAAATGGCGCTGCGTAACGGTCCACATTTTCGATTTCCAAAACCTTGCTGGCAACCTGTTCATCCATGTCCCATGGAAAATACAACCCGCTAAGCAAGCCACCCCAGGCATTAAATTGCCAATCAACTCCGCGAAGGTCTTTATTTTTATTCACAACGAAGGTCGGCCCGCAATCACGCATCCATGAGTCATTGCTTACCAGCTCAACCACCCGCACTTGTGGCGGTAGCATATTGCAGGCATTTTTATATTGCGAAGCAGATACACCCATGGTCACCTTTTCAAATTGCGCAATCGCAGTTGCAACTTTGGCAAAGGTTTCTTGAGCTGGTTTAGCACCCAACCGCCAGTTATCAGGTCTTTCAGGCCACAACATCCAGGTGCTGGCATGAAGCTCAAATTCACCCGGCATCCAAAAGCCATCAAAGCGGGGTGTGGATGATATCAATCGGGACATATTCTAACTCCAGTTAGACTCCGAAATATTAAATTGTTTGTAAAAAATTCTCGATCTTCTTTTTATGGTTTTCTTTAATTTCAGCTGTAGGTTTCTGGAGGTGTGAATAGACGAAGTAAACCAGCAACCCTTTTTCAGTGTGGAGCCGATTTTCAGATTGGTCAAATACGATCGAGCGTGGATGATCGATAACTTCATCAGTTACCTCCACCCCACGGGATGCCGGTAGGCAGTGCATAAACTTACAATGAGCAGGGGCTTTGTTAAACAAAGTCAGATTTACCTGAAAATCCGGCATAAAAGCAGATCGGCGCTCAGGGATCTGTCCCTCCTGCCCCACCCACCACCACAGGTCGGTATAGATGATATCTGCATTCTCAACAGCTTTTACCGGGTCATCCGTAATCGTAAGGTTACTACCCGAGACAACACAGTTTGCCTTTGCCCAATCCAGCCACTCTTTTGGAGCCTGATATTTTTGGGGAGCAGCCTGCGTGAAATTTATTCCCAGACGCGTACAGATGAGCATGAGGGAGCTTAATACATTGGTTGCATCACCAATAAAAGTTACGTTCAAATCTTCCAATTTCTTTCCGTCAGGCGCATGTTCGATCATTGTCAGCACATCACAGATCACCTGGGTGGGATGGTTGTAGTCTGTCAACCCGTTGATCACCGGAACAGTCGCATATTTTGCCAGGTCAGTAACGGTTTTATGCTTCAAAGTTCGCGCCTCAATGACATCACACATGCGAGAGAGCACCTGGGCTGTATCATACAGGGACTCACGAACGCCAAGATGGATCTCACCAGGTTTGAGATAAATGGCATGTCCACCAAGTTCTGTCATCGCCACTTCAAATGAGACTCTCGTTCTGGTGGATGGCTCTTCGAAGATCATTGCAAGTGTGGCATCCTGTAGCAGTTTGGGTGTGCAGCCCTGCTTGTCGGCAGCTTTGATCAACCTGGTCAACTCTATGATCTTTAACAATTCTTCTTTGGAAAAGTCTTGTGTATCAATGAAGTGCTTGACTATTGCCATCCCTCGCTCCTTGGAATTAAGATTTGTGGATTTTTTTACAAAACCATATACGTTTACCAGCCTTTGTGAAGCCGCATTTTTCAGCAGTTTTTTGCATGGCAATATTCTCATTAGTAGTGGATATCCTAACTTTTTCCATGCCATATAATCTCAATAATCTGAGGCTTCTCTCCACCAACCTGGTTGCCAAGCTTTTCCTTTGATGGTCAGGGTGGACAGCAACAGTGTCAATTTCTCCGAGCAAAGCCCCCTTGATCTGGTTACCAACCTTGTCAATACTGCTTATTGAATATCCTGCCAGTTTTCCATCCGGTGATAATACGACAATATCAAGCACCGGGTCATAAGTTGAGGTACCCATGATCGCCTTGCGATCAGACTCCGACATGTTCTTTGTTTTAAAAGCCGCCTGATGAAGTGCAACAAGTTCCTGTAATTCACTCTCACCTTTGAATTGTTTTAGCTCGAAACCTGCTGGCAAGGTGGATTCCGGCATCAGTTTGGTAATGTCTCTCTCATACATCAAGGTCTCCAAAGGCTGTCGGTGAAATCCGTTTCGCATCAACATGGCAATGCGATTCTCATTCTCCTCGTTGGTGGAGGCATCGAGCGAGGTATCTTCCAATATTTGAAGTTTTTCCTGCAGAAAATCAGATGCCTGTTTCACAACCTGATCTTCAAGAGAAGTTGTCAAGAATCCAGCCAGGAAATCAAAAATAAGGTTATTGTAATTATCGACCAACATAAAACCCACAGGCAACCCCTCATGGGTTGTCCAAATTCGAGTACGGCTTTGGATTTTAGGGTCTTCGAGCATCTCTTTGATAGCAATCACACCAGGTGGATCGGAAATGGTTTTGGGTGTGCGGCAACGCGGCAGCAGGTCGGTAATGATATCCAGGTCGGAGGGATGGTGATAAGGGAAAACAAGTAAGCGGCTGGTCATAAATTCCTTTGAAGCTCCCGTAGAATCCAAAAAAATTGGTAGGAGAATTATGGTGGTTTGATTATGCTAAAGTCCCTGAATATTGTCAATGCAAGTTCCAGGGAAAATGGTATCCACTTTACTATTTTACCGGAAATATGCGTTTATTTCTGAAAGACAAATTTTGTTGCATAATTTGGGATTTATTATAAAATTATTCCTATCATGGTTTTTGGGGTATTTCATTAGGAAATCTACTGTCAATTTGGGAAAACATTTTATTTCAGTTTTTTAATCTGGGAGGAAAACATTATGCGTAAAAACAATATTCGAAATATTATTTTAGTTTTAGTTATTGCCCTACTGAGTTTTGCTTGCCTGACCAGCTCTAAAACCAGGGAAAAGCTGCCCGAGAATAACTCCTCATCTGAGCCTGTTGTTTCTGACGCCGAGGAATATATTTATGATGAAGGAGGCTTCAAATTCACACCCATCCCTGATTGGGAGATCACATGTGCCATTGGGATCATTCAGATGGCCTCACCAGACGCTGACTCTGATTTTGGCCCTATGTTTCTGATCATGGCCGGGGATAATCAGGATGAGATGAGCACAGATGAAGCATTTTCAAAATTTGAAGAATCGTCGACCGGGTCTGACGTCAGCAAACCTAAAAAAGTGAAAGTGGGGGGCTTCCAGGGATTGCAGGCAGATTTAACCAGCCAACAGGGTGACATTGAAATTAAAGCCAGGGTCATTACATCCATGCTGCTGCCAACCAGGCAGTTCACAATGATGGCATCAAGTCCCGCGGACCGATGGAAGGATGAAGTGGAACCTTACTTTGAGGATGTTGTCAGCAGTATTAAATTCATCGATATCGTTCCGGATGCTGGCTGCCCGAATACAGGTCACACGTCTGACCCTGATCCCTCTGCTGAAACCATGTTGGATGAGCCGGTAACAATCCCTGAAGAAGTTACCGAGCTGCGTCAATGGGCAAGTTCTGCCAGGGCAAGTTCTGAATATGGCGAGACTTCCTGGTCTGCCTCCCAGGCAACTGGTGAGCCGAACGTGGACGAGTGCGGAGATAACTCCAATGCCTGGGCATCCAAACAATCCAATACAAAAGATTGGATCGAGCTTACATACGATGTGCCTGTCGTGCCGACAGAAATTGCCATATACATGAGTTACAATCCGTCGCAGATCGTTGAGGTGGATATCATAGATGTGGATGGGAATGAGTATATAGCGCGTGAGGTAAATCCGGAGAAAGTGGATTTTTGCCCCGATCTTTATCAAGTCTTCCTTGAATTGGATGACATGATTTACATCAACAAAGTGAAAATTCACGTTGATCAAACACAATTGAAACTTGGGTGGACTGAAATTGATGCAGTGGAATTGATCGGCTATCCGGAAGGAGGACAGATCACAGCAGCCCAGCCCTCCAAACCTCAAACCTCACCAGGTGAATCTCAGGGTGAAACAACATCTCCTTATTCACCCCAGGAGCTTGACCCTGGTGCGTACACTTATGCTGTCACTGGCTACGAAAATGATGTGGTCATGGGGGCTAATGTCCAGTATCAGTCAAATGATACTACTTATGTGGTTGCGTTGATCAGTGGAGATGAGCGTTATATCGTTAATCTGATGCTTCCAAAAAATAAATTGAAGTCAGGGATCATCCCAATGCAGCCTTACAGCCTTTCAGCAGTACAAAAAGATTTGACAGCAACAATCTATATCAATGCATTTCTATACATTGCGGATAGTGGTGAATATAACTTTGAAACTGACCCATCAACGGGAAAATTGACAGGCACTTTCACGTTCAAAGCGCACAGTAAGGATTACCCAGACCGGCTGATCGAAGTCGCCGGCGCTGTGAATGCTGTCCCGGTGAAATGATCCACCAAGATTGAGCTTGCTCCAATTGGAGAGAATTAGTTTAAATGTCTTATATGTCAAAAACAGCGATTCATTTCTGAAAAATGGATCGCTGTCTTATATTGGTCGTAAAATGCAGGATGCGGGATAGGCCTTCTCACCTTTATTTACAAGTACTTAAATCCATTCAATGTTCTGATTTCCGCCAAATCGATCCCGCATCACTTCGATGGATTGCGGGTTTTCATCGACCAATACAAACTGGCGGTTTAGTTCCAGGCAGGCTGCACCGGTCGTGCCGGAACCGGCGAAGAAATCCATCACCACATCACCAGGGTTGGAGCTGGCCGCAATGATCCTTCTGAGGATTCCAAGCGGCTTCTGGGTTGGATAGCCCGTTTTTTCTTTGCCATTGGTGGGAACGATGGTATGCCACCAGGTGTCGGTTGGTGTCTTGCCTTTTTCTGCTTTTTCTTTTCCAACCAGACCAGGCGCCATGTAGGGAATGCGATCGATGGCATCCAAGTTGAATGTATAGTTTTTGGGGTCTTTGGCATACCACAAAATATTATCGTGTTTGGCAGGCCATTTGCTCTTCGAACGGGCGCCGTAATCATACGCCCAGATAATTTCGTTCAAGAACGATTCCCTGCCAAATATTGCATCCAGCAGAATCTTGCAATAATGCACTTCACGGAAATCAATATGGAAATACATACTGCCATTTGGTTTCAATATCCGATAGGCTTGCTCCAGTCGAGGCTCTAAAAATGCCAGGTAATCATCAAAAAGATCCACATACCCCTTTGAACCCAGCTTGATAGTTTGATAACGTTTCCCTTGAAACCCGACCCGATCTCCCCCATCAGCCCGTTCCGTTTTGATCTGTGTGCGGGATTGCTTGCGTCCGGTGTTAAATGGCGGGTCAATGTAGATCAAATCGACAGATTCTGGAGGCCAGGATCGAAGAATGCTGAGGTTATCACTGAAATAGATACGATTGAGCATGGATTAATTTTAACATAAACAACGTTGGACTTCTTATTTAAGAGTTAGAAAGGTGCCTTATGATTAGGATTATAATTCAAGGTTGATTTGGTTTGGCAAAACTAATTGACTCTCATACCAATGGAGTTTGATGGAAAAGTTCATTGAAATGTTCTACAATTTCTGGTTGCTGTTGCAGCAAGGCAACTTACCGGAAATTGGTCGCTGGAATTATCTCATTCTATCATTACTGGTAGTGATAGAGGGGCCAATTGCCACAATACTTGGCGCTGCAGCCGCTTCTGCTGGACTGTTGCGAGTTTCTCTCGTTTTCATATCAGCAGCAACCGGTAACCTCGCAGCAGACACCTTATGGTACTCCCTGGGACGATCCGGCCGGATTGAGACAGCTCTCAGGATTGGGCGGATCATCGGGATTAAGAGGGCACATGTTGACAGGCTGACCTCAGTCATCAAAAAACATGGGGTAAAAATTCTATTTTTAGCCAAATTAACCGCAGGTTTTATGATCCCAACTCTCATCGCCGCCGGGCTGGTGCGCCTGCCGTGGAAACGTTGGTTCCCCGTATTAATTATGGGAGAAATGATCTGGACCGGGACGCTGACTGTCATCGGTTTTTATACAACGGAAACAATTAAGAATTTATCAGAAGGAATCAGTTTAATGATCCTGATCTTTTCGATCGTTTTTATGGTCATTGTCATCTGGCAGGGACGCAGATATTTATTGAAAGACCCTGAATTTTCAGAGGCGGTTCACTCAAAGGATGACAACATAGCAAGTAAGTAATATAAATTTCATTAATCCCAACAATTCTAAAATGCCCAGAGCCATTAATCAATTTACCAAGGAACAAAGTGAGAATACTCATAACCGGAACAACCTATCTGCCGGCTTTTAATGGGCAGGCTATTTATTCGACCCATCTTGCTGAAGGACTCATGTAAAACGGACACCAGGTTTGCATGGTGACACCATCCGAGCATGGCGGTACATATCAATTCATGCGAAATGATGTGAATATCTACGGAGTACGATCTTATGATCTGAAAAAGCTGCATGACCAGGCTTAAGAATCCATTTTATTCTGACCTTGAAGTGCCACAGATAATTGGGTCATTTATCCTGAAAATCTTCCACCTGCAGGACCATTTTCCATTGAGCAAATGCTTGCAGAAAGCCGCAAGAAGAAATGGTTTGCCCATGGTTGGTACAAATCACTTCATGCCAGAGAATTTGGCACATTACGTACCTCTTCCTAATATTAGGAAACCAGCTTTCAAGAAAATGTTGTGGTGGTGGATGAAACGCGTGTATAACCACCTGGACTGCGTGACAGCGCCTTCGGCAACTGCCGTTGAATTGATTAAAGCGCAGAAAATTAAAGAGCCTCTCCTTGCCATTTCTTGTGGAATCAATTTTAAGCAAAACCATCGTATTGAAAATGTAGAGAGGGGGGCTATTCGGAAGGAGTATGGCATCTCTGAAGATTCTATTGTCTTTCAGTTTGTTGGCAGAGGGGATGCTGAAAAAAGATTGGAGGTCATAACCATGCCATCCATGAGATTAACCGCCCAGATATCGTATTGGTTGTCACTGGTAAAGGCGCGGCGATGAATGACTATCAAAACCTGGTGGCAAGCCTGGGCGTCAGGAAGAATGTGATATTTACCGGGTTCTTATCGGAGGATGACCTGGCATTATTATTGAATAGCGTGGATATTTTCACCAATCCCAGTGAGGCTGAATTGCTGAGCATCGCATGCCTGGAAGCGATGGCATGTGGATTACCGCTGCTGGCAGCCCGATCCCAAGCCCTGCCTGAGTTGGTGGATCCCGGGTTGAATGGATATTTGTTTGAACCTGGAGATGTGGCAGATGCAGTAAAGCATATGATGCTAATGGTTGGCAATCTGGATAAGCTATCGCAAATGGGCAAACACAGCCTGGAAAAAGTCAAATCTCACAGCATTGAAAAAGTAATTGGTCGTTACGAAGCGCTTTATGGCACTTTAACTGAAGCAACGTTATCCCCCAGAAAGCTGATAACTGCACACTCCATGTTTGGCAAATAGAAGATTTTTGTTAAGTCTTATGGTTTAATGGGTAATATGAAGCTGTATCATTTCCTTGCCTGCTTGTGCATCACATCTTCGATTGTCGCCGCATGCACCCCTCAAGGAAACTATTCCACAGCTACTCTTCAAACACAAAGAACATCAACCAATAAAGCAAAAATAGCAACGACCAGTCCAACAATTACAGCCACTATAACCCCCACAAAAACTCCGGAAATTACTGATATTCCAGCTTTGGGTCTTAAAAACATTTCTCCGGATAATGTGGAATCACTCTCACAAATTAAACTCCTGGGTGATGGCCGGGTGAGTGATGTGGCTTATTCTCCTGGCGGCGGGTTGATCGCAGTAGGTTCTTCCATTGGGATTCGCCTGCATGGCGCCCAGGATTTGATCGAACGCACATTTATTCCTTCAACCCAGGCAATCACCAGGGTGGCGTTTTCGCCGGATGGAAAACTATTTTCCGCGGGGACTCAAGGTGGAAGGATACTGGTTTATTCTGTTGAATCATTGCTTTTAGAAATGTCCACCCCGCCTGCACCACTCAAAGAAATCAAAGCGAATAATTTTGCCATCACATGCCTGGTTTTTTCACCTGACAGCTTAACATTAACCAGCGGCTCATTGGATCGAACAATTCTGGTCTGGGATCCCGTTACCGGCAAACGCATCCGATCTCTGGGCGGTTTTTTACTGGGGATCAGCGCCATTGCGTATTCACCGGAGAGCGATTTGCTGGCTGGCAGTTCAGTGGATGGCATAACCCGCATCTGGCGCATTCGAACAGCCGAAATGCTGAACAGTAGCGGCGTTGCCGACAAGCGCAGGAGCAGGGTGGATCATTATCCTATCAGCCTGGGCTTTTTATGGAACGGTAATTTGATGACATCCTGGGCGGACGGCGAAATCACCTCCTGGAATTGGCAGAGTGAGGAGGACGACCCTGTTGTTCTCACTGTTCAGGAGAATCGCCGGGTTGCCAGCTCAATTATCGACACAAAATTGGATACATTAATTAACATTTTTTCAAGCGGCAAGATTGAGCAATTCCTCGACATTTCTGCTGATAAAGAAGCGTCAGCCCCTGATGAGTTATTCGATTACACTGATTCTGCTCTTTCAGGCGCACTGTCCCCGGATGGCAAGCGATTGGTAATTGCCTATTACTCATCCGAGATCAGCTTATGGGATCTGGCGAGTCTCACACTGCTAAAAACATTTTCACGCCCGGCAATAGGTCAACAGATCATCACATCCGCTTTCTCCCCGGATGGCAAATTCCTGGCCACATCGCATGGAGATGGCCTGGTCAGAATCTGGGATGCAGAAAACATGCATAACTATGTAGAGATGACGGTTAGTCCAATTGAGACGACCCGCGCACTGACTTTTTCATCAGACGGAAGAGAGTTGCTCTGTGGCGCCGAAGCGATTTACATCTACCCGACAGAAGGATTCTCTGAACTCCTCGCATTACAATTATCCAAGGGATCATACCCCGACCATGTGAACATTACACCATCCAGAAAGATATCTACAGGCGGCACGCTTCAAACGCTCGCTTTATCCCCGGATTTGAAATATCTGGTATCAGCCAACCTTTTTGAAAAAACTATCAGAGTTTCGAACCCGAGCGACGGAAAGTTGATCATCAACATTGGTGGATTTGATGATCCCGTAGAAATTATCGCTTTCTCTCCAAATTCTCACACCCTGGCAGCAGGCTCGGTGGACCACACTGTTCATCTCTGGTCGACGGAGCGGCTGGTTCTAAATACACCTGCAATTGATACCAAGCCGGACCTGATCATAAAGAATGAATTCCCCGTACTTTCAATGCTTTTTTCGCCGGATGGCCAACAACTGGCGATGGCCGGTACCAATTGGAATATTCGCGTTGTCAATAGCTCTAACGGAGCTTTACTTTTCCGGTTGAAAGGAGCAAAAAACCAGATACTCTGCCTGGCCATTTCTCCTGACGGAAAACTATTTGCAACTGGGGATGCTGATGGTATAATCCGTGTTTACGGGTCTGAGCAGGGTAAGCAGTTGGTTGTGCTGGAGGGACATGCTGGCATGGTCAATACATTGAATTTTTCGCCTGATGGGCGGATGCTGATTTCCGGAGGGGAAGATGGCACAATCCGCGTATGGGGCTTACTTAATTAATTGAGTATTACGCAAGAAGCAGCGTAAAAAGCTCATCGTTCGGTCTCACGTTCCATCATTATTTGTTTTGTAAAGTTGAATACCATGTTAAATTCCATTTCACGCGTCTATCATGACCTGCCGGGGAAGTTTTGGACCCTGGTGGGGGCAAGCTTTATTGACCGCCTCGGCGGCGCATTAATTTTTCCCTTCTTCGCGTTATACATCACACAGCACTTCAAGGTGGGTATGACGCAGGTTGGAATCCTTCTGGCAATTTTCTCCATCTCCAGCATGGTTGGTGGCATCATCGGCGGCGCCTTAACCGACAAGTATGGCCGCAAAAAGCTGATCATCTTCTCCCTTATCATGTCAGCCACATCCACAGTTGCAATGGGTTTGGTGGATGACCTAAAAGTGTTTTATGTCCTGGCAGTGCTGGTTGGTGTGCTGGCAGATACAGGCGGTCCGGCACACCAGGCCATGGTGGCAGACCTGGTTCCAGAACGCAAACGCTCGCAGGGTTTCGCGGTTATGCGGGTGACGGCCAACCTGGCAGTCACCATCGGACCAATGATCGGCGGGTTATTGGCTGGCATCGATTATTTACTCCTGTTTATCATTGATGCCATAATGAGCATGATCACTGCCGTGATCGTCTTTGCCAAGCTCCCCGAAACAATGCCTGCGCGGACGGAAGCATCTGAACCCGAGATCAGTCTTGGTAAAACGATCATCGGCTACCTGGACGTCATCAAAGACCGCTTGTTCATGGTTTTCCTCATCGTCTCCACGTTGAGCGTCATCATGTACATACAGATGAACAGCACGCTTTCAGTATTCCTGCTGAAAGTCCACGATATCCCGCCGCAGGGATTTGGCTACATCCTCTCCTTGAATGCCGGAATGGTCGTTCTGCTCCAATTCTGGATCACACGCCGGATGCAAAAAGTGCCTCCCATGGTCGTCATGGTTGTCGGCAACATCCTGTACGCGATCGGATTCGCAATGTACGGGTTTATCTCAGCTTATTGGATGATGATGGTTGCCATGGTGATCATAACAATAGGTGAGATGTTGACCGTCCCGGTTAGTCAGACAGTGGTATCTTTCTTTGCTCCCGAGAATATGCGCGGCAGGTATATGGCTGTATTTGGATTCAGTTGGATCATTCCAATGGCAATAGGACCTCTCCTGGCTGGCCTCGTTATGGACTATTCAGACCCGAACTGGGTCTGGTACGGCGCTGGAATACTGGGGTTGATTTCGGCGGTTGGTTACTGGGGATTGCATAATAAGGCTGGTCATCGGTTCTCTACTTCAGAGAATAAAATGCAAGACAGCGATATTCCAGTCGTACCAGAGGTTGATTAAAGATAACAAAAAGGCTGTGGTCAAAAACCACAGCCTTCGGCTTTATGTTTCTTTGAATTCGCCTTCCACGACCTCCCCATCTGGTGGTGTCCCCCCTGATCCATTATCAGGTTGGTCAGTCGCGGCAGATTGTTGCGCATTCGCCTGAGCAGAGACTGCTCCGAGCATTTGTTGCAGTTCTTCAGTCTTCGTGCGAATAACTTGCAGATCATCTTTCTGCATTTCAGTTTTTACTTCCTGTACCTTCGCTTCGATCCTGGTTTTCTCATCAGCAGGAAGTTTGTCTCCCAGATCCTTGATCTGTTTTTCCACCTGGTAAACCATACTATCGGCATTGTTGCGAGCTTCCACCAGTTCTTTACGTTTGGCGTCCTCGCCCTGATGCTTTTTGGCTTCTTCAACCATGCGCTCAATATCTTTCTTATCCAGATTTGTGCTGGCGGTTATGACCACCTTCTGTTCCTTGCCGGTTGCTTTGTCTTTGGCAGTTACATTGATGATGCCGTTGGCGTCAATATCAAAAGTCACTTCAACCTGGGGCAATCCGCGCGGAGCGACCGGAATGCCATCCAGACGAAAACGTCCTAGCGACATGTTATCGGTCGCCATCGGGCGTTCACCCTGCAAAACATGCACATCGACAGCTGTTTGGTTGTCTTCAGCAGTTGAGTAGATCTCCGATTTTTTGACCGGGATGGTCGTGTTGCGTTCGATAAGTGGAGTCATTACGCCACCCAAAGTTTCCAAACCAAGGGTCAATGGCGTGACATCAAGTAACAGAACATCTTTCACCTCGCCACCCAAAACTCCAGCCTGAATCGCAGCGCCAATAGCAACCACTTCATCGGGATTGACTCCCTTGTTGGGGTCTTTACTTACAAGTGACCTTACCAGATCCTGAACCATCGGCATACGGGTTGAACCGCCAACCAGAACAACTTCATCAATGTCTTTGGCAGATAAACTGGCGTCCTTCAAAGCGCTTTCGAAAGGCACTTTGCAGCGTTGCAGCAGATCTTCTGTCATCTGTTCAAAATGCGATCTTTTCAACTTGAGCTGTAAGTGTTTCGGACCGTTAGCATCTGCAGTGATGTATGGCAGATTAATCTCAGTTTCCATCAGCGTGGAGAGTTCGATCTTTGCCTTTTCAGCTGCCTCCCGCATCCGCTGCAGGGCTTGTTTATCCTGGCGCAGGTCAATCGCATAATCTTTTTTAAATTCATCGGCAGCCCAATTGACGATCCGTTCATCCCAATCATCACCACCGAGGTGGGTATCGCCGTTAGTGGATTTCACCTCAACCACGCCTTCGCCAACATCCAGGATGGATACATCGAATGTACCACCACCCAGGTCGAAGACCAGAATGCGTTCGTTGGTTTTCTTATCCAGTCCATAAGCCAGGGCTGAGGCTGTTGGTTCGTTAATGATACGCATCACCTCAAGGCCGGCGATCTTTCCAGCATCCTTGGTCGCCTGACGTTGACTGTCATTAAAATACGCAGGGACGGTGATCACCGCCTGGGTGACTGGTTCGCCCAAATAGGCTTCCGCATCCGTCTTCAGCTTGGAAAGGATCATCGCCGAGATCTCCTGCGGTGTGTACTCCTTATTTGTAACAGGGATTTTCACCCGGGCATCACCAGATGGTCCTTTTACGATATTAAACGGAACCATCTTTCGTTCAGTTTCCACTTCATCATAGTGCCGCCCCATAAAACGTTTGATCGAGTAAACCGTATTATCCGCGTTGATCACAGCCTGACGCTTGGCAGTCTGCCCGACGAGCCTTTCGCCGTTCTTATTAAAACCAACAACTGATGGAAGCAATCTTGATCCTTCCGCGGTTGTAATCACAACCGGGGTACCCGCTTCCATTACCGCAACAACACTATTGGTTGTGCCTAAATCAATTCCAACTATTTTTGCCATAGTATCCTCCATATATTTGCATATATTAAAAATACACCATGGATAATAGAATTTCGTTAACAAAACATTGGATTTTTATTGGAGGATGAAAATTTGAGAAAAATAATTAGAGAAAAGAGATATCTACCCGAAACGCCCTTCCACATAATCCTGGGTGCGTTTGTCTTTTGGCATCGTGTATAGCTCTTTTCCCGGAGCTGTTTCGATCAATTCGCCCTGAAGGAAGAACGCAGAAAAATCAGCTGTGCGGGAAGCCTGTTGGACAGAATGCGGCGCCAGGACTATTGTGTAGCGTTTCTTCAATTCCTGCAACGAATCTTCAATCTTTGCTGTGGAAATGGGATCAAGGCCACTCGTCGGTTCGTCCAGGAGGATCACTTTAGGGTCGAGAGCTAAAACCCGCGCCAGGCAAAGGCGCTGCTGCTGCCCACCCGAAATCGCAATACCCGGATCATCCAGCCGGTCTTTGACTTCATCCCACAAGACGGCATCTTTGAGGGTTTGCTCAACCACTTCGTTCAATTTGGATTTGTCTCTTTCGCCGGCAACTTCAAGCCCATAGGTGATATTTTGCCGGATGGATAAGGGCAACGGCACCGGGCGGGCAAACACCATGCCCACCTTGCGGCGAAGGTCCACCACATTCGTATCCGGGTCTAATACATCCTGTCCATCGACAGTGATCTTACCGCTTATCATCGTGACATCTGCCAGGTCATTCAAGCGGTTGAAGGCACGCATCAACGTCGATTTTCCGCCACCGGCCGGTCCAAGCATCACAGTAATCTTGTTGGCAGGGATACCCAGGGTAATATCGCGCAGGCTTTCGGTGCCATCAGAGTAACTCAGCGAGAAGTGATCCACTTCGATAATATTCATCATTACCACATCCGCCTTGCCCGCGCTCGCGATCGGATCACCGACGCGACGACATTCATTATCAGAACGAAGAACAACAGCACCAACGCAGTGCCATACTGAATCTTAATCGGCATGCCCGGCACCTGGGTGGAGATGACAAAGAGGTGATAAGGCAATGCCATGGTTGCATCCATCGGGGAATTTGGCAGGCGGGGCAGGAAAAAGGCAGCCCCGGTGAAAAGGATTGGCGCGGTCTCTCCGGCTGCCCGTTCCAACCCGAGGATGATGCCCGTGATAATTCCCGGCAAGGATTGCGGTAATATGATCCGGCGAATTGTTTGCCAACGGGTGGCTCCGAGAGAGGTACTGACCACACGGAAGCTGTTTGGGACAGCCCGCAGCGCTTCTTCACTGGTGCTGATAATGACCGGTAAGGTCATGATGGATAGCGTCATGCTGGCCGCCAGTATGCTCGTACCGAATTTCAGGAAAAGAACGAAGATACCCAGGCCGAACAAACCATACACCACCGAAGGAATTCCTGCCAGATTTGTGATGGCAATCCGAATCGCCCTGGTCCAGCGATTTTCTGGTGCATACTCAGACAGGTAGATCGCCGCGCCCACACCGAGCGGCACTGAAAAAATGGCTGTGCCGAGAGTCAGGTATAAAGTTCCCACGATCGCAGGTAAAATACCGCCGCCTCGCATTCCATCTGATGGCAGGCCGGTTAAGAATTCCAATGAAATCGCCGGGGCGCCTTTCTGGATGATATATACGACCACAATGATGATCGGGATCACCGTCAGGGAAGAAATCAACCCGAGCAGGCTGAATCCCAAACCCTGGGTGATCCTTTTTAATCGTGGAGAGTATCCTTTTTCAGCCATCTTAACCTATGAAAGAATCCGTTCTGCACGTTTGGGTTGCCTGAATACGATGGCAGACGCGGTTACATTGACGATGAGAGAAATGATGAACAAAATGATACCAATGAGGAAGAGTACATGGTAATGCGTGCTACCAGTTGCCACCTCGCCCATCTCTGAGGCGATCGTGGCAGTCATTGTCCGAATGGGAGATATAAACGAATCAAGGTGAATTGGCAGTACAGGAGCATTTCCTGTGACCATCATTACCGTCATCGTTTCCCCGATCGACCGGCCAATTCCAAGGATAACAGCCGTTAAAACACCGGACCGGGCAGCAGGCAATGTGACACCCCAAATGGTCTGCCACTGCGTTGCCCCGACCGCCCAACTTGCTTCACGGTAAGACCTTGGAACCGTATTCAAGGCATCTTCAGAAATCGAGACGATGGTTGGTATGGCAATACCCGCTAGTAGCAATGAACCAGTAAGCGCAGTAAGACCTGTAGGAAGGTCAAATATCTGGCGCAGGGATGGCGAAACGATCAATATTCCCAGAAATCCCAGCATGACAGAAGGAAAACCAGCCAGGATCTCCACTAGAGGTTTTAAGATTTCCTTCATCCATTGAGGAGCCACTTCGGAAATGAAAATTGCTGTTCCAACACCGAATGGGATAGCGATGACCGCTGCGCCAATGGTTACTATGAGCGAGCCCAACAGCAGCGGCAATATTCCAAAATATCCTTCAATAGGATACCAGCGTATCCCTGCCAGGCTTTTGATCGGAGTGTCAAAAAGCGCTGGGGTTCCCTCGCCGAGAAGAAAAAACAGGATCAGCCCAACAAAAAGGATGGAAGAATAACCTGTGATTTGTATGCCACGGGTGATGATGCGTTCAGATATGGGCGTTTGATCTTTCATCTAATTTTCCAGGTCAGGGTATAACAATCGGGACAAAACCCAATTCCGTTACGATTTTTTGGGCTTCTGTTGATACGATCCAGTCGAGATAGGCTTTCAATTCTCCAGTCGGCTGACCGTTTGTGTACATATACAGATCCCTGGCTATAGGGTAACTTCCATTATTTACTGTGTCTGCCGATGGAAGGATGTAGCCAGTTTGCAAATCTTTAGACACAGCGATCATCTTTACTTCAGGTGTGATGTAACCCAATCCATCATATCCAATTGCGTTTGGGTTGTCCCGCACTTCGGCTGTGATTCCCTCAGAGGAAGGCAGGAGCAAGGTATCCATGCTGAAAAGAGTCTTTTTCTCTTTGTCACCCAGCCTAATAACTGTTTCAAGGAAGTAAACATGAGTACCGGAGTTGGTCTCGCGTGAAAGTTTGACAATTGGGCGATCCTCGCCACCTAATTCATTCCAATTTCTGATATTTCCGCTGTAAATATCACTGATCTGCTGCAGCGTTAATTGATTAATCGGATTTTGCGGATTTACAATGACAGCAATGGCATCCCGCGCAATAACAAATTCAATCGGATCCA
Organism: uncultured Chloroflexia bacterium; assembly: GCA_963810385.1. GTDB lineage: Bacteria > Chloroflexota > Anaerolineae > Anaerolineales > Anaerolineaceae > PNON01. Next base: position 362,236 of record CAWENA010000002.1, on the reverse strand, counting down.
CGCCATTCTGCCTGGCTGTTTCAATTTCTTCAGGTTTGATCGACCTGGATGCGTTCGCTATCGAAACAGTACCATTCATGAGGGCGGCAATACCCGTTCCTGAACCGCCTCCGGTTACAGATATTCTAACCTCCGGCTTGATCACCTGATATGCCTCAGCCCATGCCAAAGCCAGGTTGACGATCGTGTCTGACCCTTTATTTTCTATGTAAATGGCAGGAGATGTTTGGGGGGAAATTCCGGAATCTGAATTGTCAAGTGAACAACTCGAAAGTATGGCTATTCCAAGGAACAATACGAGGATGGATCGAATTTTCGGCATTTGTCTGAATTATAAACGAAAAACGATTCAAGTATAATAATACGAGAGGTCATTTTGTTTTTTATCCGGGGAAACTGAGGATACATACCTAATTGCCAGTAATTTATTGATTTGGTTCTGCTGGCATCTATAAATTTGATCTGAACTCATAGTACAATATACGCACGAAAGAGAATCTTAATTACTTACCTTCTATTGCTATTTTAAGTAAGAAATAGGATAAACCGAAAATATGCCAAAATCAATACAAATTGGGTCAAAAAAAGTTGGGGATGGATATCCCACTTATATAGTTACAGAGATCGGGATCAACCACAACGGCGACCTTAATCTTGCCAAAGAAATGATCGATATCGCTGCAAGGTACGGTGCAGATGCGGTTAAGCTACAGAAGCGCACCCCGGAACTTTGTGTTCCACAAGAACAGCGTAGTCAAATGCGGGAAACTCCCTGGGGGTACATCAGTTATCTGGATTATCGCCATAAGGTGGAGTTCGGCGAACAAGAATATGCCGAGATCGACCGTTATTGCGAGGAACTGGGGATGACATGGTTTGCATCCGTTTGGGACACCCCATCAGTGGATTTTATGGAAAAATTCAATCCAGTATGTTACAAAATTCCATCTGCTTCATTAACTGATCATGAATTGTTGAAAAAGGTGAAGGATACCGGAAAACCGATCATCCTTTCGACCGGCATGTCCACCCTGGAACAGATCGGCGCCGCAATTGCTGTTACAGGTACAGATAATTTAATGCTGACACATACTACCAGCACATACCCCTGTGAACCTGAGGAACTTAATCTCCGTGCCATCCAAACTCTCAAGGATAATTTTTCCGTACCGGTTGGATACTCCGGGCATGAAGTTGGGCTGATCCCATCAGCGATAGCTGTCGCAATGGGTGCCTGCCTGATCGAAAGGCACATCACCCTCGACCGGGCTATGTGGGGCACTGACCAGGCAGCTTCGGTTGAACCGGTAGGTGTGGAGAAATTGGTCAAATACATTCGAGTGACAGAAAAATCACTGGGTAATGGCGTAAAAAAGGTGTATGATAGTGAATTGCCTTCTCTGCGAAAGTTACGCAGGGTTCAGAATTAATAAATAAATCGGAGGATAATCCATGTTGATGAGCATAATCACATCCAGCGTCCTGGCGGGCATCGTAGCCAGCAAACTTGCATATTTAGATCCAGGATCCGGCAGTTATTTGATCCAATTATTGATCGCCGCGCTGCTGGGCGGGGCATTCGTTATCAAAGCATTCTGGCGCCAAATTCGCAGTTTCGTTGCAAACCTCTTCTCCGGCAAGAAGGAAGAATCTGAAGATGAGCAGCCAAAATAATCTGGCTTCGTCTTTTCGCGACCCGAGCGGATTTATGTTCCGGCGCGATAACGTCCTATATCGTCAGGTCAACCGGCATTACCAGGTTGAGTATGATAAATTGGTGGATTCCGGTTTACTGGCAGAATTAACACAACAAGGATTGTTGATCAAATCAGAAGTAGTTGACACCAGTCCTGCGAACCCAGAACTATCGTATAAGGTATTAAAACCGGTCGAAATACCATTAATCTCCTACCCTTACGAGTGGTCTTTTTCACAATACAAAGACGCTGCCCTGGCAACGCTGGAGATTCAAAAAAGGGCATTTGCCAAAGGTTTCACTCTCAAAGATGCCAGCGCTTATAACATGCAATACTTTGAAGGCAAGCCAGTCTTTATAGATACGCTTTCGTTTGAAAGCTATAAAGATGGCGAACCCTGGGTGGCATACCGCCAATTTTGCCAGCACTTTTTGGCGCCGCTCGCTTTAATGGCACTGGTGGATATTCGGCTTTCGCAGTTGATGCGGGTATATATTGACGGCATTCCTTTGGATCTTGCCGCTAAATCCCTGCCAGGTAGCACAAAATTTAATATGGGGTTAAACCTTCACATACACACCCATGCCGCCGCTCAACTGAAATATGCAGATAAACCAGTTGCCAAAAAAGATATTAAAGGTCAGATGGGACGAAATGCATTCCTCGGTCTTATAGATTCCCTTGAATCAACCGTCAATGGATTAAATCTAAAAGGCGTGAAAACCGAATGGGCGGCCTATTATGACGCTACAAATTATTCGGATAATTCGCTGGCTGAAAAGGGTAAGCTGGTGGAAGCTTATTTGGAACACATCAAGCCAACCAATGTGTGGGATCTGGGAGCAAATACCGGTTATTTCAGCCGCATCGCCAGCGACAAGGAAATTTTCACTGCAGCCTTTGATATCGATCCCATGGCGGTGGAACAGGCTTATCAAGTAATGAAAGAGAAGAAGGAAAAGAACATCCTGCCTCTCGTCCTCGACTTGACCAATCCCAGTCCTTCGATCGGCTGGCACAATGCCGAACGCGATGCTTTCCTGCAGCGCGGACCTGCGGATTGTGTAATGGCGCTAGCCTTGATCCACCATCTTGCAATCTCAAATAATGTTCCACTCCACACCCTGGCAGAATTCTTTGCATCAGTTGGGAAGAACCTCATCATTGAGTTCGTTCCAAAGGAAGACTCACAGGTGGAACGCCTGTTGGCTACCCGTGAAGATATCTTCCCGGCTTACAATGTTGCGGGTTTTGAAGCAGCATTTTCACATCTTTTCAACATCCTGGAATCAAAGCCTATTGCAGGGTCAAAACGAACTCTTTATTTGCTGGAAAGAAAGTAATCTCGAATGCAAGGGAGAAAAAACGGGGAGACGATTCCACTTCACCCCTTATTTTTTGCATTGTATGCGCCACTGGCGCTTTTGGCAAGTAATATTCTTCAAATACGACCGGTTGATTCCTACCGGTCGTTTGTAGTATTCGCAATAATTGGAGCGTTCTTATACATCTCCGCCAGATTGTTCTTTAAAAACTGGAAACTTGCTGCAATCTTGAGTTCGATCCTCATCCTCCTATTGATCAGTTACGGACAGGTTTACACATCTCTGAAATCCATTTCGATAGGTGGAGAGATTATCGGCAGACACCGTTACCTTATCCCGTTGTGGTTATTAATTGGCCTGCTTTCAGTGATAGGTGTTTTCAAATATAAGCGGGATCTAAGTTTATTTTCCAATCTGGCTTATATCATTTCGATTGCCTTGATTTTTCTACCAGTATTTCAACTGGTAAATAATTACGTTTTGACAATTCGAAACGAAACAGCGAATGCCATATCTGTCTCGAATATTTCCGAAGGAAATCAAAATATTGTCGGCGAATATCCGGATGTTTATTACATCATTCTTGATATGTATGGGCGGGATGATGTTCTTTTAGACAAATTTCATTACGATAATTCGGATTTTCTTAAGCAACTTGAAGGACTCGGTTTTACGGTTACCCGTTGCAGTGTAACGAATTACAATATGACTGAACTTTCTCTTGCCTCATCGTTTAACATGAATTATCTGGATACATTAGGCAGCCAGTACAAAGCAGGGAACAAGGATCGCAGCGGATTACCATCGCTTATCCACAATAGCGCCGTCAGAAGAATTTTTGAAGAAAAAGGGTATCGCCTGGTCAACTTTGAAACCGGCTTCACATTCACCGAAATACGTGACGCAGATGAATTTTTGATACCTTCATATCACGAGCTAGAAAACGGTAAGAGTAAGATTAGAATCAATGCGTTCGAATCGTTGTTGCTCAAAACAACTGCCTTCGTGATTGTCTCTGATGCGAAATCCAAATGGCTGACTCCCGTTACCGATGCCCTGGATATGCGACGTGAGCATGTGATCCGCGAGAAATACCTACTGGATAAACTTCCAACACTTGCTCATGAAGCAAGCCCAAAGTTCGTATATGCCCATATCCTCATACCACATCCGCCGTTTGTATTTACCAAAGAGGGTGTTAATATGGATCTGCCTTCCAGTTATGGACCGGACGGATCAGGCCCATCCACAAAGGATTACGCAGTTGGCTACAGGAATCAATTGGATTACATCAATATGCGGATCATTCCAATCCTGGATGAAATCATAACAAACTCCGCTACACTTCCGATTATTATCATTCAGGGAGATCATGGTGTTGACCCAAAACGTTCATTCATCCTTAATGCATACTATCTGCCCGGCCAGGATCCAAATTTAGTCTGGCAGGATATCTCCCCTGTAAATACTTTTCGACTTGTACTAAATACATATTTTAATGGGAATTACCCGATCCTTCCGGATATAAATTACGAATCCAAAGACAAGGCACCGTTTGATTTTGAAGTTGTTCATAACGGCAGAGTCTGCACACAATAACCAAATGAAAAAAATCTTTGAAAATTACAGCAATAAGATCAACCTCAGCCTTAGCAGAAGGGTAAATAACTCACGAATCCGTAAGTTAGCCAACGAAATTGCTTCAAATACTGATGTTGAAAATAATAAACAACCCATTGTTTTTTTTAACGCATCCACTCGCTTGGATGGGTTAAGCCTAAATGCCGGGTTTTCGCTGCTTACAGCCTGGGCATTAAGGTTGCAGGGAGTGCCTGTAGTCCATTTTGTGTGCAAAGCAGGCATGAGTCGCTGTGTGCTGGGTGCAAACCAGGATGATGTTATGAAGCAGCCACCCTGTAAGAAATGCATTGTTCATTCACAATCTGAGTTTGAAAAATCTTCAACAGTTTGGTTCGATTACACTGAAGATCAGGCAGTTGCGTACGATCTTAAAGGGTTAAACATACTTGAGATGGAAGATTTTTCGCATGCCGGCATTCCATTGGGAAAATTAGTTATGCCTGCGCTGCGTTGGAAACTGCGTAAACATCATCTAATCGACGATGACGACACCCGATTCCTCTACCGGGAATTTATCCAATCTGCCTGGAATGTGGCCAGCAATTTTATCAAGCTCCTGGAGAAAGTAGATCCTTCAATTGTCATTGTTTTCAATGGTCAATTCTTCCCGGAAGCTACGGTCCGTTATATCGCGCGTGAGCGGGGAATTCGGACAGTTGCGCATGAGGTCGGCATGCTCCCATTCACTGCGTTTTTTACGGATGGAGAAGCCACAGCATACCCGATTGATATTCCTGAAAGTTATACTTTATCTGATTCACAAAACCAAAAGCTGGATGAATACCTATCCAGTCGATTTCAGGGTAATTTTAAAATGGCTGGCATCCAATTTTGGCAGGGGATGGAGCCATTGAGCAATAATTTGCTAAAAAAGATGTCAGGGTTTAAACAGATGGTGCCTGTGTTCACCAATGTTATTTTTGATACCAGCCAACCGCATTCCAATACTGTCTTTCCTGATATGTTCACCTGGCTGGAGCATGTGCTTGGATTGGCAATTGATCACCAGCAGACGCTATTCGTGATTCGCGCACACCCGGATGAACTTCGTCCAGGATCTGCCAAACAGAGCAGGGAAACAGTCCGCGACTGGATAAAAACCAGTGGAGCAGATAAGCTGACAAATATTCACTATATTGATGCATTGGAATACGTCAGCTCCTATGAATTGATCCGGAAATCCAAATTTGTCATGGTGTATAACTCCAGCATTGGATTGGAGGCAGCCATAATGGGTCAGCCGGTTCTTTCTGCCGGTAAGTCCCGTTATACAAGCTATCGAACTGTTTTCTTTCCCCAAACAATCCCATCTTATCTTGAAAAAGCTAAAGCGATGCTCACCCAAGATTCTATTCAGATTCCACCCGAATTCATCCTGAACGCCCGCAAGTTTCTATATTTTCAGCTCTACAAAACTGCCCTGCCATTTAATGATTTCCTCGATGAAAGCAGTCGCCCAGGATTGGTGTTAATGAAGAAGTTCCCGATTTCAAAGCTATCACCTGAGCATTCGCAAACAATGAAAATCATCCTGGATGGACTGTTGAAAGATACTGCCTTTCTTATAGGAGATTGATGATACCGATCCGTTTCAAAACACCCCTCAAGTTCTTACGCTGGCAAATGCGCCGTTACCAGGCAATGCTGCGTTGGGGAGCGGGAGAATTGAGCAGGATGCCAATTGTCATTGGCAATTCTATGCCGAAATCCGGGTCGCACTTGATCATCCAAATTTTGGAAGGTTTGCCAAAGATCGGTCCATTTGTTAATCCGGGTACACCGCCACTTAATCGAGATGAAAAAAACGTCATCCAGCCTCAACCAATAATATTACAAAAAATTAGGCGCCTGCGACCGGGTGATTTTACCTATAGTTATTTGGAAGCCAATACAGCCTATGTTGCTGCGCTTACAGACCCAAAGATCGCTCCAATTTTTATCTACCGCGATCCAAGAGATGTCATCATCTCGCATGTCTTCTATGCTACAGATCTCCATCCGGGACACAATATGCACCACTACTATACGGAGACCCTTACAACCATGGAAGAAAGGATCAATGCCGCAATTCAAGGTGTAGTAGATGAAGAATCGCCTTTATCAAGCATTGGATTAAAATATAGCCGCTATCTGGATTGGTTGAATCAACCTGAAGTTTTAACTTTGCGCTTCGAAGATTTAATACTCCAGAAAGACTTGTCGATCTCCCGAATTCTCGATCATCTTGCCGGGCATGGTTTCAGTCCCAGAATCATGAGAAATGAAGCCATCGCACTCCTGAAGCAAAGCATAGAGCCTAAAAGGTCCGGAACTTTCAGGAAAGGACAGCCTGGAAATTGGAAAGAATATTTTACCAACATGAATAAAACATTATTCAAGGAAAATACAGGCGATCTTTTACAGAATTTGGGATATGAAAAAGATCAGGATTGGTAGGATACGGATTTGATCAACAAGCTTAAATCAAAAATTAAATTTCAAGCCAAACTCCTACGGAGATCGCTGCGGCGATCCATGCGGGAAACTGAAGTGAAAAGATTTAATTCAAGCATCAATAATTCGCCTATTCTCTTTGCCAACTCATTTCCCAAAAGCGGCACTCATCTATTAACACAAGTTCTGGAAGGATTTCCACATATCGGCCCGGCTGTTGATACCGGTTTACCGGCGATCGTGATGTATGAAGGTGCCTCCGGCAGGGAACGTGGAATCGGGGAAATTTTGCACGAACTCAACCGATTTGCTGGAGGTGACATTGGTTACGGGCATCTGCATGCCAAACCGGAGATTGTGAATTTTCTTACGAGGGATGGTGTCTGCGCATATTTTATTCTGCGCGACCCGCGGGATGTTGTCATCTCCCATGTTCATTATGTAACCAGGATCGAACCAAGCCACGTCCATCATCGCTATTATGCTGACGTGCTGCAAACATTTGAAGAACGGTTAAAAACAAGCATTCTGGGTATCCCTGAATCTGAAAATCCTTTCCCGAACATCGCCGGGAGGTTTTCACCATTTTTGGAGTGGCTGCGTCACCCTGAGGTTTTGACCTTGAAATATGAAGATTTCCTGGAAGACCGAAAATCTGCTGTGAACAAGGTATTAACACACGCTACAAATCGGGGTTTTCAACCATTTATGGATGTGGATAAGGCTGTAAATGAATTGGAATCCATGATCAATCCACAGCGTTCACCAACCTTCAGGCAGGGAAAATCCGGCGGTTGGAAAACTCAGTTCACGCCAGAGCATAAAGAAATATTTAAATCGGTGGCTGGTCAATTACTGGTCAACCTGGGATATGAGGAAAATGAAGACTGGTAACTCTCAATTCCAGAAGATGTTACATGAGCGCTTGCCAGAAATACTTATTGCGCTGGTTGCATTAATTCCATTTTTGTATATTGCATTTTCTCCATCCAAAAGCATGCTGAATTGGTATTCAAATGACGATGCATATTTTTATTTTAAAGTTGCCCAGAATATCGCTTCCGGAAATGGATCAACATTCGATGGTATAGGATTAACGAATGGCTACCATCCACTATGGCTTCTGATTTGTATTCCCATCTTCACGCTGGCAAAGTTCGACCTGATTCTACCTTTGCGAGTCATAATTATCGTTTCAGCCTGTATTTCAATTTTAACTGGATTAATTCTGCACAGACTGCTATCACGCAGATTATCGAAGAGAACAGCAACGTTTATCGCACTATTTTGGATTTTCTCGACGACCATCCACAAAATCGTAACTGTGGGTGGGATGGAATCCGGGATCTCTTCGTTATTCATTGTATGGTTGCTTTACCGTATAAGCGCTGTTGACCATAAACCTCAGGTTAGTTGGCTGCAACCGAAGGTGATGGTAACTGGATTAATCGCCGCTTTGGCGATCATGAGCAGACTGGATAATATCTTCCTTGCCATCATTGCGGGGGTTTGGTTGATATTTGATCAGCCTAAAGTAAAATCGCAATTGGTCCTGGATATTGCCCTTCTTCCAATAATTCTCGTGGCAAGTTATTTCCTCAGGCTTGGTGGAGCAAATGGTTTTTTCTTTTATGCCCAGTCTGCATATTGGTTTTTAATTGTCCTCCTGATAATAAAGATCCCAACCTTATTATTTTCTTGGCTTTTACAATACTGAAAAGATATCAATTACAGCATCGGTAATAAAATTATTGCTGGCTATAACCATACCAGCCGTTATAAGTTTCGTTACACTACTTGTACTTCAGAAGTTTGGAGTTGTCAGTTCGTTTCCTCGAACGATTGTGGCGGTTGATGGCGGGATTAACAGTGTTGTGGTTGTTGCTTACGCGAAAGCAACTCATTTTTCAGAAAGCATCCCAACAAAATACAATATTTATTCACGACTTCGATTTAAGACAACTACCAGCGAAAATTATGGTATCTGTATCCTATGCACTTCCAAATGCCATCATTCTTGGTATCTATGTGACTGTGAACAAAATAATTTTTGGAACCTTTACTCCGGTTAGTGGGCAGGTAAAACACTGGTGGTCATCTCTTGTAAACCCAATTTATGGTAACGTGGCCTCCAACTTCGGAGGTGTTCTCGGTTTTCCTGATAATTCCAGCACATCCTGGCCAGCTTTCCTGGCAGTGATCCGATACATTTCTGTGCCCTTGATGAAATGGTTCCAAGCGGGAGATAAGACTGGTAGAACGATGATGGATATCCTGGCAGCAGTGATCATTCTTGCGTTAATTTTATTGTTGCTAAGGAAAAGTATTGGATTTTGGGTAGAAACAATACAGAGAATTGGCATACAACCATTGTTGGCTGCCTGCCTGCTTCAAGTTTTATATTATGGCATCAGCGGTTATGTTCACACAAGGACATGGTATTGGATCGGCGAATTGGTATTATTTGTCCTATTCATTGCCATCGTAGCGGATGCTATTGTTCAGAAATTGTATAAAATATTGAGCGATATTTCAGTTAAAGTGGTCTTTCTTACTGCATCTCTATTCGTAGTTATCGCATTCTATGTTTATGCAATTCAAAATTATCCTTATGCTGTTTCTGATAATTCTGAAAATCCATTTATCGAACAGGCCAGATTAGTAGAAATTGCAACTGATGCAGGCACATTGATTGGCACTACCGGTGGAGGTGGTTTGTCTTATTTTATCGAGGGACGAACGATCATCAACCTTGATGGATTAATGAACAGCACAGAATATTTTGAATTGCTAAAATCGGGGGAAGCGGATAAATACCTGGATAAAATTGGTCTCGATTATGTTTATGAAAAGAAGTATGTGGTCGAGGAAAGTGATCCTTATCGTGTTTTTTTACCAGAGCACCTGACGCGGATCGGAAGAATATCAAAAATTCCGCTCTATGAATATGTGCCTGGAGGACATTAATCCTCATGTCCCAACCCGAGAAGAATGAAATATCCATCGTAATCCGAGCATACAACGAGGAAAAGCATATTATCAAATTATTGCGGGGCATCCTTACTCAATCCACCCGGAATGTTGAAATCATCCTCATGGACTCCGGATCGACCGATGGAACCGTTGCCATTGCTGAAAGTTTCCCGGGCCGGGTGGTAAAGATCGACCCCAAGGATTTTACTTTTGGCTACTCATTAAATCAGGGGTATTCCATCCGGTATGTACCGGAGGTCGAAATCATTCATATCCATGAAGAATCCCCCGTAAGTATATATCATCGCTACTTCCGTGTAGGTAAGGCTTTCAAGCGGAATTTTCCTTCCGAACATTTCAAACGCAAGGACTTCTTTCGGCTGACCCCAGTGGGTTCTGGTTATGGAAAGTCATTATACTAAGCAAATGAAAAAACCTTATTACTTCCTTGTATTTTTTGCGTTATACCCCGTCACTACCTTGTATTCATTAAATGTAAGTGAAGTGAATATTATATATATCGTAAGACCATTGCTTATATCTTTAGCTGCATTATTGATTCTCACAGGTTTGTCCTATCTCATTTTCAGATCAAAGGAAAAAGCGGCGGTTTTATCGACAATTGGCTTTATTGTTTTTACTTCATATGGCGCATTTTATAACATCGTAAAAGGACAAGCGATAGGTGGTTTTATAATCGGCCGGCACAAATTTCTCTTTCCGGTCGTCATTCTGCTCACAGTGTTGGCTATATGGTTTGTTGCTAAAAGAATGCACATGCACAACCCTCAGCTAATCCAGGCGTTTAATGTTTTATCCATTTTACTGATCGGGTATTCCCTCGTTCAGATCGGGTTGAAATATCAACAAATAAATGTATCCTCAAACGAAAATCCTTATACCCCGATAAGCCAAACAGATTTGGCTCCATCTACGATGCCTGATGTTTATTACTTCATCCTGGATAGTTACGCAAGGGCGGATTACATAATGACGGAGATGAAGTATGATAATACTCCATTCCTGAATGAGTTGAAAAAACGCGGCTTTTACATTGGTGATTGCAGCCTCAGTAACTATTCATACACAAGGTTATCTCTGGCATCCTCAATGAATATGGAATATCTGGAAGACCTGGGTTTAAATGTGGCAATGGATGATAAAGATGAATCAAAATTAGACCCATATATCCTTCATCCAAAAATACGTTCAGATTTTGAACAAGCCGGATATAAAACTGTCGCCTTTGAAACTGGCTATCGATTTACGGAATGGAATGATGCCGACTACTTCTTTAGGCCGTATAATAACCCCTTAACGATGCCGGTGCTCTCCGGTTTTGAAGGGATGGCCATTCAGAATACAGGTGTTTCAGCTTTCCTTCAAAACCAATCCATAAGTAGGTTTTTGGGGCTGTCGTTCCCATACAATAAAAAATGGGAGCTTGCGCATTTCATCATTGATAAAGTGAAGGAAATACCGGAGTTATCAGGTAATAAGCTTGTGTTTATTCACCTAGTGACAACTCATCGTCCTTATATTTTCACTTCTGATGGAGACAAGTTGAGAGATGAGCGATACTATGCGAATGATGGCGTGCCGATCAATGACGAGTTCTATGTCCGCGGGTTTCAACAGCAGCTTGAATTTACGAATACATTCATGCTGGAAGTTATTGATCAGATCCAAAAGAATTCAAGTATCCCGCCTGTGATCATCATACAAGGAGATCACGGTGTTCGGGCTCCTGGCCGAATTTCGATATTGAATGCATTATTAATTCCTGGGCTTACAGAAAATTTGTACCCCTCCATCTCACCAGTGAACAGTTTTCGCTTTGTTGAAAATACTGTTCTTGGAAAGAATTTCGAGCCTCTACCTGATAAAAGTTATTTTTCCAGGGTAAATGTTGCACCATATGATATTCGATTGGTGGAAGACGATGACCCCTGTATGATGAAATAATCTATGGAGACTCAGACCCCTATCTCCATCGTAATCCGAGCATACAACGAGGAAAAGCATATTTCCAAGTTATTGCGGGGCATCATTGCGCAATCCACCCGGAATGTTGAAATCATCCTCGTGGACTCCGGATCGACTGATGGAACCGTAGCCATTGCTGAAAGTTTCCCGGTTCGGGTGGTAAAGATCGACCCCAAGGATTTTACTTTTGGATACTCATTAAATCAGGGGATTAGCGCCTGTAAAAATGAGCTGATTGCGATTGCCAGCGCGCACGTGTATCCTGTTTATCCGGATTGGCTGGAAACACTCATTCTGCCATTTTCTGATCCAAAAGTGGCTTTGACCTACGGCAAACAAAGGGGTAACGAAGATAGCAAATACTCTGAACGGCAGCTATTAATGCAGTGGTTTCCAGACACTATGCCGGTTCAGCAAGCTCATCCGTTTTGCAACAATGCCAATGCAGTCATTCGAAAATCCCTGTGGCAAAATAATCCATACGACGAAACGCTACCAGGTTTGGAAGACCTGGATTGGGCTCACCGCTTGATGAATCAGGGGTATTCCATCCAGTATGTGCCGGATGCCGAAATCATTCATATCCATGAAGAATCTCCCGCAAGTATATATCATCGCTACCTCCGTGAAGGTATGGCCTTCAAACGGATTTTTCCTTCCGAACAATTCAAACTCAGGGACTTCTTACGGCTGACCATTTCGAGTATTTCTTCAGACTGGAGAAGCGCAAGAATAGAGAAAGCGCTTGGAAAGCACTGGAAAGACATTACCTGGTTTCGGACGATGCAATTTTGGGGAACATTCCAGGGGTACAATAAATCCGGCCCGCTTACATGGCAATTGAAGCAGCGGTTTTACTATCCTAATAATCAAAACTCCACTCATCCAAACGCAAAACAACGCAAAGTTGAACCTATTCAGTATAATTAATAAATAAAAGGAAAAGCTCATGCGCACAGAAAAGATAGCCGCCCTGGTCCCAATGCGACACCACTCACAACGGGTCACCGGAAAAAACTATCGGATGATAGCCGGTAAACCATTGTATGCTCACATCCTCGATACACTTCTCCAGGTTGGTGAGTTGACTGAAATCGTGGTGGATACAGACAGCGATATCATCCTGGCCGGAGTTTCCAGGGATTATCCGAGTGTGATTTGTATTCGCCGGCCAGAGAACTTGCGCGCTGACGACATTCCTATGAATGAAATCCTGATTCATGATACTTCCCAAATAGAAGCGGATCTTTATTTGCAAACTCACAGTACCAATCCGCTTCTCACTGCAAAAACAATATCGCTTGGGATCAATACCTTATTGAACCAATATCCTACTTATGACTCTTTGTTTGGAGTAACTCGACGACAGGTGCGCCTGTGGGATGAGCTTGGGCGGCCAATCAATCATAACCCGGTTGTATTACTTCAGACCCAGGACCTGCCTCCAGTGTATGAAGAAAATTCCTGTATGTATATTTTCACCCGTAACCATCTCACCTCCCGCAGAAATCGTTTGGGAGAGCGCCCAATGATGTTTGAGATAGATCCACAGGAAGCATGGGATGTAGATAACGAGGTGGATTTTGGCATTGCTGAGATGATGCTTAATTTACAGAAAAACTCAAAGTAACCGTTTATCGATCTTTAGCATTTTCTCATTTAAGTAAATTAGAATTGTTACCTTAGCTTGGTTAATTACGAAAATTGGATGTAATTTAATTATTTGCCTTCCTGGAGAATTATAGAATGACTTCTGTCCTTATCAGTGCACCATATATGCTGCCCCACCTTGACAGGTTCAAACCATTTTTTACTAAATTGGGGATTGAGATCATTGTTCCACTTGTGAATGAGCGGTTATCAGAAGCAGAGTTGCTGCAATTCGCCGGTCAATTTGATGGGGCTATCTGCGGTGATGACCGTTATACAGAAAAAGTCATTGCCACTTGCGCCCCAAGGTTAAAGGTCATTTCGAAGTGGGGTACAGGGATCGATTCAATTGACCAGGAAGCCGCGAAACAATATGAGGTCGAGGTCTGCCGAACCACTAATGCATTTACCATTCCAGTATCAGATACTGTCCTTGGTTACATCCTGGCATTCGCCCGCAGGCAACCCTGGATGGATAGAAATATGAAACGCGGTGAATGGGAAAAGATCCCCGGCAAAGCTTTACAGGAATGCACGTTGGGAGTAATCGGCGTTGGGAATATCGGAAAAATGGTGCTTAAGAAAGCCAGGGTTTTCGATATGGAATTGCTCGGCAATGATATACAAAGCATCCCGCAGAGTTTCATAAAGGATGTAGGGGTAGAGATGGTCAGCCTGGATGAGCTGGTAAGCCGGTCTGATTTCATCAGTGTCAATTGCGACCTGAATTCCACAAGTCTTCACCTGATAAACAGCAATTTACTTAAACAAGTTAAGCAAGGAGCTGTATTGATAAATACCGCCCGCGGACCTATCGTCGTAGAGCCAGCATTGGTACAGGCACTTGAAAGCGGCCAGCTCAGCGGCGCAGCTTTGGACGTCTTTGAAGATGAACCCCTACCCCTGGATAGCCCATTAATGAGGATGGATCAGGTTCTGCTCGCCCCGCACAATTCCAATTCAAGCCCGGAGGCGTGGGAGAAAGTCCATATCAATACAATGCTCAATCTCATTAATGGGTTAGGCTTGCGGGAAAAAAACCAGGATGTGATTGCTGAATTGAGGAGTATGCTGAAATGACAGATGATCTTACAGTTTTAATCACCGGTGCTTCCGGTGGAGTTGGAAGGGCAACAGTAACCCTATTCAATGAAAAAGGCTGGAAAGTAGTGGGAGTGGATCGTTCTGAAAAAGCGGAGGACTTCCCGGAAAGTGGATTATTTGTCCAGGCTGATATCTCCAACCCGGATGATATCGCCCGGGTCTATGACGCAACAAATCAATTCTGCGGGCATTTGAATGCAGTGATTAACAATGCAGCGCTTCAAATTGCCAAACCCATCCTGGAGACAACCGTCGAAGAATGGGACGCGGTTATGACATCCAATCTGCGATCGGTTTTTCTGGGATCAAAATTAGCACATCCGATGCTCGTTAAAGGCAAGGGTGGCGCTATTGTGAATGTTTCATCCGTCCATGCAATCGCAACCTCAAAGGATATTTCGGCTTACGCCGCCAGTAAGGGTGGTTTACTGGCATTGACGCGTGCCATGGCCATAGAATTTGCGCCTCAGAATATTCGTGTAAATGCCATTCTGCCAGGCGCCGTGGATACACCCATGCTGCGGGCAGGTTTGAATCGCGGTCATGCTGGCGGAGGAACAATCGTTGATAGGCTTGAGAACCTGGCGCGTAAAACTGTGAATGGCCGGGTTGGCGAGCCGATGGAAATCGCTCACGCGATTTTCTTCCTGGCAGATAATACCCAATCCTCCTTCATGACTGGCCAGGCGATCGTGGTGGATGGCGGAGCCACTGCCAGGTTGAGCACCGAATGAGCACTATCCGAGAATCATTGAAGAATTTAGTGCCAGATCCGCTCAAACCGGTAGCGCGCAACTGGTATGACGGCCTGCGCCGATTACCTGACATTCCTGGCGCTTACTTTCACCCATGGCGGCTGTCGAGCATCCAAAAACTGCGCGAATATAAGAATATTCATCGCGGTAAACGGTGTTTCATCATAGGCAATGGCCCGAGCCTGAAGCAGATGGATCTATCCCTGCTTAAAAACGAAATTACATTCGGGATGAACCGTATTTATATGGTATTTCAGGAGATGGGTTTTGCCACAAGTTATTATGTTTGCATGAACGACCTGGTTGTTGAGCAATGCGCGGAGGATATTGCGAGGTTGCAGGTACCTAAATTCCTTTCCTGGCGCGGCAGGCAGTGGGTCAATCCGGATGATAACACCCAATACCTTTACACCACCTATACCGGACCACATTTCTCATCTGACATTACAGGCAGGGTCTGGGAAAGCGCCACGGTTACTTTCGTTGCTTTACAATTGGCTTATTACATGGGATTTAAGACTGTTTACCTGATCGGGGTGGATCATAATTTCGTAACTCAGGGAGCACCTAATACTACTGTCATTTCCCAAGGAGACGATCCCAACCACTTCAACCCCGGCTACTTTGGCAAAGGCTTCCGCTGGCAACTTCCAGACCTTGAAACCTCAGAAATTGGGTATCGCATGGCAAAGAATGCTTTCGCAAAAGATGATCGCCAGGTCCAGGATGCAACGATAGATGGAAAACTAAAGGTCTTTCCCAAGGTCAACTTCACTGATCTTTTTTAATAAAATGACTCAGTCACCCCCGCTGGTTTCCATTGTAATCAACTCATACAATCAGGCAGCCTACCTGGAACAAACCCTCCTTTCTGTTCTTGGTCAGGATTATCCAAACACTGAGTTGCTCCTGGTAGATGGCGGTTCCACGGATGGAAGTTTGGACATCATCCATAAATATCAACAAAAATTTGATTGGTGGGTTTCTGAAGAAGATAGCGGCCAGGCAGACGGGATCAATAAGGGGTTGCGGCGGACAAAAGGCGATCTGGTTGCCTGGTTGAACTCGGATGATTATTACCTTCCAGGTGCAATTTCCGCCGCTGTGAGGAGCTGGCAAATAAACCCGGATGCGAAATTGATCTATGGCGATGTGCTAGCTGTCGATGGAAAAGGCAGCCTGCTGAATCGGATGCACACTGGTGACTATCAGGTGGAAGAGTTAATGCAATTTCACATCATTAATCAACCAGCGGTTTTCATGGATCGCACTACTTTAGAGAGCGCCGGATTTCTTGATCTGAATTACCATTATCTTCTGGATCATCACCTTTGGTTGAGAATTGCCACCCAGGGAAAAATTATGCATGTTTCGGAGGTCTGGGCGGCAGGCAGATTCCACGATGCGGCCAAGAACATTGCATCAGCCGCATCTTTTGGTGAAGAAGCCTTCCGTTTGGTGGATTGGATGAAAGCGACTCCATCTTATTCTGATCTTGCAGAAGGAAAATGGAATAGAATTCTTGCAGGCGCCTATCGCATCAATGCCAGATACCTGCTGGACGCAAACAAACCACGAGAGTCACTTAAATCATATTGGGATGGATTGTTTTCATACGCCCCGGCTGTCCTGCCTGAATTTCATCGGATGGTCTATGCTATTCTGCTACTGCTTGGATTGGGTGGTCTCAAAAGGATTTTCTTTGCGCTTCGCCGATTAGTCATTCCAGTAAAGATGGATTAGAATCAATCCAAACAAATCAGCTTATGACCGGCATATTTACCGAAAATCTCGTGCTTCGAAGAGTTGCGATCCTCATCCTGCTTTTGTTGGGATTGGGGATACGGCTCCTGGACCTGACAGATCCGCCGTTGGATATTCATCCGACCCGCCAGCTTCATTCAGCGTTGATGGCAAGGGGAATGTATTATGATGGCCGGACGGACATCCCCGAGTGGCAGGTAAAGACGGCGGTTCAACAATGGAAACGAGAGGCAGTCATTGAGCCTCCGGTGATGGAAAGAATCATCGCCCAATTATACAAGCTTGTTAGTGGCGAGTATGTATGGATCGCCCGCATACTATCATCGCTGTTCTGGGTGGCAGCCGGCCTGGCAATTTATCTTCTGGCTTCCCAATTAACCAATGCAGATGGCGGAATTACTGCACTGATCTTCTACCTTTTCCAATCCTACGGGGTGATGGCTTCACGCACTTTCCAACCTGATCCACTCATGATCAGTTTGTTGTGTTATGCCTGGTGGGCATTCCATCGGTGGACTCAAAAGCCGGATTGGAAGTGGACCATAATTGCCGGATTAATCAGCGGCGCCGCTGTCTATATTAAAAATGTATCTGTATTCTTTATAGCCATACCGTTTTTTGTTATTTTAATTAATAAAAATTTGCGAGGTTTGCTGAAGAATTCAAAATTGTGGGTATTAGTTGGGTTAACGCTGCTACCCGCCGCCCTCTATACCCTCTATGGGACTTTCGTGGCGGGTTTTCTGGCACAACAGTTCAGTTTCCGATTTTTCCCTAATCTGTGGGTGGATATTTCCAATTATTCCCGTTGGATGGGGCAGATTGACGATACCATCGGGATTCCAGCGTTGATACTGGGAATGCTGAGCTTGTTTTTGATCGAAACTTTGCAATTCAGGAAGTTAATTTTGGGAATCTGGGCTGCGTATATTATTTACGGCTTTACATTTGCATATCACATTGGAACACATGATTACTATCAGCTACCACTGATACCAATCATCGCATTGTCGATAGCCCCACTTGGAGCATTGATTAGTTCCAAAATGTGTGCAAATCTTTCATGGAAGTATATCCGTCAGGCTTTGATGGCAGTAACATTGATCATCGTCTTAATGCTGGTATGGCAAAGCCGAAGAATTCTTACCAGCCACGATTATCGATCTGAACCGGATTTTTGGCTTTCACTGGGAGACCGTTTGAGAGATGAACCTGTGATCGGCTTGACGCAGGATTATGGCTATAGAATGGCATATTATGGTTGGGATAGTATCAAGAATTGGCCGGGGAGTGGAGATTTTGAGGTGCGCAGGCTGGCCGGAAAGCCTGAAAAAGACATGAATGATCTGATAGCAAAAGAAATATCAGGAAGAACATTCTTTCTTGTGACCCTGTTTGAGGATTATGCCAGGCAAACTGAGTTAAAAGAATATCTCGAGGCAAATTATCCGGTAGAAACAGGGGATGGATATTTGTTGTTCAAATTGTCTACCCAATAAGTATTTGGAATGGGTAAACAAAAGCAAAGGGCTATTCATCAAACACATGATAATTGATAAGCCATATAATATTACTGTTCAGAAACAATCCAGGCTATGGGTTATCCTGGGAGTTATTTTATCCTTGGTAATCGCGTTCGGCCACCTGGTAGCACAATCCGAACTCAAGGAGAAACTTGCCCAGTTTACTGTTTCCCAAAGCGCCGATGGTTTAATTGTTTATGACCTAAATAATCCTCTATCAGAAGAAGAGTGAATCATGAAAAATTACCGGAGGAAAATGGGATGAATAAACCGATGTTTTCCAGACCATCGACTGAAAGTTATGCCAGCGCATTGAGCGCCTGGCGGATATTACTGCTCGCTGCGTTGATCGGGGGGTTAATTGGGGCTGCATGCTATCAGTTATGGCTGCCGCCTTACCGGGCCATGTCCACAGTGGTTGTCGATCAGAATTTGGAACAGGTTTTACCAGAGTCGCCTGATCGGGAAGTTTTTTATTTTCTGGAAAGGGAAACCCAGAAGCTGGAAGAATTAGCATGGTCTGATGCTGTCCTGGCTCAAGTAGCTGCAGAAATTAAAGGAGTTAATGTTTCTGATCTCCGGAATGGTTTTCTCCAGCTTTCACAACCGGGAGACGGAGGGTGGAAGTTCTATGGAATTAGCCAATCGTCAGAACAAGCCAGGCAACTTTCGAAATTCTGGGCTAAAGCGTTTATTACAAATGTGCAGCAGGCTGTCCTATCATCTAATGAATTGGTCGCGGTGAAAAATGAGATTTCAGGTTTGGAGAATAATCTATCAACTGAATCTCAACAAAGACGTGAGTCATTGGAAGCCAGAGTCTTAGAACTGGAAGGCAGTTCGTTTGGCTTGCATCCGGAAATTCAGGTTTACCATAGTCAGAAAAAAGACCTGATTGTCGAACGCATAACGCCAATGGGATCGTATATTTTTACAGGTGCGGTTTCAACTGTATTCATTATGCTGGTAGTGCTTGTCATTTTCATTAAAACGAATGGTCAGGATGATACACAAAGTTAGCCTGGTCAAGCTGTCCAGATTCTTATGGGCAATGACACTGGTATGTCTGCCGGTGACCAGCTTCAGGTTCTTCCCATTTCTTGGGAAGGAAACCATGGTTAGGCCGCTGGCTTTTTATCCGCTGGCAATTTTGGCTGTCATTCTTTTTATCCAGTTTATTCGCAAATCCATAAAATTTGAGATAAGCGGCAGCGTTATGCTTCTCGGACTGTTCCTTACAGCGGCTTTTGTTGCATCTGCCTGGGGCTGGTCGTTTGCGCCAATTCCCATGCACGGTCAGGAATTTCTCGGGCGGAGTTTGCGAGCCTGGGCTACACTTGCAGGTGGAATGGTTTTTCTCACTTGCACGATCATGATGAACAAGTCAGAGCAAGACCTCCGGTTCAGTATAAAGTGGTTGTATGTGGGATTGGCTGTAAGTTTTATCTGGGGAATGATCCAGATGATTTCATACTATACAGGGTTTCCGAACCGCCTGGAGCTGAACAAAGTACAGCTCTCATTTTCCATTCGGAAATTACTGGCCAAAAAGAGGGCAGCCGGTTTTGCATTTGAGCCATCATGGTTGGCAAATCAAATTGCCTCAATTTATATGCCATGGTTGTTTGCGGCTGTCCTTTCTGGATACCGTGTTTTTCGCAGGCGCTGGATTGAACCCACTTTGTTATTGGCCGCAACGATCTTGCTTGTAGTCACATTCTCGCGCGGTGGTATCTTAATGGCATTTGGGACATTAATAATTGTTCTAATAGTGACCCAAACCTCCAAACTACGGATAGTACTTCAATGGTTTGCAAGACCATTGAAGAAAGAAAAGCAGCCCGACCTGGTAAAAATTGTTTCAATCCGGGTGGGTGTTGTTTTCGCATTACTCGCAGTGATAGTTAGCACCGTATTGGTGCTTTCGACCAACAAATATTTTTCCCAAATATGGCGGTCCCAGAAAACCTCCTTGACCGAATATGCTGTCGATATATATGCCGGTCCACGTTTAGCTTATGCAGCAGCAGGCTGGGATGTATTTCTTGATCATCCGATTACTGGAGTTGGCCTGGGAGCCAGCGGTTTGTATCTTTACGACCACATCCCGGATTGGGCAATTACAACCCTTTCAGAAATTACCAGGCAAATGACATTAAATGCCTGGCTTTATCCGAATCCCAAGAATCTGTATATCCGCATATTAAGCGAAACCGGGGTGGTTGGTTTCATTCTCTACCTGTTGTTTTGGTTAGGCGTTCTCGGGGTTGTCTTCAGACAATTTATTAAGAAAGACTCTTTTTCACGGTTTATCGGAATTGGCGGGTTGTTCACCTGGCTTGTTTTGATCATTTTTAATATCACCCAGGATTCATTCATCGATCCCAATCAGTGGTTCAGCCTGGGGATATTACTGGGATTGAGGGTCGTATATCGGCAAAAAACCCTGACCGAAGAACTTCCTATCCGTGATCAAATTCAATGATATGATTAATAATTCCGAATTTTTGGTTTGAGGACAAGTATGATCATTTTATCTGTTGGTATGCCCAGGGCTGGTTCGGGCTGGCATTACAATCTTATCCACGACCTGGTGGTTGCCAGCGGCGGCAAGAATGCCAGGCAAATTAGAACCGAGTTTCATCTTTCGAAAGTATTGACAGAGGTGAATTGCAATATCAGCGCACTTACCTTGCGTAGATTGTTTTTAGTACTCCCGGCCTCATTGGCGGGAAATACATTTGTCATCAAAGCACACTCCGGGGCTACGGCTGTTGGTGATCTCTTTATCAATTCGGGCTGGATGAAGGCAGCGTACATTTATCGCGATCCCAGGGATGCCATGCTATCGGCAATGGAATTCGGTAAACGCACTTTAGAAAAAGGGCGTCCCAATGCTTTTTCGCACCTGACAGATTTAGATACATCGATAGAATTCATGCTCAAATACTGTAGTATTTGGGAAACCTGGATTTCACGGAAATCAGTCTTCAGCGCAAGATACGAAGATCTGTTGATGGATTACGAAGGTGAAGTAAAAAAGTTAGAATCCTTCCTTAAACTGGAACAAAAAAACCAGGAAATCATCGATATCATCGAAAAGTATCGACCTGGACAGGCAAAAGAAGGCAGGGATGGGCTGCATTTCTTTAAAGGTCAAATAGGACGATATAAAGAACACTTTTCTGATGCCGAACAAAAACAAATGACTGATAAATTTGCGCCATACCTTAATAAAATGGGATACGAAATCTAATTGAAATGATTGAAGCATCCCATGAATTAACCGTCATTGTGCCAGCATATAACGAACATCGTTATATCGCCAGAACTATTAACACGATAATTGATTTCCTGACAACCAAGTTCACCACTTTTGAGGTGATCATCGTGGATGATGGTAGTAGCGATGCCACATATTCGGTTATCGAAGACCTGCATCTCAAACTGCCTGATGGCTGCGATCTCCAGGTAATAGTGAATGAAAAAAATTCAGGAAAAGGATACTCCATTCGAAGAGGAGCTTTGGCAAGCCACGGAAAAGTGGTAGTGTTTACTGATGCCGACCTATCTTATGACCTGGAAGCAATCACATTGATGTTTGAATCAATCCACAACGGTGCAGATCTGGCGATAGGATCAAGGATGGCAGCCGGGGCGGAAATTCACACCGAGGTGCCAATGGTAAGGTCCATCACCGGGCGCGCGTTTAATTTACTGGTGCAGTTATTTTTGTTTAGTGGAATCCCCGATACTCAATGCGGGATCAAAGGCTTTTCAAGAAATGTGGTCATGGATATTTTTCCCCTTCAATCCATTAATAATTTTGGATTCGATGTTGAGCTTTTATATATTGCCAGACTACGAAATTATAATATTGAGCAGATCCCTGTTAAATTGATCAATTATCGTAAGGAGAGCCGCGTGAGCGTTTGGAATGATTCCTGGCGCATGATGTGGGATATCTTAAGAATTCGCAAACGGGGCAAGCGCGGAGACTATAACCAGGTCAAGAATTAAGGTCGTTTGTCAAATGTATATCTCCCCCTTACATAAGAAGTATCCTAAGTCAGATCCCAATGAGCCAAATTGGCGTCGTCCAATTTTCGCCATGCTGGTATTAGTATTTATCCTTGCTTTGCTGCCTTTTGTTTATACCGGCACTTTTTCCCGCTATCAGGCTGATGATTATTGCTTTTCAAGTTCGCTAATACAAAATGGATACCTCGGTGCATTATGGAACAACTACTCCACCTGGTCTAACCGCTTTTCGACAGTGATGGTGATTGGTCTAATTGACCCTCTTAAGGTATTTGGGATGCAGATTTTACCGGGAATACTAGTCTCAGCGATGTTTGCCGGGATTGTTTTATTATTCACTCAATTAAGAAAATTATTTGGTTGGCTGATCGGCCTCCCGGAAATCATCATCCTTGTGTCAATGGTCACATTCTTTACAATATATACCGCGCCTGACCAGTTTCAATCATTTTACTGGAGGTCCGGGTCTGTTACTTATACACTCCCGGTTGTGTTGTTACCATTCATACTTTCTTTAATCGTTCATTTTGCTCGAAATAATCTGATGTCAAGAAGCTCTTTCCTTCCAGCAATCCTGATTTTCATCCTGGCACTGATCAATGGCGGATTTTCAGAAACAACCGCTGCATTCCAGGCTGCTGTTTTTGGTTTGATTTTCATTGGAATTGTTCTTCGTCCTTCACTGGAGAATTCGAAATCTTTCAAGGTATTATTGATTTCAGCCGTAGCGGGAATTGTTCTGGCTATGGTCATTATGATCCTTTCCCCGGGAAATGCTGTCAGGCTTCAAAACATGCCAGAAACACCCGGTTTGTTCAAGCTTGTTTATCTTTCCCTTCGATTTGGAGCAGGTTTCCTGGTTAATACTGTTACAGATTCGCCCTTACCTTTGATAATCAGCTCTGTCACTGCATTTGCATTGGCATTCCTCGGCAAGTGGAATCATTTACCAAATAAAAAGCTGAATTGGATGTTTTGGGTTATCCCTGTTTCCGCTTTCATATTGGTCGTAGCAGTTTGTGCACCGAGCGCCTATGCTCAATCTGCCTACGCCGAAGCACGCGCTTTTTTACCAGCCCGGTGGATTTTGACGATCGCAGGTATAGCCTGGTTTTATTTGCTGGGAATAAAATACCAGCAATGGTACCTCAACAGACCGAAATCCAATATCAAAAAAGCCCAATCACTCGTGGCAGTATTGATCGTTTTGTTATGTTTTTATCCAATGCGGGCAATGCTCATTACCCTGGGAGATATTCCAAATTTTGAAGCTCGAGCCAAAGCCTGGGACGAAAGGGCTGCTATTATTGAACAGGAAAGATCGCTTGGACACTTAGAAATTGAAGTGCAAGCCATGGATTCATATGGAAGAATCAGAGAATTATCTGATATTCCAAATTTATGGGTAAATCGCTGCGCTGCAATTTACTATGGTGTCGAAAAGATCACAGCAAAGTAAAGTGAAAGAATGAAATTAGTATCCATCATAACCCCATCCTTTAACCAGGCAGCATTCCTGGAAAGAACGATTCAATCAGTTCTGAACCAAACCTATCCGAACATTGAATACATCATTATAGATGGCGGGTCAGAGGATGGCAGCGTGGATGTGATTCGCAAGTATGACAGCAGAGTAAAAGGGTGGATTTCTGAAAAGGATAGTGGCCAGACGGATGCCATAAACAAAGGCTTTGGCAGAGCTAATGGAGATATTCTGGCATGGATAAACTCAGACGATACCTATGAACTGGAAGCTGTCGCCCAGGCAGTCGCGTTCCTTGAATCACACCCCGAAGTTGGACTGGTTTATGGAGACGCTAATTTTATCGATGAAAATGATAAGATACTTGGAAAATTCCCGGCGGCACAAACGAGCTATGAAAGATTACGCCGTGGTTATGTGCATATCCCACAACAAGCTGCATTTTTCAGGGCCAGTCTTTGGAAACAGATTGCGCCACTAGATCCGAAGTTCTTCTTTGCAATGGATTACGACCTGTGGGTCCGATTATCGAAACTGGCGGATGTGCGATATGTGCAGCATCATTGGGCGAATTTTAGACTGCATGGGGATGCGAAAACGATCAATGCAGATGATCGGTGCTGGCCAGAAATGCTTAAAGTGCATTACCGGGATGGCGGCAGCTTCTTCTCGATCATTGTCTTAAAATATTACATTCGATTGCTCGTTGGTCCATTGATAAGGTGGAGAAGGCGTTTACAGATCCAGCGTTAATGATTATCCACAATGGTTTATGTTATCATTATCAAGATTCAAAAGGAAAATGAAAATGCCAAATCAATCTAACAATAAAATTTCACCATCCTCTCCAGGTTTCTTTCAGGATATTCTCTTACGTGTAAAACTGGTTTATCGTTTATTAGGCGATAAAAGAGTCAATCCATTCCTAAAACTTTTACCGATCGGTGGGCTGCTGTACTTTATCATCCCTGACCTGGCCATTGGACCATTGGATGATGCGGCAGTGATTGGGTTGGCATCATACCTCTTCATTGAGCTGTGCCCGGATGGTGTCGTCGAAGAACATATGCGTAACTTACGATTGAATATTAAATCTCAGCAATCAGACGGAAAAGATAGCGAACTGGTGATCGATGCTGAGTTTATTGAAGAAGATGAAGTAAAAAAAGAATAGGTCTTTATTGGTGTGAGGTGAGTAT
Source organism: uncultured Chloroflexia bacterium (assembly GCA_963810385.1). GTDB lineage: Bacteria > Chloroflexota > Anaerolineae > Anaerolineales > Anaerolineaceae > PNON01. Next base: position 336,662 of record CAWENA010000002.1, on the reverse strand, counting down.
GGCAGAAAAGAAATGGAAAAGCGCTCAAAAGTGTTATTGCGACCATGTTGCTATGGACGTTAGTCTGGATGTGGAAGTGATTTACCCGGCCGACTACCTGGATGACCAATATACCCGGGTTGCCGGGCATCGTTGTTCGAATGGCGAAATGTGCAACCAATTCAGTCAAGGCGCTTGCATCTGGGCTGGCACCAACCCGATGATCGATCCATTCAAGGACGAATAAACTCCCTTAGATCACACCCAATTTCTTCCCAACACGGGAGAATATTTCCAAACCATCATCCAGGTCTTTCTTTGAATGTGCCGCGGAGATCATCACCCGAATCCTGGCTTTGCCTTGCGGTACCGTCGGGAATCCCAAAGCCATGGCGAAAACGCCTTCATCAAATAATTCGCTGCTGAACTGCTTCGCCAGTGGCACTTCTCCCAGCATGATCGGTGTAATTGGAGTGACACTGACGCCAGTATCAAATCCAAGTGTCTTCATTTCTGTTTTGAAATATCGGCCATTCTCCCAGAGCCGATCGACCAATTCTGTGGATTTTTCGAGCATATCCACTGCGGCAATGCAGGCAGCTGTATCAGGGACAGTCATGGCTGAAGAGAAGAGGAAAGGGCGGCCGCGTTGGCGTAGCCAATCTATGATCACCGGGTTTCCGGCGATGACTCCACCCACCACGCCAAACGCCTTGGACATGGTTCCGATCTCTACGTCAACTTTGCCGTGCAGATTAAAGTGATCTACTATGCCCCTACCCCCCCTACCCAGAACACCTTCTCCGTGGGCATCATCCACCATTAATAGGATGCCGTGCCGACTGGCTACTTCGTATAATTTATCCAGGGGCGCTACATCTCCATCCATGGAAAAAACACCATCCGAGATGATCACTGCCCGCCTGTAGGTACCTTTTGCTTCATGAATTACCCTTGTCAAATCATTTATATTGCAATGTGCAAATTTGATAATCTTTGCACCGGAAAGCCGACAACCATCAATGATGCTGGCATGATTCAACTCATCAGAGAAGATCACATCTTCCTTACCCACCAGCGCTGGAAAAACTGCCAGATTTGCGCAATAACCGCTTTGAAATGAGATAGCCAATTCAACCCCTTTGAAGGCAGCTAATTTTTTTTCAAGGGTGACATGGATGTCCATCGTGCCGGCAATCGAGCGCACTGCCGCGGGACCGACACCATATTCAGCGATTGCATCTGTCGCTGCGAGTGAGAGCACCGGGTGGTTAGCCAGGCCGAGATAGTTGTTTGAACAGAAGTTCAAGACGCTTTTGCCATCCACAATCATCCGGGCGCCGAGTCCTGAGCCTATCGTGCGAATTCGGTTGAAAGAGCCAGTTTTCTGTAAATTTTCCAGTTCATCACTGATCCATTGTGTTTTTGAGTCCATGGTTCCCTTCCTTGGTTAATTCTGGAGAAATATTTATTAGCGAGATTTCTAGATTCCACCCACAATTATGATGTAAATCATATAACCAATCCTTATTTTACATCACTTAAATAGCCTAGATCCAATAACAAACGTGTAAGTTTTTCCTGGACTCCAGGTTTAATGATGATTGTGGTTGGACCCAGGGTTTCCGCCAGGTAACGACTTGCCTTGGATTTGATGATCTCCTGCAAAATTTCAGGAGATGCAGCTCGCAGTACCTGGACATTTTCCAAGGTAATTTCACTTCCCTGGTCCTCCCAGCGTTGAAAAGAGCGAATCAAATTTGGAGGAGGTGGAACACGTCCAAATTTTCTCAGGAGTGTGACAAGGTGCGACACATGCAGCGATTGTTTTCGGGCTGCTGCCAGGGATAGCGGAGTAATTTGGTACAGATACCCGGCTTCAGTAGATTCACGCCATTCCGCCATTCTGGCAATTAAATATCTAACCCAGCGCGGCGCCAATGACGGGCAAAGGATTTGAGATCCTGGTTTGAAAATGATCCGGTCATTTTCCTCCGGGCAATCAGGCGGAGACCCAAGAAGCAAGGTGTGTCCGGCTTTGTTTAACCTGAACCCGGCCGGCACAGTTGCATGAGAAGAATACCCGAGGTCAATCACACCCAACCAGTACAATGGCCCCTGAATAAGGTAGCGGATGTATTCACCCTCCACATCATTCCAATGATCAAACCCCATAAAATATTCACCAGAGTCAGTTGCGCGAACCATCCATGTGTCAAAATTTCCGCCAGGACGCAGAAATTCCGGCCTGACCTCCTCGATGTAATGGATAAATTCAACTGTGGTCATCCAATTTCCAACTGGTAACCCGGATATCTCTCCGAGAATGAATTTTCGGGCTTTCTCTGTATCATACTCAAAAGCCTGTTCAACAATGTAACCAGGGACATCATAAAGATCCAAAATTGATTTAGAAGACGTCCAGGCTCGAAATAGGCTTTGCAAGGCGAGTCCAGGCGGAGATTCTAGGTGGGCTTTCGTTTCTTCTGGGGCTGGAATGCCGTTCTCAGTAATAATTTCTGCAGATTGGAGGAGCTTGAAAAGAAATGCTTGGTGTTCGGCAGAGGTTTGCAGGTGGACTGATTTCTTCGCTTGTTCACCTGTGCGGATTGCCGCAAGCAGGGTGCAGCTTTGATTTATTACTTCAAAGAGAAAACTCTTTTCAGAATATTCATGCTGCACCATGGGATTGAATATTGGATTTGCGGAGATCGTATTTATTGATGGCGGTGGCAGGAGCTCCAAAATATCTGAAGGAATGAATGCAAATTCCTGCAAAATACCAGACTTTTTCATAAATGCGCGGGAAACAAAAGCGTGGTACCAGAGGATTTCTGCCGGGCTGACCGGATCGAGGTAAGGCTGCTCGCGCTCTCTTCTTCCCGGGCCGAACTCGCGGACTTCCCCATACTTTCTGATGAAGGAATTCCATACTATTCTGCCTTCGTTTAGTTGAAGATCAGCCAGAGCCTTGGACGCATGTTCTGGTAGGGACTCCAGTTCAGCGGCAAATGTCTTTGCCTCAAGCATTTTGCGAACCAGCGCTGCTCGTTCCGGGATCGAATCTGTGGTCGGGGCTTTAACCTGCCAGAGATTGGCAATGATCTGCAAATATCCAAAATCTTGTTCCAACAAACTTTGGAGCAGGTCTGGCATAATTAATCTCCACCGTCCAGAGGATCTGAATTAACAAATAATCTGTAAGGCTCCTGGAAGAATCTCTGCGTGCAGTTTTTTAACCGATGAATCTGGTGTGGCAAATATCTCACCATCAAGATGAATATAAAGTGCCTGCTCAGAAACCAGATCCATTTTCTTAAATGTGTTCAGGTGACAATTTTTCATTTTTGCCTGAGTACCATTCATTACTTCCGGAAGAATCCGAAGCATTTGCAGCCTGGATACTTTGTCAATTGCGAGGTAATCCAAATGTCCATCGTCGGGTTTGGAATCCGGAGTCACATGGAAGCCACCACCCTCCCTTTTGCCATTCATTAGGACCAACATCAGAGAGCTAGTCTTAAGCTCCTCGCCATCAATCTTTAACCACAGATCAAAAGGACGATAATCAAAGAATATTGTTTGTAGTACCGCAATAAGGTACACCGCAAAACCATGAAAAAATGGGACTTTGCGGGAATGAAGGGTAACAATTGTATCAAAACCGATTCCGATGGCATTTGCCCAGTACACTTCGTTCCCTCGGTCATCTTGTACTTTACCAATATCCATTAACCGGGTTGATCCGTTGAGCGCCTGCTTTAGTGCATCATCCGGATTGGGGGAGATTCCGCAGGCATGCGAAAAATCATTGCCGGAGCCAACAGGGACAATTCCCATTTTCGGACGTCTTTCTGCAGGGATTCTCATTAATCCATTCAAGACTTCGTGCATAGTACCATCTCCGCCCATGGCAATGACGACATCATAACCTTCATTCGCTGCGTTAACTGCGAGTTCAGTTGCGTGTAATGGACGCAGTGTGGCCGTCCAGTCTGCTCCACCATATTCAGCTGCGATCGGCTTTAACTCTGATGCTACGGATTCGGCTTTTCCCAGATTTGCAATTGGGTTGAAAATGATTTTGATCTTTGCGGGCAAGATTGCTCCTCCATCTGCAGTAATGAAATCAATTTTACTATATCTCACTGTCACAATTCATGAATTGATATTTTGTCATGCAGGAAATACGGGAAAGTGATAAATTCACATGATAGAATTATTACTAATGAAAACTATTCTCCTGATCAGGCATGGCGAAAATGATTCGCTTGGCAAATATTTGCCCGGACAATTGCCGGGAATCCATTTAAATGATGCTGGTATCGCCCAGGCAAAAGCGATCGCAGAGAGTTTAGGCAATATTCCTATCAAGGAGATCATCTCCAGCCCGCTGGAAAGGGCTGTTGAGACGGCTTTTCCACTGGCAAAAAAATTAGGGATGACACCCAGACCTGAACCAGGATTCATTGAAATGAATACGGGGTCGTGGACTGGCCTGCACTTCCCGGAAATCAAAAAAGATCCGCATTGGGAAAACCTCCGCTCAGAACCTGAAAACCACACCTTCCCTGGAGGAGAAAGCTTTGTAGATGCGAGTGCCCGCCTGTGGAATACTCTTGCCAGGGTTGTCTCCAGCCAGATAGATGAAACCACAATTGCTGTTTTTTCACATTCCGACTGCATTAAAATGCTGCTTGCCCGGGCGTTGGATATGCCATTAAAGCGCTATTACAGCTTCTCAGTGGATACTTGTTCTTTGAGCATTCTCACGTTCCATAAGGATAGGATCTATATCTCTGGTCAAAATTTAAGGCTGCCATATCAATGGCAGCCCAAAGCAAAACCAGCTCTTAACCAAGAAACAAAATCAAATTAGATTGGTTCCGGTTTGTTACCTAAAACCAGTTCCAGTTTTTCCAGGGCTTCTGGTGTTAGCAAAGGAACTGCATCAAGTGCCTTCATGTTTTGATGCACCTGCTCCACTCGGCTTGCCCCGGTAATCACCGTGGAAACGTTCGGGTTCTTGAGGCACCAGGCCAGAGCCAACTGTGCCTGTGTAATTCCCAGATCATCGGCAACCGTTTTTAGCTGCCTGGCAATTTTCAATTTCTCTTCGGTCAATTCCTTACGCAACCAGCCATAACCTTCCAAAGCCATGCGGCTACCTTTGGGAATTCCGTCGTTGTACTTTCCGGTAAGTATACCGGAGGCTAACGGCGACCAAATGGTCGTTCCATATCCCAGTTCTTTGTAAAGGGGAGCATACTCACTTTCGACCCGCTCGCGAGCCAGCATATTGTATTGAGGCTGCTCCATACTGGGCGGTGTCAGGAGGTATTGCCTGGCAATGGAGTCTGCCTTCATAATATCTGCGGCGCTCCACTCCGACGTGCCCCAGTAGAATGCTTTTCCCTGCCTGATGACCTGATCCATCGCCCGGACTGTTTCTTCGATAGGCGTATTCGGGTCAGGACGATGGGCAAAAACGAGGTCAACATATTCAAGTTGAAGGCGCTTGAGTGCATTGTTCACTCCCTCGATGATGTGCTTGTAGCTTAGACCATTATCATTCGGACCATCGCCGCCCCAGAAGATCTTGGTGGAAATAATATAGGATTCGCGCCGCCAGCCTACTTTTTTCAGAACATTGCCCATTATGATCTCGGCCTTGCCTCCGGCGTAAGCCTCGGCATTATCGAAAAAATTCACACCGTGTTCATAGGCAGCGATCATGCAGTCTCGCGTGATCTCTTCACCGACCTGTCCACCGTAGGTTACCCATGCCCCGAGGGATAATACGCTGATCTTAATTCCTGCATTTCCTAATCGTTTGTAATTCATAGACCCTCCATTTCAATGATAATTATAAATTATTCAGATTGTAACTTCAGTTGATTGCAAAAGGTTCCTGTAAGTTGCCTAATCAAGAAATGCAATTTCTGGCCGTCACGCAAGAATCCGCAGCACCACGCTTGGAGATTCCTCCTGGCGGTCGGAATGACAGTATGTGATTGGGCACGCTACACTTGCCAAAAGATAGGAAAGTGCCCCCAGTGGAGTTCGAATAATATCCCCTTCCGGGGAACCTCATTTTGCTGGATTAATTTGAAAGTGCGCCCCGTGGAGTTTGAATATCATCCCCTTCCGGGGAACCTCATTTTGCTGGATTAATTGGAAAGTGCCCCCAGTGGAGTTTGATTATCATCCCCTTATGGGGAACCTCATTTTGCTAAATTAATTGGAAAGTGCCCCCAGTGGAGTTCGAATATTATCCCCTACCGGGGAACCTCGTTTTGCTGGATTTATAGGATAGTGCCCCCAGTGGAGTTCGAATAATATCCCCTACCGGGGAACCTCGTTTTGCTGGATTTATAGGATAGTGCCCCCAGTGGAGTTTGATTATCATCCCCTACCGGGGAACCTCATTTTGCTGGATTAATTGGAAAGTGCCCCCAGTGGAGTTCGAATATTATCCCCTACCGGGGAACCTCGTTTTGCTGGATTTATAGGATAGTGCCCCCAGAGGAATTCGAATCCTCGTTTTGGCCTTGAGAGGGCCACGTCCTGGGCCACTAGACGATGGGGGCCTGGCAGTCAGTATTCTATCACAACCACCCCTCTTTGCGAAGGATTCCTCCTTTCATCTCTATCATCTCTACAAAAATGGAGTATTGGCGCTGGTTTACCTTATAATCATAGTTAAAGGGAATAATATGACTAGAAAATACCTTCGTTTTATCAACACCGTCCTCCTACTTTTCATCCTTTTTGTTGGTTTCTACCAATCTTCCCCGGCTGTTTCATCGTCTTCAAGCCAACAAGCAAAATCCGCTGTGCTCATGTCCACATCCGGACCGCTCACACCAGCCATGTTGCAATACCTGACCCGCGGCGTCAATTTTGCAGAAGACCAAAATGCGGAGTTGATCATTTTTCAATTAAGCACCCCTGGCGGGGAGATTGAACTTCTTAACCGAATGGTGACGGTGATCCGAGAGAGCCATGTGCCAGTGATCATTTTTATCGCCCCGCGTGGAGCCATGGCTGGCAGCGCCGGTACAGTCATTACTTTAGCCGGTCATGCCGCAGCAATGGCGCCAGAAACCGCCATCGGCGCTGCATCCCCTGTCGGGTCGCAAGGTGAGGAAGTAGGGGAGACTATGCAGGCGAAGGCAAAAGAGATCCTGCGTGCCACCGTCCGCTCCCTCGCTGAACGGCGCAACCCGGAAGCTGTCGCACTCGCAGAGGACACGATCCAGAACGCGCGGGCAGTAACCTCTGTCGAAGCCCTGGAAGTGGGGTTGATCGACTTTATCGCCTCAGATACCGACGATCTGCTTGCCCAGTTGGATGGCTACAAAGTCCACACCATTGATGGAGAAGTTGTCCTGCAAACCATTGGAATCATCCAGGAACCGCTGGACACCTCACTGCTCGAACAAATCCTGCAGATGCTGACCAATCCCAATATTGTGTTTTTATTGTTATCTATCGGCGTCCAGGCCATTCTGATCGAATTATCCAGCCCGGGAGGTTGGGTAGCCGGTTTCATTGGTGTCATTTGCCTGGCACTGGCAACCTATGGACTCGGCATATTGCCAGTCAATTGGTTCGGGATTGCCATCCTGTTGTTATCTTTTGTGCTGTTTATCGCGGATATCAAAGCGCCTACGCATGGCGCATTAACCGTGGCAGGGATCGGTAGCTTCATCGCTGGCGCCTTGATCCTATTCAATTCACCCGGAATCCCGAGCTTTCAGCGGGTATCTGTGCCGCTTGTGATCGGCACAGCGGTTGTGACAGCGATCATGTTCTTCACCATTGTCGGTTACGCCCTCAGAGCTCTCAAGAAACCCGTTTTGGTTGGGCATGAAGCCCTGACCGAAAAGATAGGAACAGTCAGGGTAGAATTGAATCCAACCGGTAGTGTTCAAATGGGTGGAGAGTTATGGAGCGCCGAATCGATAAACGATGTGGTCATACCAGTTAATACAAAAGTCAGGATCATTTCTGTCAAAGGATTAACTCTCCTGGTTACACCAGTAGATAAACCAGAAACAGAAATCAGGTAAGCGCGTTTTCGGCCTGTATGATTAAAGGTTACCCTCCACAAGAATCAAATAATTCCGCTATTGTTCTGATAATAGCGGTATTATTTTTGCATCAGAGCAAATTGAGAATATATCTTTGTACATTTAATGGCATCCAAGAATCTGCATGATATAATCTGCGCATGGCAAACACACCCACCCGCGATCGGGTAAATCCCGAAGTGATCGATACCACACCCCTGCGCCGACCGGACTGGATCAAGGTTCGTGCGCCTTCTGGTCAAACCTCTGAGTGGTTAGACCAGTTGATGCGCCAGAAATCCCTGCACACGGTCTGCGAGGAAGCCGGCTGCCCGAACATGGGAGAATGCTGGGGCAGCGGTACTGCCACCTTCCTGATGCTGGGCGATGTGTGCACTCGTTCATGTGGTTTTTGCGACGTCAAACATGGCAAACCCGAGATATTGGATTGGCTGGAACCTGAACGCGTCGCACAGGCGGTCAAAGCCATGCAGTTGAAGCATGCAGTTATTACAAGCGTCAATCGTGATGAACGTCAGGACGGCGGAGCTCCAATTTTTGCCATGGTCATCCGCCGTATCAAAGAACTGCTTCCTGGTTGTTCTGTGGAAGTTCTTATCCCCGATTTCAAAGCCAACCTTGAAGCCCTATCCATAGTGATGAATGCCAGGCCAGAAATTTTGAATCATAACCTTGAGACCGTACCAAGATTATTCAAGTTGGTGCAACCACAGGATCACTACGATTGGTCAAAAACCATTCTTTCTCAGGCAAAAATATTCAACCCGTCTGGTCTGACCAAAAGTGGAGTTATGGTTGGTCTCGGTGAGGAAATAGACGAGATTAAAGAAGTCATGGAAGATCTGCGCGCCTGCGATGTGGATATTCTGACCATCGGACAATACTTACAGCCAAGCCGGCAGCACCTGCCTATCAGAAAATACTATACTTTGGAAGAATTTGCCATTCTAAAAGAATTTGGACTCTCCATCGGCTTCAAGTGGGTGGAAAGCGCCCCTCTTGTTAGATCATCGTATCATGCTGCGGATCAGGTGCGTGCACTGACCAGCTTTCAATAAAACGAAAATCTTAGAAAAAAAACACTGGACTTTGTCGCAGTGGTTTTTTTGGAATTCTTGAAATATATTATCCACGCCTGGGTATTTGATTGATGTCGATCCGTGTTGAATCTTCATAGGTAGCAAAAGATGCCCAACGGCCATATTCCTGGAAGGAGTATGCTGCAATTCCCATTTCATCCTCAGGGACCGTAGGCGGAAGCGTGTGAGGCGCTTCCCGCCGATAAAGGTGGCTTTTCACTAGAAAATCTACAGCACAGATCGCCTGCCACAGCCCGCCGGTTGTCGTCTGGCGAATGGCATCAATGCTGGAAATGGTTGCCTGTGTTTGAAGAAAACTAATCTCTGCCCGGTAAACCAACACTCCAGACCAACTCCGCGCAAAATACAGATGGCCGTCAAAGAGGAAAACATCCCATTTGTCCTCCATCTCTTTCGCCATGTAGAGTGCACCATCCCGAGTTTGGCCCTGATGGGGATACATTAACTGGCAGTCAATATGGACGTTCGGATCCGGTAATATTTCCCGCACATGTTCGCCATTGGATTTGCGTAGCTCAACAAATTTTTGAGCCAGTTTCTGGTCGGCAGATGTGGAGATCATGGTTGTCGTAAAACTACGCACATCCAGGTAACGTACTCCTAACTGGCTGTCCTCGCGCTCGACCCATTTGAAATCCGGCACGACGGGGAGATCATTCATTTTTAACATCAGGTAGAATCTCCTCTTTCCTATACTTCTTTATTGATAGTGTTAACAGCTTCCCCTGCTACCTCAGTGTGCAAGCTGTATGCCATAACTTGTTCAATTCAGCTTCAAGGCGGTTGCCAAGTTTTTCTCCTCCATGTGTTGTAACATCATCTTCATTATTCATTGTCACATACGGTACCTTAATTCCGTGGATATCTAATACATCCGGAGAGTTCCGGGTAATTTCAGACCAATCATTCTCCCGGTAGAGCTTCTCCAACTTTTCATCTGGCAGGCCATGTTCCAAAATGCTGTCCGGTTTATTGGGATTGAACCGTTTTCGGTTTTTACGAAGCGACTCCTCCCAGCTTACATCCAGATATAGGATGCACATTCGTTTCAGCATCATTTCAGGAATGTGTTGTAACGCTGCCGCATATCCACCGTGTTCGGTTCCACGAGAGAATTCCACCAGAACAGAAGTGTTTGTGTGCAAGTCTGGTTGATCCCTCAACAGTTTTTGGTAATCCAAGCCGATCCGTTTGACCAGTAAATGCCATAGGTGATTGCCGACAAAGTATCCTTCAGTATCCGTATGCAATCGCGAATACCCCATATGTTCCAGCAAGTCATCTTCCTCAAACCATGTCCACAGCATCGGAAAATCGTCCACTTCTACGATCGATCCCAGGTGAAATCTGGCAGACCGTTCTTTCGGTGCGAGGTTTTTTAGATAATGCATCACCTCACTTTTTCCTGCCGCGGGACGGGCTAATAATAAAAGGATGTCAAAATGGTTGGTCATGTAATCTCCTTAAGGGATAACTTTCAAATGGTCGCTAGCTCTATTATAGTATTTCCACAATGATATATGCGCATTGCCCGAATAGTCCAAATCTTATATTTTTATTAGAAATTTATTAATCGCCAGTTTCTGTTGTATAATGTTTGTTTATAGGATTGAATATATGACAACGCTGGCAGAGCTTTCACCTGATGCAAAATACACAATTAAAACTGTAACCACCCAGACGGGGGTGCGGGCCGTAACCATTAGAGCCTGGGAAAACCGTTATGGCTTACTGAACCCTCAACGATCTGAAAACCGCTACAGATTGTACTCAGACCGGGATGTAGCCATGCTGCGCTGGGTTAAAAGCCAGGTGGACCAGGGCATGTCAATTTCCAGTGTGGTGCGCGATCTGAACAGTATTCTTAGACGGGGAGAATTCCCTGAAGTATTACCGACCATTGCCCCAAGACCTCGCAGCTATCAGCCTGTGCCACCAGAGAAAATTTCAAATCAACTATTTGAAGCTCTATTTAAGCATGATGACAGCGCTTCGAACGAACTTCTCAAACAAGCCAGCTCCATGTACGACCTCACAACCGTTTGTATGGAAGTCATTGGTGATACTCTCATTAAGATAGGGGACGCCTGGCATCGTGGAGAAATGCGTATCACAGATGAGCACTTCGCAAGCCGATACCTTCAAGGAAAACTACTTAACTTATTGCAAGCATATCCAAACCGGCGCGGAGCACCTCTCATTCTCTTAACGAGTGCTCCGGAGGAGACTCATGAAATCGCTTGCCTTATGTTATCTGTGATGCTCAGGCATGACGGCTACCGGGTTGAATATCTTGGACCAGACTTGCCAATTGATGATCTGGTTGACTACTCAAAGCAGGAAAAACCCGCCATGGTGGTGATGAGCGCCACGATGGAAGAAAATGCCATGCGGTTGACGCGTGTCCAGGAAAAGTTATGGCGCATCAAACCAAAGCCGATTTTCGGTTATGGCGGACAGGCTTTCAATCTAAAATCTGAGCTACGCGAAGCAGTTGCGGGAGAATTCCTTGGCGAGACAATTGAAGAAGGTTCGAAAAGGATCGAACAAATTCTTGGTTAAAAAACCCATTTCTGTGAATGTGTAGTTAAAACACGGGAAAATATTCTCCAACTATAAATTCATTATTGAAATCCTGCGGTAAGTCATTCCTTAACGCAAAAGAGGGTAATTGGATGAAAAAGATTCCATTCTTGCTCGTCATCATTCTTCTCATATTCCCAACGCAAGTTACTGCCCAAGGTAATTCCATTATTGTAAGCGGAGACACAGTTGAAATTACTTTTCCAAACAGCATCGTATTCAAGGTGAATTTGGAATCAGAAAGTAATATCAGTAGTGTTAAGATTGTTTTATGGCACCACACAGGATACATGTGGAAAGGTGGTCGCAATTGGTTTTCCAAAGATAGAGACCGGGAAAAAAGTATCAGCCGCGTGGGAGTGGGATATGCGACAGAGCGGCGGTGAACCCCCTGGAGCAACCATCTGGTGGCAATGGGAGGTCAAAGATAGATCAGGCAACATCTCCATGACCGAGAAACAATCCACCATCTGGTTGGATGATACACATGCCTGGCAGCAAATGGATGACGGGTTGATCCAAATGCATTACTACTTGGGAGATGATTCTTTTGGAAGGGTCCTCACAAGCGCTGCTGTTAATTCGTTGGAAAGGCTTGGAAAAGACACAGGAATTTCAGCAGACCAGCCCATCGATATTTATATTTATGGTGAAACGCAGGATATGCGCGATGCGGTTCTCTACGAACCGGGCTGGACAGGCGGCCTGGCTTACCCCGAATACAATATTGTGATCATCGGTATCAACCCATCAGAAGTGGAGTGGGGCAAGCGAACCGTTACCCACGAATTGACCCATGTGCTTGTTGGTGATTTTACTTTTTCCTGTTTGGGCGCCATGCCAACCTGGTTGGTCGAAGGATTGGCAGTTTATGGCGAAGGTGGCCCTGAGGCCAGCGGGGTCAGTAATTTTGAAAACAAACGCTCTGCAAATGCTTTGCTTTCCTTCAGAATCCTTTCAGGCGGTTTCTCTGAAGACCCCAACCAGGCGGATTTATCTTATAGCCAATCATATTATATGGTGGATTATCTGATCGAGAATTATGGCAAAGACAAGCTCACTTCTTTTTTAGAGAAACTTAAAACAGGCGGTGAGTTGAACGAATCTCTCCGGGAGATATACGGGTTCGATTTGATCACTTTTGAGAACACCTGGCGCGCATCGCTCAAATTGCCTCCGGTAGACGAAGGTACTATTCTGGCTACCCAAAAACCCACCATCATCCCCACCATTGTGCCAATACAGGGCCTGGCGCCTGCCGCAACCATCACACCACAGCCAACCTCAACAGATTCTGAAATAACAATGACACCCGAATCATCTCTGGCGCCAGAAATTCGGGATCTTATTGGAGGAGATAGCGTTCGCACGATCCTAATGATCTTGCTGGGATGCACTTGCGTCGGCGGAATAATCCTGATTGCTTTACTTACCATCCTGATCGTACGTAAAAGCAAGTCAGCAAAAATGGGCGGAGGATAATTATGAGAAAGATGCTTGTTATACTTATCCCGGCCTATTTGGTTTACATTAATGCCACAACCATTAATTCCAGCGTGACTGCTGCCACCCCCACACAGCCTGTTTACCAACCATTCCCGACTGCCACAGTTTACGCACCATCAACAAACGCGGGCAATGTCTTTAAGGATGATGAAACTGGTTTCAGCATCAAAATTCCGAATAATGTAAAAGCCACCATCAGCACACCCGACAGTGGTAATTTTCAAGAATACGAGCTCGGTGATTCAGAAATATTCGGCTTTCTCTATCCAACTAGTATGCAGGCAGGAGATTCGCTTGAAATCGTTGGCCAAACTGCCTTAGATTATCAAACAGGCGGGCTCGATAACCTTGACATTCTTAAAAACGAAGAAATCCTCTTAGAATCAGGTGTCAAAGCCTGGTACAGCCAAATTCAAGGTTATTTGACTGAATACAAATACACTATAGAAGTTAGGGTGTACACAATCATCCATAATAACCGGGCTGTAACATTGATGTTCTATTCATTGCCAGAGAATTTTATGGGATGGGATAAAACGATCAAGGCCATGCTGGATTCAATCAATCTTTCGGCGCCGTCAGTGATGGGATTCCCGCGCAATGAGATTTTAATCCTCGAAGGCGGTGAAAGCAAGAATCCGCGGGAGAATGACCCGGCAACCACCCATGGATCCGGCGACAATTTGATATTTGGCGGCCTTGTCTCTTACAACGATCAGCTAGAGATCATGCCAGAATTGGCTCAAAGCTGGGATATCAGCCCGGATGGAACTGTTTACACCTTCCACCTGCAACCCAATGCCGTTTTTCATAACGGCAAGCCCTTCACTGCAGATGACATCGTCTATTCCTGGGAAAGGGCAGCCAATCCGGAAACCGAATCGGACACTGTACTGACATATCTTAGCGACATTGTCGGCGTAAAGGAAATGCACGATGGCAAGGCAGATTCCATCACGGGATTAAATATCATTGATGAGCATACTCTCCAGGTCACCATTGATGCACCAAAACCGTATTTCCTGTTGAAATTAACCTATCCCACCGCGTTTATTGTGGATCTTGATAATGTAAAAACAGGCGTGGATTGGTACAGAACGCCCAATGGAACCGGCCCATACCGTTTAATGCGCTGGGATCCGATGGAAAAAATGATCTACCAACGTTTTGAAAGATTTTACGGAACAAAACCAGCCATCGCCAACATCATCTATACACTTTATACCGGGGAAGGTATACGCCTTTATGAAAATGGCTCGATCGATATTACCGGAGTTGGCAGCTACAACGTGCAACGGGTGACGGATGCAAACGATCCGCTAAACAAGGAATTAGTTTCCGGTGTAGGTTTATGCACATCCTATATGGCATTCGATGTGACCCAGCCACCATTTGATGACGTAAAAGTTCGCCAGGCTTTCACCATGGCATTTGATAAGGAAAAATACATTCAAGTTGTCTTAAGTAATGCTGCATTGCCAGCAAAAGGTCTTTATCCGCCAGCCTTACCAGGATACAACCTCGATCTAAAAGGTTTGGAATATGACCCGGTAAGAGCCCGCCAACTCTTGAAAGAATCAAAATATGGCTCATCCAGCGCCCTACCGGAGATCGTGTATACAGACGGGGGTTATGGCAGCTACATCAGCGCAGACATTGGGGCATTAATTCAGATGTGGGAACAAAATTTGGGTGTCACTATTACTGTCAACAATCTGGAACCTGAAGTAATGCTCGACGAATTGCACAAAGGCAATCATGGACAAATTGTAAGCAGCGGATGGTGTGCCGATTATCCGGACCCTGAAAATTTCGCCGATGTCCTCTTCCACACTAGTACTGCTATGAATTACTCAAATTATAGTAATCCGACTCTCGACAACATTCTGGAAAATGCCCGGGTTGAAACTGATGTGACACAACGCATTGATCTATACCAGCAAGCCGAACAGATCATTGTTGATGATGCACCGGCAATCTTCCTCACCCACTCTCTGTCGTATGTACTGGTCAAACCTTATATCAAAGGATACACCCTCTCTCCTGTCAGCACTTTCCCATGGATTCGCTACTTATGGATGGATGAAAACTACTGGAAATAAAAAATCTGAGTGCGGAAAAAAATCCGCACTCAGATGGCAATCACTGGTTATTTACAATACCAACTCTATCGAAAAATCACCATCCCGCTCTTCCCATCCCAGTTTCTTATAGAACTCACGATGGTAAGATTCCCGCTTGTGCATATTGATCAGTTTCAAGCGGAAACAGCCTCGTTCACGCGCTTCGACTTTGATGGATTCCAACAACAACGTACCAACTCCATGTCCCCGATCCGATTCCAAAATGAACAATTCAGAGATGAAACCTTCCAAACCCGGTAGATAAAAGTAAGGCAGCCAGTGAACGCTGGCATAGCCCATGACATGCCCGTCATCGGCTTCAGCAACATACACACTATGGCTTTCGCTGGAAAGGCATGCGCCCAGCCTTTCATTCACCCTGTTTTGGGAATCATCAAATGATTCAGAGTCGATGGTTTTAAACCACTGTAACTCCCGTAGGATGATCGTGATATCCTCAACATCGCCTTTGTTCGCTTTCCGCACCATAATATCCATAATTACCTCCAATGCGATAAATAAATTATAGTCCCAGAATACAAAAAACCCCACCTCAGCGGTGGGGTTTGTATGAGATTGAAAACTATTAGTTCAAACGATCGGGCAATATGACATAAACAGGAACATTGCTATTGATCAACGAATTATTACCTAATTGACCATAATTGTTGCTGCCCCAGCACATTGCTGTGCCTTCACCAATGAGAACACATGTATGCTGTCCGCCAACAGCCAGAGCAGTGACCGGACCCAGGTTCTTTACGAACGCTCCATTTTCGCGATCGTCATTGCTACCGTCACCCAATTCACCATTGGCATTTTTTCCCCAGCAAGAAACCGTGTTATTAATATCCATGGAACAACCATAGAACAATCCAGTGCCAACAAACATGGAGTTTTCTGTCCCGGAGACTGGAGCTGGATTATTTTCCTCATTCCAGCAATCCACCAAACTCTGCCCGTTCACTGCACAACCACCTGGCGTAAAACGATTACCTGAAATATTTAATGCATTTGCCACCTCAAGTTCCATCGGCTCAACATTTTCCCAAAGAGAGACCTGCCCAAGCGATTCGCTGACGAGTTCGGTCTGGCCACCTGATATTTGCGCAGGTAGAGAAGTGAAGGCGGATCTGACAGGTGAAGGTTGATTTGTTTTTGTGCCATCATTCAACTGGCCGGATGTGTTTTCACCCCAGCACCAGATGCTGTCATCTTCGAGGACTGCACATGTGAAGTTTTGTCCTGCCGTGAACCGAACTGCCCGGGCAGGAAGACCGCTTACCTCCGCTGGAACAGAACTATTTGCTGTCGATCCATTCCCTAGCTGCCCTGAGCTATTTTCGCCCCAACACCAGACTGTCCCATCACCTTTGAGGGCGCAGGAGTGCCTGCTGCCAAGAGTCAATTGATAAACACCATCCAGATCTTCAACAAATACTGGTTTCAATCGATTAATGGTTGTGCCATCCCCATCCTGGCCGGAAGAATTCAATCCCCAGCAAAGCACTCTGTTATCCAGGGTGGTCATACAGGAATGACCCAACCCGCTTGCGATGATCCTTCCACCGGTGATCGGAATTATTCCATCTGCTGGTGGAACTTCATCGATTGGCTTGCAATCATTGCCGACAAGTTTGGAATCTCGCGGGCACACGATTGGTTCACAGCCATCCCCTGCACCATTGATTTTTTCACCCGCCGGGCATACGATCGGTTCACAACCATCCCCTGCGCCATTGATTTTTTCACCCGCCGGGCAAACGATCGGTTCACAGCCATCCCCTGCACCATTGATTTTTTCACCCGCCGGGCAAACGATCGGCACACAACCCAGTTCATTTACCATTTCCTCTCCCCATGGGCAGGAAGTGCATAACGCCGGATCTGTGCAACCTGCTGGTTGTAGATTTAGGTATTTCAAGAATGTGAATTGGGTATTTAATGGACTCTTGTTGTAAGTCGTGACTCCATTTGCATTGGTAGTTCCAAGAGGCCAAATGAACCAGAGTTTGTGAGTGATATCTATTGAAGCATCATTTGCTCCATTAGTTACATAGTTTGCATAAGCCTGTTGATTTGCTGTCAAATTTCCAACACCATTGACATGGCCAAGCAAATTCCAGTACACGATCTTTTCATCTTCATTGGTCCAAGGGGCGAATGTGCTGACAGTTTGTTCAGACATGTTCGCGCCAAGAATGAGATCATCCATACGCTCTTCTGCGGTTAATCCGCCCGGGTTTCGCTGATCTGGATTATTTCGATAGTATTGTAAAACATCCTGATTGAATGGATTTTTTAATGTTACGCGGTAGTTCGTGCCGGGTGTAATGTACACCTCGGGTTCACCGCAATCCCACTCAAAGTTGGTGGTGGGATCATTCGCATCCATCACGCGGTAATAACTACCGCTGTCGTTTGAAATGATATTATTGTTCGAATCGCGGATGACTGTGGGCGCAGGTGACGAGTAAACGATCACATTCGCTTCGATGGTCGCATTGACATTGGTGCCATCCACCAGATTAAGTGCGTCGCTGAGAAATCCTCCCTGGTTAACGATGATCGAGTCGGCATACACTCCGCTGGTTGTTCCAAAATTGTTGTTCAGCGTGAAAGACCGCACTTTGGCAAAACCGGGGTTTGTCACAGTAGGAGTGTCATTTGTTGCATTCGAATTTACAGAAACGGAATTGAACCCGATAAAGGATAGGTTGGCTTTATTAATGGTCACATCTTCATCATAACTTCCGCTAGCCACATAAATGGTGGAGTTTTCTGGCGCAGCAGCAGCGGCAGCTTGGAAGGGAGTGTTGCTCTGATGACAGGTTACATTCACCGGGCAGCCTGTTCCTGTAAGGGTATAGCCTTCCCAGTTGGTGCCGTTCCAGAAGAATGGATCACTATATGATAACACCTCCACAGCTTCGTTACTGGCAAGCGATACCGGATTACCCTTCTCATCAGTCACTTCCAACCCCTGATTATTCAGGAGAGCAACAATTTCAGAGAGACTTTCATCTGCTGGTGATTCATCCTCTACAGTTTCATCAGCCAGAACCACTGGTTCGCCAGTTAATGCAGGTTCTAGAGTGGCAGAGGCTTCGGCTTCTGCTGGCTCTAAAGTGATCTCAAGTGTTTCTTCGGTTACAGTCAAGGATTCATCTACTGGTACGTCCGTCGCAGATGGAGGAACATCAGCTTCTTTTTGTTCTGCTGCAACTGTTTCGCCGGCAGCAGGTTCTGTGTCATCAGCCAGAACAGTAATGGGCCTGGTAAAACCGACGATAAAAGTTGCGATCATGAGAACCTGTAAGAACTTGACCAGAATTTGCTTCATTTTTTCTCCTAAAATATTTATAAAAAAACCAATTAAAAAACCGACCAGAAAGGCCGGTTTCGCAATTGGCTCCACTGATACTCTCCCATGTTAAAATGGGTCTGCGACCAAACTAAGTATCAGCATTATCGCCGCCTGTTAATTATCAAATATCACTGATAATTAATTTCTCTCATTATAACTAACAACCAAATATTGTCAACAACCTAACTACCTGCAAACCGTTTTGTTAATGAATTTGTAATATTTGCATATATATCAACATATTGGATACAAAAAAAACGGACAGGGTTTCCTGTCCGTTTTTTTGTTGATTGGCTATTTTACTTTTTCCAGGTGATATCCACGCCATCCTTGAAAACATACAATGGCGCTTCATGCGACCAGATGGCCTCCCACACCGAGCCGGCATCCAGGATCACAAGATCGGCATTGCAGCCTTCTTTCAGACCAAAATCCTTTATTCCGAGCGCTTTTGCGGCGTTGGTGGTGATGAGATCATACAGAACTTCCAATTCATCCCAACTCGTCATCCACATCAAATGTGCGGCCAGGAAAGCGACTTCCTGCATGTTGTTTCGCCCGAATGGGTAGTATGCATCGGCGATGTCATCCTGTCCCAGCGCTACATTCACGCCAGCCTTATAGAGTGATTTGACACGGGCATAAAGTGGTCCGGTTTGCGGATCACTTACAACACCCATACGAGCTTTTTTCAACAGGTATTCGATCTTGCGGTAGTATGGTTCAGGATAAAGGGCCATGGCACGGGCATGCTGCACTGTGACGCGACCTTCCCAGCCTTCTCGAAGTGTAGTGACTGCCAACATCTCAAGTGTTTTAAGGGTCGGGTCGCCGGCATCATCGATCAGCATCGACACATCTTTGTTATACTTTTTGGCTAGTTTGAACATGCGGTCGATGTGTTCCTGCGAATCGGCATCTGTATATTCGATCCACGGGATGCCGCCCACTACATCGGCTCCCATTTTGAGCGCTTCTTCAACATACCCTTCAGCGCCGGGATCACGCACCACACCATCCTGCGGGAAAGCAACCACCTGAACCTCAACACGGCCCTTGTACTCTTCTCGGGCTTTTATCAATGCCTTCACGCCCTCCAGTTTACCGGTCGTGTCGGTATCTGCAAAAGCCCGAATGTGAGTGTTACCATATCGAACAGCCAAGTCCAGCGCTTTACGCACATTCTGGATGATCCATTTTTCATCGTATTTCTTTTTCACTGAGGCAGCCAGTTCGATGGCTGTCATCGCTCCGCCCATGGATTCGCCTGTATAAGCGCCCAAGGCTTCATCATCCATCATCGCAAGCGTATAAACCTTGCAGAGGTGCAGATGACCGTTGACGAACGATTCCGTTACAAGGTTCTCACCGGCATCTACAACTTTATTCGCATCGCCGCTGATCTGATCTGCGATTTTTACGATCTTGCCTTTTTCAATGGCAATCTGCATCAACTTTTCGGCTGATGCACGCGTCTTTGCATTTTTGATCAATATATCATAAGCCATGTGCCCATCTCCTAAGTATTTGTTAGATTAGTGAAAACTCAACTTATTTTATTTGTTCCTGAACCAGCTTTTGTGCAATCAACGCCCCATCCCGAATGGGTTCATAACCTGTGCAGCGGCAAAGATGCTTGTTAAGGGCGTTGGACATTTCCTGTTCAGATACATCCGGGTTGTTCTCAAGCATTCCAAAAAGTTCCATCACAATTCCAGGGGTGCAAAAGCCGCACTGCACCGCGCCAGATTCTGAAATGGCCTTCTGGATCGGATGAAGTTCCATCCCCTTTGCCAACCCTTCGATGGTGACAATTTCCGCCCCGGCTGCTTTCGAAGCCAGTGTGTTGCAACTCTTGATCGATTTGCCGTTCATGACGACGACACAGGTGCCACATGTGGAATTATCACAGCCGCGTTTTGTGCCAGTCAAATTTAGGACGTCTCGAATTACATCGATCAGCATCATCTCTGGTTCGTACTCAATGGAACGTTCGGTACCATTTACGGTAAAGGTAAGTTTCTCAGCCATTATTTCGACTCCTTCTTTGCTTCAAGCGCCTTCTTGATCTTATCGGCGGTTATTGGTATTTCATAGAAATCCACTCCGATCGCATCATACACAGCGTTGAGAATTGCTGGTGCAGCGCCGATCACCGAATGTTCGCCAATTCCGCGGGCGCCGAATGGCCCGATGGGATCGGGTGTCTCTACAAATTCAATGGTTTGTTCCGGGACTTCTTTATAGGTTGGGATGTGATATTTGAACAACTGCGGGTTGGTGATCTTACCATTTTCATCGAAGACCACCTCTTCATACAAAGCCGCACCGATTGCCATCGTCACACCACCGAGGACTGATCCGCGGATCTGCAACGAGTTAATCA
Organism: uncultured Chloroflexia bacterium; assembly: GCA_963810385.1. Taxonomy (GTDB): domain Bacteria; phylum Chloroflexota; class Anaerolineae; order Anaerolineales; family Anaerolineaceae; genus PNON01. The sequence goes on along the minus strand of CAWENA010000002.1, from coordinate 315,522 downwards.
CCTGACCAACGTCAAAAACCGAGGTAAAGTGATCAATTATGATCTTGCCGGATTTTTTTTCTATGCGCAGTTCAACAGCCTGGGAGCCCAAGGTATAAGTTACACCAATACTACCCTGCCCATTTTTATCCGGATTTGAATAGCGTGGCAGGCGCGCATCTGATACTGATTGTGCGAGGTCGCCAATGGTTATGCCGTCTTCAGTGATGTACCCTCGGGCAAGGTCTCCTACTCCAACGCGGATACTTGGGTCATTCTGCAGGAAAATGAATTCACCATCATACTCAAGGTAATCTTCCTCAGTTTTCAAAACTTGGGCTGCGGTTTTCTTTAACCCGGCAATCAATTTATCCGCTGCGCGGATGATGGCTCGCCCGCCCTGGGTTGTAAACATGGAGCCGATGGTCTGCCATTCGTATGGAGAATACTGGGTGTCAATTTCGGTATATACCCGCACCTTCTCTGGTGGAATTTTCAAGGCTTCGGCTGCCACCTGGCGGATCACTGTACGCAATCCCTGGCCTACTTCCGCGCCGCCCATGTTTATGGAGACACTGGCGTCAATATTCATCTTCATGTAACAGCCTTTGGTGGAGAATGGAGCGCCTTTCGGCGACTTCATCACAGTAACCAGGCTGCGTCCATAATAGTATTGGTCATCTTCAGCAGGTTTGGGCTTGCTGAATACAAGGTCTTTGACTCTAGTGGCGCACTCAAGCAAATTGCCATTGTGTTTCCACATATGTTCTCCGACCGCATTTATCTTGCCTTCAGACAGGAAGTTCTTGGCGCGTAACTCAAATGGATCCATGCCCAGCTTGCGGGCTAACAGATCCATCATCCGTTCTGTGGCGATCTGCAATTCCTGGTGGCCATACCCTCGATAAGCGCCTACTGCCGGTGTATTAGTGTAAACAGTATAGCCTGTCAGGTCGCAATGCTTGAATTCGTATGGGCCTGTAGAGTTATGAGTGGAAGCTATGGTAATGTTCACCGCGGTGTCAGCATAAGCTCCCCCTGTGTGATACAAGTCGGTCTTGATTGCCACAAGCGAGCCATCTTTTTTTGCGCCGATTTTCATCTTCGTCCGGATGCCATGAGCCAGCAGTGTGCTGGTGAAATCCTCCTCACGGGAGGCTACCCACTTGACCGGTCGACCCGGGACAAAACTGGCAATCCAGGCGATGGTTTGCTCAACAGTGATGTCCGATTTATAGCCAAAACAACCGCCCAGGTCTGGAATGTGGACTCGCACATCCGAAACGGGCATGCCATAAGAGTGAGCAAGATCCTCACGAATGATGAAAGGACAAATTGAAGTTGACCAGGCCTCGATGGTATGGTCCTCCTTGAACCAAATGATCGCTCCATGTGGTTCTATCGCCGCACAGGAACCCAGCGGGTAATTGAACTCGCCTTCGATCACCACCTCTGCTTCGTCAAACCCTTCTTCTCCACGCCCTTTGAATAAATGATATTTGTTGGCAATGTTTGTTCCGGGCTCTCCCTTAAGTGTGGGTAATCGCCAGTAGTCTCCCATATCATCATGGATGAGAGCCGCTTCCGGTTTAATCGCTTCCATGGCATCGATGTAAACCGGCAATGGTTCATATTCCACCTTGATCTTTTCCAAGGCGGCTCGAGCATGAGCCTGTGTATCCGCGATGACGGCAGCTACCGGGTCACCAATATAGCGTACTTTATTCACTGCCATCGGCTGCAGGTCTTTGATATTGTCGCCATAGCGGAACCTGCAATCTTTACCGGTCACGGTTTTTACAACACCCGGGCATTTTTCAGCTTCACTGGTATCAACGCTTAAAATCCGGGCATGTGCGTATTGTGGCCGCAAGATCGCTGCATGAAGCATATCCGGCAGGCGAATGTCATCAAGATAAATTGCTTTTCCTGTGACTTTACTGATCGCATCCGGACGGATATATGGTTTACCTACATATTTATATTTCATACCTTTGCCTCCTGAATATACTTGAAGGTTTTATCATCGCGTTACTCGCGGCGATAAGCTTTTAGAAGGGCGGAAGGCGCAGAGGCGTTCCGACCAGCTATGGTTAATGCAATGATCGTGACAATATAGGGCAGGGATAAGAACAATTCATAGGGTAGTTTGAACCCCTGGGTTTGAAGGCGTAATTGCAACGCCTGAACGCCACCAAAGAGTAAGGCTCCCCATAAAACACTAATGGATTGCCAGTTTGCGAAAATGATCAAGGCGATACACACCCAGCCCCGCCCGGCCACAATGCCAAACGTAAATGATCCTAGCTGAGCCAGGGTCAGAAAAGCGCCGCCCACAGCCATCAAAGCGCCACCAATACTGAGCGCCCAAGTCCGGATGGCATAAACATTCAACCCGGCGGCGTCTGCAGCCTCAGGATTCTCACCCACAGCACGAATCTGTAATCCGAAACGGGTCTTGCCAATGATCCACCATACCACAAAGATCATTGCGATACCTATGTATGTCAATAAATATTGATTAAGTATTGGTGCGAAGACTGAAGTACTCGGCAGGATACTCAGTTGTGGAAATGTGTCTATGGAAGGCTGGACTTTTGATTCGCCAAAGATGATCCTGAAGCCATAGAGCGAAAGCCCCGTCCACAAGAGCGTCAATCCAAGTCCGGAGACATGCTGGTTTACGCCCAGCCGAACAGACAACAATGACATCATCAGGCCGGAGATAGCGCCTGCAATAATCGCTCCCAACAGTCCAATCCACAGCGAACCGCTCTGAGCGGCAACTGCAAAACCGACAAACGCACCCAGGAACATGGTGCCTTCAATACCTAAATTTAAGATGCCAGCCCGTTCAGAAAATAATTCTCCCAATGTGCCAAAGATCAATGGAGTAGCTACACGCAGTGTCGCTGCAATCAATCCTACCAGGAATACCGTTAATTCCATTATTTTACCCTCCGAATGCGGAAGTTCTGCAGTACGAACAATGAGAGCGTAACCAACAGCAACGTAGATTGCACAACATCACCCAGGTAAACTGGCACCCCCATCACTCTTGAAACAGTCTGGGCGCCTGTATCTATCAAGCCAATGAACAATGCGGCGATGCCCACCCCAAAGGGATGCAATCCGCCCAGCGTGGCGATAATGATACCGCTGTATCCCAGTCCATCGGAGATGGCATCGATCAGGTGGAAGTGAATTCCAGCCACCTCCCCGGCGCCTGCCAACCCGGCGATGCCACCGCTGACAAGGGCTACGGTCAGCATCGTTTTATTTACTTTGATACCTGCAAAACGGGCACCTTCTTTGCTCATGCCAATCGCCCGCATTTTAAGTCCAAAGGAAGTTCGTTTAATCACAAACCATGTGATGAGGATTACAACAATTGCCAGGATAAAACCAAAGTGAAGCCGGGTGCGTGGAATCAGCTTGAAAAAGACCGTTCCTGCTGCAATTTCGGGGGATTGCGGCCACATCGAAATGGGATCCCGCCATGGACCATTCAACAGGAAACTGGTAACAAACAATACTACTGAATTTAGCAGCAGCGTCGTAACCACCTCATCCACATTCAACCTCACCTTAAGAATTGCCGCCGGGAAAGCCCACAACATGCCGGCTGCAAATCCACCCAAAACCATTGCAGGAATTCCAATCCAAGGGGAAACATCTTTCAAGATCATGCCGATCCATGCGGCAGCAATGGCGCCGGCATATAATTGACCTTCCGCGCCAATATTCCAGTAGCCGCTGTTGAAGGCAAATGCAACTGCCGCCCCTGTGAGCAGCAGAGGAGTGGATTTGACCAGCACTTCGATGGCGCTCGTTTTTCCTGCCAGGGGAGAGATGATGAAATGATAATATGCAGTAAACGGGTTAGCCCCGGCTGCAAGAATGATGAGCGAAGTGATAATGAATGTTACAGGAATTGCAATTATGGGGATTAAAGTTCGCATCCAGACAGGAGCCGGAGCGCGTTCTACTTTCAAATTCAACACAGTTATCTCCTTATCCGGTTCAGGCAGCAGAGCCAGCCATCATTAAGCCTAGTTTTTCAGCAGTGGCTTCCTGGGCTGGAAGAACGCCCATGATACGTCCGCCATAGATCACTGCAATCCGATCAGACAATGCCATGATCTCCTCCAGGTCTTCAGAGAGGAGCAGCAAAGCCGCGCCACGATCCCTTTGCTCCAGCAGTTTGGAACGGACGTAGTCTGTTGCGCCGACATCCAACCCGCGTGTGGGTTAACTCGCTATGACTACTCTGGGTTCCTGGCTTAATGTCCGGGCCAGCATCACCTTTTGCATATTGCCACCAGAGAGGGTGCGAATGTGGTCTTTCGGTGAAGCCTTGATCTGGTACTCTTCGATCAGTTTTACAGCGTTCTGATGTATCTTATCCTGGTCCAGGATTCCATTATGCACGAAATTACCCAACTGATCTAAAACGAGGTTCTCTGCAACCGTTAACTCACCCACCATATTGGCATGTCTGTCTTCCGGGATTCTACCCACGCCGGCATTGTAAACATCACTCGGTTCAGCGGAACTCAAATCGATTTCCTCCACAAATACAGTTCCACTGGTGGATTTATGAGTTCCGCACAACACCGCTGATAGTTCAGTTTGGCCGTTACCTGAAACGCCTGCCAAGCCCAGAATTTCACCCTGATGTACTTCCAGGCAAACATCTGTCAAGGCGGGTAATCCTTTTTTATCATTGGCGCATAAATTTTTGATCTGTAATTCTATACATCCTTTTTCGCGTTCGCCTTGCCGTGTGACACCAAAATTCTCCCGGCCAACCATCATATTCGCAAGTTGTTTTAAATTTGTTGCTTCTTTCTGAACAGTGCCCACCGATTTTCCATCGCGAAGTACAGTGATCCGGTTACAGATCTCCAAGACTTCATTCAGGTGGTGGCTGATGAAAATTACCGATAGCCCTTCTTTCTGCAGACGAAGCAAAGCTTCAAATAAAACATCAACTTCCTGAGGAACTAATACTGCCGTAGGTTCATCCAGAATCAGCACCCTGGCATCATGATATAACGCCTTGAGTATTTCGACCCGTTGTCGCTCACCTACGGATAAATGTTTGATCAATGCATGCGGCTTTACCGGAATGCCAAACCGCTCGGATGCAGCGGCTACTTTCTTTTCAATTTCAGGAAGATTTATGGTAAAACTCCCTGTTTCTCCCAAAACCATATTTTCTGCTACTGTCAAAGTAGGTACGAGAGTGAAGTGCTGAGTCACCATACCTACGCCCAGACGGATCGCTTCCCGTGGTGAATGTATGCTGGCGAGCTCACCATTGATTAAAATTTGTCCTTCATCTTCATGATAAAGCCCGTATAGGATCCGCATCAGCGTCGTCTTACCGGCCCCATTTTCCCCCAGCAGAGCATGGATCTCACCTTGCTCTAAATCAAAATCAACATGATCATTCGCTATCAGGTCGGCAAATCGTTTGACGATCCCTTTCATTTCCACAGCGTACATGTGATACCTCTATTTCAGTGATATTTGCTTAATTGTTTCAAGGGAGTGAAAGCGAAGGCTCCCCAAGGTTTGGAAAGTCTTCGCTTCACAATTTGTAAAGTAATTTCTCGTACTTACTCTCTGGAAATATCAAGGATTGAGTAAATACGTTTTCCAATAACTAGTTCGATCCGGCGGGTTGAGCTTCGTCAACGTCAACACGGAACAAACCACTCATGATCTCGGCTTCTCTTGCTTTGACTGCTGCAACCAGATCGGCGGGCAGTTTGGATTCGGTATTGTGGAAGGGAGCGAGTGAAGCGCCGCCTTTACCCATCATGGAGAAGTCTTTCAGGTCCATTGCTGTAAAAGTTCCAGCGGAAACCTGCTTGATCAAGAAATCAATTGTCGGGTCCATATTCCAAACGGCAGATGATACTACAAAATCAGGTGCGAGTTCGTTCTGATCACTCATATTGCCAAATGCAAATAATCCTTTTTCGGCAGCAGCTTCAATAACACCAAAGCGCTCAGCGTAAAGGACGTCAGCGCCATTATCGATCATAGCGATGGCGGCTTCCTTGGCAGCAGCCGGGTCGAACCAGCTGTTGATAAAGGAGACGAGAACGACTGCATCAGGATTCTGGGATTTTGCACCGGCAATAAATGCATTGGATAAGCGGTTTACCTCGGGAACCGGCATTGCGCCAACCAAACCGATTTTATTGGTCTTGGTCAGGCCGCCAGCCAGCATACCCATCAGGTAAGCCGGTTCGTGGATCCAGTTATCAAAGACTGCAACATTTGGTTCGGAAGGACCGGAACCGGAGCCGAAAGCAAAAGCTACTTCAGGATAATCTGCTGCCACACGGCGAACAGCTTCTTCGTTACCAAATGCATCACCCAGAATTAAGTCTGGTTTCTGCTGTTCACAAACCTCACGAAGAACGCGTTCCATATCACCTGAGTAACCGATGGCTTCTTGATATGTATATTCAATGCGGCCTTCATCCTGCGCTTTTGTCAAAGCAGCGTGTATGACACCATCCCAGGGTTCTTCAATGGGTGTGGCGAATGCGCCGAATACTTTTATAACCATTTCCGGGGCAGGTGTTGCTGTAACCACAACTTCTACCTGATTTTCCACCAACTTTGTTACTTCAACTTGCTCAATGATTTTTTCAGGTGCAGGTGCTGCAGCTGGTGCACATGCAGCCAGTACCATTGTGGCGAGCATTACGATCGCAAAGATCTTGTAGATATTCTTAAACATTTTTCTCCTCCAAAGGATAATTTGAAATATCGATTTGATCATAAACTTCCGTTAGAATAATTTGCTATTACCTCCTCTCATTCTCGATTTGAACCCTAGACCGAGAATATGGTTCTCTCCGAATATTGAGTTGATGTTAGTAACATTTAGAACACTTATCTTATCATATGTATTCGTATTGTAATTATAACGAAAGTGTCAATGTTACAAAATACCAAAGGTAACAAGAATTATGGGATTTTTATCAATTTTTCGATTGGTACTACTTTTTCTTCCGGAATATAAGTGGAAGCATAACAAAAAAGGCAACCGGCCAGACCCATGCCAGATCCCCGGGTCCTCCGCTGCCTGTCCGCGCTTCAATGCGTTTGATGTGCACCAGGCAATAATCCTTGCAGATTGCCAATAAGTCTGTGTCTGAGGTTTCCATCGCCTGAACCCCTGCCAGTATTGCCGCAAAACCACTACACCGTAGTACTTCCCGCAAAATTGGTAGTGAAGTTTCGTCCAACGGAATGATCTCTGCGATACCCAACCATCGGCTATCAGGGAGCCAGACTTCAACCTTGGCATTTACCAGAATATTTTGATACCAATCAGTGAGTGAGCCAAAACCAGCCACACAAAAGATTTCGCCTTCAATATAGGCAAAGTTTACCGGGGACCTTCTCGTTAATCCACTTTTGCGTCCTGTGTGGTTTATCACCATAAATTGGCCAAAACCTTCCGGCCAGAACGACATCCAGCGATCAAGACCTAATCGCCACATAAAAAGCATGACTTTGTTAAAAAGTCTGAAGAATTTACGTAGGTTGCCCATTTGACCTTCCATTTTTTCCTATATAAATAGGGGTTGATAATACTATAGCAATATATTTTATTTATTCCAAATCAATGGCAACCCAAAAATATCCAAATCTGGATGAACCATTTTGAGTTTGTATCATTTATTGCTTTTATTGGTATTATTGAATACAGAATTTGTCCCAAAGGTGGGACTATATTGATTATATTATTGGATACCCACCGGAAGATAATGGTCCTATTTCAAAACTACCGTGTTATCGCTATTTCACAAGTACCTGGTGAATATCTTGCAATAATCAAAATGGAGGAAACACATGGATTTAATCTTTTTAATTATTAAAGTAGTCATTGCTTTCTTGACTTTGATGATGGGGGCATTCGTGTTGTTGCGTCCAGCTGCCATTTACAACTTTATTGGCCTCAATCCTGAAGGTAATCGGGGTAAAACGGAGATACGAGCGATTTTCGGCGGTTTATTTGTTGCACTCGGCGCAGCACCATTAATCTTGAATTCACCCGGTGCATTTAAAATGCTTGGTTTCGCATACATTGGTATTGCAGTTACCCGCATAGGAAATTTTTTCACCGAACCATGCCTCGAAAGATCCAACATCATCAGTCTTGCCAGCGAAATTGTGCTTGGCACTGTATTGTTAGTATTACCAGAGTAGTGTAATTTAAGGAGCAACCATTGCGAAATATTGACCCAGACTTGATCATCCCTGGCGCACGTCTGGCAGGGCAGGACTTGAGTGAAGCAAACTTGGTTGGTGTCAACTTAAACAATGCTAACTTATCGCACGCTAATCTACAGTTTGCATTTCTCGGTAAGGCTAATTTGACCAGCGCAGTCCTGACAGGCGCCGATCTGACCGGAGCCAACCTGATCGGAACCATCCTTACAAAGGCGGATCTGAGCCGTGCCATTTTGCGAGATTGCAACATGCAAGGCGCCAATTTAACAGATGCAATCCTCGCCGGAGCTGAGATCGTCCTAGGGACTGGTTTGTTTGGCGCAAATTTATCCGGCGCCAACCTGGAATTTACCGTTATGAAAGGGAATTACATTGAAAATGCAAACCTTTCCAAAGCGAACATGCAAGGCGTTGATCTCGAAAAAACTTCGCTTATTCAATGCAACTTAACCAATGCGAACATGCAATCCTCGAGAATGATCAAAACTGATTTTGGCGGAGCAGATTTAACGGGAGCCGACTTCAGAGAATCTGAAATAAGTGGGGCTGATTTCTCAATGGCAAAAATGGAGGGAGTGGATTTTCACAATTCCCGATTGGATGACGACACAGAGATCGAAGATAAGTATCGTCTGGTTTGGGATATTGTCAATAATGGTGCAGCAGATCGGGAACTTAATTCTGCTGACCTGGCATTTGCATGCCTTACGTTTTGCAATTTTGAAAATGCCAGCCTGCAGCAGGCCTCATTAATTGGGGCGAATTTGCAACATGCCAATATCGCCGGTGCAGATTTATCCAGGGCAAATTGTGAAAATACCGATTTTTCAAATGCAAGGGTTCAAAACACGAACTTCAGCCTGGCAAATCTAAAGGGCGCCAACATTTCAAACATCGATCTTGTCAGCTCCAATTTGATCCTGGCGAACATGAAGGATGTCATTTGGGATGCTGGCACCAGGCTTGATCCTAAATGGCGGACAGTCATGACAATTATTAATCATGGTTGTGTCAGGCAGGATAAGTCCAGATTGGATCTTTCTCTGGCTTATCTTGCAGAATCAAAGATGAGCTATTGTAACCTGGCTAACACAAATTTTTCCTCTTCCTTCATGCAAAATGTAGATTTGTGGAATGCAAATTTAACCAATGCAAACTTTGAAAAATGCAATTTGAGTAATGCAGGTTTTCGCTGGGCAATTATGCAAAATACCAATTTAAGCGGCGCCAACCTTCAGAACGCCAGCTTGTTTGGAGCAGACTTGCAACGTGCCAATTTTCAATCTGCCAATCTGGAAGACGTGGATCTCGAAGCGGCAAAATTGGAAGGCGCAAACCTTAACGGGGCGAACCTTACACGTGCCAGAATGGTGGGAACTAAGATCACCGAGCAACAGCTCCTCAGCGCTGCCACCATCAGAGGCGCAATCCTTCCAGATGGCCGGATCATTCCCGAATAAACCAATAAAATGTACACGATGACTCCCTTAATAATTCGGTTTGCGGTAAAATGGACTATATTTATCCATTTAGGAGAATTATTTTGAGTGACAATAATATGAAATGCCTCGTTTGTGAACAAACCAGTCAGCAAATTCCACTGTTAACCATAAACTATGCCGATCAAGAGTATTACATTTGCCCTGGTCATTTACCCATCCTCATTCACCACCCTGAAGAATTAATTAGCAAACTCCCGGGAGCGGCAAACATCATACCTCACGAGCATTAATCATCAGCCAGAACTACGGATAGTTACTTCGTCAGGATTTTGTCAGTTTTATATGTAAGGGCTTTTCCTTAGATCATAAAAGGAAGAGCTTTTCGATTCTCCCCAGGCATTGTGATCAAACCATCAGCCTCATCTCCAATAGTTGTCACCTCTTCAGGGTTCTGGAAGGCCAGACGCGCCACGAAAGCGGCTGCAATGGCATCCAATTGTTTAGCCGAATAGATCATGCCATCAGGCAGGATTCCCTGTAGGATCTTATATTTGGTTACTTCTTCAAAATAGTCCATCGGATCCTTCAAACGGATTCCGTGTTTAATGAGGAGAAGTTGACGCTGGATTCTGCCCTCGACGGAGGTTTTATGAAGTGGGATTTTCCCCAGAAGAATACTAAAAGTTGCCTGTGAATTGACTTCGATTATTGATAAATCTTCGCTGGTGGATGGACGTATAGTCATCAATTGCCTGTACAAGCGAAAACCATTTTCAATCCAGAGTGACGGGCGCCTGGAAGTCAGCGGCCCGGGCGTAAAGTTCACTTTTCCAACCTTTAATAGATATTCTGCTACCCGCATATCCGTGTAGCGGCCTTCTCTGGGCCGCACTTTCAATGTATAGCGAAATTCATTATTCGCCATTATTCCCGAAGGCATAAACCTGGGTGCGTTGATAGCAACCTGTATGGTATGGTAACCGCCGGTAAATTTCTGAACTTCTTCTAGTGAGCTTTGCTCCAGAGCTATCAATTCACCAGCGCTATTCAAAACTGCCGTAATATACGGCTGTTTCCCGGTCCCAACATCGACTCCGATGAAAATGTCCTGCTGATATAACATAATACAAGTTTACATGTTAATATTAACCTTGCAAAATCAAAACAAACCAAATCAAAGTTGATTATATTGGCATGATTATTGTATGATTAAGTGGTGGATTGAAATCGGACTGAATTGGAGGAAAACCAATGGACATAGGCATTATTCTGATCGTTGCGATCGTTAGTGTCGCTATAGGATATTTTGCGGGGCTGTTCCTCACAAAAAATAGCAATAAAGATGTCGAAGAAATACCGGTTGTTCAAGAAACACCAACAGCCGAGAAAGGTCCGCGCTTCGAATCGGACCGATTATCAATGGTGCTTTGGAGCAAAACCCACGATGGCGTTCTTTACGCGGATGTCAACGGTAAAGCTATTGTTTCCCCGACAGAACTTTCTGCCGCTGAAAGAACCCGGGTGGACCGGGCGCTTAATAATTTTCAAATGTGGCTTGGGCGGCCAATTTTAAAAACCGGCAACACCGGCGCGCTGCCTCAACTAGAGGAAGAACCCATTCCGGTACCGCTTGAGGAATCTGCAGACCCTGAACCTCCTCCCCCGGTAGATCATGCTGCCAGTGAGGAAAAACCTCTTGAAGTAGGAGCTTTACCTGAAGTTCATATCGAGAAATCGCCATCCATCATTGATGACAAAACTCCGGATGTAACTCCGGTTCCGGTTACACTTTCACTGCGCTCCAAACCAAAGCCTACGCCCAGTCCTGCCCCAAAAAGCATTGTGGAGCAAATCAACGATGTTATTCAGGATAAATTAGCGGGCAACGCATTGGAAGAAGAGGGTATCAAACTGCAGGAAACACCTAAAGGCGTATTGGTATGGGTAGGCAACAAATCGTACCAAGGCCTTGAATCGCTACCCGAAGGTGAGGCAAAGAAGATCATCCGTACTGCGGTCGCTGAGTGGGAGAAGAGATAAACAGGAATCATTTGTGATAAGATTTTGCGAATAATTTGGTTTTAGTTTAGGTATAGCTGTTCACAAGGGAGCAATTAAGTATCAACTCATGCAGACAAAAATCGCACTAATTACAATTTTGTCAGACTACGTGCCTGGGATGGTGAAATTCTATTCAGAGGCGCTCGGCTATAAAGTTAAGCTGGACATGGGCAAGTATGTTGAAATGGAATCGGATGGAGTAAGATTCGCCATTTGTGACCGGGAGATCATGCTCAAAGCTACAGAGAATCCAACTTATTTAAAAACACCCGATGGGCAATCTTTTGAACTTGCTTTCCCGTGTGATTCGCCAGAGGACGTTGACATCATGTATGAAAAAGTGATTGCAAATGGCGCAAAAGCGATTCATCCTCCTGCAACCATGGAATGGGGACAAAGAACCGCCTTTTTCGCTGATCCAGATGGAAATATCCACGAATTATTTTCAGAACTTCCAACTAGATCCACCGAGAGTTGATAATTTATGACAGCAGAAAGAATTTTGGTAATTGATGACGACCACAATATCTGCGATATTATGAAATTCGCACTGGAATCAGCTGGATACACAGCAGAAACTGCCTACGACCCCCGCGATGGCATGGCCAAAGCATGCAGCAATCCCCCTACCCTGATCCTTTTGGACTACAACATGCCAGGCAAGGATGGGATCACTTTGATGAAAGATTTCCGGACCATCCCCGACCTGGTGAGCGTACCTGTTATCATTGTTTCCGCGATCAGCATGCCAGAGATTGTCAACGCCGCCCTGGCTGAAGGCGTTTCTGGCTATCTTGTAAAACCATTCGACCTAAAAACATTACTTGCCAGTGTTGAAAAAAGCTTGAATACAGCCGTTTCAGCTGAATGAGTTAATGATCTCTTCGGTCTCTTCCCAGAGACGTTTTGCAATGTTTTTATCATATGATTCTTTTGAAGAATTAACGGCCTTACATTTATCAAAATACTTCCCACTAACTCCATCCACCTCTGGCGATGAAGCCAGATAAACACTCGTCTTCGCGCCATTCTCGACATTTATAGCGCCGAGATGTAACAATTTAAATATTGGTTTCATCAAGCCACCGTTGCTTTTCCCAAAATTGGAAGCCACAAATCCGGGATGAAGTGAGTTTACTGTCAATCCCGACCCATTCAGCCTTCTGTCTAATTCATAAGTAAACAACACGTTCATCAGTTTTGATGTGCCATAAACACGCATGGAATTGTAACTTTTTTCTGACTGCAGATCATCAAAGTTCACATGCCCGCTGTAATGTGCCGAGGATGATACATTCACTATGCGTGACTTTGTACCCCTATTAAGTTTATCCGACAACAGACTTGTAAGTAGAAAATAATTCATGTGATTGAGGGCATAAGTCATTTCCAGCCCATCATCACTGGTTTGCCTCTGTGTGAACAATGCGCCAGCGTTGTTAACCAGGACATCCAGATGATCCATTGTGTCGTTGATGCGGGCAGCTACTGTACGTATGGAAGCTATACTCGAAAGATCTGCAGTAAAATAACCGCCTTTTTCATTCCCGCTGGCTTTTACAATATCTTCCAACGCCTGTTTTGTCTTCGATTCATCGCGGCCAATGATCCATAGTGACGCTCCCATCTTTGCAAGGGACAATGCTGTAGCCAGGCCAATCCCATCCGTTCCACCTGTTACGATTACGTTTCTACCATTCAAATTACCTGTCATTAGTATTTTCATCTTTCTTTAAGATAATTACCCAGCCTGGAATGACCATCTCATCATCGCCGCCAGAAAAACCCACACTCTTAACCTGATCGATAACAAAACCAGTTTTAACTATCTGGTCTGACCACTCGATGATCTGCGCTTCTGTAGTAAGTAAATCTTCTTTTGTGGTCATTGTAAGTAAAATTATAAATAAACCTTCAGATTCCAAAACCTTGTGGATCAATTCCAAATAATTACTCTTTTCTTCCAGGTTCAGTGAATTTACAAAATCTGTATCTATGATCGTGTAAAACTCTTCATTCAGTGAATCCAGCTTGAGTGGATCCATCTGCATGAAACGCGCGCACATGCCGCGCCGGGCAAGCATCATTTGCGCCTTTTGCCTGGATTGAATAAATTCATTTGCATCAAGAACGATCCCCAGGGTTGGAAACCCCGCGCCGGAAATGTGCAAAGAATTCTCCCCTGTTCCGCTGTTTACTTCGAGCACAGTTCCTTGAATTATTCCGGATTCGACTAATTCAATTATTGCCTGTTGGGCCTGGTAATTGTTTTGATTGATCCTTGTATCTGATTTTTGGCTATTATTCATTTTTTCCATCACATATTCATTATAAATTTGAATTTGATACTTAGCCTCGGAAGTTTATACAACTTCAATACAAAATTGATCCAATCAGTCTGGCGCCATACAAAACAACCAATTGGAATGAAATATAGCCACATGAAATATCATAGGATGTTCCTGGTCGCATCCATCGTTCTTACAGCATGTTCAAATCTATCCGGCTCACCTTTATCAAACCTTAATCACGAATCAACCTCCACCCTAGTGGTTTCTACATCGGCAACCGCAACCAAGATACCCGCAGCCCTACCCCTCAACAAGCCCCAAGCCTTCAAGGAGAAAAGTTTCGGTATTCTTCAACGTGATTCCATACCTTAACGATTATAAACTTGAACGATCTATGGAGTTGAAGCGCAAATGACCATTTTCAGTTTGGTTTAGATTTCCCTGAAATGGCAACTTCTTCACTTCAGGTGATATTCCATAAAATCAAACTTAAACTCCAAACTTATTGTATGATTAACTATCTTATTGGATGGAGATACGATCATGTTAACGAATAACAAAATTGCAGTAATCGGTTACGGCGTTATGGGGGAAGCCATTCTTTCTGGGTTGATTAAAAAAGGAGGGTTGAAACCAGATCGAATCACAGCCTCCGGTCCGCGGGAAGAACGCCGCAATGACCTGGCCAATCGCTATGGGATTAAGGTATTAAAAGACAATATTGAGGCGGTCACCGATTGTGATGTTGTAATTCTGGCTGTGAAACCACAAAAAATTCAATCTGTAATCAAGGGGTTGAAAGGAAAGATCCCCGAGAATGCTGTTGTGATTTCTATCGTCGCCGGGGTATCGCTTGAATTGCTTGTAAAAATGCTTGCCCACAATTCCATCGTGCGAGCTATGCCAAATACACCCGCACGTATCGGTGAGGGTATAACCGTCTGGACAGGTACGAAGCAGGTCAATCCAGAGCAGCTCGAACTTGCCCGGCAATCTGTCCAGTGCCTTGGAATTGAAATCTTCGTTGAAGAGGAATCTTATCTTGATATGGCGACAGCCCTCTCAGGAACCGGGCCTGCTTACGTCTTCCTGTTCATGGAAGCGCTCATCGACTCGGGTGTTCATATGGGTTTTCCGCGCCGCATTTCCGAGGAGTTGGTTGTGCAAACCCTGCTTGGCAGTGTGGAATATTACAAATCCATCAGCGAGCATCCGGCTGCCATGCGTAATCAGGTGACCTCACCAGGCGGTACATCCGCAGAAGCGTTATATTATCTTGAAAAAGCCGGCTTCCGCACTGCCATATCAAGAGCTGTCTGGGCGGCTTATCAACGTTCGCTCGAATTAGGCGCCGGTCAAAGCAGGATGATCAAAGAGAACGAAACAAACTCATAGATTATGAAAGTCCTCCATTTCGCAGATGCCCATATTGACATGGCAAATTATGGAAGGCATGATCCCGAAACCGGTCTTCCGATGCGGGTTCTTGATTTCCTTAAATCCCTGGATGAGATCGTCGAAACAGCCATTCAAGAAAAAGTGGATCTTGTATTATTCGCCGGGGATGCCTATAAAGACAGGTCGCCTGCACCAACATTTCAACGGGAGTGGGGCCGGCGGATTATGCGTCTCTCCAAAGCCGGGATTCCAACCCTGCTGCTGATTGGTAACCACGATGTATCGCCATCGACCGGGAGGGCATTTTCGTTCCAGGAATTCGATACACTCGAAGTGCCGCATGTGCAGATCATCTCGAGACCAGGGCTGCTTACACCAGACAAGTTGGAAGGTTTACCGGTTCAGATCATTGCGCTACCATGGATAAACCGTTCATCCGTTGCTGCCGCCCTGCTGAATCAGGACGAAAGCGATCTGGATGCCAATCGTTCGCTGGAAGAGAAATTCAGTGAACTAGTCAACCGATGGTTGACTGATCTCGACCCTGCCTTGCCGACCATTCTCCTCGCTCATGGATCGATCGAAGGTGCCATATATGGTGGGGAACGCAGTGTCATGCTTGGCGGCGATTACACCATCCCACGGTCGCTCGTCCGCGATACACGCCTGGATTATGTTGCGATGGGGCACATCCACAAGATGCAGGATGTTAACGAAGGATCGCAACCACCGGTCGTTTACCCTGGTTCAATAGAACGGGTGGATTTTGGTGAAGAAGCAGACCACAAATTCTTTGTTATTGCAACCGTAAAGAAGCATAATACCAAAGTGGATTTCAGGCAGTTAAAGGGTGTTCGGCCATTCATCACCCGCGAAGTCACCATCGATGAAGAAAGCCCGGTCAATGATCAGTTGATCGCCGCCTTACCTGAAAAAAGTAAACTGGACGGGGCAGTTGTGAGGTTGGTTGCAAAATTTTCGAGAGAAATACAATCACAAATTGATGAAAGCAGACTGCGCGAATTTGCTGCTGAAGCCTTTGAGTTTCATTTTATCCCGCGCCCGGAGGTTGAAGTCCGTATCAGGCTACCGGAAAATAAGGCAATCTCTTCATTAACTCCGGTTGATTTGACAAAATATTACTGGCAGGACCAAAAAATATCAGATGACGTTATAAAACCACTTATTGCCCTTGTGAATGAGGTCATCACTGAGGTCCACGACGAAGAAGGTGAAGCATGATCCCCATTCGCCTTAGGCTTTCCAATTTTCTTTCCTATCAAGAACCAGTGGATGTGGATTTCACCAGCCTGCAATTGGCTTGCATTTCAGGACACAACGGCGCCGGAAAATCCTCCCTGTTGGATGCAATGACCTGGGCTTTATTCGGAGAAGCCCGCAGCAGCAATGATGCCTTGATCTATACTGGCGCCGATCAGGCTGAAGTCATCCTGGATTTTGAGTATGAAGGGTCTACCTACCGGATTCAACGCCGCAAGCCGCGAGAAAAAACCGGCATCCTGGATTTCTTCCTTGCTCACCAGCTGGAAGATGGAAAATTGGAATGGAAACCGCTTACCGAGACTTCCATTACCAAAACCCAGCAGAAGATCATCAGCATTTTGCGCATGGATTATGATACTTTCACTAATGCCTCGTTTTTCCTACAAGGGAAAGCAGACCAGTTTGCGCAAAAGAATCCAACCGAACGCAAGAAAGTTCTTGTCAGTATCCTTGGATTGGATGTTTGGGATAAATACAATAAAAAAGCTGCTGAAAAAAGAAAGATACGCGAAGGCGAGCGCTCGTTGATCGATTTACGAATCTCTGAGATCACAGAGGAACTGGGCGAAGAATCAACTCGAAAAGAGCGTTTTGAAGAGTTGAGTAAATCGCTAATGTTATTCTCCCAACATAAGAAGATCCAGGAAGATTCCTTGAACCGGCTGCGGATTATGGACAGCATGCTGAAAGAGCAGAAAAAACAAATTGAAGCCCGGCAAACCCAATCATCGAACAAACGCGGTTCTGTGGCAAGCACCTCGCAATTGCTTTCAACCCGAAAAAGCGAACATACAGAAATGAAACTTACTCTTGCACGAGCTGAAGAGATCGCTGCTGAATATAAAAAGTGGCAGGATTTGCGGTCAGAACTAGAGGCTGTAGGCGCGATTTCGCAACAATACCATAAGCTGCGGGAACAAAAAACCGCTCCGTTTCTTACGTTGGAGAAGAATCGCAACTCACTGGAGCAGGAACAAAGAAACCTGATAGACAAAAAGGCAATCATAGAGTCTTTACAAAAGGAATTTCCGATCAGAAAAAAGGAACTGAAGCAAGAAATCTCCACCCTATCTGGATTAATTAAACAAGTGGAAGAAAAGCCACTGCTCGAAAACCAAAAGGAAATCTTTCGCCTGGAAAAAGAAGACCTTTCCGCGGAAAACAAACAATTAAAATCAGAAATGGACTTGCTATCCATTCGGCGAGAGAATTTACAAACAACCAGTGATCCGATCTGCCCATTTTGCGGGCAGGATTTGAGCCATGACCAGCGGGAGCACCTCGTGGTAGAAATCACGGCGAATGGTAAATCTTTTGGTGATGAGTATCGTAAAAATCAATCCAGGTTGAATGCGATCGACACAGAGATATCGGGGTTAGATGGCAAATTGCAGACGGTAGCCAGGGTTGAGACCGAGGTTCACGCACTGGAAAGAAAAACCGATGTTACCCAGGCCTGGTTGAGCGACCACGAACCCGAACTGATAGATTGGGAGAAGAACGGGGAAATCCGTTTGGTGGAAGTGACAACAATATTGCAAACCAACACTTACTCCAGCGAAGAGAGAATACTACTCGCTCAGATTGATGAAGATATCCTGGCTTTGAATTATGACCCTGTTGCTCATGATTATCTTCGAAAGATGGAATTGGAACTTCGCCCTATCGATGCAGAACACCAGCGATTGGAAAAAACCCGCAGCGCCATTGCCCCGCTGGAAAACCAGATCCATGACCTGGAAGAGCAATTAGCAGTATCTCAGCAGGAATTACAGGAGTTGGAACAAGGCGTTATAGATTTGGAAAAGGATTACAACGAAAAGATCAACGGCTTACCCATACTTGCTGAAGCCGAGTTGGAATTCCGTGAGACCATCGAACAGGAGAACTCCCTGCGCGATGAAGCGGCCGCTGCGCGTCAAAAGGTGGAAGTGCTGGCTTCCCTCAAGGCCAAGATAAAAGGGCTTACTGCGGAAAGGGAGGAAGTTTCAAAAGCCATTGGTCAGTACTTACAATTGGAGCGGGCATTCGGAAAAGATGGTGTCCCCGCCCTATTGATCGAGCAAGCCCTGCCAGAAATTGAAAACGAAGCCAATGACCTTCTGGATAGACTCACATCTGGGGAAATGTCTGTGCGTTTCATCACCCAGCGGGATTATAAAGACAAAAACCGGGCAGATAAAAAAGAGACACTGGATATTCGAATTAGCGATGGTACGGGTGCCAGGGATTATGAGATGTTTTCAGGAGGTGAAGCATTTCGGGTGAATTTTGCAATCCGCCTGGCGCTTTCCCGTGTCCTTGCCCAGCGAGCAGGCGCCCGGCTGCAAACCCTAGTTATAGATGAAGGTTTTGGCAGCCAGGATGCCATCGGCCGGCAACGCCTGGTCGAAGCCATCAATCTTGTCCAATTGGATTTTGCAAAAATATTTGTTATCACTCATTTGGAGGAATTAAAAGATGTCTTTCCATCCCGGATTGAGGTTGAAAAGACACCTTCAGGTTCAACTGTAAGGGTAACTGTTTAAGCCTTTCGATGTTCCTGACGCCGAATAAATAATTTCATTTCCTTCTTCAAATCCTCGAAAACATTCTGAACAGGTTTATTGGCATCAATAGTTTTAAAACGGTATTCCGTTGACATCCCATTGAATTGTTCGATCAATCGTGTTTGATATGCTACAAAGCTGTCATACAGATTATCCGCACAGCGAATATCCATACCTGATTCCCAGAAATCAAAACCGCGGCCATTGATCATGCGGGTGATGATCTGCGAAAGACCGCACTTGAGGTAAAAAACCGCATCTGGTTTGAGGGCAAATCCATATACCTCACGCGCCCAATTTGGATCTGCGCCCCGCACAATATCCCTTGCAATAATCGAAAAGAAATAACGGTCGGATAGAACATAAAATCCCGCTTTTAAAGCCGGTATGATCTGGTTCTCAAGGCGATCCGCAAAATCTGTGGCATAGAAAAGACTCAAGGCCATTCTGCTCATGGTATGCCCGCTCTTCGCAGCCACTAATCCGGGCTGGGTTAATGCAGAACGGCGTAGACCGGTATCCGACACAGCATATCCTTCGTCTTCCAGCCACTTTCTGAGCAGTTGAATTTGCGTGGATCGGCCAACACCATCGGTGCCTTCAAGGACGATCAACTTACCCGGCAAGTCTTTGATCGACATATATGGAAAACCAGTTCCATAAAAGTTCTTCTTACTCATTTCACACCTCCCTCAGTATTGCCGGAGTCTTCATCCGTGCTCAACTCCGTTTCCACCTGATGTAATAAAGGGAATGGATCCACCAAGCCGCGCCAGTCTTTCAGTACACCTTTCACAACCTGGCGCACAAGTTTTTGTTGTTTCTGAACGGGTAAGGTGCCGTCAATTTTTGTCAATCCAAATTCCGGAACCATACCTTCATATTCATCAACGATCAATTGCTGGAATAAACGAAAGCTGGTGACCTTGCTATCTGACAGGCCTAAATCCATGCCCGCCTCATAATATTTGATCTTTGCCCTGCTGGATGTGATTCGTTCCACAGCAACATCCAGGGGTACGGAAAAATATAGGGCAATATCGGGTTGCAGCGCAAAGGAATACAAATTCCTTACCCACTCCCGATCCACTCCGCGGGCCACATCCCTGGCAAAGGCAGTGAAAGCGTAGCGGTCTGCCAGCACCAAGGCACCCGCCTTCAACTGAGGATAAATGCGGCTCTCCCAGCGCTCTGCAAAATCTGTTGCCTGAAGCAGGCTGAAAGTCGTCGGAGTGAACATTTTTTCAGATTTTGCCCGTTTGGTTGTGCTTTTCACCAACTCTGATGAGTTCCATTCGGAAAAATAAACCGATCGGCCTTGCGATTTCATCCACTTGTAGAGAAGATCGATCTGGGTGGATTTTCCACTTCCATCAATACCCTCAACAACGATCAGTTTTCCGGGGTAAGGATTTGGTTGCAACATAATACCCTCCTATTAACTTATATCCGCTAAATCTTCCACATTAAGGTTAATTTCTGTCAGTTCGCCAGTAACAACAAAGATCGTTCTCTCACAAATATTGCTGACCCGATCCGCAGTCCGTTCCAGGTTATGGGCCGCCCACATGTAAAAATTGGCGTGATCAATAACACTGGGGGATTCGATCATCTTATCCACGAGTTTACGATAGATACTCTTGTACATCTCATCAACCTGGTCATCCTCTTCGGGGATGTCACGGGACGCCTTCTCATCTTCCTTTATGAAGGCCACCAGCGACCGATGAAGCATAGAGATAACGATTTCTGACATTGCCTCAAGTTCCGGCAGAGGCCCTTTAAAGAGGGCGTCGTCAACCAGATTCGTGATCTTGGCATTCCCTTTGGCATAGTCCCCAATTCTCTCTAGCTCACCGGCAACCTCTAAAATCGCTGCCAATAGCCGAAGGTCATGAGCCATTGGCTGTTGAGTTGCAATTACCAATAAAGTGGCAATTTCTATATCAAATCTTTTGTTGTTAACCTTTTGGTCGGCTTGAAATACCTCTGTGGCCAGCTTGGTATTTCTGGACTTTAAAGCTGTCATGGCGTCCTTGATATTTTTTTCGACCATACTACCCAGGATCAGTATATCATCCTGTAATTCTCGAATTTCTCGGTCTAGTGTCTCACGGGGCATAAAACCTCCACTAATTGATATATCTGATCAGGTATTATCCGAATCTGCCGGTAATGTAATCTTCTGTGCGTTTGTCTTTGGGGTTGGTAAAGATCTGGCTTGTTTCACCAAATTCCACCATGACCCCTGCCCGGTCTGTGTCCATCGTAAAGAATGCTGTCCGGTCCGAGGCACGCGCCGCCTGCTGCATGTTATGTGTGACAATAATTATAGTGTAATTCGTGGATAGTTCACGCATTAAATCTTCGACCTTCAATGTTGCAATCGGGTCCAGAGCAGAACAGGGTTCGTCCATGAGGATGATTTCAGGTTTTACAGCCAATGCCCGTGCGATGCACAATCTTTGTTGCTGCCCTCCAGATAGTTCCAACGCACCTTTCTGAAGATTATCTTTCACTTCATCCCACAAAGCTGCCTGACGTAAAGTTTTTTCAACAAGTTCGTCCGGGTTTTCCCGGTAGCCATTGATCTTTGCGCCCCAGGCGATATTTTCGTAAATGGATTTTGGAAACGGGTTCGGCTTCTGAAAAACCATACCGATCAATCTGCGGACTTGCACCGGGTCAACCTGAGTGTCATAGAGGTTCTGCCCATGGAAGATAACCTCTCCCGAAACACGAGCAATTTTAATGAAATCATTCATCCGATTGAATGTTCTCAAGACAGTACTTTTACCGCAACCTGATGGTCCAATTATGGCGGTGATCTTTTGCCTATCAATTTGCATCGAGACATCCTTTACAGCCCGGAAATTCCCATAATGGACATTCAATCCATGCGTTTCTACAGAGGTTGCTGTTGTGTTTTTTGCATTATCCAGATCAATCATTTATTCCGCCTGATGGAAGTATTTTCGAGTAATTCGTGAATTTGGCGCAAATTACTTTAGCCCACATTTCATGAAAGGCAATTATATTGTAAATCAAAACAAGTCTATCGGGGCAATAAAATACTAAGCAATACACAATATTAACATTCCGTTGAAAAAATCTTAACACCTGCGTTATATAATAATTGCAGGAGATATGCGATGTTCATGAAAAAAATCAAAGTTCTATTTTTATGCACCGGAAATTCCGCACGCAGTCAGATGGCAGAAAGTTTGTTGTGCCTTCATGGGTGTGGTCAATTTGACGTCCAGAGCGCTGGACTTGACCCCAAAGCTATCCACCCCTTTACTATACAAGTGATGAATGAAATCGGTTGTGACATGAGCGGGCACAAATCCAAAAGCCTGTCGCTTTTCATCGGTAAAGAAAATTTCGACTTTCTGATATCTGTTTGTGACCATGCAAATGAAACCTGCCCAGTTTTTCCCGGCATTGGCACCCGCTTACACTGGGGGTTTGAGGATCCGGCGGCTTATTTGGGATCGGATGATGATAAATTAAAAATATTCAGGCAGATACGCGATGCGATTGATATAAAAATCCTTGATTGGATGACCGAGATGGGATTCAGCGCGAATGCGTGAGCTATAATCATATTATCTCCAATAAAAGAAGGGAGGGCATTCCAATGATCAGTCGAATTTTTTGGATTGTGGTTTTCATTATCCCCGCATTAACGCTCCAAGGGTGCAATACCATGAATGAGAAGATAGAAATTAATGAAGCTCAAAACGACAGCTCCATTGAGCTGTCAGTTGGTGACGAACTTGTCATCGCTCTGGAAGGAAATCCAACTACCGGCTACCAGTGGGAAATGTTGCCGATCAATAACAATGTTGTTGAATTGCAAAATCAACCTGAATATAAATCCGGCGGTAGTCTGGTTGGCTCTGGTGGACAGTACAAATTTACCCTCAAGGCAGTCAAAACTGGTTCCGCAACTGTAGCTCTGAAAAATTACAGGTCTTTTGAAGCAGATGTTCCACCCATCCAGACCTTTTCGATTGATATTACGGTGAAGTGATCTTCCCATTCGTTGCGGTAGGTTAAGTAAGGTATTGATTTACAAGTAATTGCTTTTCCTATCCATCTGGAACGAGGTTCGCCTGGGCTGAACTCAGCAATTTCCCATTCCTTGATTATTATTTGTAAGTAAAATATACTAATTGTATGGATTATTTGAGGAAAAATCTCAAAAAAATCGCCCAAAACAAGGCTTTCCAACCATTATTTCTGCTGATTATCGCCGCGTTAAGTTATGGTTTGTTTATCCGGGAAGTTGGTTTATACTGGGACGATTTTCCCTATACCTGGTTTGGACATGTACTAGGGCCAACCCAATATCACAAGGTCTTTTATGACGAACGGCCATTTTTAGCCCCTTTATATAATATTACTGCGTCAATTTTTGGAGAAAGCATCATTAGCTGGCAAATTTTTGCAATCATTCTACGCTGGTTATGTGCTTTATGCGCAGGTTGGCTTGTGCGATTGATGTGGAATGATAAATATGAAGAGGCATTTGTTGTATCGCTGCTGTTCCTGGTTTATCCGGGATTCGGTCAACAATGGATTTCTACCATTTACAGCAGGATCTTTATCCTGCTTGGATTGTTTTTACTATCGCTGGTATTCATGGTCAAAGCGTTTTGGAACGTCCGAAGATTCTGGTTATTCACTGCTCTATCCATTTCATTTGGCGCGCTATCAATCCTTGGCTCAGAATACTTTTTTGGTTTGGAATTATCACGCCCAGTTATTCTCTGGATAATTATTGGCGGAATGACAGAATCGTTTGTAGAAAAAATAAAAAAGGTCGGCTTGCACTGGTTGCCATATCTTGCAGGAGGATCTGCATTTGTTATTTGGCGTAGCTTGATCGTAGATTCCGCTCTTTATCGAGTAAAAATCAGTATTGATCCAATAAGGGAATTTGAAGAGTTGTTAGTGGATCTGTTAAAAAATTTATTTCTGAATGCTTATGAGGGTAGCGTCAAAGCCTGGCTGCAGATCTTTTCTTTGCCCCCCATCAGCTCATGGAACCAACCTTATAACTTGATAGCGCTGGGGTTAATTCTCCTGGTTTTTTGTTTGGTTTTCTGGATAGGGTTATCGTTCACAAAATCGGTTGCAGCATCAGGACAGAAAGTTGCCTTTTGGCACAGGTGGCAAATCCAATCAATTATTTTGGGAATCGTAATGCTGCTCGCAGCCAGCCTGCCATTCTGGGCAGCAAAACTGTCTTTTACGCTTGATTTTCCAAGAAACCGGTTTGCTTTTCCAATGATGCTAGGGTCTGCATTGCTCTTTTCTGGTTTATTATTCTTAATAAAACTTAAATGGATTCGAATATTAATGCTCAGCCTGATGATTTCATTATCAGCTGGCTGGCACTTTCAAAAGGCTAATACATTTCGGTTGGTCTGGTTGGAAGTAAACCGCTTTTTCCAACAATTGACCTGGAGGATCCCAGCAATGGAACCGGGAACAATGCTGGTTGCCTACGAACTCCCTTTTGACTATTATAGTGATAATTCCCTGACCGCCCCTGTCAATTGGACTTATGCGCCTGATTACAAGGAAGGTAATCTCCCCTATTATCTAAACTACTGGACGATACGCAACGAGAGTGTTTTGAAAAATCTAACGCCCGGATTAGTCATCCAACAGGATTATCGCTCCCTTATATTCCTAGGTAATACCTCGGACGTGATTGTTATAGATCAGCCTGAAATTGGATGTCTGAGAATCCTGGACAGTGTTTATAATGGAAGAGACACTTATCCTGGAGATAAATATCCTAAACCCATATTAATTAAATTGTCCAATCTGGATAGGATCATTACCAACCCCGAAACACCTGCCCAGCCGATTCCAATGTATTTTCCAAGACCAGAAGAAAAGCCATGGTGTTACTTCTATGAAAAAGCAGAGCTATCACGTCAAATGGGTGATTATCCGCAAATTGTTAATTTATGGCGTGAAGCATATGCTCTTTCATTACAACCTGCGGTTGACCTTGAATACTTGCCATTCATCGAGGGTCTTGGCATGAGCAGCAAAACAGAAGAAGCGCTCACTCTCTCAAAAACTGTCCTGAACAGCACACCATTCACCCGAAAATCTTTATGTAATATATGGGATAGAATTAATTCTAGAGTTATTTTTCAGGGTCCGGAAAAAGAACTCATTGATACTTTCATGTTCGACTTGAGATGCTACGAGTAAAGTAACCATGACCAATAAACCAAATTGTTCAATAATTATTCCCGTTTTCAATTCAGAGGAATCACTCCCTATCTTGGTTTCTCGAATTGGGCAGGTGTTGCCAGATCTCGCCAACAAATTCGAATTAATCCTGGTTAATGACGGCAGCCGGGATCGCAGTTGGCATGTGATTCAAGATTTAAGTTCCACTTACCCTTGGATCCATGCGATTAATCTGATGCGAAACTTCGGCCAGCACAATGCCTTGTTATGTGGAATTCGGGCTGCGCAATATGAAGTATCCATCACCCTCGATGATGACCTGCAACAGCCGCCAGAAGAGATCCACAGACTTTTAGCCAGGTTTCACGAGGGGTACGATGTGGTTTATGGAGCCCCAAATAAAATGCCACATGAATTTTGGCGAAATTTTTCATCCAAATTCACAAAAAAAGTTCTGTCTTTGGTGATGGGTGTTCCAAACATAATCAATATTGGCCCTTTTCGTGTATTCCGGACAGATCTACGCAAGGCATTTGACAACTATGCTGGCCCAAATGTTATTATTGATGTACTACTCTCGTGGGCCACTACCAGGTTCGCAGTAGTCCAAGTGGATGAGAATCCACGCATGTTTGGCAAGTCGAATTATTCTTTTTTCAAATTGGTTTCTGCTGCATTTCTCGTCTTCACGGGTTTCAGCACAATTCCCCTGCGGTTTGCTAGTTTACTCGGCTTTACCGTGATCCTTTTCGGAATTGGTGTCTTCCTGTACGTCATTATCAGATTTATGATTCAAGGCAGTCTGCCCGGTTTCCCTTTTCTTGCTTCCATTATTACCATTTTTAGCGGCGCCCAGCTTTTCACACTGGGGATCATAGGCGAATATATGGCATCCATTTTTAATCGCTCTACAGATCGGCCACCTTATGTAGTGGATCGTGAAATTAATGGTGGATGAAACGAAACTGTTTTTGTATTCGATCATATAAGTTACCTGGAATAGGAATAAAGCCAAAGGAGATCAATGATGAAGGAATATGTTCTGGTTACAGGTGGCGCAGGATTTATTGGCATCAACCTGGTTCACCGCCTGCTTTTGGAAAGCTCATTTGGCGTTGTTAATTTGGATAAACTCACCTACGCGGGAAATTTGGAGTTGCTGGAGGATATCTCTGCGAATCCGGATCATTTTTTTATTCAGGGAGATATTGGCAACCGTGAACTAGTCCGATATTTATTGAATACATACAAACCACGTACCATTTATAATTTGGCAGCGGAATCGCATGTCGATCGGTCAATTGTTGATGGTGGCTCCTTTATTCAGACCAATGTGTTAGGTACATACAACTTATTGGATGAAGCCCGTTCATATTGGGTGAACCTGGAGAGTGAAAGGAAACCCAAGTTCAGGTTTATCCACATCTCAACTGATGAGGTATATGGATCATTGGGAGAGACCGGAAAATTCACGGAAAACTCAAAGATCCTGCCGAATTCACCATATGCTGCATCAAAAGCCGCCAGTGATCATTTCGTTAGGGCATTCTTTCATACTTATGGCTTCCCAACAGTTACAACAAACTGTTCGAATAACTATGGTCCACACCAATTTCCTGAAAAACTAATCCCTCTGATCATTAACAATGCATTGGAAGGTAAATCCTTACCAGTTTATGGTGATGGCGCCAATGTACGTGATTGGATTTATGTGGAAGATCATTGTGCCGCCCTGGAAATGATCATGGATAAGAATCGCCCTGGCGAAGTGTATAATATCGGCGCTGACGACGAGAGAAAAAATATTGATGTCGTTCGATTGATATGCTCAATTCTTGATGAGCTCAAACCAACCTGGACAAATGAGAATATTGCCGCAAGGGGAATTAACAATTACGCCGATTTGATTTTTTTCGTACCTGACAGGCCCGGACATGATCGACGATATGCAATAGATTCCTCGAAGTTAACCAGAGAAATTGGTTGGAAGCCCCAGGTGAGCTTTGAAGATGGTTTGAAGAAAACGGTAAAATGGTATCTAGACAATCCCGAATGGGTAGCACACGTAAAAAGCGGAGAATATATGGATTGGATCAATAAAAATTATTCCTGGCGGATGGAGGAGGACAAATGAAAGGTGTCATTTTGGCTGGCGGACAAGGGACCAGGCTTCATCCATTAACCAAGGCTACCAACAAACACTTATTACCAGTAGGCAGAGTTCCAATGATCTTCCATGCAGTTCAGCAGTTGGTGGAGTCCGGGATCAAAGAGATTATGGTGGTTACAAGCACAGAACACATGGGGGATTTGGTGCGTTGCCTGGGAAGTGGTGAAGATTTTGATTGCATTTTCAGTTACCGGGTGCAGGAAAAACCTCTGGGAATTGCCCATGGTTTATCCCTCGCGAACACATTTGCCCGGGATGAAAGAGTTGTCGTTATCCTCGCAGATAATATCTTTGGCAGTAGCATTCATCAAATCATTGAAAATTTCTCTAAACAAAAAGAAGGCGCACGCGTTGTGCTAAAAAAAGTCAGCGACCCAACACGTTATGGTGTGGCCGCCTTGGACGAAAAACAGGTAATAAATATTGAAGAAAAGCCACAATCACCAAAATCTGACTATGCGGTTGTCGGTTTGTACTGTTATGATGAAAAAGTGTTTGATCTGATCAATAATCTTACCTACTCGGATCGGGGTGAATTGGAAGTCACTGCCCTGAATAATGAATATATTAAACTCCATCAAATGGAATATGAAATTTTTAATGGAAAATGGATGGACGCCGGAACCCCGGAATCCTGGTTCGAGGCGAACAGGATATTTTTTGAAAATGATGGGGATTAAGAAGCGCTATGTCAATTGCTTCAGGGGAAGAAATCAAAGGGTTTTCGTGGTCAGCCCAGCCTGCCATTGATCTTAAGATCCGAACGCTGCTTGCCTAATTTGTGCTGGTGATGGAATGGTACAGATGGTTTTCAATGATCCCAATATGGAACATAGAAATAAATTACGCTCAAGAAAACCGTCTGATGCCAGAATTGAGGTATTGGTAAATGATTCCATTTAATAAACCATTTTATACAGGTAAAGAAAAAATATACCTCAACGAAGCATTGGATAAAGCGCATTTATCCGGGGATGGGTCATTTACGCGATCCTGTAATACTTATCTGGAAAATGCGCTGGGTGTGAATAAAGCACTCCTGACAACATCCTGCACACACGCGCTAGAAATGTCCGCCATGCTTCTGGATATAAAAGAGGGCGATGAAGTCATTTTTCCGGCTTTCACTTTCGTGTCAACTGTTAATGCTTTTGTTTTACGTGGAGCAAAACCAATATTTGCAGATATTCGTCCGGACACCCTAAACCTGGATGAAAGCAAAATCGAATCTTTGATCACCAGGAAAACCAGAGCTGTCGTGCCTGTCCATTACGCTGGCGTTGGATGTGAAATGGATGAAATCTGCAAAATTACCCAAAAACATACGTTGGACATTATCGAGGATAATGCACACGGACTCTTTGGCAAATACAAAGAGAAATATTTGGGAACTTTTGGCGCAATGGCGACGCAAAGTTTTCATGAAACCAAAAATTTTACATGCGGTGAGGGTGGCGCTTTGCTGATCAACAACCCGGAACTGGTCGAACGAGCTGAGGTCATTCGGGA
Source organism: uncultured Chloroflexia bacterium (assembly GCA_963810385.1). Taxonomy (GTDB): domain Bacteria; phylum Chloroflexota; class Anaerolineae; order Anaerolineales; family Anaerolineaceae; genus PNON01. Next base: position 286,352 of record CAWENA010000002.1, on the reverse strand, counting down.
AAAAGGAACCAACCGCAGCCGGTTTTTCCGCGGCCAGGTGGATAAATATTCATGGGTCGACATTGGCTCCAGCTACCTTCCATCAGAAATGCTTTCGGCCTTTCTGCTTGCACAGCTGGAAGCACAGGAAGATATCCAAATGCGGCGAAAAAATATTTGGGAATATTATCACCACAACCTGGCAGGCTGGTCAAAAAATAACGCCATCCGCCAACCATTTGTACCAGGCCATGTCGAACAGGCGTACCACATGTACTATTTGCTTCTGCCGAACCTGGAATCAAGAACTGCATTTATTAATCACCTGAAGGCAAAAGCCGTTATGGGGGTTTTCCATTATCTTCCGTTACATCTATCGCCGATGGGCATGAAATTTGGTGGAAAAGAAGGTGATTGCGTTGTCACAGAGCAGGTAAGCGACCAATTGGTAAGGTTGCCATTTTATACTGGAATCACCCTCGAAGAACTTGACCAGGTCACTCAAGCTGTCACATCCTTCAAGATTTAATGGAGTCGGCTATTGAATATCAAATATTTGCTGCTCAGGTTTCTGCGTCATAATCTTCCGGAATCTCTAACAAGAAAGCTAATGCACAGAAAAATCATTATCAAGCCAGGGTTGGAGACATCTGATCCTGTGAATGCAGCGGCGAGATATACATCCTTTCTTAAAGAGAATTCGCTCAGTCTCCAAGATAAACACGTGTTCATTTTTGGATATGGCGGGTCGCTTGCAGTGGCAGTAGAACTTCTTCGCTCAGGCAGTTCGCATGTGACGGTTTGTGACCTTTTTCCACCACATGACCAACATCTTAATGATGCTCTGATCAAAGAATATCCCGAGTATCTATTTTGGAAAGGTGACAGCATTATTCCAAAACCGGATTGGATCTCAGTTTATCATGGAGATATACGAAATATTCCAGCTACGATTCAATTAGGGCCATTTGATTTCATAGTCAGTTCTTCAGTATTTGAACATCTGGGCGATGTGAATGGAATTACAGCTGCATTAAGCAGGTTAATGAGACCTTCAGGGTGTTTAATTTCTTATATTGATCTAAGGGACCATTACTTTAATTATCCATTCGAAATGCTGTGCTATAGCAATTCTGCCTGGCAACGGTGGCTTAATCCCACGAGCAATCTAAACCGCTACCGCATGTGGGATTACCATAATATCTTCGAAAGATATTTTAGTAAGGTCAAGATCACCATTTTGGAGCGGGACCTTGCAAGTTTCAACAAAATGAAAAGCCGCATACGCAAAGAATTTTTATCCGGGAACGAGAGCCAGGATTCAGTAACTTTGATCATGGTCCATGCATCCCAACCCATTGAAAAGTATGATTAGCGATTTTTAGGCGGACAAATATCATGGATATTCTGCGCGACCAGTCTCAGTTGTCATTCATTATCTGGATAATTACCAGCCTGCTTTGGACCATCGGTGGATATTTCCTCGTTTATAGAATTTTCAAACTCCCACCTGGCGAAAATTTAATTACAGGTTTCGGTGTGGGTTTGTCGGTTTACATTTTTCTAAGCAACATCACCGCCCGATTTTTTGACCCGATGATTGGTTATTCCCTGCCAGCAATCCTAATATTCGGCGCCGGTTATCTGGCTGTCCGCAGGAATATTCCAAATCCATTCCACGAAAAGCAACGCTCACAGATCATTTTGATCATCCTTGGCTTCGCCTTTACCATCTTTTTCTTTATGATCAGCCGGGGCGTATCTCTATATGATGATTATCGCAATCTTCCAATCATTTCCCAGATGGGTCGGGGCATCATACCCCCTACATATGAATCCATGGCCACAATGGGCAACCATTATGGTTTCCAACTCTATTCCGCCAGTTTAATGGCTTCAGGCGGTTTCTTTCCGTGGAGCGCTTTTGACCTTTCCAAGGCAATCGTATGGGGTTATACCATCATCCTTGTTTATCTAATTGCAAAACGATACCTGGCAACCTGGTGGAAAAGTGCTATTGCTGCTGGTTTATTTGTTTTTGCCGGAGGCACCAGGTATTTGCTGCTTCTCTTGCCACCAGCGTGGAACAACAGGCTTGATGCCCTGATCAATTTACGGGGAACGAGTTCATCCATGGATGCACCCTTCTCTTTGGCGCTGCGTCTCCCCTGGACACTGGATGGAGGTCCGCCAGGATCTTATTTATTCGGGTTCATGAATGGCATTTACCCAAATTATGTCCTCGCCCATGCCGGTACAGCGACACTCTCTATAACATTTTTCATGCTCTTCTGGTTACTGATCCAGAATGAACGCTCCAGGTGGAGCGCTGCTATTTATACGATAATATTCTCAAGCTGGGCGCTGACATGGGAATCCAGCTATGGTCTTTTCGGCTTGGGCATGGGTATCACAGCAATCTGGTTGCTGGTAGCAAAGCGAGCTCAATTTAAGGATTTTTTTCAAAAAGTCTTACTGCCAGGCATCCTATCTCTGCCGATAGTGTTCATTCAGGGAGGTGTTGTAACAGATAGATTAGGCACATTCCTTATCCCGGGAGCGTCAAACATTGTAGTACCATCTGATCCAAATGGATTTATGGGATTTTGGTTCAGGATTCCTCCCCAAGTTCAATCTTCCCACCTGGGTAATCTTACATTAACAGAACCATTAATGTTCCTGGTGGTTATAGCAGAGCTGGGGTTGGTTATATTATTTTTCCCATGGATCACCCATTATTTATTAAAACGGTTCCATGCCGGGGAGACTGTACCAGCAATTATCCTGTTCAGCTCGTGGATTGGTCTGTTTCTCCCCTGTTTTATCGGATTCACATTAGATCGCGACATCACCCGTTTAAGCGAATATTCCATAGGTCTGTGGATAATCATTCTATCAATAGACATACTTTCAATGAAAAAGTGGAATACCTACCGGGTTCTAGGAATTTTTGCGCTGGGGGTGATGAGCATAGGCGGGATCGCGAACTTGCTAAGGGAGTTACCTGCCATCAGTAACCCGGTCGATTCCTACTATGTAAATGAACTGGATGTGAAAGTATCCAATGAATATTGGGGCAAACTTCCAAAGAATTGCAAGATATTCGACCCAGGTGGTTTCACAGCGCTCATTGTAACCGGCTGCAAAACGGAAATGACTTACCGCAACACCTACACAAAATTACCTGAATGGAAGGAAATGGCCAATGATCCTTCCCCCAGGAAACTGTATGCCGCCGGATATGATTACGCATATCTTGATCTTGAGGATTGGATCAGTTTATCGCCGGAAACTAAAGCCGAATACAAAAGCCCATGTACTAATCTCCTCAGTAAGGAATTATCAGAATTTCACGCGCGAAGATTGTACCAACTGGTTTATTGTGAGTGAGTTTTAACCTAAAGAAATGGACTCATCTCAATTCCTTGAATTAATTCACTCAGCAAGAATGTTTTAGGGTTATTCAATCGGAACTAAGATCTCGATATCCACATTTTTGTAATATTGTAATGGTTTGTAGTATTGCAATACGAAAGCTGATACTTGCTCTACCCAGATGTTATTTTCTTCACCAAAGGTTTTGTTTCTTTCTTCAATAGTTGTGTCTAGCTTTTCGGAAATTATCAGGGGAAATCGTTTTTCCATTATATCATTTCGAAAATCGGCCATATATAGCTCATTATCAGCCATTGCCATTTCCATCAGGATAATTTTTTCATATTTACCTTCGACATGATCTGCTTTGAGGTAATCGAATGAAAACAATTGACAATTGTTTATACACATTATTGTCGAATTCTTGCCTAATAGGTCGATGTATTCTTGAATCCGCACATTGGTTATCGAGTGATCCATGTTTTTATAGACGAGCGTACTTGTATTGGAAAAAACGGTCACCAATAGTGGCATTGTTGCAGCTAGTACAAACCAATTTGCTAATTTGTTGCGGGAAAAAGATATTTTCTTGAGGTCCAGCTGTGAGATACCATCTTTTAGGAGAAGTATGCATGTGAATAGATATAGAACTAAAAAAGAGTCCAAATTGTGTAAATTACTTCCCCCGCCAATTTTTACTGAAACCACCAGACTGCCTGCAAAATAAACAAATAGAATTCCAGCAACTAATAGAAGGCGAAGAGCATTTTGTTTTATCGAATTTCTAAGCATAAAGACGATACAAAATAGCGGCAATAGAACAATGATAGTTCCTAATAAGATTCCCGGTGGGAATGTTGAATTAGGCCAGAATCGATACCATAATAATGTTGAGGATAATGCAGTATCAAAATATGAGGCAGGGTTTCCTGAATAAGTTAGATACAGGTACTTTGTAGTGATAACCGATATTGCTGCCACCCCGGCCAAGGTGAAATAATATCTTATTTTCCGCTTTGAAAATAACTGATCACTGTTTTCCAATAAGGTCAGGAGAAAGGCAACCGTTATTGGCATAAAATACCAATTGATCCGTGATAATGCAGCCCATATTGAACACAAAATTATGATAATTGTTGATCGAACTGGTTTTTCGGGATTAAACCAGATAATTATTGGAATTATCGATAATAGTAAATGATAATAGACCGGCCCTTGGTGAAAATATACAAAGCAAAAAAGAATAAGAATGACTTTAATGAAATTATCTTTAATGTTTAGGCGTTTAATGAAAGCAAAAGAAGTTAATAATGGAATTAATATCCATAAAAGAGCTTGCCACAATCTATGAACAAGAATGTTTTTAGATATAAGAAAAGCAAAAGATAGTAATATATACCGAGCAGGATCTAATATTGGCAATGGAGAAGAAAAATTAGATTTTATCCAGTTTATTATTAAATGTGCGTTTACGTACTGAGTACCTTCTGACCAAACAGTAGAAAAAGGATATAAAGATATTTTTTCGAGAAACAAAAAGCAAGTGAAAATTGCACTGGTTAAAATAATGGATGAAAAAAACAATATTAATTGATGCACATCGGTTAAATGTAATTTTAAGTTAATGTATCCAAGTAATAAAGTACTCCACAATGCGAGGAAATAAATCAGCATTTTTATAATTAATGCTGCGTCAATATTGAGTAGTAATCCCCATAATATCGAAATAATAAGTATTGAAACCAGTGCAACAATACCTTTAATACTTTTGTTAATTTTCCCCTGGTCGATTGAAATGATCCTGATATGTTTTTTTTCTAAATAGTACAAAAGTGCAAATGAAAATATGATTATTAAAATAAGAATAATGACATAAGAGATCGATGCGGTTAGGTAATGTGATACTTTATTGATGGTTAATACATCGTAGTATTGGCGAAACAAGAAAATGGTTGATATTACAGAAAGAAAAGTAAAGAATAAAATAATTGTTTTATTATTAATTTTGGACATATCGGTCATTCCAATCCTTGTTCTTAATTTCATGCTTCAGATTTGGAAAACAAAATACAACCATACAGCACCAGGTAAGCTTGAAATCATTCGCAGTAATCGAATTTCTACAGCCATCATCAAAACTTCAGAATAATCAATCTGCACATAGCGTCAATAAAGTATTGTAATTGATAGCTCTTGTACCCCCAAGCCATTTATGGAAATTGGTATCAAAGTGATAAGATTATCAGGAATATCAAAAGAGAAATACGTGACAGGTTTTTGTGATCTCACCCCATTCCTTTACAAGTAATAGGATTATTAATCCTCCAGATATTATTGTGATCAATATCCGTAACCAATGCATATATTTCTTTTTGTTTCCCATTACTTCTTCTCCACCAACCAGAAAGATCATAATAGGAATGATGTTCGATAGGATTTTGCCTTTGTTATCGACGATTAATGTCATAATTTAGTGGAAATTATTCACCACAACCAATTTCGTTGCGCTGCTCTATTAAATATTCCTGGAGTGATGGTGAAAGCTCCAACTCATCCAGCCAACGCAGGGTAATTTTACAGTAGACTTTTCTATCACCAGGCGCAGGAGCGGGGATGCCCCGCAACAGGTCCTCTGCTTTTTGCCATTCCTGATTGCGCGCATAAGCTTCAACGAAAACCATCAACTTTTGCCAGTCATGCGAGTACTCGTCGGGGTCCAGATATTGATCCGCTAACCCGGGTATCGCTTCCCACCGCCCGGTTTGGCTTGCCAGATCGGCTGCCTGGTACAACCAGCACCAATCATGTTGCTGCTGTGCCCCAAATACTTGTTTTAAGTTACGGGCTGTTTCCGGATCCGCAGAGATCAACACATCATTTGGGCGACTCTCTGAGATGTATCCACGAATAAAACTATTCAGACGATTATTATAAATATCAAGATCTGGATACAGAGTTCTGATGCAATTCCGTGAATCCAGATATAGCGTAACACTCCTATCCAGATTTGCTGTAAATTTTCCTACCAAATGACCTCTTGTAATTTCCTCTCCGGGTAGGATTTCGCCTAGATCTATATAAAATTTATCGGGGTTGAAGTAGGCGTAATAATCTGAAGAGAGTGGATTACCCCGGCTATAGACCCAGTCGACTCCGGCAGAAATGGAATTCTCCTCGCCATTCGTCATGGGATTGCGAGAGATGAGCAACACCGTGCCTTTCTCCAACCCTGGAAAACGCCAGGTAAGCTGATGAAAGAAAGATTTCTGTCGCACCCAATCCATCCGAAAATAATTTGCAAGCAACAACTGAGTTGAGACAGCTCCCGCCAGAAGGGTTGAAATAAGTACCAATTGAACGATCCGCTTTTTGTGCAACAGCATAATTAACCCGGTCAGGATTAAAGTTGCCCCGGGAATAAATGGCATCGTAAACCTTGTTGTAGAAAAAACATGAATGATTGCCAACTTCGGGAGCCAGATTGACCAGCCGCTGATAAAAAACCACAATAATCCCAACGAGATCCATGTCATGGCCATTTTATTTACACGTTGATCAGGTTTGCAGATTGTAGTCAGGAATTGAAAGATTAAGAAAACAATGAACAAAGTAAATAATATGGCTAAGAATATTTTCTCAGGCGCATTTGGGAGAGCAAGCAGCCTGGCCGGATATACAGCATTAAACCAAGGGAAAATCCCTGACTGCCATAGATCCTGCAGCATACGAATGATCTGGGATGTTATTCCTGAAACCGGTGATGCAGAGATATCATCCAACAGTTTCATAGAATAGAATGCGTTTAACTTTGGTTGGAATAATAGCCGCCAAACTGAAGTAAGCAGAAACAGAATAAAAAATGGGATCCAACCCTGAATGCTTTTTTTAAAATTCAGCCATAAACCTTGAGTGTTACGAGAATAATATAAGTAAAGAATTATTGGCCGTACCATTTCCATGAAATAAAAATATTCCGCCAGGGTTAAATTTATCGCTGAAAAAATGAGAGCCATGATCGCCAACCCCCATCGCTTTCGGGGGGAATCGACCCAAAACAGGTTTAATAAAATTGAAAGATAAAAACACGACAACAGAACAAAAAACATGCTAATATTTACAGCCACCGAATGTAGATAAAACCCCGGATAAACAGCATAGAAAAGCGCTGCAATTATTGAATAACGCCGGTATTGCGGCCATAGTTTATGAAGAATCATCCAGAAAAAATAAGCGTTTACCCCCCTTAATAAAAGCATGTAAACTTGCCAACCTATCGGAGAAGGACCTAGAATCTTAGACAGGAATTCATAAAACGGGACAAATCCTACCCGGCTTGCTCCGAGCATGGTATTTAATCCTGGCCCTTTGAATAAAAGCCATATATATGACCAATCATCCCCGTAGAAACCCAGCCAGGGAGCTGATAACCCATAAGAGATGATCATAATAGCGCCGATTATCGTTGGAGGAAAGAACTTTGAGTTGACAAACTCTTGAATATGCTTATTTTGCTGGAGCAAAGTAATATTAAATACCTTCATGCAACACCCTGAGGATCGAATTAAGAGAATTTGATATTAAAGTTGAGGGCTGTGTTTTATACATAAATAATGTTACCATAAGTAACAATAAACATCTTCCGGAAAAATCCTGCAGGCACAATTCCTTCCAATTTCCGATACTATCGTGTGATTCATTTCCTTGCATACTCAAATTTCCTGTGATATACTTCTCCTTCGCGCCGAGAGGGCGTAAATAGTTTGTGAAAGTAAGGAACCGAGAGAATGTCAGACTTAATGAAAGCCGTTCAGGCACCCGATAACGAGAATATTCCAGCCCTGCGTCCAGGTGATGCGGTTAGCGTTCATGTCAAAATCAAAGAAGGCACCCGCGAACGAATCCAGGAATTTAAGGGCACCGTCCTTTACACAGCAAAGAGCGGGAACAATGCCACCTTTACCGTTCGGCGTGTTGCCAGCAACGGAATCGGCGTTGAGAGAACCTTTCTGCTGCGATCACCACGGATTGAAAAAGTGGTTGTGGAACGCCATAACGTTGTTCGCCGCGCCCGGATGTACTTCCTGCGAAATCGAACTGGCAAGGGCGCCCGTTTGAAACAAAAATTTAACGTGTAATCAACAATTATGTTCGCCTTTTTCAGGGTGCAGCCTTTGATGGTTGCACCCTTTTGTTGTTATGGTTAAAATGAACCAGGAGAAAAATATTAATGCAGCCAATCATAGCCATCACTACAAAACGAGAAGTAATTGGACAACCGCATATCACCATCTGGGAGTATTACATCCAATCCGTTATTCGATCTGGAGGTATTCCCATTCTAATTCCTTCGCTGACTAATAATGACCAATTGCGACAGCTCGCCTCCATCGTGGACGGAATTCTAATATCAGGTGGGGGAGACATCAACCCAATCATATTTAAAGGTCAGAAACATGATAAAGTTTACGGAATTGATGGGGAACGTGACCGGGTGGAGTTGGAACTGGTAAAACAGGCTGCCACACGTTCAATCCCACTGCTTGGTATTTGCCGCGGGCTGCAGGTGATCAATATTGCCATGGGCGGAACACTTTTTACCGATATTACCGATCAATTCAGCAAATCCATCAAACACTCCAACAAATCTTTCACCAAGATCATTCATGATGTTAAAGTAGACCCCGGATCATTATTGCATTCCATAGTCGAACAGGCCACTTTGAAAGTGAACAGCCTGCACCATCAGGGGATCGATAGACTAGGTTCCGGTTTGTCCGTCAGCGCTGTTGCCAGTGATGGGTTGACTGAGGGAATCGAAAACGCTGATAAGGAGTTTTTCATGGGTGTGCAATGGCACCCTGAAGCCATGACCGAAGACCCTGCTGCCATCGCCATTTTTTCCAGCTTCATCAAAGCAGCGCAAAAATATCGGGAGCATAATGGCAGGTAATAGAGCATACGCCGAATCTGATCATCCGATCGGGGTGTTTGATTCCGGAATTGGTGGATTATCGGTATTGCGGGCGATTCATGAGTTACTGCCCTCTCATCCAACAATCTTTCTGGCCGACCAGGCACATGTTCCGTATGGAGTGCGTACATTGGAAGAGGTCAGATCCTTCTCTGAAGGGATAACGAGATTTCTTATTAAACAAGGCGCCGAGCTGATCGTCGTTGCATGCAACACCGCCTCCGCGGCGGCACTGCATCATTTAAGAAATACATTCCCGAGAATTCCATTTGTAGGCATGGAACCAGCTGTCAAGCCAGCAGCGGAAAGCACAAAATCAGGCGTGGTTGGCGTTTTAGCTACACATGCTACCTTTCAGGGAGAACTATACGCCTCTGTTGTGGAGCGTTTTGCGAGAGATGTAAGGATTCTTCAGGACACCTGCCCGGGATTGGTTTCACAAATTGAGAAGGGGAAATTGGATGATGTCGAAACAATCCAAATACTCAAAAATGCCATTGAACCTATGCTGGCACAAAATATTGATACGATCGTACTAGGATGCACCCACTATCCATTCGTGATCCCTCAAATTAAACAAATTGCCGGGGCGGGAGTGAGAGTGATTGACCCTGCTCCTGCGATCGCCAGGCAGACAGCCCGGATACTGGAGGAAAATGGATACTTAAATCCTTCCAGTAACAATCCAAATCGGACATGTTACACAAGTGGTGAAACATCACAGATGAGATCACTTGTCCAAATGCTATCAGGTGAAACCGTTGAACCTGAAAAAATTAGATGGGGAAAAGAACTTCTAGCTTAATACTGCAATTACAGAAATCAGGATTTAATGTCAGCCGGGTGGATATTGATCGTTTCGAAATTAATCTGAGCATCATCGTACCCATTAAATGCAGAGAAGATCAGGTTATCCACTTTGGTCTTTCCGGCATTTTTCAGGGCAGTAAATATTCCCAAATAACTGGTCAAGATACGGGCGTCCCAGTGTAATCCCAACACTTCAGCAACCTGTTTAATTTTCACAGAATCCTGCCCTTCTATCTCGCAGAAGTAACCATATGGCATTTCATCCAGGGTAATTTCGCAGTCCATCCAATGCCAGGTAGTACGATATTTCTCATACATTACATAAACCGTAAAACCTATTTCTTCCAATATCTTGCGCATGGTTTCCAGGTTGCTAATTTCAACTTCCAACTCCTGGCGGTCTGTAACATCTTCATTCAAGGTGGAGTCGCTTTTATATGTCAGCCGGCAGCGTTGATCTTTGCGGAGCCGTAGGACCTTCCCGGTTGAACTCAACCCATTATTGGGTGTGTCAAATCGCAGGTTCCATTCGTTGATTCGCGGTTGAACAAGAACTGCACCAACCTTGTGAAGGCTATCACTAAAAAACTGAGGATCCGTGAGGTAAAACTTGACTTCAACTTCACGATCATTACCGGTCTGCATAAATTACCTTTCGGGGATTACCAAATATTAAAATGATTATCAGGATGATTGCAAACAGCGCCTGCAATCCAATATTCAACCAGTGGATGGGGGCAAATGGATCGGAGGAAAATATGAATATTCGACCGATACCGGTAATCGCGGAAACCAATAAATAGTGGACGCTCCAGATGGATGCCCATGATTCCCTGAAAAACAATCCGGCTAATATTGGTATGGCAGAGGCAAACAGTACAAAAGCCAAGTTTATCATCAACCAGGTATTCCACCTGGACGTTATTGAAATTAATAACTCCCAGTTCTTTATATATTGAATGAAGCGGTAAAGTTCATAACCACAGGCAATAAGCAGCAACGCAAATACCCAATAATAGATCGGCGTATTATGCTTGCGAATTATGTGAATGGGTTTTTCCATAGAATCAAAGTTTTTTTGTGTTTGCCACTCAATCAGTTCAGAATATTGAAATATTTCACAAGAGCTACACCCAATAGAGTATAGTACATTTCTGAATTCCTGAATGCCTTATCATCAAGCATATGTTACTAACCTATCTTGACCTATGATCCGGGATGGGTTAAAAACAAATTTCTTTAAGTAACATTGATCAGATAATATCTTCAGGAGTTTTATCCTTGATAAACAATAGCAGGAAAGCAATCGCCAAGCCAATTATGGAGATAGCCGCACCGATGTAAACATCCAGTGGATAGAACCTGAACGAGTACGTATGCTTCCCTTTCGGCGCTTCAACAGTTAACCAATCTCCCCCTTGCAACGGCTGCTTATCACCATCCATCCAGACATTCCAACCCCTATACATATACTCACGGATTGTAAGGGTGCCATCCGTCGGTGTATCACACCAGGCATCAATGTTGCCGCCACGGGATACAGCCTTACACGGTTTTGTTATTCCATCCATATCCACGGATGCATAGATCTCCTGCGGACGCATGATGACATCAAAGTTAGCCTGGCGGGATATTCGACCTTCAATTGGATCGTTATTCGGGTTGTGGGTTAGGTCAATATAGCCATACAAACGATAGCGGTCCTTCCAGGTAAAAAAGCGGTCCGTCATGATCAGTTTGCGATTCTCACTCATTAAAATCGGAAACCATTCATAATTGGGCGGATTCACCCATTGTGTATCATTCAAACGCGCAAAATTCAACTCGCTTTGCGGTATGTCAACTTTTATCACATGGATGTAATTCTTTGCAGTTGGAATCACATTCTTAAAGGAGACGACCATCAGCGGAATCAAGATCAGCCACTTGATTGAGAATCCTTTTTTACTTTCACCAGCAGTTTTTTTGTTGAGTATAATCACTGGCCAGTTTAATTCAAATAACCGGTCAAGGCACCAGGCAGCCAACACAAGAATTGGAGGGACCAGCAGGCTGGTTGCCACGCTGAAAGCGCGCAGGTTGTTGACAAACGGCAGGTAATCCTTCAGGATGGGATAGATATCCCGGCTTGTGAAAATCAAAATCAGGAAGATGGATAAATAAAGCGCAAAATAAACAATCTTCTTTTTCTTTTTCATAACAAAATACCCGGACAACGTTGCCAGGATGACTGGTATCCATCCAATAAAATTAATGCGGGCATAGGGGAAGGTATCCATCCCCAGGTAAGTCTGACGAAATAGCTCGTGTTCGTTGATCACCAGGTTCAATAGAACGTAACGCATGGGTTGCAAATTCTTAAAATCATCCATGGTGAATTTTTCAATGTTTCCCCAAAAACGTAACGCCGGAACCAGGAGAACAGCGCAAATCAAAGCAGAAATAACAAGCGCACTGCCAAAGGCAATCCATTTTTCCTGCTTCTTCTTTCCACTTTCATAGAGTAACCAGATTGCAGCAGGAAACCACGCCAGAACAACGCCCAGCTGGTTGTAACCCTGCCCGGATAGCCACGCAAGAGCCAGGATGAATGCCAATCCTGCAACCCTTCTGAAGGATGGCTTTTTGTTCAGTCTTAAAATCATCGGGTAAACCATACAAGCAGATGCCGTGGATAAGACAAGGATAATATTCCCCGACTCCAGTCTGCCGATGATATGTCCACCTACAACACCAAAAAGGGCGATCCAAATGCGTGAGAAACGGCTGACACCCAACTCTTTGGCAAACCACCAGATAGCAAAACCGCTCATCAGCAAACTCAAGAATAAAAGGACCTTTGTCCCATTAATCACACCCCAGATCAATGTTGTTGCTATCACCAATGGATGAAGAACAGCGCCGAGCAACTCGCCAAATGCCGGCATACCACCATTCACAGTTCCATTCCAGAGCACACAATTACCGCATTGCAGCAGATAATCCCAAAGATAATGCGATACAGTCGAAACGTGAAACTCATATCCCACCGGGTAATAGAGAGGTCGGAAGTCCAAATATGGGGATGTGATAAATGAAGTTAAGAATAAAACCGGCAATAATTCCAGAAAGTTCACAAGAGTCGGGTTTTTTATTATGGACAATAGTTTCTGCTGCACAAAATTAATGATCTTCATGGGAACCTGCTTTCAGATTGGAAAAAGCCATCTTAGCGAAAAATGATGAAAACTTGTCTTTTTCTTCATTCATATCTGCCATTTGCCAACACTTATGTATCGAACAAATGAGGTTTGTAATCACTCAGTCTCGATGACAAGCGTGTATAACTACCTCAAATCTATGAGGTAAGATATCAATAAGTATTAATGCAACCTTCTTGCCATCCCATTAATTTCACAACAAACTCCATATGGGTTTCCCTGTATAATGAATTCCAGTTTACGAGAACCGATATCAGTACTGATGGACAACGAAATGAGAGATGGCAAAACCTACAATTTGAATCTCACCACCGACCAAATCCTGCGAGCCCAGGGAGCCGATCCGGAGATCTTAAGATCAAGGAAACCAGCCATTGTTGCTGCTGCTGAAGAAGCTATCGCAACTGGCATACCACTGCTCGCTCCAGCCATTGCTCTTAGCACTTTCTGTGTGAAGAGCGTACATCACAATTGGATCATCCTTGATGGAGACAAAAAGATCACAAGCTCTTTGATCGCAAAAGAATTAAAAAATGCACACACGGTAAATATTATCGTCTGCACGATCGGACGAGCAATAGAGGAAAAAGCACGGGAACTTTCTGAAAATGACCCGATATTATCCATGGCGATTGATGCGCTGGGATCGGTAGCAGTTGAACAATTGATGATGGAAATATGCCGCGATCAGGAAATCCAGGCTGAATCGAGAAGTGAATATGTTTCGCAACCACTTGGCCCTGGTTTGGATGGTTGGAGTGTAATCGATGGCCAACCGCTCCTTTTCAGCCTGCTGGGAGATGACACAGCCGGGATTACGCTGCTCGATTCCAAGCTGATGGATCCGGTCAAATCGACTTCATTTATTCTGGGAATAAGCAAATCACCTTTCAGGCAAGGTAGTACTTGTGATTTTTGCAACCTAAAGGATAGTTGCCGCTATAAAGGAAACCATGCTCATGGATAAGATGCAAACATTCCAGGTGGATTTTCAGCCGATCGGTAAACGGATTGAGGTAGAGTGCGGGCAGACACTTCTGGAAGCCGCTCAAAAAGCCGGAATTGCCCTGCTTTCAGTATGCGGCGGGATTGGCGTTTGTGAGGATTGCCGGATTAAAGTGGTGCAGGGAGAAGTCTCAAAACTGACAGTAGTTGAGGAGTCTGCTTTTTCAAACTCTGAACTAGCAGCGGGTTATCGCCTGGCTTGTCAGACCAAGGTAAAGGGAGACATCAAACTGGATGTGCCGCCAGAACTCACTGAGCGGACCGCAACGGTTACAGTTGGAGAGCCAGGAGAGGATCCTCGAAATCCATCCACTGGTTAGACCACTAGATTTCATATTGGATTCATCCAATTTCGGAGAAGATAATAAGAATCTTGAAAAAAATCTGACAAAATGTTTGGCAGGCATGCAATCTGGTCTGACCTTTTCCGCCTCCATGCATTCCTCCTTGTCCAGCTTCCTGCTGGTAAACAATTTTCGTGGCAGGGCTCTTGTTAGAGAAGACAAGATCATCGAAATACTGCCATTCCAGACTGACATTTATGGAATAGCCGTGGATATTGGCACTACCAAGATCGCCTTCTTCCTCGTAAATTTATGGAACGGCAAAATCAAATATCAGGCCGGGTTGATGAATCCACAGATCGCCTACGGTGAAGATGTTATCGCACGCATCAGTTACGCCAACCAATCTCCGGCACATGAACGGGAATTGCATACACTATTGATCGAAAGCTTGAACAAGGCTATTGTGGATTGCTGTAGTGAAACAGAGGTAAAACCTGAGCAAATCGTTGATGCACTGATCGTCGGGAACACCGCCATGCATCATTTTTTTACCGGTTTGCCGGTACGCCAGTTGGGAGAGGCGCCATACCTGCCTGCAGTGACCCAATCCATGAGCATTCGGGCAAGCGAACTTAAACTGGAAATTGCACCTTTCGCAAGGGTGTATCTACCGCCAAACATTGCAGGGTATGTCGGCGCCGATCATGTGGCCATGCTTATGGATACCCAAATAATATCCGCAAAAGACACTGTGGTAGCTTTGGATATTGGAACGAACACAGAGATCAGCCTTATATCCAATGGTGACCTGCATTCATGTTCCTGCGCGTCTGGCCCGGCATTTGAAGGCGCCCGCATTGAAATGGGAATGCGCGCGGCACCCGGCGCGATTGAGAAAGTGGGACTGATCCATGGCGATGTAATATTCAGCACAATCGATCACCTGCCACCGATTGGTATTTGCGGTTCGGGCATACTGGATGCTGTTGCCGTGATGCGAAAGGATAAGGCTATTGATCACCGCGGTACCATTCAAAAGGATCATCCGCGAGTAACAAGCCATTCCAAATCATTCCGGTATCTGCTGACGCCGAAAAGCAATGCCGGATCCAGCAGGGAGATCAGTGTCAGCCGCAAGGATGTTAATGAGATTCAACTGGCTAAAGCTGCCATCAAAGCTGGCATCGATTCGTTGCTGGCAGAGGCTGGAATAACAACTGAACAAATTGATCGTATTATCATTGCCGGAGCATTTGGAACTTACATCGATATTAAGAATGCCATCCAGATTGGAATGCTGCCCAACCTGCCATTGGAACGATTTTCGCAAATTGGAAATGCGGCCGGGGCTGGAGCCAGGCAAATGTTGCTTTCCACAAACGTCAGAAAAATGTCAGAAGAGCTGGCATTAAAGTCCAAATACCTGGAACTGACTACCTATAGTAATTTCCAGGATTTATTTACCAATGCGATGGGGTTTTAGATCAATTTAGTGAAAGATTAATACACCGACAGCTACCAAGATTCCCAGCAGAACTCCACCAACCACTTCCAATGGAGTATGACCCAGCACCTCTTTTAATTGTTGGTCGGATATGGGGTGGCCTTGCAGTAACTCGTCGATGATTTTATTTATCTTATGCGCCTGCATACCTGCCTGGCGCCGGACTCCGGTGGCATCGTAGAGGACTATCATCGAGATCGCAACTGCCAGCCCAAACAGGGGTGTATTAAAACCATCGAAAAAGCCAATTCCAAGGGTGGTTGCAGTCATCATTGCTGAGTGGGAACTTGGCATACCACCCGCGCTGAAGAACATTCCCCAGTGGAGCTTTTGTGTTCGCCAGTAGTCAATTGGGATTTTAAATATCTGCGCCAATATCCATGCAATCATACAGCAGATCAAAACATTGTTCGTTAATGGATTTCCCATAAAGCGATTGTTATTCTTCCTGCTGTTCCTCGCCGGATAGATTGTTTCCGGTAAGGGTGCGAATTTTCAATTCAGCCTGATCCAATTGCCCGGCACAGTACTTCGCCAACATCTGACCCCGTTCATATATCACAAGTGTGTCGTCAAGAGACAATTGTCCATCCTCAAGTTGTTCAACGATCTTTTCCAACTCTGCTGCAGCTTCTTCGTACTTTAAGCTGCTAATCTCGCGATAATTTACTTTTTTCTCGGACATGTCCTATCCACCTTCTCCTGCCATGGCATCAAAACTGCCATCCTTAACACGAATATCAATTTTATCACCCTTCACAATCTGCAGGATACTTGAAATTACTTTACCTGAATCTCGTTTTGTTACGATAGCATATCCACGATTCACAACCGTTTCAGGATTTACAGACACCAATCGATGCAGGAGACCGGTCAGATGTATCCTGTGCAACTCCTCTTGATGGGATACGGCCAGCATCATGCGGTCCAATCCATCGTCTAGCATTTGACGCTGCATTTGGATCATGGATAAAGGTGACAAAGCCTTTAACTGACGGATGAGTTGTTTCATAACCTGTTTGGATTGTTGAATACGACGGTGGGCCATATCCAGCATATTCTTTTGAATACCCAAAACCCGAGTGATCAAATCCATGCTGTTGGGAGTTACCAACTCTGCAGCAGCAGTGGGAGTGGGTGCCCGCAAGTCTGCTGCAAAATCTGACAGTGTAAAATCGGTTTCATGTCCAATACCGGTAACAACAGGCACCGGGCATCTTGCAATCGCCCGAACCACATTTTCATCATTGAATGCCCAAAGATCTTCAAGTGAACCCCCACCCCTGGCAATGATTACGACATCCGGCTTCTCAGTTATTAAACGGGTCAATGCAGCAATGATCTTCGGCGGCGCCTCCAAACCCTGAACAGGCGTAGGGGAAATGATGACTTCTGCGATTGGATAACGGCGCTTGATGGTGTTGATCATATCCTGTACGGCTGCGCCGGTAGCAGAAGTAACAATTCCAATTCTATGTGGAAGCTCAGGGATTGGTCTCTTATGTTCCGGATCAAATAACCCTTCCCCCTCCAAACGCGCCTTCAGGATTAAGAACTCCTGAAAAAGAAAACCTTCGCCGACAGGCTGAACTGCATCCACAACCAGTTGATACTGACCACTAACTTCATAAACCGTGATTCTGCCATGAACATCCACTTCTGCACCGTCCACCCAGGCAATGCGAATACGGCTGGCATCAGTACGCCAAACCACACACCGCAGAGCCGCTGTGCTATCCTTCAGGGTGAAATATATGTGACCGGATGCAGGACGGGAAAGGTTCGAGATCTCTCCCTTCACCCAGCAATCTTGCGTGGAAGGATCTTTTTCAAGTAATTTTCGAATATGCGTTGTAAGTTGACTGACGGTCCAAAATCGATCTGAGAACAGAGGTGGTTGATCCATAGATTAAAGGATACCCTTGCGCGAATCCACTGTCAACGATTTTGAATATACAATTTCACATGGAAGTAAATCAATGCTAAAATAATACTTATGAAACACCTTTGGACCCCATGGCGGAAAAAATACATGCAAGGACCAAAAATCCAATCCGGGTGTATCTTCTGCGCCGCATTAACACAATCCGATGAGCAATCCCTTATCATCTTTCGCGGTCAGGGCGTTTATGTCATTCTGAACCGATATCCATATACCAATGGGCATTTGATGATCGTCCCAGTTGAGCATCGCGATTCTCTGGACAGGCTGAACGCAGACGTTCGATCAGAAATGATGGAGCTCCTTAGCCAGGCGATCAGTATTCTTCGCAAAGTATATAAACCGAATGGATTTAATCTTGGTGGAAATATCGGTGAGGCGGCGGGGGCCGGGGTTGCTGACCATGTACATTTGCATTTACTTCCACGCTGGTCAGGCGACACCAACTTCATAACTGCGATTGGTGATACCAGGGTGATCCCGGAAACAGTGGAAGAAACTTGGCATAAATTGATTGCGGCCTGGAAAGACCAATCCGTTTAATTATTTTATCAAAAAGCGAGATGTGAAATACTACATCTCGCTTTTTTCTTGCCGAAAAATTTGCACATTTTATTTTAGCAACTCTTCCAAAACCTGCCTGGCAACGTTTGGATCAGCCTTCCCTTGCATCTTCTTCATCACCTGTCCAACAAACCAGCCGATCAATGTCACTTTCCCAGTTTTATAGGCTGATGTTTCGGCTGGGCTGACTTCAATAATTTCACGGCAGATCTCCCGGATGGCTGAATCATCACTCACTTGAGCCAAGCCCTCTTCTGTGACGATTCTTTCAGGAGTGAAGCCGGTATTTTCCACCTTTGATAGGAGTGACTTTGCCGTCGATGTGTTCACCGTCCCCCCATCGACCATTTTAATAATGGCTGCAAGATAGGCAGGGGTCAACTTAAGCTGACCGGCAAGCGTTCCAGTTTCATTGATCATCCGCAGGACATCATTCATAATCCAATTTGAGACTCGTTTCGGGTCGTTCGCGTAACTCCTAACGGTAGCTTCAAAGTAATTAGATAGGGATCTTTCTGTTGTGAGGACTTCGGCATCATACTCAGGCAAACCGTACTCTGTACTAAAACGGGATCTTCGTTCAAGGGGAAGCTCAGGGAAACCTGCGAGGATGCGTTCCTTCCAAACATCATCCAGTCGCACAGGCAGCAAGTCCGGTTCACGAAAATAGCGGTAGTCAGCTTCCGTCTCCTTTGAACGCATTTTTTTCAGCACCCCCGCGTCTTCATCCCATTCCAACGTCCAGGCTTCCACTCTGTTCCCGGCTTCCACTTCGCGAATCTGCCGTTCGATCTCTTTCTCAATGGCAGCTTTGACAGCTTCAATGGAATTAACATTCTTAATTTCTGTTTTCGAGTTAAGGTTGGTGTCACCTTTCAAACGAATAGAAACATTCGCATCGCAGCGCAATTGCCCTTTCTCCATGTCAGCTTCTGAAATTCCAAGCCAGCGCAATAATTGACGCAACCGGATGAGGTATTGACCGGCTTCTTCCGCAGTCCGAATATCTGGCGCGGTTACCATTTCCACCAGTGGCACACCACAGCGATTGTAATCCACTCCCCGCTCACCATTGATTTCCTTGGTTTTACCGGCATCCTCTTCCATGTGCAGCTTCCAGATACCCACCCGCCGGGTATCACCGGATGGCATCGGAACATCCATATAACCGCCTTTGCCGATCGGCTGATCATATTGTGAAATCTGGTAGCCCTTTGGCAGGTCTGGATAAAAATAATTCTTACGGTCGAAATATGAGACGGATTGGATATCTGAATGCATTGCCTTCGCGAGCAGGACTGCTTTTTCAACCACCTTTTCATTCAATACCGGCAGCACTCCAGGTAATCCACTACATACCGGACAAATATTGCTATTTGGAGCATCATTCCAGGAATCTGCCTTGCAGGAGCAAAAAATCTTCGATTTTGTGTTCAACTGGATGTGTGTTTCCAGTCCAATTACAGGTTCGTAATCAGTCATAATTGTTCCTTTTCGAATAATCTATCCTAATTTTACTGCTTTCATCCATTCCCTGGAAATTTCTCGTTTGCTCATCTTGTGGAACAACCATTTGCCGAGGATGGGATATTGATACTGCCTGCCCCTCAACACCTGAACTGAGGCGACGATGCCGAAGGTCGCAAGAATGGGGAACAAAAGAAGACTGATTATTGTGATCACCATGAACAGGATCACCAACAATCCAAACGTCAGAATGAGAAATTCACTCGAACCAGCCTGGATGGAAGATTCAATCAATAAAACAAATATTCCCATTCCGATAGTCATAATTATTTGAATGGTTAAGAATACTACATTTGCAGCCTGTCCAAACGCCTGAAAAACCAATGCCTGGAGCACCTGGTACCTATTATTCAGAGTGAACTTGTGTTTATTCAATAAATACAATAATACGGGAACGATTAAGCCTATTACAGGGATTAGTATCGAACCATGAGATACTGCCGAGATCAACATATCTTCTCTGAAAATTGTAGTGTCGTTTTCACTACTTGAGTCCGCATCCAAATGATCTTTTTGGGGAAGATCGATCACAGGGTCATCTTCACTTATTGAAACGAATTGGACCAGCCATTTTCCGAGGATTGGATATTCGAAATTGCGTCCAGCCAGACAGATCAACCCACCAATAAGGCCAACTATCTGGTAGGCTCCCCATCCAAGGGCGATGGCAGTAGAAGAAGCTAAACTGGCAGTCAACATCCTGTTTGAATAGACTTCAGGGGTAAGGTGGCTGCCGGCTGTTATAAAAGCGAAAATGAACAAACCGGTAAAAATAATTATGGCAATTATCTGGATCCAGACCCACTGCAGCAATTGGTAAAGCAATGCCTGTATTGTTTGGAACCTGGCATATTGTGAATTTTGTTCACGTTTTGCCCATAGCACGACCGGAACAAAAATTCCCACAGCCGGCAACAAAACGGATGCGTGTGCTAACGCTGAAATCCACCGGTCGTTTATGGAAGGCAACGACATCGATTTGAACGCAGGGTTCGTCATTTCACCGCAATACAACAGGTTTGATCTTACGCCACGCATCTGCTTCTGTGGCGATCTCAAACGATCGGCCAATTTGCAGCAATTTTGCCTCAGAGAAGTCCGGCCCAAGTAATTGAATACCTACCGGTAAACCTTCTTTACTCAATCCCCCCGGAAGGGAAATACCAGGGATTCCGGCGTGGTTGGCAGCGACAGTCAATTGATCGGCGTACTGCATAAGAACAGAATCGCCATAAACGGCATCGATCTCGAAGGCAGGGGTGGGAGTGGTAGGTGTAAGCAAAGCATCCAACCTGTATTTTCCAGCAGGATCGAATACGTCATCGAAATCCTTGCGGATCAATGACCGCACCCTCAACGCCCGGTTGTAATACTGCTCCGAATATTGTGCGGCGGACACATACATGCCCATTAGTATTCGCAATTTTGGCTGCAGCCCAAATCCTTCAGCGCGAGACAGGCGATACATGGTTTGCAGATCATCCACTTCCTCCCGGGTGCGATAGCCATATTTGACCCCATCATAGCGATGCAGGTTTGATGAAGCCTCCACCCTGGAAATGACAAAATAAGCAGGTATTCCGTAACGGTTGTGCGGCATGGGTACGTCATCAATGATCTCAGCCCCCATCTCTTTTAGCAACTGCGCGGCCCGCCTCACAGGGGAGGCGATATCTTCCGGCAAAGGCTGTTCGATCAGTTCACCGGTCCCGGGGTCTGGGTAGGTGATCATAAAATAATCCGGCGACAAACCAATTCTCAGCCCCTTCACACCTTTTTCCAAGTTTGCCAGGTAGTCATCCACCGGTAAGGTGGCTGCTGTGCTATCATGCGGATCAGAGCCGGCTATGACCTGCAGCATGGCCGCTGCATCGGTCACATCTCTGGCAATTGGTCCCGGACAATCGATCGAGGAAGCAAATGCAATAATGCCATAACGTGATACTCTCCCGTAGGTTGGTTTTACCCCAACCACTCCACAAAAAGCTGCAGGCTGGCGGATGGAACCGGCTGTATCTGTACCAAGGGAAAGTGGACCTTCACCCGCTGCGACCGCCGCAGCGCTTCCACCGGATGATCCGCCCGGGACCCGGTTGGTATCCCATGGGTTACGAGTAGTTGGTTTAAAAGCAGAAGATTCAGTAGATGAGCCATAGGTAAATTCATCCAGGTTGACTTTGCCCAGAACAACTGCGCCTGCCGAAGTCATGCGTTCGACGCAGGTTGCGGTGTATGGCGGCACAAAATTGGACAAGATCTTTGACGCGGCAGTAGATGGAATTCCTTTGGTGCAGAAGATATCCTTGACGGTAAAGGGTACACCAGCCATCAATCCTGTTTGTTCTCCACTGGCGATCGCCTTATCAATTACCTGGGCAGATTCCAGAGCTGATTCTGATGCTATTGTTATGAAGGCGTGGACTTTTTGGCGGTCCAATTCGGTGATTTCATTGGCATCCAGAGAACCGGGGTGGCCATCCACCTGCCCAACCCGCTCCAGGCAGCTCTCCAGGACTTCGACTGCCGATGCTTTTCTACCCTTTATTAATTGAGCGATATCCAGTGCAGAGAGATCACAAAGTTCCATTTTTCCATCCAATAATTACAAAATAAGAGGGTGAGGGAACGACGCATCCACTCACCCCGGTTGGTTTCGGTAAATCATTGTAAATCATTCCAGAGTAGTATGTTTGGTTTCTGGAACGATGAAGTAATTTTCTGAAGTTTGCGGCGCCCGGGCAACGATCTCATCCGGCTGGGAAAACGGTATGTTAATATCCTCACGCAGTTTCGGGCTGAACTCAACCGGGAATGGAACGCCGTGCCGGGCTAAAGGCACATCATCTGTTAGGGGTATTGATTCAAGCTCGTGCACCGCACGAAGCTGATTATTTAATTGCTCGCGTAAATATTCACTCTCTTCAGGATTCAGCTCGAGGGCTGCTAGCGAAACCAGTTTTGTAAATATATCTACAGTAATTTCTTCGGTCAAGGTATGCCTTTAAGGATTAATAGTGATCGTAAACGCCTTGTCAGTGAACTTGCCGCCAGAGTCTGTAACAGTGAGGGTCAGAGGGTAGGTGCCAGCTGAACCAATATCCGGAGTTCCGGTGATGGTTGCCGTACCCGCTCCCGCGACCGCAGCAAAGACCAATCCTGAAGGTAATGCTCCGGTTATTGAGACAGTCCTGGTTTTAGTACAATCTGCATCAGATGAGGTGATATTAAATGTGGTGAAAACCGTGCTTTCTTTTCCAGTAGCTGCAGCGCCACTGGTGATCACCGGATCAAATTCGTTAACGTCTGTAACAGTTACCGTCAACGGTTTCTCGTAATAATAACCTATCGAATCCAAAGCCCGCACTCTAAATTCAAGGGTTGATTTATTTTCACAATTATAGACTCCGGCAGATTTTAAATTACCCGCACCTGTCAGGCTGAAATAATTATTATTTGCATCGCCCTCACCACTGACCAAAGTGAAGGTGAACGGACCGCCGTTCACATCTGTGGCTGATAAATCACCAATACTGAGCCCAGCAGATTGATTTTCATCGAAGGTTAGTGGACTTGGTACAGATGAGATATTTGTTGGCGGCCACTCAACGCCATTGGTGACTGTAAAGAGCACGTTTGCTCTATCAACTGATCCACCTTCAGAGGTGATTTTGTACCCTATGTTATCCGTACCTAAAAAGCCTTCCGCGGGGTAATATTGGATCTGGGTATGGGAAATAATCTTCACTTTTCCACCCCCATAAGTGATATAAGTTCCATGTTTATCAGGAAGGCATTTTTTGGGGCAGTCTAACAAATTGGTTATTCGTAAATATAAAAAGTCTGGCAAATCATTCGCCCGAACATTCACTATGATCGATTCAGGATATGGGGCAACAATCGCCTCATCATCCACGGCAAGGACACCGCAAATTCCTGGTGGACAATAAGTAGGTGTCACGCTTGGTTTTAACGTTTTGGTTTTTGTAGCAGTTTTTGAAGCGCCTGTTACATAGATCGAAATTGGAGTTTTAGTCTTGGTTGCTGTTAGGGAACCAGTTGAGGATGGACCTAAAGTTGGAGTGGATGACACGAGAATATCCGTTGTTGCCGTTGCTGTGAAAGTCTGTGTGGGGGTCGGTGTTTTCGAGGGAACTACAGTATTGGTTGCAGTTGGCAGTTGAGGCACTTTCGTCCAGGTAGGTGGGAACTGGAAAGGTGTCTCAGTCGAGGTTGGCAACACCATCGCAGGTGGAACATTCACAGGACGCATGCCTTCTGGTAAAACCTGGTTGGGAAGGATAAAGATCACACCAAAGATCACCACCATTCCCAATGTTCCAACAAGAAGAAGGATTGTGAGTAAATTCCAAATTGACATTTTCATGGTTGTATGGTCCTTATATTCCCGAATTAAACACAAACATACTCTCCGAAGAGCGATTAATGACAGTATATACCAGAATCATGCCATGTCAAGCATGCCTTGCTAAAATGCAAGGTTTTCTATACAGTGAAATTATCAAACAGGATGATTTGGTGGATTTCAAAACGATTAGGAAAAGCATTTCAGAGCATTGGAGTATCCTCTACCACCGTATCCGCCGGGATTTGTGGATCTGGAGTTTGGGTTGGTTCCTCATCAGGGATGTAAAGAAGCGGCATTTCAGATGGAGTGGCTGTTTCTATCGGAGAGGGAGTTTGCAGATTCAAGATTTCTTCTCCGGTTGAATATTCAGTTTTGTTGTCCTTTTCTCCTTCAGCAAGGATGGAGAAGCTGGCTTTGGGGCTGGGTCCGAAGGGGCAGAACTCCGATCCCGGGCAGTGACGACTTCCAGGCATATGGCCCGAATGGTTGGTGATGGTGACATTCGCAAAATTCTTGTACTGCTCAACACCATCCAGTGGTTGGAAGCCGACCCGGTATAGGTAGCAGCGGGTAGTGCCGGGCTGTAGCTGTTCCGCGGGTATGAATTCAAAATCCGCTCCCGGTTGGTTAATATATGGACCTTGGTGCGGTTTGTACTGCACCTGAAAATGAACTTTCAGATCACTTGTGGGGACCTCTCCGCTGTTGGTGATGCACACATCACCAAAGGCATTCAACACATCTTCATTATCCATAGCTGTTTGGACAGCGGCAGGAATATCCGCACATTTTGGCAGACCGGAGCTTGATCCTTCAATAAGTTCGCTATCAGAGGGAAGGCAGACCCCAGCCACTGTTACATCCGCCTGGATGGATGTGCCACGCAACCCGGGTGGTGGGAGTGTTGGTTCGAGGACCCATGCACCTGATGACATTGCCATGTCGATCTCATGTGCATCAACATACCAGCCGCCAGTGGTGCTGCGGTTAAAGATCTGCGACACCTGCGCCAGGTAGCCAAGGTATGGAATACGGGCACGCACGACCCCGCCAATTTCAAGCCGTTCTTGGTTCCAACTGTCCGGGGCGTTGTTCGCATCTCCCTTTGTGATAAATGCACCATCACTGCGTATCTCCACCAGGCGGTGGGTGACCAGTTGGCCATCCACCCGCATGGTCAGCACCATCCCGGGCTCCAGGTTCTGGGTTGGCGGGGTGATGATGATCACATCGCCCGGGTTGATCGCCGGCGCCATGCTGCCGCTGTACACATATAGCACATGGTACCAGCGGTTGGGCAGGTTGCCATATGCCAGGAAGAGCAGGAAGAAGAATATAACCATCACCCCGGCCCAGCCAGCCCGTTTTATACCATCGGGCAGCCAGCCGTGCCCCGGGATGGCGGGCATAACGACCGAAATTGATCCAATGAATGGGATCGTCTCGCTCACTTCAAGGACGTTTTCCGGTGCGGGTGAGTCGTCCTCAGGGATGGGCATATAGAATGGAGGGACGGAGTGTGAGACGATCCAGCTTTCCCTGGCTCGCGTCAGGGTGGGCTCGTTGCAGATATGCGTGGTGAATGGCGGCATGAAACGGGTGGTGTCCATTTCATCCGCCATCTGTTTTTTCCTGTGCCGGGAGAGCATGCCTCCCGTCTGCGAATAGATCACGGCCGTGCCGCCTTTCTTGCAAAAATTGTCTCTTCTTAAATTATTCTCTCCTCATGACAGCAGTTGAATTACCAGGGAGCGATCCATTGCGTGCCCAGCAGGTAAAGCTTGCCGCTGAGAACGCTATTTTGCTGTGCGTCGCCGGCATCGCTGGCCAGTTTGGCTTCGATCTGGTAGCAGGCGCTGGCGCCGGGTGAAAAAGCCGGGTCGCCGGAGGAAATTGTTGATTCATCGAGCAGCAGGATGGTGTTGGAGTTGGACAACAGATCATTGAACGCCACATCCTCTGCCAGGACTGTATTAGCCGGTCCGTAACTACCCGGATGATCGGCGGGGTTCATGGTGATGCGGATGTGCAGGAAGTCACGCAGGTCTTTCGGATCGTTCACATCATGGATCCAACCGCGCCACTTCATATCATAATTGCCGTTGTTGGCGGCGCAGAACCAGCCGACATCCCGCCAGTCTGCGCCGGGCTGCAAGTTCTGAACGGTGAACGGACCGCCCTCCACGCCCAGGTCTATGGTGCCGGTGGAGATGGAGTTGTTGTTGATCTCGCGGGCAGAGGTGAACCACGCACCGGTACCAGTCAACCCGAAAGCCATAATGGATAAAACCTTCGCCAAAATTAAGACTGCGAGCGCTGCTTTTTACCCATAACAATATCCTCCTATAACTAATTACTCTCTCCAGTCGGGATTGTTCCACTGCGCCGCATTTATAACCACTTTAAATTGGAGTGAACTGCCCAACAGGTCATTCCCGGCAGATGGCAACAACCTCATGTAATAATTAAAACAAATCTCTTTTCCAGTTCCGAACGGGACAACCTCAGGTAGAATTGTTGATTTGTCCAGAAGAATAAGAGCGTTGTTTTCTAGAAGATCGATCAAGGGGATGTCTGTAACAATTACCGAATTTAAAGGTCCGTAGTTTCCCGTCATACCTATAGGGTTTTGAACCACTTTCACAGAGATCTGATGAATTAGGTCTTCATCGTCTTGTCCGGGGATAAGATAAGAACTAATCTTGATTGGTACTCTGCTGCCATTCTGTGCACAAAAATGC
Organism: uncultured Chloroflexia bacterium; assembly: GCA_963810385.1. GTDB lineage: Bacteria > Chloroflexota > Anaerolineae > Anaerolineales > Anaerolineaceae > PNON01. The sequence goes on along the minus strand of CAWENA010000002.1, from coordinate 259,081 downwards.
AGAACCTCCTGATAACCCCTTCCGGATTCAAGTATCGGTGTGGTTTGGAAGACATCTTTAACTTCCAGATTAAGTTCACCAATAGTAACAATGTTGCCTTTGTCCTGATTAAGCCCGAAAAACCTTGCGCTCGTGTCTTTGATTCCTAGAGCCATCAGGAAAATGAAGATAAAAATGATTGAGAACAAATAATAATGCCGGTTTTTTATCATTATGAGAAATTCTTTATGTTCGTACATCGGAAGATGGATGCAACATTTTTGCTATCTCTTTTAATTCAAACCCTATGATGATCACACTTGGAACGAGGATGACCAACAACAAACCGATCGGTTTTCGTATAAATGTCAGAACATATCCAAGATAAGGAATGGAAAAATAAGCGACACCAATTACATTAGAAACTGGGATTATCCACGGATCAGCTTGATCACTATTGTCACCCTTCGTAATAATTGTGTCCCCTTCCACCTTCATCACACGATGGGTTATGATCTTGTCATTCCATGAATATGTAACTATCATGCCAGGTGCTATCCTTGTGGTTGGTGATTTTAAAATGATTACATCTCCAGCACGGATTGTCGGAGCCATGCTGTCTGTCAATACAACTCGTATCATGCCGGAAAGGGTCAGCATGAGGATGAAAACCCCCAATGCGATTCCGAACATCAATGTGACAAAAACACGGGTTTGCACGTGGCGCTCCTTGGAATTGGATGCCAGGTAGTATCGCCTGGCATCCAAAATTAAATATCTAGTGATACGATTTTCTAGTAGTTCGGATCACCATCTGGCCAGTATTGCATTGTTGCCGGGATTGGAGCTGGACCATTGTATTGAACGCCGATCAGGTTGATGTAATCATAGTTGTAACCATTCTGATATTCATTTCCTGCGGTAGTTGATAGGGTTAGTGAAAGTTCAAACCACCTGGTAGCACCAGCGGGAACATCGTCTGCTAACTTGGGGATCAGCATTCCTTCGCCGTATGCATTGTACGAATACAAATAGCACAGCCAATTGTCATAGACAACCGTCCCCCATTCATCCTTTATGGTTAGCCAAACCATCGGATTAAACGCGCCATCATAACAGAAATTCATATGGTCTAAAGTGTCATACTTCATTTGGACGTATAAATCTTCTTTAACGTTTCCTCCATTTTGGATACCAATCCACTTTGCCTGTGTATCACCAGGGAGCAGGTTTGTGAATGTTAGCGGGAATCCGTCGACTCCACCTACAGCCACTTTAGCTGTTGTAACTTCAGCATATTTTGACTGATCCGTGCCTGAGAAATATGCGAAGGTAGCAGCCACGCTCAATGAAGCTACAAGCACAATGATTAATACATTTACAAGTAATGCTTTTTTCATCTAAACACTCTCCTTTTGAAAATTGAGTAACTGTTTGAAATAAAGTCCTTTGGTTTGACCATTCCGCTAGATTTTGAACAAACACCTCCCATTTCCCTTCTCCGAAATTCGGTGCGCCAGCTTGATACAGAGGGCGCCTCATTCCTTTGAAGACTGTGACCTGGGTGGATCTGCAAATCCGCTCAGGTCGCATAAGAGATTATGATTGCAGGGTTTCTTGACATTCATTTCCCGCCTTGTATAATTAAATAGATACAGAGGGCGCTTTGCGGTTCCCTTTCTATCCTGTCTCGACTGGCTGCAACCGGTCGAGACGCTTTTTATACACGTCAAGGTGACCCTAAACCTCCATATAAATTTTGATTGTCGATCCGCAGAGGGTTGCGCGATGAATTAAAAAAACCGACCCCGATGATTCTCGGCCGGTTTCGCAATTAGCTCCCCAGGAATTGTGCCTGCACTTGACCACCCTGTGCAAACTTTGCGACCAATTATAACTCCTGGATCACAGCTTCCTTTTATGCAACTATTAAAAGTATATGACTAATTCTTAACTGGAGTCAAGCACAAATTATTACAGATTCCTTAACAGAATTAATAATTACGCCTTCCTGAACCTATCTGCTCCCCACCAGCATTAGGTATGCTACTTAATTGGCGGGTGATAATATTGGTTTCCGCTTTGCCCGCCAATCGATGAATGCCCAGGGCAGGTAAAGTGCCCCGAACATCACAAACCCCACAGCTTCCAGCGAGAGGATGTACCACGGCCATGGGCCAAGGACATCCAACAGGCTGGCGGTTGGGGGCTTGTGCATCAGGAACATATAGTTTCCGCCAACGATCAGGTTGATTCCATACACAACAGCCATTGCTAGGTTGCCATAAATAAACACGTTGAGGAAAGACCGCACCCGCGGGCGGTAGCCTTCCACAACCGTCATGTAAATGCCTTCAGTGATGATCAGTCCATGTGCCAGAAGGGTCTGGATAGGACGGTAATGCCAGAGTCCGTACACGCCGGCATCCGGGGTTAGAAAGGCTTGCAGCGCCCCGCCTATGCCGAGAAAATAACTGAATTCATAGATGCGATAGCTTTTTGTAAATAGCATAATGCTGTTGAGGATGACAAAGATCGAGCATAGGTGCAGCGGCAGCATCTCTGCCATCGTCCACTCGCCCAGCCAGATCTTCCAGATATGCCAGGACAGCTCAACAATAATGGATGTGAATGCCATCCCCCAGCGCAAATTGCGGCGGAAACGATCGCTATTTATCTTGCGCAACCAGATGAAGGATAAGTTGATTAAAATAAAGAAAAATATGAAGACCAGGTGATCAGGTCCAAAAACGACGAAGTCGCCGCCATCCCAAATCTTTGCAAAATACCTGCCGATGCCATCCATAATGTTCCTCCAATTAAACTTGATAAATCATTTAACACAAATGATTTGAGTTAGTTCCAATGCGTTAAGAACCAATTATCTACGGCTCTTACGAGACCAACCCCAGATCTCCCAGGGTGCGACGAATAACACCATAATTACAAGGCCAACACCAGCCATGGAAAGTAAATACCAGGGGTATGGCCCCAAAACATCGAGCAGACTGGCTGAAGCGGGCTTGTGCATGGTGAACATATAATTACTACCCAGACCGAGGTTTATCAGATATGAAATCAAAAGGGCTGTAATTCCATAGATAAAGGTTTTAACAATAGACAACCACGTTGGGCGATACCTTTCCACTATCGACATATAAAAGGTCAGTGTAACAAGCAACCCATGCCCGAATAGTGTCTGCACTGCTACGAAGTGCCATAGCCCATAAGATCCCAGGTCTGGCGTCAGGAATGCCATTAACCCGCTGCCAATTCCAAGGCAATATGATAGCTCGAACAATGTCTTATTGCGTGTAAGAATCATAATAGAGTTGATAATGAGAAATATCGAGCACATATGAAGGGGAAGATTTTCTTGAATATTCCACTGCCCGGTTGAAATCCGCCAGGTTTGCCAGGCAACCTCAAATGTCAAAAGGGTAACCGCCAACCCAAGACGTAGATAAAACCTGAACCGATCATGCTTGATAGTGCGAACCCAGAAAAAGGAAAGATTTAGGAGGATAAAGAAAACAATAATCGCCAGGTGATCTTTGCCGAATAAAACGAAAGTGCTGCCATCCCATTCTATTGCAAAATAACGCTCCAAGCTGCCTCCATGTATTATATTGGGATAACACCGCAGAAACGATTTGGTGATGTGGATAAGTATATAATAAGTCAAGGAAATGGATTGGAGTTTATGATGACAGAAAGCATTTTTCATAAAGATAGCTTTATCAAAGAATTCGACGCGATCGTTACTTATGTTGACGGAACTACACGGGCCGTGGTATTGGATCGTACGGCGTTTTTTCCAGGTGGAGGCGGACAGCTTTGCGACCTGGGTACTCTAGCCGCTGGCGGCGAGACGTGGGCTGTAGAGAAAGTCCGGAAAGGACCTGGCGGGATCGAACACATCCTCGCGGGAGAGAGCCCTCTGCCAAAACCGGGTGTACCTGTCACCGGAAAACTGGATTGGGACAGGCGTTATCGCTTGATGCGCACCCATACCGCCATGCACATCCTGTGCGGTGTGATCTTCCGCGATTTCGGGGCGCAGGTCACCGGTGGAGATATGGATCTGAATCAGGGGCGAATGGACTTCGAATTTGAATCGATGACCCGCGACCTGGTGGAAGTGATCGAGGCAGCTGTGAATCTTGAGGTGGAAAAGAAACTGCCAGTGCGGGTCAAAATTCTGCCGCGCGATGAAGCATTCCAGATTCCTGATCTGATACGGACCAAGATCAACCTGTTACCACCCGGCATCCCCGAAGTTCGCACGGTGGAGATTATAGGACTGGATCTACAAGCCGATGGCGGAACCCATGTCTCCTCCACTGGAGAGGTAGGCAAGATTCGGATCGTAGATTACAAAAGCAAAGGTAGGATCAACAAACGCATTTATATTGAGCTGGAGTAAAAGTTGATTTTTCCATCCATCACATTCTGGTACAAATGATGCACACTCATTATATCCATCCAAGTTGAAGGATTGTTGTCTGTATCAGCAGGCAGGAGGTTTGAATGAGTGATGATGCTCTTAATCAGGGGATAGAATTGATCAATTCTGGCAATATTCCCATGGGTTTAAAAATCCTGGCGGAAGTGGTGAAAGAAGACCCGCAAAATGATATGGCCTGGGTGTGGTTATCCGCTTGCTATGCCGAAAAGGAACGGAAAATATACTGCCTTAACAGGGCGGTGAAAATAAATCCCAAAAACCCATTGGCAATCCAAGGTTTGACACACCTGGGTGAGCCATTACCGGTGATTGATGCATTCGAAGAAGATGCGAAACCCATCGAACAGCCTACAAACCTGGGTGTTCCGGAGGAAGAAATGCCTCCTTTCAAAGGTGATGAGCATGCGTCTGTCCTCTCAAAATTTGAAGCATCTCTAAACTCAACTGAGAATCTGGAGCCGCCGGAATGGTCTGCCAAACCCAGACGGCCGCGCCCAGCCCGCAAAACCCGCGGCAAGTCGAAACCATTGTTGGTCGTCCTGTTGGTGGTTCTGATCTTGATCCTCATTGGCGTGGTTTATGTTTTCTTTCCTCGGATTAATAATCTATTTTTCCCGGAAGCCTCCCATTTTAACGAAAACACCCAGGCGTTTATTCAGGAAGTGGAATTGTTGATGGCCATCAGTGACGGCAGCAATAACCTGGGCGCGTTCAAGACACAGCAGGGATTGGTTTATAAGGCTTATGATCGCCTGCAACCTGAGTGGCCACCAGAGATGATCTATCAAAAAAATGAGATCGATGTGGCATTCAAAGGCTGGAGCGCTGTCGGAGCGATTGCGGACACAATTAAGGGGTCGGATGAGTGTACTGTTGAAGGTCCTTTGCTGGATGAAGTGAAAGCATATACCAACAGCCTGGTAATCGATCATACCTGCGGAGAATGGGCAGAATCAGTGATGGATATTGCCAACCGGCATTTTAACCAAGCCAGGCCGGGGTTGGAAAGTTATTACGCCAGGTAAATGGTGGTCAATTGTCTGATCATGCTGATGTGAACGAGATAATCGAACAGTTAAAAGCCCTGGCAATTCCTGAGAATGTGAAAGGCATGACCCGGTTTGGGATCAATCCGACAAATACCCTTGGGGTTTCCATGCCAAAAATTAGACAATTGGGGAGACGAAAAAAGGATCATCAAATAGCGTTGGGGTTGTGGAAGACCGGAATTCACGAAGCACGCATCCTGGCTTCCATCATCGATGAACCAAAGCTTGTAACTGCTCAACAAATGGATGCCTGGACAGCAGATTTTGATTCCTGGGATGTGTGCGATCAGGTTTGTAGCAACCTTTACTCCAAAACCCCTTATGCGATTGACAAAGCGATCGAATGGTCGACTTCGGATTTGGAATTTGTCAAACGGGCCGGGTTCGCCCTCATGGCTTGCATTGCTGTTCATAACAAGCAGGTGGAAGACATAGTATTTTTGCGTTTTTTGGAGATCATCGAATCTTCTTCAACTGATGGACGGAATTTTGTAAAAAAAGCAGTGAACTGGGCATTGCGGCAGATCGGCAAACGGAACGCTCAGTTACATGTACCAGCGCTGATGACCAGCAGGAAACTATCGCGATCGTCTGATAAAACAGCCAGATGGATAGGGATGGATGCGGTGAGAGAACTGGAAGCACCATCCGCCTCGATCAAAAGGAAGCTGGGGATCCCTTAAATCCAGCTGAAATCCGTGGATTTATAATAAAATAATTGAACTATTGCTATAATCCAATCCCATTTGCTGGAGAGATCTATGCTACCTCAACCATTCCCCATCCTGGATTTTGACGCCGCGAAGACAGCCATCATAGAACCTAGCCAGATCATCAAAAAACGCGACTACAGCCCAAAAGTACTAATCTCCTTTTTTAATGATGTAACTCAAAACCTGATAAATGAGAACAAATTGGTAAAAGTTGACAGGCTTCTTTCTGAAATTGGAGAAAACCCTATCTACCAGATGGAATTAAGAGGATCACCATTCGTTGTCGTCCATCCGGGTGTCGGTGCGCCGATTGCCGTTGCCTTCATGGAAGAAATGATTGCGCGGGGGAGTAACCAGTTTATTGCATGTGGCGGCTGCGGCGTGTTGAATCCGGAAATTGCGGTCGGGCATGTCCTGATCCCTAATAGCGCAGTACGGGATGAAGGTACGTCTTATGCTTATTTGCCACCTGCCGCGGAAGTAAAAGCGAACCAGCATGTGCTTGATTCCATGGAAAAAACAATGAAGAGATTAAATGTGGATTATCGACTTGTGAAAACATGGACGACAGATGCGATTTATCGGGAGACTGTGGATAGGACAAGGTTGAGAAAAACTCAGGGGTGCAGCGTGGTGGAAATGGAAACTTCCGCCTTCATGGCTGTTGCAGAGTTTAGAGGGGTGGAATTTGGTCAACTGCTATATGGAGGAGATTCCGTCCAGGAGGATGGATGGGATGACCGTGACTGGCATAAACGCGGCAGTGTTCGCGATAACCTTTTCTGGTTGGCGGCAGAAACCCTGATAGATTTATAACGGATTGGAAATTTATGTCACTTGTTCACCAGCATCAGTGATATGAATTAGAAAGAGTTTCTAATCTCTCAGCCTGATGGCAGGCTCCACCCGCATTTTAGTGGTGGCACGATACCAGGCGCGGAAAATCTGACCATACATTTTGAGCCTGTTCAACAGGCCACCCAAACCACCCCGGTGAACTTCACTGATCGGGTGGCTCATTCCCAATAAAGGCACCTCTTGCACCTTCCATTTTTGCTGGTGTGCGGAAATGGTCAGCGCTGTTTCAAGGCCATAACCGGACGCGGCTTCGTGATCCACACATTGCAGCATATCCCGCCGCAGACAACGTTGACCGGTCAGCCAGGGAGTGATCCAATGTGAAAAGTCAGTTTTCCAATTTCCACCTTTAAATACACCCAGGGTCATGGCAGCCTCACCAGAGAGGACAGGGGCTGTAAGTTTTGCGATGTGATCTGGGGTTAACCCCATAAGGTCGGCATCCAACATCAGCACAAACTCAGTATGAATCGATATCCATGCCGAAAATATGGATTGACCCTTCCCCATATTGACAGGGTGCTGAATTAAATTGATGCGAGGGTCGTTGTGTAGATAGGATCGAACTACCTCTGCCGTATTATCCTTTGATCCGTCATCTACGACGATGATTGTTTCGATACCCGCAACCTGATTTAATACTGATAAGACATTAAGAATTCGTTTTCCTTCATTATATGCAGGGATAACGACTGAAATGCTGCTCATAACATCCTTCCTTACTGTATTTGTTATTTATAACCAAATCGAGAAATAATTCAAACATTTGTATCACCATATGTGCCGATCATCAGTGAGTCAATTGTTTAATTATTCATACGCAGAAAATCTTTGTAAGTTGCAAAGTTTCTAAATTCAATTTGAGTATTGACAATATCTTTAAATACATTAATATATTATAAAGACGTTAGACGTTTACCAACTTAGCGCAGTATCCCTATCTATGATAGAAAGATCAGAATCGGTTACTACAAGGATTAACCATATCATCCGCGATAGGGTACTAAACGGGATATATTTTCCTGGTTCGCGTCTACCTTCCGAGCAGGAACTTGCTTCTGAATTTGGGGTAAGTAGGTCCACCTTGCGGATTGCAGTCAATTCCCTCGTGACAGAGGGAGTGATCATTCGTAAACATGGTAACGGATCGTATGTAAATCAACACGCAGTTCAATTTAATGCACAATTGCAAAACTTGTGGAGCTTTCCGCAGCTAATTCGAGAAAGCGGAAAAACCCCTCGGGTGACCTATCTAAAAGGAGAGACAAGAAAACCTACAGATAGCGAACAGGCAATGCTGGAACTTGATTCTACGCAGACTGTCTTTGTTTTACAACGAATTTTCATGGCAGATGATCTGCCGGCAATTTATTCCACCAACATCATTCCAACCAGTATCATCTGCTTTAATCCAACAGAAATTGATGTGCAACAATCCATTTATGACATTTTATTAAAATATTGCGATCAGGAACTGGTTTATTCTGTATCAGAATTACACGCTGATATTGCTTCTGATGAAGTTCAGAAATATTTACAATTGCAGGATAAAAAACCGGTGATTCGGTTCAACGATGTTTTTTTTACCAAATACAGCCAACCAGTTGTTGTTGGTTACAATTATTACAATGACCAACTTCTTCTATTACGATTGGTGCGCAGTAAAGCATAATTTAATCATTCCACAGGAGAGGAAAAGGACCAACATTAATGATCTATCAAAAGAAGTTTAAAGATTTCCTCAACCGGTCGGTGGATGCACTTCTTCCGCTGGTGGCAGTTCCTTTTGCATTATTGTTTGGCGCAATATTATTAATCATTTTCAAAGTCAACCCACTTGAAGCATATCAATCTTTGTTTCTTGGCGCATTTGGTGACAAAACTGGCATTACACAAACGCTGGTTAAAGCTACGCCATTGCTACTGGTGGGTTTGGGTGTGGCAATTGCGTTCAGAGGTGGCGTGATCAATATCGGCGGTGAAGGGCAGGTGATTGTTGGTGCGCTGGCGGCGACAGCATTTTCAATCAATTTTCCAGAGCTCCCCCGCTGGATGCTCCTCCCAATTACCATTCTTATGGGTACTCTGGCCGGTGCGATATGGGGTGGTATTCCAGGCGCACTCAAAGCCAGGCTGGGTGTGAATGAGATTCTCTCAACTGTGATGATGAATGCAATCGCACTCCAGTTATCGAACTTTTTGCTGCGCGGGCCAATGATTGATCCGGCTGAGATTGAAGCAGGTACACGCATAGCTCAATCTGCTCTATTGCCGAAAGCTGTCTGGCTCACCAAGTTGGTACCAAAAACATTGCTGCACAGCGGCGCCATTCTGGCAGTTGTGCTGGCAGTGGCAGTTTACATCCTGTTATGGCGAACCAGCATAGGATATCGTATTCGAGCGGTTGGTCAAAACCCGAACGCGTCACGTTATGCCGGTATTCCGGTAAAACTCTATCAGATGCTGGCTTTAACGCTTGGCGGTGCGTTCGCCGGAACGGCAGGCGCAATCGAAGTCATTGGCGTACAGCATCGAATGATGGAAGGATTATCCAGTGGCTACGGGTTTGCCGGAATTGTGGCCGCTTTATTTGGAAAACTCCATCCCCTCGGGGCAATTCCAGCCTCCATATTTTTTGGTGGTCTGATGGAAGGCGGCAATAAAATGCAGCGGGCAATGCAGGTGCCATCCGCATTGATCGATACCCTGCTGGGATTGATCGTACTTTTCGTGGTCAGCGCTGAAATTTGGAGCAGATACCGCGCCCGCAGGAGACAAATCGATGGATGAGTTATTTCAATTACCAGTCCTTTTAGGGATTCTATATAGCGGCATCCGTCTTGCCACCCCATATTTATACGCATCCATCGGAGAAACGATCGCCCAGACATCCGGAGTCTATAACCTGGGAGTGGACGGGATCATGCTCATGGGCGCATTCTCAGGTTTTTACGTGGGGATGAGAACCGGCAACCTGTGGTTGGGATTACTCGCTGCTGCATTTACAGGCCTTCTTATGGGCCTCCTGATGGCATTCATCAGCGTAACTCTGAAAGCGGAACAGGGCATTAGCGGCATTGGCTTGCAATTGTTCGGATTAGGGCTTTCCACCCTGTTATTCAAAATGACAATGGGCGGGGTTGAAAGTATTAAAGGCTTTCCACCTGTGAAAATTCCATTTCTCGGGGATCTACCATTTTTTGGTGAGGCATTTTTCAACCATAATATTCTGGTATATGGTGGCTTCCTGCTTGTGCCAATTGCCAGTTTTGTATTAAACAAAACAACTTTTGGATTGCAAATCAAGGCTGTGGGGCAGAATCCCCAGGCGGCAGATTCTCTTGGGGTAAACGTTGCTCGTACCAGGTACATCACAGTAAGCCTCGGTGGGGTCCTCTCCGGAATAGCAGGCGCGACACTATCCATCGCCCTCATCAATCTTTTCCAGGAAAACATGACGAACGGCATGGGGTTTATTGCAGTGGCTTTGGTTTACTTTGGCAGTTGGAAACCGGGCGGCGTCCTGGTGGGTTCTCTCATTTTTAGCTTTGTCAATGCGCTCCAGGTTTGGCTGCAAGTAAAAGGGATCAACATACCTTCAGATTTTGCGGTGATGCTGCCATACCTGCTCACCATTGTAGCGCTTGTATTTGCAGTCCGAAGATCAGCGCAACCTGCGGCTTTAAGTAAGCCATTCGAACGAGGTGAAATGTAGCTCAGATGATTTTATAGAAAGGAGGTGGTAGATTATATTCTGGTTAGGATGTTAATTGTATTCCAACTCATAAGAAAAATAGAGGAGAACAAATGAAAACGAAGTTTCATAAAATTAGTATATTAGCAGTATTGCTTGTCATTCTGCTTGCCAGTTGCGCACCCGCTGCACCAGTTGCGCCAATCGAAGTGACCCGTATTGTTGAAGCAGAACCGGTTGTTCAAGAAGTTGTTGTTACTGCTACACCTGAAGTGATGGAAGAAAAACCATTCCGGGTGGCTATCGTCATGCCTTCCACAATAACTGATGCAGCATTCAGCCAATCCATGTATGATGGTTTGAAATCTATCCAGGCTGAAATGGGCGAAGCAAAAATGGAAGTTGCATATTCCGAGTCCTTATTTAAAGTTCCGGATGCAGCAGCAGCCATTCGAGATTACGCCACACAGGGATATGATCTGGTCATCGCTCATGGATCGCAATATGGTACATCCTTGCAACAGGTTGCCCCGGAATTTCCGGAAACCAGTTTTGCCTGGGGAACCTCACTCAACACTTTCCAGGCTGATGATATTAACAACGTTTTTGCATACCAGGCAGAAGCCCAGCAAGGTGGTTACGCTCTGGGTGTGATGGCAGCTATGATAAGCAAAACTGGCGTAATGGGTATTTGCGGTCCTGTTGAAGCTGGCGATGCCAAATTATATGTAGATGGTTTCAAAGCCGGCGCCGCCGCAACCAATGCTGCAGTGAAGAATCAAGTTAGCTACACTGGGTCATTCTCAGATGTTTCCCTGATGGCAACCTGCGCCGAGACGCAGATCACAGCAGGAGCAGACATGCTTACAGGTTCATCTCAGTCCGTCGTTGGCGCTATCGGGATTGTCAAGGACAAAGGCGCTTTGTGGTTTGGAACGCAGTGGGACCAGACAAGTTTGGCACCAGATACTGTTGCTGCCAGCCAAATTTATGACTGGACAGGCATAATCAATGACATGATCGCCTCTCGAAAAGCTGGCGTGTTGGGTGGTAAAGCCTACACGTTAACCTTCAAGAACGAAGGATTGCGCATTCAATATAATGATAACGTTGCCATACCTGATGACGTCAAAGCTGCAGTACAGGCTGCCATTGATGGAATCATGGGCGGCACAATTGATCCACTAACTGGGCCAATACCAGAATAGACCAGCTAGCATAATACAAAATCTCCCTCCAGCATGCAATATGTTGGAGGGAGAACTCCCTAAACATCAGGATAAAAATATGGAATCACAAACAGACATCGAAAAAACAAAACGAATCGAACACTTGGCCATGGAAGATATTGTTAAAAAATTTCCAGGCGTCCTGGCGAACGATCATGTGAGTTTCGATGTCAAAGCTGGCGAGATCCATGCGCTTCTGGGGGAGAACGGCGCTGGAAAAAGCACATTAATGCGGCAGCTCTACGGACTTTACAAACCTGATTCTGGAACTATAAGGATCAATGGGGTTGAACAGCATTTCCGCTTTCCACAGGATGCGATCCAGGCTGGCATAGGAATGATCCACCAGCATTTTATGCTTGTACCCTCGTTAACCGTGGTCGAAAATGTCGCGCTTGGCTTGAAATCATCAAAGGGACCGCTGCTCGAATTGGACACCGTTGAAGATCGGTTGATGAAGTTAAGTGAACAATATCGGATTAAAGTTGACCCGAAAAGCTATGTCTGGCAGCTTGCTGTTGGCGAACAGCAACGAGTTGAAATATTGAAAGCGCTTTACAGAGGGGCTGAACTGCTGATCCTCGATGAGCCAACCGCGGTTCTGACTCCACAGGAGGTGGACGAACTCTTTGTTACCCTGCAGCAAATGACCACAGATGGTCATGCCCTTATTTTTATTTCTCATAAATTACACGAAGTGCTTGATATCAGCAACAGAATTACGGTATTGCGTGATGGCAGGAATGAAGGCACTTGCATCAACGAAAATCTCACAAAGGCAGAACTGGCAACCATGATGGTCGGGCGGCCGGTGATCCTGCAATATGATAAGAAACCTGCAAATATTGGCGATGTGAAACTGAGTGTGGAAGATCTATTTGTCGTGGGCGATCGGAAGAAGGATGCAATTAAGAATGTTTCTTTTGATATCCACGCTGGAGAAATTCTAGGATTGGCAGGTGTCTCAGGGAATGGCCAGCGCGAATTGGCAGAGGCATTGGCCGGGTTGAGGCCGGTTCGTAAAGGAAAAATTACCATAAATGGCAAGGATGTCACCAGTGTTTCTCCTGACAGGCGAATTCAAACTGGACAATCCTACATTCCCGAGGAACGAATGCGCGAAGGTGTGATCAAAGATTTTTCTGTGGCGGAAAATTTTATTCTGGAAGATCACAATCATCCACCATTTTGTAATTGGATCTTCCTGGATTTTAAAAATATCGAAGAAACAACCAGAAACATTGTTGAAGAATACAACGTCAAAACCCCGTCGATCAAGACCCCCATTAAGAGCTTATCCGGCGGGAATATTCAGAAGTTAATTCTCGCCCGGGAGCTGTCACGAAAGCCGAATGTACTCATTGCGGCGCAGCCATCCAGGGGTGTGGATATTGGCGCCACAGAATATATTCATCAGAAATTACTTGAACAACGGGAAGCCGGCACGGCAACCCTGCTGATCTCTGAAGACCTGGATGAAATTCAAGCACTATCCGACCGGATCATGGTCTTCTGTGAAGGTGAAGTGATGGGGATTTTGCCTGTTGCAGAGTCGAACCCGGAAAAGCTGGGTTTGATGATGGCGGGTGCGAAAGTCTGATGGATTAGTAATTTCTTACCGGGTTGTTCTAACCTATAAGCCGCCCTATCGGAACAAGTCATCCATATTTCCTTCTATCAGTGATGAAATTTATTTTTTAGGAACTCCTAATAAGAGAAAGGGAAGCCAGCCAGGTTGGGTTAATTTCAGCCATTAGTCAGGAATGGGAGTTGGGACACAGGATTGAAAGACCTGATCCCAGGCAATTCCCGCAGGATTTACAAGGTTTGGGTGAGGGCTTGGCGTTGAAATTGTAGAAAACTTCACACGTTAAGACTTATTCAACCTAAGTATATATATGTGGTCAATAGGATATGTTACACCATCTTTTTCCCGGTTGAATTATTTCATTAATTGGATATACTAACAGATAAAGGTGATAGGTAAAACTATCAATGTTTATTGGATATAGAATCATCCATGTTGGGGGATAGAACCATGATTGTTACGAAGCATATAGCAGTAAAAGAATATCGCGAATTTCTAAAAAGGCTAACTTTATTTTTTGTCAGGCTGGAAATCAGTGATCACTAATTGAATAGATCAGCGATAAGAGGGTACATTCATGAACCTGGACAAGGATAAAGGCAACAAACCCATAATACATCAACCTCCCCGATCTACTGATGGGTTGGAAGCCATCTTTGCTGCCGTTCCAGTTATTCTGATGGAAGTGGATAATAATAAAATTTACACATGGGCAAATCCTGCCGGGCTGAATTTCTTCGGAGGGGATGTCATTGGCAGAGAGGCATCCACTTACTTTGTGGGGGAAAATACCACTTATTCAAAAGTAAAGCCGGTTTTTAACGGTAAGGATGATGTAGTTTACGTCGAAAGCTGGCAGAGGCGAAAAGACGGAGAGAAAAGGCTGCTCGCGTGGCACTGCAAAGCTGTAAAAGATAGTATTGGAAATGTAACTGGCGCCCTTTCTTCTGCCCATGATATTACCGATGTCAGAGAGATGGAATTACAAACTGAAGCAGCCCTGAAAGAATTGAGGAGGAGCGAAGCCAGGTATCGAGCCCTGTTTGAACAGGCTGCCGTAGGAGTGGGCCTTGTCATCACCAGTACCGGCCAATATATAGATATTAACAAAAAATTCTGTGACCTTGTCGGATATTCCAGGGACGAGATCCTAGAATCAAATTTTCAGACCATCACCCACCCGGAGGATATTCAAGAAAACCTGGATAAAAATGCGCTATTGTTAAGCGGAAAGATCATGGAATTTTCGATCGATAAACGTTATGTCTGCAAGGATGGAAATGTCGTGTGGGCCAACCTGACTGCATCACCTCTGTGGAAGCCCAATGAAGAAGTGGATGAATACTATCATATCGCCGTGGTACAGGATATTACCGATCGAAAACAGACAGAGCTGAAACTTCAATACCTCAGCATGCACGACGCTCTGACCGGGTTAAACAATCGCGCCTATTTTGAAGAGCGTATGGAACATATGGAACACAGCCGCCAGTACCCGATCAGCGTGTTGATGGCGGATGTGGACACACTAAAAGAAACCAATGACAACCTGGGACATGCTGCAGGTGATGTACTACTGAAACGCGCTGCGAACGCGCTGTCTGCCGCCTTCCGGGTGGAAGATGTGATCGCGCGTATCGGTGGTGATGAGTTTGCTGTGCTATTACCTGGCACATCTGCCGATAAGGCGACAGCCGCAGTTGAGCGTTTCTGCTCGATTTTGGATGAGTTGAATACCGGCTGCGACGGACCGAAACTTCATATCTCCTGCGGGCTCAGCACCGCCGAGCAGGGAACTTCGCTGGTGGAAGCCCTTAAGAAGGCGGATGCCAATATGTACATTGAGAAACAAAGGCGGTATGGGGAAAGCAGGTAACAAAAAGGTGGCAGATTCAAATGCGATGGCGGTCAGATCGAGTTGGAGATGTGACCCAACAATCCGCACAAAAAGGCAGGGCGTGTCAATATCTCATTCCTTATCCCCTCCGTATAGTGATTACTAAAATCGTCTCCCAAACCATACGACCCCTAGTACACTATCCCTTGACCTTACCTTCCCCATCCACCAGCCCGGCGGAACCCGCCAACAGTAATATCAATTCTGCCAGCTCTGCCTGCTTCATATCCACCACCGCTTTGCCCGCCAACTTCTCGCGCAGGGCTTTTTCTTTATATAACTTAACATTTTTCTGTGCATCATTCACAACAATTCGCTTTGCCATCAATCCTCCTTCACCATTAAAGTTGCTCGAACCGGCTTATCCTTGACCTCGATAATGATCTCTCCCGGTGTGGATGAGACGATCTCCAATTCACTCATGCCGGTCCCGTCCAATGCCAGCGTTTCCTCCACCATTGAAGTGCCATGCGTGATCACCAGTTTCACATCCAGGTTCACCCGAGCCGGATATTCAAGCGTTAACAAGGCAGCATCCATTCCATCAGCCACAATCTCGCTCCGGTCCAAACGCAGCCAGCAAGGCTTGTGGGCGGCCAGGAGCGTTTTGGTATCCACCACATGCCCATCCACAACCACACTTAATGGCTGCTCGGTGGCGCAGATCACACCCGCGCCGGGATGCGCTGCCCTTGCTTCCTCTGTAAATTGTTCAAAATTCATTTTCTTCCTCCATAAATTACTACATACTTTGAACATGCCGTAAACCCTGATAAGAATAGGCCATTTTTCAACCTTCCAACATGGATAAAATTGGGATTAAGCATATTCCTGGCTGTCCTTCGATCTATTCTCCGCTCTCCATTCTCTATTCTCTTATTCCTGATCACTCTTTCTATCAATACTCGATCACCAGCGCACCCCAGTAGCAATCCGCCCGGCTGCCGGAAGTTTTGTACTCAAAGCGTGTCTCCACCAGACCATTCGGCAGCGCGGATAGGATATCTGCGCTTTTTACCATCGTCCCGGCTGCCGTCGCAGTTGTCGATAATTCGACAATGGTCAGCGAGTCTGTGGTGTTATAAAAACGGACATAGGCAGTGGCGCTCACTGCAAACAGATTCGTCACCAGGTAGGCAGTTTTTGCCCCGAGTTTCAATTTTGAAAAATCCAGCAGCTGGCGGCAAATACTGGTCGTTGTATAGCTGGATTGGCTGGTGTAATATACCCAGGCTTGCAAAGTGATGACTGCAACCTTGCCGCCGGACTGACCCGGCGAGTAGGTCTGGATCGAGGTCGAATCCAGCGCGGAGCCATCCCAGCGGCAGACACCGATCAGGCGTTGGTCTGCGCCCTCTGTAGCGCTGGTGTTGACCGATAAAGTGAATGCAGAACTTCCCGCCGCCCGATTGGCAAAAATGTACCAATCCGCCACCCCGCCGCTGAAGGAATTGGCAGGCAGGTCAACGTTGGCATTCGCCTGGCACATGTACCCGCGGATCATGATGGTCGGCGGGAAATGGGCATCATACAAAATACGCAGACGGTTGTTTGCCAGGTATGTGATCGAAACACCAGATGTAAAGCTGGCAAAAAAACTGCCCTGCGGAACGGCATCCGCGGCGGCAGCGCCCATTCGCAGCGCATCCGCCCGCAGACGGTTGTATTGCACAATACTGGTCGGCTGACCGGCGGAGACATCCATTGAAGATGGATAGGTTGGTGAAGGCATATAAGATCCTTTCAAGCCCGCCAGTACGAATTGTCCCAGTTCGTACTACCGGAATAATCATTCTCGTTGACCCACACTGATTGTTCAAACCGGTCACGGTCGGCCGGTGCGAAGATGTCGCCATCAGAACTGAGTTGTAAAGTGATACGGCTGACCTTTGTGTTATGGTCTTCAATGGCGTAATGCCCGTTGGAATAGAGACCGCTATAAACTCCTTCGGTGGTCATCACCCCGATCTCACTGCGCTGGTTGAGGATATCGAACAACCGCTCATATTCTTCTGACCGATTCAACGCGTGAATGGAGCCATCCGGGTTGGTGAGGGCATCTCCCATCAGGACGGTGAAGGTGATCACCTGGCTGTCCTGATAGCTGCCGTCCGCCTGCTTGTAGGCCGCGCGGAAGACATTCACCCCGCCCCGGGCAATGCGGCTGCGATCCAGCAGGCAGCCGATGCCCTCGCCCGCCTGCAATGCGGGGTTGAAAAGGACAATATCACAATCTGTGCCGATGGCCGTCATACCGCCTCCGCTTCGCAAAATGCAGTTGCTTTCGTCACCGCACCGGATCCGGCATTCAATAACCTGTCAAAGTCCTGTGCATTTCCATTGTAGAAATTCAGGTCCAAACAAGAACTGACCCCCGGCAGGCGCAGGCGATCGCCGCTCCACTGCCAGAAGGTCCAGTTCGAGCACCCGGCAGGCAGCATTGGTCCTGTAAGGCGGGGATGGACCTCATGCAGGTTTTCCCAGGTCAACTTTGATTTCGGAACTGGCAGCAAAGGGTACTGTGCCAGCCACAGTGGATACCCTTTTATCCAGGTCAGCATCGGCCTGGCATATTCCACAATGAAGCTGACGCGCGTATAGATCACCAGCGGCACATCCAGCCGCGAACGAAGGAGTTGAGCCATCTTTTCCGCGCAGTCGCTGATCTGACGCGGCGAGTAGTTCACCGAAGGCGCCACTTGTTTTTTCAACCCCGCTTTTTTCTTTACGGTTTTTCCCATCAACTTCTTTGGGACCGTTTTCTGCGGAAACGCCGCCAGCCAGGGTGCATGCTGTTCCACATCCAGGCAGACAAATTCATAGTGCAATGAGCTGGCAATATCCAATAAAAAATTGACCTGCTTGTGCGGGCTGCATTGCGGATCCACCCAGTGGTAGATGCCCGTTCGTAGGCCATAGGCCTGCGCCCCGGCGAGGTGATCGTTGCAGCGGTCGTCGCGGTAATAGTCGCCCTGGCTGGCCTTGGCTATTGCGAAAGCCACCCCGGAACTGGCCAGCAAAGGCCAATCCACAGAATCATCATAATGGGATACATCGATTCCCAATAACATCATTCCTCCTTACATTGATAATGGCCAACCGGCACCCCAGGCTTGCACATCCGCAGAACGCATTCGGTCACAGCGAACAGTGAGGATCAGCGTTTGGAATCGCTCCAGAAAGCGCTCTCCAAGCTGCTTCACCTGCGGGGATATCTGCTCATTCAAGTTGAAAGCCTCCATGCGGTCCACGCCCTTGGAGGAGGCGACAAACCCGGCCGCACCGAGTACAATCATGCCGCTATCCAGTTCCGGCAGGCTCGTGGCTTCCGCTCCATCCAGGCCTGCTATGCGCTCATGCTGTCCGCTGGCTTTGCTGTATTCCAGCAACGCCTGGCGAATGCCCTCTTCGATCACATCCACCGAAAAATTCAGGTGGGTCATATCCACCAGCAGGGTCGATACCCTGCCTTCGATCTCATTCATTGTGGTCATTCTTCCTCCATTGGATTACCGGTTAACTCTTGCATGGGGACTACGTATTTTCTGCCGTCCGCGGCGATCAAAACAACACGGTCGGAATAGGCCTGCCATCCCAGCAGGGTTTCGAACGCAACGCCTGATTCCCTTGCCGCCCGGCGTGCCAGGCTTTTTTCGGCTGGTTCCTCTTTCCCCGCGGATGACCCGCGGGGAAAGAGTTGGTGTGTTCCTGTTGTGCGATTCCTGTTAGACACTGCCGTTTTCCTTGCCGGAGTCCGGCCAGCGAATGCCAAGTTTGGATAACCCATCCTGTGCTCCGGTACCAAAAATGTAGGCAGAGAGGGTGATGATGACCGCCGTTAATTGCTCATCCTCCAGCGGAAAATCAGGGAGCGCTGACCGCAGCAGGATAACAACCAGCCCGGCCAGCCCCGCCCAGAATTTGCGAGAGTGGATCAAGCCTGATAACGCTGCATTGGCGGCGATAGGCGCTTGCCCTTCGGCGGCCGTCCCCAGGATATACGCGCTGACCAGCACAGCCAGGTCAACAAGCGGCTGCTGGATGGATGGAAAACCGGGCAGGAATGCGCAGACGATGATCATCAGCAATCCAATACCTGCTGCCCAGAATTTTCTTGATGTAAAAACAGTATTCATATTCCTCCTTGTTAATTTCAGCCCCCTTTTGTTCCCCCCAATTTCAAGGAAATGGGGGGTGTTGGGTGAGGGTACAAAGGCTTACGCCACGTTGCTCTTGTGCAGCGGACGGAAATCATTGACCCACACCGCTAAAAAGTGGCGCACCTTCATGCGGTGTTCGTCATTGGTGAACACCGCCGGGCTCAACTCATCCCCGGCGATGAAAACCTCCGGCATCAGGCCGAAACGCTCGCCCAGGAAGACGGCCGGTACCATGCGCGGATCACAAACCGCCGCCCAGTCATTGGCATCGGTCCATTCCGGCACAGTGATCACATCGCCCGGTTTGCCGCGCTGCATGTTCTCACTGTAGATATTGGCCGTATTCTCCAGCGTCGGGTAAAGTACCTTCATGGCCGTCAGCTGCAGCGCCCGTGGAACCAGCAAATATCGCGGATTGACTGCCATGCGCGGACCTGTGCCATACACCCCGGCGGTATTCTTGATCAGCATCGGCTGGTTGTACACCGCCGTGCTGACCGTCTCCCACTCCGCTGCGGAGAGTGCCGCTGTCAGCAGGTTCTTATGCCCGCCGGCAGTCGTCACCGCAGTATTGTTGAACAGGGCGCCTGTATCTGCCAGGGTTGGGCCCACACCGCCGCTCTGGCGTAAATAAAGCCGCCACCAGCGCGCTGATCTTGCGCAGACCGGCGGATGCCAGTTCACGCGGGTAGGCCCGCAGTTTGCGGGTCTCATCCCGGTCGATCAGCTCCAGGGTCAGCGGGATATAGCCGCCGTATTTCTTCCAATCCGGCGGTCTCCGGGCTGTCTCCCACCACCAGTTCGGTGTAGGCAGCGCCTTCCGCCACTTCAGGCAGGGAACCAACCGTTCCAACCAGCGTTCCGGTGATCTGATTGAGCGTGTTGAAATGCTCCACGCTGACGATGCGCTGCCACCAGTCATACCCGGCCCGGCCCAGTTCCTCCCAGCGGTCGGCCACCACCTTGTTCAACGAATTCTTGACCAGCCCGGCAAAATCGGTCGTCGTGGAAAGCCGCATGCGTTCCGGGTGGTAGCCGCCGTGCAGATCGTCATCGCCGGTGAGCATCAAATACAGCTCGCGGATGCCGCTCAAGCGAAGCGGACGCAGATTCTCTGTACCCTTTTCGCGTTCGGCTCCCAGCAGATCGTCACAGGCTGCCTGAAGCTGGTCGCGCGTGTCGAACATGCGCTCCACCCGCCCGCCTTTTACAACCCGGCCGCCAGCCAGCTCGGCAGCCAGCTCCCGGCCATCCTCCACGGCCATTGTCAATTCTGCCAGCTCAAAGATCTTGCCGGAAAACTGCCTGCGGATGCGCGTACTCACTGCTTCGGGCAGCCGCGCGGTC
The DNA here is from genome assembly GCA_963810385.1 of uncultured Chloroflexia bacterium. GTDB lineage: Bacteria > Chloroflexota > Anaerolineae > Anaerolineales > Anaerolineaceae > PNON01. The sequence continues at coordinate 238,099 of CAWENA010000002.1, read as the reverse complement.
GTGAGGGTATTCTCCAGCAACATGCTGCACATCTGGATCTGGAACGATTCCGGCACCACATTGACCAGTTTCTGGTCCCCTTGCATTTCTGCCCGCTGCATCCGGATGCGCTCCTGTAACTGCGCTGACAGTTGCGAGTCCACTTTTTTGCCACGGTCATCGGACTGTTTCATTCCTGCTGATTCTTCTTCCATTACCTGTTCTCCTTTTTGTGGTTGATGTACGATCCTGCCAATGAATTTTCCGCCGCGGGCGGGTTTCATTACCAGGTCCAATGAATGCACTTTGATGATCTCGCTGACCGTCTGCCCGCTGGCTGTGAAGGATATATCCGCGGAAAAGCCCAGGTCGGAACGGGCGCTGGCTTCGCCCAACCACGCTGATCCCAGCTGTGTCAGCAGGTCCGCACCCGGACCAAACGGACGCAGTTTCAGGCGGATGCCCCGGCAGCTTCCATCCCAGTCCGGTGCCTGGCATATTCCGGCCAGGTCGCGCACCGAACGGTTCGTTCCTGCCTGCCAGGCATGGTCGATATAGCTTTCCACACCCTCCCATAATGGCAGTGAGGCTATCAGCGCTTCTGGTGGGAAATGCCAGCCATTGCCGTTGCCGCTTGTGATCGCCAGGATATCGAAGCCTGCCTGTCCATCCACTACCTGCAATCCATCCTGCATTGCAAATCGTTCCCGAAAATGTTCTTCCATCTTCCTCCTTTCTCCCTCACCCTACCCTCTCCCTACCCTCTCCCAAGGGAGCGGAATGATGTAACAAAGTTGAGGGACAATTACTTTTTTTGTATGTTCAATCGGTACAAATCAACTAATCCCTAATCACTTCCTTCAATTCTCTATTCTCTTTTCATCTCTTCTCCATTCTCCGATCTTCATACACCTCGCCGGCAAAACGGTAAGCCAGCCTTAGCAGTTCAGCATCATCCACCAGCCCGCGTTCCAATAAAGGCAGGAAGGCATTGACGATCGATTGGGCAGCTTCCGCCAGCGCCCCGTTATCACGGGCGGAGATATCAGCCCCGCGGATGGTCAACTCTGCATCCGCTTTCACCCGGCGGCTCACTTGCGCCTTGCGGGATAACACGATGCGGGTCAGGTCTTCCAGCAGCCACAGGAAAAAGCGTTGCCTCTGCTCAAATCGCCGAAAGGTGGGACCGCCGGCAAACTCCGCGGTGGTGCGTGTGGCGCTTTCAGGTTCCGCCAAAAAATGCAGGGGAATACCCGCCCCGGCTGCCACCATCCGTTTGACAGCCAGCCCATCCTCCCCGGCTTCCTGCGATGCCAGCTGCGGCTGGATCACGCTCCACGTTTCTGTTTCATCCGTCACTAAAATCGAACCGGGATTGGGCGGAGCGGCGTTCAAAGCCTGCTGACGGTTCAAGCGTTCCTGTTCACTGGTGAAGGCGGCTTTGACCTGGTACATGAAAGCCTGGCGATAGCGGTTCAGCCTCACGCGATCTTCCAACCAGGCGGAATAACGCGCCAGCCAGCGCAACAACGGCGCCAGGTCTGACTCGCCATGCAAAGCGCCGACCGGACGATTGACGGCGTAATGCCGCATCACCGGTTGGAAAGGCAGCTCCCCGCTTTGCCCGGAGGAAGCATCCCAGGCCGGCCAGCGCTGTTCTTCGCTGTTCACTGCGGGATATTCGATGAATTCAATTTCCTGTTCCAGGTCATTCTCGGCGCTGATGATCTCCTTGATGCGCAGTGCCGGGACTGCCCGCAGGTAGCTCATGCCATCCGGCGCGGTGGAGATGACCACGAACAGTTCGCCGGAACGCGCCAGTTCATCACACCACTCGCTGCAACGCACCTCCATGCGGTTGAGCGGATGATCCCACCACTGCCGGATGAACTCTTCCGTGGCCGGGTGACTGCTGCTGATATGGATGCCACCGCCGACCACATACTGGCTGGTCAGTTCCACGATGCGGCGGGCCAGCGGATTGGTCTGCCAGGCTTCCAGCGCCTGACGCAGGATCTCCATCCTGTCGCCGGTGTAGCGGTCACGGTTGGAGTCGCCGCCCGCCGGTCGTTCAGTGAACCCATCGTTGATGGATACTGCCAGCTTCGTTCGCTGTTTTTCGGGTTTCCAATTCCATAATTTGGTGATCACATTCATGTTTTCTTCCATTATCTTCCTCTCCCGAGGGGGAGAGGATTGAGGTGAGGGCTTCCCCTGTCGGGCACGATGCCCATGGGGGAGGGTAATTAGTACATTTGTTCTAATTTGTTTCAAAAAAATAATTCAAAACTCCATCTTGATCTGTTCCAGTGGATCACGCCCACGGATGATCGCCTGCCCGCCGCCGCCACTCCAGCGCACCTCGTCCAGCAGGGTGCACAGCGCCGCCGAGATCAGCAGATCATCATGCACCGGATGCCTGGTCACCGGGTCGCTCGTCCCATCCGGCACACCCCAGCGCAACGCATGGCCGGCGCCTTCAGCCACCTCCATCTGGCACAATGCCGCCTGCTGCCAGAAGACAGCCTGCAGCTTCGACCCATCCTGCGCGTGGTCATGGAAGCGCCCGGTATCGCACAGCGACAGGAAGTTCCACCCCAGCAGGCTCTTGGAGGCCGAGTTGAAAATAAAGGGCACCACCCTGCCGCCCAGCGCTTTCTGTAAAAAGGAAGCCAACCCGGCGCCGATGCCTGTCGCATCCACAATGACACGCCTGGGCTGCCAGTTCTCCGCCAGCGCGAGGACTTCGGCGTAGATGCGGGTATGGCTCACGCCGGTCCACATGCGCCGGTTCATCACGCGGTAGGTTGGCGCTTTGATCAGCGCATCTGCCAGCGATGTCAGGTCGATCTCCACCACCGTCAGCGCCGTGGAGTCGCGCTTCACCGCGCCAATTTCCAGCAGGCCGCTATCTGTGAACGGGCCGCCGCCGGACTGCTCTCCGCCCACATCCAGCAGCAAAGCATACAGACGTCCGGGCAGCGGCGCCTCGCGTGCGGGGTGGCTGCCGCGCATCAGCGCCTGCCGGTCTTCCGGGAACATGCCTGCTTCGGCTTCCACTTCTTCAGAGAAGAATTGCGAGCGGACAATGGGGTTCATGCGCCCGTGTTTTTGCACCTGTTCGCGCACAAAGTGGGAGTAGGCGGGCAGGTCCTGCGCGACGCGTTCGCCATCAATGACGAACGCCCTCCGGATGCCATCCAGCTTTTCGCTTTGCCGGGCGGAACGCAGTTCGCGCGCCAGCAGGGTCTGGCTGGTCCAGGCGGTGCCCCAGAAAACGCGGGTGGCATTGGTGCTGGCCGCCATCGGGGCAATGTCCTTGTCATACTTCTCGATGGTCACATCCTGGGCTTCATCCACCTCCAGCAGGGTGGATGCGGTGGCGCCGACAATATTAGCCTGCGGCTCACCCGAGAAGAAATAAATGCTGGCCCGCCCGACCCGGTAAATGTAGCCGCTCTCCTTTTCCCACAGGGTTTGCGTCACCAGCCCTTTTTTCAGCACCCGCTCCAGGCGGCGCATGGCGTTCTGGCTCTGCGGCTTCCAGGTGGGGCTGATCTTGACCATCTCGCAATCGGAGCGGCTGAGAAGCGTCAGCAGGTAGGCTTCGAGGTGCGCCTGCAGTTCGTTCTTGCCGGACTGGCGCGGAAACATCACCACGAAGCTCAAACCCCTGTTCCGCAGCACCGAATCGATCACCGCCGCGGCCACTTCCTGCTGGTAACTGCGCAGGGTCATGCCGATGCTCAGGCGCGTGAAGGCGCCGGGATCTGCCAGCGCCTGGCGCAGGTATTCTTCCAGGTCGGTCCGTTCCACCGGCATCAGCGCGCCCCGATCCATGCCGCGTTCAAGTTGGCAATCTCATCCATTGCTTCTTCCCTCCACTAAAATCCCGTGCGGGATTCTTCCTGTTTGTACATCTGCATCCGCTCTTCGATCTCTTTTTCCAGCGCGCTCCCCAGGGTATCAGCGGGGTTGTCACTTTTTTCCAGCAGCTTCTGGGTGCGCAGGAGCGTGGAAAGGCGCAGGCTGGTGAGCGCGATAAAGCTGTAATATTCCAGGATCTCATCCGGGCTTTTGCCCTCCTCGGCCATATCCACCACCCGCCGGTTGATGATGCGCATCATGGCGATCTCATCCTGCAGGGCTTCGGGCGGCTGGCGCACCATGTCTTCCACCTCGCCGTTGCGGAAGCGGCGCGAATAGAAGCCGTGCTTGAGGGCGTTGATGTTGCCTTCCGGCGCGCCGCGCCGGCGGGATTGGCTGTTTTCGTTCTGGATCGGATCGCTCATTTCACCTCGTCTGGAGTGTTCCTCATGGCCTCCCTCTCTTGCTCAGGGACAGGAGGTTGAGGAGGAGAATAAATAGAACTTGTGTTCTATATTTAGTATAAAGGGAAATGGCGCGCTGTCAACCTGTCATTAATGACAGGTAGGCAAAAAGTGAGGAGGGAATAGTGACTATTAATAGAGAATGGATGATCGGAACAGGTGGAGAAACACATGCCCTGGAAGGCAGTACCCGGGTAACATCGCCCGCTGAAAAGAAACCCTCCCCAAAATGGGGAGGGTGATGGAGACCTGTCTGTCAATTTCCGCGCGCGGTTTGGTCCCACTCTCCTTTGCATCGGGGATGCCAACACCGGCGCGAAATAAAGTTTTTTTCTAAAAGGCAGTATTTGGGCTGCTAAATTAAGTTTACGGATTATCGGTTAACGAATAAATCGTTAATAATACGATCACCTTGTTATACAGCTTGCGAGTTTATATAATGGTTAAGATAATATTAAATATTCGGTAGTATTTTGGAGGAGTTTTATGGATAAACTACCAGTTTTGTTTTTATGTATTTGCTCTCATGCAAAAGAGCCGGTATCGTCAGTTTTCGAATACACAACACACAATTCGATAATAAATGAAATTGATACGGATTATTATAACGAGTTGATGGCCCGAAGATCTACAAATCTCGGATTAGTTCTGGAAGATGAACTTTACAGAGATGGCAGAAAAATACGGTATTTAGAATCGAATAAAAGCCTTTTAGAAAGCAGAGATTTACATATAGATGGTCCATTATCTGGAAATTACTTACCTGCTTTCGATCGTTACAAAGGTCGTTTCTATCAACAGTTAGGGAACAATCGAAGCGGAGTAATCTAAATAAATTAAATTCACATTTATTAATAATTTCGACATTATATGGCATTTTAATGCCCCTAGAGCTTATTCAATACTACAGTGTAAGTTTAAAAGACTCCACCATGATTGCTCAGAATTGGCAAGAAGATGATTTTCTGACCCAATCGCTAATAAATTACATAAACTTACACAAAATTCATAAGGTAATTGATCTTATGGGCGATGATGATTATAAACGATTAATAAATTGGGGCTGATTTACGAGCATTATTGGGGAAAAATGTTATTCATACACACAGCTATGAATATATGAGTCCAGATATATTGATGCCATTGGGAGATTTGTTAAATAGTTACCTAAATGATTCTAACCAGGAATGTTTCTTGAACAATTTTTCGAGGGGAAAAGTATCGACACAAAATTTGAAAAGGTTTATTTTTCCTCAACTAAATATCCATCAAATACTCAATTAGATAATAACAATAAAAATGTTTTTCGAGAAGATCAAAAAGCAAAGGACAATATTCGGAGGATGAAATCGAATGTGAATCATGTGATCCTTGATCTTTGTAAAACACACCATATCCAAACCAATGAAAGAATAGGTATAGGATTAATCATTAAGGATCTAAAAAGAAATCATATTATTACTAAACAGATTCATGATAAGTTAAGGCAATTTTGTGGTGTCCGAAATAATCTTGATTACGACTATATTAAGGTAAATCATAGTGTTTACGATGAATTATATAAAAACTATATGGATATACTTGAATACTTTTTAAAAAGACAACAAATTACACCACTAAAACTTGAGTATATTGATCCCCCGGTCGGGTCGGTTTGAACCCTCCGTTTGCGTCGGTCTCTTGACCGCGCGCGTTCTTGAATGCAAGGTCTCCTCTTACACATTGCCCTTCACCCGCCCCACCTTCTTGTGCGGTCGTCCTGCCAGCGCCACATTTCGTGTGCTTTCATGATTACTCGTTTGATTTAATTGCATCCAATAATTTGCTTCGGGTAGAATTATCACAATTGATAAATAGTTCGTTTATCTCTGTTAACTTCTTATATATAACAAAAAGATATCCTGAGCTAATTGATATATCATTAGGTAAGCATGTGAAAACAAAGAATTGATCTTGCGTCTCTCCTGCTTTGAAATATTCATTAGCATTTTTTATTCTTGACTTTAAGAAGTTACCAATACTGATAATATGAGTGAGTTTGTCTTGAATTTTTAAAAACATCAAACCTGTAGCAGGAAAAATAGATGAAATTTGATCTGTCCTAATTTTGTCCCGCATAATGGTAATTTCTCTTAGGTATATCTGCTGTAATAAAGGATTAAGTATAAGTAAAGCCCTTTTGCGATCTTCCTCATTAATTGAAGTAAAAGTTAATAGTGGTTGTATGAAGGATACAATATTCAAAAACAATTTTTTCCTTGCTTGCACTATCTTTTCGAATCCTTCAATGTCATTTGGGTCTTGAAATAATCTCTCAATGGTTTCATTTTCCGATAAAATCATATTTGGAACAGGAGTACTAGAAGTAGCAAGTTGACTCAGAATAATATTTACAAACGAGAAATTACTTTTCATTAAATATTGTGCCAACAGTAAATATTCCTTCTGCTTGGCTTGTTCTATACGCCTATCTATGAACAAAACTGCCAGGAGTATAAAAATAGAATCTGTGGCAATGTTTCCCAAAATTGGTTTCCAATTGTCATCTTGTATCAAGAAATAAAAGAGAAAACTAAGGACACATAACAGTATTAGAGCACCATAAACATAATACAAATCATTAGGAGGTTTTGGTTTATTCATATATTGACCTCACTTACTATTGGCTTTTCAGTATTACTTTCACCCCAGACCCAATCCCCTTTTTTTTATGCGGTCATACAGCCAGTGCGGCAGGTCATCTCCCTCAAACAGGCTGTTTTTCTTGATCGCATGTATGGATTAAATTATAGAAGAAAATGAAAATAAGGTAGCGCAAATGTTATCTCCAATTTACTTTATTCTCTGCGCTCAAGTTCGTCGGGTGTTGGTCTTTCGAAGGAGTTTTATCCATGGCTTCATCATGGCCTCGGGAATGTGGAAGCTTTCCTGTGAAGGCTGCGCGTTCCTTACCGCAAGCCGTCGCATCAGCTCATCCTCCGGCACATCGAGAAAGTGCACTTCACTACTCGCTCCAAGTTGCTTTGCCCGCAACCGGAAGTCCTCGCGTTCTTCCCGTGCCCAGAAGCCGAAATCGAGAATTACATTCGTTCCCAATGCAAGTGCCCTGCTTGCAATATCCCAAAGCATGGTCTCGATCAGGGTATGCCGGGCGTCATGTTCCGGTTCTTCCGCATCCTGGCCAAAGAGGCGTAGTTGCCATTCATCCGCTGTCAATCGAAGCGCCGCTTTCTCACTCTCAAGCCTTCGAGCAAGCGTTGTTTTCCCTGAACATGGAAGTCCAACCATCAAATGAAGCGTTGCCATAGGTATTACTCCTGAAGTTCGCATCCTCCGTTCACGCCGGTGTGCGCGCAGCCTCCTTGAAGTGGAATCTGATCGAGCACGGATTTTGGACGCAAATTCTCCTATCTACCTGACCTTATCCTCCAACCAGCAGATCCCGGATTCCGAGCACCTGCGTTATGATCCAGCCAATTAGGATCAACAGTCCAGCCAGTGAGATCACGATCAACACGAACGCCAGCCATTTGAACACCCTCGCCAGCCACGATTTCTTTTGCCGGTAGATCTCGCTCAAGCCAAACAGCACTGGTGCAAAGAAGACAATGCGCATGAGTATGATTCCGAAAACATATATACTAATCGACTGAAGGAAGATCAGCGCCATAGGAAGCGATTCTAAACCGAACAGCACCACAAACAGGATCATTGCCAGTGCTGACTTACGTTGGGCAAATATTCCAAGCACAAGGAACACAATTCCATAAATGACATTTGGCCAGCCCAATTTAAGCGGTGCCAATGCTTCTATATGGATGAACATTGAACCAATTCCGGCAAACAGGTTAATCAGCGCAACGAGGAAAATGATATTAGCCGCCCCGCTTATAGCCATCTGGTTTTCATAGCTACTCACTTCCTGACCCAGCGGCTGGCCATTGCGTGTGATCTGAAGACGCGAGGGTTGAAAGTTGGGTGAAGGCAGTTTTATGTTCAATTCAGATCCATCAGATAACTGTATATCCTTCCCTGCGATCAATTCCCGCCGTGAGATCTTCGCTGCAAGGCTGCCATCGAACCGGATCTCAATCTCCCGCCATTTGGCACTCGTTCTGATTTCCAGCCGTTTTTCCCGATCCTCCTTAATGATGATGGCCATAAACAACTGTTTTCTACGGCTACTGGCAGCCAGGGCCAGGATAATTAAAAAAACTATTACCAAAATGATCACAAAGTTTGTGGTATTCCCATTCATATTACCCCTCCCAGTTCAAGCCTTTTATCCAACTATCGAGAGTACGGTGGACTGAAGCCCACCTTTCCTCTCACATTTCCATCTTGACCTGTCCGCCTTCATCCTTGCCCCGTCCCACCGTAGTGTTATTACGGATCAACCTCGAATCAGATTGTAAACAGGATCAACAGCCCGAGCACATCTCCGATAAAATGCGCCAGCCAGGTGACGACCAGGTTGTTACTTCGCTTGTAAATGATGCCAAACAATACCGAGTCCACAAAGATCATGCCCACATCCAGGGTAACGATCCAGAATGGCCCCGCGGAAAAGTGCGCGAACCCAAAGAGGATCGATGCAACCACAATTGATATAGATCCACCCAGGTAGGGGGTCAACCTTCCCTGCATCAATGTCCGTAGGACATTTCTTCCCCGACCAATGAAATTGCGAGCAGAGGCAGAAGTATGGTCCAGCCCATTCCATCATCAAATGGTAAGCGTGCCTTGACATGCTCGAGGTAGGCTGGGAAGTATGACCTGGTCAGGAGGGCAACTGCCGGCTGGCTGACAAATCCTACAAGGACGAACCAGATCCAATTAGCCCGCAGGTCCGGCCAGAATGTTTTGAACTTGAAGCCCAGTTCAGACCAACTGCGCCTTCTCAGACGGCGTTCGATCAACAAATAGGCGACAGGGATCAGAGCAAAAACGGTCTTGGCGGCTGGCAGGAACCACATACCCAGTAAGGAGATTGCGGTGACGAGAATGGTTTCGATCAGAATGCGTTTTGTTTTCAAAATGGGCTCCTCTATCGATCGGATTTGTTATGTTATACGAGCACTTTTTTGGTTGTAATCATTAATTATAAGGAAAATTTCGCATTCTTCAAAGGTGATTTTAGTGTCGGCGAGGGGGTTCTCACAGGTATGTCTCCGTTCGCGCCGGTGTGCGCGCAGCCTCCTTGACATGATATGGAAATGACCCCACCGAACACGCGTTCTTGACCGCAGGGTCTCTGCGTTAACCTTCTGCCCTCACACCTGTGTTTTGATTACTTCTTTTCCAACGCCAACCGCAAGTGAGATACCACTCCCAGAAGCAGCACCGGAGCCATAAACAGTTTCTCAAAAATCGTCCCCAGCAATTGCATTAAAAAACCAATGGTCCAGTAAGCTGTCAATACCCAGAAAAGAATGGTGATGACCCGGTTGAATTTACCATGAATGTTCCTGCCCGCAATAAGGAGGAATATGATCGCGATGACCAGAACGATGATATTCGAGATGGATACAGGCACCTGGGCGGCAAAGGAAGGGGAGCGTCCACCGTTGATCCATGTGTAAGGCAATATCCCGGTGAGCACCAGGATATGTGTCAGCAACCCTATCGCATAGAAAACCAGTCCGAGGCTGATCGTTGTATTAATGCTGATTTTTTTCAATGTTTTGAACATGTATTCTCCTATAGAATACTATCCTCCTCTGGCATGGATTCCAGGATCTCATAACCAGAAGTGATAAAAGAATTCAACCTTTTCCAGTGCGTAGTCACATTTTTTATATAAACTGCACGCTGCGGCATTACTGCCCTGGGTAACCACTTGAGCAAATTTGTATCCATGTTCGATAGACCACATTTGGGATGCTCGCACAAGCGTTTCGCCAATTTTTCTTCCGCGATAATTTGTGTTTACCGCGATCAGGCCAATATCAGCCCTTTTTTCCTTCTCGCCGAGGGTGACCATTCCAATAACTTTACCGGCTTCCTGAACAACCAGTACTTCACTCGCTATTTCCTTGCTGAGGGAGCGGCGCATCCAGGCGGTATATAACGCCTTGAATTTATCATTCGGGATATGCGGATCCACAGAAAAACGCGAATATTCACCACTTTGAATTGCCAGGTCCACCATATCAGGGATCGGCATGGTTGGCATGTACGGCTCCACCACGCAGGTAGAATTCCGATCATCATATGCAAATTGTTCAAGATCGATCAAGAAAGTTGTTTTCCGGTCTGCCAGCAAACCGCCAAGTTTCCGGATTGCATCCTGATCCATTTCTCTGCTGGAAGGCCAATATATTAATTTAATGTTGTTTTTCGAACAGGTCTTTAGAATTTCTGTCAGTGCTTCAATTGAAAGGTCGGGTTCATTTATTCGAGCTACATTTATTCCGAAGAAATCAGAATCCCAGTCGAGTATTTGGAAGTTCATAACTGCACCATCCCACCCTGTTTCTGAAAACTCACTATATCGGATTGATTTGAAGTAAGATCGCTTAATTATAAACCAGATGGATTCTGCAACTCTTCCCAATGCTCAGGGCGCAGTGTTCTGCGTTCCGGTGGGGGTAGTGCCACCGGCGCCTTTGCTGACTTCGATCGCCACATAGAACGTTGTCCCGAATATCTCGCCGGCGGTATTGCGCAGCCGCCAGAAATTGGAATAATCCTCTTCGATATCAGGCGCCTTCATCTGCAGTGAAAGATCGATCGTCTCGCCCGGGGCCACCGCCCGGGGCAGGTATATGGTGTCTGCCCCCATCGGGGTGCCACTGATGTATTGGAAGCGGTATTGCGTGGTCCAGGTGCAGGTGCCGATGTTCTTGATCCGCCAGGTCTTGGTAAAACTGGCGCCAGGATAGATTTTGGAATAATCCACAATGTCCAGGTCCGCGATGAAAGCCGAAAAATCGCATTGGCTGGGTGTCCATGTGATATAGGAAGGAGTTCCATCGGTGGGAATGACTGTCGGTTCTGGCGAAGGTGTTGCCGTGTGCGAAGGAGCAGGTGTGGTTGGTGCTGGCATGGCTGTGGGCGTCCTCGTCGCCGTGGGAAGCCCTGCCAGTTGGGTGGAGACAGCCGCCGCGATCGCGGTGTGAGAATCAATAGTGGGGTTTGCATCCGCCTGCGCGCAGCCGGTGAGGAAAACGGCCATCAGGAGAATATGGTAAATAACTCGCGTGGACATCAGGGCTATTGTAGCATTACTGAGATTTTCTGGACACTGCACAGAATTGCTATAAATAATCCGTTGCAGCAGGGTTATCATCGTCGAAACCGCAATGAAACGGTTTTCCCTATTCTAAAAATGCTCTACATGCAATGAAGAATTCTTCCTGGGTGGAATTGTATTCCTTCTCTTTTGGAGCGAACTTTTTATCATATTCTTCAGCTTCTGTTTCACTAATGTTGTAGACATCACTTTCGCTGAATTTCCAGGTATGATCTTTGAAAACATCCTTTATTAATTCGAGGACAAGCAGGGCGTATGGATATTTTCCTTCCGCATTACTTATATTAAAATCCTTCGAACTTTTGAAACCATGCTTGCAATAATTATGTGGATGGCCATAGATTATTATCCCGGCATAATTTCTAATTTTTGCAATTTCAATGGTGTGTTTGATGAGCGCTGATCCAACGCCTTTTCTCTGGTAACGAGGCAATACACTCACAGGCCCAAATGTGATCGTATCCAGCTTATTGTTTATTTCATTGACCACATGGGATCGGGCATAAAAAATATTCCCGATGATCTGATCGTTGTCTGATGCAACAAAGCTGAGTTCTTGAAGATAATCTTGATGTGCTCTTAACTTATGAACTAATAAATGTTCACTGCATCCAGGGACGTGTAAGTTCCAAAATGCCTCCCGGGTCAGGTTCTCATTTTCAAAATAATCACTTTGAAGTTCCGGTCGAATGATGATATCCATGATGTTCCTTTATATATCACTGCTTGTTTTGATGAAGTCAGAGAATTCTTATTCTGTAAAAGCTGCCAACCACCGTCAGGGCATTACCGACAGGGACCAAACAAGATGCTCTTGGCAGCTGTATATTACCCTGTTTTTCGCGAACGAATAACCATCGTTACCAGTCCTATTATAAATGTAAGGCTCGCCCAGATCCAAAAACGCGGCTGCTCTGCTCCCCTGACCATCACGATGGTAGGAAACAGTGGAACAAATGCATTTGACAAACCGTGGGCAACCAACCCGGCCATGGTACGTTTTCCGGAAGCCTGTCGAACCCAGGCGAAGAACCAGGAATAACCGACCATGAGCAGCACGAATCCGGCAAAAGGCATAAAAGATTGGCTTGCGGGCGGAATTACAAATAACGGGATATGCCAGCATGCCCAGACCAGTCCCAGCACCAGATTTCCCAACCACGGCCCCAGCTTCTCTTCCAATGGGTCCAAAATATATCCCCGCCAGCCCAGTTCTTCCTGTCCGCCACCTAAAAAGATCATGATCAATATATACGGCGGAAATACCCAGATGGAGGGCAGGAACATATTCAGGCGCGGCACTCCCCATAGTTCCGGCAGCACCCATGCCAACCAGGTGCTACCGCCCAATACCAGGATGGGAACCAGCCATGCCTTCCAACCGAACCGCAGATCCAGTAGTCCACGCAGATAGTTGCGAATGGCACCCTTCCCCTGTAAAGTTCGAAGGCAATAAAAGGCTCCTGCCGCCGGACCAAAGGCACCCAGGCCAATCAATGGTACGCTAAGGGCACTCTGAAGGTCTTTCCCAAGCGGCAATATGCCTGCACCTGCCAGAACCAGCGGCAGCCAGATCAACCATGACCAGATGAATGTAACAACAAAAAACTGGTAGGGGAATTTTGTTGGTTTTTTCATTATTTATTCCTTTTTATATTTTGTAGTTATATTTCGGTAAATTAATTTTAGCAGATAGGGCTGAAATTACAGTTAGATTGAACCCTTCAATGTCAACCGGATCGCCCAGTTTGAAGCGTGTAACCCTCCGGCCAATGGATTCAACTTCTCCGGCCAGTTCCATACCCAATATGGTTCTTTTAGGTTTTCTGATACCCAGGTAGATCCGAGATAAGAGTCTCTGCCAGCGAGGCCCGGGGATTTTTAGGCTCCGCATGATCGTGTCCCCGATGTGAACGGTGGTGGCGTGAATTTTTACCAGTACCTCATTCTCTTTAGGCGTAGGTTTTTCTAGCTCCTTGAGTTGCAGAACTTCAGGCGGCCCATATTTTTCATACACAATTGCTTTCATTTTCATCTGTAACTACCTTTCAGGTTGAATTTATTTTGTTTCAAGGGTTAATCGTAGATTTTAAATTGTACGCGTTGTAATGTCTGGTTTCTCTGTAAGCTCTGAGGGAGAATATGAGCGTCACCAGTGCAAAAGAAAACGTCAACATTAACGACCACCAATTGGTTACCGGGTCATGCAAACCCGGGTCTACTAATTTGCTTACAGAAAGGAACGAGAAAACAAACTGTGCCGCAATAAAAAGGACATCCCAACCTATAAGACCTAATAGGCCATATCTTCCATATCTTTTGCCTACAATGAACAGGCTTGCGAAGAGACCAATCACACCATAAATCAAAAGGACCTGCAATGCGCTGTTTGCATCATTAAAGCGGTATAGGTCATTTCCTATAAGGTACCCCCCAAAGATCATCCGGAAAAGTGATGTTACAACAACTACCTTGCCATTACTAGTTAGTTCCATTATTTTTTCTCCAATTATTATTTTCTTTAGATTAATCTGCTTTGGCAGATTGAATAAATTTATGGACATATCTCGGTTACCAAGGGTTGAAAAGAACCAGAAACGTTATCGCTGGCAATCTTCCATTCCAAGTAACAAATATCCATTTACTGTTTGACCTCAGGCGCATCTGCTAATCCACCATTCAGGGTTGCGCCTCTTTCATGCATGCCCTGCTTATTTGAATAACCTTTGAATAGAAATATTATTAATACTGCAAGACAAAGTGAAATAGATAATCCAGCGTCAACTTTTGCTGCACCGTTTGCACCGTTTATAAGGAATGAATTAATCATATAATGTTGCAATAATCCTGAAACAATCCAGTTTCCACCAGTTTTCATATAAAGCCAGGTCATGATAAAAGCTAGAGAAAAAACGAACAATATAAACCAGACAAATGACATTCCGGATTGCCTTGTTCCTGGTGACAAAAATGCTACCAGATGAAATACGGTCCAGAAGATTGACAAAATACTTGTTGCAGCGATCGGTGAATGGAGTTGCAACAATCTGGGTAGGGCATACCCTCTCCACCCTAATTCTTCCCCAATTGGACCAGCATCGGTAAATATATTAAGACTAAAAATTAGTAGTGGGAAAGTACCGAAATACGCAATCCAGTTAAATGAGGTTGCTCCAATTCCGGTCAGATAAGTAAAAAGTCCATAAACCAGCAGAACTAAAGGGATAATAAATATGGCAATTAACAACCACTTTGGTTTAGTTAAAAGCACGCCTCTTTTAAATAAAGCAACGAGGCCATTCCATTTCTCAAAAATTATTGTCATTGTTAGCCCTGCGATAGTAGGCGCATAAATAAGTATCATTACAAATAAATTGTTATTGCTTATAGGACCGAATATTTTTTCAATTTGACTTCGAAATGCCATACCAAGTCCCCCAAGTCCGAACATGATCGCGAAAGTAATGATAAAAAATAAAACTAGTTCTTTTACCACATGCGGTCGGTGTGTGACGTAATAAGACATTTTCGTATCTAATTTGGTCGTCTTTATATTTGTGTTCATTTTTTCTCCATTTGTGAACGATTTTGATGAGTTCCATTGAGTCCACTTGTTACTCATGTTTTGCAGGACTGGCAATCCAACTTGATTTTTAGAACTGCCAGCCCTTAGCGCGTAAGATCACTCTATTAATCTGCTTTGGCAGCCAAGGCAACTAACGCAGGTTGATTGAATCCCTTCACGATCAGCCAGATCGCCATAACTAATTCCTGTGGGAACATCCCCGCGATATCCAAATAAAACCCAATGCCGGTGTCCATATGAAAGAATTTCAACAAAGCTGCAGTCAGAGAAGCAGCCACGGCGATGAAGCCCCAGACGGATATCCAACGCGGGATTAACCGGGTGCGGTAGAAAGCGACATATATGATCATGGCTCCAATGAGAAAAATGAAGGAACTGATCGGTCCGGTGAGGTTTGCAAACTGATATAAAAGATCGCCAATGGTTTGTAAAACCGCCGAATCAGAACCGGCTGCAACATAGGTATTACCAACTGCTAAAAGTGTCAAAAAAGTGAGGGTTGTAAACATATAAAAAACGCCTTCCAAAGCCCCGCGGAAAAGGACCAGCCCTATCGCCAGTTCTCTGCTTGCCTTCCTCACGACCGGGTATAGGAAAACCGTCATCCCCACCAGTGAAATTGCCATCATGAATGTTAATAAAGCACCCCATGTAATTCGAGACGAATCGGCAGCTGCGAGGCTCAGAATATCAACACCAACGGGCGGTACACCTGAAATTACCGAGGCAATCACTTTGCCGCCAATAAGTCCGCTTGAAACCCCAAAGGCTGTCCCCAGGAAGTAGAGGATCCCTGTCATTACTGCGTTCTTTCTGTAAGTATTCATTTCATAATCTCCTATATTTAATTAATTTGATTGGTAAATATTAAAACTGGAATAATAAAAATATTATGGTTTGACCTCCTGTGCTTTTACCTGGCTGGGGTGAATGAAATTGACCGAGATTAATGGCATGCCCAGGTCACGAATTTTTTTTAGCAATCCATGCAGCGCGGCCTGATCGACTACCAGACCAGTTAATAAAGTGTTTCCGTTGTCATCCAGTGTGATGGTCAGACCCTCAAACCGGATTGCCCACCGGTCATCAAGCTGTCCTTTGAGGCGGATCTCGTAAAGTCCTGACTCGTTATAATATTCCGGTATTGTTTGTGTCTCACTCAAGCTGCACCTCTCAGATTTTTTTGAGTGAAATTCTGCAGTTCTGCATTCATTCATCTCTTCAATCAAAAGATACAAGCTAATATGATGACTCTTCATCATTACATTTGATGATTAATGTGATGATTGATTAATCGGAGTAGGAAGAGAATTAAAAAAGTGCTGGCAGGAGACATATAATCACTGCCGGCACTTTGGATATTTAAATAAGTGATCGTTAGAACATATTAAGCTCTTCAGCCCGACGGACAGCAGCCCGCCGATCGTTCATCCCCAATTTGGAGTAAATGTTTTGGGTGTGAGTGCGAACGGTGCTTAGAGATACCATGAGTTCCCGGGCTATTTCAGGTCCCTTCATATCGGTTCTGAGCAACCTGAGCACTTCCAGCTCACGTTCGCTAAGCGGCTCGATCAGGGATTGCGTATCGTCTTTTTGATTTTTCCCTTCAGAGGTGATGCCTGATCGATGATCGAAAGCAGAGAGCAGTTTGCGAATATACTGTTTTCGTTCAGGTGTCCCCTGATTTTTTTCAAGTCTTTTCAATAACTCCGCCATTGATTTGCCCTCGGCAAAAAAGATGCGAACAAAGCCCTCCGGCTCGGCCAGGGTCAGAGCCCTCTCCAACGGCGCGAGAGAAAGTGGGATATTGCCCTGCGCCTGGAATGCGAGCGCCTGCAGCACCAGAATCTCGATCACACTACGAATCCGGCTGCCATCTTCGGCTGCTTTCAGCAGTCGCTCAAGGAGCTGCATAGCTGTTTGAAAATAGTCTTCACTTCGATCGTTCTGATATTGGGCAATGAGTATCCTGGCTAGGGTGATGTGCTCGAACTCGTGCAAAAAACTTTGCTCATCCTCTGCGGACAGTCCCTGCTCGCGCACCCACTCCAGAGCTTTGTCCAACCTACAATGCGCAACCCATATCCGGGCTTTCATGGCTGATATGGGTCGCAATTCAGGCAAAGGTGTCCGGATATACAATTTTTGCGCCTCATCCAGAAGTGCAAGAGCACCATCTGGGTCACCCTGTGTGTCCTTGAGCCGTGCCTGGTCAATACACCAACGATACCGCCAGACTGGCAGTTCCGCTTTTTCCCCCAACTCCTTGCTTTTCTGCAAATGATGGGCGGCAACGTCCAGATCACCCTGTTCAAGATAAAGCTCACTTAATCCCCTGTGCAGGTCAGCCGCATCGGGAGAAATTGGTTCACCCTGATCCATTACAAATTGCAACAACTGTGCTATCGTACTGATCGCCTCTTTGAGATGCCCCAATGCCAGCTTGATATCTGCCAGAACAACAGTTGTGTCAATTGCATCCGGGATGTTGCCGGCTGCGCGCAGTTTCATTGTGTGATCGGCGAAGACCCGGTTGGCATCTTCCAGATCACCGCTTGCCCAGTACGTCATTCCCAGCATCATGGATGCCTGGCTGAGCCTGAAAGGATCTGCCCCGGGGAACTCAAGAGCCTGCCTGGCATACCGGACCGTTTCCGGAATATTTCCAATTGCCTGGGCAATATAGGCGCGGCCAATGGCAATTGTCGCCGGCAAAGACTTAAATTGTTCTTTGTCTACAATGACCATATTATTCGTCGGTTTATCAAACCATCGTCCGGCGTCCTTTAATCGCGACTCCGCAGCTTCGAGCTCACCTCTACCCAATAATACATAGGCATACCCAACCGTGAGTACAGGTCGGGTGTGGACAAGCTCGTCCGGCAGCATCTTCACCCAGCCGATCCATGTTGCGGGCTGGATACTTTTATCTTCTGTTGCCGGGTATGCCAGTTCGATCAGGCCTGCGGCGTGTTCCAAGTCTTTTGCAGCCAGCGCATACAGTATGGCATCAGATTGTAGGCCATTCTGTTCAGACCAGGCGCTTGCCCGCGAATTCAGGCTGGATACTTGCAGTGGCTGCGCCTCTAACAGATGAGCCATAAGCATTTCTGCGAAAAGGTGGTGATAACGATACCACTGGCGCTCATCATCAAGCGGGATGAGGAAAAGATTGCTGCGTTCCAGGATATCCAGCATTTCTTTGCCATCTTTCCTATCTGTGACTGCATTGCAAAGAGGAGCACAGAACCTGTCGAGAATCGCGGTTTGCAACATGAAGTTGCTTATATTTTCAGCCTGGTGCTGAAGAACTTCTTCGACTAGATAATCAAGCACAAAACGATGGCTGCCGGTAAAGGCCTGGATAAAATTGGCGATATCGTCCCGGCCCTGCATGGAAAGCGCGGCTAATTGTAAACCCGCGATCCAACCTTCGGTGCGAGCCTCCAGGGCAGTGATATTTTCCACCGAGAGATTGAGGTTCATCGCCTGGTTAAGAAATACACCTGCTTCCTCAGCGGTAAAGCGCAGATCGATAGCCCGCACTTCGGTCAATTGACCCCGGGCCCGGTAGCGTGCCAGGGGCAGGGATGGATCCTCGCGTGTGGTGATCACCAGGTGCATCTGCTTTGGAAGGTGATCGAGCAGATAGGTAAGGGCGTGGTCGATCAGTTCAGAATCGATGACATGGTAATCATCCAGCACCAGGATGAAATTATCCGGAATCACGGCAATTTCATTTATCAGGGTCGCCAATAGCGATTTATAATTTGTCGCCGGCGGCTGAGAAGTTTCAATTTCTCCCAATACCCCTTTTCCAATTTCTATTGAGACTGTTTGTAATGAAGCGACTATATATGTTAGAAAGCGGGTGAGGTCATTATCCCCATTGTCCAGCGACAGCCAGGCTACTATTCTCTCACTCAAATGCCCTGGTGGGTGGTGTCCGGGACTGACGACCCAGTCGTTGACCAGTGTGGTTTTTCCAAAACCAGCCGGGGCAGAGATAAGGGTTAGTTTACGACCTGCCATAAGTCCATCGTTTAACCGCTCTATCAGGCGCGGGCGCGGGACAATTCCAGGTCGCGGCGGGGCAAGGTATAGCTTGGTGGCTAAAATTGGTACAGGCATAGGTATATTATACGGCACAGCCTCCTCAATACTAATCCGCAAACCACGAAATATCTTGAGAAGGCTAATAATAAATCATTTAAAGCTGCATTTACTTCGAGATTTATGTTCTTTTAAATATTTCAACCACCTGCATCCTGTGCCACAGTTATAACTACCTTTCCCTTTTTATGTCCCATTTCGACATTGCGGTGGGCTCCGCCTGCCGGGCCAAACGCTCCAAGGATAGTCGCCGGTAAACTCATGGCACTCAGCAGGTCTTTCCCTATGGGCAATATACCTGTTCCTGCCAGAACCAGTGGCAGCCAGATCACCCGTGACCAGATGAATGTAACTACAAAAAACCTGTAAGGGAATTTTGATTGTTCATTCATTATTTATTCCTTCGTTGTTTTATTTATTTGAAAACTCTATATATCCTTGATTTCCCGCGACTTTGCCCATGTAAAGATAATGCCGAACATGATGGCAAAACGGAATGATGTTTCCCAATCTACGCTTCTTGCTCCATGTCCGATGAAGTTCCACAGAAATGTCACCATCGTAACAATCACCAGGGCTACTGCGAACACGGTTACAAATTCAATTGCCAGTTTCTTTTTCATTTATTTTATCCTTATTTTTTGGGAATTTATCCCACAGTAATAACAACGTTTCCCTTTTTATGTCCCATTTCGACATAGCGGTGGGCTTCGGCGATCTGTTCCAATGGATAGCATCTATCTATGATGGGTTTTATCTTCTCCGTTTCAATCAACCCTGTGAGAAAGACAAGATCTTTGATCTTCGCACTTGCCGGCCTCAGACCCGTAGCAGCAAATTTTACTTTTTTGCTGCCACTTCTTGCAGTCCATAACGCTTGAAGCATAATTTCCGGTGTAGGAACCGTGGCAAGATAAATTCCTTTATCCGTCAGTGAGTCTCTGCACTTTGAGAACGAAACCTTTCCTACCGTGTCAAAAATAATGTCATAGGTTTTTCCGTTTTTGGTAAAATCCTCCTGAGTGTAATCAATGACCCGATCTGCACCTAGAGATTTTACCAATTCCAAATTCGTGGTACTACATACTCCGGTCACCTCTGCCCCATAGTACCTGGCCAACTGTACGGCAGCAGCACCAACCGACCCAGAAGCGCCATAGATCAGCACGGTTTGTCCACTTTGAATAGCAGCCTTGTCTCTAAGGAAAGGCAGTGCAGTGAGCGCACCGTTCGGAATACTGGCTGCCTCCTCATAACTGATGTTTGCCGGTTTTATGGCCAGCGCCCCGTTTTCAGGCATGCATTTGTATTCAGCATAAGAGCCAAACGCGTCTATGCCAAAG
The DNA here is from genome assembly GCA_963810385.1 of uncultured Chloroflexia bacterium. GTDB lineage: Bacteria > Chloroflexota > Anaerolineae > Anaerolineales > Anaerolineaceae > PNON01. Next base: position 217,492 of record CAWENA010000002.1, on the reverse strand, counting down.
ACCTGGTCGCCTGGCTTAAAGCGGGTCACATTTTTTCCTATCAATTCGACCACCCCGGCCAGCTCCTGCCCCAGGATCGGGTTTCTGGGTTTCAGTAACCCGTTATACCCGGGTGAAGCTCGCATGTCCGGGTCTTCTTTTACGACTGTTGTCGCAACTATTTTTATCAGCACCTCATTCGCTTTAGGGTTGGGTTTTTCCACCTCTTGAAGATGAAGTACATCGGGTGGGCCAAATTTTCTGTAAACAATTGCTTTCATGTTATTCTCCAAAAATACTTTCCATAGTCCGAGTATTGGAGAGGTTGAGAGTCAACCTCTCCAATACTCTTGTTTGATGTTGTGCCTTGAAGGCAAAAATTTGTAGTTTGGTAGTGTTTTTTACGCCACTGAGACAGGGCTCCTACGCAGAATCACGATCCCGAGCCAAGCGAGCCAGATGATAAGGCCCAATCCATAAACAACAGCCATCGGGAGAAACGAGGTCAGGAGAACAGTGAGGATTCCAGCTACACCGATAACCAGACCAAGGTAGTTAAATACTCTGGGAAGTTCCCTTGCCCGCAAGGCTACCCAACTTAGAAGTAGAATCCATAAGGCGTTAACTAACGTTTCTCCGCCACCGCCACCCAAACCAGATGCCACAGAATTGAGCGTCAACCAGACCGTTGCAGCTTGAGCCGGATTTTCGACATAGAGTTTGGCGACTGTGTTCAAGTTGCTGATCTCGAGTGTGCCAACCACAAGAACCAGGACGGCATAGATCAGGCCGAATGCGGTCACAGCCTGTGCCAGTGTAGGTGAGGATCCAGCCTTCAATCGCTCATAGATCGCCAGTGACAGGAAAATCAAACTCACACCGAAGATCAAATAACTGATTATGTCAAAAACGTGCATGAAAGCCTGGTTAGTGGCAAGAAAAGCCACGACCTGACCCGGGTCGCTGGAACCGAAGCCTTTGGGTCCTAAGGTTATAAACGTTACAATGGCCATGAGGTTTGTTGCTGCTCCGATGAGTGCGGCAATTCCTCCCATTTTTAGTAAATTCTTCATTTTGTCTCCTTTTTTGAAAGATTTTGATGAGTTTCATTGAACTAAACATGTGCTCATTATTTGCGGGACTGGCGTCCTACATTATTTTCAGGACAGCCAGTCCTAAGTGCGTAAGTTCACTCTGTTATTCTGATTTGCAGTACATGGCAGCTATTGCCATTGAGTCTTGAATTCAAAATATTATTAAGCCGCCATGCTTTTACTGTTGCGCAGCAGCACAATCCCCATCCAGATGAACCAGATGATCTGGCCCAGGCCAAACACTGCAACCAAAGCGTTCAGCGCCGGGATGATTGTGATAATGCCCACTGCGCCAACCACCAACCCGAGGATATTCAAACCCCTGGGAAGTTCACCGGCTCGCAGTGCAGCCAGGCTGATCAATAATGTCATAAGACCACCGAGTATTTCACCATTTGCGTTGCCAAGTCCGTCAATTACGGGTTCAATTCCCTGCCAGGTCAATGCAGCCTGGGTTGGGTCAGTAACATTGAGTGCCACAACTGAGGAGAGCGCGGCATTCGCGACCATACCACTTGCGATCAATGAGCCAGCCCAGATAACACCAATCACAGTTGCCACTTGAATAAGTGCAGGCGCGCCAGCTTTCAATCTGTCATACAAACCGAGTGAAAATACGATTAGGAAAAAGCCAAAGAAAACATACATGAGCAGGTTGGTTGAAAAAACGACTGCTTGGTTGTCGACATTCATGGCGACCTTCTGAGCTAAATCGGTTATGCTGATGTAATCCAGAATTACAATGAAGATAACTAATCCCATCAAATGCGCCAATGCCATATAAAGTGCTGCAAAACCACCAAATTTCTGTAACGATTTCATTTTTATTGCTCCTTTTTTTTGATTTATTTTGATTTTTCTGTTTTCATTAACTGCTTTATGAAGGTCAAACAAAAATAAGAACTATGATTCGTTAACCTCCTTGTTATTTGGCAAGTCATTTTTTACTGAGAGTAAGGGCAAACCTATATCCCGCACTTTTTTGAGTAAACCATGCAGGGCAGACTGATCGGCCAGATATCCGCTTAGAAGTGTGTTGCCATTCTCTTCCAGCGTGATGTCCAGGCCGTCAAACCACTCCACCCAACGAGTCTCCAGGTGTCCCTTTAATCGAATTTCGCAATACTGTTTATTCGAATTCGGTTGCTCAATCATTTAATGTCTCATTTCTTTCTCTCATGGTTAATCTGCCATAGGATACTGCCTGAGGTTGTGAGCTGTCATCACCATATGATGTGATTGATATGGTGATTCATTGTCGAAAACAAAAAAGTCCCTTCAGGTGGATTGTGACACCTGAAGGGACTGGACTGGTGATTATGGTCAGCTAGAATAGATCAAGTTCCTCTGCACGGCTGACTGCCGCTCGCCGGTTGTTGACTCCCAATTTGGTGAAAATATTCTTTGTGTGGGTGCGAAAGGTGTTAAGTGAAACAATTAGCTGTTTTGCAATTTCAGGGCCGGTCAACTCGCTTCTAAGAAGCTTGAGAACTACCAATTCCCGTTCGCTCAAAGGATCCAGCATGTCTGTTTTCTTATATAAGCTTTCTGATTTTTCTGGATCCACTGACTTTGAAAAGGCTGCCAGGAGTTTCATTAAATAACCACTCAGCGGATGGTCTCGATTGCGCGATTGCTTTTCAATCAACAATCGCATCGTATCTCCTTCATCCACAAAGATGCGAATATAACCTTCCGGCTCAGATAGAGATAAGGCGCGTTCAAGCGTTATAAGTGAGTCAGATAGCTTATCTTTCGTCTGGTATTCGAGAGCCTGCAATATTAAGATTTGGATGACGCTGCCCATCCTACCGCCAGTCTCTGCTTCTTGCAGAAGGCGTCCCAGCAGCCGGTTAGCGATGTCAAGTGAACCAGACTCTCGATCGTTTTTACCGGTGGCAATTAGCACGCGAGCCAGCGTGATATATTCAAATTCACGTATGAAGCTCAAGTCATCATCCACCGAAAGTCTCTGCTCACTCGCCCAGCGTTTGGCATCAGCCAGCTTGGCCTGCTTGAGCCATATTCTCACCCTCATGGCCGTGACGGGTCGTACATCAGGGAGAGGACCACGAATATGAACACGCTCGGCCTCGTCCAGTAAAATCAGGGCACCATTCAGGTCTCCCTGGGCCTCTTTCATACACGCCTGAGATAGGCATAATCGATACTTCCAGTCAGTCAATTCTGTCATTTCGCCCAGTTTCTGACTGATCTGCAAATAATGTAAAGTCGATTCCAAGTCATCCCATTGAATGTAAAGTTCACCAAGACCGCGATATAAATCTGCCGTTCCAATCGGCATGAGTTCGCCCTTGCCGGTCGCAAGACGAATCGATTGCTGATAGCTGTTTTCGGCCTCATGCAATCTACCCAGCGCCACTCTGATATCGGCCAGGAGAAATGTAATCCCTATCAGGGTAGGGATTTCACCTGTTTTCTGAAGGTACAAGCAAAATTCAGACAGTGAACGCTCGGCTGCTTCCAGGTCTCCACTTGTGTACTCAGCTAGCCCCAAAAGCGAGGTAGCCTGGAGGTACCTGATATGGTCATCTTCGGGGGTGAGTTCGAGCGCCTGCCGGGCATACTTGACAGTGCCGGGGACATCGCCAAGCGCCAGGGAGCGGTAGGCTCGGGCGGTTGCGATCGAAGCTGGCAGCGAGCGAAATTGTTCATTATCCACTACAACCATCTTGTCACTCGGCACGTTCAGCAAGCGTTCAGCATCCTGCAAGCGGGCTTCGCTGGCTTCCAGCTCGCCGCCATCCAATAACGCCCAGCCATAGCCCATACTGAGAACAGGCCGGTTGCGGACCAACACTTCAGGCAGCGCTTTGACCCATCCTAGCCAAGTGGAGGATTGGTAACCGAGATCCATAGCCGGCCTGGCCAGTTCGATCAGACCGGCTGCATACTCGAAGTCCTTTGCAGCCAGCGCGTGGCGGATGGCATCGGATCGCAGATCGTTTTGCTCAAACCACGCGCTTGCCCGCTGGTGCAGGCTGGATATCTGCTCAGGCTGTGCCTCCAGTAAGTGTGCCTGCAGTACATCAGCGAAAAGGTGATGATATCGAAACCACTTGCGCTCATCATCAAGCGGAATAAGGAACAGGTTATTTCGCTCCAGGATATCCAGAATTTCCTTGCCATCTTCCCTCGCGGTGACAGCTTCGCACAGAGGAGCACACAACCTGTCGAGAATTGCAGTTTGTAACAAAAAATTACGTACACTCTCCGGCTGGCGATCGAGAACTTCCCCGGCCAGATAGTCCAGCACAAAACGATGGCTGCCGGTGAAAGCCCGGATAAAACTTGCGATGTCTTCCCGACCATGCATGGAGAGGGCAGCCAATTGCAGACCAGCGATCCAACCTTCAGTGCGCGTTTCAAGCGCGGCGATGTCTGGATCTTGAAGTTTCAGTCCCATCACCTGGTTGAGAAAGTCGGTGGCTTCGGAGGGTGAAAAACGTAAGTCAGCTGCCCGCAGTTCGATCAATTGACCCCGCGCCCGGTAGCGTGCCAGGGGCAGGGATGGATCCTCGCGTGTGGTAATCACCAGGTGCATCTGTGGTGGAAGGTGATCGAGCAGATAGGTAAGGGCATGGTCGATCAGTTCAGAATCGATGACATGGTAATCATCCAGCACCAGGATGAAATTATCCGGAATTGTGGCAATTTCATTTATCAGGGTCGCTAACAGCGATTCATAATTTATCGCCAGCGGCTGAGAAGTTTCAATTACTCCCAATACCCCTTTCCCAATTTCCTTGGAGATTGTTTGTAATGCAGCGACTATATATGTCAGGAAGCGGGAGAGGTCATTATCCCCATCATCCAGCGACAGCCAGGCAATCCGAACATTTGGTTCGGATTGCTCAATACCCAATCCATCCGGGTGGATTTCGGGATGGTGCGACAGCCCTTTGATCCATTCGCAGACCAACATGGTTTTACCAAAACCGGCGGGAGCAGATATCAAAGTCAGCTTGCGTACGAAGTCGCAATTTTGGAGCAAATTCTCGTTAAGTAGCTTAATCAGGCGAGGTCTATGTACAACTTTAGGCCTGGGAAGAGGAACATATAGTTTTGTGGTCAGAATGGAGGTATTCCATGCTTGCATACTGTTCCGATCTGACATTTTTGCCTCGTTGTAATTTTTCTAAAGAGCATAATTTAAGAATCGAAGTGTAACAATTATATCCACCAATATTAAAGACTAATCCAGGAAAAAGCAAATAATAAAATCCCTAAGGAATAACTTTTAGATTATTTTTTGACTGAAACAATCATTATTATTGAGTTGTTTCATTAAGTTGAATTTTGGTTCTTGTGACCTTCAACCCACTCAATTCGCTTATTTCCCTAATCTGTTTTGACTTTTCCGCCAGTTTTTCCAATTTTCGCTTACCTGTCTTTATTGCTTAACATCAACCACCAAGCAAGGTAGCTGAAAGACATTTCCAATCGCCTCTACTGTACAGTCGTTGGTGTCCCTTCAATTTTTGGCGGGGCACAAATGGAACTTAGGGTGTAGCTGTTTCCAAACAGTTCAGGTGGCCAGCATGAGTCTGCAAAGGCCTGGGTAGTGTCGCTACCCAGCAGCCGGTTGAGAATGTCCCTGTATTGGGCCACGCTCGGCACAAGATGAGCGTACCCTTCCTGTTCCACCTGGCCGGCGCCAGATTGATAGAGCTTATCCAACTCGATCAGGCTGAGAGCCAGGTCCTTCAGTGTGAAATCATTTTGCAGGCAAAGTTCATTGATCAACCATCCACCATAATCACCGGGGGCAAATTCGCGATAGGAACAAAATACGGCTGGGTCCAGTATCCCGATGGCATAAGAGGGAAGATTTACTACATATTCGTGAAAAAACAGCGCTTTATAATCATGGAAATCACCGGCCTTCCCGGAGATTCTTCCAAAGAATATTGTATGCATGTATTCATGAAGAGGAAAATATTGCCCATCTGTCCGCGCTGCCATTTGAATTTTTTCCTCAATCGTTGGGTAATATCCGGGGCCATCGGTGCAGGTATAGGCCTGGTGCGTGCCTGTATAAGTATAGGCATGACCATAGGGCGCATTCTTGCAGATACTGTCCTCGAATACCAAATGCATATCCACCGGCTGCAGTTCGCTCAAAGTGTCAACTCCGGTCAATTTGATCAGGTTGTCATGAGCAGCCCGAAAGCCGGCGTATTCCGCATAGATGTACTGCAACTCTAGCGGGCATGGCTCCTGGCAAACAAACCGGAACGGGTCGCCGGGAATTTGATATGCGCTGTATGGCGCTCCTTCTATTTGAATTGAGCTGACCGGGATGGGGACGATCGCATTGGGTGTAGCTGTGCCGTCCACCGGGACAGGACTGTTCGCACCGGGTAAGGCTGTGCTCACAAAAGCCGCTTCATCAGACTGGACGGGGTAGGGAGTGGATATCTGCTCTTCCGGGGAAATTGGTGGAGCAGGTGTTGAGGCAATTCTTACCCCCTGACAAGCCATCACAAGAATCGTAGTAAAAGCAAGGAATACTTTCCGCATCGCAATTACCTCTTTTCTCAATTATCACCAGATCAAGCATTATTTTTATGGAGAAAATCATCCAATTAAGAACGGTGATAATGGAAGCTAACTTGTTCCATGTTTGATGCTTCAATTATAGGGGGAAAAGGGAATAGCGATGTGTTATTACAGAATAGAGAATAGAGAACTGTCCATTCTCTATTCTCATTTTTCTTCCAAATACCTGGCTTGTAAGTAAATATCAATCTTTCCAGATGGGGTCGCGCAGTATGATCGCGATAACCACAGCAAAACAAAGTATTCCCAATATGCCAGCGCTAAACGACAATATATTATTCTTGGGGGCATAAAGAAATCCGTTCAGAAACGACAATGTCTGATTATTCAACGCATGCAGAAATGCAGCGAGCCAGATCCCTTTGGTTTTTAAGACTGCGTATCCAAGAACAAAAGCCAGCGCTATGGTGTATAAAGTCATCACCAATGAACCCAAAATCGGTTGTCCGGGATAGTTATACCCCATCCAAATGATCGGCCAGTGCCATATGCCCCATATAACGCCGAGAAGAAGAATGGCCTTAATTTTACCCAGGGGCAGCAGCGCTGATTGCAGGTATCCGCGCCAGCCATATTCTTCTCCAAAACTGATGATCAATCCCAGGAAAGGACCGATCAGGATGGTGTTCAACGCTATGGACGCCAGAATGACTGAATTCGGCAATGTTTGTAGTCGCAGTTGAGGAAGCAGCGTTTGGATATCCACCGGGTTTCCAAGTTTGAATAACCAGTTTAATCCTGTCTGCAACCCGTAAAATAAGACGAGCCCAACCCCGAAAATCAACCAGGCAAGGGGTTTCCCGCCGGCCATATTGACCGATGCAAATGAGTTGTACTTGCCTACAATCCTGAGTACCACCAGCAAGATCAGGCCAACCGCAGATCCGGCCAGCAGAGCAGTACTGATAATCTGCACCAGTTCAGGACGGAATAACGCTGTAACCGTACCAACCGTGTAAAGCGCTGTCAGCGCGAGATAATAGTATATAAACCAGCGCGAAACAGCTCGATTGGTCGTGCGGTACAAAGGGCTGTCTTTAAAGAAGAACAAGCCCAAAATTATTGCGGCTGCAGCCGGTAAAAGCATCTGGAACTGGAGCGCCAGAGATATGGCGGGGGTCGACAATCCGCCCAGCAAATAGATGGCTAGGTCCAGCGCCCAGGTCAACCCGAAGGTCAAGCCCAGGAATGCAGCCACCTGTTTCCAATTGATGGCACGAGCCTTTACAGATGTCTCAATCCCTGTTGTTGTCATATTTTCATTCATTAGAAATCCCTCCCAACTCGTATATTAATCCCTTTTTCACAGCATTTGCTTTGAATATATTTTGCCAATAATTGTATCATTGTATCAGTAAATTATTCTTTTCCACTATTGATAAATGTCAATGGTAGCATGAATGAAAGTAATATTTCATTAAACCCAACATTCTATCTTCGATTCTACGTTTTTCCTTTCCCGCCCATACTTCTTATGAAGAAATTGGCAAAGCATGGAATGAAATCCGCAGTTTTGAAACATCCAATCCCTTCAAATGTTGTACTTTTTGATACATTCCTTGCGATTCGGGTTCAACAAGACTATAATATTCTACTTGTCAACCAATTTATTATCCTCAGCAGGATTGAGGCTTTGAGATGCCCGTATATACGTATCGTTGTATGAACTGCGGAGTGCAGTTCGATGAAAATCAAAAATTTGTAGATCCACCCCTGGTAAAATGCCCGGAATGTGCAAAGAAGACATTGCGCAAGGTTTTTCAACCGGTGGGGATCGTCTTTAAAGGTTCAGGTTTCTACGCAACCGATCACCGCTCGTCGAGCGGTATGTCTTATGCCGCCGCTGCGAAAGCAGATAAAGCCGAAGGCGAGAAAAGTACTGCTGATAAAAGCAGCAGCTCTGAGTCAAGCACGAAATCGGAGACGCCAGCTCCTTCAACACCGGCGCCTGAAAAGAAAGAGACAGCGCCAGCAAAGAAGTAATTTGCTATCTGAAAGAATGCGCCTCCGTTGAGGCGTTTTTTTTTCGAAAGTTTGAAAGTGGATCATCATGAACGATCAAATCAATCCAAACGCCCAAAAAATCGATCAACCGAAGCTGGCAAAAAGCTTTCCCTGGAAGCTCGTGCGGGACTATGCGCTCATCCTGGCAGGATCGCTGGTGCAAGCACTGTCTATGCGTATGTTTTTAATTCCAGGCCTGCTTGTTAGCGGCGGGGTGAGCGGCGCTGCCCAGCTGATCAATCATGTCACCAACTGGCCGATCGGAGTAATGGTATTCATCGGTAATGCGCCACTATTCATCCTGGGTTGGCGTTACCTGGGCGGTAGGCGCTTTGCCTTCCGAACAGCCTTCGCGATCATTTCTTTTTCAGTGCTGACAGATGTGTTGGGATTCTTCATTGCTCCGGCAGGAGTAACCCATGACCTGGTTCTAAATTCCCTCTATGGCGGTTTGATGCTCGGAGTCGGGTTGGGGCTGGTATACCGTGGACAAGGCACCAGCGGTGGCAGCGATATCCTGGGGCGGATACTCAACCATAAACTGGGTGTTTCCATTTCACAGGCTTACCTCATCACCGATACCGTGGTCGTCCTGCTGGCTGGATTTATCTTTGACTGGGAACATGCTCTCTATGGCCTTGTAATGATTTATGTCAGTGGCCTGGCTGCAGAGTTGGTCGTTGAAGGGACTGGGATATTCCGATCCGCAATGATTGTAACAAGCTGCCCGGAAGATTTATCGAAGGAAATTCTTACGGTCATGGGGCGTGGCGTTACCCTTCTTTCTGGGAAAGGTGCCTACACTGGCACTGAGCGCGATATCCTGTATTGCGTGATCACCCGTTCTGAAGTCAGTCAACTCAAAGCGCTGGTGATGGAGAAGGATCCCTATGCCTTCATGGTGATCGGTCAAGTTCACGAAGCAATGGGTGAAGGTTTCAAACCGTTAATTAAATAATTTTGGGGTTATTTTACAAAATGGCCGACTGCGCCACCTAAAAGCAAGATCTGTCCAAGTTGGTAAGTGATTCGAGCCAGCAAACGTCCATATTTGATCGGAGCAACAAACCGGTCGTAAGCCAGCAGAGTATCCGAACCATAGAATAATAGTCCGCCTACGGCGACAGGTATGTAATGATTAATATCCCAGCCGCTCTTCCCTAATGTTTGCAGTGCGCTTAAGAACATACAGGTGATGACAACTCCATAAATGGTTACAGACCAACGCAGCCGCCGGGCGCCGGTGGTGCGGTAAACACCCTGACGAATTCTGTGGATCACGAAGGTTGCTATGATGATAATCAAGCCACTTATCAGGAAAAAAAGCATGCTTACCTGCTGAATATGTATTCCAAATCCAACAATGTAGAAAATGTGCGCAATTAAAAAGGAAGCAAGTCCTGCCAGAAAGAATTTGCCGGGCATCATCAGCCAGACATCGCCCAGGAGCGAGAAAACTGCGCCCAACATAAAGAACATCGCCGGGTAACGCCATCCCCCCATCAGGCTTAACCACCCTATTAAAACGATCATCACCAGCGGTTTTGTAATGTATTTAGCTTTGTGCCAGTTAAATCTAACCGCAAACCAATCCAGAATCGCAACTCCGAGAATGGTCAACAATGCAGCCGGAGTTAACATTTATTTATCATCATGTTTTGTATATCCGAACTGCTTCAAGGCTGATGGATCGTTCCGCCAGTTTTTCAATACTTTAACCTTGAGCTCAAGATAGACTTTTCTGTCAACCATTTTTTCAATATCCTTGCGCGCATGTTCACCAATGACCTTAATCATCGAACCGGCTTTGCCGATAACGATCGGTTTTTGTGATTCGCGTTCCACGAAGATAGTTGCGTATATTTCGGCTTTCGCATCACCCACATCATGGTAATCATCCACCCGGACGGCAATGGCATGGGGCAGTTCATCCTTCAATTGGATCATGGCAGCCTCACGGATAAAATCTGAAGCGATCTCTCTTTCGTACAGGTCTGTGATCTGGTCAGCATCGTAGAACTGTAGACCGACTGGGAGGTGAACAGTGAGATCTTCCATTAATTCTTTTACGCCAAATTCTGATAGGGCTGAAATAAAGTGAATGGATGTGCAATCAAGCAGAGCTCCGTACTCTTCTTTTCTCTCTTTGAGCGTAACAGAATTAACCAGGTCAGATTTATTTAGAGCAAGAATGACCGCCGCTTTGGTATCCATCCTTAAAATAAATTGTGAAACCAGTCGATCCTCCTCCGTTGGAGAAACGCTGGCATCCACCAACCAGAGAACGATGTCCGCATCCAGGATAGTCTCCTCTGCGGCTTTGTTCATCAACTCCCCCAGCTTGTGGACGGGTGTATGTATACCGGGTGTGTCAACAAAGACCATCTGCGCCTGGTCATCGGTATAGATTCCTAGTTGTTTGCGCCTGGTCGTTTGCGGCCTGGGCGAGATCGAGGCGACCTTCTGTTTTAGGATCAAGTTCAATAAAGTAGATTTTCCCACATTGGGGCGTCCAACAATGGTAATAAAACCACTGCGAAACTCATTTGAAGTTTCCATATTTATCCTTTTCTAATCGAATAGGTGAATCGGGTGAAAAATAATGCCCTTCAAGCTTGAGCAACCAGGCTTTGGTGGATAATCCGCCGGGAGCAGAATACCCATGCAGGCTACCATCCGCGCCGATCACCCTATGGCAAGGAATGATGATGGGGATCGGGTTCCTTCCCAGGGCCGCTCCTACCGCCCTTGAATTATTTATATTGCCCAAATGTGTGGCAAGGTGTCCGTAAGTCATAATTGTACCAAATGAAATTTTGCATGCCTGTTCGAGGACGGCCCTTTGAAAAGACTGAAAAATTGACCAGTTAATTGGAATATCCAGGCTTGTTCCTTTCCCTGTCAGGTAGCGTAGTAATTCAATGGCATATTTCAAAGACTCCCCCCTAGAATCAGAAATCACTCGAGGTTCGGCAGTTAGGTCATGCGCAAAATTTACATGTGGCGAGAAAGTCAGCTTATAAACCCCATCTGGATCCAAAAATAAGTTGATATTTCCGAATACCTGGTGAAAAACGATGGCGGATGGTTGTATACAGGTCATTTTTAACCTTTTTATTAAACCTACGCGAAAATCGTAGAGCAAGCGTAGGGTAAGCGTCAAGTAGTATTCAATTGGTACTGTTATTATAGTATCAAAGGGCGACTTCTCTTCTTCTTCTCCTCCTTAAATTGAGAGCCGTGGTCGGCGTCCACGGCTCTCATCATTCCGGCGAAAACCGGAATGATTTTTTTATTTAACAAGATTGACAGCATTTTCACTTTGCAATTTATAAATTATTTGCTATTATGGTTATGCCCTTCGGGTCGGTTGCCCCCCTCAATCGATCCAAAGGGTATTTTTATGTTGGTTTGTTACTTTTGTGTTAAACTTGTTTTGAACTTGCAACTTTGGAGGAAATGACCATGAGTGAGAAGAAGACCTATCCCGTTGAAATAGCCGGAACAAAGCGCGAATTACCGTTATTTGAGATCAAGCCAGGCTTGAAGATCGCCATCCTCAATATTTTAGGCGATACAGAACTGGTTCAAAATTGCGCCAAGGCATTGGCAAATAAATTGGCATCCATTGACTATGATGTTTTGGTAACCGCTGAGACGAAAAGCATCCCGCTCGCTTATGCGTTATCGTTGGAGACCGGTAAACGGTATGTCATTCTGCGCAAATCCTATAAACCATACATGGGTAAATCGCTCCAGGCCGAGACGCTCTCAATCACCACCGGGCAGCCGCAAACGCTCTTCATGGATGAAAAAGATAACGATCTGATGCATGGCAAAAAGGTGGTCATCATTGATGATGTCATCAGCACTGGCTCCACCCTGCAAGGCATGCGATTGCTGATCCAAAAAGCAGGTGCGCAGATCGTTGCAGAGGCAGCAATTTTCACGGAGGGAGAACGTGCCAAATGGCGCGAGATCATTTCTCTCGGGCATTTACCTGTATTTACTGATTAAACTTCGAATACTCTTACGCCTTCACTGGCAAGGCATTTATATACTCTGGAAGTTTTACCGGTTGCCATAAGGTGGCCGGTTTTTAGTGCCTCAATGAATTCTGGTGCAAATTTTTCTTCCACCAGGTTCACGGTGCAGCCGCCAAAACCAGCCCCGGTCAGTCTTGCGCCCAGGCAGCCTGGTTGTTCGGATGCAATCTCTACCAGCCTATCCAACTCCGGTGTGCTGACAAGATAAAGATCCCGCAAACTTCTATGACAATCGAACATCAATGCGCCAAAACCAGCCGCATCATTCTTCTCAAGGAACAGAACAGCCTGGTCAACCCTTTCACATTCTTCTACAATATGACGGGCATAGATGTTGACTGGATAAGGCAGTAAGGAATAGTATTTGTTCAGTTGAAGGCTGCTCACATCCCGCAAGAATTTGATGCCAGGGATTTCGTTCGCCAGGATCGCAAGCGCCTGCTCGCATCCAGCCCTGCGGATGTTGTATTCAGAATTATGCAGGGACCTTCTGATGCCCGAATCTGCTATCACTAGAACGGTTCCAGCCGGCAGTGGAACGGGATGAAATTCAAGTGTGCGGGTATCCAGGTATATGGCATGGCCTTTGACCCCATTGGCAGATGCAAATTGATCCATGATCCCGCAATTTACTCCTACATATTTATTTTCGGCTTCTTGACAGAGCAGCGCAATCTGTTTGTTGTTCAAACCACCATTTGCAATCTTATTCCACGCTGCGGCGAATGCAACCTCTACTGCCGCCGATGAACTTAATCCAGACCCAATCGGCACTGTGGAGGAAAAGCGACCATCCATGCCAGTGATCCTCAAGCCGCCGTGCAATAAACTCCATGCAACACCAGCAGTGTAAAGCGCCCAGGATGGCAGCATTTTACCGACAGTATCCACCTTTAGATCCAAATGATCGAGATCGAAGGTGACATTACTTTCAAAATCCAGCGATTCCAGCTTTACCAGGTTATCCTTGCGGGGAGAGAACTCCAACTTCACATTTAAATCGATGGCTGCCGGCATGACCGGTCCACCGTTATAATCGACATGTTCACCTAAAATATTCACTCTGCCAGGAGCAACAGAAAGGTATTGGAATTTGGCATCAGTCATGGTCAATACCCTTAATAATCGGGTTGGCTTGGATCAGGGCAGCCTTTTTAGGACGCGGCATATTCTTTATGGCGCGTTCGCGCTTCATGGCTTCTACTTTGCCGGGTAATTCTTCAATGTAAACCAGGGTTACTGGACGGTGTATACGCGTATATCTTGCCCCGATTCCACTATTATGTTGTTTTGTCCTGCGGATCGGGTCGGTTGTCCATCCGGTGTAATAGGAGCTGTCAGCACATTGAACGATATAACAAAAATAAGACATCCCGCCCCTCTTAAAGATCGAGACTACTTCTTTTTTCCGAAACCCAACAACCTTTTAATTGTCCCACCTGAGGATGGTATATAAACTTCGGGTTCACCTCTATCGAACAATTCACCGCTGGAACGCTGTTTTTCCAATGATAAGTAGGATTCCTTGGCAATGGTTATTCTTTCAGTCAATGCATCAACATCCTCAGAAGCTAGTTCAGCCCGAATTTCGCCCAGCTCTTGTATCGTCAAATCAATATATCGGATCAAATTATCTTTTTCAGCAATCCATTCTGCACTTGCAGAAGCTCCTTCCGGGATCATCATTGTTGCGCTGGCCGGGATCATGTATGGAGCATTCACTAATTTTCGCACTTCACGCCAACCCGGCTGCCCTGTGGTGATGTTCAATAAAGTTGCAGCCAATAATTGCGGTATGTATTGGGCTCCGGCTTGCAAACCATCCACTTCGACAGCATCAGCGAACATGATTTGCGTGTCAAGTAATCGAGCTATCGTTCCTGTCAGTTCAACAGTTTCCTGTGATGTTCCTACGGGAATAGTAACCAGCATCAATCCTTCCCGGAAAAGATCGGAGCGGGCATCTTCGATTGATGAAACATTGGTATGGATGTATTCCGGATTAACGGTGAACGTCAGGGATGCATGATTATGGAAATCCGGCACAACTTCTCTTACGCGTTGGCTGATCTTTTCTTTAATTCCAGATGCATCAAGCAAACTAACGCCGGATTTTAAAAATGGGGCGATAACATCCAGTGTTCCAAGCATTTGACCGAGCGGCTCAGTAAGGAGAATCACATCGGCATCTTTGACGGCACCGGGGATATTCAAGGATGTCCTGTCAACTGCTCCAAGCTTCTGAGCTTTTTTGAGGACGCCATTGTCTCTATCCACGCCTACGCGAATAATCTTATCCTCGTAAGAGCCAAGGCATAAACCAATCGACACTCCAATGACATTCATGCCAATGATGGCAATTTGAAATCCCATAATTATCCTCCTACAAGAAGGCCAAACATGGCTTTTAGAGGCGGCCCCATAATCCAACCTATGACATCCAATCCAATGGTTCTGCCCGCAATCAACAAACCTAATAGGATCAATGGACCGTAAGGACGAATCATATCCATGTAACGTGATAAATTGGGCGGAAGTATGGTGCTGACAACTTTTTCTCCATCCAATGGCGCTAATGGAATAAGATTAAAAATCATCAACGCCAGATTGATATAGATGAATTGAAGGAGGAACTCTCCTGCTGATGGCAGGAATGAGCCTGGATTTGAATAGTAACTGATCAAACCTAACCGGAATGGAATGGCTGCCAGAATCGCTAGCAGCAAATTGGCTGTTACGCCAGCTAACGAGACCATCGTGATCGCATTTGGTGAGCGTTTTTCGAGCGCATAAGGATTGATCGGGACCGGCTTTGCCCATCCAAAACCGGCGATGAGTAGCATCAAAGCGCCGATCGGGTCAAGGTGCGCCAAAGGATTTATGGTCAATCGGCCGTTTCGCTCGGGGGTTGTATCACCAAAATAATGGGCCATCCAGGCGTGTGCCAACTCATGGACGGGAAGTGCGATCAATAAAATGACGATACGGGAAATAAGGATAGAAGGCGATAAATTTAACATGGTGTGTTTGCTCGCAAGTGATTATAACATGTGGATGGTATAATCATTTTGTGCTGCTGGATATTAATATTGACGATTTGGTTGTACTTCGTAAACCTCACCCATGTGGAAGCACTCACTGGAAAGTTGTCCGGCTGGGTGCGGATATTGGCCTGGTTTGTCAAACTTGCGGCCGCAAAGTGCTTCTGCCGCGTCGAGATCTGGCGAAGCGCATGAAGAAATTAATCCCCGGAAGAAATGATGCTATCAACCCAGAATAAAATTCCTCATGTTGTATTCCTGTTTTCCGATACCGGAGGTGGACATCGGAGCGCTGCCGAGGCGATCCTCGAAGCCATGAGCAGCGAATTTCCAGGCAAAATGACTGCCGAATTGGTGGATATCTTCAAAGATTACGCGCCAGTCCCGCTCAACCAGGCTGCCACAATTTATCCGCCTTTGTCTCGCATGCCGGAAATGTGGGGGCTGGGATACCGACTGAGTGATGGCAAACGCCGGACACAATCCTTTTCCAATGTCATCTGGCCCTACATCCGCCAATCTGCCAAACGGCTGGTAAGAGAAAACAAATGCGATCTCATTGTTTCCGTCCATCCGTTATCAAACAGCCCGGTGCTGCGTGCATTAAGACATGAGGATCAACAATTTATAACCGTCGTAACAGACATGGTCTCCACCCACGCCTTCTGGTATGACAACCGGGCCGATTTGGTGGTGGTACCAACAAACGAAGCCAGGGAACGCGGCATTTGCTATGGTGTGGAACCGGAAAAAATCCACGTGGTGGGGTTGCCGGTAGATGCAAGGTTTTGCCACCCGTCGACGGATGAAAAGCAGCTTCGGCAGAAGCTGGGCTGGCCGCAAGACCTGCCCGTCATTCTGCTGGTTGGCGGCGGCGAAGGGATGGGCCCAATCGAGAAGATCGTCAAATCCATCGATGACTCAGAAATCAATGCAACTGTTGTGATTGTTTGCGGCCGAAATGCCAAACTAAAAACAACTCTCGAGACTTATACCTGGCGCAACCCAACGATCATTTACGGTTTCACTACGGAAATGCCGGATTATATGGCTGCCGCGGATATTCTGGTTACAAAAGCCGGCCCCGGCACCATAAGCGAAGCCTTCATCGCGGGGCTACCCATCATCATCTATTCACGCTTGCCTGGTCAGGAAGATGGCAACGTGTTCTATGTAGTCAATCATAAGGCCGGCATCTGGGCCCCTCATCCAGACAGGGTGGTTTCCACGATTAGAGATTGGATCCAGCACCCTGAAAAAAGAATGAAGGTAGCTGAGGCTTGCAGGTCGTTGGCCAAACCTGATGCGGCAATTGAAATTGCCGGCATCATCGCCAAAAAAGTGGGTATTGTCGAGTAATTTTTTAAACTTGCCTGCCTTTCCCGAAAACCTTATAATCATTTCAGATGCCAATACTAGACGTAAACTCACTGGATTACTTCAGCCGCAGCCCGGAGCAAACCCGCAGGATGGGTATCCGTCTGGGTTCCATGCTTGACAAAGGTGATATTGTCTGCCTTTCAGGAGATTTGGGAGCAGGAAAGACAACCCTCGTACAGGGAATCGCGAAAGGATGGGGTTCACTGGATGCAGTCTCCAGTCCGACCTTTATCCTTGTCAATATTTACCGTCGACCGGATGGTCTGACACTTGCTCACCTGGATGCCTATCGTATGGAGTCAGCCCTCGAAGCCGAAGACCTGGACCTTGATCCAATGATCGAAAATGGACCGGTGATCGTGGAGTGGCCTGAGCGGATAGAACAAGCGCTGCCTGAGGAGAATTTGTGGGTATCCTTGCGTTGGCTTGCGGATGAGCAGCGTGGAATGTTGTTCAATGGCAGGGGCAATCGCTATCAAGATATTGTTCACAAACTGAATAAACAAGTTTACGGAGGTGTATAGTGTTGCTGGCAGTTGATACCTCCACACAGTGGATGGGATTGGCTTTATATGATGACGAACTGATTATCGGTGAGATCACCTGGCGGACACAAAATCACCACTCCGTCGAACTTACTCCCGCAGTTGAATCATTACTCAAGCGCTCTGGAATAAAAGTAAAGGATCTCAACGTATTGGCAGTGGCCACTGGCCCAGGTTCTTTTACAAGCCTGCGAATAGGTATGGCGTTAATAAAAGGATTGGCTCTAACTCTGAACTTGCCGGTTATTGGAATTCCAACCCTGGATATCACAGTGGCAGCAGTTCCGATCAGGGATATGGCGCTCGTTGCTGTTCTTCAGGCAGGCCGTGGACGCCTGGCAGTAGGCAAGTACTCACCAACGAAAGAAGGTTGGAAAAAGCGCGGGGATCCTGTTGTCATGACACCGGCTGAATTGGAGCAGGATATTAAAAAACCAACCCTGATCTGTGGAGAACTGAATACTGAAGAGCGTAAAACTCTGGCGCGCAGGTGGAAGAATATAGAGCTTACAGAACCGGCTCTTTCCGTTCGTCGACCGGCCTACCTGGCCCAATTGGCATGGAATCGCTGGCAATTGATGGACGTGGATGATGTTGTCACACTATCTCCGACATACCTGCATTACAAAGAAACCATACCTGGATGATCGAAGAATTACCACATAATATCCACATTATCCGCATGAGGGATGAGCATGTTCCGGCGGTGTTTCGGTTGGACCAATCAAGCTTCACATTACCCTGGTCAGAACGATCCTACCTGTTTGAGGTAAACAAGAACGAGACCAGCATCCCGCTGGTCGCTTTTGTGTCTGGTGAACAGGTTGAGGAGCTGATCGGCTTCATTGTGGTCTGGCAGATTGAAGATGAAGCCCATATTGGCACGATCGCTGTCGCTGAGTCACAACGCAGGCACGGGGTGGCAAACGCTTTGATCCGTGAGGGATTAATACAGGCATATACCCGGGGTGCGCGCAAGGTATTTTTAGAAGTGCGCGACAGCAACCTGCCTGCGAAAACGCTGTATCACAACCTGGGTTTCGTGGATTTTGACCTGAGGAAGAAGTATTACGTTGATAATCATGAGGATGCAGTGGTAATGCTTTTGGACCCGTTGGAGTTTGAGGGGTTGTAATGCTTCGGTTTCCTTACGAAGCTGTGGTAGATGGTATTGCAAGGCACAGTGGTGTCGTAGCGAGGACATGTTATTTTGTCCGTAGTATTCCCCTCACTCTGAAAAGGAGATAAATCTAGTCTGGCAAGAGATTGCTTCGTCGTTCCTATTCGCAAAGACAAAGCAGGTGTGAACCTCACTCCAAATAGTCAAATATGTAAAACTTCATTATTAAGGTAGAATTTACTCAGAGGTGAGTAATGGAATTCCATGAAGCACTGAAGCAAATTGCCAGTGAAGTTCGGTTGTGCAAAAATTGCAGCCTGCACCATTCGCGTAAAAACTCAGTTCCAGGAGAAGGGCCATCCAATGCCAGGATCATGTTCATTGGAGAGGGTCCAGGAGTCAATGAAAACGAACAGGGCTTGCCCTTTGTCGGCGCCGCCGGAAAACTGCTGGATGACCTATTAAATAAAGCAGGCCTGGCTCGAAAGGAAGTTTTTATTTGCAATGTCGTCAAGTGCAGACCACCCGGAAACCGCGACCCGCTGCCAGAAGAGATGTCTGCCTGTGGAAAATTCCTGGACCGGCAGATCGAGGCTATCAACCCGGAGGTGATCGTTACACTGGGTAGATTCTCCATGGGTAAGTTCATGCCAGGCGTGAAGATATCCGCAGTTCATGGTAAAGCTACTGATGTGGATGGACGGGTTGTGGTAGCAATGTTCCATCCGGCAGCAGCCCTACATCAGCCTGCGCTTAAACCGGCCATTGAACAAGATTTTATTAACTTACCCAGGATATTGAAACTCCATCAGTCCCCAGCTCCAATAAAACCGCATGCTATATCGGAAGCCGTAAAATCCTACCCGGAGTTGATCCACCAGCAAGAACCCGATGATCCTAAACAAATGATGTTATTCTAGAATATCATCCGAGTAAAAATGACAAATCAAACCAAAGAAAAATTAATTGCACAATTAAAAGATAAGTCTGCCGTTGTTGCAGTCATCGGCCTGGGTTATGTAGGCCTACCGCTCGTTGTCGTATTTGGAAATGCTGGTTATAAGGTTATAGGCATAGATACCGACAAACGCAAAGTGGACCAGCTCAACCATGGAATTTCTTACATCCAGGATGTACCGACCTCTGATGTAAAACGGCTGCATGATGCTGGATTGCTATCCGCAACCACGGATTTTACCGTCTTGAAAGATGTTCAGGCTGTTAGTATTTGTGTGCCAACGCCATTGAAGAAAACTGGGGACCCTGACCTTTCATTTATTGTCAATGCAACGGATGAACTGGCAAAGTATGTTCATAAAGGAATGGTGGTTACCTTGGAATCAACCACTTATCCAGGCACAACCCGTGAATTGATCCTGCCACGCTTAAGCGAATGTTGCAATCTCATAACAGGAGAAGATCTCTTCCTGGCTTTCTCACCAGAGCGGGTGGATCCTGGACGGAAAGATTGGACAACTTACAATACACCTAAAGTCGTGGGGGGCATCACTTTGGATTGCAGCGAAGTGGCTGCATACTGGTATCAACAGGCTTTGAAGACCGTCATTCAAGTCAGTTCTGCGGAAGTAGCTGAAATGACCAAACTGCTTGAAAACACCTTCCGCATGATCAATATTGGATTGGTAAACGAATTAGCCATGATCTGCAACCGCTTGGGGGTCGATGTTTG
This sequence comes from uncultured Chloroflexia bacterium, assembly GCA_963810385.1. Classification (GTDB taxonomy): domain Bacteria; phylum Chloroflexota; class Anaerolineae; order Anaerolineales; family Anaerolineaceae; genus PNON01. The sequence continues at coordinate 197,010 of CAWENA010000002.1, read as the reverse complement.
GGAAGTGGTCGAGGCAGCTGGAACGAAACCATTTGGCTTCATGAAATTCACTCCAGGCCCGGGCTTGGGTGGTCATTGCATCCCCATCGATCCATTGTATTTATCATGGAAAATGAAATCGTTAAATTACAATGCACGCTTCATTGAACTGGCCTCTGAGATCAATACAAATATGCCCCGCTTTGTAGTAACCCGTATCCAGGACGCCTTGAACGATCGATCAAAACCATTAAAAGGCAGTAAAATCCTCGTCCTTGGCGCATCCTATAAACCCGATATTGACGACCTGCGTGAAAGCCCGGCTCTGGATGTGATGGGATTATTGATGGCAAAAGGCGCACACGTGGATTATCACGACCCATTTATTCCAGCTTTAAGACATGATACCTGGAAAAAGAAATCCGTATCCAACCTGGAGACTGCCGTTAAAGAAGTAGATTGCGTGGTGATCATCACCAATCACACGCAGTATGACTATGCAATGATCCTTAAGAACGCATCCTTAATTGTGGATACTCGTAATGCGTTAGGCAAGGTCGGCAGCGACAACAGAAAAGTGGTGAGGTTGTAATGGCGAAATACATCGTGACGGGGGCGGCCGGATTTATCGCTGCAAGAGTAGTTGAGATGCTGGAAGAATCCGGGCATGAAGTGGTCGGCATCGATAATATGAACGATGCCTATGATGTACGTTTAAAACAATGGCGTTTGGATAGGCTGCAAAAATTACCTAAGTTTCATTTCATCCAGGAAGATATTTCCAATAGAAATATCATTGAAGCGATAAAAGGTCATGCAGCTGGTTGTTCTGCAGTGATCAATCTGGCTGCGCGGGCGGGGGTTCGGTCAAGTGTCGCTGATCCATGGGTTTATTATCAAACAAATGTGGATGGGGCGATCAATATGCTGGAATGCTGCCGTCTATATGGCATCCCAAAATTTGTTCAGGCGTCCTCGTCCAGCGTTTATGGTGATAATAATCCGATGCCATACAAAGAGGATGCGAATACAGACTACCCGTTGCAACCGTATGCTTCCTCAAAAAAAGCGTCTGAGGTTTTATGTTTCACATATCATTACCTGCATGGGCTGGATGTGACCATTTTTCGCTATTTTACCGTTTATGGTCCGGCAGCCCGTCCCGATATGGCTATGTTCCGTTTCACACAGTGGATCTCGGAAGGTAAGATCGTCAAAATGAACGGCGATGGCAATCAAACACGCGGATTTACATATGTCGATGATATCGCCCGCGGCACGATACAGGGGTTGCGCCCTTTGGGTTACGAGATCATCAACCTGGGTGGGCATGAACAAATATCAATGAACGATCTTGTCAAATTGTTCGAAGAAAAGACTGGTAAAAAAGCGAACCTGGAATACCTGCCTATCCATAAAGCGGATGTCCGGGCAAACCTGGCTGATTCGACGAAGGCTATTGAACTGCTCAATTGGGAGCCACAGGTATCATTGGATGGTGGGGTCTCCAGGCTTGTAAACTGGTATAAAACTGAACGAACCTGGGCCAGCCAGGTTAAGACTGGATAAAATTGTACTCTCGCCTGTTTCAATCCTGGTCTAAAGATCGTTTATTGGGGCGGATCGTCAAGAATTCAGGATTATTATTTACCAGCAATGCGATCAGCGCTGTATTAAGCATACTCACAGCCAACCTTCTCGGTGTGGAGAATTTTGGTGTGCTCGGTATTATCATCACCTTCGTATCCAGTGTTAACCGCTTGTTTTCATTCCGCATGGGGGATGTCGTTGTCAGGTATTTTGGCGAGTACATAGCTAACAGCGACTTTGAAAAAGCGGGTGCAGTCATAAAAGCAGCCGGATTGATGGAAGCAGTTACATCGATGACTGCATATCTCATATTGGCAATCACTGCACCAATAGCGGCTAACTTTATTGCTCATGATCCGTCTGCGACACCTCTATTCTTTATCTATGGCATCTCAATTTTAGGGATGATGACCACCGAAACTGCCACCGGGATTTTGCAGGTAGGTAACCATTATCGCAGCCAATCTGTGATTAATCTGATACAGAGTTTGGTGACGGCGGCAGTGCTGGTTTATGCCTTTGTTACACATGACGGTATTCTGGTAGTACTGGTGGCCTATTTAGCCGGAAAACTGGTTGCCGGAGTCGGACCGATCTGGATGGCTCTTGTCCGATTAAATGAAATGGTAGGTAAAAGTTGGTGGAAATCTTCCCTCAAGTCATTACCGCCATTTAAAGAATTGGCGAAATTTGCCATCAGCACCAACCTGAGTGGAACAATCAATATGATTGTACGGGATAGTGAAGTACTGTGGATCGGATGGCTTTTCAACTCCCAGGTAGCTGGATATTATAAGACTGCATTGGCGGTTATCAACCTCATGATCATGCCCATCAACCCGTTTATCAGTACAACCTATCCAGAGATCATTAAGGCTATTACCCAAAAGACCTGGGCATCATTGAAGACTCTCCTGCGGCGTGTTTCTTTGATCGCTGGTGGTTGGACGATTGCAGTGAGTGTGTTCCTGGTGTTGTTTGGAAAACAAATATTCTTCACCCCCTGGATTCCCTGGAAGGGACAATTGCATGCCATTTACAAACCGGAATTTTTGCCAGCTCTGCCCATATTGATCATCCTCGTGGCAGGTTATGGTGTTGCAAACAGTCTTTATTGGAACAGATCGCTCCTGCTGGCGTTTGGTATGCCGGATTATCCACTCAAAATTGCTTTTTGGGCGACCCTTGTAAAAGTAATACTTACTGTGACTATCGTTCCAATTCTAGGCTACCGGTGGGAGGCTGTTTTGCTTTCGCTTTATCTGGCAATAACAGTGGGCTTGATGGCTGTACGCGGCCTGAAATCAATAAAATTAGCAGAAGAGGATGCGAGTTGAAAATTGCCTGCGTATCGACTTCTCTGATACCTTCAAATACCGCTAATAGTATCCAGGTGATGAAGGTTTGCGACGCCATGCAATCGATGGGACATGACGTCCATTTATGGGTCCCCGGCGATGAACAAACACCGTTCGAACAACTGTCCGAATGTTATGGATTGGCTAAGAAATTTGAAATCACATGGCTGCCTTCGGCAAGTTATCTTAAACGCTATGATTTCACTGTTTCATCTCTTCGGGCAGTGACCGTTTGGCAGCCGGATTTGATCTACACCTGGCTGCCCCAGGCAGCCTGGGGAGGAAGTGCAATTTTGAAGAACCCGGTCGTCCTTGAAATACATGATCGGGCGACTGGCAAGTTTGGCCTTTTCTGGTTGAAACGGTTCATGGAAGCGACCCCTATGAAGGAGCTGGTGGTTGTTTCAAATGCTTTGCAAAGGGCTCTGGAATTGCAGACGGGTTTTTCCTTCCTTGGGAACGAAGTGATCGATGCGCCGAATGGCGTGGATTTAAGACGATTCAAAGATCTTCCAGACAGCTCAGAGGCTCGAAAAACTATTAGAATCTCACTGATAAACTAACCATCGGCTATACAGGTCACTTTTACGCTGGTAGAGGGATTGAGACGCTGGTCCAGATAGCCTTAGCCTACCCGGATTATCAACATCTGTGGGTCGGTGGCCGGGAATCTGATGTGATTATTCTAAAGAATACGCTAAAGGATAAGAACGTTTCAAATGTGGTCATGACCGGCTTCATTGAAAACTCCAAATTACCTCTATATCAAGCAGCCTGCGATATACTGCTGATGCCTTATGAAAATGCGATTGCCGGCAGCAGCGGAGGAAATTCAGTGGATATTTGCAGTCCGATGAAAATGTTTGAATACATGGCGGTGGGTAGAGCGATCATCAGCAGCGATTTACCGGTTATTCATGAAGTTCTGGATAATGAAACGGCTTTCTTCTGCCCTCCTGAGGATTCCTCCGCCTGGGTTAAAAGCGTGGGACTTCTTGCGTCAGACGCTGATAAGCGTGCATCCTTGGGTTATAATGCAAAAAACAGAATTGAAAACTATTCCATAATGAAAAGGCAGGAAAACATCCTGAAATTCGTCCAGTAGATACATAATCCAATGAAAATTTCCATTAAAAAGATCTCGTTTATTATCATTTTGAGCTTTATCACCGGGGGGATCATTACTGCATTTATGGAGCGCAACTCATGGCTCTACGGCTGGTTTATCACCAGCCTCTTATTGGGAGCGAGCTTTACTGTTTTGTATTTTCTTTGGAAAAAAGCTGGTTCCGCAAAGTTGCTGGGCTGGATGATCGCGGTTGCTTTTTTCCTTCGACTTGGTCTTGGGGTTGGTCTGATGAAAGCCCTGCCTGTGATTGGATATGATACCGAGCAGCAAAAAGCCGGCTATGTATTTTTTGATGCTTATCGCCGTGATTTTCAGGCGATGGATATTGCCCTTTCAAATAAACCGATTCTTTCAGTTTTTTCAAAACAATATGCCACCGACCAATATGGTGGATTCCTGGGTTTGAGTGTCTTCACCTATCGCGTCCTTTCAAACGGAGACTTCAGGCCGCACCTGATGCTCATCTTCTCCGCGCTGGCATCTGCGATTGGGGTGCCCTTTCTTTGGAAGGTATTAAAAAGGATCGGGGACGGCAGGTGGCAGAAGTTCGCAGGTTGGTGGTACGTCCTGTACCCGCAGGCAGTATTAATGGGTGCATCGCAAATGCGCGAGCCTTACCTGATCACATTTGTTACGATTGTGTTCTGGGCTGCGCTTGAATGGCAGCATACAGGGATAAAGCCGATCTGGCCCTGGCTGCTGGCAAGCCTGGCTGGCATGCTGGTTTTCTCACCTGGCGTGGCTGTGACAAGTATTGTGATTATCGCGGGTTGGCTTTGGATCGACCGAAGCAAAAAGGATGTCCCTCTTTGGGTTTTCCTGGCCGGATTCATGGTACTTGTCCTCGGTATCATCGCCCTGGCCTATGGCCTTGCAAGGCAGGATCATTTTGTTAAAGATTCTCCATTACAAATAATTTTCAACTGGCTAAAGAATGCGGCAGCCTGGGATATGTCGGTGACGCATGGCGCTTCCGGTCAGATCCAGCTCCAGATGAAAAGCCTGCCGGATTGGATGGCGATGCCATTCATTTTGTTGTACGGAATCCTTCAACCAGTTCTTCCAGCGACGATTATGGATCCGGCGGCATGGATATGGAGGCTGCTATCCACCTGGTTGGCGCTGGGTTGGTATTTACTCATACCAGTACTTGCTTATGGCGCATTCTCAGTTTTTTCTGAACGGGAAAAACGAATAAGGAATAAAATGCTTTGGCTGGGGTTGGTCATTTGGTCATGGATCCTCTTTTGCTCCCTTAGAGCTGGAGGTGACCAATGGGATAATCCCCGCTATCGAACGATCCTGTTGGTTTTCATTGTGATATTTGCGGCATGGGCTTGGGAGCGAGCAAAACATCACAGGTTCGTCTGGTTAAAAAGAATTGTATTGATGGAAGGGGCATTTCTTCTGTTTTTTCTGCAATGGTATGCTGCAAGGTATTATCAGGTATTTGGTAAACTACCCTTCTTTACCATGATATTGATCATCTTTGGATTTTTCCTCCTTATTGGAATAGGCGGATTAATTTCTGACAGAATCTCTAAGAAGCAAATTCGGGGTTAGCAACTTCCAACAATCCTGTTTTATGTAATGTTTATCCTTTTCAATAAATCAGGGATTAATCGTTCTGGAACTATATATTATTCCGGACAAAATTCCGAAATTAATCTTCGAAGTTCCATAAATATTCCAATTCAGTAGATTTTAATTATTACACACATTCCTCCTTTTTCCGGGACCATGCGAGTAAATAAATTGGGGATTAATTTCTCCAATATTTCAGGGCATTAAATATCCTCAATTTCCAAATTATTCGCTCAATTTATGGTGGAAATTGCCATAATTTTTTGATATTAATATGTTTTTCCGCAAAAAAGATGTCGGTTAAAAATGCTTGCATTTATTAATAATCGGTCTAAAATTATGTGTTAGCGAAAAGATTTAGCAAATTTGAATTGTTCGACCATCATTTATGCTTATATAAGGGGATTAAGTTTTACCAGGGAGGTGATTAATCGAAAATTTTTCAAAATCTACTTTAATTTACCAACCAACAATCAAAATGATAAGGAGGAAATATGTTTAAACATAATAAAATGATTTTGATTTTTCCAATCTTTATAATCGCGTTGATTCTTTCATTCTCAAGTGTAAGCCCGGTTTTTGCAGATGATGGCCAGCCGGTTGACCCTCCCCAAACGGAGGTGACTCTGCCTCCACAGGACGGAGCTGGACAGATGGAACCGGTTGATGTTGTTGACCAGCCGGAAACCCCGGCAGACCCGGCAATAACGACAGAACTTCCAACCGATCCAGAAATCGTAGATGCAGCGTTGGAAGAACCATTTATTGATAATACTGTACCGGAATCGCTAATTCAAGATTCCGTTACTGCATTGTCTGAAAATGAAATTATTTTGGTTGAGCCCAGTGGTGAGCCTGTAGCTATGGCTTCCCGCTCTTCCAGTGATCTGGTAGTAGCAGGCGACCCATATTTTACAGTCGGATCGGTCAAGTATAGTTTTATGAAGCTTGGCGGATGTGGCACACTCACGAATTGTGTTGAATCACCAACTCCCATTCAGGCTGCGTTGGATTTTATGGCAGCCAACAACCTGACGCCAACCGACAGAAAACTATACATCGAAGCGGATACTTATAATGAAGAAGTTTGGGTTAACGGTTCTTTGAATGGCGTCAAGGGCTTGACCGGATTGGTGGGGAAAGGTCTCACCCCGGAAGATGTGCAGATCAACGGATTTCTTTATATCTCAAATATGTTATCCGGCTTTTCTGTCAGCAACCTTTCCGTTACGAATACGGTCTACGAAGATGATGCCGCCATCTGGGCTTGGAATAATAAAGGTACTATCCAGCTCGTCGATGTAAATGCTACTGCAACCGGAACTGATAGCTCCGGCATCATCATCGATCACTCAGGAACAGTTGACCTCAACCGCGTTAATGCCAGCGGGAACGCTTATATGGGCGCCCGGATATACAATGCTGGCGCAGTAAAGATCACTAACAGCGCTTTTGATAACAACCTGAATGATGTGGATGATGGAATATTTTATGACGAGTATTATGATGAATATGGGAACTATCTCTATAACTCCCCGTCCTATGCAGGGTTAGAAATTAACAATGGAACCACCAGCCCTGTCACGCTTTATGGCGTTTCTGCTCAGGAGAATGCCGGAGATGGCGCCAATATTAATGCCTGGAAAAGCACAATATCCATCAAAAACAGCGTGTTTGATAACAACGATGAATTTGCTGCTGTTGATGGGTGGGGCGATGGATTATGGATTAACGGAAGTATTGTCACCCTGGAAAATATCCAGGCTTCTGGCAACGACATGCGTGGTATCGTCAGCCATATTAATACTTCCTTCAATGGATTGCATCTGCACGCAGAATCCAACGGCGGAACCGGAATCGATATTCAGGGATGTGAGGATTGGGGAGATAGTGACCCCTGGTGCGATAATACTGGCACAGGGACAGTTACAATCAAAATATCCTCCTCCAGTGGTAATGGCGGCGACGGATTTAATGTTGAGACCAAAGGGGCTGTAACAATCTCGGATGTCTATTCCGGTGGTAATTCGGGGGATGGAGTCTATGTAGATAACAGCTTTGCTCCAACACCTGCATCGATAACGCTTACCAATTTGGATATAAACGGGAATGCCACAGGTATTGATCTGTTTACCCGCGGCGCCGTCAGCATCAAAAATTTCAAATCGAACGGCAATTCGGTTGATGGAGTTTACATCGAAAGCTCTGGTACAGGAGCAATCACATTAACCAATGCAACCGCCGTTTTCAATGAAACTGGCTACAATGGTGGTTATGGTTATTACATCCTATCGAACGGGGCAATTACAATAACCAACCTGGATTCATGGGACAATGGTCTAATGGGCGGGTATATTGATAACTCCACCGCCTCCGCAGCCGCTGCTGTGACCATAAATACCTTGGCGCCAGTAAATTACTATAATGGCTATTGGGGAAATGGGCTGGGTGGTTTGTTCATCAACTCCCGGGGCGCTGTCACAATTTCCCGTATAGGTGCTAACAATAACTATCGGTTTGGCGCTGAAATCCACAACATCCCTCCGGGTATAGTGGCCGGGGTGCCGGTGACCATTTCTAACAGCACGTTCTACGAAAACTATGAAAATGGTCTGGTGGTTAACAGCAAAGGCTTGATCACACTTACAAACGTTGCTGCGCAATACAACGATGGCATCGGTGTTGAGCTCAACAATCAGGTTCCTGGCGCAACAGGTGGCGTAACAATCAACGCCACAGCAAATAATGGAAATGCCTTCATCGGTAATACATTGGAAGGGTTGGCCATTTATACAAATGGGGCTGTTACCATTACCAATATCTATGCCAACGACAATGGCTACAGCGGTGGAAACGGCGCACTCATCTTAAACTGCCACTGGCACAGCCGGTGTGACCATCAAACAGCTTGGAACCTGGAGCGGCAGGGATTACTGGACCGAAGGCAATTCCTTCTCCAACAACAGCTTTGGCGGTTTGTTCATCGGCACAAATGGCCCAGTCACTGTTGATTTCTTCCAAGCCAGGGATAATGGCGGTTTTGGTATTGAAGTCTTTTCCACTGGTGGCACAGGCGCTGTAACGATCAAAGGCACCAATAATCTTGACAGGAACCTTTCATACAACGGCCGTGGTATGCGCATCACCGCGAGAGGTAACATCACCCTAACGAATATCGACACCTCAGAGAATGGCGAGTATGGCGCTTCGCTTGTCAATAACACTGGTACTGGAACTGTGACACTAACCAATGCCTATTTCGATTGGAACGAATATGGTTTGGATGTTCTTACCACCGGCGCAGTCACCTGGAAAAATGGTTCTGCAAATGACAATTTCTTATATGGTGTTCTAATTAACAACGAGGGCGTTCTAACTGGAAAACCTGTAACCCTTACAAATGTATATGCCAGTTCAAATGGGCTAACCGGTCTTTCGATTTTCAGCAAAGGTATCGTCACCCTGACTGACACAGAAGCGAATAACAACTCTGCCAATTACTTTATTGTGGCATACGGCGAACGATGGCTGGACAATCTGAACGATGACCAGGTTTGGATATTCAATGGAACAAATGGCGACCATGTCACAGTCCAGATAAATACACCCAACTTCAATCCCTGGATCTACATCACCGATCCGAATGGCAATTTCGTAGATTCAGCCGATGGAATTGATGGTTCACTTTCCCTTACCATTGACCTCCCGATGAATGGTGAATACATGATCCATGTTGGCACAGACCAATATTGGCCTATGAATGGGTATGAATTGAGTTTGTATGAAGGGTCAGTCCCATTTTTATGGGCTGTCAAAGAAAGCGCTGCCAATGGTATTTATATTGACAATCACAGCGGTGTCAATGCCGGCGTCACCATTACGAATAATAGCTATAATCGCTGGAATAGCAACAACAGCGGTGCGAATGTTGTAGTTTTATCTAGCGGTGCAGTCGCAGTGACTAGGATGGATCTGAACGAAAGCCGGCAAGGCGGGTTAATTGTAAACAACACCTTCTCAACAACCTCACCAGGTGTCACCCTGACAAATATCAATTTCTACAGTAATGACCTGACCGCTGTACAGATCTACACCAAGGGCGCTGTGATCGTGAAGGGCGCAGATATTGGCGGAAACGCTGAGGGTGGTTACTATATCGTAAACAACTCAGGCACAGCATTATCACCCATTACGTTTATAGATGTAAGAGTGAACAATTATGGAAGTACCGGTGTTGGGGTATTTCTCCGGTCACGAGGCGCCATAACATTTACAAATGTAGAAAGTAATGGAAATGGCGGAGATGGCGTTGATATTCAAACCCTGGGTGCAGTAACCTTCACGAACGTGTCTGCCTGGAACAACGACGGATACGGCGTAAACGTAGTAACCCCCGGAGCCTTCACGCTAAACAAACCGGCAGTTGGCTCTAATCGGTTTAGTAATAATGAATCTACAGGGTTAGTAGTTTACGCCGGCGGAAAAGTTGCGCTAACCAATATTGAAGCATTCGATAATGGCTGGCGAGATGAGTTTGGTGATCCAGTTACATACGCTGAAGGAATATCCATCAACAACACGAATACCGTGGGTACCTCGCCCATCACACTTACAAATGCAGAAACATCCGGAAACACGATGCAAGGCACCCGAATTATTACATCAGGCCCTGTCACAATAAACACTCTCACAGCCAACAATAATTCCGGTAACGGGTTGTTTATTGACCAATCCTCCGCACCTGGCAGTTTGTTCCCGATCATCCTGAACAATATCAAGGCAAATTACAATGGTTTCGATGGAATGTATATATTTGGCAAGGGTGCAATCACCGTCAATAAGTTTGAAGTCAACCTCAATACCGGCAATGGCGCCAATTTGCTGAATAACTTTGGATCAGGAACAGCCGGGGTAACAATTCTCAACAGCCTCGGATACAACATCGCCGTTGCCAATGGTGGTTCGGGTGTCAATATCGAATCCTTTGGCGCTGTTACTGTGACCGGACTTGAAACGATCTACAACAGTGTGGATGGTTTGGATGTTCGCAACAATTTCTCATCCATCACACCGCTGGTTACATTGAATTCCGTTATCAGCCGCGAGAATTCACAGGTTGGTATCTTCGTGGATTCAAAAGGAATAGTCACTATCAATAACTCCTGGTCGGCAAGTAATCATTGGGATGGAATACAAGTGTTCACATTAAGTAATGTATTCATCAACAACACTTCATCCATCAAGAATGATTGGGCGGGTATTTTTGTCCAAACCTCGCCAACTTCAACCTTAAAGTTGTCCAACTCTTCCTGGTTTGGCAATCTGCGTAATCCAACCCCTGGTGATCGCAACCTGATGTTCACAGGAGGATTCTTAACCATCATTTAATCGGAATCTAATACCTACCAAAATTACAGCTGCCTTATCAGGCAGCTGTAATTTATTTCTTTGCGATAGACGCGCCATAAAGAATCAACAGTTTCAAAAATTGAAAAGATAATCCCAGGCCAATATATGTAACAACCTGGCTCGAATTGGCAATCCTGATGGATACAAGGTTAATTTATTTTTTCACCTCTTTTTGTGTGTGAAAAGAAATCCATTTCTAATCGATGGAGTCCCCCGGATAGTTAAATTTTGGTTGAATATTCGCATGGTCAGTAAATTCGCCATTAAAATCCTTATATTCACTTTACATATTTCCGAATTATGTATGACAATTATGGTGATTGGAGAATGACATGACAATTGGAATCTGGTGGATCCGTAGAGATATTCGAATAGATGACAACCCCGCCTTGCAGGAGGTGGTCAATCACTCTACTCATCTAGTGCCTTTGTTTATTCTAGACCCCACCATCCTTGCCCATCCAGCAGCATTACGCAAATCCTTCTTGTACGATGGATTAAGAAAATTGGATGCCAGTCTCAGGAAACATGGCAGCCAATTGTTAGTTATATCCGGTGATCCATTGACCGTTCTTAAGGAAGTAATTGCAGTCACTGGCGCTGATGCCGTCTATGCGGAAGCCGATTATTCTCCATATTCAAGAAAACGAGATCATATCATCGCCGAAAACTTACCCTTTTGGTTGGTTCATGGATTGACAGTGTTCCCTCCAGGATTGATCGAAAAGCATAATGGCTGTCCTTATACAGTCTATTCACATTTCAGCCGGGCCTGGAAAGCGTTACCCATCCCAGCGCCATGCTGCGCAGAGAATGATTTTAAGATTCCTCCTTTACCAGATACACTTCCACATTGCGAACCTATTCCGGAAAATTCAGGAAGTGGTATTGTGCTTGAGGCAGGCGAAAACGCTGCGTTTAAACTTTTGCAAAATTTTATCAAAGGTCCAATTTTTGATTACAAAGAAAACCGAAACCAGCTTGCCCTTGATGGCACTTCCATGCTCTCTCCATATTTAAGGTTTGGAATGATCTCCATCCGCGGTGTTGTTCAGGAAGCAAGATTCGCCATCGACAACGCACCTGATGAATTGGCCCGAATGAATGCCCAAACATGGCTAGATGAATTGATCTGGCGTGAATTCTTCGTCTCAATTTTGCACTACTTCCCGGAGGTTCTGAAGACTTCCTTCAGAAAAGATTTGCGAAACATCCAATGGAGAAACGCACCTGATGAACTCAAAGCCTGGAAACACGGACTCACCGGCTATCCAGTTGTGGACGCAGGCATGCGGCAACTCAATCAAACAGGATGGATGCACAACCGCGCGAGGATGATCACTGCATCATTTCTGGTAAAAGACCTGCTCATCAACTGGCAGGAAGGTGAATCTTGGTTCATGCAAAATCTGCTGGATGGTGACCCCGCACTGAATAATGGCGGCTGGCAATGGACAGCAGGCGTGGGTACAGACGCCGCACCATTCTTCCGGATTTTTAATCCGGTTTTGCAAAGCCAAAAATTTGATCCTAATGGCGAATATATACGCAGGTGGATTCCGGAGCTTTCAAATGTTCCCGATGAATACATTCATGAACCCTGGAACATGCCCGAAGATGTTCAAGTAACCTCCAGATGTATTATCGGCGCCAATTACCCTGCCCGCATTGTGGATCATAAAAATATCAAGAAACGCACACTGGATGCCTACCAAACAGGCGCCGATCATCAAATGGTGGAAGCCGTCTGTTAATTTGTATTTATGTCGCTGATTTTTTCTCAATCATAACTAAACAAGGTTTTCCACCAACTTTTTTCTGCACCAAGGCCTTGATTGACCTTTAATTTTCCGTTCTCTGCATTTAAATAGAATGGGATTCTGCCGTTCAAGATTTTGATTTCTCCTATCCACGCAGGCAGGAGAACCAACTTATAGGTATCGATCATCAATTGATGAGAATCATATGATGGGTTCCCAGCGTTGGAAGGCAGCATGTATTTGATGTTTTTCTTTTCAAGGTCGAAAGCGATCTGTCGCGCTCTCAGAGAAGCTTCGGCTACGCTAACCTGGTAAGTTTCTGCCGCCCAGTTGGATAAATAATCAGGTTTGTAGGCGGTGATTAAATCAGCGTTGACCATAGATATTTGCCAGGTCAATTCGTCTTCATAGTCAGTTTCTGCGGGGACCATGATATCCGTTCTTAGCACTGGCTGAATATCCCGGATCATTTCAGGTTGCGATCGTCTACGGTTGTTATCTTTCTCTATATAGTAATTGAAGTTGATCTGCCCCCCAAAGGAAAACCACCAGATCGGCAAATACATGCCCTTGATCGTAATGTCCTTAATCACGTCTGGCTTATTGTTCTCTACAGTCCATCTGCGGATGATAGCCAGGGCAGCTTCCTTCGACACTCTTGCTGGAACAATACCACCAGGGGTGATGGTTTGTTTGATATTGTTTTCATTTACAACATAAGCGGTAGTACAGTGCGGACAGGTGAATGACAGGGTAGCCGGTGGCAGCACGAATTGAATCCCGCAAGCATTGCATTCTATGGCCTGTGTTTGAGAAGGCTGGCTATGACCCCGCGAGGTCGCCATTGAAAGTAAGAAATCCGTATCAGCCAAATTCGCTCCCCGATGGTCAAATTCGCTGGATTTTCTAGCGTCACAGTATTCACAGGTAAGTGAACTCCCATCGGGAGTGTAAACCATGCGGCCGCCGCAATTAGGACAGGTGAAAGACCTGATACCGATATCCATGTCTCTGTCACCCCCGACTAAAGGAATTTTGTTGGGATCTATTATCTCCTCCAGATCCAGCTTGCCATCCAGGATCATTATTTCTCGTCGAGCCAGTAAGTGGAAGGGCTGATTGGCAAGAATGTTTTCGAGGTAGTTTCTCTTTAATTTGATATCTCCAGTAACTTTTGAAAGCCAGTACCAGGCATGGATTTTTTGATCCAGATCGCCACCAAGGTCAAGCATCCATTCCAAAAAGAATCTGGCTTCTTTTTCTTCTCCTGCTTTTGCTGCAGCAACTCCACGCACCAATAGATCTCTGGCAGATTCAGACATATCCTCTTCCCGATCAAATAATTGTTAAGTAGACCAATTATACATGTATGAAGGGATGCGGATTTATTATATTAAATAAGAATAATGTATCCAACGGTAAAAAAATAGGCTGAAGTAAAAATGGATCAAATAGTAAGGGAAATTAATAAAAAATGATCCCAAAATTCAGGATCGATTCAAATTCATCTGTATGAGAGATTCTCGTTAAAAAACTTTTCTAATGTTTTGAGTTTTGTTCTAATGCCTTTTCAATGGCATGGACGATTTCCAAGTTGGAGCCGGATAAAACAAGGTGTGGAATTTCATTGGATTCTGATAATTTCACAAAACCCTGCCCTCCTAATATCACGTTAATCGCAGATCCGGAAATTTTCCTCATTTCATCCACCAGCGACAGCACCTTTTTTGCATTTTCAACCAAAGTGGCGCTAAATAAGATTAACCGGGGATTGAGATTACTTGTAACTTCCTCCAGCCGATCCAGATGCAGGTTTGATCCAAAATAGGCAACGTTCCAGCCCCGCATCCGCAGCAAGATCACGATCATAAGCAATCCAATTTGATGCTGTTCTCCGGGCATGCACCCGGCCATGATCGTTCCAGCCCTGAAATGGGTGACAGTTACATTGAGCATGCTCAATAAATGCTCCTGAAAAAATTCTGATGCAAAATGCTCTTCTGCCACCGGGATCTGGCCGTTCTGCCAATCCTCTCCAATCTGGATCATTATTGGTTCGATTAGTCCTGAAAATATTTCCTCGACAGGATAGGTATTCAACGCCTGCCGAAAAGCTTGAGATGCTCTTTGCGAGTTTAATTGTTTTAAACTGGTGGCCACCTGGCTTTGAAGGCTGCTCATGGATAAAGAATGTTCATCATGAAGAAATTCCATCGCTGTCGGGTCATTGCCAGATTGGACCATCTGATGCAGTCGCTGAGCCGCCTGCCCAATGTTCATTCCGGATTCAAGCTGAGATTTCAACCACCTCAAGGTTTGCAAGTCATGTTCGGAATATAATCGATAGCCTTGCCCTCCGCGCATCGGTGAGGGTAAGCCATATCGCCTCTCCCAGGCGCGCAAAGTCACCGGCAGAAGCCCTACCATTTGGGCAACAGCTTTTATATTATATGAAGGGTGATCGTAATCACTTATAATTTTGCCATCCATTGCTCAATGGTAGCATCTCGGTAGCCCGTTTGTCGATAATTTGTATAATCTATATCCGAATCACATAACCGCAATAATCGCAAGTAATTGTATCCATGCCTCGTAATACCGGCTTTGAGATGACGCCTCCGCATTCAGGGCATTGGCTCGGTGCCTTCTTCACTTTTTCCACTTCCTTTGCACTGATCGCAACTGCCCGGTCATTATCATATTCTCTAACTTTTGCTTTACCGATCTGAATCAACCAGTCATTACAATCCTGTCCATCCAGATGGAAATGCAGCGTCTGGTAGGGCCCACCTGACAATAACTCAATATCAATATGATCTTCATTCTTAAAGAAGCCTTCTTTGTTGACCTTCATTTTGTCAACAAGAGCGACCGGGAATTCAAAGAGCAGTTTGTGTACCTTTTCTTTGTCAGTAGTAATGAACAACACTTTTTTGGTTGCAATCTCTTCCTTTTGTTCAAAAAACAAACGTTGATCGGTGAGATACAAGATCCCTTTCGGATCACCTTTGGCTTCTTTGCCTGAGACCTCCCAAACTGCCTTGACAGCATTAATCGGGGCTTCAGTATTCAACAATTGAAAAGTCGCTTCAGAGAAAAGACCCAGCGCCCATTCAATATGGTCAAGATCTCTAACAAAATTATTTAACCCTGACGAAAATTCATCATACATTCCGCGGATTGTGTTTTGTGTGGATTTCACCTTGCTTTCCAGTGTGCTGATTCCTGAATTCACCTGGCTCAAAAATGGAGTGGCGCTTGCGACACTTGATGCTCGCGCAGATAGCTGCTGAAAAGTGGCTTCAACCGTCCGCATATCTACATCGAGTTTGCCGGCGTGTAAATTTACCTGTTCCAAAACCTTGGGCGATAATGCCACCCATTGGCTTCGAAAATTCTGTGCTCGTGAATCAAAATCTTTTCCAAAAACATAGCCTTTTGTTCGGATGGCAGAAATCTTTGATCGCAGCATCGTAGACTTTACTTCGTAATCTTCCATTTCGTCTCGAATGTTTGTCAATCTCACGCCGGCTTGAAGATCGTTCATCTTCCTTTGGGCAGATTGCATATCTGCTTTGAGCTTGGTCATTGGGTCTGGGGTTGTTTGTTGTGCCATATAATCTTCTCCCGTGTATTTTCGAGCATCCAATTGTTATAATTATTTAATTATAGATATTATAAAAAGGAACGCAACATGAAAACTAATATGTGGGGAAAAGCCTTAAAGGGCATCGTCCGCCTTGAGAAAAACGAGTGGCTCGAATTGGATGTAATCAGCCGCTGGTTGATCACCACCCGGGCAGCGGTTCTCATTATGACATTTCTTTCGGCAGCGATTGCTGGTATCCTCGCTTACCGCGATGGTCATTTTGTTTGGTGGCGTTGGGTTCTTCTTGCAATCGGGTTGATTTTTGCACATGCCACGAACAACATCATCAATGACATTACCGATTATAAAATGGGTGTGGATAAAGACAATTACTTCCGCACACAATATGGATTGCAGCCGCTGGAAATGGGCTTCATGACAGAAAAACAGATGTGGAAATTTGCAGCTTTCACAGGAATCATTGCACTGGCCGCAGGTTTGCCTCTCGTATTGATCAATGGCTTTACTGCCTGGTTATTACTAGCCCTCGGCATTGTCTTCGTGCTTTTCTATACTTACCCTTTGAAATATATTGGCCTGGGTGAGATTGCCGTAATACTGGTCTGGGGTCCTTTGATGATCGGGGGTGGATATTTTGTCATCAGCGGCTTATGGAGCTGGCAGGTTGTCATTGCCAGCCTCCCGTATGCGCTTGGGACGACGATGGTAATCTTCGGCAAACATATCGACAAACTGGACGCCGATAAACAAAAAGGAATCCGTACTCTTCCGGTGATTATGGGAGAGAAAGCAGCCAGGTACTTTACCCTCGCGATGATGGCTTTGCAATATCTATTGGTAGTTTACCTGATCATCAACCGATATTTCTTGCCCATTATGTTGGTGGTATTCCTGGCCGCAACAACGGTCCCGATGGTTTGGAAAGTGTATAAAGACAAAAAACCGTCAGAACGTCCAGCCTGGTTCAGGGAAGACACCTGGCCATTATATTATGTGGCGCTTGGCTTTTTGCACAACCGTCAATTTGGGATCTGGTTTCTGCTTGGATTGATCGTGGACGTGGGACTGAGAACTTTTCAATTATTCGGATGAGTCATACAAATCACATTTTCCAAACAACTCCTTATTCACTTTGAATAAGGAGTTGTTTACTATATACCGAATTCCAATGAATCATCTAATTTTGTAATTCTTTTCAAATTTTAGAACCCCTCTAACATTCTTCATACATATTTTTTACGATTTTTTAACAATTTCGAAATAATATATGGTTTGAAGGCTACTAATTATTTGTAAAGGAGGTTTTTATGATTTACAGACGATCTTCATACCCGAGCATCTGGAGAGAGATGCAGCGTTTTCAAGATGAAATGAATCGCGCTTTTGATACTTCTCTTTCTGGAGCATACAGCCGGGCAGGGAACCTGCCATTACTGAACATTTACACAAACAATGACCAGGCTCTGGTCATGGCAGAAGTCCCCGGTGTTGATATTAAAGACGTTGAGATAAGCGTGGTTGGCAACAACCTCACCATCAGTGGAACTCGTCAATCGGAAGATATGGATGAGAACACGACCTATCACCGTCAGGAACGAAATTGCGGTTACTTCTCTCGCGGCATTGAGCTCCCGTTTCAAGTGGATGCCGATAAAACAGAGGCGGCAATGGAAAACGGTGTTCTATCCATCACACTTCCGCGATCAGAAGTTGATAAACCCCGCCGTATCAGCTTAAAAACATCTTAGGAGGTGCATGATGGATAAGAAAAATGATTCAATTGAGAGAGTAAAACCTGAGATCGTTGAAGGTACCGTTGAACGGACCCGCGATAGAAGGGTTTTTTCTCCGCGGACAGATATCATCGAGACTGGAGAAAAATATTTGATCATCGCGGATATTCCCGGCTGCAACGATAAGAGTGTTGAAATCTCCCTCGAAAAGAATGTGCTGACGATCAATGCCGCTTCAAGCGAAAAAGAAGTTTATGACGCGACGCTGGTCCTGTCTGAATATGGCACCGGAGATTACTACCGCAGTTTTGTACTGTCAGATCAGATCGATCGTGAAAATATTGAAGCTCAGGTGAGAAATGGGGTGTTGCGTATGACATTACCCAAAGCTGGACCTGCAAAAACCCACAATATCATAGTCAAAGCAGGATAATTAATAGCGAGAAAAGAGGTAATAATGCCAATCACAGACCTATTACCCTGGAATCGCGTTTAACCCGGGTATGAACCACGAAAAAATGATGAATATGATTTGATGGACCTTCGCAATGAGATGAACTCGATGTTTGACACTTTTTTCGGTGACACTAAACGATTTTCAACCCGGCAGCGCATGCTCAACAACACTGATGCATTTTCGCCGCAGATTGACATCAGCGAAACGGACAAAGAGATCCGCATCACTGCCGATCTTCCAGGAATGGACGAAAAGGACATTCACCTCACCATTGAAGGCGGCCAGTTGGTGCTGAGTGGAAAGAAAGAGCAGGAAACCGAGACCAAAGAGGCACATTTTCACAGAATTGAGCGGAGTTATGGATCATTCCAACGCTCCATCCCATTGCCAGGTGAAATTGAGTTCGTCAAAGTTGATGCGAGTTTCAATAAAGGTGTGCTGAAAGTAACTATCCCAAAATCGGCTAAAAAGATCAACCAGGTGAAGAAGATCCCAATCAAAACCAGATAATCAGCAAAAGGTCAGCTCCATTTATCCGGGCTGACCTTTTCTTTTACATTCGAACTTCTACTTTTTTCTTATACACCTTTTCAAACAGATCGGCTTTCTTATAACCGTACTTTTCTTCTTCGGAAGCTGGGTGAGAAATAACGCACTTGATCAACACCCTATTTTTTACAATGACACACTGCAGATTGCTGACAGCTTTGGTATGCGTTCTGTCCAACGCATCAGCTATCCTGAGAATAGCAGCCAATTTTGAAACCAACTTACGTTCTCCTGGCTCCAGCGCGGCATAATGATCATGTTTCAGGGATGGTAGCGCCTTGCGGTGGTAACGCGCAATGGAACCTATGAGCAATTTTTCTTTGCCATCGAATGGAAGGAATTGGTTGTCAAGAATCATGCTCAACGAGCTCTTATGGTGTGATTTCCAGCCCTGCACCCAGCCGATGTCATGCAGCATCGCCCCGCATTCAAGCAAAAACCTATCTCCTTCGGTCAGGTTGTGAAGGTGTTGAAGTTCATCAAACAACCTCAAAGCGAGATATGTTACCTGGTTTGTATGGTCCAGATCCCCCAGATAAGACTCTGCAAGCTGCCTCACCGCAGCTAGAGAATCTGTAGCTTCCGCCATAAGGTTCACTAAAGCCCCGCTTCCTTATTATCCATATCAGGTGGCTTGATATCATCCTTTGTGATGCCAGCTTCCACCAGCTGGGCGTAAATTTTCGGCAGCTCAGATTCTAGAATTGCCGTCACCGCAATATCGATATTGTACTCCACCCTGAAAAACTCAACAGTGATGGATGAATTTTTAACGTTTATGATTGCATAACTTGCCCGCGGATCATGATCGATAGGCCTTCCGACACTTCCAGGGTTAATAAATTGAACGCCATTCACTTCGCGAATGAAGGGTTTGTGAGTGTGACCACAGAGGATGCAATCCGCACTGGTATTTGCTGCCAATTCGACCAGACGCTCATCAGGTGTATCGATGTAGATCGGATCATCATTAGCCATTGGACTGCCATGAACCAGGAGGAAACGGTATCCTTTCAGTGTGACTTCCAATTTTTCAGGGAGTTTTTTTAAATATTTCCGATTCTTTTTGGATAACTGCAGGTAACTCCAGGCAAAAGGCGTTTCCTCCTCCGGTAGTTCTTTATAAGGTGTTTTTTTCAAATCCCGTTTCATACTCAATACCATTAAGTCAATATTGCCATGGATTGCTTTTGAACTTACATTTCGGATTGTCTTGACCACCTCATCCGGGAAGGCATTGAATTGCACGAGATCGCCCAAACACCAGATTTTTTTCACTCCCTGGGCTCTGGCATGCGCTAGTACAGCCTCGAGGGCGGGCAGGTTCGCGTGAATATCACTGATCAAAGCTAATTTCATGTATCTCCTCCTGCGGATCTGGTACTCTAAGAATCTGGGTTGTGCTTGTTTTTTCCACCGGATGGTATTCTTTCAGGTGCTCAGTAAGTTTTTGCCAGGTAGTCTTCTTCTGTTGCCCATCCCAGAATTCTACAAATTGTTGATATAACCGTAACCGGGTGAATTGCCGGTTTTGATGGTAGATTGTAACGCCTGGAATAATACGGTTATGCGCACGGGAATGACCGTAATACTCCATCGTAAATGCCTTTTCAGATTCAAGGAAAAATGGCAGGAAGTCGATCCATGTATCACAATCGTGGATATCGCCAAGGTGATCCTGCATCTGTTTGATGACACGCAGCCAGGATTTAAATTCACCCGGAAAAATTGGCGCAAAAATCTCAAGCGTATAGCGTAAATGCTTCGCTGCTATCCGCATGGCATGTAATTCCAACTTTCGTTCAGGGATATGAACTATTGGTTCATAACTAAGGAAATGCGCCATTTTTTCAGTGATTACCCGATGTGCCATCAGCCTCAAAGGTGTGGAAATCGCCTGCATTTCCACCAGCGGGATACTTTGGGTCAGTTTGTTCTGCGCCTGGGGGATGATTGGATTTGACGCCAACTTTGTCATGGCTGTTTGAATTTTCAGTTGCGCCTGACTTCTACTTTGAAATAAACGCAGCATCAACCGTTTGAAACCAGGTTGGTAAGCTGCCTGGTCTGCAAGAAGTTGAAATTTCCGAAAAGCCTCGATCTGGATATCGAGGTCCCTGGCTTTTCCAAGTGACCTGGTAATTGCCCGAACTTGTTTCTCCCAATCCACGGCTATTTTTCGGGGTAGGATAATGTCAAAGTATTCCTGAGCAGCCCTCAACCTGCGGGAAGCGACACGCATCCTGTGAATGCACTCCATATCCACTGCTGCCTGCACCCCCAATATTTCTGCCTGAATTGCTGCCAATTGTTTCAACATATATGCTGCGCCAAATGCGCAAATGTTTTCATCCGGCTTGACAGCCATATTAATCTCCTGGATCTTATTATTACGGTTTTTCAATGATAAATCAAGAAGGATGTATCCTTTGTCCATATGTCGGAGTAACGTTCGATTATCCAGATAACCTAAACTGCACCGTATCAAAAGGAAAAACCTGCCAAAATTTGGATATATGAATCCATTCATTGGCTAGTTATCACTAAATGCCAACGACGAAGGTTGAAGGCACTTGGTAAAACATTATATATGGGCAGGTCCGTCCTACAAATGTTACTGCCAGGCAGGTGTCAAAAGCCTAAATCCATTAACAGGATTCACACATCGGTGCGCCCCGCCCAGTTGGAATTGACAGCCAGATATGTTGACCCAAAAGTCAGCCAAAGTGGCAGCTCCCACTTTGATTACAATCCTAAAATGGCCCAAAATTGATTGCCACTGCCAACGCCAAAAACAAAATCGTCACCGGAACAACATACAGCCATAATTTGAGCGACCACTTGAGCCACTTGGAATATGTCACTACAGTCAATCCCAGAGCTATCAACAATACAGGGTTGGTTGGGTAAATCAAATTGGAAAAGCCATCGCCGAAGCAATATGCGGTCACTGCTACCTGTCTGGTCACACCCACGAGATCTGCCAGCGGCATCAGGATTGGTATCAGGAGAAAAGCTTTTGCGGAGCCTGAACCAATGAAGAACTCGATCACCAGAGCCAGACCATAGACAATCAGGGATGCGCCAAATTCAGAAGACGAGGCAATGATACTGGATGCCGAATGCAGGATGGTATCCATGATGCCTCCCTGAAAGACAATGTATTTAATGCTGGCTGCCATAAGTATTAATACTATTCCAGGTCCAATGCCCAAAATACCATCCCACGCAGCTTTCCACACCCGTCTGGATGATACTCCGCTAAAGAATCCTGCGCCTAATCCTCCAACAAGAAATAATAAGGCCACGATAGGTAGTGAGTAGGATGACAAGAATCCAACAAAAGGTGAACCAACCAGAACAACCATGATAAGCACGGTAAAAATTCCAAACCAGGTAAGGGATTTTCCTAGTTTGGTATCAGAATTTAATTCCTGTTCCAAATTAAATTGTGGATGCCGCTGCTTATACTCCTGATCTTCGCGATAAACAGGTGAGGATTCCGGCTTGCGTTCCACCCGTTTTGCATAAGCAGTTAAAAACCAGGCGAAGATCGCATAAATAACCACGAAGAAGAACAACCGTAACAACGCTCCTGAAAAAAGCGGCAACCCGGCCAATTTTTGCGCAACCCCAATTGTAAATGGATTGGTCACTGCGGCAGAAAAGCCCATATTTACCGCCAGGATGGACATGCCAAGCCCGACCAACGTATCCCAACCCAGGTAGATGGACAACGCGATCATAATCGGCACCAGCGGAAGCACCTCTTCAAATATCCCAAAGAATGCGCCCATCAGCATAAAAAATAGGGATATCACCATCAAAAGCAGGTACTTGCGTTCACCAAAACGCTGTACGATCCCGGCAATCACTGCCCGTAAGATACCACTGCCATCCAGTACAGCGAAAGAAGCACCTACCATCAGAAGGAAGATGATGATCGTGATCACAGTCAATCCATCTGGACCTGCCAGCACTTCCACAGGGGCGGTGAACCAGCGCCAGATTGGAAAATTGGGCGCTTCCTGATACACGAATGAACCCGGGTCGATCAGTTCGCGTCCTTCGGAGATGATCCGAGAATAACTCCCGGCCGGGATCAGGCGGGTTAACACACCCGCCAGCGTCATAATGATAAAGAGAATGATGAATGATTGTATAAATGCTTTCCGACTGATCTGCGCGCCTGATTTCTGTTCCACGAAAAACCTCCTACTCAACTGGTAATATGAACCATGTATCCGTTTGAAAACAATGTCTAATTATGCATGATTTTTCATGTATTCGCGAACAAAATCACGGGTTATATTATATTGTCCACAATTCAAACCTATTGATATAATGAATCCAGGAGGATACATGTTTGAGAACCCCTTTACACGCAAAACAGCCGAAGAGGAAAAACGCAAAGAAGGCCGGTTGCCTCCCGGGCAATCCCTTACCCAGAAGTTCCCAGTCTTGCATTATGGGCCAGTTCCTCCTTTCAACCCGCTTACCTGGTCCTTCAAAGTATGGGGGGAAGTAGAAGAGCCGCGCGAGTGGAACTGGGATGAATTCTGCAAACTACCCAGAACCAGGCTGAACATGGATATTCACTGTGTGACCCGTTGGAGTAAATTTGATACGGAATGGGAAGGGGTTTCAGTGCAATCCCTGGTAACTGAAGGGCATATTAAACCTTTATCTGCAGCTCGCTTTGTCATGCAGCATGCTGAATACGGTTTCACCGTCAATCTTCCGCTAGAGATCACATTGGCTGAAAATTTCTTGATGGCAACCCATTTCAAGGGAGAGCCAATCACGCCCGACCATGGATACCCGGTACGTGGCATCATTGGTGCGATCAAAGGACGGGAAGACCTGGTTGTTCCTTATTTTTGGAAAGGGGCCAAATGGCTGCGGGGATTGGAATTTATGAAGCAGGATCAGCCTGGTTTTTGGGAACAGGCCGGGTATCATAACAATGCAGATGCCTGGAAAGAAGAGCGCTTCGGGTAATTACTTCCCTTTTTTCAACCAGATAAAAATGCCCATACCTGCCCCGCAAAGCAGCAGGATCAGCCCTGCTATCCCCAAAACTGGATTACGTCCACCATCAGCCGTGTTTTGTGGCTGGGCTAATGAGCTAAGTTGAGCACCAAAATTCATGGTGGTTTGATCGCCTGCCATCAAGATGAGTGGGGCATTTGTGACTGTGGTTGGGTTGTATCCATCTGGAATTGCGACACTTAAATTGTAGTCGCCTTCAGGAACTTCATCAAAACATACCGGTTCAGTCCCGGCCGTCGTCCCTGCGGTCTTATTGATCGTTCCAATACTATTTGCCAGGCTGATAGCGCCGCTAGGTAGCGGTAATTCCTCGGGTTGGCGTACAGAATCACCATTAATATCATCGTAAAGTAAAACGCAGATCTGACCAAAACCAGGCACTTCCGGAGTTGAAGATATGGGAGTAGGCGTAAGAGCGATATCAGAAGCAGGTATTGGGGGAGTAGGTGTTACCACCCCTAAAAGGATCTGTTGACCTGCCTGCAAAGGATCTTCGGGGTTTGTGTTATTCAAGAGATAGAGTTGGGTTTCTGCTACACCGGTCTTCACAGAGATGATCCACCAGGAATCTCCTGGTTGGGCAATGTAGATGATCCGTCCATCCGGTTGGGCGGTGGGTGTTGGAACAACCGCCTGCGGATGTCCAGATTCTGCGGCAGCCGGTAACACCTGAGCCACTAATAATGCAAGAATGGTCAGGATCACCAGAACAGGAAAGTTGTTAATTATCCGTTTCAACATAATATTTGCCCTTGTTACACCAGGATTATAACATTATTCAAATTTCTCCATGCACATCAAATACTATCGTTTGGATTGATGGAGATAAGTATAATTGGTAGAATGATCGTTATGATAATGAAGTCCTGGTTGAAACTTACAACCTTTTGCATTTTGATCTTTTCCCTGAGTGTTTCCGGATGTGTTTCTGACATGCCTCTGGGTGACCTTGAGTCCACCACGCCAACAATCAATACCGTCTATCCAACTGCCACGCGCATCTGGTTTCCCAGTACGTCCACGCCCACGGTTTACATTCCATTCGAAAACACACCTACCCCTTATGAAAGCCCTGACTATGATGTCCTCGTCATTACAGATGATTTTTCCGAGCGGAAGTCTTGGCAAAGTGGCTCTTTTCCAGCAGGTAATGTGGCATACGGTAAAAATACATTAAACCTGGCAGTCTCTTCTCCCAGGGCATCGCTGACCAGTTTTCGTAGTGATTCTTATTTTTCTGACTTCTACTGGGAAATGACTGTAACCGGTAATCTGTGTTCACCAACTGATGCATTCGGTTTGATCTTCTGGTCGGTAAATGACCTAAATTATGACCGCTTATCCTTCAATTGCGCTGGCGAATATGCGGTTGAAAAAGTGAATAATGGCAGATCGTCTCCTCTTATGGATTGGTCGCCATCCAGCCAGGTTCCTCGCGGCGGGTTATCCCCATTTCGGGTCGGATTGTGGGTTGGAGGGGGAAATGTGCGAATTTATTTGAACGATATCTACCAGGATGGTGTTTATCTTCCTCCGGCTACTGGCGGCATTGGCATTTTTGCCCAATCTGGTGACGGTCCTGCCATGAATATCAGCTATTCCAATATGCAACTTTATTCTGTCTCCCCATCAGATTACCCGGCAACCCCCACACCAACACCACTGCCAACAAAGAAACCATTTCCAACTTTACCAACCCCATAAACTAAATAATTGCCTGATCCTGCCACATGCCGCCGATCAGCCCTTCTGGGGTTAACGGGTTGTTGCCTTAGGTGCGGGGCTATATCCAATCGAACCGGACCATATGGCTGACGAAATATTAACCAATGCGTTTCGTCTGTTTGAGTGACAAGCCTCAAATTTTTGCGAGGTGCTATGCGAGAAAAGGTTGGCGTCTGGTACCAGTTGCAAAATGGTTACTCATCTTCTCGTCCGTCATCTCCTCCGCCTTCCTCTTCTCGCCCGGTCGGGTGGCATCGAAGGCAGTCGTTGAAGTTCGCGATCCCTTCCTCCTTGTGCTTCTGGGAAATTTCACCCTGATCGTGGCAGGTATAACAGGTCCACTGCGCCAGGTTGAGCTGGTGGCAGTCGGCGCAGGTGTTGCCGCGTTCCCCGTGGTCCATCGGGAAGGAATGCGGTCCTTCGTAGCTTGCCGGGCGCCAGGCAGAGGTTGTGTGGCAGGCGGAACAAGCCTGACCCACAAACAACCCCAGGTGGAATACCGGATCACTATGGCAGGCCGCGCATTCGGTGGGCATTCCAATGAAAATGTTATTTTGGTGGCAATCCTCGCATGTTACTCGCGCGTGCGCCCCGTCTAAGGGGAAAGCCGATAGAGAATGGTCGAAACTGGCATCTTCCCAGCCGGACGGATTATGGCAAGCTTCGCACTGCTTTCCGAAAGCTCCCTGATGCTCGTCGTCTTTTTCGTGGCAGGATACACAATCCGTTGCCGTCCCTTGATATTCCTGGGTATGGCACTCCTTGCAGGGCACAACCGCGTGCCTGCCCTCGAGTTTGAAAGTAGACAGGTTATGATCAAATTTTGCCGGAGTCCACCCTTCCGCGCGATGGCACTGCACGCAGTCCGTGCCAAATTTTCCCAGGTGTGCATCGTCTTTTTCGTGGCAGGCATAACACTCTGCTGGCGTCTGCACGAAATCGCTCACTGACCGCGGTGATCGATGGCATTCACTGCAAGATGCCTGCTGGTGAAGCCCACTCAGCGCAAAGGGAGTCTGGTCATGCACAAACTGGCCGTAGCGATCCAGACCATCATGGCACGCCAGACAGTCATCACCTACTAAAGATGTGTGGTCATTCGTGGAAGTGGCGTCAATTTGCCGGTGGCAGTCAGTGCAGGTTTGGGAAATAAAGGATGTCGTGCTTGTCGGGTGACAGTCTGCGCACATGAATGGCAAACCATCCTCCCGCTTTTTATGCCCCGCCAGGGAATAACCCACCACGTCATGTTCAAAAAACTGTGGGTCGAATTCAGTCAATGATGCTGTAGGCCCGCGGTGTTCGGGGTGGCATTTTTTACATGAAACCTTCCGTTCTTTGCCCAACAAAGCCCCGTGCAGGGTCGCTGGATCCGCGATTTCAGCATGGATCGAGGTGTGACAGGTCTGACAGCGATCCGACTTGGTTTCTGAAGACCAGGGTGCGGGATGGCATGCCGCACAATTTTGCCCTATCTCGGCGTGAGAAGTCACCCCGCCCAGATTGCCCCCACTTTGGGCGTTCAGCGAGCCAGGACTGAACATTGAGCTGCCGTTGAGGATCCAGGAGATGCCCAAGATTAATAAAGTTACACAAGCGCTGATCAGCGCCAGAGGGGAAACGCATCCGAGACGTTGAGTTTTCATGACGTTATTTCGCCATCGTAGAATAATATAGTGCGCCAACGATATGTACTGCAGCGGCGGTGAACAAAGCAATCCCAATCGGGATGTGAATGGTGTGCCAGAGGGCAAAGAGTCCTCGAATTTTCTCCAATCCATTCGCGCTCATCGTTCTAGCGAGGCTGCTGTCTTCGAATCCATCCACTGTGCGTGGTATGCGGGTATAGATATATCGACCGACAAAACCACTGATCACAATGATCCCTGTCAGAATCAATGTGACTCCTGCCAGACCCATGAGTTTCCATGATGCGTGCAGGAGGACCATAAATGGGCCTACGATCCCGGTATATATATGAAGCTTAAGCCAATCCGCCATCCGTCCCCAGCTCGCTTGTCGGGAGCGTTTTCGTAGGCTGTACAGAATCTCCGTCGATAGCATGAGTAGAAACCCCAAGACACCGATCGTGTGACCATAAAAACCACCGGCCGCCGGTAACCTTCGATCCAATACTGCCATCCCGGCGTATAATCCGCTCAGAAACAAACAGGTTATCAGTGCCAGCCAGAGCTCTTGATTCCGACGATTCAGTTTTTCCAATGCATCCCTCCCCAGAAAACCAGGATCAGACAGGGTATTACTCTATCAGAAGTGATTGCTTGCATGAAAGTTGACAATAATCTTTTCAATCGAAGCATTAGGCGCCAGCAGTTGATCCCTGATCTGAGTTATGTCGATCTGATCACGGATCAACTCCAACAGCGGGGCTGACAATTGAGGGGCGCCTATCACCACAGCTCCAAGAAATATATTTTCACCCACCATCAGTCGCAGGTGTTGCTCTGGGCTATCGTGTTTAGCCACAACCGCACTGGGAACCTGGCGCCACGTTTCGCTGTCACCCCGCACAATTTCTATCGGCCCCGGGACCTCATTAAACCCAACCGCCCCAATAATCGTGATGGTTATACCGCCCAGCCGGGTCACATTGAAAGAGACTGGCTTGCGATATACCACTGCCTTGCCCGCCATATTTTGCCCAGCGGCGTAGCCTTGGGCTCGCGCCGATGACCACAAACTATCGAGGGTAAATTTTCCTGCCCTGGGATCGTAGATTTGAGCGATATCGCCAGCCGCGTAGATATTCAAAAAATTGGTTTGAAGGCTTTCATTAACCAGGATTCCCCGATCGCAGTCGATACCCGCTTCGCGAGCCAGTGAACTCCGCGGCACAATCCCAATCGCGTAGGCGACCATCTCGCAAACGATCGGTTCACCTTTATCGAGGCGCACGCCGCTCACCTGCCCATTTTTTCCCAAGATTTCCACTACTTCGCGCTGGTAATGCAGAATGACTCCCGCATCGATCAGTCTTGTTTCGATCATGTTTGCTTCGCGATCATCCAACACATTCGACCAGAATCTTTTTCCACGCATAACATAATGCACTTTCACCCGTTGTGCAATCAACCCCTCCGCCAGTTCAAGGGCGGTGATGCCCCCACCGGTTACCACCGCGGTGCGGACACGCCCGGCACCCCGGATAATCTGACGCGCATCTTCCAGATGGTCCAGTTTAAATACACCCTTTTGATCTGCCCCGGGAATATCGAGCCGTTTAGCCGTGGCTCCGGTGGCGATCAGCAGTTGATCGTATGTAATATCAGCTGTGGGGTCAGTTTTCACTATTTTATCCGCAGGAAAGATCCGTCGCGCTTCTCCCACTTGAAGCTGAAAGTTTAGCTTTTTAAAATCCTGGCTCTGAAATGGGTAAAGCTGCTTTTCGTCGATCTCACCGGTTAATAAATAGGCCAGACCAGGACGCGAATAATACCCGTCCGGATCATTGCAGATCAACGTTATCGGGCCGTCCGTATCGACGCTACGAATTCCTTCGATGGCCGCGACGGATGCCACCCCACCCCCAATCAGGACGTACCGAGTTCATCTCTTCCCGTCCTTGTCCAGTTGGAAGTTCTCGAACTGGATCACGCCACGTGGACAGCGGGCGACACACTCTCCGCAGCTCAGACAACGGCTGTTTAAGATGGGTTTCTTCTCCCAGGCATGTCGGCGGACATCAATACCGATCGGACAGTTGAAAGAACAAATGCCACACTGAACACAACGCATGGTATCCGGGACAAGTTGTTTCCCGACCATACTTTTATGCCGGTTTTTTTCACGGTGGAATAATCTACTGATCATTTTCCAATTGGCAACATTTACTAATTTGGACGATCCTGCGAATTAACTAACTCCTAAAGTAATTCCACACTTGATATTTTTTGCCAACAGTTTCACCCCAGAAGGGTTATGGTTGTGGCTGAACTCACTTAATTTTAGCATTGTTTCCTCCATTGTATTAATATTATAGCGATCCATTTTATATAATTGGATGTTGAAACTGATTTTTCTCGGCCAGACTTATATTCAAATAACAGATGGAATATAAAAAATGCATTTTTCCATGAAAGGCTTTTTGAATAGATTTCCTGAAAAGGGTTATTTTTAAAATGTTTCAACACCACTGTTCTTGCCATTCAGATGGTCTTTCCTGCCAGAAATTTGTACATCAGCCTGAACGGTTTGAATTGCTATCAGTATTTCGTTCCATTTGCAAAGTCCATCATGATTAACAAAACAAATTTTGGCTAGCATTATCAACTGGAAAATGGCTTCGTTAGCCCAAATGGATTGGAGTAACAGGTGTCCAACGGTCATATCATACTTGGCTTTTTTGATGTATTTTTCTGCATTGCTCCGTATTTCGTAAGCAATGACCACTTTTTCTGAGGTAGTTCGGTATTGGTCAAAAAGTTGAAGTATTCGAAATCGCTGCCTCCCAGAAAAGACAGTTGCGACTTGTCTTTTGCTGGTTTCAATCCGCAAGATACGACAAATCTCCTGTCTTTGTCCCATGTGTCCATTTAGGTTACAAGCTCGGTAGTTTCCCTGCCTTCGTCACCTTTCGTGAATGAAATAGCTGGAACAGTAACAAGAGGTGCGGGCGTTGATTACTCTTTGTCCTTGACCTTATTAGTACACTTGATTGATTCAATAGTTGCAATGGTTTTTCGTCAAAATAGACGCTTTCCATGAGAAACACGATTTCCAATCCAGTGATATGAGCCATCCATTCATCATAAAAAGGGAACCGGATGGTGTAAATTTTATTTCCGAACTTCTTGGGAGTATCCTCTGCCAACACCTTCCTGGTTGACCTCCCTATTGACCACACTGCTGTCGATATCAATGTTTTTGGATTTTAGATTCTTCATTCTCAACAACTTTTTGGGGCCTTGAATTTGTTTTCTCGCAGCATGTCGGGGAGTTTGTAGCTGAAATTCCCTAAAAACCTTGATAACGATTTAGATTCTTTGATCAAAATAATAAATACATTGATCAAAGGATCGCATCGCAACAATTTCAATCATTCCAACTTATCAATCCCAAGGAAGTCACCGCAGAGCAAGGTCTTGATGTGTTTCATTTTGATTTTATTGGTGGAGGTAATCGCATAAACTAGATCGTGATCAATCAGGTCAAATATCCCATAATTATTGGCATGTTCCTGGAACAGAAGTATCCCTGCACTTGGGCTGAGATTTTTGACTAAGAACTCGATTTTGTTGATCACGTCAGTATCATTACGTCATATTATCTTTCTCGCAAAATTTTAACACGGCGTTTCTATCAAGGAAATTTGTTTCACTTATATAGTGAAATCATGCGCTTGCCGATTAACCATTAAATTTATCCAAAGTGGGTGAAAAGTGATGATTTTTGCTTCCAATTGATGAAATTTTGGCAAGTGTCTCCTGTTTTTGTGCATAGAGTGGGGTTATTAATCATACTTCACATTTTGACCGGTCCGGCGATGTGGAATCCGAGAAATTGTTACTTAAATTCACTTGCGTTATTGAAATTTAAGTTAAAATTAACACAGGTCAGGATTCAATGCGTTGTTTAACAAACCAACTTCCATCCTGACAAATCAATTACCCAATTTGGAGGACTCTATGTTTCATACAATCATTGTTGTTGGTAATTTAGGTCGTGACCCGGAAATGCGCTATACGCCATCTGGACAGGCTGTCACATCGTTTTCAATCGCATCCAACCGTCAATATACGAACAACAACGGGCAAAATGTAAAAGAAACGATCTGGTTCCGCATCAGTGTCTGGGGAAAACAAGCCGAAACCTGTAATCAGTATTTAAAGAAAGGCAGTAAAGTCCTTGTTGAAGGACGTTTGCAGCCAGACCCCAACACCGGAAACCCGCGCACATACTCCAGGCAGGATGGCACTACCGGGGCTAATTATGAGATCGTGGCAAGCACGATTCGCTTCTTAACCCCGAAGAATGAAGATGAATCCGGTGGATATGGATCTTCCATGGATGAGGGCGGGCAAACTGCAACTGATGAAGAGATACCATTCTAATATTCAAACTTCTGCGGTGGAGATGATGGATGGGTAAGAACGATTCACCTCCACCGTTTAGCTTTATCGCTTCACCAGATCTGAAATCTGAATACGCCAACCTGGTACGCATTGCCCATTCTCCAGTGGAGTTTGTGGTTGAATTTGCACGTTTATTGCCGGGAGAAGCGCACCCGCTTATCGTTTCCAAAGTGGTTTTGTCGCCGCTGGCTGTAAAAATGTTACAGAAAGCTCTGACAGAAAACATCTCACGCTTTGAAAGCACCTTCGGAGAAATTTCGATGCCAGGAGTGAACACACTGGCAGATCAATTGTTTAAGAACAAGGCTGACCCTGAAACACCGGAGGAAGGACCGTCCACATAATGGATGAACTGGACAATATTGTAGAAAATATTCGCGCTGATTTTGATTCCCGCAATAAGGCCCGCGATGAAGCGCTGGCGGTCTGTCGGCTGTTGACCAGGCATTGTGCACATTCAATTCGAGCAGTACACCGTGAAGAAGCCGATGTAGTGAATGAACATCTTTCGGAGGCAAAAAATTTAGCTCAACAGCTTCGGGAATCTCTACAAAATTACCCCGACTTGTATTTTGCAGGTTATACCCAGGATGCATTGAAAGAATTTGCTGAAGCAACCATTACCAGAGCGTTGGTACTTGACCAACCCCTGCCATCTCCGGAGCAAATTGGTGTGGAAGGTTCCACCTATCTGAATGGTCTGGCGGAAGTAACAGGTGAGCTTCGTCGCAGATGCATGGATATACTGCGTCAGGGATACTCATCAGAAGCGGAACGCCTGCTTGGCTGCATGGATGATATCTATTCAGTACTTGTAACCATTGATTATCCGGACGCCATAACCAGCGGGTTGCGCCGGCAAACTGACCTCGTACGTGGGATCCTTGAACGTACTCGGGGCGACCTGACCATTAGCCAGCGGGAACATCACCTGGAACTTGCCCTTGAGGATATCGCCAAAAAATTGCAGGAGGCCAACGCTAAAAATGCGGATAATCCGGGCGTCTGAGATTGGTTCCTACCTTTATTGTCAGCGTTCATGGTGGTATCGTATAACTGGTGTAGAGCCTGAAAATAAGAAAGAGCTGCAAACCGGCACAACGCTGCACTACCAGCACGGAAGAAATGTGCTGGTTTCTTCTTTTTTCCGAATAAGCGGGTTTATTCTACTACTCGTGGCGATTGCCATTCTTATCTCTTACCTGGTAGCGCTGAGATGATCTGGCTGTTCCTGGCGCTTATCTGTATTGCTGTTTTTCTTTTGATCCTGTCTCAACGGATGCGTAGGGAAAGCGGCATTCCAGGTGGCAAGATCATCTATTCCGATGTTAAAATGTGGGGCAAACCACTGGAAAAGCCACTGTTTGACGGCAGCAACGGTCTGGTGGGCAAACCAGATTATCTTCTCAAGCAAGATGGGATGGTGATACCGGTTGAGGTGAAGACCTGCCGTCCTCCGGATGCGCCGTATGATTCTCACATCTATCAACTGGCAGCTTATTGCCTGCTGGTTGAAAAAGTCTATCAAAACCGGCCGACACATGGTCTAATCAACTACCCGGGTCGTACTTTCTCAATTGAGTTTACGCCCGAGCTGCGTGAAAAAACACTATCTTTGATCAGTGAAATGCATCGAAAAGAGCGCACAACCAACGTCCCCCGCAGTCATGAAGAACCTCCGCGTTGCCGAAGTTGCGGTTATAAAAGCCTGTGCGATCAACGCTTATAAAGACAATCCACTTTTCCATTGAACCAGACTATAATAATAAAATGATGTCAGAGATTATGCCGATTCCGCGAAATATTGCCATATTAGCCCATCCTGGAATGCCGGATGCCCTCGAAGATGTTGAAAAAATTCATTCCAACTTACTTGAGTATGGCATAAAAGCCTCATCGGGTGATTTAAAAAACAATTCGATAAGAAAGAAAGTGGCAACAGGAGAGTTCGACCTGGCAATTGTTTTGGGTGGAGATGGCGCCATTCTTAGAGCCGGCCATATTTGCGCTGCATCAAATACCCCCATCCTCGGCATTAATTACGGCCGCTTTGGCTTTTTGATGGAGATCCAACGCCAAAACTGGTCGGAGTATCTGCCCCGTTTGATGCAGGGAGACTACCATCTGCAATCCAGGATGATGCTTTCCTCGGAGCTTTGGCGTGGGGACGCAAAGATCAAAGAATGGGAAGTCTTGAACGAAGTCGTGGTCTGCCGTGGACAGTTGGTGAAACCGCTTCATATTACAGCGTTTGTAGATGGCGAATTCTTAAGCACCTACGTTGCCGATGGTTTGATAGCAGCCACGCCGACCGGTTCGACTGCGTATGCACTGGCTGCTGGTGGTCCGATCCTCCCTCCCGAATTACGAAACATCCTTTTGGTGCCAGTCGCTCCGCATTTATCTGTAGATCGGGCAATCATTCTTTCTGAAGGTGCCAGGGTGAGCATGACAGCCAGCAGTGATCACCAGGCAGTTTTGAGCGTGGATGGACAGGACCCGGTACTGTTGACTGATGATGACCGGGTGGATGTTTTCGCCGGGGATCATTCTTTACGTTTTATCCGCTTCTTTGATGACGGATACTTTTACAGGAGTTTAATGAGCCACATGGAACAAAACCCCGCCACTGGAAACCCGCGATGAGCGATGCCATTCCTTCCACCCTTTACTGTGCCAACCACCCCCAACGGGAAACGAGTTTGCGGTGCAACAGATGCGAGAAACCCATCTGCCCAGATTGCGCCATCCTCACCCCAACCGGGTACCGTTGCAAAGAATGTGTTCGTGGCCATCAGCAGAAATTCAACACAGCCACCTGGATCGATTATGTACTAGCCTTCATTACGGCCGCCGGGATCAGCTATATCACGAGTCTGATCACCAACCTGCTAGGTTTCTTTACACTTATTCTTGCTCCTTTCGCAGGAATTGTTGTTGCGGAAGCAGTTCGAAGGGTGATCAGAAAACGGAGATCACCCGGACTGTATAGGACCGCGACAATCGCAACAGCATTAGGCAGCTTACCCGGACTGGTCCTACCGGTACTTTCAATATTCCTGAGCCTGTCATCCCCCGACGGCATTTCAACCTTCGGCGGAGCTGGATTGACCATCATAATAAAAGTGATCTATATAGTATTGATCACTACCAGTATGCATTATCGACTAACCGGAACCCGTTTGAAAATATAATACAAACTATGCTGAGTGAACTTCGGATAGAAAACTTCGCGATCATTGACCATCTTGAACTTGATTTCAAGACAGGATTGGTGATCCTGACAGGTGAAACAGGTGCAGGAAAATCGATCATCCTCGATGCGATAATGGCATTGTTGGGCGGCAAATTCGATTCAACGTCGATTCGGAGTGATTCGGCTAAAGCCCGGGTGGAAGCAGTTTTTAAAATGGAAGATTGCCCGCCCGAATTATTGAAATTGCTTTCCCGCGAAGAACTGCTGGATAATGACCAATTTGTCACCATTGAACGCGAAATTCGCATGGAAGGACGCAGCAGCGCCCGAATCAATGGACTGAGTGTTAACTTGAACGTACTGCGTGAAGTGGGCGATCTGCTGGTGGATATCCACGGTCAATCAGAACACCTCTCCTTGATGAACACCCGTCAGCATATCGGGTTATTGGATCGTTATGCAAAAAACCAGGATGAGTTAAGAAGGTACCAGCAACAGTACCGTCAATTGATGGAGGTTCGCAGGGAAATAAAGGACCTCCGCCAGATCGAAGCAGAAGCAGCCAGCCGGATAGAACTGCTCACCTTCCAGGAACAGGAAATTTCTACCGCCCGATTGGAAGCGGGTGAAGATGCCCTGCTCGATCAGGAACGCAATCGTCTTGCTAATTCTGAAAATTTGGCAAATGCTGCTCAACAGGCATTGATGCTTCTGGATGATCCCACCCCGGATATGCCCTCCATAACAGACTTGCTTGGACAACTAGCTCACCATCTGCAAAATTTGGCCCGATATGATCCATCCCAACAGGATATTGCCGATAGAGGTGGAAACCTGCTTGAACTGGCTGCTGACTTGGGGCGGGATTTACGATCTTATGTCGAACAGATCGAAATTAATCCCCGGCGGCTCGAAGAGATTGAAGAGAGAATTTCGTTGATCAACAACTTGAAACGGAAGTATGGCGGTTCCATTGAGAGTATTCTAGCCTACCGCATTTCCACTCAGGAAAATCTTGAAAAGATCAATTTTTCGGGTGAACGAATAGTTGAACTTAAAAAACAGGAGCGGACAATCCTGGATGATCTGTGGATCCAAGCTCAGGTGCTATCCACACTGCGGAAGTCAGCCGCAGAGCAGCTTGGAAAGTCTATTGAATCTGAATTGAATGAACTCAAAATGGAAGGCGCCCAATTCCAGGTCCAATTTGATACATTGCCCGGCAACAATGAACACCCGGCAAACCCCAACGGTTTGGACATTCACGGCATGGATAAATTAGAATTCCTGATCGCGCCAAATCCGGGTGAAGGGCTGAAACCGCTTGTTAAAATTGCCTCAGGCGGTGAAACCTCCCGTTTGATGTTGGCATTGAAGAACGTACTTGCGAATGAAGACCAGATACCCTCCTTGATATTTGATGAAATCGACCAGGGAATAGGCGGCAGAGTTGGCAGTATTGTGGGTAAAAAATTGTGGCAGCTCGCACGCAGTCACCAGGTTTTTTGTGTAACCCACCTGCCACAACTAGCCGCCTTTGGCGATGATCATTTTCATGTCGCAAAAGATGTATCCGGCGGACGGACAACCACATTTGTCACCCGATTAGTTGGGCAGCAACGCATCACAGAGCTTGCTCAAATGCTCGGAAATTCATCTGAAACGAATCTTCGTTCCGCTGAAGAACTACTTTCACAGGTGGGTTTGATGGTCAGCAATTATTCCTCTCTTGGTTGAAGTATGAGCGAATTAAGAATTCTATTACTTGGGACTCCTCAAATCTTATGGAATGATGACGAAATCACCATCAAGCGCAGGCTTCCACGTAATATTCTCTATTACCTGGCCGCTCATGAAGCGCAATTAGGTAGAAATCATCTATTGACTTTGTTTTGGCCGGAAGAAAATGAAGCAAATGCACGTGCTTATCTTCGTGATAATCTTTCCAAACTTCGCGCCAGCCTTCCAGACCCCACCCTTTTGAAAACAAGCTCTACTTCAGTATCCCTTGACCGCACGAGAGTTACATGCGATGTATTGGATTTTCAAAAGACCATCGAACAGGCAGGAAGGGAACCATGGAATATACCTTCAGATCGACCGCTTCCTGAAAGTTCTTATCGAGATCTTGCCAGTGCTGCAAAGCTTTGGAGGTCAAGCCAATTTATTGCCAATGTAACATTACCAGATAATCTAGTGTATGAAGAATGGGTTATGACTACTGGTACACGAATTCAAAACTTGGTGGAAAGGGTAGCCGGGAGGTTGGCGGATCATTGCCAGGTTGTAAATGATTACGAAGATTTTATGAAATGGATGCATATTTTGGTGGAAATTGATCCATACAACGATGATTACCATCTAAAAGTTATGGATATGAATGTAAGTATTGGGAACCTGGATGAAGCCCTAAAATATGGAATAAGTGTTCGAACACGCTTTCAAAATGGCCTGAGCGAATCAATATCACCAGAATTTGAAGAATATATTAAAAAACTGGAACGTAGAATCACAAAACAATCTTTTGGCATGCTTTCTTCTACCATGGAACAAGAGGTGGATCAACCGTTTATTGGCCAGAATGCATTAATTAGGAACCTGGAAAAAAAGTTTCAAGAAGGAGGCGTGGTATTCCTTAAAGGGGATACCGGTTCAGGCAAGAGTCGAATTGTTGCAGAATTGTGCGCTCAAATCAATCCTGAACCAGGATTACTCAAATGTGAATGCGTTCCTCAGCAGCAAAACATCCCGTATCAACCACTAGCCTGTATGCTGCGTACGAATTTTTCTTCCACCAGTTTTGACAACCTAACTGAAGTGGGAAAAGCCAACCTGCAAAAAATCGCCCCAGAAATTTCGATTAATTACAGTATTGAGGACCCAGACCGGCTTAGTCCCTCGATCGATTCACAAGGTGCAATCCTGGAGGCATTCAGGGCATTGTTTGCAGATGTTGCCTGTAAAAAACGAATGGTATTCCTTCTAGATGATGCACATTGGTGTGATGAATCTACCCTGGCAGTACTTTCATACATGGTAGAGAACAAGGTATTCCCCAAATGCGGTTTACTGCTGGTCACATCTGATCCCGCAATACGTAATCAGGCGTTGTCAAAGTTCCAGGCATACATTCTCAATCAATTTTCATGGGTGGCCACTACTTTTTTTGTTCCCCCGCTAGATGTTTCCAGTATTCATTTACTGGCAAGAAATGTATTAAACCAATCTCTTACAAAAGATATGGCAGAACAGGTGAGACAATATTCAGGCGGAAATCCATTGTTCATCAAAGAAATCTTAAGATCGCAAAGCCAATATCTGTTAAATCGGTCAACGACAGATGGTCAAGTAATTTTTGGATCTTCTCCTGTAATTCAAACGATTATTAATCTCAAACTCGATAATCTTACACCTGTTACAAAATCGATTATTTATACAGCAGCGGTTCTTGGGGTGAATATTGATCAGGAGTTATTGGAAAAAGCATGTTTCCATTCTACCGAAGAAATAGTTGATGCCATCGAAGAACTCGAGGCTGCTCGTATCATTCAAATGGAAAGAAAAACCGATGGCATCCTATCCCGTTATGCTTTTACACAAAATGCTTTCCGGGAAGGAATTATCAATAGCTTAAGCGCCTCCAGAAAACGGTTGATTCACAAGCGGGTTGCTCACGCCCTGGCAGAACACACATCCGGGTTATTCGACAAATCATCTGCCACCCTTGCGGAACATTATGAAGCGGGTGGCGAACTGGAAAATGCATTTATATCCTGGGTGGATGCAGGCAATTATGCAAAGAGGATGCAATCAATTGAAGAAGAGATTAGAGCTTTTGAACACGCTGAAAAACTTCTTATTTATACTGAAATGTTGTTAACCGATGCACAGATTCTTAAGTTATTTGAACCTTGGATCTCTATTCTGTATATGAACCATGATATTACCGGGCTGACTCAAAAATCACGTAGATTGTTTTCTCTTGGAAAACAAAGAGGGTCTTCCTTACTCACAGGGTATGCTTTGTTGGGGTTATCTGATACTGGTTTTTCTACTAACAATTATGAAGAAGCCATTCGCTATGTCGATGAAGCCATGGTTTATTTTGCCGACTCAAGATCGATCCCATATCAGGTGCAAGGGTTGTCACGAAGAGGCGCCGCCCTTTATATGACCAATAGATTCAACCAGGCATTGGATGCTTTTAATCAAGCGTTAGCTCTAACATCGGATGAAAGCCCGGAATTTATTCACGCTCGAGGCCACCTTAATCATCAAATTGCTGTAATTCACACCTTCATGGGTAAACCAAAATTGGGGACCTTCTATATAGACAAGGCAATTAACCATTATATTCAGGGAAATAATCTGCACGGGCAAGTAGATTGTTATAGTCTTAAGATACTGTCGTTGTATTATCATGGCCAATATGAACTTGCGCTAAAACAAAGTGAATATTCGCTTGCAATAGCCAGAACACTAAAATACTGGAGAATGATAGGTTACACCCTGGTATTTACGGGTTATTCTTTAACCATGTTGGGCCGACTGGATGAAGCCTGGAAATGCGCTGAGGAAGCCATCCAAATAGCCGGAATATATGATCACCCGGAATTGGAAAGTGCAGTAAGCAGGTTATATGGAGATATTTTTCGATATTTGATGGATTTTGAAGCTGCTGCGGAGTATTACAGAAAAGGCTGGGAATGCAATACAGAGAATTTCGTTGGATTGGATAACCTGGGAAGACTTGGCCATGTTCTTTGTAAATCTGGAAAGAATGAGGAAGGTATAGCTAACATTCATCAAGCCTATCATTCCGCAAAAGAAATTGGTTTGGGTACAGTTATTAATGCAACACAATTATACGAAATTGAAATCAATTATCAGGGAATGCCCATTGAGATAACATTAGATAAGTTGGGTAAGGTCATCCGTGATTGTAAAGACCAGTCGATCGTTTCCCAGTGGATGGTTGCTTATGGCCTGGAAGCATTTCTGAAGAACCTTCAAGGGGACACTGATTCGGCCATTATCTCCCTAAATGAAATTATTCAAAACGCAAATGAAATCAGTGACCCATGGTCTGAAATTTCTGGTCGCTTGGCAATCTTAAAAATCAGCAAAAAAACAATTATGGATAATATGGTCCATGTTAAGCGGATTCGCGAACTTATGGATCTTTTAGGATCCTGCATAAAAACACCTGAATTACAAGAATCATTCAGTAAATATGCGACTATTATCGACAATTCCCTGACCTAAACAGATGTTGTCTATGTTTTGTCTACGCGTGTATGTTATTATTGCTTTATTGATAACAACAACATACCCTGCATGAGATATCAGGGGCTCATGCAAAGAAGGCGATAGTGCATATTGATGGACACTATCGCCTTCTTTATTTAATCTGTTATTAAGTGAGCAATCGTTACCCCGTCGCCGCCTTCGTTTTCCATACCACTTTCCCATTTTTTAACATGCGGGTTTTCTTTTAGCGCTTCCCGAATTACCTGGCGCAATCTGCCGGTTCCCTTGCCATGGATAATGCGAACGAACGGCATGCCGCTCAGGTAAGCTTGCTCTAAATATCGGTCAAGTATTACTAGTCCATCTTCCGCCCTTTCACCTCGAATGTCAAGCTCCATACCTGGACTGTTCCTGACAGGTGTTTGTGGGGTTGGGTTTTCAAGCGCTTTCTCCACCCTCCTGCTTTTTTTGCGAGGTTGATCTGGAACTGATTGCGCTTCGGGTTTAACCAGATCGGATATACGAGAGCGTATCCGTAAATTGCCTACCTGAACCTCTGCTTCGGTTTCTGAAAGTGAAATGATCGAACCATTCATGTTCAATGACGGCAGAAAAACTTTTCCACCCAGGTGAAAGGTTGATTCAGGAGTTGCCTTATTGGATAACAAATCTGCGATGGTTGAACCTTCCTCTACTTGATCCAATTGGTCCTGCACAGCTTTCACAACGTCAAGCGGCTGACGTGCCCTGGACAATTCTTTCTTCAAGTCATCCATCTCCCGCTGGAATTTCTCCAGCTCCTGGTTGATCTCTTTTCTTGCAGTCTGGATGATCTCTTTTCGCTCATTTTCAATATTTTTCAACCGCAATGACAACTGATGTTCCAATTCTTCAGTTTGTTTTCTCTTCGCTTCCGCCTGGAAACGTTCCTCCCTTGCGACTCCGCGTTGATGGTAGATCTCATCCAACAGGTCCTCGGCACGCAACTCATCCGGGTGGATGGTGGAGCGAGCTGTTTCAATGATCGTTGCGGGCAGGCCAAGCCGTTCAGCGATTGCAAGAGCATTAGATCTACCTGGTAGCCCAATTGCCAGGTGATAGGTTGGTCGTAGTGTTTCAAGGTTAAATTCAAGGCTGGCATTAACAACCGCATGGGTGTTATGGGCAAAGGTCTTTAATTCCGGATAATGGGTGGCGACAAGGCTTGTAATATTTTTATCCAGCAGGTCTTTCAGTATCGCCATCGCCAGGGCCGCGCCTTCCTGTGGGTCAGTGCCGGCGCCAAGTTCATCAAGCAATACCAAACTATGCGGAGTGACCTTCTTCAGAACATGGATAATATTCGTGATGTGCCCGGAAAAAGTGGATAGGGATTGTTCAATGGATTGCTCATCCCCGATATCAGCAAACACATCTGCGAAAACGCTGAGTTCTGAGCCGGACATCGCTGGAATATACAAACCGGATTGGCTCATCAAGGCAAACAAACCAACTGTTTTTAGTGTCACAGTTTTTCCGCCAGTGTTTGGGCCAGTGATGACAAGGATGAAAGTCTCCTCATCCAGGATCATATCGATTGGAACCACTGAATCTGGGTTGATGAGTGGGTGGCGGGCATTATACAGTCGGATGCGGGTGCCAGGATGTTTTTGGTGTGATGAGCCGGGAATCCTTGATATTACAGGTTCAACCGCGCCTTCCTCATCCGCAAATTTTGCTTTAGCAAGAACCAGGTCCAACTGCCAGAGCATTTCCAGCAAACGCTGGATCTCATCAGCCTGGTCTCCAATCTGTAAAGACAAACTCGCTAAAATCCGGCGTTCCTCATCCCTTTCCGCAAGCTGCATTTCTTTATATTTATTGTTCAATTCAACCACTACAAGTGGTTCAACAAACAGTGTTGCACCTGAAGAGGATTGGTCATGGACGATCGCTTTGATCTGTCCTTTAAATTCGGATCGCAATGGCAGTACATACCGTCCGTCCCTCTGCGTGATCAATCCTTCCTGCAACATGGGCGAGCTATGCGGATCATTTATGAATTTTTCCAACCGGCTGAGCAATTTGTCATGTGATTGTTTCATCTCTCGCCGGATCACAGCTAATTGATCCGAAGCATTATCCAGGATATCACCACGGGCAGAGATGCACTTGGAAATGGCGTCCACAATGCCAAATGGTTCTGGGCGATTAAGAACGATTGAAGCTAAGGCTGGATAATCTACTTCAATATGATCGAGGGTCCGAATGAGAGTACGCGCACAGACCAATGTATTCTTAATGTCCATCAACTCATTTGCCGCAAGTACGCTGCCGCGTTTTGCAAGGCCAATTTGTGCTCGAATATCCAACGCGCCGCTGATACTGATCTCTGGATGGGTGGAGAGCAGATTCCGCGCTTCAGTTGTCTGATTTTGCCACAATTGTACAGTGTCAAAATCAGAGCTGGGACTGATTCGCAGCGCCATCTCGCGGGATAGGCTGAACGAGGTGAATTCAGCCAATTTTTTTAGGATTAAAGGGAATTCCAGAACAGATAGAGTTTTTTCATCCATAATATTAAATTTTGAAATTAGTTAAATTGAATAATGGTTCCTTTAGAACCCGCATCCGCCCCGGCTTTGTTAGTTTACCACAAGTTGAAGCTGGTTATAATATGTTTAATGCAAATTTTTAGTGAGGTGAGTTTTGAGTTCATTACAAGCTAACCTGGATGAATTAACTGTTACAAGCCACCTGTTCGAGGACTTGGGTGATAAGACCGTTCGCTGCCTGGCATGCGCCCATAATTGCGTATTACCCCCTGATAAACGGGGAATCTGCAAAGTGCGATTCAATTGTGATGGCAGTTTGTATGTGCCGCGCGGCTACGTCGCAGGTTTGAATGTGGACCCGATCGAAAAGAAACCGTTTAATCATTTTTTGCCAGGCAGTTCTGCACTTACCTTCGGCATGCTGGGATGTAACTTTCACTGTGAGTTTTGCCAGAATTGGTTGTCTTCCCAGGTACTGCGCAATCCATCCATAGATCCTTATATTGGGATGGTGACTAAGATATCTGCTGCGGACATAGTTGCCTTTGCATCACACCGCCACGCGATGGTGATTGCATCTTCATATAATGAGCCAATCATCACTGCCGAATGGGCGCAAGAAGTATTTTCGCTGGCGCAAAGCAAGGGAATAAAATGTGTCATGGTCTCGAATGGTTATGCCACCCGTGATTGCCTGGAGTATCTGCGACCGGTGATGGATGGGTATAAGGTCGACTTGAAATCCATGCAAGAGAAGAATTACCGGGCAATGGGGGGTCAATTAAAACATGTACTGGATAGCATTCAAAATGCTCATGAACTGGGTTTATGGGTGGAGGTTGTTACCCTGGTGATTCCCGGCTTCAATGACAATCCATCAGAACTTTGGGACACAGCCAGAGCTGTAGCCTCCGTCTCTCCTGAAATTCCATGGCATGTAACCGGATTCCACCCGGATTATCAAATGCGGGATACACCCTCTACCAGCGTTGCCAGTTTACAGCAGGCTGCAGATATAGGTCAGGAGGCCGGGTTGAAATTTGTTTACGCTGGCAACCTGCCCGGGCAGGTCGGCTCACTGGAAGATACACACTGTCCCGATTGCAGTACCGTCCTTGTGCACCGCATCGGTTATTTAATCAGAGAAATCAAAGTGCTGGCAGATGGAACTTGCCCGAAATGCGGGAGTGTTATTGCCGGTGTGTGGTCATAGTTAAATATAGGTGGATTTATGGTTTAGCTGATAATTACCGGAGTATTTATTAGCAAAATTTTTCGAAACTGCATGTAGATCACATAATTAAACTTAATCACCGGCAACCGACAAGATCAAAACATCTATCGCCGTTTCCAGATCACCACCGCTTGTTTTGCTCTCTTCTTCGATCTTCATTAATTGTAAATAGATTTTTTTTAACCCATTCATGGTGAATTTTGAGGCTTGTCCTATCAGTTTTTCGGCCACAAATGGTGCAACGCCTAGATCGCTCATGATCATCTGCTTGTTACCGCGTTCATCCAGAACTTCGCGTGCCATCAACAGCAACCTGAACTGGCGGATGATCATTGGAAAGATCTCATACTGTGCTTCCCTAGATTCCAATAATTGATGATAAAGTGTCATCGCGTGCCCGGTATTTTTCGTTCCAATCGCATCCACCAGGTTCCAGATCGTACCTGAAGCCGTTGAGGTAGAAAGGTTCATTACATCCTGTGCTTCCACACTCCTTTCACCTCCGACGAAC
The DNA here is from genome assembly GCA_963810385.1 of uncultured Chloroflexia bacterium. GTDB lineage: Bacteria > Chloroflexota > Anaerolineae > Anaerolineales > Anaerolineaceae > PNON01. The sequence continues at coordinate 152,258 of CAWENA010000002.1, read as the reverse complement.
AAAGCCAATTTCTCAATTTCCATGGCCGCCAGGCGTGTATCATTTCCTACATATTGAGCAAGTTCTGTCGCTGCGGCCGGACTGAATTTACATTTTTTACTGACTGCTTCTTTCTGGATCCAGCCTGGCATATCGTTTTCAGATGGCAGCGGAAAAGGCACCAACAAGACTTTTTGATTATTCTGCTTCAGCCATTTAACCAGGAAGTTGGAAGGTTTCAACACATCCCACTTGTATTCCCCGGTCCGATAATCCAGTTTGCCGGAATCATCTACAATCAGCGCCAATAATGTGGATTCTGGAACGCCATCCAGAAATGAAATAAATTTCTTCTTTACATCCCCCGAACTGCTTTTTTCATCTTCAATTTCATCCTCATCTATTTTTTTACCCCTGCCCAACTTAGCAAATGGATTGGTCAGGATCACGAGGCGTCTTTCCGTAAAAAAAGGTATTGAATTTACAATATTGGATAAATCCGCTTCTGAGCAGATCTTTCCATCCAGCCGCGAGATATTCATCTCCCCCATGGAATCCCCATTTAACTCACTCTCAAGAGAATGGATATATTTCGAGATGGCGATTTCGTCATCTCCATGACAAACGAGGATGTTCTGTTCGGGAAGCGCCATTAATTATCGAAATATATCTAATAACGCGACTTGCGGATAACTAACGTACCGGCAATCTTGTCGTGCAATCCCTGTTTTTGTTTTGTAAAAGCCACCATCAGATAGCCAATGTACAGGATGAGAGCGGATATATACTTGCCGAGTGCCCGACCAGTGGCCGTGCCGAATGAAATCCGATCTTCATCCATATCCGTCACAATAATCCCCAAGATGCTTTTACCAGGGGTTGCTTGCATTTTTGAACTCTCGAAGCCGGCAAAATAGAACCAAAAAATAAAAAAAGTTCCCAGACTTGTAAAGAAGATCAGGTCCAACATCGGACCAGCCATAACATTAAGGATGGCTTGCGGATCCTGCTGCATAGCCAGTTCTGTTAGCATATCCTGGGATATTGTGTTTCCCCATATCTGCCCAATGGCATAACCCAATGCGCTTGTGAGAACATAGAGGATGATGCTGTCAATAATAAAAGCCCAAAACCTACGCCAGAATCCGGCATAATCTATCGTTGATTGGCTGCCTGCACCTTGAAACGAATCCTGGTTTAAAAATGATGTGTCAAAGTTTTCCACACTTCCTCCAATAATTAGCCCTTAGTGTTGATTCGGTAAGCCTGGATGCCACTTCGATTATAAACGGTAATACCAGTCAGCTCCAACTCACCCGGGTCTCCGCTGGTAGTTACTTTCGTTTGAAGCTTATATCCAAGTGGTTGGGCAGCAACAACTGCCAGGGTGGTGAGAGCCATTACCTGGGGCAGCCTATCCAATTTCTCCCGCATTCCTTTTTTCATCCCCAACATGGCTAACCATGCTACAAAACCAGCGATTACCCCGGTAGCGGCATAATTCGTCCCGCAGTTGGGATGCACCGCCAGACGGCTTTCACCCGCTTTTAAACGCGCCAGGGCGTCCACCACTGCCTCGGTTAAGACATCCAATTCGACCTTGCCAGTGATCCAGAAACCGCCCGCGTCAGATAAACCGGCCAGGCTCATTCCAGGAAAGCGGCTACCTAAAATATGCAGAGTCGCATGTTCCAATCCGTGGTTCCTGCGGACCCTCGACAGTAGTTTATTATCAAGCAACTTGTTCATTTATTCCTTTCCTTTCTTACGCTGACTGGTCTTAACCTCTTCCGGCAGCGACCAATCCTGCATTAAGGCATGGTTCAAGGCTTCGCGCACCGACCGGGCTTCAATGACCTGGATTCCATTCGGGTAAGCTTCACCGCCGCGCAGCCGTTTCGGTACAACAGCCGTCTTAAAACCCAGTTTTGCAGCTTCGCGCAACCTGGTCATCATTTGGCTGGCCTGTCGCAGCTCACCGGATAGCCCTATTTCACCGATTAAGACTGTATCCGCCTTCACAGGTATATCGCGATAGGAAGATGCAACCGCCGCAGCTAAAGCCAAATCGGCAGCCGGTTCGGTTATGCGCAATCCACTAACCACATTGGCATAGATATCCTGTTCGGTCAAATGGATACCTGCCCGCCGGGTAAGCACCGCTGTAATTAATAATAACCGATTCAAATCAAAACCGTTGGTAGTCCTGCGCGGATTCCCAAAGTTGGTATGGTTGGTCAGAGCTTGAACCTCCACGAGTAACGGACGCGTGCCTTCCATTGTTACCGCAATCGCTGACCCGGGTGCGTTTACCATGCGCTCGAGCAAAAACGCTTCGGAAGGATTGGTGATTTCCACCATACCTTTTTCGCGCATTTCAAAAACGCCAATTTCAGAGGTTGCCCCGAAACGATTCTTCACTGAACGCAGCAGCCGATATGATTGAAAACGGTCACCCTCCAGATAAAGAACTGTATCCACGATGTGCTCAAGAACTCGTGGACCGGCGATCAAACCCTCCTTGGTTACATGACCGATCAGGAAAATGGATATGTTCGCTGATTTTGCCAGTTCCCTGAACCTGGATGCTGTTTCGCGAACCTGTGAAAAAGAACCTGCAGAAGATTTCATCTCCGGCAGGTAAACCGTCTGGATCGAATCGATGATCAGTATCTCAGGAAGCACCTGGCTGACATGAGAGAAGATCATATCCATGTTGGTCTCTGTCACCAGTAGCAGATCATTTGGTAATGGGCTGGCAGGCGCTTCACCGTTCGTGAGGAGTCGCATGGCCCGCATGCGGATCTGGCGTTCAGATTCCTCACCAGAGGCATATAATACTTTGCGGGAGGCAGACATCTCCACTGCGAGCTGTAGCATCAGTGTGGATTTGCCGATGCCGGGGTCTCCGCCGATCAGAACGATCGAACCGGGAACAATACCGCCTCCCAGAACTCGTGCAAATTCCCCGATCGGCAACATCATGCGTTCTTCATCATCACCTGAGATCTCGGAAAGACGCCGCGGTATCGAGCGGCTGGAAAGGTGTCCGGCTTTTTCAACCAGCGCCGGAGCATCCTCGATCAACTCCTCGACCATGCTCCCCCATGACCCGCACCGGGGGCATTTACCCATCTGTTGGGCAGAGTTCTTTCCACAATTCTGACATACGAAACGGCTGTGAATTTTTGCCATACTCTAATTATAGCCTTTACATTTAAAAGAATGACAATAAATCACCGTTTAATATCACGTCTGGAAAACCATATATGATACTTGTGGACACTAATTACCAGAATTTCCACGTCATTGGATTCTGGATACCAGGCTTTTGTTATTCAAATAATTAAATATATTTAAATACAGTAGATTTGTTTTTCTAACAACATAACCCATGCCAGGTTCCCCTGTTAGTATCCAATAAAGGCGTTAATGCAATAATCCTGTCATTATGCTAAACTATGAGTACTATTGCATGATGAGCAAGTATTTTCAAATAAACCTCAAGCTCTGAAAGGAACGATAAAGAAGGATAGCAAATAGGAGAATAATATGAACACAATATTATTGGGGCGGTATATTACTATTGTGATCTCGATCATTTCCCTGAGTGTTGCACAAACCTCTTGCAGCATAGCTCCAAAACCAATCCCGGAGAATAATGAACAATCCGATTCGCAGCAATCAGAAAATTTGGAAGAACCTGAGGCTGGAGCTGGTAGCCCGATTGAACCAGCAGCAGGGTCAGACACTCTACCTTGCCCGGCTAAAGGCGCTGCCATGTTGCTGGGCTTTGATCACGCATTGACAATGAATTACGCAAGCACTTCCATGACACATTTTCTCCATCAAGGATGGCTGCATCTTATAGTGACCGATAATAATGGAACAATAGTCTCTGATGGATCACCATCATTAACGTATTCGCTGGAAGGCAGGATGAGCGATGAGTGTTCTTTGTCCGGCGAAGGGAGTATGAAACCATCTGCGCATGGGAGTTGCGAGGCGGGTGTAGTCAGCCTATTTATTGAAGAAAACTGGATGGCAATAGATGGTGAGATGGTATGCGTAGATTCGGATGGGGATGTAGATATAATACCGTTCGATGCTCCTCCCATGGGATTGCAGCAACATAGCGGACCAAATGGCAGCGGCGAAATCTTCTACCTAATTAATGACGGTGAAGGCTACTCCACAATGCGGCCATTTCAGCAAGGATCGGGTTACCATACCTGGACATTGTACGCGGAGGATATTCCGATTGTGCCCCTGGTTCCATAAAGAAAATCTCTTTTAGTAATATTTCAATAACGCTGAAACAAATAAGACAATCTGTCATTGAAAACAGTTAAGCGAATGCTAGAGGAATGCAATCTCAGTCACTGCCATAAATTTAACAATTGTGCCTGAAAATTTTTCGGCTCGACGATTATTGAGGCGGAGCATGATTCTTGCATGGTTCTTGATAAGGAAGTAACATCGGGTGACCAAACTGTTGGAGGTTTTGTAATGTATTTCAAATTATTTTCTTTTATGGCGATTATTATTTTAATTCTTTCCGGTTGTGGCATCAGTCCACAGTACCAGGTAATTTCCAAAACAGCAACCGCCACGCAGGAAATAATTTATATGGATGAGGCAACCCCAGAAGCGTCTCCTTCCACTCATATCCAGAATTTTCCGGACTTTAATCCAACATACATCCCATTTTCAATCCCCATTTTAGCTGTTTCCCTCGCTAATGATGATGGCTCTGATCGATCAGGCACGAGGACCGAACAGGTAATTCGCTGGGTGGATGAAGCTAATTTGATATTTGCACAGGCGAGTTTACGTTTCATATTTGATCCATCAACGGATGTGATGGAGATCAATAACTCCTTATTGAACAACATCATTGGAAATTCAGATCCAAAATGGATGGACGCCGTCAACGAAGGAAAAAAGATAGCTCTGGAAAACACGGGTAAGGTGGTTGTATTTTTCAGGAACCCACCGTTGGCAGGAGATGTCGGCAGTTGGGAAGAAGATTTCATGCTCATGCCATCTCAACCACCGGATGTCTGCGGTCATCCAGATGATTCTTACCTCGCCCACCAAATCGGGCACTACCTGGGGTTGGAAAACACATTCCCTGAATTATTCAACTCGATCGCTGAGGCGGAAAAGGCTTATGAGAAAAGCGGTTTTAGCGCAGCCTTTTTTGATGGAGATGGTCTGTTGGATACACCGCCTGATGTTTATATCAACCAACAGGGTTTTCGTTGCGGCGATAAGTTGAGCATCAAGATAAGCAATGCGGATTTTAGCCTTACTCGCGGAAACCTGATGTCATATTACGAACCTCGCAGCCAACTTTCTCCCCTGCAGGTGCAACGGGTGCGGTACATCCTGGCATTGCGATCACGCAATGGTTCACTTATTCCTTCCAACCAGACGGATATTCCTGTATTTCAGTTTGAAGAACTGCCCCTCCCGTATAAGATTTGGTGCGAACCACAGGTTAAAGATATGTCGGAGTATTATGCAGGGGGATGGAGCGGCGGAAAGTTTGTCAATATTCCGGGTGGTTATGGCTCGATTTGTAAATATTCCTTCACCGTCCCGGAAACTGGATCCTATGAAATGGGATTGTATGCCACCAAGATGCCTGAATATGGTATTGTGGAAATATCCATGGACGATTGGATCATCAACGACGGGCTTGATTTGTATTCACCATTCCCACTGCCAACTGGCAACGTCACTTTGGGCACCTTCTATTTGGAAGAAGGCAGCCATTCACTATCCTTTGAGGTAGTTCGAAAATCATTGGATTCCCTGAATTACAATTTTGGACTGGATGCACTGTCTATTCAACTAAAAGATCAATAATTAGATTTTACATTACACAAAAACCATAAATATTTATCCTCTGGCTTTAGAATAAAAAATGTCCTGATCGCGAGGAGGTTTATATGGATGATGTGGAATTAATACCTGAGGTTCACAGCAGGCTTGGGGTTGAATTATTTAATAAGACGTGGGGGCTAATGGAAAAAGCAGAGAGAACTCAAGCAGAAGGCGCAATTATGCTTGAATTTGCTCATGCATCTGCTTATCACTGGTCATTCCTCGGAAAAGTAGTTAATAAGCAGCGGAGTTATTGGTTAATTAGCAGGGTATATGCAGAATTGGGGATTCCGGACGCCTGTCTACTTTTTGCAAATCTATGCCGGGAGATTACAGTGACCGGCTTAAGTGAAATGCAAGACTTCGATATAGCTTTCAGCTTTGAGGCATTGGCTAGAGCATCTGTTTTAATGGGGGAGTTTGAAAAAGGTTCGGAAATGTTCAGGTTAGCAAATGAAGCCGGAAATAAGATAAATGATGAAGAAGATCGGAATGTTTTCTCACAAAGCCTACGGTCCGGTGTATTGTCTCATCTTGGATAACCATATTTTCATTTTATAAATAATATTTTCATTATCCTGTTCGTTATTGCAACCGGAAATAATTGGTATCGTTGCCTTTGCCTTTAGTGTAATCCTTACACTGTGAATTGAAGGTTCTACTGTGACATGCTAAACTAATGATGTTCAATATGAATTGGGAGTAGAGGGCAATATATGGATTTATCTGATGTTATGAAACTTGAAATGTTCTGGACCATGCTGCTATCCCGTCGTCTGGATGAGAGGGCGTGGACGCTGCATCGCCAGGGACGCATTCCCTTCCACATCTCAGGGATTGGGCAGGAAGCAGCCCAGGTGGGAGCAGCATTTTCTTTGAAAATTGGCTATGACTGGATCGCTCCTTATTACCGCGATCTCGCCTTAATGATTGCCGTGGGATACACTCCGCGGCATTTTGCTTTAAGTATGATGGGGAAAAAGGGAGAACCCGGCAGCGGAGGCAGGCAAATGCCCAGCCATTGGAGCTTCAAGCAGGCTAATGTCATCAGTCATTCTGCCCCGGTGGCGACACAGTGCGTTCACGCTGCGGGTGTGGGGTTGGCGATCAAGATGCGAAAAGAAGACAAGGTGGTGTTCACATCCCTCGGCGAAGGTTCAACATCCCAGGGTGAATGGTATGAAGCTGTCAACTGGGCAGCAGTGCACCAATTGCCGGTCATCTTTATGGTGGAAAACAACCAGTATGCCATATCCGAATCTGTTGATAAACAAATGGCAGTGCCGAGTGTGGCAGACAAAGCCTGCGGCCTGGGTTTACCGGGTGTCCAGGTGGACGGAACAGACCTTTTTAAGGTTTATGCTGTGATGAAAGAAGCCGTGGACGATGCCCGGGCGGGTAAGGGACCGAAATTGATCGAGGCAAATATGTATAGGATCACCCCGCACAGCTCGGATGATGACGACCGATCCTATCGAACCCGTGAAGAAGTCGCCGAAAACAAGCTCAGCGATCCAATAATTGTGAATACAGATATTCTAATGGATGCAGGAATCCTGACCCGGGAAAAATTGGACGAGATGGAGAGTAAAGCCAAAGCGATTGTGGATGAGGCGATCGAGTATGCTACGAATGCGCCATTCCCGGAAGTCGAAGAAGGCATGCATCCCGTCTATGCTGAAGAGGTGATGCATGCCTGAGATGACCCTGGTCGAGGCTGTTCGACTGGCAATGGATGAAGAATTGGCCAGAGACAAAAATGTCTTTATTGTAGGAGAAGATGTTGGCGTTCGCGGCGGAGTTTTTCGCGCTACTGTCGGATTGCATGAGAAATATGGCGAAGAACGGGTGATAGACTCTCCCCTGGCTGAGCTATCCATAGTGGGGGTTGGAATTGGCGCCGCGTTGTATGGCATGCGCCCCATTTGTGAGATCCAGTTTGCCGACTTTATCTATCCGGCGATGAATCAGATCATCAGCGAAGCGGCAAAAATGTGCTATCGCTCAAATGGCGAATGGCAGGTACCTCTCGTGATTCGCGCCCCTTATGGTGGTGGTATCGGTGGCGGATTGTATCATTCCCAGAGTCTGGAGGCTTTTTTTACGCATATTCCCGGGTTAAAAGTGGTCATACCATCTAATCCCTACGACGCTAGGGGGTTGCTCAAATCTGCAGTGCGAGACCCCAATCCGGTAATCTTCTTCGAGCCTAAAAAGGGATATCACCTTCTAAAAGGTGAGGTACCCGAAGCTGAATATACAGTTCCCATCGGTCCGGCGAATATAACAAAGCCAGGCACGGATATGACTTTATTCACTTATGGAATGATGCATTACTATAGCCTGCGGGCGGCAGAAAAAGTTGCCGAAGAGGGTTTGAGTGTCGAGTTGGTAGATTTACGAACGCTTTACCCGGTGGATAGGGAGACTATTCTGGCATCTGTTAAGAAAACCGGAAAAGCTCTCATCGTCCATGAGGATAACCTCACTGGTGGTTATGGCGCTGAAATTGCTGCCACCATTGCAGATGGCGCATTTACCTTTCTGGATGCTCCAGTCAAGCGTTTGACCGGGCCGGATGTGCCAGGAGTGCCATTCAGCCATCCACTGCAGGAATGGTTCATGCCGAATACCGAAAAAATAGTAGATGCGATTCGAGCTCTAGCCAAATGGTAGGGAGGGAAAAGAAATGCCCATAAAAGTCATCATGCCAAAATTAGGGGAATCGGTTATTGAAGGGACTGTGAATCAATGGTTGAAGCACGAAGGGGAAGCAATTCAGGAGTACGAATCTTTATTGGAAGTTGAAACCGCAAAAGTTACTACTGAAATTCCCAGTCCCGCCGGAGGAGTAATATTAAAAATCCTGGTACAGGAAGGTGAAACCGTTAATGTTGGCATCACCCTCGCTTGGATAGGTCAACCAGGAGAGGAAATTCCGGGTGAATCGGATGGCACCCCGGAAGCGCTGTCTCCCGATGCCCAAAAATTCGAAAAGAACCTTTCCCCAAAAAATGATAGCCTTCCTCACAATGATCTAGGTTTTATCTCCCCTGTGGTGGCGAAACTGGCTGCTGAGAACAAGCTAGATCTGGCATTGGTCACAGGTACAGGGGATAAAGGCAGGATAACAAAAAAGGATGTCCTGGAATACCTCAAGCAGGATCAACCTGGCAGTCTTGAAAAAACGGGTGAAGCGCCATGGGAAACTCCGGGTTCAGGAGACCTGTTCAAGCCCACCGACCAGCCATATACTCCACTTGGAAAACCTGGTGCGAATAAGATAAAACCAGTTTCTACGCTGGAAACAACCGGCGACCAGGTAATACCTTTGACATCGAAACGGAAGGTGATCGCCGAGCACATGCTCTCGAGTAAGCGAACTTCGGCGCATGTCACAACTGTCATGGAAGCGGACCTCAGCCGGATAGCGGAACATAAACAAACGAATCGATCATTATTAGAGCGTGATGGAATGAAGCTAACCTATACGCCTTATTTTGTCGCTGCGACGGCGCTGGCATTAGCTGAAAACCCTGGGGTGAATTCCTCCTGGTCTGAAAAAGGAATAATGCTCCACCGCTCCATTAACATAGGAGTTGCAGTTTCTCTCGGTGATGAAGGTTTGATTGTCCCTGTAATACACCAGGCAGACCATATGTCGTTGGTTGGATTGGCAAAAACTATTAATGAACTGGCGGAAAAAGCCCGAACAAAGAAATTAACACCGGATGAGACTACAGGTGGAACTTTCTCGATAACTAATCATGGTACCGGTCGATCGCTATTTGCAACCCCGATAATCAACCAGCCACAATGCGCCATTCTGGGAGTGGGAGCTATCACGAAACGGGCAGTTGTCATCAACGACGCCATAGCCATTAGGCTGATGGTCTATTTGTCGCTCACTTTCGACCACCGCATTTTAGATGGCGCTGCAGCGGATGAATTTCTGGCCAAAATTGTCGATACACTGGAAAATTGGAAATAATTCAACCTGACATTCAATTGATTTCCAATTTATATTATCCTGGGCAATCCATTTTTTACATTCTCAAGCAGGAAGTTGTGTGAGGAGCTGGATTAAGATTTGTCCTTCTTAAATCATTTATTTATATACAATGCTTTTATTGTTAAATAATAATCTGCAAGGGTTAAACAACATCATTTACTTTCCATTGGTAAAACCAATTATTAGAAATAATGCACCAATTTCCTATACAACGCGTTGTAGTAGAATTGTTCAAAGAGACTTTTGCTCATGAGATTCATTCTAAAACCTTACTATATATATCCAATATTGTTTGCCATTTTTTCCCCGCTTGCTTTACTATCAAGCAATCTCACCGAGACTTCAGCTGAAGTAGTTTGGCGACCACTATTTGTATGTCTGATCTTTGGTGCTTTGGTATTCCTGTTTCTCTGGCTTTCTAATCGGAACACAGAAAATGCATTGCTGGTAACATCAATTTTTTTAATTCTTTTCTTCTCATATGGCCACATTTATGACGCCCTCGATGGTGTGCATTTTTTAGGTCTCGCAATTGGAAAAAATCGTTACCTGTTAAGTTTATTCATCGGAATTTCACTATCTTTATTCTTGTTTGGCAGGAAATGGAAAAAGCCTCCCGAATGGCTTCACACAAGTCTATTGATTATTGGATTGGTTCTGGTGGTATTCCCGACCATTAACATCAGTTCATTTTTAATCAACGAATCTGTGACACGTGGAACAGAAAAGCGGACTAACCCTTCAATACAAGAACCGGTAATTCTACCCACGGGTGTCTTGACGCCGGATATTTACTACATCATCCTAGACTCATATACCAGGCAGGATGCCTTGCAGACAGACCTCAAATATGATAACTCGGGTTTTATCGAAGAACTAACGAAATTAGGATTTATTGTAGCTGACTGCGCCCGCAGCAACTACCATTCAACCATCTTTTCCATGCCCGCTGCATTAAATATGGATTATCTTGACAACTTGAACCCAAAACTTCTCGACCCAACTGGAAAGAAGGCGATGCTAACAGAGCTGTTCCGATATCCCAAAATTAGGAACGAATTTGCAAAATATGGGTATCAATGGGTGGCTATTGATCCGGGTCGAAAGGGTCTGGAAATGGAGAATGCTGACCTTTTCATCCAGCCTGATGACATTTCTAAATATCTTGAATTCAAAGAAATGATCAATGATTTTGAGGATATGTTTCTAAGAACCACTCCAGGAATAGTAGTTGCCAACTTTGGAGATCAGCTATTCGGTGGTTCATATGCGAAACTACGTTTCCCATACTATGAACGCGCTGCATACCAATTGTTTATCCTTGATACTCTTCCTAAAATTCCGGAAATTGCCGGTCCAAAATTTGTCTACGCCCACATTATGCTTCCACATTACCCATATATGTTCACTGCTGATGGTCAAGTGCGTACTGATCCTGAATACTTATACGAGCCAATCCCATATGAAAAAGCATTAGATGGTTATAGAGGACAAACCACTTTTATTAATTCTAAAATACTTCTAGTCATTAGAAGTATTATTGAAAAATCAGCAGTCCCACCAATAATCATTATTCAAGGTGATCATGGTATGGGGGGGAAAAATCGACTAAAAATTTTAGATGCATACTATCTTCCCGAATCTATAAAATCCGAGATATATCCGACAATTACCCCCGTAAATAGTTTCCGGGTGATCCTCAATGGTCTTTTTGACCGTGGATTACCCCTGCTGGAAGATAAAAGTTATTTGGCGAGCAATCATTATACTTTTACGGAAATCAAAGAAGATAACCCAGTATGTATTTCTATTACCGGGAATGTTTCACAATAAAATTTTTATGTATAAGTTGAGAAGGATAAAATTGGAAAAACCTGGTCGATTTCAAAACAAATATTGGAAGTATGTAGTTTTCCTGATTTGTTTCCTCGTGATCGTTGCCTGGTGGATCGAGACTCCCGGCGGATTATTAGGTAAGGCAGATGCAATTGGTTACGCTGTTTGTCATCGAATCGAAGCCCGCAGCTTCTTTTTAGAGGATAGACCTCTTCCGTTATGCGCCCGTTGCTCAGGCATGTATCTGGGGGTGATTTCCGGTATTTTGTTTCAATTAACCAAATACCCGCGCCGGGGCGGTATGCCTGGCTGGAAAACCGGAATTCCTTTTATGCTATTTGTACTGGCCTTCGGTGTGGATGGTCTTAACTCATACCTTCACCTTTTCCCGGGATTACCCGGTGCATACGAACCTAACAACACGCTTCGGCTTATCACTGGAACAGGTATGGGTATATCCATAGCTGCCATGCTGGTTCCAGCATTTAATCAATCGGTCTGGAGGGATTGGAGTTCCCGGTCGATATTTGAATCGTGGAAAGGTTACTTTGGATTAATTGGCATCGGCTTCGCATTTTCAAGCCTGATCTTGATAAACAATCCCTTCATCAGATACCCACTTGCATTGATCAGTTCTGCCGGAGTATTATTGGTATTGAGTATGGTTTACGCTATAATCTGGCTGATGGTTTTCCGTAAGGAAAATAAGGCTGAAAGTTGGCGGCAATTGATCTTGCCGCTCTGCGCCGGAGTATTGACAGCCATCATTCAGATCGGTGCCATCGACTGGGTACGATATCTCTTTACAGGTACCTGGTCCGGATTTAAATTTTAAAAGGATAATTATGGACGTTTTGGGAATTTTTTCAGCTTTTGGGTTATCAGCAAGCGCAGGATTGAACGCATATATTCCACTCTTGGTAATTGCCTTATTGGCAAAATTCACCAACCTCATCAAACTTTCACAACCCTGGGATGTATTGACAAGCTGGTGGATCATTGGTTTGATCCTTGTATTAGGGACAGTTGAATTCTTCGCCGATAAAGTTCCTGCGGTTAACCATGTGAATGATATTATTCAAACGATCGTGCGCCCGGCTGCCGGGGCGGTGGTGTTTGCTGCCAGTGCAAATGTGATCACAGAAATACACCCAATCCTCTCAATTGCTGCAGGATTGCTTGTAGCCGGTGGCGTCCATGCTTTTAAATCTCTTGTTGTCAGACCAACAGTGTCTGCAGCCACAGCTGGAACCGGGAGTGTCCCTGTCAGCTTTTTGGAGGATTTTGTTTCTTCAGTAGTTTCGATCCTGGCTGTTGTTGTACCGATTGTTATTGCAGCCATCATCATCCTTGCAACAGCATGGGTGGTGTTCATTCTTCTACGCCGGTATCGTAAATCTACGCAAGGCAACTTTTCTTGATTGTAGTTAATCAAGATTTCTCATATAATAAGGTAGTTATCATTATCAAACCTTTAAGGAGGAGCGAATGGAAGCACCTGAAATGCCTGTTGTCCCGGATGTGGATACCCCCAAGAAAAAGACGAATGTCTGGCTTATCGTCATTATTGTCCTCGTAGTACTTTGCTGTTGTTGCCTGGTCGCTTCTGTGATTGGTTATAATTCATTCAAAGAACCGATCATGGAAATGTTAAATTCGTTTTCAAGCCAGGTCTACTAAAAATATATAGAATAAAACAGGACACATGCCTATTGGGAGACATGTGTCCTGTTTTGTTGGATACTCGTATTTAGCAATTAATTCGCAATTCCTATGACGGGTTAGGCCGCAACCACCCAGCAATCTTTGTTGAAATCATTTTCCAGATCGGGCAACGGTCATAAACTGCGGAAAAAAGTACAAAACCACCCAGGATATACAGTAAAACTGTGTTACCTGTAAAGAAGGCTGCAACGATCAATGCGGTTCCAGCGAGTAATCTGAGCATTCTATCCGTCGATTTCAAACTTGTGGCGTTGTCCTTTCCATCCACTGCCATATTGAACATATTCCGAATCTGGTTGATGTTCATTGCGCCACTTTTTCGGGAAATCAAATTCCCCTGATGATAGACAAAAACCGTCGGAATACTGAATACTTTTAACTCCCGTAAAAGTCCGGGCTCGGAATCAGCATCCACTTTGATTAATTCTACTTTCCCGGCAAATTCTTTTTTTACCTGGTCCAAAGAGGGAGACATCATCTTACATGGTCCACACCACTTCGCCCAAAATTCAACTACAACCGGTAATTTGGACTTTCTGATCTTATTGTTCCACAGTTCTAATTTCATTAAATATTCTCTTTCATACTTGAACAAATGAGCGGTAAGGTATCAAAACTCATAATTGATCATTCCACTTTCCTGGTTTTCAATTTTAACAACCAATAAATTGGGCAAAATCCAACCAAACCTGTAATTAATGGTATTAAGCCGAAATATCTCAAAAATACTCCAAAACCACCTGGAACAATGTTTCCCCACCCAAGTACCAGCAACAGAATGCCAAGAATGACACGAGCACTACGATCCCAACCAGCTTCATTTATGAATTTCATTTAATCTCCATTTCAACAATTTGTATATTAGATGGGGTTGTAGATAAAAAGTGACATGTCGTTCCATGAGGATATCATCGTTGATTGTTCTCTGTTTTACTGTAAGATCATCCACGAGGAAAAAAGACCAAAGTAACTGACTATTGAATTTTCACCTTTTTTCCAGTGACTATCTGTCTGTCGATCTTTTTATTCATCGCCTGTGTATAATGATAATAATGACCAATCCTGTCCAGCTTACTATGCTACAACGTATTTTCCGGACCGGAAATAATCTCCTCCTGACCACTCTTGTGCCGCTTGATAAACCTGGTCGGGCTCTCAAATGGCTGTTCAGGTTCCCACTTTTGCTGAGTGCGCTGGGATTAAATTCCCTGATCCCCAATTGGATGATGCTGTTGACAACTACCGGACGTAATACTGGCAAACCACACACCACCCCCGTGGAATATCTCTTCCGCCCGCAGAAAAACCATTACTGGATAATGTCCGGCTGGAGGGGAAATACGGATTGGTGCCGCAACATCTTGAAAAATCCGAATGTATCTGTCCAAATTGATAAGCGAAAATTTTTGGCAGTTGGTAGTCAGCTCGGCGAAGATAAAGTCGTGGAGTACTTACAGGAAATATTACGGATTAATCCGGCAGCGATTGCCATCTTCTCCCGCTGGTACGGCAAGGAAGTGATCCCCACGAAGGTCGGTCTGCGGGAAGCCAGCATCAATTTTCCGACTTTTGAGCTTGAACCAATCAATAATTCGTAGATTCGCATTATTGAGATAGTCATCTATACATAGACACAATTTAATCCAGTTGTTTGTTTCTGTTGTCGCCTCTTCTCATCATGCAGTTGCTTATTGTTAATTCTTAATCCAACCTTCGACTTATACTGCTGGTTTTTTGCAAAAATTCCGAATAACCTCCAGAAAATTCCCTGATCCCGCCGTCGTCAACAACCAATAATCTATCTACAACCTGGTCCAGGAAGTAGCGGTCGTGGGAAACCACCAGCACAGTACCATCAAATTCACTGATCGCATTTTCCAGCACTTCCGCCGAGGCGATGTCCAGGTTGTTGGTTGGCTCATCCAGCAGCAGGAAATTGGCGTTCGAAAGCATTATGAGCGCCAATTGCAGGCGGCTGCGCTCCCCACCAGAAAGCTCCGATATAATTTGGGATGTCATCCGGTAATTGAACAGAAACCGGTTGAGGAACGACACTGCCCGGCTTTCGCTGATAGCCGTCTTTCTGCGGACTGTATCCATTACTGTCATGTCAAGGTCCAAAGTCTCGTGTTCTTGCGCATACCATGCGGATCGGATGCTTGGCCCTAAAACAACTTCTCCGTAATCAGGCTTCTCAAATTCCAACGCCAACCGTAATAGCACAGATTTACCGCTGCCGTTCTTCCCGATCACACCCACATGCTCACCATGCCGAATAAGTAGATCCACTTCTCTCAGCACGGTTTGTTCTTCGTACTTTTTCGTTACCGTTTTGAATTCCATTACTTTGCTCGAACCACGCCAACCATTCAACTTGAGATCCATACGCTTGCGCTCTAGCACGGGGAGATCCAACCTGTCCATCTTATCCAGACGTTTTTGAATGGACCTGGCCTGCTTGGCAAATTTTTCATTGTCATACACTTTCGCCCATATTGAATACCGCTTGATGGCCATCTCGATCCTGGCGATCGACTTCTGTTGGACTGAATACAATTCTTCCTGGCGTGCCATTCTGGTTTGTTTATCAAGCATGTATTCTGAAAAATTGCCTTCAAATGTAGTCAGTTTTCCATCTTCCAGTTCGGTAATATGAGTGGTTATTCTGTCCAGCAGGTATCTGTCATGAGATATGATAACCACCGTACCCGGATAACTGGTGATCAAATTCTCCAGGTAAACTTTTCCATCCAGATCCAGGTGGTTATCCGGTTCATCCAAAAGCAAAACATCAGGTTTTAATAGCAACAGTCTTGCCAGACCCACCAGCTTCTTCTGACCGCCAGAAAGCTCAGCGATGGTTTTTGCAAATTGTTCCTCGGGCAAGCCAAATTTCACCAGCAATTCATTTACTCGCTCTTCATACTGATCGCCACCCAAGCCCTGATACTCTTCCAATAACGCATGTTGTCTATCCAAATTTCGCGATAGCGCTTTTTCATTGGCGTAAACTATCGGATCGCTGAATGCACCTTCGACTTGATGCAAATCTGCCCGAATCTGAGAGACACGGGGATTGCCATCCAGCGCACACTGGAACACATTTTGGTCGGGATCAAATTCTGGTTGCTGCGGCAGGTAACCAACAGAAACACCTTTTGCAAATACGATGCTCCCCCCGGGCTCGGTAACATACTCTCGGGTGATGATTTTAAAAAGGGATGACTTGCCAGCTCCATTTGGGCCGATGAATCCGATTCTGTAACCACGCTGGATCTCCCAGTTAAGGTCGCGGAAGATCTCCCTGGCGCCAAGAATTAATTTTATATTCGATAATGTTATTTCTATCATGCATAACTCCAACAAAAAACCGCCTGATTTTACGCCGGGCGGTTTCGAAATTTGAACTTAATACTTTTCAGTCATTTCAATCAGCAGGCGCAATACGACAAGGAAAGCAGAAAGTTCCGCCGGATACGATGCCTCGATACGAATAATCCAATGAAATCATATTCTTAGTTTACCATAATGGAAGAGAAATTCGCCCGACTTATTGAATATTCCGTTTTATGATATCCGAAATTGTCAAATTATGGCGGCTGCCCAGTTCACCGTTCATCATCTGGATCTGTTTTCGCGGCGAATAAAACACCTCGCTCCAGCCGTAGCCAGCGCATGCTGTGTCAGCGATCATATTCCCTGCAGTATCTTTTCCCCACCAATCTCGGTATTCTGCATCCAAGTCAGGTCGAATGTGTAACTCGGGAATATTGTAGTGCGCAGAGTAGTAGTAATCCGGAGGAAGGGCATTCAGGAGCGTTTCAAAAATGTGCACCCTCACCTTTGCCCGTTTGCAAACCTCGGCCTCAGCCAGCCGGCATAATCCACGGATGGTGGTGAGTGGTGCAACCACTTCAACATGTTCGATGAAGGTGAAACGCTCACTTATACGTTCGATGACCTCTTTCATAACCAGTCCGCTCGCTATGCTGTCTGCAATAAAGGCCACGGTGATGTTCTCTTTCTGAACCTTGTCGAGGTCTTTATCCTTGAAAATTCCCAGCTCGACTTTGCGGTTATATACAGGAACGCTGCTGTCAAATACATGATGCGCGTCAAGCAGGACCTCATCGCAAAAATATCCGTAATTATCATAGATTGCTTCTGCAACCTGGTACTTCAAACCTTCACGGGCAATCGGGAATATAGCCATGTTTTGCTGTTGCCTGGATGTAATGACCGAATTTAGTGTGGGAGATGCTATCAGGTCATCGACTGCTTTTCCGATCAACGCGGTTCTTTCCGATCCCATGCACAATTGGCCAGGCAGACGGAAATGTTCCAGTCCGTTTATGTCTGAATTGGATACTCCAACCAGGTCCATTAAGTTCATATCCACTTTGGCATCACGAACATACATAAAAGATGCTGTGAAATCATTATGGTAGATAGCCAGCTCCAGACTGTTGCCGTCGTCCAGAATGATGCGACCAGGACGATAAAAACCGCCTCCCCCAGATAGTGATTGGTAGGGAAGCGGCTGCTCCAGTTCTACGTGGCCTCTTATGGATGTTTCTGGATCCTCAGTAAACGCGAAGGGATACCTGTAATGTGTCATTCCAACTCCTAAAAGTGCGATATTTAGTGTTTCTCAGCATAATCATTGACCCGTGAGTATCCCGATCCTTCGCGGTTGAAAGGTCACAGCTTATGTCTCTAATAACTATTATAAACCTAAATCTGCAAGTCAATTAATATTGTAATAAAGTGAATTAAGCGAATAATCTTAAATCCACTTGAGAATTCCAGCAAAAATGATCAGGGCTGCAGCGTTTACGAGGAATAAACTGCCGATAAATTTCTTTTGCAGTGCAGGCTTCCAGTCATAACAATAGAATGCTGCCAGGAAGAATGGAATGTAGACAAAAATAAATACTGTTAATGCACCCCACCATGGATATACCCAGACAAATGTGGGCGTCTTGGCTAAAATTATTTCCAGGAAAGATGCAAACGCGGCGTTACCTATTGCAAACACCAGCCGGTTGTTGATACCAAGGATTTTTGCTTTCGGGTCTTCCGGCAATAGCTTGCTCATCACCAGGCCAGCAATGGAAAACATAAGGCTCAACTCAATGCCCACCCCAACCAGTAAAAGGAATGTAGTTCCGCTTGGAACAGTCCACAGGGCATGTCCGTAAAAATGCTGGATGAGGGCATTAGCGATCTCAAATACCCAGTGAACCATATATAATGCCAACCCGGCAGCAACACCCTTCCAGTTCTTTTTGGATATTTCATTGAAATAGACATATAAAACCAGAGCAAAGATGGGTAAAATCACCCAGTGGAAGTTTTCTCCACCGCGCAATATCGCAAGGGCTTGTGTTGTGGCATCTGGATTATTCATAACGTTTCCTCCCGGATATCTTAATCTAAATAATCATAACGATTATTGCACAGGATGGTTAATTGAACAATCAATTTTCGGGACGAAAATTTATAAAAATGAAAGAAGGGAAACCTGATTCAGCGCGTTTATGTATATTCGGTTTAGATTTGATAATATTACATTTATTGTATAGTACAATTATGGTACTATACACGTTACGATGATCTTTGTGCGATAAATTTTTATATGACTAGGGAGAATTATGCCATTTGAAGAATTGACCCATCTGATGATCATTGCACCGGGGATCATATCCCGCAGAGCTGAACACATGATAATCAATCAGGCGTGTGCAGAATTGGATCTCAGCCTGGCGTCTCATCACATCCTGGTACTAGCCCTTCTGCAGGAAACGGGTCCCATGTTTATTCACGAGGTCTGTGAAACACTTTCCATATCCAAATCACAAATGACCTTTTCAACCGACCGCCTGGTTTCAATGGGATTGATCGATCGTTCGCCGGATGAAGAAGATCGCCGTAAAGTGCGGCTGAACCTCTCGCTGAGGGGAAGATGGGTCATCGAAGAGATCCAAAAATCAATTCAACGGATGCTAAATCAAAAACTTGCAGGAATTACTTCAGATGAGCGGATAGCCTTCGAGGGCGCTTTGGAAGTATTGTTGGATTTTTCAAAATTGCTGAAATAATTACTGCTGATCGACCAAGGGTAACATTACAATGTCACTCAGTTGATTACGCAAACTTGGGAACAATTGCATAATTTCCTGATCCTCATAATCTCAAAAATTATATATATTTCCACA
Source organism: uncultured Chloroflexia bacterium (assembly GCA_963810385.1). Taxonomy (GTDB): domain Bacteria; phylum Chloroflexota; class Anaerolineae; order Anaerolineales; family Anaerolineaceae; genus PNON01. Next base: position 132,596 of record CAWENA010000002.1, on the reverse strand, counting down.
AGAAGTTATTATATGATCTGTGCTTAGACGGATTTAATAAATCTTGGCCCAAATCAGGGTTACAATATATTAATTATTCTACTTTCATCAGAAATATGCACATCCAACGAAAGAAGCAGACACCATGGCAATTATTGAAGCAAAACAACTTACAAAGGTTTATGGAAGCGGCGAGACAGCTATTACTGCGCTCGACCACGTGGATCTCATGGTCAACGAAGGGGAATTTGTCGCTGTGATGGGACCATCCGGCTGTGGAAAATCCACCCTGTTGAATCTGCTTGGTGGTTTGGATAGTTCCACAGAAGGTCAAACGCTCGTAGAAGGCAAACAATTGGATAAACTATCGGATGACGATCTCTCCAAACTCCGTCGTCAGAAAATTGGATATATTTTTCAATTCTATAATTTGATACCGGTTTTGAACGCAGTTGAGAATGCAGCTCTACCGATCACTTTAGATGGCGTAAAGGAAGATATCGCCAAACAGAGATCCCTCGCCTGGATCGAAAAAGTGGGCTTAGATGGCAGGTCTCAAAGCAGGCCAGATCAGCTCTCCGGTGGACAGCAGCAGCGGGTGGCGATAGCCCGGGCTCTGGTTGCGGAACCAAAACTCATCCTTGCCGATGAACCCACTGGCAACCTGGATTCCAATTCAGCAGATGAAATTGCATCCCTCTTACGTACGGTGGCGAATGAATGGGGAAGGGCTGTCATCATGGTTACTCATGATGCTCATATTGCCTCGTTTGCGGATCGAATCATTTTCCTTAAAGATGGAGCGATCCATTTTGATGCGAAACGACCAGCCGACACACTTCCAGGAGCGGACTGGGTATTGGATATGGTCCGTGAATATGTATAAATCGTTATATTCTATTACTATACCAGCAAGCCAATTCTAAAGGACGCCACCATGTGGAAATTTCAATTTAATCTGGCAAAAAAGTATTTACTGGGCAGAAAACTTAGATCTCTGTTGACTACGCTATCGGTTGTGATCGGCACCCTGCTCATTTTCAGTATGAATATCATGCTGCCAACCATGATTGAATCGTTCCAGACGAATATCCAGGCTATTTCTGGCCAGGTGGATGTAACCATCTCCCAGAAAACTGGTGAAGCTTTTTCCCGAAATATTGTTAATAAGGTAAATACAATACCAGGCGTCAAAACCATCTCCGGTTCATTAACCCGTCCTATAAATATACCCACAGGTTATTACTCTGATAGTTCAATAACCGTCTTATCCCTTACAGGCATCGTTCCGCAATCTGCTGAAAAACTGCGCCGCTATCCGATCAAGGAAGGCCGCTTTTTGTCCGGCGGCGATACGCACTCAGCTGTCATAACCGAGAGCCTGGCAGAAAGCCTTGACTTGCAGGTTGGCGACAAAATGAGCCTGCCCACAACAGAAGGAAAGGTAAACCTGAAGGTCATAGGTTTACTACCCGCAAGGGCGATACCGGGAAATGAGGAGGTTTTGGTCACCCTGGCTGAAGCACAAAGTCTTTTAAACCTCCCGGCAAGAGTGAATACCATTGATCTAAACCTTGATACGACGAATGAATCGCAGCGTGAGATCATCAAGGGGAATATTGAAACACTGCTGGGTGACAATTTTACGCTTGGCGCTCTTTCTGCTGGTTCTGAATTGATGTCCAGTTTAGAGATTGGTCAGATGGCGTTCAATTTATTCGGTTTTCTGGCATTATTTATGGGCGGATTCATTATATTTAACACATTCAGGACAGTAGTTGCCGAAAGGCGACATGACATCGGCATGCTGCGAGCCATAGGCGCCAACCGCAGAACCATTATTGGAATGATCCTTGTAGAAGGTATTTTGCAGGGCTTGGTGGGTACAGGGCTGGGTTTGGCGCTGGGTTATCTTCTGGGCGCCGGGACACTTGTTTTGATGTCGTCCATGCTCTCAAGCATGCTACATCTGACAGTCGGCGCACCGATCGTCACCATCCCGCTTATCATCGGCACAACCATCGCTGGGGTGGGCGTTACTGTCCTGGCAGGATTGATCCCTGCTTTCAGCGCGAGTAGAATAACCCCCCTCGAAGCTCTCAGACCATCCTTTTCTGATGCCATTAAAACAATATCCAGGGTGGGTGTATGGGTAGGCGGTGGCTTGGTCGTCTTATCCCTGGTTGCATTACTCACCGGACAGATCGCCTTGATTGCACTTGGAGCAGTAATGTTCCTGGTTGGTCTGATACTCATTGCGCCTGTCTTAATTAAACCCCTGGCAAAATTCCTCAGCCGATTCGTCCTTGGACTCTATGCCAGAGAAGGGACCGGCTTGATCGCGCAGAGCAATCTCTCCAGAAATCCATCCAGGGCGGCTATTACTGCAAGCGCCACCATGATCGGTTTGGCGGTAATCGTCGGGATGGGCGGTATGATCTGGAGCATCACCGGCGGCTTTCTGGATGTGCTCCAACGCAGCCTGGGCAGCGACTATTTGATCATGCCTCCGGCTGTCGCTGTATGGGGAAGCAATGTTGGCGCCCGGGGAGAACTTGCTGATAAGCTCAGAGCCATACCGGGTGTGGATGTGGTGAGTACATTACGCTATGCGCTGGCTTCAAGCGAAGGCGAGCAGTTTGCCATGCTTGCCATCGATCCGGAAGAATATACCCAGGTCGCCAGTTTGACATTCATCGAAGGGGAGCCAAGCTCTGCATATACTGCCATGGAAAAAAGCCCGGCAGTGATCCTCAATGGAATACTGGCTGCTCAAACCGGTCACAAGCAAGGAGACACCATCCAACTTTCCACTGCAAGAGGTATTAAAGACTACCTGGTGGCGGGAATCGCCGGGGATTACCTGAATGCAAAAGTGGCAACTGCCTACATTTCACAGGCGAACCTGCAGCGCGATTATCACAAAAACGAAGATATCTTTTATCAGGTTAATTTAAAACCTGGTGCAGACGCTGCCAGTGTTGAAGCAAAAGTGGAAAAATTATTAAGTAATTATTCCCAGTTCAAACTGGTGTCCGGGAAGGGGTATTTTGAGGAGAACAAACAATTGTTCGATGCGGTCTTTGTGTTCTATTTTGTCCTGCTTGGAATCCTGACAGCTCCATCCTTGCTGGCGCTTCTTAACACACTATCCATTGGCGTCATTGAGAGAACGCGAGAGATAGGGATGTTGAGGGCAATCGGGGCAACTCAAAAGCAGGTTCGTCGGATGGTGGTCATAGAATCATTGCTGCTGGCGATGGTGGGCACAATATTTGGATTAATCGCCGGCCTCTACATGGGATACTTGATGATCATGGGGTTGCAGTTTGCCGGCTTCCCGGTTTCGTATTCCTTCCCATACCAGGGATTGATCGCGGGCACCATCACCGGACTGGTCTTCGGCTTGATCGCTGGCTCCCTGCCATCCAGACAGGCGGCGAAGATGGAAATCGTCAAGGCGTTGCGATATGAATAAAACGGCCATACCTTCTCATCAGGCTTTGTGAACTGATTCTCGGCGTCAACACAAATACCTACTCACTTTACTCTTGGGGGTGGAATTGTAATCTGATGGTTGATTTGAAACGATTTTCAACCGAGTAATACCATGATTCAAATGTGCCCATAATAACCATTTCTTGGTTAGTAGCCTTCACCGTTTTCATTTCCGCGTATAATTAACCCGTACTTTTCACCCGGAGGATGGAATATGTCTCAACCCAGAATTGTGCGTGCTCCCCGCGGCACTCAACTCACCTGCAAGAGCTGGCAAACGGAAGCCGCTTACCGCATGATCCAAAATAACCTTGATCCAGAAGTGGCCGAAAAACCATTGGAATTGGTTGTTTACGGTGGCAGGGGCAAAGCCGCCCGAAATTGGGAATCATTTGATGCAATTTTGGATTGCCTGCGTGGGCTTGAAAACAACGAAACCCTTTTAGTGCAATCCGGTAAACCGGTAGCGATATTCCAATCCCATCCAGATGCGCCGCGAGTCTTGATCGCCAACTCAAACCTTGTGCCTCATTGGGCGACCCAAAAACACTTTGACGAGCTTTCTGCACGCGGATTGATGATGTATGGTCAAATGACTGCCGGTTCGTGGATCTACATTGGCACCCAGGGAATCTTACAGGGCACGTATGAAACCTTCTTTGCGTTAGCCAAAAAACGCGGCTGGAAGTCCTTAAAAGGGAAGCTGGTCCTCACTGCCGGACTCGGTGGTATGGGCGGCGCCCAACCCCTTTCTGTAACCATGAATGAAGGGATCGCCCTGGTTGTGGAAGTTGACCCCGAACGGGCAAAACGCCGGCTGGATATTGGCTATGTGGATCGCATGGTGGATACCCTTGAGGAAGCCATGACCCTCGTGGAAGAAGCCCGTGAAAACCAGGTTCCGCTATCCATCGTGTTGATCGGCAACGCCGCAGAGATCCTGCCGGAGATGGCCATGCGCGGGGTCGTTCCAGATGTGGTTACCGACCAGACATCCGCCCACGACGTTTTGATGTACGTTCCGGCTGGTCTGAGCGTGGATCAGGCCGATAAACTGCGCATCACTGACCCTGATCAATATGCGAAACGATCGTTAGATTCGATGTCAGCTCATGTGCGGGCAATGCTGGATTTCAAACATAAAGGCGCCGAAGTGTTCGATTATGGCAACAATCTGCGTCAGCGTGCCTTTGATAACGGTGTTTCAGATGCATTCGAGTTTCCGGGTTTTGTACCCGCTTACATCCGGCCATTATTTTGTGAAGGTAAAGGTCCTTTCCGCTGGGTAGCCCTTTCTGGCGACCCTGAAGATATTTATCGCACAGATGAGGCGATTTTGGAATTATTCCCTGATGACGACCATCTGCGCCGCTGGTTAACCATGGCTCGTGAAAAGGTGCCTTTCCAGGGATTGCCGGCCCGCATTTGCTGGCTGGGATATGGTGAGCGGGCGAAAGCCGGCCTGAAATTCAACGAGATGGTCGCAAGTGGCGTGGTAAAAGCGCCTATCGTCATCGGCCGGGATCATCTGGATTCCGGGTCAGTTGCATCACCCAACAGGGAAACAGAAGGAATGCTGGATGGCTCGGATGCTATCAGTGACTGGCCGATCCTGAATGCCATGATTAATGCAGTGAATGGCGCCACCTGGGTAAGTTTCCACCACGGCGGCGGGGTGGGAATTGGATACAGCCAGCACGCAGGACAGGTCATCGTTGCGGATGGCACCACTGAGGCTGCTTTAAGGTTGCAACGCGTGCTCACTTCTGATCCGGGGATGGGCGTTGCCCGCCACGTGGATGCCGGTTACCCCGAAGCTATTGCTGCAGCGAAGAAGAATAATATTAAGATTCCCATGCTGAAAAAAGTAGGATAATTTATTAATGGTGCGAAAACTGATCTTTCTTATTGTAACTCTACTCGCTCTTAGTGGCGGGTTGGTTTTCGGTTGGGTGATCAAACCTGGCATTCAGATCCAAAATCCCATCAGCAGTCTGCGTGAAGACTTCAAGACAGATTATGTGCTCATGGTGGCAGAGGTTTACAACAGAGATGCCGACTTGCAGGCAGCCGCCAGCAGGCTCGAAACACTGAACAGAGACTCACCCACCGAATCTGCATTAATTGCTGTCGTATACGGCCGCAAAGCAGGATATTCTGTCAACGACCTGGATTTGCTCATGGCATTAGCAAGGGATATGCAAAATTTGATGCCTGTATCATCGGAGTTAAGTAAATGAGACGGGAAGGCAGTTACCTATTCATTGTTACAGCGCTCGTCCTGGGCCTTGGTCTTGGATTATTGATATCTCTTGTCATCAGCCCGGTGGAATACCAAAATGTTTCCCCTGTGCTGCTTAAACAGGAAGATAAGGATATTTACCGGTCAATGATCGCCCTTTCATACAACGCCCGCGGAGATATGGGGCGCGCCCAGGCCAGGCTAGGATTACTGGAAGACGCTGATCCCCGCTCTGCTTTGGCTGCACAGGCACAGCAATCCATTGCCCAGGGTAAACCTGCCGAAGAAGCCCGGAGTCTGGCATTGCTTGCGGCTGCATTGGGGCAAAAACCCGGTTCGCAAGCAGTTGTGCTGCCTACCGAACCAGTGCTCACTGTACCTCCATCCACTCCGATCATTGATCTGACCCCGACACTTGACATACCGGTAACCCGTCCCACAAATGTGATCGAAGCGCCCACCCCCATCGCCTCACCGACACCAGGTGATCCATTCGTCCTTAAAGACCGCAAGGGGATTTGCGATATTGAATTTATGGAAACGCTGCAAGTATATGTTATCGACAAGGCTGGTAAATCTGTTCCAGGCGCTGAGGTGATTGTCACCTGGGCAGATGGTGAGGATCATTTCTTTACCGGTTTATCCCCCGCAATCGATCCGGGATATGCCGATTTTAAGATGGAAGTGGATCAGGCTTATAATGTTCGGTTGGGCAACGGGGGGCAAACAGTAACCAATGTAGTTACTCCAAATTGCCGCACCGATCCTGGCATGGACTACAAGGGTGGGGTCAAGATCATTTTCGGAGCGCCATAGAATTAACTTTTTCCAACACACTCGATCAACAAGTACTCCAGCTTACCTGTCCTGTTTCAATTTTTAAATATTCCTAAGGTTTTCCGAGCGGGGCTTTTGTACCCTCCCTCAAAACCTCCAGGCTTTTATACGCATCCGGCGCAATTACAGCGGTGATCCGCATGTGAGATTCGAGGCGGGTATTGGCTTTAGGCACCCATTCCCGCTTACCATCAGAGCAACGGACAAGGATGCATCCCGGTGGCAAGCCAAGCGCGCTAACCAGGTATCCGGCAAATGGCGCATTCGCCTGGATGGTGAAATCCACAACAATAGGATCCTTCAATAAAGATGAATCAACCCCTTGCGTCAGATCCCTTTCCAGGAGTGCTTCGTAGATGGGAAGGTCTTTCATCAGCTCTGTCACAGCATAAGCGCAGAAACAGGCTACCAACAGTGGTAGCATCTGAGAGTAGTTGCCAGTCATTTCAACGATAAGCATGATCCCAGTCAGGGGAGCACGAACTATGGCTGTGAAATATGCTGCCATACCCACCACCGCAAAAACTGCCGGAATTGACACAATATCTGGCGCCAGGTTATGAGCAATCTGGCCAACAGCCAGGCCGATCAATGCGCCGAGCACCAGTAGTGGCGCAAAGATGCCTCCCGGAGCGCCAGTGCCATAACTGGTGGTGGTAAGGAAAAATCGAATAATAAAAAACAACGGCAGCACGGCCAGAGCTAAATTTCCTTTAAGAGCAGATTCTGCCAACTCATGGCCGCTACCCAACAAAATCGGAGAAAACCAGCCAACCAGTCCAACGATACCACCAGTAATGGCAGCCGCAGGCAGGACGTATTTTCCTGGAATCCTGGCATAGAGTTTTACCGCTGTCAGCAATCCTTTATTAAAAACCACCCCCAATAATCCTGTGACTACGCCTAAAATGGCAAAAATGGGTAACGACGCCAGTGGAAGCAACGGATAGCTGGGAACTGTGAATACCGGAAACTGGCCTGACCCAATTCTAGCGATGATATCAGCGATGACAGCCGCAATAAATGCTGCCCCGAATACGATCGGCTGGAAATCCCGGCGGACTTCTTCAAGGACAAATATTAATCCGGAAAGAGGCGCATTGAAAGCTGCCGCCAAACCCGCGCCTGCTCCGGCAGAAATTAACGTCAGGCGTTCCCGTTCAGAAACTTTAAGCAGCCGGGAAATAGCGTCTGCAACTGCGCCACCCATTTGTACAGTTGGGCCTTCCCGACCTAATGCCATACCGCTGCCTATGGCAATAACACCGCCAAAGAATTTTACCGGTAGAACCCTTTTCCACTCCAGCTTGCGAAAGCGCTGGAGGACTGCTTCCAGGTGTGGAATGCCGCTGCCGCTGGCTTCAGGTGCATATTTTCTTGTGACGAAAACAGAGATTCCAGCTCCGAGTATTGTAAATATCACGGGGAAGAACCAACCCATGAATGGCAGGCTATGTGCCCAAATGCCAAGATTAGTTCTTAGTACATCTGCCTCTGACAGCAAAATTCGGAATAATAGCGCGACCAGCCCAGCACCAGCGCCTACCATCGCAGCCCTCGGGAATACCCACCTGCGCTGCTGCCTGACATCCAGGTATTCCTTAATCTCTGATGTGACGGCTGTTCTTTTATCTTGATCGGCAGTTGTTTGTTCTTGCATGTCTATATCTGGCATAAATTTCGCTGATTTCGCGTAAATATTTTTTAATACCCTTAACCCCATTAAATGGTTTATGTTAACTTTACATTTATTTTACTCCAACTAAATTGGCTATCTGCAAGGATGTGGTTGGAACGGTAGCATTTCTATCTAAGGATCATTCACCCAAAGTGTTTGATAAGGTTCAAGAGTAAGGGACCCGGCAAGCTGGGATTGGGCAGTTACATTTTGTAGACACAATACTTTTTCCAAATCATCTGGAGAAGAACGCAGCACTGCAAAAACACATTTCCCCATTTCTATGATTTTCTGTCCCCCGTTTGGATGAAACGCCGAGGACATGGCTCGCTCCCGGAGTAGGTGGCTGTAATTACCAAAAACCTGGAATCTGAGCGATAAGGGATTAATGAGGTCTGATACAAGCTGCTGAAAATCCAATTTTTGCCGATTAATGGTACGGTTTTGCTTTGTCTGTTTTACACCCTCATACCAGTTCCGTGAACCAAATAAACTGTGAAAGTAGATCCCCGGAACACCGCGCAGACAAAGCATAATTGACTGGGCCGCCATAAATCGTTTAACCTGTAGCTCCACAGGTTCGTTTCCTACTGGGTTGGAGAGAGCGTCGAAGTAGCTGATGTTCATTTCGTACGGACTCTGACTTCCATCCGGATTCTGTTTATAAGAGATCAAGCCGCCATGCTGGATCGTTGCTTTCACCAGGTTATCGATTTCGGCAGGTGACAGCAATCCCTTCGCCGGATTCAGCCCGATACCGTCATGCGAAGCCAGGAAGTTAAAAAATGTGGTATGGTTAGATGGTAGTTCCAGGCTGGCTGCCCAATCTGATAACACAGTCGCATCACCAGTGTGGAAAGTGTGCAAAACCAGGGGTGGAAGCGCAAAATTGTAAACCAATTGAGCTTCATTCTCACCATCCCCAAAATACGCGATATTATCAGCATGTGGAACATTCGTCTCGGTGATGATCTGAACCTTCGGCGCGGTTTCGTCAAACACCTGGCGCAAGAGTTGTATAAATGTATGTGTCTGAGGTAGATGAATACATTTAGTGCCAATTTCCTTCCATAAGTAGGCGATCGCATCCAGGCGAATAAATTGAGCGCCTTTTTCAGCATACATGAGCAGAATATCGATGATTTCTAAAAGCACATCCGGGCAATGAAAATCCAGGTCCACCTGATCTGCGCTGAAAGTCGTCCAGACCTTTCTTGGCCCGCATAATGTTTGGAACTCTGTTAGTAATGGTAATGCGCGTGGACGCACAACATCTGATAGATCAGGATTACCGGACACAGAAATGAAAAACCTGGTATAAGGCTTTTCACCACGCAGATAAGCCATAAACCACTCACTCTTCGAAGAAATGTGATTGATCACGCCATCAAACATCAGGCGAAAGTTCTTTCCAAGCTTTTCGACATCGCTCCAATCACCTAGTTCAGAATCAACTTTGCGGTAATCAATGACCGAAAAACCATCATCGGATGTCCAGGGGAAGAAAGGCAGGATATGAATTCCGTCCACAACTCCATTTAGATGCTTATCCGCAAATTCTGTCAGCGTTTCGAAATGCAGTTGGCCCTGCTTTTGTACCTGATCCCCGTATGTGATGAGAATTGAATTCTTCTCAGTAAGAGCATTTTTGTCTGGATTACTCATCGTATCGCGGTATTTTTCGATCAGTGCAGTCAACCGTTGTAAGGTGGGGACAGCAAGTTCTTCCCCGTACAAGCATACCAGTTTTGATTTAATAGAATTTTGTATCATACTAATTATTGTACAACATCGGATTCAGGGTAACATAATAGTTGGAGAAAAACATGACCCCATCCAGAAGAATAGGTTTTATTTCCACTCGTTTTGCCGGGACTGATGGCGTTTCCCTTGAAACAGCAAAATGGGCAGATGTACTGCAGCGCATGGATCATGAATGTTTTTACTTTTGTGGAGAATGCGACCGTGCGGCAGAGGTCAGCTATGTAGTACCAGAAGCTTTTTACCGCCATCCAATCATAGACGCGATCAACAATACTGTTTTTACCGGCCCCTGGGGGCAATTACACGAAGAAAGGCAGATGCACCCGGAGATCGAACAATTACACCAGGATTTCTTTTCTGTCTTCATTCGGCCTGCCAAAGTTACGCAGAAGATTCAAGAACTGAAGGATTATTTTAAAGAGCATTTATATAAATTCGTTCATCAATTCCGGTTGGAGGCGTTGATCGTTGAAAATGCTTTAACCATTCCCGTCAACCTGCCGCTTGGATTGGCAATTACAGAATTTATTGCAGAAACAGGCTACCCCGTTATTGCCCATCACCATGATTTCTACTGGGAAAGGCAAAGATTTACAAACAACTCGGTGCATGATTTTCTGGCCGCTGCTTTCCCTCCAAATCTGCCTTCCGTTCGCCACGTAGTCATTAATTCCATCCAAGCGCATCAACTGGCTTCAAGGTTGGGTCTCGCTTCGATCGTAGTTCCCAATGTGATGGATTACAATTCCCCACCGCCGCTGCTGGATGATTACGCCCAATCTGCCCGATTAGATCTTGGTGTCTCTCCAGAACAATATTTGATACTGCAGCCAACCAGGATCATTCAGCGGAAAGGTATTGAGCATGCGATCGAATTAACTCGTCGTCTGGGATTGCCAGCTGAACTGGTGATATCGCACGCGGCCGGTGATGAAGGTACCGCATATGAACAGCGAGTTCGTGAATTTGCCGGGTTATTAAATGTAACCATCAATTTTGAATCAGATATCGTGGGGGATTCAAGAGGGTTCACAAATGATGGCAGGAAGATATACACCTTGGCAGATATTTATCCGCAAGCAGATCTGGTGACCTATCCATCTTCGATTGAAGGATTTGGCAATGCCTTCCTTGAAGCAGTGTATTTCAAAAGGCCATTGGTGGTAAACAATTATTCAATTTACGAGACTGACATCAAACCCAAAGGTTTCCTGGTAATTGAATTTGATGGCTTTATAAGCGAAAAAACCATTGAAGAAACCCGCTATCTGCTGGCTCATCCAGAGGTGGTGCTGGAAAATTGCAACCACAACTATGAACTTGCGCAGCGATATTATTCTTATACCATGCTGGAACGCCGCTTGGGCGTTCTTCTCGCTGATTGCTTTGGAGAGGTAATATGAAAATTGCACTGCTGCATTATTCTTCGCCACCCATTGTCGGTGGTGTGGAGAGTGTTCTGGCGCACCATGCAAGGATGATGGCAAATGCCGGCCATCAGGTTACCATTCTAGCCGGTCGCGGTAAAGCGTACGATGCACGTATCCCTGTCCACATTCTTCCCCGGTTGGACTCCCGTAACCATGAAGTAAGCACAGTCAAGAATCAGCTGGATGCGGGAGAAGTATCTGCTGATTTCGATAGACTTAAAAATGGTATCCAGTCTGAATTGATGGATGAATTAATGGGGAAGGATATTCTAATCGCCCACAATGTAGCCTCCTTGCATAAAAACCTGGCATTATCTGCCGCCATCCATGATGCAAGCCAACAATCCGGTTTTCCACGTCTGATCCTATGGCATCACGATCTCGCCTGGACGACTGCCCGTTACCGCCACGATATGCATGAGGGTTATCCTTGGAACTTGCTGAAAACTCCATGGAAAAACGCCAGACAGGTTGTCGTCTCCGAATTGCGCAGGCAGGAATTGAGTACGCTGTTTGGAATTAAACCGGAAGAAATCACTGTCGTTCCGAACGGTGTTGACCTGAATACATTTTATAAACTGGAGGAACGCACAATCCAGCTTATAGAACAATTACAGTTGATCCAGCCTGATCCCCTCTTCCTGCTGCCTGTTCGCTTGACCCCCCGTAAGAATATCGAGCTGTCCTTAAAGATCATGGCCAAACTGCGCAGCTTCTATCCTAAATCCATACTTTTAGTTACCGGGCCTGAAGGTCCTCATAATCCATCCAATGCTACTTACAAGTCCAGGCTGATTTCATTGCGGAATGAGCTTGATCTTCAAGGCGTGGTCCACTTTTTAGCTGAGACAACAACTGATTTTTTACCAGATGTTGTCATAGCGGATTTTTACAGGCTGGGGGACGCGTTGTTGTTCCCAAGCCGTGAAGAAGGCTTTGGCATTCCCGTTATCGAAGCAGCCTTCAGCTCAATGCCGGTGTTCTGCGCAGACATTCCTGTATTACGGGAGTTAGCAGGGGATGATGTGAGTTATTTTGATCCGGATGGCGACCCTGAAACAATCGCTCGACAGATTTGGCGAAAAATGGAAAGTGAAACAACATCCAGGTGGGCACGCACAGCCAAGCGTACTTACTCCTGGGAAGCAATATATGTTCAATATATTGAGCCGATCATAAAGGAGGTTTCATTATGACCGCTCCGCTCCGAAAAATAAATACTGCTCTGGTAACCATAGAAACTGAAGGTACCGGACTGACAGCGCTTAAACTTGCCAGAGTGATTGCCAGGGAAGTGATCCTGGTTGGGGTTGTGCCAATTATGAAAGGTGAGGCGGTCAGCGCTGGCGCTCAAAACGCCAGAAAGATCCGCAAAAGGCTGCTATCACTTAGTGATGAGACCACACACTTCAAATCAACAGTCATCGTTTCAGAAACTCCTTGGATCGATCTTCAGGAAGTGCTAAATTTCGAAAAACCAGATCTATTCATCATCGAATCAAAAGATGGCAAGGTATCCTGCGGAATTGATATATCCGATGTGTTAGCCAGTTCACACTGCAATATCGCAATCGTCCGCGGCTCCTCTACTTTTAAACTGGATCGCACCCTCATTGCTGTCCGGGGTGGCCCGCATGCCGACCTGGCGCTGCAAGTATGTATGCGTTTAAAATCAAACACACAAGACGTACTGCACCTGGATTTGACTGGCAGTGTGAATGATGCTCCATTCAAAGGTATCAAACACATCTTAAAGCAAATGCCTGAAGTCAACTTGCGTTCCATGGTTACAGATGACATTGCAAAAACCATATTTGATGAAGCCGAAAATTATAATCTTGTGGTATTGGGTGCGACCGCCAGCAAAAGCATGGGCGGCTCTTCGATTGGCCCGGTCGCTGAAAAACTGTTGCGGGAATCAAATGCAACAGTGATGGTGGTCAAAGCCAAAAGACCGATCACGGAATCAATGTTTGACGAGAGCGCAGGTGCGCAGGCAATCTCCATCCTGGTGGATAAATGGTTCGCTGAGAACACTTTCCACGCCGATGAGTTTGCAAATTTACAACAACTTATGAGCCTCAAAGAAAAGCAGGGATCAACCATCAGCCTGGCGATGCCGGCATTAAATGAAGAAAAAACAGTAGGTAAGGTGATTACCACAATTAAAAAAGCCTTGATGGACGATGTACCACTGATTGATGAAATTGTACTCATCGACTCCAACTCCAGCGACCTGACCTGTCAGATAGCAGAAGATCTTGGGATCCCTGTTTATGTGCACCAGCAGATCCTGCCTGAAATGGGCGCCAGGGTTGGTAAAGGTGAAGCGCTATGGAAGAGTCTGTTGATCACAACCGGTGATATAGTCGCTTGGATCGATACCGATATCGTAAATATACATCCACGCTTTGTTTACGGCATAATCGGGCCGTTACTGCTCAACCGCAACATTCAGTTTGTCAAAGGCTTTTACAAGCGGCCATTGCGGGTGGGGAACAAAATGCAGGCTGGAGGTGGCGGGCGGGTCACTGAACTCACAGCCCGACCCCTGATCAATCTTTTTTACCCGGAGCTCTCCGGGGTTATTCAACCATTATCAGGAGAATATGCCGGTCGAAGGGAATCACTTGAAAAAGCAACTTTCTTTTCAGGGTATGGCGTCGAAACTGGTTTGTTGATTGATATCTTTGAACAATATGGGATACGTTCCATCGCCCAGGTGGACTTATTGGAGCGGATCCATCATAACCAGGAGCTGGAAGCCCTGAGCAAAATGTCTTTTGCTATTATCCAGACAGTCCTGCGAAAATTGGAGACCAGATACGAACGGGCAATTATCGAGGACGTGAATAAGACCATGAAATTGATCAGGTTTGCAAAAGGCGGTTATTTCCTGGACGTCGAAGAGGTCGCCGAACATGAACGTCCACCCATGGTCAACCTCCCTGTTTATATGGAGCGTTACAAAAAATGACACAATTCTGTCTAATTCGACACGGACAAACCGACTGGAATCTCGAAGGACGTTATCAAGGTCAGAGTGATGTACCATTGAATGCGGTAGGAGTCGCCCAGGCAAAAACATTAACCATGCAATTGAAGGAGCAATCCTTTTCAGCCATCTTTTCAAGTGACTTAATGCGCGCAAAAGAGACTGCTGAAATTGCCGCAGCCATCCTCAATTTGCCAGTAAATTTGGATATTCGCTTGCGGGAGATCAATCAAGGTAAATGGGAAGGACAACTTGTTGATGTTATCAAAGCCCGGTACGCGGATTTGTGGGATCAACGCAAAGTGGATCCTGCAGGTGTGCGTCCACCCGGCGGAGAAACAGTTGGCGAGGTTGCCAGCCGTATGTATGCCGCACTGGATGAAATATCACAAAAATTTCCAGATGGAAATGTAATCATTGCCTCCCATGGCCTTGCCCTGGCAACAGTTATTTGCAAAGTGCAGGGTATAAAAGTTGGCCAGGCTTATAGGGTCATCCCAGAGAATGCCGTACCGATCTGGATTACCTGGAAAAGTCAATGATCAGCAATCAGGATAATAACTACTCACTACTTTTTATCCGTACATCAATTGTTGGGGTTTCAACCAAATGGAATGTGGTTGAGGCCATTGCAACTTTTCCGTTGGTTTCTGCGATTTCATCCAGGATTTGAGTAAATAACAAGTCTTTTATACTTCTCCGTCTTCCAAAATCAACCACATACCTGAGCGTGAATTCCATCCAATTATCTGTGGCGCTCAAGAAAACCAATGGCTCAACAATTGCATTTTCGACAGCATACTTGCGCGTCATCAGTTTCCACTTTTTTCTTGCCTCATTAGCATAAGGACCAACTATTACATTGGCTACCCGGAGGAAAATTTCTCTGGCTAAGTTGTGGTCACTGCCATATTTTATTGGAATTGATATTTCATCCCACACAAATGGAAAATCTGCTGAATAGTTATAAACTGGTTCTTTAAATACGAAGCTATTCGCGATTCGAACAATTCGGCCATTATACTGATCACCTTTAACCCATTCACCCATCTCCATGATCGTTGTCCGCAAAACGCCAATATCAATAACATCACCTTTAATTCCACCTAACTGGACCCGGTCGCCAATAGTATAGAATTGGCCAAATGATATTGCGATCCATCCAGCAATACTCACAATAACTTCCTGTAATGCAAAAGCAATTCCTGCTCCTGTAACTCCCAGTGCTACTGTAATACTGGTTATTTGATCACTTAGGATTCCTATTATAAATACGATAATTACCAAATATCCGAAAAAAGTCAGCCCCCGCCTTACGTTGTAACGAACAATTTTGGATTTCAATCGCCCTGAAATTACCCTCTGTAAAAAGCGAATAAGCAGGTTTATTAGGACGATCCCAATAATTACAGTCAGAAGCTTGCTATAGAAGGGGTTATTTATTACGGATTGGAAGATTGTATCCATATAACCATTCCTTTCATAGGTGGAAATTCTTTAATCGGCAAATACAAATAAAATGAAATGCTTTTATTTAATTACGTTACTCCAATTGTCGTTCGGCGAACATATGGATTACCATTTGAATGTGGGCTTTATCAATCAAAATCGAGACCTGATCATCATATTCCAGGCGAGTATTCCCATGCGGAATGATCATATCTCCATCCCTGACGACAGATAACACAAGAGAATCTTCTGGTAATTCGAGATTACGGATCAATCTCCCATCCAGATCGCTATTGTGAACAACCAACTCCAGCAGGTCGCGCTCATCCTTCGTTGAGACGAGCAGATCAAACATATTCGGGTTGCGCGCCATCAAAGTTAAAAAGGTAGCCCGATACAACGCCGGGGAAAACACCTGTACCCCGAGCAACTTAAATTTTTCCAGGTTGGTGGCTTCATTCACGAGAGCAATAACATGCCCTATCCCTGATTGAACTGCCTGGTGACTGACTTGCAAATTATCCAAATCACTTGTTCCAAGCACTAGAACCGTTTCCACAATATCAGGTTTGGATAGCGCCTGGTCAAGTGAAACCGGTTCCAACCCGGCAGAGGCAATGGTTTCTTTATGTTCAGCATCCCCGCTGATGATTAATACCTGGTCGCCATGCTGAGACAGTTGTTGGGCAACACTTCGCGCCAGGTTATTTTCCCAACCGGATATCAACCGTAACCGTTGTTTAATCTCAGAAACTGCAGGGGGCTGGATCCAGTAAAAAAGCAAAGGCATGACCACAACTGTCAGGACAGCAAACACGATGATTGCAGCGCTTGTTGCTGGTTCAAGCAGCCCCACCTGCTGCCCGATGACGGCAATGGCGACCTCCAATGAGAGGTGTGTGTTTAGCAGAAAACCAGCCGCAAACGTTGCCCGCCACCCCATCGTGGATCGCAATAATAGAGCAGGGATCAGCTTTACCAGTATGGAGATTAACAGCAAAGCTGGCAGGAAAACCAGGCTCTGAGGATTCTTTATTAATGCAGAAATATTCAAGTTTGCGCCTGTAACGATGAAAAACACCGGGATGAATAATCCAAAGCCGAAAGCTTCCAGCTTGTGCACTAATCCTTCATCTTCCGGTGATTTGAAGAGGGCGATCAACATTCCAGCCAGGAAAGCTCCGAGGATCAGTTCGATCCCCATTGATTCAGCCAGGACCACAAAAATAAGCAGAATGACAATTGCACCACGCACCTTGATCTGAACGGTTGCGTGCGATAGATCGTCGAAGATCTTTTGAGCTCCAGGCAGTTTTATGAAACGACTTCCGATTCTGGCTGCGCCTATAAAAGCCAGAATGATCAGGAGGAACGAAAGAATCTCAAAACTGATCCCATGCTGGGTGAGGAGAATGTAGATCGTTAGCAAGATGACTGTGAGAAAGTCGGCAACTGTGGCTGTCAAAAATACAGCCTGTCCGCCTCTTGTCTGCATCAATTTGTGGTTTTTTAAAACCGGAAGTACTACACCGAGTGAAGTAGCTCCTAATACAAGCGTTAGAATTTCAATTTTTCCGGGCATCCCCCAATTGAGCAGGAGTACGCTGCCGCCCGCCCCCAGGCCAAGGGTTAACAGGTAAACGATCAAGGCGAGCAATGGCAAAGGAAAATGAAACTTGCTATTCCTTCGGGCTGGTTTGGAAAAAAGGGACGATAATTCCACTTCCATTCCGGCCAGGAACATCAGGAACGCAAGGCCAATATTGGAGAAGAGCGTCAGAGTTGGAGATTCAGCCGGATGAAGGATTCCAAGCTGGGCGAGCAGTAAACCGGCGAGGATTTCGCCCACTACTACAGGCAGCGCCTTGAACCTGTTAATAAGCAAAGGCACCAGAAAGGCAAGGGCGAGGACGATGAGCAATGGTATGAATTCGTTATTATGTTCCATAAAAGTATTATACAGCGGGTAACTGCTTTGAACTATTCTATCCATACAAATGAATACTAAAGCCATCAGCAAAAAAAATTGCTCCTGAGTTTCTCTCAGCAATGGGATTAGTGTAAAATTTATTAATGACCGATCTGCTGCTTGAAACAAAATTTCATATCCCTCATTGGCGTTCTGGTGGAATTCACCGCCACAGGCTGACGGATAAGTTAATAACCGGACTAAATGAGAGTCGTAAACTTGCGCTCATTTCTGCTCCAGCCGGATATGGAAAAACCACTGTTATTGTCGAGTGGCTAAACTCATTGGATGACAACACAAAAGTGGCCTGGCTTTCCCTGGAGGAAAGTGATAACGACCCTATCCGCTTCACAACATATTTAGTTTCTACAATGCAAAAAGTTGAAGCATTTGACGGTGCAACAATCAAGAATTTGTTAGCCTTTCCACAGCCACCCCCGCTAAATTCTATCTTTGATGAAATCCTCAACAAGGTATTGATTTTACCCAATAGGATTGTCCTGGTATTGGATGATTATCATGTGATCAAAAATCCTGAAATCCATGGCGCTATGGAATATTTCCTTGATCATCTCCCTCCGAGTACGCATGTGGCAATCACAACCCGGGAAGACCCGCCATTTCCGTTAGCAAGGCTTCGTGCGCGTAGTCTCCTGACTGAAATCAGGGCTTCCGATTTGCGCTTTACAATCGAAGAGGCTTTGCAATTTTTTAATCTATCCATGGGACTTAATCTACCTGAGGAAACGATCTTACAGTTGGATGCTCGAGTAGAGGGATGGGCAGCAGGTATGCAATTGGCTGCTCTGGCATTGCAAAGTTTGCCCAACCACAAAGATTTTATTGCCAGGTTTAGTGGGAGTCACAGGTATATCATTGATTATCTGCTGGATGAAGTCTTGAAACATCAATCAATTGAAATCCAGCAGTTTCTTAATAAAACTTCCATTTTGCACCGATTTAATTCCGGGTTGTGTCAGGAAGTCACAGGGAATCCGGATGCACCAAACATAATATCCCGACTGGATCATTTGAATTTATTTTTGATTCCTCTGGATGAAAATAGGGAATGGTACCGATACCACCACCTGTTTGCTGATGTTTTGCGGGTAGGATTGGCACATAGCGATTTCTCCGATCTCAATAAACTAGCCTCTGCCTGGCATTCGAAAAATAATTTACCCTTGGAGGCAGTACGATATGCTTTGGCAACCAGGGACAGTGAGTTTACTGCTGACATCATTGAACATGCATTAATAAATGATACAACCTGGTCCGCAGGCAATGTTGACATGCTGTCTTCATGGTTGGATGCCCTTCCTGAAGATGTGTTTCGAACCCGCCCCCAACTAAGTCTGAACGCCTCCCGCATTTTATATCTCCTCGGGCGATTTGATCTGGCTGAAAAACGGATAGCACAAACCGTAAATCTTCTCACAGCATTACCTGTGACAACTGAAACAGAGCAAATGCTTGCTATGACAAATCTATATCGTGGATGCATCGCCTCTGTCAGGGGAGATGCTCATCAAGCCATAAAACAGATCACTAATGCCCGATCGATCTTATCTGAGGCAAAACACCTGGCACACGCCCGCGGATTGTTTGGACTGGCATTGGCTTATGAGGTTACAAACCAGACATCTCTCGCTGTTGATCATTATTTGCTGGCGAGTGAAGAAGCGAAAACGGCCGGAGTTGCCTTTTTAGCAGTACATGCCGCATGTGCTGCAGCGCAAGTACAAATTTCACAAGGTAAATTAAACCTTGCACAAAAAACCTGCAACCATGCCATTGAACTGGCAAAAGGAGAACCTATTCCACCAACAGGTTTGGCTTGGATAATTTTAGGTGGGATTTCTCTGGAAAGGAATATTCTCCCTCAAGCCAAACAATTCATTCAGGACGGTATAAAGCTTTCCCGGCAAGGTGGCTTGTTGGATGATGTAATTTTAGGATTATCATACCTCTCCCGTATTTATGCGATTCAAGGCAATCAAGTGGAAGCCTATGGTTCCATTCATGAAGTAGAATCTATCATTCAGGCTTTCAAAGTTCCGCGTATGTCACTCCTCTTAAAGGCTCATATCGCACGCATACAGCTAGCCCTTGGTGACAATAAGGCAGCAGCCCGGTGGGCAGAGGAATACCAGTCAAAAAGAGAGGCTATTGCACGGATTGAGAATGTGGAACTTACTCTGGCTCGTATCTTATTAGCTTCAGGAAACTTAGATTCCATTTTGTCCATCCTCGAGCCAGTGCTTGAGAAAGCGCAAGCAACTGGTCAAAACCAAACATCAATCGAAGCAATGATTCTTCTTGGCTTGTTTGATTATGCTAAGAAGGATATCCCATCCGCAAAGGATTGGCTGAATCGAGTGATTTTGCTGGCTGAACCTGAGGGCTATATCCGTATCTTTATTGATGAAGGCAAACATCTGGCCGACTTGTTAAATTACTCCCGGGAAACCTCACCACAATATGTGGATAAACTCCTCGCAATGGGCGAAATTATGCCTGCATCAATATCAGCACCCAACAACAAACTTCCCGATCCTCTCAGCGAGCAGGAACTGCGTGTTTTACGACTGATCGTCGCAGGTAGATCCAACAGGGAGATTGCGAATGAACTCGTCATCAGCGTTGGTACAGCCAAATGGCATGTTCACAATATCTTGCAAAAGTTAGGGGTCAATAACCGGCCCCGGGCAATTGCCCTCGTACGGGAATTAGGCATAGAATAATATTCCATTTTTAGTAGCTTTCAGTCCAGATCATCTCTGATCTGTATTTTCGCCATTAACAAATCCTCATCCCAGTATCTTAAACCTACCTTCCAAACCTATCCATAGATAGGCGACATCATCCGCATACAGATTTAAACTGAATTTATAAATAATCTATTGAATGGAGAATGAAATGAATAATGTCTTAATAGCAATAATCTTTATCCTTGTGGTCAGCGTTGCAATCAGTTGCAATGCGGGGGTGGTACTCACAACAGATCCATCAAAAGTTTCACAAGCCGCCAATGAGATTGCAGCATTTGAATTACCAGAACGCTTTCATGAAAATTTTAGCGCCAAATTGGTTGGCTACAAAGTCGTCGCATATGCTTCAGACACAGACCAAGGTCATATGTATCTGATCCAATCCGCAAAGGTCCTTGATGGAGAAAAACTAAAAAGTATGTTAAACAAACTTACACCAGGTAGAAAAGATGTGGATACCCGCATGACCATTATTAATACAGAAATGGTCGAAATTAATGATCAGGAAACTTCCCTAGTGATCAGCGAGGGGATATCATCCAACGGAAAAACATATCGCCAGGGTATGGCAGCTTTCAACAGTTCAAGCGGCCAGGCAATGATTGTCTATTCTGAGGCCCTGGATCAATGGGATCGAAACGAACTCGACTTACTATTGAATTCGCTGCATTAGACAGATGGCAGAATAAAGCAAGCAAACATAAGAATACAATGTATTTATCGGAACAACAGCTGGAGAATTCCAATGATAAAAAAAGAACAAACTACATTCTATCAAATCCATATTAATGGTCATTTAGATGATCGTTGGCTGAGCTGGTTTGAAGGTTATGTGATATCCCAGCAGCCAAACGGCGAAACTTTGATCATCGGTGAGGTCACCGACCAGGCTGCCCTCTTCGGAATTCTCAACCGCATCCGTGATCTTGGATTGGAATTGATATCAGTACAAAGGTGCCTCATTCCCGATGGAATCATTGATATCGTCTGGAAGGTAAATTGAAAATGAACCCTTTAATTTATGAGCCATCACATTTGGAAATCAGATTAACTCTTGCGCTTGGACTGACAATCTTAAGCCCATACTACTGCTCTTTTGCACAAGGATTGGAACTGACCGGGAACGAGCAGGTTATGGATTTTGGCTCCGGTTCAGGTGTTTGTACCAGGCACATCGCTGCGCAGTTAGGGAATGGCGGCCACCTAACTTGTGTTGATGTTTCAACGAGATGGATGAATGTCATCACGAAAACCCTCAGGAAATACGATAACGTATCCTACCTTCTGGGACAAATTTCAGAATTGAACCTGCCAGAAGCCGAATATGATGTGGTGATACTACATTATGTCCTGCATGACATTCCAGCATGGCAAAGGGCAGAGGCTATTACCTTCCTGGCAGGAACTTTAAAACCTGGTGGCCGGATGATATTAAGAGAACCCATAGGTCATGGACTTACCTATGAAGAAATTCACCTGCTAGGAAGTGCAGCACATTTTTTAACGCAAAACATTCAAAATCAAAATTTAATTATTGGGGCAGCCTATAATGCCTGCTTCAGCGAAAGGAAAATTCAATGAAAAAAACGGTCTCTATCAAATTAAGAGTACTAATTACCATATTTGCAATTTTGTTTGTTTACTTATTCGGGGTGCGCCAATTATTGGGATCCTCTGCGATGGCTCAGTTGGAATTGTACTTGCTGGGGGGTTTGATAGTCGCATTATTGGGAATTTTGCTTGGAATAGTCATTAGGGTAATCGGATTGATCATTCCAAAATTCCGAACTAACTGTCAGAAGACGCTCCTTTCAATGGGTAGTCTTGCACTCATTGTTATTCTAATGATTACATCCATCGTGGCAGTTTCCCAATGGCAGGCATATACACCACCCATTTCCGATACTAACGGTGAACCACTATCCAATAGTATCGCTTCACTGGAAAAGGTAAGGTTGGGCGGGGTTGATCAATGGTTGATTATCCGTGGCGAGGATGTGAATAAACCCATCCTTTTATTCCTTTCCGGCGGTCCTGGTGGCAGCGAAGCCTCGCGTGTGCTGCGTTTCAACCAGGAACTAGAGAAACATTTTGTCCTCGTCATCTGGGAACAGCGCGGCTGTGGAAAATCCTATCCATCCATCAACCCAATTTCCAGCATGACCATGGAACAGTACAAATCTGACGTGATTGAATTATCTGAAATGCTGCGTAAACGCTTTGACGAAGAGAAAGTTTACCTGGTTGGCCATTCCTGGGGAACGATCATTGGTGTGCCTGCTGTTAAAGAGCGCCCGGACTTGTTTCATGCCTACATCGGCACCGCGCAGATGGTTGATGTTCTTGAAACCGACCTGATCATATACCGGATGGTGCTGGAACATTCCCGTCAGACTGGTGACATGCAGTTTGTGCAAACCCTCGAATCCATGGGAGAGCCGCCATATTTCGGAAAGAATCCCGTGCAACCATATTCCACCCTTTTTGGAAGAGAATACAGTATCTACGAATATCCTAATATTAAAAATGAAGAATATCGGCGGGATGGAGACATTCTCTTACAGATGCTCAAACAACCTGAATATGGCTGGATGGACAGAGTGAATTATCTGCTTGGTTTGATGAATACTTTTAATGCAATGTTCCCACAATTACAGGAGATGGATTTCCGCCAGAGCGCCATAACCTTCGATGTGCCTGTTTACCTGATGCTTGGCCGCAGTGACATGAACAATCCCTACCAGATACCTGAGGAATATTTTAATATGATCCAGGCGCCGATCAAACAGTTATTTTTCTTTGAAGAATCAGGACACGGTATGATCTGGGAAGAAGCTGACCTGTTTCACGATCTCATGATCAATACCGTTCTGGCAGAAACCTACATTAATTAATTCGTGTATATCCTTTTATGGGCAGGAAGTTACCTGCCCATAAAATATTAATTTAGGAGAAATAATGAAAAGAACATCTGTATTCGCACTACTTGCAATATTTGGTCTACTGCTTTCAGGAATTCTTTACTATTTTGTTAGGCAAATCTTAACAGCAAATGAAATCAATGCTGAATGGACAACAGCTCCAGGCTTTTTTCCACCTTTGCAAGCCACGTCGAGTTTGGAAATCATCCCGTTATATGAAGAAGCTAGCTCTAATGATGGTCTTGTCATTGGGCATGGTGTCTCATATTTAGTTAAAACCGATTCTTCAACGATATTATTTGACGTTGGAAATAATCCAGATCAATTATCTATTGCACCGTATTATCAAAATATGTCCAAACTTGGGATTGACTGGGGTGAGGTGGATGCACTTGTCATTTCCCATCCACACCCTGATCATATTGGCGGTGTGGAGGCATGGAAAAACAACACGGTATCACTTGGTGATCTTCCACGAGGTATTGGTGATCGATTATTGTTCATCCCGGCAAAAATGAATTACAAAGGTGCAATTCATGCTACCATTCCAACTTTACCCGGACAGGATGTGGCAACAACTGGTGTCATTTCTTATCAAGAGTCATTCCCGTTGTCCGTTTTCAACCCCAAAGGTAATGAACAAGCCCTTGTGATAAATATCAAAGGTCAGGGATTGGTTGTGATCACAGGTTGCGGCCACCCGGGTTTAGGAAAGTTAGTTGAACGGGCTGAAAAGTTATACAACACCCCCGTCATCGGCATTGCCGGCGGATTGCATTATGAAAACATCAATGTCGATGGTCTTGAAGCCGACATCCGTTTATTGAAAACCAATCAGATCAAATTACTGGCATTATCTCCTCACGACAGCAGTGTTGATTCAATGAACACCTTGGCATCTGCTTTTCCTTCTGCTTATCATACTTTGCGAGTGGGTGAAGCAATAAAATTTCCATAGGTAATCGGGACATTTCAGTAAAACTAATATCCAACCCTGCCAGTATCTTCTGGTGGAGTGTTTTATGGAATGATGGACATATGAATTGGGAAATATGCATTGAAGTTGTGAGTCGCTATCTCTACAGTCTGTACATATTTATCGAACAACTAGGTATAATATATGTACAGGCATTTATGCAGGACTACCTGAAGGGATAATATGGAAAACAACCTAGAAGTTCCAAATAATGAAAACGATATCGATTCTGAACCGGAATTGGCTGCTGCCGATCAAATTACTGAGGTCAAAGAAGTAATTGAACCATCCAAGTTTCGTGTATTTATGCGAAAGGCTTTGATCTGGCTGGTAGTGATCGCGGTCGCCTTCCTGGCTGGTGTTCTGGTCTTTTACATGGCACTGTACAAGCCATTGGATCGCACATATATAGAGACTAGTAATAACCTTGTCCAGTCAAATCAGACCATCGCCGAGCTGCAAATCAAAAACAATGCCCTCGAAATCCAGGCTACCGGTCTAGACAAAGAGAAAACGGTTCTCCAATCCGCCCTGGATCAGGTGAACAACCATTTGGTTTTGCTTTCGGTCATGGAAGACGTCAGCGAAGCCCGTTTGGCATTAATGAATAATGATGTACCAGGAGCAAAGATCGCGCTTGAGAAGACACCCACCCGCCTCGATTCCCTCGCACCAGTATTCTCATCAGTGGATCCGACCCTTGCGAGTAGCTTGGACCAACGTCTTTCCCTTGCTCTTTCTGGTATGGACAAAGATTTGGAGACTGCCAAAGTGGACCTTCAATTACTGTCTAAATCATTAATGGATATTGAATTTGCCCTATTTAATAAGTAAGATGTCCGCGGACGTTCACTTTTTTGTGCAAACCACTATTAATGAATACCGCGAACGATTGCCAGGTTGATGTTTTAATCCACCAGATTATTATTAGAAATGAAACCTTATATTACTGACTTTTTAATTTCCACCAAACGTTCCAGAATCAATTGGATATAACCCCGTTTGATCATTTCCCCCCAAAATCCTTCTCCAAATCGCTCGCCCCTGACGCAATAGGTCAACAACGATTTGATTTCATTCAAAGAACAATCCTGCACCAGACTCCCGTCTTCAAGGGTTTTAGCAGCGATTGTAGGATTGTAAGCGTAATCGCTCCAACATGCTTTGGCGGCAATAAGAAAGAACTGCGTCACAACGGTTTCATAATTCGGGTAAGGCGCAGCGAGCGAACCATCTGCATACATATCTGACCCAATCCAGGTTCTGATTGGCTTAAAGCCTGAGGACGAAAAAATTGGTAAAAAACCAGTGATTTCATCAATTTCGTCAATTGTCGGAAGTGGAGAACTGTTCATATTGGAATCTAATTATTGAATTTCTTGAATTATCGACTATTTTCATTAAAGAAATAGCTCTCCGAAGAGAGCTTAATAGTAGTCCATATACAGTTGGATCAAAAGGATTTTACATTAATAATTGGTGGTCTTTTAATCCAACAATTCCTTTGGAATGTTGCCGCCATTTTCAGCGATCTTGGCCAGGACTGTTTTGTGAAGCCAGATATTCATATTGATAGAATCTTTCATTTTTTCGGGCGGGCAACCGAGTTCCACCGCCAGTTCTTTTCGGGCTTCAAAGCTACTGTCAATGTGAAGCAATTTCAGCAGGTCAACAATGGATTTTTTCCAGTCAAAATTACTGCCAGCATCGGCTTCCAATTTATCGAGCTTTGCCTTTACATCTACCATCTCCATCGGGGTTGGTTTGACCGGGGTCAACCGCTGACTGCCCATTCCAGAGGGAATTGCACGCGAATCTTGGTTAACTTTTGCGGGTTGCTTTGATTGAGGTGCACTGGCAGGGTTCAATGGCCTGGTGGTTGTTGTTGAACTGGATGGTTTGACTGAACCTGTTGCGTTCAATCCGGTTTTTGGTTGTATTGCTTCATCCGATTCTTCGGAAGACTTCTTTATGCCCAACTTTTCTAATATGTTATTAAATATGCCCATTTTAATTCCGCTCCTTTTTGTTTTTATTATCATTTGCTAAAACAAATATATCCATGCTTTGTACAAAGTTAATATGTAGATTACTGTAGCTATCCTCAAAATATCTTTTATTCACTTTTTATTATTATCTATTCCAAAAAAAAGTTATTTCCCAAAAAGTTTCCCGGCGAAACCAATGATCTCATCCAGCGCCGAGCCGTCGCCGTTGGCATCCAACAGTGAATTTAGCGAGCTCATCATATCAGGAGCTTCCTGTTGCGCCTGCTTCTGCTCACCGCCAAGTAAGGTCGTCAGTCCATTTGTGTCCAATCCCTGGGACTTTTGTTTTTTACCGAGAGCGCCCATGATGAGCGGCGCTGCAATTTGCAGCAACTGACCTACCTGGTCGCTTTTCAGCCCGGTGTTTTTCGCCAGACCCTGGGCAACCACCGGCTGCTGCGCGCCAAGCACATGGCCAAGGATGCCTGCGCCATTGGCAGCTTCCGGGTTCTGCATAAATCCTGAAAGATTGTCAAGGATCGAACCATCATGGTCCTTCTGAATAGCCTGGTGAAGTGCCTGAGCGCCCTCCGGTTTTGATGAGTTTTTTGCCAGCGCCGAAACCAGCAGCGGAACTGCCATCGCCAGCGCAGAAGAGGTGGTCATATCATCAACGCCGATCTTCTTGCTGATCTGGGATAATCCCCCGCCTGCTAATTGCTGCATTAATAATTGCGTAATAGAATCCATAACTTCCTTCCTTTTCTTAAATATACTTATATAAGATTTATATCATATATGTCCAACCCTTGGCCAGAATCATTTGTACAGAATGCTCATGCGCCGCATAAATTTGCAGTGCCATGATTAAATAAAAATAGGGCGGAAAACTCCGCCCTACAAACGACATTTTACAGCATTTCATCCAGAGAGATGCCGAGCGCTTCGGCCACTCCCTTGCCATAGGCCGGATCTGCTTTCATACAATTGCCAATATGGCGGATCTTGATGAATTCCGGAGCATCACCCATGTTTCGGGCTGTGTTTTCGAACAACACCTGCTGTTGCGCCTTACTCATCAACCGGAAAAGCATCCCGGGTTGGGTGTAGTAATCCGAGTCATCTTCACGGAAGTTCCAGCTGTCCGCCGAGCCGACCAGTTCCAAAGGTGGTTCTTTGAATTCCGGTTGTTCCTGCCACTCGCCATAGCTGTTTGGCTCATAACCCAGTGTGGATCCGGCGTTGCCATCCACGCGCATCTGTCCGTCCCGATGGGATGGATGTGCTGGTGCATGTTTCGGGCTATTGACCGGGATCTGATGGTGATTGACACCCAGCCGATACCGTTGCGCATCGCCATAAGAGAACAGCCGTCCTTGCAGCATCTTATCCGGAGATAATCCAATTCCAGGCACAATGGCGGCGGGGTTGAAGGCCGCCTGCTCCACATCCTGGAAGTAATTATCCGGGTTACGGTTTAATTCCAATACACCCACCTCGATGAGGGGGAAATCCTTCTTGAACCAGACTTTGGACAGGTCGAATGGATTGTATGGCATTTTCTTCGCCTGTTCCTCGGTCATCACCTGGATAGACAACGTCCAACGGGGGTAATCACCTTTTGCGATACTGTCAAAAAGATCGCGTTGATTGCTCTCGCGGTCTTTGGCAACGATCGCTTCCGCTTCCTGGTCGGTGATGGTTTTAATTCCCTGTTGTGTTTTGAAATGGAATTTCACCCATACACGTTCATTTTTGGAATTGATCAGGCTGAATGCATGGCTTCCGTAACCATTCATGTGACGGTAGGAATATGGGATGCCCCGATCGCTCATGGTGATGGTCACCTGGTGCAGCGCCTCGGGTAGGGAAGTCCAAAAGTCCCAGTTGTTTTTTGCTGAACGAAGGTTGGTTTGCGGATCCCTCTTCACAGCCCGGTTAAGATCAGGGAATTTGTGCGGATCACGGAGGAAGAACACCGGTGTATTGTTGCCCGCCAGGTCCCAGTTGCCTTCTTCGGTATAGAACTTCATGGCAAAACCGCGGATGTCGCGTTCCGCATCGGCCGCTCCACGTTCACCGGCAACAGTCGAGAATCGCACAAAAGCTTCGGTTTCCTTGCCGATCTTTTCAAAGATCTTGGCCTTGGTGTAGCGGGTGATATCATGGGTAACAGTGAACTTTCCAAACGCGCCCGATCCTTTGGCGTGCATGCGCCGTTCCGGGATCACTTCGCGATCAAAATGCGCCAGCTTTTCCAGATACCAGACGTCCTGCAGCAGCATGGGTCCCCTCGGACCGGCAGTGACAGCATTTTGATTATCCGGCACAGGTGCTCCGGCAGCAGTGGTTAATTTCTTCTTTTTATTTTCCATTTTTATCCTTTCTAAGTCTATTTTGGATTATCATTCTTTATTGATAACGTTTATCTGTAATGACGAAAAAAACATACACTTCATTCCAGGCAATCAGCGCATACCCCATAGAAGAGCATCTGTGAACTGGCTACCTTGAAATGGTACAGGTCCAATATTTCATGGTTGATGTTGTGTGTGAATTGAACCGAATCGCCATCAGCTATTTTGCCGCATTTGGTGCAAACCAAATGCGGATGTGGATACGGCTTATTACCATCATAGCGGCTATCATTATGAAGGTCAATCTCCAATATTTCACCCTCCTCTTTCAATAGAGCAAGGGTCTTATAAATGGTGGCCAGGCTTATGGTGGGAAACTGGACCAGCAATGTTTCATATAATTTAGCGGCGTTGGGATGCCCTTCAGAGACAGAAATCAATCGCAGCAAAGCCAATCGGTGCGATGTGATCCGGCTGCCGCGTTTTTTCAGTTTCCCTAAAAGGGTTTGGTATCGTATTTCAGGATCAGACATTTAATAAATAATCATTCTCTATAAGGTATCATTATTATATAATATTTTGGGTGAATGTCAAGTTGCCGCGTTCAACAATGTACACTGCTCCACCACCGCATGAGGAGAGAACAACCGGATATGTTCCTCTATCTTTTGTAATTGGGATTGGACTGCCTCCTGAGGAACACCCGCAGGAGCATAAGCCACATACAACGCCCGCGTGGTCTGCGTCGTGATCGGGGAAACATTATCCTGGCCATATAAAATTGAACAAAGTAAGCCACTTTCATCCCGCATCACCATGTCCCCCGGCGGGATGGCTTTCACTGCGCCGCCCATCTGGATGAAAGTGTCGCCTTCTCTTGAGACATCCATGGTGATGGCGCTATTCAGTCTAGCCGCATCATGCCCGGCGGTCAACACCAACGTATCCAATTCCGCCGCAAAGGACGCATCCACCAGGGGAGAGACATTCGGTAAGTTCTTTCCCTTTATTGTTATCGACTCCAACTGCAGCAACACGTGATAGGTCTTGTTGAACTTCCGGTAGTACTGATTATAGGCAGCCATGACAGGCAGTGATAGAAAATCCTGCCTCGTAAAGCCGTGATAGCGCTCCCTCAGCGATGCCCCGATCGTTCTTTTCCGTTCATCCAGACACTGCGAGTGCTGTCTGTTATCCAGAGCGGAGAACTCCAATAGACCTATCACTGCGCCGGGATGGGTTGTTTTCCAAGCTTCAGTTGCGGATATCACGAGCATATCTTCTCCCTGACGAGCCATACCAAAGACGCTAATTCTATGGCTGTAAGTATAGATGATATGTCTGGAATAAAAAATCCTCCAAATGGTTTCCAAATGGAGGATTAGATAGCTATGTTACGGCCTAGTAACGGCTGTTACCGCCGCTGCGGCCACCACGGTTTGAGCCGAAATTTCTACCCCCGCTCGGACGATCTTCCCGTGCTTTGGCAGTATTCACGGTCAATGGACGACCGCCGACTTCTTTACCATTGAACATGGTGATCGCTTTAGCAGCATCTGTCTGATTGGCAAAGGTGATAAAGGCAAAACCCTTGGGTCTTCCGGTATCACGATCCTTGATCAGGTCCACAGTCACCAATTCACCTGCTTCGGCGAACATGGTCTTTAAATCTTCTTCGCTAGTGTCATAAGACATATTACCAACATACAATTTTACTTCCAACTTATTCCTCGACTTTCATTAGTACAGAACTGGTTAAATAAAGATGCCGCCATCTTCATAAAAAGGGATGCCGGCATGAAATTAACTCAACTCTGTTTACAAGACTATTTAACTATACCACATTAGAGATTTTCGTGGGGTAATTCTGTGGATGGTTTTGGGTCATTTGGTTTAGGATTGCAGGGGTCCGAGCAAATAACCAATGCGCCCGGTCCCGTCATCCTCCATTCGCCCCTAGTTTCCTCATCACACGTCCTGGTGAATCAAAGATCCCTGTGTCTTTTCCAGGGTATATATTGCCCTTCGCATCACCTTAACCTATCCCTTACGACATCTCCTTTTCCCTCTTTATCTCCTTGATCCAGCCCGGCGCATCGTGCGGGGCGGGGCGTGCGCCATACAGCAGGTCGTCCATCCGGTTGGCTGCCCGGCGGAAGCTGCCGGAATGTCGGATACCCCACCGCACCAGATTATGCGCAATATTATCCGGGTGCGAATACGGGCATACCGCCATGCAGCGGCCGCAATCCGTGCCGATGATATTCCAATAATGGAAGCAGGTCTCTGCGTTGATCTTCCAGCGCAGGGAGCCAACCAGCTCCGCCCGGTCATCGAATGGGATTGATCTGCTTGGGCAGCAATAGGCGCACTTTTTACAGATATTACAAAAATCCAATACCGATGGTTCCGGTTTTCTTCCATCCGATGTCAGCGGCAGGTTGGTGGTGACCACACCCAACCGCACCCGCGGACCCTGACGGGGAGTCATCAGCAATCCCATCCGCCCGATCTCACCCAGCCCGGCATCCCGCGCCACCAGTGGTGCAATCACTCTGTAATTGCCATCAATATGCGCCCTGGCCTCGTATCCCATCAACCGGATGGCCGCGGCCAGTTGCACCGCCACCCGAGCGGATTCCACATATTCTTTAGCCGATTCCATCACCCCGGAAGCGTGAGGCGCGGTTGAGATCATGGCGTGATCCATCTCAACAGTGAAAGCGATGCCATATTTGTGCTCTGTTTCGATCGCATCGCCATACTTGCCCGTTCCGCGCCCGATGTGCGAGTAATAGTGGTAAGGCTGCATTTCTGCAATCCCCGCATCCAGCGCGCCATAATAGCATGCCAACTGCCTGGTGTAAGTGGTCGCCTGTTCCAGTCGCATTGTGATCTTTTCATCCGCCACCGGTCCTTCCACAGCGTCCCTCAGCGCGCTGGTCAACGCAAAACTACCATCGGTCGCCGCGAACAACAGCGGGTCTGCCAATGAAGCGGAGGTTGACAATAAACCTGGCAGGGCACGAGTGGCATCGTCAACTTGTTGATTCTCTGGATGGCTCGCGTAATATGAGGTGTAATTATCTGATCCCGGCTGCAGCCTTGCCCGCGCAAACATAATGTCTCTCTCATCAACCCTCTGTCTGGGGGTTTCATTCAACCTTTCCGGCTTTCCGACAGGAAGGAAGAAGAGGATGCCCAGCGCCAGGGAGATGATTCCAACCGCAATTAAGGATATGGATTGAACCACTCTCGGAGCAAAACCCAACGCCAGGAAAACTAACCCGGCAGCGCCGCCAAGAAGGATGGAAATCCGTGCAGCCCGATTTTCGTGTTCCCGCCAGGAAAGGATGCTGAAACCCGCAGTGAAAACAAATATTGTGATCGAAATAACCAATAAAGCAATATCCATCCAGACCATTCTACCCGAAACTTCTTTCCAAATCGCAGAAAATAGTATGAGGAAATGCTACTAAACTGCATACCTTGGTGATAAATACGATCCAGACATTTGGCGAATCAATAAAATGCCAGAATCAAGCCGTGAAATAACCCCGGTTTCTATGGACTAACCCGGGACCTGTCATTAAAATAGCGAACGCATTCCCAGCTTGTCCACTTGGGTCTGCATCTCAGCATCAGTAGGTGGTTGCTGGAACCGGATCGCTGCATCAAGTACTTTCGGCAATATATGGATGTCGCCAACTGCATTGAGGAATAGTCCATCATGCCCAAGGATCCAATGCACCTGGCGGTCAATAGCCTCCTGATCCTCCAGCGGGCGATACCATGTCGCTCGATTTTGAGCTCTATCATCCCATGGAGTATGCACCAATGATTTGATGGTTTGCACCGCGATGTTTCGCTCCTTGCACTTCTGATACAACTGCCAGAATTCGTTCTTATATTCCACATACTGTGCCATTAAAAAGCTATAAGGCAGCAAAACCGAATCAAAGTCAAAGCGATCCAGCGCTTTGAGATGCATTGCAGCAGTCGTTAAGCCATGCCCTGTGATGCCAATATAGTGTGTCAACCCTTCTTCCCGCGCCTGGATGGCAGCCTCCAGGGCGCCTCTGGCGCCCAACGCTATTTCCCATTCTTGCGGGTCAACCAGGAAATGCAATTGCAGTAGATCCACATGGTCCACCTTCAATCGTTCCAGTGAGCGATGGATATCCTCGTGGGCGCTGTCTGAAGTCCGTTCCTGCGTTTTGGTCGCCAGAAAAAAGGGGCGCCCGTGCCGCCCGATCCAATCACCCACCCGTACTTCCGCGTCACCATAGGTGGCAGCAACATCCACGTGATTCACACCGGCTGAGAGAGCAAGCTCCATCGTGGTATCAGCTTCCTTTTGTGAAACCCTCGAAAAAGCTGCCCCGCCCAGAATGATCCGTGAACTGGAATGGCCGGTTCGGCCGAAAATCAGCTTCTCTATCATCGTATATCCTCCTGATATTCCATCTTATTATAACGAACATCATCGCTGCATTTATCCTCAAATGGAGGTTGGTTATATCGTGCGGTATATCCTACAAACGTCATATTGCATAAACGTGGCATTCTTCCAATATAAAAATTTCTCGCTTCTCCATGACCAAACTTCATATGTTCATTTGAATTCAATTCTAAATTTGGATAAACTTTATCTTATTATCACATTTACCAAAATGGAGGCTGTTATGTTTACTCTCCTCAATTTTCAAATCCCCATCCCGGCAGGTTTTGAGTTCCTGAATTACGCCTGGATCATTATTACACTCAATATATTTGCCTGGATTCTGGTAGCATTACTTGTGAATTTCGTTTTTTTACGTATAATTCGCCGAATCACGCGTCAACTTCCCGGTGAGCTTGAGGATATTGTGTTTGCCATTCTGAAAGGTCCCTTGGTGATATTGATCATCCTGCTGGGCGCTGTTCAAACGATAAAATTAATTGGCCTTACCCCTGCTGCCCAACGGATCGTGAACCTTCTAACGATCACCCTCGTTGTTCTCCTCATCACCCATATACTCGGACGGGTTATCAAAGATATCCTGGTCTATTATGGTGAGAAGTGGGCACGAAAAACCGAAAGCCGGGTTGATGACATCCTCATTCCAATTTTCAATCTGTTCGGCCCGGTCATTCTGGTCCTGACAGCTTCCCTGATCATCCTCCCGCTATGGGGGCTGAATATCACCTCAGTTCTGGTGGGCGCCGGTGTAATTGGCCTGGTGCTTGGGTTGGCGCTTCAGGATACATTGAGCAATATTTTTAGCGGGTTAAGCCTGCTGGTCGAAGCTCCATTTCGCACAGGCGACCTGATCACCCTGCCAGATGGACGAATTTGTGAAGTGCAACGGGTCGGCATCCGTTCCACCCAGCTATATTCAGTATCCGAGCATTCCACTGTTTACGTTCCCAATACAGTCTTCTCCACTACAACTCTTACCAACATCACAAAGCCAACAGTGGATCAAAAATATTCATTTGATGTTATTGCACCAAAAAGTGGAAACGTGACCGCTTTCCAGGAGGAGTTACGAAGAATTGCGATAGCACATCCAGCGACGATCTCCAGTAATATCCAGCAAAAAATTGATACCTTGCAAAACCAGACAAAGCAGCTTTTCAAAGAGGCTAAGAGCACCGGAGTGCAGAAACAATTAGGAAATGGGTATTTGGTTCTGGCACAAAAAAATTCAGACAGTATCGCTAAACTCACCCTTGAACATCAGTTGCATCTCGAATTAACCAATCTGTTGGAGTATCTTCGCCATCTGATCCGTGGCATCATGGTAAGAGAAACAAAAGGGCTTTCTGAGACTGAACGCCAGGAGTTATTCTGCAATTTTATCTCGCCGACAGATGCACTCGTGCAAAAGGTAACTGGCCTGGCAAAAACCTGGTCTGAAATGATGGATCCCTGGCTGGATCATAGCGATCATTGGAACCAGGTGAAGATCTGGCAGGCTCGCAATGATGATCTCATAGTCCAGTGGGAGAAAGTGAAGAGTTCGATCTATCATCCGAATGACTCGAACGAAATGCGGCTCGATAATATTTGTCGAGGTTTTCTGGAATGGATACGAAACGAATATAAAGCCATCCCGGAATTCTGGAAAGATC
The DNA here is from genome assembly GCA_963810385.1 of uncultured Chloroflexia bacterium. Taxonomy (GTDB): domain Bacteria; phylum Chloroflexota; class Anaerolineae; order Anaerolineales; family Anaerolineaceae; genus PNON01. The sequence continues at coordinate 97,625 of CAWENA010000002.1, read as the reverse complement.
CAGTCGTACTCCTTACGGAAATAACCGGCGAAACTGTTAAATTGCAGCTTAACTATTATGTGGATAACATACGGCTCGAGCATGATGAAAGGGCAAACCGTGTGCGGTCAGAAATTGGATTTCAAATCCAGGCATTGCTTCAAAAATTCAATTTGTAGGATAATGAATTCAGGCTAACAATTATTAAATAAAGAGAGAATTTCACCCTGAAAAAACTGATACTGGTTACTGTCATACTGGTTATCACCACTATGGCATGTCAACAAAGTGTTCTCGCGCCAATACCTACCCTCGTTAGTTCTTCCCTGGGAACAGGTAAGACATCTTATGGATTTTTCCCAACGCCAACAGAGATAAGCCTTGAAGCTGTTTTCGATATTTATAAGAAGCTGGGGAAAAATGGTGACGTTGTTCTGCTGCAGAGAGAAATTCCCTGGAAGGATTTCAAAACATCCGCTGATGGTAAATCGTCACAAATTGATGATATTCACAACCAGTATATTCTCGCCCACCAAAATAACCTGGATGTCATCTTCATCGTTGACCCGTTAAACGGACTTGATCGCCGCGAATTTTACAATCTGCCATTCGGATGGAAAGCCAGCTTTGGAAACCCTGACGTTCGCAGCGCGATGATCAATTTCACTTTGCGAATTGTCCGCGAGTTCAAACCTGCATATCTGGGCCTTGGCTCCGAGATCAATACTTATGCCGATACCTCCCCGGAAGACTTTAAGAATTATCTCACTCTATACAAAGAGATTTATGACAAAGTAAAAGAAGAATCACCCGGCACAAATGTCTTCGTCACTTTTCAATGGGAAGAACTTAACAATCTTATACCGGGATTTCGCCCGGATGGTAAGCCATACGAAATTAATTGGGATCAGGTTGAATCATTCGAACCTAGGTTGGATATTTGGGCAATCTCTTCTTATCCATTCATTGCATTTCCTTCCGGCGCTGATATTCCAGAAAATTATTACTCACCGTTATTAGAGCGCACCAGCAAAGCGCTCGCTGTTGCCGAAGGTGGATTCCCGAGTGTTCCAAAGGAAAACGTCCCCGGCAGTACACAGGATCAAGTGGATTACTTGAATGCCATCCACGACCAGATAGGTTCCCGGTTGGATTTTTGGATATATCTGATCTTAAGTGACTTCAACTTTGATGCTTTTGCCAGGGAAATGAAAAAGTCCGGTCACTCCAAGGATACCGGAACATTAAATTGGTTTTCCCGCATTGGATTGATGGAACTGGATGGATCGCCAAAGCCATCGTTGGAAACCTGGAATTTGATCCGCGCAGAAAATCATCCGTGATCCTTGATTGACCATATAAAACTTTCCAACTAGTTAATTGTATAATTATTGGAGAAAATATGTTTTCCATTATTTTAAAAAGATCATCAGGAGAATTATGCTGCCCATACGTGATGATAACAGTTCGCGAAGAATCGTCCCTATCGTAACATATTTTTTGATTGCTATAAACCTTGTCTTCTTTTTCTTTGAGCTAATTGGCGGAGATGCTTTTATCAATTCATGGTCATTTGTGCCCCGTCGTTTTGTCCAGGACCCTGCCGGAGAATCGATCACGATCTTTACTGCCATGTTCATGCATGGTGGCTGGATGCACTTGTTGGGCAACATGCTTTATCTGTGGATCTTCGGTGATAACGTGGAAGACCGTATGGGGCATTTTAAATTCCTACTCTTCTACCTAGCCTGTGGAATTGCAGCCACCTTTGCCCAGTTCATCTTCACAACAAATTCTACCATCCCGAACCTGGGTGCATCCGGGGCGATCGCGGGTGTTCTTGGATCATACTTATTACTTTTTCCCCGCGGCCGTGTGTACATGCTTTTCTTCAGGATCATCACCCCCATGCCTGCCTGGGTTGCGCTCGGTGTTTGGATCGTTATCCAGTTGGTCAGCGGAGCGGGATCTCTGGCAAGTGCGGGACAAACCGGTGGTGTGGCTTACATGGCGCATATTGGAGGATTTTTTGCCGGACTAATCTTGACGCTGCCATTTCGCAAACGAATTCATTACTAAAACACCAATTATTCTGGAGGGACTATGACCATACAACCTGTGCTCGCCTGGATCTGTCCGATCTGTGGATACATCCACTATGGCGCCGAACCGCCAGAGGAATGTCCTGTTTGCGGCGCAGAAAAAGAACTGTTTGAGCCATATGAAGAGCCGCAAAAATCTACTGCCAAAACAGAAATTAAGGAAAAGGTCATCATTGTTGGAGCTGGTATCGCCGGGGTATCCGCGGCTGAAACATTGCGAAAAACTGACCCCGCCGCTGAGATCCTGCTATTATCCAGCGACAGCATTCCCCCGTATTATCGCATCAATCTAACCCGTTACCTGGCGGGCGATGTAAAAGAAAGCGACCTGCTTCTCCATCCACTTGATTGGTACGATGAGCATGCGATCGATCTTCATTTGAACTCAAAACTTGCCGCGATTGATATCGCAAAAAAGCAGATCACACTCGCAGATGGCAAAACCAATAACTATGATAAGTTGATCTTGACCACAGGCGCAAATCCGTTCGTCCCGCCTTTCCCTGGAAAACAAAAGAAGAATGTCCTCACGCTACGAACCAAGGAGGACGCGGATCTCATTTTACAAATCTGCCAACCCGGAAAAAAAGTGGTTTGTATTGGCGGCGGAATTTTGGGGCTGGAAAATGCCGGTGCTCTCACCCGCCACGGGGTTGAAGTGACCGTCCTGGAAGACCAGCCCTGGCTGCTTTCACGCCAATTAAATCAGAATGCCAGCCAGGTTTTCGAAACATTTGTTAAGGGACTGGGCATCGTAACCCTGACGGATGTGAAAACCAAGGAACTGATCGGCGATGAAACGGTACAATCAATCCTGCTCGAATCCGGAGAACAACTCCCCGCGGATGTCGTGATCATCAGCACCGGTGTGCGATCCAATATTGCCATCGCTAAAAATGCCGGACTGGAGGTTAATCATGGCATCGTGGTAAATGATTCCATGCAGACCTCTGATCCCAACATCTATGCCGGTGGAGACGCAGCCGAACACAACGGTGTAATTTACGGAACCTGGAATCCTGCCCAGGCGGAAGGGATGACTGCCGGCAGCAATTCTGGCGGCGGCGAAGTCACCTTCACTGGACTGCCCCGTTCAAATAAACTAAAAGTGTTGGGTATTGATCTGTTCAGTATTGGCGCGACATCCCCTGTTGAAGAGGGTGACATTCTGGTTGAAGAGCGATCAGATGGTAAATATACCAGCTTCATCTTTCGGGGTAATGTTATGGTCGGCGCGATCCTCCTGGGTGATGCCAGCCTATCCGGTAAGGTCATTAAGGTGATTGAGAACAAGGTAAAATTATCCGGCTTGTCGCAAGGGAAAATTGATGTGCATAAGGTAAGAGAAATTCTAGCTTCCAATTGATTGAATATATTGTCTGATTATCAAAGACTCACTCGTGTAAGATTTATTTTTTTCTTCGTGTATTATTAAATAAAGTCCATACAGCTAGGGAATAAATGATAGATCAAAGTGCTCAAATTAATTGCCCAATATGTGGCTTTGGGAAGAAAGAAGAAATGCCCACAGAATTCTGAGTAGTAATATATAAATGTGCCAGTTGTGGCGCTCTCCTTAAACCAAAGCCGGGGGATTGTTGTGTGTTTTGCTCATATTCTGATAAGCACTGTCCATCAAAGCAAATCGATCGGCAGAATCTTTGAATCCCGGTACACAGGGATAATTTGATATTTGATTGGAATATTAGTCTACGACCCAAACCCAGGTCTCAAAAATATGCTTATCGATCTAGCTTAATATCATCCATCGATATTTCATCTTCAACGGGTTCGACATGGGTCGTAACCACCGCTTCACCCAGCGCCTGGTAAATATCACTTTCAATATCTTCGGCCACATGATGCGCGTCATGGACAGTCCAATCTCCCGGGACCAGGACATGTACGGAGACAAAGCGCCTTGATGCAGCCTGCCGGGTCCGCATGGCGTGAAATTCCACACCCTTCTCGCGATATTTTTGCAGCGCTACATCAATGGCTTTTTGCTCTGCCTCCGGCAGGGCGACATCCATCAAACCGGAAACAGATCTGCTGATCAGCTTAAAACCCGTCCAGACGATATTAGCAGCAACCAGCAAACCCATGATCGGGTCAAGCGGCAACCAGCCAGTGAGCGCCACAACTCCCACCCCAGCCAGCACACCAACAGAAGTCCAAACATCTGTCATCAAGTGCTGTGCATCTGCTTCAAGGGTGATCGAATTGTATTGCTTTCCTGCTTTCATTAAAATACGGGAAGCGCCAAGATTAATGATCGAGGCAACGACCGATACGATCAAACCTATTCCCACCTGTTCCAGTAGCCGTGGGTGGATCAAGCGCTCTATCGCAGTGTAAGCAATACTTCCCGCAGCGATCAAAATGAGAATCCCTTCGACGACACTTGAAAAATATTCAGCTTTACTATGCCCAAAGCTATGATCTTCGTCCGCCGGGCGAGCAGCTATGGTCAACATGCCCAGGGCCATCACTCCACCCACCAGGTTCACTATCGATTCAATGGCGTCTGAAAGCAAACCTACTGAACCGGTAAGGAAATAGGCAATTGCTTTCAATACAATGGTAAGAATCGCAGCGCCGATCGACAACCAGGCAAATTTGGTTAACTTGGACCTGTCGAATCGTATCGGGTAATTTGGTTTCTGTGAAGTTTGCACTTTTTTATTGTCGCGAATGATCTTGTTCAAAATTTTTAGCGATTTATCTATAGTTTGGTTACATAAATAAATATTTTAATAATATGGACATCATTAGAAGTATATACCTATTCCAATTTTATCAGCCATGTAGGTAATAATGGCAAAATGGATCTAAGTAATTCAATGAATTTTACATCACATTTTCCTGTAGCTTTAAATGCAAAGACGAACCTTGTGGGGCTCGTCCATCTAACTGATTTCTTTTAATGATAGGCGACAGATTCCCGTTGGGTGAACGCCTCCTAAAATTATTGAAGGTATGTTTTGGTTTGTGGGTCATCCAGAAAGACCAGGTTCAAAATCCCTGCGACAACCGACAGTACATTGCCATACAATATGTTGGCTATTTCAAATATCGCAAGTGTCTTGATGCTGTTGGATTCAACAGATTTGCCAGATAACATCCTGGACGCAAAGACGATCTCGAAGACACCTAAAACCAGGGGTAGTACAGCTACAGGCATGCATAACAGACCAACAATACTGGCGATCGCCGCACCAGTGATCGTGAGTCCAGCGAGCACATTCAAGATTCCATTGACCAGCATGATGATGGATATCGCCTGGACCTTTCCAGGTGTGGTTTGAGTGGGGGTGGTTAATTGTTCAGACATTTTTCCTCTTTGATTCAATTTAATATCGTTTTCTATGATGATATACGCAGAGGCTGGTCAGAAGTTGCGTATTCGAATTTTGATACTCTTTATCGACTATATCGTGATTGCGCATTATCGAAAAAACCCACATGAATTTCCTTTGGTTGCCTTTTGGAAATGACCCATTGCGATATGATCAAGTAGCTGTCATTTTAATCAAAATTCAATCCGTATCTATATTTAATTCAAACTTCTCAAGCATTGAGCGGGGAAAACAGAAACCAGGGTTGCTGTTTTTTTATTTGTGACAGTACACATAACGGAAAACTATATTGCGCAAGGGTGTCGACCCATCAAAGTAAAACAACACAGAATCCAGAAAGCATTCAGCCCAGGATGTGATGTTTCCCCCGGGTTAATGATTCAATTTCTGGAATATCAGATTACAAATAATCTTTTAACTGTCTTGCCCGCCTGGGATGCCGGAGCCTGCGCAGCGCTTTGCCTTCGATCTGGCGGATGCGTTCCCGTGTGAGTCCAAATTTTTGACCGACTTCTTCGAGCGTATAGGTTCGGCCGTTATCCAGCCCAAAACGCAGGCGCAGAATACGCGCCTCACGCGGCGAAAGGGTTCCCAACACCTCGTCCACTTTTTCCTGCAGCATGTTTCGGTATGCGCTTTGAATTGGCGTTGGGGTAATTTCGTCTTCCACGAACATCCCAAGCTCGGAGTCTTCTTCGTCGCCTACCGGGCTTTCAAGAGAGAGCGGCAGCCAGGAAACTCGCAACATCCATTGGACTTTACTTTCATTCAATCCGAGCTCAACTGCTAATTCATCCACGGTGGGAGCCCGGCCGAGCTTCTGCTCCATCTCATGGGTTAGTTTGTATAACTGCCGGATGCGGTCTATCATGTGTACTGGAACACGGATCGTGCGTCCTTGATCAGCTATGGAGCGGGTGATGGTCTGGCGAATCCACCAGGTGGCATAGGTGGAGAACCTGAATCCGCGGTGGTAATCATATTTTTCGACAGCTTTCATCAGACCAAGATTGCCTTCCTGGATCAAATCCAGGAAAGGGACGCCGCGGCCAATGTACTTCTTGGCAACGCTGACCACTAGTCTGGTGTTGGCTTTGATGAGGTGCTCACGGGCAAAAATGCCATCCTGGATGAGGGCATCCAGTTCGCTCCGCCGGTTGGCAGTCAGTTTGCCGCAATGCATAGTGAGTTCTTTTTTTGAGGCTCTTCCTACTTCAATACGACGGGCAATATCCATCTCTTCTTCCACACGCAAGAGAGGTACGCGCGACATTTCTTTCAGGTACAATCCGACTGTATCATCGGTCGAAATGCGTTCGAGGTCGATAATTGAGTCAAAATCACTTGGAGGCACATGATCTTCTTCTTGAAACTGGAGCTCATTTTCGTGATCGAGGATATCCACCCCACGCCGGCGCAGGGCAACCATGATTGCAGTGAGATGTTCATTTTCCTCATCCCCCTCCGGGTAAAACTCCATCAGATCTTCGGTCGTGAGATATCCTTGAACATCAGCTTTTTCCAGCAGCATGCTCAGAATCTCTGTATTCTGTTTGTGTCTCACTGAATAAGTCACGCGCACCCTCCTCAAATCAATCTGTTTTGTAGGGACCGATCAACCTTCTTACCCACCTGAAAAAGACATGGTTGTGGTCGTTGTGCCGGATATGCTGGTGAGGTGCTAAATACCCGGCTGTTTGGTTTGGTGTTCACATATCCTATCGTTAAGGTTCTCGCCGCATTCTACACATAATCCCTTACAATCAGGTTTGCAGAGCGGTCTAATGGGGACCTCCAACGTCAGGTACTCTCTTAATAAAGGCTCAAGATCAATTTGCCCGTCCTCAGGCAGGATCAAACCGGATTCCGACATGCTTTTGGTCGTAAAGGCGTACAACTCATTAAAATCGGTCTCCAGTGGAACGACCGTATCGTTGAGGCACCGCACGCATTCAACTTTCATCGTACACCGGAATTTTCCGTGTAAAACTAGTCCTTGTTGGGTCCTACCAACCTTTGCCACACCTGAAAATTCTTCCAGGGTGATTTCTTGATTTAATGGAAATAGGGGTATGTCGATGCTAAATTCGCGGCTATAGCCAATGGCCTGGCCAATTATAAATCCTACGTTGAGCCGCAACTGATGCCTAATTTGATTCACAATAATTACTTCATTAATAATAGGATAATTACAGAGACCACTATAGCACATTTATTCTTGATTGTCAATTAATTATTATTATTATCATAAATATTAATATTATTGCAATCCTATACAAATCCCTGCTTAATTATTACTTTTAATGTTTTAATTCATCCATGAAAATTTGCCTCGCGACTGAAAACAAAGGGAAGGTTAATGAAATGAAGGCATTATTGAGAGCTTTGCCATTCTCGATAGTGACCTCTCTAGATCTTGGGATCGAAATGGATGTTGCCGAAACAGGCTCATCATATAGAGAGAATTCTTATCTTAAAGCTTCTGCTTATGCAACCAGAACCGGATTACTATGTCTGGGAGATGATTCCGGGCTGGAGGTGGCTGCGTTGAACGGCGCTCCCGGGCTATTTTCCAACCGTTTTGCACCTGTTGAAAAACCAACCGACCGTGACAGGCGAAAATATTTGCTATCCAAATTGGTTGACCAACCCCATCCATGGAATGCATTTTTTATTTGCACATTGTGCCTGTGCGAGCCTGACGGAAATCATTGGTTTTTTACGGGTCGATGTGATGGAGAGATCATTCCTGAGGAGAGAGGCAACAATGGCTTTGGTTATGACCCCATTTTTCTAATGGATGGCAGCGACCGCACCATGGCAGAACTGGACGATAACGAGAAGAATGTCATCAGCCATCGCGCCAGGGCTGTACAGAATGCCATACCAAAGCTTGATGAACTGGATACTCGAAGATGAGTCTGTATATGAATCAAATGTATGAGATCAATAAATACTGGAATCTGCAACCCAGTCAGTACTTCAATTACAATGCTGGCATTTATCATAATGGCAGCAAAGCATACTTGATCGATCCTGGAATGGCTATCAACGAAGTTTATAGCATTCGAGATCATTTGTCTGCATCTGGTTTGGAATGCGAAGGGATTATCATCACTCATTTCCATTGGGATCACCTGATGGGAATAAAAGGATTGAATGTTTCCAATGTTATTGCTCATGAAAAATTTCCCGAAGAGCTGCAAAACCACTTAGAATCCAACCGAAAATCAGTGTGGAAATGGGCTTCGGAAGATAATGTGCACGGAGTTGAAATTCCAGAAGGCAGCTTTGTAACAAAGCCCGTTCTGGATGGCAATACCCAGGCTGTTGGAAATGATCATCTGACGTTTATCCACACGCCCGGACATACTGCCGACCATATTTCGGTGTATGATCCACAATCTGAAACACTCTGGGCAGGCGATACCCTCAGTGATCTTGAGATCCCCTACATCCGCGAAAGCATCATTGCTTATATCGCTACATTGGAGAAATTAACAGGTATGCAAATATCAACCATCATTCCCGGTCATGGTTTTCCAACCCGGAATAATCGGGAAGCCCGGAGCAGGATCTCGGAAGACCTGGCATATTTGCGCGAACTCGCGGAAAGAGTGCAGCATTGTGTCCATGACGGATCAACGATGGGCGAAACACTAAAAACCTGTCAGGGAATACCTATTCGGTGCGCTGATGACAATCTACAGGCGCATCAATGGAACGTTGAAAGCGTTTTTAAAGAACTCGGCGGAAATTGTATGGAGGGGAATACTGGCTGGGAAAAAGAATTGGAAGGTCTATAAACCAGCTAACGCGATCGTCTCAATTCGGGTGATGAATTCTGTCTTTGCGTCAGTATAGCAATCCCTGTCAAATTTAAACTTATTGGCCAAATGGATCTTTAAATCCTCATATTCAAACGCCGCATCCTTGTTAACGCGCAGGTAATTCCGAAAGGCGATATGCCTGTTCCAGAATCTACTGCCAACTTCCACCATATGGATATGGACGCCATCTTCAATTATTCTGTTTTTATAGAAATATCGCCGTTCCGGCAGATCGGCTTCAAATTCGGGAACATACACATAACCCAACTTTCCGAGTAATGGAATTAAATCGGCTGCAATTGATAGTGTTTCTATTCCAATGAGGATATCTATGGTTGGTTTTGCTGACAATCCATGGATGGCGGTACTGCCAATGTGCTCCACCAGCACTTTTTCACTTTGGAAAGTCTGTAAGATGAGTTCTTTTTCCTGATTAAATAACAAAGGCCAGTTGGAATCATATTTTACGATCGTTAATGGCCTTAAGGATTTATCATCCACATATATCCAAATATTGATTAAAACTTAACTACTAAAGTAAGAATCCACGAGATGATAAGGATCATCGCGATGATTGCGAAGATAATTTTCTGAAACTGTTGCCTGCGCTGATCCCGGTTTGGACCACTTTTCTTCTTCTGATTGTTGGTAGGCGGCATTATAACACTGGCTTTCTTTACTCAATGGTTTGTGCAAATGACTTTCCAAAATTTAACAATTCTTTCACCATAGACTCAGATCGTCCCTCGGCATACACCCTTAATACAGATTCTGTGCCGGATGGGCGAACCAGAAGCCATGAGTCATCAGTAAAAATATATTTCACGCCATCCAGGGTTTGAACTTCCTTCAAGGACTCACCACCTAATTTTACGGGTGCTTCCTGGGTTAACCGGCGAGTCATCACTTCTCTGCTGACAGGGTGCTTCAATCGCAGATCGGTCCGTTCATAAAAAGCAGGTCCCACATCTTTCAACAAATCTTCAACTAACTCGAACAACGAAGTTTTCAATTCAGCAATGAGTTCCACAAGAAGGAGTCCCATCAGGACGCCATCGCCTTCAGGAATATGCCCTTTGAAGGAAATGCCGCCAAACTCTTCGCCACCAATGAGAACATCCTCATTCAACATGTAATCGGCGATATGATTGAACCCAACAGGTGTCTCGCGGCATACCAATCCATATCGTTCCGCCAACCTGTCGATCATGCGGGTTGTGGAGACTGTTCGAACAACAGAACCTCTCCAGCCACGTTTTTCGTAGAGGTAGCGTAATGCCAAAGCCATAATCTTGTGTGGATCAACGAAATTACCCCGTCCATCCATCGCCCCAATACGATCAGCGTCACCGTCTGTGGCCAGACCAAAATCACCCATTCCCATCGAGATCGCGCCAGCCAGGGCTCCTAAATATTTTCCTATGGGTTCTGGGTGAACTCCACCAAAACCGGGATTGAGCTCTCCCCTAATCTCTTGGATCTCACAGCCGCTGCCTTGCAGCAATCCTTTCATCACACCGCGACCTGATCCATACATTGAATCGATCACAAAACGCTGCGGGTTTTCAGCGATAAGGTCAAAGTTTATTAGCGTGCGTAAATGATCCCCATATTCGAGAATTGGATTGAAGCGTTCAATGCTGCCATTTTTTCGTGCCTGGTCGAAATCCATCAGGTTTGGTCCACGAGCTTGAGCTTCATTGTCAGAGAGCACCATTTCCACCCGACGGCATTGCTCCGGGAGGGCGGAACCGCCATATGCAGCTTTTAATTTAACGCCATTATAACGGGGCGCGTTATGGCTGGCTGTGATCATAATCCCGCCAATGGCATGACGATTGCGGACAGCATAAGAAATTGCGGGGGTGGGAGCATCTGCCTGGGTAAGAAATACTTTGAAACCGTTTGCAGCCAGCACCCGGGCAGCTTCCTGGGCATACCGGTCAGAGAGAAACCGAGTATCGAAACCGACAACCATTTTATTGGGGTCAGCCGGCTCATCCAATGGGAATCCATTGATCCAATGACCGGAAGCAATTGCATCTGAGATGGCCTGGGTGACCTGGCGAAGATTAGTGAAGGTAAATGTATCTGAAATAACGGCGCGCCATCCGTCGGTTCCAAAGTGAATTGTCATTAAGAACTTCTCCTGAATAAAATTATGTCATTGCTGCAAGGGGATTGTACTGGCAGAGGGTGTGGAAGTGGAGAAAACAGTGTGCACCATCCAACCTATTGTACCATCAATGGTTTCGACATTCGCCCAGTAGAGATTGTCTTTAAATTCAACACCCGGTAAAAGTTTTACTAAGACACCGTTTTCTATGATACGGATGACTTTGCTCTCAAAACCGGGGTTTTCGCGTAACCTGGCGCCGATTTGATCATCAACATCCACAGCCACCCATTCCGCCGTCGGTCCTGGTGTGAGCGTGATGGTTGGCGTCAATGTAGTCATTGATGAAGATGAAGGCAGGGGAGTTTTGGATAGTGATTGGGTTAATGATGATTTTTGAGTACGGACATCCGGTGTAGTGGCAATTAGTTCAACAGTTGCCTTCGCGAAGGTTGGTGAAATTTGCACGGGTTCGGCAACGAAACCATTTAGGAACATTTGCGGATAAAAAGGTTTGAATTGATAAACAAACATCCCTGTGATTGCAAAAAACACAATCAATAATCCATAACCATAAATTCTTCCCGGGCGAAATCCATACAAAAGAAATATTACAGCTCCAATAACGATGCTCACCAGCAGATAAAAAGCCAGTGTCAGGCTGAAGTCCAAAGCTAATCTAAAATTGCCGGCGCCCAGGGCGTATCCTGCTCCCCCGGTTATGGCAAAAATCACATAAGCGACCGCTGCTGAGGGCAGAACGGGTTTCTGCTCACTCTTTATCAGGGATAGTGCAGTGAGAAAGACTCCAAGAACAAGAACAAAAAGCACATCCCACGAGATGCTAGCAAAACCTGCCAGTCGGCTGGCCTCCTGTTCAGGAAATATGAGACTTGCGATGCCCGCCAGTACACCGACGATAAATACCAAAAGGCTGCCCACGAAAGTCCCGGCCAGCGATAGGGCAAAGAATCGCAATGAGCCGATCGCTGTTGCTAAGGACAATCCAATTACAGGCGCCATGATAGGGGCGAGTAAGGCTGAGATAATTAACAATGAAGGAGAATCGAACAGATAAGCAATACCTGTGATTGCCCCTGAAAGTAGTGCAAACAGAAAAAAATCAAGACTGGGAGATACTCTTTTTGCCAGGTTTTCCACCAGGTTGGATCGCTCCGAATCATTCAATGACGGAAAAAACCTGCGGCGATAATGCAGGCGTGGTGGAGGAGATTCGGGCTCGGAGAATGGTTCGCTGGTTTGATTCATTTCCGTAGCGTCGCCATTAATCTTTTGGGGTAAACGAATAGTTGAAGGGCAGCGTTCCCATTCAACACAGTTACGTCTGACGCAAGCAATGTGGGTGTGGCCGTCCCTTCTTCAGAGAAGACACAAATTCCCAGAGTGGCAGCTTTTAACATTAGCTCATCGTTTGCGCCTTGACCTATTGCAGCGGTTGTATCTGCTCCTAATTGCAGAATGAAGCGGGCTTTTTGCTGGCTTTCATTGCCCGGGGTGAGAATGGATAAATTGACCCCCAGGGTGTTGGCATGCGCGGCTGCCATCCCGTGAGTATCAGCTGTAAGCAAATATATGTCCAGGTTGTCCTTCAATAGGGCTATGGATTCCTGGACTCCTTCAATCAATATTCCATCCAGCGCAAGGGTGCCGTTCACATCGCACACCAAATTTCGGATTTCCAGCGGAGCTCTACCAGGAACTTCTATTTGAATCATATAAATATTATAATACAGGTGCATTCTCCTCATAATGATAAGGTAAAATTTCACCAATGCACAAAAAGTTAGCCATATTCATCCTATTATTCCTTGCCACGGTCATTTCCAGCTGCGGCGGCAAACCATCCGCAACTGCAACCTCGGAATTGGTCGTAATACCCACCAGCTTATCCCCAACCGAATTGCCTCAGCCGACTGATATCCCGCCGGCAAGCCGGGTGCTGGTTTCATCAGGTGGCGGACTGGGAGAGGTGGAGACCCAGCACATCTTTTCGATTGTGGAATCACTAGCCACGACAAGCGGTCTTTCGGTGGAGTACATTCCCGTTCCAATCCCCGAATTGTTAACCTCTGATGTAAAAATCGTGGTAGTTTTACCCCCCGATCCTGGTTTTTCAGACCTGGCAACCCGGTATCCAGAAATCCGCTTTATCTCAGTCGCAGTACCAGGTGTTCAGCCCGCCGCCAATGTATTTTCAGTCGGCGCTGAAGGTGCTCATCCGGAGTGGATCGGTTTCACCGCAGGCTACATTGCAGCTATCCTGACCAATGAATGGCGGGTAGGCGCTTTGACCCAGAGCGGTTCAAACGATGGTTTGATGGCTGGAGATGCGTTCAGAAACGGTGCCATGTTTTTTTGTGGTTTGTGCAACCCCTCCTTTCCTCCCTTCACCGACTATCCAATTTTTATCGAAATGCCCATATCCGCCTCACAATCAGAATGGCTGCCAATTGCAGATTCATTTATTCTTAGTGGTGTAAAAACTGCCTACATCTATCCAACTATTGCAGATCCAGAAATAATGGCCTATCTTGCTCAAGGTGGCATGCGGCTCATCGGAAGCCAAACCCCGCCAGATGTCTTACGTCCAGCCTGGATTGCTACAATTAATTCGGATATTACAGGTGGGCTCCAACAGGTTTGGGGTGATGCCATTTCAGGCGGTCCGGGCCGGGCTGTACCCGTCGGGATAAGCTTGTCTGATGTGGATACAAATGCCCTGAGCGAAGGAAAACTTCGTTTGGTTAATGAGTTGATATCGACTTTTATTGCGGGTGGGATCAGCCCCAACACCGTGCAATAGGATTGAGCTAATCTTAGGTAAAATCGGTATCAAACGCACAGCTTTATTGTTTAGCTTTGGAAAAATTATTTTGAAATGAAGTATAAGGAATAAACATGGCAACTCTCCCGACGGATTACATTGAAAATAATCAAATACGATTGGAATATCTGACTGCCACCGGACCACGAATTACTCAGCTGATCTATAAGCCGAGAAACATTAGACTTCTTGCAGAAGTTCCGGGAGCAAAGCTAACTTCACCCTATGGAGATTACATCATCCATGGCGGCCACCGCTTTTGGGCAGCACCGGAGTCTCCTGAATTTACATACATTCCGGAAAATGCTGGAATCCAGATCCAAAAAACGGATCACAAAGTTATAATGACCCGCCCGGTGGAAATTCCAACCTGGTTGGAAAAGCGTATTGAAGTTACGCTAGCCCAAAATGATGCACGGGTTACGCTAATGCATACTCTCACCAATAGAGGTGACAAACCTGTGGATTGTGCGGCCTGGGGCATCACCATGTTTCCCATCGGTGGAAGCGCCATTCTGCCATTGCGCGGTGAAGCAGGGTCATCTCTGCTGGCAGACAGGCAGATCAGTTTATGGCCTTATAGTAAATTTACCGATCCGCGTTTGAAAATCAATGATGATGAAATAATCGTGGAAGCTACGAATCTGCAGGAGTTTTTCAAGATAGGCGCGCGCTGCCCACAGGGCTGGATCACTTACACCTATCAGGGCTTAACATTCAAGAAGGAATTTGCATTCGATGAAGATGCAATTTATTACGACATGGGTTCTAATGCTGAGATCTATACCAATGGCGATATCATCGAAATCGAATCATTAAGTGGATTCGCAAAAGTCCCCCCCGGTGAATCCATTGTCCATCAGGAAATTTGGACGATCAGCGATTCCAAACGGCAGGACTAATTCCGAATTCCGTGTTCCATAAACATCTTGAATAATGTCAGCGCTTCTCCCTAGCCAACTGCGGATTGTAGCATCGCGTGCATTCCTTCAGCATTATTTGCAAAACCCTGCTCGTATACTCTGACGATACACCCCGCCGGATCATCCTCAAGGGAAATGTCTACTCTGGTTGTATATCCAGGATTATCTGGGAGCCATGTGAATGCCAGCTTATGGTCTCGAACAATTTCTAAGATCAACCCATGATCTCCGGTGGAAATATGATCCGCGCCCCAATCCTGCCAGTCGAAAACAATCACTCCCCCAATCTTCAGGTCCATGAACATACCGGTGGTAAACCAGGCATTCCATTTTTCGGCGTTTGTAAGAGCTGCATAACATTCATGTCTGGAACATCGAACCCGGCTTGCAAAACGGATTTCCTCTGGAAATACATCCCGAGTATCAAGCAGCTTGTCTTCATTCATACAAACATTCAATACCTCCACCTGTTTACATGCAGCAAGTGCTAATTTTACTATTCTCTAATGGCGAATTAATCATATTTTAATAACGTGTGCAAATTAAATGTTGTATAGTATGAGTCCAAAATTCCTAAAGCTAGACCTGTTTGAACACTGCAGCCAGTTTCATCATCAGCTCACCGAACATTTCAATTTATTATTGCACTGTTGGATTGCTGTTCCGCCATCCAGGGAGAGAACTTATGAAAGCTGTATCTTCCCCAAAATCCGATCAAATCTTCTCGATGCTTAGTTACCTGTTGCAGGCTAGTGAAAAACTATCCATCCTTATTCCTTATAAAGCTCTACTGGTTTCCCAGGAGGTCAGGTTGGTGAAAATTGGAAGAGAGCACTTACTTATCCAGGCGCCGTCTCCGCATATTTGCTCGATCATCCAGGATAAAATCTACCTGCTCACACCTCGTTCTCCGCAGGGAATTATTGCCGAAGTGCAGGAGATGAGTATTTCGCGTGGAATTCTCACTCTAACCGGCTTTAAATTCATGGAATCTTCCTGGCATGAGCGGAAATTAGAGCGCGTAGAACCGGCAAAACCATGTCATATCTTGATTTCAGGCGGATCGGATGCCGTAAAGGGCAGACTTGAAAACCTATCCCAGGGTGGATTCGGGGCATTGATATATACAAAGAACGTAAAGCATATCCCATTCAAGCCTGGCCAAAACCTCAGGACGGAAATTTCGTTGGGCTCGGACCTGCCAGTAATAAAAAATGATGCCCTGCTCGTTTTTTCCCACCAGGTTGGTCAAAATTTAACTAGATTGGGTTTGAAATTTAATCCAAAAGGAACCCAAAAAACAATAATTGCACAATATGTAACTCGCCGAAGATACAATATACTCACGGAACTGGAAAGAGCTACCAGCAAGGTACTTGATCCGCGTTGTTCAAAGGACCTTTACTTTTAAAAATAGTAGCTTGTCCGCAAGGATAATTGGCAATAATCTTGCACTATTTCTCTTGAATACATTGGTGGTTTTTCACCAGATCCAGGAGAAATATTATGTTAGCAAAAATCAAAAAATGGTTTATCGAGCTGATCCTTATCACGCTGGCGATATCTGGCTGCACCCGCTCTGCGCCAGTTAATGTTTCCAGCCTGGATAATGGTGGAAAAAGTGGCAAAGGGTTTTCATTACTTCCTGAAGGGTTGTTAAAGAAGGGTGTTGAATTAACTCCGCCAGGCGATTACATTAAAACGATTAATGTCGAGGGTGAAACTCTTGAAGCGGCAAAGACCCGTAGTTATGGATTGCATGTACCTGCCAGTTATGATGGGTCGATAGCGGTTCCTTTGGTAATCATGCTCCATGGCAACGGAGCTAATTCCGGTTCCTTTGCTTCACTGACGGGAATCATGTCGAGTTCAGATGCCACCGGATTCCTTGCAGTGTATCCGGATGCGTATGGGGTTCCACCAGGCTGGAATCCAGGCTTCATCACCGGGAACGGGGCAAACGATATCGCTTTTATTTCTGAATTAATTGACCATTTCCTGGCAAATTTTAATGTAGACACAAAGAGGGTGTATATTATCGGTTATTCAGAAGGCGGAATGATGGCACACCAATTGGCTTCTTCGATACCGGAAAAAATTGCTGGTATAGGAGTAGTTGGCGGAACCATTGGTTATCAAAAATCTGCAGAAGAAAAGGTCGCATTGCAAGGCTCTTTGGGTCCCGTGTCAGTTATGATAATTCATGGCGCCCAGGATTCTGAAATTCCATACAAGGTGACGAATCGATTATTAAAGGGAAAAGAAGGCTATCTTCCGGCATCAGATTCTGTTGAATACTGGTTAAATCAAAACCAATGTGATCCAAACGGTGATCTAAAAGTGACAAAGAATGAAAATATTCGAACTTCAACCTACTCCTGCATCAATGGCACAGCTGTAAAATCCATTTCAATATGGAATAATGGCCATTCCTGGCCAGGAGCTACAGAAAAAAGTTCATCTAAAAAGGCAAAAATGGATTACCCGGCAACGTATAAATTGTTGGAATTTCTATTTACTCAAATTAAGAATTAATTCAATTGGGGTTTAAAAACCGGGTTTTCTTAAACCCGGTTTTTTTATTTAATGAATATTAATACTTGTATTATGCGGAATGTATATCTATAATATATGTAATTCTCGGAAAGAAATAGTGATAATTATGTTCAAAATAGACGCGATTGACAAAAAAATATCAGACCTGCTCATTGAAGATGGCAGAATGAGTTGTTCGGCGATTGCAAAACGCATTGGCGGAATTTCCGAAAGAGCTATTCGATATCGCATTGAACGCTTGATAACGAATAACATCATTCAAATCCATGGAAATGTCAACGCCCGCGGTTTGGGTTTGCAGGTGTTCGCTGATGTATTCATTGAGGTTGAGCCAGCCCAGGTGCAGGAAATAGCCAAAAAACTGGCAGTGTACGAATCTGTCAGTTATGTCGCCTGCTCCACCGGCGAAACAGACATCAGCATCCAGGTGGTCGCCAGAGATAACCAGGAACTCTACCATTTTGTCACTGAGATTGTGGGAAGAATTCCTGGCGTAAGAAAAACACACACCTCATTTGTTCCACTCATCATCAAGGATGACCATGTGTGGCACATTCCTTCTTATTGCATTGTCGAAGACAAGGAATAAAGATTAATCATTTTTATCTTACTGGTATTCGTACTATCCAGGGTTTTCCATGCTTTTATGAGCATGCATTTTTCTATCTAGCATTATGCTAAGGAGGAACTCATGGCAGTAGATATCAGTAGTGTAAAGGTGATTAAGGGGGAAAAAGGGAAACTAAAACGGGAGCTGACCCTGCTGCCCCTGTTTGGTTTGATCTACTTCACAGTTTGTGGAGGCGCTTTCGGCGCGGAACCAATGGTGGGGCTGTCCGGGCCAGGTTTGGCGCTCGTCTTGATGGTCGTTACCCCGTTGGTGTTCAGCATACCCAATATGTTGATGGTGCGGGAGATGCAATCCATGATGCCGGTCGAAGGTGGCTATTACCACTGGGTGAAGCAAGCCTTTGGTCCATTCGCGGGTTTCATGTCCGGCTGGATGAACTGGGTGGTCTCATGGGTGGATGTATCCATCTATCCGGTGTGGACAGCCTGGTACCTAAGTTACTTCATCCCGGCTTTGAGCGATGGGGCAACGATCTTTGGGATTGAGTTTTCTTCCAGCTTTTTATCCTGGCTGGTGGCTGCGGTGCTGATCATCAGCATCTCACTATTGAATGTTCGCGGCGCCAGATTATCCGGGCTCACAACTAACTGGCTCGGGTTATTAATGATCATTCCATTGGTCATCATGTCGGGCTTTGGTATTTATGCCTGGATTTCATCGGGGACTACACCACAAATCCCATTCCTGGCTGGCGGGGCTGATGTCAACGCCAACAATGTGTTCGCAGCGATGAGCGTTGGTCTGTATGTCGCCATGTGGAATTTCATGGGCTGGGAACTGCCCACGGCTGCCGGTGATGAGATCAAAAATCCCAAGAAAACTTACCCCCGTGCGATGGCGTTGGTTTTGGTGGCTGCCATCCTCTCTTATTCCATTCCAACCATCGCTGGTTTGTATGGTGGTGCGGGTGCGGATGGCCAGTACAATGTCTGGGGGATAGAAGAATATGAGGCAGGTGAGGGCATCGGGGTCATTCTAAATGAACAGGGCATTACTGATGAGCAAATGGAAGGTTGGGGTGTGGACCCTGCTACAGATTATGGTTGGGAATTCCCGACTATTGCACATCGTATCGGAGTAAATATTGCCGGTGAAGACAGTGCATTACCCATATTTTTGGGGGCGATCGTAGGCATCTCGGCTATCCTTTCCATGATTGGACTTTTCATCGGTAACGGGTTGGGAGGTACCCGCGTCCCCTATGCCATGGCTGAGGATGGCATGATGCCGCAATGGCTGAACAAGGTTCATCCAAAATATGGCACACCCTGGGTATCCATTCTTATATGCGGGGGATTCTTCTTGATATTTTCTACTTCCGCCTTCCAGAACCTGGTCGTTATTGATGTATTCTTGAATATGTTGGTTCTGATGGCAGAGATATTTGCCCTGGTTGTACTCCGATTCAAAAAACCGGAAATACCGCGCAACAAAGTTCCGGGCGGAGCACTTGGCTTAGTTTACATTGTGGTTGCACCATTGACCATCATAGTCATCGCGATCGTCAGTCAAATTACAGACTACGGCTGGGAATCAGCCATTGGCCTCGGTTTGATAGCCATGTTGATTGGCGGGATCTTATACTTCCCCATCCGCAAATATGTCAAACCGGGAATACCGGATGTCAATCCATTCGATGCGACACCGGCAGAGAATTAATATTCATGATGTCCAAAAACAATCATAAAAGGAGCAAAATATGAAGGTTCTGTTGGTAGGTGTTGGTGGTGTTGGTGAGGCGATTGCTGTCATAGCAGCCAGGCGTCCCTGGTTGGAGCTGATGGTCCTGGCTGATTACAACAAAGCGCGCGCAGAAGAGGTGCAATCAAAACTTAAGGATAATAAAAAATTCCCCGCAGAGTTTGTGGATGCAAGTAAGCAGGAAATGATCGAAGCCCTGGCAAAGAAATATAACGTCGATCTCATTATGAACGCCTGTGATCCAAGTTTTAACGTTCCTATATTTGACGCTGCTTACAATGTCGGATGCAATTACATGGATATGGCAATGACGCTATCTGAGCCGCACCCGACAGATCCCTATAACAAGACCGGTGTCAAGCTGGGCGATTATCAATTTGAGCGTGCAAAAAAATGGGAAGACAAAAAGATACTGGCGCTGCTTGGGCTGGGTGTTGAACCTGGCATGGCGGATGTTTTTGCCCGTTACGCCGAAGTGCATTTGTTCGATGAGATTGAAGAAGTTGGTATACGCGACGGCGCGAATCTCATTGTGAGGGGATACGATTTTGCCCCGAATTTCTCAATTTGGACAACCATCGAAGAGTGCTTGAATCCCCCTGTCATCTGGGAAGAAGGGAAAGAATGGTTCACAACAGTTCCATTCTCTGAGCCTGAGGTATTTGATTTCCCGGGCGGCATCGGCAAAGTGGAATGCGTCAATGTTGAGCACGAAGAAGTATTGTTGGTACCAAGATATGTCAAGTGCAAACGGGTAACATTCAAGTACGGATTGGGTGATGAGTTCATTGGAATCCTCAAAACATTACACATGCTCGGCCTGGATAATAAAGATCCCATCAAAGTTAAGGGTGTCGAAGTGGCGCCGCGTGATGTGGTCGCAGCCTGTCTGCCTGACCCTGCCCACCTCGGACCATTGATGGAAGGAAAAACCTGCGCCGGCACCTGGGTGAAAGGTAAGAAAGACGGCAAAGAAAAACAGGTTTACCTCTATCAAGTTGCTGACAACAAAGAAAGCATGGACCGCCTGGGCTGCCAGGTTGTGGTGACCCAGACTGCTTTTAACGCAGTTATTGGTATGGAACTGCTGGAAAAAGGTACCTGGGAAGCTGTCGGCGTAAAAGGGCCGGAAGCTTTCGATCCTGTTCCATTTATGGATCTGATGGAAGAATATGGATTCCCCTGGGGTATGAAAGAGTGGTAATAACAGTATAAATATCTAAAATTAATAGGACGAAAATGAGTTCTCCGGACGGATAGCTTCATATACAATTATTTCAAGCTATTTAAATAGGAGAACTCAATCTTTCCACCCATTCTGGGCATAAATTAAGGAGGCTCACATGCCATTTGGATATAACGGTAAGATATTACATGTCAACCTCACCGAGGGGAAATTCACTACTGAGGAACCCCCAGAAAGTTTTTATCGTACCTACATGGGCGGGAGCGCCTTTGGCTTGTACTATATTTTGAAAGAAATGCCAAAAGGTGTGGACCCCGTTTCACCAGAAAATATCCTTACTCTTATGCTGTCTGTCACAACTGGCGCAGCTATTTCTGGCCAGAGCCGCATGAATGCCAACGCTAAAAGCCCAATGACAGAGGGAATTGGCGATTCTCAAGCGGGCGGCTTTTTCCCGGCGGAGTTAAAGTTTGCCGGTTTCGATGGCATAGTTTTCAGAGGAAGATCACCCAAACCTGTTTATTTATCCATCCTAAATGGTGTGCCTGAATTACATGATGCCAGCCATTTGTGGGGAAAAACAACTCGAGAAGTGGATGAGCAGCTAAAGAGCGAATTAAATGATCCAAAACTGCAAGTGATGCAAATTGGCCCGGGCGCTGAAAATGGCGTGCTATTTTCAAGCATCGTGAACATGGCAAACCGAAATAATGGCCGCACCGGCATGGGCTTGGTGATGGCTAGCAAGAACCTGAAAGCGGTGGTTGTGCGGGGAACAGCCAAGATGAATATTGCCGATCCACAGTCACTGGCTGCGCTGGCGAAATCCGGAGCAAAATTGATGCCCGACAACCCGGATATGGATGCGATCGGCAAATTTGGCACAGCTAGCGTGGTTATTCCACAAAATGCGCTTGGAACCCTGCCAACCCGCAATTATTCAGAGGCACAATTTGAATTTGCAGAGGACTTAAGCGGTGAAACTATGGCTGACACCATCCTCAAGAAGCGGGAGACATGTTATGCCTGTGTTGTGCGATGCAAACGAGTTGTTGAAGGAGAATACGAAGGCACCGCAATAGATCCCTATTATGGTGGTCCGGAATATGAAACCCTGGGGACTTTTGGATCGATGTGTGGCATAAAAAGCCTGAATGCTGTTTCGTATGCCAATCAAATCTGCAACAGCTATGGAGTTGATTCGATCACATGCGGTGCAACCATCGCTTTTGCCATTGACTGCTTTGAAAATGGAATCATCACAACCAAGGAAACTGGTGGAATTGAATTGAAGTATGGCAATGAATCGGCGGTTTTACAGACGCTGGATGAGATCATCAACATGTCTACGCCTTTCGGTAAAGTCCTTGCGAAAGGATCTGCCAGGGCAGCAAAAATCTGGGGGAACGGCTCCAGCAAGTTCCTTACAACTGTGAAAAATGAAGAAGCGCCAATGCATATGCCGCAATGCAAGAAATCATTGGCCTTGATCTACGCAGTGAATCCATTCGGCGCCGATCATCAATCCAGTGAACACGACTGGATGTATGAAGAAGGCACTGCCGATCTCTATCTTGAACGTTTAGCCTTGCTTGGGTTGAAGAATGCACCACCCCCCGGAGACTTCGGACCGGAAAAAGTGCGTTTTGCTTACTTAACCCAGATCTTCTACAGCATGCTGGATACATTGGATCTGTGCCAATTTGTATTCGGACCCGGGTGGACGCTTTATGGCCCGAAGGAAACCGTGGAAATGGTACGGGCAGTCACCGGTTGGGACGTAACCCTGGAAGAATTGATGAAAGCTGGTGAACGCCGGTTGAATATGCTGCGCGTTTTCAATGAACGGGAAGGGTTCACAACTGCTGAAGATATTCTGCCGGAAAAATTCTTCGTTCCGTTAGCTGGAACCGGCCCGACTACCGGTGTGACTGTAGATAAATCTGATCTCGCCGCTGCTTTGAACCAATACTACACCGAAATGGGTTGGACAAATAATGGCAACCCGGTTCCTCAAAAACTACAGGAACTTGGTTTGGAGTGGGTTGCGGGCTGACATTAAACTTTCAGAATCAATCAAGGGACAATTGGATCAAATATGACTAATTATAAAGAAAATTTCGAACATCTTTCACCGGTTTGGACGCATTACTCAGATGTAATCGTGGATCGTGGTGAAGGCACATATCTTTACGCAACAGACGGAAGGAAGTTCATTGACTTTACCTGCGGAATCGGTGTCACAAACACCGGACATTGTCATCCAAAAGTCGTGGAAGCCATCCGTAAACAGGCGGGGTTGTTATTGCACGGCCAGGCTAATCTAGTCACCCATAAACCGATGCTTGAACTGGTGGAAGAAATGCGCACAATCGTCCCGCCCAGCCTGGATGGATTCTTCTTCAGCAATTCCGGCGCTGAAGCTGTGGAAGGCGCCCTCAAGCTGGCCAGACATGCCACGGGCAGGCCTAATGTTATCGTGTTCCAGGGCTCATTTCATGGCCGAACTGTGGCCACAATGAGCATGACCACATCCAAGACCATCTATAGAGCAGGTTATCAACCCCTTATGCCGGGCGTTTTTGTGACACCTTTCCCCTATTCAGTGAAATACGGCTGGGACGATGAAAAAACCAGTAAGTGGTGTCTGGAAGAACTGGAATTTTTGTTGATAACGCAGACAGCCCCTCAGGAAACTGCTGCGATCTTCATTGAGCCTGTATTAGGAGAAGGCGGTTACGTAGTGCCTCCCGCATCTTTCATGACAGGTCTCAGGCAGATATGCGATCAACACGGCATCCTGCTGGTTCTGGATGAAATTCAATCCGGATTTGGAAGAACTGGCAAGTGGTTTGGTCATCAGCATTTCAGTATTCAACCAGACATAATGACCGTAGCCAAAGGTCTGGGATCCGGATTGCCGATTTCTGGCATTGTAAGCCGTTTGGATCTTATGAAAAAGTGGATTCCCGGCTCCCATGGTGGCACTTTTGGCGGGAATGTCCTTTCCGCTGCTGCGGCAGTTGCCACGATCAAGGCTATGAAAGATGACAACATGCTGGAAAATGCCCAAACCCGCGGCGCTCAACTTGTGGCAGGTCTTGGTCAGTTACGCGAAAAGTATCCCCAGATTGTCGATATCCGGGGATTGGGATTGATGATCGGTACAGAATTCCGTGATGCAAAGGGAGCCCCGGACAAGAATACTGCCAAGGCGATCGTTCACGAGTGCGCCGACCGCAACCTGATGCTGCTGACTTCCGGCCCCTGGGACAATACCATCCGCTGGATTCCACCCCTGGTTGTGACCAAAGAACAAATTAATGACGCACTGAATATTTTTGAAGATTCAATGGCATCTGCGGTAAAATAAAAGGGACTTAATATTCAGAAATAAATTTACAGTTACTCAATTTTTAAGATGGAGGATGTGGTATGACTGATAATTTGCAAGAGATGATCGAACGCGCCAGAGCTGCACAGAAGGTTATTGAATTCTGGCCGCAAGAAAAAGTGGACGAAATGGTACTGGCAGTTGGTTGGGAATCTTACAAACTCGAAACCGCTGAAGCCTGTGCCCGCCTTGCAGTTGATGAAACCGGACTGGGAGTTTACGAACACAAGCTGGTAAAACACCAGAAAAAAACCCTGGGCGTCATTCGCGATCTGAATGGAGTAAAAACCGTAGGCATTATTGAAGAGCTGCCCGAGCTGGGTTTGATGAAACTTGCCAAGCCCGTGGGAGTCATCGGTGCGATCACCCCTATGACCAATTCTTCTTCCACCATGCCATGCAACGGGTTGCCAATACTCAAAACCCGCAATGCAGTTATCTTTGCGCCACATCCGAAAGCTAAAAAGACCTGCGAATTGATCTGCAATGAAATGCGCAAAGGCTTGAAAAAGGTTGGCGCACCTGAAGACCTGATTCAAAATATCAAAGAACCCTCCATGGAGCTTTCACAGGAATTGATGGGCGCTGTGGATCTGGTGTTGGCTACTGGCGGCGCAGGTGTAGTCAAGGTTGCCTATAGCAGCGGCAAACCTGCCTATGGTGTTGGCGCTGGCAATGCTACTGTCATTGTTGATGAATCTGCGAATATTGACGAAGCAGCGGTCAAGATCTTTAAAGGCAAGACCTTTGATAACGCGACTTCCTGCTCCGCGGAAAACAATGTGATCATCCATGAAAGCATCTATGATGCGCTCATGGCTGGTTTGAAGAACCAGGGCGGGTACCTGGTAACTGGAGAAGACCGCGCCAAGTTAAAAGCTGCCATGTGGCCGGATGGCACACACTTGAACGGTAAGATCGTGGCTAAAAGTGTAAAAGTGATCGCCGGTGAGGCTGGAATTCAAATCCCGGATGGCGCTACCTTCCTGATGGTGAAGGGCGAGCACATTGGCCCCGAGGATATGTTCTCGGCCGAAAAACTTTCACCGGTTTTGACGATCTGGAAATACACTGATTTCAGTAAAGCCGTACAGATGGTGATCGACATTACCGCGTTCAGCGGCTATGGCCACTCCTGCGGTATCCATTCCACTAATAAGGAAAATATACTTGAACTGGCAACTAAAGCAAAAGTGAGCCGCATGATGGTAAACCAATCACAAAGCTATGGTAACAGCGGCGACTGGGTAAATGGCATGGCCTTCACAATGACCCTCGGTTGCGGCACCTGGGGTGGCAATATCACCACAGACAATGTGATTTGGAAGCATTTTATGAATGTCACCTGGGTGGCTTCACCCATTCCCCCGATCATCCCGGACCCCGAAGTTCTCTTTGCGCCCCACTTCAAGAAATTCGGCAAATAGCCTAAAATTTTATTCAAAAACGTTCGGAGCAATCTCCGAACGTTTTTAGTTTAATTCACTTTTTCCCGGATCCTGCGCTTCTCGTCAAAACCAATGAATGCAGCATCCAGTCCATTCTTTTGAACGACTGCCAACTCTTCTGGTGATACACCTATCAATTTCCTGGCTTTTTGATACTCCTGCTGAATGGTCAAATCTCCCATGAAGGATGGATCATCTGTGTTCAGAGTGGCTTTTATGCCGTGTTCAAGAAAGACAGGCAGCGGGTGGTTTTTTATATCCGTGATGGTGGCTGTCAAGTAATTGCTGGTAGGGCAGCACTCAATGGCAATTCCTTTTTTGGCGATCTCATCCATCAAGTTTTCATCATCCACGGCACGAACAGCATGCCCCAATCGCTGCGGGCGTAGGACATCGATCGTTTCAAGGATACTGTCTGCACCGGCAAATTCCCCGGCATGGGCAGTAATCTTCAAACCGGCATTTCTGGCGCGCTCAAAATCTGCGCTGAATAGTCCTGCCGGCCATCGCATTTCATCTCCCGCGAGGTCAACACCAACCACCCCGTTACCCGCATTTTCCAGCGCGCAATCCATTTCGATGGCACAAATCTCCGGACCGTATGTCCTCGACAGGATGACGATCAACCTTGAGGTTATTGGTAGCGTACTGGAACTTTCCCGCCAAGCCTCGCATACCGCCCGTGTTACTGCCTGCGGTGAAAGCCGATGTAATTCCGCCATGAAATATGGGCTGAAACGCAATTCCAGGTAATCCAACCCTTCCAGCGCTGCATCCTCCAGACACTCCGTGGTTACTCGTCTGCATACATCAATATCCACAAATGCCTGTCGCAGATAATCGAAGCGTGGAAAGATCTGCACAATATCCGAGACAGGTTGTTTGATCCACACATGATTTTGCAGGTCAGGCACAGTCCAGGCAGGTAAAGACAGGTGATGTTTCTGGCATATTTCAATGGCTGTGGACAAACGCATGGCGCCTTCCAGGTGCCGGTGAAGATCGACCAGTGGCAATTTTGGATCAATGACTTTTTCTTCACACATGTTTCACTCCTAATGAATATTGTAAGCCATAATATATGCCCGGTGCATTATCGGTTGTAAAAATATATCAAATCCCGCATAATGAATGCAAGCATCGGAGGGTAAAATGGAAAGAAAGAAGCAACTGATTCGGCTGACTAATTACACGTTGGATATGATCCACGAATTGTTGACACAATATTCAGATGATGAACTGGAGAAGTCGGGTAATGATGATAACTGGTCTGTGAAAGATCACATGGGGCATCTAGCCTACTGGCAGGAAGATTTCAACAAGAAATTGATGAAACCAGATAAAACACAGAAAGAAATTGCTGTTATCGATAAAGAAAACGCCCGCATCCGGCATCTTTTCGAGCAGAAACCCTGGAAGGGTATCCACGCTAAATTGGAAAGTGCGTATTCAGAGATCGGACAGTATTTAAGGTTGGTGAGCGAAGATGATCTGAATTCGACTGAAATCCTTCATTCGCGGCAACATCGGGCGCTATGGAACGAGATCCTAGCAGCTACCTGTGTCCATCCAATCACACACATCAGCCAGTTGTATAACGAAAAGGGGGACCGGCAGAGATCGGTTGACTTGCTGGAAAAGATTATGGATGACCTTCAGTCGTTGGATTCTGCACCCATCTGGCAGGGTACCAATATCTACAATCTCGCCTGTATGTATGCACTGGTAGGAAACCAGGATGAAGCATTGAATTTGATAGCAGAGGCATTTGACCTTAACCCTGAATTGAAGGAGTGGTCTAAAAAAGATACTGATCTAGTCTCCCTGCATCACCAGGAATCTTTTCTTAAATTAGCCTGTTAAGCATTTATTATTAAATTTTATTATTTTTCATTGACGATTTTTGGAGTGGGGATTATCGTTAATACAAAGGAATATTAATATGAGCTCCCCAACATATACAACCTATCATTTAGTAAAGAGTGAAGAATTAAATCACCACGGCACGCTTTACGCCGGCCGGACAGCAGAATGGTTTGTGGAATCAGGCTTCATTGCCGCGGCCAGCCTGACCCGCCCTGAGAATATCGTCTGCCTGAAGATACACGGAATGACCTTTACCGCCCCGGTCCCACCCGGATCACTGGCGCGATTTGACAGCAAAGTCGTTTTTACCGGAAAAACACGGATCGTTGTATTAATAAAATTATCGGTCAAGGATGAGGATGTAGTAAAAGGTTTCATCTCCTTCGTAAACGTGGATAAGGATACGCGACCGCTGCCGCATGGCGTTTCCATTGTGCCCGAGACTGAAGAAGAAAAGGCACTCTATTCAGAGGCAAAGATACTCCGTTAATTCTAATTATTGACAATGAAAAAAATCGCGATCATCGGAGCAGGGCCGGCAGGAATGATGGCATCCATCATGGCTGCCAAATCTGGAAATGACGTTTCCCTCATCGACAGTAATGCTCAGGTAGGCAGAAAGCTGCTGGTCACGGGAGCAGGACGGTGCAACCTGACCAATGCACATGTGTCAGCAGAAAAATATGCATGTGAGAACATCCGCTGGTTGGAAACCGTCCTTGGTCATTACACCCGCACGCAATTGCTGGATTTTCTAGATTCCATTGGAGTGCCCAGCTATGCAACAGATGACGGCTGGTATTACCCGCTGAGCGAATCGGCACATGCTGTGGCTGATGCATTCGAAGCAGCCTTGCTACGTTCAAGAGTAAAACTGCTCCTCAAGAAAAAAGTGACCGGAATCGATCGTAATGATAACCAATTCGAAGTCATGCTCCATCGGGAGGCCCTGCGAGTGGACAGGATAATTTGCGCCAGCGGCGGCAAGGCATATCCGACTCTGGGGTCAGATGGTAGTCTGGTTTCGGTCATTCAAAACCTCGGGCACAAAATTAATCCACTTCTACCTGCGCTGGCACCAGTCACAGCAGATATGCGATCTTTTCAGGATATTCAAGGGGTTCGTTTGGATGCTGAGGTCAAATTAATTCAGCATGGAAAACAATTAGCTTCAACCGTTGGAAATATCATCTTTACCCAGTGGGGGATTAATGGCCCGGGGGTGATGGATATTTCGCACCATATAAGCATGAATACAAGCAAGGACATGTTCCTCGAAATCGACCTTTTGCATCGTTTTTCAGACAAAATACATGCCTTGTTACTGGACGAGAAGAACAAAGAAATGCCGGTCAGGGTTGCGTTGCAATCTGTTCTGCCGCCAAAGATGGCTGTATTTATTGCAAAAAGCTCGGGGATTGATCATTCATCAAAACTTGGCAGTCTATCGAAACCTGACCTTGAAGGATTATTTCGCAATGCGACCCGGCTTAAACTGACAGTTTCAGGAACTCGCGGTTTTGACTACTGCCAGGTCTCCACCGGTGGAGTGCCGCTTGAGGAAGTCAACCCGGTAACTCTGGAATCACTTGTTCTGCCGGATTTGTTCCTCGCCGGGGAAATTCTGGATGTTACCGGACCATGCGGCGGTTTCAATCTGCACTTTGCATTCACAACCGGTGCACTTGCCGGTTTGAGCGCCGGAAAGTGAAATCGAACAACATAAAATGGTTCTTTTTTGGATCCTCCTTCTGGTTTTGATAATTCTCACAACCTCCGGCTTATATTTTGCTTCGAGGATACTGAACCCTGCAAAAGTGGATTATCAGCATATCTATCAGGCTGAATTTAAAAACGGTTTATTTGACGGTGAAGCGTTCAGAGAGTTGAGCAAGCAGGAAATCTGGGTGCCATCCCCGCATGGATACAAATTGCACGGATATTACATTCCACAGGAGCGGTCACATAAGACTATCGTAATCAGCCACGGCATTGAAAGCAATCTCAACGCCTCAATAAAATTCGTAACCATATTTAGAGATTTCGGCTTCAACGTTCTCATTTATGACCTGCGCAATCACGGACGAAGCGGTGGCAGGAACACAACCTATGGATATTATGAAAAATATGATTTACGGGCGATGGTGGATTGGGCATTTATGCGGTTGGGTCAGGCGGGTTTGGTTGGCACAATAGGTGAGTCGATGGGCGGAGCAATTTCAATCCAGCATGCCGCCATTGACGATCGCACCGCTTTTTGCATTGCAGCCAGCTCATTCTCCGATTTTCACGAATTACTGGTTTATCGTTTCAAATATGAATTCAAACTGCCGGTATTCCCTTTTGTGCAACTGGCTGATTTTATGACCACATTGATTTCCGGTCTTTCTTTTTCTGCTGTATCACCACTTCGCGATATTAAGGCGATTAGTTTGCCGGTCATGCTGATCCACGGTGAAAACGATAAGTTCGTTCCTGCACAAATGTCCCGGGAGCTGTTTAATGCAAAAGTAAAAGGAATCCGTGTGTTGTATATCACCCCAAAAGCCGGGCATACGGATTCCTTTAGCATAAACAGGGAGGAATACAACAATCAGGTTTGCTCCTTCCTGGAAAAAATTGGAATGCTCAAATAACTTCTAGAAAATTGAACGGATCATCAACAAGAAGCCAAAGATGATGAGGGGTATTCCCACGATCAAGCCGACTACTGTCAGGCTGACAACTATGCCAGCTATCATCAACACTAATCCAATGATCGCTCCCACCAGTCTGCCCGTGAATGCAATTATTCCAATGACCAGCTTCCATATCAACCAGAATGGATACAAAAACCAGACTACTTTTTTCTTTTCGCTCATTTTAACTCCTTCAATAATATATACGGAGGAATTGAGAGAGAGTTGCTTTTGGGGAAAAAGTGATTGGTGAGAAGTGAAAAGAAATTAGTTCTCTGATTGTGATTCTCAGTGGGGTTGCTGAGGATGCGTGAGATATACAATTCCCTGCTTTCCCACTTCAAGCATCAATGTTTCCATAACCAGCCGGATATTACAATTGGCGTCGATGCGTTCACTGGCTTTTTCCAGTTTGTGAATTATTCCTACCATTTTTTCGGAATCCGAATTCTTTGATATTGAAAGGATTTGGTCTTTTCGATCGATATTGAAAGGTTCGCCTGATGTGCCACTTGATGTTAATAGGACATCCCGGGCGAATAAAGTCCAGCAATTGATCATCTTTTGCAGCATTTCTCTTTGCTTCTTCAATTCAGCCTTTCGAGATAATTTGCTTTCGATGAATTTGAATCTATGCCGGAGAGACATGCCTAATAATTCGTTCCATTCATCCAGCCATGTGTCACGTTGTTCAAGCAGGTCAGTATCCTCGGCCAGATGCCGGGCATAGCCATACCTTCCACCAGATATGTGTCCCAGTAATCCTGCAAGCTGGCTTTCAATCTTTAACTGGCTCATCAGAGCAAAGGACAACTCCATGGCTGGCACCGGGCGCAGGTTTAATACCTCGCAGCGGGAAACAATGGTGGGCAGCAATAGATCCGTTGAATCGGTGGTAATGATCAGTCTTGAGTTGCCAGGGGATTCCTCCAGGGTCTTTAACATGGCATTTTGAGAGCTCAGATTTGCCGACTGAAAGTCGAGAAAAATTGCAGTCTTTGAAGTTGATTCGTATGGGGTTAAAGATAAGAACCGTTGGGCTTGTTTGATCTGTTCAATCTTGATCTCACTATTTTCTTCGAGAAGGCGGACAATGAACAAATCTGCAAATTGCATGGCCTCGACTTGACGGCAGGATCGGCATTCGAGACATGCATTGCCAGTACTGCCGGTCTGGATGCAATTCAAAGCCTGGATGAATTTTATTGCAAGCGTTCGCTTTCCAACTCCCTGAGGCCCGGAAAGAATATAGGCGTGCCTCGTGGTACCTTGTTCCACCTGCTTTCTAAGCATGTTGACAGCCCATTCATTTCCGATAAAATCCCATTCCATAAGCTGGATTGTAGCGTAAGGTATGTCTTTCTGCAAATAGAATCGTTTTGATTATATTTTGGGGAGTGCCGCAGGAAACTTCATGTTAAAATCAAATTATCTTACTTAAGAAAGGTGGGTCAAATGACCGACAATAAAAAGAGCTGGGCAAAAGCTCCTGAAATGCAAGTTGATTCAAAAAAGAAGTACCAGGCTGTATTTAAAACCGATAAAGGGGATGTAACCGTTAATCTTTATGCAGATAAAACCCCGAAGACTGTTAATAATCTCGTGTTTTTAGCCCGCGAAGGGTTTTATGACGACACCATTTTTCACCGGGTAATTGCAAATTTCATGGTGCAGGGTGGCGACCCAACTGGTACAGGTATGGGTGACCCCGGTTATCGTTTCCCGGATGAGTTTGATTCTTCGTTGAAACACTCCGAACCTGGCATCCTTTCCATGGCGAATTCCGGACCAGGTACCAATGGCAGCCAATTCTTTATCACCCATGTGGCTACACCCTGGCTTGATGGCAAACATACTGTTTTTGGAAAGGTGGCAGATAAAGCCAGCCTGGACGTATTATTCTCCATCCCGGAACGCGACCCCGGTAAACGCTCCAGTCCTGCTGTGACCCTTAAGACTGTGGAAATCATCGAATCTGAGTAAAGTCAACTAACTTCGGTGGTTTTTCTTTCAACCAGCTGAATTTTTGTGCAAAAATTGTTAATACAAAAGAGGTGGGATTAGATCCCCACCTCTAAATATTTCTCACCCAGCGGCAAACCCCGCTTGATAAATGAAAGCAATTACACCTGCAAAGGTTAATAGTAATATCCGGGCACTTCGTTTGGATCGCGGCGCGATCCTTCTAATTCTTCACCTCCACCACTGCCAAGCTTCCACCAGATGCTTTCGCGACGACGCGGCGCAAGGCAAACCTCAAAACCCTGTAAAACATCCACACCCAGAATTCCCTGAGAATTCGTTTGATTCAACATGCTGATCAACGGACCAGGTGTGGAACCCACCTCCAATTCCACATCATAACCAGCCACCCAGACTGCCACTTTATAGAGAGGAGTCTCAAACGTTCCCAAACCCGGATAATAATCCTTGGCTGTCCCAACAGGCTGTTGTCGCTGCAGTAAGGTTGGATTGAGGTAAGTCCTACGCGATCCTGTTACAAAGAAGAAACGCATATCCTGATTAAATATCGAAACAGGCGTGATGGGCACTCCGTTGTATAACTCAAAATGGCTGCAATATCCATAGGGGTGAAACTCCCCACTTGTAAAGACGATTTGCATCCTTTCCGGAAGAAGCTTGAAATCGAATTGTGTAAGGATATCAGCACCAAGCATAACATCAACTTTTGTGTTGAGCTGTGTTTCCAGCACGGCCGGAGTCATCCGCAACGTGGATTCTTTTAATAGATAAATAGCATTGGCAATATGGACTTCCCTGACTGAACCCATACTTTCTGCCGAACCGGTATTGACGAGTACCCGCAAATCGCCCACATCCATAAGAGGGTATCCATTTATCAATTTATATGGGTAACTTTGCATATTTTTTCCATTGACTTAACGCTCAAAACCGCCCACCAAAAAGATATGGGTATGAAAGGATTCTAACCTTACATCGGATTGTCAGGTTGTGCTTGTATGAAGAAATCAGGGACCGATTTGGGTTCCGGCTGGAATCTCGACGTCCTTTGGCAGGACAACAATTCCATCCCGCACCATCCAGGTATCTGTATCTATATCTGTCCCTCGCGGGAACATGCGGATGGTGACTCCAGCCCCCAGTCGGGCATTTTTATCGATGATGGCGCCTTCGATCTGGCAACCGGGTCCAATTCCAATGGGTAATTTATGCCGCGCTTTGAAACGAGCTTTCTCATAATAATCAGCGCCCATTACAATACTGTCCGTAATCCGGCTGCCGTACGCTACCAGTGTGCGAAACCCTATGACCGAGTGTTTGATGATTGTATTATCAATCCGGCAGCCATCAGCAAGCAGCGTTTGTTCAAGTGTGCTGTTTGTGACATGCGAACATGGCAAAAAGAGCGGGGCTGTATAAATGGGAGACTCTGCATCAAACAAATTGAAGGGCGGTTCAGGCAGGGTTAATGCCAGGTTCGTATCATAGAAAGATCGGATGGTTCCGATATCTTCCCAGAAACCGGAGAAATTGTAGCCATACACATTCTTCTTGTCCAGCGAATATGGGATCACATCTCCACCAAAATCATCAAAAGTGGTGCCGCCAACCAAATCCATCAGTGTATCGGTGTTAAACATGTATATTCCCATGGAGCCCAAATATGGCTTCTCTTCATCAGTCCGGCTGACCATATCTTTCAAAATTTGAGGGTCCTTCGGTTTTTCTGCAAATTTGGTTATTCTGCAATCCTCGTCCGATTTCAGAATTCCAAATCGGTGAGCGTCATTTTTTGCGATCGGTTGGACTGCAACTGTGATATCGGCCTTATTCTTCCAGTGAAACTCTGCCATTTTGGCGTAATCCATTCGGTAGAGGTGGTCCCCGGCAAGGATCAGGACGTAATCCGTATTGGCGGATTTGATCTGAGACAACTGTTTGCGCACCGCATCAGCCGTGCCCTGATACCAATCCGAGCTGTTGGAGGTTTGTTCCGCTGCCCAGATATGCACATAGCCGGAATGAAACGTGTCGAAACTATAGGTGCGTGAGATGTGCCTGTGCAATGAGACCGAATTAAATTGTGTTAGCACCGCAATACTGTACATCGATGAATTGATACAGTTGCTGATGGGTATATCGATCAAACGATATTTTCCACCCATCGGAACGGCCGGTTTTGAACGGAACTTGGTCAGTGGATACAACCTGGCCCCGACCCCACCCCCAAGGATGACCGCAAGAATGTTATTTAGGGAATCCATGCCGCACCTCCTGACCCATTCACTGACTAAAAAAACTTATTAATTAATG
The DNA here is from genome assembly GCA_963810385.1 of uncultured Chloroflexia bacterium. Classification (GTDB taxonomy): domain Bacteria; phylum Chloroflexota; class Anaerolineae; order Anaerolineales; family Anaerolineaceae; genus PNON01. The sequence continues at coordinate 62,715 of CAWENA010000002.1, read as the reverse complement.
TTATCACAACCGGCATAATATGCATTAATTCCAGTGTTGAACTTTGTAATAATAAAACATAAAACCCCCGAAGAACAATTCAGGGGTCATGTTATAATCGAGGTGCCGAAGGTGGGAATTGAACCCACATACCCGTAGGTACACGATTTTGAGTCGTGCGCGTCTGCCAGTTCCGCCACTCCGGCATCAGTAACAAATTGAAGTATATCTAAAACATCCGCTTCGGTCAAGATAAGCGACTTTTCACAGGATAAAATATGCGACTTGGAATCATCGGTTTACCCCAATCTGGAAAGACAACCCTTTACAACGCCCTCACCCGTGGATCCATTCCAACAGGAACCGGAAGCGGTAAACTGGAAGTGCATACAGCAGTCGTGGATGTTCCCGACCCACGGGTGGATACACTCTCCGGTATGTTCAACCCGAAAAAGACCATCTACACCAAGGTCACCTACGCCGACATTGCCGGTCTGGATGGCAGCGCTGGAAAAACCGGTATTGCCGGCACATTGCTGAATCACCTGACCCAGATGGACGGCTTTATTCATGTGGTTCGTTGCTTTGAATCAGATGAAGTACCACACCCATCCGGCAACCTGGATCCTGAACGTGACATAACTTCCATGGACAGCGAATTCATTTTGAATGATCTGATCGCCGTGGAACGCAAACTGGAGCGGCTTGCTGAAGAACGCAAGAAGGGCGCAGGGCGTGAGAAATCAATCGTTGAACGTGAATTTGAATTGTTCACCCGGATTCATGCCTTTCTCAGCGAAGACATGCCATTGAAAGACATGGAGATCAGCCAGGAAGAAGAGAAGCTGCTCACGGGGTATGGCTTTCTTTCCAGAAAACCCACCCTCATTGTACTAAATTTGTCCGAGGGGCAAAAAGAACCTGCAATTGCTTATACCCACAAAAACAGCCAGATCGTTTCGCTGCAGGGCAAACTGGAAATGGATATTGCCCAGCTGCCAGCGGAAGAAATGCAGCTTTTTCTACAGGAGTATGGCATTGAAGAGCCCAGCCTGAACCGCATGATCCGGTTATCTTATGACCTGCTAGGGCTGCAATCCTTCTTCACAGTTGGGCCGGATGAATGCCGAGGTTGGACAGTGCGGCGCGGGGCGACTGCTCCTGAAGCCGCCGGTGAAATCCACACCGATCTGCAAAAAGGTTTCATCCGCGCGGAGGTGGTTGCCTATGATGACCTGGTGACTCTGGGCGGCATGACCGAAGCGAAAGCCAAAGGCAAGTTCCGGCTGGAAGGTAAGGAGTACATCGTCCAGGATGGGGATGTACTGAATATCCGGTTTAATTTATAAAAAAAACGGCCAGCGTAAGGGCTGGCCGTTACATTGTTCTATGTGTAACCGATTGTTATTTTTGTTCCAGTTTCACTTCCATCTTTAACTTCAATCCTGCCTCAGTAGCAGATGCCTCTTTGAATAGTACTTCGTTGTATGAATTGCTTACAGCCTTGGAGAGCGCTTTTTCAAGTTCGGCATTGGCTTCAATGATGCGCGGATCATTCATCGATACCCCGGGAATATTCACCGAAAGGATCTGGATCTTTAGTTCATCATTGGCTGCATTGACACTTACATCAAAACTACCCTGAACTGGCGTACCATCCGGCAGTTGATCTTCGCCAAACACTCGGACATAACCATCATGCATTTCCACGCTCGTAACCTTTTTGAGCAGACTCTCTGCAGAGACTTCCACGTCCACCTGGGCATTTGTTAACAACTTGTTCACCTGATCTTCAGTGAGGGTCACCTCTATAGTTGCCTTGTTTTTGTCGATCGTTACACCACCCATTGAACAGGCAATCGTGGTCATTAGCAAAACAGCCATGATTAAAATAATTTTCATGTTGGATTTTATTAGATGTTTTTTCATATTCAACTCCTCAAAAAATGATAACCGTATATAAACCAAATACGAATTATTTGTATAATGGTTGCATTTTGATGGGAATTATTAATTGAATGGCTATTCCAATCCGGATTTCACGGACCTGGCTACTTGCGTGGTCATCCCCTTCACATTCGCCAGCTCTTCAATGGATGCCTGCTGGATCGCTTCGATCGACCCAAAATGGATCAACATTGCCTTGCGACGGCTCGGTCCCACTCCGGGGATCGCGTCCAGGCGTGAAGCAAGTCCGATCTTGGTTCGCTTCTTTCGGTGGGCTGTGATTGCAAAACGATGGGCTTCATCGCGGATGCGTTGGATAAGATACAATGCCTGGCTGTGTCGGGATAGCAAAACCGATCCATCAACGCCCGGGCGAAACAACTCTTCCTGCTGTTTGGCCAAACCAACAACCGGCACCCTGTTTTGCAACCCATAGGATTCAAGCACCTTTACCGCCCGACCAAGCTGACCTTTTCCGCCATCCACGATCAGCAGGTCAGGGAGGATTGCAAAAGCCGGATCGATCTTTTTTCCTGGTACCTGCTCTTCTTCTGATACCTGCCACCTGCGAAATCTTCTAACCAATACCTCTTCCATGCTGGCAAAGTCATCCGGTCCTTCCACAAACTTGATGTTGAATTGCCGGTAATTCTTTTTATTCGGCACGCCTTGTTCGAAAACCACCATGCTCCCAACTGATGCCGTTCCCTGGATATTGGAAATATCATAACATTCGATCTTGTTCAGCGGTTTTTCCAACTGCAAAGCTTCCTTTAATTCACCCAGAGCCTCACTCTGTTTGTGAGTATCCGCCTGCCAGCGGGCACGTAGTGAGTTTAAGGTGTCCGTGGCGTTTTCAGCAGCCATCTCAACCAATTCCTGGGTCACCCCGCTCCGTGGCACCAACAGCTCAACTTTCTGGCTGTTATTACGGCTTGCCAACCACTGCTTAATGATATTTGCCTCTTCCACCTCGTTGGGGAGCAGCACTTCCGGTGGCAGGCTGGCGGCTTCGGCATAGAATTGCTTGATGAATTGTGAAACCACTTCTGAATCGCTGGAATCTTCCGTGCCCTCAAGGATGAAATATTCCCTGCCGATCAGCTTTCCAGCACGAATGAAAAATATCTGCACACAGGCTTCCCCGTCTGCCCTGGCCATTGCGATAACATCAGAATCCATTTGTTCCGAGCTGATAACTTTCTGTTTTTCAACCACAGTAGTGATCGCGTTGATCTGGTCTCTCAGGGCGGCTGCTTTCTCGAATCGTAGTTCTTCAGAGGCTTTCTCCATCTCAGATTGAAGTCTGTTTGTGATTGGTGCAGTGTGGCCATCAAGAAAGAAACACAAATCCTCTATGTTTTGGCGGTATCCTGCTTTGTCAATGGCGCCGATGCACGGACCGGAACACAGGCGGATATCAAAATACAGGCAGGCACGCTCATCCTGACCGGTAATCACCCGATCACAGGTCAGGAAGGTGAAGATGCGCCGCAAGAGATCCATGGTTTGGTGCACTGCCCAGACGGAAGTGTAAGGTCCAAAATAGCGGCTGCCGTCTTTTTCCATTTCGCGTGTAATGGTCACCTTCGGATAATCATCATTCCAGTGGACTTTAATATACGGGTATTTCTTATCATCCTTCAATCGAACGTTATATTTTGGCCGGTGTTTTTTGATCAGATTCATTTCGAGGATCAAGGCTTCAAGCTCAGACCCGACAATGATCCATTCAATGTCCGCAATATTGGGCACCAGTTTTTGGGTCTTGATGTCCCATTCTGCCAGTTTGTGGAAGTAACTGCGCACCCGGTTGCGCAGGTTGACCGCTTTACCGACGTAGATCACCATCCCGGCGCTGTTCTTCATTATGTAACAACCTGGTTTTGCAGGCAGCGTAGCCAGGATTGATTGAATTTCAGGTTTTATTTCCATGTTACTCTATTTTAACACCTTCCATTTCTTCCTGTTCAGGATTGTGGGACAGCAAAACGCATTAAATCGAAACTCCGCCCCGTGAAATTTCGGTTAGAATATACGCCAATGGAGAATCACGTGAGCGAAATACTTGAAGCAGAAATTGGAAATATGTTGATTGCTAGATCACTAAAACTTGCAATGGCAGAATCATGCACCGGTGGTTTGATCGGCCATAGGGTAACCAATATTCCGGGCAGTTCAGAGTATTACCAGGGCAGTGTGACAGCTTACGCTTATGAGGCGAAGGAAAGGCTGCTTGGGGTCAAGCCAGAAACATTGCTTACATTTGGCGCGGTCAGTGAAGAAACAGTTTTGGAAATGGCCAGCGGTGTAAAACAAGCCCTGGCTTCGGATATAGGCTTGTCTGTCAGCGGGATAGCAGGACCGGGCGGGGGATTGTCGCTTAAGCCAGTTGGCACAGTCTGGATTGGCATCAGTACACCTACAGGGGTTTGGGCAGAAAAGTACTTGTTCAACGGGGATCGCCTGCATATCAAAGAGCAAGCAGCCGAAGCGGCTTTGCAATATTTGAAATCGTATCTAGTATCCAGTGATCATTTCTGTAACGCAAGATAGCCAAAATTCTGGCTGAATATTAGGAAATATTTTCCGGGCAATTCATTTAACTTAACCCAAAATAATCAATTACAGCATTATTTATATGCTGATTCGATCACTCAATCTCCAGGTCGTAAGTGATAGTATAGTTGACCTTGATACTCTTCCCAATATTTGAGCATATTACCTGAAAACACCCCGACAGTTGACCTGCCTAATGCGTTTTCTTCTCACTATGCCAACGGTATCCGCTGAGCGCCCAAAAGACCACATTGGCGCCGTAGAAGACCCATACCAGACCAAAGGTGATATTGGAAAGTGTGCCTAATCCAAGATTATAGATCTCACCCAGGATTTCCGTCGCATACCAGCATGTGGCAGCCAGAGCCACAAACCATGCGTTACAAACGGGATACAGCCTGCGGCGAACAGTTTCCCAGGCAAACCACATGGTGGTGCAAAAGAATGCGGTATAGATCGGGCCGATGACAGCGTGACCGACACGGACAAGATCGGTCCACAGGAGGACAACCATGACCACAGCCGAGCCGTATATCACCAGGGGCAGCCAAATTTCTTTGGGTTGGAATTTTTTCAGATAAAGAAGTCCACGCCCCACCCGGAGGATCAGAAAAATATGCGCGATGATCGACAGTACTCCACCCACCATGAATACCCAGCCACCAACAGAAAGAGTTGGACTCACCACCACCAGACTCATCAATATATCCGTGGGCAGCATGCAACAAAAAGCCAGGGTCAGTAGGACCCAATCACGGCGATCGAGTTTATGCCTGCCAGCGATCAGTACCATCAAGAACGCCAGCAAAGTGATGCAGGGTTTGGCAATGGCAGGGTATAGGCTCGATGTTTTGTTGAAATAATTCATCCAATCCGCGCTGAAAACGGAGCCGGCCAGCAGGAGTATGAATCCAAGGATGATAAAAACAGCTTTGCGCTTTTTTTCCGAAATGGTGACGAATTGGTGAGTGGCCATGTCATAACCTCCTGAAAAGGGATAACTTCATGCTTAATTATATGGATGATATCCAGGACAACAAACCTTAACAATCAAATTGTTTCTGTGCTTGCCTGCTCTGGGAGGTGCGCTTTGTAAAAAAAATGGTTTACTCGTAGTATTATTGATCTGTCCAATTTGATACAATGGTAATGTGATCGTGAGGTAATATGGATCAAAAGAAGCGGATATTGCTCTTATATGCTGATGCAGGGTTTGGGCATCGGAGCGCTGCCATGGCGATTAAGGCTGCACTGGAAGAGAAGTTTGCCGATCAGTGCCTGGTCGAAATGGTCAATCCCCTGCAGGATGAACGCACGCCTTTTCCGCTGCGCGATAGCCAGTCAGATTATGACACCCTCATCAAGTCTGTTCCCGAATTGTATCGGATTGGATATGAAGTAAGCGATGCCACCGTCCCTGCCCTGTTTGTGGAAAGCGCCCTCACCCTCATGCTGTATGATGTGATGAAGGACCTTGTGCAGCGCACAAAGCCAGATGTCATCATAACCACTTACCCGATTTACCAGGCACCATTGGATGCTGTGTTTACAATCCAGCAAACGAGCATTCCCATGATGACTGTCGTGACCGACCTTGTTGATGTCCACCGGGTCTGGTTCAACATTGGGACGGAACTCTTATTGGTTCCCACCCCGGATGTCCAAAAACAAGCCATCAGAGCCGGCATTGCATCAAAAAAAGTGGTTGTTTCAGGAATACCGGTATCAACCACCATACCCAATGAACAGCGTACTAAATCACAGATCAGGGCTGAACTGGGTATCGATCAAGAGAGGTTCACCATCCTTGTGGCTGGAAGTAAGCGGGTGGATGGACTGCCCGATATCCTCGATGGATTAAATCACAGCGGTCACCCCATTCAACTTGTTGTTGTTGCCGGAGGTGATGAAACCCTGTATCAGAACCTGCGGGGAATAAACTGGCATATACCCATCCGCATTTATAACTTTGTCGATTTCATCCCGGCGCTTTTACACGCCAGCGATGTAGTGGTATGCAAAGCCGGTGGTCTAATCGTCTCTGAATCCATGGCCGCCGGGCTTCCCATGATTCTGATAAATATAATTCCCGGACAGGAAAGCGGGAATGCTGAATTTGTCGTTTCCTGTGGAGCGGGCGAACGGGCAGATAACTCTGCCCAGTTATTGAGAACTGTAGCCCACTGGCTGGAAAACGACCGTCAGGTCTGGAAGATGCGTCAATCCTGCTCGGTCAATAATGGAAAAGCAAATGCTGCATATACGATCGCAGAGGAAGTCTTCAAACAATCTCAAATACAAACGCAGAAACGAACTGTGAACCACCTGTTCGAGAGATCTCAACTTATTAACTTGTTGAAAGATTTCCAGCATGAAATCCAGAAAAGGATCGAGCAAATTGACTGACCGGGCGAATACCGGTTGTTGCGTTGTTTTGATCTCTGCCCTGCAAGAGTGGATTGCGGTAACTGATTATTACAAACCAGATTATAGAGAGGACACCTCTTATGGGGAGTACTTCCTTATGGAGATCGCTTCCAATAAGATCATATTTCTTCACGGCGGGTTGGGAAAGATCAACGCAGCCGGTTCGACGCAATATGCAATTTCTCGCTGGCAGCCAAAACTGATCATCAATCTTGGAACCTGCGGAGGCTTTGAGGGCAAAATCAACCTGGGAGAAGTGATCCTTGTCGACAAAACGATCGTGTATGACCTTTTTGAACAAATGGGGGAACCTGAATCAGCCATTCGGACTTATACCACTACTCTGGATTTGTCCTTCATACGAGAACCTTATCCCCAGGAAGTGCGTAAGACGTTGCTGGTTTCGGCTGATAGGGACCTGGTAACAGCTGAAATCCCGGAGCTAATTCTGAATTATGATGCTGTGGCTGGAGATTGGGAATCGGGCGCAATCGCTTTCATTTCACAGGCAAATGATGTACCCTGCCTGATCTTGCGCGGAGTCACAGATTTAGTTGGACCGCGCGGCGGGGAAGCATATGACAACCCGCCACTCTTTTCAGAGCGGGCTCAAGAGGTGATGTTTGATCTGCTGCATCACCTCCCGGCATGGTTGGAGTGTTGTTCATCGTAACAAAAATCGATTAATCTAATGCCGAGACGGGAATTTCAAAACCATTTCTCGATTAGAGCGTGTTACTTCTTTAGTTACAAACACTATATTTATAATCACTCCTCGGTGATCGTAATGCTCTCAATCACGTCTCCGGTGTAATTTGGGAATGATTGTGGATCACGGCGGGTGATGGCGTTGACCACATCTATGCCGCTGATCACCTGGCCGAAGATGGTGTACCCGCCATTCAGTTGTGGAGTCGGTACGAAGGTAATGAAGAACTGGCTGCCGTTGGTATCCCGCCCGGCATTAGCCATTGCCAGCACTCCCGGCTTGTCGAAGGTCAGGTCACTGTCTTCGTTAACAAACTCATACCCGGGATCTCCGCCTCCCGTACCCATTGGGTCGCCGCCCTGTGCCATAAATCCATCTAAAACCCGGTGAAATGTTGTGCCGTCGAAGAATTTTTCCCTGGCAAGAAACACAAAACTGTTAACTGTTATGGGAGCTTTGTCAGGGAAGAGTTGGAGAACAAATTCACCACCCTTAACCATTTTGACAGTAGCCGTGTATTTCTTATCCACATCTATTTGCATCTCTGGAGCATTCTTATAGGTTTTTCTAACCTGATCAATCGGAGCAGACTCCAATGAGACGGCAGTAGAGTCAACAAGAGCCGCATTTGCCTGTTCACCGCTCTCCTCTGCTTTTTGCTGGTTGTACTTTAATAGTAAGCTGGTTGCGAGTACGATGACTATAACCAACACAGCAACAGCGATGATCTGGATCGTGCCGGTGGATAATTTCGAGGTTATACTTTTTTTGTTACTTTTTTTCTGAGCCATGATCTTTCCTCACTTAATAAGAAATATTTATATGATTCTACCCTACGTTTGGAATTCAATGTGTCGATTATAAATACACGCTCACATATAATCTGATGCAAAGAATTCCTGCATGGATATTGAAATTTATCTTATAATTCTTGCTTCATACAATATTAGAGGGATACATGTTTATTCTTGAAGAGCCTTATATTTCTGATTTTTTAATTTCAACCCTAAGCAGCAACTCATTGCCCGTGCTTGATACAGTTACCGCCAGAAAGCTCAGCCAGGGGAAACCACTTCACTGGGTCTCCGAAAAAGATGCCATTGAAAACTATCGTAACGGCTCAGACCCCTGTCTGTATTCAACTTCTGAAAATGCAATCGGTTGGATTTCAAAAAATTTATCTTTTAGCGATCTGCCAAGGAAGATTGAACTGTTCAAAGATAAAAGTATGTTCAGGGATCTCATACAGGGTTCCTTCCCGGATTTTGAGTACCAGGTGGTTACGATTGACCAACTGACAAATCTCTCTCCTGACATGCTTCCCTTCCCTCTCGTCATAAAACCTGTCACAGGTTTTTTTAGTATTGGCGTGTTTGTTGTTAATTCTGCCGAAGAGTGGCACGAAAAACGTAATTCAATCCTATTGGAATTTAGTAAAAATAAATCCATCTTTCCCATAGAAGTGATCAACTCACAGAAATTCATCATCGAGCAATATATTCCGGGAAAAGAATATGCAATCGATGCATATTTTGATCAAACAGGGAATCCTTGCGTCCTTAACATTCTGGAGCACATGTTTTCCTCAGCCAGTGATGTGAGGGATAGGATCTATTTAACTTCCAAATACATCATTGAGAAAAACCTGGAGCGGGTATCTCAACTATTGAAAACAATTGGCAATCTGGCAGAATTACGAAATTTCCCGGTCCATTTGGAAGTTCGGCTCGATCAAAAAGGAAATCTCCAACCGATTGAATTGAATCCCATGCGGTTTGGAGGCTGGTGCTCAACTCCAGACCTGGCCTTCATGGCTTATGGCATCAACCCATACGAAGCATTTTCATATCAGCAAAGACCGAATTGGGAAGATGTGTTGAAAGGAAAGGACGGAAAAATATTCAGCCTGGTCATTTTGGATACTCCGGCCGGTATCAAAACTGAAGAAATCAAATCGTTCGATTACGAAAAACTTCTTGCCAGGTTTGAAAAACCAATTGAGCTACGAAAGATCGATATCCATCAATATCCGGTTTTTGGATTTCTGTTTCTGGAAACCAGGGCTGAGAGATTTGGAGAATTGGATGCAATTCTCAAATCGGATATGAAAGAATTTATCACTAAAATCAATTAATTATTCAATAGAATAAACCTTCTGGTCTGCACAAGTTAAAAACCAGGGAAGTAAACACATATTTTCTAATTATTTTTATCTTGTGCCAAAGGCAGGCTGGCCCCGCAAAACGAACATTCAGCGGAAGTGTCGTCAATCCATTTAACTTCATGGCCGCGGGTTGGCGCTCCGCATTTCGGGCAGTTTGCCGGCAATTGGCCGGTGTGTTGGGGGGCAGCCGTTACGGGAGATCTAACATCCAGTGGATCGGGGACTGGTGATTGATTATGTTTTCCATCAGTCTTTTCCCGGTAAGAATCGGGGAACAAACCCATGATCACTACTTCCAGAATGGTGCTCAGCGCCACCAGTACAAGGATCCCTGGCCAAAACCAGCCCTTCCAGAATAGAATAGCCAATCCGATTAGCCATACCGCACCATGAAGGTTGCGCCAGGGTCCAATAAGTTCTCTCTTTTCTTTCTTGCCCATTTTATCATCCACTCCCAAGCCAATTTTCTTTGCATAAGGATAACAAGTATTATATCTGAGCCCTTTACCAAAGAGTAGGGATCAAACGATAGGGCACTTTCCGGGTATATTCTTCGTAACCGGGCAATTCCTTTATCAGGGTTTTCTCTTCATCCAGTATCCTTGCGACCAGCACCGGGATCACGAATAAAGCGGGGATCATTGCCCAATATGAGCCCAAAGCCAGGGGGGAAAATAAATATATGATTACAGTACTCAAATACATGGGGTGCCTGACGATGGCATACGGACCGGTACTGATCACTTTTTGTCCTTCTGCTACTTCGACGATCCGCGATAAATAAGTGTTTTCGCGCAGGACCCGGAAGAAAATAAAATACCCGACAATAAAGCAGAACAGAGCAAGAATCACAACAGCAGGCGGAACTTTAGACCAGCCCAGGCGGTGGTCAAACCCGGGAAGTATGAAAGCAAGCAAAAAAACCGGATAGGATATTGAAACGATCAGTTTCTGTTCGCTTCTTTTTTCCTTTAGTTTCATCCTGCGGATCAGAAGTTCGGGGTCATTTTTGATCAAATATGTAAGCACAATAAACATGGGAATCAATAGACAGCCAATAAATGTCCATCCTTCCCAATAGTTGAAAGTCCAGGCAGGCAAGAATATGATCAGCGGTATAAAGATGAGGGCAGGAATCATTCTTGTAAGTATTATTTTTCTCAATTCGCTTGCAGACAAAGTCTTTTGCATAATTTCCTCCTAATGTACTTGTGTTTATGGTTATTAATATACGCCAAACATAAGTTTTGTCTATGGGTATTTTTTTACTTCTTGCACTATAATCAAAGACCAATAATTTTCCGGGAGGAATCCATGAGAAACGAAGCGGGTATGGTGTTCCATCTGCATATCAAAGAGGGGGATGTGGGCAGGTATGTACTGCTGCCCGGGGATCCGGGCCGGTGTGAAAAGATCGCCGCCTATTTTGATGACGCGCATTTTGTTGCACAAAACCGTGAATATGTTACCTGGACAGGCACCTTGCTGGGTGAAAAGGTTTCAGTTGTATCCACCGGTATTGGCTGCCCATCCACAGCGATAGCGGTCGAAGAACTGGTTGGTGTGGGAGCGGACACCTTCATCCGGGTTGGATCTTCCGGCGCGATGCAGCCCTTCGCCCGCATGGGCGATGTGGCCATCATCACGGGGGCAATCAGGGATGAGGGCACAACCGCGCATTATTTGCCCCTGGAGTTCCCCGCGGTAGCTGATATTGACGTGGTGCTGGCATTGAGGGATGCTGCAAAGGGCTTGAAGATCCCCCACCATGTGGGTATCTCCCAGTCCAAAGATTCATTTTATGGCGAGGTGGAACGCACCCGCATGCCAATGGCTGCCCACCTGGAAGAACGGTGGAATGCCTGGGTAGCCGGCGGGGCCATTTGCTCTGAGATGGAAGCCGCTGCGATCTTCATCCTGGCATCAATCTACAAGAAACGGGCAGGTGGCGCCATGCTCATTATCAACGATGACGATCTTGCCGAGCAACCGGAATCGGACGCATCCAAACACATGGCGGAATTCGACCCGGATACTGTGATCCGGGTGGCTGTGGAAGGCTTAAAGAAACTTATTCTACAGGATAGGTCCCAGGACTAAACATCAAACAGTTCAAGAATAACTAAATTTCAGGGAGGCCGCTTAATCAATCCGGTGGAAACCTAAGACAGCCTATCAGCCATCTGACCTGCCCACTCTTGAATTGCCGACCAGTTTCGCATGTCGCCGGGCTGCGCGCCGATGATTACCATGACGAAGAGCATCTGCAGGAGCTTGAGCCGGAATAGATCCAACCTGCCGCCAAAGAAAGCCACGCTTACTGGCTTCACTTCTGGTGCAGAATTAAGGATCGGTTTCAGATAGCTGTCTACCAGCGTATATCTTTCTTTGAGATTTGGCCGGTTTGGTTTTTTGGGCTCATTGACAAGCATCGGATCGAGAAAAACCGGGACCGCAAACTCTGCTGAACCTGGCAAGGTGGTCAGGCTCATGGCAGTGCAAAAATAAGCAACCGGGAGGCGGCTGAGTTCGGCGCGGTGCTGTTTCACAAAACTTCTAGCCTTGCGGTGCCAACCCAGGATCATGGGAGCGCCTATGATTACAGCATCAAAACCCTGAAAGTTATTAACCGTGTCAATGGAAGATACCGTAACACGGCTCCCATTTTTCTCCAGAGTTTCACTTATGGCTTTTGCCACACCCTCCGTTGAACCGGAATTCGTGCTAAATGCGACCAGGACATTCTTCATTTTATTGTAGGCTACACCCGTTGGCTGGAATTAATATGAACCGAACAGTTTGGCGAACGCTCTGTGCCAGCTGTGAATCGACTTCACCGGCTGTGCATACATCATGATGCATTTTCCGGGCACCGGTGATACACCCAATTCTTTTGCCAACGCGAGCACTTCGGGGGATTGTGATCCCTGCTGCAACCAGATCTTTGTATATCCGGCGTCCACAGTTTCTTTCAAGGCATTTTTGGCGGCGGCGGGAGGCAGGCAGATGAGAACTGCATCCACTTTTCCATCCAATGCGGCGATATTGGGATAGCATTTTTGGCCGGAAATCTCCTGCGCATCGGGGTGAACCAGGAAGATCTCATACCCTTTTGGTTTTAACTCATCGGCGATCATGTTGCCAAATTTCTTACCGGATCTGGATGCCCCCAATATTGCGATCCGCTTGCTCTGCACAAATTCTTGAATTTCCTTATTCATAATTACTGCCTTCCTTTCACAAATTGTATGTTTAAATGAATATAATTCCAAAAAAAATGTATTGTAATAGTCATACGAAAGATTTGAGCATGGGTTTCATAAATCCATCCATAACCATCAGATAGTAACTGTCAAAGCATATGTAATTGTTTGAAGATTTGATCTGCAACCTGCCCAAGAAGTATATATTTCGCAGGAAAATTATTTATTCTCAAAGGATACCGGGAATTTAAGCAAATCTTTTCTCCATATCCAAACAATTAACAAAGTCAGGAACAGATGCGGCGTGTATTCAAGCATATTATACATCGGCGTTCGGTTGACCCCTGTTGCCACAACTTGGGCGGTGTATGTAAAAACCCAGTGGAAGAACACAGCCATCCAAATACTGCCTTTTGCATTATTATGCAGCCAGGCATATTGAACGGACAAAGAAGTAATCCCAAGCATGAATCCTATGAATGGCATGTTTAATTCATTTTGAGAGGTGCCGATCATAAAAAATAAAGGGAGATGCCAAAGGCTCCATACAATACCGATCACTATACCAGATGTCAGAGCGTTCCAACGGGTCTGTAATCGATCCATTGCGAAACCCCGCCAACCGATCTCTTCAGATAGCGGGCCAATAATTAAGAGGGGTAGAAAACTGCCCAATTGAGTGATAAATAAAGAGAAATCAAATTTATTACCGGACAAATATATTAATCCCAACTGCAATACCGTAACTGCAAAAATCAGCAAAATCGCTGAAACATACCAACGCACGCCAATTTTAAATTGCAGGAGACGGTTACCTATTCTTTTTAATCCGGCTTTACCATCATAAATCCATGTTAGGACTAATGCGGTAAGCGAAGGAACGAATCCACCGAGCATGAACAGGATTAAAGACCATAATGGCGGAGATGATGTGGTGTTAACAAAATTGGCAGCGGGGACTTTGAATAATACCAATGGCCCCCAAAAAACAAAGTAGGATAAAACAAGCGTCAGACCCAAGAAAATGATACCTTCCTTGAACAAGTTCTTTTTTTGCATGTAGATCTCCCAGTCGAGTTTGCTAAATAAAAATATATTTGATATCCAGGTTATTGGGGTTCATGAAATCTAATCATGTATTATATTGATTCTGTTTGATAAAGCTAATTTTTTCTTATGTCTATTTGCCATCAATCAGGCGGCGAATTTCCACGGGTAATTCCCGGCTGAATGTATTAATATTGCCCGCCATATGATCCGGATCCGTGGTTCCGGTAACCACGCAGGATACTTTTTCATGGAGCGCGTACAATAGGGCGATCTCATGCCCGGACCAGCCTTCAAAATCATTGATGAAGCGGTACTTTCGTCCAGTCAGGATCTGCGATGGATAATTCTTTATCGAACGCAGGAGATACCAGATGTCGCTTAACTTTCGAATTTTGAAAATGTCATTGCTGTAAAGGGTATGGGCGAGGGGTGATTTCACCAGGACACCACATCCTCTTTCATAAGCCAGGTTGATCTGCTGAATGGCTTTCTTCCCGATGAGGTTATATGTCAGCATGACCACATCCAGCAGGCTGCTATTGATGGCAGATTCCAACGCCGGGCCATCGGCAGATACACCGATCAGGCGGATCTTGCCCTGTTTTTTCAAACTGACGAGTGCATCCAGGGTTTCTTCGATACCTTTTTCAGGTACACCGTGCAGTTGTAACAAAGGGAGCCTCTCCAACCCCAGGTTCCTGAGGCTGTTTTCAACCTGCAAGGTAATCGATGAGGGAGAGTAATCCTTGTGAAGCCTGCCTTCCCGGATGACTGTGCCTGCTTTCGTCCCAATGATCAAATTTTGGGTGTCCATGCCTTTCAGGATACGACCCAGGCGAATCTCAGCATTCCCTCCGCTGTAGCTGGCGCCGGTGTCAAAAAAGTTGACACCACCATCGACAGCCATGTGAACCAGACGGCTGGCAATTTTTTCATCAAACAGGTTGTAGCCCCAATACCCACCACAACCGTACCCCATGACGGAGATCTGGTAGCCTGTTTGACCAAGTACTTTAAATTTCATTAGTCTGTCATTTCTCAATCAGGAGTTGAATCATCTTTTGGTTAGTATTGAAGTCGGATAAATGTTTTTTTATGAGTGGCAAACCAGACATTCTGAGAGTAATTATAATATCTTGTCCTTCTAATGCGGAAACTGTCATCATCTGCAAGGTACCAGGCATCGTCTCACTTCATTTGAATGAACCACCTTTTGTTTGCCACAAAATAAATGACAGATGTCGCCGCCATGAGCAGGACCATCAGATCAATGGCGCCAAATTCATCAAAGATGGTCATCAATCCGCCGACAGCCAGCAACCCAACGGATAGATAATAAAAGAGCTTCCTGCGAGTTGCGAGACCAATTCCCACCCCGACAAGGATGAGACCGTAGAGCAGCATTGCCGTAGCCATTGCCCGTATGATCCACATCGGAGCCACTGCGGAGTATCCACCCGGTGAGAAACCGGCTGCGCCGGCGAGTGATCCATAATAATGCGAAAAGGAATATGATCGCCTGGCCAATACGGATAACCCACTTACCTGAATTCATCGACTAGTCCTTTTATGTACGAAGCATACCTGATTAACGCTAATGCATTTTTGAAATCTTAAGTATATATTCAAGGCTATTCATCTTCAGAGCGCATACCATTTCCTCCAGAAGACAAGCAATTTACTTCGAATAATTAATGACCAGATAAAAATTTGTCGGGAGAGAGCCAGGGTTTCGATATCCATGCGGCTGGTCTGCCCGAAAGTGGATCGAATCTCCATTGAACAGTTGATTTTCCCCTCCATTAATATCAATAATCAACTCACCTGAAGAGACTGTGATATATTCCTCGGCACAATCCTGGTACTAGTCTCTATCCAAAGGGATGAGCGTTATGACGGTTGTATCTTATAATACAACGTCTGCTACGTATTGTATAACAACTTGAGGATAAACATGTCCAACTTATATCCATTTCTGATCTATGTATTTGTGACCACATTCACCCCAGGGCCAAACAACATCATGGCAATGACCAATGCTGTTCAGGATGGATACAAGAAGACAATCCGTTTTATACTGGGAGTCCTCGCGGGTATGTTTGTCATCCTATTGATCAGCGGCATATTGAACTTGAGTATTGATCGACGTTCTCCCTTCTGCGCAAAAATGGATCAATATAATGGGGGCACTTTACATGATCTTTCTTGCAGTCCACATCTTACTCTCGAAACCTGTTGAGGAGGGTCAAGCGAGGAATGTTTTGAACACCTTCAAAGCCGGATTTTTTATGCAGTTCATTAATGTCAAAGTTATTGTTTATGGGATCACAGTCTTCTCATTGTTCATGATGGATATCATGGATGATCCGCTGTCAATAGGTATAGCCGCTTTGGCGCTTGGTATGGTTGGATTTACAGCCGCATCCACCTGGGCAATCGCAGGAAATATTTTCAGGAAGTTCCTAAAGAAATACCACTTACTATTCAATTTTGTTATGGGTGGATTATTAATTTATACCGCGATCGAAAGCTTACTGTAAGACCGTCTCAAACATTCAGTCCAATTTTAGTGGAAGGCCGAGCAATTCCATCCCATGATCTCGCCAAATATCCGGTTCGACCGGAGGCATGGCATTGGCTTTGGTAACCTCCCTGAAAAAGCGTTCCATATCGCCGGCTGGAGAGAAAATGATCAACATTTTCCCGATCCCTTCCCCGGTAAATGCCCATACATGCGGCACTTTTCGCGGACCTAGCACAGTATCGCCGGGATGCATCACTAAGCGTTTCCCGCCCACTTCGATCAGGAATTCCCCTTCCAGGGCAAAGAACCATTCATCCTGGTCGTAATGTAAATGCAGGGCCGGGCCGCCCTTCGCATGGAAAGTATTCTCAACAATAAAGATTTCCTTATTATCTTGAGAGCTGTTTTTGAAGGCGATTGTACTAATACCGAGCGAATGATTTTCCCCTTTATAATCTTCCCCCGATGAAAGTTTTATTACATTTTTTCCTTGATTAGAGTTGTTCATTTTCAATATACCTGTAATGGATTAAACCTATAAAGAACTTTAGTTAGACTATTTCAGTTTACTCAATCATGACAAGATTTCAAGCTGTGTATAAACTCGAGACACCTGATGAAACTAGGACAATTCGTTCTGATATCTTCGGATTGGGTAAAGGAAAAACTCAGATCCTAAAAGAGGAGTTACTTTCTTTGAATGAGATCCCACTTGTTGCCATACAAGTCCAGAAAGACGACCACCATGCCATATTCCTCTTCCCGGGGATCTTCGGTGAATCGAACACCATGTGCTTTCATGTGGTCATAATCACCCTGGAAATCATCCGTTTCAAGAAAGAGGAAAACCCGTCCTCCAGTTTGATCGCCAATGCGGCATTGCTGCTCCAGGTTAACTGCCCTTGCAAGGAGAAGGGAAGCGCCTGTCGAACCGCGGGGTGATACAACGACCCAGCGTTTTCCGTTGTCCATTGGACTATCTTCGACCAGAGAAAACTTCATTGAAGTTGTGAAGAATTCAATCGCTTCATCATAATCTCGAACAAGCAGCGCAACCGAAGACAGGGAGTTTGCCATACTAATCCTTTATCAGATGGATGTTTCACTAATTATAATAATTTTGCTCGAAGGGAGAAAATTATTATAGATCCTCTGCTCATTTATTATTTACACAACTTTTCAATTTTGAATATAGGAATTTTGTTGTAATTAAGCCATGACGGAAAAATAATATACTCCGGGCATTGCATTCCTCTTCTTTCTGTATTGCGATTTCCAGCCAGAAAAAGTCATGGATGTCCAAATATATGATCCGCCATTGGTATTTTTTTTCAAACACCAATTTCCTGAATTTATTATCATATTTCAGCGAATATCGGGTATAAATTCAATCAATTAACAATTCTACTGCAATTTGAGGCCACTTAAAAAAGGGTTGAAAATAATGACAGACAACAAAAACCAAAATGTCAATATCATAACTGGTGCAAATTCTGGTTTCGGAAAAGAGGCAGCCATCCAACTTGCCCGATTGGATGCGAAATTAATTACCAGGCAGATGGGTTTAGAAATTTATAAACCAGTTTGCAAATTTATTACTTATTTATATAATTCTGATTGATAAGATTCGCCAGAGTGGTTGTATCGATAAGAGCCCCATCGAATGCATTGATCCCAACTTCTGAGAAGGATTCTGACAACAAGCGCAGCCGTAAAATTTCCCGTTCGAGGGTTCTGGTTAACAGGAGTTTTGCCCCCAACCGGCCAAGCATCAACATGACCGTACACCGGTCTGACCAATCTGAAAGGCATGTATTCAACGCTTTCTCGATCTGATCCAGTGTCATTTTTACCGGGGATATGGGGAAATGCCAGAATTTAGCGCCGGCTGCGGCAATATCTTCCACAGCCTCTGCTGCTTGCAATTTACCGAGCGATTCCATGACCGCCAGGGCAATACTCCTGCCTGGGTGGTTCAAGTGGGAAAGGAGATATTCCACAGCATCCGGATTATTCAATTCCCCCAGACTAACAACGGCATCATACATTAGATAGACCTCTTCCGTTTCAAGATCCGCGATCAAAGTATGAAAATTCATGTTCGCTTCACCAAATTCGTGAATTAGTTCACTTAGGTTGGTATGCGCTTCTTGATAGGCAGGGTCACAGGAGATGGCGTTCTTATATGCATAATACGCCTGCCGGTACTCCTGCTTTTCTTCATGGATGATCCCCATCAGGTTGTAAGCATCCGCGCTGTATTCATCTGTCAGCAAGGCTAACTGGCATTTCACAAATGCCTGAGAATAAGCTCTCTTATCTACGAGGTCATTGGCATCTTCGATATATTCAGCGGCGGACCGAGGCTCGGGGATGTCTATATTTTGTGGTTCAAGCAAAGTTTGAACAGGATCATCAATTGCGTCTATATGAATGGATGGCAGCTCTCCTTCCTGATCATCCTCGGGGTCATCAGATCCAAAGCTGTCATAATATTCCTGCAGAGCGTCCAGGGCAGCAGGAGAAGGGCTGCACTCAAGCGCTTCCAGCGCGAGTGAACACACTTCGAGATCTTCATCATTTAATGCATCAATGATCGCGATTAATGCCTCAGGTTCTTCTCTAACAGAAAGCGCGGCAATCGCATCCCTGCGCATTTCCCAATCTTCAGAATTGGAACCATCCAATAACTCCTGGAAGGGTGTGTTGGATATATCCAAATCAACGATAAGATCAGACAGATTTTCCCGTGCATCCTTGAGCAGCGGATCCGCTTTCAACGCTTTCTTGTAGGCTACAATGGATAGGTAGTGCTCTTCCAACGCTTCCAAGATCAGCCCCTTAACGTTGGATGCCTCAGCCATTTCCGGCATTAATTCAAGAGTAATATTCACCTCGGTCAACGCCTGTGTAAACCGGTCCTCTTCATAATATTTGCTGGCAAGGATGTAGTGTTTTTCGGCGGATTGCTGGCGCTCGATGCTGCCTGTCAGTCCATCTGAAATATCGCACTGGCTGACGCTCCCAAAAATGGCGTCGCTAACTGCGGCATTGGGTGTATGCCCTTCTGCTGCATTATTCGGAATCTGGATTGTGTCTGACCCTAAGCCAGCGACGGCATTTAGAGAGTCGGATGTGTTGATGTCCCGCAAGGCGTCCAAGGCGGATTGCTTTACATCTTCATCATCATCGTTCATCATGCGAACCAGGAGGCTTATTGCACGCGGGTCAGCCAGGCTGCCTAGCGTTTCTGCAGCAGCAGCCCGGATGGATGATTTCTTGTTGCGGGTGGAAATGACGAGAAAGGCATAGCCTTTCCAGTTCCCCAGTCGTGCCAATGCTTCTGCTGCCTCAAATTGGATGGAAGCATCACCAGAGCCAAGACATTTTTCCAGCCCGGCGATGTCGTTTTCAGCGATCAATTCAGGAACATTTACCCGATCAAAAAATCCCATTTATCCTCATAGAACTAAGTCTTTTATTAATAATTATTTTCGTTCCGCTTACTTCTTCTCGACCACCCAAAAGTGGCTCAGCCCGAACCAGCGCAAAGCTGTGTGTTCCAACGCCTGCATCAACCAGCGAATTGCTCTGCCAGCCGAACCCAGCTTTTGTATGATGTTATCGTAACCGCCAAAGATGACTGTTCTCTCCACGAATTTCACATCCAACTCTTTGAAGAGCGCCTGGAGGTCTTTTGACGAATAAACCCGCACATGCGGTGCCAGTCTGTTTCTCATCCTTCTGGGTAAATAGTTGACGAGCGGAATGTTGCCAAAGTGGTATTCGCCGCGAGTAAAGACTCCATGGGTCTCGAAAGGATATCCGATATTTGGGCAAAACAAAACCAATCGCCCGCCTGGTTTGAGCACGCGGATGATTTCTGCGACCGCCTGACGATCGTCCTGGACATGCTCGATGACTTCATTGCTGATGACCAGATCAAAGTGATCTTCCGGATAAGGCAGATATTCACCGGCGGCATTAATGACATCCAAACCCATTCCGCGGGATTCCACGACCCGCTCAAAATCATAATCAAGACCGGTTACAATCCCCTCAAATTCCAGCAGATGCTGCATATACATACCCACACCACAGCCATCTTCCATAATCCAGCCATGGATGCGTTCGCCTGCAGCCTCTACGATCATCTGCAAACGGCGTTCCTGCCCGGCCCGCCAGATGTAGGAAGGCTCTCCCCTGAGGGCGGCTTTATCGAGGTCTCGCGTTTGATGATTGGTCATAGGGTTCTTTACATTACTCGTGGCAACCCACTTAATAAACGCTAATAATTCTTCCGCCGGCAGCCTTAACCAATTCTGCCGGTTGGATGCTGAATACCGCATGCGGGGTTCCCGCCGCCGCCCAAACCACTTTATACTTCAGTAGGTCCTGGTCGATAAGAGTTGTAATTGGAGATGGAAACCCAACCGGCGGGATACCGCCAATGGCGAAACCAGTTTTTTCGCGCACAAAATCCGGGTCTGCGCGCAGGATCTTTTCCCCGATCACCATGGCAATTTGGACTTCATCCACCCGATTGCTGCCGCTTACCAATATCAAGACCGGATTTTTACTCTCCTCGCTCCGAAAGATGAGCGATTTAACAATTTGACCCACTACACAGCCGACTGCCTGGGCTGCTTCTGGCGCTGTTCGCGTGGATGCAGGCAGTTCTAAAACCTGGCAGGATATGTTTAACTTTTGTAAGGCGTCTGCCACTTTTTGAGCGCTTGGGCTGAGGTTGTTCTCGGACATGTCCTGTTCTCCTACGATGAAGATTCTATTTTGAGCCCCAATGCAATGCAAGGGCGCCGAACATACGTTTTTGATAACCACTTTCTCTGAAACCGGCTTTTGAAAACTCAGCCTGCAGCTCCTGGGCAGGAGTAAATCCTTCTGTCGAGCGGATCAGATAATTGTAAGCGCTGATTCGACCTGTGATCAGCATCCCTATGAATGGAATGACGACCCGCATATAGAACCAGATGAAAGGCAAGATGAAGTTTTTCTCAGGCGGCGTGGTATCAAGTGACACAAATTTGCCGCCAGGTTTCAAAACTCGCAAGGTCTCTTTCAATGCGATCGGATAATCACGAATATTCCGCAGTAAAAAACCGCAGATCACCCGGTCAAAGGATTGGTTCGGGTATGGCAGCTTTCGAGCGTCGGATTGACAGAAAGGCAGGTATCCATAATTTTGATCAGCCCTGATCATGTCTCCATTGAAATCTGAGGGGAAGACATTGCAATTGGAATGCATCTTCATTATTTGTTGTGAAATTTGACCGCCGCCGGCGCCATGATCCAGGACGGTCATGCCCGGTTGAACATCCAACAATTTGATCGCCTCCCGCCTGAGTCGGTTGATCTGACCAAAGGTCATGATCTGATTCATCATTTCGTACCGTCTGGCGATCCGGGAGAACTCCACCTGGACAAATTGCGAGCGTGGAATGCCGGTAACAGGATCCATGTTCATCGATCAGGCTTCCCGGAAAGGTACCCACGCCATAATGGTTGTTCCCTCACCGGGCTCAGAGGTGATCTCGACATCGCCGCCAACATTCCTTGCGCGGGTATTTATATTCGCCAGTCCATGCCCGAGGGTCATTCGGGTCTGCTGCTGGTTGAATCCTTTACCATCATCACGCACTTCCAGCAGCAACCGATCAGCAGATTTCCAAAGTGTAACTTTAACATTAATGGCATGAGCGTGTTTGGCAATATTTGCCAGGGCTTCCTGACAGATATGAAAAAGTGCCATCGCCTGTGATTGCGGCAGCTTGTGAAAACCATCATCCGGGCTTACCAGTGTAACCTCAATGGGTGTATTGGATTTTAATTCAGTGATCAACCGTTTCAATCCGTCCAGTAAATTCTCTTCATCCATCTGGCGTGGACGCAGATCCAAAATATAAGCACGGATATCTTTAATGGTATGGTTCAGATCATCAATGGCATGGTCGATGCGCCCCTTGGATTGCATCGGGTTATCCGGGATTAACAAACGGGCGTGCTCCAGGGTGAGGCCAACAGCATAAATGGATTGGATCACACCATCGTGGAGGTCCATGCCGATTCGTTCGCGTTCTTCAAGAATTGCCAGGCGGCGGCCCTGATAATACAGGCGGACGTTGTCAATGGCCGTACCTACCCAGGCGCCAATGGCTGTGAACAGTTGCGCTTCATGTTCATCCAAAAATTTTTCCTGGCAGGTGGCGATACACAACACACCAACTGATCCACTTCTGGCTGTGAGGGGGAAGCAGGCGATCTGATTCAAGCAGGCTTCTTTTACCTCCTGTTTGAGGAACTTGCCAAACTTCCCGGGGATTTGGCTGAATTGGGGGATTCCGCTACCAGCCGTTTCACCAATGGGTCCTTCGCCAAACTCGAATTTATCCTTGACCCACAGGCTGCCATCGAAATTACCCAGGTGATGCATTAATTGCAGCGTTTTGCCGGCTTCGTCGACAAGGAAAACCTCACCTATTGTGATCTGTGTATTGCCCATCACCAGGGTAAGAGCTTTCTCCAGGATTTCGTTTACGTCGAGGGAGGAAGCCAGGGTCGAGGCGAGATCGTTCAATAATGCCAGGTCTGCATTTCGGCGGGTGAGGACGAAATCTCTGTCGTTCAACTCCTGGTATAGACGGGCATTGGAAATGGCTACTGAGGCGTACGCCGCCAGGGTTTCAATAACTTTCTCATCATCTTCTGTAAACTCGAGGGAATCTTTTTTATCGCCAAGATAGATCTGTCCGAGTGGTTTGCCGGCAATATGCATAGGCACACCCAAAAACGATGTGATCTGCACCTGACTTGGGTGGATATCCTCCTTGGCTGGGGATTCCTTAACCCGCGAGAGCCGGACCGGGGTGGTGGTGCTGATCACTTCACCGATCAAACCCAGTCCTTGAGGCAAACCGGCTGTCAGGGTGAGGCTTTCTGGAGGGTCCTGCACCGGGATGAATTTGATCAAACGGCCGGAATCATCCATCACCCCGACGGCAGCATAGCTGGCATCCACCTGGTCACAGGCAAGCTGGGCGATTCTCTCAAGCAGAGAATCCAACGAGATTTCCTTGACCAGTTCAAGGCTGGCAAGGTGCAGCGCTGCCAAACGGTTTTCAAGCTGCTTGTGGGTGAGCTTTTTCATAATTAATGGGTTAATTGTACTCGAAATGACAGGCAGTGGTATGTCCGTCACCCTGAGGGACGAAGGGTCTCTGCTTCCTCTGGCAGAGATGCTCACTGCACTTGCGTGCAGCGCAGGTGTCGATGTGCTCAGCATGACAGACATTGTGGTGGGGGTCTCCCTTGCTGTCATATCGCTGAGTTCCATCCCCCTGTCTTTTCGACGAGGAAAACTCTATAAAGTCACAACTTATCGATGAATACGCAATCTGTATAGTAATAACGGATTCTGATAGCTTTTGCCAGATAAGCAAGTTTATATTTAGGCATAAGCAGGATGGGTAACTATGGCTAAAACAAGTTTGGCAAAATTTTATGAGATGACCATTACCGAGCGGCGTGAAATGCTGCAAAAATGGTCTCAACTTGATGACGGAACCCTTGACGATCTGTGCGGTATTCCGGGGTTGACTTCTGTCCAGGCGGATGGGATGATCGAGAATGTAGTGGGCATTTACAATCTACCCCTCGGTATCGCCCGAAACTTTGTTGTCAATGGCCGCGAAGTCCTTGTTCCCATGGTTGTGGAAGAACCTTCGATCGTTGCAGGCGCTTCTTACATGGCCAAACTGGTGGCAGCCAATGGCGGGTTTACTGCATCCTCCTCCGATCCGGTGATGATCGGGCAGATGCAGGTCATGGGCATCGATAACCTGGATATTGCAGAAGAGCAGATCATTAAACACCGATCCGAACTTATCAAAGAAGCGGCCGGCATTGATCCGATCCTGTTATCCATGGGCGGTGGATTAAAGAATATTGAAGTGAAAAAGTTTAGCGAATCACCGGCTGGGCCGTTCCTCGTTCTCCACTTTCTGGTGGATGTTCGTGACGCGATGGGAGCCAACGCCGTGAACACGATCGTGGAATGCATGTCGCCGCGGGTGGAGCAGATCACCGGGGGAAAGGTGCATTTGCGCATCCTCTCCAACCTGGCCGATCAACGCCTGGCGAAGGCAACCTGTAAAGTTGCCGCCAATGACCTGGCATACAATGATTATTCAGGGGAAGATGTGCGTGATGGCATCATTAAAGCCTGGGCGTTCGCCTCGGTGGATCCTTACCGGGCAACCACGAATAACAAGGGCATTATGAATGGGATCGATGCCGTGGTAGTAGCAACGGCCAATGATTGGCGTGCTATTGAAGCTGGCGCTCATGCCTATGCAGCCCGATCAGGAAGATACACCAGTTTGAGTACCTGGCGCAGGTCTGAGTCCGGTGAACTGCTCGGCGAACTGGAACTGCCACTGGCCGTCGGAATCATTGGCGGGGCAACCCGCATGCATCCTTCCGCCAGGGCTGCGTTGAAATTGATGGGTGTGTCAACCAGCTGTGAACTGGCCGAGGTGATGGTCTCTGTTGGTCTGGCACAGAACCTGGCTGCTCTTCGGGCATTAGCCACAGAGGGCATCCAGCGTGGACACATGAACCTGCATGCCCGCCAGGTCGCCATGACAGCCGGTGCAACCGGCGATGATATTCATCGACTGGCTGCCCAACTTGTGCAGGAAAAACGAATCAGCGTGGAACGCGCTCGACAAATACTCTTGGATTGGGGTACGAAATGACCGAATTGGAAAGTAAAGACTTGATATTAAAACCCGCCTATCCGGTGGGTATTATTGGTTATGGCGCTTATGTGCCGCAATACCGCTTGCCGGCGACAGAGGTTTCCCGCATCTGGTCCGGCGGCGCCCATGGTGGACCGGTCAAGGAAAAATCAGTTCCCGGGTTGGATGAAGATGTGATCACCATGTCGATCGAGGCAGCCCGCAATGCCATTGCCCGGGCAGAGATCGACCCCGCTGAACTGCGGGCTATTTGGGTGGGGTCGGAGTCACACCCTTACTCGGTGAAACCCACATCAACCATTGTCGCAGAAGCCATCGGAGCAGTTCCTTCCATCCAGGCAGGAGATTGGGAATTTGCCTGCAAAGCCGGAACCGAAGCCATGGTGGCCGCAATCGCGATGGTGGGCGCGAAGATGGGCAAATATGCCCTGGCCATCGGCATGGATACCGCCCAGGGGCGGCCGGGCGACGAGTTGGAATACACTGCCGCCGCTGGTGGTGCCGCTTTTGTGCTCGGCCCGTCTGATGAATCGTTGGCGGTGATCGAAGGCACTTATTCATTTGTGACAGATACGCCGGACTTCTGGCGCAGGGCGGATCAACGCTACCCGTCCCACGGACAGCGTTTCACCGGAGAACCAGCCTACTTCCGGCATATCACAGAAGCCGGCAGTACCTTAATGGAAGGCCTGGGTTTCTCAGCCTCCGATTATAAATATTGTGTATTCCACCAACCCAATACAAAATTTCCCCAACGTGCGGCTTCTTTGTTGGGATTCACACCCGATCAGAATAAAACCGGATTGCTTTCACCGGTGATCGGCAACACCTATGCTGGTGCAGCGATGATCGGCCTGACAGCCATCCTGGATGAAGCTCAACCCGGCGACAGGATCCTGATGGTCTCCTTCGGTTCCGGTGCCGGATCGGATGCCATTTCAGTTGTGGCTACCGATCGCCTGTTGGAACGTAGGAAAAAAGCACATTCCACGAAAGATTATATTGCCCGCCGCACCGAAGTGGATTACGGGTTGTACGTCCGTTATCGTGGAAAACTGGCAGATTGAGGCGGGAACATGACTGATGATGTGGTAATTGCAGGGATCGGGCAAATTCCGGTCGGCGAGCACTGGGAAACCTCCCTCCGCTCTCATGCGGTGCAGGCAATTTTGGCCGCCCGCCGGGAAGTTCCAGACCTTGAACCAGAGTCGTTGATCGTTGGCAATATGATGGCTTCGGTCATCTCGCACCAGGCCAACCTGGGAGCCCTGATCGCGGATTGGGCAAATTTGCTGGGCGTGGAGGCTCCCACAGTGGAGGCTTCCGGCGCTTCCGGTGGCGCGGCTCTGCACCTTGGATATCTTGCCATCGCCTCGGGCATGTCGAACGTGGCGCTGGTGGTGGGTGTGGAAAAAGTGACCGACGCCGTTAGCGGCGAACTGGACCCGGCGCTGACCCAGATGATGGATGGCGATTACGAGGCCATGCCGGGGCTCACCCCCACCGGGCAGGCCGCGCTGGTGATGAAACGATACATGCATGAATACAACGTTCCCGCGTGGAGCGTTCGCCGGTTTCAGCCTGAACGCACATGCCAACGCGGTGCATAACCCGAATGCCATGTTTCGAAAAGCCATCTCCCGGGCAAGGTATGACGACGCAGAGATGATCTCTGATCCGGTGAACATGATGGACGTGGCCCCGGCGGCGGATGGCGCCGCGGCGGTGATCCTAACCCGATCCGACCTGCTGCCGAAGAACTACCCATTCCCGGTGGTGCGGATCATAGGTTCCAATATTGTGACCGATTCGCTGGCCCTGCACGACCGGCCCGACCAGATGAATTTTGAAGCGGTGAATCTCTCGGCGGCCAGGGCCTATTCACAGGCGGGCATCAGCCCGGACGATGTGGACCTGTTCGAGCTGGATGATGCCTACTCGGTATTTGCCGCCCTGGCCCTGGAAGGCGCCGGTTTTGCCAAACGCGGCAAAGGCTGGGAGCTGGCGCAGGACGGCTCGATCATCCCACGCGGACGGATACCTGTGTGTACCATGGGTGGCAGCAAGGCGCGCGGCAACCCGATCGGCGCGGTGGGCGTGTACCAGGCCGTGGAAGCAATGCTGCAACTGCGCGGCAAAGCAGGCAGAAGCCAGGTGCCCGATGCGAAGATCGCCATGCTGCAGAATTGGGGCGGCCCGGCCTCCACGGTGGTGACGCATATTTTGCAGAGGGAATAGGGAAGAGTTGATCAGTTGATTTGTTAACTGGTTGATCAGTCAATCAGGTGAAACGGAACCGGGTTCCCTGTCACCAATTCCTCATCCCAATAACTATACTGTCTGCACTTGTTACTAATCACTTGTATCCAGTTACTTATCACTGATCCCTTATTCCTGATAGCAATTGAGAGTCTTCTGTGATTAGACTCATGATACGAAATACTAAAGGAGTGCCATCATGGAAGTACCACGTTACTGGAGAATCAAAAATCAAAGATACGCACTGGTCGGCGAAGTTTGCCCGCACTGCGATGCCAAGCTGTTCCCCCCGCGCGACGTATGTCCGCACTGCGGCCAGGACGCCAAGACCAAATTCGCCTTCAGCGGTAAAGGCGAGGTGTATTCATTTACCACCATCAGCGATGCCCCGGCCGGCTATGAAGAGAACGCCCCCTACACGGTGGCGCTGGTCAAATTGAACGAAGGCCCGGTGGTGACCGCCCAACTGACCGACCTCGGCGAGCAGCCGGTGGAGATCGGCATGCCGGTGGAGATGGTCACCCGCAAGATCCGCCAGGATGGGGATGCGCGCGGGATTCTGGTGTACGGTTACAAGTTCCGCCCGGTGATGGGTGCGTAAAGTTCGCTTGAATATTGAAGCGCTCTCCCGGCATTGGAGAGCGCTTTTGTTTGCATGGATATTAGCAATTTGTATAATGGATAGGTGGGAGGAATACCAAAAAGCAGTATACCTGTTCCCAGGCAGAAGTCCACCCCCACCCACTAGTTCCCCGAAGGGGTATAACACAAACCGTTGGGCGGCTTCGTCAGGGAACTACTTGTAGTTGAAATCTATTTTTGTAAAATGACTTTGCGAGATTAATCACATGGACTGTATGTCGTTTTAAGAAATCATTACGGCGAACCTCGGTCAAATCCGTCTCTTATACAATGGAGTATGACCATGAAAAAAATCGTCAATCTAGCACTTTATATGTTCTTAATTAGCATAGGCGCATGCACAATGGTTAATCCTGAACCAATCAAAGGGTTGATCGAGCCAGGGGGTAAGATCGGCGAAATGACTTTAGAGCAAAGCACTGAAATACCATACCAAAACATATGGTGGTTTTGTGATTATTTGCCCAATGAACATGAACCGGTTTCATTTTCAAATGATTGTGATTTACCGCTGGTATCGAGCTTGGATATAAGTTTGGGCTGGATAGCAAAGAAAACAAAAATTGCATCCAATTGGGATGCAATGACATGGGAATTGTATATTGATGGTTATAAAATTGATCTTGAGAGTTTTGATTGGTTTGAGCACGAGTATGTAGCAAAGGGCGAGGATAATATTTCACGCAATTGGATCATTACCTTGAAAAACCTTTCACCCGGTGCGCACACTCTCCGACATTCATGGACTTCGGACGCCACGGTTGATGACGGCTTTCATATCTACCAGCCAGGTATGTATGAGCAATTGGTGAATTTCACGGTCTTAGAAAAAGTAGTGTATCCGACATTCTCTTCAAATGGATCCGTCGGTCAGCATCCATACTCATCGGAGAAAGCCCAACTTGATTTCCTGCTCTACCTGCCGAACGACTATGGCAAAGACCTGCAGCAGGAATGGCCATTGATTGTTTATCTGCACGGTGCTCCCTTGCGTGGCTCCACCCTTGAGTTACTCAGGAAGGAATCACTTCCCAGAAGGTTGGAGAAAGAGAACAATCTCCCCTTCATTATCGTTTCTCCATTAGGTGATGGTGAATATGAATTCTGGGCTAAAGATGAGATGATCAACCCGTTATTCACTTTATTGGAAGAAATTCAAACTAAATATTCCGTTGACGTTAAGCGCATTTATCTTACCGGAAATGATATGGGTGCCAATGGTGTTTGGGCGCTTGGTTTGCGCTTTCCAAGGTACTTTGCGGCGTTAGCACCCGTCTCAGGTTATTTCGGCTGGCCGCCTAAAGTCCCCGAAAACATCTGCGACCTTAAAGATGTCCCCGTCTGGGCATTCCATGGAGATAGAGATGACATTATTCCAGTTGAAGCAGGACAGGAATTGGTGGATGCTTTGAACGCCTGTGGAGGAAGTGCTCAAATTACTGTCGACCAGGACATGAAAATCGACTTCCAGATCATAGTCTATGAAGACTCTGACCTTTTCGAATGGTTTTTATCACAAAAACTAAAATGATTCTACCCATTCGCGCGAGTGTTAGTATCC
Source organism: uncultured Chloroflexia bacterium (assembly GCA_963810385.1). GTDB lineage: Bacteria > Chloroflexota > Anaerolineae > Anaerolineales > Anaerolineaceae > PNON01. The sequence continues at coordinate 32,914 of CAWENA010000002.1, read as the reverse complement.
CCGAAGCGAAGCTGATCGGGACCTCACCGCGCGCGTGGTTCTGACCGAAAGGTCCCCATCCCTTTTCCAAACTGGCGGTATCACTTGAATTATATGCAGCTTCGAACATCCAGCCTGGATGTTGCAATAATTGAGATACATATAAAATATAGTTTACCAGCTTTAACTTTAGTCCACGCGTGCTCAGCTGTTCCCCGAATGGATATAACGCAATCCATTAGTCGGTTAAATCAGATAACTGGTTGCGAATTCTTTCTGTTTTTGTTATACAATGATTTTATGGGGTCAGTCACAAGTGTGGTATGTCGTTTAAGGGAATCATTATAGCGAACATCGGTCAAATCCGTCTCTTATACAAAGGAGGATGACCATGAAAAAGATCATTTATCTAACACTCATTATGTTGTTCGTTATCATCTTGGGGGCATGTGTAAAGGCAACTCCACAACTTGCCGATGAGATGATCAATCCAGGGGAAAATATCGGCGACTTTCTTATCACCACAGGTGATGATGATAGTGTTATCTACACAACAAAAGTCCATTGCCCGTTCGATCCAAGCACAATGACAGAAACTTGTGAAATAGACATAGGCACAAAGGTAAATGTCGCATTAGGTGTCTATGGTGATAGCGTGGAGAAGTTGGATACATACTGGTCAGGACAGACCTATATGATGACGATTGAAGGTCGCCCCGTTAACCTCCAAGCCTTTGGTTCAATTGATATAACCGATCCTATAGTTGTTAAGATGCGTCTATGGAATGTTGTAATTGTAACCGACAAGCCAGGTAAAATAACAATTCAGCATTCTGGAGAAATGGCTGGCGATTCTATAGAAGGAACGAATGTACTGATCTACACTGAGCCATAAAATGGGTAGTTCTAGAGCAGTTAGCTGGCAACAAGATATTACTAGAAATGCCTCATGAACCTGCAGGTCAGGATGAAAGATGATCAGAAAAACCTTTGTTCTCGCGCTCTTTGTACTATTTTTGGTTAGTTGCCATCCAGTCTCCTACTCTCCAGGGGCAGAAGGTATAGGAGACCCGTATTATCCGAAACTGGGGAATGGCGGTTACGATGCCTTACATTACACACTTGAATTGTCGATAGATCCAAAGAACAATACCCTCTCGGGCGACTGCACAATTGAAGCTCAAGCCACGCAGCCGCTGAGCACCTTCAATCTGGATTTTTCTGGGCTGACCATTGAACATGTAACAATCAACGGCAAGACTGCAAAATATCGTCGTGAAGAAAGCGAGTTGATAATTACGCCAGCCCGACCAATAGATAACGGTGATGTTTTCAAAGTCACCGTGACCTACAATGGAACACCGAAAAGAACGCCTTCCCTTGGAGCGTTATGGTCGTCGGGCTGGTTTCACAACGAGGACAACGAAATTTTCATTTCCAGTGAAATTTCAAGTTCAGACAACTGGTACCCGGTCAATGATCATCCTCTGGATAAAGCGACCTACAGTTTTCGTGTAACGGTACCAAAGCCTTATGTGGTCGCCGCCAATGGACTCCTGCAAAAGGAGGTGGATAACGGTGACAAAGTGACCTACGTCTGGGAGGCAACAGAACCAATGGCGAGTTATGTAGCCGCTGTTAGCATTGACGAATATGTCATCGAAACGGAGCAGGGACCGGACGGCATCTTGATCCGCAATTACCTACCACCTGATTTCCCGGAAGCTTCAAAAGCTGGATTTGATCAGACGGCTGACATGCTTTCCTTTTTTAGCGAGCGTTTTGGACCCTATCCTTTCGATGCCTATGGCATTGTCATCGTTGATTTCCCTCGTGATGCCGCCGTTGCCATGGAAACCCAAACGTTATCACAGCTTGGAAAAGAGGAATTTGCTTTGTCGGAGTACGTCATAGCACACGAACTGGCACACCAATGGTTTGGCAATAGCGTCAGCTTGACGAACTGGCGCGACATCTGGCTAAAGGAAGGTGCTGCAACCTATGCAGGGTGGTTGTGGTTGGAACACAAAGAAAACGGCACCATGTACGCCAAAGTGCGCGGCGTTTATCCGATAGAAGCCTTTTCTCCAAATCCTCCCGGCAACCCGCCCTCCACCAATTTGTATACCAATACTATCTTTGACCGGGGAGCATTGACATTCCATGCGTTACGATTACGTGTTGGCGACGAGGTGTTCTTTAGCATACTACGAACTTATACAGCGCGGTTTCGTTATGGCAATGCTAATACTGTTGATTTTATCGCGGTCGCAGAAGAGGTGAGTGGCCAGAACCTGCGTGAGTTTTTTGACTCCTGGTTATATGACGTGAAAATCCCCGCCATCCCAGAGATGGGGTTGGATTAGGATAAACAGCCATTACACCAAATTAGATACCTCTGTTCGTGCCGGTCTCCCGACCAAGCGTGAGGTGTTGACCGCCAGGTCTCCGGGCCTTTTTCTAACCTTTCACCACGCTGTGATGGTCACTCGCTAGGTCCGCTCGATTGGCGGTACCGCAAATGTTATATCCAGCTTCGAACGTCCAGCCTGGATGCGATCAAGGCAGACATTTGCTATACTTAAAGTCGGCAGGGTGCATTCGTAACACACTATATCAATCTAGTTGGGCGGTTGTAATAATAAGATATGTTTCGGGAAAGGAGTATATATGAAAGAACTTCGCACCGAAATCGAGATTCAGGCAACGCCAGATACAGTATGGCAAGTCTTAACGGATCTCGACAAATATCCAGAGTGGAATCCATTTATTCACCACGCAATTGGAATGGCACAGGTGGGCAAAAAAGTGGATATCACTTTTAAGTCTGGGTCAAAAGAGATGATGTTGCATTGCACTGTCGTAAAGGTAGAGCCAAACAAAGAATTACGCTGGAAGTATCACGTTGCTCTACCTATTTTGTTCAGTGGTGAACATAGTTTCATCATTGAACAAGTTGATAGCAATAAAGTTCGCTTCATTGACCGGGAAATATTCAACGGCTTGCTTGTTTCATCGCAAGCAAAAGATATAGACTCAAATTCAAGGCATGGTTTTGAAGCGATGGATAAAGCACTGAAAGCAAGGGCAGAGAAAAACTAGCCTGAATATTGGTGAAGCTCCCCGATAAGTGTGTGTCTTTTCCCGGCGATCATGTCACCTGTAATATATGTCTGGGCGGCAATGTTGGCAAAAGCTGTAAGGTGTCGAATTCTGCGTACAGGTATCAATTATGAATTAAATCGCAGTACTTTTACCTGAAAAGAAAAGGTGCGATGCGTATTACGATTTTGGCGATTGGCTCACGGGGTGATATCCAACCCTTAGTTGCGTTGGCTGTCGGTTTGCAGCGAACAGGTCGGCATAAGGTTCGCTTTGCAGCACCAGATAATTTTGAGCCGCTGGCAAGAGAACACCATCTGGATTTTTTCCCCCTTGGCATAAACACACAAGAATTACTGAATTCATCAAAGCTAAAAGCTGGCATTGAAACCGGTCGTAATTTCTTTGTATGGTTTTTACGTGTCCTTCAGCTGATAAGACCGATGGTTGACACGCTCATGGAGACCACATGGTTATCCTGCCAGGATGCAGAAACGATCGTGTATTCAACCATAGGAATTGGAGGCTATCACGCCGCGGAAAAGCTGGGCGTACCATGCTTTATAGCCACTCCATTACCTGGGCTTGCCCCCACTCGTACCTATCCCAATCCCGGTGGTATCTTTCCGGCACTTCCCCTGGGCGGGAGTTACAATCTGTTGACCTACTTTTTAAACGGACAGATTCTACAAGCTCTCACCGGAAAATACATCAATCGCTGGAGGAGGGAAAAGCTTAACCTGCCAGCAATCTCACTTGGCAAAAATCCTTATAGCCAATTGCACGGTAAACCCATGCCTGTGCTTGGTAGTTACAGTTCCATTGTTGTCCCCAGACCTGCTGATTGGGGTGAGCATATCCATGTCACCGGCTACTGGTTTCTCGATCCCTGCGCGGATTGGCAGCCACCCTCCCAACTGGTTGACTTTCTCAAGTCAGGTCCACCTCCGGTGTATATCGGTTTTGGCAGTATGGTGAATCGCACCCCCCGGCAGACCACCCTGCTCGTTTGTGAGGCTCTTGAACGATCAGGACAGCGTGGAGTGCTCGCCACGGGCTGGGGAGGTTTGGAGGGTGCTGAATTGCCCGCCAATATATTCGTGTTGGATTCAGTTCCACACTCCTGGTTATTCCCGCGTGTTTCGGCTGTTGTCCATCATGGAGGATCAGGAACTACTGGCGCTGGTTTGCGTGCCGGTGTACCGTCCGTGCTCGTGCCGCATATGGGTGACCAGCCTTTCTGGGCTCGGCGGGTAGTGGAACTGGGAGTCGGTCCTCAGCCTGTTCCCCGGCGCCAGTTAAATGCTGACCGATTGGCAGCTGCCATCACCAGCGCCGTTACTGATCCAGGCATTCAGGCTCGCGCTTCAGCTCTTGGTGAACGCATTCGCGCTGAAGATGGTATCGGGCGAGCCATTGAGATCATTGAAGGTTATATCCAATGAGAGGCAGCTATTTATAATTTTTCGAGCGTCGTTGCGAAGTGCAAAGTCCTCGAAGATCCCCGAAATGGAATGGAGGGGACGAATGGTTTTTTCTGGACCCGGTTTTGACCATGTTTCCTTCCACAGACAACCGTCAAGATGAATACTGTTTGTTTTTCCTCTCAATAATCCATTTGCCAGCGCTTTGCCTAAAACTGCCGTAAAATGTTGATAGATTATTATCAGACGAATTGCATCAGCAGTCGCAAAGGAGGATCGAATGACGGAACTACAATTGCAGGACTCAAATCACTACGACGAAATGGTAACCAAGGCGCTAGAACGTTTAACCCGCTGGGCGTTTCCAGATAGTCAGATCGAAAGGGTGGATCCAGTAAAATGGCAACTCTGGCATAACACTGAAAACAACCAGAAATATATCGATGTATCCGTCGAACTGCAGATTAAGCATGGAAAGCCGAGCCAATTTTTTATTTCCGATGCTGCAGATCCCAGATTGGCCGGGCTATCTCGTGAGCAACTGGATGATGCATTAAGAATAGCCATTTGCTCTTTGAGTTAGCAGTTGTAGCAACGCACCAGATCCATTTCCTCTATCCTAAATGGTCACTCCCTTCGGTCGCAAGATCCTCACGGACGGCGATATCTCCGTTCGCGCCGGCGTTATTATCCTTGAAGCGAAGCGGAAAGGACCTCACCGCGCGTCGTAGCGAAGCGGAGATCCCGATGCTTTTTCGGGGCCAGGTGTTGACCACCAGGTCTCCACGCATTTTCCAAACCATCTTCACCCAACATGATGTTCACCCACAAGATCCTCCCGGGCGGTAATGAGCGCGGCATACTTGTGTACGGCTACCCACAGGGCACCCTTCAGGCGTGCACAGCAATCCCTCTGGTCGCAAGTTCCGTTCGGTAATGGGTGCGTAAGATACACTTGAATATTTAATGCGCTCTCCAAACCTAGAGAGCGCTTTTTGTTTCATCGATAATAAACGAAAATCCGTAATCCGGAAAATTACCGTTGAACAAGTTAGCTGTACAGAATTATGGAATCACAGGAGGAATCTGTATAATTAATAAGTAGACGGAAGTCTTCAATGCGGGGTATATACAAGCGTTTTCATTCAGGAGGTTATGATGGGTGCTTCCCAGACTCTACTCGAGTTGCTATTCGCCGCTGGGGATGCCGGCGATGTGGACTTGTTCGGGCTCTACCTACAGGAAGATGTTGTCGTACATGCTCCGGCAGGCTTATCCACGGTGGGGATCGAGGACGAAAAACAATCCTGGCGTAAAGCGAAGTCTGCGATACCCGACTTGCACCATGAATTTATGGAGGTGTTGACGACTTCATCGCTTGAGGCCGCACGAACTGTGGTATCAGGTACCATGTATGGTGCTTACGGTGGACTCAATGCGGAGGGTCGACGGTTCTCGACTGCTCAAGCGGTATTCGCCTCGGTTCGTAACGGCAAGATCAGCGAGATATGGGAGATAGTGGACATCTCGGCCATCAAGGACCAACTAGCCAAGGACTAGCTGCGCCAAGTTGGCGATTTCGAAATATTTTTAAGTGTGAATAGATAGAAGAAATGGATCGGTTTTATCCATACAAATCCTGAAGATAAATCAATAAGATTATCACTCGTAATCGATTACCCATCCATCAACCTATCAACTGGTCACATTCAATTTGATTATTTAGTTTCTTCTTGAGACCTATCTCTTGATATGCCTACTCCGCTTGGTTGAAAACCAATAACCAGGTCAGGTTTTCGATTCTTTCGAGCTTGTGTAATTACCCATTTCCATTCCATTGTCAATAAACCAGGCTGCTGCAGGCAGTTTCAAAGGCAGCTACCAACAGAATACTCCAAAGGAGTATCGGCACTGCTCCAAGTCCGCCACCAGTATGGGTGGTTTTACCTGGAAATTGGCAGTCTTTCCTGATTTCAATTCCCATTCCTATTAACCATAATGATATATCCAATTTAATTCATAAATGTCACTCTCCATCTCAAATGATACGAACAGCAACGGAATCAATCACTTATCGAAGAGAATACGCACAATAACCCAATTGTTCAGTTCACAATGCCAAGTCACCGAGACTCCCACCTCAAAATAACAGGTCTGGCTTCAGACAGTCAGGATGGTCAAAAATCCACAGAAATATTTTTAGGAAGACCGTCCTCGTTTTTTTTAATTGGATCAAGAAACAAACATTTGAATATTTCTCTGGTCATAAGGGGATGCCGAATGAACCAGGAGAGATCAACCTGGAGAAAGGAGGAAAATTCGAAAATAAGTGGATCAGTAGGATCTTCAAGAACATAAACTCAAAAAATTGTACAAGGAGAATGCAAATGGACAAGCAAAAAAGTCGCAATACTTTATTAATCGTAGCCCTTATTCTCATGCTTGCTGGCAGCTTGCTGGCTGGCTTGGTACAGAACGGGGCAGGTGCTGTCGATGTCCGGGAAATCAAGATTTATGGTACGTTTAACGGCTACTACGATGCGTACCTGTATGTTCCCAAAGGCGTGACCGGAGAAAATCCGGCACCAGCTGTGTTGGCGGCACATGGGTTCAATAACACTAAAGAGTATATGACCAACACCGCCATCGAGTTGTCACGACGGGGTTATGTCGTTTTGTCAATGGATCTCGATAATCATGGTTTTTCAGCCAAATCCACAGCTAAAGATCATGCTGCCAATGGCTACGGCACTGCTGACGCGCTCCTTTATCTACACTCCCTCGATATTGTTGACAAAGACAATGTGGGGATGATAGGGATGTCGATGGGTGGTATGGCAATCGATGCAACTGCCATCAAGTATCCTGATCTCTACCAGGCACTCTTCTACATGGATTCCGGTTGTGATGTCAAGACTTGTCCACTGGAGCATAACTGGGCAATCAGCGTAGGTCGAACAACTGAAACTCCTCCAAACTTCGGTGCCCCGAACGGTGTGGCAATTCCGACCATGCCTGATGCGATGACTGCCTATGGCGTCTCCGAAGCAGTTATCCCTGGACAGTTGTATGGTTCGGTTGAAGATAATTCTGCAAGGATCTACTTCGACCATTGGGGTGATCATCCGAAATCAACGGATGATGCTACATCCATTGGAAATGCCGTTAAATGGTTTGGTATGACCATGAAGGGTGGCATGGATATCCCCTATACCAATCAGATCTGGCAGTGGAAGTTCTTTGGGACTGCAATTGCTTTACTTGGATTCATCATCTTCATGATGAGCTATGGTGGCGCACTCCTTGAAACTCATTTCTTTAGCACCCTCAAGGATCCAACCCCTGTCTTCAAAGGTTCAACAGGCGCAACCTGGTGGTTTTTTGCGATCATCACTGCGGTCCTTGGACCGATCCTGTTGGTTCCTTTATTCTTCAAATTCTTCATGCTGAATCCCGGGAAACTTGAAGGAATTACAACCGGCTTTGTTGGATGGCTCTTTGTAGTTGGGCTTATATCCATCGCTCTAACCGTAGTTGGATACTTTGTCCTCGGTAAAAAAGCTGGCGCCGATGGTGTAAGTTACGGCTTTAAATGGGAAGGAATCGGTTTGGATTGGAAAAAGATCTGGAAATCATTGCTTCTCGCATTGGCTGTCGTGGGCACAGGTTACCTGATCCTTGTCATAATCGTCGATGTTTTAAAGGTTGACTTCCGTGCCTGGGTTGTCACCCTCAAGACGATGGATTTCCGCCACTTCCTCGTCATGTTAGCGTACGTCATCCCATTGTCCATTTATTTTATCCCGATGGCGATCAGCCTTCATGGAACATTGCGGCCAAAGGAAGGAAAGGCCAGTTTTGCACGTGAGATGATCATTAATACGGTCATTCTGGCTTTGGGTTACTTCTTTGTTGAAGCATACTATTACGTTCCATTGACGTTCTTCGGCGGACCCTCGAATTTTGGGCCAAAAGCGCTCGGGTTTATCAATGGCTTGGGGTTGTTTGTACTGGTCCCGGCTGGTTGCATTGATTTCTACATATTACTTCCGGAAGACTGGACGTATTTATGTGGGTGCTTTCATCAATATTCTGTTCGTTGCATGGTACCTGACTGCAGCAAATTGCATGTTTGGGTTTGGATAAAATTTGCTCGAAAATTGGACCGGTCAATAAACAATTTAGTTAAGATTTTCCAATTTGAATACCAAGGTTGAAAGAGATTGAAAAATGCCCGGTAGGACACTTCCAACCGGGCATTTTCGAAAATAATTTCAAATAAACGAAAGGTCCAATATGGAAAAATACATTGCGAGTATTGATCAAGGCACCACCAGCACTCGTTTTATCATTTTCGATCACGCCGGGAATATAGTAGCGGCGGATCAGAAGGAGCACACGCAAATCTACCCGCAACCAGGCTGGGTAGAGCATGACCCCATGGAAATTTGGGTTAATACCCGGGAAGTGATGCTGGGAGCTCTCAAGAAGGGGAAAATAAATGCTAAGGACATTGCAGCCATCGGTATAACAAATCAACGTGAGACGACTATCGTGTGGGAGCGAGCAACCGGGAAACCCATTTGTAATGCTATTGTCTGGCAGGATACCCGTACAGATACTATCTGCAACGAGCTTGCCAGGGAGGGTGGACAGGATCGCCTCCGATCCAAGACAGGTCTCCCGTTGGCAACCTATTTTTCCGGCCCGAAGATCAAGTGGATCCTGGACAACATCCCCGGGATACGCCCACGCGCTGAAAATGGGGACTTACTCTTTGGGAACATCGATACATGGCTGCTTTGGAATATGACCGGGGTACATGCCACAGACGTAACCAATGCCAGCCGCACCTTGCTCATGAACCTTGAAACCCTGGATTGGGATGAAGAGATTCTCCAGCTCCTGGAGATTCCCCGTCCGATGCTACCCGCAATCCGCTCCTCATCGGAAGTGTATGGATCAGCAAAAAACGTGCTGGGTGGTATTCCAGTAGCAGGTGACCTCGGGGACCAGCAGGCGGCGCTTTTCGGTCAGACCTGTTACAACCCCGGGGAAGCTAAAAACACCTATGGAACAGGTTGTTTCATGCTGCTCAACACCGGTGAAAAGCCAATGATTTCCCACAACGGTTTGCTGACTACGCTAAGTTACAGAATTGGAACCCAACCAGCCATATATGCCTTGGAAGGGTCGATTGCCATCACGGGGGCATTGGTCCAGTGGCTGCGTGACAACCTTGGGATCATCCAGAGATCTGCAGATGTAGAAACCCTCGCGAGTACCGTGGAAGATTCTGGTGGTATTTATTTCGTGCCGGCCTTCTCGGGGCTGTTCGCACCATACTGGCGGTCCGATGCAAGAGGAGTCATCGCCGGCATGACCCGTTACGTAAACAAAGGCCATCTTGCCCGGGCAGTGCTGGAAGCCACCGCTTACCAGACTCGTGAAGTGCTGGATGCGATGGAAAAAGATTCCGGCATCCACCTAAAAAACCTGAAGGTGGACGGTGGGATGGTATACAATGAACTCCTGATGCAGTTCCAGGCTGACATTTTGAACGTGCCTGTGATCCGCCCGAAGGTGGCGGAGACCACTGCCCTGGGAGCGGCTTACGCCGCCGGGCTGGCGGTCGGATACTGGAAGAACAACGAAGAACTGCGGGCGAATTGGGGCAAGGATAAGGAATGGAAGCCTGGATATGGCTGCCGAGAAGCGTGAGTCTCTGTATGCTGGTTGGAAAAAGGCGGTAACCAGGACCTTTGATTGGATTTAGGCTTCCCGGTTTGAATCGATAGACGCAATTACCTCTACCTAAGTCAAAACCAGCTGTTGAATTATAAAATCATCAAGAAATCTTCGCTTCCCTCAAACACCACTAAGCTACATACTCATCATCGGGGAAGGCAGTACAAAATCAAACACTCTAAAAGAGTAATTAATTGAAGAATAAACAAGTTACAATAGGTAAACAATTTAGGAAATTTATTGCATGATATCTAAATTTTTTGAAGAATCAGTTGTAAACCCAAACATTGCATGGGAATTACTAAATGCTTATGGCGATGATGTCTTTATTGTTGACCCCACAGAAAAGATTCTCTTTATTAACGATTCTGCTTGTAAAAGAAACAAGTTAATACCAAAAGATATTATCGGTATGCAATTCAAAGATCTTTTTTTGGAAACAAATCTTCAAAATTTTAAAATCATCTTTAACCAGGTTGTTGAGACCGGAAAACCCATTACGCATGTAATGAAAGTAAAGGATCGCTGGTTGAAGACATTAATATACCCGATTTTCCAAGAAGGTGATTCCCAAAAAAGGATCGCAATATGTAACCGCGATATTACCCCGCAAATTGATGCTGAAGAGAATCTAAAAAGGGCTGTTTTTAAATTAGTGACTACTCAAGAAAATGAAAGATATCGTATTTCGCGAGACTTGCATGACGAAGTAGGTCAGCGAATGACAGGGTTGATTTTTGAATTGAGAACAATAAAAGAATCACTGATAAAAGAAAATAATGTATCAATTAATGTTATCGATAATATAATTCGAAACTTTGAGACAGTGTTAAAACATATTCGACAAATTTTTTATCAGTTGCACCCACCCTCACTTTATAAATTAGAACTTCCGTTAGTATTGGAAGCTTTCTGCACTACATTTGAAGAAACGAATCAAATTAAAGTTGATTTTTCTTGTCAACAAGAGTTCCCTTCGTTACCTGAGGCTTATGCTATTGCAATTTATCGTTTTATCCAAGAGGGATTAACAAATATAGCAAAGCATTCACATGCTTTGTCAGCCTGGATAAATTTAGATTATTCCGATAATGAAATAAGTATCTTTATGGAAGACAATGGACAGGGTTTTGACGTAAAAACTTCAAGAGAAGGCCTTGGTTTGCAAGGAATTCGTGAAAGATTTTTTCCATTGGATGGAAGTATTGAAATAGAATCGACCATTGGTAAGGGAACACAACTTATTGGAATTCTACCTTTCAAGGTCAATAAAGGATAAGGAACATATGATTCGGGTAATGGTTGTTGATGATCATCACATGATACGACAGGGAATTTGTCAGATATTGAGTAACTATAGCGATATTCAAGTTGTCGCCGATACTGATAGTGGAGTAAATGCAATACGAATAGTTCATGAGCTTTACCCGGATGTGTTGGTTCTTGATGTTTCAATGCCTGGCATTAGTGGATTAGATGTTATGAAAGAAATTGCAGAGCTTCAACCGAAACCAAAAGTTGTTTTTCTTTCAATTCATTCAGATCTTGCCTTGGTTAGGCAAGCTTTATCTCTGGGAGCTCTCGGATATGTGTTAAAGCAATCTTCCAGTGAAGAGTTGATCGATGCTATTCGTGCGGCAAATCGGGATAGTATTTATTTAAGTTCTGGGGTTTCACATATCTTGATGAGTCATGAGTTTAACAAGCAACCCAAGAATTTAATTGATCGTCTTTCTCCTCGAGAGCATGAAGTAACAAGGATGATAGTAAATGGCAAGACGACAAAAGAGATTGCCTTTGTTTTACAGACGAGCGTAAAGACTGTTGAAAAACAAAGACGTGATGCCATGCGCAAGTTAGACGTAGACAACATTGCAAGCCTGGTGCGGGTCTACCTGGAATTAGAACAAGGGCTTAAGGAAAGCAGAATTTAAACTTTATTAGCTCAACCAGATTCCCTGAACAGAGGATGACAATATGGCAAAATATATTCTTGGGATAGACCTTGGAACTACACTGACTAAGGCTGTGATTTTTGACCATGAAGCAAAAATTAAGGCAAGTGTATCTCTGGAGAATAAACTTTACTATCCACAACCTGGTTGGGTGGAACAGGACCCGGATGAAATTCTTGAAGTAATTCAAAAAGCAGTGGGGGAGGTTTTTAAAAACAGTAGAATTATTCCTGAAGATATCGAAGCGATTGGAATAAGTAACCAATTGGCAACTACAATATTTTGGAATAAATATTCTGGTAAAACTATTGGGCGAGCCATTAGTTGGCAGGATAATCGAACAATACAAATATGCGAGAGATTATCTCAAAAATATGAATCGGAGATTAGAGAGCGAACAGGAGCCAATATTGCTACCAATTGTTCCGCTACAAAGATCCTTTGGCTCATGGAGAATGATCGGGCGATACAAAAAGGATTAGCAAACGGTGAATTACTTTTCGGGACGATCGATACCTGGTTGGTTTGGAAATTGTCAGCAGGAGAAGCTTACGTCACTGATATTTCAAATTCAAGCTTGGGTTTATTGTTCAATACACATACTCTAAGTTACGATGATTGGCTAATTAATGAATTAGGTATCCCCAGGGAGATTCTGCCGGAAATTCGCAGTTCTAGTGAAATTTATGCGTATACCAAGCCGGATTTGTTTTTCAATGCCCGAATTCCAATTGCCGCGGTTTGCGGAGACCAATTTGCAGCCATCTTTGGTCAAGCATGTTACAAACCAGGTACGATTCACTGCAATTTGGGTACAGGGTCCGGGTTGACTCTTAATACAGGAAATCAATATATTCCTCCTATGAAAGGCATCCAATCACCGATTTTATGGGCAATAGATGGCAAGGTTACCAGGGGATTTGGAAGTTGGATAAATTTTTCTGGATCAGCAATTCAATGGCTTCGAGATGAACTTGGTATTATCCATGACTTTAATGATGCAGAGATAATGGCATCCAGAGTTCCAGATTCCGGTGGAGTGTACTTTGTCCCAAGTTTCTCGGGTTTAGGCGGTCCCTATAATGATCCCTATGCAAGAGGTACTATTTTGGGGATTGCCCAAAACACTTCTAAGAACCATTTGATCCGGGCTGCACTTGATGCGATGGCTTTCCAGGTTAGAGGTTCATTTGATTCAATCCAGCAGGTTTCAAAAATCTCAATTAATAATGTGCGTGTTGGCGGGGGAGGTGCAAGAAATGAATTACTAATGCAAATTCTTGCTAATATTCTGGGAATAGTTGTTGAAAGGCCTTTAGTTACTGAGAGTAGCGTTTTAGGAGCCGCATTTTTAGCTGGTCTAGCAACAGGGTATTGGGAATCGATGGAACAGACACAAACTTTAGTTCAAATAGATCGAAGTTGGAAGCCAGAAATATCTGATGACCAAAGAGATCAGCTATTAAATGGTTGGAACAAAGCTGTTGAACGCTCGATAGGGTGGTTAAAAGAATAATGGAATAATTAGCCTATTCTTTTTTGGAGCACATTGATTATTCCAATAGATCCCCAAAATGGGGGTCTATCATTTGTTATAGGATTCTTCCTTTGTTCCTGCCGGTGTTACCATCCTTGAAACGAAGTGGAAAGGACCTCATAGATCCCCGAAGTAGAATGGAGGGGACACAGCGTGCGCGGTTTTGTCCGCCAGGTCTCCATCCTAATAAAAGATCTCTATATTAGTTAATAATTACCCGCAAGGCTTACCCGGTTGGCGCTACCGTAAGGGTTAAATGCGGCTTCGAAGGTCCAGCCTGGATATAATCAAAGCAGACAATTGCTATACTAAGGGTACTAATGAATCACAGCTTTCTGCTCCAAAACAGAATCCCGGTGTACCCATAAGTAACCCGTTGGGGGTAGGGTGCAGGCTGTTGAGCAACTGTACACGATGAATTGCATGGGAATCAACAATGACTGATATGGACGCTAAATGAACACAAAACTGATAATCGTTGATGGGCACTCATCAGTTGGTAAATCGAGTATTTCGAAAAGTGTATATAAACAGATCGCCCTGCATCATAATGCCTATTGGCTGCATGAAGAGTGCGAAAATCATCCAATTCGGCATAATGAATTCACCTTTGGGGAATTGAATACTGCTGAAGGAATGGAATTAAACAGGATTGGGATGTTGAAGAAATGGATGGCATTTAGAGATTCAATAAAGTCATCCGGGAAAGTATGTGTTACCGAAGGATGTCTTTTACATGCATATGACCGGTATTTTATTCATAGTCTCTGGAATGAAGATGAAATCGTTACATATTATTCGCAGGTAGTTGAGGTTATCAACGAACTAAATCCTGTCCTTGTCTTTCTATATCGTCCGGATCTACGGAAAAGCCTGGAAAAAGCATTTATCGCCCGGGGAAAATGGTGGAGAGATCTAATGCTTAGAAGAGATGATCTGCACGTATATTTTAAGGATCATGTCTATGTAAATGAAAACAGCATGTTTGCCGCCATTGAATATGAACAGATAAAGATGATGGAGATATTTGATCGATTACAGTGCTCAAAGGTCAAAATCGACACAAGCGAAGAGCAATGGGATCAGTACGTACAGGAAATCATCGCTTTTTTGGGTCTAGAGTATGGAGAAGAAGTTCCTCATTCGTGTGATATGGAACATTACCTGGGCACCTATCGATGGCAGAATGGCGCCGAGGCTGAGGAATGGACTATTAATTATGATGCTGTCAATAAATGTCTATATACGTCCTTATTTTGGCCATATATGCCCATGCGATGTATGGCAGATAATGTATTTGAGTTAATTTCATTCCCGGTTGAATTACATTTCAAAAAAATCGGGAATAGTATTAAGTTTAGTGTCCATGGAAATTACGATTGGGAATATAACAATCAAGTATTTACAAAGGTATAAAATGCACCACTAACGTATGTAGTGGGAGGGTGCATTCGTACTGCACTAAAAATGATCTCCTCCATTCGTACAGGTGTTTGCGCAGCAAGTAGCAGGTTGGGTGCGTTCGCAACGCACCTTATTCATTTACCACCAACTCCCTATTGTGATTAAAGATCAACCGCCAAGACTGTGCGGTTGGCGTTATCACAAGGAATATTTGCTGCTCCGATCGACCAGCCTGGATGCAATCAAGACAGCCATTTGATATACTTAAGATACTTACACACCCTAGCTTTCCTGCTCCAAAGCAAGGTCCACTCCCTCCCACGCGTGTCAAAGCGTACCCCGGAGGGGCATATCACGAACCGTTGATCAATAAGTCACAAAAGGCTGTAAATATTCAAACTTTTCCCAAGCCTTTTATCTTGCACGGAAGAGATGGGGTAAAATCTACGGGTTAACAAAGTAGTTCAAAATCATCCGGGGAGTAATTCATGTTCTTTGCAGACAAACCATACGTCTCAGACTTTTTCAAGCAGACGGTTAGGGATAACAATATTCCAGTGGTATACACCGAGATCGCAGAAAAGCTGGGATTGTACAGCGGAACAAATTTCATCAGCGAGAAAGCTGCAGTTGAAATGGTGCGTACCTCTGGTGACCTAAGAATTTACACCACATCTGAAAACGCTGTCGGTTGGATTACAAAACATTTGAAATTCAGCGATCTGCCTGAAAAAATAGCCTTGTTCAAAGATAAAGTGAATTTCAGGGAACTTACCTCATCCATGTTTCCTGACTTTTATTTCAAAGAAGTACTCATGGAGGATTTGAAACAGGTTGAGATCAAAGATATACCCCTGCCGTTTATCATCAAGCCTGCAGTAGGGTTTTTCAGCATGGGTGTTCGCAAAGTCACCAGCCACGCGGACTGGCTCAGCATCGTTGATTCGATCCTCAATGAAATGGATAAAAATACGAGCGCATATCCCGAAGCGGTCTTGAACACCAGTTCATTCATCATCGAACAATGTATCAACGGCGACGAATACGCCTTCGACGCCTATTTCAACGCGAGTGGCGAGCCTGTGGTGCTGAGCATTCTCAAACACACATTCGCATCCGAAACCGATGTCAGCGACAGGGTCTATACCACATCAAAGGAAATCATCGAAGAAAATCTGGCAGACTTTACCGATTTCGCAGGCAGGATCGGCAAACTGGCTCAACTGAAAAACTTCCCAGTCCACATTGAGGTCAGGCGAGACAACGGCGTTTTGATGCCCATCGAAGTCAATCCCATGCGCTTTGGCGGTTGGTGTACTACAGCAGATATTTCTCACCTGGCGTTTGGTTTCAATCCATACCTGTGCTATTTTTTGCAGGAAAAGCCAAATTGGGATGAGGCGCTAAAAGGAAAAGATGGCAAACTCTACAGCCTCATTGTATTGGATAATTCAACAGGTGTTCATGTAAACGACATCACCGCGTTCGATTTTGAGAAGTTGCTTGCCTATTTCGAAAAGCCATTAGAGTTGCGAAAAATTGATTACAAGGAACATTCGGTTTTCGGCTTTTTGTTCACCGAAACCAGCACAGATAATTTTATTGAGTTGAAGAGAATTCTGGACTCGAATTTGAGTGAATTTATTATCACCTCGGAGGTCCATCAGCTTTTTAATGATTCATTCGGACAGAAACCACAGGGCAAGTAAAGCAAACCGTTGGGAGGAATGACTAAATACTATGTTCAAGACACGTGAGATATCCATTAGACCAATCTTTCGATTTTTGATTGGCAGTTTAGGAACTCTTGTCATAGTAACAGGATTGTATCTCTCAGTGAGAGAGGTCTGGTTTGCAATTCAAGGAGAGTGGTTGAGATTGTTTTCCGCTTTACTTTTACTTTTAATCATGTCCGGTGGTGTATCACTATTGCGCAGTGCAATTCGAGGGCGGCTCTCCATCCGTTCTTACCAGGCAAAACACAAAATTAAGTGACCAATATTTACACAGTGAACCATGATCAAACCCCTGTTCGCTTTCAGGCTTCATCACGCGCATATTGCGCGGATGTTTAACTCACTTCCTCTTTCTCCTGATGGTTTTTTCGGGGTCCGGTTTTGACCGACAGGCCTCCCTCTGTCAGGTAACTTCTACCTTCACCAGATATCTTTGTGATTACTCCAGTGATCCAGATGATAAGTTATACGATATAAGACCAGCATATCAAACTCCCGTATAATTAATAATCAGGCTTTTCCTTCCAAAGCAATAAGTTAATAGGAGTTTTTACCAATGAATAACAAGTCATCCAATAGGATTTTTACAATGAAATTTTCTAGTGTTTATCCACTTTATGTACAAAAAGCAGAACGCAAACAACGTACAAAAGCTGAAGTTGACCAAATCATCTGTTGGTTGACTGGTTACAATCAAGCGGAATTGCAGCGGCAAATCGACTTAGGAAATGATTTTGAAACCTTTTTTGCACAAGCACCCGTCATGAATCCAAATAGCTCGCTGATTAAAGGCGTAGTGTGTGGTGTGCGCGTGGAAGAAATCGAAGATCCGCTGATGCAAAAAATCCGCTACCTGGATAAGCTGATCGATGAACTCGCCAAAGGGAAAGCAATGGAGAAGATTCTGCGGCAGTAAGCCAGCGGCGCCTAAAGGTGGATTTTTGTCTACACTTTATGGCTATTCATCAAGTTGATCTGAAGAAAATGATTATCTGAAGCTTAGCAGCCACTTTGCGTGAAAAGTGCTTGTTTGGTTCATATGGCATCATTTATACCAGTAATTATGAGTTAACCGCATATTGCGAGAAAATATATGACAAAAACACATCAAGAGTTCCTGACAAATTTTGATGATGACCGGAGACCACTTGTAGAAGCAATGCTTGATGCCATAAAAGAAGAGTGTCCAAAACTTACAGAGACTATAAAGTGGAATGCGCCAACGTATTGTTATGACGGCAATGATCGTTTTACAATTATGCTCCACAAGAAAGACAGGGTTGGTCTTATCCTTCACACCGGCGCAAAACCGAAAGAAGACAAAAAAGCACCACACATATATATAGATGATACAGACCTGCTAGAGTGGAACTCTAATATACGTGCCACAATTTCCTTTTATCACCTTTCCGATTTTTTATCCAAACGAAATCTTTTCAAGAAAGCTGTAAAGCGTTGGATTGAAGAGACAAAAGATCTCTAATTCCAAAACATGCAAATTTGTATAAGCAAAGCTCTGAAAAGTAATACCTGCCTGACGGGTGGGCTGAAGCTTACAGATTAACACTTACCCCTCTCCAGTGGATATCATCACCTGCAATTTTATCCTGGTGAAGGATGCTGATTTTTACCGTCTGAGTTAATCGATTGTGCCGCAATGCATTGCCCCCGTGGAATCCCGTAAAGAAGATTGAGTAAAAACGAATAAAAATTCATACCTCGTCATAGTGAAATGCTTTTTGTTGCATGTATCACAGAAATTCCTATAATAATTATTAATGAGTGATTTTCCAAGTTTCCCAATGATTATTGCCAGGCATAATTGCAGTGTAGTAATATTCTGAATTAATAATAGTTCTCAGCATAAAAAACACAAAGCGGGTTACACATAGAAGGGTGTTTGCCCCAAATTGGAGCGAAATAGAAATGAGTAAGGAAACTATTATGAACGTAAAAAAACTACTCGTTCTTCTTGCTTTGATTGTTGTGACGCTTGCCTGTAGTATTCCATTTATGCAGGGTGAGCTTGAAGAAGCTGTCATCGAGAAATGCTATCCTGTGGACCAGGCTGTGTATGAGAAATCCGCACGGGAACTCGGCCAGATCCCTAAAACGGCTGAATACCCGGAATACGCAGTCTATGAGGTATGTTATTTTGGTAAAAATAGAACTGACGATAATATAATATCGGTTCGGATGTCAGAAGGTTATCGGCCTACAGAAGCTGAAGGTACCAATTCACTATATGTTGGAACGTATATTGGGGAAAATTTGGAAGTTCCACCTGATTGGGAACTTGTTGAATGACGAGTTTACTGTAGACGTTGCAAAAGACGGAACAGTTTCAGGCTCCAGAATATATAGAATCAGGAAGGAGACTGTTGGCACAACATGTACCTGGCGCTGGGAGAACGGGCATTCTACCACCATCAGCGGACATGTTTCTGGTGCCGATGGGTTTGTAACAGTGGAGAATGATTCGTATACAATTTCTGATGGCTCAAATTGTGATGCAACAAATAATCATCAGAAATTTGAATCTGTATGTGAGAAAGCACAGATAACTATCTCCGGGGATCAGCTGCAAATAAATGGGGACGGTAGTAGTGACTGCGGGTTTGTGTTTAAAGCAACAAAACAATAATTCCCGATTGTGTATTATTTATGCAATAAGGCTGCTTATTTGTCAATTGTTTTAGTCATTCCCAATTCATGCCAGGTTTTAGTTGAACCAATTTTGACGGAGGAGGAAGGGCAAGGTGGAATGAGTAAAGGTACTTAACAGGTCAAAATGTACACCCGCAGGATTCGCCCGTATGGCAATGTTGTTATAAATCGGTAGGCAAGAGGTTATTCGATAAGATGAACTCGGAGGGAAAGTGAAACGAATTCAATTGTTCGAATTTACAGATTTGTCCTGGTATCCACAGATTTTTCGGCGGTATCAAACTGACTATTTGCAGTTTGCGGCCAGTCTCGGCTCCGGTCACAAGAACTTGGTCCCCCTTTTTGTGAGAGCATTGCAATCTGCTGAAACGTCAGATATCGTGGATTTGTGTTCAGGTGGAGCCGGTCCCTGGCTGCGTTTAAAGGAACAGCTTGGTCAGGCTAGGGCTTACTGTGAATATCAGGCTCACCGATAAATATCCGAATCCCGAAGCCCTTCTCAAATGGCCGGAAGGATCACGTCAAGGAATTGAATATCTGTCTGAACCGGTGGATGCGACGAGAGTCCCATCTCATTTGAAAGGTATGCGCACTCTATTTGAGGGTTTTCATCATTTCAAGCCAGACATGGCCATGTCTATCCTGCATGATGCATACGATAACAAGGCTGCACTGGGAATATTTGAAGCCAGCCTTAAACCTCCTTTTGGTTTTGTTCTTCTGCTCTTGTCCCCCTTCATTACATTGATCAGTTATCTCCTCCTTACTCCTTTCATGAAGCCGCGTACACTACCTCGCTTCTTCTTCACCTATCTCGTTCCTATAGTACCACTGGCAACCTGTTGGGATGGGATCGTGTCATTATTAAGGGTATATTCGGTCAAGGAACTAAATGAAATGGTTTCAACTCTCAATTCTAAAGAGTATTTTTGGGAGGTGGGTCAAGCCTCAACCGGGACACCTGTGTTTGTCTTCACATATCTTTTAGGGTATCCTGTCTGACAGGTACTGATAAATAGAATCTGCATACCTCTTGAATTGCATCAAAGATCCACTCGGGAGGCGGTGGTGGCACAGGTTCATCTTCGCGAAATTGGCTGCAAAAAGTATTGTAGGAGAAAGAATGAAAAGCATCAGTGGCCAAATCAGTGATTTGAGTAGTCTTTTTCCATGGGTTCGGAAACGTGCCATTAATAGCCTGGTCAAAACTGGCGTGCCCGCCGTAAAAGAGATTATCTTAACTCTGGATACACCTTACGCACCTATTTGTATAAATGGAGTGAGCAGCAATGATCCGGATTGGGATGAATCCATACATGCCGTGAATAGATGGCTCAAGTTACTGAATGTTCTTGTTAGTATTGGAACGCCTGCCCTTTCAGAATTGGAGAATGCGTTACACCACAGTAATCCAAATGTGCGCATTTCTGCGATGCACGTTATAGGTAAAATTGGCAACCCTTCATTCATTGATTTACTTCTTCCATTTACACGATCCAAACTGGTTTATGAACGTGCCTGGTCTGTCGGCGCACTTGGGTATGCGGGTTTGTCAAAATACTATGAGACACTCATGATTGCGTCTGGATGATGAGGATAGTTCTGTCAGGGAATCGGCGATTCTTGCATTAGGGGATCTTGGCGACAATAGAGCCTTGCCTGCACTGAAGCGAATCGCAGAGATGGATAGAACCATGATAGAAAATTATGGACGAACCCTTGGTGATGTAGCCAAAGAAGCTATTGTCAATATCCACAAAAGAGAGAAATAATTAACTCCATCCGCTCTTATGTTATCTGTGCATAACCTCCGTTGTGAGTCCCCGAGCAGATGGGAAAGGGCTATTTCTGGCGCGGATTGAATGTAATGTGGTGGTCACCCACAAGATCCATCTGGATGGTAAATATTGCAAGGGTTAATTGCAGCTTCGAACATCCAGCCAGGATGCATTAAGGGCAGCCATTTGCTATACTTATGATACATATAACGCACTGCTTTCCTGCTCCAAAGCAATGTTCATCCGTGCCCACGCTATGCCCCACAAGGGGAATCCAGTAAGGAGTGAAAATGAAAACCAGGATCAGTCTTCTTTTATGTGCGCTTGTTTTGGCATCCTTGGCGTGCAGTCTGCCTACAGCAAAGCCAGGCATTATTACTCCTGAGGCATCCACGCCTACCCTGACAACGGCAGAAACCGCACCTGCAACTGCAGAAGTCGCACCCGCAACAGCAGAAGCCGCACCTGCAACGGCATTAACAGAGACGGATGCGTGCAAATTGCTCGATGCGGCAAGCGCTGGCAAGATATTGGGCGAAACCGTCAATCCACCCACACCTGTCAATGCTCCAGGATATTCAGTGTGTACCTTCTTCACCAGCACAGGGAAGGGCATCTATGTCACGATCACCATGGGTGACCAGGCGAAGAAGAACTTTCTCAATGAAATTGCACAGTATCAAAAAGGCTGTTCGGTCGGTTATTCCGGCGGCACAAGCACAGCCACCCCGTTTCCCCCAGAGGTCGAAGCGCTGATGAGCAAATCGGTGCTGGAATTACTCCAAATGGATATACAGTTGCAGGGGAAGTGTGGAGGGAAAATCGAGCCCGTGCCGGAGTTCGGACCCAACGCCTATGCCTATCTCACACCCACCGGTTTTCAAATTGGCGCCGTGGCGATCGTGTCTGGTGATAATTTCTATTCCTTTGCTTATGCAGAAACCGGAATGGACATTGCCCAAATGGTGGAAAAAGCCAAAGAAGTTACCCGTGCGGTGTTGTCACCCGCTAAGTTAGAAGACTCTGCACCGGTCAGTGCTCCCACCCAGGACGATGTACCCGCGCCGGTCAGCAGCCCCACCTGGATCGGTCCCACGCCGGACAGCAACGCTCCACCCACCCTGGTACCATAACAGCCGGTATGGTGCATTGCGAACGCACCATTTCCATTTAGCACTACCTCCTCAACTATCCTAAACGATCTAGGCTGGATGGATGTAATCCTGGATATATCCTTATCCGGGGTTATACGACATGATTGCAGTGGATCATGAGTCTGGATAAATTAATAGGTGGTTGGTTTCGTTATGTATTAACCAATAATAAGGAGCTATACCATGTCTTTTCAAGCATATCTGGATAATATCGAAGAAAAAACCGGCAAAACACCTAATGATCTTATAGCCCAGGCAAAAGAAAAGGGCTTTGACAACCCGAAGACAAAGGCTGGGGACATCATCGCATGGCTTAAAGAAGAATACGGTCTAGGCCGTGGTCATGCCATGGCGATTGTTCATATCATCAAGAATGGCGCAGAGATCGGGGATAAACATGTCGGATCAGACGGAGTCCATCGAGACGAGGTGAATGTCTTAAAGTTGGACGGGAAAAAGAAATCATAGTATCGCGAAAGTACCCACATTCGTCCGTACTTTCACGGATTAAGCATTTGTCCTGGTGGAGCATAACACGAACCATTGGGCAGTTTCACCAGGATCAAGTTTTATTATCCTGACAAAACAAATTGTCCGGTCAAATATTTACTAAGGAGAATTTAACCGTAAAGGAACATTACATGGAAAAAGTAACATCAAAAGACGGCACAATCATCGCATACGACAAGACAGGTAATGGACCCGTACTGATATTGGTTCTTGGAGCTCTAAATTCAAGAAAGTCTGGAACCAAATTAGCAAAATTGCTATCGGCTCGATTCACCGTCATAACCTATGACCGGCGTGGGCGCGGTAATAGTACAGACACTGCGCCATATTCACCTCAGTGTGAAGTTGAAGATATTGCTGCGTTGATCGATGCGGTTGGAGAACCTGTTTACATTTATGGTCATTCTTCTGGTGCCGCCCTCGCATTGGAGGCTGCAATGATACTTCCCAAAAAGATTGGGAAACTGGCAATTTATGAAGTGCCTTATACTATTGACAACAATGCGCGCAATGCCGCCAATGAGTATTATAAAGCGCTCAAGATGTTCCTCGCGGATGGACGTAAAGACGACGCTGTCGCTTTGTTTGTTCAGTCTGTGGGAGTATCTGACAAACAGATTCAAGCCATGATGCGCATGCCGATGTGGAAAGGATTAGTAAAATTAGCTCCAACTTTGGCGTATGACAGCGAAGTTCTGGGTGAAGGGCATGCTCTGCCTGCCGCTCGCTTATCTCATATTACCATTCCGACACTTGTTATGCACGGTGGTGCCGGAGCACCGTTTATGCGTGATGCAGCGATTAAAGTCAGCGAAGTAATTCCTCTGGCGCAGCTTCGTACTCTTGCTCACCAGACACACGGTGTAAGCCCTAATGTCCTCGCACCGGTATTGGAAGAGTTCTTCCTGTGAAATAATTGTAAACATTTAATCTATTAATACCCAGATATTAATGTAATGGTTTAATTGTATGAATACTTTGAATAGCAATCAAATGGAGGAAATTCATGGCGAAAAAAACCACTAAAGGTAATGGTCAACCTATTGAAAAAGTAGTGATAAATTTGGAGTTTTCACCAGAACAAGGTGAAGATTTACTTAAAACATTGCAGGTCCGTTTTGAGAAGAACATGAACCGCCACAATGGGCTTGAATGGCTCAAAATAAAGTCAAAACTTGTTGCCCAACCCGAGAAACTCTTTTCACTTAATGCAATGGAAATTACGGGCGGCGAACCGGATGTTGTCGGTTTTGATCAAATAACAGGCGAATTTATTTTTTATGATTGTTCACCAGAAAGTCCTATTGGCCGCAGAAAGGTTTGTTACGACCGTGAAGCAGCGGATAAGCGAGAAGCGCCCGGAGGTAATGTGATTGATTTCGCGGCTTCCATGGGTATTGAGCTGTTAACCGAAGAACAATATCGAGAGCTGCAGAAACTTGGAAATTTCGATACGAAGACAGAGAGTTGGCTGAAAACACCTTCTGACATTAGAAAACTCGGTGGAGCCATTTTTGGTGATCGCCGCTATGACCATGTTTTTATATTTCATAACGGTGCGCTTGCTTGGTATAGCACGAGAGGGATTCCGAGGCTCGCTTAGGGTCTAAATGTTGCAAAATCAGTAAAGGGGTATGTGGTTTGTACTGGATTGAAAATATAGAAAGCGGGCAAACAATTCAGGTGCTTGGTGCAGTGGATTCATCAGCATTTTCCTTCATTATTCTGGTTTCATGCCAGTTTACGTCATATTCCCGAACTGAAACAAAGCACACCTCAGAAGCTGTAACACGAACAGTAAGTCCGTATTAAGCAATAACCTTAAACAGAGGAGTCCCTATGATGATTCAATACCTTGAGATCGTGACCAGAGAAGTCGACGCAGTTTGTGCCGCTTACACCGCAGCACTCAAAGTGCAGTTCGGTGAACCGGTACCTGGACTCGGTGGAGCACGTACGGCTGCGTTAGCAGGAGGGGGGATCGTGGGAGTCCGATCACCGTTGCGCGAGACTGAGGATCCAGTGGTGCGGCCTTACTGGCTTGTGGCTGACATTGATGCTGCCCTTGCGGCAGCGGTACAATCAGGAGGCGAGGTCGCCGTTCCACCTATGGAAATCCCCGGGTATGGCACATTCGCTATTTATCTTCAAGGCGGCAATGATCACGGCCTCTGGCAGTTGTAGCCGATTTGAGATCGTGGGAAAGCACCTAATAATTCATTTAAGTCGATGCAGACCGCGTTAGCATTCCCGAAATGGACCGAGTCATGTGTACGGGAATAAAATTTAAGCTGCAAATTAAGTCTTGAATCTAAGGAATTTATAAATAATTCTCCGAAAATGGTCAGTGTATTTTTGCCTAAATGCAACATAAGTGTATATCAAGTGTCTGAATTATTTGTTGTGAGTTAGAATCAGATCATGCTCTCTCAAGCAGGTAACGACCATGGAGGTTGCTTATGTCCGAGAATGTGTCCTATGAATTATTGAAGGGTTTCCTGGAAGCGTTCAATTGCCATGATCTCGATTCCATTATGGATTATTTTGCAGATGATTGTGTCTTTTACATGCCGAGAGGTGCAAAACCTCGTGGCGACCGGTACGTCGGAAAGAATGAGATTCGGGTGGGCCTGGCAAAGCGATTTGAGGGAATTCCGGATGTGCATTACGGCGATGACCGTCATTGGGTAGGCGACAATTTCGGAGTCTCCGAATGGACACTAACAGGTACTTCTTTGTCTGGTCAACACATTGAAGTTAGAGGACTAGATCTGTTGGAGTTTGATCATGGCAAAATCACTCGAAAGGATTCTTTCTGGAAAATAATTGACTAAATGGTAAGAAAACCAAACCTGATTGATCATCCCATGACAAATAAGACGCTAGATATTAAGGAGCAAGGTACAACATGAATGCAGATGCATTTCGCCATTTTTACAACTATCACTTCGCTGAAAACCGCAAGATTTGGGATACCTGTATTGCCTCACTACCTTATGACCTTTTCATACAGCATTCGGAGTATTCGCATGGGTCGGTTCGAAACCAGCTCGTTCATCTTATGGAGGTGGATGAGGTGTGGTTCAGCGAACTGCAGGGCATCGAACCCTCCGAACCTATTTCGCCCGCCGACTTTGACGATCGGAAGACCATTCGTGAGCACTGGGACAGGGTTGAGCAGAATATGCGGGGATATCTTGCGGAGTTGCAGGATGAGATGTTGTTCGCTAAACCGATTACAGAACCGGAAGAAGACAAAGATCTCGTCGTGTGGCAGGTGCTTCTCCATGTAGTGAATCACGGCACAGATCATCGTGCGCAAATTCTCAGATTACTAAATGACCTGGGGGTGAAGACCACAGCTCAAGATTATATTTTCTACGTCTATGAGAATAAGTAAACGGTGGGCGGTGAATAAGCGCAGGTCCTGACTTTGCTGTCACACTGGTCGAAATGGTCACCTGCAAGATCCACCCGCACACAATGAATGGGAAATGGCTGAGCGCTTTCCAATGGGATGGAATTTTTTGATATTTAACTATAGATACAAAAAATTTCTGATACTTTTCAGCAACTGTTGCCGTAAGTTTATATCTTTATTGTCCAAAATTATTGACATACGATATGTTAAAATTCAATCACAATATTTCAATAATTGAAAAACTATTAGGGGAGATACACATATGAATAAAGAATTCCATGTCGCAGTTACAGGAAGTGATTTAGCAGAAGGCACCAAAGCTCAACCTTTTCGAACAATTTCCAAAGCAGCCAAGGTCGCGGAGACAGGAGACAAGGTCATCGTTCACGAAGGAGAGTATCGTGAATGGGTTAAGCCTGAACACAGCGGTTACAGCAATATCAGCAGGATCACATACGAAGCAGCCGATAACGAAAAGGTTGTCATTAAAGGCTCAGAAAGAATTCAAGCATGGGAGAATTATGAGGGGACAGTATGGAAAGTTATCATCCCCAATACCTTTTTCAGCGAATACAATCCATACAAGGAGATTCTTCGCGGTGATTGGTTCATGTACAATCCCGGCATATACCGTCATCCGGGCGAGGTTTATCTTAATGGTGTTTCCTTTTATGAAGCCAATTCCCTGGATGAAGTAAAAAATCCAACCATACGCACATCTGTACATAACCTCCCCTGGTTCAAAACCGATGAGCAAATCCTCCATCCGGAACTTACGGTTTATCAATGGTTTTGCGAAACGAATGAGGAAAGTACAACGATTTACGCCAACTTTCATGGTGCGGATCCAAACGAAGAACTGGTTGAGATCAATGTTCGAAAATGCTGCTTCTACCCTGTAAAATCCGGACTGAATTATATAACGGTCAGAGGATTTGAAATGGCACAAGCTGCCAGCCCATGGGCTCCCCCGACAGCCGATCAGCCTGGTCTTTTAGGTGTTAATTGGAGCAAGGGATGGATCATTGAAAATAACATTATTCACGATGCCAAATGCAGCGCAATAAGCATTGGCAAGGAAGCTTCCACCGGTCACAATCTATGCTCGAGAAGGCATCAGAAGCCCGGCTATCAGTACCAAATGGAAGCAGTTTTCCGCGCACTTCAGATCGGTTGGAGTAAGGAAAAGATCGGCTCACATATCATCCGGAATAATACGATCTACGACTGCGGCCAAAACGCAATTGTCGGTCATATGGGCGGCATTTTCAGTGAAATTTATGGCAACCACATTTATAACATCGCTGTCAAACATGAATTTTTCGGTTATGAAATCGCTGGCATAAAATTGCATGCTGCCATCGATGTGAAGATCCATCACAACCGGATTCACAACTGTACACTGGGTACCTGGCTGGACTGGCAAGCACAGGGAACTCGCGTTACCTGGAAACTTGTATTACAACAACGACATGGACCTGATGGTGGAAGTCAGCCACGGTCCATACCTTGTGGATAATAACATTTTTGCTTCCGATTTCTCCATTCGAAAATGATGCGCAGGGCGGAGCGTATGTGAATAATCTTTGCTGCGGAAAGATAGGTTTGCAAAAAGTACTGGACCGATCCACACCGTACCACTTCCCGCATACCACAGCGGTGGCAGGGACTGCAGTGGTATACGGTGGTGACGATCGCGTTTACAACAACCTCTTTGTCGGTGGCAAAGGCATTCATAATTGTGGAACGAATGGTTATAACCCGAATACCGCCTCATATGATGAATACATTGATAAGGTGATAAGTCTGGGTGTCGGCGATCTGGAGAAATTTATAAAAGTGGAGCAGCCGGTTTATATCTCTGCAAATGCGTACCTCAACCGCGCAGAGAGTTTTGACCGCGAAAAAGACGGGTATACCGACAAAGCATTTGACCCGGGTGTGAAAATTCTCGAAGAAGGCAGCAAGGTGTATCTGGAAATAAATATTCCGCAAGAACTGTTTGATATTCCGACAAGAATTGCTTCCACCGAGACACTTGGCACAGTTAGAATCGTTGATGCGATTTTTGACGACCCAAATGGGAATCCGATCATCATTAATTCAGATTACCTGGGAGCACACAGGTCGGAAAAACCGGTTGTAGGTCCAATAGAAGGATTGATGGCAGGCACTAACCGGATAAAGGTCTGGGGTTGATTTACAACTTTTATGCGTATTAATGGGACTACTTCCGTGTAATTACAGTTATATTTACGGATATAAGTCGCGTTGGCATGAGAGCTATCATTTCCAATAAGTTTCCGGATGATCAAATTATTAAATAATAAGATCCACCGGATGGCTATGATTGCAGGGTGGAATAAAATTTCAAAGATTCAGATTGGGGGTTATACGGCATGACGGCAGCGGATCATAAGTCTGTATAATTAATAGTGAAGAGGCAATAGCATGGAACCAGTGAAAGCGGCTGGATGAAGTAATGAATATGGAAAAATGTGTGGAAGCGAAATGCCTTCTTTGCCTAAAGTGTTTATTAGTTAAATGCAGATTCAAGTTATAGGGAAATTAAACAAGATAAAGGAGATGATGAAAATGTCCAAGATAGTTGATTTTATTAATGTGTCCACGGTTGGTTTAGAGTCTTCACCAGTAGCAGATGCGCTTGCTGGTTTACGTGCTAATGAAGCCCGTTACTTTATGAACAAATACAAGCATGAATTCACGGTTGTACCAGCAGGCGAAAGCCGGGAGACCCTTGATTATGTAAACCAAATTTTGAAAAAAGAACGGGATATTACATTTGCTGCCAAACCGCTGGAAACGTCGCGTTTTCAAGTGGAAAATATCAAATTTGCCTATGTCTTTTATGAGGATGGCCTTGGGCTCAACGTCATGTATACAGTTGATGACCCGAAGAAACGGGCTGTTGGCTTTAAGCTTTCCGAAGGGATGGAAGTTCCAAAGGAGCTGGAAGGGAAATTTAAGTTTGCCAGACAGAAGTCTAAACTGGCTGGAACAATTCGGGGGTCATTTTTTGTAATAAAAGGAGAATATTAGTCTACTGGAAGCTGAAACTCCATGCTGGCAAAGATACACGACGGTCGATTTCTATAAAATTAGGTCGAATTGTAATGAAGCTTTGGGTGATTGTTGAAATAACCTTACCCAACAGAGCGCGCACCAGAATATTTGGATTCGTGATGATGTATTGATTTGATTCCAAGTTGGGGTTACCGTATTAATGGGCATTTTCCACCTATACCCATCTGTACCCCGAAGCAGCAAAACGCATTCTGCTCATTGATGATTTGGATCAATCCGCTTTTATGGATCTTTTCGCAATTTCTCTTGTTCCTGTTCCCACAATTTTGCAAAACGCTCAAAGACATCCGCTATGATTTCCAGTTCATTTTCCGGGTAACTTGAAATCAACTCGTCTTGTGCCTTTCTTGCCGATTCAAACCATGACGCAGCTTTTTCAGCACTCGATTTCGCGGGAACGATCAAGAGTTCCGCGACGATCGTTTGGGTTAGAACTTCGCTCAATTAAGCCGGCCTTTTCGAGCCGATCAAGCATGGCAGTCGCTGCACCTGAAGTGAGGCCAGTAAACCGGGCAAGTTCAGAAGGTGAGGAAGTGCCCTTAAGGAATAAAATCCTAAGACATTCCATATCGGTCGCATTGAGGCCTGCCCATTCGTTCATCGCGTTTCGGAAGAGTGTCAAATGAATGCCATAATCCCTGACCGCATTCAGAGCCCGTTTCTTCAAATCTGTCTTTGTGGAATTCATTTTCGGTACCCTATACATTATCTTGATTATAAAGTATCTTTATTATATAACTAATTATCGACAAATACAAGCGCTGTGTAATTTGGAGCGAGACACCAAAACCAGGATTTACTTCATAAAAGATTTGGCTCGAGCAAAAGTAAGATTATCAATCAAATTCAATATAAGGAGAAAATCATGAGTACAAAAAAGGAAATAAAAAAAGACACTGAGGGCATAGCTGCGAAGAACAAGAAATCCGAAGGATTCTCGGACTTTGAAAAAGACGCAATGAAGGAGCGTGCCCGGGAACTGAAAGCAGCCGCAAACAAGGCGGACGGAGAAAATGCTGTGCTCGAGAAGATCGCCGAGATGACGGAACCGGACAAAACCATGGCTATGCGACTTCACGTGGTCATCAAAGACGCCGTGCCTGGCCTGTCACCAAAAACCTGGTACGGGATGCCCGCATATGCAAAGGACGATAAGATCGTCTGCTTCTTCCAGAGTGCGCAGAAATTCAAAACGAGGTACTCGACTTTCGGTTTCAGTGATGTGGCAAAGCTCGACGAAGGCAATCTGTGGCCTGTCGGCTACGCACTTAAGAAGCTGACCCCTGCTGATGAGGAAAAGATCATCGCACTCGTGAAGAAAGCTGTAAGCTGAGGGCTGGTCCTTCACTGGCTCCCCGAAGTAACATGTTGTCAACCTTTGGATTGGTTTGATTCCAAGTCTTGAAATGCAGTATATAAAGGACATACCATATCAAGGAGTAGAGTGAATCCAAAGGTTGATTTTTATTTTAATAAATCCAAAAAGTGGCGTGAAGAACAGGAGAAATTGAGGAGATTGTCCTTGATTGTCGGCTGACCGAGGAATTGAAGTGGGGTGTTCCCTGTTACACCTTTCTGAATAGTAACGTCGTTTTGATCCATGAATTTAAAGAATATTGTGCATATTTGTTTGTCAAAGGTGTATTGCTAAAGGATCCCCATCATATTCTGATCCAGCAAACGGAGAATGTGCAGTCGGCGCGGCAGGTTCGATTTACCAACGTTCAAGAAATTAACCGACATGGAACCCATCTTGAAATCCTATATCCTGGAAGCCATTGAAGTGGAAAAGGCCGGATTGAAAGTGCCTTACAAAAAGGCATCAGAATTTGCGATTGCGGATGAATTTCTAACTAAATTGGAAGAAAACGCTGAGTTGAATACTGCATTTTATGCGTTGACCCCGGGTCGGCAAAGAGCATACCTTCTTTATTTTTCTGCACCCAAACAATCCAAAACACGGGCGGAAAGGGTTGAAAAGTATACTCAGCAAATCCTCAATGGTAAGGGATTAAATGATCAGTAATTTCGGCGGGAAATAACCTACGGTAAAGGTCAAATCGCCTGGAAGGCAAATAAGCTCTACTCACCTAATTCAGAGAATGCCAGATTGGCAGGTTAAATTAGATTTTCGCAAAAAGCACCTGCGGCAATGATTGCGAGTTTTGTGAGGTAAGGAAGTGCAGTATGGAGCACCAATTCGTAAACTGTGCTTATTGTGGAGAATTTCCCTGCCAAAAGCTGTAAAATCAATATTCAAACATGGAAATGGGAGGATATGGCGAGTGGGCAGTGGCAGCCAAAGCGATTCTGGAAGGTATCCGATCGGGGAACAAAATAATAACTTAATCGTCTATGTAAGCATTCAATAATTTTATGCTGTTGGTATGTCTGGATGCAAGAAGTTCGATCCAAACACACCGTGCATATGCGAGAATTTCGGAGGGTCATGTTTTTGAATCAGTTCGTTAAGATCTTAGTGACATTTGGTAGTTTAGCTTCCATTGGATTTGGTATATGGCACTTTTTCGTCCCCAGGGCATGGAAGTGGTATTCCTATATTGATGCCAATGCAACGGAGTTGGTCGCAGCTGTCAGGGCGATTAATGTGTTCTTTTCTTTATCCCTGGTCTTGTTTGGATTAGTGAATATCCTGTTCATATACGGAGACAGGTCAAATCGATATTCAATCATTGTGATGCTTGCCGCAACAAGCATTTTATGGGTGACAAGGTCGATATTTCAGCTTATTTATCCACAAGGTTCACTTTACCCTGGTCTTCAGTATGGGATGTTGTTCGCATTCATTGTGATATCTATATGCCACATCATTCCATTGATTATTATGGTGTCCCAAAATCCCGTAAACTAACAATCAATGAGTTTTCAAGCAGTGTGGGCTAACTCATAAAAATATCAGAGTGAAAACATGCTTCCCGCACACTGGATCAATAGAAAGAAGGAAAAAATGAAAAAGCTTTTTACAATCACAATCATCATTATGGCTCTGGCTGCCTGCACTACGCCACCAACCCAGGCACCTGACTCTTCTGCAACAGCAATACCTCAGGCGGGTATTCCAAATCCTGCTTCAGTTAATTGCGAACAGAATGGGAACAAACTCGAAATTCGCACTGCTACTGATGGCAGCCAAAGCGGAATATGTATTTTTCCCGACGGCAGCACCTGTGAGGAGTGGGCTTATTTCCGGGGAGAGTGTGGCCCGGAGGCACAAAAAAGCCCAACACCTGCCACGGAAATTGAAACATCCACAAAAGAAAGTGGTGGCACGGTAGAAAATAACGCATCAGGAGGGTATATGCCACCGGGTACTGCTGAAGAATTTTCTGACTGGTGGGGGATCATCAAAAGCACCGAGCCAGGCGCACAATAT
>CAWENA010000001.1:0-7928 GCA_963810385.1 uncultured Chloroflexia bacterium | reverse complement strand
TATATTGATTCTGTGGTTTGTCAAGGGACTTTGGGGGAATCGCGTTTCGGTAGAGGAATGCAGATTTCCTACCCAATTTGGTAAATTCTAATGTTTGATTATTGACAAACGAACATTTATTTTGTACTATAGAAACATATTCCAATAATAGCTGGCGGAGAAACTATGATTTCTGACCTGCGTCATCAAAAAATCATCAACAAACTGGAAAACCTGGGTGCTGTGACGGTTTCCGACTTGGTTAAAGAGTTTAGTGTATCCGAGATGACTATTCGCCGAGACTTGGATATCCTTGAAAACCAGGGGCTATTGCGGCGGGTTCACGGTGGTGCAGTTAATCAGCGTGGTCGCAGTTATGAGCCACCATTCCTCCTGCGATCAAGTGAAAACCAGGAAAGTAAAGGACGGATTGGAAAAGCTGCCGCAGAATTTGTTCAGAACGGGGACAGCATCACATTGGATGTCGGCACAACAACCCTCGAAATTGCACGTAATCTGCATAACAAGCAGGATATAACCATCATTACACCCAGCCTTCAAATAGCCAACGAACTGGTAAATCATCCTGGCTTTCGATTGATCCTCACGGGCGGCGTTTTGCGGACTGGTGAGCTATCCATGATCGGGAATCTGGCGGAAAGAATTTTTGAGGAGTTTTATGTAGATAAACTTTTTCTTGGCGCTGGAGCGGTGGATTTGTTGGTTGGGGTATCGGAATTTAACATCGAAGATGCAATGGTAAAGCGTGCCATGGTAAAAAGCGCCAAACAGGTGATCCTTGTAGCGGATTCTTCTAAATTCCATCAGGTGGCATTCACATCCATCACCCCGCTTTCATCTGTTCAAACAATCGTAACTGATAACGACCTCAATCCTGATTTCGCTGCACAAATAAAAGAAACAGGTGTTGAGTTAATTTTGGTTTAACTTTCTTTGGAGGAAATATGTCGCAATCAATGAAAGAGTTGTTTGGGGTAAGCAAGCCGGTCATAGCCATGGCTCACATTCCTGCTATTCCGGGAACCCCCAGGTATGATCCAAAAGTTGGCGTGGAAGGCTCTTTAGAAGCAGTGCGCAAGGATGTTGAACATCTTCTTGCAAATGGCGTGGATGCGATCATGTTTTGTAATGAGGATGACCGCCCCTATTCCTTCCATGCCGGGTTAGAAGCTGTTGCTGTGATGACCCGTATCGTTACCGAACTTCGACCAAAGGACCGTCCGTTCGGTGCCGATTTCCTTTGGGATCCAATGGCACCGCTGGCTATTTGTAAAGCTACGGGCGGCTCGTTTATACGTGAAGTCATTACGGGTGTATATGAAAGTGACATGGGAATCTGGGCTCCGGATGCCGCTGAATTGTATCGCTACCGACATGCGATCGATGCGGACCATATCAAGGTCTTTGCGAATATCACGCCTGAATTCGCTTCGCCCCTCGGAACTCGAGATGTGGCCACACGCGCTCGAAGCGCTGTTGTTTCGACGCTTGTAGATGGCATTCTAATTGCCGGTGCTATGGCCGGAGCAGAACCAGATTTTTCGTTGGTGCAGGAAGCCAAGGAAGCCGTTGGCAGTGAAATACCGGTGATTCTCAATACCGGCGCCAGGCAGGAAAACATCCGCCAGTTCCTTTCAGTTGCTGATGGCGTGATCGTAGGTTCCAGCTTGAAGGTGGATGGCAAAACATGGAATCCGGTCGACCCACAAAGGGTGAAAGCATTTATGTCAACAGTAAGGGATGTCCGTAAGGAACTTTCATGACTAAGTCCTATTTATTAGGCATCGATATCGGCACCACCGGAACCAAGATATTACTCATCGACACTACCGGTGAAATCATAGCGGAAGTAAACCGCACCGCCACGCTAATTTCTCCTCAGACTGGATGGGCAGAGGAAGACCCTCGTGAGTGGTGGGAGAATGTTTGTAAGGGTGTACCGGAGTGTCTGGAGAAGGCTAACGCCACTGCGGATTCCATTCTTGGTGTTGGCGTGAGTGGAATGGTACCCACCACAATTCTGGTTGGTAAAGATGGCGAGCCATTGAGGCGGTCCATCCAACAAAATGATGCCCGCTCCGTTATTGAAATTGCTGAATTTAAAGCACGTGTGGACGAAAACGATGTTTTCCAGCGCACCGGCTCGGCCATTACCCAGCAAAGTATCGGTCCAAAATTGCTTTGGCTTGCCAAGAATGAACCCACTGCATTTGAGAAGGCAACCTGGGTGATGGGGTCGTATGATTACATCAATTATCTCCTCACCGATGCACCTGCCTTGGAACAAAACTGGGCGTTGGAAAGCGGCTTATACGATATTAAAGAAAAAGACTGGGATGATGACCTGCTTTCCTTATCCAAAATCCAACGCAGTCAGCTTCCCCGGGTGTTCGCCCCGAATGAAGTCATAGGTAAAGTTTCAGAAAACGCTGCAAAATTAACCGGCCTCAGGTCAGGTACCCCTGTCGTCGCCGGCAGCGCAGATCATGTTGCCTCTGCTTTTTCGGTAGGCGTAAAAGAGAACGGCGACCTACTTATTAAATTGGGTGGTGCTGGAGACATACTTTTCTCCATGGATAAGCTGGCAATTAACGAAGCATTGTTCCTGGACTATCACGTCATACCGGGGTTGTATTTGATCAACGGTTGTATGGCATCCAGCGGGTCGATCATTAAATGGTATCGAGATGCTTTTGGCGCTGGTCTGGATTATCCCGCTTTGGATGAGGAAGCAAGGCAAATCCCCGCTGGCTCTGAAGGTTTGGTTCTGCTGCCCTACTTCATTGGTGAGAAAACCCCCATATTCAATCCACTGGCCCGTGGTGTCTTTTTTGGGTTGACCTTGCAGCATACCCGCGCCCACCTCTACCACGCCATCCTTGAAGGAATTTCGTTCGGTTTTTACCACCACATCCAGGTGTTGAAAGATGCCGGGTTTGAGATCAAGCGGGTCCGGGTTGCAAATGGCGGCGCGCGCAGCAAGCTTTGGCGTCAGGTAACCTCTGATGTGATCGGATATCCTTTGGAAGAGGTAGCCAATCATCCCGGTTCATCCCTGGGAGCAGCTTTCGTGGCTGGTATGGGAGTAGGCGCCTTTTCTAAATGGAGCGAAATTGAGAAGTTTATCCATCTTAAAGATCCTACAATCCCTGATTCAGCCCGCCACGAAAAATATAAATCGTTTTATACCCTGTATCGAGATATTTATAAATCAAACCGGTCGAATTTTACCCGCCTGGCAAAGATCGAAGGCTTAACCGAATGATAGTCGCACTTAATAGTAGGAGCCTATATAGCCCATGAAAGTCAAAAGAAAATTAGGTTTAACCCTGGCTCATCTCATCTTGATTATTTCATCGTTGGCAATTTTATTACCCATCGTATGGGTTATCCGGACATCGCTGGCAAATCGACTGATCGCTTATAAAATTCCACCGGTCTGGTTCTTTACACCTACTTTTGATAACTTCCTGACCATTTTCGATAAGTACCCATTCCAGGAATACTTCCTAAACAGCTTGTTGATCTCTGGCGCTGCCAGCATCGTCGCGTTGATCATAGGGTCGCTTGCGGCATATTCCATTGCCCGCTTCCGCACAGGTGACCCAGCCTTACGTTTGAGTATGCTGAGCACCCAGATGCTGCCCCCGATTGCCCTGGTGATCCCGATCTTTTTATTGATGAATGTAGTCAAGCTTTGGGACACTTTCCCGGGACTGATCCTGGCATATCTTTCATTCAATTTGCCATATACGGTTTGGATACTGATCGGCTTTTTCCAGGGCATCCCGGTAGAGATAGAGGAAGCTGCAATGATAGATGGCTGTTCTCGAATCCAAAGCCTTGTGCGAATCGTCTTACCCGTTGCCCTTCCGGGTTTGCTGTCGGCAGGAGTATTCAGCTTTATTTTGAATTGGAATGAATTCCTGTTTGCACTCATTCTGACGGGTCGTAACACCCGAACATTGCCTGTGGCCATTTCAAGCCTCTGGACTCAACAGGGCGTGAATATTGGAGCGGTATCTGCTGCTACGGTTATTACCATATTACCCGTGATTATTCTGACATACGTTATCCAAAAGTTCCTGGTACGAAACTTAACCTTTGGGGCCATAAAGTAATTGAGAGGAGGTGAATAGATAGACTATTTGTTATTTGTTGAGATGTCTAAAAAGATAAGAATCAACATTGGAGGATTAGAATGAAAAGAACCCTGTTCATAAGTGTTATGTTACTTACCATTTTTAGCCTGCTGCTTACATCCTGCGCGAAAGCAGAGCAGCCGCCAGCGGCAGCAACCGGCAAACCATACGACGACGTGACCATTAATGTCATGATGGAAGGCGTGCCAGATACTGAATATGTTCAAGCCATGCTAAGCCAGTTCGAAGAAGAATCCGGCGCTAAAGTGAACATTGAAGTTCTCAATTACGCATTGATGCACGAAAAATTGGTGCCACAACTGACAGCCGCAGCCGGCTCTGGTTCCTATGATTTGATCGTTGTGGATAATTATTGGGTTGCTGAATTCAATCGGGCTGGATGGTTGACGTCTTTAGATGACAGAATCGCTGCCAGTGAGAATATCAGCATGGATAATTATCTACCATCAATGGTTGAAATGGTTGGAACATACAATGGCAAGACATATATGCTGCCGTTCTATAACTATGCCATGGCTTTAGTTTACCGCGAAGATCTATTCACAGACCCGACCATCAAAGCCGATTACAAAGCAGAGTTTGGCAAAGAATTAGCTCTTCCATCCAGCATTCCCGAATATATTGAATTAGCCAAATTCATGACTCGCGACACAGATGGCGATGGACAAACCGATGTTTACGGCGCTTCCATGCAAGGATTGCGGCCGGATCCAACAGCTATGGAGTTCTTGAACTACCTGTATGGCATGGGCGGATTGCTCTACGACGTTGAAGGCAATGTGGTTTTAGATGAGAAGATCGGCGTTGACGCATTAAATGCCTATGTAGATGCCATGAAAAACGCAGCCCCTCCAGGCGCCCCATCCTATGGGTTTGACGAAGCTTTTGCAACCATGGCACAGGGAAAAGCTTTCTCTTATCTGACATACAACTGGATGGTCCCTGTATTGGATGACCCGGAACAATCCGAGGTTGGCGGCAAGGTAAAGGTTATTGCAACCCCAGGTGGAGCTGGTCTTCTCGGTGGGTGGGGTTGGGCGATCCCCAATTCTTCTCCAAATCCAGATGCTGCATGGGCTTTCATGGAATGGGTAGAATCATTTGAGATCGCGAAAGAGCGTGCATTGTTGGGCGGCGCTCCCACCCGGGCAGACGTTTTTGAAGATGCCGATGTGTTAGCTAAGTATCCGCATTACAAGGATGTTGAAAAGATCGTGGGAGATTCCATCATGTTCCCGATGCAGTCCAGAGCCCCACAGATCGTTGAGGTTTTAGGACGTGTCATTTCTGAAACCATCGCAGGAAGCATGACTTCGGAAGCAGCCATTGCAGAGTTGAAAACTGAATGCATCAATCTGGCCGATAAGTAAAAAATATGTATTCCATTGGTTCTCCATTTCGAAAGGAATGGGGAACCAATCCTGGTTTTGAAAGCAGTTTTATGGCAAAATCGAACTTATTTAATAGTTTACCTGCACACGATAGAAGAACCGCCAGATCGCTGGTCGCTCCTGCTGTCATTGGCATCTGGGTTGTTGTACTCTTTCCGCTTTTGTACGCGATCTACGTAAGCCTGCACGATTGGATCCTAAGCCAGGGCGGCATCGGACCTCTCAACTTATCTAACTACACAACCATTCTGAAGGATCCGCTCTTAATTAATTCCGCTAAGAATACTGTGGTTCTGACAATCAGTGTGGTAGTGTTGGAAATTTTTGTCGGGTTCGGATTAGCTCTGTTATTAAACAACAAACACATTAAATTCAGGAATTTTTATTTATTTGTCTTATTAATTCCAATGCTTATGCCGCCTATCACAGTAGGCTTGATCTGGCGGCTGCTGTTACACCCCGATCTGGGCATCATCAACTATATGTTAGGGCTGGTAGGATTGCCGCAGCCTACCTGGCTGGCAACTCCCTCCCTGGCCATGATCACAATCATCATTGTGGATATGTGGCATGAGACTTCGTTTATTATTCTTGTGTTATTAGCCGGGTTGACCAGTTTGCCGGATGAGATTTATGAAGCTGCCACAATCGATGGCGCCAACCAGGTGCAAAAGTTCCGATTCATCACCGTGCCGCTGCTAACCCCGACTATTATGGTTGCAACGATCATACGGATGATCGCTGCATTAAAAACCTATGATCTGGTTTATATCTTAACCCGTGGCGGCCCGGGTATTTCTACTGAAACCATAAGCTATTACATTTATAAGGTGTTCTTTGTCGCTTTGGATGTTGGAAAAAGTTCCGCAATGGCGTTCTTGCTGCTTGCAATTATTATTCTAATGACCTTTGTTTTGATGAGAGTGATGCAAAGAGCCGAACAATAATGAATAGAAAAGGATTCTCTATATGGAAAAATCATTGACTGGAAAAGTATACGTCATTACCGGCGCAGGGTCAGGTATTGGCCGGGCTTCAGCACTTGCACTAGCGATCTCCGGCGCAAACACGATCGTATCGGATTTAAAGCTGGATCTTGCACAAGAGACAGTTGCTAAAATTCAGGCCAAAAATGGACTAGCCGAGGCTTATCAACTTGATGTTACAAATTCGGATCAGTGCAATTCACTGGCGAGTATAGTGGCAGATAAATACCACCGAATTGATGGCTGGGTGAATAACGCAGGCGTCAGCAGTATGAATCGACTGGTCAATTTGACGGAAGCCGATTGGGATTTTAATATGGATATCAATGCTAAAGGTGCGTTCTTTGGCACTCAGGCTGCGGCACGCATTATGGAAAAACAGGCCACGGATACGGTTTCAGGGTTACGCGGGAAGATCATTAATATCGCTTCGATGGCAGCCAAGCGTGGAAATGCCCCATTCTTGGCGCACTACGTTGCATCAAAATTTGCGATATTGGGTTTCACCCAGGCTGCCGCAGGTGAACTCGCGGAACAGTTCATCACCGTAAATTCGGTCTGCCCGGGGTATGTAGCAACTGCCATGCAGGAACGAGAACTTAAGTGGGAAGCTGAGCTGCGCGGCGTAGCCATCGATGAGGTCAAGCGGCTTTACGTGGCTGATACTCCGCTACGACGCTTGCAAACGGCAGAGGACGTGGCATCAGTAGTGTTGTTTCTCGCATCCCCATTGTCAGACTTTATCACCGGAGAAGCCATTAATGTCAATGGTGGCTCTTTTATGGATTGAACCAGGTGGAGAACAGGCTTGCTGCAGCGATCAAGGCAGCCAAATTGGCTGGTGATTTGCAATTGGAGCGGCTCCATTCCAATTTCTACATCAATAAGAAAGGACCGGCCAACCTCGTTACAGAAATTGACCTAAAAAGCGAGCAGGTCATCCTCAATCATTTGTGGAGCACCTTCCCTGATATTCCTGCGGTGACTGAAGAAACGGAAAGCTCTTTTGAGCTTTCAGGCAAAGAACATTGGATAATCGATCCCCTTGATGGCACTACGAACTATGCCCACGGTTATCCAATGTTTTCTGTTTCCATTGCCCTGGAGAAAAATGGCCAAGTTGAGTTAGGAGTGGTTTATTTACCGGTGCTTGATCAACTATTTACAGCTGTGAGGGGAACGGGCGCTTTGCTTGAATGGCAAAGCCATACATGTGTCAGGGGTGAATTCGTTGAATTCCGCCCTGGCTGCTTCAGGCTTTCCAGACGATTCCTGGACGAATTCGGATAATAATACAAGTGAATGGTCCAGGATGATTAGGAATGTTACATCCATGCGATGCGATGGTTGTGCCTCCTGCAACTTGTGTTATGTGGCGGCCGGATACC